>CAVSEF010000001.1:0-99583 GCA_963726985.1 uncultured Solirubrobacterales bacterium
TTGCAGAAAAGACTTCCGTCGTCGGCGCCCTTGAACTTTGGAACGTACAGGTTCATGTGGCTTGTGACTGCGTAGCGAACACGGAGTCGCTTGGGAACGTCGACACCCTTGCGGAGTGCTGGACGGTCGGCTGGCTTGTGCGACCACGTCAAACAGAGCATCACTGCGGGCTCGTCGGCAAGGGCGACCACTCGATTGGCTGCTGCCTCGATACTCACCTCGGCGTCGCGGCTTAGGTCCTGTACATCCTCAAGTCCGTTGCGCACGGTATAGCGATCGGCGACGAGCGTTGTGGGCATCAGCATCGCGGCGGCACCTAGGTCACACAGGTACTCCTCCTCACGATTCTCGGCATGCCGGTCCATCGTGGTATCCAGGCGGTAGCGATGTTCCACCTCAAAGCCCGGGAACGCTGGGTGGATGAGCTCGTGAGCCTCGGTGAAGTGCTGGCGCTCGTCGGGATCCTGTTCGTTGATGTCCATCACGAGCTGGCCGGAGGGCTCTGCGTAGATTCGTCCGGCAAAGCTATGTTTGGCGCGGTTACGTTTGATGCCGTGGAAGCTCGCAACGATGTGCGGACGAACCGGGAGAGTGGTCTCGCCCGCCGCAACCCGGAGACGATCTGCGTAGCTCTCAATGACGTCTTCCGGGGACTGCCCGCCGCTTTCGTCAATCAATCTGCGCACGAGCGGCTCACGCCACTCATTTCTTCTCGGCATTTCCCTGCTCCTGATCAATCTCTCGGCTCATCAGCAGTGATCTATAGACGTACCGCCAACGCTCAGCTGTTTGCGGCGGCTGTTCATCCCGCCATCTGATTGACGCGAGCATCGTGACGTCGGTGCTCGAGAGCTGCGCCTCGTCGGCGAATGCTCGTAGCGACGGGGAGACCTCGGACTCGTCGCCGACGAACCTGATGACGGGCCCCCCCAAAAGATCGGCCGCAGTCAGGTCGAGAGCCTCGGCGATCTGAGCGATGACCTCTACCGACGGATTCCCGCCTTGGTTCTCAAGCCGTACAAGATAGGCCTTGGTAAGGCCAGAGGCGTCGGCAAGCTGCGCAAGGGAGAGCCCTGCCTTCTCCCGCTCCTCGCGCACCCGCCGTCCGATCACTTCAGAGTCGAACGTCATAACCATGACGATAGCCGCTCCGCCGGTCAACCTGGAGTGAGCGGTGTTCCAGCAACGTCGTCATAATGATCGCATAGAGCACCGGTCGGTGTGCTAGCGTACTCCGCAGCTGCCGAAGCCGGCCTAAGGGATCCCCCATTGAGAGGACAGGACAATGAGCTGGGAGAAGCAGAAATCGCTAGACCGCATTGAACGGCGCTGGGAGGCGCGGGACGTCGAGATCACGGTGTCCAAGCTGACGCGACAGATGAATCTTGAAAACGTCACGTTGCATAACGGCCGCCGGATCCAGGGTGCCCATATCTACGCGACAGTCGCCCGCTCTGGCGGGCTGCACCGCCTAGACAGTGACGAGCACGCGCGCAGCGCGATCCAGCGTCTCGCGCTGTGGCAGGCCGAGGTAGCAAAAATCGCTAAAGCCTTCGAGGTGCCGATCATCGCCTTTCAGGGCGGGCGTGTGCACTTGCTCGTGTACAGGCCGATCGACGACAACCCAAAGATTGCTCGCACGGCAGTTCTGCTGAGCCGCGCGATCACGGCGATGACGCGCTCGGCGTTCAACCCCTTGTTCGAGGAGGAGCTGCGTCTCAGCGCCAAGGCGGCGGCGGACCTCGGCGAGACGGTCGCGACCCGCGGCGGTACCCGCGGCGACAGCGAGCTGCTGTTCCTCGGCAACGCGGCGAATCGCCCTGCGAAGCTGCTGGGCACCTCGGTCCTGGCCGTCACGAGCAGGCTGGAGGACTCGCTCGACGACCGGCTCGAGTACGACACCGAAGAGTCCGGCGAGGCGGACGCCGTGCTGCTGAAGATCTCCCAGGCGAACGTGGAGGCGGCCGTCGCAGCGGACGGCATCGACTGGAGCGTCGAGAAGTCCGCTGGACGGCTCGCCGATGAGCTCGAGAAATGGCCAGTAGAGCGCTTCGGCATAGGAGGCGCAAGCACCCTGATCGATCCGAGTGCGCTCAGCCGCTCGAACAGCAAGCTAGTGGATGCTGCGGTGATCTTGACGGACATCGACGGTTTCAGCGACTACGTCGAGAAGGCCGAGTCCGACGAGGTCAAGCGCGACGCAATCCTGACGCTCGACGCGATTCGCCAGGAGATGCGAGACGTCCTGAAAAGCGATTTCAAAGGTGTCCGTGTCCAATATCAGGGCGACAACATGGTCGGGTTCGTACACCTCCCTGCCGGCGATGAGAAAAAGATCGCGATCGCCGCGGCGGAGATCGCTGCCGGCATGCAGGGCAGCATGAGCATCACTTTGCCCGAGGTTGTTACTGACGCCAAACGCCTAGATGTGAGCGTTGGCGTGTCGATGAACAGCACTGTCGTGGCATGTCTGGGCGAGTACGCGAAGCGAAACGGGCTCGTACTCGGGCCAGCCGCCACCGAGGCCGAGAGAATCCAGACACGGCTCCCCGGAAAGCAAACCGGTATCGACAAGACCACGTACGAGGCCATGCCGGAGGATATACAGAAGCTGTATGAGTGGAGCACAAACGCAAAGGCGTACGTTGCCGTGGATCTGAGTGCGTCGAAGCTCGCACGGGTCCGTGAGGCGCTCTCCTCCAACGAGCAGCGTACCCTCACACCCGACGGCCGCGGGCGATTTGCAATCGGTGCTGGGGCCGCAATCACGGAGAGGACACTGCATGTTCGGCCGATCCGGCCCTACGCTGAGTAGCCGCCAGCTTGGGCGACTCGAGGACGATCGTGTGATGATCGCCCGGGTGTTTCCTCACATGCACCACTACATCTGGGCGAACGGCCAGGGTGCCTGCGCGGAAGGCACGATCGACGTGGATGCGGGCGCGGGCTGCTGGGAGCAGGTGGAAATTCGAATCGACTTCGAAGCCGACTACCCGTCGAGGCCACCTCGCGTCTACGATCTCGGGCACAGATGGAAGCCCGAGCTCAACCGGCACCTGCTGAAAGGCCACGAGTTCTGTCTCTGGCTTGCTTACGTCGACATGCCGGACGTGAGCACCACCGACGGCCTACGCGAATTCCTGCTTCGCATCGTGCCATTCTTGCGGGACCAGTTTGTGTTCGACGACATCGGCCACTGGCCCGGGCCGGAGTGGCGGCACACGCGTCCGGCGGCGTACGCTCAGCATGTGCTCGAGAGGCTCGGGATCACCGATATCAAAACCTTCGATGGCTTCTGGCCTGTGGTACTCGGGGCGCCTTACCGCGCCGATCGTGACTGCCCGTGCGGCTCGCGAATGCCTTACGGCCGGTGTCACCGCGGCGACGTTCACACGCTCCACTGGTTGCGGACGCTCTCCGTGCGCTCCCAGATTTCCAACGCGGTCCGACGCCAACTCCAACTGCCTGATGCTGCGTAGAAAACGACCTGCCAATCCCCCAGTCGAGCATCTCGGGAACGAGTTCGCCTGGAAGGTTCACGAGGCCATCCAGGGATGGACTGCCAGCGTCGACGCGAAGACGTCGATCGTCCTGGTCGTCCAAACCGCAGTTGCCGGCGCAAGCACCCATGCCCTCATCAGCAAAGAAGGGGACCTCCATGGCGCAAGGGGTCTGCATCTCGGGATCGCCGTCGTCGCCGTGACGCTGCTGGTGCTGTCCGTCGCTTGCGCGCTGTGGGTGGTATTTCCTCGCCTCCAGCGTCGACGGACGGGCCTCGCAGCCAGCGGTCTCATTTTCTTCGGCGATCTACGCGACCGCGACACAGATGACATCGCTCCCGCCCTCGCCGGCCTCACGGATGAGGAGGAACGACGACAACTCGCGTCGCAGCTGAAGATCACTAGCCAGGTGGCATGGCGCAAGCACGCCTGGCTACAGCGATCCCTGGCGACATTCGCGCTCGGGGCGGTCTTGCTCGTCATCAGCTATGTGGCGTTCTGACCAAGCGTCCACCCCAATATGTCCTCCACCCCAACTGGCTCGCCGCTGAGCCGCAATGACGGAGGCTCCATGTGCGCTCGCGGGGAAGTTGTGGGTCAGGAGGGGTTGGTGAAGCACAGGGTGGCAGACTGCTCCACCGAGCCTCAGCGAGCTCCCAGGCCTGTCCCTCATCCTCGGGCTCGACCCTCCCAGCTCTGTGACCGGCGACACTCACCTGTGTTCCGGGCGACTTGCTTTTGTTGTCTCCCATAAAAAGCAACCCCTGATCCCCATCCCTCAACGTTCTCGTCCCAACCCAGTGGCAAGATCGACCGCATGGAGCAGATCAACCCATGACCACAGCCACCGGCATCCAGACCGACCTCTTCGCCTGGGCTCGAGACCTCGAGCGGGAAAACAAGCGCATCGCCGAGATCAACGCCCAGCGAGTGCGCAACCGCGGGTATCTCGTGTTCGCGACCGACCTCTCCAAGGGCGTCGACTCGGCCGAGTACCAGCAGGTCTACGCGACCGAGGCGCGCACGCCCAACCAGGCGATCGCGAAGGTCCGGCCGCTGGCCGAGGGTCGCCGGCTGCAGGCGCTCCTGACCACCGGGAAGTACCGGGACGAGCTGGCAGACGCACGCTGGGTGGCGTAGCCACCCACGGCGCTCCCACTACCGAGCGGCCACGTGGCACGCTTTGTCGCGCAGGCTACGGTCGCCCGCGTGCTCCCCTGGCTCGATGTCGCCGCCGTCCGTCACTGATCTGATTGACGAGATCCACCAAATCTGGGTCTGCCGGTGGATCGTCCAAATCGTCGCAGCACTTGGGCTGCTCGTCACGAGCGCGACCGATGTCGCTGAGACCGGGGATGCCTTGCGCACCCTCCATATGAACGTCCTCATCCTCGGTGTGCTCGCCCACCCATGAGATCACGATGTTCTCCTCGTCACCAAAGACCAGATGCATCCGCCAATTGCGGTAGAAGCGCCGCTCGCACACGCGATGATCTGCGCCTGTCTCGGCGCGCATCCGGATTCCGCCCGCCTCGCACCCACGATGCCGGAGTTCCTCAACGACACGATCGAAGTGCTTCTTCGCCTCGCCGCGTAGATCTTTGACGCGCTTGTCGCAGCGCCGAGCTACGGTGACGCTGAACCGTGGCGCCATAAGTCAAACCGCATATCCCTCTGCTCCCCGATGCCGGTCATAGGTCCACGGTGTCGCCGGCGAGGGCGTCTTGTAGACCCTCCCGCGCCCCTGACTGCTCCAGCGCTCGCTGATCGGCGGCCTCTCGCAGCAGCTGCGAGAAACGACGCTCGTCCTTGGCAAGAGCGCGCAACTTGCCCAGGCGCTCCTTGAGTTGCTGCACGCTCGCGAACCTCACACGCTGGGGTGAGGTGTCCGCGACGGTGTCCAAGAGACCCTTCCCGATCCAGCTCCGCACGGTCGGGCGACTCACGCCAAGCTCCTCTGCCACCTCGGGGACAGTCAGGGCGGGGGCGTCTGAGCCGACCCGCCGCTTCGCCTGTTCGAGCTCGCGCTCGACCACAGCGACGTTACCGTTGGAGAGCGCGTTGCTTGCACGCGTGATCGTGTCATCCAACGTGACGAAGCTGGCCACCAGCTCTCGATGCTCGCGCTTGGTCATATCGCCCACCATACCACTCTTCCTTCTAAAAAAGTCCAGAAAGGGAAGGCCAGCCGGTTGGTGCTCGATCTCCTCCACCTGCGTGCGGCCCAGAGTCCCAAAACAAATTGGAGCGATATTGGAACAATGGCGCCACGCCCTCGCCAGGTCCGCCCACACAAAAAAGCCCCGCTGTAGCGGGGCTTTTCCTGCATAGCGGGGGCGGGATTCGAACCCGCGACCTTCGGGTTATGAGCCCGACGAGCTACCAGACTGCTCCACCCCGCGTCGCTACGTATGTTCTAGCAAAGAAGCGAGCTTGCGGCCGCGACCGTGCTTGCAGACACAAGCCGCCTACCGTTTAGCATCCCCGCGCATGACACGAGTAGCGGTCGTCGACATCGGCACAAACTCCACGCGTCTGCTGATCGCCGATGTCGATTCGACAGGTTCCACCGTCGATGAACTGGTGCGCCGCTCCACCGTCACGCGACTGGGCGACGGAGTCGATGCCTCAGGCTCGCTCTCCCCGGAGGCCATCGACCGCACCTGTGCCGTCCTCGAGGCGTATCGCAAGCTGATCGACGAGCACGACTGCGCGTCCAACCTCGCCGTGCTCACCTCCGCCGTCCGCGATGCCGCCAACGGGCCGGACTTCACCGAGCGGGTGCGAGACGACTTCGCGCTCGACGCACGCACCCTGACCGGAGACGAAGAGGCTCAGTTGACGTTTCTCGGCGCGATGCACGAGCGTGCCTCCTCAACCGGGCCGACCGTCGTGATCGACATCGGCGGCGGGTCGACCGAGTTCATCGTCGGGCACGACTCCACCGCCGGCTTCCACGTCTCGCTGCACGCCGGCGTCGTGCGGATGAGCGAGCGGCACATCCACTCCGACCCGCCCGCACCCGCCGAGCTGCAGAGCCTCGCGCGCGATGTTCGCTCCGTCTTTCTCGCGGGCCTGCCGCCGGGACAACGTGCGGGTGGGGGGGCACCCATCACGCGGGGCATCGCCGTCGCCGGCACCGCCACCTCGGCAGCGTCGATCGATCAGGAGCTCGAGCCCTACGACCCCGCTCGCGTGCAGGGCTATCCGCTGCTGCTCGCCACCGTTGAACTGCTGCTGGCCCGACTGGCCGATATGGACGAAGCCCAGCGCCGCCAAGTCGTCGGCCTGCATCCCGACCGCGCGCCGACGATCGTCGCGGGGATGATCCTGCTCGGTGAGGCGATGCGCGCGTTCGAGCTCGACCAGGTGGAGGTCTCCGAGCACGACATTCTGTTCGGCGGGGCGCTTCGACTCGCCGCGGCCGGATGAGGCCCACTCGCGCCGCCGGCCTTCAAGCAAAGTGCTTCGACCGCGCGCTCACGCGCGCGCACGCGGTTCCCCGATCAGCAATGCGGTACAGAGCCTGGCCAGGCTAATCCGCCCGACAACTCTCGTTCAGGCGAGGTTGGATTTGCGCGGGTAGGCGACCGAGGGGTCCGTCAGCACGTTCACCAGAGCGGGCTTCCCCGCGCTGAACGCGCGCTCCAACGCTCCCCGCACGTCCTGGGGCCGCTCCACCAGCTCGCCGTATCCGCCGAGCGCCTGCACGACCTCGTCGTAGCGCGTATTCGGCCGCAGGTCGGCCGCTACGGAATAGCCGTAGAGAAACTCCATCGGGTGCTTCTCCAGCGCCCAGATCCCGTTGTTGCCCATCACGCCGACCACGTTCACGCCGTGGCGCGCCAGGGTGTCGAACTCCATCCCGGAGAACCCGAACGCGCCATCGCCGAGCAGCAGCACGACCTGGCGCTCGGGGTGCGCGAGCTTGGCCGCGAGCGCGTAGCCGGCGCCGGTGCCGAGGCAGCCGAACGGCCCGGGATCGAGCCAGCAGCCGGGCGCAAAGCTTTCGATCATCTTCCCCGCATACGACACGAAATCCCCACCGTCGCCGATCACGATCGCGTCGCGATCGAGAACCGTCCCAAGCTCTGCGTACAACCTCATCGGATGCAGTGGCGCACGATCGTCCTCCAACTCGACCCGCTCGGCCTCGCGCCGTTCGCTCTCCCCCGCCCGCAGCTGCGCGATCCAATCCCCGCTCGCCAACGCCTTCCCGCCGGCCGCAACGCGCAGGTCGCCGAGCGTCGCGGCAAGCGCGCCGTAACACTCCGCCGCCACCGGCCGCGGATGGGGACGCAGAGGCTCAGCCGTGTCGATCACGACGATCTCCGTGTCATCCCCGAACGACCCGCCGAAGCCCAGGCGGAAGTCCATCGGCACACCGATCACCAAAGCCACATCCGCGCCCGTGAGTGCCTGCCCGCGCGCGCGAGAGAAGAACAGCTCGTGATCCGCCGGCACGCAGCCGCGCGCCAAGCCGTTCAGGAACACGGGAATCCGCAGCGTCTCCGCCAGCTCCAGCAAAGCTCCCTCGCCATGCCCCCAGTAGAGGTCGGTCCCAGCCATGATCACCGGGCGCTCGGCGCCGCGCAGCAGCTCGGCCGCGCGTTCGATCTGCGCGCCGTCCGCGCCCTTGCTCGGGCGCGCCCCCCACCCCCGCGGCGCGTCCGCGGGCTCCACGGCGTCCATGAAGACATAGTCCATCGGGAAGTCCAAGAACGTCGGCCCTCCGTGCGGCTCAACGGCGGCGCTGAACGCCTCGTCGACCAAGCCGGGGATCTCCGCCGTGCTCTCCGGCGTCGCCGCGAGCTTCGTAAGCGGCCGCACGAACGGCACGTGGTCGATCTCCTGCAGCGAGCCCATCCCCCAGCGTCCGGCGGGCGCGCGCCCGCCGAGGACGAGCATCGGCGAGTGGTTCGACTGGGCGCTGGCGATCGCACTCATCCCGTTCGTCACGCCGGGCCCCGCGGTCAGCGCGCAAACGCCCGGCTCGCGCGTGACCTTCGCCCAGCCCTCCGCCGCGAACGCCGCCGTGGACTCGTGGCGCACGTCGACGATCTCGATCCCCTCCGCGCGACAGCCGTCGTAGATCGAGAACAGATGCCCACCCGACAGCGTGAACAGCTTGCTGACCCCGTGCGCCTTCAGCCGCCGAGCGATCAGCCGCCCGCCGTGGAAGGTCTCCTGCGTGTCTGAGTCGCTGGCCATCGCAGCGACTCTATCTTCCGGTGCGCATGTCCGTCCCCGTCGTTCTTACCCGGGTGACGAGCCAACACGGACCGCAAACCCAACACTGGAGGCCCGGTCGAGGCTGGGAGGGGAAACGGAGCGCTTTTCATACAGGCCCATCCCCGATGAACTGAGGCCGCGCGAACCGTCAGGCGCTCAACACCGGCCGGTGACTACGGGTTGGGACGTCGTTTGCCGGCCCAGACCACAATCCCGATGACGAAGTAAAGGATCGCGACGACAACGATCGCGCCAAGGATGCCGACCGGTGTTTTGGCGAACGCGACGATCGCGAGCAGACCGATCATCGCCGGTAGGCCGACCCATCCGCTTCCTCGTCTTTCCTGCATAAACGAATCCTACGCTGCCGCTGGGCCGATGCTGTTCTCGGACACGCAAGACAACTTCGCGGCCGTCATACCGAACGACAATGCGTGGAAGACCGGCGGGAATGCCCGGGGTGGGACTCGAACCCACAAGCTCTTGCGAGCAGCGGATTTTAAGTCCGCAGCGTTTGCCGATTTCGCCACCCGGGCCAGGGGGCCTGTCGAAGTAACGCCAAGTCTATTTCAGCCCGCAACGCGCAACTTTTCCCTTGCTACGGTGTACATAGGGTTAGAAAGGGGAAGTGGAGCCACCGTGGAGGCCACCGCACTAACACACAGCAGCGTGCCGGGTCTGGCAAGGCCCTCTCCGTTGCTGCGCCTGCAGTCCGACGAGAAGCTCGTCGCGCTCACGCGCCGCGGGCAGCACGCGGCCTTCGAGACGCTGTTCTCGCGCTACCAGTCGCGCCTGCTGTCCTTCTGCCGGCACATGCTCTCCTCCAAGGAGGACGCCGAGGACGTTCTGCAGGAGGTGTTCACCGCCGCCTTCAACGCGATCCTCGCCGACGAGCGCGAGATCAACGTGCGTCCATGGCTCTACCGGATCGCGCGCAACCGCTCGCTCAACCACCTGCGCCGCGCCTCCGCCGTGGGCGTGGACTCGATGGACATCCACTTCGCCGAGGGCGGCATCTCAACCGGCGAGAAGGTCCTGCGCCGCGAGAGCTTCCGCCAGTTGATCGCCGATGTCCAGCAGCTGCCCGAGACGCAGCGCACTGCGCTTTTGCTCCGTGAGATCGACGCGCTCTCCTACGAGCAGATCGCCCACGCGATGGAGACGACCGTGCCATCCGTCAAGTCGCTGCTCGTTCGCGCCCGCATCTCCCTCGCCGAGGCAGCCGAGGCGCGCCAGCTCAGCTGCGAGCAGGTTCGCCAGGAGCTCGGCGAGGCGGCCGAGGGTCTGAACAAGCTGGGCGCGCCCGCACGCCGGCATGTGCGCGACTGCGAACGCTGCCACGACTTCAAGAAGCATCTGAAGGCCAACAACCACGCCCTCGCCGCGATCTTCCCGGTCGGCCCGCTGTTGATGTTCAAAAAGCTGATTCTCACCAAGCTCGGGTCAACCGCCTCGGCGGGCAGCGCGCACGTCGCCGGGGGGGCCGGGGCGACCGCCGGGGCAGCCGGGGCGACCGCGGCCGCTGGTGCCGCGAGCGCCGGCGGAGCGGGCGCCGCCGGCGGCATCCTCACCGCCGGAGCGGGCGCGCTGGCGACCAAGGCGGTTGCCGGACTGGCCGCCGCCGCGCTCGTCACCGCGGGCGCCGTCGCGGCGGAACACAACGGCCATGCGGCCCGCCACCACCACACCGCTTCCGTGAACACGGTCGGTGTATCCGCGGCGAGCCCCGCCGCGCTGCCGGTCGTCGTTCGCGCCAAGGCCCAGCCGATCAGCTCCGCCGCCGGCGCCGTCGCCTCGGTCGCCACCGTCACCCATCGCACCCGGCACCATGCGATCGCCGGCAAGGCCAAGACCGCTCTGCCGCCCGCCGCTGTGACGCCATCCACCGCGAACGACAACGCGCCCGTCGCCGTGGTCGACCCGCCGGCCAAGCCCGTGCCGACCAGACCGATACCGGCGCCGGTCACGCAGGTCACGACCGAGACCACCGAACTTCCCGCGGCGGCCACCGAACAGCCTCAGCCGAGCACGCCGGCCGTGCCTGTGACACCGCCGGCGGCGAGCGAAGAAGCCGCGGCGCAGCCCGCTCCGCCGGTGACGACCCCCAGCGAAGAACCGGCTGCCGTCACGCCGCCGAGCACGGGCGAAGCAAGCGAAGGAGCACCCGTCGCACAGACCGCACCGGGCACGGGACCGGGCGAGGCCGAACAGACCGGCGGCACTCCCGCTCCGCCGGTGACAAGCGGCGGCTGAGCCGGGCGCTCAGCTCCGCTAACCGAACGTGAACGTCTTCAGCGGCTTTTCCAGCACGCCTTCGGTCCCCACTTCGAGCGGCGACGTGAGCTTCGCGCTCGGCAGGCTGAGCATCTCGATCACCACCCCGTCGCGTGCGCCCGTCCGTTCCGGCAGCAGCAACACGTCGCGACCGTACATCTCGCGACCTTCGACCGTCGCCGTATAGAGCACGTCGTAGGCGGGCACCGTGTTGACCCGCGTCTTGCCCTCGCCACGCAGCACGAAGCCGTCGAACCTTCTGCTCAAGCCGACGATGTAGCCGTTGGCGTAGAGCGGCAGCTCACCGCTCAGGCCGCCAGTGTAGGGCGGTAGACGCAGCAAGGAGACCGCGTAGGAGTCCTCCAACCGCCCGCGCGCGCGGCGCTCGATCCGTACGATCTCGCCGGGCGCCGGCGTCGTGCGGTAGAGACCTCGGTAGCTGAAGTGAAACGGCGCCGGGCCACCGTAGGAGAATTTGGCGGGCAAGAGCGTCAAGGCCACCGCGATCGCTAGCACCACAAGTCCACAGCCGGCCGCGATCACCACACCCCGCATGACCCTCGGCGCCGCGTTCCAACGAGGCGCCAGCAGGCGGCCGAGCGTCGGCCCGTATTGCGGCTTCAAAGGAACCGTCGCCACTGCGCCGGGCCCTGCTATTCGCCGATGGAGAACAGCGACTCGAGATCGTGACGCGAGAAAGCAGCGAAGGCGACCATCGTCTGGGTTCGCGTCACGCCCGCTAGCCCGCCGATCTCGGCGGTCACGACATCCGCCAGCTGCTCGTGGTCGGGCACGCGCACGATCGCCACGAAATCCCACTCGCCCGTGACCGAGTAGGCCTCCGCCACACCCTCCACATCCGCCAGCGCGCCACCCAAGCTCGAGAGCGCGTCGCGCTCGGCCTCGATCAGCACGACGGCGTTGGTCATCGTCATGACCGCCTCCATCGCGCCCCGCGCACGGAGCAGCCGGCGGGACGGACCAGCGGCTCGTCACACGGACTGCTCGCCGCCTCGGGGGTGATCGTCATGGCGAGTGGGTCTCCCCCGGCGCCAGCACGACCACCTGTGAGGAGGTGTCTGTCTCGACGTCGCCCTTGAACGCCTGCGCGTCGGTCTCGATCGGCGGGAAGGTGTCGTAGTGACAGGGGATCACCTCGCGCGCGCCGATCAGCTTCGCCGCCTCGACCGCGTCGTGGCGGTCCATCGTGTAGTGGCCACCGATGCACATCAGCGCCACGTCGATGTGATCCTCCCGCTTGGCGATCAGCTGCAGATCGGAGAACAGGGCGGTGTCGCCCAGGTGATAGATCGTCTTGCCGCCGAACTTCACGACCAGGCCGGCCGGCGTGTTGACGGCGCCCTTCGGCGTGGTCGAGGTGTGCCAGGCCGGAACCAGCTTGACCGAGCCCCAGTCGAACGTCACGGTTCCCCCGAGGTTGGGGTCGTGGACCTTCTCCAGACCCGCCGCCGAGAGCTCGTTGGCGATCTCCACGATCGCCACCACCTCCGCGCCGGTGCGCGTGGCGATCGCGGCCGTGTCTCCGAGATGGTCGCCGTGACCGTGCGTGAGCAGGATCGCGTCCGCGCTCACCTCATCGGCGGTGACCGCCGCCTTCGGATTGCCCGTGAGGAACGGATCGATCAGAACCGTGGTGTCTCCGTCGGTCAGCTCGAAGGCCGCGTGGCCAAGGAAGCGGATCTCCATCTTCGTGTTCCTCCTGTATCGACGGTTTCCGTGCGACCCCATCATAGGGCCCGTGCGATCACATCTTGGGGGCCTGTTGTTACCGCCCGCGGGCTGATGTGCCACCCGCGAGACGCGAGCGTTGTTCGCTAGGTCTCGGACGAGTCGAGGCGGTACATGCCGAACCCCAGCACCAGCCCCACCACTGCGCCCGTGACGCCCGCCAGCCAGCTTGCCTCGGGGCGCGCGTATGGCATCGCCAGCAACAGCGCGGCGATCGCCGCGACACCGAGTAGATCCCCCTCGTAGTAGTTGCCCGCCCGCGCGTCCTTGAGGTCGGGGACCGCCCAGGCGGCTAGCAGCCCGAGCGCCGCGCCGTTGCCGCCGCTCACGAACGGCTGCGCGTAGACGGCGCTCGCCACCAGCGCCCCCGTCGCTCCCGCACCGAAGAACACCACGAGCGCCACAACCGGGCCTCGGCGGCGCTCCAGCAGCCACCCGAAGATCGCGACGGCGAGCAGCGTGACGAACGCATACAGCCCGTTCACGTAGGCGAACTGGGTGCTGAAGAGCTTCCACCAGGCGCCGTTCAGAGGGCCGATGATCATCAGCTTGCCGATGTCCACATAGCCTCCGCGCAACACGACCCAACCCCCGCAACCGAGCGCCACGAGCGCGATCGTCGCGTAGGGCAGCGAGTCGACCCGCAGGCTCGTCGCGCGAGCGGGGCGGCTGTGCGAGCGCGCCGGCAGCGCTCCAGACGTGGACCGCCTGGAGCGGCCAAAGCCAGGCAGGCGCAGGCGTCGCGAGCGCCGCGAGGAGCCATCCTTCTCGCGCGGCAGATCCGGTGCGCGACGGCGCAAGCGATGACCGCAGTAAGGACACTCGGTGATGTACGGGCTGACCTCCGATCCGCACTGCTTACAGACCACGAACAGATCGGGAGGAGAGGACATCGTCGGTCCATTCTAAGTGCCTGTCCAGCCTGGCCCTCGGGTACCCGTTCGAGGGGGTTCCGCGTGGCTGCCCCACCCGCGCGACACGCCTTTGAAATACTCAAGCGATGAAACCAGGCTACGACCAGAAGCTCTACATCCTCGCGTTCGACCACCGCGGGTCATTCCAGACGAAGTTCTTCGGCATCGAGGGCGACCCCGATCCCGAGCAGACGGCGATGATCGCCGACGCCAAGCACCTGATCTTCGAGGGTCTCCAGCAGGCCGTCGCCGCCGGCGCCGATGCCTCGGTGACCGGCGTGCTCGTCGACGAGCAGTTCGGCGGCAGTGTCCCGGAGGAAGCACACGCGCAGGGCCTGAAGCTGGCGATGCCCGCCGAGCGCTCGGGGCAGAACATGTTCGACTTCCAGTACGGCGATGACTTTCCCAAGCACATCGAAAGCTTCGATCCGGACTTCACGAAGGTGCTCGTCCGTTACAACCCGGATGGCGACGCGGCCGAAAACAGCGAGCAGCTGGGCAAGCTGAAGCGGCTGTCGGACTGGCTGCACAAAAACGACCGCAAGTTCCTGTTCGAGCTGCTCGTGCCCGCCGAGGAGGCCCAGCTGCAAGCGGTGGACGGCGACTCCGAGCGCTATGACGCCGAGCTGCGCCCCGAGCTGATGCGCCGCACGATCGCCGCGATCCAGGACGCGAAGATCGAGGTCGACATCTGGAAGATCGAGGGCGTCGAGGCGCGCTCGGACTGCGAGATGCTCGTCGCCCAGGCCCGCACGGGCGGACGGAACGGCGTGGTGTGCGTCGTCCTCGGCCGGGGCGCCGATGACGCGAAGGTCGACCAATGGCTCCAGGCGGCCGCCCCCGTCGACGGCTTCGTCGGCTTCGCGATCGGTCGCTCGATCTGGTGGGAGCCGCTGAAGGCCTACGTCGACGGCAAGATCGACCGCGCCGCCGGAGCACGGAAGATCGCCGAGAACTACCTGCGCTTCGTCGCCGTCTACGAGCGGGCCAAGACGTCGCCGTGAGGATGCGGCAGAGCCTTGGCGAGCTCGAGCGGGCTTTCGTCAAAGAGATCTCGCTCGAGCGCCGCCGCCGCGACTCGCTGCAGCGAAGCACCGAGAAGCGGGCGCACAAACGCGAGGTGGACCGCCGTCACAAGCGCGGCTCTGTGCGCTTCGTCCTGCTCGTCCTCACGCTGATCGCGACTGCGGTGATCGTCACCGTGGTGATGTTCCGCACGCTCTACGTACTACTAGGCTGAGAACCTTCGCCCAGTTCCTGCAGGGCCTCTCCGACCTCAGCGCGGAGGTCCTGCTCGGTCGCGCCCTCGCCGTCTTTGCGGTGGATCTCCAGGTAGATCTCCGTGCGGAACACCGGGACCTCCTGCGGGGCCTGGATACCGATGCGCACCTTGTCGCCCATCACGGACAGGACCGACACCTCGACATCGTCCCCGATCATGATGCTCTGATTGGACTTGCGCGTCAGGACCAGCATTTGGTGCACCTTCCTCGTTGCCATCGGGCAATCGGCCCGCTTGCCCCCGCAGCCGATGGCGTAGCATAGTCCGAGGGCCGGGAGAAAGCGAGTCAGATGTGTCCAAACCTCCCGCGCGGGCGATGCCAAACCTCCCGATCGCACGATGCGCTAGTCTCCCGGACCGCTCATGGCTCGTAGATCACTGCGCCCACATTTGAACCAGATCCGCGTCTGGGTACGGCAAGGCCGTACCGACGCCTGGGTTGCCCACCAGCTGGAAGTCAGCGTGCAGGACATCGAGCAGTTCAAGCGCCAGAACGAGCTTTCCAGCGAAGGGGACGCCGCCACAGGCCCAGGCGCCGATTTCGAGGAGATCGATCTCCGCGCCGAGGACGACGCGCTGATCGCCGCCGAGCTGGAGGCGGCTGAGATCGAGGCCGAGCGCCTGAAGGCGGAAGCTCCTCCGGAGGATGAGCAGGATGACGAGGACGGAGCGGATACGGATACCGATCAGCAAGACGCCCCCAAACGCCGCCGCAGCCGGCGCGGTGGTCGCGGACGCCGCACGGGACGGGGCGCCGGCCCCCTCGAAGGCACCTTCGACCATGGCGAGGAGGGCTACGGCCTGTGGCTCGACCCAGCCGTCCAGGACAACCCGATCTACGCCGAGCACTGGGCAGGCCAACGTACGATCGAGGTCCTGATCGAAGAGGACCGCATCGTCATCCGCCGCACCAGCAGCGACTCAACCGACGCCTAGGCGTTTACCTCTCGGCGGCCTCCGGCATAGTCGGAGGCCTCGCGCAGGTACCTCCCGAAGGCGGCATCGACGACGATGCCCGAGTCCCATGCCCAGGGAGCGTCCGGAGCCTCGTTCATCGCCGCCTGCAGGCACCAGGCGGTGCCTTGCACGTACAGGTCAACCAGCTCCTGTGCCGAGAACCTTCCGCCCAGGCGCCTGCGCAGCTCGGCGACGAGCGTTTCGGTGACCCGCTCCAGCAAGGCCCCGCGCACGGCCGGAGCGGCGCGCAGCCGGCGCTCGCCCTGCTGCCACTGGTAGATCGCGTTCTCGAACCCCGACACTTCGGGCGAGGCTAGCAGCGGTCAGTTATTGGGCAGGTTGCTGATGATGTACGGCCGCTCGCCGTGCTTCATCAAGCCCAGCTTGCGCGCTTGCGCTTCCACGGCGCCGGGGCTGCCAAGCGCTTCGTGCTGGCGCTGTAGCACCCTGTGTTCGCGCTGCATCGCGGCCACCTTCGCACTCTCGCCATGCGCCTCGCGCCACGTGTTGAACAGATGCACTCCAGCGCTCAGGTACAGATACGCGAGGACGATCAGCACACACAGCATCGCAATCCGGCCCAGCCGGTCCCAGCGAACGCGCGCGGGCGCGGCCCTTGCGCCGCGGGCGGTGGCAGAAGCGGAGGACATCTCCCTCGCATTCGCCCTCCCGCGCCGGGTTCCTCCCGTCAGCGGCGAAAGACCGAGCGCCCGGGGTACTCCGCGTCAGCCCCGAGCTGCTCCTCGATCCGCAGCAGCTGGTTGTACTTCGCGACCCTGTCAGAGCGCGACGGCGCTCCGGTCTTGATCTGCCCGCAGCCGGTGGCCACCGCCAGGTCGGCGATCGTCACGTCCTCGGTCTCGCCCGAGCGGTGGCTCATCACCGCGGTGTAGCCCGCCTCGCGCGCCATCGCGATCGCGGCCAATGTCTCTGTCAGAGTGCCGATCTGATTGACCTTGATCAGGATCGAATTGCCCACCCCGAGCTCGATGCCCCGGCTGAGGCGCTCGGTGTTGGTGACGAACAGATCGTCGCCCACCAGCTGCACGGAGCTCCCGAGCCGCTCGGTCAGAGCCTTCCAGCCGTCCCAGTCCTCCTCGTCCATGCCGTCCTCGATCGAGACGATCGGATAGCGCGCCGCAAGGTCGACCCAGTAGTCGGCCAGTTCACCGGCGCTCAGCGTGCGACCCTCGTGCTCGAGCACGTAACCGCCATCGTGGTAGATCTCACTGGAGGCAGGGTCCATCGCAATCGCCACATCGGCGCCCGGCTCATAGCCGGCGGCCTCAATACCCGCCACGAGCACCCCCAGGGCGTCCTCGTTGGAGTCCAGGTCAGGGGCGAAGCCACCCTCGTCCCCCACCGTCGTGCCGAGCCCTCGCGCGCGCAACGTGCCCTTCAGGGCGTGGAACACCTCGGTGCCCATGCGCAGGCCCTCGGAGAAGCTCTCAGCGCCACAGGGCACGACCATGAACTCCTGGAAATCGACCTTGTTGTCAGCGTGCGCCCCGCCGTTGAGCACGTTCATCATCGGCACCGGCAGCACCCGCGCGGATTCGCCCCCCAGATAGCGCCACAACGCCAGGCCCTCCTCGGCCGCCTGCGCGTGCGCCGCGGCCAGCGATGCGCCAAGGATCGCGTTCGCGCCAAGCCGCGACTTGTCGGGCGTGCCATCGAGCGCGATCAGCGCCTCGTCGAGAGCACGCTGATCGGAGGCGTCTCGGCCGGCGAGCGCCGCGGCGATCTCGCCGTTGACGTTCGCCACCGCGCGGGTCACACCCCTGCCCAGCCAGCGCGCGCCACCGTCGCGCAGCTCCTTCGCCTCGAACTCGCCCGTCGATGCCCCTGAGGGCACCGCCGCGTGGCCGTGCGCGCCGGAGCGCAGGCCGACCTCGACCTCGACCGTCGGGTTACCGCGGCTGTCGAGGATCTGACGTGCGTGGACTCGCTCGATCTGGCTCATCGGCGGAGCATATTTGACTTCACCGGCGCGATGACCTCACCGGCTTGACCGGACCGAGCTTGACTCACCGGCGTCACCGGAGCCGCGCTATTTGGTCGTGGGGGCGGGCGCCGTGGTCGTCTGCGCAGGCGTGGTCGTCTGCGGGACGGCGGTGCCGGTGCCGGTGCCAGTGCCAGTGCCAGTGGATGTCTTGGGCGCTTTGTACTGCTTGCAGTCCATCACCACGAATTCCTCGCGGCAATCCGTCTTGGCCGTCCACGTTTTTTTGAATTCCTTGACGAACTTGCTCAGCGCCGCCTGCTGCTGGGTGGCGGTCAGCTGCTGCTTGATCGACGATTCGGCCTGCGCCAGCGTCTGCTGGTTGCCGGGCGTGGTGCTCTTCACTTCGTAGATGTAGTAGCCGAAGGGGGTCTTCACGGGGCCGCTCAGCTTGTTGACGGGAGCCGAGAAGATCGCCGTGTTCAGCGCCGCCTCCTCCTGGCCCTTGACGACTCCGGTCAAGAGGCCGCCCTTGGCCTTGCTCGTCGGGTCGATCGACTTGGCTTTGGCGACGCTCGCGAAGCTCTTGCCCGATTCGATTTCCTTCTTGGCGGCGAGCGCTTCGGCTTCGGTCTTCGTGAGGATGATCGCCACGCTGCGCTTTTCCGGCGTGCCGAAGTGCGACGTGTTTGCCTTGTAGTACTTTTCGATTTCGGCCTTGCTGACGGTGCCTTTGCTTTTCGCGATCTTCTGCTGGATTTTCGAAGACAGCATGTTCAGCTTCACGCGCAGCAACAGGTCGGAGACGGTCTGCCCTGAGGTCGCCAGGAATTTTTCGAATTCGGCCGGCTTCGGGAACTGCTGGTTCTTGATTTTTTCAAATTCTTTCTTGACTTCCGCGTCGGAGACCTTCACGCCGAGGTTGGAGGCTTCGCCGATCACCCACTCGGATGAGATCAGGAAGCCGAGCACCTCCTGCTTCAGCGAGGTGTACTGCTGTTCGCACTCGGACTTCAACTGCGCCTTCGTCGGCTTGGCCTGGCCTTTCGCCGGCTTTGCGGCGGTCGCTTCCAGATGGGCGATGCATTCCGTGTAGTTCGGCGGAACGGGAATCACCGGCTTGGCAGCTGTTTTACCCGCGGTCGTCGCGCTCGAGGCCGAGGCGACCGTCAGCCAGTGTTCGAACGTGGCCTTCGTGATCGGGTTGCTGCCGACCTGCACGACCGCGTCGCTGGGAATGCCGCCGCCACACGCCGTGAGGGCGAGCGAGGCAAAGAAAACGGCGCCTAGCGCCGGTATGAAGCGGGGGGTCTTGAACACGACGCGGGCACTCTAGCGGATCAGCCCTAACTCGTGCATAAAGAAGTTTTGATCATTCCCTAAAGCCGCTCAAACGCGTGCACTCATGCGGCTTCGCGGCTGACCGCCAGCAACACGTCGGCGGCCCGCACGACGGTCGGAAAGCGCTCCTTGCCCTCCTTCGGCACGCGGACCGAGACCTGCGAGCGCCCCGATTCGTACAGCGACTCGGGCAGCTGCTCGTGCAGCCGCTTCGCGCGCGCGGAGTCGAGCTCGACCGGCGTGACCGCCAGGCGATCGCCGCGGAAGCTGACCGTCCGTACCCCCGCCTGGCCGAACTTGATGCGCGCGCGCTGTAACGCCAGCAGGTTCTCCAGCGGCTCGGGCACGGGACCGAAGCGATCCTCGAGCTCCTCGCGCAGCCGCTCCACATCGGCCACCTCGAACGCCCCCGCCACGCGCCGATGCACCTCGATCTTCGCCTGCTCGTAGGGGATGTAGTCGGCGGGAATGTAGGCGTCGACGTTCACGTCCAGGCGCACCGGCTCCGCCAACTCCTCATCCGAGCCTTCGCCGCCCTCCCCCTCGGCGGCGTTGACCGCTTCGTCGAGCATCTGCATGTACAGCTCGAATCCGAGCGCCGCCACGTGCCCGGACTGCTCGTCGCCGAGCAGGTTCCCCGCGCCGCGGATCTCCAGATCGCGCATCGCGATCTTGAAGCCCGCGCCGAGCTCGGTGTAGTCCGACAGCGCCGACAGCCGCTGCGCCGCCTCGGGCGTGAGCGCCGCGGCGGAGTCGTACAGCAGATAGGCATACGCGCGCTCGCGGCTGCGTCCCACGCGCCCGCGGATCTGGTAGAGCTGGGCCAGCCCGAACGCGTCGGCGTGCTCGACGATCAAAGTGTTCGCCTGCGGGATGTCGATCCCCGACTCGATGATCGACGTGCACACGAGCACGTCGGCGCCACCGCGCAGATAGTCCATCATCACCTCCTCCAGCTCCCCCTCGCCCATCTGGCCGTGGGCGACGGCGAAGCGCACGCCGGGGCACATCGCGCGCAGCCGCTCGGCCGTCTCCTCGATCGTCTCGACGCGGTTGTGCAGGAAGAACGCCTGCCCGTCGCGCTCGTGCTCGCGGAGAATCGCGCGCTTGACGAGCTCCTCCTCGTACTCGCCGACATACGTCTTGACCGGCCGCCGGCCCTCCGGCGGCGTCTCGATCACGGAGATGTTTCTCAATCCCGCCAAAGACATCTGCAGCGTGCGCGGGATCGGCGTGGCCGACATCGAGATCACATCGACCTTCAGCTTCAGTTGGCGCAGCAGCTCCTTCTGCTTGACCCCAAACCGCTGCTCCTCATCGACGATCAACAGGCCGAGGTCCTTCGCGCGCACATCTCGCGAGAGCACGCGATGGGTGCCGATCAGGATGTCCACACTACCTGCGGCAAAGCCCTTGATCGCGGCTTTCTGCTCGGCCGCCGTGCGAAAGCGCGAGACGTGCTCGAGCGTGAACGGGTAGTCCGCCAGCCGCTCGGCGAAGGTACCGTAGTGCTGCTGGGCGAGGATCGTCGTCGGCACCAGCATCAACACCTGCTTGCCCTCGTTCGCCGCCTTGAAGGCCGCACGCAGCGCCACCTCGGTCTTGCCGTAACCGACATCGCCGCAGATCAGCCGGTCCATCGGCTGCGGTGCTTCCATGTCGGCCTTCACCAGCTCGATCGCCTCGCGCTGGTCGGGCGTCTCGGTGAACGGGAAGCGCTCCTCGAACTCTCTTTGCCAATCGGAGTCCGCCTCGAACGCGTGGCCCATCCGCCGCCGGCGCTCGGCGTACAGGCTGAGCAACTCCCCCGCCAGCTCCTGCGCCGCGCGGCGCGCACGCGCCTTCATCGTCTCCCAACGCGTACCCCCAAGCTTTGACAGTGGCGGATGATCCCCGCCCCCGCCGACGTAGCGCGAGATCTTCGCCAGCTGCTCGGTGGGGACGAACACCTTGTCATCGCCCTGGTATTCCAAGTAGAGGTAGTCGCGCGTGACGTTCGCCACGGTCCGCGTCTGGAAGCCGGCGAAGCGCGCCACGCCGTGGTCCTCGTGCACGACGATGTCGCCCGTGCGCAGCTCCGTGAACGAGCGCAGCGCGCCGCGGCGGGGGCCGCCCTGTCCACCACCCTGCTGCCTGCGATCGGGGCCCTGTCCACGCCCCGCCCGGCGACGACGCAGCAGACGGTGCTCGGGGTACACGGCCAACTTCAGTGAAGGCGCGACAAAGCCCTCGCGCAGCGACGCCGTGGCAAAGCGCAGCGATGGCTCCAAGGTCTGGTGCCCGACGTCCACCGATACGCCCTCGCCCAGCCAACTCGCCTGCAGGCGACCGAGGTTGTACGCCGCGCGCTCGCCCTCACCGCGCTGGGCGAACGTGACGACCGTGCGGTAGCCCGAGCGGACGAGCTTCTCGAGCTCCGGCTCGGCCTCGCCCAGCGAGCGGGCCGCGGTGTCGGCGGTCTGCGCGCGCAGCTCGATCTCCTGGCCGCTCGCCAGCGAGGACAGCCAGATTCGCGCGCGCGCCTGCAATGCCGCTTCGATCTGCTCGGGGCTGACATACAGGTGGTGGGCGTCCTCGTCTTTGAACGCCGCGCTCACATCGGTCCAGTGGTCGCTCAGCGCCGGCGCGAGCTCCTCCTCGGCGGCGACCATCAGCTGCGTGTCCTCGCCAAGCAGGTCGAGCAGCGCGCCGAAGCGCTCGACGGGTAGCAGCTCGGCGATGTCCGGCCGGTTCGCCTCGTCCTCCAGGGCGGCGATCTCCGCCAGCTCGCGGTGCTCGGCCGCGAGCTCCGCCGCGGGCGCGATCTCCACCTCCTCGACGTCGCCGAGCGAGCGCTGCGTGAACGTCGAGAACCACCGCAGCGACTCGATCTCCACGTCGAACATGTCGACCCTCACGGCGCGCTCCTCGGTGGCCGGGAACACGTCCAGCAACCCCCCGCGCAGCGCGAACTGCCCGCGCTCCTCGACCTGCTCGACGCGTTCATACCCCGCCGCGACGAGCTCCGCGGCGCACTCGTCCAGGTCGAGCAGCTCGCCCTTGCGCAGCGTGAACGAGTGCGGGCGCAGCGCCGGATCGGGCACCTTCTCCGACAGCGCCACCGCGCTGACCACGACGACAGGGGGCTCGAGCTCTGAGTCCTTCGCGGCCAGCAGCGCGTCGAGCGCCGCCACGCGCAGACCGACGAGATGCGGCGGCGGTGTCAGATGCGACTCGTAGGCGACGCCCCGCGAGGGGTAGTAGCGCACGCGCCGCGGCGCCAGCCAGGCGCGCAGATCCGCCGCCATGTCGCGCGCCGCGCGGTCATCGCCCACGACCACGAGCGTCGGGCGCGCCCGCTCGGCGGGGCCGCTGTCCGCGAGCGCAGCGATCGCGTAGGGCCGCAGCGACGAGGACACGAACGCATGGCCGCCCTCGCGCGCGAGGCGCCGCGCCGACGCGTCCTCCTCGATCAACCCCAGCAGCGAGCGCAGCGCCATCTTCTACTCGTGCTCTTCCGCGAGCACCCGCTCGACCGCCGCCACCCCGCGCTCGATCAGCTCGGCCACCTCGGCCTTCGTTTGGCGCCAGCGCCCCAGCACGTAGCCCGAGACGATCTCCGGGTCGGTGCTGTCGGGGCGGCCGACACCGACCCGCACGCGCATGAACTCCGTGCCGCCGAGCTCGCGCTTGATCGACTTCAACCCGTTGTGCCCGGCCAATCCGCCACCCAGGCGCGTGCGCACCTCGCCGAACGGCAGGTCGATCTCATCGTGCACGACGAGCACCCGCTCCAGCGGGAGCTTCAGCGAACCGCGCGCCGGGCCGACCGAGCGCCCGGCGTCGTTCATGTAGGTCTGCGGCGTCAGCACCGCCACGCGCAGGGGAGTGACCGGACGCTGAGGAGTCGCCGCGGACAACGTGTCGGGGTTGGAGATCCCAGCCGGTGCGCCATCTGAAGGGCCGCCGAGGAGGGACTCGGTGAACGAGCCGGTGGGAGATAGGCCCGCACGTCCCTCGGCGAGGCGCCCTTTGAAGCGATCCTTCGACCGGCCCAAGCCCCAGCGCTCGACCAGCGCATCGGCCACATCAAAACCAACATTGTGGGGCGTGCCGGCGTACTCGCCGCCGGGATTGCCGAGCCCGACGATCAGCCAGTCGACGCTCGCGCCGCCACCACCGCCAAAGGGGCGTCGCAGCGGTGTCTACTCCCCGGAGGAGCCCTCAGAGGAAGCGTCATCGGCGCCACCCTCCGCGGCCTCACCGACGAGCTCCGTCTCCGACTCGATCTCCTCCTCCGCCTCGGTCTGCAGCCGGGGCGGGGAGAGGGTCACGACGACCGTCTCGAGATCGTCCAGCAGTGCCACGCCCTCCGGCACCGTCAACGCGGAGAGCAAAAGCGTGTCGTTGATCTGCATCTCGCCGACGTCGTGCACGATCGACTCGGGAATCGCCGTCGGCAGCGCCTCGACGTTCACCTCACGGGTGATCTGCTCGAGCACGCCGCCCTCCTTCGCGCCGGGAGCGTCGTCGGTGCCGGTCAGCTCGATCGGCACGATCGCGTGGATCGCCTGATCGAGGCGTACCCGCAGCAGATCGATGTGGACGGTCTCGCCGCGCACCGGATCGCGCTGGGTCTCCTTCAGCACGACCGGGGTCGCTTTCCCGCCGTCGACACTCAGGTCGAGCACCGCGCCGGAGCGAGCAAGGGCCAGGCGCAGCTCGCGCGCGTCGGCGTCGAAGCTCACCGAGTCGCCGCCGCCGCCATACAGCACACCGGGCACGCGGCCGCTGCGGCGCAGGCGTCGCACCTCGCGCGAACCGCCCGCCGCGCGGCTCGCTACATCAAGCTTTGTCGTCGTCTCAGCCATAACCGGGGCGTGACTCTATCAACGGCCGCTCGCGCCGCGATCCTTCCTCCTCTCACGCACATGCCGCCCGGCGGCCGGAAAACCCGGGAATCGGACCCCGCCCGCCCAGCCGGATGAGAATCTACGCCCTGCTTGGCTGATGTGATCGTTTGCCACCGTCGTCGTGCTAGCAATCGGCTTCGTTGGGGATCGGCGCACTGATCGACACCAGCGTGACGGCGATGCCAGTCAGGAAGCTTCCCGTGCGCCGCACCTGCGCACATTGCACGACCGGCAGTTTCCCGATCACCGTCCAGGCCACCCTCGTCATCCCGGTGGCGCTTGTCAGGGTGTGGGCCGTGGGGGAGGTCAGCGTAAGGATCTTCACCGCGCCGTTCCTACGCAAGCTCGTCGCGTTCGCGTGCGTGGTCGCGACACACGAAGGACTCTCCCGACAACCGGCCTGGTCGTCGAGCATGCCCTGCACGTTCCCGGCCGCCTGCGCCTGGAGCACGGCGTAGATGTCATCGCGTTCGACGCCCTCCGCCGACAGGAACCTCGCCAGCAGGCCGCTGATCGCGATGAACAGCACCGCCGCAACGGCGATCAGGACGATGCGTCTCAGAACAGCTGGTTCTCGCCGCCGAACACTTCGCTGACGGAATCGTCGGTGAAGATCCGCCGGATCGAGTCCGTCAGGAGCTCCGCGCAGGGCAGCACGCGGATGTTCTCGGGGTGGCCCGCGTGCACGGGGATCGTGTCAGTCACGACGATCTCCTTCAAGCCGGACTCCGCGAGGTTCTCGAATGCCTCGCCGGAGAACACGCCGTGCGTGGCCGCCGCATAGACGCTCGACGCGCCCTCCTCCAGCACTGTCCGCGCCGCCGCCTTGAGCGTGCCGGCGGTGTCGATCATGTCGTCGACGATCACCGCCGTGCGACCTTTCACATCGCCGATCACGTAGCCGATCTCGGCGACCTGCTGCGCGGGGCGCTCCTTGTCGAGGATCGCCAGCTCGGCGCCGATCTTCGAGGCGAACTTCTTGTTCAGCTTCACGCGCCCGGCGTCCGGCGCGACGACGACCAGGTCGGACAGGCCGAGGTCGCCGAAGTACTGCGTGAGCATGAACAATGCCGTCATGTGATCGACCGGCTTCTGAAAGAAACCCTGGATCTGGCCGGCGTGCAGGTCCATCGTCAGCACCCGGTCGGCACCGGCGGCCTCCAGCATGCGGGCGACCAGCCGGGCCGAGATCGGCTCGCGCGGCGCGGACTTCTTGTCCTGGCGCGAATATCCGAACCATGGCGTGACGGCGATCACGCGGTGCGCGGAGGCGCCGACGGCGGCGTCGATCATGAACAGCAGCTCCATCAGCGAATCGTTCGCCGTCACCCCCGTCTGGGGGTTGCCGCAGGTGGGCTGCACGATGAACACGTCAGCGCCGCGGATCGAATCCTCGTAGCGGCAGTAGACCTCGCCGTTGGAGAACGTCTTCAACGTGACCGGCCCGAGGTCGACGTTCAGCTTTTTCGCGATGTCCGCGGCCAGCTGCGGGTTCGCGCGGCCGGAGAACAGCATCAGCCGCTTGTTGTAATCGATCGGCAGGCTCGTCGGCGAGGTCTGGGAGCTCGTCTCCATCGCGCTGCTCATCTCCGCTCGGAGTCTAGAGCTTCGTCCTCGTGCGGTCGAGACTCGCGGGCCCCTTGCGCCCCGTCCCCGCGCACCGGCGACTCGCCCCCACGCCCTGGCGCACTGTCCTTGCGCCCCTGGGCCTCAACCTTGCGCCGCTGGGCGTAGCCGTCTTTGTTGCTCTGCCGCGCGCGCGCCATGCCCAGCGCGCCGGGCGGAACGTCCTCGGCGATCACCGACCCAGCGCCCGTGTATGCCTCGTCGCCGACGGTGACCGGCGCGACGAACGACACGTGCACGCTCGAGCGCACTCGCTCGCCGATCGTCGTGCGGTGCTTGTTCTGACCGTCGTAGTTGGCGGTGATCGTGCTCGCGCCGAGGTTTGTTCCCGCGCCCACGTCCGCATCGCCGATGTAGGACAGGTGCGGGACCTTCGCGCCGGGTCCGATGTCGGAGTTCTTGATCTCCACGAACGTCCCCGCCTTCGCTCCCTCCCGCAGAACCGCGCCCGGGCGCAGGTAGGCAAACGGCCCGACGCTCACGCCGTCCTCCAGCTGGGCATCGATCAGGTAGGAGTGCTTCACCGTGCAGCCCTCGCCGATCGACGTCTTGCCCTTGAGCGTGCTGAACGGCTCGATCACGGTGTCCCGGCCGATCTGCACCTCGACATCGATCACCGTTGTGGCGGGGTCGACGATCGACACTCCGGCGCGCATGTGCCGCTCGTTGATCGCGCGCTGGGCGAGCATGCGCACGTGCGCAAGCGCCACCCGATCGTTGACCCCGAGCACGAGGCTCTCGTCCGCGAGCATGTGCGCCGCGACCGCTTGACCGTCGGCGCGCAAGAGATCGAGCACCTGCGGCAGATACAGCTCGCCCTGGGCGTTATCGGCGCTCAGGCGCGGCAGCGCGCCCTGCAGCGCGGCCGCGTCGAAGGCGAATATGCCGGTGTTGACCTCTTTGATCTCGAGCTCCTCGGCGCTCGCGTCGCCGTCCGCCTTGGTCTCCACCACGCGCTCTACCGCGCCGTCGGCCCCGCGCACGACCCGCCCGTAGCCGGTGGGATCGTCGAGCACCGTCGTCACCATCGTGGCCGGCGCGCCGCCCTGCGCGTGCACCTCGGCCAGGCCGCGGATCGCCGCCACGCTGACGAGCGGCACGTCGCCGCTGAGCACGACCACAATCGCCCCGTCGTCGAGCCCCGAGCCCAGCTGCGCAAGAGCCGCGGTGACCGCGCCGCCGGTGCCGTTCGAGCTCGGCTGCACCGCCAGCTCGACGCCGTCGGGCAGTACCTCCGCGAGCGCGCGCTGGGGCGAGTCGACGACCACGACCCGCGCCGCCCCCGCCTCCAGGGCGGCGCGCACCGGCCACAGCACCATCGGCCGGCCGCACAGCTCGTGCAGCACCTTCGGCGTCTCTGAGCGCATGCGCGTCCCCTGGCCCGCGGCGAGGACTAGGACGGTCGGCGCCGGAGTCACCCCGAGGATGCTAGCTCGATTCACCGCCGAACAGAGACTGGGGAGCAGGGAATCGAGAGCGTGGGGGGAGCAGGCTCCCCCCACGAACCCCCTACCTGGGACACCGACACAACTGGGACCAACACGACGACTGGGGAGCAGGGATTCGAACCCCGATTCTCAGGACCAAAACCTGATGTCCTGCCCTTGGACGACTCCCCATCTGGCTGCCATATCCTCGCACGCGCCCCGGCCACCGAGCGTCCCGACCGACCCGTGGCCGAGATGAGTGGGCTTCCAGGACATTAATTCTCGGAAGGAGCGGGAATTTACAGCGACGTGATGCCTCGATCTCCTGCTTCTGCAAGCATGCCTGCACTTTGTTCTGGGGAGAGCGGACATCGGGGAGGAATGCCTGCCGCGTACCCGCTGCCGGGCTGTCGGCGCTCGTCCCCAGGCTGTCAGCGCTCGTCCCCAGGCTGTCGGCGCTCGTCCCCAGGCTGTCGGTGCTCGTCGCGGCGTCGCTGATCCTCGCCGGCTTGCCGTCGGGCACCGCGAGCGCGCTGAGCGCCACCGCGAAGGCGAAACCCCATTCCTGCGCCGACGCGAGCCTCGTGCCGAACAACACCAACATGGCGGCGATCGACGCGTCGACCCTCTGCCTGATCGACCAGATCCGGGCCACCTACCGCCTGCAACCGCTGCGGTCCAACCGCGAACTGCAGAGCGTGGCCACCACGCAGGTCAGCGACATGGTGCATTGGAATTACTTCGCCGACAACCGTCCACCCGGCGAGACGCCGGCGACGCTGATCGAAGCGACGCGCTACGGAGCCCACGCGACCAGCCTCGCCACCGGGCAGAACATCGCCTGGGGCACGGGCGCCTACGCAACCCCGGCGCATGTCGTCAGCGAATGGATGGCCTCCCCGCCACACCGCGAAATCATCCTCACCGCTTACTACCGCGATGCCGGTGTCAGCGCCACCGCCGCCGTGCCGTCCGTCGTCGAAAACGGGGCGGCGGGTGCAACCTATGCCGTCGAGTTCGGCGCGCGGGGCTAGCTACGCCGGCCGGATCCGCGCGGGACACGGCCGCCCTCCGCGCCGGCCTCCAGCGCGGGCCCGCCCGCCGATGAGATGCCGAGCACGCGCATCGACTTCAATCCGAGGCTGAGCTTCTCGCGCCCGTCGCTGGAGCTGACGTCCAGCCCCGAGAGGTCGCGCACGCGCTCCAGGCGGTAGTAGATCGTGTGGCGGTGCGTGAACAGCCGCTGGGCGGTCCCCGCGACGTTGCCATCGGCCTCGAGGAACGTCTCGAGCGTGCGCATCAGGTCGGTCTCGTACTGCTCGTCGTAGGCGACCAGCGGCTCGACCGTCTCGGCGTAGAAGCGCTGCAGCTCGGCGGGGTTCTCGCTCATCGCGCTGAGCAGCAGCCGGTAGGCGCCGGTCTGCTCGAAGGCGAGCGCCGGGCCGTCCGAGCCACCCTGGGCGACGTTTGCCGCGAGCAGCGCCTCGCTGACCGCGCGTGGCAAGTCGGCGGGATCCTCGGCGATCCGACTGCGACCGATCGCGAACGTATAGCCGGCGAGCGCAGCCTCCATCTCACGCAGGACCGCCTCGGCCGCGCGCGCGGCCAGCGCCTCCTCGCCACCCGGCACGAGCAGCAGGACCTCGGCGCCGACCGTCCCGTCGCGCTCGGACAGGGCGGCGATCGAACGACTGACCACGGCCCGCGCGCCACGCTCGGCGACCGCGCGCACGCGCGCGCGCCAGCCCTCGTCGGTCGGCGCCTGGGGGAGGGCACGGGCGACGATCACGCTGGCGCCGTCCTCGACCTCCAGCGATAGCCCGCGTGCCTGGGCGATCAGCTCCTCGCGATCGGTCAGCTCGCGGCGCAACAGCGCGCCCAGGAAGTCCGCCGCGGCCGTCTCGGAGAGCCGCTCGGGCGCGCGCACGCGCTCGACCTCCGAGGCGATCATCGTCACGAGCAGCCTGCGCATCGACGCGCTGGGCTCGGTTTTCGCGCGCATGTACAGCGTTCCCACGACCGCGTCGGCTACGCGCAGGGGGATGCTGATCACGCCCTCCCCCTGGGAGAGCAGCGCGCGCTCCTCCGCCGGCGAGCGGGCCGCGACCGCGAGCGTCGCCCCCATCGCGTCCGCCACGGCGAGGCTCGCCTCCAGCGCTTTGCCCGCCGCGCGCACCACTTCCGGCAGACCGGCCCCGGATTCGACCGCTTCGGTGATCGCGTCGAGTGCCGCCAGATCTGAGCTTGGGCTCTCGGGCATCGCTCAGCTCCCTAAGTTCTCGGACATCGCGTCGGCCCCTGGGCGCCCGGACATCGCGTCAGCCCCAGTAGTAGACGGCGGCGAGCGCCCCGGCCACGCCGATGCCGACGAACACCGCGAGCACATACAACGACAGGATGCTCGCGGCCACCCGCTCCCACAGGCGCGAGTAGGAAGTCCACGCCGGCGCAAGGATCAGACCGACGTACAGCGCCAGCCCGAAGACCCCGGCACAGACGGCCACGAGATCGTTGATGGTTGTCCGGTTCATCCCGGCGTCATTGTGCCTCAAGCAGAGGTCACACGTGCGAAGTCGGCATCGACCGGTGTCGCGCAGATCGGCTCGGGCGCTCGACCGGCGAGCCCGGCGGCGGCCCGTTCGGCGCGTCCCAGTCCGTTGGCGTGGGGGAACAGGCCCACGACCGTGGGACCCGAGCCGCTGAGGATTGCGATGTCCGCTCCCACCTCGCGCAGTTCGTCGAGCGCAAGCGCGATCTCCGGACGCAGTGAGATCGCCGCGCGCTGCAGATCGTTCTCCAGCAGCTCGCGCTTCGCCGGCACCGGCGCGCTCAGCTCGAGCGCCCGGCGCAGGGCTTCGCGACACTCCTCGAGGGCCTCCCCAGAGCGTCCCAGGTTCAGGCGATCGGCCTCCCTGTACACCTCGGCGGTCGACAACCCGGCCGTCGCGGGCAGCACGAGCAGGCCGAACGACGCCGGGTTGGGGTCCGCCAGGCCCTCCAGGCGCTCACCGGCGCCGCCGGCAAGCCAGCGCCCGGGGGCGATCTGCGCGGGCACGTCCGCGCCCAGCGCGACGGCGATTTGCTGGAGCAACCGATCGTCGCCGAGACCCGAAGCGTGCCTGGCCAGCCGCAGCGCCGCGGCCGCGTCCGCCGAGCCTCCTCCGAGACCGGCGGCGACGGAGATCCGCTTGAGGATCGACAGCCGCAGCGGCGGGGCATCCCAGCCGGTGGCCGTGCGAAAGGCCCTCAACGCCAACGCGGCCAGGTTCTCCGCGGGAGAGCCGGCGACCCCGGGACAGACGACCTCGTCGTGTCCTACCCCAGCGGGCGCCCATTCCAGGGTGAGCTCGTCGGCCAGCGAGACCGATTGCATGACCGTCACCAGCTCGTGCCTTCCGTCCGCGGCTCGCGTCGGTCCGAGGAACAGGCCGAGGTTGACCTTCGCCGGGGCAAGCGCCCGCGCGGGGAGGCTCCCTGCCTCGGCGCCCCGCGCGTGCGCGTGCGCGATCCCCGGCGCGATTCCCGGGTCGGAGGAGGCGTCGTGGCTCATAGCTCGAGTGCCTTCGCGAGCGCCCGAAAATCCTCAGGTGAGAGGCGCTCGGCCCGCACGTCCCCGGGGTGGCCGAGTTGTTCCAGCGCGTGGCGCACCTCCTCGCGGCAGTTGGATGGGCGGGATCCCGATCCGCCCGACAGCGCGAGCGAGCCAACCAGGGTCTTGCGCCGGTGGGCGAACGCTCCATTGACCAATCCCCGCAGGGCTCTAGTGGCCGCCTGTTCACGTCTACGCATTCCCACCAGCACCGAGTCGACGTTCGGCACCGGATGGAACACCGTGCGCGGGATCTGCCTCAGCACCTGCACCTCGCACGCGAGTTGAGCGATCACCGACGGCACACCATAGGAGCCACTCCCCGGCTTGGCGGCCAGCCGTTCACCGACCTCGCGCTGGGCCATCGCCACCCAGCTGTCCACGCTCGGCAGCTCCTCGATCGTGCGCAGCAACGCGCCGGCCGCGACCCCGTAGGGGAGGTTCGCGACGACCTTCGTCGGCTTCGGTGAAAGCCCCGCCAGATCGATCGTCATTACATCCCCCCAGTGCACGCTCACGTTCTCCAGTCGCCCGACCGCGTCGTTCAGCGCATCCTCCAAGCGTCTGTCCAGCTCGATCACATGCACGTGTTCGACGCGCTCGGCCAGGTACTCCGACAGCACGCCCAGGCCACCGCCGATCTCCAACACGACGTCCTCTCTGTCGAGCTCCGCCGCGCGACCGATCACGCCGAGGATGTTCGAGTCGATCAAGAAGTTCTGGCCCAGCTCGCGATCGGGGCGAACACCGAACTGCTTCAGCCGTCGCAAGCTCGGCTGGACCGGCGCCGCGGGTGTATCGACCGGCGGTGCGCCATCTCGCTCTACTGCCCGGCCCTCGCCCGGCCGCCGCGGAGCGTCATTGCCTACGCCCGATCGCGGAACGGCCCCCAAGAGCTCATTCACCAACCAAACACCCCGGCCGCGTTTCGCTCCACCGTCGCGCCGAGCTCCTCCACGGAGACCCCCCGGAGTTCCGCGAGAAAGCCCACGGTGTGCGCTACGAAAGCCGGCTGGTTGCGTTCCTTGCGCACCATCTGCGGAGTCAGATACGGGGCATCGGTCTCCACCAGCAGATGGTCCTCCGGGACCCGCCGCGCCGCCTCGGCGAGATCGCCGGCGTTCTTGTACGTGACATTGCCGGCGAACGAGATCGCATAGCCCCTCGCCAAGCACTCGTCCAGGCGCGCGGGCATCGAGAAGCAGTGGATCACCACGCTGCACCCCTCGGCTTCCCTCTCGAGCTGGGCGAGCGTCGCGTCGTCGGCCGCGCGCGTGTGGATCACCAGCGGCTTGCCCGTCTCGCGCGCGAGCGCGATCTGCGCGGCGAACGCGCGCTCCTGGTCGGCCGGCGGCGCGGTCTCGCGGTAGAAGTCCAGGCCCGTCTCGCCGATCGCCACGCAGCGCTCGTGCGCAGCCAGCGCGCGCAGTTCGGCGAGATCGGCGTCGTCGAAGCCCCGCGCCTCGTTCGGATGCCAGCCGACGGCCGCATACACATGGGGGAACGCCTCGGCAGCGCCAAGCGCCGCGCGCGAGGACGCGCCGTCGGTGCCCACCGTCAGCATCCGTGTCACGCCGACCGCTTCCGCGCTCGCCACCAGCTCCGCGTCAGGCGGCTCGCAGAGGTGCAGATGGGTGTGCGAATCGATCATCGACGCGCTCACAAATCCTTGGGAAAGAGCGACTCGATCTTGCTCACCCGTTCGATCTTCCCGGCCCCCAGCGTCGCACCCGCCAGCGACAAATCGAGAGCCCCCCCACCCGCACCGAGCGCGGCGAGCAGCCGCTCGGAGCTCGCCGGCAGATACGGCCAGAGCAGCACCGCCACCACGCGCAGTCCCTCGGCGAGCGTGCCGAGCACGCGGTCCAGGTCGCCGGCGCGTGACTCGTCCTTGGCCAGCTGCCATGGCGCCTGCTCCTCGACGTAGCGGTTCAAGCGACGCACCCGCTCCCAGATCTCCTCGAGCGCGAGCGTCAGCTCGGCGTTGCCGATCAGCGCTTCGACGCGGGCGGACAGGCCATCGAAGTCACCGATCAGCACCGGGTCCGGCTCGCCCGCGAGCACAGCGCCGTCGCGGTAGCGGACGATCATCGCGAGCGTGCGACTGGCGAGGTTGCCGAGGTCGTTCGCCAGCTCGCTCGCATAGCGCTGCTCGAAGGCGGCCGTCGAGACCGAGCCGTCCTGGCCGAAGGGCACGTCGCGCAGCAGGTAGAAGCGCAGCGCGTCGGCGCCGAAGCGCTCGATCACCGCGAACGGGTCGAGCACGTTGCCGAGCGACTTCGACATCTTCTCGCCGTCCATCAGCAGATAGCCGTGCACGAAGATCCGCTCAGGTAACTCCAGCTCTGCCGCCATCAGCAGCGCCGGCCAGTAGATCGCGTGGAAGCGCAGGATGTCCTTTGCGATCACGTGGTAGCTGGCCGGCCAGAACTGCGCCGTGAGATCCTCGTCCGCCGCATCGGAGCCCGGCCGCTCGTTCGCGATCGGATTCGCCGCCGGCGCGGGCGCGTAGGACAGCGCGGAGTAGTAGTTCAGCAATGCGTCGAACCACACGTAGAACACGTGCTCCTCATCCCACGGCACGGGCACGCCCCAGGTCAGCTTGTGCCGCGAGAGCGGCACGTCGCGCAACCCCGAGCGCAGGAACGAGAGCGCCTCGTTGTAGCGCGTGCGCGGCGCGACGAAGTCCTCGCGCTCGGCGTACAGCCGCTCCAACCGCTCCTGGAAGGCGGACAGGCGGAAGAAGTAGTTCTCCTCCTGCTCGCGCGTCAGCTCGATGTGGTGGATCGGACAGCGGTTGCCCTCGTCGACTTCGTTCTCGGCCTTGAAGTCCGCACAGCGCGGGCAATACCAACCCTCGTAGGTGCCCTCGTACACGAACCCGTTCTCACGCACACGCGTGAGCACCTCTTGGACCTTCGCCATGTGCTGGGGATCGGTCGTGCGGATGAAGAAGTCGTTCGCCGCGCCGAGCTGCGGCACGAGCGCCTTGAAGCGCTCGGCGTTCTTGTCGGCCAGCTGCAGCGGCTCGATCCCCAGCGCGTGCGCCGCGTCGGCGACCGGCTCGCCGTGCTCGTCGGTGCCCGTCAGGAAGAACACGTCCTCGCCACGCTGGCGATGATGGCGCGCGAGCGCGTCGACGGCGATCGTCGTATACGCGTGACCCAGATGGGGCGCCGCGTTGACGTAGTAGATCGGGGTGGTCACATAAAAGGACACTGTCCGCCCCAGGCTACTGACGCACTGCGATCGGAGGGTTCGATCCAGGCTCGATGCGAGCTCCGGCAGCGAGATCAGCGCTTGACTCACGCGAGCGAGGAAGTAGGCTTCGCGCATGACCCAGAGCGACCGCCTGATCCACGAGCAGGACCGCTGCAAGGTCTGCGGCGGAGCGGGCTGGACGTGGTGGACCAAGGACGTCCCACCACCGGACACAGGCAAGTGGGTCGTCTGCCGCGAGTGCATCGGCACGGGGCGCACCGATCACAAGGGTCGCAAGCGCCAGAAGCCGGCCGAGGCGCCGGCTGCTTAGAACCGCTCGCTTCGCCGCGCCGCTTAGAACCGCTCGCGCGTCGGCCGGCCGCGCTCAGAACCGTTTGGTCGCCTCGCCTCCCGGATCGGCCTCGTCCATCGGGCGCCTGCGCTCGGCGCACGCTCAGGGATCGCTCGTGAGCTGCCGGTAGAGCTCGTTGGCGGCCAGGCCCGTCAACTTCGCCACGACCTTCGCCGCCGGCCGCGGGCGCGCGCCGGCGTCGACGAGCGCGCGTAACGCCACCAGCGCATCCGCGCGTCCCATGGGATCGTCGGAGCTCGCTCCGGCGGCGGGGCCGAGCACCAGCACGACCTCACCGCGAGGAGCGTTCTCGCCGTAGTACTCCGCCAGCTCGGAGGCGCTTCCGCGGCGGACCTCCTCGTGCAGCTTCGTCAGCTCGCGGCAGACCGCCAGCGGACGGCCGGGGTCGCGGGCGGCCAGCTGCGTGAGCGTTGCAGCGAGACGCCGCGGCGACTCGAACGCGACGAGCGTCTCCGCGGCGTGATCCAGCAGGCGTTCCCGCTCTGCGCGCTTGCGCGGGAGGAAGCCGACGAAGCGCCAGCGCTCGGCGGGCATGCCCGAGGCCACAAGCGCGGTCAACACAGAGCTCGGACCAGGCAGCACTTCGACCGGAAGGCCCGCCTCGACGCACGCCTGTACGAGCGCGTACCCCGGGTCGGAGATCAACGGCATCCCTGCGTCGCTGACGAGCGCCACCCGCTCCCCGGCACCAACCCGGGCAGCCAGCTCACTCGCGCGCGCCCGTTCGTTGTGCTCGTGATAGCTGACCAACTTCGCCGTGATTCCGTGGCGATCGAGTAGCACCCGCGTGTGACGCGTGTCCTCGCACGCCACCACATCCGCCTCGCGCAATGCATCGAGCACGCGCAACGTCACGTCCTGGAGATTGCCGATCGGCGTCGCGCACACCACGAGCCGTCCGCCTGGCGCACCCGCAGAGGTCATCCGGCAAATATAGGGTGCTTAGCATGTCCCCCGACGACGAGCCACCGCCTAAATACACCCGCTATCGAGCGGGCCGCCGGCTGCTGCCTCGCCGCGAAGAGGAGCTTCAGACGCCGGGCCTCACGCCGGGCTCCTCGCCACGGTCGCCGCGTCAGGCGGATGGGCGCGCCGGCGGATCTGGACCGGGACGGGGAAATGGGCGCACCGGTGGAGCGGTGGAAGGAGACGGCGATCGCGCCGAAACGCGCTGGCGGCGCTGGGCGAAACCGAAACGGATCATCCTCGCCCTGCTCGCGCTCGTCGCCGGCTGGCTGTTGCTCTCGCTCGTGCTGTTCCTGCTCAGCTCGCAGTTCGAGCGCACCGCCCCGCCGTCGAACGTCGCCGCCGTGCTCGACCCGGCGGGCTTCCCGCTGACGAGCGCCAACAACATCCTCGTGCTCGGCTCAGACCGCCGCCAGAAGAACTCGAAGGAACCGGGCGCCGAAACCACGGGGCCGGGCCGCTCGGACACGATCATGCTGATCCGCACCGGCGGTGGGCATGCGGCGCGGTTGTCGATCCCGCGCGACACGATCGTCGAAATTCCCGGGCACGGCCCACAGAAGATCAACGCCGCGCATGAGTTCGGTGGGCCCGCGGAGTCGATCTCGGTGATCAAGCACTGGCTCGGCATCCCAATCAATCACATGGTCGAAGTCAACTTCGAAAACTTCCCACAGCTGATCGACGCGATGGGCGGGGTCAACTACACGGGGGGCTGCATCATCTCGAAGCTCGACGGCGGCTCGGCCGACGGCGGCTTCACGCTGCGCCTGCCCCCGGGCACCCACCACATCGACGGCAAGCAGGCGCTCGCGCTCGCACGGACCCGCGAGAACCTGTGCGCGCCGAACGAGAGCGACATCCAGCGCGAGGAACACCAGCAGGCGCTGTTCAACGACATGAAGTCCCGGCTGCTCTCACCGTCGAGCTTTCTGCGTATGCCGTTGATCGCCTGGAACGCACCGCCGGCGATCATCTCCGACATGAGCGGCATGGAACTGCTCGGTATGTTCGCCGCGCTCGCGGTAACGGGAACCCCGCCCACCCATGTGCTGAAGCCGACCGGACAGACGACGCTGCCGAGCGGCGAAGAAGGCTTGACGATTTCCGAAGCCGCGCGTCGCGCGGACGTCGCGCGCTTTGAGGCGGGGTGAACCTTCGGGCGATCCGGGGCAGCACAAGGGCTGAGGCACTGTTGGGAGGAGTGCGGCGCGGAACGGACCGGTGAACGAGGCGGCCTGGACGGGAGACGGCCGTCAGCTCTTGGCCGCGACGGGCTTTGCGTCTTTCGACTTCTTCGTGTCCTTCGCGCCCGCATCGCTCTTCTTCGTATCCGCCCCGGACGAGCCGCCCTCGGATGAGGATGATGATGATGATGGAGAAGAAGAGGAGGAGTCCGACGATGAAGACGAGTCGCCCTTCGCCGAGGCGTCTCCTGAGGAGCCCTCCGAGGATTTCGAACCCTCCGCGGCGGCCGCGGTCTCGCGTTGGCGCTTGCGCGTGCCGTAGTCGGTGTTGTAGAAGCCCTTCCCCTTGAAGTGCACCGCCGGCGCATGCAGCACGCGCTGGACCTTCACCCCGGTCTCCGGGTCGTGAGTCAGCGTCTCATCGCTGAACGACTGCTGGATTTCGAACGTCGTCCCGTCGGGGCGCCGGTACTCGTAGATGGGCATTCCGCTGGATTATAAGTGGGGTCAGTCAGCCAGCAGCGCACGCACGCACATGATGCCCGCGCTGACCGTCGCGGTGAAGTCGCGCTCGGGCTCCGCGAGCATCCGCAGCGCGAACCCGTCGCCGAGCGAAAACAGGATCTCGGCGATCGCTTCCGGGTCGGCATTCAGCCGCAGCACGCCCTCATCCTGCGCCGAGGCGAGCATCCCGGCGACCTGATCGCGCGTGCGGCGCATCAATGCGGTGTACTCCGCCGCGATCTCCGCGTTGCGACGCGACAGTGTGAACAGCTCGAACACGAGCGTCACGAAGTCGGGGTCCTCGCTGACCGTCTCCTGCAGGTTCTGCGCCATCAGCGCGATGAAGTCATCCGCCGTCTGCGCGCCCGCCAACTGACGCTCGAGGATCTCCAGCCGCAGCTCGCAATCCCGGCGGACGGCCTCGACGAGCAGTTGCTCCTTGGTGGCGAAGTAGTAGTGCAGCAGCCCCCGCGAGACGCCCGCTTCACGCGCGACATGCTCGAAGGTCGAGGCCGCGGCGCCGCGCTTGGCGACACTGTGGCGCATCGCCTCGACGATCCGCTGCGCCTTCTCCCCCGACAGCGACTTGCCGCCCGCTTCCCCCGTCGCCGGGGGAGGGTCCACGACGACGGCGTCCACGGCTGTCCTCATCCTCGCGGCCGGGGGTTCACTCAGCTCAGGCGGCCGAGCCGACCGGCGCGGGCTCGGCCGGAGCGGTGGTCGAGCTGTAGTCGAACTCCTCCTCGGCGCCGAACAGCAGGTCGAGCACCTTCGAGCGCAGGTCCTCGCTCAGCACCAGCGCCAGTGTCGCCGCAAACGTCAGCAGCAGCAGCGTGCGAGGAAGTCCGCCCTTGCGACGCTTCTTCTTCGGACCTTCGTTCAGCGCGCTCGACGCATCGCGCAGGGCGTTTGCCGCGTCGCGCAGTTCGCGCTGCAGCTTCCTGTCCTCGAACAGCGCCTTGCTCGCGGGCTTGCCGTTGCTCATGCGCCCGTACACGCCGCGCGCCGCGGCGTACGCGGTGAGCAGGTTGCCACGCAGGTCCTCGTCTTCGATCAAGCGCTGCAGATACTGATTGCTCTGCGCCTTACGCGCCGCCGCGCCTGCCTTGCCGATGCTGTCCTTTGCCGCCATGCTGGCCACCATTCCTATGCCGAAAGATTGTTGGGTTCGTCCAAATATACCCCCCTCGCGATCTCCCAATCGGGTCTCCGCGCCGATCGACCGTGCCGGGGTGGCGCGCACGTGGTCGAGGTCACTCGCGCGACAGATCGAAACTCCGCGCCGCCCCCGCCCCGCCAACCGGCCGCGGCACGTGAAAGGCTAGGCCCGATGCCGAGCTTCCAGGCGACCGCCACCGTGCTCGGCCTGCTGCTGATCGCCGGCGCGCTGCTCTCCGGCCTGGCGCAGCGTTCGTTTCTGTCGCTCACCGCGCTGTTCGTGCTCGCCGGCTTCCTGCTCGGCCCCGGCGGCTTCGGCTGGATCGACTTCCGCGCCAAATCGGGCTTCGTCGAGGATCTCGCGTTCGCCGCGCTGATCGTGATCCTGTTCCGCGACGGTCTCGAGGTCGAGGATGAGATGCTCAAAAGCGAGTGGCATCTGCCCGCGCGCAAGCTCGTGCTGGCGATGCCGATCACCGCCGCGATCGCCGCCGTCGCCGCGCACGCGCTGATCGGCTTCTCCTGGACCGAGTCCTTCCTCGTCGGCGCGCTGCTCTCGCCGACCGACCCCGTGCTGACTTCGAGCATCGTCACCAACCTCCGCGTACCCCGCGTGATCCGCCATTCGCTGAACCTCGAGTCCGGGCTCAACGACGGCCTCGCGCTGCCGGCCGTGCTCGCCCTGCTGGCAGCGCTGAGCGTCGGCGCAGGGAGCTTTCACTGGGGACGCTTCGTGCTCCAGGACCTCGGCCTCGGCCTGCTCTACGGGCTCGCCTGCGGCTGGCTGGCGTCGCTTTTGATGCCACAACCGCACGCGCGGGAGCACGAGATCCCGGCCCACCAGAAGTCGCTGTTCGCGCTCGGCGTCGCCTTCACCACCTACGGGCTGACCGTGCTCACACCGAAAGGCAACGGTTTCATCGCGGTGTTCGTCGCCGCGATCGTGCTCGGCATCCGCCGCCCCGACCTGCGCCTGCACTTCGAGCAGCGCGCCGACGAGCTGGTGGAGATCGTCAAGCTCGGCATCTTCTTCGTGTTCGGCTCGCTGCTCACGCTGAACGCGCTCACGCGCGAGGGCTGGCCGGCGGTCGTGTTCCTCGCCGTCGTCTTCCTCGTGGCACGCCCGCTCGCGGTGTGGGTCGCCCTGCTGGGAACTTCGACCGACCGCGCCACCCGCCTGTTCATGGGCTGGTTCGGGCCGAAGGGCGTCGCCACGATGACCTTCGCGCTGCTCGTCCTCGACCAGAACATCTCAAACGGCACGCGCATCTTCGACCTGACCGCGCTCGTCGTCTTCTGCTCGATCATCGCCCACGGCCTGTCCGACACCCCCGGCGCGAACTGGATCGCCGCCCGCGAGGGTGACCAGAAAGACGGTTGAGAGGAGGCAGTGCCGCATGCGGCACTGCCCGGGGGCGTGCATGCACGCCCCCGCCGTCGGCGCATGCGCCGACGGATGACGCGCCGCATGCGGCGCGTCTCGGGGCGGCACATGTGCCGCCCCGCGGGCGGTGCATGCACCGCCCGAACCACACAACAACTACGACGTGTGCAGCGCCGCCTGCTCCTGCGCTGAGGGAAATGCCCAGGCCGCGCGCGAGCGGCGCTCCTGGCGGAACACGAACCGCAGCTGCTGTGGCGGGCGCAGCTCGGCCTCGCTGGGTCTGAACGTCGAGCACGGCTCGGCGAGATCCAGAGCGCAGAGCATGTTCGTGTGAAAGAAGCAGTCCTCGCAGGTGACCTTCCGCGCCGGCCGTTTCCCCGGCCGCTTGCTCTGCTGCTTCGCTGGCACTCGCTCCCCTTCGCTTCGTTGCTCTTCAGTGGACGGGCCGGGTGGACCGGCCGAGCCATCAAAGCACCGCGCGCGCGCCCACTCAAGGGACGAGGAAGGGCCTTCCCGCAAAACGCAGACAAAACAATTTCTACCCACCTCGATCCCCGATAAGTCACCATCTCGTGACGCTCTGACGGTTTTCCGTGCACTTTCCGGAGATCTCGGCCCGGCGGCGTGCGGATCGTCGCATTCATCCTCCGCACCGCCCCACCCCGGACCCTGGCCCGATCGGCGTCATCATCTGTGGCGATGCGCATCCTCGTCACCGGCGCCTCCGGCTTCGTCGGCTCGCTGCTCGTCCCGCGCCTGCTCTCCGACGGGCACGCCGTCCGCGCGCTCGGCCGCGACCCCGCGCGGGTCACCGCGGCGCTGGCGAGGACCACGGCGACGGCGGCGTTTTCGGATGGCGCCAGCGTCCCCGGCACCACCGTCCCCGGCACCACCGATCTCGCCGGCGAGGTCGAGGTGCTCCGCGGTGACGCGCTCTCCGGCGTTGGGCTCGCCGCCGCGCTCGCCGGGGTCGATGTCGCCTACTACCTGATTCACTCGATGGAGCATCCCTCTGGCGGTTCAATGCCATTTGCGGAGCGCGAGCGAATCGCGGCCGATAATTTCGCCGAGGCGTGCTCGCGCGCGGGCGTCGCGCGAATCGTCTATCTCGGTGGCCTGCTTCCCCACGATCGCGCGGCCTCGCGTCATCTCACCAGTCGCGGGTCTGTCGAGCGCATCCTGCTCGACGCCGTCCCCGATTCGCTCGCCCTGCGCGCCTCGATCGTAATCGGCGCGCGCTCGCGCTCGTTTCGCTTCCTCGTCCGCCTCGTCGAGCGCCTGCCGGTACTCACGCTGCCCGCCTGGCGCTCGTTTCGCACGCAGCCGATCGACGAGCGCGATGTGATCGCGATGCTCGCCGCGGCCGCGACCACCGTGTCGGTGACGGGGCGCACGCTCGAGATCGGTGGACCCGACATCCTCACCTATGGAGAAATGATCTCCCGGATCGCCGATTCGATGCTCGTACGCCGTCCGGTCCTCCGTTTCGGTGTGAACTTCACGCCCGTCGCGGGGCGCGTCGCCGCCGCAATCGCCGCGGAGGATCCCGAATTGATCCTGCCGCTGATGGAGAGCCTCCAAGGCGATCTCCTTCCCCGCGACCGCTCAGCCGCGGAGTTGCTCGACGTCGAGCTGCGCTCCTTCGACTCCGCCGTCGAACACGCGCTGCGCGTGTGGGAGGAATTCGAGCCTCTCGCGGCGCGGTGAACAGCGCGGTGGACAGCACTGTGAACAGCGCGGTGAGCGGCGCGGGTCGCAGCGCGGTGAGCGGCGCAGTTCGCAGCGCGGTGAATGCTCGGCGCATACACCCCGCCGCATGCCGGGTACCGTTCTCTCCCCGCCGATGAGCATCGTCACCGCCTCGATTCAGATCGCCGCCCCACCAGCGGATGTGTGGAAGCTGGTGATGGACCCGGATCGCCTCGCCGACTGGGTGACGGTTCACCGCGAGCTGCACCACGCCGACGAGGGGCCACCGCACGAGGGCTACAGGATGGATCAGCAGATCCACCTGCGCGGGGTCAGCCTCGATGTTCGTTGGAAGCTCGTCGACTGCCGCCCCTGCCGGCGAGCCGTGTGGGAGGGTCGCGGGCCGGCCCGCTCGCGTGCGCGCACGGAATACGTCCTGCGCCCCACAGCGGACGGTGGCACACACTTTGGCTATTCCAACGAGTTCCGTCCCCCGCTCGGCCCGATCGGGGCAATCGTCAGCCGCGCGCTCGTCGGTGGCATACCCGAGCGCGAGGCCACGCACACGCTCGAACGCCTGCGCGCTCAGCTCGAGCCTGTTTCCAAATAAGCGCAGACCGTCGGTGTGGGCGATGTTTCCGGCATGGCCCGCAGACCGTCGGTGTGGGCGATGTTTCCGGCACAGCCCGCAGACCGTCGGTGTGGGCGATGTTTCCGGCACGGCCCGCAGACCGTCGCCGACCGGCCTCCCGCCCCGCTTCCATACGCTCCGGCGACCGGAGACGGGTGTTTTGCATATCTCCCACCGTCACTGTTTTCCAGGAAAGATCGTGTAAGGTGATACTGGAGAGCTATGAATAATGTGACTGAGCTCACATTTACACTAATGAAGAGGATCCAACCGTGACTGACTTTCTTGACGAGAAGCGCCGAGAGATCACCGACCGTCTGAAGGAGCTTGCTCCGCTGGTCGACGAGTATCGTCGCCTGGAGGCTGCCGCTTCGGCACTCGACGGAGTGGGCGCATCGTCGACCTCAACCACCCCCGCCGCCGCCACGGCCGCGACCACCACTCGCCGTCGTGGACCGGGGCGCCCGCGTGGCTCCGGCCGCAAAGCGGCCGCGGCCGTTGCTGCCACCGTCGCCGCCCCCACGGGGGGGCGCAAAAAAGTAGGCCGTCCTCCCGGGTCAGGCAAAAAAGTCGGCCGTCCCGCCGGATCGGGCAAAAAAGTAGGCCGCCCCGCCGGCACAGGCAAAAAAGTCGGCCGTCCCGCCGGCAAAGTGGGTCGTCCGGCCGGGAAAGTAGGACGCCCCGCGGGGAAAGTCGGACGGCGCAAAGGCAGCGGCACGCGTGCCGCTCAGGCCCTTTCGTTCGTCCAGGGTCAGCCCGGTATCACGATTCCCGAGCTGGCCGCGAAGATGGGCATCAAGCAGAACTACCTCTACCGCGTCCTTCCCAGCCTCGAGCAGGAAGGCAAACTGGAGAAGAAAGGCCGCGGCTGGCACCCGAAGTCCTAGTCTCGGAGCCCCTGGCGGCGTCCTTACCGATCGGAGATCGACGGGATCTCCGATCGGCCAGCACACGCGAAGCACGCCACGCTGGGTGGGCGGGCCTTCGATTCCTAGCCAGGAATGACGATCCGTCGGACTGACATTCGTCGGATGGCATATTGATATGGAAAGGGCGCGGCTTATGCCGCGCCCTTTCCTTTGCCGTCAGCCCGCTGGAGCGACTGCGAGAAGTCCCGAGCTAAAGTGGCGGGACCTGGTTGTTGACCTCAGTTCGTGGTAGACATGGTCCTGGTCCCTGCAGACAGCCGGGAAGAAAAACTCCGCAGTACGCGGGCGACTCAGCGAAGTCTCAGCCTGAGGTGGCAGCGGAAGATGATCGTGCGTCCTGGACCGTGATCACGACAATTAGGTCGTCATGCTCATCGTAGAGATAGACGAGCAGGAGCCATCGCCACGGACCGATCAGGAGGCGCAGAGGTTGCCATCTCCCCTCCAACTGACGACCGACCAACGGAAATTGCTCCAAGATGCCCAGCGAACGCTTTACGCGAGCACGCGTGTCGACGGGAAGACTGTGAGTGACGATCATCCGATCGAGATCCTCGATCGCAGCGAGGCTCAACTCGACGGGTGTCACGCTCTGGGTCTCATGAGAATTACAGCACGTCGAGAGGGACGGTCTTGCCTTCAGCGACCTGCTTCAACCCCAGTTGGGCGCGCTCATAGGCACCCGGGATACCGTCGAGCAGCGCGGTGATCGTACGAGGGTCAGGGTCGGCCTCGTCAAGCGCCATCGACAGCAGCGAGCGAGCGAGCGTTCCCTCCTGCACATGCGTGCGCTCGGCCAACCGTGCCAGCCGAGCTGCATGCTCGGAGTCGAGCGTGACGTTCAGACGGTGGGTCGCTGCCTTCACACCCGTAGCGTACTACACGTCCCGGCACGCCGCGTGCATGTATAAGCCGGTGCCGACCCCGTCGACGTACGCGCTGCCTCAGCCAGCGTGGCGGCATTGGGCTGCGATCATCCGCGCGGCCGTGGATGTTTGATTTGGACGCACAAAATTAGTAAACTGGACATATGAGTTTTGCGCTTCAGGAGCTGGCGGACAGCCTGCAGGTCAACGAGCGAACCCTGCGTAGAGCATGGGCGCTGGGGACGCTGCGCGGAACGAGGAGGACCCCCTACCGGTTGGAGTTGCCGGTGGCGGAGCGAATCTACCTACGTCGTCACTGGCCAACTCTCAGCTGCATTCGCCGCGTGCTGCGCACCGAGCCGGGCGTATCGATGGCTGTCGTGTTCGGCTCGGTCGCACGTGGCGATGACCACGTGGAGTCAGACGTCGATTTGGTCGTCGCGCTGCGTGAGCCTGGATTGCACCATCGGGTTGCCTTGGCCAAGCGTCTGCGCAAACGCACGGGCCTCATTCTGGAGGTAGTGGCGCTGGAGGATGCCCTGCGGCGTCCATCGCTGATGATCGAGGTCCTGCGCGACGGACGCGTGCTGGTCGATCGTGACGGGCGCTGGCCGGAACTCCAGGCCCAGATGAAGCGGTTTGAGATCCGAACACAACGGGATCGCGAGCTCTTGGCCGAACGAGCCTGTGAGGCAACCGCCGCATTTGCCGAAAGGGCCGGGGCGTCCACGTGAATCCGCATCGACCGCAAAGGAGCTCCGCGCAGTTGCGCATGAGCTACGACGAGACGCTCGACGCTCTTCGTCGCCGCTTCGAGCAGCTGGAGTGGGCGGTCGCTCAATTTCAGCCCGACCTCGACGAACGGGCCTTCTCGACCGCGTGGTACTCCGATGATCCGTCCGAGCGCACCAGAGCCGACAGCGTCTTATCCAGCTTCGAGAAGACCTACATGCTGCTCGTGGACCTAATCGCGCTCAGCGTCAAGATCGCCGGACGGTTTGGTGCTCTGAGCGTAGATCAGGAAACCTCTCCGGTTGAGGTGCTGCGCGAGCTGCGGATCATCTCCCAGTCTGCCCAGGATTCACTCGATGTCCAGCGCGAGGTGCGCAACTTGAGCCAGCACGTCTATGTCGAGCTGACTGTCTCCGACCTCCGCGATGCGGTCATGCAGCAGATCGGGAGCACGCCCCGCATGATCGAGAATGTCACTTCTTGGGTCGATGGGTTGACCAAGGAGGCGGGCGAGGGGCGGTGAGCCGGCGCTGCGGGCACCATCGCCGCGTCAGTGCCCGACATCGAGACTCGCGCACCAGCGAGATCTCGGAGGCGCTGCGCAGGGAATCAGCTTGCACAGTCCAACCGTCGAGATGTATGTCTCAACCAAGGTGGAAAAACGAAGGAAGAACCGGGGCACCGATTATCACGGGCGGTCAGGTCATCGCGGTGACACTCAAAGACGGACATTATGAAGTTGGTATTCTGTTCTGCCGAGAGACGATCTTGGCTTGGTCACCCAGACACCGCCACAAACTTGCCGCCGAAGCCCGGCTGCACAACCATCCGATATTGCATCGGGTCGTGACCGTACTTGCTGTCGATTGTCAGCCGCGTGAAATGAGCCCCTTGGCGAATAAACCCGCGGATTGTGGCTCCGTACTGTAGCTCCGGCCCCTCCGCGCAGTTGATCTTGCAGGTATCGACCCACAGAACGCCGACGCCACGAGCTTCGGATTGTGTCCACGACAGCCACTTGATGGGAGCAGGGTGCGCGAATGACCCTACGCCCGTCACGGCGTACCCATCCGTTGGCGTGAGGTCTATCGAGGACGGCCGGACGACGAAGCTGCCCATCCAGTCGCTGAGGATGCCCGGCAAGCGAGTTGCGCCGCTCGCACTAACGGGCGAGGCCCAGCCAGCAACGATCGCGAGCAACCCGGCCGTCAAGAGCGAGACGAGCATCGAGAATTTCCGCGCGCTGGGGTTGATACTGTGCATGAGTTCTCCGATCATAGACACTTGGAATTGGGGACTCAATACCCACTCGGTCACGCAGAGTCCCACAGAGCCTGTGTTCCACGAGTCCCTTCAATCGAGAACTCGCACACCACGCGCTTCGGCACGCGGGGGTTGAAGCCCGAACAGATCCTGTAGCTAGCCATATCGTCGCTCCACGGCGGACACACATGCTTTCCGCTTGTCAGCGTTCTTGATGTGCTTGCAAACAGTTATCGCACTGGCTCGCTGACGCTGGCGGGCAAGCTGAAGTTCGTGCTGGCGAAACAATATGTGACGCCGACCTGAGACGCCGCAGCACTCACGATCGCCTGCCCTTGCGAGGCACCTGCCATTGCCGGCGTGACCAGCCCGATACCAAGGACCGACGCACACAGCAGCGTAAGCAGAAGCACGAAGACTGGGGGCCGGCGCGGCGACCTCACAGTCACGCCCAGAATCGCGCCCACAATCATCGCCCGTGCCCACGGCCGGCGGACACCAGAACCAGCACCTTCGAGCGAGGGGATAGCCGGGTGTGCGGACGCGAGGCGAGGCCGATCACTCGACCCCGCCGGACGTGACGGCTGTGAAGGTGGCTGATGCTCACCGCGCAGTCGGCTGCCGCCAGCTGGCGCTCGACACGGGCAAGCGTGCTGCCGCTCTCGACGACGGGAACGACACAGGGGCGTCCCGCGGACTCCACGATGTTCACGGCGGCTCCGGCGGATAGTTTGGTTCCCGGTGCCGGATTGAGGCTCACGACCCCGCCGCGCGCCACTTTGGTGCTTGCCACTGAACTGATGCTGCCGACCGTACAGTCGGCCGCGCGGATCTTCTGCTCGACGCTTGCGAGGCTGGCGCCGGATGCGAGCTGCGGCACTACACACGGCGGCGGTGGCGATACAACCGTGAACATCTCCGGCTGAGGGCCGGCGATCACCGGGGTTTCGTTGCCCGAACCGGCCAGCCACAGACAGATTAGATACTGGCCGGCTTTCGACTGGGTGGTCTTGGCCTGCGTCGAGAACGAGCCGTTTACGCTCTGCCCTTCGATCAGGTTTGTGCCGAAGTCCGCGTTGTAGGTTGACGCACACGGCGCTCCTCCCGCCGGCCGGACCTTCGCGTAGACGTTCTCGGGTGCTTCGCTGTCGCCGATCACAGTGACGGTCGCCTGCCGCCCGGGTTCGGGCGCGAGCGGATTCACGGTCGCGGTGATCGTGCCGTTCGGCGATCGGAAGGTAATCGTCTGCGTGATTGGCACAGTGATTTCATTCGCCCCTCCTTTGGGAGGTAGCCAGATGCAAAACATGAACGTTCCCGACGTGCGCCACGTCATCACTGCCTGAACATGAATGGTCCCTTCCACAGCCGCTTCCCAGAATGGACCGGGGAAATCCTCGCTCCCATCCAAAAATGAGCCCGTGTCTTCATTAGCGTTCGGGGCGCATGGAGCGCCGCCAGGACCACGGTACTTGACGAATACATGGTTAGGAGCTTCCGCGTTCCCATTGAGGGTAAAGACACGCGGCAGGCCGGCGGCAGGGTCGGATTCACCGGCCGTGTTGGTCACGCTGATCGAAGCGCTGTCCGCAAACGCTGATCCCGCGCAGATGAATACGGCAGCAAGCGCGAGCGAGCTCACCAAGATGCAGCTGCGGCCGAGCCGCAAGCTTCTTCCTCTTCGATCAATCATCTGAGTCTCCCTTGTAGGTCGTGGTATCGCATCCTGCCCGCAGGCCCTGACTATAGATAGCCACCCAAGGTGTCGAGTGACCACACCTGCGCTTTCAGGCCAGTCCCTTCGACGCCCACGGGCAGCTACGTAGGTCTCGCCCGCGGCGAGGATCTTGTCCTGTTGTGAATCAGGTCGTGGACCTTAACCTTGCCGGCTACAGCCGTCATACGGGACTGGTCGCATTCGTCGATGGTCAGCCAGTGGGTGCCCTCGACGGTCGTGCTGACGTAACGGCCGTTGGTGCCCCAGCTGCCGCCGTTGTCCGAGACCCAGAGGTGGCGGGAGAATTTCTTCGACATCATGTCAACCGACGTATTCCAGGTCGACTTCTCTCACGCCTTCGGCCCTGGTGTAGAACAGTATCGACGTGACAACAGGCTTCCCTTCGAACGTTCCCTTGATCTGACAGTCCAGAGACTTCTTGGGAATCCACGGCCCAGGCCCGCACTTGAGCTTTGGATATGCCTTGCGAAACTTGGCGTAAGACGAGAAGGCTCCAATACCTTTGCTGGTCTTCTGTAGCTTGGAGTCCGTCCACATCGCATCCACTCGGAGTTCACGATCGAAACCGACTACGCCGTCGAAGCCAGCGGGATACTTCCAGGCGATGCGACCTTCAAAGTCGGGCGGTTCCTTGAACCCTGGCGGCCCAGTCACCGCTTCGACTTCCGCCTGCGTCATTCCCAGCTTTACGCCGCCAATGCTCTGCCCCACGATGATATTGGCGCTGGCGGTCGACGACAGCAGAACACCAATAGCCCCCATTGCCGTTAGCGCTACCCCGACGGCAACTACTAGACGTTGTCTCATGCTTCTCCCTGTTTGTGTTTTGCCGCTAGCCGTGACCGTTCCTGCGTCCCGTAGCTGAGTGAGAAGGCTGATTGGGACGCCATGGCAGAGCACGCGAGGCCCATGTGACCGCTTGAGCGGGAGTAGTTAAGTTAGCGTCGACCGGCCCACAGGCGAAAAGAGAGGCCACGGCGAGCATAAGCGCAGCGTAAGCGACCCGAGCGCGAAGGCTCATGGTTGCCATACAGGCGAAGTTGGGACGTCGGATTGCACGTACTCGGGCCCGGTGCCGTTTTTGACGATCTCGTGGGCCTCTTGACCTTGCGCGTTCGTCACGAAGAGCCCCTGTAGGCAGGCCACGGCATAGAGCTGCCCGTGTGGAGAGTTCGCGGCCTCGAGCGGCCAGTAGCTTGAGCTGCCGCTGCGCAGGACGCGGTGCTTGCCCGTGGTCGGGCTGTAGAGACAGATGTCTGGGTGTTGGTCACCTGGCGCCGGGCACTCGTAGCTCACTTCTCCGCTGATCGTGAAGTGGACGGGTTCGTCGTAGAACCTCGGAAGGAAGGTAGAGCGTGGTTCGGTGCCGCTCGTGGTCTCGACCGTCGTCAGCGTGTGGAAGCCGGTGCTCTCTTTGATCTGGTGCGTAAAGACCATGAGACTCCCGTTGCTGGAGTATTCGGCTGAGCCCGGTACGGGCAGCTTTTGGGAGACGCCGGTGCTGACGTTGACTTCCTCCAACGGCGTGAAGTCTTCTTCGAAGGGTTCCGGTGGTTCTTCCAAGAGCAGTTTCTGCGACCACATGTTCGGGTTCAGCGAGTACACGATGTTGCCGCTCGAAGTGAAATTCGGGTTGTAGCCGAGGCCGAGGCGTCTACGGTCGCGGCCATTCGCATCGGCCACGTAAACCGCACGCGTGTTTTCCTCCATATCCCCCTCGTCGCCATGGACGATGTTTGTCTCCATGTCGTACGTGAGGAGCTTGCCGTTAGGTGAGAAATGGGGGTGTCTCGGTACGTCCCAGACCACGCAGCCGGCGCCACAGGTGGCGGTCCGCCACGGGATCAACTCGTGTAGATCAGTGCCGTTTGCTCGGATCTCGTAGATGCCCGTCTTGACCGAGTAGGCGATCTCGCCGGCCTGGAAGCGCGCGCTCATTGTGGCGCCCGACGTGAAGCCGGCGGCCGAGGCGCTCGCGGCAACCAGCAACAGCCACGCAACGGCCATCACGGTCGTGCAGTAGATCCCAAAAATGGATCGCCTCATGGATGCCTCTGTGCGGTCATTCGAATATCCTCTTCTAGTGGCTTGCGGAGCATTATCTCGCCTGGGAGAACGCTCGGCCACCCATCCAAGGTGTTAATCGCGCTCACCCCGACGGCTGACGGGTGGCTATGTACGTCTGGCCCGCGCTGATGACCTTGGTCTTGTCGTTGACCAGATCGTGCACCTTCACCCTGCCGGCCGCGACCTCTACCTCGGAGCGATTGCATTTATCGAGCGTCAGCCAGCGCGTGCCCTCGACCGTGGTGCTCACGTAACGGCCGTTGGTGCCCCAACTGCCGCCGCTCTCGGAAACCCAGAGGTGGCGTAACTTGGCGCCCGCGCGATGCCCGGCGCCTTTCGCGGGCGACTTGGCGTGAGGGTGGCCCAGCGGCAGGCTGCGCGGACATCCGGTGAGCGGCAGAGACAACGTTAAACGCGCCAGTGCATGAGCTCCGCTGGTCTGACGGAACGTGAAGATCCCCTCGTACACTTCCGCGCTTGCTGTCGGTCCGGCATGCGCGGTCGCCACGGTGATCAGCACGCGGCCGTCGGTGGCGTCGACTTCGCTCCCGTTGGGGATGCTGGCCGAACCGGAGAGCGATACGAACGTGTTCGTGCCCTTGAGGCGGATTCTCACGGTCCCGGCGATCACCTTCGCGATCCCCCTGCCGGCCGAGGATCGGAGGTGGTGGGGGCTCTTCGACCGAGGGCGAGACAGGCTGCGCCGTCGCAGCCTGCACCGTGGGTGGCAGGGGTGGAGGTTGATATACGGCGACGCGATTCGTCGCGGGACGCACTGGACGGACAGCCTTGTTGGAAACCTTCGGCGCAAGGCGTGGTGGAGCGGACAGAACTACAACCACCGGCGGCGGGGGAGGCGAGGATGCCTGTGTTTTCGTGAGCGACGCCAGCGCTACGCCGGACACCATCAGAACGACGGCGCACGCGATGATCGCCGCGTGAATTTGGCGCCTGCGCGCCGAGCGTCTATTTCTCGGTTTCACCAGATCCTCACCAAATCCACCAATCGGGATCGGTACAGTAGCAAGATCGGACGAGATAGACTCGCCCGGTGGTCGGCGACTTGCGTTCGCGTCAACCGACGGTGTACTGAACGCTCAGGCGCAACCGGATAGGATCGCATCTGGCGAATGGCAATCAGACCGCGAGTCGGCCCAGTCCTGCAGTTACGTCAAGCGCACAACTGTCATCCATCGCGTGGACATTTGGCCGGTGTCGCCGCGACCGGTGTCGCTCTGGGCATCACAATCGGCCTGACCGTTTTCTCCGGCGGCGGCTTCAGCGATGCGTCGCAGTCGACTTTTATCGCGCTCGCCGGCGCCACGCTGCTGCTGGCGGCGAGCTTCAACGGCGGCGCCACGATCGCGGCGATGCGATCTCCGTTGGCATTGACTCTCGCGGCTCTTGGCGCCCTCTGTATTGCGAGCGCGGCCTGGACGATCGGGGACCCCGCGACATCTGTGCGCTGGGGGCTCACGATCGTGAGCTATGGCGCGGTGTTCGTCGCCGCCGCGACGTTCACACAAATGCTCGGCCCATGGCCGCTTGCTGCCGGAATCGCCGTCCTCGCGGCGATCGAGGCGATCCTGGGTGTGCGTGCGCTGGCCATGCATGCCTTGCCTGACGCCGAATCGATCGGCGGCGTCTGGCGGCCCGGGGGCACGTTTGAGTATCCCCCCGCGCTCGCGATCCTCGAGGTCGGCGCGATTCCGATCCTGAGTTATGCGATGGCACGCGAATCGAAGCTCGTTGCGGGTGCGTCCGCCGCGGCCACGGTGCTCGCCGGTGCGGTGCTTGGCCTCGCCGGAAGTCGACTGGCCGTTGGGCTCGCGGTGGTCTTCCTGGCGATCATGGCCCTGACCTCCCGAGCGAGCGGGATCTCGCGCATCACAGTGGCGGGTACGGCCGCACTGCTGATCGTGGGCGCACTGGCCGGCAGTGCCCTACTGAATGGACACCTCGCCCCGGGCGCGACCGCGGGGGACTACACGAGCCCCTCCGCCAGGGGCACATCACACGCTCGGAGCGCATCCGAGGTCCGACGCACTCCTCCCAGCCGGCCGCGATCGGACCTGCTGCACGGCCGCGCGCATGAGTGGGACGCCGCACTGCAGACCTGGCTTCACCGGCCACTGCTCGGCGCCGGCGCCAGCTCGTACTACAAGGCATCGCTGCCATATCAGGGCTCCGGAGCCACGCTCTACGCGCACGACCTCCCGTTGGAACTGGCCGCCGAGCTCGGCGTGCTGGGATTGCTGCTGGGCGTGGTCTTATATATCGCGTGCGGGTGGACGATCGCGACGGCGAGCGACGGCACGGCGCTGATGCTCCTCGGCGTGACGGTCGTGGCGTTCCTGGCTTCCAATCTCGTCGACTGGACGTGGCACCTGGCCGGTCTCGGAGCCGTGTGGGCTGCATGCGCTGGCGGCCTGGCGGGTTGCGGGCGTCGGACCGCGCGCGGGGCTTGAGATCGGCTATCGGACGAGATTTGTCGAGAGCCATCTCCTTGTAGGCGACAGCTCACCCGCCCGCCCGGTATCACGGCGCTTTGGCGAGATACCTGTGACCGGCCTTGACGATGACACGAAGGCATCACAACACCTTGGTTGGTTCCCGGGACGAGCGTTACGGTAGACACGGCCCGGGAGCCCCTCATTGGGGCAAGCGGAATCGATACGGATAGACCGTGGCATCTGCTACGGTTTGACCGTGGCTCCCAGTAACCCGTTCATCTTCCAGCGACCCGTCGACGACCTGATCGACCGCGAGGACGAGTTGCAGCGCCTGCTCGATCTCGCCGCGGGCGCGCACTTCATGCGACTGAGCGCTCCGAGGCGCTACGGCAAGACCACGCTGATTCGCCGGCTGCGCATCGAAGCCGAGCGGCAACTCGAGATGACGACGATCGTCGTCGACTTCAGTCGCGTGCTCTCGCTCGGCGACGTTACCGTGCGGATCGAGGACGCCTACCGCCGCGCCACCGACGGGCCGGTCAGGAGCGCCGTGCGCACACTCATGCGATCGTGGAACCTCGGCGTCTCCCTCAGCGCCGGCGGGATCGCGGCCAAGCTCGAGGCCGAGCCCAAGACCGACCCCCTGCCCGCGCTGCACCGACTGCTCGAGCTGCCCCACGAAGCCTACGAGCGCACCGGCCACCGCGTCCTCGTCGCCTTCGACGAGTTCCATGAGGTCCTTCGCCTCGACGGGCTCGACGGCCTGATCAGAAGCCATGTCCAACACCACGGCGAGGCGGCAAGCTACCTGTTCGCGGGCTCCGAGCCCGGGCTGATGAACCAACTCTTCGGCGAGCGCGAGCGACCCCTGTTCGGACAAGCAGCACCCGTCAGCCTCGGCGAGCTCCCCAACGACGCACTCGGCGCCCACATCGAACAACGGTTCACCGAAACCGACCGCGACGCCGGCGAGGCCCTCGACGCGCTGCTCGAGCTCGTCCAAGGCCACCCCCAGCGCGCGATCCTGATGGCACACTACCTCTGGGAGCACACACCCCCACAACACCCCGCGACCATCACCGAGTGGCAGGCCGCGCTCGACGAGGTAACCGACTCGCTCGCCGAGGGCTTCGAGCGATTTCTCGACGTCCTCCCCACCCTCCAAGGCCGCGTGTTGTTCGCCCTCGCCCTCTCCCCACACGGACTCAACTCCAACTACACCCAAGCACGCTACGGACTCCCCAAAGGCAGCGCCGCCCACGAAGCACGCGACGCCCTCGTCCGCCGCGGAGAGATCCTCACCAAGCCCTACCGAATCACCGACCCCCTCCTGCGCCACTGGCTGCGCCAACACTGAACCAAACGCGCTCACTTCTTGCGCCTCTTGAGCGGGCCATATCTTCGTGCTGCGCTCGGTGGTGGTTCACTTTTAAATCCGGCTCGTGACCCGCCAATCCCAGCTGGGGTGAACAGTGACTTCAGTAACGGGATTACATAGCCGCGAGCCGCCGGCTGTCATTCACCCGCACAACCCGCCGCGTTGCGAGGCACGAGTCGCAGCTCATGATGTAGCCACACGGCCGTTTGCGTCAGCATCTGCGTGCCCGTCGAGAACGATCCGGAGCTTGGAAACGCCACGATCGACACGACCACTCCGCGGGAGGACCCCACGTCGATGATGCCTGACTGGCGCACCAGGTAGGCGCCGGAAGGCTCGGGTCCCCAGCCTCCCTTGAACGCAACCGAGCTGAAGCCCGCTGAGCCGAGCCCCCAGCTCTCGCTGGGCTCGACATTCTCCATCAGGTTGAGCACATACCCGCTCTCCGCGGCGGGCAGCAGGCATCCATTGCCCAGCGCGCGGAAGAACTTGACCGCCTGACTCGGTCTCCACTCAGTCTGGCCGAACGTCGTCACGGCGCCGGGCGGAGGAGGCGCGGTGGCTACGACCGTTTCGTCGTCTCCGCTCAGGCTGAACAGCTGCTGGATATAGGCGCTGGCCCCGTCCAGGCCACCCTCGACCCTCTCCAGATCTCCGAACAGCGCGAGAATCGATTCGTTGTTCGATTCGGTGATCGCCGAATGCGCCAGCTGGTTCTCCTGCGCCGTCAGACCCCGTGCGCCGCGAGCCTTCAGGAGCGCGACGAGCACGGGCACCTTCGTGGTGCTCCAACCATGGGCCGGCACGTCCGCTCCAAGGATCTTCGTGCTGCCTTCGCCGAGAGGGGCTACCGCAAGCTCGATGTCACCGGAGAGCGCCGAGCTCAGATGCTCAAAGGATGCGGCGACGTTGGCGGGCAGGACAGGGTGGGCCGCTGAGGTGGTGCCCGTGGCGGCGGCCGACGGGGAGGGAGCGCTGGGTGGCGCTTGGTAGGTTCTGCCGGGCTGAACGCCCGCGCTTGCGGCTGGAAGCGACGGAGTCGAGGTAACTTGAGGTCCGACTTGGTCGGTCTTGAGCACCCGCACGACCTTCACGTGTCGAGTCGTGGGAAAGGCAAACAGCACGAGCGCCAGCACGCACAACGCCCCAACGCCCGCGCCCAGGAGCAGCCAGCGGCGGCGAACACGAGCTCCGGGCCTGCGCCGCCGTGCTCGTTGCGTCGGTGGATCGTCCACGAGTAGCTCAGCTTATAGACGGCTCAGGAGTCCGAGCGTCTGCGGGTCAGGGAGAGAAGTAGACGGCCGCGCCGATGCCACCGGTGCACTTGACCGTATTGGTGGACGTGACGCATGTCATTTCATACGTTTTGTGCGTCACGTCGCTATACGCTTCGACCGTGCTCGCGCCGCCGCTGCTGCGGTACGCCGATTGAACCGATTCCGCGAACACGCAGGTCGTGTCGGGGCCCACCGAAAGGCCGCCGCCGCAGGAGGTCTGGCTCGATCCGGCCACTTCCGATGAGCCCCCTTGCTCGGCCGCCACAGCGGGTGTCGCGCTACCGCCACTGGAGCTCCCATGATGCGACGATTCTCCCGAGCCGCCGCTCGATTGCTGGGTGATCGTAAGGCTGGTCGAGCCCGGCGTCATGCCCGGAGCGCTGCCGATCACATCGATCGTCGTCTTTCCCGGATGGAGCGTTGCGGTACCGGTGAACACACCGTTGCCAACCGCCGCGGGCTCGCCTTGGATCTGGACGGTGGCGTTGGCCGGATCGACGGTGCCGCGAACCGTCACGTTGCTTGCCGCGATCACACTGCCGCTGGTGGGAGCGACCACGACAACCGAAACAGCTCCGGAACCCACCGTGCTGGTTGTCGTCGAGGTCGTCGAACCACAGCCGGCAACCGCCAGTCCCAGCGTCGCGATAATCGCCACGGTCCAAGCTCTCGCGGCTACGGGAATCTTCCCTGCGTCCCCCATACGCGAAACCGTACCAGAGGTCCGAAGGTTGGGCTGTCCAGCATGATCGGTCATGGGAAGTAGACCGAAGCCCGGTTGCCTCCGGTACACACGACCGGGTCGCCGGCGGAGCAGGTCATCGAGTACGTCTTGTGCGTCACCGGGCTGTATGCCATGACCGTCCCCGGACCGGAGCTTTCATATGCCGAGCGGACCTCCTCGGCGAACGCGCATGTCGTGTCCGCTCCCACGCTGAGCTCGTCGCCACAGCCCGTCTCACCCGAGTCGCCGCTGGCGTGTGCCACAGCCAGCGTCGCCTCTTCGCTGGAGTTCGGCTGCGCCGTCGCGTCCTCGGCGCCGGCGGAACCGCTGGGAAAGTAGACCGAGGCGTTGTCGCCTCCGGTGCAGACCACCGCATCGCCGGTCGAGCAGCTCATCGCGTAGGTCCGGTTCGTCACTGGGCTGTAGGCCATCACAGTTCCGGGACCGGCGTTGTCGTAGGCCGAGCGGACGTTTTCGGCGAATGCGCACGTCGTATCGGGTCCAACGGCCAGTTCGTTGCCACAGGCGGTCTCGGCCGAGCCGCTACCCGCGTAGGTGATCGCGGGGGTCGCGGCGGCTGAGGCCGGGTGGGTCGTCGTTGCCGTTCCGCCGCTGGATTGGCGGGCGACCATCACGGTGGTCGAGTCCGGGGTGGCCCCGGGGGCGCTGCCGATCACGTCGATCGTCGTCTTGCCGCCGTGCAGGGTCGCCGTGCCCGTGAAGACGCCGTTGCCGACCGCTGCCGGTTGGCCCTGAACCTGAACGGTCGCGTTGGCGGGGCTGACCGTGCCGCGCACGATCACCTGATCGGCCGCGATTACGCTACCGCCGGTCGGCGAGGTCAGGGCGACCGTGACCGCGCTTGCATTCTCTGCGCTCGTCGTGGTCGTGGTGGTGGTCGAGCCGCAGCCGCTGATCGCCAGCGCGAGCAACGCGACGGCCGCGCCCGCGCCCAGCCCGATCGCCTTGGAGGTTCGCCGGGCGCTCCGGCGCGGGCGTGTAGGGAGTCGAAGGCCGGGACCGGTCTGGTCGGTGGTCAACTGCTTTGAGTGGTTGTGATCCGGCTGGGTGTGCTGCGGCGTGGTGTCCATTTCGATGCCTCCCGGTTGGTTACACCAGCAGCATCCGTGCTCTTGGCCGGCCTGGATACCCACCCAAGGTGTGGAGCTTTGTTACCTGCTCGAGGTGGGCACGGGAGCGCCCCGAGCGACTGGGAGCCGTGGTGGCACCCGCCTGTCACCGGCGCTCGGACGCACGACCCCATGGGAACGGCCGGTTATGTACCGTGCATTGATCGAGATCATGGACGGCCGAGACCACCGTGCTGCGTGAGCAAACGGAAGTTCACGATCCACGTGCGCAAGCTGCCCGGAATCACGTGGGTCAGCGCGGTCATCAAGATCAATGGCAAGCGCGTGAAGTCCGTGGGACGCTCCCACATCACCGCGCTCGTGAACCTCGTGGGCTTGCCCAAAGGCACGTTCGTCCTTTCGATCACCGCCAAGGCGAGCAACGGACAATCGGTGACCGGGACACGGACCTACCACACGTGCGTTCAGAAAAGCAAAAGCCACTACCCGACTCCGAAGCTCTAAAGTGGGCAGCCGGCAAGGGCTTCCGATCAACAAGAACGAAGCCGTCCGGATAGGGTAGTCATTCGCATGCGGCCCGAGAGTCCGAGAGCGTTGAGACGCGCGGTACTGGTACTGGCTGTTGCGGCCGCGGTCGGTGGACTGGGCGTGGCGCAGGCCCATGCCACTACCACGGCGCCTGCCGTCGCGGTGAGCGCCGGCTGGGGCCACTCCTGCGCAATCCTGTCGGGCGGCACCGTCGAATGCTGGGGCGAAAACGAGCAGGGCGAGCTCGGCAACGGAACGATCAAGGGCAGCTCTAGGCCGGTCGCAGTGAAGGGCGTGAGCAGTGCGATAGCGGTCAGCGCCGGCAATGAAGACACCTGCGCGCTGATCTCGGGTGGAGCCGTTGAGTGCTGGGGCCTGAACGTCAAGGGCGAGCTCGGCAACGGGACGACCAAGAACAGCTCCACGCCGGTCGCGGTGAAGGGCGTGAGCAGCGCGATCTCTGTGAGTACCGGCATCTCGAGCACATGCGCCCTCCTGTCGGGTGGAACCGTTGAGTGCTGGGGCGACAACGAGAACGGTGAACTCGGCGACGGGACGACCAAGAACAGCTCTACGCCGGTCGAGGTGCAGGGTGTGAGCGACGCGATCGCGATTGCCAACGGGGAAACCCACTGCGCGATCATTGCCGGCGGGACCGTCGAGTGCTGGGGCTATAACGCGCAGGGCGAGTTAGGGAACGGCACGACCGAGAGCACCACCACACCGGTCGCCGTGAGCGCCTTGAGCAACGCTACCGCAATCAGCGCGGGTTACGCCTCATGTGCGGTAGTTGGGATGGGCTCGGTCGAATGCTGGGGTCATAACGAAGAAGGAGCGGGGACGGAGCCAGCGCGAGTAATTCCACGCCGGTCTCCGTGGCCGGGGTGAGCAGCGCGATCGCAGTCAGCGGCCTCTCCGCCACAACGTGTGCCCTTCAGTCGGGCGGCACCGTCGATTGCTGGGGCCGAGGAGAACTCGGCAACGGAACGACCGACAACAGCTCCACTCCGGTGCGCGTGAGCGGGCTGACAAACGCGATCGCCGTGAGCGCCGGCGCAGGCCATAGGTGCGCAGTCTTGTCAAACGGCACCGTTGAGTGCTGGGGCGACAACGACGTCGGCCAGCTCGGCAACGGAACGACTAAGAACAGTTCCACGCCGGTCGTTGTCAGGGGCCTCGGTCAGCCTTCGACGAATGCGAACGGGGGATCGGCCGGGCCCGTCCTTGGACACACGGGAAGTCTGAACACGGTCTCCGGCAGCGTGCTCGTGAAGCTGCCCGGATCGTCGACCTTCGTCCCGCTGACAGCGGTCGGCCAGATCCCGTTCGGTACTGTCGTGGACGCGACGCACGGCCGCGTGTCGGTGACGACTGCGGGCCCGCACGGCACCACCCAGACGATCACCCTCTCAGAAGGCGAATTCGTACTCACGCAGGGCCGCAACGGCATGTTCGTCGCGACGCTCACCGGCGGCGACTTCTCCGTTTGCCCCACCGCACAGGAGCGAGCACACACCGCCCACGCCGCGTCAACGCACGCGACGGGCAAACACGTCGTGCGCAAACTGTGGGCCGAAGGCCACGGCAACTTCACCACTGACGGCAACTACGCCTCCGCGTCCGTACGCGGCACCCGCTGGCTGACCGAGGATCTCTGCGAAGGCACGCTGATCCACGTGGCGACCGACCGGGTGGCGGTTACCAACCGGGTTAACCACCACCACGTCACAGTCAAGGCTGGACACAGCTACCTCGCGAAAGCGCCATGACTGCGGCCGGGGAGGCGTCCCTAGTTGCAGGCGACAAGCTACTTGAGATCGCTTTTGCGGGGCCGACCGGTCGTCTGGGACTCGGCATATTCGCCGGCGCCGCTCGGCCTGTCTCGGGCAAGGCGCCTCGGAGCGCCCGCCGTTATGCTGGCCGCTCAGGTAACAGACGCCTACACCTTGGGTGGGTAGTCGCGCTTCGAGCGATGGCAGATGCTTGCTGAGTAATCCGACTCCAAGAGGGGACACCGCAATGCTCACGCCTAGCGATCACCACAAGCAGTCGCCGATCGACCCGTCCAGGTCTAGACTACGTGACCGCCGCATCCGCGGCATATCGATGCGGGGGGACCTCGCTGTGCCATCCATACGCAGCACGCTGAGCGCGATTGCCGTGGCAAGCGTCCTTCTCGTGCTGCCCGCAGTGCTCACGTCGACGGCACTGGCATCCTCTGGTCGACAGGCGTCGACCTCGGTCGACGCCTCCGTGGCGCCTGCGGCCTCGACTAGCGATCCTCTCGTCGGAGACTGGTACATAACTTACGGGAACACGACGGTGGTCGAAATCTCTGAATCCGGCGGCGTGTACACCGGGACCGCAACGGAACCGGTTCAAGTAACGGGGAGTTCGTGTTATCTACCGGCGGGCACGGTCATCTCCACGTTCAAAGTCTCGGGAGGCGGCTACTCGGGGAACACGGGCTGTGGTTCACGTCCTGTTCGTTTAACAAAGAGGCGCCGATGACACTCAAGCTTGAAGGCAACACCTTGAGCGGCGAAATTGTAGGCGTCGAACGACTGGTATACACCAGACAAGCGGTCGCGGCTCCGCCGAAAGCGTCGATCGAATCTCCAGCGAGCGGTGGCACCTACCAGCAGGGCGCGGCCGTCACGACTAGATTCTCGTGCATGGAAGGCGAGGCCGGGCCGGGGATTGAATCGTGCGCGGACTCCAACGGCGGGTCTGGCACCTCCGGCGTGCTTGAAACTTCGACCCTGGGGCTGCACACCTACACGGTGACCGCGAAGAGCAAGGACGGCCAGGCTGGCACGGCATCGATTAGCTACAACGGTCCTCGGGGCGCAGCACATCACGTTCACCTCGACGGCGCCCGCCTCGGCGACCGTCGGCGGAGTTAGCTACACCGTGGCCGCGACCGGTGGCGCCTCGGGGAACCCGGTGACGTTCTCTTCGGGAGCGCCTACGGTCTGCTCCATCTCAGGTGCGACCGTCAGCTTCACCGGCGCGGGCACCTGCACGATCGCCGCGAATCAGGCAGGCAATGCGGACTATTTGAGCGCCCCTCAGGTAACCCAGTCGTTCACGGTGACCCCGAAACCTAAAGCGACACCCAAAGCGATCTCCGCCGTCGCCGCCTTCAGCCTCCCACCCGCTAGACAGTGCGTGAGCCACCGCAAGTTCACAATCCACGTACGGACGCTGCCCGGCATCACGTGGGTCAGCGCGATCATCAAGATCAACCACAAGCGCATAAAGACCTTGGAGCTCCACATCACGCGTTGGTGACCTTGGCCTGCCCAAAGGCACGTTCGTGCTCTCGATCACGCAACGCGAGCAAGGGCATCGGTGACCGGGACGCGGACCTACCACACTGCGTTCCGAAAAGCAAAAGCCACGACGTCGCACCGAGGCTTTAGCGATGCACGGCCTAACGACCGGGATCAATGGGGCGATCCTCAGAGGGGCCAACATGCGAAAGGGACTGTGCTCTATTCCGCTCGTTGTCATTGTGGCGCTGGCGCTCATGGGTACCAACGCTACTGGGAGCACACTGCACCTGAGCGAGTTAGCACCCGCCGCGCGGGGAGTGGGCGCGGCCGCTACGGCGCAAAGCGCGAGCTCGTGCGCAAACGAGCGAGTTGTGGCAGGGAGGGGCGGCGAAGTTTTCTACGCGTTCACCCTGCACGGCATCGCATGCGCGAAGGCGCACGCCCTCATCACGGCCTACAGCCACCGGGTCAGCACGGGGCGGGGGTGCGAGGGTCGCGGCACCGCGTGCGGCTACGAGGTGAGCGGCTCATGGTGCTCGCTGCCCGGCTACGCCGGCGCCCCAGTGGACGCGGGGTGCTGCGAGAACGGCGGCCACCCCCTCGGGAGCTGTTCGCGCCATGGCGGGAGCTTCACGGTTCGCGCAACCTCCCCTCCGCCCGGCTGGAGCGCGCAGCTGCACCTGACTCAGTTCGAGACGCCCGACGGGAGCATCTCCTGCTACTCAACCGGCCTCGGGCTGAAGGGCTACACGTCGTGCTCGGTGTCGAGCAAGAACGAGTTCGCGGTACCGGCGGCATGGATGGAAGCCCCGCGTGTGCGGGTGTGCACGCACCGCGAAGAACTCGTGCAGCCCGAAGGCGAAGGCAGCGCATGTCCGGTGAGCGATCTGGACCGCAGGGTGATCCTCGCCGATGGCCAGGAAAACGAGCTCGGCGGCATCCGTTGTGTGGTCGCGCCCGAAGGCGTGACGTGCACATTCGCTGCGGGTGCTGAAGCCGGCAAGGGTTTCCGCATCAACATCTCTGAAGTCGTGCAGCTGGGCTGAGGGCGCCCCGCGATATGCGACGACATCCACGACGCGTGTCCCTGCTGGTGGCTGCCGCCACGTTCGCGGCGGCCGGGGCGATGGCCGTGCCGGCGCACTCGGCGGAAGTCAGCTGGACGATCGTGCCCACACCCGTCCCGGTCGGGCCCACCGAGAGTCTGTTGCGAAGCGTGTCGTGCGTATCCGCGCAAGCCTGCATGGCCGTTGGCTTCACCGACGATGGGCATCCAGCGGTCAACGGCGAAGCGGTGGCCATCGGCTCGCTGGCCGAGAGCTGGAATGGCTCTTCTTGGACCCAGGTTCCCGCCCCCCGCGTCGGCGGGCGCGAACCCGGAGCTGTATTCCGTCTCGTGTGCGTCCGCGGTGTTCTGCGTCGCGGTCGGGCACACCGAGGGGACTCCGCCGCGAACGCAACCGAATTCGACGACCACGCGGAACCAGCCTCGAGGGCGATCGTGGAGACGTGGAACGGAACAGCATGGACGGTGCAGCCGAATCCCGCCGCAGCTCTTCCGGCGAGCACGCTTGGCGGCGTCTCGTGCCGCTCGGACTCATTCTGCATCGCGGTAGGGGCCAGCCGTGTACAGGCACGTGAACGTGCGCTCGCGGAGGTGTGGAATGGGACGAGCTGGAAGCTGCAGAGCCCGCCGCGAATCGCGGGTCAAGGCGCCCACCTGCAGGCCGTCTCGTGCGTCCTGGGTTCGTGCCAGGCCGTGGGTGTCTACCTCCCACGACCGGAAGATCCCCTTCTCCTCGCGGAGCGCTGGGACGGGAGTCGCTGGAGCGTGGAGCCTCCGAGCGCAACCTCGCGCCTGAGCCAAATGGCGTCTCGTGCGTGTCGCGCTCCTTTTGCCTCGCGGTCGGTAGCGCCGGGTCGCGCGCCGGCCCCATCGTGGCGCCCCCGTTCGCCGAGCGCTGGAGCGGCTCGCGTGGACGCCGCTCACGCCGGGACTGCCGAAGCACGGGGAACTCGACGGCGTCTCCTGCGTGACGAGCGCATTCTGCCTCGCGGTGGAGCAGCTCGATCAGCAGCCCGTTCCCGGCGACGGCAGGACCCCTGCTCGAGAGCTGGAACGGATCCCGCTGGTCGCGCAGCACCACCCCAGCCGTCCCGGTGCCCAGCCTCTCCCCGGAGCCGGAGTTCCCTGACCCGCTGGACCCTGCGCTGTTGGGCATCTCCTGTGTCGCGCAGATTGGCTGCACGGCCGTCGGCGCGCAGGCCGCCGGCTCCAACCTTGTGCCGTTGGCGCAGAGCGAGGCGGGTGCCCCGAGCGCTCCGCCCCCGGAACCCGCTCTAGCACCCGCATCGGTGCTCGGACGAAGCGCCGACGTCAAGACCCTGTCGGGAACCGTGTTGGAGCGACTCCCCGGGAACCACGCGTTCGTGCCACTCTCCTCATCGACGCAGATCCCGTTCGGTACGGTCGTGGACGCGACCCACGGCAGCGTGTCGGTGACGACTGCGGGCCCGCACGGCACCACCCAGACGATCACTCTCTCAGAAGGCGAGTTCGTACTGACGCAAGGCCACAGCGGCATGGTGGTGGCAACGCTCGCGGGCGGTGACTTCTCGGTGTGCCCGACCGCACAGAAGCGAGCTCACCTCGCCCGCTCCGCGTCAACACACACGACGGGCAAACACGTGGTGCGCAAACTGTGGGCCGAAGGCCACGGCAACTTCACGACCGGCAACTACGCCTCAGCGTCCGTGCGCGGGACCAAGTGGCTGACCGAGGACCTCTGCGAAGGCACGCTGATCCACGTGGCGACCGACCGCGTCGCGGTCATAGATCGCGTCAACCACCATCACGTCATCGTGAAGGCCGGACACAGCTACCTCGCGAAAGCGCCATGACAGCGGCCGGAGTAACAGAGCCCTACGCGTTGGTTGGCTGGCTATGAAGATGCGGACCACGAATACTGGGTGAGCAGACCAGCTTTCAAAGGAGACTCCGATGCGCATGCGACTCACAATCATCACCGTCCTCGCCTCATGAGACTGCTGGATCGTTTCTCGCGAGCAGGTGCAGTCCGACTGACTGGGATGCTGGTCGCGGCGGTAGCCATAGCGGCATGCTGCGTCGGCGTGTCCTCGGCGGCGCCACAGAAGGCATCCGCACGATCCCCGTCGGCATCGCCCCTTGGCGTGTCTTCGGATGGAACCCACGTCTGGGTCGCGAACACAGCGAAAATACGGTCAGTGAGATCGAAGCGTCGAGCGGCGAAGTCATCCGCACGATCCACGTCGGCAGCCGCCCCGAAGGCGTGTCTTCGGATGGAACCCACGTCTGGGTCACGAACTCCGGCGAAGATACGGTCAGTGAGATCGAAGCGTCGAGCGGCAAAGTCATCCGCACGATCCCCGTCGGCACCGCCCCAAAGGCGTGTCTTCGGATGGAACCCACGTCTGGGTCGCGAACGCCATCGAAAGGTACGGTCACTGAGATCGAAGCGTCGAGCGGCACCGTCATCCGCACGATCGCAGTCGGCAGCCACCCCCAAGGCGTGTCCTCGGATGGAACCCACGTCTGGGTCACGAACGCCGGAAATACGGTCAGTGAGATCGAAGCGTCGAGCGGCACCGTCATCCGCACGATCCCCGTCGGCAGCACCCCCATAGCGTGTCTTCGGATGGAACCCACGTCTGGGTCGCGAAGCGACGAAAATACGGTCAGTGAGATCGAAGCGTCGAGCGGCACCGTCATCCGCACGATCCCCGTCGGCAGCCCCCCAAGGCGTGTCCTCGGATGGAACCCACGTCTGGGTCACGAACTCGAAGATACGGTCAGTGAGATCGAAGCGTCGAGCGGCACCGTCATCAACACGATCCCCGTCGGCAGCGCCCCCAGGCGTGTCCTCGGATGGAACCCACGTCTGGGTCACGAACCGACATTCGTTGCCGAAGCCTTTTGACGGTACCGTCAGTGAGATTGCGACCAGCTAAACGGCAGCCAAGCTTCCGCTCCCGAAGCTGGCTGGTGACGGGCAACCTGACGCCGGTTTCCGGCAGCGGTGCTGGTGAAGTCTGCCTGGCATCCTCGACCTTCGTTTCTCTGGCGGCGGTCCGTCAGATCCCGTTCGGGACGGTGATTGACGTCACGGATGGGGGTCGTGAGCGTGACGACCGCGCTTCCCGGTGGGGGCACCCAGACGGGCGAATTCTTCAAAGGTGAGTTTGTGTTGACCCAGGGCCGCAATGGACGGGTGGTGGCGACGCTGGCAGGCGGGAACTTCTCGACTGTCCGACTGCCCGTGAGCGAGTCACAAGGCGAGCGCGCAGTTCAGGCACGCGCAGCCGGCGTCGGGGAGCCAGGCGGTGCGCAAACTGTGGGCCAACGCGCACGGCAAATTCTCCACTAAGGGCAACTATGCCGCCGGGGGCGGTGCAGGGCACCGAATGGCTGACGGAGGATCTATGCGAAGGAACTTTAATCAAGGTCACCCGCGACAAGGTCGCGGTGACGAACCTCGTCAACCACCGTCACATCACGATCACGGCGGGCCACCGCTATCTGGCCAAGGTGCCGTGAGCACGAGCCGCGGACCGAGCAGGTGGGGGCACCGGAAGACCCGCTCGTTGTGTCGGGTAACAGACGCCCACACCTTGGAGGGCTGGCTACAGCGACGCCGACGACGGATACTGCTGAGCAAGACAACTCCAAATGGGGAGTATTCCAATGCGCAGACGACTGATCACTATCGCCATTCTCATCACGGCCGTAGCCGCGATCTCCACGACGCCCGCGGCGGCCGAACGATCCTGCGGCACTGAGCGTGTCCGGCCCGGCAGGACCGGCCCCGCTACGGCGGGTTCTACGAGCGATTCGGGCCTCCCTTACAGGATCAGCGTGTCGCGCGGATCGGTCACCTGCGCCAAGGCGCGCAGCCTGATAAAGGACACGGGCGAAGGTAAGGGCACGTGGCACGAGGCTCCCGCCCTCTCGGGGATTTACACGAGCTTTCCAGGCGGCTGGTCCTGCTCCCCCGTCGCAAATGGAGGGTATGGCTGCGTGCAGGGTCGGCGCGTCGGCGCCTTCCAGCACGCGGACACGATCTCCGGCGCACAGCTCTGACGATCAGCCGGCCGGCGGGCGGCGACTCCGCTACGTCGCCGCGTCGCTCGGCGGGCGGCGGCGCCGGCGTCGAACCGCCGCGACCTCTTGAAATCCCGATCGAGGTAGAGGGCGGTTTGATTTCCGGGCGGTTCGATTTCCTTCGGTGGCAAGGGCTTGGGTGTCATGGACCTCTCTACCGCCAAGACGGCCAGCGACGAAATCGTCTGCGCGATCATCAGGATCCCGACCGCGCCCGACGGCCATGAAGCGCGAGCCGAACCTTACGCGCGTTTTCCGCGCGCAGTGCCTCATAACCATAGCCGACAGCGGCAAGCCAGCCCAGCGTGTCGGATTCAGCGGGCACGCGAGCACCAAGCGAGTGTCGTCCTCCGTTGCGACAGCATCCATGCCAGTTGGGAGGACCGCCCGTAGCGGCGAAGCGGTCGTCACGGGTGCCGGCACCTGACCCCGCTTGGCCAATGCCGCCGCACGCAACGCCGTGATCGAGAGCAGAAGATCGTTGGGGACGCGCAGCCGTCCAGTGCGCCTGTCGCTCGGGTAACGAAGACCTACACCTTGGTTGGGTAGCCCTGCCTGCGTTGGTTGCGCCGGATCACGGGATTCTCCTCAGATCCGACTACCAAGGGGGACAGAGAGATGCCCAAGCCAACCGATAGCTACGAACAGTTGTCGCTCGACGACTTCACCTCAACGATGGACACAAAGGGAGCGTGAATATTGTGGCTCAGCTTATCGTGATCGTGATTGTTGCACCGATTCTGTGGCAGTTGCCGAGGGTCTGCTGGCCGGTGCATGTGGATTCCTCGGGCATGCGTTTTACTGGGCTCTATTCGCGCTACTCAATTCAGACCGCGACCGGATACGCCAGTGGTATTCGCACTTGGACTGGTGAGGCGCTGAGCACTGGTTCGGTCAGCGCCCAAACGACCGGCCCGGTGATTGGCAGTAGCGTCGTCGCCAGTACGACTTTCAGCGACAGTCGTAGGACCTTTGTTGTTCGGCACACCGGTTTCTTTCTTGAGGATCGCGCTGGAGCTATGCACGAGGTGGACGCGGCCAACGTTGGGCCGTCGATGGCCGATGGTCACCTTGTGTCGGTCGCCTGGCTCGTACACAACGGGAAACGCGGTAACGCATTCTTGGTCGCGAACCACACGACCGGCAGCGTGTACATCGAGAAGACGCGGGCCGGGGGAGATAGGAATGCGCGACGCAGGCCTGGTCAAAATGGTGTTCCCGATGCCCTTGCCTATCCAGGTGCTCCTTCTCCTTCTGATCGTCACCATACCGTTGATGATCGTGATTGGGGTGGCGGCCATGTTGCAGCTGCGGTGGTTTGGGACGCGTGGTTCTCGGCCCCTGGTGGCCTTGTTGGGCCGCAATGCGGCCGAGATGCCGTCGCGCACTCGCGCCGCTGGCGGGAATGTGGCGATGGCGCCGGTGCATCGTGCGGGCGCGGTTGACTTCGCCTCTCAGATGAAGGAGATCACCGTGCTCCACGAGTCGGGGTCCCTTACGCCTGACGAGTTCCAGGCCGCTAAGGCGAAGCTGCTTGACACACGGGTCGCGGGGGGACGGCGGTGACCGCGGTGGCGATATTCGTCTTTGGGCGCTAGCTCGCTACGCCGACTGGCACCCTCATCGTGGTGCCTGACGCGCTTGGGAAGGTTCAGCGGGCCATGCCCGTCAAATCAGCGACATGGCAGGTGCAGGTCTTGCCGGACCGCGACGGGGATGCCGAGCCGTCCACACGGGAGCATGAGCAGAACCCGCCGTGACGTAGTCCCAGCGCCCGCGAGCGCGGCGCAAGATGACGACACCGTTGAACCCCCAGCGGCCGCACGAGCGATAGTGGAGGCCGTTGAAGCCGACGGTCGGCCCAGTTGCCGCCGTCCTTGGTCGTCACCTGGGCAAACAGGCAGCGCTCCGGGATGCCGGGAGGCAACTGCGGGGCCGCAGCTCGGTCGATCGCATTCCGAGTACTGCCGGTCGCGACTCGACTAGCGACAGCGACCGCTGGCACGACGAGCCCGAGGACGATGATGATGGTGATGATCCGCTTCACGATCTGCTCCCGTGTCGATGGTTCCATGCGTCTCACCCCAAGGCGCTATTGCTCACCGAGCGGGTCACCGGCACCCTACCGATGACGTGCATCGCGTGCCGGACCCGACGGCGCTCGGGCATCGGCGCGCGGGCAGGCGGCGGGCGGCGCCCAGTTCACGTCTTCCTCGCGTTGCCAACGGCGTCGTAAGCATCGATTGACGCGCCCGGGCGGCTGCAGTCCGCCTCGAGGCCGTGGTCTCCCTTGGACTCGACGGCGCTCAGGAAAGCGCACTGCCAGCCACCGGGTTGGCGTATCCCACAGATCCGTCCTGATCCACAAGCCCCCGACGCCCTCGTCGCGTCGAAACGCGTCGGTACGCGCGACGAGCTTGAGCGCAGGACACCTTGCCGCGCAGCACGAGTCGCCATGTGGTTGCCTTACCAGACGCCGTGCCTATCTGGACCAGGCACGGGGAGAGCAATCGACCCGTCGCGCCTCGCCTGCGCCCCAGTCGTCGTCAGCACAACCACGACAGTGAATGCCGCCATCGCAAAGCTGAAAGTCGCCCGACCGTGTCGCGGGACTCGCCGCCAATGACCTCGCTGTCCCACCAACTCGTCCCCGCCCATCCGGTCCACATTCTCCGCTGGCCTGTATTCCATAGTGTAGGCGTTCACGCGGTTGTGAGCCGGACCGGGATCGGCGTCATCGCATCGCTCGCCATGGCGGGGTACGCTCGCTCGCGACCGTAACGGGTTGCGCGCCTGGCCTGCAATCCATGACTCAAACGCAAAATGCACAAGGGGGATGTCATGAAGCGACTCATCCTTCGCAGCGGCGTTGGCTCTTCGGGCTGACGCTGCCCGCCATGGCCCAAGCGAGCGATTCCTCAGCCGATCTACTTCTGGGGGAGCGTCGCTGCGCCTCCCGGAAGCGATCCGAGGGCCCGGTCTGCCCACCCAGCCAGAGGTTATTCGTCCCTCAGGTGATCGCTGTCTATAACGAGGACGGCGCATGGTCCATTGAACGATCTGCATTGGACTGGTTGGGGCTCAAGCGTTGCCCACGCCAACGGGAATCAGCAGCGCGAGCAACGGCATCCCGAACCATGGCTCAGGGGAAGCGGATAAAGAAGCCAGCCCAGGTCACTCTGTCGAACCCCGGGCGGTTCTTCAGGGCCACGAGGTGTACCGCTGCTTCATGGTCAAGGTCGCTCCCCCGACCCAACGGGTTGAGCACCTATGCCTCGAAGGTCATCATGGCCTCTGGGTCCTGAATTAGCGCTGAGCACCGTTCTCTGGCATGCCGGATTGGCGTTTACGGGCACGGCTGCTCGCCGACGACGGTCGAGCGCCGGCGGCGAGGGTGCCCCACTTGCGCAATCGAACAGAAGCGAGCGCATCGCCCGTTTGATCGCGGGCTGCTGAGTTGGACGGTGGCTGTTGCGTAAAGGGGTGCCGTCCGGCGGGTTGAAGAGGATGCTGGGTATGCCCCAGAACTTCATAGCTTGTGACCGTGAGCAGGATCTGTTGTTGCCGCCGAGTTTGAGGGAGTGGTTGCCGGAGGATCATCTTGGCGTGGTTCGTGCTGGCGAGCGACCGAGGAGATGGATCTGTCGGCGTTCTATGGGGCCTACCGTGGCGATGGCCACGGTCGTGCGGCGCACGAGCCGGGGATGATGCTCGCGCTGTTGCTTTACGCCTACTGCAAGGGGCAGCGCTCCTCGCGGTTGATCGAGCGCGAGTGCGTGGAGGACGTGGCCTACCGGGTGATCGCGGCGAATCAGCGCCCGGAGAGGACCCGACCTCAGGTCGCGTGCAGGCGAGGGCGTACCGGTGTACATGGGGATCATCGCGGGGATGGATGAATGGCATCAGAGGAGAGTGATCGTAGTCAGGCCGCCCGCACCACCGCCTCGGACGAACCTCGCGGAATACGTCGAACCCCCGCTACAGCGATGGGCCTGTCGCTCCAAACCCACCTTCGGCGGCCAGGCCATGCAGGTCACCTGCCAGCGCGGGCACGCGACGGTCACCGCGCAACTGGGTGAATGAGCCTCGTAGGTTCGCGGTGACACCGGCCGTCCGTCGCGATCGCGCAATGGTTCGCTTGGTCGCAGGAGCTTCTCGATAGCGCGGCCAAGCCGGCGGAGACGCGTCGACTTCCGCTTCGCGTGATCGCGCGCGACCGTGCACCCTCGGTCACGCTGCAAGGAGGAGGGAAGACGCTGCGACCCCTACGCCGTCGAGCCTCTCGCCTTCCCGCGGAACAACCTGCAAGCTAGACGGCAACCGACCTGCGCGGCGTCTCAAGCCCCGTGGCTGTTGCCACCGGGTTAACCACCACCACGTCACAGTCAGGGCGGGTCACAGCTACCTCGCGAAAGCGCCATGACAGCGGCCGGGATAACAGAGCCCTACACCTTGGTGCACCCGCGGGGGATCGAGGGTCAACTCTCGCGAAGTGATCGGGTTTAGCGTTCTTCCCGTAAGCGTTCCGTCCCGCTGGATTTGGTGAACGCAGGCGCTCCGGCTTCTCCAGTGGTAACACAGGGCTACACCTTGGGTGTCTGCGATAGGGGCATCGGCGACGGATAACGGGCACCGAGTCCTGGTCGACGGTGAACTAGTCCTAAGAGCCCTCGCCGCCGCGGCGAAGATCTGCCGCGGCGGCGCGGTTGTGCTTTCCCCGTAGTCTGATCCCACTCGACCCACGCGCCCCAGCCCGGAGTCCCACACGACGCTACGCGTCAGCGACTCGTACCTGAGGGCTCTGTTGCTCCGATCACTGGTGCGATCGGATAGCGTTCGCCTCCGATGCGCCAAGCGTTGTGGCAGAGACGTAAGGCCCTACTGCTCCTCGCGGTCGCGCTGATCTCCGCCGGACTCGGCAGCCTGGCCTACAACAGCCACCTCCTGCGCCGTCCCGAGCAGCAGACGATCGACGCGCGCTTTCAGATCCGGGGCACCGATCGTCACCGGGCCACGGGTGTCGTTCTGGTGGACATCGACGCCACGACCTTCAACTATTTCCGAAACCACAACCGGCCCGCGCAGTGGCCGTTTCCGCGTCGCTACCACGCTCGCGTGATCGAAGAGCTCCACCGTGCGGGCGCCAAGGTGATCGCCTTCGACGTCCAGTTCACCGAGCCCACCGACCCCGCCGATGACAACGCGCTGATCGAAGCGGTCGGACACGCACACAACATGGTGCTGAGCACGACCGAAGTCGGCCCGCACGGCACCACCGACGTGCTGGGAGGCGAAGCGGTTCTGCGCCGGGTGGATGCCCGCGCCGCCAACACGAGCGTGATACCCGACAGCGACGGGGTCATCCGCAACACGCAGTACTCGATCGATGGCCTGAAGACCTTCGGCGTGGCGGTGGCCGAAGCGGACACCGGCCGCGCGGTGCCGCCGTCGCTGTTCGGCGGCGTAAAAAAGCCGGTGCCGATCGACTACGCCGGGCCGCCCGGCACGTTTCCCTCGATCTCCTACTCGCGCGTCTACGACGGCCGGTTCCCAGCCGGCATGTTCGCCGGCAAGATCGTGATCGTCGGAGCGTCGGCGCCGACGCTCCAGGATCTCCACCAGACACCGATGTCCGGCTCCTCGCCGATGGCAGGTGAGGAAATCCTCGCCAACAAGGTGGCCACGGTCCTGGCCGGCATCCCGCTGCGCAACCCGTCGAGCCTGGCTGACGGTGCTGCTGATCGTGCTCCTCGCCCTGCTGGCATGTGTCGCGGGCATGCGGCTTGGGACGCTCGGCGTGGCCCTGGCGGGTCTCGGCATTCTTGGCCTGTGGACGGTCTGCACCCAGCTCGCGTTCGACTCGGGCACCGTGCTCGACTACAGCGACCCGGCCGCCTCGCTGATGCTCGCCACAGGCGGAACCGTGCTCGTGGGTCTGTGGGCCGACAGCCGCGAGCGCAGGCGGCTGCGCAACCTGTTCGCGGCCGACTCGGCGAGCATCGTCGAGGAGGTCCTGCGCGCCTCCGGGCCCCGCTCGCTAGAGCCCACCGCGATCATCGCCGGCTACAGGATCGAGCAGGCGATCGGGCGCGGCGGCATGGGAGTCGTCTACCGTGCCACCCAGCTGGCGCTCGAGCGCCCGGTGGCGATCAAGCTGATCGCGACCGAGCGCGCGCAGGATCCGGTGTTTCGCGGCCGCTTCAAGCTCGAGTCGCGGCTGGCGGCCTCGATCGAGCACTCAACGTCATCCCGGTGTATGAGGCCGGCGAGGACGACGGCCTGCTGTTCATCGCGATGCGCCTGGTCGAAGGGACCGACCTGGCGCAGCTGCTCGAGCGCGTCGGGGCGCTCGAGCCCTCAAGGGCGGCGCGACTGATCGGCCAGCTCGCGGGAGCGCTGGACGCCGCCCACGCCCACGGCCTCGTGCACAGAGACGTAAAGCCCGCCAACGTGCTACTCACACTCGATGAGCCCGAGCATCTCTATCTCACCGACTTCGGCGTCGCCAAGCACATCGGCGCGGGCGAGGGCGTGACCCAGGCCGGCCAGTGGGTCGGCACCCTGGATTATCTCGCGCCCGAGCAGATCCGTGGAGAGGCGGCCGGCGCCGGCGCCGACATCTATGCGCTCGCCGGTCTCCTGTACCACTGCCTGACCGGAGAGGTCCCCTTTCCGCGGGAGAACGAGGCGGCCAAGCTGTGGGCACACGTCAACGCCCCGCCTCCCGCGCCCAGCCGATTGCGGCCCGACCTTCCGAAGGCGATCGACGGGGTGATCGCCCGCGGGATGGCCAAGGATCCGGCCGCACGCTTTCACAGCGCCGCCGAGCTGGCCCACGCCTGCGCGCAGGCGCTGGGCCTCGCCACAGACGAGGTTGGACCGCTCCGGCCTGACGGCCCCGGCGATGGTTCCGGCCACGCCGAGCGGCCGTCGGCGCCGACGGTCGTCTCGGAATGAGCGCCTCAGCGCAGGTCGCGCTCTGAGATCACGCCGAACTGCAGCACGCACTCGGCGAGCCTCGCGCGCTTCTCGTTCTGGGGCATCTCGCTCAGCTCGAACTCGGCGAACAGCCTGCGCAGGTGCATCTTCACCGCGTCGACGCTCAGGAACACCTCCGCGGCGATCTGCTGGTTGGTCGCCGGGGTGGCGAAGCTCGGACCGTCGCGATAGGGGCGGCAGAGCGCGATCAGAACCCGGCGCTGGGTGTCGGTGAGCTCCCGCGAGCGCGGGCGCCTCGCCGGCCGTGACCGTCTCCTGCACCGGGGTTGCACCCCCCGCCCTGTAGAGCGAGGATCGTCTGCCCGATGCGAACGCGGTCTCCGTCGCGCAGCCGCTGACGGCCGCTGACACGCTGGCCGTTGACATAGGTTCCGTTTGTCGACAGCCCGTCGTCGACGATCGTCCATTCGCCGCCGAGGCCCTGGAGCTCGGCGTGCAGACCGGAGACCTCCGAGTCCCAGGCGATCGACAGGTCCATCTCCGCCCGGCGCCCGACGGTCCGGGTCTGCCCGCCACGACCGGTCGCGAACAGGCCGAGTCGCCCCTCCCCGTCCCTGAACGCGAGAAACGGCTTGCCGGCCCGTTCGATCGCAAGCAGCTCCTGCAGCTCGCTCGGCGAGAGCGAGTGCGGAGCAAGCGGATCGCCGTGCTTGTCAAGGTGAGTGGGCATCGCATCTCCAGGCACGAGCCGGGCTCGACAGTAACAGGCTACTCGCCAAAGCCGTGACTCGGGGCCGATGATGCCGGGCGGGTCATCTACAGCGGGGACGCCCACCAACTCTTGAACGTCGTGCTGGCCCTGGTTGGCCTTTCCGCAAGGCCACACTGCTCACCTGGGCATATACGTTCATGCTCCTCGCGGTCCTCGCCGATCTCGTCGGGGAAGCTCATCTGATATCAGGGGCGGGCGGCGAGGTAGTTTCGTAGGAGCGGCTCGGGGATGACCCAGTCCCCACGGCCGTGGTGTTCGGCGATTCCTGCACGCTCCATCATGCTCAACGCGCGCCTGGCGCCGGAGGACTCGGTGCCGCTGTAGGGGCGCTGGCCACGCGCGAGGCGCAGCGCGATTGGGTAGGCATGCGCGGTGGAGCGCAGCCGTTCGACGATCTCCTCTTAACGTAACCGGTCGGCCTGCATCGCGAGTTCCTGGCCACCGCGGACATCACCGAACTCGATCCTGGTGCCCTCGCGGCGAGCGAGGGTGACCGTCAGGGGGTCTCGCGGGCGACCAGCATCGTCGCGCGCGGATGCCCTTCACCGAGAGCGACGATCTCTCCAATCGTGCCTTCGGCAGCCTGAACATCGGGCTCCCGCTGTAGCGTGCGGCGATACCGGCCTCCCACTCACGCGGAGAGATGGAGTCGGCTCTAAAACTCTTGCCGAACTGGCTCAGCGCTCTACGCGTTGGGCCAAACAGGTCACGCATCAGATGCTCCATGCTGCCAGCGAACAACACGCTGATCAGCGGCGAACGCTGCAACTCCGAGCGTAACTGCTTGGTCAGCACATCCGGCTCCCCGAAGCGATGCGATGGCACCGCGATGTCTTGAAACTCGTCCAGGAACAACACAATCCGCTTCTTGTCCTGCTCGGCGATCCGCTGCGCCAAACGGATCGTGGCGCCAAGGCCCACAGCCGATGCTCGGCCCGGAAGCTGAGTGGTCCATGCCAGCTCGACCTCTTCGCCAAGATGCGTGGAATCCCGCCGTCACACCGACCGGCAGCAGCTCGCGTAGCTCACGCCCGCTCTCACGGGCGCGACGCAGTGCCTTGGCTACGGGACCACGGTTGGCGATGATCGACTGCGCGAGAGCCGAGTAGCGAGGCAAGGTTCTCGTGATCCCACAAGTCGACCTGCGCCGTGTAAACCCTGGATGAGCGAACCCGCTCGAGCGCTGCCAGACCGACCGTCGACTTACCTGTGCGTCTGGGCCCCGCCATCACCATGTGCGTACCCTCCCCCAGCCGCGAGGCGAGATCACGCACATCATCCACGCGGCCAATCAGCAGATCGGGCTTGACCGGATCATCAGTCGGGAACAATTCTCGGATATCACGCATCCCGACCCATTATAGGTTATGCCGTGACCTATTGGATGGCGGAGGGTCTCATATCCTCTTACACGGCTAACGGGCGGCAACATAGCTCTCTCCCGCACTAATAACCTTGGTCTTGTTGTTGACGAGATCGCGCACCTTCACCTTGCCGGCAGCGACCGTCACGCGGGAAGGACTGCATTCGTCGACGGTTAGCCAGCGGGTGCCCTCGACGGTGGTGCTCACGTAGCGACCGTTGGTGCCCCAGCCGCCGCCGCTCTCCGAGACCCAGAGATGACGGGACTTCGGCCCCGAGCCATGCTTGGCGCCGACCGCGAGCGCAGCGGCGGCGCCACGCGGGAGCATCACGCGTGGGCAGCCCGTGAGGGGCAGCGAGAGGATGAGGTGGGTCTCCCCGGCGCCCGCGCGTTCCGGTCGATAAGGAATCTCCCGCCCCAGACTTCCGCAGTCTGAGTATGGCCGTTGGGCGTGGCTACCGTTATGAGGACATGGCCGTTGGTGGCTTCGACTTCGCTGCCGTCAGGGACGGTGCTTGTGCCTGAGAGGGAGACGAACTTGGTTGTGCCCTTTAGGCGTACCGTTACCGTCCCAGCAGTAACCTTGACTGTCTCGCGCTGGGCGAAGATCGGTGCCGGTGTGGGTTCGGAGCGCGTCGTGGCAACTGGCACCACGCTTGTGCTGACGATTGAGCCACTACCACCGCCGGCATGTTTTTCTTCTTCTTTTTCTATGGGTGGAGATTCTTCACTTTTCGGCGTACCGACAATGACGTTACCGACGTTATCGATGGCTACACACAGAGAAGGCGTGGCGCAGGCAACTCCGGTCATGAAGTTGACGCCGTCGCTCTTACTTGTAGTCCATGTGCTCGTGCCCCCGTTGGATTAGCCGATGCAACGACTCCCCCAAACTGGTCGGTGCCAAGACAAAGGGACACAGACAGGCATGACAATGTGTATAGCCCTTCTCCTTCATCTACGTTGCTCGTCGGGACCCAAGCCGAAGGACCGCCCGTCGGATTTGTTGAAGTCAGAATATTGCCTCCACCGTCAAGAGCAATGCACAGCGATGTCGAAGGACATGAGATTTCATAAAAGCTTGAGCCGTGGCCTATATCAGGCGTCTTCGTCCAAGCGCCAGCACCGCCCGTTGGATTTGTTGAGGTCAGAAGGTTCCCGTCCGCGTCAGCTCCAATGCAAAGCGACACAGACGGGCACGACATGTTGTGGCTCAAACTAAAGCCGCGTAGGGATCGATTAGCGTGGTCGTCCAAGCACCGGCTCCGCCGTTGGATTCGTCGAGGTCAGGACCTGTCCTCTGTCGTCAAGGGCGACACACAACGTGGTTGAGGGGCACGACACCGTGCCGAATGCGGCATCGTCAACGAGTGTAGTGGTCCAGGCGCCAGCGCCACCAGTGGGATCTGTCGAAGTCACCACATTCGCGCCTTGGTCACTAGCGACCACAAAGACGCCGAGGGGCACGTAATGCCGTGGAGAAGACCAAAATCTGCCGTGTCAACGTTACTTGCGGTTGCCCACGGACCAGCGCCACCAGCCGGATTGGTCGAGCTAAACACATGTCCGGTGTCGTCAACTGCTACGCAAAGTGGTGTAGAGGCGCAGGCCACGCCGGTAAGGTCATCGGAGCCATCAATTGTTGTTGTTGCCCAGGCGCCCGATCCGCCGGAGGGGTTAGTAGATGCGCTCACGCTCCCAGCGCCTCCACTCGCAACACAAAGCGAAGCCGACGGACACGCCACGGACGACAGTGGGGTGGTGCCGTCCACGCCTGCGCTAGTCCATGCTCCAGCTCCACCTGTAGGGTCGGTGGTGGTCAGCACGTGGCCAGATTTGTTAGAGGCAACGCAGAGAGAAGACGACGGGGTACAGAGAATCATCTAGATCTTGGGCACCAGTGATTTCAGTCGTCGCAGCCCAGTCGCTTGCACCGCCGGTTGGGTTTGTTGAGGTCACAACTTCGCCGTCGGCATCTACTGCGACACATAGTGCTTCTGACGCGCACCAAACTGCGCTCAGGCCGTGAGTTGGAGAGACACTGGCTGATGCCCACGCGCCGGCACCGCCGGTCGGATTGGTCGAAGTCAACACGTTTCCTGAGATATCAACGGCGACACATAACGACGCCGACGGACAGGAAATGCTGTTTGGCAGAAACTCCTGGCCTTCGTCGATCTTAGTCGGTTTCCAAGCCGCAGCACCTCCGGTCGGGTCGGTAAGGTCACAACGTTCCCTTCTTGGTCGGCACCGACGCAAAGTAACGTGGTCGGGCACGAGATTGCATCAGGGATGCCAAATGTTGTTTCATCAACTTTTGTCGCCGTCCAGGCTGAGGCACCGCCGGTAGGGTCGGTAGAGGTCAGTACCTGACCGCCGACAGTGCTAACGACGCAGAGGCTCGCAGACGGACAGGAGACACCAGTAAGACCGTTGTTGCTGTTGTTGGGGTGGACACTCGTCACGGTCCAGGCGCCCGTTCCGCCGTTTGGATTGCTCGACGTCAGCACATTCCCGACAGCATCTACCGCTACGCACAGCGTCGTCGAAGGGCAGGAGACGTCAGTAACTCTATTGCCCTCGAAGGGCGCCTGGTGATCGAGCAGCACCGGCGCTGACCACGACAGCAGGCCAGCGGCGCTAGCCGTCGGCGACGCTAGCGAGCTGCCGAGCAGGATCGCCGCGAAAACAACGAGGGTCGCGCAGATCCAAGCCGTCGTATATCGCCTGCCTGCGCTTGTAATCCTGATGCTCATTGTCGTCCTTTCCCGGAGGTCACCGTCGCTGAGAATCCTGAGCGGACATGACCCCTCGGCCTAGACACCCAAGGTGTCGAGTGAGCGCACCCTATAGGAGGGCGGTCGGCATAAGTCCAAGATTTGACCGGCGATGTGCGCCAAAATGTCCGTACCAGTACGCTTTGCGATCATGCTGGGGGGCGCCACGAGGCGAAGAGTCCTGGGCCTGCTCGCGGTCGGACTGCTAGCGGCGGGCGCCGGACTGGCCATCCACGCCACCGGCCTGCTCAACTGGCTCGAGCGCGACTCCGTGGACGCGCGGTTCTCGCTGCGTGGCGGGCAGCCACCCCCCTCCGATGTGGTCGTGGTGGGCATCGACAACGACAGCCTCGGCGTCCTGCCGCGTTACCCCTTCTCACGCCGGCTGGACGCCCGTGTGCTCGAAAATCTGCACGCGGCGGGGGCGCGCTTGGTCGTCTACGACATCTCCTTCGACCGCCCCACGAGCGAAGGCGCGGATCAAGCGCTGTACGAAGCGGCACGCCGGGCTGCCCCGGTCGTGTTCGGGACGTCGTTGATCTCCCCCTCGGGAGAAACGCAGGTGCTCGGAGGGAACGCCAACCTGACAAGCATCGGCGACCAGGCCGCGGCCGCGGATCTCGTCCCCGACCCGGACGGGGTGCTGCGCCACACGCTCGCCGAAGTCAACGGGCTGCCGACGATCGCGGCGGCCGTGACGCAAAGGCTCACCGGACGCAGCCCAGATCGAGGTCAGATGCACGGCGGCTGGATCGATTTCCCCGGGCCGCCGGGAACGGTTCGCGGCCTGTCGTTCGCGCAGGTGCTGGACGGCCATTTCGACCGCGCGGCCGTGCGCGGCAAGGTGGTGCGTGATCGGGGCCACCGCGCCTGTGCTGCAGGACATGCACAGCACCGCGGTGGGCAGCCCGATGTCAGGTCCGGAAGTGCAGGCAGACGCGATCTCCACGGCGCTGGCCGGTTTTCCCCTGCGCAGTCCTCCGGGAATCGTGACGGTGCTTTTGATCGTGCTCCTCGCGTTACTCGTGCCGCTCGCCGGGGTGCGGTTCGGGACGCTCGGCGCCTGCCTCGCCGGCCTGGGCGTCCTCTGCCTGTGGTCGGTGGCGACGCAGCTCGCGTTCGACTCCGGGACGGTGCTCGACTACAGCGATCCGCTCGCCGCGCTGCTGGTGGGCGCCGCCGGGACCGTGATGCTCGGCATGTGGGCCGACAGCCGCGAGCGGCGGCGCCTGCGGAGCCTGTTCGCGGCCAACGCCGGCGGGATCGTCGAGCAGGTTCTGCATCGGCCCGGCGAGCGTCGACTCGAGCCGACGGCGATCATCGCCGGCTACAGGATCGAGGAGGTCCTCGGGCGTGGCGGCATGGGGGTCGTCTACCGCGCCACCCAGCTGGCGCTGGGGCGGGAGGTGGCGATCAAGCTGATCGCCTCGGAGCGCTCCGACGATCCGGTGTTCCGCGAGCGCTTCACCTCCGAGTCGCGGATCGCCGCCTCGATCGAGCACGCGAACGTGATCCCGGTCTACGAGGCGGGCGAGGACGATGGCCTGCTGTTCATCGCGATGCGCCTGGTGGAGGGGCTCGATCTCGGGCAGCTGCTCGCGCGCCTGGGTCCGCTTTCACCCGAGCGGTCGGCGCGCGTGATCGGTCCAGGTCGCCGGAGCGCTCGACGCGGCTCACGCACGCGGCCTCGTGCACCGGGACGTCAAGCCCGCCAACGTCCTCGTCACCGCCGACCAGCCCGAGCACGCCTACCTGACGGACTTCGGCGTGGCCAAGTATGCCGGCGCGCTGACGCGCATCACCAGGGCCGACCAGTGGGTCGGCACGCTCGACTATCTGGCGCCCGAGCAGATCCGCGGCGAGGCGGTGGACGCGCGCGCCGACATCTACGCGCTCACCTGCGTCCTGTACCACTGCCTGACCGGTGAGGTTCCCTTCCCGCGCGACAGCGAGGCGGCGACGATGTGGGCGCATGTCAGCGCTCCACCCCCCAGCGCCGGCCGCATGCGGCCCGAGCTGCCGGAGGAGATCGACGAGGTGATCGCGCGCGGCATGGCCAAGGATCCCGCAGACCGTTATGCGAGCGCGGGCGAAATGGCGCGAGCCGCGGCGCTTGCGCTCGGGCTCGGGCTCAATCCCGGCTCTCAACATCTGACACTCCGAGGCGAGCAACGAATGAGAGCCTGGAGCCAAGCGCACTCACCGTGATCTCCGAAGACCCGTATTGGGAGGGTCATTGAGAGGCAGGCTGTCGCTGCAAAGCGTGCAGTCATATCGGGAGCCGGGTCGCCTCTGCCCAATCCCCTCGCTGCAAGGCAGCGGCAAACTCAGTCGAGATCGCGCTGAGAGATCAAGCCGAGTTGAAAGACGCACTCCGCGAGCGTCGCGCGCTTCTGGTTCTGGGCGAGGTCGTTGAGCTCGAACTTGCCGAACAGCATCCGCAGGTGCGTCTTGACTGCGTCGACGCTGAGAAACACCTCGTCTGCGATCTGCTGGTTGGTCGCCGGGGTGGCGAAGGCCCCGCCGTCGCGATAGGGGCGGCACAGGGCGATCAGGATCCGCCGTTGGGTGTCGCTGAGCTCCTTCAGCGCAGGTCGGTTACCGGCCGCCACCGTCTCTGCGACCGCGGGGGCGTCGGCCTCGTTGTAGGCGATCAGCGTCCGCCCGACGCGAATGCGATCGCCGCCTCGCAGACGCCGGCGCCCACTTACCCGTTCTCCGTTTATATAGGTTCCGTTCCTCGACAGGTTGTCATCGACGATCGTCCACGCTCCCCCGAGACATTGCAGCTCGGCGTGCAGGCCGGAGATCTCGCTATCCCAGGGGACCGGCAGATCCATCTCCGGGCGGCGACCCAGCGTGTGGCTTTCGGTTCCATGCGCGAGCGCGTAGAGGCGTAGGCTCTCCTGCTGGTCGCGGAACGCGAGAAACGGCACGCCCAACCGCTCCGTGGCCAGCAGCTCCTTGAGCTCTCCCGCGGAGGCCGTGTGAGGCGCGAGGGGATCGGCGCCGCCCGATGATTGGGAGGATGTCGTGGACATGAGGGCGCTTGGACAGAGCCATTGTACGGATCAGCCTGGTCGAACCAGCGCCTGGGGTCTGCCCCCGTTTGTCGACTCGATGATGTTGCCCAGCTTGTCGGTGCCGAGACAGAGGCTCGCCGAGGGACAGGAGAGGGAGGTGACCGCCGTCGGTTCGTATTCGTCCCACGAGGGATCGGCCGAGTAGGGTGGGCTCCAGGTCAGGCCTCCAAATTCGTTGCGCGCACTCGTGATTTCGGTCGTGTATGCGAGGTTGCCGTGGGTGTCAGCCACCACGCAGAACGCCGGCGCCGATTGCAGTCCAGTCCGCCGCCGCCGATGCCGCATACAGAGACGCGCCGGTCAGCATCACCAGGAATGCAATCGTCGATGCGCATAGGATCGACGCAGCCCGACGGCCGTCCTCCGACGGTCGCCTGGAGCGGTGGATTCTCGTAGAACAACCCTGCTGATGCACGGTGATCATGAAGTCTCTCCCCCTTTTGGAGTTCTGGATTCCATGATCATCTGGGCTGGGTGAAGACCCGACAACCCACCCAAGGGGTAGATCTCCTCACCCAACCCGTCGTACCTGCACAGGCTTTCTCTTCCGGGCTAGATCAACCCCTGTCCTTTGACCGTGTCCCGCTCGCCGGTGAGCTCGGCTACCGAGGCGTCGATCTTGGTGCGGGAGAAGCCGTCGATCTCCAGCCCCTGCACGATCGACCACTTGCCGTCCGCGCACGTGCACGGGAAGCCTGAGATCAGACCCTCGGGCACTCCGTAGGAACCGTCGGACGGAACGCCCATCGAGACCCAGTCACTTGTGCCGTTGACCCAGTCGTACACATGATCGATCGCCGCGTTCGCCGCGGACGCCGCGGAGGAGGAGCCACGTGCCTCGATGATCGCCGCGCCGCGTTTGCCGACGTTCGGCAGGAAGTCCTCCTCGATCCACACCTGGTCGTCGACCACCGCGGCCGCCTGCTCGCCGCGCACGTGCGCGTTGAACAGATCCGGGTACATCGTCGGCGAGTGGTTACCCCACACGCCCATCTGCGTGACGTCGGTCACCGGCGCCTGCACCTTCGCGGCCAACTGCGCCACCGCGCGGTTGTGATCGAGTCGCAGCATCGCGGTGAAACGCTCACTCGGGATGTCGGGAGCGTTGTTCATCGCGATCAAGCAGTTCGTGTTCGCCGGGTTGCCCACGACGAGCACCTTCACGTCATCTGCCGCCTTGTCGTTCAGCGCCTTGCCCTGCACGGTGAAGATCTTGCCGTTCTCTGACAGCAGCTCGGCGCGCTCCATGCCCTTCGTGCGCGGCCGCGAGCCGACCAGCAGCGCGATGTTCACGCCGTCGAACGCGTCGCCCGGGTTGTCGTGCAGATCGAGCCCGCTCAGCAGGGGAAAGGCGCAGTCGATCAGCTCCATCGCGACGCCGTCGAGCGCGCCCATCGCGGGCGGGATCTCCAGCAGTCGCAGGTCGACAGGCTGGTCGGGGCCGAGCAGCTGCCCGGAGGCGATGCGGAATACGAGGCTGTAGCCGATCTGACCGGCCGCGCCGGTGACGGTGACTCTTACTGGCTTGTTGCTCACTGATTCATCTCCTGAGTCAGGTTGTCGTCGATCGAGGCAAGGAACTCCTCTGTCGTCTGCCATTTCTGCTCGGGCCCGACGAGCAGCGCCAGATCCTTTGTCATCTTGCCGCTTTCGACCGTCTCCACGCACACTCGCTCGAGCGTCTCGGCGAACTCGCTCACCGCCGGCGTCCCGTCCATCCGCCCCCGCGCGGACAGCCCGCGCGTCCACGCGAAGATCGAGGCGATCGGGTTGGTCGAGGTCGCCTCGCCCTGCTGGTGCTGGCGGTAGTGACGCGTGACGGTGCCGTGCGCGGCCTCGGCCTCGACCGTCTTGCCGTCGGCGCTCATCAGCACGCTGGTCATCAGCCCCAGCGAGCCGAAGCCCTGCGCGACGGTGTCCGATTGCACGTCGCCGTCGTAGTTCTTACAGGCCCACACATACCCGCCCTCCCACTTCAGGGAGGCGGCGACCATGTCGTCGATCAAGCGATGTTCATACGTGATGCCCGCGGCCTCGAAGTCGGCCTTGAACTCGTTCTCGTACACCTCGGCGAACAGGTCCTTGAAGCGCCCGTCGTAGCGCTTGAGGATCGTGTTCTTCGTCGACAGATACACCGGGTATGAGCGATCCAGCCCGTAGCGCAGCGAAGCCCGCGCGAAGTCCCTGATCGAGTCGTCGAGGTTGTACATCGCCATCGCGATCCCCCCGCCCGGGAAGTCGTACACGTCGAGCTCGATCGGCTCGCCGCCGTCCTCCGGCGTGAAGGTGAGCGTCAGCTTGCCCTCGCCCGGAACGACAAGGTCGGTCGCGCGGTACTGATCGCCGAAGGCATGGCGGCCGATCACGATCGGCTTCGTCCAGCCCGGCACCAGCCGCGGAATGTTCGAGATCACGATCGGCTCGCGGAAGATCACCCCGCCGAGGATGTTCCGGATCGTCCCGTTCGGCGAGCGGTACATCTCCTTCAGGCCGAACTCATCCACCCGCGCCTCGTCCGGCGTGATCGTCGCGCACTTCACGCCGACCCCGTAGCGCTTGATCGCCTCGGCCGATTCGACGGTGATCCTGTCTTCCGAGGCGTCACGGCTCTCGATGCCGAGGTCGTAGTACTTCAAGTCGACGTCCAGGTAGGGCAGGATCAGCTGCTCCTTGATGAACGACCAGATGATCCGCGTCATCTCGTCGCCGTCGAGCTCGACGACGGGGTTCTGTACCTTGATCTTGGCCATTTGCTTCGGTCCTCTGGGTTTGGAAGCGCTGGACACGGCCGCGGCACTCTCGCTGACTGAGGGCTCGCCGGGGCGACGATGCTATCGATGCTCAGGCGCCAAGCCGTGAACGACCCGTCAGCGATTCCAGCTGGCCTGCGCCCCGTGCGCGACGAGCACCGTCGGCCGGCCGCCAGCGAAGGGGATGCTGGCGACGCGCCCGCTCGACGGCGGCGCCTCGAACGAGCCGAGGTCGACGAGCAGCGTACCGCCGTCGCTGGAGATCCCCGCGCCGACTACGGACTGGTTGCGGAAGGTGATCTGCCGGGCGCGGCCGGAGGGCACCCGCACGGTCCACGCGTTGCTCGTGTCCTGCCCCTCGAACTCGCTGAGCAGCCGGCTACCGCTCGCCGAGAAGGCGATCGGCACAAGCCCGACGACGAGTTTGTCGGCGGGGACGTTCGTCAGCCTGCGCGCCGCCGACGCGCTCGGGGAGCGCAGCCAGATGTCATGGCGCGGGGCGTAGTTGCGGCGCAGACGCTCGTGTCGAGGCGATGTACATCGGGCCCCATACGGGGTTGAGGCTGCGCCCGTCCGTGGTCAGCGCGCGCAGGCCCGAACCGTCGGGGTTGCTCACGTAAAGGTTCGACGGGGCGGTGGACGACAGTGACGGCGTGCGTCCGTAAACGATCCTGTCGCTGCCGTCCTGGGCGAAGCTCGCGCCGTATATCTGGCCGTGGGCGATCGATGGTGACGGCGCCGGTGGTGGTGTCGATCACGGCCAGGCCGGAGCTCTGCAGCGATGTTCGTGACGGAGTTGGACTGCATGAAGACCGCCAGGTAGCGGGAGTCGGGCGACCAGGCGAGCGGCTGTGGCGGTGGCGGTGGCGAGGCTCAGCGCAGTTCAGCGGCGCGCCCGCTGCGGTCGAGTAGACAACGATCGCCGGGCCCTGTTCCTGCGGGCCGACGACGGTGCCGAACAGCGGAGGTGGCCACCCACTGCCCGTTGGGCGAGATCAGCGGCTCGAGTCCCAGGCCGAGGCGTTTGGCTTCTCCGCCGTTTGCGTTGGCAACCCACACCGCCGGCGAGCTGCGCTCACTGCCGGTGGCATAGGCCAGCCGAGGGGCCGTCGCCGCGGGTGGGACGCTCGGCGCCACGGCGACCGCGGGCGCCGCTGAGAGCGCCGTCAGCGCGAGCAGTGCAAGCACTATTGCGAAAACGTTGCGCCGCGCGTGTGCGCGAGGGTTTAATAAAACACCGCGCGTACGCGTGCGCGTTCCAAGCGGTTTTGCATTCGAAGACATCCCCAAGGCTATACGCCGATCTCTGCTTGACTTAGACAACAATGGCCACCGTCTCCCAGCCCACACGTGAGGACGCGCCGTGGCAGACCCACACCGTGGCAAACCAGCCGCCGCCGCTCGTGGGACTCGACGTGTTCGCCAGCAACCTGCCTCTGGTCGAGGCCACCGAACGCGAGGGCGCCGGCTGGATCGCCGAGCGGGCCTCCGCGCTCGGCCGGTTCGTCGGCGAGGAGAACGGGCCGCAACAGGTTTGGGGACGACTCGCGAACGAGCACAAGCCGGTACTGCACACCCACGACCGCTACGGCAACCGGATCGACGAGGTCGAGTTCCACCCCGCCTGGCACCAGCTGATGACGATGGGCGTCGAGCACGAGCTCCACTCTCTGCCCTGGACGAGTGACGACCCGGCGGCGCACGCCGCGCGGGCTGCGATGTACATGACAGGGATGCAGGCCGAGGCGGGGTATGCGTGCCCGATCACGATGACCTTCGCCGTCGTCCCCGCGCTGCGCGTCCAACCGGAGCTCGCGGCGACGTGGGAGCCGCTGGTGACCGCCACGACGTATGACCCCCGCTCGATCCCGGCCGCCGAGAAGGGCTCGGCGATCGCGGGCATGGCGATGACCGAGAAGCAGGGGGGCTCGGACGTGCGCGCGAACACGACCTACGCCCGGCCCCTGAACGGTGGCGGGGCCGGGGCGGAGTACCAGCTCACCGGCCACAAGTGGTTCTGCTCGGCGCCGATGTCGGACATCTTCCTCGTGCTCGCCCAGGCCGAGTCCCCCGATGGCTCCGCCGAGGGCCTGTCCTGCTTTCTGATGCCGCGCATCCTGCCCGACGGCACGCGCAACGCGATGCACATCCAGCGCCTGAAGGACAAGCTCGGCAACCGCTCGAACGCCTCCTCGGAGATCGAGCTGCTGGGCGCCTGGGCGCAGATGGTCGGCGAGCCCGGCCGCGGCGTGCCGACGATCATCGAGATGGTCGGCCACACGCGCCTCGACTGCGTGATCGGCGCGGCCGCCGGGATGCGCGCCGCGGTCGTCCAGGCCACGCACCACACCGCGCATCGCGCGGCGTTCGGCAAGACGCTGATCGACCAGCCCTTGATGCGCAATGTACTCGCCGACCTGTGCCTCGAGTCCGAGGCCGCCACGGCGCTCGCGATGCGACTGGCGCGGGCCTACGACGAAGCCGGCAACGACGCGGGAATCGATGCCCGGGAGGGCTATGAAAATGACAGCGACGCGCAACTGTTCAAGCGCGTGGCGACCGCCGTCGGCAAGTACTGGGCCTGCAAGCGCGCCCCGAACCATGCGTTCGAGGCGATGGAGTGCCTCGGGGGCAATGGCTACGTCGAGGACTCCGGGATGCCGCGCCTGTATCGCGAGGCGCCGCTCACCTCGATCTGGGAGGGCTCGGGCAACGTGATCAGCCTCGACGTGCTGCGCGCGCTCGCGCGCTCGCCGCGCTCGCTCGAGGTGTTCCTCGCCGAGGTCTCCCTCGCGCGCGGCGCCGACGCGCGCCTGGACGCGCATATCGAGCGCCTGAGGGCGCAGTTCGCCGATCCCGCCACGCTCGAGTCGCGCGCCCGGCGCGTGGTCGAAGGCATGGCCCTGGCGCTCCAGGGCTCTTTGCTCGTGCGCGGTGCGCCTGCTGCCGTAGCCGATGCCTTCTGCGCCTCGCGCCTGGCCGGCGACGGGGGCCTGGAGTACGGCACGCTGCCGGCCGGCTCGGACTTCGAGACGATCATCGCGCGCGGCCGCCCGCAGGTTTAGATATCACGACGCAGGCAGCCCGCGCCTGACGGCGGACCATGCCCGGGTACAGGCAAACCCATACCCAACTGGCGGGCCATACCCAGGCAAGGCAGGCCCGTGCTGACAGGCGGGCCATGCACTGGAGCCATACCTATGCCCAGGCAACCCATGCCTGCCGGGCGGGCCATGCCTAATATCCTGCCGGGCGGGCCATGCCTAATATCAAGGTATGGGTGTCCGCACCAATTTCCAGCTTGCCCGCATCTTCGGCATCCGCGTCGGCGTGGGAATCAGCTGGTTCGTCGTGCTGTTCTTCTTCATCTACGTCGTCACAGAACCGTTCCACGACATCCTCGGCGGGTCGATCACGACCGCCTATCTGGTCGCCGTCGCCTCCGTACTCGGGTTCTTTGCGTCGCTGATCCTCCACGAGCTGGGCCACGCGTTCGCCGCGCGGCGCAACGGCCTGAACGTGGTGGGGATCGATCTGTGGGCGTTCGGCGGGATCACACGCACCAGCGGCGTGGTCGAGCGTCCCGGCGTGGAGTTTCGCGTCGCGGCCGCGGGCCCGCTGGTGACGCTGGCGGTGATCGTCGTCTGCGTCCTCGCCGGCGCCCTGCTGACCAACACCGGGCACTTCATCAACGTGGCCGTCGGCGACACCAGCGTGCATGCCTCACCGGCGCTCCTGTGGCTGAGCTGGGTGGGAACGATCAACGCGCTCGTGCTGATCTTCAACCTGATCCCCGCCTTCCCGCTCGACGGCGGGCAGCTCGCCCACGCCGCGATCTGGAAGCGCACCGGCGATCGCAACCGCGCCACGCGCTACACCGGCCGCGCCGGCCAGGGCTTCGCGCTGATACTCGGCGCGCTCGGGCTGGTCGGGCTGGCGAGCGGCTCACAGCTGGGACTGTTGTGGATGGTGCTCGCCTTCTTCCTCTACCAGGCCGCCGGCCAGGCGGTCGTTCAAGGCTCGCTCGGGCAGCGGATCCAGGGGATCACCGTGGCCGACATCATGGACCGCGAGCCCGTCACGATCCCCGCCGGCCTGACGCTGCTCGACGCCCAGGAGCAGTTCTTCCTGCGCTACCGCTGGCCCTGGTTCGCCGTGGTCGATCCGGCCCAGCACTTTCTTGGGGTCGTGCGCGAAGCGCGGATCGACGAGGAGATCGCCGCTGGACGCCCCGCGCTGCCGGTCGTCGAGGTGCTCGAGGCGGACCTGCCGGTGCGGATCGGCGCGCAGGCGCCGCTCGAGTCGCTGCTGGGCTCGGAGGGGCTGGGCCGCCTTGGCGCGATGGTCGCGGTCGACAAGGACGGCGTGCTCCAGGGCGTCGTCACGCTCGCCCAGGTGCGTCAGGCGCTACGCCCCGCCGGCGGTATATAGAGTCTCGGCCCATGCCATCCCATGACGTCCTCATCATCGGCGCGGGCCTCGCCGGCCAGCGCGCTGCCCTCGCCGCCGCCGAGACCGGCGCGAGCGTCGCGATCATGAGCAAGGTCCACCCCGTGCGCTCGCACTCGGTGGCCGCCGCCGGCGGGATCAACGCCGCGATCAACGTCGCCGACGACTGGCGCTCGCACGCCTACGACACGGTCAAGGGCTCGGACTTCCTCGGCGACCAGGACGCGATCGAGATCATGTGCTCGGAGGCCCCCCACGAGGTCATGCACCTGGAGCACATCGGCGTCACCTTCCACCGCAACGAGTCGGGCGAACTGGACCTGCGCGCGTTCGGCGGCGCCTCGATGAAGCGCACCGCCTACGTCGCCGACATCACCGGCCAGGCGATCCTGCACGTGCTCTACGAGCAGCTGATGAAGCACCACGAAACGGTCGAGCGCTTCGAGGAGTGGTTCACGACCTCGCTGCTCCAGGACGACACCGGCCGCTGCTGCGGGGTCGTCGCGCGCGACGTGCGCTCCGGGCGGATGGAGACCTTTCAGGCGAAGAACGTGATCCTCGCCTGCGGCGGCGCCGGGCAGGTCTACAGCCCGACGACGAACGCCCTGATCGTGACCGGCGACGGGATCGCGCAGGCCTACCGGATCGGCGCGCCGCTGATGGACATGGAGATGGTCCAGTACCACCCGACGACGCTCGTCGAGAACGGCCTGTTGATCACCGAGGGCGCGCGCGGCGAGGGCGCGGTGCTGCTCAACTCCGAGGGCGAGCGCTTCATGGAGAAATACGCGCCGAACAAGATGGAGCTCGCCTCGCGCGACGTCGTCTCGCGCGCCGAGCAGACCGAGATCCTCGAGGGGCGCGGCGTCGGCGCCGACGGCTCGGGCATCTGGCTGGACATCACGCAGGTTCCGCGCAAGCGCACCCTGGAGGCGCTGCGCGAGATCGTCAACATCGGCAAAGACTTCGCCGGCGTCGACATCACGCGCGAGCCGATCATGATCCGCCCCGGCCAGCACTACATCATGGGCGGCGTCAAGACCGATGTCGACGGCGCGACCTCGATCGAGGGCCTGTACGCCGCCGGCGAGGTCGCCTGCGTGTCGGTGCACGGCGGCAACCGCCTCGGCGCGAACTCCCTGCTCGACACCTTGATCTTCGGACGGCGCGCGGGCGAACACGCCGCCAAGCGCGCGGCCGGGATCGGCATGCCCGAGACGACAACCTCCGACGCGCAGCTGCGCCGGGACGTCGCCACGATCGACGAGATCGTCGCCCGGGAGCGGACCGGACGCCGCGTCTCCGAGATCAAGCGCGAGCTCGGTGAGACGATGAACCAGTACGTCGCCGTCTACCGCGACGAGCAGGGTCTGCAAAAGGCCCTGGAGATCGTCAATCGCCTGCAGGAGGAGTCGCGCAGCGCCTACATCGACGACCGCGGCACGGTCTTCAACCAGGACGTGCTCGGCGCGCTGGAGCTCGGCTACATGCTCGACTGCGCCGAGGCGACCGTCGTCGGTGCGATCGAGCGCAAGGAGTCCCGCGGCGCGCAGTTCCGCACCGACTTTCCGGAGCGCAACGACGGCGAGTGGCTCAAGCACATCGACATCTCGCTTGATGGAGACAGTCCCAAGGTTTTCTACTCCCCGGTGACGATGACCCAATGGGAGCCTGAGGAGCGCAAGTACTGATGATCTTCAACCCAGGCAACTGCTCCCGCAAGCCACGGCCGGGACGTCCGACGCACGAGATGGAGGCGAGTAGCTGATGGCCGAAACGCACAAGCCGCCGGAGCAGTTCACCTTGAGGCTGCGTCGCTATGACCCCGAGTCCGGCGAGGCCCCCTACTGGGACGAGCACACGATCGAGCTCGAGCCCCATCGCTCGGTGCTCGAGGGCATCCTTCAAGCCAAAGCCGCCTCGGACGGCTCGATCGGCATCCGCTGCTCCTGTCGCGCGGCGATCTGCGGCTCGTGCGGCGTGCGCATCAACGGCGAACCGGGCCTGGCCTGTCACACCCATCTGGATCACGCCCGCGCCTCCTCGCCCGACGGCGTGATCGAGGTCGAGCCGATGGGCAACATGCCGGTGATCAAGGACCTGATCGTCGACATGGACGCCGTCCACTGGAAGAAGGTCCAGCGCGTCACGCCGTGGCTGATCGCCAAGCAGCCGGTCCCCGAGCGCGAGTACCTGGTCGAGAAAGAGGCGATGGTCGACATCACTCAGTCGATGGCCTGCATCCAGTGCGGCGCCTGCGTCTCCGACTGCCTGGCGATGGAGGTCGACCCCGGCTTCATCGGCCCGGCGGCGCTCGCCAAGGCCTACCGCTTCGTCGGCGACCCGCGCGATGACGAGCAGGACATCCGCCTGCGCGACCTCGCCGAAGATCCTCAAGGGATCTTCGATTGCACGCACTGCTTCAAGTGCGTCGAGGCCTGCCCGAAGGGCGTCAACCCGATGGGCCAGATCATGCGCCTGCGACGGATCGCGGGCTCCGACCAGCACATCGTGGACAAAAACAACGGCCACCGCCATGAGGAAGCTCTGACGACGCTCGTCAAGGACTACGGCCTGCTGCACGAGGCCGAACTGCTGCCGCGCTCCTACGGCGGCAACTCGTGGTTCGGCAAACTCCACCCCGCGGCCGGCAAAGAGCTTTTGAGCTCGCTGCCGGTAGTCATCAAGGGCGTGCTGCGCAAAAAAGTCAGCCCCAAGCTGGCGTTGCTCGGCCACAAGATCCCCGCGGCGGACCTGAAGAACGTGCAGCGGATCTACGACAAGGTCGAAGACCGCGGGGAGCGCTACGAGCTGAACCTGTACATCAGCGGCTACGACGAGCCCAGCGAAACCACCGAAGGGAGCGCGGTATGAAGGTCGCCTACTGGCCCGGTTGTGTGAGCCGCGGCTTCACCCCCGAGCTGCACGGCTCGATGGCCCTCCTCGCGCCGCTGCTCGACATCGAGCTGGTCGAGCTGGAGCGGGCCAACTGCACCGGCTGCGGCGTGATCGCCGAGCACAACCAGGAGCTCGCCGACACTCTGAATGCGCGCACCTTCGCGCTCGCCCAACAGGTCGAGGGGGCGGAGTTGATGATGAACATCTGCTCGACTTGTCAGGGAGCCCAGTCGGAGTGCCAGGAACGACTGGACGCCAACGCCGAGTACCGCGACCACGTCAACGAGACGCTTGCCCCGGAGGGCCTCTCCTATGAGAAGGGCTTAACGAACAAGAACCTCCTGTGGCTGCTCGTCGAGGAGATCGGCCTCGACGCGTTGCGCGCGAAAGTCAAGCGCCCGCTCACCAACCTCAAGGTCGGCCCCTTCTACGGCTGCTACATCGTCCGCCCGCGCGATCGTCTCGGGATCGACGCCGAGCGCCCGCGCGACCAGTACCTGCACCAGGTGATCGACGCGCTCGGCGGCACCGTGATCGAGTACGCCGGCATGCGCAAGTGCTGCGGCTTCCCAATCATCACGATGAACAAGGACGCCTCGCTCAAACAGGCCGGCCGCCACCTCGGTGACGCCGTCGATGCCGACGCGGACTGCCTGGTCACGCCGTGCCCGCTCTGCCACCTGAACCTCGACTTCCAGCAGCCGATCGCCGAAAGCGTCGTCGGCCGGCAGCTCGAGATGCCGATCCTGCACCTGCCCCAGCTCGTCGGCCTGGCGCTTGGCTTGGATCCGAAGGAGCTCGGCCTGAACCGCCACATGGTGCGGCCCACCTCGGTGATCGACTGGTCGACCTCGGTGGTGGGCGCAGCGGCAGGCTCCTCCGCGGGTTGGTAGCGCAGGCAAAAGGGTCTCGACGGTGAAGATCCTCACCGTCGTCGGCAACCGTCCTCAATTCATCAAGGCAGCCGCTGTCTCCGGCCTGTTGCGAAAGGAGCATGAGGAGGTGTTGATCCATACGGGTCAGCACTACGACGATTCGCTTTCAAAGATCTTCTTCACCGAGCTCGGTCTCGCGAAACCGGACAGGGAACTTGGCATCAGCGGCGGGTCGAACGAATCGCAGACAGCCCTTATGCTGAGCGCTCTGAACGAGCTGATACCCGAGATCGCCCCCGACGCGATCCTGGTCTATGGAGACACCAACTCCACGCTCGCGGGGGCGCAGGCGGGTGAGCAGGCACAGATCCCTGTGATCCACATCGAGGCAGGCATGCGCTCATTTGACCTCACGATGCCCGAGGAGCAAAACCGCATCGCGACCGACCAGCTGAGCGCGCTCCTGCTGTGTTCCTCACAGACCGCCGCCGTGAACCTCCGTACCGAGGGAATCTCCGGCCGTGTGGAGGTCGTGGGCGACGTAATGGTCGACGTCGCCCTGGGCTGGCAGCCGACCGCGCGTGCGCGAACCGACATAGCCGAAGGCCTGGGCGTGCGGCCACACGACTATCTGCTGGTGACCGCACATCGAGCGGGTAACGTCGACGATCCCGCGCGCCTGGCCAAACTGATGGATCTACTAAGGGCCTTACCCACCCCGGTTGTATTCCCCGTACACCCGCGCACGCGAGCGCGCCTGCAATCGACGGGGTCGTGGGAGCAGCTGACCGGCATGGAGGGAATGCACGTGACGGAGCCGCTGGGTTACGCCGAGTTCACCGCGCTGCTCTGCGGAGCGCGCGCGATGCTGACCGATTCCGGGGGCGTCCAGAAGGAGGCGTACCTTGCCGGGGTGCCCTGCATCACCTTGCGCGCGAACACCGAGTGGGTCGAGACGGTCGACGCCGGCTGGAACACGCTCGTGGACCTCGACCCCGCCGCGGCACTCGACGCCTTGGGGCGGAAGCCGCCGGGGGACCATCCGCAGCTCTACGGCGACGGCCACGCCGCCGAGCGCTGCGTCGCGGCGATTGGCGCCCTATGACCGGGGAGCCCATCCGCATCGGCGTCGTCGGCCTCGGCTACTGGGGGCCGAACCTCGCGCGGAACTTCGCCGCGCTCCCCGACTGTGAGCTCGCGTGGCTGTGCGACGCCTCGCCCGAGGCCCGCCGCAAGCTCGCCTCGTCGTTCCCCGCCGCGCACGCGACGGGCGAGCTGGACGACCTGCTGAACGACCCCGCGCTGGACGCCGTCGCGCTCGCCACCCCGGTGCCCACCCACGCCGCGCTGGCGATCCGCGTCGCCGACGCGGGCAAGCACTGCTTCGTCGAGAAGCCGCTCGCGACCACCGCCGCCGACGCTGAAGCAGCCGTCGCGGCCGCCGCGCGGGCAGGGCGGATCCTGATGGTCGGCCACCTGCTCGAGTACCACCCGGCGGTCGATCGGCTGCGGGAGCTCGTCGCGGGCGGCGAGCTCGGGGCGCTCTACTACATCTACGGCAACCGCCTGAACCTCGGCAAGCTGCGCGCGGACGAGAACGCGCTCTGGAGCCTCGGCGCGCACGACGTGTCGGTGGTGCTCCACCTGATCGGCGAAGAGCCCGTCGAGTGCTCCGCCCACGGCGAGTCCTACGTGCGCGAGGGTGTCCAGGACGTCGTCTTCTGCTACCTGCGCTTCCCCTCCGGCGTCGTCGCCCACCTGCACCTGTCGTGGCTGGACCCCCACAAGGAGCGCCGCCTGACGGTCGTCGGCGCGCGCCGCATGGCGACGTTCGACGACATGCTCCTCGAGGGCAAGCTCACCGTCTACGACAAGGGCTTCGACGAGTCCGCGCACACCTGGGGCGAGTACATCGCGCGCTCCGGCGAGAGCTTCTCACCGCAGATCTCCAACTCCGAGCCGCTGCGGCTGGAGTGCGAGCACTTCGTCGAGTGCATCCGCTCCGGAGCCACACCGCGCTCGGACGGGTTGAGCGGGCTGCGCGTCGTGCGGGTGCTCGAGCGGCTGCAGAGCTCGCTCGACGCCTGATTCTCGCGGCGGGAGGGTATTTGGAGAGCCCGGCCCTCCCGGGCCTGCCCGGGGCGGGCGGGGTCATCAAACCTCAGCGTACGAGGACCGGCGGGCTATAGCTCGAGACGTGCGCGCCGTCATTTGAGACCTTGATCAGCGCGCGGTACAGACCGGGTCGGCGCAGGCGCACGACGGCGCTGAAGCTCGAGACGGTCGCGCTACCGGCTTTCACGACGGTGCCGCCCTGATTGACGGAGGCGTGGCCGGGCTTCAGCAGCTGGAAGCCGACCTGTGCGCCGAGCTCCGCCGGGGTCACCGTGCCATACAGACGCACGAACCCACGGCGACCTGTGCTGCGCACGTGGAAGGTGGACCGCACCGCGACGCTCTCGAGCACCACCGGGCTGATGACCACCGGCAGACCGACCGTGACGACCCGCAGCTGGGCGTTTTCGAGCAAGCCCAAGTAGGGGAAGGAGAAACCACCCACGGAGTTCGTCAGCTCGGGATTGCCGACGGTTTTGAAACCCGCAAGGTAGGGAAACGGGTTTGTCTGCAGCACGATCGCGTGGTTGGCGGCGCCGGTCCCCGAGAGCGTGCCCTCGACAAAGAACGGACTGCCGAACACGACCGGGTTGGGAGTACCGACGAGCGCAAGCGAAAGCGGGATCTTGCCGGTCGTGAACGTGCGATCTTTGCCCGTCACCATCCCGCCCGGACCGAACGCCACGACGCGGTAGTGATAGACGGTCGTCGGCTGCAGGCCCGTGATCGCCTGGCTGACTTTCACCGTGCTCGTCGCGTTGCCCCCGGGGGAAAGCGGCGTTTGCGCACCGTAGCCGGCGGTCGTGCCGTACTGGAAGAGATAGTTGGTGCCGGCGCCTTTGGCGTCGATCTCGCCATTGAGGACCGCCGAGGAGTACTTCACGCTGGAGGCACCCGAAGTGCTGGCGCTGGGCAAAACCGCGGCCAGGCCGGCGGCAGGCAGGGCGAGCGCGGCGAACGCGAAGGCCGCGACGAGCCCAAGGATCATGCGCCGGCCGCGGTGTGGGCGAGGTGTCTGTGAGCTGAAGGTCATCTCCATGCCAACAAACCTAACCCACCGGCGAACTCAAAGTAGTGGTCGAACGAACACATGCGGCTGGGTTACCCAGGCGCAGGGGAGCCAAAACGGTTCAGGCGCTAGTGCTGGTGAGTCCCGGGCTGGTGCACGACGACGACGGGTCGGTCGGAGCGGCTGAGCACGCTCGCCGAGGAGCTGCCCAGCAGTTTTGACTTCAGGCCCTTCAGGCCGCGGGAGCCGATCACGATCGCCGCCGCGTCGCGCTCGGAGGCGACTTCGAGGATCGCGTCGGCGATGTCGGCCGCATCGCGCACCGGCAGCGCCTCGGCCCGCAGGCCCCCCGCCGCGGCGAGCTTCACGCCGTCTTCGGCGATCTGCCGTGCATGGCCCTCGGATGCCTTGTCGATCTCCTGGACGGTCGAGGGGTCGTAGGGCATCATCATCGCGCCCGTACCCATCGTGCCGGGCATTGCCATGTAGTCGGCCAATCCGGGCTCCCACACGGTAAGGATGATCGCCTGACGCGAGCTGGAGAACAGCGCCGCGGCCTCGTTGATCGCCGCGCGGGCAGCCTCCGACCCGTCGTAGGCGATCACAATCGGCGAAGAAACCTCGGGCATCGCAGCGTCAGGCTACTGCAAATACCGAGCGCTGAGCCGGCTTCTCAGGGCCGCCGCGCATGCGCCGGAACAGGAACGGCCCGCTCAGCCCAGTTCTGAAGGAACTTCTCTGTGTCGGCCACATCGAGGGGGCGGGCGAACAGAAACCCCTGTCCGCTGTCGCAATCCTGATCCTTGAGCATGGAGAGCTCATGCTGCTGCTCGATACCCTCGGCGAAGGTCTCGATCGAGAGGGCCTTGCCGAGCTGCACGAGGGTCTGGATCAGCGTCTCGCCCTCCAGGTTCTCGCTCATGCCCGAGATGAACGACCGGTCGATCTTCAGTGCGTCGACGGGGAACCGCTGCAGATGAGCGATCGACGAGTACCCCGTGCCGAAGTCGTCGATCGCGATCCGCACGCCGAGCCGCTTGACCGTGGTGAGCCGGCGAGCGGTCTCCTCGACATTGCGCATCAGCGTGGTCTCGGTGATCTCGATCGTCAGCGCGTCCGGTTCCAGGCCGCTGCCGGCGAGCGCGCCTTCGACGTCGGTGACGAACTGATCGCTGTCGAGCTGGCGTCCGGAGACGTTTACCGCCATGCCGATCGGATATCCGGCCGCTCGCCACGCGGCTCCCTGAGCGCAGGCCTCGTCGAGCACCCACTTGCCGACCTCGGTGATCAGCCCCGTCTCCTCGAGCAGGGGGATGAAGTCGTCGGGCTGGACGATGCCGCGCACCGGGTGCTTCCAGCGGATCAGGGCCTCCACGCCGGTCGGGCTCATGTCGTTCAGATCGATCGTCGGCTGGTAGGCGAGCAGGAACTCGTCGTTCGCGAGCGCTTCGCGCAGATCCATCTCGAGTTCCATCCGGTTCTGGATCGTGTCCTGCATGCCGGTCTCAAACGCGGTGTAGCGATTCTTGCCGTCCCACTTGGCCCGGTACATCGCGATGTCCGCATTACGCAGGAGCTCCTCGGCCGAGGTGTGGTCTCCGGCGGCGATCCCGATGCTCGCCGTCACGGTCAAGCGAGTCGCCTTGTCCACCCCGAGCTTGAACGGGTGTTGCAGCGCCTCGAGCAGGCGCTCGGCGACCAGCTCGGGGCCGGCGGCCAGCGACAGCTCCTCGGAGATAACGACGAACTCATCCCCGCCGAGGCGCCCCAGCGCGTCGGCATCGCGGACCACGCCTTTGAGCCTCGCGGCGACCGCGCGCAACAGTTCATCGCCGACGCCGTGCCCGAGCGTGTCGTTGATCGACTTGAAGTTGTCGAGATCGATGAACAGCGCCGCGACCGGTGTCTGGCTGCGACGCGAGCGCGCGAGCATCTGCTCGACGCGGTCGAGGATCAACGTCCGGTTGGGGAGCCCGGTCAAGGCGTCGTGGGTCGCCAGGAACGCGAGCTCTTCCTCGCGGCGCGCGAGCTCTTCATCGGTGCGCCGGCGCTCGATCTCAAAGCACTCGCACATCCGCACGAGGCTGAACTCGAGGCTCAGCTGCAGGATGTTCAACGCTTCGGAGAGAGCCCCGGCCCCGACGTCCAGTTGTGTGGCGCACTCGCGCAACACCTCGGCCATCGAGTCGCGCCAACACAAGCAGCGCCTGGTCACCTCGTGCAGCGACGCCGCGCGATGGGCCGCCAGCTCGCCGAAGATCTGCCAGGTTTCCTGGCCGGCCTCACGGGCCACCTCCAGGCCCTCTCCCGCGATCCACCTAGCCACGGCGATCGTCGAAGAGGCGCTGATTCGCTCGAAGCTGTCCTGCACCAACGAGTCGACATCGTGGCCCGACCCCGAGGTCCGCACGACCGTCAACTCGAGCACGTCCGCGGTGCGCGCCTTCAGCGCCTCGCCGAGACGACAGAGATCCTCCCCGGGATCATCCACCGAGAGAGACGGCGGCGAAGGGACCAGGATCTCCTCGATTCCCAGACTGGAGCGTTGCGCTGTCATCGCAAGATCATTAACGACGACCCACTGGATTCCATTAACTCGATTGCCGGTAGTGGACGCTTGGAGAGCGAGGTTCGTGTGTAGCCTTCGCGCTCGTGGACGCCGATGTAATCGTGATCGGGGCCGGCCTGGCCGGCCTGGCCGCAACAGCCGAGCTGACCGACGCGGGTCGCCGGGTGATCCTGCTCGAGCAGGAGCCCGAAGCCTCGCTCGGCGGCCAGGCCTTCTGGTCCTTCGGGGGACTGTTCCTGGTGGACAGTCCCGAGCAGCGGCGGATGGGCATCCACGACTCGCGCGAGCTGGCCTGGCAGGACTGGCTGGGCACAGCGGGGTTCGACCGTCCCGAGGACGAGTGGCCACGCCGCTGGGCCGAGGCCTACGTCGACTTCGCCGCCGGCGAGAAGCGCGCGTGGCTGCACTCCCAGGGCGTGCGCTTCGTGCCGAACGTCGGCTGGGCCGAGCGCGGTGGCTACCTGGCGACCGGGCATGGGAACTCCGTGCCGCGCTTCCACGTTACCTGGGGCACTGGGCCGGGGGTGGTCGAGCCGTTCGTGCGCCGCGTGCGCGAGGCCGAGCAGCGCGGCCTGGTCGAGCTGCGCTTTCGCCACCAGGTCGACGAGCTGACGGTCACCGACGGCACCATCACCGGGGTTGCCGGTCATGTCCTTGAGCCGAGCGCCGTCGCGCGGGGGCAGAAGAGCGGCCGGACGCCAGTCGGCGAGTTCATGCTGGAGGCGCAGGCCGTGATCGTCGGCTCCGGCGGGATCGGCGCCAACCACGAGCTCGTGCGCAAGAACTGGCCCGCCCGCTTGGGCGAGGCGCCGAAGAACATGATCTGCGGGGTGCCCGATCACGTCGACGGGCGGATGCTCGCGATCAGCGAGGCGGCGGGAGCCTCGATCATCAACCCCGACCGGATGTGGCACTACGTCGAGGGGATCCAGAACTGGGATCCGATCTGGACCAAGCACGGCATCCGCATCCTGCCGGGGCCCTCCCCCCTGTGGCTGGACGCGACCGGGAAGCGCCTGCCGGTGCCGCTGTTCCCCGGCTTTGACACTCTGGGCACGCTCGAGCACATCATGCAGAGCGGCCACGACTACACGTGGTTCGTGCTGACGCAGAAGATGATCGAGAAGGAGTTCGCCCTGTCGGGCTCCGAGCAGAACCCGGACCTGACGAGCAAGAGCGTCGTCGAGGTCCTGAAGTCGCGCGTCGGCAAGGGAGCGCCTGGGCCGGTCGAGGCGTTCAAGCGACACGGCGCGGATTTCGTCGTCGAGCGCGACCTCGGCGCGCTCGTGCGCGGCATGAACGCACTCACCGACGAGCCATTGCTCGACTTCGGCGAGATCGAGCGGGAGATCCTCGCCCGCGACCGCGAGATCGCCAACCCCTACACGAAGGATCTGCAGGTCACGGCGATTCGCGGCGCCCGCCGCTACATCCCGGACCGGATCACGCGCGTCGCGGCCCCCCACCGGATCCTCGAGGAGAAGGCCGGCCCGCTGATCGCGGTTCGTCTGAACATCCTCACGCGCAAGACGCTCGGCGGCCTGCAGACCGACCTGTCCAGTCGCGTGCTCGCGGCCTCCGGAGAGCCGCTGCCGGGGTTGTATGCCGCCGGCGAGGTGGCCGGCTTCGGGGGCGGGGGCGTGCACGGCTACCGCTCGCTGGAGGGCACGTTCCTCGGCGGCTGCCTGTTCTCCGGACGGATCGCCGGCCGGGCGGCAGCAGCAGCAGCGACATGATCGCCGCGAACAGCTTCGCCTTGCCGCGCGGAGCGGCTACATGCGGGACGTCCCACAAAGGCCTCCCGCGGGTCACTCCCCTTTCATGCACGACCCGATCGATCGCGCTAGGGTTGAAACATGGGTGAGCGCACTGGATACACGCCGGGAACCTTCTGCTGGACCGATCTGACGACGACCGATCAGGACGCGGCAAAGGCGTTCTACGGCGGTCTGTTTGGCTGGGAGGCCGAGGACATGCCGGTTGGGGACGGCGTCTACTACTCGATGCAGCGCGTTGACGGCAAGGATGTCGCCGCGATCTCCCCACAGCAACAGCAGCAGCGCGACGCGGGCGTGCCACCGCTGTGGAACTCCTATATATCGGTGGAGAATGCCGACGAGACGGCGGACCGGGCAAGGGAGCTCGGCGCGACCGTGCATGCGCCGCCGTTCGACGTGATGGAGGCCGGGCGGATGGCGGTGATCCAGGATCCGCAGGGTGCGCACTTCCTGCTCTGGCAGCCCAACCAGCACTTCGGCGCGAAGCTCGTGAACGCGCCCGGAGCCCTGAGCTGGAACGAGCTTGCTTCGCCCGATCTGGATGCTTCGAAGGAGTTCTACTCCTCCCTGTTCGGCTGGACGGTCGAGCCGTTCGAGGGCAGCCCACAGCCGTACTTGACGGTCAAGAACGGCGATGCGAACAACGCCGGCATCCGCGAGCTGGAATCGCCGGGGCCGCCGCCGCACTGGCTCGTGTACTTCGCGATCGACGACCTGGACGAGGGGCTCGCCAAGGTCGAGCGGCTCGGCGGTGTGAAGCACGCGGGACCGATCGACATCGGGATCGCGAAGATCGCCGTCGTGGCGGACCCGCAGGGCGCGATCTTCGCGCTCTACGCGGGCCAGCTCGAGCCGTAGACCGCCGGCACCCGTAAGACCGCCGCGGGACCGCCGGTTCACCCCCGGACCGAGACCGCCCGAGAT
>CAVSEF010000002.1:0-269354 GCA_963726985.1 uncultured Solirubrobacterales bacterium
ACCCGCCGCGGGCGTCCGCCTCGGGAGGGCCGGTGATGCGCAGGCCGGGCACCTGCGCCAACCGCTCTAGCAAAAGCGCTGTCAACGCGCGCTCGTGCGCGCGCACGCGCTCCATGCCGATTTGCGAGAGGTACTCGACCGCCGCACCCAGCCCGACGGCCTCGGCGATCGGGGGCGTGCCGGCCTCGAACTTGTACGGCAGCTCGTTCCAGGTCGCCGACTGGAAGTTGACCGAGGAGATCATGTCGCCGCCGGTCAAGAACGGCTCCATCGACTCCAAGATCTCGCGACGGCCGTGCAGCACGCCGATCCCTGTCGGGCCCAAGCGCCTTGTGGCCGGTCCAGGCGTAGAAGTCGGCGCCGATCGCCTCCACGTCGACCGCCATATGGGGTACCGCCTGCGCGCCGTCGACAAGCGACACCGCGCCCGCTGCGCGTGCCCGCGCGACGATCTCTGCGACGGGGAGGATCGTGCCGAGCACGTTCGACACGTGGGTGACCGCGACCATTCGCACGTCGCCCCGCGCGAGCTCGGCGTCGAGTTGATCGAGTGAGATCTCGCCGCGCTCGTCGACCTCCAGATAGCGCAGCTCCGCGCCGCGCTCGTGGCAGAGCACCTGCCAGGGAACGATGTTCGCGTGGTGCTCCATCTGCGTGATCAGCACCGCGTCGCCGGGTCCGACGTTCGCGCGGCCCCAGGAGTAGGCGACGAGGTTGATCGCCTCGGTGACGTTCTTGCAGAAGATCGTCGTCTCCGGCTGTGCGCCGACGAACTCGGCGACCCGTTTGCGGGCCCCGTCGTAGGCCGCGTCGGCCTCCTGCGCCAGCGCATAAACCCCGCGGTGCACGTTCGCGTTGTGCGCGCGCAGGTGATTCGCAACCGCCTCGATCACGACCTCGGGCTTCTGCGAAGTCGCGCCGGAGTCCAGGTAGATCAAAGGACGCCCGTCAAATCGCCGCGCGAAGATCGGGAAGTCGGCCTTCACATCCAGCCCGCCGGCGATTGTCACGACATCGGACTTCACGTTCAACCCGTCGGTGACTGACACGACATCGGACTTCACGTTCAACCCGTCGGTGACTGACACGACATCGGCCATCGTCAACGGACCTCTCGCCTCGAACGACGCAACCCCGCCCCGCCGCCGGGAGGCGGCGCCATAAAAGGGGTCGTTTCAGCGACTGGTGGCATACGCCTCGATGTCATCGCGCGCCGCGGCCAGCTTCCCGGCGATCTTCTCCCGCACGAGCTCCTCCAGCGGCTCGTCGGCCAGCTCGGAGATCAGCGGCTCGAAGAAGCCCTCGACGATCACGCGGACCGCCGCCGGGCGGTCCAGGCCGCGCGTCTGCATGTAGAAGATCGCGGCCTCGTCGAGCTCGCCGACCGTGCCGCCGTGCGAGGCGGAGACATCGTCGGCGGACACGAGCACCGAGGGGATCGCGTCCACGCGCGCCTTCGGCGAGAGCATCATCGAGTGGATCTGCAGGTAGGTGTGCGTCTGCTGAGCGCCCGGGTCGATCTGGATCAGCCCCTCGAAGCTCGCCCGGCTCTCGCCGGTCGCCGCGCCGCGCCAGTGCACGTCCCCGCCGGAGGGCCCGGTCTCGTGGAGGTCGACCGCGAACACGTCGAGGTGCTCGTGCTCCTCGGTGAAGAACAAGCCGCGGAAGGCCATGTCGCCGCCCGGCTCTGTGACAGCCAGCTCGAGGTGCTGGCGCACGAGGTGGCCGCCGAGCAGCGCCGGCAGCCAGTGGCAGTAGGCGTCGCGCCCGACGCCGACGAAGCGCGTCGAGGCGTCGTACACCTCGCCGCTGCCCCAATCCTGGACCTGCGCGAGACGGCAGCGCGCGCCGTCCTCCAGGTACAGCTCGAACGCCCCGGCGTGCAGCGCCTGGCCTTCTGAGAAGTCCTCCGCGAGGTCGTACTCGTGCAGCTTGAACTCACTGCTCTGCCCGCCGACGACGAGCGTGCGCGCATACTGCGCCACCCCGGGACCGTCGATCGCGTAGACGATCTCGAATGGATCCTCCACGACGACGCCCTTGGGGACGTGCAGGAAGGCGCCGCCGGTCCAGAACGCGGCGTTCGCCGCCTCCAGCTTGTTCCGGTCGATCGTCAGGCGCTTGGAATACCAGCGCTCGGCCAGCTCGCGGTGATCCTGGAAGGCCTGCTCCAGCGAGCAGAGGATCACGCCGCGCTCGGCCAACGCGGGGTCGAGCTCGACGTGGACGATCGATCCGGCGCTCTGTACGAGCCTGCCGGCGTGCGGTCGATCGGGAAGCGTGCGCGTGACGACCTCGGGAATCTCGCCCCGCCCTGTCTCGCCGTCCGTGCCGGCCGCCGATCCCAGGGGGTAGGTCTCCAGCGCGTCGAGGTCGAGGCTCTGCAGGGTCGTCGTCCAGAAACCCGAGCGCCGCCACACGGGCAGCTCTGAGGTCTCGTATGACCTGAGCGCGGCCTCGCGCAGTTGCTCGAGCGTGCGCCCATTGCCCGCCCCGGCGCCGGCGAGCGCGTGGTAGAGCGTCGCCTCGCGGTGTCGGCCCGGCTTGACCTGGACCTCAGGCAACGTCGTCACCAGCCTTCACGCCCACGCTGACGTTCGAGACCTCCTGGCGGATCTGGTCATAACCCTCGCGCTCGAGGCGTTCGACCAGCTCGACGCCGCCCTGCAGCACGATCCGGCCGTCCATCAGGATGTGGACGAACTGGGGCTTGATGTAGTGGAGGATCCGCTGGTAGTGGGTGATGATCAGCGCGCCCAGTCCCTGCTCCTCGTGCAGCTTCTGGACGCCCTCGGCAACGGTGCGCAGCGCGTCGATGTCGAGACCCGAGTCGGTCTCGTCGAGGATCGCCACATCGGGCGCGAGCATCGCCATCTGCAGGATCTCCGCGCGCTTCTTCTCGCCGCCAGAGAAGCCATCGTTGAGGTGGCGCGAGGTGAAGGCTTTGTCGACGTCGAGCAGCTCGATCGCGTGCTGCAGTTGCGTGCGGAACTCCTTCACCTGGATCGGCTCATCGCGCTTGGCGTTGATCGCCATGCGTAGGAAGTTGGCGACGGACACGCCGGGGATCGACACGGGGTACTGGAAGGCGAGGAACAGGCCGGCCTTCGCGCGCTCGTGCGGTTCGGCCTCGGTGATGTCCTCGCCCTTGAACGTGATCGTCCCCTCGGTGATCTCATAGGAGGGGTGCCCGAGCAGGGTGTTGGCGAGCGTCGACTTGCCCGAGCCGTTCGGGCCCATCAGCGCGTGGACCTCGCCGCGCGAGATGTCCAGGTCGACTCCCTTGAGGATCTCGCGCTCCTCGATGCGCACGTGCAGGTCTCTGATCTCTAGGTCGGCCATGTTCTCTGTTCAAGCTCCAGTTGTCAGTGGTTCGGGTTCGGGTTCCAGCACGGGTGCGCGGTCGATCGATTTCAATGCTCCCCGGGCCGACTTGGTCTTCTGGGCCCGTGGAAGTGAGGCTCCATTCGCAAGAGAAGTGCTGTCCTGAAGCGGGTTCAGCAGCGCGGGGGCGAGCACAAGATCAGCGAGCGTGGTCTCCTGGAGCGTGCGCACGATCGCAAAGCGCACGCGCGTCCACAGCAGCTTCGTGGGGCAGACGTGGGCCGGATCGGACTCCCGGGAACACACGATCGTCCCGTCGGAAGCCTGGGAGATGCACTCGATCGGCGCGATCGAGCCCTCGAGCGCCTCGACGACCTCGGCCATCGTGATCTCAACGGGCGAGCGCGCGAGCAGGTAGCCCCCGCGCGAGCCGCGCCGCGAGTCGACCAGACCGGCCTTGCGTAGGCGCGCGACGAGGTGCTCCAGATAGGCCAGCGGCAGCCCGTCGTGCGCGGCGATCTCCGCGAGCGGGATCGGATCCTCGCCGGCTCGCCGAGCCAGCTCGACCATCACGCGTACGCCGTACTCGGCCTTGGTTGAGAACATCATCTTGGCATTTCCTACCTGCCAGCTAGGGTATCAGCGGGCCGCGGAAAGCCCGGATCCCTCACGGGGCGTGCTTGCCTGTCGCCACCGGCTTACCGCTCCCCTTCAAGCCGCCGCACATCGTGCGCCAGCGCTTCCGGGGTGAGTTGTTCCACCTGGAAGAGGTCGCGTTCCTGGCCGCGGCGGTCGATCAGCAGGACGGCGGCGGGGTGGGGGGAGTTGGGGTTGGCGAGCTGCGTGGGGACGACGTTGTAGGCGCGCCACACCCGGCGCAGTTCGGCGCGCGAGCCGGTGAGGTACTCGACGCGGCCGGTGAGCGAGGCTTCAGCGAGGAAGCGGCGCACGGCGGCGGGGGTGTCGGCGGTCGGGTCGGCGGAGACGATCAGAACCGGGACCGGATGCCCGCCCACCCGGCCGAGTTCGTCGAGCGCGCCGCGGATCTGCTGGGCGACGAGCGGACAGGTGGGGGGGCAAGCGGTGGACAGGAACGTGAGGATCACCACGCGCCCGCGATAGCGACCGAGCGAGACGCGCCGGCCGTGCTGGTCGGTAAGCGTGAACGCGGGAGCGTTGACGGTGCCCGGCAGCAGCGCGCCGTCAAAGCCCGAGGAGGAGCTCGCGTGTTCGACGGCGGGGGCGCCCGCGGCCGCGGTCGAGGCGCCGGTGGGGGAGCGCGGCGAGGGCCCGTCAAGCAGCACGACAAGCGCGAGGGCCAGCACGAGCAAGGTCGTGGAAGCAAGCAGGAGGATGCGAGTACGCGAGCGCATGGCGCGCCATAGCGTGACAAACGAACAGATTTAGAAGGGCCCACCTACCGTGGCCGCGCTGAAGATCGCAGTTTGGGACACAGGCACGACTCGGCGTTACAGGGCAACGTCCGGGACCTGCGCGGGTGGGGGCTTGACATCTGGTTGGCGGGGGTGGTAAGTTGGAAACACATTGGTTTCCCGTTGTGAGTTGCCAGGTAAACAATAGGTTTGGTTTGGGTTGGTCCGCTGGATCGATCACAAACGCGTAGCAGGGGATGTAATGGGAGAGGGGCCGGACCAAGTGATGAGGGGTTGTTTTCGCGTGAGTCCATTGGGGACAGATGTGATGGGGATCGTTGTGCGCCAAAGGGGTGCCATAACTAGATGCGTCAGCCTCGCTGACACATCTCTCTCTCTCTCTCTCTCTCTACTCCGGATCTAGCAGGCAAAAGCCTGATTTTGGCGCCCAAAGCGGCGCCCGGCATCATTCTCTAGCTGGTTCTCACCGCGCCTTTGTGCGCGGTGTTCCTCGTTCTCGGCCGTGTGGCCGGGGTCCTACTGATCTGGGACCGCGGCGCTATCCGGCTTTTCGTTCTTTACGTAAACCCGCGTGCGCTGCGCTGAGCGTTGGCACGTTCGACTCCCTAAGGAGATAACCGATGTTCTCAGCAATACGCAACCGGATCCATGTGACCCCCGCGACGGTGATTGCCACCCTGGCCCTCGTCTTCGCTATGACTGGCGGCGCGTACGCCGCCAGCAAGGTCTTGATCACCTCGACCAAGCAGATCAGCCCGAAGGTGCTGAAGTCTTTGAAAGGCGCGAGTGGAGCGAAGGGCGCCAGTGGGGCGAACGGCGCGAACGGAGCCACGGGCCCAGCCGGCCCCGCAGGCCCGGGGGGTCCTCAGGGCCCAGCCGGCGGTAACGGCACGAACGGCTCGAATGGCCAGAGCGTGACCGGCGCCACGGCCTCCTCCAAAGAATGCGCGACGGGTGGTGTCACGTATACCTCGGCGAGTGGCACCAACGCCGTCTGCAACGGCAAAAACGGCACCACCGGTTTCACCGAAACCCTTCCGTCGGGTAAGACGGAGACCGGTGTCTGGGATGTCGATCCGCAAAAGGAAGGCGAAGAAGTCATCGTGCCTCTGTCGTTCAACATCCCGCTGGCGGAACCCCTCGAAAGCGGCCATGTTCTTCTTTGTCAGCAAGGCGGAATGGGCGGAAGAAGAAGTGGAATTAAACCCAGTAACGGAACCAGGGGTGCTCACAAAGGAGAAAGCACCCGCCGAATGTGCGGGGGGGACCGTCGAACAGCCGAAGGCAGCACCGGGCAACCTCTGCGTATTTGTGGGATTCTCGTACCAGATCAGCAAGGGCGCTATCGCCGACCCCGGGTCTACAGGTTTCGATGCGTTGGGCGCCGCCACGACCGGGGCCGCTTTGATAATCAAGGGCGAAGGCGCATCTGCTCCCCGCGCCGGTCACGGCACATGGGCGGTAACCGCTGAATAGTCACTGGCCTCACACCGTAGGCGCTTGGGTCCCCGGGGCGGCCGGTCGGCCGTTCCGGGGCCCCTCACGCCACGGCGATCTGTACGGACCACAGAACCCATCATCGACCTCACCACATGCATCTCACCCACGAGAAAGGCACGCAAGTGAACCGCACCGAGCAGAGCGCACAGAAGCCGTCCTTCGCGACCGGTGTGTTTATGACGCTGCGCCTCATGTGCGGCATCCCTGGGAGTGGTGCGCTCGCTCCCGCGTCCCGTTCACGCGCGCGGTGTGCGCTGGCTCCCGCGCTGTTGACAGTATCCACACTCGTGTTCGCGCTTGCCTTTGGTAGCACTCCGGCGCTCGCCTCCGGGCCGCCCTCCCTCGTTTTGAATAACACCGAAGGCCTGACACTGCTCGCACATTCGACACGTGTCGAAGCTGACGCCATTCTTCAGGTGAACGAACTAACAACGAAATGGCGCGCCGAATATTCCACGAGCAAGAGCGCCCTCGAAAATGGCTCAGGCACCGTTGCCAGCAGCGGCACGACGGTCGGGCTCATTGAAGAAGGGTTTTATGGAAGGATTGACATTGGAACCGAAGATCAAGCCTATCTAGCTATGTCTCATGAGAACGATATTAAGCCAGTCCTTCATCACCTTACACCCAATACTCACTATTTCGCTCGCTTCGTCGCGGAAAACTCGGCCGGTAAAGCTGTCCTGCCTTTCGAATTCACGACCCTTCCCATCGCCAAGCCCGAAATCGACAAAGAATTAGATCCAAACGGCAACTCCTCCAGGTTTCTTTGCCCAGCAGGTGTTCCTCGTGACACCTCTGTCGTATGTGGGGCTGAGATCGAGACTAATGGCGCCGCGACCGAATACCACTTTGAATACAGCACCGAACCATCCAATCCGTTCTCGTGGGCGCTTTTTACGTCCGGTGCAGTTGGCACTGTTACCGCCGCCGAAGATTTCGCCGACCCAGAGGCTGAATTGTCCGGTCTTGCCCCCGAAACCACCTATTACTTCCGCGTCCAGGTTAGTAACGAAAAGGGAACAGCCACAGAAACTCAAACTCAGCAGACAGTAAGTTCCTACACTACTCCCACCGATAAGCCGATTCCCCGCGTCGGCAGCGACGGAATTCGCAACGTCACAGCCACCTCCGCCCACTTTGCCGGTGGCATCTTGCCTCACGGTTCTGAAACTGAATGGCGTTTTGAGTCTGCGGCTTCTCCCGCTGGTCCGTGGTCGCCGGTTCCGGGTGCCGCGGGGACCGTCTCTCAGGCTGAAGCGGAAGCGCTGCCCGTGGTTGAAGGAAGAGACACTCCTGCCTCCGTCGGCGCCGATGCTCTTGGCTTGACCCCTGCTACTACCTATTACGTCCGTCTCTATGCGCGCAATGCGAATGGTGTCGCTGTCTCGGTGCCGGGTCCTGAATCTGGTTTTTTCGAAACGGCTGGTCCTCCTTCGGCTGCCACGTTTTCTGACCATGCCCTCAGCGGCGAATCGCTGCGTGTCCTTGGTGCCGTCAATCCTCACAACGTTGCGACCTCCGCGGAACAGACGATCGCGATCGAAGGTGCACCGACTGGCGGGACATTCACGCTTTCCCTTGACGGTCACACGACGGGTGCGGCGGGCACCGCGACCACTACCGCGGGCTCTGACGAGCTGACGGGGGTAACCACGGTGGCTGGCGTTTTCCGCGTCGGTGAGATGGTCTCCGGTCCGGGCATCCCACTTGGTACGACGATAACTGGAGAAAAAATCGCATTGGGCATCACGAGCTTGACCATTTCTACTCCGGCGACGGCGAATGCCGTCGGTGTCTCTGTCACGGCCAACTTGCCTTATGACGCTTCGGCTGACATGGTCCGTGGGGCGTTGGAAGACGCGGGACCCAGCGAAAGCGCGGGACCCAGCGTTCAGGTTGAAGGTCCTCCGGGCGGTCCTTATAGGGTTGCTTTCTTCGGTGGTAGTGGCGGTGTCGATCAGCCTCTGATCGTCGCTGATGCTTCTGGTCTGACGCCGTCAGCGACGATCGCTGTCGCGACCGCCGAGCGTGGTGGTGAAGCTTATGGGGTGCATTATCGTTTCCAGTACGTCAGCCAGGAAGAATTCGGTAATACGGAATGGGCTAACGCTGGCGAGACTCCAGAAGCCGGTCTCGGCTCTGGTGGTAGCACTGTGAGTCTCGGCGCCGATCTGCCTGCTTTGAAGCCGGGTGAAACCTATGATTATCGTGTTCTTGCGACCAGCACGATTCCTGGGAATCCTGTCGTTTATGGTGAAGGGCAAACGTTGACGGTGCCGGTGGCGCCGCAGGCGGGCGCTGTGGCGTCTTGTCCCAACGCGGCGTTTCGTGTCGGTCCGTCCGCGAATCTCCCTGACTGTCGCGCTTATGAGCAGATAACGCCGGTTGATAAGGAAGGCTCCCGTGCGATTTTCAATTATGGCACGACGATCGCCTCCGGCGCTCTGAATAGCGAAGACGGGGATCGGCTTGTGCTCGAAGACGAACCGGTCGATTGGGGTGCTGGTCCTAGTGCGGGGCAGAGCCCGTATTTCTTCACCCGCGAAGAAGGGAAGGGTTGGAGGATGACCGCTGCCGCCGTCCAGCCCGAAACGGGTGTCGATCGTCCTCTACCGCGGCTGTTTAGCTCTGATCTAGGCCAGTTCGCGTTTGAGTCCAGCTTTCAAACATCGTCCGAAACCAAGTCCCAAGAAGTCGAATTCAAGCTTGGTCCTCCGGGTGGCCCGTACACCACCATCGCGTCTGTCCCGAGGAAGGACGCCGAAACTGGTCCCGGTTGGGTCGCGGCCTCTGGCGACTTCTCAAAGCTGATCCTGGCGGTCGAAGACCACAGCCTGCTGGACCCTGAAAGCTCGACTGGGACGAAGACGGGCGATGACCTGTATGAATATTCCGGTGGCGAACTGCGCCAGCTGAACGTTGATTCTGGGGGTATCACGATCGGTAGCTGTGGCGCGAGCGTGGTTCACACTACCGGCGAAGAAGGGGAGTTCATCACCCGCAATGCCGTGTCCGCGGATAGTGCTCGTGTCTTCTTCGAAGCCGTCCCCGCCAAGGATTGCTCTGAACCGAAGCATCTCTATATGCGTCTGGACGGCGGTGGCGAAGACGCTGAAACGCTCGATATCGGCGCCTACGAATTCGTCGAAGCGGACTCGCAGGGCACTACCTTGTTGATCCGCCAAAATGGTCAGCTTTTCCGCTATGACACGGTGACCAGGGTGGTTGAACAGCTCGCCGAAGGCGAAACTCTCACCCACCAGAGCTACACCTACGGTGTGGGTCCCGCTCCAGCGTGGGAGTTCGGCACCAAGCAGGATCTTCCCGATCAGATCATTCGCTATGACAAGGCTGAGCATCTGATTCAGTGTGTCTCTTGTGCGTCTCCTTTCGACCCTGAACCGAGGCTCCCCGCGACGCTCGGCTCAGAAGGCGGCAACGGTGGCCAGCTTTTCAGCCATAACGGACTGCCCAAGCACACCGTCGCGTCCGCGAACGGCGACTTCGTGTTCTTCGATACCCCCGCAGCGCTTGTTCCTCAGGACGTGGACGGTGAAGTCGCTCCCGAAGAAGCAGGAGGGAAAGTTCAGCCTGAAAACCCGAGCACGAATTTCTCGGTATCCAGCGATGTTTATGAGTGGCGTGCTCCGGGTGTTGATGGTTGCACGGCGATTCAGGGTTGTCTTGCGTTGATCACTTCCGGTCGCGGTGGCTATCTGAATCTTTTGCTCGGCAGCGCCGAAGAAGGCCGCGACGTGTTCATCTACACAGACTCGCAGCTCGTGCCTGGCGACAATGACACCGCGGGCGATATCTACGATGTTCGCATCGATGGTGGTTTTCCCGCGCCGCCGCCTCATCCCGTCGAATGCGAAGGCGATGCTTGCTCCACGCCCGCTAGCCCGCCTAACGATGCGACCCCGTCGAGCTTCACGTTCTCCGGCATCGGCAACGTCCTCGGGTCACCCTCGACCAAACCGGCGACGAAGTCAAAGAAGACCAAGACCACCAAAAAGCCCAAGAAGCACAATAAAAAGCGAAAGGCACCTAAGTCCAAACGGTCGCAACGGTCGCGCAAGGCAAGCAAGGCCAATCGTCTCAACGACAAGCGGGGCAGGTAAACATGCGTATCGATCTAGTCTCCCGCGCTGCTCGTCTAGGTGCTCCTCGCGGGGTGCTCCTCGCGCTTGGTCTTGCCGTGCTCGTGATGGTCGTTGTGCCGGTGGTGTCGTTGGCGATGCCAAGCGAACAGCCTTTTGAAATTATTCCTGGGTCTTTTCATTTCGTCGCGTCGGGGGATCAGGCGGCCGCTCACTCGAATTGGGTCACCTCGTTCGATTTCGCTCACGACGAACCCTTGGGCACGACCCATAACGATGTTCGCACCGTGATCGTGAATCTCCCTGCCGGTTTTGACGCGAGTGACACGGCGGTCCCGACGTGTACCGACGCGCAGCTGCTGGGCCTCGGTGGTATCAATGAAGCGATCCCGCAGTGCCCGATTGCCAGCCAGATCGGCCAGATCACGCTCGATACCAGAACCGGCCTTCCAGGCAACCCCCCGTTCGAACTCACCCTCCCTCTCTATAACATGGAAGTCACGAGCTTCGGTCTCAGCGCCCAGCTCGGTTTCCGCACGGCTACCTTCACCCAGGTCTTGAACGTCAGTGTGCGTCCGGGCGATCTCGGCCTGAGCGTCACGACCCCCGATATCACGAAGTTCGCGGAACCCCGTAAGGTCTCGGTCGTCGTGTGGGGTATCCCGGCGGCTAGAGAACACGACGCGCAGCGCGGGCAGACGTGCGGCATCTTCGGTGAACACCCACCGGTTTGCTATGAAGAATTCCACGGTCCACAATCGGCGAATATCGCCGTCAAGCCGTTCCTATCGAACCCGACCAGCTGTGGTGTGTTCACCGCGAGCATGGAAGCGGACTCGTGGGAGGAACCTTTCAAGTTCTCCCAAGCAACCGATGATGAAGTAGGCCCGATCGGCGAATGTGACCGCGTGCCGTTCGAACCTTCGATCGAAGTTGATCCGAGTACCCGCGCGGCGGAATCGCCGACTGGCCTGGATGTCTCGCTCGTCGTCCCGCAAGCGTGGGATAACCCCTATTCGATCTCCACCGCGAACCTCAAGGACGCCACGGTCACACTGCCCGAAGGGATCACGGCCAACCCCTCGCTCGCGGCCGGTCTCGGGGCGTGTACCCCGGATCAGTACAAGGCGGAAACGAGCAGCTCGCTGCCCGGTGAAGGGTGTCCCCCGGAATCGAAGATCGGGTCGATCGAAATCGAAACGCCGCTGCTGAACGAAAAGATCCCCGGCGCGATCTATATCGCCAAGCCCTACGAAAACCCGTTCCCCGAACCCAGCCACCCAGGCGGGTCGCTACTGGCGCTGTATGTCGTGGCGAAGGACCCCGAACGCGGCATCATCATCAAGGTCGCGGGCAAGATCGAACCAAACCCCGTCACAGGGCAGCTCGTCACGACGTTCGGGTCCACCCCCGTCTTTGACGGGATCCCCGCGACCGAAGGTACCCCACAACAGCCGTTCAGCAAGTTCACGCTGAAGTTCCGCCCCGGTGCGACCGCGCCCCTCGTCAGCCCACCCACCTGCGGCACCTACACCACGCAGGCCGCGCTGACGCCGTGGTCAGCGGCGCCGGAAGAACAGCCACGGTTCGTGTCGAGCTCCTTCGAAACGACGCTGGGCGTCCACGAAGGCCCCTGTCCCTCGGGCGGTGTCCCGCTATTCAAGCCGCAGGTCATCTCCGGCACCCAGAACAACGCCGGCAGCTCCTACAGCCCGTTCTACCTACGGATCCTCCGCGAAGACGGCGAACAAGAGCTCACCCGCTTCTCAACGACCCTCCCGCCCGGGTTGACGGGCAACCTCACCGGTATCCCGTTCTGCCCCGACGCGAACATCGAAGCATCCAAGACCGTCAGCGGCGCGCAGGAGGAAGCCGAACCGTCGTGCCCCCCGGCGAGCGAAATCGGGCATACGATCGTCTCAGCCGGTGTCGGCACGGTCCTCGCGCAAACACCCGGCAAGATCTACCTCGCCGGCCCCTACCACGGCGCGCCACTCTCAATCGTCTCGATCACCTCCGCGAAGGTCGGCCCATTCGACCTCGGGACCGTCGTGATCCGTTTCGCGCTGGACATCAACCCCAGCACGGCGCAGGTCGAAGTCTCAGCCAACGGCTCGGACCCGATCCCGCACATCATCAAGGGCATCGTCGTGCACGTCCGCGAAATCCGCGTCTACATGGACCGCAACCAGTTCATCCTCAACCCCACCAACTGCAGCCCCCTTTCGATCACGAACACGATCGACGGCGCCGGCGCGGACTTCACGAACCCAGCCGACCAGGTGCCCGTGCCCGTCAACACGCCATTCCAGGCCGCGGACTGCTCGAGCCTGCGATTCGCGCCGAAGTTCGCGGTCTCCACCAGTGGAAAAACAAGCAAAGCGAGCGGCGCGTCACTCGCCGCGAAACTGACCATCCCCGCCACCCTCGGTACCCAAGCAAACATCCGGGAGGTCAAGGTCGACCTCCCCAAACAACTCCCCTCAAGGCTCACCACCCTGCAGAAAGCCTGCACCGCCGCACAATTCAACACCAACCCAGCAGGCTGCCCAGCAGCCTCAGACATCGGGCACGCCAAGGCGATCACCCCAATCCTCCCAGTACCCCTCGAAGGCCCCGTCTACTTCGTCTCCCACGGCGGCGAAGCATTCCCCAGCCTCGAGATCGTCCTCCAAGGCTACGGCTTCACAATCAACCTCGTCGCCTCAACATTCATCAGCAAATCAGGGATCACGTCGAGCACATTCCACACCGTCCCCGACCAACCCGTCACCAGCTTCGAAATCACGCTCCCCGAGGGCAAATACTCGGCCCTCGCCGCCAACGGCAACCTCTGCACGAGCAAGCTCGCGATGCCAACAGCGTTCATCGGCCAGAACGGCGACGAAATCCACCAAACCACCCCGATCAGCGTCTCGAGCTGCCCGAAGGTCAAGAAGACCCTCACACGGGCACAAAAACTCACCGCGGCGCTGAAGGCATGCCAGAAGCAGGCGAAGGGCAAGCGCGCCGCGTGTATAGCGAAGGCTCGCAAGCAATTCGGCCCGCTCAAGCAGAAGCGCAAGAAGAAATAGGCGGGTGGCCAAGGCTTCTCGGTGAGGAAGATGAGCACTGCGCCGACACGGATGAGCGAGCTACAACGCGGGCGGCTGCTGGCAGCGGCGGCGGAGGTCGTCGCGGAGGCGGGTTATCCAGGGATGTCGATGGCGCGGGTGACGCGTCGTGCGGGCGTGCCACGCGAGACGTTCTATGACCTGTTCGCGGATCGCGAAGACTGCTTCCTCGCGGTGTTCGACGAAGCCGTGGCCCGCGCCCGAATCCTCGCGCAGGAGGCTGCCGTCGAAGAGGTGGGTTGGGGTGCGAAGGTCAGGGCCGGCTTGTCTGCGTTGCTTCAGTTCACCGGGGATGAGCCGGGGTTGAGCGCGCTTGTAATTGTCGACTCGCTCGGCGCCGGGCCCAACGTGCTTGAACACAGGGCGCAGTGGCTCGTCACCCTTGCCGGCATCCTCGACGAGGGACGCCTGGAGGTGAAAGCGGGTGTTGTGCCGCCACCAATAACGGCTGAGGGTGTCGTTGGCGCGGTTCTGAGTGTTTTGCACGCACGGCTGTCAGAGGCCGATGGTCGCCCGGCGCTGGGGCTTTTGAACGAGCTGATGGCGATCATCGTGCTGCCCTACCTCGGGCCCGCCGCCGCGCGCCGCGAGCTCGCGCGTCCGCTCCCTCAAGCGCGTCGTGCGCCTTCGCGTCCGGTGGGGTCTGTGCTGGAGGATCTGCCGCTGCGGATCACCCACCGCACGCTGTCTGTCCTCGGTGCAATCGCCGAGCACCCCGGCGCGTCGAACGTCGAGGTCGCCGAGCGTGCGGGGATCTCCGACCAGGGACAGATCTCACGGCTGCTCGGACGGCTGGCGGGGCTGGGGTTTGTGGAGAACGTGGGTTGCGGGCAGGCTGCGGGGAAGGCCAACGCGTGGAGCCTGACCACGCAGGGCGAAGAAGTTCAGCGCGCGATCGATGCGCAGGCCGCCCGTGCCCAGGGCTGAGCGACAGACACAAAGGCGGGTGTCACCGGATGTAGTGTCCGTGAGGCGCGCCCGGGGCCTGCGGGCGCAACGCGAGCGCGCGCTCCAAGCGGCCGTCGAAGTCGTCGCGGAGTACGGCTACTCCTCGGCGTTCGTCGCGCGGGTCACGAGCCATGCGGGGATCTCCCGCCTGACGTTCCACCAGCTGTTCGACAGCGGCGAAGGCTGCTTCCTCGCCACGTTCGAACACGCCGTCGCGCAGATCGCCGCGCGGGTCACACCAGCCTACCTCGCCGCCGGGAGCTGGCGCGCGGGGGTCCGAGCCGGGCTGTCCGCGCTGCTCGCGTTCCTCGACCGCGAGCCCGACCTCGGCGCGCTGGTCATCGTTCATGTGCTCACCGTCGGGCCGCGGGTGCTGGAACGCCGCACACAGGTCCTCGACACGCTGATGGCCGCCGTCGACGAAGGACGCCCAGGGGTCAAAGCTGGCCAGCAGGTGAAAGTTGGCCAAAAGGCGAAATCCGGGCAAAAGGCGCAAGCGAGCCCAAGAGTGAAAGCGGGCGATCAGCCACCGCCGCTCACAGCCGAGTGTGTCATCGGCGCGGTGTTCGGCATAATCCACTCGTGCGTGCTCGAAGAGCGCGCACCCACTCGCGCAGCGGCGCGCGGCAACAGGCCGCTGATCGAGCTGCTGAACCCGCTCACAGCGATGATCGTCCTGCCCTACCTCGGGCACGCCGCCGCCTCCAGGGAGCTGAAGCGCCCGACGCCCAAAGCACGCCGTCCAACGCCGCGGCTCAAGCCCGAGCCCGAGTCCGCGACCCCGCGTCTCGGCCACCGCGGGCCGATGATCCTCCAGGTCATCGCCACCACCCCCGGCCTCAGCAACGGTGCGATCGCCGAGCGCGTCGGGCTACGCGACACGGGGCACATCTCCCGGCTCCTGCTGCGGCTCTCAGACCAAGGGCTGATCGTCAACACGAGCCGCGGTCACCCGCGGGGGATCAAAGCCTGGGAGGTGACCGAGAGGGGAGAGAGGGTATGGCGCGAGGGCCTGCGACCAACGGATGGAGATTGGCTTACTATCCTGCACAGGTAAGTCGCCGGAGGGGAATGGGAGGATGGGAAGCGTGGGACGCGCAGGTTCATCGATCGGATCGGTCCGGCTGACGCTGGGATTGCTCGCGACGCTCGCCGCCCTGGCGCTCGGTCCGGCGAGCGCGCTCGCCGGTCAGGGGAACATCGCGACGACCAATGCGTACCTCCAGGCCAACTACCGGCTCGTGCAGCTGACCGCCGCGAAGATCGGCCCGATCGAAGCGTCGCTGCGGAGCGTCCGCTCGCAGGTGCTCCGCGAATGCCCGATGGCGGCGGCGGGCTCGCCGCAGGACACCGACTCCGAACAGCTCAGCAACGAGGTGATCGGGGCGATGGTCACGGCCTCCGTGCACCTCGTCGAGGCGCGCCCCTCGCGCGAATACGTGCGCATCGCCGCGCAGCTCACCTGGAGCAACGGCGCGCTGACCCACGCCGTGCACGCCTACGCCAGCAAGGCGCTCGGGCTCGCGGCGCTTGCGCCGCCCACGCTGTGCGCCGACGTAAAGAGCTGGGCGGCGAGTGGCTTCCACACGCTGCCCGCGAGCACCGCCGCCTTCGCGCCTCGCTTCATGTCGCTGTGGATCGCCCCGGGAGAACTGCCCCCGGCGCTCGCCCAATACGAGACCGCCGCAGAGCGCCCATTGTTGCGCCGCACCAGCCGGCTCGAAAAACAGTTCACGGAAATGGAAGTCCACGCCGGCGTAAACACCTGGGGCGAAATCATGGACGGGCTGGGGTTGCTGCCGTAGGGGCTGACGAATGGGGAATAGGGGGCCTGTCAAATGGGGAGTAAGGGGCCTGGGGAATGGGGAATAAGGACCAAAGCTTCATGGTCGGTAAGCAAAATCCGATCTTGGCTGTAGGGTGTGGTAGGATTTAGAAGGTAGTGATTCCTACCGAGGCGGTTTGATCATGTTGAGCACTGTTTCCGAGAAGGGGCAGATCACGGTCCCCAAGCCGCTGCGTGACCAGCTCGGCATCTACCCGGGAGATCGACTCGAGCTCGTCGAGGATGCGGGGCGAATCGTTGCCACCAAGACCGTCCACGGCGGGGACCCCGTCGCTGCGGTCTACGGGATACTGAGCCTCCCACTGAGCACCGACGAGGCGATCCGAGCGCTGCGCGGCGAGCCCGACCCCGAGTGATCACGGCCGTCGACACGAACGTCCTACTCGACGTCTTTGGTGGCGATGCCACGTTCGGCCGGCGCTCGGCCGACGTGCTCAGGGGTTGCATCGCCGAGGGAAGCCTCCTTGCCTGCGACGTCGTATGGGCCGAGACGGGGGCATGGTTCGCAGATGCGAAGACCGCCGAAAACGCATTTTCGAGGCTGCGCGTGGACTACTCCCCGCTCACGATGGCGACTGCGCTGGCGGCGGGACATGCGTGGCAGGAATACCGCAAGTCGGGAGGGGCACGCGACCGCGTGGTAGCGGACTTCCTGATCGGCGCGCACGCCGCGGCACAGGCCGACCAGCTGCTCACCCGCGACCGCGGGTTCTACAGGAAGTACTTCACCGGGTTACCGATCCTCGATCCGTCGGAGGGACCCGGAGAGTCACCGGAGACTCCGCGATTGGCTGGGGCAGCCTGAGGCGTGACTGAGTCGGGCGAGCACGTCGGTGGTGGGGGCGACCTTGGCGTTCTCGTAGGCGGACAGCCGGGATGCCGAGGTGCCGGCCGCTCGTGCCAGCTGGCGTAGCGTCATCCCGGATTGGGTGCGCCAGCCGCGGATCTGCGCGGCGTATTCTGCACGTCCTTTGCGGGTGACGTCCTCGCGTGCGTGGCGAATCACGCCCGTCATCAGCGCATCCACGCCGTAGTGCTCGCCCCAGGCGACCACGGTCTCGGCCGTGCGTGCGGCCGGCCCCCAGGGGTTGCCCCGGATCGCCTGCGCAAGCCGGCGCCAGTCCGACAGCGAGCCGCGGTCGATCAGCGTCTCGATCGCCTCGGCCGGCCACTGGTCAAGCGGCTGGGCGGTGTCGAAGTCGAGGTTGCGAAATTTCAGGCTCATTGCAGCATCCTCCGCGCGAGATCCGCGAGCACCGCCTTGACAGTGGACCAATCGTGCCAGCGTTGATCGAGCGCCTTGTAGCTTGCGAGCTGCGTGGTGACCTCCACGTCTCGCGGTCGTGGATCTGCGAGCTGTCTGACCAGCTGCGTGGCCACGGTCTCCGGCCTGGTGTTGATGTCGGCGTAGTAGGCGTCGATACCGTCAAGGACGCTTGCTGCCTCGTTGAGTCCGATCTTCTCCGCCAGAGCGGCGATGTCGAGATAGTCGCGAGTCTGGTTGCGGCTCAGGGCAAGCCAGGCCTTGATCCGCAGGATCTCCGCCACGGTCGGTACGAGCAGCCGCTTGCCTCGCACCTCGATCTCGGCGCTCTCCAGGGGTCGGCTACGCAGTAGCTGACGCACCCCGGTTTCGATGCCTCCCAGCTCGCCAAGGATGATCTTCCCGGGCTGCGCTCGTGTCATCGACCAGTCCCCGAGCGCCTCCAGGTTCTCGAGAATCGTGTCGAAGCGCTCTGCCAGGTCCGCGACGACATGGTCGTGATCGAACGACTGCCGATGCTCGGCGTAGAGCGCCGCCGCGGACCCTTCGACGAGGACAGCGCCGGGAATCAGTTCCTGCAGCTGGGCGGCCTTCTCCAAGAGGTCTTCAAAGGACGACTCCATAAAGCCTATGTTATCAGATCAGAGAACAGCATTGTGCGAACGAACACCCAAACCAAGTGTCTCCCGACCTTCAAGTTCGGGAACGAATCCTGCTCCTAACAAGAGTGACTGGCCAGGGCCCGGCCGGTCCTACGTCATAAAGGAGTTTGTGGGCTCCGCGGCGTATTTGTCTTTCATGTTGATAGCTCGAAGGACCCTGAAGGCTATGGCGCTTGCGCCAGTACTCGCCGGCGTGCTGGCAATTTCGCCGGCGACCTCCGCTGCGACCATCGCGCCTCTGCCCGGGTCTGCGCTGGCAGCGACGATCGCTCCCGCAGTGCCCGCGCCCGCAAATGACGAACGGGCCAGCGCGCAGGTTATCCACAGCCTGCCCGCGACGATCAACGGCACCGTCGTCGGGGCGACGCTCGAAGCGGGCGAGTCGGAATCCTCGTGCGGTGGACCGACCGTCAACTCCGTTTGGTACAGCCTGCGCTCCGCAAGCGCGCAGCGGATCGGGCTAGACCTGGCGGCCGGCGGCGAGCTCGACGGGACGGTCGACATCTACCATGCGGTGCGCTCGCAGTTGCAGTCAGTGGACTGTCAAAAGACGGACACGCACGGCAAGGCGTCACTCACGTTCAAGGCTTCGAAGAACGGTCTCTACCTCTTCCGCGTCGCCGCGCTCTCCACCTCGCAGCTCGCGAACTTCTCACTCGAAGTGTTCCTCCCGACCCCCGCCGTCGGACCACCGGGGCGGCCGCTGCCTTCCGGCGGAGTCAACGGCCAGGTCGATCGCATTCAGAACATCAACGCCGCCTACTCGTTCACGCTGCATGCGGGCGTCAGCTACCTGATCAACCTCGCCAACAAGACCGCGGGCGCCTGTGTCTCGGGCGCCCTGTTCGCCCCCGGCACGAGCTCCTTCGAAGAAGGCTCCTCCTCGCTCCTGCACATCGGTTGCGGCGGCTACCGCCTGTTCACGCCCGGCCCCGGCGAAGGCGGACGCTATAGCTTCGAGGTCACCCCGCGTACCTCCCACCGCGGCATCCAGCGCTTCCATCTACAGGTCGCTCCCGCCGGCCCCGCCGAAACCGCCCCCGGGATCGGCTTGGGCAACTACGCCCACGCGCACGGGCGTCTCGACGGCCGCGGCATCAGCGTGCTGCGCCTGTATCGCCTCGACGTCACGAGCCATTCGAACCTCACGCTGCGGTTGATCGCCCCCGGCTCGGCCGATTTCAACCTGCAGCTGCGCAACCAGAACGGCGACGTGATCGAATGCCAGTGCGCCGGCTCGGGCTCGCAGACGCTCCAGCACCAGTTGGTCACCGGCCGCTACTACGCGGTCGTCTCCGTCCGCGACGCCACCGCCGGCAACTTCACCTTGGTGCGCGAGTCGCGCACGATCACCTCGACCTCGCTCTCGTTCTCCTCGGCCAAGGCTTCCCCGGGCGAAGGGCTCGGTATCGACGTCAAGGTCTCGCCCGCCGCCTCGGGCCCCGTCGTAGTCGAGATCGAACGCTTCGACCCCGTCTTCGGCTGGCAGTTCTACCGCCAGGATCACGTGTTCGCGAGCGAAGGGTCGGCGAGCGACCCCTTCACGCCGCCGGCCGTAGGACGCTGGCGGGCGAAGGCCACCTACGAAGGCTCACGCACCTCGAGCCCGAGCGCCGTCGGGTTTTCGTATCTGCTGGTTTCGTAAGAGGTGAGCTGAGTCTCGAAGGCGCCGTTTTCGCAAGAGGCGAGCTGGGTTTCGAAGGCAGTGAGCTAAAGCGGGTCCGAAACTTCGGCACGATCGACCCCGCGAAGCGGGTTTATCGATCGGGACGAAGTTCGGATCCCGCGCCGCTCGGCGCCGTCCACCTCTGCAACTCGCCCCCTGCTGTTCTGCTTTTGGGCGCTATACTTTGTGAAGTCTCCCTGAATTCCGCCCCTGATTTAGGAGTTTCCAGATGAGCCCATCCAGCACAGAGCTTCTACGCCAAGTCAAGTCGCAGATCGACGAGGTCGATCCCTCCGCGGTCAACGAGCTGATCGACGAGGGCGTCGCGCTGATCGACGTGCGCGAGACCGACGAGTTCGCCTCGGGCCATCTGCCGGGGGCCAAGCACGTGCCCCGCAGCTACCTTGAGACGCGGATCGAGGGGGTCGTGCCGGACCGCGACGCGCATGTGATCCTTTATTGCGCCTCCGGCAATCGCTCGGCCTACGGTGCGCGCACGCTCGAACAGGACCTCGGCTACACGAACGTCTCCTCGATGCTCGGCGGGATCACGCTGTGGAAGGACCGCGGCTACGAGGTCGTCGTTCCGCGCACGCTCACCCCCGAGCAGCGCGAGCGCTACTCGCGCCACACTTTGATCCCCGAGATCGGCGCCGCCGGGCAGCAGAAGCTGCTCGACGCGAAGGTTTTGCTGCTCGGCGCCGGTGGGCTCGGCTCGCCGACCGCTCTGTATCTCGCCGCGGCCGGTGTCGGCACGCTGGGCCTTGTCGATGATGACGTGGTCGACCTGTCGAACCTGCAGCGCCAGGTGATCCACACGACCGACCGCGTCGGCGTGCCGAAGGTCGACTCCGCCGAGGAGGCGATTCGCGCGCTGAACCCCGACGTGAACGTCGTCAAGTACCCAGTGCGGATCGACGCCTCGAACATCGTCGAGATCATCTCCGGCTACGACGTGATCGTCGACGGGGTCGACAACTTCCCGACCAGGTATCTACTCAACGACGCCACGGTGCGCTTGAAGATCCCCGTCGTCTCGGCCTCGATTCTCGGCTTCGACGGGCAGCTCTCGGTGTTCAAACCGTACGACGGCCCGTGCTACCGCTGCCTGTTCCGCGAGCCGCCCCCGGCGGAGCTCGCGCCCTCCTGCGGCGCCAACGGCGTGCTCGGCGTGCTCCCCGGGACGATGGGCCTGCTGCAGGCGACCGAGGTGATCAAGCTGATCCTCTCGATCGGCGAACCCGCGGTCGGGCGCCTGCTGCTGTACGACGCCCTGGCGGCGACGCTCTCCGAGGTGAAGGTCCACCGCGACCCCGAGTGCCCGATCTGCTCGCGCCCGCCGGAGGAGATCACCGACGAGGAGCTCGGCGTGTTCCCGGATTACGAGGCATTCTGCGCGGCCGCAGGATAGGCTTTCGCTCGTATGGCGACGATCAAGATCCCCCCGGTGCTGCGCGCGAGCGTCGGCAACGAGAAGCAGGTGCAGGCCGATGGCGCGAACATCGGCGAGGTCCTCCGCGACCTTGCCACCTCACACCCGGCCACCGCGGATCAGCTGTTCGGGGCCGACGGGGCGCTCAACCGCTACGTCAACGTGTATCTGAACGATGAGGACGTGCGCGTGCTCGACGGGCTGGATACGGCTGTCGGGGAGACGGACACCTTGGTGATCCTCCCCGCCATGGCCGGCGGGCTGTAGCGCGCGTTTCCGCCGGGCTCTGTTGGTCGCTCGATCGTCCAGACGCACGCGTGCGGTTGGCGCCTTGACGGCCAACCTGCCGATGGGGTGATTCAGCAGATGAAATCGCCACGCAAAATCTCCCGCCCGGCTCGTCTGCTCTCGTTGATGAGCTGCGTTCTGCTCGCCTGCGCCGGGACCGCGCTCGCCGAGGCCAACCACACCGGCTGGCCGCCTCAGGAACATCACGAGGGGCACCCGAACAACGAAAGCGGGGTGATGCGGGGAGCAGAAGGCGTGCACAACTACCTGCTCGGCGGGGGTGGCAACGACACGATCTACGGGGGTAACGACGGCGATGTGATCTGGGGCGACTCGCACCCGGGCAATCAGCCGACGAGCCAGCGCGACTACTTGCACGGCGGCGAAGGCGAAGACTGGATCTACGCGAGCTACGGCGAAAGCACGATCTGGACCGGCGCCGGCAACGACCACGTCGCGCTCGTCTACGGCCACGGGACCGTGTTCTGCAACGGGCCCGGGCTGAAGACGCTGGTGATGCGCTACCTGCCGCAGAACCGGCCGTGGAAGCTGGTGGGCTGCGATCACAAGGTGATCGTGCCCTACAGGGCGTAGGCGGGCTCTTCGACCTCGGTCTGCTCGCCAGCGGGCGGAATCTGGCTCATCGCGTGCTCGGCCAGCGCGGTGATCGTCAAGGACGGGTTCACGCCGACGTTCGCGGGGATCGCCGAGCCATCGCAGACAAGCAGGTTCTCGTAGCCGTAGACGCGCTGGTTGGCATCGAGCACACCGCGGGAGGGGTCGGGCGCGATCACCGCGCCGCCGAGGATGTGGGCGGTCGTGGGGATGTTGAACAGCGCCTCGGTGACGGAGCTCTGGGCGATCCCGCCGGTGCGCTTGGCGAGCCATTCCGCCGCCTGATTGGCGATCGGGATGAACGTCGGGATCGGCTTCTCGGGGTCCTGCTCGGTTTTCAGCCAGAACGTGCCGAACGGGCCCTCGTGGGGGCGCAGCGCGATCGCGTTGTCGAGCGTCTGCATCACGAGCACGATGATCGTGCGCCGCGACCAGTGCTTCGGGAACAGCACCTGCGCGAAGCGCTTCGGGTGCAGCAGGATCTGCGTGAGCAGCTTCAGCGGGCGCGTCAGGCGCGTGCCGTCGCCGACGAGCAGCGTGTACAGGCGGTGCATCGAGTCGCCGTCGTCGCCGTAGGTCACCGTCTCGATGTGGGTGTTCGGGTCGGGGTAGATCGAGGAGGTGATCGCGACGCGCTTGATCAGGTCGTCCGGGTAGTCCTCGGGCACGGTGACCGTGAGGATCGACTCGCTGTTCGTCCGCACGAGCTCCCCCAGGCGCGCGGAGATCCTTCCCAACGAGCCATTCAGGCGGCAGCGCTGCAGCAGCTTGTTCGTGCCCAGCGGTCCCGCCGAGACGACGACGCCACGTGCGCGCTGGACGCGACGTTCCTTGCGCAGCCAGGCGCCGGAGCGGACGCTTTCGACCTCGTAGCCGTCCGTGCCGGTCCCGTCGCCGAGCGGGCGGATGTCGATCACAGTGCGTTCGGGCATCACTTTCGCGCCGCGCTGCTCGGCGAGGTAGAGGTAGTTCTTGACGAGCGTGTTCTTCGATCCGTGCGGGCAGCCGACCATGCAGCGCCCGCATTCTCTGCAGCCGGTGCGCTCGGGCCCCTCGCCGCCGAAGAACGGGTCGGGAACGGTTTTCCCAGCCCCGTCTGGCCCGCCGAAGAAGACGCCGACAGGGGTCTTTTGGTAGCTGTCGCCGACGCCAAGCTCCTCGCCGAGCTCGCGCAACAGCTGGTCGGCAGGGTCGTCGGTGGGGGTCTGCACGACGCCGAGCATTCGCTGCGCCTCGGTGTAATGGGGGGCGAGCGCCGACTCCCAGTCGTTCATCTCCGCCCACTGGCTGTCCTCGAAGAACTTCGTCGGGGGGACGTACAGCGTGTTCGCGTAGCCGAGGCTGCCGCCGCCGACGCCACAGCCGGAGACGACCGAGACGTCCTTGAACGTGGTCAGCCGGAAGATCCCCTTCATCCCGAGCATGGGATTCCAGAAGTAGCGCTTCAGATCGGCGGTCGAGCTCGGCAGCTCGTCGTCGGCGAAGCGCCGCCCGCACTCCAGCACACCGACGGAATGCCCTTTCTCGGACAGCCGCAGCGCGGAGACGCTGCCGCCGAAGCCGGAGCCGATGACCAGCCAGTCGAAATCGAAGTCGCCTGCGTGTGCGTCGCCCATGTTTGCCACCGCTCCTCGGATCGTGTCCGGCGCAGATCCCGTCTGGCGCCGAGTCGATCTTAGTGCCTGACTGGCCGGCTGGCCAGCGGTCGTTCTCGGGTGCAAAGACATCCTCTCCGTCAGCGCGCGCGGACCCCGCTATATTTCCTGAAGTAATGGCTGCCCAGCCGCTCAGAAACAAGCCCTGTGGGGGCCGCTACGGGGATCTCGTGCAATCGATCGGCAACACGCCGCTGGTCGAGCTGCCGCGTCTGTCGCCGAAGCCCGGCGTGCGGATCTGGGCGAAGCTCGAGTCGCGCAACCCGACCGGCTCGGTCAAGGACCGCGTGGCGAAGGCGCTGATCGAGGACGCCGAGGAAAAAGGCGCGATCGCGCCCGGGCAGACGATCCTCGAACCGACCTCGGGCAACACCGGCATCTCGCTGGCGATGATCTGCTCGCTGAAGGGCTACAAGCTGAAGGTCGTGATGCCGGAGAACGTGACCCCCGAGCGCACGCAGCTGCTGAAGATGTACGGCGCGGAGATCGTCTACTCGGAGGGCTCGCTCGGCTCAAACGGCGCGGTCGAGAAGGCGCTGGCGATGGCGGCGGAGGACTCCTCAGTGTACATGCCCTACCAGTACGGCAACCAGGCCAACCCGAACGCCCACTACAACGGCACCGCCTTGGAGATCCTCGAGGAGCTCGACGAGGTGACCGCGTTCGTCGCCGGCCTGGGCACCGGCGGCACGCTGATGGGCAACGGCCGGCGCCTGAAGGAGACGTTCGGCGACGGCGTGAAGATCGTCGCCGCGGAGCCGATGCAGGGCGAGCCCGTGCAGGGCCTGCGCTCTTTGGACGATGGGTTCATCCCGCCGATCATCGACATCTCCTTGCTGGACCGCAAGATCTTCGTGACCAACCACGACGCGATCGTCTGGACGCGCAAGCTGCTCGACGAGGAGGGTCTGTTCGCGGGCGTCTCTTCCGGCGCGATCGCCTCGATCGCCGTGCGAATCGCGGGTGAGCTGGACGAGGGGAACGTCGTGTTCGTCGTCTGCGACGACGGCTGGAAGTACCTGTCGAGCGGGATCTACACGCTGCCGGTCGACGAGATCGAGAACCTCGACTCCACCGTCTGGTGGTGAACGGTGCGCATCGGCCGAGTCCTGCTGGACGAGCTGACCGCGCACGCGCTGGAGGATCCTAAGAACGAGGTCTGCGGGGTGGTGGCCGTCGACGCCGAAGGCCCTGGAGCGGGGGCGGGGGGGCGAGTGACGCGTGCGGTCGACGTGCACCGAGCGGTCAACGTGCACGCGAGCCCGCTGAAGTTCGAGATAGATCCCTCTGAACTGCTCGCGCTCTACAACACGATCGAGGAGCAGGATCTTGCGTTGGGGGCGATTTACCATTCCCACGTGCGCAGCAAGCCCTATCCGTCTCAGACAGATATCGGCTTCGCCGCAAATTGGCCCGAGGTGGAGTGGATCATCGTGGGTCTGAAAGACGGCGAGGCGCCGGAGGTGCGCTCCTACCTGATCGAGAACGGCCAGGTCCGGGAGGTAGCGCTGGAGGTGGAGTAGGTGTCGCTCCTCTGTCCCGAGTGCAAGCGCGAGCATCCCTCGAACGAGCGTTTCTGCAAGGACTGTGGGATGCCGCTGGTACACACGAGCGCGGATGCCGAAGCGGTGCTGAGCGAGCGCCAGCGGCGAGCGCGCAAGATCAAGCCGCAGTACAGCGAAGGCAAGCTCGTGAAGGTCGTTTCCGCACAGAACGGCTCTGAGGCGGAGATGATCCAAGGGATCCTTCTCGAAGAGGGGATCCCGAGCATGGCACAGCGTGCGCCGGGAGCCGACGTGCCTGACTTCCTGGTCGCCGGGCGCCGGGACATCCTCGTCCCGGAGTCAGGGGCCGAAGCGGCCCGCGAAGCGCTTTCCTGGGAGGGGCGGGCTGGCTCTTAGACCAAGGCAGGCTGGCCGGCGCCGGAGCCGACTTCGCGGGTGATTGCCTCGATCTCTTCGCTGGCGCGCTCGAACTCGGCGTCTGAGAGCACCGGAGTGCCCTCGAACGGCAGTTCGCGTTGTAGCTCGACCCACGCCTGGGTGGCCGAGTACTCGTCCTTGACCTTCACGGTGACCGGCCGCGGGATGCGGTAGGTGCGCAGGAGCAGGACATGCAGCGGTTGATGGCGGCGCCAGCCGAGGCGCTTCTCGGCGTAGTCGGTCGTCCACACGTAGAACGGCGAGAGCGCGTCGACACAGCGCGGATCGGCGATTGTGAAATGACCGGCGACTTCCGCCCAGGCGCGGATCCGCACGCGATCGGGCTGCTGGATGCCGCCGGTGGCGAAGGCGTGCAGCGGCGGCTCGCCGTCGCTCCAGACACCCTCCTCGAGCGCGCGGCGCAACTCGGGCTGGTGGGATTCGCGCACGAACTCCCCCGGCTGATGGTCGAAGGTGGGGTACAGGAAGAAGCGCTCGTGGGCGAGCCGGAAGGGCTTTCCGGGTTCGCGGATGCCGCCCTTGCGCAGGGTGATCAGCTGCTCGCCTTCGGCGAGAGCGCGGACGGTTACCGCCCATTCTTTGAAAGCAATTGGCATTGGAAGTTACGAAAGCAGAGTCAGCGAAAGTCTCGATAAAAACCCGCCGCGCCTCGGCACCCTCCGAAACGACGAAAGGCAGGCCCGACCCCTTAAAGATACGAAACCCTGGCGGAAATCCCAAATCCCCTGCAAATCAAATGGTTTTTTGGGCGAAATCGCTAAAGTCGCTGTCCGGCGAGCCCCTCGGCGGCCTCGATGATCGCGGCATAGTCGGCCTGGCCATAGCCGCGGCCGAGCGTGGCGGTGAGCAGGTCGCGCGCATGCGCGGCGGAGGGGAAGGGGATGCCGGCGGCCTGGGCTTCCTCCAGGCACAGGCGCACGTCCTTGAGCATGTGCTCGGCCTTGAACAGCGTTGTGTAGTCGTGCTCGCGCATCGCCCCCGCCTTGTTCGTCAGCTGCGCCGAGGCGCCCGACCCGGCAGAGGTGACACGCACGAACGCGTCGAGGTCCACGCCCGTGGCTTGCGCGAGCAGCAACGCCTCGGCGAGCGCCGCCGCGTTGGCTGCCCCGAGCGAGTTGTTGATCAGCTTCAGCATCTCGCCCTGGCCGAGCTCGCCGACGTGCACGATCACCTCGCCCATCGCCTCGAACAGCGGCAGTGCGCGGGCGAAGTCCTCGGCGGCGCCGCCGGCCATGATCGTCAGCGTGCCCGCCTCGGCACGCGGCGAGGAGCCGGTCACGGGCGCATCGAGCATCCGCACCCCCCGCTCGCCCAAGGCTGCCGCGATACGGCGGCTGTCGAGCGGAGAGATCGTGGACATATCCACGCACAGCAAATCCTCGCGGGCAGCCTCGATCACGCCGTCCCGCCCGAGCAGCACAGAGGCGACCTGGTCGCCGTCGACGACCATGCTCACGACGACGTCGCTCTCCCGCGCGAGCGCGGCGGGGGTGTCCACAGCGATCGCATCGTGCTCTGACGCCCAGGCGGCGGCCTTGCCGGGCGTGTGCGTCCACACGGTCAGCGGAAAGCCGGCCTGTGCGACCCGTGCGGCCATCCGCGAGCCCATGATCCCGAGGCCGAGAAAACCGACCTTCTCATGTCTGTCCGCGCCGGGCATACCCGCATTCTCCACATCCGCCGGCCGCGGTGCTTGGCCCCGGTGCGCGCGGGTATCCGGCAGTCGCGGTGCTTGGCCGAAGCGTGCACCGGCGCGGGGCGGGAGGCCCCGCGGAAGAAACCTTCGGGGCGCAACCTACCTGCGCGGATGCGCCCCAAAAAAACGTCTCAGGCCGCCGCCAGCTCCCGATCCTCGGTGTCGGCGAGGTGTTGATGGGACGGGCAATACCCGTTGTGCGGCAGCGGCACGCGCTGACAGGCGGCGCCTTTGCGCGTGGTCGCCCGGCACTGTGGCTCCTCGCCCTTGATCGAGGCGTAGCCCGCGAGCGGGTTCTCGATCAGGAACTGCTGGGCCAGGGCGATGTAGCGGGCGACGACCTGGTGGACGTGGCCCTGCTCGCTCATCGCGAACAGCGAGCGGATGTCGCAGAACAGCGTGCGCTCGGGGCGCGCGAAGTACAGACGTTCGACGGCCATTCGCTCGACGACCGCCTCACAGGCCTGCAGCAGATGCTCGTGGTTGGCGTTCGCGGCTATGTCTGGCTTGGTTGCCAACAGATGGGGAGCCAGCTCCCGGTAGATAGCCCGACTGAATTGATACATGGCGACCCCTCACCCACTTTCTCGATCGAACCGGCTTTGGGAGCACATCCGACGCCACTCACAAAGACTCCGGCCGTGAAAAGACATTCCACGAACGAAAACACCCGACCGAGAAGAAAGGATCGAGATTTTCCGCGGTGGAGCGAAGATTTAAAGATATTTATGAAGACCCCTGCCGGGGTCTGGGCGGCGTTCGTCGCTTGACCCGAGCGGTGTCGACCAGCTGGATCTCTGTGGGTTCACCGGCCTCAAGCCCAGGTCTGCCAGGCGCCGTCCCGATCTCCGGTGAGCACAAAATGGTGCTGGTCCAGGGTGGGATCGCGCTCGGGGTAGTCAAGGCGCTGGTGGGCTCCCCGGCTCTCGGTGCGCGCCAGTGCGCCACGCGCGAGCAGGCGGGCCAGCGGGTGGGAATCGTCGAGCAGTCGCGTCAGACCCTCAGCGCGGCGAACGATGCCGGCGTCTCGCCACAGCGCGTCACGGGTCTCGGGGGTGGCGGGGAGTGGCGATGACAGCGCCTCCAGTGCCGCGATCTCCGCCGGCGACGCGGGCGGGGCGGCGTGATGAGGCTCGGAGAGAGCGTGCAGGACGGCACGGCGGGCGAACACGAAACACTCGCTGAGCGAGTTCGAGGCGAGGCGGTTGGCGCCGTGCAGGCCGGTACAGGAGGACTCGCCGACGGCGTACAGCCCGGGCAGCGTCGAGCGCGCGTGCAGGTCGGCGACGATCCCGCCCATCATGTAGTGGGCCGCCGGGGCGACCGGCACGAACTCGCGCGTCGGGTCCAGGCCGGCCGTGCGCAGCGCGGCGACGACGTTGGGGAAGTGGGCGGGGTCGATCGCGCGCATGTCGAGGCCGACCGAGCGCTCGTCCGTCTCCCGCAGGCGCAACTGGATCGCGCGGGAGACCTCGTCGCGGGGGGCGAGCTCATCGACGAAGCGCTCGCCGGCTGAGTCGTGCAGGGTGGCGCCCTCGCCGCGGATCGCCTCGGTGACCAGGAAGCCCTCGCGCCCGGCGAGGCCGATCACGGCCGTCGGGTGAAACTGCAGCAGCTCGAGGTCCGCCAGCGACGCGCCGGCGGCGTGGGCGAGCAGCAGGCCGATCCCCTGGGAGCCGGGCGGGTTGGTGGTGCGTGTCCACAGCGCCGCGGCGCCACCCGTACCGAGCACGACCGCGCGCGCGGAGACGATCCGCCCGTCGTCGCAGATCAGGCCGCGACAGCGCTCTTCTAAGCGCCAGAGCGCCCTCGCCCGCGTGCCCTCGAAGAGCGTGATCAACGGCTCCTCGGCGACGAGCGCCGACAGTTGGCGCACCACCCGGCGGCCGGTTGCGGAGCCCCCGGCGTGCACGACGCGTCTGACCGAATGGCCGCCCTCCAGGCCCAGCGCGAGGCGTCCCGAGCGATCGCCGTCGAAGCGCACGCCCAGAGCCTGGAGGTCTGCTACCCGGGCGGGCGCCTCGCGTACGAGAATCTCCGCCGCCGAGCGTCTGACGAGCGCGCGTCCGGCACGCTCGGTATCCGCCAGGTGCAGCTCGAAGCTGTCGTCCTCGGCGAGTGCCGCCGCGAGGCCGCCCTGCGCCCAGTAGGAGGCCGTCTGGGCTAGAGGCGTGGCCGAGATCAAGATGACGGTGGCGCCCTCGCGGGCCGCGGTCAGCGCGGCGTAGAGTCCCGCCGCGCCCGCGCCAACGACCGCGATATCGGTCTCGAAGACCGGACCGGACTGAGCGGAGCTCACTTTTTCGGGGATTCTTCGACGAGCGGGTTGGAGGCTGGTGGGGTGGTGCTTGTCGTGGTGTGGCTTGGGGTCGTCGCGGGAGCTTTGGGGGTGGTGGGATGCGGTTGGGTCGTCGGGGTTGTGAGGGCCGGTGTCGTCGCGGTGGCGCCGGGGGTGGTCGCGCTCGGCGCGGTTGCGGTTGCGGTTGTGCCGGTGGTCGTGTCGGGAAGGCCGGTGGTTGGAGTGCTCGTGCCAGGCGCCGCGGTCGTGGTCGGAGGGATCGTTGTGGTCGGAGGGACGGTTGTGGCCGGTGCGGTGGTGGCCGCGGGCGCCGTCGTGATGATCACGGTCGCGGCCGTCGTGGAGTGTCCTGAGCCGCCGGCGAGCGTGACGAGCGCGGCGGCGAGCACCCCGAGTGAGAGCGCGACCAGAACCGCAAGCGCGATCACCGGTGTCTTCCAGCTGGGGGATGCCGCCAGGCGTGTGCGCGCGGCGGCGCCGCAGCGCAGACACCACTCCTGCTCGGGATCGAGCGCCGTGCCGCACAGCGGGCAGGCCTCGTTCGCGAGCGGTGGCGCCGCGGTGGGGGATGGGGACCCGCCCGCCCCGCCCGCCCCGCCGCCCGCGGGGGGAGTGGCGACGCTCACGCGTCAGAGCCGGGCGGACGGACGATCACGGTGGGTTGGTCCTGGTCTGTGGGTTTAGCCGATGTGGTGGTCGGGGGCGAGGCAACGGCCGGAGCGGGCGCCCGGGGAGCGGTGGCAGGTCGATCGATCGTGGTCTGGTCCGCGGGCTCGGGTGAAGATGAGGGCGGGCGCGCGGGCACGGGCGGTTTGGGCTCGGGGGCCGACGCGGGAGCTTGCGTGGTGGGCGCCGGCGCGGACGGGCGTGTGGAGGCGGGCGGCGTGGGCTCCGGGGCCGACGCCGGGGCTTTTTGCGTCGCGGATGCTGAGTTCGGTGCTGGTGCTGGTGCAGACACTGGTGCAGGCGCCGGTACAGATGCTGTCGGGGCCGCGGTGGGCGCGACGGCCGCGGGCCGGCCCGGCGCTGCGCCTGACTGCGGTGGTCCGGCCACCGGACGCTCGGCGTGACGGTCCATCGCGAGTCCGCAATTTGGACAAAAGCGATCCTCGCTGCCATGAATCGCGGCGCAGCGCGGACAGGCGGCGATACCGGCGTCGCGCAGCACCGTCACCGACTGGTGCTCGGCGAGGGCTCCTTCGAGCGTGCGCAGCTCGGTATCGATTTGACCGAGCGTGCCGAGCTTGGCGAGCACGAGCGTGTCGTTGCGCTGGCCGAACCGGTGCAGGTTGTAGACCAACCCGCCGAGGTCTCGATAGGCAAGCTCGCGCGCCTTGCGCAGGAAGCGCGCGCGGCGGCGCATGCGCCCACGCTCACTGAAGCCGGGTGGTCCGGCGGGCAGCGGGGCATCGGGCATCGCGGCATCGGGCATGGGGACATCCGCCGCCGGACTGTCGTCCGGCGCCTGGACAGGTGCGTGCATCGAAACCGTTGCAGGTGTGCTTTGCTCCACCGTCATCCCATGCTACCCGCATCTCAGGACCTTTTTCCACGGCGTGCGGGTTGTCGGCGGAATCGATTCTCGAGCTTTGAAGCTCGTTTAAGCTCGCTCCAGCGCCGTACGCCAGGCCGCGGCGACGCGTTCGGCCATGCGTGGGCCGGAGAACGGCTCGGCGTGAGCGCGCCCTTGGATGCGTGAGTCCGCCGGGGCGAGATGGGGAAGCAGAGCGTCGCGCCAGGCCTCGAGCGCAAATGGCGCACACAGCGTCCCGGCGACGCCGCGCAGCGCATCGGGGTGGATGCCCACGGGCGTGGCGAGCACGGGCACGTCACAGGCCAGCGCCTCGAGCACGGCCAGCCCGAAGCCCTCATGCCCGGAGGGCATCAGCACGGCGTTCACGGCGTTGAACCAGAGGGGGGCTTGGGTGGGATCGACCCCGCCCAAGACGAGCAGCTCGACGTCGACCTGGCGCGCCAGCGCCAGCGCCAGGTCATAGCGCTTGATCGCTCGGGCCGGGTCGGCGGCGAACAGCAGATAAGGCTTCTCCAGGTCGAGGCCCAGCTCGCCGCGGGCCTGCGCTCGGGGGATCGGGTAGAAGCGCTCGAGGTCGACGCCGCAGGGCAGCACCTGTGCTCGCGCGCGCGCCGCGCGGCCGGGCAATTCCTCGGCCAGCGAGCTGGACACGGCGGCCAGGAGGTCGATCTTGCTGAGCACGGCGCCGGTGATCATCCGTGTGCGCGGGTGACGCATGTCGTTGCCGTGGACGGTCAGCGCGCGGACACGAGCGGGAACCGCGAGCGCCGGCCAGGCGGTGAGGCCATAGTGGGCATGCACGATGTCGTGAGGCATGCTGGAGGGTCGGCGACCGAGCATCGACGGGCCGCCGTAGCGACGGCGCAGGTCGAGCGCGGCGCGGGCGAGTGCCTGTGCGCCGGGAGGGAACTCGTACAGCTCGATGTCGAGACCCTCCAGCCGCCGCAGATCGGCGACCTGGTCGCGGACGAAGGTTCCACGCTCGGGATGTGCGGCGTCGGGCAGCATGTTTGAGAGCACGAGCGCGCGCACGATCCTCCGACCGTAGCGCTCTGGAATGATGCCCTGCGATGCCGAGCGCACCCGCGAGTAGATATGAGGGATCCAAGAGCGACCCGCGGGGACGGCCGATCGGCGTATTCGACTCGGGCGTGGGTGGGCTGACCGTCCTGCACGAGCTGCTCGTGAGGCTGCCGCGCGAGGACTTCCTGTACCTGGGCGACACCGCGCGCTTCCCCTACGGCGAACGAACTTCGGAGGAGCTCACGCAGTTTGCCGTAGAGGTGACCGAGGAGCTCGCGGGACGTGGCGCGAAGCTGCTGGTGGTGGCGTGCAACTCGGCGACCGCCGCCGCGCTGCCGGCGTTGCGCCGGAAAATGATGGAGACGACGCTCGGGGTGGACGTGCTCGGCGTCGTGCGCCCGGAGGCGCTGCGGGCGGTGGCGGCCACACGCACGGGTCGGATTGGCCTGCTGGCCACCCCGACCACGGTTGCCAGCCGCGCCTACGAGGACGCCGTAGAGGCGATCGACCCTCACGTGACGCTGCACTCGGTGCCCTGCCCGACGCTCGCGGCGATCATCCAGGCTGGGGAGCAGTTCGACGAAACGGCCGTGCGGACCGTGCGCGAGGTCTGCGCGCCGCTGAAGCAGGCCGATGTCGACACGGTGATCCTCGGCTGCACCCATTACCCCTTGATCCAGCCGATGCTCCAGCGGATGCTCGGGCCGGGCGTCACGCTCGTCAGCTCCGGAGCGGCGCTCGCACGCCAGGTCGAGCACGCGCTGAGCACGCGCGATTTGCAAAACCCGCGGGAGGCCGAAGGCGATTATCGCTTTCTGTGCACGGGCAACACGCAGGCATTCGAGCAGGCGGGGACGCGCTTCCTGCAGATGCCGCTGGGTCCGGTCGAGCGCGTCGAGCTTGCGTCGGTGGAGGTGACGGCGGCGTGAGTGGGGGCGACGAACGCAGCTACGGTCGCGGACCGGGCGATCTGCGCCCGATCGAGATCGAGCCGGGGTTCATGCGCACCGCCACCGGCTCCGCGCTGATCTCCGCCGGGGAGACCCGTGTGATCTGTACCGCCTCCGCGCAGGAGAGCGTGCCGCGCTGGATGTCGGGCAAGGGCCGCGGCTGGCTGACGGCCGAGTACGGCATGCTGCCGGCGTCCACCGGCGATCGCAAGCAGCGCGACGCGACGAAGGGCCGCCTCGATGGCCGCTCGGTCGAGATCCAGCGTCTGATCGGGCGCTCGCTGCGTGGCGTGATCGACCTGTCGAAGCTGGGGGAACGCACGATCTACCTCGACTGCGACGTGCTCCAGGCCGACGGGGGGACGCGCTGCGCCTCGATCACCGGCGCCTACGTTGCGCTGGCGCTCGCCTGCGCACGCCTGCGCGATGGCGGCAAGCTGGAGGACTCTCCTTTGACGGGCTCGGTCGCGGCGGTCTCCTGCGGGATGGTCGACGGCATCGCCCTACTCGATCTCGACTACTCCGAGGACTCGACCGCGGAGGTCGACGCGAACGTGGTGATGACCGGCGAGGGCGGTCTGATCGAGGTGCAGGCGACCGCCGAGCGCACGCCGCTCTCGCGCGCGCACCTGGACGAGCTGCTGGCGCTCGCGGGCGCTGGGATCGAGCGGCTGCGCGCGGCCCAGGAGCAGGCGATCCTCGCGGCCAGCTGATGCGCCTCGTGGCGCGAGCGGCTCCTCACGTCGGCTGGGGTGCCCGGCCTGTAGGCCGGCTGGAGCGTAAGCGATGAGGTTGTTGCTGGCCACTCACAACGAGCACAAGCGCCGTGAGTTCGAGCGCTTGCTGGTTGGCCACGAGGTCTGCGTACTGCCTGCCAAGGTTGAGCTGCCTCCGGAGGACGGCGAGACCTTTGCGCAGAACGCGCTCGGCAAGGCTCGTGCGGCTGCCCGGGCCACCGACACGATCGCGATTGCCGATGACTCCGGCATCGAAGCAGAGGCTTTGGGGGGCGCCCCCGGGGTGCGCTCGGCGCGCTATGCCGGCGAGGATACCTCCGACGAGGAGAACCTGGCGAAGCTGCTCCGCGAGGCGCCGGCTGGTGGTCGACTGGCCTATGTGTGTGCGCTGGCCTACGTTGATCCTGAGACCGGCATCGAGCGTTTGTTCGAGGCTCGTTGCACCGGTCGCCTAGCGAAGGACATCGCGGGTGAGGGCGGCTTCGGTTATGACCCGGCGTTTCTGCCCGACGAGGGCCCCGAAGGTCTGACGATGGCGCAGCTCTCGGATGGCCAGAAGGACGCGATCAGCCATCGTGGTGGTGCGGCGCGCGCTCTGCTTGCGTGGCTCAGAGCAAATTGATCGCGGCCGCGATCGCGACCGCGAGGCCGAGGCCGGCGTAGCCGTTGTAGCCCGAGAGCAGCAGCAGCAGCGCGGTGATCAGCGCGACGAGCACGGTCAGGCTCCAGGCGACGCGTTCGAAGGTCATCGCGCCATTGTGGCGGATGTCGCGGTGGCGGCGACCGTCCGCGCGCGGTGTTAGCTTCGCTGGAACGTTTTCACGAGCGAGGAGGACGAGGTGACGAAGTCCGAGTTGGTTGGTCAGGTGGCGGATCGCGCCGATCTGAGCAAGCAGGAGGCCGCGCGGGCGGTGGACGCGGTGCTGGCCACGGTGGAGGACGCATTGCGCCGGGGCAGTGAGGTGACGGTGTCGGGGTTCGGCAAGTTCCACGTCGGCGAACGCGGCGCGCGCCAGGGCGTCAACCCACGCACGGGTGAGCGCATTCAGATCGCGGCCTCACGCGTTCCCCGCTTCACCGCGGGTAGCGGACTGAAGAGCGCGGTGAAGGGCCGCTGAGCCTGCCGCCGGGGTTCGGAGACACCCTCGCGACCCGCGTGGCGGATCGCGAGTCGCAGATCGTGCTCGGTCTCGACCCGGACCCGCGCGCGCTGTGGCCGGCGACGGGGCCGGAGCCGAAGTCGGATGCGCTGCCCGTCCAGCTGGCGGGCGCAGCGGTTCTCGGCCATTGCCAGGCACTGATCGACGCGACGGCGCAGGCCTGCGTGGCGGTCAAGCTTCAGCTTGCTCGCTTCGAGGTGCTCGGAGCTACGGGGTGGACGGTGCTGGGGGCGGTGATCGCGCACGCGCGGCAGTCGGGCCTGCTGGTGATCGCTGACGGCAAGCGGGGCGATATCGACGTCTCCGCGCGGGCATACGCCGACGCGCTGTTCGGGGGTCTCGATACGCCATTCGGGGCCGTGGTGGGGCTCGGTGTGGACATGGCCACGGTCAACCCGCTGATGGGCGCAGACGCGATTGAGCCGTTCGTGACGGCGTCCCGTGCCGCCGGGGCCGGGGTGCTGGCCCTGGTGCGAACGTCCAACCCGGGCGCCGCCGATCTCGAGGATCTCGAGCTGGCCGACGGTGGGAGGGTCTGGGAGCGGATGGCGATGCTCGTCGACGGGCTGGGCGCCGCGGGGTTGGGAGAGGCAGGGATCAGCGACGTGGGCGCGGTCGTCGGGGCCACCGTCCCCGGTCATCTAGCGCGAGCTCGCGAGCTGATGCCCCATGCGACGTTCCTGTTGCCGGGGGTCGGCGCGCAGGGCGGTCGAGTCGAGAATCTCGCCCCCGCGTTCGCGCCAGGCCGAGCAGGGGGTTTGATAACGGCTTCGCGGAGTATCGCCAATGCGCACCTGGCCACAGGCGAGGATCCGGCCAAGGCCGCCCGCGCGGAAGCCGAGCGTTTGCGCGTCGCCGCTTGGGAGCTGTCTGGCTAAGGACAGCTCTACCGGCGGGGAGATCTCGCCCTTGAGACAGGTTCGCTAGCCTCTGACTGTGCGCTTCGCGGCATCACCCGCCGTTCGGATTGCCGAAAATGTGGGTGAGAGGTATAAGACATGATCATCACGGTCACGTTGAACGCGGCGATCGACAAGTCACTCTCGGTGCCGAACTTCCGGCTCGGGCGGCGTCACCGCACCGTCGAGCAGCGCACGATGGCCGGCGGGAAGGGTGTGAACATCGCTCGCACGCTGAAGATGCTCGGCCAGCCGGTGATCGCCACCGGCTTTGCGGGCGGCGTCACGGGAACGCACATCGTCGAGCAGCTCACGGAGGAGTCGATCCTCAACGACTTCGTGCGGATTCGCGAGGAGTCGCGCACGAACACTTCGGTCCTCGACCCGACGACCGGGAATCAGACGGAGATCAATGAACGCGGTCCGTCGGTGTCCGAGCACGAGATCGAGCTGTTCCGCGACAAGCTGCTCTATCTCGCTCGCGGAGCCGCGATCGTCGTGTTCGCCGGCTCGCTTCCGCGTGGGCTCGATCCCGACATCTACGCGGTGCTGATTCGCGAGCTGGAGCGGACGGGTGTCACGACCGTGATCGACACCGACGGCGAGCCGCTGCGCCAGGCGGTTCGCGCCGAGCCCGATGTCGTCTCACCGAACGTGATCGAGGCCGAGGAGCTCGTGGGGCACGAGTTCGCAAGCGAGGAGGAGCGCTCGCTGGGAGTGCGTGAGATCGCCGCGCTCGGTCCCCGCGAGGCGATCATGACGCTCCCCGACGGCTGCTTCGCGCAGGTGCTCGTCGACGGCCAGCCATGTATGCGTCGTGTGAGCGTCGAGCCGCGTGAGTCGATTGCCAAGCGCGGCTCCGGGGACGCATTCCTGGCCGGCTACATCGCGGCTCGCTACGAGGGTCGCACGCCCGACCAGTGCCTGCGCTTCGGCGTGGCCTGCGGTGCGGAGTCCACCGCCAGATTGGGCGCCGGCCTGATCGATCCGCGCGAGGCTCGGCGCCTGATGGGCGATGTCGAGCTATCCGCGATCGAGTTGCCCGCCGAGGTTGGCTGAACGGCGCGGGATCCGCTTGACGGTCTGGAACCGTGGATCGATCCCTGTTCTCTCGTTGATCGTGGCGCTGGCGGTCACTGGCTGTGGGGCCGGCTCCGGGGCATCGGTGAAGCGATCCACGTACCTGCCCCGCTCGACGCTCGGCACGATCGTCCTGCGCAGCACCGCCTTCAGGCCGGGTGGTGCGATTCCGGTGCGCTACACCTGCGACGGTGCCGGGCTCTCGCCACCGCTGCGATGGCAGCACGTGCCTCCCGGCACCGCCGAATTCCTGCTCCTGGCGATCGACCTGGACGGCGGGCGAAGGGACGCGGTCCAATGGGCCGTGAGCGGGCTAGGTCCCAGCTTGCGTGGGATTCGTAGCGGCGGGCTGCCCGCTGGCGCTGTCGCCGGGCGAAACAGCTCCGACAAGGTCGGTTGGGGGGGAGTCTGCGGCGCGCGAGGGCGAGTGCATCATGTTGCCTTCCTGTTCTACGCGCTCAACCGCCGGTTGGGCCTGAAGGCCGGGTTCAACCCCGCGCTCGTGCGTGGCGGACTCAAAAGTGGGACGTTGGCCAGGGGCTTGACGGTCGGCACGTATCGACGCCGATGAAAGGCCGCCGTCAGCCGCCGGTGACGTCGCGGCGCAGGAACACGAGGTAGGCCGCGAACAGCGAAGGGACGGTGTACAGCGCGCAGACCCACGCAGAGTGCCAGATCAGCGTCCAGTCGGTCGGCGTGCGCAGCAGTCCGTGCCAGTTCTCGTACTGTTCGGTGAGCAGATATGGCTTGACGGCCTCGATCCCGGGAATCTGCGCGACGATGAACAGCAGGATCGTGAAGCCCACCGTGCCGACGACCGCCGCGGCGCTGTTGCGGGTGGTGGTGGACAGCAACACGCCGAAGGCGGTCACGGCCAACAGCGGGATCAGGTAGACGGCGTTCGCGGCGAACACCAGCAGCAGGCCTTCCGGCGCGGAAACGACGCTGCCGGAGAAGGTGACCACGTGGTGAAAGCCCCACGATGCCACGCCGGCGATTGTCGCCACGGTGGCTGACAGGAACACGGCGATCGTCGCGTAGGTCATCGCCGCGAGCGTCTTTGCCGCGAACACCTGGCCGCGGTCGACCGAGCGCGTGAGGATCGTCTTCAGCGTGCCGTTGCCATCCTCGGCGGCGACGATGTCCCCGGCGACCAGGGCGGCGATCAGCGGCAGCATGAAGACCGACAGGAACAGCAGCATCAGCACCGGTGTCGCCAGGCCGGATTCGGTGATGTGTGAAGCGAAGATGTTGCCTCGTTCGTGGCCTTCGTGGTTGTGCAGGTTCTGAACCAGCACGAAGATCAGCGGCAAGATGACAGCCAGCGCGAGGCCGAGATAGGTGCGCTTCTGGGAGATCAGCTTGCGCAACTCCCAGCGGTAGGCGGTTAGCGTCGAAGGCCGCCGTTGGCGCGCGTGGGTTGTGTCGACGGCCGGCACGATGGGAGGCGTGGGTGTGGTGGCCGCGACGCTGCTCATGACGTCTGCACCAGTTGCTCGGCTTCGGCCTCGTGTTGTCTGTCCAGGCCTTGCTGCGGGGGTGCGTCGTCGTCGCCGGTCTCCGTCAGCCGGAAGAACAGGTCCTCGAGTGTCGCCAGCTCCGGGGTGAGCGCCAGAATCCCGATGCCCGCTTGGGCCAAGACCAGGGAGAGCGCGCCCGCGTTCGGCTCCTCTGCTTGAAAGCCCAGGCCATGCTCGCTGTTCGTCGCGTGCTCGATGCCTCTCTGAGCACGCGCTATCGCCAGGGCGCGCTGGTCATCGGTCGTACGCAGCCGGTAGCCGACCCCGCCCTGACGACGCAGATCCGCGAGCGCGCCCTCGTAGACGACGCGTCCGGAGTCGACGATCGCCACGCGGTCGCACAGTTCCTGCACCTCGGGAAGCTGGTGGCTGGAGAGCAGCACCGTGATTCCTTGATCTGCCAAGCGGCGGATCAGCTCGCGCATATCGCGCATCCCGGCCGGGTCGAGACCGGTCGCCGGCTCGTCGAGCATCAACAGGCGTGGCCTGCGCAGCAGCGCCGCGGCGATCCCGAGCCGCTGGCGCATGCCGTGTGAGAAGCCGCCCACGCGGTGGCCGGCGCGCGGGGTCAGCTCGACGATCTGCAGCACCTCGTCGATGCGGTTCTTCGCTCCGTTTCCGTCCAGCGCGGCGAGCAGTTCGAGGTTCTTGCGCGCGCTGAGGTACGGATAGAAGCGGGGCGCCTCGACGAATCCGGCGACGCCCTCCAGTGCGCGCGCGCCCTCGCGCATCGGGTCGCGCCCGAACAGCTCGACGGTTCCCTCGGTGGGAACGATCAGGCCGAGGGCCATGCGAAGCGTCGTCGTCTTGCCGGCGCCGTTCGGTCCGAGGAAGCCGTAGACATCGCCGACGTTCACGTTCAGGTCGATGTGATCGACCGCAAGGATCTCCTTGTAGCGCTTGACCAGCCCCTTTGCCCGGACCGGCGGCGCCTCGGTCACCGCTACAGGCCCTTGGCGACCGCTTCGACGGCGCCGGGGCTCACGGCGCCGACGAGCAGGTAGCGCACGCCGGAGCGCTCGAAGCTGAGCAGGGTGCCGAGCTCGGTGGGCAGCTCGGACGCTTCGATGCCGTTGATCTTGACCTTCTGCAGGCCTTCTTCCGCCGGGGAGGATGCCGGCTTGGTGCCTTCCTTGACCTTGCTTTCGGCCACCGCGACCGATGTGATGCCCTGGCCCTGGGTTGTGACATGGGGATGTTCGCCGCTATCTGTCGAGGGGTCGTTTGGCTTCGTGCCGTCCTTGGGAAGCACGATCTCTTCGAACTTGGCGTTCGCAGGGGGCGTGAATTCGAACACCGAGTTATCGACCGATCCATAGGAGATCGAGGTGGCCGCCAGTTCGAGCGCCGGGGAGGAGCTCGTCGAGGAGTAGACCGCCGCGCGCAGTGGCACACCGTTGCCGGCGTCCCAGGAGAGCTCGCCACCGCCGATCAGGCTGCCGCTTTCCTTGGGGGAGACACGCACCGTGTATGCGGCTTGGCCGGCGACATCGGTCGGCGTCGCGCCGGAGACGTTGACGTGCTGGAGGTGGGAGATCGCTTCTTCGATCTTCGCCACGGTCGGGACTTCGTGGTGGTCGGGAGAGGTTTCAGTAGAGGCGCCACCAGGCATCTTGCTCGTCTCCGCCGGGACCGTGTAGCGATATAGCGTGTTCGAAGCCGCGTCGTAGATCGACACGGTGTGCCCGTCATAGAGAACCTGGGTGTCGCCCTTTTCGGCCTGCAGTTCGAGGCGCACACGGCCATCTTTGGCGATCCACATCCGGCCCGAGCCGCCGGTCGCGAGCGGGCTGGAGGCGAGCCCGCCGCCCGCGCCGCCGGTTTCGCCGCCGCTCGCGAGGTTGGCGCCTTCGAGTAGATGGTCGGTCAGCTGGATGTTCGCGCTGACCCCCTGGATTTGATTCCCGCCGATCCCCGCGGTGAGCGCGTCGTGGATCGCTTCCGGGAGCGGCTTCGGTGGCGGCGTTGGTCCTGTGCCGAGCGCGGAAGCGAGCGCCGTGGCGGAGACACCCAGCATGACCACGAGGCCGCAGAGGAGCAACAGGCGGGAAAGGGGCAGACGACGAAGGATGTTGTTCACGATGGAAGGTCCATGCTCGTGCGCAGGGTGTTCGACTCTCTCCAGAGTAGCGCCATAGCTTCGGGGCTCCTAAAGGTGGGAAAGCTCTCATCGAAGGGCGGTGGAAGGCTCGTGTGAGGGGTCGCGAGCGCGCTCATCGAGCGGCTCGGGTGGGTCTCGGAGGGCCCTCGATCGGTCGTCCGGCGGCGACACCCGATATCTTCTCGGCCGCATGGTCATCGGATTCATCCTCTTCTGGGTCGTTCTCGGCCTGGCGGTGTTCTTCATCGCGATGCGCGGGGGCCCGCGCGGCGCGCGCGAGTCACTGCATACCGAATCGAAGGCGAGCCGGCGTGCGGTGACCCTTGGCGTCGTATTGGCGTTCGCCTTTGGGCTGATCGTGCCTGCGCTCGTGCTCGCGCACAACGGCGCGCACAAGGCGAGCGAGGCGGTCGGCGGCGTGCAGCTGACCGAGGAAGAGGTGAAGGGCCGCGAACTGTTCGACCACACCTGCACGGTCTGCCACACGCTGGCCGCGGAGAAGTCGGTCGGGCGGATCGGCCCGAACCTCGACGTGCGGGTCGGCGATGACATCCCGACCCCGGCCGGGCGCAAGGCGCTCGTCGAAAACGCGATCGCCGAAGGCCGCGCGCGTGGCCTGGGGCAGATGCCGGCGATGTTGTACCAGGGCAAGGAAGCCGAACAGGTCGCGGCCTTCGTCGCGGCCGTGGCCGGGCACTGAGTTTCCTGGCTGGCTGGCTGGCTGGCTCGCCGCTGGCGGCCGAGGGCCAAGCGGGGCGCGACCGAGGACAAAGCACCGATCGCAGATCGGCTAGCGCCGGCTATCGGCCGCCTCAGCCGGTTTAGCCAACAGTCGATACCGGAGCGCGGGGCCATCGACTAAGGTCCGCGATGATGGCCGTGCAGCCGACATCGGAGCAGCCGAAGACCGCGGAGGACGTGAAGGCGCTTGTCGCCGAACGCGAGATCCGCTTCATCCGCTTCTGGTTCACCGACATCCTCGGCCAGCTGAAGTCGTTCTCGATCAACGCGGCCGAGCTCGACGATGCGTTCGAGGCGGGGATGGGCTTCGACGGCAGCTCGATCACCGGGTTCAACGCGATCGAGGAGTCCGACATGATCGCGATGCCCGACCCGTCGACGTTTGCGGTGCTGCCGTGGCGCCCGGAGGAGCAGGGCGTGGGGCGAATGTTCTGCGATGTTGTCACGCCCGAGAAAACGCCATATGAGGGCGACCCCAGGCACGTGCTGCGCCGCGCGATGGAGCGCGCGCGGGGGATGGGTTTTGACACGTTCAACGTTGGGCCCGAGCTCGAGTACTTCCTGTTCAAGGACTCGCAGAGCACGGAGGTGCTCGACAAAGGCGGGTATTTCGACCTGACGACGCTCGACGCCGGCTCGGATGTGCGCCGCGAGACGGTGCTCGCGATGGAGCAACTCGGGATCCACGTCGAGTACACCCACCACGAGGTCGGCCCCTCACAGCACGAGATCGACATGCGCTACGCGGACGTGATGAAGATGGCCGACGACTGCATGACCTACCGGATCACGGTGAAGGAGTACGCGATGAAGTACGGCTGGCATGCGACGTTCATGCCGAAGCCGCTGTTCGGCGAGAACGGCTCGGGGATGCACACCCACCAGTCGCTGTTCGCGGACGGGAAGAATGCGTTCTACGACCCCGACGACCAGTACTTCCTGTCAGACGTCGGCAAGGCGTTCATCGCCGGCCAGCTCAAGCACGCGCGCGAGATCTGCTCGATCTTCGCCCAGTGGGTCAACTCCTACAAGCGCCTCGTGCCGGGTTTCGAGGCGCCTGTGTACGTCGCTTGGTCGCGGCGCAACCGCTCGGCGCTGGTGCGCGTACCGCTATATCACCCGGGTAGGGAGAAGGCGACGCGGATGGAGCTACGTTGCCCGGACCCGGCGTGCAACCCATACCTGACCTTCGCGGTCCTGTTGCAGGCCGGGCTGGAGGGGATCGAGAAGGGTTACGAGCTGCCGGAGCCGATGGAGAAGAACCTCTACCACCTCTCCGGCGAGGAGCGCCGGCGCCTGGGCGTCGAGCAGCTGCCGGAGAGCCTCGGCGAGGCGATCGAGCTGACGGCGGAGTCAGAGCTGGTGCTGAGGACGCTCGGCGAGCACATGTTCAACCGCTACGTCGAGATCAAGCGCCAGGAGTGGGACGACTACCGCGTGCATGTCACCCAATGGGAGCTGGATCGCTACCTGTCGATTCTGTAGGTACGGCACAGGCGATTGGGCGGGCGGGGGCGAAGTTCCAGTGCAGCGCCTGCAATGCGTGTGCGAACGACGTCGGGTGGCGGGGGGCGATGTCGCGCAGCAGGCTCAGCACATCCAGTGCCTGGCGCTCGTACTCGGCGTTGCCGGTGAGCTGGGATAGGCGCAGCAGGCCGATCGCCGCGCTCGACTGGCCGGCTGGGATCGGCGTGTCCTCCAGGTCCTTGCGCCGTGCGATCAACGGTTCGCCCGCGTCTGCGGCGGTCGAATAGAAGCCACCGTGTTCGGGATCGCCGAAGCGGGCGATCAGCGTGTCTCCGAGCGTCGTCGCCTCTGTGAACCAGTGCTCATCGCAGGTGGTTTCGAACAGCACGAGCAGCGCCTCCAGCAGGTATGCGTGGTCCTCCAGGTAGGCGTCGATCTTGGCCCGGCCGTCGTTGTAGGTGCGCAGCAAACGTCCATCGGCGTCGCGCAGGTCGCGCAGCACGAACTCCGCGCAGGCCACGGCGGCATCGGTGTAGCGCGCCTCATCGAGCGCCGCTCCCGCGTCGGCGAGCGCGGCGATCATCAGCGCGTTCCACGAGGTCAGGCGCTTGTCGTCCAGGCCAGGGTGCTTGCGGCGTTCGCGGACCTCCAGCAGCCGTGCACGAATTCGCTCCTGTGTCGTCTGATCCGGGCGGTGCCCACGATCCTCCAGCACGTTCCACCCCGGGGCGGGATGGTGAGGGTCGACGAAATTGCCCTCGTCGGTAGCGCCGAACCACGCGATCGCCGCCCCGGCGTCCTCCCCGAGGGCATCCCGCAACTCGGTGATCGTCCACACGTAGAAGCGCCCCTCGACACCCTCCGAATCCGCATCGAGCGCGGAGTAGAACCCACCCTCGGGACCACGCATCTCGCGCAGGGCCCAGTCGAGCGTGTCACGGCAGACCTCTGCCAGCTGAGGCTCGCCGGAGAGCTGGAACCCATGCAGGTAGGCGCGGGCGAGCAGGGCGTTGTCGTAGAGCATCTTCTCGAAGTGCGGCACCGTCCAGGTCGCGTCGACGCTGTACCGCGCGAACCCGCCGCCCACCTGGTCGTGGATGCCGCCGCTGGCCATCGCGCGCAGGGTGCCCAAGGCCATATCGGCCTCCGAGCCCGCGTTCTCGGCTGACCCGCCCGTCTGGTCGGGAAGCCCACGGGCCCGCGCAAGCAGGAGCTCGATCACCGAGGCCGGCGGGAACTTCGGTGCCCCACCGAAGCCGCCATTCGACGGATCGAAGGACTCCCGCAGCCTCGCCACGGCCTGCTCGAGCGCGGCGGCTTCGATCGGCTCGGCGGAGGGTTTCAGCTCCGCGCCGCCGCGGAGCCGCTCGCGCAGGCCCTCGCCTCCCGCGCGGATCTCCTCGCGCCGCTCCGACCACGACGCGCCGATCGCCTGCAGCACCTGCGTCCAGGCCGGCATTCCGTGGCGGGGCTCGGGCGGGAAGTACGTGCCGCCGTAGAACGGCAACTGCTCGGGGGTGAGGAACACGTTCAGCGGCCAGCCGCCATGGCCGGTCATCGCCTGGACGGCCTCCATGTACAGCGCGTCGATGTCCGGGCGCTCCTCGCGGTCGACCTTTACACAGACGAAGCCCTCGTTCATCAGTGCCGCGATCCGCTCGTCCTCGAAGGACTCGCGCTCCATCACATGGCACCAGTGGCAGGATGAGTAGCCGATCGAGACGAGCAGTGGCTTGTCCTCGTTGCGGGCGCGCGCCAATGCGACCGGACCCCAGGGCAACCAGTCGACCGGGTTCTGCGCGTGCTGGCGCAGGTAGGGCGAGGTCTCGGTGGCGAGCGCGTTCGGCATTCAGGCCAGCGTACCCACAGCCTGGAGGAGCAGCCGGTTTGGGTGCCCGGCGAGGTTCGACCGTGGTTCGCGTCAGCGCACGTGCGCGAGCGGGCCCAGTGGGAAGGTGATTGGAGCCGAAGGCCATTCGCCGTCGCTCACACCCGCGCCGGCGCGCGAGAGCTTTACGTTGGCGATGTTCACGTTGAAACGCTTGCCTTCCAAGCTGCCCGTCACCTGCTTGCCCGAGCCCACTCGCACGGTGCCGTTCGCCGCGGTGCTGCCCGTGATGCGCAGGGTTGCGTTCTGCAGCTGCCCGTTCTTCACCGGGAAGGTCCCGCTCAGTTCGACCCCTGGCACGAACGTGAAGCGAATCAGCTGCAACTTGTTGGAGCTCAGCTTCGCAAAGCCGCCGCGCAGGCCGCCGAAGCTCGACCCGCTGGGGAGTTTCGCGTCGGCCTGCAGCGTCGCGCCGACCACCTGACGGTTGAGATCGACGATCGTGTCGAGCACGGCGGTGAGCGTCACGCTCGGCTTGCCGTTCAATCCTGGGACCGGGTGCACGTAGGCGAGCTTCGTGGGGGTGAGCGGCGTGGGCGCGAACATGTCGGTGCTCGACGCGCATGGCTGGATTGGGTTCCCGCCCGCCCCGCCACCGAAGAAGGCCGCCAGCGCCAGCGCGGCGCAGTTGCTGAAGTCGCTGCCGATCACCGAGTGCCCCGTGTAGGGCACGACAAGCAGCTGCGCGTCGGGAATCAGCGCGGCCACGCGCCGCGCGTTCGAGGTGGGTGTGCGCAGATCCTGGGCGCCGGAGAGGATCAGCGTCGGCACGTTCGGCAGGACGTTCGGCACGACGCTCGCCGCCGATGCGTCGGGCCAGCCGGCGCAGGAGGAGATCAGGCTGCTGTTCAGCGCGGTGGCGGCGTCGAACGGGTAGAAGTCGCTGCTCGGCAGGGCGTGCAGCACGTTGGTGGCTTCCGCCAGCCGCGTCGCCGGCGCCGCTGCTCGCTGCCAGGGGAACGGCATCTCCTCGCAGGTCGTCGTCACGAACAGCGTTTCGTCGATCCCCTCAGAGCTTTCTTCGACCGGCCGACCGCCCGGCACGTTCGGGGTCAACCCCTCGGCCAGCAGCTCCAGGCGCAGCAGCGGGTCCGGGTAGTTACGCAGCGCCGAGCGTACCGCCGCCGGCAACAGCGCCCGCAGGGCGGGGTTCAGATCGCCGGCCTGGAGGATGCCGAGCAGGCCGGACTCGTCCAGCGTGAAGCTGTGGCGGTGGCCCGAGCCGTCATATACAGAGCCGCTCAGCGGATGCTTGCGCAATGTTGCCGTCAGGCTTGCGATGTCCGCCACGGGGTTGGTGGTGATCCCCGTGCACGCGTTGTTGGAGCACAGCTCGTCGAGTACCGGGCCGATCGCCTGGAAGGTCGGGATCGAGAACGGTTCCGGCCCGTCCGGCAGCACGACCGAGTCGAGCACCAGCGATTCCACGTGCTGGGGGTAGCGTTCGGCGTACTCCTCGGCGACCTTCGTGCCGTAGGAGGTGCCGTACAGGACGAGCTTTTCGTAGCCCGCGGCCTGGCGGATCGCCTCGATGTCTTCGACCGATTCCTGGGTCGTGTAGCTGCCGCGCCCCGGGCCGATTTCAAGCGCGCAGTGTTCGAAGGCGACGCTGGCGGTGCCACCGCTGAAGCTGCTCAACGCGCCGCAGCTCAGCGGGTCGGAGGCGCCGGTGCCGCGCTGGTCGAAGATCAGCAGGTCGCGCGTGCCGAGCGCCGGCGCGAGCGCTTTGGCGATGAATTCGCCGAGCGGCAACGCCGCCTGGCCGGGCCCACCGGCCAGCGCGAGGACCGCTGTCTTGCTCGGGGCGGCGCCGGCCTGTTTACGCTCGAGGCTCAACGAGAGCGTGCCGGGCGCCAGGCCGGTGCGGCTGAGCGGGACGGGCACCGTCGTGCACGAGAAGGCAGAGGCGGAGCTGGCGGCGCAGGGGACGAATGTCAGCGCACCCGCGGCCGGCGCCTGGGTGAGGGCGAACATCCCGACGAGCAGCGTCGTCGCGAGCAAGGTCTTCGACGAGCGTCCGGGCATCGCCGCAGACGTTACCGGTAGCCGCCCCTGAAACGCGCTATTTGCGCGCTGGTGGCCTGCGGTGCCGCGTTGGCGAGCTGGACGCGCTTCCCGCCCAGGATTCCCTTCAGCGATTTGTCCGGGCCGAGGCGCAGCGTGCCCTGGGCCGCCTTCGAGCCCCCGATGCGCAGCTCGATCCCGTGCGAGGTGAGGCTGCCTGAGATGGTCACCCCCGGTATGTAGGAATAGTCGCGGAACGTCAGGTCTTTGCCGGTCAGGCGGGCCCAGCCGGCGCGCAGTCCCCCCGTGCGCAGCGATGTCGAGCTGTCGAGCTTGCCCGACTCGAGCTGCTTGATCAGCCGCAGGGTGAGTTGGCGGTTGAAGTCTCCCAGCGTCAGCACGACCGCCTCGAGTGTGCGTCCGGGCAGCCCGCGGCTGCCCGGCGCGGGGGTGAGACTCATCAGGCGCGTCGGCGCCAGCGGCGTCAGCGTCAGGGCGGGCGGAGGCGGCGTGTTTGCGCAGGGCTTGATCGGCTTGTCTTTGAACAGAGCCTGGAGGGCATCGCTCGCGCAGTGGGTGGGGTCCGCGCCGAGCACCGAGTGCCCGGTGTTGGGCACCACCAGCAGGTGCGACCCAGGGATCAGTGCAGCGACTTCACGAGCATTGGCAGTCGGGGTGCGCAGGTCGTCGGCGCCGCTCAGGATCAGCGTCGGGACGCTCGGAAAGGGAGCCTCGTTCGGTGGGGGCGCGGGCGTCGAGTACGGCCAGAAGGCGCATGCCGGTATGTCGCTTAGGGCGAGCACGTTCGCCTGCGTGAACGGCGCCAGTTGGCTCGCCGGCAGGGCCCTGATCCTGGCCTTCGCTTCGGCCAGGCGCGTCGCCGGGGTGGACGAGCGGTTCCACGGGAATGGCTCGTCTTCGCAGCTGGTCGCGAAGTAGAGCGGGTTGTCGAAGCTCTCACTCGGATTTTCCGCTTCGCTTTCTTCTCCACCCCCGGCGCGCTCCTCCAGACGTGCCAGCGCTGCCGTGTCGCCGTTCACCGCCGAGCGGATCGCCGCGGGGAATTCGCTGCGCAGGATCGGTTCCAGGTCTCCCTCGACCAGGGTTCCGAGCAGGCCATTGGCGGAGATCGGCACCGTGTGGGCGCGGCCGCGGCCGTCGATGAAACGACCGCTCAGCGGTCTGCGCGCCAGCCGTCGTACGAGGCGCGCGAGATCGCCCACGGAGTTGGGGGTAATGCGTGCGCAGGCGTGCGCGGCGCACAGCTGGGAGAGGATGCGGGGAACAGCCGCGAACGTCGCTCGATTGAGCGGTTCGGGGCCGTTGGGCGGCACAACCGAGTCGAGCACCAGTCCCGCAACGTTGTTCGGGTAGGCCTGCGCGTAGTCCTCGGCCACCTTCGTGCCGTAGGAGGTGCCGTACAGCACGAGCTTTTCATAGCCCCCCGCCACGCGCAGCGCCTCGATGTCGGCGACGGTGTCGGCGGTCGCGTAGAAGCCGCGCGTCGACCCGAGTTGTGCGGCGCATTCGGCGATCGTCGGGCCCGGAGGCGTGTTGGCGCTCAGTTCGAAGCGGTGGCAGGAGAGCGGCTGGGAGAGCCCGATGCCGCGCTGGTCGAACACGATCAGATCGCGTGTGTCCGCGATCGGCCCGAGCAGCCGCGCGAATTCTTCGGCGAACGGGATCGCCGCCTGTCCGGGACCTCCCGCGAGCGCGACGATCGCGACCTTCGCTTCGCCGACCGGGGCGCGATGGCGACGGATCGCCAGGGTGATCGTTCCGGGCGTCGCGCCGCTTGGGTCCAGCGGGACGGTCAGGTGTCCGCAGGCCAGATCGTTGCTGTTCCCGCAAGGCGCGAACGCGACCGATTGGGAATCGGCCAGCGCCTGCGTCGGCGCGGCCGAAGCGGCCGTGCACGCGAACATGACGAGGAGTAGACCGGCGAACTTGGGAAGTTGCATTTCTCGGAATCTACCGGCCCCAGATAGTCGGCGCGTCATACGCGCTGGCCGTCTGTTGCCGGAGGGTGTGCTTATCTCTTTGGGTGTTGAACCGCGCACGCGTATACGCACACGCACGGGTGCGCGCGGTTCGCCTTCAGTTTGGTAAGTGCTTCTCTGTGTTCCGCGTCCAAGCCATCCTCAATGACCGATTCCCGTAAGACGATCTCCGCGCCGGGCGCACCGCTCGCGATCGGCCCATACAGCCACGCGGTGTCCGCGGCGGGATTGCTGTTCTGCTCGGGCCAGATCCCGCTCGATCTGAGCACCGGTGAGCTGGTGGGGGAGACGCCTGCCGAGCAGGCGCATCGCTGCCTGGAGAACCTGCAAGCTGTGTGCGACGCGGCGGGCGCTTCGCTACAGCAAGCCGTACGCCTGACCGTCTACATGACCGACCTCGGGGCCTTCGCCGAGGTCAACGAGGTCTACGCGACGTTCTTCCCGAAGGACCCGCCCGCGCGAGTGACGGTCGGAGTCGCGCAGCTGCCGAAGGGCGCTCAGGTCGAGATCGACGCGGTCGTGGCGCTGTAAGCGTCGTGCTGCTCTTGCTCCGCGCCCGACAGCGCCCGGGTCAATAGCCCCCACAAGGTGGCGCGTTCGCTGGGGTCGAGCGCCTTCAGCACGTCGTCCTCGATCGCTTCTTGGGCACGCTCGGCGAGGCCCAGCGCCTCGGCGCCCGTGGGGGTGAGCTGGACCACGTGGCGACGGCGATCGTCGGGGTCGCGCAGGCGCGTGGCATAGCCCAGCTGCTCGAGCTCGTTGAGCAGCAGCACGACGTTGTTGGCGTCCATGCAGAACGCATCGGCCAGCTCGTGCTGAGGGCAGGCGTCGTGGTCGCGCACGTAGCTCAACGCGACCAGGTGGCGCAGCTGCATCCCCAGCAGCTCGTCGCTGCTGCGCCGGTAGACCTGCTTGGCCAGCCTGGTGAGCAGCACCATCGAGCCAGGCGCACACGTCCTCTCAGCACCCATCGCGGCTGATTTTACAGGATTCTGCATTTGTTTTCATTCTAGCAACGATTATAAATTTTATGTTGATCATCCCTATGACAAGGATGATCCTTGCTATGGTGTGTCCTCTCAAGCGAACCGAAAGGGAGCCGCACACCATGAGCGCCACCACAGAACAGCTCCAAGCCCGCAATTCCACCACCGCCGCTGCGGCGTCGCGCAGCGAGCGCCGCCGCTGGATCGCGCTCGGGGTGCTGTGCCTCGGCCAGCTGATGATGGTGCTCGACGCGACGATCGTCAACGTCGCGCTGCCCTCGATCCAGCGCGACCTGCATTTCTCCCAAGGCAACCTCACGTGGGTGATCGACGCCTACCTGATCACCTTCGGCGGCTTTCTGTTGCTAGCCGGCCGGATGGGCGACTTGGTCGGTCGCAAGAAAGTCTTCCTCGCCGGGCTCGTCCTGTTCACCGCCGCCTCGATCTTCTGCGGCCTGGCCTCCAGCCAGGCGATGCTGATCGGCGGCCGCTTCGTGCAGGGGATCGGCGGCGCCGTGGCCTCGGCGGTGATCCTCGCGATCATCGTCACCGAGTTCCCCGAGAAAGCCGAGCAGGCCAAGGCGATGGGTATGTACGCGTTCGTGTCCGCCGGGGGCGGCTCGATCGGGCTGCTCGCCGGCGGCGCGCTGACGCAGTCGCTGAGCTGGCATTGGATCTTCTTCGTGAACGTGCCGATCGGGATCATCACGTTCGTGCTTGGATCGGCGCTGATCGAGGAGAACAGAGGCATCGGCCTCGCGGGCGGCGTCGATGTCGCCGGATCGGTGCTGATCACGCTGGCGACGATGCTCGGCGCCTTCGCGATCGTCAAGTCGACCGAATACGGCCTGCTCTCGGCGCGCACGCTCGGCGTCGGCGGGGCTTCGCTGATGCTGCTCGGCGCGTTCTTCGCGCTGGAGTCGCGGATCGCCAACCCGATCATGCCGCTGCGGATCCTGCGGCTGCGGACGTTGATGGGTTCGAGCCTCGTCCGTGGCCTGCTCGTCACGGGGATGTTCTCGGCCTTCTTCCTCGGGGCGCTGTATCTGGAGCGCGTGCTCGGCTATGACGCGATCGACACCGGTCTTGCGTTCATGCCGCTGACGATCTCGATCGCCGCGCTGTCGATGGGGCTGGCCGTCAAGGCGGTCAACCGCTTCGGACCGCTGAACACGCTGGCGGCCGGCCTCGCCGCAATCGCCGCCGGCCTGTTGTTGCTCGCGACCCAGGGTGTGCACGCGGGCTACTTCCCCGGCCTGTTCTTCGCGTTCCTGTTGATCGGACTCGGCGCCGGCGCATCGTTCCTGCCGCTGTTGACGATGGGCATGGCCGACGCGCCGCCGCAGGACGCGGGTCTGGCCTCGGGAATCATCAACGTCTCGGTTCAGCTGTTCGGCGCGATCGGCCTGGCGGCGCTTGGGACGATCGCGACCGACCACACGAACGCGCTGACCGCGGCCGGACACTCGCTCCCGAGCGCGCTGACCGGGGGCTACCACCTCGCCTACATCGTCGCCGCCAGCTGCGTGGCGCTGGGGATCCTCGCCGCGTTCCTGATTCTGCGCCCGCCCGCGGCGGGCGTACAGCAGGAGACAGAGGAGCTGGAGCGCGAGCTGGCGGAGCACGATCTGGCGAGTGTTACGCCTCAGCGCGTAGCGCAGCCCGCTTGACCTTCCCGCTGGAGGTCTTTGGCAGCTCGGCAGCAAAGTCGATGATTCGTGGGTACTTGTAGGGCGCGGTCTCGCGCTTGACGTGTTCCTGCAGTTCGCGCCCCAGCGCGGGGGAGGGGGAATAGCCATCGCGCAGCACGACCACCGCGCGCACGACCGCCCCGCGCTCCTCGTCGGGTGAGGCCACCGCGGCAGCCTCGGCCACAGCGGGGTGGGCGATGAGCGCGGACTCGACCTCGAACGGACCGATCCGATAGCCCGCCGAGACGATCACGTCGTCCGCGCGCCCCTCGAACCACAGGTATCCGTCGTCGTCTTCCCGCACACGGTCGCCTGTCGTCCACGGCTCGCCAATGTACGTAACACCGGCTCCGTTCATGCCCGGGGCGCCTGCAGCGCCCTCCGCTCGCCGGGTGCGGCGATCATCGATATGCCATGCCCCGCTCTCGTCGCGCTTGACGCCCTCGCCGAGGTAGCCAAGAAAGAAGGTCGGCACCGTTCGCGGGTCGGCCACCAGCTCGCCATCCCGAACCGACAGCTCGACCCCCGGCAGGGCGCGTCCCATCGAACCGGGCCGTGCGGGCTCGCCCAGCGGCATCCCCGTCAGCTGGCCGGTCTCGGTCTGGCCGTAGCCGTCGCGGATCTCCAAGCTCACAGCCTCCCGCCAGGTGTGCAGCACCTCCGGGTTGAGCGCCTCGCCGGCCGCGACCATCCCGCGTAGGTCCGGCAACGGGGTGAGGGTTGCGCGGGCGGCGATCACGCGATACTCGGTCGGTGCCATACAGAGCACGTTCACGTGCTCGCGCGCGAGCAATTCCAAGCGCTCGGCCGGGTCGAAGCGCGCGTCGTGCAGCAATGCGCTCGCGCCTGTGAGCCAGGGCGCGATGAACACGTTTCGGGCGGACTTTGACCAGCCCGAGGCGGCCGTGCACCACACCAGCTCGCCGGGCCGCGCGCCCAGCCAGTTCTCCGCTTGCAGACGTTGGCCGTCCAAATAACGCTGCCCATGCAGCACCGCCTTCGGCTCGCCTGAGGTGCCGCTCGTGAACGTGATCAGGCAGGGGTCATCCGGCGAGAGCTCGACGGCGGGGGCGGAGGGTCCGGAGAAGAGGGCTTCATCGGGGATGAACAGCACGGGGATCGTCTCCGCATCGACGCTCTCCTGTGCCACGGCCACGCCCGTGCGTGCACGCGCGTGGGTTAGTTCATTACCCGCGCGTTCAACATCCTCCGAGTGCGTTGCATCGCTCCCCCGCAGCGCCGATTCCAACTCTGCGCGGTTGCGCTCGTCGGCGACGATCAGCTGGGGCTTCGCCACGGCCAGCCGCAGCCGCAGGTCTTTGGCACGCAGCTGCTCGGTGCAGGGAAGCACGACGGCGCCGATGCGAAAACAGGCGCACATCGTGAACACCCACTCGGGACGGTTGCCGATCAGCGTCATCACCAAGTCGCCGCGGTCGATCCCCCGCGCGCGCAATGCCCCCGCCAGCGAAGCGCTGTGAGCGGAGACCTCGCCGAAGCTCCACTCGCGTCTGGAGCCGTCACGGGCCAGCTCCACGAGTGCGAGTCCCGACGGAGGCAGGCGGTCAAGGACATCGCGGGCGAAGTTCATGGCGGTATTCTCCTCTAGCGGGTGGCGCAGGCGGCCGGAGGCCGAGCCGGGGCGCACGGGCTGCCAGTCATCTTCGATCAAACCCGAAACCGACCTTTGGAGCGCTCAAGCATGGCCGTAGCGACGACGCCGTACACCGAGAAGACCGACGAGCAGCAGGCGATCACTGAGATGGTGCGCCAGTTCGCCGACGAGCAGATCCTGCCGAACGCCGAGCACTTCGACCACGAGGACGAGTTCCCGGAGGCGATCGTCGAGCAGATGAAGGAGCTCGGGCTGTTCGGGGTGACGATTCCCGAAGAGTACGGCGGCATGGGCCTGGATCTGACGACGTACGCGATGATCGTCGAGGAGCTCTCGCGGGGCTGGATCTCGATCTCGGGTGTGATCAACACCCACTTCATCGGCTCCTACCTGCTGATGAAGTTCGGCTCGGACGAGCAGAAGCAGAACTACCTGCCGCGGATGGCCACGGGCGAGATCAGGGCCGCGTTCTCGCTGTCGGAGCCCGAGCTGGGGTCCGACGTCCAGGCGATCAAAACCTCCGCGAAGAAGGGCGATGACGGGAAGTACGAGATCAACGGCCAGAAGATGTGGGTCACGAACGGGCTGCGCTCAGACCTCGTGTTCGTGCTCGTGAAGACCGACCCGAACGCCGAGAAGGCGCACAAGGGCATGACCTGCTTCATCGCCGAGAAGGTCGGCGGCGTCCACGAGAACACCGGCGACTACGCCGGCCTGACGGTCCCGCCGCAGTTGAAGAAGATGGGTTACAAGGGCGTCGAGTCGACCGAGCTCGTGTTCGACGGCTACCGCTGTCCCGCCGAGAACATCCTCGGCGGCGAGGACGCCGGCCTGAACAAGGGCTTCGCGCAGATGATGGACGCGCTTGAGGTCGGCCGCGTGAACGTCGCCGCGCGCGGCGTCGGTATCGCCCAGCGTGCGCTGGAGCTCGCGCTGAAATACTCCCAGGAGCGAAAGACCTTCGGCAAGCCGATCGCCGAGCACCAGGCGATCCAGTTCAAGCTCGCCGACATGGCCACCCAGGTCGATGCCGCCCGGCTGCTCACCCTCAGAGCCGCCCGGTTGAAGGACGCCGGCGAGCGCTCGGACCTGGAGGCGGGGATGGCCAAGCTGTTCGCCTCCGAGGCGGGGCGCTTCTGCGTCGAGGAGTCCTTTCGCATCCACGGTGGGTACGGGTATTCGAAGGAGTACGAGATCGAGCGCCTGTACCGCGACGCGCCGCTGCTGCTGATCGGCGAGGGGACCTCGGAGATCCAGCGGATGGTGATCGGCAAGAAGCTCTTGCAACGGCACAAGATCTGATGGCCTCCGAGGACGCCAAGACGCTGATCGAGCTCGCGGTCAACCGCTTCCTCGAGGAAGTTCCCGCCCTCGAGCCGATGAAGCTCGTCGTCGCCGTGGAGCTGCGCGGGCGCGGCGACGTGCAGCACTTCCGTCTGGAGATGCCCGGCGTGAAGGTCACGAAGATCCCCCCGACGGATGCCCGAGTAAGAGTGGAAATGCGCCGCGAGTTCTTCAACGTGATGGCCCATGAGGCCGAGGTGGCAGACTGGATCGAGGCGTTCACCTATGGGCAGGCCAAGGCATCGGGGCCGGATCAGTTCCTGAAGCTGATCAGGAACGTCGTCGAGCGCCAGCAGGAACGTCAGAACGTGCGTCCCGCGCGCAAGCACGAGGACTGAGAATCAACTTCGCCCGGGACGGCGGCGGGGGCCGTCGTCCAGCTCCCTAGTGGTACGCGGTGAGTTGCTGGGCCAAGAACGCCAGCGAACCGAGTAGGCACAGGACCATCACGATCAGGGAGAAGTTTTCGTTCATCGGCTCGGTATGAGCTTAGCTCACCGCGCGGCGAGGGTGCTCAGGCGAGAATGGCGTCGTTGTCGTAGAGCTTGACGATCTTCACCGGATGATCTGAACCCCGCCCGTCCGACGCGTCGAGACACAGGCGGCAGAGCACGCACTCGTCGAGGTTGCCCTCCACGATCTCCAAGCTGCCGTCGGGCTGCTGGGCGAAGATATCGACCGGGCAGGCCTCGGTCAGGCGGCGCGCCAGCTCGGTGTCGGCGGCCGCCTCGTCGTCGACTTCGACCGCGATGAACAGGGCGTCCTTCCTCATGCCGCGCTCCGTTCGGCGAGCTTCGCCTTGACCAAGTCGGGAATCTCGTCGATCCGCTGCACGACAGGGATGCCGGCCGCCTGCAGGCGGGCGATCTTCTCCGTCGCTGAGTCCTCCTTGCCCTCGACGATCGTGCCGGCGTGCCCGAAGGACATGCCCTGCATCTCCTCGTCGTCCATGAACTTGCCGGCCATGAAGGCGACGATCGGCAGGCGCGAGTTGTTGTCTTTGACCCACTGGGCGAGTTGAGCCTCCATGCGCCCGCCGGGCTCGGTGTAGATCACGATCGCCTGGGTCTGTTCGTCGGCCTCGAAGTAGGGCATCAGCTCGGCGTAGGTCGAGCCGATGATCGCGTCGCCGCCGATCGAGACCGCCGTGGAGACACCCAGTCCCGCGGCGGTCAGCGTGGAGGAGATCTCCGTGGTCATGCCGCCGGAGCGACTCATCACACCGACCGCGCCGGGCTGGTAGGCGACGGCGGCGTTGCGTGCCGGGCCGCCGATGCCGCCCATCTTGGCGACGCCCGGGACGATCACGCCGAGGCAGTTCGGGCCGATGATCCGCGCGCCCTTTGAGTCGGCCAGCTCGACCATCATCGCGACATCGCGGCGGGGGATCCGCTCGGTGACGATCACGATCGTCTTGATGCCGGCGTGCAGCGCCTCGAACACGGCGTCGCGCGTGCCCGCGGGGGGGACGGTGACGACCGAGCCGTCAGGCACGACGCCGCCGTTGTGCTCAACGACCTGCTCGACCGTGTCGAACACCGGCACACCGTGGACCTCGCGGCCCTTGCGCCCGGGGGTCACGCCGCCGACGATCTTCGAGCCGTAGTCCAGGCACTCGCGCGTGAGGTTGACGGCCTCGCGCCCGGTGATCCCCTGGATGATGAACGTCGTGTCCTGGTCGATCAGAATGGACATGAGATGTCTCGGGTCGGATTTGGGGGGGGCGCATCCGCGCAGGTCGTGTGGATCCCGAGCGCGTGGGAGCGGGGCATCCGGCCCCGCATACGGGCGCAATGACGGGGACTCATGCGGCGACTCCTTGAATCTTGGCGACCGCGCGACCGGCAGCCTCCCACAGGGACACCGAGCGGTCGCAGTACTCGATCCCGTAGCGGTCGAGGATCTTGAAGCCCTCCTCCTCCCAGGCGCCGGGGATGCGGAAGATCGCGATCGTCTCGCCGGGGTCCTTGTCGAGCTCCAGGCAAGCCTTGATCACACCGCGCGCGACGATGTCCACGCGCGTGTTGGAGACGATCGACATCATCACCGCGATCTTCTCGACGCCGTCTTTCTGCAGGACCTGCTTGGCCAGCCCGCAGGCCTTGGCGACGGACGGGTTTCCTCCTATCTCGGAGTAGTTGGCGGGCTTGCCGCCCTGCTGGCGCACGGCGTCGGTGAGCGTCAGCGAGCCACCGCCCGCGCCGATCACAAGGCCGATGTTGCCGTTGAAGCCGGTGTCCTTGCCCTGGATCACGCCGCGGTGATCGGCGGTGTCGATCGCCTTGACGGCCTCTTCGAATGAGGTCGGCGTGTGATCCTCGCGTGTGCCCTCCTCGGCGCCGATGCCGAGCGCCTTGATCAGGCCAATCTGGCGCGGCATGCCCTCGTTCTCCATCTCCATGTGCGCGTCGAGCGCGACGAACGAGCCGTCCTTCAGCTGCGCCAAGGGATTGATCTCGGCGAGCGTCATGTCGTTGTCGAGGAACAGCCGGGCCAGGCGCGCGAGGACCGGGGTGGCGCGCTGCAGGGCCTTGCCGGTGACGCCGGCGGCGGCGATCACCTGCTTGGCCTGGAAGTCGGAGAAGGGCTCGAGCGTGGAGAAGTGGCCGCGGCCGACGTGGTCGGGGTGCTCTTCGGCGACCTGCTCGATGTCGATGCCGCCCATGTCGCTGAACAGCATCAAAGGCTTCTTCGCGGTGCCGTCCCAGACGACGCCGGCGTAGAACTCCTGCTCGACGTCGGCCTTTGGGTCGACGAGCACGCCGCGCGGCATGTGGCCGCCGATCTCGATCTGCAGGATCTCGCGGGCGTGGGACTCGGCTTCGGCGGGCGTGTCGGCGAACTTGACGCCGCCGGCCTTCATGCGACCGCCGGCGAGCACCTGGGACTTGATCACGGTCGGTCCGTCGATCCGCGCGGCGATCGTGGCCGCCTCGGCGGGGTCGGTCGTGAAGCCGTAGTCGGTGACGGGGATGCCGGCCCGCTTGACGATCTCGCGCGCCTCGAACTCGAAGAATCTCATCGTTTTGTGTCCCGTTTGAGCATCTGCGTCGGAACCCTATATGGAGGCGTGTCATCGATGCCGCGTGGGTCCGCTCGGCAAATGCCTCTGCTGAACGACACAAAACACAACAAGGAAGGTGATATGGTTATATGGGTGAAGACAACCATAGATATTGCCAGCGGTCTGCTGATGGAGGCGAAGGAGCGTGCACGCCGCGAGGGGACGACGCTTCGCGCGTTGATCGAACGTGGGCTGAGCTCGGTGCTGAACGAACCGCTGGCTTCCGCCCGTCCGCCCTTCAAACCCGTGACCGGCAGACTGGAGCCACTGCCAGGAGTCGATCCCTACTCCGATTGGGACGCCATCCGCGCCTCGATTTACGATATGACAGACAGAGTTTGATCGCCGTCGATACAAACATCCTCGTCTACGCCTACGACAAGTCCTCGCCGGCACATGAGCGGGCGCTCGCCGCGATGGACCGGCTCGTGAGCGAACCAGCATGGGGATTGCCGTGGATTGCCGCAGGCGAGTTCTACTCAGTGCTTACGGACGGTCGCTTCTGGCGGGAGCCGCAGGTCAACGAGGCCCTCGCGGCACTTGATGCCTGGATCTCAACCCCCGGAGTACGACTGCTCGCCGAGCCGCCCGGCCATTGGCCGAGTCTGCGTTCGATGCTCGCTGCCGCCAGCCCGCTCGGGCAAAAGATCCATGACGCACGCATCGCTGCCGTGTGTCTGGCGGCGGGCGTGACGGAGTTCTGGACAGCGGATCGCGACTTCAGCTGGTATCCGCAGCTGCGTATTCACAACCCGTTGGTCGAGTCGCTCGGCTGAGGGGTCTTCATGCGCCCGCCGGCGAGCACCCGCGACTCATTTCGACGCGCAACCCGTACCGGGACGGCCGCCTGAGTGCTGTGGCGACCGCCCCGTCAGGATGCTGCGTGACCGTCCGTGCGGACGCTGCGGCCGTCCGTGCGGATGCCGCGGACTGCGCAGCGGGTTCTGCGTCCGCGGGCGGATGCTCTTCCTTGCTACATCACCGGGATCGTCTCGTAGACGTCCACCGCCCCGCCGTTGGCGATCACTGGGCAGTCCTTCGCCAGCTCGGTCGCGGAGGCGAGGCTGTCGGCCGTGAGCACCGAATAGCCGCTCAGGCCGCTTTTGGCCGCACCGCTGGCTCCGCCGGAGCCAACCGATGCGGAGGGGCCGAAGGGATTGCCCGCGTCGACGATCGCCGAACCGAGCGTCCCGAACCACTGTCCCCAGGCGGCCATCGCCGCCTCGCGCTCCGCGTCGGTCTCAGCCATGCTGCCGCCGGTGTATGCCAGTAGATAACTCGCCATATCGCTGCTCCTTGTGTTGGTTTTGGTGTGGAAGTTGCTTGGGTTTGGTGGGGCAATCGTTGCTTTGACGTCGTCTCGATTTGTGTCGATTTAGATCGCTTGCGTCCGTCCAGGTCGGGACCCAGCGCCAGGCCGAGGACAGGCGGTGCTTCAGGACGTGTGCGCCGCGCTCTCGAGCACGTGTGCCTCGAGCATCTCGAAGATCCCCGCCCAGCCGTGCGTGTGCGAGTCGCGTGATTCCGCTGAGATAAGGCCCGAGTGCTCGAGCACGACGGTCGTGCGCTCGCCATCGCCATCAGCGCGGAAGTCCACCGCGACGGTGCTCGCGGGTCCGAGCCGGCCGTCCTCTTCCTCCCACTGCCAGCTGTACACGAGCCGCTCTGGGCGGCTGACCTCGCTGTATTCGCCGGCGGCGGTGTGCTTGCTCCCGTTCTCGGGATCTTCCATCGAGATGCGGTAGCGCCCGCCCACGCGCAGGTCCACCTCGGCGACGGGCGTGGTCCACGCCGGGTTGGGCCGCCACCAGCGGCGAAGCACCTCGGGGTTCGTCCAGGCGTCGAACACCTCCTCGGGGGACGCGTCGAACGTGCGCTCGACGCGCAGGCTCGTCTCCGTCGGCTTGCTGATCTGTTGTGTCTCGGTCATCTCGACTCCTTCGCTGATCGGTTGTCGCGCTGCGGTTGGGGTTGGGGTTGCGGTTGTCGTGGCTGTTGCTGTTGACTCGGCTGCTGCTGGTCGGCGCGTTGCTCGCGCAGGTATTCCTCGACGGTGTCGAGCTTGCGCTCCCATAGCTCACGCTGCCGTGTCATCCACGCGTAGGCGTCGTCGAGCGGGCGCTGCTGCAGACGCAGGCGGTGGGTGCGCCCGTCGATCACGCGGACGATCGTGCCCGCCTCCTCGAGCACCTTCAGGTGCTTGCTGATCGCGGGCTTGGACACGCCGAAGTCGCGTGTCGCCTCGCCGACGGTCAGTTCGCCGTCGCCCAGTCGTTCGAGGATCCCGCGGCGGATCGGGTGCGAGCACGCCGCGAAGGATCGGTCCAGCAAGGCATTGTTAGCCATAGGGTTAACAATAGCGGTTTGCGCTTCACAAGGTTGTGCGACGCGCTGCTGTCTGTGTAATGACTCGCAACGGCAACGCGTTGAACCGCGCGTGGGTTACGTGTACGCGTGACCGCGCGCGGTCAGAGCCTTTCGTCGATGAACTGCCGCGGCGTACGCCGCAGTGCCGCGGCTACACCGCGGCGGGAACGAACCCGTAGGCCTCGGCCAGCTCCGGGTCCTTTTTGGCGAGCATTTCGGCGAGGTTGACCATCACCTGACACTGCTTCCAGGTCGCGTCGTCCTGCATCTTGCCGTCGATCATGTGCACGCCGCGGCCGTCGGGGATCGCCGCGATCACCTTCTTCGCGAAGGCGACCTCGTCGGGGTCGGGCGAGTAGACCCGCTTGGCGATCGCGATCTGGCCGGGGTGCAGCGACCATGCGCCGACGCAGCCCAAAAGGAACGAGGCGCGGAACTGCGTCTCGCAGCCCTCGGCGTCGGAGATGTCGCCGTAGGGGCCGTAGAAGGGCAGCGCGCCGACGGCGGTGCAGGCGTCGACCATGCGCGCGATCGAGTAGTGCCACGGGTCCTGCTGGTAGCTCGCGCGCGGCGCGTCCGGGTTATCGGGGTCCGGGTCGGCGATCGTGCGGTAGCCGGGGTGCCCACCGCCGACGCGCGTGGTCTTCATGCGCCGCGAGGCGGCGAGGTCGGCGGGGCCGAAGGACATGCCCTGGATGCGCGGGCTGGCGCTGGCGATCTCCTCGAGGTTGGCCACGCCCTGGGCGGTCTCGAGCACGCAGTGGATCAGGATCGGGCGCTCGATCCCGGCCTTGGCCTCCAGTTGGGCGAGCAGACGGTCGGCGTAGTGGATGTCCCACGGGCCCTCGACCTTGGGGATCATGATCACCTCGAGCTTGTCGCCGATCTCGGTGACGAGCTGGGTGAGGTCGTCGAGCACGTATGGCGAGGCGAGCTCGTTGACGCGCGTCCACAGGGCGGTGTCGCCGAGGTCCATCTCCTTGCCGACCTTGATCAGGCCGGCGCGCGCGGCCTCCTTCTTTTCCAGCGGCACGGCGTCCTCGAGGTTGCCGAGCAGGATGTCCACCTTCGGCGCGAGGTCCGGCGCCTTGTCGACCATTTTCGGGTTGGAGAAGTCCATGAAGTGGATCATTCGGGAGGGCTTGAAGGGGATCTCCCGGGCGGGCTCGGGGGCGTCGATCGCGAGGGGCTTGAAAAAGTCGCGGGGGTTGCGCAAGGCGGGTCTCCTGAGTGGACGAAGTGGGGGTGCGGCTACCCCGCAACCGTATCGTCTCGCCCCGGGTCAATAGAGTTCCGCGTCCATGACCAGCCACGAGGAGACGCTAGGACCCCAATGAGCGACAAGCAATCCGTCGAGACCGATCAGGCCGCCCGCGAGGCCAGCGGCGCCCACCCGTACGGCCGTTACCTGGAGGAGTTCGAGGTCGGCGCCGTGTACAAGCACTGGCCCGCGAAGACCGTCACGGAGTCAGACGACCACCTGTTCTGTTTGATCACGATGAACCATCACCCGCTGCACCTGAACGATGTCTACGCGGCGAAATCCCAGCAGGGCCGCAATGTCGTCGTGGGCCCCCTCGTGTATTCCCTGGCGCTCGGCATGTCCGTCTCAGACGTCAGCGGCAAGGCGATCGCGAACCTGGCGACCGAAGAGCTGAAGCACCCCGCGCCCGTGTTCCACGGCGACACGCTCTACTGCGAGTCCGAGGTGCTGGAGAAGAAAGAGTCGAAGTCCAAGCCCGACCGCGGGACCGTGCGGGTGCACACGCGCGTGCTCAACCAGGACGGCGTGCTGGTGGCCGAGTTCAAGCGGTTGGTGCTCGTGCCCCGTAAGAATCCCGGGAATGGCTCTGCAGAGGGCAACGTCGAGTAAGGCCGAGGGTGCGATAGGCTTTCCGGACCGCCCTCCTGGGGCGTTTTTACGTTCCCGGAGCCACTTTGCCCAGGCAGCTGCGTCAAGGATGACGGCGCGCCGATTACGACCGCGAAACCGAGGAGCCGTTTGCATCTCATGAACACGACCGCTTCAGCCCCCACCAAGAACGATCGCCTGCTGGCCTGGGTCGAGGAGGTGGCGGCGCAGACCGAACCCGATCAGATCGTCTGGTGTGACGGTTCCGCCGAGGAGTACGACCGGCTGTGCGGCGAGCTCGTCGAGGCGGGGACGTTCGAGAAGCTGTCCGACGCGAAGCGGCCGAACTCCTATCTCGCCCTGTCGGACCCGGGCGACGTGGCGCGCGTGGAGGACCGGACGTACATCTGCTCGGCGACCGAGCAGGAAGCCGGCCCGACGAACAACTGGCGCGACCCGCAGGAGATGCGCGAGCAGCTGAACGAGCTGTTCGCCGGCGCGATGAAGGGCCGGACGATGTATGTGGTGCCGTTCTCGATGGGGCCGTTGGGCTCCGACAAGAGCCACATCGGCGTGCAGCTGACCGACTCGACGTACGTCGCCGTGAGCATGCGGATCATGACGCGGATGGGCCAGGGCGCGCTGGACGCGCTGGGCTCAGAGGGCGAGTTCGTACCCTGCGTGCATTCCGTGGGGATGCCTTTGGACGACGGCGTGGAGGACGTGACGTGGCCGTGCAACGCGGAGAACAAGTACATCGTGCATTTCCCGCAAACGCGCGAGATCATCTCCTACGGCTCGGGCTACGGCGGCAACGCGCTGCTCGGGAAGAAGTGCTTCGCGCTGCGGATCGCCTCGGTGATGGCGCGCGACGAGGGCTGGATGGCCGAGCACATGCTGATCTTGAAGCTGACCTCGCCGGAGGGCGAGGTCAAGTACATCACCGGCGCGTTCCCGTCGGCCTGCGGGAAGACGAACCTGGCGATGCTGATCCCGACGCTCGAGGGCTGGACGGTGGAGACGATCGGCGATGACATCGCGTGGATGAAGTTCGGCGATGACGGGCGCCTGTACGCGATCAACCCGGAGTACGGCTTCTTCGGCGTGGCGCCGGGGACGGGCGAGGAGACGAACCCGAACGCGATTCGCACGATCGAGCGCAACTCGATCTTCACGAACTGCGCGCGGACCGACGACGGCGATGTCTGGTGGGAGGGCATGACCAAGGAGAAGCCCGCGCACCTGATCGACTGGCACGGCAACGACTGGACCCCCGAGTCCGCCACCCCCGCGGCGCACCCGAACGCGCGCTTCACGACCCCCGCGGCGCAGGACCCGGCGATCGCGCCGGAGTGGGAGGACCCGACGGGCGTGCCGATCGACGCGATGCTGTTCGGCGGGCGGCGCTCGACGGTCGTGCCGCTGGTCACGGAGGCGCTGGACTGGGAGCACGGCGTGTTCCTCGGCTCGGTGATGAGCTCCGAGAAGACCGCCGCGGCGGCCGGGACGGTCGGCGAACTGCGCTTCGACCCGTTCGCGATGCTCCCGTTCTGCGGCTACAACATGGCCGACTACTTCGCCAACTGGCTCGAGATCGGGCGGCGGGATGGGGCGAATCTGCCGAAGATCTTCTACGTGAACTGGTTCCGCAAGGACGAGGACGGCCGCTTTCTGTGGCCGGGGTTCGGCGAGAACTCGCGCGTCTTGAGCTGGGTGTTCGCCCGCTGTGCCGGCCACGGCGCGGCGACCGAGACGCCGATCGGCCTGATCCCGCCCGTCGGCACGGACGGCATCGACACGCGCGGCGTGGACGTCTCCGACGAGGACATGGCCGAGCTGTTGCGGGTGGACGTCGCCGAGTGGAAGACCCAGCTGCCGCAGTTCCGCGAGTACCTGGCGAAATTCGACAACCTGCCGGTGGAGATCACAGCGCAGCTGGACGCGCTCGAAGCCCGTCTGGGCTGAACTACGCCTCTAGGACCGATCGAAGATCGGCTAGCTGGGCAAGCGAGGCAAGATTATTTAGGCCCGCCCGCCCCGCGTGGCGTGCTACGCACGCGAGCGACTGAGGACGTAGCGTCGCGCTGGCCGAAACGGGGATGCTGGCCGATTCGGGGACGCGAGCGAAGCGAGTCTCTACCGAATCGGTCGACGGCGAGTGTCTCCCGGCTTCGGTCAGCTAGCCGATCTTTGATCGGTCCTAATCGTGCATACCGTGGGACTCGCCGGCAGCTGCCGGCGGGCGGGACTCCTCGGCGAGTGAGGTGATCGTCAGCAGGCCGCGCGCGGCTGACTCGAGCACCTCGGTGGCCTCCTCCAGGGAGCGCGCGTAGAGCTCGACGAGCAGGTGGACCATGATCGTCGCGTCGTCTTCGTGCTTGTGAAAGCGCACGTGCGTGAAGAACTCGCGCACGCCGTGGTCGCCGAAGGCGGCGTAGGAGAGCGCGTCGCCGGCCTCCGGTCCGGAGCAGCTCTCGACATCTTCGGCCTCGACGGAGACGGTGCACGAGGCGACCCAGGGGGTCCCGGCGATCATCCGTTCCCAGCGATCCTCGATCGGCTCGACACGGCCGTTTGAGAAACCGAGGTGCGGCTGGTCGTGCATGCAGTCCAGGCACTGCACGACGGCCTCCTGCAGCTCGTCGACGACCTCCGAGCGCTCACCGGTGTCGGGGTCGATTTTGTGGATCCCCTCGTAGTGGACCTGGACCTCCAGATCCTGCGACCAGCAGCGGTAGCAGCGCAGCCAGCTGCGGGCGCTCGTCTCGGCCATTGAACCCTCCATCGGGCTCATTGTATGCCGGATCGTTACCCAAACGTGAACGCATACCCCGTGACGCCGGGCGCAAAGCGCAGGGACAGCCGGTGGCGTCCGTTGCGGGGCAGCGAGACGAGCGTGTAGAGGCGCTCGCCCTTGACCGTGACCACCCCGTTGTGCACGTCGGCCCCGGCGTCCGCGGCCGGGATCGGGTGGCCGTCCAGCAGTACCTGCACCTGACGCGGGACGTTCCCGGCGGAGCTCAGCACGAGGTAGACGTTCTTCGCCTGGAACTCCACGTCGATCCCGGCGCTCGCGACGGCGGTGACGGGCTGGGCGGCGGTGTGCCAGGTGCCGGAGAAGGCGAAGTCGTTCACTTCCAAGGGGCCCGGATGACCGGCGCCATAGTTGTGGACCCCCGCAACGGGACCGGTGACCCAACCCTGGCCCCGCGCGGTCCCGAGGTAGGTCTCCGGCGTGGCTTCCTGACTCGGCACGATCACGTCGGTCGGATGCGAGTGCCCGGAGACGTCGTGGCCGGCTTCGGCGAGCAGCGCGCGAATCGCGGTTTCGGTCTTCGAATAGTCGCCCTCGCCGAACGTCGCGTATCGCACCTGGCCGTGCGCGTCGATCAAGTAGTCGGCCGGCCAGTACTGGTTGCCGTAGGCGTTCCATGTGCCCATTTCGTTGTCCTGGACGACTGGATATTTGATCCCGAACTGGTCGATCGCGTCAGAGACGTTCGAGGCGTCGCGCTCGAAGGCGAACTCGGGCGTCTCGACGCCGACGATCGTCAGCCCTTGCCCGCGATAGGTCGCGTCCCAGGCCTTCAGGTAGGGCAGCGTGCGGATGCAGTTGATGCAGGTGTAGGTCCAGAAGTCGACGAGCACCACACGCCCGCGCAGCGCGGCGAGCGTGAGCGGCGTGTTTGCGTGTCCGCCCAACCCCGTGTTGAACCAGTCCTCGGTGTCGGTGAATTCCGGCGCGGCGCCGGCGTTGGGCAGCTTGCGGGCGATCGCGAGCAGGCTCGCGTCGCTGGCGCCGTGCGCCGCGGTGGGCGTCGAGGAGGCGCTCGGCTTGAACTTGGTTTCGTGCCCACTGAGCTCGTGCAGGCGACTTTCCACCGCATGAGATTTCTCGAGGCTCGCGGTCAGGTTGACGTCGGGGATCCGTTCGGCGACCTGCTGGTCGAAACGGACGTCGAGGTTGGTGACGATCGCGAGCGCGGTGAGGATCATGATCACGCCGAGCGTGCGCTGCAACAGCGGACCGCGACCGGCTTGGCGCACGCGGTCGAACAGGGCCCGGCCGCCGAGCGTCAGCCCGAGCAGCACGACCGCGGAGCCGAACGCGTAGGCGATCGCCACGGCCACGGTGCGCCCGCTCGCGGCGCTGACTGAGATCACGGCCGCGAGGATCGGCCCGGCGCAGGGGGTGTAGACGAAGCCGAGCGCGGCGCCGACGAGCAGGCCCGAGCGAAAGCCGTCTCCGCGATCGCGGGCTCCCGCGGCACCGAACGCCGTCAGCCGCGACAGGCGCGCCTCCAGGCGGTCGCCGACGCTCGGCACGAGCAGCACGAAGCCGGAGGCGAACAGCACGACCACGGCCAGATTGCGCAGCGGGTCCGAGCCGAGCCCGACGCCACCGACGACCTTGGCGATCCCGACGATCGTCACGGTGAACGTGACCGTCAGCCCGAGCACCACCCCGAGCGGCCGGCGCCGCCCACCGACGCCACCGGAGGCGAGCAGCGCGGGCAGCACCGGCAGTACGCACGGGGACAGCGCGGTGCCGGCTCCGGCGAGGATGGCGAAGAGGATCAGGATCAACATGGGGGAGGTGCGGCGAGATGAAGCTAATGCAGCTTCCTAAAGCGAAATGGAAGCCGGTTTAGTTTCCTACGTTCCATGACGCCGAATGGACGCCGATATTCCGGAGAGCACATTGGCGTTCGAGAGCCAAGCGAGACGCCGATCGAAGATCGCCCAGCACTGAGCGAGTGTGCCGATCGTAGATCGACGGGATCTCCGATCGGCCAGCACACGAGCGAGGGAGGACGAAGATCGACCAGCGCCGGCTATCGGAGGCCGGTCAGTGCTTGAGGATCACGTAGACGGTTGTCGCGGCGAGCGCGATCTGTCCGAAGGCCAGCGCGGTGCCGAGGTTGGTCGCGCCGAGCGCGCCGGCGAGCAGGCTGGCGATGACGAACGCCCCGAGGATCATCAGCAGGTCACGCGCCATCGTCGGCCTCGATTCTCCTCTCCAGCGTCGCCACGAGCGCCGGTACGCCAAGGCCCGGCTCCTGCGTGGCGAGCAGCGCCTCGGCGGCGCGACGGCCACCCAGCGCGCGCAGCCCGCGCTCGCCGTGCTCGTGCGTGTACTCGGCCAGCGCGCTCGCGCGGCGCGCGCGCAGACGTTGCCCGGCGAGGTCGAGGCCGTCGCGGTGCTCGTCGAGCGCCGCGACCAGCTCGTCGATGCCCTGCGGCGGTGGCAATGAGGAGACCGCGAGCACGCGCGTGCAGCGCGAGCCGAGCGAGCGCAGGGAGGCGCTGAGGTCGCGCCGCGTGCGTACGGCCAGCTGGCCGAGGTCGGCCTTCGTGACGACGAGCACGTCGGGGATCTCCATGATCCCCGACTTCAGGAACTGCAAAGCGTCGCCGCTGCCGGGCTGCACGATGACGGCGACGGTGTCGGCCACGTCGACGATCTCCGTCTCGGCCTGACCGACACCGACGGTCTCGATCACGACAACGTCGAACGCCGCCGCCAGTGCCTGGGCCGCTGCGCGCGTCGGCCAGGCGAGTCCCCCGAGGCGCTCGCCGGCGGCGGTTGAGCGGACGAAAGCTCCTCGGTCGGCGGCGTCGAGCTCGCCTGTACCAGAACGGGTGATCCGCGCGCGATCTCCCAGCAGCGCGCCGCCCGAGCGACGCGAGCTCGGGTCGACGGCGAGGATCGCGACGGTCCGGTCTTGATCACGCCAGGCGTGGAGCAGGGACGAGAGCAGCGTCGACTTGCCGGCGCCCGGGGGCCCGGTGATCCCGATCACGTGCCCCGGCGCCTCGCCGCCGAGGGCCTGGGGCGAGACCTCGCGCAGCAGCGCCGCGGCTTGCTCACGATCGGTAGATGTGGCGCTCTCCAACAGGTTCAGCGCGGCCGGCGCCGCGCTCAGGTCGCGCTCGCGTAGGCGGGCTCCCAAGGCCGAGCCGAGGGATGATTGTGCCGAGGCTGAGGGGCCACCGGCACCTCCCTCCAGCCCTGCATTCACGCTACGGATGCCGAGCTGTCAGAGGATGAGCCGTTGCCGTTGGGAGCGGGGTGCGTATCGCTGCCTACGGCAGAGCTGTGGCCGTTGGCAGCGACGGGGGCGCGATTGCCGGCGGAGGCTTGCCCATCGCCGACGAGATGAACGATGTCGCGCATGATCTGCGTGAGGTCGAAGTCCTTCGGTGTGTAAACGCTGGCCACCCCGGCGCGCTTCAGTGGCGCGACATCCTGGTCGGGGATGATCCCGCCGACCACCACCGGCGCCGTGACACCGGCCTCGCGCAGCGCCTCGATCACGGCGGGGATCAGCTCGCGATGGGAGCCGGAGAGGATCGACAGGCCGATCACGTGCACGCCCTCCTGCAGCGCCGAGGCGGCGATCTGAGCAGGGGTCAGGCGAATTCCTTCGTAGACCACGTCCATGCCGGAGTCGCGGGCGCGCACGGCGATCTGCTCGGCGCCGTTGGAGTGGCCGTCGAGGCCGGGCTTGCCGACGAGGATCTTCGGCCGGCGGCCGAGCTGCTCCTGCAGCCGCGAGACCTCCTCGCGCAGCTCCGTCAGATCGGCGTCCGGCGTTTCGTGCCCGCTGGCCTCGCCGACGCCGGTGGGCGCGCGGTAGGAGCCGAACACCTCGCGCAGCGTGCGCGCCCACTCGCCGGTGGTTGCTCCCGCACGTGCGGCGGCGATCGTCGGGATCATCAAGTTCTCTTGCGGGCGGGCGGGATCGTCATCTCTCGCGACGCGGGCGAGCTCGGAGAGGGCGGCGTCGACGGCGGCCTGGTCGCGCTCGGCGCGCCAGCGGCGCACGGCCTCGATCTGTTCGGCCTCGACGGCGGGGTCGACCACCAGGATGCCGCCCTCGGCGTCGTCGGTCAGCGGCGAGACGGCGGTCTCGGCGAAGCGGTTCTGGCCGACGACCGTCTGCTCGCCGGACTCGATCCGGTGGATGCGCCGGCGGTGTGAGTCGACGAGGGCGCCCTTCATGTAGGGAACCGCCTCCACCGCGCCACCGTGCTCGGCGACCACGGCCATCTCCGCGCGCGCGCCGTCGAGCAGCTCGGCGACGAGGCCGTCCATCACGTGCGAGCCCGCGAAGATGTCGGGGTACTCCAGGAGGTCGGTCTCGTAGGCCATCACCTGCTGGATGCGCAGCGACCACTGCTGATCCCAGGGGCGAGGCAGGCCGAGCGCCTCGTTCCAGGCGGGCAGCTGGACCGCGCGAGCGCGGGCGTCGCGCCCGAGCGTGACGGCGAGCGTCTCGAGCACGATCCGCTGGACGTTGTTCTCCGGCTGGGCCTCGGTCAGGCCGAGCGAGTTGACCTGGACGCCGTAGCGGAAGCGCAGGTGCTTGGGGTCGGTCACGCCGTAGCGCTCGCGGCCGAGCTCCTCCCAGAGGATGCCCATCGCGCGCAGCTTGGCGTGCTCCTCGACGAAGCGCACGCCGGCGTTGACGAAGAAGGAGATCCGCCCGAACACCTGCCCCATCAGCTCCCGTGCGGCCGTCTCGTCGCCCGCGTGGGCGGTTTCGACGCGCTCGCGCGCCGCGTCGAGCACGGCGATCGCGTTGGACATCGCGTAGGCGATCTCCTGCACCGGCGTGGCGCCGGCCTCCTGCAGGTGGTAGGAGCAGATGTTGATCGGGTTCCACTTGGGGACGTGCTCGACCGTGTAGGCGATCATGTCGGCGATCAACCGCATCGAGGGTGCCGGCGGGAAGGCGTAGGTCCCGCGCGCGAGGAACTCCTTGATGATGTCGTTCTGGGTCGTGCCCTGAAGCTGCTCCTGCGGGGTGGGCGGGTCCTGATTCTCCGCCGCGACGATGTACAGCGCCAGCAGCCAGGCGGCGGTCGCGTTGATCGTCATCGAGGTGTTCATCTCCCCGAGCGGGATGCCGTCCATCAGCGTCGCCATGTCGCCGCGATGGACCACCGGCACCCCGACCTTGCCGACCTCGCCCCGGGCGAGCTCGTCGTCGGGGTCGTAGCCGGTCTGGGTTGGCAGGTCGAAGGCGACCGACAGCCCCGTCTGGCCCTTCGCGAGGTTGCCCCGATACAGCTCATTGGAGGCCTTCGCCGTCGAGTGCCCGGCGTAGGTGCGCATCATCCAGGGCCGGTCGGGCTTGGCCAGCCGGGGATTTGGAGGGTCTGGCGGCCGGACCTGCTCGCCAGGTGGTCGCGGCGTTCGAGTGGACGGCTGCCGGGGCTGATCGTCGCTCATGTTCACAATTGTACGGCTGGGCATTATCCTGGCGCTTGATGACGGGCCAAACGACCGAGCTGCCGCGGATCGGATCGCCGGGGAGCGGCCTGGGCGACGCATGGCGTGTGATCGTCAAGAACGACGACCACAACACCTTCGACCACGTCGCGCGCACGCTCGCGCGGTACATCCCCGCGACGACGCTGGAGCGCGGGTACGAGCTCGCGAAGGTGATCCACAGCTCGGGCCAGGCGATCGTCTTCAGCGGCCAGCAGGAGACGGCCGAGCACTACTGGGAGCAGCTGAAGGGCGCGGGGCTGACGATGGCGCCCTTGGAGCAAGGCTGAGACGCTCAGGAGCGTGGGCAGCACTCAAAGGGGCTGGTTTAACCGATCGCCGGGGTCTTGTAGCTTCCCAGGCCGGTGAATTTGATCGTCCCGTCCGCGAGTTGCAGGTAGCGCACGGCGGGCGGGGTCTGTGAGTCGATGCGCGTCAGGCTGCATTGCCACGCCGGCCCGCCGCCGTTGGGCGCGTCGTCGTGGACGTGGCTGTTTGGGGGTAGGGGGCTATGGGCGAGGGCCGCGAGGTCCTGCACCCTGTTGCAGACGATCATCGCGCAGACATACGCGAGACGATCGCGCACGAGCGAGGTCAACCCTTCGGCGGAGCGAACGAAGTCGGGGCCCAGCAGATACCGGCCCAGGGGGTGCTGGGTGCGCTCCTGGAGGCTGAGGGTCTCGAGCCAGCGCTGCAGGATCAATTCCATCAGCACGCCCGCGGGATCCTGCGCGCCCGCGGGGTCTTGCGCGCCGACTTGGGAGACGCCGCGGTTGCGCTCGGCGATCCGCGTGCGGCGCTCAGCCAGACGCTCACCCTTGACCGCTTCATCGCGTTCCTTGCGCGCACGATCGAGTTGCTCCTGAAGGTCGCGCCTGGTCATCTCCGCTTCGTCGAGCACGCGGATGATCTCGAGCGAGCGGTGCGCCACGACCGGATCGACCCGCGGCTCGATACCACGCATCAGAAACGCCTCGCGCAGCCCGTAGGCGAGCTGTCTCAGCGAGCGCGGCCCGTACTCCCCGGTGCTGTCGAACACCTGGGGATGTTCGCGCCGTTGACCCTGCGCGTGTCCCTGCGCGTGCGCGCCAGCCTGCGCGCCGGCGCCCGCGAGCCACACCCGCAGCGACCCGTTATACGGACCCCGGCGATCCGGAACACGCTCGCTGAAATCGAGTGACATACGACCCGTCGGCAGGAAATAGATCGACGCCGCGGGGCCCACGATCACCCGGACATCCTCCGCATCGAGCGAGGGCTCACGCTCGCCCGCCCGCGAGGTCATCACAACGACCGGATCCTTCCGCGCCGGGTCCGACACGACACCCGCGAGCTCCGCGACATCGCGATGGCTCTCCACTACGAGATAGGGCCGATCCGCCACGCTCTCGGACATCCGTGGTTCTGAATGCCACAGCTTCACCGACGCCTCCACAGGACAGTGTGCGGACAAGGACAGTGTGCGGACAATAGTCTACAGGCTCTCGGCGGCGTCGATCACGGGACCGCCCGTCCGTCTGGTTCGGCCACTCTGAAACCGAGACGATTCGACTAGGCCGTACACCGAGGCCCGTCTTAGGCTACGATTGCTCTGATGTCCGCATCCACGTTGGGCTCGGGAGCGCTCAGCCCGAAAATGATGGTCCTAGGCCTGGTGATTCAGCAGGACGACACGGTCGCGGGCGTGGCGCGACGTCTGAACGATCAGTTCCCCTTCGCGCGCTTCCCACGAACCGCCGCTTATAAAAATCTGCCGATCTTGGCGAACAAGGGCTACGTTCGCCTGATCAGGAAGGGTCCACCGAATGAGCCGACGCTCGACCTCTATGGTGGGACGCCCGAGGGCGTGGAGATCCTCCGTGGGTGGCTGCACCACACGGAGCTGCCCCCGGGGGTGCGCGACGTGCTGCAGTGCAAGTTGGAGTTCGTCACGCGGGAGGACCTCACCGCGTTTATTCGGATCGTTCGCGAAGAGGAGCAGGCGTATGCGTTTGCCTACGACATCGCACACTCCGCCGTGGTGCGCGAGCAGCGTTCCAGGCGTGCCCGGGCGGAGCCCGCGGATTGGCGCCTCAGGCTGCGTGGCATCCAGACCAAGGACACGGCGAACCTGTGGGGGTTGATGTCCCAGCGCCTTGAGCATTTGCGCGAGGAACTCGAAAAGCTGCATGAGGAGATCTCCGAGGGTACGGTCGATGGAGATTGAGGTCCTGTCCGTCGCGGGGGTTTGCAAGGGGTTCCCGCGGGGCGGTGAGTGGACGGGCGTCCTGCGGGACATTTCGTTTGAGGTTGCACGCGGGGAGGTTGTGGGGATTGTCGGGGGGCGGCTGGAGGGCAAGACCACGCTGCTGCGGATCGCGGCCGGGATGGAGCGCCCCGATCAGGGCAGCGTGTCGCTGGGCAGCCTGAGACTGGCTGACTTGGGGGATCGCTCGAGGACCCGGCTGCTGGGCCAAGAGATCGTGTGGGTCAACCGCGCCGGAGCGGTGCTCGACGTTGAGGTTTCCAAGCTCGTCGGGTGGCCGCTGGTCCTGCACGGCCGCGGTCGCCGCCAGACGGAGCGGATGGCGGCGCGGGCGCTCGAGCGGGTCGGAGCGAGGGGATGCATCGGCCGGCGCTGGGTGGAGCTGTCGGACTGGCAGCGGGTGCTCGTCGGGCTTGCGCAGGCGTTTGTGGGCAGTCCACGGCTGGTGGTCATCGACGACCTGCTCGACGCCCTCGGGGGGCGAGCGACGGAGGAGGCTTCCGATCTGTTGCGCACGCTGGTGGAAGAGTCTGAGCCTCGCTGCGGAGTGCTGATGAGCGCCTCGGATATGGAATCGGCGATGTTTGCGGACCACGTGTTCTCGCTCACCCGCAAGGGCACGCTGAAGCCGCTCTCCGGTCCCACGAGCGATGACGCCGACGTCATACCCTTCCCCAGGCACGCGGAGAGCCGGGGCTCACGAGGTGTTGGCTCATAGGTGCTGGAATTACGCGATCTCGTGAAGCACTATCAGCTGGGCGGCGGTGCACCGGTCCGCGCTGTCGACGGGGTGACGATGAGGATTGCGCGAGGCGAGTTTGTAGCGCTCTACGGCCCCAGCGGATCGGGTAAGACGACGCTGTTGGAACTGATCGCCGGGCTGCAGGCGCCAGATCGCGGCAGCGTGCACCTCGACGGACACGATGTGCTCGCGATGTCCCGCGGCGAAGCGGCCGAGTACCGTCTGCACCAGCTCGGGATCGTCGGTCAGCCACACAACCTGATCCCCGGCGCGACCGCAGTCCAGAACGCCTCGTTGAAGCTGCTCCTGACGACGCGCAACGCGCGTGAGGCCAAGCGCGCGGTCGAACCGCTGCTGGCGCGGCTCGGTCTCGGAGACCGCCTACGCCATCGCACCGAGGAGCTTTCGATGGGCGAGCGCCAGCGCGTGCTGATCGCCCTTGCGCTGTCCACGAACCCCAGGTTGGTGCTCGCCGATGAGCCGACCGGAAGCCTTGACACGCAGCTGACCCGCAAGGTGCTGGGCCAGCTGCGAGGTGTCTGCCGCGAGCGCGAGATGGCGCTGCTGCTCGCGACCCACGATCCCCAGGCGGCCGCCTTCGCCGACGGGGCCCATGAACTGCGCGACGGCCGTCTCGAGTCCTACGCGCCGGATCGGCAGCCGGTACCGGCGGAGTCACCGCTAGGAGTCTGAGGATGACGGGAATCAGCCTGTCGAGTATCCGCTACATCTACGCGGCGCGGCTGGGAGCCAGGGCGGTGCTGGTGCAGGAGGCTTTTGCGGTCCTCGGCATCGCTGTCGGGGTGGCGCTGCTGTTCTCCTCTCAGATCTCCAGTGCCAGCCTCACCAGCTCCGAGGCGCAGCTCAACAGACAGCTCGTCGGCCATGCGCAGCTGCAACTCGACGCCAGGGGCCCTGAAGGCTTCCCCGAACGCTTACTCGGCGAGGTTCAGCGCCTGCCCGGTGTGCAGGCCGCGCTGCCGATCCTCGAGCGCCAGGTGAACATAACTGGACGGCATGGTGAACGGTCGGTCGACCTGATCGGTGTGGACCCCAACTCGGTTCATGCGGGCGGGCGGCTGTTGCGTCGCTTCTCCTCAAAGAAGCTCGCCGGATTGCCGATCGTCGCTTTGCCGGCTCCGCTCGCCGGCGAAATTGGCGCGGGCGCGTTGCTGGCGGTCAGGCTCCAGGTCGGGGTGAGGTTCGTGCAGACGCTCGTCGCCGCGACGCTGGGCTACGCCGATATCGGGGGGCTGGTCCATAGCCCGATCGCGGTCGCGCCGATTCGCTACGCGCAGCTCCTGACCGGCGAGCGGGGCGATATCTCGCGTATCTTCGTGCGCTTCGACCCGGCCCGCGCGAGCGAGGTGCGCGCCGCGCTTGCGCGACTCGCCGCGAAAGCGAACGTCAACCTGGTCGCCGGCGGCTTTGACGCTCGCCTGTTCGCGGTCGCCGTGGGGCCGGAGAGCAAGAGCGAGGCGTTGTTCTCCGGGATCAGCGCGCTGGTCGGGTTCATGTTCGCGCTCAACGCGATGCTCGTGACAGTGCCCTCGCGGCGGCGGCTGATCGAAGACCTCCGTCCCCACGGCGCCACCCGCTGGATGACCGTGCAGATCATGCTGTTCGATGCGCTCGTGACCGGGGTGCTGGCATGTGTGCTCGGGCTGGTGCTCGGAGACCTGCTGTCGATCGCCGTCTTTCACAGGACCCCCGGCTATCTCGCGTTCGCGTTCCCCGTCGGGGACATCCGGATCGTGACCTGGCACAGCGTCGCCCTGGCCGTCGCCGCCGGGATGGCGGCCGCTGTCCTCGGAGTGCTCTGGCCGGTCCGTGAGATTCTCTCGCGCCCGCTGCAGCCGCGGCCGCGGCCGGCGGATCATCGGCGGGCCTGGGTCGCGGCGCGGTTGGTGACGGGTCTGCTGTGCCTGCTGCTCACAACATTCACCTTGATTTCGGACACGCGGGCGGCCGTAGTTGGAAATATCACACTCGTCCTCGCGCTCGTCTGCCTGCTGCCGTTTCTATTCGATGCGCTAGTGAGCGTCTTTGGGCACGTGTCAGATCTTTTTGACGGGGTGGCTTCCGCGATTGCGCTCACCGAGCTGCAGACTCCACAGACGCGGGTGCGTTCGCTGGCGATCGCCGCGACCGCTGCGGTCGCGGTATTCGGCGTGGTCGAGTTCCAGGGCACGCAGTCAAATCTCGAAGCGGGGCTCAAATCCTCGCTGCGCGGCACCGACTCGAGCGCCGACATCTGGGTCCTGCCGAGCGGCAAATCGAGCATTCAGCCAACCACGCCGTTCAAAGCGATTGATACCGCCGCGCTGGCGCGCGTTCCCGGGGTCAGGCGGCTCGGCTCCTATCGCGGCAGCTTCCTGGACTGGGGAGAGCGCCGCCTGTGGGTGATCGCGCCGGCGAGCGACGTCGAAGATCCCGTGCCGGCGGCCCAGGTTGTGAGCGGAAATCCAAGTCTCGCCTCGGCGAGGGTGCGCCGGGGTGGTTGGGCGGTCATCTCGCGGGCGCTCGCCGCCGAACAGCACCTGCATGTCGGTCAGCTGTTCACGCTGCCCTCGCCCCGACCGGTGAGCTTGCGGATCGCCGCTTTGACGACGAACCTCGGGTGGCCGCCGGGCGCGATCATCCTCAGCTCGAGCGGCTACGCGCGGGCTTGGGCGAGCGGCGCCCCGAGCGCATATGAGATCCAGACCACCCCGGGCGCTTCCGTCGCGACCGTGCGCGAGCTCGTTCGTAGGGCCCTGCAGCCCGAAGCGGGTCTGGCGGTGGAAACCTCAGCCGAACGTGAGCGGCGCCACTATGCCGTGGCGGCCCAGGGACTCTCGCGGCTGACGCAGATCAGGTTGCTCGTGCTGATCGCCGCGATGCTCGCGGTGGTGGGAGCGATCGGCTCGATGATCTGGCAGCGACGCGAGCTGATCGCATCGTTGAAGTGCCATGGCTTCAGGGAAGGGGTGCTGTGGCGCTGGCTGTTGTGCGAAGCCGCGGTCCTGCTCACGGCGGGCTGCTCGATCGGCGCGGTCTTCGGGCTCTACGCGCAACTGCTGGGCAGCCATTTCCTGGCCAGCGTCACCGGCTTCCCGATCGTCTTCAGCATCGAAGGGATCGCGGCGATCTCGAGCTTCGCGCTGGTCAGCGTGATCGCGCTCGCGATGCTTGTCATACCGGGCTATCTCGTGGTACGTGTGCCGCCTAGGACTGTCAGTCCGGCGTACTAGCTCGCACCCCGCGCGCGGCGGTCGCGACGTTCCTGATCTCGCTCCGCTCTGCGCCCGTCAGGTGCTCGCTCTGCTCACAGGCGCGACGCGGGAGCTGCTGTGGGGGCTGCCTGCCGTCTCTCGTGAGCTGCATCGCTGGAAATCCCTCGCCAGAGAGATTCCCGACGCGCCGCTTCGCGCTGGCGCCCTGAGCGCACTGCAGGGCAAGCGAGGACAAACCGACGGCGCCGCGCTGTTTACGATCCTGCCGCGCGCTCGCAACCTGGCTCTGCTGCGACTGCTCGTCGCCTTCCAGGCGATCTGGGATTTCCTGGATGAGGTGAGCGAGCGGGGCGCCGCCGCCGGGCGTCTCAACGGACGGCAGCTGCACCTCGCGCTGATCGACGCGCTCGATCCGGCGCGGCCGATCTCCGACTACTACCGGCACAGCCCCTGGCGTGATGACGGCGGTTACCTGAACGCGCTCGTCACCGTTTGCCGGGAATGCTGCGTCCAACTGCCCTCCTACGAGCGCATCCGTCCGCTCGTCTTGCGAGAGGCCGGGCGCGCCCAGGTGCTCGCCCTCAACCACGACCTCGATCCGCTGGGTCGAGACGCCGCGCTGAAGGCATGGTGCGCCGCGGAGCTCCCCGACGGACACGAGGCAAAATGGTATGAGCTCACCGGTGCGGCCAGCGCCGGGCTCACGATCATCGCGCTGCTCGCGCTGGCGAGCGAACCGGCGTGCAGTGAGGTGGAGATCGACCGCACCTACGGCACCTACTTCCCGTGGGCTTCGGCGCTTGCAGCGATGCTCGACAGCTATGTCGACGAAGCCGAGGACCTCGCCAACGGCGATCACATCTACATATCTCACTATCCGACACACGAGCTGGCGGAGCGGCATATCTGCCTGCTTGTGCAGCGCTCGCTTCGCGAGGCGCACACGCTGAAGCGCGGCGAGAAGCACGTCCTGATCATCGCCTGCATGGTCGCGATGTACCTGTCAAAGGACAGCGCGCGAATTCCCGCGATGCGCCGGACCAGCAGACGGATCGTCGATTCCGGCGGATCACTCAGCCGTGTCCTGCTCCCAATCCTGAGGCTGTGGCGAATCGCCTATGCCCAGCGCTCGACGTAAAGCTCACGTGTTTCACATAAATCACACAACAAGGAGTTCTCATGTCAATCATAAGCTCATGCTCGCTGCTGGTCCGCCTTAAGCGCGAACTGCCACCCAGCGGACCGTTTCCGGCGACACTCCAGACACTGGCTTGCCGGTTTTCGCCATATGCCTACTTTGAATACTGCCAAGCCCATCTCGGCGATTGTTTCACCATATATCCGCTGGATTTGCCCCCACTGGTATTTTTTGCGGACCCGCGCGAGATAAGAGCGGTGATCTCGGGCAGCCCGAGCGACCTGCACCCCGGCGCGGGCGCGAACATGATCGCCCCGGTGATCGGCGAGCGCTCTTTCATGCTGCTCGAGGAGGAGGAGCACATCGGCGGGCGCAGGAATATAACGCCCGCCTTTCACCAGCAGATGGTGGCCGAGCAGACCGCGATGCTCGCCGATATGGTTGAACGCGAGGTCGCGTCCTGGCCGCTGGACACGGCGATTGCGCTCGATCCACCGCTGCGCGCGCTCACGCTGAGAGTGATCCTCAGAGCGATCTTCAGCGATCAAGCCGAGGCACTGCAGCCATTGCACGAGCAGGTGATGACGATGCTGTCGGTCACCGTCAGCATCATCCTGCAGGAGCCCAAGCTGCGCCACCTCCCCAACTGGCGCGCCACTTGGAGAAAGTTCGTAGAGCGCCGCGCAGAAGTCGATCGCTTGGTCTACGGGCTGATGGCGCGCCGGCGCTCCGAAGGCGATCCCCACCGCGGGGACCTGCTCGACATGCTGCTGGCGGCGCGGACACCGGCCGGCTCGCCGATGACCGACCGGCAGGTCCGGGACAACCTGATGTCGATGATCGTCGCCGGACACGAGACGACCACCGGAGAGCTCACGTGGGCGTTCCAGCTGCTCGCGCACAATCCTCGGGTGCAGGAGCGGCTGATCGAGGAAATCGACGACGGTGGGGGAGAGGAGTACCTGACCGCGACGGTCCACGAGACGCTGCGCCGCCGGCCGGTGTTCCTGTTCACGATCCCGCGCAAGGTCGTGGAGCCGATCGAGATCGGCGGGTGGACCTATCGTCCGCCGGTTCATCTCGCGGCCTGCACCTACCTGATGCACCACAACCCGGAGTTCTACCCCGAACCGCAGCGGTTTCGCCCGGAGCGGTTCCTCGAGGAAGCCCAGCAGCCGCGCACCTGGCTGCCGTGGGGAGGAGGCCGCAAGCACTGCCTCGGCCGGCACTTCGCGCTGCTGGAGCTTCGGAGCATCCTGCGCGAGGTGCTCGCCACGCGGCGCGTGCTGCCCGCCGGCGATCGCATCGAGCGCTCGAGGTGGCGCAGCGCGATCCTCGTCCCCGCCGGCGGCGGTCGAGTCATCTTGCGGGCGCGCTGATGGCGTCGCCCTGTCGTTCCCGGGCAACGTTTTTGTTATCCGGGTAAGCACTTTCTAGCTATCCGACTCCGCGGGCATCAAGATCCTCTCGCATGGATCGAAAGGTCGATTCGGGCGGGCAGCTTCGCGCGATGTGCGCGGAGATCCTGCGCGCGGACCGGGACTATCCGATCGTCGGGCTGACCTGCCGCGCCGGCGCGCGTGATCCCGCGCTGGCGCTCGATCGGGTACGCGAGCTGATCGGCCCGGGGATCCCGATCTATGTGATCGAGCCGGCGCAGGCGCGCGCGTCGAAAATGCTGTTGCCCGATCGCCACGCCGTGTATGGGGGTGCGGCGCGCGTCTGGTGGCCGGGGGTCAGTGAGGACAGCGACCCCTTCCATCCTGTGATCTTCGACCCCACGGGTGTCTACGGGGAGGACGCGCTCGAGCGGCTCGCCAGGGAGTTTCGCGTCCAGTCCCCTCAGCCGGTGGGCCTCTCGCCCCAGCAACAGGCCGTCCTTCAAGAGCGGCTGCGGATCCGGGCGGAGAGCCGCTGCCACGTTCTCGAAGAGCGCTGCCATGTTCTCGAAGAGCGGCTGCGGAGCCTCCAGCCGCGCCACGGCGACCTCGAGCAGCGTGCGTCGGCGGCCGGGAGCCGCTAGATGCGCGAGGGCTGCTGATGGCGAGCACGACCGGACGCAGTCCCAGAGCCAAACCCGAGCGCGATCGGAGGTCGTTGGCCGTGGTGCCCCAGACCCCGCGCTATTCGCAGTCGCTCGAACGCGGCCTTGCGATCCTCGCGTGCTTCGCGCCCGCGCGGCCTTCGATGAGGCTCGCCGACATCGCCGACAAGCTCGGTCTGAGTCGCTCGACGACGCACCGTTACGCCACCACGCTGGTGGCCCTCGGCTTCCTCGAGCAGAGTCCCTCACGCAGGTATCGCCTCGGCCCGCGCGTGATCGACCTGGGCATGACGGCACTCAACTCCACCGGGCTTCGCGAGCATGCCCGCCCCTACCTCGAGGAACTGCGCAAGCAGAGCTCCTACACCGTCAACCTCGCCGTGCTCGACGGCACGGAGATCCTGTGCGTCGACCACGTGCGCGGCTTCCGTCGCGAGCAGAGCAAGATCGACCTGGGCCTGCGCCCCGGATCGCGCCTGCCCGCCTACTGCACCGCGATGGGCAAGCTGCTCCTGGCAAACCTTCCCGAGCGCGAGCAGAGCGAGTTGCTGGCGGAGCTGAAGCTGACCAAGCGCGCCCCCAACACGCTCACCGGTAGGAAGGCCCTGCGCGAGCAGCTCGACGAGGTGCGGGCCGCGGGTTTCGCGGTCAACGACGAGGAGCTCGCGCCCGAGCTGTACGCGATCGCCGCGCCCATACGCAACGAGGCACGTGAGGTCATCGCCGCCGTCAACCTCACGGCGCACACCTCGACGATCTCGCTGTCCGGGCTGATCGACGCGCTCAGCCCGCATCTGCTCTCCACCGCCGAGCGCATCTCGGCGCGACTCGGTTACAGGCACGAGGACGAGACTCCCTCGCGGCGCTGACGGCCACCGCCGCATGCCGTGTGCCGTGCGGCCTTTCTCGTGATTCACGTATTCTGAATATCGGCCCGTGAGGGGTGTATGCTCTGCTGGACGGTCTGTCCGCCTGATAGGCAAGTTGCGAGGAGCAAGCAGAGCGGAGAATGAGCCCACGAGACCAGCTGGGAGCGCGTGCGCTGAAGTTGCTCGCCGAGGAGCAGATGGTCGCGGTCATGCGCGGCCTGGCGGAGGGCGCCTTGCGCCCCGTGGAGCTCGAGCAGCTGCTCGCGGATGGGGTGCACTCGGTGGTCATGCGGCGGTTGCGCCGTCTGCTCGAGCGCGAGCTCGTCACCTATGAGCGTCAGCCGGGCCTGCCGCCGCACGGGCGTAGCGCCGGCATCCCGCGGCAGGCTCACTACAGCCTGACCGACGCCGGGAGAATGCTGCTCGAGGTTGTCGCCGAGGCCGCCCGTTGGGAAGAGCGCTGGTGGGTGCAGGCCAGGCGAGGTCGGTCAGCCGGCGCCGGGGCGATCAAGCTCGTCGCCGACGAGCACACGCGCAAAATCGCGTTGCTGCTGGCCGCTGGTCCGCTGTGCACCAGGAGCCTGGACGAGCGGACGGCCGATCTCGGCCGCTCGGCGCTGCGGCGTCGCCTGCGCGAGCTGATCCTCGCGGGGCTGCTCGAACGGCGCCAGCGGGGACGGATCCCCCAATACGAGCTCACGGCCGCCGCTCGGGACCTGGCGTCGGTGACGGTACTCGCCGCGCGCTGGGAACGGCGCTGGTCGCCCGAAGTTCCGTAACCGCCCCAGAGGGCATCTTTAGAAAAGTTTTAGCTTTCGCCAGCCGGCAGGTTCGCCGAAGTGTCCTCCAGTTTGGACTTTCCACGCGTGCAGGAGATTTGTGGGATTTCGCACACAATTGGTACGGCTGTTCCAGGGTAATTGATACGAGCGAATCGAATCGCCCTGCAACATGGCACCTTTTGGATGTGCTAGACCTCGCACTGATCGCGTCCCGAGGCGATGTTCTGTCCCGCCGTTATGACTTCGATGTCGTCGAGGGCCAAGGGATCCCCACAAAGGAGCGGAGTGCTGTGAGTGGTACGGAGGGGGCGTCCAGGACCCTGGGGAGCGCAGATGGCTCCTCGCGGACGTCCTATGCGAAGCTGCATCCGGGTCCAGGCTGGCCGCGCGAGCAGGCGGCTTCCCACCAGCGCGCACGGATCCACGCGGCGATGATCGAGCTCGTCTCAGAGCGCGGCTACGGCGCGGTCACGGTACGCGAGCTCGTGCGCGTGGCCGGGGTCGCCCCGCGCACCTTCTACGAGCACTTCACAGACAAGGACGAGTGCTTCCTGCGCACCTATGGGCTGGTCGTGCGGCGTTCGATGAAGCAGGTCGGCGCCGCGCAGAGAGACTGCCATGACTGGCGGGAGCGGCTGCGATTGGCGTTCTGCGCCTGGGCGGACGGGATCGCGCGCGAGCCGCGGGCGGCGCGGCTGGCGCTGGTCGAGGCGTTCGCCGGTGGACCCGCGGCGCTCGAGCAGATGCGCCGCGCGGAGGCGCACTACGAGACGATGATTCAGAGCAGCTTCGCCGGCGCGCCGGACCCTGTGCCGGTTCCGCCGCTGGTCATCAAGGGCATCGTCGCGGGCCTGCACCGCGTGGCGCGCGCGCAGCTGCTGGCCGGTCGTGAGCACGAGTTGCCCGGCCTGGCCGACGAGCTGCTGGAGTGGATGCTCTGCTTCCGCTGCCGGGCCGCCACGTCGCTTTCGCACCTCGCTGTCCCGTCCGCGCCGGCGGGGCCCGGGGTGGCATTGCCCACTGACGCCGGCGCCGCGCGCGAGGAGGACCGTGCGCGCATCCTCGACGCGGTTGCATCGCTCGCGGCCGAGGAGGGCTACCGGCAACTGACGGTGCCGCGGATTCGCGCCGCCGCGGGCGTCTCGCGCAAGCGCTTCGATGAGCACTTTGAGGACGTCCAGGGCTGCTTCATCGCGGTGCTCGAACGCCTCACCGAGCGCACGCTCGCCCACGCGGTCCCGGCGGGCGCCGCCGCCCGGACCTGGCCGGGTGGCATGCACCGCGCGCTGTGCTCGCTGTGCGCGTCGATCGCGGCCGATCCGGTGCTGGCGCGGCTGGGGTTCATCGAGGTGTTCGCGCCGGGGCCGGACGGGATGCTGTGCCGCGAGCGCGTGATCGCAGGCGTCGCGGAGAGCATGCGGATCAGCGCGCCGGCGGGACAGCGTCCGAGTGAGCTCGCCGCCGAAGCGTCCGTCGGCGCGGTCTGGGGAATCGTCCACTACCACATCGCCCTCGGACGTGCGCACCAGCTGCCGAGCATCACGGGGGTGCTCTCATACCTGGCGCTAGCGCCGGCGATCGGCGCGCGGCAGGCGGTGCAGGCGATCGTGGCCGAGCACGAGGCGATGCGGGACGGTGCGGCCCGCGGGCCAGCGGCGAGCTCCGGGTGGGCGGGGTGACCTACCTGGGGAGGCCGGCCGGCAGTTAGGAAACATCTCGCTCGAAACGTTGACTTTTTCGGAGAGAGCGGCATGCTGGGAATCGTCAGGGTCAATCAAGAGGAGGACAGCGGTCGAGATCCACGACTTCTTTAGGCAGGCCTGCCCGTGAGGAAACTGGACAGGTCCCCATGGTCCACACAGACCGGCGTCGCTGTTGTAGCTCGGCGGGCAGGTCCGGAACGGCCGACCCAATCTTCTGTGTGCCAGAGCAGGGAGCAGAATTAATCCGGCCCCGGAGCGCCACTACGTGTTCGCGGAGGGCACCCCAGGGCCGAGGACTACACAAGGGAGTATATCGGATGAGTTCTAGTCAACTAAGAGTCCTGTTTGTGAGCTTGTTGGCCGTGTTCGCGGTCAGCGCAGTTGCGTCGGCTTCGGCGTCCGCGACATGTTACAAGGTCGCTACAGCGGGAACCGGGCACTGGGAAAATAGCACCTGCACAGTCGCGGGCGGCACCAAAGAATACGTCGAAATCGAAAAACTAGAAACAAAACTTAAATCTGGCGAATGGTGCGCAAAGGTTAAAGCTGGAGAACCCTCGACATTCTCAGACAACAAATGTACCGCACCAAAAGTGGGCACAGGCGAATTCACAAAGGTCTTGGTGCCCGAATGGGAAGTATGCGAAGAAGGAGGCACGGAAAAAAATGAAAACCACTTGTGTGCCAAATCTTCGGCAACGGGAAAATGGTCCTGGAAAGTTCTGGAAGCCGGTAAAGAATATAAAATTGCCTCCAAAGGCCTAGTACAAAAACTCATCGTGCCAGGAGCGGGTATTGAAATCGAATGCTCAGCAGTTACAGATGAAGGTACGATCAAAGGTGGTCAGCCCGGTACTGACGAAGCTACCTCGATAAAATACACGGGATGCGTTGTAATTAACCCGGCGGGTTGTAAAGTCAAAACAAGCGGCCTGGTGTTTGGGAATATTACAGTTAGCAATGTTAAAACAGAACTAGTCAACCTCCTCACGGGTATCGGGGATAAGTTTTCCACAGCCAGCGGGACTTTTGTCGAACTGGAACTGGGGAAGAAAGAAAATGCAACAACCCATGCGGCAGAAGAAAAATGCGGAGTGTTGGCCATTAAAAATAAAGTTGAAGGACAAGTTGTTGGAAAGCTCGGAGGGACCAATCTCGGCGAAAAGATTAATTTCACGAAACCTCCGCAGGAAGGCAGTAACCTGGAGGTAATTGGACTGGGAGCGGAATATGTAGGCGAAATCGAACAGGCACTCACAGGCACAGCGGCAGGATGGGCGTTCAGGGCGGTAGCATAAGTGTCGCTCAGAGCAGTCTAGATAAGTAGAGTCAGAATGGTGTGGGGCCGTAGCTGCGGCCCCACACCCACGCCGAGCAGAGAAAGTTGAACTTGATGCGAAAAAAGCATAGCTGGCCGTGTAGCCGATTCGAGGGCAGGACACCCTCCTCTCGGCACGGTTCTGCGCGGACCGTGGTTCTCGCCGCCATCCTCTCGTTAGTCTTGCCGGCCGCTGTCGGCGTGTCGCGGGCTCGGGCGGTAGAGGCCTCGTGTCCTAACGAAGCGCTGCGCATGGAAAGCAGCCTGAATCCGGAAACGCAGCTTCCGCTCTCGATGCAGCTCCCGGATTGTCGCGCCTACGAGCTGGTTTCGCCCCCCTACAAGGAGGGGTATCGCGTTGCCGAAGTGCTTGCAATATCCGAAAATGGTGGGTCGGCGATCGGCGCCAGTCTGGGCGCATTCGCCGGCACCGAAGCCGGCGAGGGAGTAGCGCCTCCCATTGTCTATGACTTTACACGGTCGGGTTCTGGATGGGTGATATCTCCTTTCGAGCCCGGCCCGGCACGGTTTCCCGTTAATCTCTTTCAAGGAGCAAGTGGGGATCTCGCCAAGACCTTGTGGGGTCTTGGGGAACCGTCGCAGTCGATCTATGAGCTCGACTTTTATCTGCGCGACCCGGACGGCTCGTTTGTCGAGGTCGGGCCTTATGTGCCGCCTTCGATACCCGGTCCCCCGGCAGGGTACTATTACCATCCTCTTAGCGGTGGAAGCGCAGGCTATAAGGGCGCGTCGAGTGACCTATCCCGGGTGCTGTTCCAGCTTTACGCACCATCCAGCGCTAGCGAACAGAGCTTTTTGTGGCCGGGTGATACGACATCCGGATACTTCGCCCCCTCCCTTTACGAGTACGCCGGCACAGGTGTGTCCCACCCTGAACTGGTGGGCGTCAACGGGCAGGGCTCGTTGATCAGCGACTGTGGAACGCTGCTGGGCGGAAAGCACGATGAGTACAACGCCGTGTCCAGAGATGGGGAAACGGTGGTCTTTACCGCCCAGGCCGGCGGCTGTCAAAATTTTTCAACGAGAGCGACTGTCAGCGGCCCCGTGGTAAACGAACTGTACGCGCGGCTCGATGGATCTGAAACCATGGCAATCTCGGAGCCGACGTCTGCCCAATGCATGACGTGTTCCACTGGTACCCGGCGCGCGGCTGAATTCCAGGGAGCGTCCGAAGACGGCTCGAAGGCGTTCTTCTTGACCGAACAGGAACTGTTCGCCGGGGACACGACAATGAATCTCTATGAGTACAATTTCGATAACCCCGCGGGCGAAAAGATCGTGCGCGTCTCGACGGGTTCCGCCGAGCCCGAAGTGCAGGGTGTTGCCCGCGTTTCACAGGATGGCTCGCACGTGTATTTCGTTGCAAAGCGTGTATTGACGACGGAACTGGATCCCTCGTTGCCCGCGGGGCAGCGGGAAGCGATCGCTGGCGCGGACAATCTCTATGTGTTCGAGCGTGATGCATCTCATCCCGCCGGGCGCGTCGGGTTCATCGGCCGGCTCTGCTCAGAAGGCGGAAAATCGGGTGTCGTGGCAGAAGCTGGATGTCATGGATCAGACGAAGCCGACTGGCAGGCGGGAGACGGACGTCCGGTGCAAACGACGCCCGGTGGTCGCTTCCTCATGTTCGAGAGCGCCGGCGATCTGACGAGCGATGACACGAGCACTGTGCCGCAGGTCTTTGAGTACGACGCACAGGAAGAACGGCTGGTGAGGGTATCAGTAGGCCAGAGAGCTCCCGGGGGATACGAATGCAAGGCTGATGGGAAGGTCGAAGCTGGCTACAACTGTGATGGCAACACGGAAGCGGACGCTGCGGAAATTCCTGTACAGCAGTATGAAACAAAAGATCTGCCCACTGCGGCGGAGTCCAATCTGGCTCTGTCAGGCGATGGATCCTATGTATTCTTCACCAGCCACGATGCGCTGGCGCCTCAGGTCAGTCGAGCTGTAGAAGAATCTGAACACGCCAAGAATGTCTACGAGTACCACAGCAATGTGAATGAAAGTGGTGGATCGATCGCTGGCGGGAACGTGTACCTGATCTCCGACGGCAGGAATGTGAGTCCAGGGAGCCAGGCATTGTTTGGCACAGATGCCTCCGGCGATGACGTATTCCTCGACTCGGGCGATTCGCTGGCGGCCCAAGACACAGATACGCAGGTGGATGTGTATGACGTGCGTGTGGATGGCGGTTTCCCTGCGCCCGTGTCGCCCGTGGCATGCGGGGGGGAAGGGTGCTTGCCCGGTTCCTCCTTGGCGCCACTGTTCAGCTCGCCGGGAAGCTCCACGATTTCCGGCTCGAGTAATCTCATTCCGCCTGCCAACCCCGTACCAGCACCCGCAATTCACAAGCCTAAACCAAAGCCCATGAAGTGTAAGCGGGGCTTCGTTAAGAAGCACAACAAGTGCTCCAAAAATAAGAAAAAGAAAGTCCAAAGAGCCAGCAACAAGCAGGGGGCGAAGCGATGAGCGTCAAGCCTAGGATTCCCTCTCTACGGTTGATTCCCACTATGCTCCTAACTTTCGTTGTTTTGCTCGGTGCTTCCACAGTGCCGGCGCTGGCTTCGGTCGGCTGGTCGGTGCACTCGGTCGCGAACCCGACCAACTTTGCTCCAAACGGCGCAACGGAATGCGCGGGCTTGGGCAAGTGTGACCGTTATCAGTTGGTTATCCTAAACACCGGCGACACGCTATCCAGCGATCCGGTAACGGTCACCGATACGCTCACAGGCGACACAGAAGCCGGGACAGTGGAAAGCGGCCGGGGCCCGGGAGGTGAAGAATGGAGGTGCTCCTTGGGGGGGCCTCGGCCGGTGCGCACGGTGACGTGCACACTGAGCGAAGCGGTCGCGGCGGGCGCCTATGCGCCGGTGATCGGGATCCCGGTCAGCGCGCCGACCGCGAGCTCGGGCGTCGTAAGCAACCAAGTGACGGTCACCGGCGGTGGCGCAATAGTCCCGGCGACCGCGAACGAGACGACCCAGATCAGCGCGGTGGCACCATCGTTCGGCGTGAGCGGCTTTGACTTTCAGACATTGAATCCGGACGCAAGCGCGTCGGATGCCGCTGCAGGCCACCCCGCCACGGTGGCGGCCGATATTGACTTCCCGGATATCTTCACTCCGCCAAGCACGGGTGGACGGACAGCGCCTGTTGCTCCGGTGGAACAGGTCAAGAACCTGGTGGTTGAACTGCCTGTGGGGATGGTCGGTGACCCGCTCGCCACTCCCAGGTGTCCGCAATACGACGAGGGCATCGAAGTGGTCGAAGATGGCTCTGGTGAAGGAATCTGCTCCACGAATAAAAGCACCGTGGGTGTGGTCGCTTTCGGCGGGAATTCCTCATTTCGCCTCACTGGAGAATTTCAGACGTCCCCAATATATAACGTAGTCCCCGAGGCGGGTTTCCCGGCGGAGTTCTCTTTTTCGTACTCCGGTAATGGTGTCAACATGTATGCGAGCGTGGTGCACAGCGGTTCGGGCTACCGGTTGCGTATCACGGCCCCGGGAATCCCGACTGTCGTCGATCTGACGAGCGTGTATGTCGGGTTCTTCGGCGAACCGGCGGCGCACAACGGAGGGGGTGGCCCGCACACTTCGTTTTTGACGAACCCTGCGGACTGCTCGGAGGGACCGTTGGAAGCGAAGGTCGAAGCAGACTCCTGGGAACACCCGGAAACGTGGGTATCGAAGATGGCGGTCACCTATCCCCAGATCGAAGACTGCGACCTCTTACAGTTCGAACCCCGGCTGCAGATGGCGCCTGCGCCGTCGAGCGCGGAAGGCGAAGGCTCGAGCCAGGCCGACGAGCCTTCGGCGTATGACGTGAACCTCGAAGTACCGCAGAAGTCGCTGTTCGAAGAAACCGCGACACCGGACCTGAAGGAAGCGTCCGTGACGCTGCCCGCAGGCATCTCGGTGTCCCCGTCGGCCGCGAATGGTCTTGAAGGCTGTGAAGCGAACGGTCCCAACGGCATCGATCTCCCCTCGGGTAATCATCTTCCCGACGAACCCGGCGAAGGCGAAGAAATCGGCCCCGACGGCCTTTCGCATCTCATCGCTGGGCACTGTCCGAAAGCCTCGACGCTGGGGACGGTGGAAATTGTAACGCCGCTTTTGGAAGAACCGTTGAAGGGCCACGTCTATCTGGCGCAGCCGAAGTGCGGCGGGGCGGGCCAGTCGGCTTGCACGGAAGCGAGCACGAGCAACGGTGAACTGTACGGGTTGTACATCGAAGCGGCCGGCTCGGGGGTCGTGATCAAGCTCGCGGGGGCGGTGTCGGCGAACCCGTCCACGGGTCAGCTTTCGGCGACGTTCTCAGAAAATCCGCAGCTGCCGTTCAACGAGTTGAAGCTGCACTTCCACGGTGGTCCCAGGGCCCCGCTCGCCAACCCGCAGGCGTGTGGCTCCTTCGCGACGAGCTCGACACTAACCTCGTGGGCCGGACAGTCCTCTTCGCAGGCCTCGCCGCCGTTCAACATCGACTGGGACGGCAAAGGCGGGGCGTGCCCGTCGAACATCCCGTTCGCTCCCGGCTTCAGTGCCGGCACGACCAGCCCCGCCGCGGGCGGGTTCAGCCCGTTTGTGCTGTCGTTCTCGCGTCAGGATCGCGAACAAGACCTCTCGGGTTTCAGCGTGACGCTGCCACCAGGATTGCTGGGGAAGATCGCGGGAATCCCGCTGTGCGGCGAAGCACAGGCGAACGCGGGTACGTGCGGTCCTGAAAGTCAGCTCGGCACGGCGAGCGTGCTCGCCGGCCCCGGGGAACACCCCCTCTATGTCTCGGGGGGGCGCGTGTATCTGACGGTGGGCTACAAGGGCCAGCCGTTCGGCCTGTCGATAGTCGTGCCCGCGGTCGCGGGTCCGTTCAACCTCGGCAACGTGGTCGTGCGGGCGTCGATCCACATCAACCCGAACACCAGCCAGGTGATGGTCACGAGTGACCCATTGCCGCAGAGCAGGGACGGCGTGCCGTTCCGGCTGCGCACGGTCTACACGGAAATCACCCGTCCTTCCTTTACGTTCAATCCGACGAGCTGTGCCCAGCAGAGCATCGCCGCGACGCTCACCGGCGAGCAGGGCGCGAGTGCGAACGTGTCGAGCCCGTTCGCGGCGACCGGTTGTGCGGGTCTGAAGTTCGCCCCTAAGTTCGTGGTTTCGACTGTGGGGCAGGCCAGCAAAGTCGGTGGTGCGTCGTTGGATGTGAAGGTGCTTTATCCGACTGGCCCCGAGGGTGCCTATGCGAACATCAAGTCGGTCAAGGTCGACCTCCCCAAGCAGCTGCCCTCGCGTCTGACGACACTCCAGAAGGCGTGTTTGGCGGCGACGTTTGCGGCGAACCCGGCGAGTTGCCCCGCCGCATCGAACGTCGGCATGGCGACCGCGACTACACCGGTCCTCGCGCACCCGTTGAGCGGCCCTGCGTACATCGTCAGCCATGGTGGCGAGGCGTTCCCCGACCTCGAGATCGTGCTGCAGGGTGAAGGCATCACGTTGATCCTCGATGGGAACACGCAGATCAAGAAGGGCATCACTTCGAGCACGTTCAAATCGATCCCGGATGCCCCTGTTAGTAGCTTCGAGCTGAAACTCCCGACGGGGAGGTACTCGATCCTCGGGACGGATGTCCCCCAGAGTGCGAAATACAGCCTCTGCGGGCAGGCCCTCACCGTACCGACGGTGATCACCGGCCAGAACGGCGCGGTGGTCAAACAGACCACGAAGATTGCGGTGGTGGGGTGCGCGAAGGCGTTGTCGCGGGCGCAGAAGCTCGCCAAGGCGCTGGAAACTTGCCGGAAGAAGGTAAGGGGCAAGCGGGCTGGCTGTGAGAAGCGGGCCCGGAAGCAGTACGCCTCGGCCAAGGCCGGGGTGAAGAGGAAGCACAACAAGCAGCATTAACTGAGCCTAAGGAGGCTTATCATTCATGAATCATAAACATCGCATAATGGGTATTTGCAGGCACGCGCTTGTCGCCGTGGCTGCGTTGATAGTGCCGTTGGCGGTCGCTTCGCCGGCGTTGGCAGTGGAACATCATCCCACGGGCGATTACACTCCATTCGCGGATTGTCCGTTGAGTAACCCCAGCGTTTCGAGCTGTTTGGTTGCTGATACGAACAGTGGTGAATTCACGGTCGGCAAAAAGATTGTGCCGATCAACAAGACGATCACGCTGCAGGGTGGCACGATCGAAAACCCAGAAACGGGCGCACTCACGTTCGTCGGCGCGGAAAACGGCGAAACGCTGTCGAAAACGCCACTGAACGTCCCTGGCGGGCTGTTTGGGATCAAACCTCCTGAATCCCTGAATAAAGAACAAAAAGAAAAGTTCGAAGAAATGATAAACAAGGGGTTGACGGGTGTCACGGAGACGACCGAACTCGCGAAGCCCGCAAGCGACATCGGCATCAACACGGACAACCTGATTGCCGAAACTGGGGTTGCACTGTCGCTGCCGGTGAAGATCAAGCTCAGCAACGTGTTCCTTGGGAGCAGTTGTTACGTGGGCTCTGAAGCCAATCCGGTTGTACTAAACCTCACGACAGGTACGACGAGTCCGCCGGAACCAAACAAACCGATCAAAGGCAACAGAGGCTCGATCGAATTCAAAGACGAATTCAACATAATCGTCCTCAGTGGCGGCTCGCTCGTTGACAACGCGTTCGCGGCGCCTGAAGCGACAGGTTGCGGCGCGCCGTTCTCGGCGCTCGTCGATAAACTGGTTGATTCGGTCTTTGGTGTGCCTGCCGCGGCGGGGCACAACACCGCGATCCTCACCGGCAAGCTGGAAAGCGCCAACGCCGCAGCGGTAAAAGCAAGCGAATAGCAACAACGAAGCATCTGTCCTAAGCCGAGCATGGGGCCCGCCGCACCACGGGCGGGCCCCATCGGCGAGGCGATTGGTCGATCCTCGTTCGGAGACATCCTTGGCTGGTCGGCTAGTTACTTCCCCCGGATAAAAGCCCGGGACTGAAACGGCCGCGTCCGGCTGGGCGCGGCCGAGTCAGGCTTATGGGTGCCCGGTTGGAGTCGCGGGCTGGTGGGGAGTGTTTCAGTGGGTGCGGATGGCGAGGGTGTCGAGGTCGTAGGCGAGGATCGCCCACCCTGTCCAGGTTCTCATCCCGCTATCGCCCTTCAGTCTCGTTCGGCGTAGCCCGTAGCCGCGCTTGAGGTGGCTGATGCGGCCCTCGATCCCGGTCCGGTAGCGCGCTCTGCGCTTGCGGGTTCTGCGTGATCCTGGCTCGTGGCGGCCAGAGATCTGGATCTGCCGGTCGGCGAGGTCGGGGAACGCGTCTTTGGTCGAGATGGGCTGGAAGCCGCCATCGCAGACGATCTCTCTGAGCGTGATCCCGGCATGTTCGAGCTCGCGGGCGGTTTGGGGTAGCAGCCGGTTCTCGGCCGGGTTGCCGGGTGCGTGGCCGGCGGGCAGGATGAACCCGCGGGCGCCCCTTTTCGTGTTCTCGGTCACCTCGCAGATCTGCGCGACGTACCCAAACTCCGTTGGTTTGCCGAACTTGCCCTTGCGGATCGGCCGTGCGTCGGGGTCGGCGAGTGAAACCAGCCGGTCGGCGATCTTCAACCCTCTTGAGCGACGGTCGATCTGCTCTGTGACCTTCTGGCAACGCGCTGCAAACTGCTCGAGCTTTCCCGCCGCCCTGAGCTTGGCCTGTGCGCCGCGGCCACGCGCCGCGGCCCTGGCCTGCACCGCCAGTCTTCTTGCCTCTCTCACCGAGCGCGCGATCAGCCGCCCGGCACGCTCGTTGAACTTCATCACCTCCGCTTTCGCCTGACCCGTGCGACGCGCGAGAGTCTTTGAGATCGCACGGACAGCCCGCCCAACCGAACGCGAACGATCCGTGACCCGCGTCGTCTCGCCCTTGATCATCGCCGTGAGTTTCTTGCTCTCTCGCGCCAGCACCCGAACACCTTGCAACGCGAGCATCGCGTCGGACGGGTAGCGGATGTCCGCCTCCACCACCGTCGAGTCGATCCTCGCCGCCCTCCCGCGAAAACGTGTCTCGCGCTGAGCCTTCTCGATCACGATTCTGGTGATCTCCGCCACCACCTCGGCTCCCAGCCGGCGAGCGAGCTTGCGCACCGTCGACTCCTCCGGTACACGCTGATCGATCGCGATCAGACAGAACCGTCGCAGGTGCAGCGAGTCTGAGACCTCTCGCACCAGCGTTTCGTAGCCCCAGCCAGTGCGCTGCTTGATGATCATCAACCGCACGAAGCTCTCCATCGAGATCGACGGCCGGCCACGCTCGCGCGCCGACTGCTTCCACGCCGCCGTGACCGGCTCCAGCAACACCGAGTCGCTCAGCACCCGATCCAGACGCGCCAGATCCTCGGGCAGCTCCCGCGCCCCGATCGGCAACACCTCGTCCCACAAACACTCCACCTGCCCACCCCGCAGCGTCAGCATGACACCTCCAACCGGTCGAGAAAGCCCGCATAAGCAGGAACAATTCTCCTAACGCCACCGGACAGACCCCCGACTATTTCCGGGGGAAGTAGTTAGGAAACATTCGGCGCGAAACATTGACTTTTCAGAGGGGGCGGTCATCTTGGACAGTGTGGCGCCAGGCAACGTCGTGCTGTTCGCTACACAGGACCGATCATGCCCGAGTTTGGGCTCGTCTAAGGGGAGGATGCAACATGAGCAGGGTCTTCGACAGGGTGTACAGGGTTTGCGTCCTGGCGTCACTCACCGGCATCGCTGCAGCGATGCTGATGTTCACGGCCGGTGCATATGCGGCGCCGTTGGGTTCTGTGACCGAGTTCAGTACCGGGTTGAACAGTGGAGCCAAACCTTACGATATCGCGCTAGGCGCCGATGGCAACATGTGGTTCACTGATCTCGGCACTACAAAGGCGATCGGAGAGATAACGCCGAGTGGGACGATCACCGAGTTCAGTGCCGGATTGAATCCTGGAGCTCAGCCGTACTATGTAGCGCTGGGCGCCGATGGCAACATGTGGTTCACGGATGTGGGTACTACAAAGGCGATCGGTGAGATAACGCCGAGTGGGACGATCACCGAGTTCAGTGCCGGATTGAATCCTGGAGCTCAACCATATGAACTCGCGCCAGGCGCCGATGGCAACATGTGGTTTACGGAGCAAGAAGGAGCTATTGGTGAGATAACGCCGAGTGGGACGATCACCGAGTTCAGTACCGGACTGAATCCTGGAGCCTTTCCATTTGGTATCGCGCCAGGTGCCGATGGCAATATGTGGTTCACCGATCTCGGCACTACGAAGGCGATCGGTGAGATAACGCCGAGTGGGACGATCACCGAGTTCAGCTCCGGTTTGACTCCTGGAGACGAACCATTTGGGATCGCGCCGGGTGCGAATGGCAACACATGGTTCACCAATATAGGTACTACCCCGGCGATCGGTGAGATAACGCCGAGTGGGACGATCACCGAGTTCAGTGCCGGATTGAATCCTGGAGCCGAACCCCTTGGGATCGCGGCGGGTCCCGAAGGCAACATGTGGTTCACCGATAAGGGCGCGACAAAGGCGGTCGGGCGGGTGGCGCCAAACGGCGCGATCACCGAGTTCAGCTTTGGTTTCACGGGCGGCCGCGAACCGTCATTTGCGAATATCGCGGCAGGACCAGGGGGTATGTGGTTCAGCGATGAAGGCACAAATGCGATCGGGCTGGTGGGTACAGGGGCATCCGGGTCTGCCGGAGGAGAAGGCAAAGAAGGCAAAGAAGGCCCTCCAGGCACACCGGGTACGCCTGGCGCGCCTGGTACGAACGGGAGCAACGGGGCGAAAGGCGAAGCGGGCCCCGCCGGTGACGCGGGTTCCGCCGGCCCAGCAGGCGAAAAGGGCGCTGCGGGAGCAAACGGCGCACAGGGCGAAAAAGGCGCCAATGGGCCTAGCGGCGCCGCTGGCGCTCAGGGGCCGGCCGGCGTCGCTGGTCCTGCTGGTCCCGCGGGCAAGGTCCAGCTCGTGACGTGCAAGAAGGTCGGGAAGAAGCAGAAGTGCACGACCAAGCTTGTCTCGGGCACGGCCAAGTTTACCGCCACGGGCTCCTCCGACCGCGCGACGCTCTCGCGTCACGGAGTCGTGTACGCGGCCGGGGCCGAGCGCGGCACGGATGGGCGCATGAGCCTGCGGCTGACGCCGTTGCGCAAGCTCCGGCCGGGCCACTACACGCTTACGCTGATCAGCGGAGCCGGCCGCGATGAGACGATCCGCAGCGAGTCGTTCACGATCGGGTGAGGTCCACGATTGAGCCGGCCACGGCGACCGGGGCCCTTCGAGTCCCGGTCGCCGCCTGCACTCGCTTAGCGGAGCAGGCGTTTCGGTGCCAGATGAACAGCGCTGCTCACTGGGGCCAACTGGCGCCACAGGGCCGAGCACACAACAACAATGAGAGTTTCTTCTCTTTTTTCTCTATCACTCTCCCATTCCCAGCTATAGAGCTTGAGCGCCGCTCCGCGTCCCTCTCCCGGCGGCGCTCGAGGGAGAACCTGGCAACACCCACTGCCTGGCTCTCACGGCGTGCCGTGGCCTGGCCCCAGCGGGCCACGGCGCCCTTATACCTCGGCTGCTCTGCACCGTCGCGGTGCCGGCCAGCGGTGCGGGGGCCGATGGGGCCCGCGCTATGCTCGCCTGGGGTTGGGGGTGCGGGCGACGTAATCGAGCGTGCCATCTTCCATAAAATCACGACAAGATCAGGTTTCGCTGGTCAGGCGGCACCGGGATTCAGATGCTTTATTTTGGACAAAATCACTTGTCCACCACATAGGCGATTGAAAATGATCCTCTCGGGCGACATCACCGGGACATAGCAACGCTACGCGCCCGGAAAGCGAGCCAGGCTGCGGCTGATCTCGGGCTGGCGACGCTTCCAGTATGCGGCGATCGTCGCCCTGTCCTCGGGGAGCATGTCGTCTTCGTCCACATCGTCGAGATAGGCGAGCGCTTCGACGATGTGCCCGATGCTCGGGTGCTCTGGCGGCACCTGGTAGCGGGTCATGTAGAGGCCGATGCCTTCCTCGAAGCCGCGGCCGGTGAGCTCCTCGATTCGCTTGAGGTCGAAGTAGTCGCGCAGCTCGCCGCGGTCGCCGATCACCTTGGCCTTCATCGCAAACAGATCCGCGAGGCTGGACACGAAGATCCCGGCGTGTGGCTCGGGCTGGTCGAGGTCGATCTGATCTTGGGCATCCAGGAACTGCAGCTTGGCGCCATGCAGGATTCCGTTGAGGGTGCAGGGCGCACGACTGCTCACGGCGAACGAGCCGAGTTGCGACAGTTCCTGCTCGAGCGCGGCGAGGTCCAGGTTCGGGTCTTTGTAGAAGAAGTCGAGGTCGCGGCTCTGGCGGTGGTGCAGGTGCACCGCGAGCGCGGTTCCTCCGGCGAGCCGGCAGCTGTGGGGGAGGACGGGAGCGATGTGCTCCCACGCCCAGGCGGTCTGGAGCGGCAGAATCTCCGTGAGGTCAGCGGGAAGTGTCATCGCGATTCCGGGCGGCGGCGTAGTTATGTGCGAGCACGCGGCGTTGGGGGGTTATGCCGCGTGTGCGGGCGGCGTGCCGCCAGTCTGTGGCGGAGAGGTTCGCGGCGCCCCACGCAAGACCCTCGGGGTCGCCCACGGTCAACAACCGTCGGGCGATATAGCCGCCGGCGCGTTGGGTGTCGAGCTGCGAGGGGGCGGTGTTCCAGAACAGGTGTCTGAGCCTTGGGGGAACACGCGGATCAGAAGCCTTCCGGCGGCGCGCCTGGGGTCGCACGTGCGCGATCGCGCCCGCGAGCCGCTGCCAGCCCGGTGAGCCATAGTCGACGCGGATCAGATCTACCGTGCGGGCGCGTCCAGCCGGCAGCGTGCGCTGCTCGACCGTCACGAGTCGCTGCTCGCGCAGCGATCCGATCGCGCGGCTCGCGGTCGTCGGGGCGACGCCGGCGCGCTCGGCGACGGTCCGCGCGGAGCTCAGACCGAGCGGCGCCCGGGCCAGCGCGGCCAGGACCTTGACCTCGGTGGGCGTCAGCCCGGGGACGCGAGCAGGAGAGACGCCCAACTCCTCGCGCAGGCGCGCGACATCCGTGGGCTCGAGCTTCATGCGTCCGTTGTCCTGGCGCGTATCGAGTCCCACGCGTTCGATTGCGCGCACCACACGCGGCACGCTGGTCCCGAGCTCCCGCGCGAGTGCCGCAGCGGATATCGCACTGTCCATATCGTTATTTTACAGCACCACGACGACGGCGATGAGATTTTGCCCGGACGGCGCCGGCGTGACGCTCGATGATCGCCTCGCGCGTGGCGGGGTCACGGCCGTGGCCCTCTGTGCGAGGTCGGCGAACTCCTGCACCCTGTAGGCTCGCGGAAGTGCTGGTGAGCAACTGGGAGGAGCGAACATGAGCGAAGTGGTACAGAAACAGGTGCAGGACGGAGTGGCGCTGTTGACGCTCAACCGCCCCGACCGCCTGAACGCGTGGACCGCGGAGCTGGAACGCGTCTACTTCGCGATGCTCGAGGAGTGCGGCCAAGCGGAGGAGGTCCGCGTGATCGTCGTCACGGGCGCCGGCCGCGGCTTCTGCGCGGGTGCCGACATGCAGGAGCTGCAGGCGCTCGGCGAGGGCAAGTTGGACATTGGCGCAGAGGCCACCCTGGAGCGCCGCCCGCAGAGCTTCGCGCTGTCGATTCCGAAGCCGGTCATCGCGGCGATCAACGGCGCGTGCGCCGGGATCGGCTTGGTGCAGGCGCTGATGTGCGACGTGCGCTTCGCCGCCGAGGGCGCCAAGCTGACGACCGCGTTCGCGCGCCGCGGGCTGGTGGCCGAGCACGGCATCTCGTGGATGCTGCCGCGGCTGATCGGCCCCGCGCGAGCGCTCGACCTGCTGCTTTCCGGCCGGGTGGTGCTGGCGGAGGAGGCACAGGAGCTGGGCTTGGTCAACCGCGTGCTCGCCCCCGAGACGCTGCTCGAGGGGACGCTCGCCTACGCGCGCGAGCTTGCCTTGCAGTGCTCGCCGGCGAGCATGGCCACGATCAAGCGACAGGTCTATTCAGACCTCGCCCGCGAGCTGCCCGAGGCCCTCGCCGAGGCCGACCGGCTGATGCTCGAGTCCTTCACCGCTCCTGACTTCGTCGAGGGCGTCACGAGCTTCCTCGAGCGGCGCGACCCGCGCTTCGCGCCGCTGGGCCGATAGGCGCATGTGCATCCCGCGGAGACGCATGTGCACCCTGCGGAGACGGCGGCCTTGACCTCCATCGGTGCGGGCGGATCGAGGGTGAGGCTGCGCCAGGCGGTGCTCGTCGCCGCCGAGCTCGAGCCCGTGGCATCGGCGCTGAAGGCCGCGCTGGACCTCGACGAGCCGTTTCGCGACCCCGGGGTCGGCGCGTTCGGCCTGGCGAACGTGGTGTTCGCGCTGGGCGACTGCTTCGTCGAGGTCGTCTCGCCGACCGAGCCGGACACCGCGGCCGGCCGCTACCTCGCGCGCCAGGGCGGCGACGGCGGCTACATGGTGATCTTCGACATCGAGGACCTGCAGGGCGCACGCGAGCGCGCGCGGGGGCTGGGCGCGCGCGTGGCGTGGCAGATCGATCTGCCTGACATCTCGACCACGCACCTGCACCCGGCGGACATGCGCGGAGCGATCGTCTCGCTCGACCGCTCCGAGCCGTACGGCACGTGGCGCTGGGGTGGGCCGCAGTGGACGGGACAGATCGGCGCCGGCCCGCCCGGACGTCTGGCGGGCGTCACGCTCGCGGTGAGCGATCCAGTGGCCGTGGCGGCGCGCTGGGCAGAGGTGCTGGGCCTCGGTGTGAGTGGTGGGGATCGGCCGGTGCTGCGCCTGGACGGCGGCGAGGTCCGCTTCGAGACGGCCGCGAACGAGCTCGCGGAAGGGCTGGTGGAGATCGCGGTCGAGCTCCCGCACGAGCTGCCCGGTGGACGCGAGACGATCGAGCTTGGGGGAGTGCGCCTGCGGCGGCGCGATCCGACGATCGGCTCGCCGGTCGATGCACACCCGGGCCGGTCGTGACGCCGTAGGGGAGGGCCAGGGGAGGGCCGGCCGGCCTTACGATGCTCGGCGGTGGGCCGAGGTCGGCCCGGCCCAGGGTTGCTAAGCGCTCTCGCCTTCGACTGGGCGAGGAGCGCCGTTACCGGCCCCGTTGCTGTGCCCGTTGGGCACCGCCGAAGCCGTGATCAAACCCCCGCCTGCGGTGAGGTCCCACCAGCTGTAGAGCACCGGGACCTGATACCAGCTGGAGTGGATCACGCGGAAATCCGTCAGCTCAGGGCCCTCCCAGTAGCGTTCCCAATCGAGTTTGTCCTCGAAGGCCGCAAACTGCTGGAATTTGTAGCGGTCATCGCGGGCGCGGTAGACCGCGTAGGAGGTGGCGCCGTAGCGCAGCGCCGTGGGAGCGAGCTCGTTGAGCGCGGTCTCCAGGTCGGCGCCGCGGAAGCCCGTGGAGTACCACGGGATGATCACCGTGCCGGCCATCTCAGGCTCCGACCTCGGCGTGGATGGCCCCAAGGCCGTCAGCGGTCTTGCCTTGGCCCTGCTCGGTCGCGCCGACGAGGATCGAGATCTTGCCCAAATGCTTGTTTTCGAGCATCAGCTGATGTGCTTCGGCGACGCCCTCGAAGCCGAGCGTGCGCCACAGCACCGGGCGGATCTGGCCGGACTCGATCAGCTCGTTGGCCTTCGTGCACTCGTACGCGTTGGCGAAGTGCGAGCCGAGGATCTCCTTCTGGCGCATCCACAGGTAGGCGACGTTGAAGTCGAGGTCGATGCCCGTGGTGCCGGCGCAGATCACGATTTTGCCGAACGTCTTGGCGGTGAACACCGACGTCGGGAACGTCGCTTTGCCGACGTGCTCGAAGACGATGTCGGGCGCGTCGCCGAGGATCTCCTTGACGCGCTTGGCGAACGCGCGCGAGACCTTGAAGCGCGCGGCCTCCTCCTCGTCTGTCTCGCCGCCCTTGCGCATCATCCCCGCGAACTCGTCGCGGTTGATGTAGTCGACGGCGCCGAGGCGCTTGACCAGCTCGCCCTTCTCCTCCGAGGAGACGACGCCAACGCAGTTGGCGCCCGCGGCGGCACACAGCTGCGTGGCGAACACGCCGAGCCCGCCGGCCGCGCCCCAGATCAGCACGTTCGCGCCCGCCTGCATCTGGCAGCGGGTGAGCAGCATGCGGTAGGCGGTGAAGTAGACGAGGCCGTAGGAGGCCGACTCCTCCCAGGTCAGCGCCTTGGGCTTGGGCAGCAGCTGCTGGGCCTGCACCTTCGTGAACTGGGCGAACGAGCCCCAGGTTGTCTCATAACCCCAGATCTTCTGCGAGGGCGCGGCCATCGGGTCGAGGCCGTGCACCTCGGGATCCTCGTAGGAGGCCTGGTTGCAGTGCACGACGACCTCGTCGCCGACCTTCCAGCGCGTCACGCCGGCGCCGACCTTCCAGACGATCCCCGACGCGTCGGAGCCGCCGATGTGGTGGCCGAACTCGGGGTGGTCGCCGTAGCGCATCACCGAGACGGGCTCGCCGAGGGCCGCCCACACGTTGTTGTAGTTGACCCCCGCGGCCATCACGCGCACGATCACCTCGAAGGCGCCCGGCTCGGGCACCTCGATCTCCTCGAGCTGGAAGGCGTCCTTCGGTTCGCCGAAGCGCTCCTCGCGAATCACCCAGGCGGCCATCGTCTTGGGCAGCTCACCGGGTTCGACGAGAACCTCGGAGACTTGTTGCAGATCGATTGCCACGGTGATTTTGACCTCGCGTGTCGGGAACGGATACGCCGGTAATCCTATCTTGGGGCGGCAGCGGGGGCTTACCGGGGATTGGGCCCGGGATTCGACCCGAGATTCGGCGAGGGTCAAACGCGAGATCCAGCGGGCCAGCCCAGGGAATCGAACAGAGGCTCGATCAACCCCGGAATGGAAGCTCGGTCACCTCGGCGCCGAGGCCGTCCCCGCCGACGGAGACGGTCGCTCCCGGCTCTGCCTCGCGGCGCACGAGCGCCAGGCCGATCGGACCGTGGGCGGGGGAGAGGACAGCACTTGTCAAATGGCCCACGACGCGCTCGCCCAGCTGCAGCTCTACGCCCGGTTCGGCTGGTGCCGACAGGCGCAGGCCGCGCAGGTGACGGTTGGGCTTGCCCTTGTAAAACAGGCGCGCGACGGTCTCCTGGCCGACGTAGCAGCCCTTCGTGAAGCTCACCGCGCGCTCGTTCAGGCATGCCTCTTGGGGAATGACGGTGTCATCGAGGTCGACTCCATAACGGGGCCGGCCGTGCTCGACACGGACGATCTCCGCAGCCGCCTCACTCACGGGCTGGGCTCCCGCCTGAAGTAGCGCCTCGCTTACGGCCGAGCGGTCGGAGGCGTCGCAGATGATGTCGATACCGACATCGGTACGCACGAGGATGCTCGCCACACCCCCGATCTCCGCGCGGGCGTTCGCGTGCTCGGTGTCCGGCAATGCGAGCGCTTGCGGATCGCGATCAGTGGTCTCGTGCGCCGTGGTGGCGGCGCGGACGGCTCGAGCAGCTGTGGATTGGGTTTTTGGTCCGATCAGCGAGAGCAGCGAGCTCTCGACGGTGCGCTTGTGCAGTTGCACGTCGTAGCCGATCTTGAAGCGGCGGATCATGTCGAACAGGGCCTGGAGCGCCACGCGCTCGGTGTCGAGGTGCAGCTCCTCGCCGAGGTCGAGCACGCGCAGATCGCCGAGCATCTTGCCCTTCGGCGTGAGGAACGCCGCGTAGCAGCCGCTCCCGGGGGACAGGGCCTCGGTGTCGTTGGTCACCTGCCCCGCGAGAAACTCCTTCGCTCCGGAGCCGCTCAGAGCGAGCTTGCCCCGTTCGGAGCGATCGAGCAGGCCACAGCCCTCGGTGAGGGTCCGGTACTCGGCATCCAGCAGGGATGTGTCGACGGTGCCCACAAATTCGAGGATAGCCACGCTAGGCTTCATCCGAGATGGCCCTCGCGGACACATTCCAGACGATCGTCGACTCGTTGCCCGACGATTGGACCGATCTGGAGCTGGACTTCAGGCTCGCCGACGAGTCGCGCTACGTGGACGCCTCGGTCTATCTGGTGACGTGCAACGCGCAGCCGTACTCCCACCACGACTGGCATTGGCGCCTGCCCGTCGCCCATCGCTTCGGTCACGCCGCCTCCGCGCCGACGGTCCACGGAACGCTCGGCCTGCTGGACGACGCCGGCATCGAGGGCGAGCTGATCGTCCGCGAGGTGCGCTCGGGGCGCGCCGAGGTCACGCAGATGTGGGGTCGCCCGCAGTCGGTGCGCGACGATTTCCGCCGCCTGCGCGCGCAATAGGCGCGAGACCACGCCTCGGCGGCTTCAATGACGAAAGCGATCTGAGATCAGATTCGTACTTCAGGACTCTCGGGTAAAGCTCGTGGATCTCGGGGGCATCTAAGAGATGGCGCGCGTGGTGGCGCTGATCCCCGATCTACTGTTCGGCTCCCAGGTGCAGGGCATGCTCACGGCCGCCGGTCACGAGGTCGAGCTGGTGGGGGACGAGACCCGCTTACGGGACCGGCTTGGGGACATCGCCGCGCCGGCCGTTGCCATGCTCGTCGTCGATCTGACGAACGACGCTCTGGATGGTCCGGCGCTTGTGGAAGCCCTCTCAGCCGAGGGAGTTCTCGCGCAGACGCGTACCCTCGGCTTCTACGCGCATGTGGACGTCTCTGTACGCGAACGTGCCGAGGAGGCCGGGTTCGACCTCGTTGTTCCCCGCTCGCGGATGGCCCGCGAAGGTGCTGAGCTCGTCAGGCGTTTGGCGGACTGACGTTCGGAGTCTGCGCAGGTTTGCGCGGAGGGAATTCGATGTAGCGCTGGGGGATTCCCAGCCCTGGGAACATCACGCGAAAAAACGCCAGACTTGCCAGCAACAGACATACGCCGTAGTACCAGTCGGAGCCGGCATGCAAGCGCGCAAGGAGAACGCCGGCCGCGCAGGCTGGGATGCTGACGCCTCCAAGCACCGCTACAAAAAGCTTCAGTCGCTCAATGCTCCACATTTCATTCACCTATGACCTTGATCAGCGAGTAGAATGTCAACACTACCAAACAGCCAGCCGGAAATATTCGGCTCAGCTCGCCTGCGTCGCGCCCTCGTCGCCGGGGTCTGACACAGCCGCCGCGGCAGGATCGAGTGGCACGATCGCGCCGTTCTGCACGCGCCGGCCGTTCGGCAGCCATTCACCGGCGCGGACGGAGAGCGCCGCGCGGATCACCATGCCGTGGCAGACGACGAGCGCCGGCAGCGCGCCGACTTCGATCTCGCGCAGCGCGGCATCGACGCGGATCTCCTGCTGGGCGAACGATTCCCCCCCGGGGAACGCAAAGGCGGGGTCGCCGGTGAAGAACTGCTCGAACAGCTCGGGCGCTTCGGGCTGCACCTCGCTGAACGGCCTGTTCGTCCAGTCGCCCGCGTCGGTCTCCACCAGCCGCGCGTCCGGTTTCGCCTCCAGCCCGATCCTCGCCGAGACGATCTCGGCCGTTTCCCGCGCGCGCAGCAACGTGCTGCACCACAGCGCCTTGAACCCGTAGCCGGCGGCCCGCTCCGCCAGAATGCCCGCCTGCGTGCGCCCGGTGTCGTCGAGCGGCACCGGCAGCTGGCCCTGGAAACGGCCCTCGAGGTTGTAGGCGGTCTGGCCGTGACGGGCGAGGTAGACACGGGTTGCGGGGCTCATGACGGCGGAGAATAGTCCCGTCCCGCAGCCGTCTCATTCCCGGGGGGTGCGATGCGACTTGTGCGCAGTGCGCGGTAAGCGTGCGCTGTGTGTGTCGGCTCGCCGCGGAAGTGAGGTGTGCTGTGTGACGGTGAGCTGTGCGGCCGCGCTGTGCGTGCAGCGCCTCAGCGCGGCTCAGCTCGCCGCGGTATCGCTGACGCCGGGCTCGAGCACACCCGTCTCGGGCGGCCCCTCCGGCTCGGATGCAGACGGACGCAGATACAAGAACTCGTAAAGCAGCGCCGCAACCGCGGCGCCCAGCACCGGCCCCACGTACCAGACCCAGCCGTTGGCCCAATGGTCGCCGACGAGCTGCGGTCCGAACGCGCGCGAAGGGTTCATCGCGGCACCGGTGAACGGCCCGCCGAACAGCACGTCGATCGAGATCGTCAGCCCGATCGCCAGGCCGGCGACGGCGTTGAACGGGCCGCGCGTGTCGACCGCGGCGCCGAACACGACGAGCACGAGGAAGAACGTCAGCACGGCCTCGAGCAGAAACCCGGAGCTGGCATTTACGCCGTGACCGAGCGCCGGCACGCCGAGGCTCACGGCTTCGGTCGTGGCGCGCGGGAGCAGTTGTCTGACGAGCAGCGCGGCGAGCGCGGCGCCGCCGAACTGCGCGACCCAGTAGACGCCCGCGAGCGCCGGCTTGATCCGGCGGGTGATCAGAAAGCCGAACGTGATCGCCGGATTGAAATGGCCCCCGGAGATGTACCCGAGCGCGCAGACCATCACACCGATCGCGAGCCCGTTGGCGATCGCCACGCCGATCAGCGTGGTGTCGTGGGCGACACCGGCGGCCGCGGCGGCGCCGGCTCCGACGAATGTGAGCGTGAACGCACCGATCATCTCGGCGACCGCGCGACGCAGGGTGTCTTCGGACATGTCGCCAACTTACGATCCCGGTCGGACGGACTCTCGATGTAGTCATACACTGCGCAGGGTGCGCCGTAGAGTCACCTTCTCACGCAACCTGACGCTGTCGCTGTCGCGGACGTGTCGCTGCTACTGCAAGTACTGCGCGTTCGCCACGCACAAGGCACATCTGTACGCGCCCGACGAGGTGCTGGGGATCCTCGACGGCGCGGCCAAGCGGCAGGTGAAGGAGCTCTTGGTGCTGACCGGTGAGCGTCCCGAGGTCAACCCCGAGGTGCGCGCGCGGCTGGGCGAGTACGGGCACGAGGACTTCACCGCGTATGTCGTGTGGACCTGCGAACTGGCGCTCGAGCGGGGGTTATTGCCGCACACCAATCTGGGAGTGCTCTCGCGCGAGGATCTGGCCCGTCTGCGCGAGGTGACCGCTTCGCAGGGGCTGATGCTGGAGTCGGTGTCCGAGCGGTTGATGCAGACCGTCCACGCGGGCTCGCCGACGAAGCATCCCGCCAGACGCCTGGAGACGATCGAAGCGGCCGGCGAGCTGAAGATTCCGTTCACGAGCGGCATCCTCGTCGGGATCGGCGAGACCGAGCGGGAGCGCATCGAATCGCTCGAAGCGATCGCCGCCGCCCATGCCCGGCACGGGCACATCCAAGAGGTGATCCTGCAGAACTTCGTTCCCCATCAGAGCTACTACGGGGAAGAGCCCGCGGAGATCGCCGACGCGGCCGCGCGCGAGTACTGGCGTACCGGCGTGGATGAGGTCTCAGCCAAAGCGAATCCCACCGACTCGGACTCCACAAACCCGGACTCCACAAACGCAGGCTCCGCTGACTTGGTCTCGACCCGCCACCGTCCGGAACTGCCATTGCCGGAGTGGGCCTGTGCGGTGAGCATCGAGGACATGAAGCGCCTGATCGCCGAGACCCGCCGGCTGATGCCGGAAGTCGGCATCCAGATCCCGCCGAACCTGGCCGACTGGTGGGGCGAGCTCGTGCAGGCCGGCGCGACGGACCTCGGCGGTCTGAGCGCGAACGGCGATCACATCTCCCCGGAGCACCCGTTCCCCTCGCCCCACCAGGTGCGCAAGCAGCTGCAGGCAGATGGCGTCGCGCTGACCGAGCGGCTGTGCGTCTACCCCAAGTACACGACCCCCGAGTGGGTCGCGCAGGGCGTGATGGACACGATCAAGCTGAAGTACTGGAGCTTCATCCCGCGCAGGGGATCTGGAGGTCCGACCACCCGCACGGAGCCACCGGCGCCGATCCGCCTGGATCTGGTGGCCGGTGCGATCGCGAAGGGCCGTGATGGGATCGCCTTGAGCGCCGACGAGCTGACGGCGATGTTCGCGGAGACGCGCCCGGAGGCGATCGAGGAGATCCGCCAGGCCGCGGACGAGCTGCGCGAGGAACTGGCGGGGGAGACGGTGACGTTCGTGGTCAACCGGAACATCAACGTGTCGAATGTCTGCACGGTTGGCTGCGCGTTCTGCGGGTTCGGCCAGGGCAAGCGCTCGCCGGACGCCTACGAGCACGATCGCGAGGACTTCGCGGGGCGCGTGCGCGAGGCGATCTTCTACGGCGCGAGCGAGCTGTGCATCCAGTCGGGCATCCACCCCGATTGGAGCCTCGAGGACTACCTCGGCTGGCTGCGCTTCGCCAAGGCGACCGCGCACGAGGCCGGGACCGACCTGCACCTGCACGCGTACAGCCCGATGGAGATCGCGCACATGTGCGACATCTCCGGTCTGCCGCCGGCGGAGGTGTTCGCCCAGTTGCGCGACGCCGGCCTGGGATCGACGCCGGGGACCGCCGCGGAGGTGCTGCACGACGGTGTGCGCGAACGGATCTCACCGAACAAGCTGCCGGTGGCGCGCTGGGTGGAGATCATCGAGGCCTCGCACAACGCCGGGCTGCGCTCGACCGCGACGGTCATGTTCGGTCACATCGAGGAGCCGTGGGAGCTGGCCGAGCACATGCGCGTCGTGCGCGAGCTGCAGGAGCGCACCGGCGGGATCACGGAGTTCGTGCCGCTGTCGTTCATTCCCTTCCAGACGCTGCTCGGGCGCACGCACGGGGTGGAGGAGATATCACGCGAGGAGAACCTCAAGCACACCGCCGTCTTCCGCCTGGCGCTCGGCCGCACGATTCCCAGTCTGCAGGCGAGCTGGGTGAAGATGGGGATCGAGGCGGCCACGGAGTCCTTGCGCTGGGGTGTGAACGATCTGGGGGGGACGCTGATGGAGGAGTCGATCAGCCGCCTGGCGGGCTCCTATCACGGCACGCGCCTGGACCCTGACCAGCTGGTGGCTGCCGCGCACGAGGCCGGCCGGCCCGCGGCCGAGCGCACGACGCTGTACGAGGTCAGGCGCCGCTACCCTCTGACGAGGACAGGCGAGCCGCCGGTCGCCGTCGCGAGCTGAGGCGCCGCGAGCGAAGTCTCATCAAAAGGGCTCAGAGCGCGCGCCTACGCGTACGCGCGCGCGCCTTCAACGTCCAGCGAGCTTCTCTCGGCCCCCGGAGCTCACCGGGGCGCCGGTCTGATGGCGAGCTCATCAAAAGGGCTCGGAACGCGCGCCTACGCGCACGCACACACGTACGCGCGCGCGTTCAACGTCGAAAGAGCAACAGCGACATCACCGGAACAGGTCCTCGGTCAACGGCCGCAGCAGCGCCACAGCGCCTGGACCATCCTCAGCGGTGACGAATCGCTCCAGGCCATCGATCAAAACGACGGGCTCGCGCGAGTCCTTCGCGCGAGCGAGGTCGGCGCACGCGGCGGCGGCGTCGGCGACGGCGATCCAGGTGGCGCGCAACTCCAGGCCGACCGAGTCGGTGCGCCCGCGCCAATCCTCCAGCGGTGACATCCCCGCGCAGCCGAGCGCCACGTCGCACTGCCCATGGCGCCAGGCGCGGCCGAAGCTGTCGGTGATCAGCACCGCGGGCGAGGCCCCTGTCAGCGCCCGCAGGCGCGCGCGCAGCGCGCGCGCTGAGGCGTCGGGGTCGCGGGGGAGCACGATCAGCGTCTCGGCGCCAAGCTCCTCGGCGACGTTGGAGGCATCGACGCCGGCGTTGGCGCAGACGAAGCCGTGGTGGGTGCGGCTGATCAGCACACCGTTGGCCGCACGGAGGATCTCTGCGGACTGGTCGAGCACGACCTGCACCGCGCGCGCGTCCTTGCCCTGCTCGGCGGCCAGCTCGCGCGCTCGCGCGCCGGGCTCGACATCGATGAGCTTCACCACCGCGCCCTCGGCCTTCGAGACGGCCTTGTGGGCGATCACGACGATCTGCCCGTCGTGCAGTGGAGTCGCCAGGGGGTGCTCGGCGTGGAGAGCGTGAACGATCAACTCCGTCAGGTCGTCCCCGGCGCGGATCTCGGGGAGGCCAGGGAGGCTCTGGGCAGAAAGACTGGGCACCGAGTGAGCTCAGACGTGGGTCGTCGTAGGGAGGGCGGAAAGTCTCGACATCGAGTGGGTGGGGGGCTTCGAATCAGACGGCGGTCGTGCTGGAAAGGACGTGCCGACTGACGGACAGGCCGAGCACGGCGCGGGTGCGCGGGGCGCGGGTCTGCGCGCTCGACAGGCGTTCGCGCAGCATCGTGAGGTCAGCGCCGGTATCGATGTCGAGCAGCAAGGAGGCCGGGCGCTCGATGCGGTGATCCACGCCGGCCTCCCGCGCCAGGGTCTGGTGGCGCTCGCAGCTGTCGGGGCCGAAGCTGGGGGCAATCGCATCCGGCGGTTTCAGCAGCAGCCCGTTGGTGCCGGTGCCGTGGCGGTCGGGGACGATCACCACTCCGGGCGCGTCAGGCGCGCCCAGCAGCGAGTCGAGCTCCGCCGGGTCGAGTGCTGGGCAATCGCCGGGGATGCACAGCACGCGCTCGAACCCATCGGCCAGCGCGCGCGCGACGCCGAGTGAGACCGCCGCGCTCTGGCTTGTCTCGGCGGTGTCCTCGACGGTCAGCGCATCAATCTCGTGTGCCGCGGCGGCGATGGAATCCTCGCGGGTCACGACGATCGTGCGCTGGATCGAGGCGGTTTCGCTGAGCGCGTCGAGCACATCGCCGACCATCGCTCTGGCCAGCTCGTCGCGCAGCTCGCCGGCGATGCTCTCACCTAGACGCCGCTTGGCCTTGGAGAAGTGCTTGACGGGAAGGATCGCGGCGGTGCGGGGAAGGATCGCGGCGGTGCGCATCGGTTGAGCGTAGCCGCAGAGCGCATTCAGCCCGTGGCGAAGGCGTAGCAGCAAAGAAAGCAGTGAGCCAAGCCCGCAGACGATAGTGGCGAGAGGACTCCCTACCAGCCGAGCAGCATCAGGCCGACGGTGACCCCGGGGCCGATTGTCACCATCAGGCCGCGCTCGCCCGGCGCGGGCTGCCGCTGCGCGATCGTGTCCGCGAGCACGTAGAGGATCGACGGGGTGCCGACGTTGCCGTGGTTGGCCAGCGCGTCCCAGCTCACCCGCGCGTCCTCGGCGGAGAGATCGAGCGCGCTCTGCACGTTCTCGATGATTCGGCGACCGCCGGGATGGATGATCCAGTGGTCGATCTCGGAGCGCTCGAGGTGGTGGTCGCGCAGGAAGCTCTCGGCGACCGCCGGCAACCCGGCGCCGGCCAGATCGGGCAGCTCGCGGGCCAGGTGCAGGTGGCTGTCGGTGGGCGTCAGGTCGAGGCTGACCGCGTCGAGCGTGCCGCCGATCTGGTGCACCCGGGAGGCGAGGATCATCGGGCCGGGTGGGATCGAATCGGGATCGGGGTCGCTCGACAGCAGCGCCGCGGCGCAGCCGTCGCCGAAGATCGCCGAGCCGACGGTCTTCGCCCGCGAGTCCTCGGGCGTGGCCCGCATCAGCGTGCCGCTCATGCTCTCAGCCGCGACGACGAGGGCGTGCTTGCCCGGATGCTCGCGCAACGACTGGGCCGCCAGTTTCATCAGCGGCACGCCGCTCGCACAGCCGACGCCGGTCACGTGGTACTTGTCCGTCGTGGGGTCCATCTCGTAATGGTCGACGAGGCGGTGGGCGAGCGTCGGGACGCCGAGCGAGTACAGGCTCGCGCTCACGACGGTGCCGATCTCGCGCGGGTCGACCTCGAGCGCGTCGACGGCACGGATCGAATGCGCCAGCAGCTGCTGCTCGATCCGCGTGGCACGGCCCTGCAGGGTGTCCGCCAGGAAGTCCTCGCTGAGGTCGAGATGGCGATGCTTGACGCCGCAGCGCGCGAAGATGCCCTCGGCGAACTCGTCCCCCTTCAGCCCCAGCCGGTCCAGGACCTGCTCCTGCGAGTAGGAGGTTTCCGAGTCGGAGACGGCGATCCCGGAGATCCGTGTGCCGGCGCGCTCGAGCGGGGATCCGCGCCTGCGCGACTTGGCGGTCGAGCTCCGGGCGGTCGAACTCCGGTTGGCTAGCGTGTTGGGCACGATCGAGGATCCTGGCTGTCGAGGTGGGCAGTGAGGCTGGTCGAGCTGATCTCTACAGAAGCCGGCCGAGCTGAGTCGAGCCGGTCTGTCGAAGCTACGATATGTGGCTCGGCCTGACCCGCAGCAGCCGTGAAGCCTGACATGACCATATCTGGAGAGCCCGACAGCGTCCGGCGAAGGGCCGCTTACTTACCGATTATTTCACGTGGCGTGTCCACGATCTGCTGCGATGGCCTCGCAATTCAGGAGCGAGCATCCCGGGTCCCAACGATCGATCGAAGGAGCGAATGCGCATGAGGGTGATAGGAGCAGGCCTGCCGCGCACCGGCACGCTGACGCAGAAGCTGGCGCTGGAGCAACTCGGCCTGGGGTCCTGCTACCACTGGGTCGATGTCCTGGGCGACCTCGATCGCGAGGTTCCGCTGTGGAACCGCGCGCTGGACGGCGGGGCTCCCTGGGAGGAGGTGTTCGCCGGCCGCGGCGCCACCGTGGACTGGCCCGGGGGCTACTTCTATCGCGAGCTGAGCGAGGTTTACCCCGAGGCGAAGGTTCTGCTGAGCGTGCGCGACCCCGAGGCGTGGGAGCGGAGCTTCCGGGAGACGATCGTGAACATGTGCCACGGCGAGTCGCTGATCCGCCTGCTGTCGAGCGCCCGTGGCACGGTCGACCCGCGGTGGCGCTCCTACCTGGCGCTGGTGGACCGCATGTTCTGGGGCGAGCAGGGCACGTTCGCGGCGGGCCACACCCCCGAGCAGCTGATCGAGCGGATGAGCGCCCACAACGAGGCGGTCGAACGCGCCGTCCCGGCGGAGCGGCTGCTCGTGTGGAAGGTCACCGACGGATGGGAGCCACTGTGCGAGTTCCTCGAAGTGGACGTTCCCGAGGAGCCACTGCCGCACGTGAACGACCGCGAGGCCTTCCTCGAACGCGTGACCGGCGGCGCACTCGACGCGCTGCAGGCGTGGCGCGAGCGCGGCGCGCCGGCGGGGGCGGCCGCCTCATAAGCGGCGCGAGCGGGCGCTACAGAGTGAGCGCGGCGGCGAAGTCGAGCACCTGCTCGGCCAGGCGCGCGCGGCCGGTGGCGTCGTCCATGCGGATGTCGGTTTGGAGAGCCGGCAGCCGGCCGACACTTTCGTCGGCGACGATCCCGTCGAGCAGCTCACCGTAGAAGTCGGCCACCCCGTCGGCGCTCAGTTCGAGCGCGGCGAACGCCATGAACGCCGCGGTGGGCCCCTTCAGCACCTCGCCGCCAACGATCGGGCTGACCGCGACGACCGGCGCTGGGGCGGCGATCAACGCCTCGCGGATGCCGGGGACGGCGAGGATCGGCGCGATCGAGATCAGCGGGTTGGAAGGTCCGATCACGATCGTGCGGGCGCCGGCGATCGCCGCGAGCACCTCTGCGCTGGGCCTCGCCTGCTCGGCGCCGCGGAACTCGAGACCCTCGACGATGCCCTCGGCTCGCAGGCGGATCATGAACTCCTGAAAGGAGCGCCAGCCGACGGTCGTGCGGATCCACGTGCGCACGGGGTCATCGCTCATCGGCAGCACACGCGCGCGCACGCCGATCGCCCCGTTCAGGCGCGCGAGCGCGGCGGTGGGGGCGAGGCCATCCTCGTCGCGCATCCGCGCGCGCTCCAGGCACCACGCGAGGTCGCGGTCGCCGAGGTTGAACCACACGTCGCGATCGAGCGCGCGCAGCGCGTCCATCACCGCGAACGTGTCGTCGCGCAGGCCCCAGCCGCGCTCGTCGATCTCATCGGCCAGCCAGAACGAGATGAGGTCCGGGTCGGGGGAGACGTGGCCGCCGTAGATCTCGATGTCATCGCCGGTGTTCGCGATCACGGCCAGCCGGGCGGGGTCGTCGACGACATCGAGGATGCCGCGGGCGAGCTTCGCGCCGCCGGTGCCGCCGGCGAGGACGACGATGTCCGAGTTCATCACTCCAAGAGTATGTCCGGCGCGCGTCCGGTGCGCGGGAGAGGCAACCGTCCGCCCGCGTGGACGTGTCGGCCACTACTCCCAGGGTACGTCGGGTAGGCCCGTCAGGCGAATGCCGGCGTGGGCCTTGTAGCGCGAGTTCACCGCGATCAGCAGCGCGGTGAGCGACTCGGTGATGCGCGCCATCTCGAGCTTGCCGCAGTCGACGCAGCGCAGGCCGTCGATCCGCTCGATCACGAGCGCCGCCGCGCGCTTGTCTGCGCGCGAGTCGCCGCACAGGAGCACGTCCTGCTCGAGCGGGTGGTCGGGGTCGCTGAGCGAGGCGGCGCTGACGGTGTGCAGCGCCGAGACCACGCGCACGCCCGTGGGGACCATCTCCAGGGCCTGCTGCGCGGCGGAGCCCTGCCACACGCCGAGCATCCGGGTCGCCTTGCCGCTGACGGCGGCGGCCAGCGGCACGGTCGCATCGATCAACAGCTGGCCGGGCTGCAGCACGTCCTTGAGGTTCGCGAGCGTCTCCGACTGGTTGCGAAACGGCACGCTGAGGATCACCGTCTCGGCCGCGCGCACGGCGCCGGCGTTGTCGTGGCCGGAGAAGGAGCCGCCCGGCACGGCCACCTGAGCGCGCTCAGCGGTTTCCAGTCCACGGTCGGCGTCGCGCGAGCCGATCGCGATCGGCACCCCGGCGCGGGCCAGGCGCACGGCGAGACCGAAGCCCAGCGCGCCCGAGGCTCCGACGATGGCGACAGGATCGGGCGCGGGGGAGGGCACGGCGGCTGAGTATATGAGCCCGGCCGCCGCCGAGAAGGGTGCCGGAAGGATGTTTTCAGGGGAGATAGTCCAGCCGGTGGTTCACGGCCGGTCGCTGGCGCCGGTCGCCCGGTGCGGCGCCGCGAGGAGCACAACGGCAAAGAGGTTTAGGCTGTCGACGAGATGATCAGGCTCGAGGGAAAGATCGCGCTCGTGACAGGGGGCGCGTCCGGCATCGGCGCGGCGACCGCCCGACGACTGGCGGCCGAGGGCGCGCGGGTGGCGATCGGCGACGTCAACGAGGACGGCGGCAAATCGATCGCGGGCGAGCTCGACGGGTTCGCGTGCGTGCTCGACGTGACCGACACCGCGTCAGTGAACACGGCGGTCGCGGCGACGAGGGAGGCGCTCGGCGAGATCGACGTGCTCGTGAACAACGCGGGGACGGATCTGTTTTCCTACTTCGTCAACTCCGACGAGGGCCTGTGGGACTTCGTGCTCGGCGTGAACCTGCGCGGCGTGCTCGCGGTCACCCACGCGGTGTTGGGAAGCATGCAGGAGCGCCGCACCGGGGCGATCGTGAACGTCGCCAGCGAGGCCGGCCGCGTGGGCTCGCAGGGCTCGGCCGTGTACTCCGCGGCGAAGGCCGGCGTGATCGGCTTCACGAAGGCGATCGCCCGCGAGAGCGCGCGCTACCGCGTGCGCTGCAACGCCGTTGCCCCGGGTCCGATCGAGACGCCGCTGCTGAACGCCGCGCCGCAACTGCTGGGCGAGCTCGGCGAGCGCTTGAAGCAGGGCATGGTCAACACGACGGTGATGGGTCGCTCGGGCGAGCCCGAGGAGGTCGCGGCGGCGATCGCGTTTCTGGCCAGCGAGGACGCGTCGTATGTGACCGGCCAGACGCTGAACGTCTCCGGTGGCCTGTCGATGTGGTGATGTTCACCTGCCCGCATGCGGGCAGGTGGGAAGGGTCGCATGCGACCCTTCCTCGGGACAGCGCATGCGCTGTCCCGCCAGTCGGCGCATGCGCCGACTGGTACAGATATGACGATGGTTGACACAGTCCAGATCCGCGAGGTCGGTCCGCGCGACGGTTTTCAGAACGAGCCGGAGACGATCGCGACGGAGCGGAAGGTCGAGCTGATCGACGCGCTCGCGCGCACGGGGGTCAGGCGCTTGGAGGTCACGAGCTTTGTGCGACCCGACGTGATTCCGCAGCTCGCTGACGCGGCCGAGGTGCTGGCGCGGATCGACGTGCCGCGGGACGTGGCGGTGAGCGTGCTGGTGCCGAACGAGCGCGGGCTGGAGAATGCGCTCGCGCTGCTGGAGGGCACGCGCGCGCGCGGCGGCAGGCAGGCGTTTGACGAGATCAACGTGTTTCTGTCCGCCTCGGAGACGCACAACCGCAAGAACGTGAACCGCTCGGTCGAGGAGTCGCTCGCCGGGCTGGAGGTCGTGCTGGCGCGCGCGAGCGACGCGGGGCTGCGCTGCGAGGGCGTGATCTCGACGTCGTTCGGCTGCCCCTACGAGGGCCATGTCTCGCCCGAGCGCGTGCTGGAGATCGCGCGGCGTCTATGTGAGGCCGGCGCGCGAGAGATCGGCTTTGGTGACACCACGGGCATGGCCAATCCGCGCCAGGTCGGCGAGCTGTTCACGCTGTGGCGCGACGATCTGCAGGATGCGCAGCTGACCGCGCACTTCCACAACACGCGCGGCCAGGGCCTGGCGAACGTGCTGGCGGCGCTGCAGGCCGGGATCGACAGCTTCGAGTCGAGCTTCGGCGAGCTCGGAGGCTGTCCCGTGCCGGCGGGCGCGACGGGGAACATCGCGAGCGAGGATCTCGTGTCGATGCTCGACGGGATGGGCATCGAGACGGGCATCGACCTGGAGGCGCTGCTCGCGTGCGCCCGCCGCGCGCAGGAGATTTTGGGCCGGCCGCTGGGCAGCCACACTTTGGTTGCCGGCCCGGTCTGAGACGGCCGTCTCAGAAGCGTGCTTCTGGACGAGTGGGAGCTAGCCGGCGGCCACCTGCGCGGCCTCGGACTCGGACTCGGCCGCACGCGCGCTCTCGCGCATCGCCGCGACGCAGTACTCCTGAACCGACACCTCCAGCTCCAATGTCTGCGCGAGTGCGGGGCGCGCTGAGGCGTCCATCACGCGCTTGGCGCGACCGACCGCCACGTGCGAGTTTGCCAGCAGCTCGTCGACGAGGGCCTGCGTGGCCGCCTCCAGCTGATCGGCCGGAACGACGCGGTTGACGAGCCCGATGCGGTGCGCCTCCGAAGCGTCGATCGTCGCGGCGGTCATGATCAGCTCCTTCGCGCGGCCGAGCCCGACGACCGCGGGTAGGCGCGAGGAGCCGCCGACGTCGGGAATGATCCCGAACTTGACCTCCGGCAGGCCGAGCTGGGAATCGTCGGAGGCGATCCGCAGATCGCAGCCGAGCGCGACCTCCAGGGCGCCGCCGAAGCACGCGCGGTGAATCTGGCAGACGACCGGCTTGGGCATCGCTTCGCAGAGGTTCGCGCAGTCGAGGAACACGTTGCGGAAGGGCCGCAGGACGCTCGGGTCGCCGGCGAACGAGGCCAGCTCCCCGAGGTCGACGCCGGCGGAGAACACCGCGCCTTCGCCGCGCAGAACGACGCAGTGCACGGCAGCGTCGTTCGTCGCCGCGCGCAGAGCATCGCCGAGCTCGACGAGCAAAGCTTGGCTCATCGCGTTGCGCTTGTCCGGGCGGTTCAGCACGACGTGGCGGACGGCGCCGCGGTCTTCGGTGGTGACAAGGCTCATGATGATGGCTCCGATCGATCGGCGAGGGTTCTCGGTTAGAACGCGGGATTCGGCTGAGGAGCCTCGCCTGAGTAGTCATAGAAGCCGATTCCCGCCTTGCGCCCGAACCAGCCCGCGGAGAGCATCTTGCGCAGCACGGGTGGCTGAGCGAAGCGCCGCTCGCGGAACTCATCGAACAGCACGTCGCAGATCGAGCCGAGCGTGTCCAGCCCGACGAAGTCCGCCAAGGTCAGCGGCCCCATCGGGTGCCCGGCGCCGGCCCGCATCGCCTCGTCGATCTCGCCGACCGAGCCGACGCCTTCTTCGTAGGCGCGCATCGCGTCGAGCATGTAGGGCACGAGCAGGCGGTTGACGATGAAGCCCGCGCGATCCTTCGTCGGGATTGCGAGCTTGCCCTCGGACTTCGCGAACTCCAGTCCGGTCGCGAACGCCGCGTCGGTCGTCGTCACGCAGCGGACGACCTCGACGAGCCTCATCACCTGCGCGGGGTTGAAGTAGTGCAGGCCGACGAACTGGCCGGGCCGCCCGGTGGAGGCCGCCTGGTCGATCACCGACAGCGAGGAGGTGTTCGTCGCGAACACGGCCGACGGCTTGACGATCCGGTCGAGCTCGCGCCACATCTCGAGCTTCAACGGCAGGCTCTCGGTGATCGCCTCGATCACCAGGTCGCAGTCGGCCAGCGCGCCGTAGTCGGTGGTCCCATGGATCCGCCCGCGAACCGCGTCGGCGTCATCCTGCGAGGACTTGCCCTTCTCGACGGCGCGCGCGAGCTGCTTCTCGATCTTGCCGATCCCCTTCGCGAGGGTCGCGTCATCAACCTCGCGCAGCACCACCTCATAGCCGGCCTGCGCGGCCACCTGCGCGATGCCGTGACCCATCAGACCGGCCCCGAGCACACCTACTTTTCCGATAGTCGCCATCGTTCCCTCTGCGGTTGATTTGGTTGGGAAGCCGCCAAGCACAGCCACCGTAGGACGGCCCGTGTCGCCGGCTAGCCCGCCGGTGGGTCGAGCCGAGAGCCTATATCCGATCGACTCCACGCGCGTCTCGTGGCGCGCGTGCGCGGTAGCCTGCGTCTGGTGAGCAGCGGCGATCAGACCTTCGACCTCTCCGCGGCGGGACTGCGCGCCGATGGCACAGACCTGCGGATCTCCGTCGAGGTGCTCGCCGCGAAGCTCGAGTCCTCGCTGCCGGGTCGCACGCGTGTGGAGCGCCGCGGCGGCGGGTTGCTGGGTCGTGGGGAGAAGCACGTGTGCCAGATCCAGGTTGAGCTCGGCGCGCAGCGTGGGACCACGTATCAGCTGACGATCGACGGCGACCGCGTGGAGGGCTTTCGCGAGCGCAGGTCGGGGGGCATCTCGATCAAGCGCGAGCCGCTCGATCCCGACCAGTGGGTGACCGCGCTTACCGCGGAACTGCAGGCGGAGGCCGAGCGCAGTGCCGAGGCGCGGCAGGCGTTGGAAGGGCTGGTTGGCTGAGATGAGCAATCGCGGCCGCCGGGGGACGCGGGCTCGGTCAGACAGAGTCGGGATCGCTGAAGGGACCGGCGAGCTGAGATGAGCGAACCGGAGGAGGATCTCGGACAGGAGCGCGAGCAGGAAGAATCGCTCGCGCGGATCGAGGCGGGCGGGATCCCGATCTCGGCCGAGCGGCGCCTGAGCGAGCTCGGCGAGCGGGGCGGGGCGTTCACCTCAGACCTGTCCGTGAACGGCTTCGCGCTCTGCCACCAGCTGGGTTTGAAGCCGCTGTCGCAGGTGATGGGCAGCTCGATCTACCAGATGGGCTACGAATCGGCCTGGCAGACGCAAGGCGGCTACGACCCCTATGGCAGCTCGATGGTCGAGCTCGGCTCGCTTTCGCAGGCGCTGAACGAGGTGCGCGAACGGGCGCTGCACCGGCTCGCCGAGGAGGCGCGCCACGTCGGCGCCGACGCGGTCGTCGGCGTGGAAACGCGCGCCGGCGAATCGGAACTGAGCGGTGGTGGCGGGCAGCTCGCGCTCGAGCACGTGGTGCTCGGCACCGCCGTGCGGCGCGAGGGCGCCCGCGGCGACCGATCGTCCGGGAGCGAGCAGCCGGTGATGACCGAGCTGTCGGTCGCCGACTACGCGCTGCTGCTGCGCGCGGGGATCGAGCCGGCCGGGATCGTCGCCTGGAGCTCGGTGTTCTTCTCCAGCTACGCCTACCGCGGGATGCTCGGTCCTGGGGGTCCGATGGCATCGATGCAGCCCTACGAGCTCAGCGAATTCACGCAGGCGCTGTACAACGCGCGCGAGCGGACGATGGGCCAGATCAACCGCCAGGCCGCCGCGCTCGGCGCCTCGGGCGTTGTCGGCGTGCGGATCGGCCACACGATCCGGCCACGCTCGCTGAACAGCGGCATCGGCGCCGGCTTCGGCGGGCGCGAGTTGCGCGGGATGATGGTCACGTTCAACGCGGTCGGCACCGCGATCCGCCAGCACGAGCACGCCGAGATCCAAGCCCCCGAACCTGTCGTCGATCTCTTCGCCTGAGATCCAATTCGAGTTTTCCGTGACCCGACCGATTTCCAAATCCGAGCAGGACCACCCGATAAGGAGCAGGACATGACCGAGGAGCGCGAGACCCCATACGACCCATCCTCCCTGGAGGGCGTGCCCGAGGCCGGCCGCGCACGCCTGGAGCAGAACCGCCAGGGCCTGTTCACCTCGGACCTCTCTGTCAACGAGTTCCTGCTCGTCAAGCAGGCGGGCTTCGAGCCGCTCGGCCTGGTCGTCGGCAGCTCGATTTACCACATCGGCATCCAGATGGCCGGATGGAAGAAATCGCAGGAGATGAACGTGCTGTCCGAAGCGATGTACGGTGCGCGGCAGCTGGCGATGACGCGCATGGAGGAGGAGGCCGACCAGCTCGGCGCCGACGGCGTGGTCGGCGTGCGGTTGGACATCGGACGCTACGAGTGGGGCCAGGACATGGCCGAGTTCATCGCGATCGGCACGGCCGTCAAGCATCGCGACGGCGTGCTGCATCGCGCGCCCAACGGCCGGCCGTTCACGAGCGATCTGTCCGGCCAGGACTTCTGGACGCTGCTGCACACCGGCCACCGGCCCGTGGGAATGGTGATGGGCAGCTGCGTCTACCACGTCGCGCACCGCGGGATGCTGCAGTCGATGGCGCAGACGGGCCGCAACGTCGAGCTGTCGAACTTCACGCAGGCGCTGTACGACGCGCGCGAGCTGGCGATGGAGCGGATGCAGTCCGAGGCCCAGGAAATCGGCGCCGAGGGGATCGTCGGCGTGGATCTGCAGGAGAAGAGCCACGGCTGGGGCAGCCACACGATCGAGTTCTTCGCCGTCGGCACCGCGATCGTGCCGCGCGAGGGTCACGACGAGGAGATCCAGGCGCCGACGACGGTGCTCGACCTGAGCTGACACGGCGTGACCGCGCGCGGGGAAGCGACTGATAGGGGTGCCGCCCTCCTACAGAACGCCAACCGGTAGCGCCAACAAAGACGGATACCCGATTGGGGTCTAACCTTCCTTGAATGAGCAACGTGCCGAACCTGCGTGTCGCGGATGCCGATCGTGAGCAGCTGGTCTCGGAGTTGCACGAGCACGCCGTCGCCGGCAGGCTGACCTCGGAGGAGCTCGAGGAGCGCATCGGCGGTGCCTACGGCGCCTCGACGCGTGCCGACCTCGACGTGCTGCGGGCCGACCTGCCGGTCAGCTCGACCTCGGTCAAGCTCGCGCTGGTCAAGCGTAAGGGCCAACTGCGCCGTCGCCTGCTGCAGGAGGCCGGCGGCGCGATCGGCGTGTCGCTGCTCAGCGTCGGCGTGTGGCTCGCCAGCGGGCCCCCGGGGAGCTTTTGGCCGGGCTGGGTGATCGGGATCACGCTGCTGCCGGTCGCGCGCGACGCATGGCGCCTGCTCGGGCCGGGCTCGGATCTCGATGTCGTCGAAGCACGGCTGCAGGCGCGCCACGAACGCCAGCTCTCGCGCGGGCGCCGGCGTCACCGATACAGGGGCCTGCCGCGGTGAGCGCATCTCGGCCTGCTGGATCGATCAGAGCACCGATCTGTCCATGAGCGCACCGCCGCCACAGCGAATGAACGCACGGCCACGCCCGTGAGCAATAGTGGGTTGAGCGAGGCCGCCGAGCGCGCGCTCGGCGGGGGTCCCGAGCGCCACCACGAGAAGGCGAAGCAGCAGGGCAAGCTCCCGGTGCGCGAACGGGTGGCGTCGCTACTCGATGAGGGCTCGTTCGCCGAGGAGGCGCTGCTGGCGAACTGGCAGGAGGATGGACTGGGCGCCGACGGTGTGGTGACCGGGGTGGGGGAGGTCGATGGCCGGCCAGTCGCGCTGATGGCGAACGACCCGACGGTGAAGGCCGGCTCGTGGGGCCCGAAGACGGTCGAGAAGATCCTGCGTATCCAGGAACGCGCGCTGAGCCTAAGGATCCCGATGGTCTACCTCGTCGACTCAGCCGGCGCGCGGATCACCGAGCAGGTGCAGATGTTCCCCGGCCGGCGCGGCGCCGGCAGGATCTTCTACAACGAGGTGCAGTTGTCTGGGTTGATCCCCCAGGTGTGCGTGCTGTTCGGGCCGAGCGCCGCCGGTGGGGCGTACATACCGGCGTTCTGCGACATCGTGATCATGCGCGAGGGTAACGCGTCGATGTATCTCGGCTCGCCGCGGATGGCCGAGATGGTGATCGGCGAGCAGGTGAGCCTGGAGGAGATGGGCGGCGCGAAGATGCACACGGGCGTGTCCGGTTGCGGGCATCAGCTGGTGAAGACTGATGAGGATGGAATCGCACTTGCCAAACGGTATTTGGGGTACATGCCGCAAAATTGGGAGCAGGCGCCACCGGTCGTTGAGCCGCGCCCCCCGGCGCCGGCCCTCGCTGCGGGCGACGGCCCGGGGGATCGGGCACACGAGACGTCGGCCCCGTCAATCGGCGAGCTGATCCCAAAGGACGAGAACAAGCCGTTCGACATGAAGCAGCTGATCGCGGGCCTCGTCGACGGCGAGTCGTTCCTGGAGATTCATCCCCGGTGGGCGAAGGAGTTGATCGTCGGCTACGCCCGCCTGGAGGGGCAGGCGATTGGAATTGTGGCCAACCAGCCGAAGCACAAGGGCGGCGTGCTGTTCGGCGACTCCGCCGACAAGGCCGCGCGGTTCATCGCGACGTGCAACGCGTTCAACATCCCGCTGTTGTTCCTCGCCGACGTGCCCGGCTTCATGATCGGCACGCAGGTCGAGCGCGAAGGGATCATCAGGCACGGCGCGAAGATGATCAGCGCGGTCAGCGAAGCGACCGTGCCGAAGATCTCCGTCGTCGTGCGCAAGGCCTATGGCGCGGGGCTGTACGCGATGGCGGGGCCGGCGTTCGAGCCCGACTGCTGCATCGCGCTGCCGAGCGCGTCGATCGCCGTGATGGGCCCGCAGGCGGCGATCAACGCCGTGTTCTACAACCAGCTGCAGGCGATCGAGGACGAGGCCGAGCGCGCGGTGAAGACAGAGGAGTTGCGCAAGGAGTACGGCGAGGACATCGACATCCTGCATTTGGCCTCAGAATTGGTGATCGACGCGGTGATCGAGCCGCAGGACCTGCGTGGGGAGCTGATCCGCAGGTTTGCGCATGCGCAGTCAAAGCAGCGCGACTGGCCGGCGAAGCGCAACCCGATCACCCCGGTCTGAACGATCATCCTCTCTGAATCCGCAAGCAACAGATCCCGCGAGCCGGCCCTTGGCTTGCGCCGGAAGTATCAGGGGATCTACGGGCTCGCGGGGCTGGGCGTGCCTGCGTCCAGCGGGTGATCCGCCTCGAATGGCGGGTAGGTCTCTGTGAGCAGAAAGATGTAGGCGTCCGAGCGCGCGGTGTAGGAGTTCGCGAACACCATCAGGTCGTATAGCCCGCGCGGCATCTTCCCGGTGAACAGGATCACGAACCAGGCGGCGAACGCGCCGATCTGCAGCAGCAGCCCGATGATGTAGCGCAGGATCACGATCGGGATCGCGAGGATGATGCGGAACAGCGTCTTCAGGCGGTCGTAGGAATCGAGCGGCGCGAACTCCATGCGTACCGGGTAAGCCGGATCGGGTGAGCCGCCAAAGGATGGGTAGGGGTCGCACAGCAGCGCGCCGTAGGCGGTGACGCGCGTGAGGAATCGCGTGTAGCCGGCGACGAAGTCGTACAGTCCGCGCGGGTAGCGACCGGTGAAGACGATCGCGAACCAGGCGATCACGAGCACGATATAGGCCGCAATCCCATAGAAGTACAGCCAGATCACCAGCGGGATCTCGAGGATCAGGCGGAAGAACGTGCTCAGCCGGTTGCGATGCTCGACGTAGTCAGCTTCGAAGATGACGGGATAAGACACGTGATGCTCCCCCTTGATAGGTGCAGTGACCCTCTCTGTGCACATCCTAAGGCGGCGCGCGGCGGATGTGTCGATTTTTTCTTTCGTCTAGATTGCTGAGGATGGACGCCACCGAGCTCGCCTACGCCGGGATCGCCAAGCAGGCTGAGCTGATCGCCGCCGGTGAGGTCAGCTCACGTGAGCTGGTGGACGTCTACCTGGAGCGGATCAAGCGATTGAACCCCAGGTTGAACGCCTTCCGCGTCGTGTTCGACGAACGCGCGCGGTTGGAAGCCGACCAGGCCGATGCCCGCCGCGGGGCGGGTGGGGAGTCGAGTCAGCGCCCACTGTTGGGTGTGCCGATCGCCGTCAAGGACGAATTCGATGTGGCCGGCGAGGTGAGCACCTTCGGCACGAACGCCTACGGCGAGCCCGCGAAGACGGACTCGGAGATCGTGCGGCGGGTGCGTGCGGCGGGCGCGATCCTGATCGGCAAGACGCATATGCCCGAGCTGGGCGCCTTCCCGTGGACCGAGTCTCCCACGTGGGGCGTGACGCGCAATCCGTGGGAGCTGGGGCACAGCCCCGGTGGATCAAGCGGGGGCAGCGCGGCCGCGGTCGCGGCCGGCCTGGTGGGCGCCGCGCTGGCGGGCGACGGCGGAGGGTCGATTCGCTTTCCCTCGGCCTACTGCGGCATGTTCGGTTTGAAGACCCAGCGCGGGCGGGTGCCGCTGGCGCCGCACCTGGACGCCTGGCACGGCATGGTCGTCAACGGCGTGCTGGCGCGCTCGGTGCGCGACACGGCGCTGTTCTACGACGCGATCGCCGACGGGCCGGCCGATCCAGGCGCGGACATTGTCCCGCCGAGCTCGTTCATGGATGCGCTCGGGGAGATGCGCCCGCTGCGGATTGCGGTGGCGAGCAAGCTGCCGCCATCGCCGCTGACGAAGCTGCATGAAGCGAACCGCCGGGCGCTGGACGAGACGGTGACGCTGTTGCGGAGCCTCGGGCACGAGGTGAACGAGGCCGAGGTGGACCACGGGCCGCTGGCGACCTCGCCCGAGTTCACGGCGATCTACCTGCGCAGCGTGCACGAGGAGGCCGCCACGTTCGCTCATCCCGAGCGCCTGGAACGGCGCATCCGCATGCTGGCCCGTCTCGGAGGGATGCTCCCGGCGAGCGTCCTCGACTGGGCGCTGGGGCGCAAAGAGGCCTACGCCGCGAAATTGAACGAGCCGCTGGCCGACCACGACGTGCTGCTGACGCCGGTGACCCCCGCGCCGCCGCCGAAGATCGGCGCCCGCGAGGGTCTCGGCTGGCTGCGGACGACGCTCGCGGCGTCGGGGACGGTCGCCTATGCGGGGTGCTGGAACTACAGCGGGCAGCCTGCCTGCTCGGTGCCGGCGGGCTTCGACGCGGACGGTCTGCCGCGCGCGGTGCAGTTCATCGCTCCTCCGAACGACGAGGCGACGCTCGTGGCGCTCGCCGCGCAGATCGAGGCCGAGCGTCCGTGGACGCAGGATCGCCCGCCCGGCTTCTCGTGAGCGGAGACGGCGAGCGCCGCGTGCAACGAGCGGGCGCGGGGGAGTCGAGCGCCGACGGGGGTGGCATGGGCTCGCGAGAGGCGCTCGTCGTGGGAGAGGCATCGGGTGGGGCTGGAGCGGCGCCGGGTACGCAGGAAGAAGAGTTGCTGAAGGTGGCGGTCGAGGTCGCGCGGATGGCGGGGAATCTGCTGCGGGAGCGCGTCCGGGCCGGCCGCGAGCGGACGGTCACCAGCAAGAGCACGCCCACCGACCTGGTCAGTGAGGCCGACTTGGCGTCGGAGCAGGCGATCAAAGCGCTGCTTGCCACCCGCCGGCCCGACGATGGCTTCGTGGGGGAGGAGGGCGGCTCTGAGCAGGGGACGAGCGGCCTGAGCTGGGTGGTCGACCCGTTGGATGGGACCGTGAACTTCCTGTTCGGCATCCCGCAGTGGTGCGTGAGCGTCGCGGTGAAGGACGGCGAGGGGACGGTGGCGGGCGCGGTGTACGACCCGAACCGCGGGGAGCTGTTCACGGCGACGCGCGGCGGACGGGCGATGCTGGACGGCCCGGAAGGTGAGGTCGAGCTGAGGGGATCGGAGCGCGAGGAGCTGGCGACGGCGATGCTCGCAACGGGCTTTGCCTACGACGCCAACGTGCGCGCGGCGCAGGCGCAGGTGCTCGCGCGCGCGGCGCCGCGGGTGCGCGATATCCGCCGCTTCGGCAGTGCCGCGTTGGATCTCGCATGGACGGCGGCAGGGAGGTTCGATGCGTACTTCGAGCGCACGGTCAAGCCGTGGGACATCGCCGCCGGGGCATTGATCTGCGAACGAGCGGGGCTGAGCGTGGTGGACCTGCCCGAGCACGAGGATCTACCGTACGGGATCCTCGTGGCGCCGGAGACGTTGGCGGGGGATCTGCTGGAGCTGGTTGGCGGCCCGGCGTAGAGACACCGACCGAATGGGATGCGGCGGGTGGGAGTCGAACCCACACGCCCTTGCGGACAGAGGCTTTTGAGGCCTCCGCGTCTACCGTTCCGCCACCGCCGCATGAGGGGTCCATAGACCCCGTCAGTGGGAGGATATCCGGGGCCCGAAGGCGCGGGTGGCGCAAGCCGGAAACTGGCCGCTCAGGCGGGGAACGGCGGGGCGTCCGGGTAATCGCCCACGCCGGTGCCGACACCGGCCGATGGGTCGCGCCGCTCGACCTCGACGTTCCAGCCCTGTTTGAAGCCGCGCATCGCAAACGTTACGACGAGCATCTGCACGGGGATGATCAGCAATGTGATCACGCCGAGCAGCCCCGCGTTGAGGGCCGGCTGGGTGAAGCCGGCCTGGTTGCGATCGAACCAGCCGGGCGCGGCCACGAGCGCGAAGATCCCGAGCAGGACGGCGAGCGCCGCGGCGAGCGGCAGCACACCCCGGCTCCAGCGGAAGGCGTAGTAGGCCATCAGCAGGTAGACGATGATGAAGCCGAACTGGACCGGCAGCGCCCCCTCCAGCACCTTCCAGCCGCCGATCGTGTTGATCAGCATCAGAATGACGCTCACGAGCAGCAGCACGACGACGATCGCGCGCGTGCTCTGCACGATCGGCTTGTCGCGGTTGGGATGCGTGACGATCACGCCGCGTGCGCGGCGGTCGGCTTCTTCTCGGTCGCGAAAGTTGGAAGACATCGTGGGAAACCATACAATCTGGGGCGGTCCCCGTGTGCGCCAGTTACGCGGAAGCGCGGATGGGGCGCAATGCGGGCGTGGTGGAATTGGTAGACACGCTGGCCTTAGGAGCCAGTGGGCGAAAGCCCTTGGGGGTTCGAGTCCCTTCGCCCGCATCGACCGGCGCCCGCCCAGGGCGGGCTGAAGTTAGCCTTCCCCGAAGCCGTTGGGGGGCGCGGTGACGCGCGACAGCGTCACTTCGGTGCTGCTCGGGGCGAGGAAGTCGGGCGGCTGGATCGTTTTCAGACGTTCGTCGTATTTGTAGTTCTTGTTGTAGTTGCCCCCGCTGGCGCAGCAGGTCACGCGCCCTCGAAAGTTCTCGGCGATCGATCCCCAGATCGTGATGTTGCCCAGTTCCGCTCCGCAGGAGTAGTTGTCGACCCCCCAGGAGTGCTTCGTGCTCAGGATCGCGGCATCGATTATCGGGTTGTTGAGGGATTCTCCGAATTCTTTGGCGGGTTTTTCGGTCGCGGTCGCATTTCCGGCGCTGTTGCACGTAACTGCCCCGCCCGCGCTTTCTGTATTTTTACATTCCACTACTTCTTTGACTTTTACAGTGACTGTGACTGTCGCTGTGACTTTCTCTTTTGTACTCCCTGAACCTGTAACCGCATTGCTAATTTCGATTTCTGTGCTGGAAATGATTCTTTTCACGGTCGAGCCAGCTTCGATTTTCGCGCCTGAGATTGGGTTACCAGCGCTGATGCCGGAAATTGAAGATACTTCCTTCAGGACCTTCGATCCTCCTGTGACTTTTGCTTCTAGTTCCTTTGCTTCTGGTCGTTCTTCGTTGTGTTCTTTTTCGCATTCCTTGATCGGGTGGTACAGGCGGGCATGCCCGATTGCGATCAGGCCGAGCGCGGAATTGCCTGTGGGTTCACCCCCCGATGCTCCGCCTTCGGTCGTGAGGTTGCCGGTGACGATCACGTCGTTTTGGGCGATAACCGTCAGCGACGCGCTGTATGTGCCCTTGATGTACACGTTGCCGCAGTTAGAAGCTTCGGTGGTTTCGGTGTTGTACATCGTTTCGAGGGCTTTATATTTGTAAGGGCAGCCTGCCGACGCGTTCTCCACGGCGATCACCCCGTTGGCGGGGAAGGCCACCGAGGGTGTCGTGACACCTTTGTTCGTTACCGTCATCTTGTTTCCTTCCAATACGACGATCGTCCTGCCTTCGTATTTGAGTCCGGCTTCGCTCAACAGTTCGGTCGCCGATACTTCCGGTGGCAGCAGGGTCAAGCCCTTCGTGGTGTAGCCTTTCCCTTCAAATTTCGGTGTCCCGCCGGTGTAGCCTCGATTCATTTCGATCGCATCGTTGTGGCCGGGACGCCCGAACACGGGCGATCCAGAGACTTCAGACTTGTCGTTTGTATGGAACGGCCCTTCGATTTTATCCGCAGGGATCCAGGGGAAGCTGATGCAGGTGCTCCCAAGGCCTTTTGCTTCCCGTTCTTCGCGGTAGAATTCGCATTCGGACTCCGACCCGCCTCTGGTTTCGGGATCGGCCTCTTCGAAGTTGCTCAGGTACACGTAGTTGAGGTAGCCGGGGTGCGTGAACGTCGCGACCAGCGAGCGCTTCACTTCGTTGGGCGTGCCCTTGCCGTAGATGCCCGTCGACTCGATCCGGAAGGTGCCCACAGCCGACCCCGACGCTTCGAGGATCGCGGACTGTTTTCCCGACAGGCATTCGCTTTCGGTGCTTCCGGTCGCGGGCAGCGTCTTGACCTTGTATGTCTCCTGGGTGGAACTCCCTCCGGCGGGGGCCGGGACCGTGCCGGTGGATACGCTCGGGCACGTTTTCCAGTAGCTGGTGTTGGCGCTCAGCTGGTATTTGTACTCGGAGATGCCCGCCATCGCCGCGTAATAGGCCTCCTTTTGGCTGGTGCTGGCGCGCGTCAGCGTGACGTCGCCGCTGGCGCCGACGAACGCCGCGGCGACGAGCAGCGAGGAGATGAACAGGGCCATGATCGCGACGATCATCGTGAAGCCGTCCTCGCGCGCAGCGATTCGGCGGATTCGTGGTCGGATGGTCATTCGCAGGGTCCTTCCGATTCTTTTTCGGTGGGGTCGGGGCGTAGCACGACCGAGTCGCTGAAACCGCCGGCGCGCCCGCTGCGCGTGTCGCCGCCGCTCGTGGACCCCAGGCCGCCACCCGTGGAAGCCTGGCTGAAGCCGATCGTGACCTTGGCGACGTTTTCGGCTTCTACCACGCTGGTGGAGGGTGTGGCCGTCACCAATTCACCGCTTTTATACTTATAATATTGGAAGATTGTCGGTTCGCTGTTGATTTCGTTGGGGATGACATCCTTTGCGAGGATCGTAGCTTTGGCGTTTGAGGTTTTGAGGGTGGGGAACTTCCATTCCGGGGATTTGCTCGTCGATTCGCTTTTGAACGCGTAGTCGGTGAGCGTGCCAAGTTTCTTGCTAGTATTGCTGGTTTCGTTGGACGTCCAGACGATGTCATGCTCGGTCACTTCCGGCAGTGTGGCGTTGCCGCTGCCGGTGTCGCCGTAGGCGCTGTAGAACCACATGCTAAGCGGCCCGCTTTTTTCCAGAGGGGACGTGAGTGTGCCGCTCGGCTGCTGGATCGGCGCCACGCCCGTGCAGCTGGAGTGCAGCTCTTCGACGATGCTGCCGATCGCGGTGCGCCCGACTTGGTCAGCCTGGACGATTTCGTTGGTGCGCACCTCTTGGTTGAGTGTGAAGTTGATGATCGAGTAGAGGGCGATCACGACGACAATCGAGGCGAGCATCGCGACCAGCACTTCGAGCAGGGAGAAGCCCTGCTCGGCGCTGGGGGGGGGTGGGAGATGGAGGAGCATCAGCAGGTCGGGGTGGGTGGGCCTTTTGTGCCCCCGGATTCTTTGAGATAGAAGGGGGTGCTTGCGAAGCTGGTGCCGGCCTTTTTGGTGTTTGTCAATTTGAATTCGTGCTTGTAGTAGGTTCCGCTCAGATTACCCACGACACAGAGGATCAGTTCTTTGGCATAGGGCAGGTTCTTCTGCACGAGCTGGCCAGCTTCGATCGTGACGGGATATTCGTAGGGCACGCCCGAGCTGTAGTTCTGTGCGGTCTTGCCGGAGCATTCCTTGTCGATGATGTCGGCTGCGGTCGATTTGGCGAGCTTGCTTCCCTTGTTGCTCGAGCTTTCACCTTCGTATACTTCTACGGTCACCGGGGGCGCTTCCACAGTAACGGGATTAACGGACGCTATTCTAGTTGGTTCGACTTGGACGCTTTCCGCTTCGCCGCCGCTGACCGTAGCTGGATTGTTCGCTTCACAGGAGCCGGCATAGACGGTGTACTTGCTGTCTGTGAACGATGGATGACCCGGTGTGACGAACGGGAAGAGGCCTTCCAGTTCGGCGCTGGTGGCGGCGGGTTCGCCGGTTTTGCCGCCCACGGAGAACGGCGGAGAGCCCATTTCGTTCTGAAATGCGACGAACGTGAAGCTTTCGACTGCGACCGGCACGCCGCTGCTGCTGCTGACGAATTTGGCTTGGATTCGGCCCGGTTCTTCGAGCGTGATCGTGGCTTCGGCCAGTTTCTTCTTCGTGATCGCCACGGGCGGTGCTTCCGGGCTGGTTTTGCCGTTCTTCCCGATCCAGGTCCCTTTGGAGGCGACGACCTTCGCGTTGCTTTCGGCGAGGTCGCCGAAGATCACGCAGCCCGACACAGGCGTGGTCTCGGTGGCGACCAATGTCGTCGTGGGATCGAACACTTCGACTTTCGCGCCCGCGACCGCTTCGTTGTTGCGGCCCGTGATCCTGACGATCAGCGTGCCGGACTTCGGGACCGCTACGAGGCTCGACTGGCTGATCGGGGCGTGCGTGCCGATCGAGGGCCATTCGACCGATGAGGTCGTCTCGATGTAGTCGGCCGTCCCGTTCGTGGTTTCGCAGGTGAGGGTTTCCTTGGCGGCTGTGACGTATTCAGCCGAGGATTTGACCGTGAACACAGCGCCGGTGTAAGTCGCGCCCTTGAACGGGGCTGTGAGTGCTTCGCACGAGAACGTGGCCGCGCCGTTCCAGTATTTCCACGCGCCTGTGGACCCTTCGACGCACATGCCGTTTTCGGCGACGTTGTGGGTCGCGCTGCCGATCTGCACGAGTTCTTCGACGGGCAGCCCCCGCAGTCGCTCCTCGTCCTGCTGGGCGACCACGGTCGCCTGGGCGTTCCTGCGCTCGTTGACGGTCGCGTGGTTGGCGCCGGCCAGGCCGGTGAAGACGCCGACCCCGATCAGCACCACGAGCATCGCGCTGACGAGCACTTCGATCAGCATGAAGCCGCCCTCGGAACCAGTTATGGCAGAGCCCGGGGTGAGATGAGCGACGGGGAGCCGCTCGCGAGATTGCGCGAGAGCGCGGCCCGGCAAACCGACAAAAGATCGGCCCAAGACCCGGAGCCTGGCAGAGAAAGTGCGCATAGTCACAAGATGGGAAAGAGCTACAGACGATGTCGGCATCCCAAAGCCCGGCCTTTAGCACGAAAGCGGCAGCTCAGCTGTTCGCGTCTCGGGACGATCGCGACGGAAATGGGAGTCGCGTCGGGTATTCCGCGATCCGCGCGTCGGAGACAGTTCGATTGTAGGATTGCGGCGGTGAGGCAAGACGGGTCAGCCAGGGCGATCGGACGCGTCGCAAAGCGTGCGCTGCTGCTGCTCGTCGCCGTCTCGCCGGTGGCCGGCCTTACAGCGTGCGGCAGCGGCAGCACAAGCGCCTCGACCACGGCCTCGAGCGTCGCCTCGGCCCCGGCCGCGACAAGCACCGCGACGAGCACGACCACGCGCACGGCCACAGCCGCCCAGCCCCCGGCCAAGGCCCCGCATGAAGCGTCCCCCTCGGCCTCCGGCGGCTCCAGCAGCGGTGACGGTGGCGGTGGCGCGAGCTTCCGCGAACCGCACGCCGACAACAGCATCCCCGACTTCGGCGCCGAAGCGTCCACCGGCGAACTGGCCCGCGCGACGGGGGCGCTCGCGGTGTTCCTACACGCCCGCGCGAGCGGCGAATGGTCGCGGGCGTGCACCTACCTGGCAGGCACGACCCGCGCGCAGCTGGAAAGGTTCGGCGGCGCCTCGAAGGGGGGAAGCAAGGGCTGCGGCACGGCGCTCGCGGCGCTCTCCGGCGGCGGGCACGGCGCGAGTCCATCCCGCGCCGAAACCCTCACCGGCAGCGTGGCTGCGCTGCGCGTCAAAGGCAACAGCGCGTTCGCCCTCTACCGCGGCCCGAACGGGAACAAGTACGTGATGCCGATGGTCAAAGAAGGCGGCGCCTGGAAGATCGGCCAGCTCGCCCCGATCGCCTACCCGATCGGCACGACCGGCGCCGCGCCGTAGGCGGGAGATGGGAAAGCGTAGGCCATGCCGAGGACATGGCCTACGCTACACAACGCCTACAATTCGGGACCGCTCGGGGGGACTGGTGTATCGGTAACACGGTGGTCTCCAAAACCGCAACGCCAGGTTCGATTCCTGGGTCCCCCGTTTTAGCCAGGCCCCGGATTCCCGGGTTTTGGTTTGGTAGGGCCGATCGCTATGGCGAGTATGAGGCGAAGATTGACATCACTACCGGTGAACCCCAGGCTGGCGAGCTACCGGTACGCGCCTTGCGGCTCATCCGTGAGTGGGCCGACCTGCACCAAGCCGAGCTTTTGGCCGACTGGGAGCTTGCCCAAGCGCGTAAGGAGCTCGCTAAGATTGATCCGTTGCCATGACCGATCTACGCGTCCTTCCCCGTGTCACCGCTGTCGAGCCATTGGCGGGGTTCGTGCTACGGCTTACCTTCACCGACGGTTTGGTTCGGGAAGTCGACCTCTCCGGCGATCTCTGGGGGCCGATGGCCGAACCGCTACAGGATTCCGACTACTTTGCTCAGGTCCGGGTCGATCCCGCGCTGGGCACGGTCGTTTGGCCCAACGGCTACGACCTCGACCCAGACGTATTGCACGGGGATTTCAAGGCCGTCCAGCCACAGGCAGTACACGCGTCACGTCCGACCTGAGACCGGCCAAAAACTGGCAGATCGCTACCGAGGGTCTTTAGTCCTCGGGGGCCCTTGGGGCGTAGCGGTGGTGCAGCATCAGTGCGTTTCCGTCGGGGTCGGAGAAGAACGACATGTGGCAGACGCCGGTGTCGAACGTATCGCCCTGGAGCTCGACGCCCTGTGCGGTCAGCTGCTCACGCGCTGCCTGCATGTCCTCGACGTGCAGCGCGATCGGGTTGACGTTGGGGTGGTAGCCGAAGGGGAAGTTCTCGGCCACGACCACGCTGAGGGTCAGCGGTCCGGCCTCGAACTCCGCGTAGTGGCGCTCGGGCAGCTTGACCGGGCAGGGCAGGCCGAGCGTCGTCCCGTAGAACTCGACGGCGGCCTCGAAGTCGTTGGTGGGAACGGTGATGAATCGACACCGGTGATCGGTCCGGAGGGACTGGCCATCTCGGTCTCCTTACGGTCGGTTGGTATGCGGATACCAGATGCTAGAGAGCCCGCGTGGAGCGCGCGCGACGTGCGCTGCCGCGGGATCGGCCGCTAGCCCTCTCCCGGGCGGATTGGGCTCGTTGCGCGCCAGGCGCATCGCCCCCTGCGCGAGCGGCCGCCCCCGGGGCCGCGGCGCGAAGTGGGAGCGATGGGCGCGCGAAAGTGGGAATGTGATGTGGTTGAAAATGGGAGCGATGAGTGCGCGAAAATGGGAATGCCCTGCAAAATGGAACTGTCTCCAGCTACGCGAAGAGCATGGCTGAGCGTCCAGCGCCTCGCGAATCTCGGGCTGTCCATGGACGTGCCAGGGCGCTCTTGTCGGCGAGGAAGCTGGGCATCGCTCAGCGCCAGGCGCCGGCCATCACATCCGGGTCATCGAGTCCAGCGCGCCGGGAGTTGACAGCAGCTCGAGCAGGTTTCAGCGTTGTCCGAGCTTGACGACCTCCGGGAGCGCCGCATCGACGGTGTCGGTGAGCGTCTTGGTGCCGAGGATGTCCTTCACCGCCGCCACCTTCGCGGTGTCGATCTCGAACGAGGTCTTGTGCGCGCGCGGCGAACAGGTACAGCCAACGGTGCCCGTTGGCGGCGTTATGCCCATAGTCCGCACAGCGGCACGGCCGTGAGGCGGTCGCCGAAGGGAAGTGACCGTTCGCCCGTGTAGAGGATCACTCCGGCCTTGAACCTGTCGCCCAGCTCCTCGCGCAGGTGGCGAAGGCCGGCGAAGTCTCTCGCTCTGACGGTGGCGGCGCTCTTGACCTCGACTCCCGCGATCTCTCCGCTGCGCAGCTCCAGCACGATGTCGACCTCGCGCTGCTGGCTGTCGCGGTAGTGGTACAGCGAGGGTTCGCACCGCGACCATTCGGATTGGCGCGCCAGCTCCATCGCGACGAACGTCTCGAACAGCGAGCCGGCGAGCTGGGCGTCGCGCGCGAGCCCATCCGCGTCGACATTGAGGAGATGGCTGAGCAGTCCGGTATCCGTCACGTACAGCTTTGGCGCCTTCACCTGGCGGCTTGAGAGGTTCGCGTGCCACGGCGCCAGGCGTCTTACGAGGAATAGGTCTTCGAGGATCTTTGTGTGGGCTGTGACGGTCTTGTGGTCCATTCCCAGCTCGGCGCCCATGCCCCGCGCGTTCATCAAACCGGCCGAGCGTGCCGCTGCCGCTCCGAGTAGGCGGGCCACGGCGCCCGTGTCGCGCACGCGTGCCACATCCTCGACGCTTCGTCCCAGGATCGTCTCCGTGTAGCTTGCGAAGAATCGTGAGCGGCTATCCGCGCCGCGGTCGTAAGCGTCCGGGAAGCCGCCCTGTGCGATTCGTCGCGCATACGTCGCCCGCCCAACCTCCGCGCCCTCTATGCGAGGTGGATCGCCGGCGAAGAGCCGATCCAGAAAGTCCTCCCGTACGCCCGCGAGCTCGCCCTGGGAGAATGGCCACAGGCGGATGTACTCGACGCGTCCGGGCAACGCGTCGGCGATCGTCGTCAGCGTGGTCACGTTCGCCGAGCCTGTCAGCAGGAACTGCCCGCGCTTGTTGTTCGTGTCCAGGCGGACCTTGATCGCGAGCATCAGCTCCGGCGCCCGCTGGACCTCGTCGATCACGGCGGGACCTGAGATCGCGGCGATGAAGCCGGTCGGGTCCTCGAGCGCCGAGCGTCTCGTGCCTTCGTCGTCGAGCGTCAGGTAGGAAGCCGGATGCTCGCGGCCCGCGATCTCCTTGACCAGCGTGCTCTTGCCCACCTGGCGCGCGCCCAGCAGGCAGACCGCGCGACTGTCGGTCAACGCCTCGACGACGTGTGGCTTCACGTGTCGCTCGATCAGCGCGGGCATCCTCTAAGCATACAATAAGTCTCGGCCAATGGGGACTAAGACACCCAGCCAATGGGGACTAAGGCATCCGGCCAATGGGGACTAAGACACCCAGCCAATGGGGACTAAGGCATCCGTCCAATGGGGACTGAACTACCCGTCCAATGGGGATTAGGTTGCCCTGTCCCTAGGGTTTTTGAAAGAACGTCTCCTAAAGACGCTTGGTTTTTGGATCGAGCAGTAGTCAGGTCGAAACCGCGACCGGCGCCGCCGGTGTCTCAGCCGCCGACCCATCCCGTGGCGGATCGCCCTCGTTGCGCAACAGCCCCCCCCCAGCGCGAGCAACCCGCAGACGGCGGCGATCGGCGCGAGCACCTTCAGCGGATAGCTGCTGAAGGTCGGGTGGTCGACCGTGCTGAGCGCGGTGTTGTCGCCGGCTTTGACGATCGATTCGAGGCCCGCGTGGTCGATCCCGAGCACGGTCGGCGCGAGCACCGCGAACAGGCACCAGCCGACGAGCACGAGCAGGCCGATCGCGAGCGAGCGGTTGGAGAGGCGCAGGCGCGGCGTCGCCCAGGCGGCCAGTACGAGCGCGCCGCCCGCCGCCAGCTGGAACGGCCAGATTCCGTCCCAGCCACGGCCGAGGCCGCTGTCGAGGGTGGGAAGGTCTATCTCACTGGTCCACCCGGTGGGCGGGCACACCGATCGAGGCCATCAATCATCTGGGGCCCCGTTCGGCCTCTCGATCGTGGTTCCGGCATAGCTGGTCCATTCAACCTTGGGAACGTGGTCGTACGGGCGAGTGTCGCGGTCTCTCCGCATACGGCGCAGGTCACGGACGTGTCGGATCCGGCCCAGCGTGTATGGCAGTGCTCCAGACTCCCGGAGGCTCAGGAAGACAGGCTCGGGGAGCCCACATCCGTAATAGGGGCCGTGCTCGTTCCCACGCCTGTGCTCTCCCCGGAGTCCGGCCCCACATTCAGCCCGGCCTCCGCCCCAACGCCGGCCCCTGCCTCCACCGCCGGCAGCCCAACCCCGAACAGGCTCGAGACGGCCTCCACCGAAACGGCCTCCCCGAGCAATCCGCCCTGCGCCATCGTGCAGCCGATCGCCTGCAGCGCGGCCATCTGCTCGGCGGTCTCGATCCCCGTGGCGACCACCGTCAGCGAGAGATCGCGCCCGACAACGAGGATCGCCTCCAGAAGCCAGCTGCGGTAGCTCTCGTCCTCGGTCGCGGCCAGCGAGCTGCGGTCGACGCGCAGCGAGTCGAGCGGCATCTGCTGCAGGTTGGCCTGGTGGGCGTAGCCGCTGCCGCCGAAGTCGTCGATTGCGATGCTGACACCGAGCTGCTTGAGCTCTTGCAACCGCACGGTGGCCGCGGGGATGTCGCGCATCACGACGGTCTCGGGGATCTCCAGCGTCAACAAAGCGGGCTCGATCCCGGACTGCTGCAGAGCCCGGCGAACGTCGGTGAGGAACCCGTCGCGACCAAGCTGCTGGGGAGAGACCTTGACCGACACGCCGACTCGATCCCCCGCGACATCCCAGGCCGCGGCACGGGTACAGGCCTCCTCCAGCGCGAAGCGGCCGATCGGCACGATCAGCCCGGTTTCCTCGGCCAGCGGGATGAAGTCCGCGGGCAAGAGGATGCCCTGCTCGGGATGGCGCCAGCGGATCAGCGCCTCGAGGCTGACGACGCGGCGGCTGTGCAGATCGTAGATCGGCTGGTACAGCAGGAAGAACTGATCCTCGGCGAGCGCCGTGTTCAGCTCGGCCTCGAGCACCGCGCGACCCTCGATGATCGTGCGCATGTTCGCGTTGAACAGCGTGTAGCGATCCTTGCCGGCGGCCTTTGCCGAGACGAGCGCCAGCTGCGCGTCGCGCAGCAGGTCGTCGGGGGTCGCATAGCGGCCGAAGGCGACGCCGATGCTGGCGGTCAGCACGAAGCTCGGGCCGAAGTCGTCGAGCTCGATCGGTTTGTGCAGCGCCTCGATCATCCGCTGGGCGAGCGAGTCCAGGCGCACGCCGCGGGCCGCCGATTCGACGAGCACGACGAACTCGTCGCCGTCGAGACGGCCGACGGTATCCCCGGCGCGCACGACGTCGAGCAGCCGTTCCCCGACGATCCTCAGCAGCTGATCGCCGGCGGCCGGGCCGAGCTTGTCGTTGACCTCGTGCAGCTGGTCGATATCGACGAACAGTGCGCCTGCGAGCATCCCCGAGTCGCGCCCCGTGCGCGCGACCATCCGCTCGGCGCGGTCGAGCGTGAGCGCGCGGTTGGGCAGCCCCGTCAGGGTCTCGTAGAGGTGCTGACCGGGCAATTCCTCCGAGGCGCCTCCCTCGGCCTCCGGTATCGCTGCCACCTTCGCCGATGTCCCCTCCGCCGGGCGATGGGTGCCGAGGCTGAACACCAGCAGGGCCAGCAGCGCGCTCAAGAGCGTCCCCGCGACAAGCAGGGCGAGCGCGTCTTCGTCGCTGAATAAGCTCGGCGCGGTCGCCGCCGCGAAGCTTGTGGCAGTCCAGCCGTCGTGCAGGTTGATCGCCGTGCTCTGCGCACCCGCGGCGGGGCTCCCGCTGGTGAACACGAGCCGCGAGGGGGCGACTCCGTTCGCGGAGGCGCCACGGTATTGCAGGCTCAGGGCGTAGCCGGGGTGACCGACCAGCACTTGGCGCAGCAGGGCTTCGGGCACGAGCACCTCGCGCAGCCAGCCGACTGATGCCGCCCGGCGCCCGAACACGCTATGCGGGGTCAGGTTGCCGCGATAGACGGGGGTTATGACCGCCAGCGCACGTCTGTTGCCGGCCGAGACCGGGGTGTAGGCGCTCAGCCCGGTGTAGCGACTGCGCAGCAGTATGGGGGACACCTGGACGGGCGTGGGCGCCGATTGGATAGGCGCCGATTGGACAGGCGTGGTGGAGGTCGGGGTGGCGGAGGCGGACGGAGAGGGCCCCGGCGTGGACGAACCATGGAGAGCCGCTGCCGAGGTCGAGGTTGACGGCAGCGCGGAGGAGGCGGTGGCCGGCACGGGCACGACCGGCGCGGGCGTCGGCGCCGGCAGCAGGCCGATCGCGTCGAGCTCCGGATAGCGACGCTGCGTGCGCGCCCACTTGACCCACGTGGCGAATTCCGCCGGCGTGGCACGGGGATTGGCGGCGAAGAAGGTGGCGGCGGCGACGGTCAGCTCTTCCTGGCGCTGGATCGCCAGTTTCAGCGTCGAGGCGATTGCCCGCGAGCTCTGCTGGACGGTCGTGCGCGTCTTGGCGCCGTCGTTGTGGGCGACGGAGTGCGCCGCGAGCAGCGAGGCGAGCGTGCCCAGGACGAAGCACAGCAGCGCCAGGCCGGCCCACACGGCCCTGCGGCCTTGACCGCGGACAGCCTGACCAACGGGCTCGAGCTCCGGCGCGGAAGCGTCGGTAGCGGGGTCTGTTGGAGGGATTGTGCTGTCTGGCATGGCGTCTCGTTGTTCCAAAGATGCGTAGATGGGCTCTTGCTGACCCTGATCGAGTGGAAATGCGGATCCCTATCCGCTGGTGCATCTATTTCGACAAATGGCGGATGCTGCTAAAGTCCACAAAACCGATAAAGAATCTGTAGAATGTGCCGATAGCGATGGAGAGCACGATGAAGATCGACATCCACCAACACCTCTGGACCGAGCCGCTCGTCGCGGCGCTCGAACAGCGCACGGAGCTGCCGTTCGTGCGCGACGAGCACGGCCTGACGGTGCTGTTCCTCGCGGGGGAACGCCCGTACGTGATCGATCTCGACTCCGAGGCGCCGGCGCGCCGCGCCGCGCTGGTCGAGCAAGACGGCCTCGACCGCGCGCTCCTGTGCCTGTCGAGCCCGCTCGGGATCGAGTCCCTGCCGCGCGCGCGGGCGCAGCCGCTGCTCGACGCCTACCACGAGGGCGCGCTCGCGCTCGGCGATCCCTTCGGCGTGTGGGGCGCGATCGCGCTCGAGCGGCCAGATCCGGCCGATGTCGACCGTGTGCTCGACAAAGGCTGCATCGGTGTCTCGCTGCCCGCGGGCGCGCTCGCGGGCGTGGACCAGCTCGCGAAACTGCGCCCGCTGCTTGCGCGGTTGGCCCTTCGCGGCGCCCCGCTGTTCGTCCACCCCGGCCCCGCCGCGGCGCCCGGCGCCGGGGCGATGTCGTTCGGAGATCCGCTGTGGTGGCCGGCGCTGACCGGCTATGTGGCCGACATGCAGGCGGCCTGGCTCGCGTTTCTGCACGCGGGACGCCCCGAGCATCCCGCGCTGAAGGTCGTCTTCGCGATGCTCGCCGGGCTCGCGCCGCTGCACGCCGAGCGCCTGGCCGCGCGGGGCGGGCCCAATCGATCGAGTCAGGCTCGGACCGCACGTAGCGGGCCCAGTCGAGTGAAGACCACCCGGCCCGCAAACGACCCGCTCGCTGCGCATGACCAGCTCGTGTTCTACGACACCTCCTCCTACGGACCGCGCGCAATCGGCGCGCTTTCGACGGCGATCGGTGGACCGGGGCAGCTGCTCTACGGATCCGATCGCCCCGTCGTCGAGCCCGGTCTCCTACAGGAGTCGGGCGCGCTTGACTGGGAGCTGGAGCTGTTCGCCGATGCCTCCGCGCGCGCCTTCGGCAGGCAGGCGCCCGGCGGAGTCGCCCGGGCGCACGGACTCGCACCCGAGGCCCGCGGCCGGGCGCCCGAAGCGCTCGCCCCCGCGCAAACCCAGAACGTCCCGGTCGCGCGGGTGCAGGCTCTCCGATGAGACCTCCCCTCGCCTCCGTACCCCGCCCGCGCGACCGGGACCTGACCGCGCCCGAGCTACAGGCGTTCGTCGCCGAGCTCGCCGACCGGCCCGAGCTGTGGATCGACCGCGTGCATCACGACCACACCCAGCGCGTCTACGAGGAGCTGCTGTCAGACGCGCACCTGACCGCCTGGCTGATCTGCTGGATGGACGACCACGACACGGGCTTTCACGACCACGATGTGTCCGCGGGCGCGGTCGCCGTGGTTGGAGGACGCGTGCGCGAGGAGCGCCTGGCGATCGACGGCCCGACACGCGACAGGCGGTTTGGGGTGGGGGAGAGCTTTCACTTCTCCGCCGCCGACATCCACCGCGTGCGCCACACGGGCGAGCACCCGGCGGTCACATTGCATGTCTACTCGCCGCCGCTCTCACGGATGGGCGCCTACGTGGTGGGCGAGGACGGCGTCCTGGAGCGCCACTCGGTAGCTCCCGAGGAGGAGCTGCGCCCGCTGGCTGTCTCTCCCGCGGTTCCCTGACCATTGCGGTTCTCAGCCCCGGCGGTTGTCAGGCAACCGCGGTCCCTGACCGGGGAGCGCCCAGGCGCCACCTACGTCAAGCCGGCTTGCCGCCCGCGCGGCGCTCGACGCCGTCGGCGCCCGCGATCAAGACACAGCTGACCATCTCCGGCGCGAACAACCCGTGCTCGACCACGCCGGGGGTCGCGCTGAGCCGGGCGGCCAGCTCGGCGGGGTCCGCCGGGACAGGCCCGAGGTAGTCGGCGATCAAGTTGCCGTCGGGGCTCTCCAGAGCGCCGTCAGGGTCGCCGTGAGCGGCAGTCCCGCCGAGGCGCACCCCGCGCAACCGCGCGTCGCCGACCTCCGCGAGCGTGCGCAGAACGCCGAAGCGCAGCACCTCCAGCGGCACCGGCGGCCCAAGCACCGGGACCGACTTCTCGGCCGAGACGATCACGACGAACTGTCGCGAAGCCGCCGCGACGATCTTCTCGCGCGTGTGCGCGGCGCCGCCGCCCTTGACAAGCCAGCCGCGCGGGTCGACCTGGTCGGCGCCGTCGATCGCGATGTCCAGCTCGCCGACGGCGTCCAGATCTTCCACAGTCAAACCAAGGGCCTGCGCCGCCTGTGCGGTCGCCGGCGAGGTCGCCACGCAGCGCAACCCGCGCAGGCCCCGCCCGGCCAGAGCCGGCAGCAGAAACGCGACCGTCGACCCGGTGCCCAGCCCGACGCGCATGCCGTCCTCGACCATCGCCGCGGCGGCCTCGGCGGCGGAGCGCTTGTAACCGTCGGTGGGGCTCGCGTCGCTCAGTGGCGGCTGGTGCCGCGCAGTCGCACGATCGGGCGCCATGGTGCAGGCGACCTTACCGCCCCGGGCGCCTCTCTGAGGCGCAGGCGCTCCGGCGCGTCGGGCCGGTGCAGCAGGAAGCCCTGGCCGACCGCGCAGTTCAGTTCGCGCGCGAGCGCCAGCTGGCGGTTGGTTTCGATCCCCACGGCCACGGCCGTCAGGCCGCTCTCACGGGCCAGTGCGAGCGCCGCGACGACCATCGCGCGGCGGTCCTTGTCGCGCTCGAAGCCCTGGATCAGGGAGCGGTCGAGCTTCAGCATGTTCAACGGCAGGCTGCCCGGCAGGCTGAGCGTCGACTGGCGCGCGCCGAAGTTATCGAGCGCGACGGCCACCCCGAGGCGCCTGACGTCCTTCAGCGCCGCTCGCGCCCGCGCGGGATCGCGCAGGACGACGTCCTCGCTGACCTCCAGGCACAGCGCGCTCCCCGGCAGCCGGCAGTACAGCAGCGCCTCCTGCACGCGTGCCGCGAGGTCGGCGCCGGTCAGCTCGCGCGCGGAGATGTTGACCGAGATCGGCAGCTCGATCCCGTCGCGCCGCCACACGGCGGCCTGGGCGCAGGCGGCGTGGAGCACCCAGTCGCCGATCTGCACGATCAGCTCGCTTTCCTCGGCGAGCGAGAGGAAGCTTTGCGGCGGCAGCGGCTCGGCGCCGTGGGGGTGCCAGCGGACGAGCGCCTCGCAGCCGATCGGCCGCCCGCCGCCGAGTGGCATCAGGGGTTGATACTCGAGCAGCAGCTCGTGACGGGGCAGCGCGTGGTCGAGGCGGTCCTCGAGCGCCAGGCGCGCGCTGGCCTCGCGGCGCAGGTCCTCGTTGAACAGCTCCAGGTTGTGCCCGCCGGCGCCCTTCGCGCGGTACATCGCGACGTCGGCCTCGCGCAGCAGATCCTCGGGCTCGGCCTCGGGATCGTGCGTGATCGAGACACCGACGCTGGCGAGCATCGAGACCTCGGCCGAGCCCACCTGGAAGGGCTCCTCCAGCGCGTGCAACACGCGCTCGGCGACGGCCAGCGCCTCGGCGTCTGACTCGAGGTCCTCGGCCAGGATCACGAACTCGTCGCCGCCCAGCCGCGCGACGGTGTCGGAGTCGCGCAGCATCTCGGCCAGGCGCTCGGCGACGGAGATCAGCAGGTGGTCGCCGACGGCGTGGCCGAGGTTGTCGTTGATCGCCTTGAAGCGGTCGAGGTCGATGAACAGCAGCGCGATCGGCCCGTTGGAGCGGCGCAGTCGCGCGACCGCCTGACGCGCGCGGTCCATCAGCAGCAGGCGGTTGGGGAGCTTTGTCAGCGGGTCGTGCAGCGCCTGGCGCTCCAGCCACATCCGGTCGGTCACGTCCTTCGCGGCCGCATACCAGGCCTCGCCGTCACAGCGCGCGCTCCACAACAGCCAGCGCCACGAGCCGTCGCGGTGGCGGTAGCGGTTGGTGAAGTTGACGAACTGCGCGGGGCGATGGTGGCCGGCGAGCGTCAAAGCGAGCGTCTGCTCGAGGTCGTCGGGGTGGACGAGCTCCTGCATCGGGTGGGCTTTCAGCTCCTCGATCGACCAGCCGAGCAGCTCCTCCCAGGCGGGGTTCAGCAGCGTGAAGCGCCCGTCGAGCGAGATCGCCGCGAGCAGGTCGCTGGTCATCTCGAACAGCCGTCCGATCTGCGCCTCCGCGGCGAGCGGCCCGGGGGCGGGATCGGCGGCGGCCGCGGCGAAGCGCACGTTTGTGGGGCCGGGCACGGGACCCACGACGGCGACGCCCGGGTTGACCGCGGCGGAGGTCTCCTCCAGCGCCTTGCCGGCGATCGCGAGATCGGTCGCCGCGGTCGTTGTCGTGGTCGGATGAGAGCGCATGGTTCTGCTCATCACTCGACGCTCCGCGGCCCTTGCTCGGGCGGCCCATCCGTCAATGGACGGATCTACGAGTTTCGGCGCTCTGACGCTTGCGATCAGGGGTGCGCGGCGCCGAGCGGCGCCGCAGGCTCGGACGCGGCCTCAGGCGCTCCCCCGGCGGCGGGAGCGGGGAGCGCTTCGTCGCCTCGCAGAAAGCGCCAGATCGACAGGCAGGTGATCACCGTGATCAGCACCGCGCTACCGACGCACCACTCGCAGATTTTGTTCAACGTGAACAGCTCGCGGTAGGTCAGATAGGCGCTGAAGCCAAAGCCGCCGAGGCACAGCACCGTCGTCAGGAACCTGGCCCGTTCGCCTTCGGGGGCCAGCAGCGAGCCGAGGATCGCGATGTAGCCGAGCAGGCCGATCAGCGCGACGGGGATGCCGATCAGCAGCGAATACTGCGATTTCTGCACCTGGCTGCAGGGGTTGCCCTTGATCGAGCAGGGCGGTGTGACGCCGGAATAGTGGACGTAGGTGAGATAGCCGGCCAGGCAGATGCCGATCGCCGTCAGGATGATCATCGTCTTCCTGAGGATGCTCGTGTTCACAGCCGACCCGTTGTTCTGAGGTCAACCGCCACTAGGACGATCATCGTCTTCCTGAGGGCGCTCGAGCTCATAGCCGGCCTGCCGAAGGTTCGAGCCGGCCCGGGCTAGCTCTTCAGCTGCTTTTCGATGGCGGTTTCATACGGCGCGGCTTCGGTGAAGGAGCCCGCTTCGAGCTTCTGCAACGGGCCGCCGGACTTGCCGAGTTCGAAGGACGGCGTGCCCGTGAAGCCGGCCTGGTTGGCGGCCTGCGCGTCGGCGGTGACCTCGTTGGCGTATGTCGGGTCGCTGCGCGCGGTGGTCCAGTCGGCGAGGCTCAGGCCGGGAACCTGCGAGGCGAGTCCCTGGAGGTAGCTTTCGTTGACGTAGCCCGAGTCCTCTTCGCCCTGCTCGTGGTAGAAGAGCTCGATGAAGTTCCAGCCCAGTTTCTGCTTGCCGGCGGCGTAGGCCGCGACCTGCTGGGTTTTGAACACTTCCGGTTCGCGTGTCGCGGTCTCCAGCGAGTGGTATTCGATCTTCAGCTTCCCCGTGCGCACGTACTTCTGGATCAGCGTCGGCAGCGCGCCGAGCGTGAACTCCTTGCAGATCGGGCACTCCAGGTCGCCGTAGTACCTCAGCGTCACCGGCGCGTTCGGGTTGCCGAGGGTGTTGCCGTTCTGGGGTATGCCGTTCAACAAAGTGCTGACTTCCGCCACGTTCGCGTTGGCCTGGGGGGTGCCGCTTTTGACGGTCTTCGCTTTGCCGCCGCCCGTGGCGATCGCGATCCCGACGACGACCACGACGACGATCGCGACCACGACGCCGAGCTGCGTCAGGCGCGCGCGCCGCTTCGCGCGGTCGGCCTCGGCCTGCTCCAGCGCCTTGCGTTCAGTGCGCGCCTGCTCACGACGCTGCTTGCGTGTGAGGTCCTCCTCGTCATCCACTCCCGAGCTCATGAGCACTTTCTACACGTTTTTGCTCAAGCTTGTCTAAGTCCCCTCGCGCGCGCGTGTTCTTCGGAGCTCCGGTCGGAGCCCCGGCGTGCGACGATTCAGGGGTCCCGGGTGTGCCGTGGCCGGCGTTGCCGCGCCGTGCTCAGGGTGCCCGCCCTCGTAGCTCAGCTGGATAGAGCAGCGGACTTCTAATCCGCAGGTCGTGTGTTCGAATCACACCGGGGGCATCACCAAGCGTGGTTTCGAAGATGGCGGGGCTCTTGGGGGAGCCTGCTCCAACCAAGCTGTTCGCACGGTCGCAGGCTCGAATCCTGCCGGGGGCATCAAAAAGCCCAATAAGTATGGCCGAGGCCCTGGGCCGCAGCAATGGCACGGTCGCCGTCGCGGACGCGATCGAGCGGCTCGGCACATAGCCGGCCTTGGCGAAACCCGGCACGACAATGTGGCGAAATCGAGTACTAAAGACTGTCGAAATACGGTAGTCTGATGATGTGGCCGAGACGCGTTACCGCAGTCGTATGCTCGATGGACTGCTCGTTGAGCTGCTCGCTGAGCTGCCGGCGGTGATGGTGACAGGGCCGCGGGCCGGCGGCAAGACGACCACCGCGGCGCGGCACGCGGCGAGCATGGTGCGCCTCGACCGCGCGCTCGAGGCGGAAGCCTTCCGAGCCGATCCGGACGTGGCGCTGCGGGAGTACGAGGAGCCGATCCTGCTCGACGAGTGGCAGGAGCAGCCGGGCGTCCTCGGGGCGGTCAAGCGGGCGGTCGACGAGGATCCTCGACCCGGTCGATTCCTGCTCACGGGCTCGGTCCGCGCGGAACTCGACGCGGCGACGTGGCCCGGCACCGGACGGGTGGTGCGCGTGGCGATGTACGGGATGACGGTGCGCGAGCAACTCGGACGGGCAGAGGGTCCGACGCTGCTCGATGTGCTCGCAGCTGGAGATGTTCCGAACGTGCCCCGCGATCCACCGGACCTGCGGGGTTACGTGGAGCTGGCTCTGCGGGGCGGCTTTCCCGACCCCGCGCTGCGCATGGCCGAACGCGCGCGGAGGAGATGGTTGGATGGGTATGTCGAGCAGTTGCTCACCAGTGACGCGAGCAGTGTCGATCAGGGCCGCGACCCGGCGCGTCTTGGGCGCTACCTCGAGGCGTACGCACTCAACACGGCGGGTGTCGCGGCAGACGCGACGCTGATTGAGTTCGCCGGCGTCAACCGCAGGACTGCCGTGGCGTACGAGCGGCTGCTCACGAACCTGTTCGTTGTGGACGCGCTCGCAGCGTGGAGCTCGAATCGACTGAAGCGCCTTTCCAAGGCCCGCAAGCGTCATCTGGTCGATCCGGCGCTGATCGCGTCGATCCTCCAGTTGGACGCGGGCGCGGTGCTTCGCGACGGCGATCTGCTGGGCCGGATATTGGAGAGCTTCGTCGTGGCCCAAATCAGGGCGGAGTTGCCGCTCTGCGCGTCGCGGCCCCGTCTCTACCACCTGCGAGAGGAACACGGACGCCACGAGGTGGACCTCATCGCGGAGTTGGGAGCCGGAAAGCTGGTGGCCTTGGAGGTGAAGGCGGGAGCGGCCGACCTCCGCGCAGTGCGACATCTCACGTGGCTGCGGGAGCGGCTGGGAGAGAGGTTCGCCCGCGGGGTGGTGCTCCACACCGGACCACGTGCGTACGAGCTGGACGATCGAATCATCGCGCTGCCGATTTGCGCGTTGTGGGGCTAGAACAGTGATTAACCGCAACCAGATCATCAAGCAAGCCGACGAATCCTCCCGGGGGCGCTGTCTGGATCAGGCGGTGTCGTCGGCCTGGCCGGCGTTTGACCGGCGGTAGCGCATGCGGGACTGCGCGATGCATGCGACGGCGGCGAAGAAGACCGGCAGACCGGCCACCACCGACACGCTCCACATGACGATCGCGGCGGCTATGAAGAGGATCGCGGCGGCGACCTCGAGGCGGTTGTGAGCGAGTTTCATGTGTGCCCGATCGTCACAGGCCGCGCGCACCTTGAGCCGGTTGAGTGGGAGTTGGACGGGAGTGCCGCATGCGGCACTCCCTCGGTGGCGCGCATGCGCGCCACCGCCGTCTGGCGCATGCGCCAGACGGAAAGACATGCCGCATGCGGCATGTCCTCGGGAGCGCGCATGCGCGCTCCCGCCTGACGGCGCATGCGCCGCCAGGACAACATCAGCATTTTCCCAAGCATGTGCCTGACGGCGTAAGTCAGGTGCGGTCATTTGACATCCCATCCGGTATGTGATGGGATACTGGCCAGTATGCGAACCGCGGCGAAAGGGAGCCCATGACAACCGAGTCCACGCCCACGCCCACCGGCCTGCCCCTCGGGCCGCGGATGCCGCGCGCCGTGCAGTCTGCGATCTGGTACCGCAACGCGCAGTGGCTGATGGACCAGTGCCAGGCGCGCTTCGGCGAGATGTTCACGCTGCGGATCGCCAACGAAGGCACGTGGGTGATCACCTCGAACCCGGACACGATCAAGCAGGTGTTCACCGGCGACCCGCGCCTGCTGCACGCCGGCGAGGCGAATCGCATCCTGCTGCCCGTGCTCGGCCCCGATTCGGTGCTGCTGCTCGACGATGCGCCGCACCTGCGCCAGCGCAAGCTGATGCTGCCGGCGTTCCACGGCGCGCGCATGCAGCGCTACGGCGCGCTGATGGCCGATGTCGCCGCCCAGGAGATCGAGCGCTGGCCGCTCGGCGAGCGCTATCCGCTGCGCCCGCGGATGCAGGCGATGACGCTCGAGATCGTCCTGCGCGCGGTGTTCGGTGTCTCCGCGGGGCCGCGCAGGGAGGTGCTGCGTCGCGAACTGCGTGGGCTGATGGACACCGTGACCGATCCCGTCAAGGGCATCGCGATGCTCGTGCTGGGAGCCGACCGGATCACGCGGATACCGGCCTTCCGGCGCGAACTGCAGCGGATCAACGACCCGATCTACGCGGAGATCGCCGAGCGCCGCACCGCCTCAGACCTGGCCGAGCGCGACGACATCATGTCGCTGCTGCTGCAGGCCACGCACGAGGACGGCTCGCCGATGAGCGACTCCGAGCTGCGCGACGAGCTGCTCACTTTGCTCGTCGCCGGGCACGAGACAACCGCCAACGCGCTGTCCTGGGCGGTCGAGCGGCTGTGCCGCCACCCCGCGCGGATCGAGCGCCTGACCGCGGAGGTGCGTGCCGGGCAGGACACCTACCTGCAGGCGACGATCCAGGAGACGCTGCGCCTGCGCCCGGTGATCTCGATCGTGCTGCGCAAGCTGCAGGAGCCGATGGAGCTCGGCGGGCGCCAGTTGCCCGCGGGCGCCTCGATCGTGCCGTCGATCCACCTCGTCCACCGCCGCGCGGACATCTACCCCGAACCGGACGAGTTCCGCCCCGAGCGGTTTTTGGAGGCCGAGGGCGGGCACGCGCCGGGGACGTACACGTGGATCCCGTTCGGCGGCGGCATCCGCCGCTGCCTCGGCGCCGCGTTCGCGCAGTTCGAGATGGAGGTCGTCCTGCGCGAGCTCGTCCTGCGGCGCACGCTGGCGCCGTCGCGGCCGCAGTCCGAGCGCAACTACCGCCGCGCGATCACCGAGACCCCGCGCCGCGACGCCGAGGTTGTGATCGGCCGCCCGTCCACGCCGTCGCCCGCCGGCTGTCCGGTGGCTCACGCGGGTGAGTCTAAGTCTCAGGTGGAGGTCGAGATCAAGGCGGAGATGAGAGGTCAGGTAGAGGAGAAGGGCCAGGCAGAGGACCGGGCTGACAGCGACGGCCAGGTCGAGGTCGAGGAGGTGCCGGCTTGAGCACCGCCGCCGCTGCGCGCGCCGGACGGCGCGGTGCCGGCGGCCCGACAAGGATCGAACGCAGCGAGGAGACTCGCGCGGCGCTCCTGCGTTCCGCTTCGCGGTTGATCTGCGAGCTCGGCATGCACGGCGCCTCGATCGACCGGATCGCCGCCGACGCCGGGTATACGAAGGGCGCGTTCTACGCACACTTCGCATCGAAGGAGGATCTGTTCCTGACGGTGCTCGACGAGCACTTCGCGACCGAGCTGGCGCGTCTGGACGCGGTGCTGACGGGCGCCGCCGAGCCCGCCGTCGAGGCCCGTCGCGCGGCCGAGGACTTCCTCGTGCATATCGACGCCGACCCCGAGTGGCGGCGCGTCTACCAGGAGTTCGCCACCCACGCCGCGCGTCACGACGCCTTTCGCGTCGAGTTCGCCACCCGCCAGCGCGGCCTGCGCGCCCGCATGGCCGAGGTGTTCGCGCGCTGGGCCGCCGATCTCGGCGTCGAGCCGTCCGTTCCACCGCAGGACGTCGCGGCGATGACGTTCTTCATGGCCGACGGCTTCCTACTCGACCAGATCATCGACCCCGAGCTCGATCGGGCGCTGTACGGAAAGATGTTCGAGGTGTTCATGCGCGGGCTGATCGCGATGACCGACGCGCCTCCGGCCTGAGCCGTGACGCGCGCGCTCCTGCGGGAGTTGGCAGCTGGGAGCTGGGTGATGCGCCCCCTCCGCGAACGGGGTGACGCACACGCTCCCGCGGGCGCCGGGCGATCGGCGCCCGTCTGGGAAGCTGTGCGGCATGTTCCACATCGAGCTGAGGCAGTTTCCGCACAACATGTGCCACTTCAACATGACCGAGCGGGAGCTGTTCGACACGATCATCGACGGCTGGGCGCGCGAGCAATGGATCGAGATGGGGGAGCGCAAATGGAACCCGCACCAGTCCAAGCTGATTGTCCTGGAAGGGCCGCTGATCCCCGTCGAGCAGCTGTCGATGGGTCGCGGCTGGCCCACGGCGCAGCGCCAGGGCGAGGACGTGACCGAGCGCGTGATTGCGCGGGCCAAGCAGGCGATTGCGGCCGAGGGGGCCGCCGCGCCGGTTGGGGGGGCCGCACCGGCCGGGGGGATCGCACCGGCTGGGGGGCTTACGGAGCAGCTCAGAACACTGCTCGGTGACGATCCCGCGGCGCTGCTGCAAGCCTGGCGCCTGGCGGCCGAGCGCCGTCCCGAGCTCACGCCGAGCGCGGCGCTCGCGCTGGCCGAACAGACGCTCTCCGCGCTGGACGGCGGCGGGCGCTGACGCGACGCTAAACTGCGGGGCGCGCGTGGTGGGCGTAGCTCAGCTGGTAGAGCTCCGGATTGTGGTTCCGGCGGTCGCGGGTTCGAGCCCCGTCGCTCACCCTCGAAGACCCCCGCTGGTCACCAAGTCGTCGTGACCGCACGCCGGTCCGTTCGCGCGGGGCTGGGCCGGGGTTTGAATGAGCCGCCTGCCGGCGGCGATGGGGAGCTCCCCTCTGTCGATCATGCCGCTTGTGGGAGCAGCGCGAAGCCCGCGCGGCTGGCGGCTGCTCGCAACTCGGCGTCGAAGCAGGCGAAGTGGTCGCAGCGCGGGTCGAGGTCGCGAACCGCGAGCGCGCTCGCGAGCTGTACCGCGTCATATGCTCGCAGCGCATGGCGTGCAGCTTCGCGGGCGGCCGCGATCAGCACCGGCTCGGCCGGCGAGACGACCGTGAAACGCGGGTCGGAGTCGGGATCGCCGTGGAAATCGAACTCGAACGCACTGACGAGAATGCCGGCGTCCGCGTCCTCGAGCTCGCCAGATCGGGCCTTGCGCCACAGCGCGGAGGGAACCTCCACGCGCGCGATCGCCGAGACGACGAGCAGCTCGAGCGTGCGGATCGGCCGATGGCCGGGCTCGTCCGCATAGAGCTTCACGAGCGCGGAGGAGTCGGCAAAGGTGCTCAGCGGCGGCCCTCCGTGACGAGGTCTGACAGCGGCCTGCCACGCTCGGCGGCGGCGCGCGCACGGCTGAGCGCGCGCGCGGAGGGCCGCTTTGTCAGAAGGCGCTCGGGCGTCAGCAGCAGCCCGGCGCGCGCGAGGCGCTCCTTCAAGCCCGTGATCTCATCGCCGGCGAGCTCTGGGTCGACCGCCGCCGAGAGAACCTTTACGGCGTACCCGTTGACGCTCTCCTCGCGATCGCGTGCCGTCCCCTTGAGTCGCTCGGCGAGCTCCTCCGGTACCCGCAACGTCAGCTGGCGCATGATGTCATGGTAGCAGACATGACATCGCCCGCTGGCGACAGCGAGCGTCCGGCTCCGGATGATCATGCAACGGGGGTCGACACGACAGCGACCAACAAGCCCGCCTCGCGCATTCAGCTCGTGAGAACCCTTCGTCGGCGAAGGGCACTACTGGGCTTTGAGCTTCTGCTCCCGTCGCTCTTGTGCCTCGTGCTTGAGCTGGGCTTGCTTGCCGGCGATCGCGGCGGTTTGCGCGGCTCGACGCTCCTGGGCCATGCTGCGTGATCTGGCGGCGGCGGCGATGTGGTCCTCGCCCTTTGGTTGTTGCTCCATGTCAACCTCCTTGTAGAACAGTCACTCTACGCGCACCAGCCGTCGCACGAGCATCGGAGCGTGGCTCAGGCCGGCTCTGAGATCACCAGGCGCAGCGCGCCGTCGAGGCTGTCCTGCGCGCGCAGGTGGCCGTGCTCGGCGTCCCAGGCGCCGGAGTCCAGCGCGGCGGCGAGCCGCTCGGCGATGCGCTCCTCCACATCGGGCTCGAGCAGAGCCCAGATCGATTGGGCGCCGCGGACCGCGGGATCGAGGAGCGCCTCGGGCCGTCGCCAGAACGCCTCGAAGAACCCATCGTGGCAATCGCCGGGTGTGGGGATGTGCTCCACGCGCGTGTGTCCGCCCAGTGCAGTTGCGATCTCGTCGATCGCGGGAAATCGGGGCCGCTCGAGCACGAGTCCCTCGTGCAGGTACTCGTGTTGCCAGGCCGGCAGGCCGTCGAGCTCGAACGTGAAGATCACGACCGGTCCGCGGGACACCCGGCGCAGCTCGGCCAGACCAGCCTCGACAGGCGCCCAGTGATGGATCGTCACGCACGCCATCGCGGCCTCGAACGCACCGTCGTCGAACGGCAGCGCCTCGGCGCGAGCATCGATCGCCGGCGCGCCATCCACAGGACGCTGAGCACGCATCGTCGCGCTGGGCTCGACGGCGAGCACCCAGCGGTCGCTCGGCTCATAGGACCCAGCGCCCGCGCCGACGTTGAGCACCGTGCGCGCACCGCCGAGCGCGGCATGGATCCGCGCGGCGATCCGCGGATCCGGACGGCGATGCCGGGCATACGTACGCCCGTGGCGCTCATAGTCGACCCGAGCAGTCACCCGTCGACCCTAACATTGCCGTGACATCGCGATGACCGCCGCAGGTCGGTCATCGACCCGTCGGGGGCAGAAACCAGACTGAGTGGTACGAGCGCAGGGGCTCGGTCGATGAGGCTCGTTTGCGCGCGGCGTTTGCGGTGTTGCCGTCGCGCTTGTGCCAACATGCAGCCGGTGATTCGCGAGGGTGCCGAGCTGCGCTCTGCCTACCGGGCCTGTCGACGCATGCAGTTGCGTTACGACCCCACCTTCTACTGGGCCACGCGCCGAATGCCGCGTGACGTGCGTTCAGCGGTGCATGCGTTGTACGGCTTCGTGCGGGAAGCCGATCAGCTGGTCGATGGGCCCAGGCGTGCCGCTACGCCTGAGGCGCGGCGCCGCGCTTTGGATGGCTGGCAGCGGGAGCTGGAATGGGGCCTGGCGCGCGGCTCTTCTGGGCACCCGTTGATCGCGGCTCTGGTGGATGCCGGTCGCCGTCACGACCTGCCCCTGTCAGAGCTCTCCGTATACATGGACTCGATGCGCATCGACTGCGGCTCCGTGCGCTTGCGCACGCGTGCCGAGCTCGACCTCTATATGCGCTGTGCCAGTGCGGTGGGCCTGGTGATGGCGCCGCTGCTCGGCGCCCCGCCCGAGCTGCACGAGAGCGTGGCACGGTTGGGGCTTGCTTTTCAGCTCACCAACTTCATCCGTGACGTGCGTGAGGACTACGCGCTTGACCGAGTGTATCTGCCAGCCGATGAGCGGGAGCGCTTTGGGGTCTGCGAGCAGGACATCGCCGAGGCCCGGGTCACCCACGGCTTTCAGGCGCTGCTTGCCGGCGAGGTTGCTCGTGCACGCGAGCTGTTTGCGAGCACCGCTGAGCTGCCGGGCGCTCTGAGTCCAAAGATGCGCCCGGGGCTCCATCTCGCCCGCAACGTGTATCTGGGCGTGCTCGATCGAGTGGAGGCGCTCGGCTTCAACGTGCTGAGTCGTCGTGTGTCGCTCACTCCCCGGCAGATCGGTTTGATCGCGAGAGGGACGCTGGGCACGGCTCGGGGCACGTCTGTGAAGGTCAGCTCGCCGGTGGCGGGGTCGCGGGTCGCCGGGGGCAGAAACTAGACTGGGTGGGTGCAAGCGCGGGCGATCGACCGATGAGGCTCGAGCAGGTGATCGCCGGCGGCGGTCGCGTGGTCCACGACGCTCCCGACGCGGCTCGGGAGGTCGAGATCACCGGTCTCGCCTACGACAGCCGCGCGGTGCAGAAGGGCAGCCTGTTCTTCTGCGTGAAGGGCTTCCAGAGCGACGGGCACGACTTCGCGGCGCAGGCGGTGGAGCGCGGCGCGGCGGCGCTTGTCGTCGAGCGTCCGTTGGGTCTGGGTGTGCCCGAGGTGCTGGTGTCCTCCGCGCGCGCCGCAATGGGGCCGGCGGCGGTCCGCTTCTACGGAGATCCGAGCGCTGAGCTCGAGGTCGTGGGTGTGACGGGTACGAACGGGAAGACGACGACGGCGTTCCTGCTGAAGGCGCTGCTGGAGGCGGGCGGTGGAGCCTCGGCCGGTGGGATCTCGACTGGTGGGGCCTCGGCCGGTGGGATCTCGACTGGTGGGGCCTCGGCCGGTGGGATCTCGACTGGTGGGGCCTCGGCCGGTGGGAGCTCGACTGGTGGGAGCTCGACCGGTGGGGCCTCGGCAACCTCGGTGGGCTCGACTTGCGGGCTGCTGGGGACCGTCAAGTCGGTGGTCGGCGGGGTCGAGCGGGCGGTGAGCAGGACGACCCCCGAGGCGATCGACCTGCAGGCGGATTTCAGGGCGATGCTCGACGGCGGCGATCGGGCATGTGCGATGGAGGTCTCCTCGCACGCGCTGGAGCTGGGCCGCGCGGACGGGATCCACTTCGCCGCGGCGATCTTCACGAACCTGACGCAGGACCATCTGGACTTCCACGCGAGCATGGAGGACTACTTCCAAGCCAAGCGCAGGCTGTTCGAGGCCGAGCCCGGCGTCAGTGTGGTGAACGTCGGCGATCCCTACGGGCGTCGCCTCGCACAGGAGATCGATCGGGTGGTCACGTTCGCGGTCGAGGACGACGCCGACTACCGCGCTACGGACCTGCGCTGCGACATCAAAGGGTGTCGCTTCGTGTTGCACACGCCTGCGGGTCGGCGCAACATCATGCTGCCGATGGCTGGGCACTTCAACATCGCCAATGCCCTCGGCGCGCTGGCGGCCGTGCATGCGCTCGGGGCGGACCTCGACACACTGGTTGGAGTGTTGCAGCGCGGAGTTAGCGTTCCCGGACGGATGCAGGCGGTCGACGAGGGCCAGGACTTCGCTGTGCTCGTGGACTACGCCCATACGCCCGACTCGTTAGAGAACGTCCTGCATGCGGCCCGCGATATCGCACGCGGCCGTGTGGTCTGCGTGTTCGGCGCCGGGGGCGACCGCGACCGTGGCAAGCGCCCGCTGATGGGGGAGATCGCGGCGCGGCTGGCGGAGGTCACGATCGTGACCTCGGATAACCCACGCTCGGAGACGCCCGAGGAGATCATCTCCGAAATCGTCGCTCCCGTCGCGGAGGCGGAGGGGCCGATCGGAGATCGGCCAGCGCTCTACATCGAGGTCGATCGTCGCAGGGCGATCGAGCGGGCGATCGCGCTGGCCGAGGTGAACGACGTGGTGGTGATCGCCGGCAAGGGCCATGAGCAGGGTCAGGAGTTCGAGAACGGGCGAAAGCTGCCGTTCGACGACATCACGGTCGCCCGAGAGATCCTGAGAGCCCGGATCGCATCTGTGGGAGCGAGCGCGTGAGGGCATGGGACGCCTCGCGCCTTGCGCGTGCGGCAGGCGCGCGATTGGTCTCGGGGTCGTCCACAACATCGACCGAGCAGGGCCCGAGGCGCGCGGTGATCGATTCTCGGGAGGTGGGGCGAGGCGACCTGTTCGTCGGCCTGCGCGGCGAGCGGACGGACGGGGGCGAGTATGGCGCGCAGGCGTTGGCTGCGGGCGCGTGGGGGGTGCTGGTGGCACAGGAGCACGCCGAGCGGACGTTGGCGGCGGCCCTGGCCGGACCGGGCGGCGCCGTGCTCGTGCATGACGACCCGCTGCGGGGTCTGCAAACGCTCGCCCGCGAGTGGCGCCGGGAGCTGGGGGCGCGGGGAGCGAAGGTCGTGGCGGTGACGGGCTCGACCGGGAAGACCTCGACGAAGGACATCCTCGCGGCCGTGCTGGGCAAGAAGCGACGGACGGTGGCCAGCAGGGAGAACCTGAACACGGAGATCGGGCTGCCGCTGTCGGTGCTGGCCGCGCCGGGGGACACAGAGATGCTCGTGCTGGAGCTGGCGATGCGCGGCGCGGGGCAGATCGCGGAGCTGACACAGATCGCCGAGCCCGACGTGGGCGTGATCGTCAACGTGGGGCCCGTGCACCTGGAGCTGCTGGGGTCGCTCGAGGCGATCGCGGCGGCGAAGGCGGAGCTGATCGCCGGGATGGCGCCCGGCGCCACGATGATCGTGCCCGTGGACGAGCCGCTGCTGGAGCAGTACAGACGCGCGGACATGGACACGGTCACGTTCGGGGTCGGAGGCGACATCGAGTTGGTCGAGCGGCGCGCTGACGGTGAGGTGGTGATCAGGGCCGGTGCGCAGCGGCTGAGCTTGCGTCCATCCTTTGCGCAGTCCCACAATCTGAGCAACCTGCTCGCGGCGGTGGCCGTCGCCCGGGCGCTCGGGATCACGCCGGACGGCGACCTGGAGGTGCGCTTCTCGGCGCTGCGCGGCGAGCGGCTCGCGCTACCCGGGGGGATCACGTTGGTCAACGACTGCTACAACGCCAACCCGATGTCCATGCGCGCCGCGATCGACGACCTGGCAGAGACCGCGCCGGCGCGCAAGCTGGCCGTGCTCGGAGACATGCTCGAGCTCGGTCCGCAAGCGGGTCCCACCCTGCACCGCGAGGTGGGGGAGTATGCAGGGCAGCGCGGCGTCGAGGTGCTCGTGACGGTGGGTCCGTTGGCCGCCGAGATGGCGGAAGCGTTTGGCGGCGAGGTGCACCGTGTTCCCGACGCGGGGGCGGCCGGAGAACTGCTGGAGGCTCTCCTGCGGGAGGGCGACACGGTGCTCGTGAAGGGCTCGCGCGGCGTCGGCCTGGAGCGCGTGGCGCAGGTGCTTCAGGTCGTGGGCGAGGCACACGCTGGTGGCCTAGGCGCCAATCGCGAGGATCCGGAGAGCCGGGGATCTGATCTGGGTGGGCGAGATTCCGAGCGGTTGGACGGGCCAGGCTCGATTCATCCGGCGGGAAGGCGCTGAATGGGCCGCATTCTGATCGGGGGAACCGCGGCGCTGTTGATCTGCATCTTTTTGAGCCCGAAGTTCATCGAGTTCCTGCGCAAGCGCGAGTTCGGCCAGCAGATCCGCGAGGACGGGCCGCAAGGGCACCACGTGAAGGCGGGCACGCCGACGATGGGCGGCGTGCTGATCTTCCTCGCGGTGTCGGTCCCATTTCTGATCCTGACGAACTACGACTGGCGCTCGATCGGGGTCTTCGGCGTGGCGATCGCCTGCGCGCTGCTGGGCTTTGCCGATGACTACATCAAGCTCGTCCGGCGCCGCTCGCTGGGCCTGCGGGCGCGGACGAAGCTCGGCGTGACGATCGCGATCTCGCTCGCCCTGTGGTACATCGCCGAACACCAGGCGCACCTCGCGCCGACGCTGCGGCTGCGCTTCGTCGACTACCAGATCGACCTCGGCCCGCTGTATCCGCTGCTGATCTACTTCGTCGTCGCGGGGACGACGAGCGCGGTGAACCTGACCGACGGGCTGGACGGCCTGGCGGCCGGCTGCGCGGCGATCGTGCTGCTCGCCTACATCGGGATCACGTTCATCACCGGCGACCTGGACATGGCGATGCTCGCGGGCTGCCTGGTGGGGGCCTGCATCGGCTTCCTCTGGTTCAACGCGTTCCCGGCGACGATCTTCATGGGCGACACCGGCTCGCTGGGGCTGGGTGGTGCGATCGCGGGATTGGCGGTGATGACGAAGACCGAGGTGCTGTTGATCCTGCTCGGCGGGATCTTCGTGATCGAGGCGCTGTCGGTCGCGATCCAGGTGATCTCCTTTCAGACGATGCGCAAACGCGTGTTCCTGATGGCGCCGATCCATCACCACTTCGAGCTGAAGGCGTGGTCGGAGACGAAGATCATCCTGCGCTTCTGGATCGTCGCCTCGATCTGCTGCGCGATCGGCTTCACGATCTACCGCCAGAGTCGAGGCGGGTGAGAGGCCTTGATCGGCTGTCGGGCGCGGGGCGCGTGAAGGTTCTTGGCGACCCGCCACGGTGGTGGCGCCGGTGAAGCCGCGGCCGGATCTCCCCGCCGGCCCCTGGCTGGTCGTGGGGCTCGCGCGCTCCGGCGTGGCCGCGGCGCTGGCGTTGAGGGGCAGAGGGGAGCAGGTGCTCGGATTTGACGCGGGTACGCCGCAGGGAACGGAGGCGCTGGCCGAGGCGGGCGTCGAGCTGCACTGCGGCGGGGACGGACTGGCGCTGCTGGAGCACACGCGGGCGGTCGTGAAGAGCCCAGGCGTCCCCGCGGGGGCACCGGTGATCGCCGCCGCGCGCGCACGGGGGATCGAGGTCCTGGGCGAGCTGGAGCTCGGCTGGCGGTTGCTGAGCAACGAGTTCGTCGCGGTGACGGGCACGAACGGGAAGACGACGACGGTCGAGCTGATCGGGCACATTCACCGCGAGGCCGGGTTGCCGGTCACCGTGGCAGGGAACGTCGGCGCGGCGGTCAGCGGGCTGGTTGGGGGCGGGTCGGTGGCGAACGATCCGGCCGGGAGCGGTCCGAACGGGAACGCGTCGGCGAGGGGGCTGGATGAGCGCACGACGATCGTGTGCGAGGCCTCGAGCTTCCAGCTGGAGGACACACGGGCGTTCGCGCCGGAGGCGGCGGTGCTGCTGAACCTCACGCCCGATCACCTGGACCGGCACGGTAGCTTCGAGGCCTATCGCGACGCGAAGCTCGAGATCTTCGCGCGGCAGGGCAACGACGACATCGCGGTCGCGCCCCTGGCGCTGGGCGCGGAGATTGGGATCCCGATTCCCGGCTGCGCGCGGCTGCTGTGTTTCGGCGAGGGCCCGGGCGCGGCGCTGTCGTTGAGCGCCGGTGAGCTGTGGTGGGAGGAGCAGCCGCTGATGGCGGTCGCGGAGATCCGCCTGCCCGGCAGGCACAACGTGGAGAACGCGATGGCCGCCGCGGCCGTGTGCCTCGCACGCGGGATTGACGTAGACGCGGTGCGTGTGGGATTGCGCTCATTCGCCGGGGTCAAGCACCGTCTGGAGGAGGTCGCGCGGCGGGACGGCGTGCGCTGGGTGAACGACTCGAAGGCGACAAACGTGGCGAGCACGCTGGTCGCGCTGGAGGCATTCCCAGCCGGCACGGTCCAGCTGATCCTCGGCGGGCAGGGCAAGGGTCAGGACTTCTCGACCCTGCGCGACCCGGTGGAGCGGGTCTGCGGAGCGGTATACCTGATCGGCGAAGACGCCCCGAAAATCGCCGCCGGGCTAGAGGGCGTGGACGTACAAACGCATGAATGCGGCGATCTGGAGCGGGCCGTCGGCAAGGCGCGCAAGGCGGCGCGGCAGGGCGACGTGGTGCTGCTGTCGCCGGCCTGCGCCAGCTTCGATCAGTTCAGGGACTTCGAAGCCAGGGGAGAGCGTTTTCGGGAGCTTGTCGAGGGATAGAAGGCTTCGCCGAGCGAACGTCGAAGTGTGCGGGAATGGCGTCTGCCGCCCAGCGCGCATCCCGACTTGGGGTAAAGGCCAAACGGCCCGCTCGCGCCGACGGCGAGACCGCGCAGCAGCGCCAGCCGCTCGAGCACCGGATCCTGCTGACCGCCACGCTGTGCCTACTGGCATTTGGCGCGGTGATGGTCTACAGCGCCTCTTCGGCGACGTCGTTGCTGCAGGGCCAGGGCACCGGCAGCGGGTACCTGGTCAAGTACGTGATGTACGGGGCGATCGGGCTGGTGTTGATGCGCGTGCTGGCGCGCGACGGGGTGGCGAAAGTACAGAGCATCACGGCGCCACTGTTGGTGATCTCGTTCGTGCTCGTGCTGGCGGTGCACATCCCCCACGTCGGCGTGAGCGTCAACGGCGCGCGCCGCTGGATCGGGCCGGGGCCGTTTCAGTTTCAGCCTTCCGAGCTGATGAAGCTCGCGCTCGTGCTGTATGCCGCGACGTTGCTGGCCAAGCGCCCGCAGCGCGTGAACGATCTGCGCGAGCTGACCAACCCGCTGCTCGTCGTGGTTGGTGGCGCGATCCTGCTGGTCGTCACGCAGCCCGATTTGGGCACGGCGATGGTAATCGCGTTTACGACCTGCGCGCTATTGATCGCGGCGGGGATTCCGCTGCGCAACCTCGCGATTGTCTGTGGTGCGGCGTTCGCCGCGGTCGTCCTGTACGCGCTCGTGAAACCGTATACAAGGGCACGGCTGACCTCGTTCATCGATCCCTGGGCACACGCCTCGGGGAGCGGCTTTCAGGCGGTGCAGGGGCAGATCGCGATCGGCTCGGGCGGTCTGTTCGGGGCCGGGCCGGGGCAGTCGGTGCAGAAGATCTTCTACCTGCCGGAGGCGCCCACCGATTTCATCCTCGCGGTGATCGGCGAGGAGCTGGGCGTCGTCGGGGTGTTCGGCCTTTTGTTCCTCTACGGCCTGATCGCCTACGCCGGCCTGCGCGCGGCGAAGGGCGCGCGCAGCCTGTACAGCGCGTTGATCGCCGTCGGCATGACCTCGCTGATCGTCTCGCAGGCGATCCTCAACGTGTTCGCGGTGCTTGGCCTGGCGCCGCTGACGGGTGTGCCACTGCCGTTCGTGTCCTACGGCTCGAGCAGCCTGATCGTGATGCTGGCGGCGATGGGCATGCTGATGAACGTCGCCGCGGGCGGGACCGCGCACGTGCGAGCGGTGCCGGCGGCGCGCAGCCGGCGCTCGACGAAAGCGCGTTCGGGTGCAGGGCGCTCGGCGAGCGGAGGTGGAGCTTCGGGCGACGCGCGGGCAGGCATGACGAAGGCCAGGCGAACCGCCGAGGGCTCAGCCGACGCGAAGGGCCGCGAACCGGCACGATGGGGCCGTGAGCAGAGAGACGAAGATCGTGATCGCCGCGGGGGGAACCGCCGGGCACGTGGTACCGGCGCTGGCGGTGGCCGGCGCGCTGCGGGCTGAGGGGGCCGAGGTTGCCTTCATCGGCGGCGAGCGCGCCGAGGCCGAGCTGGTGCCCGGGGCGGGGTATGAGCTGAGGAAGATCCAGGTCGAAGGCATGAGCCGGACCAACCCGTTGCATGCGCTCCGTGCGCTGGGGCGTGCGGGGGCCGCGTTTTTCCGCGCCCGTTCGCTGCTGAAGGAGTTGGCGCCCGACGCGGTGATGGGCGGCGGGGGCTATGTCGCCGGTCCCGTGGGTCTGGCCGCGGTGACGCTGCGAATTCCGCTCGTCCTGACCGAGGCAGATAGTCACCTGGGGCTGACCAATCGCCTGCTGGCACGGGTCGCGCGGCGCGTGTGCCTGGCATTTCCGTTAGCCGGGCGCGAAGAACCGCGCTATCGAGTGACGGGTCGGCCGGGCCCGCCGCCGCAGGAGGATCGCGCGGGAGCGCGGGAGCGGTTGGGTCTCGCCACGGGAGACGATTGCGTGCTCGTGTTCGGCGGCTCGCTGGGAGCGCGCTCGATCAACATCGCGGCAATCGAGGCATTCGCTGACGAGGCTGGGGCGCTCGAGTCATCGACCGCTCCGTCCACCGGGGGGGAGTCCAGCGGCACTGTGGCCGGCGAACAGGCACCCGGGGGAGTGATAGCCACGAGCGCGGCGTTCAGCGTGCTGCACGTGGCCGGCCGGCGCGACTATCCAGAGCTGAGCGCAGGCGCCCGGCGAGCGGGGTATGACCTGCGCGAGTACCTCGACCTGGACGAGTTCGGCGACGCGCTGGCGGTCGCTGACCTGGTCGTGGCGCGCGCGGGTGGCTCGGTGTTCGAGATCGCCGCCAGCGGCACGCCGGCAGTCCTCGTGCCCTACCCGCATGCGTCGGCCGATCACCAGAGCGTGAACGCCCGCTGGATGTCCGAAGCGGGCGCGGCGGTCGTGATTGCCGACACTGAACTGAACGCGCGGCGGCTGGCCGAGGAGGTGGCCAGGCTGCTGGCCGACAAGACGCGTCTGGCGGAGATGGCGCGTGCCTCGAAGCGACTGGCCCGGCCTGACGCCGCCGCGGATATCGCCGAAGAGTTGCTGAGTGCCGCGCGGGTATGAGTGGTCAGCGGTCCGCGCGATGGCGATCGGGCACATGTGTCGTTGGGAATACTGAGCTCATGAGTCAGCAGAATGGACCGTGGAACGGGCGGCGGCTGCACTTCGTCGGCGTGGGCGGCGCTGGGATGAGCGGCTACGCGCGGGCGGCCCATGCGCTGGGCGCCGCGGTGACGGGCTCCGATGGTGCTCTGTCCCTCTACGCGGAGCGGTTGCGGGCGGACGGGATCCTGGAAGTGCGGGTCGGTCACGCCGCCGCGAACGTTCCGGACGGCGATCGCGTGGAGGTGATCTATTCGAGCGCGGTGCCGCCGGAGAACCCCGAGCGAAAGTCCGCCCGCGAGCGAGGCTTGCAGGAGCGCCCACGCGCGGAGCTGCTGGGTGAGTTCACCGCGATGAAGCGCACGATCGCCGTGGCGGGCACACATGGGAAGACGACTACCGCGTCGATGATCGTGCACGCGCTGCGCGCGGCCGGTCTGCGGCCGGGATGGCTCATCGGCGCGCCGGTCGGAGGTGGGTTGGCGAACGCGGAGTGGGGGGAGGGCGAGTGGCTGGTCGTCGAGGCCGACGAGTCCGACCGCTCGATGCTGAGCCTGCACGTCGAGATCGCCGCGCTGACGAACGTCGAGCTCGACCACCACGCGAGCTTCGGCTCGCTGGCAGAACTGGAGGATGCGTTTCGCATGTTTCTGAGCCACGCGGAGAAGGCGATCGTTGTGTGGGACCGACCAGCGCTGCTCGCGCTGACGGACGGTCTTTCCTCGGTGAAGGTCGCGGCTGGCGGTCCCTCGCGGGCGGATGGGAGTGAGCCGAGCGGCCCCACTGAGCCGTCTGCGGCCGGGGTCCTCCGCGAGGAGGCATCCGGGACCGAGGTGGTTCCCTACGACGTGTCCGATCCGCTACTCGAGGCCGGCGGCTCCCGCTTTCAGTGGCGCGGCCACGAAGTCAGGCTGGGCGTGCCGGGCGCGCACAACGCGCTGAACGCGACGGCGGCGCTCGAGGCGACGCGGCTCGCCGGCGCGGACGCGAGCGGCGCGATCAAGGGTCTCGCGGGCTTCGAGGGTGCGGGGAGGCGTTTCCAACGGGTGGGCGAGACCGGGTCAGGGGCGGTTGTGTACGACGACTACGCCCACCATCCGACCGAGGTGGCAGCCACTTTGCGCGCGGCGCGTACGTTGGAGCACAGACGCGTGGTGGCGGTGTTTCAGCCGCATCTCTACTCGCGCACCGCGCTGCTCGCCCGTGAGTTCGGCGCGGCGTTGGCGCTGGCCGACGTGGTGGCGGTGCTCGATGTCTACCCCGCACGCGAGCGCGCGGAGGACCATCCGGGGGTGAGCGGGCTGCTGATCGCCGAGGCGGCAGCCGACGCGGCCCGGGGGAAACCGGTGTACTGGCTGCCGAGCTTCGCTGCCGCGGAGGGAGTCCTGAAGGATGTTCTTCGCGAGGGGGATGTGTGTCTGGTGATGGGCGCCGGGGATGTCGACGCCCTGGGAAGAAGCCTCGTGGAGGAGATCGTGCCTGGAGGAGAGCCGATGGTGGCTGGTGGGAATGACCGTGTCTAGAGTTTCGCCGCAGACCATCCCGTCGATCGTGCAGCGGGATTTCCCGCTCGAGCGCATGTCAACGGTGCGGACCGGCGGCGAGGCCGAGTACTTCGCGCGGGCCGGCTCGAACGCTCAGCTGAAGGAGCTGCTCGCGTGGGCGAAGACGATCGATGCGCCGGTCAACGTCGTGGGCTCCGGCTCGAACCTGCTGATCGCCGACGAGGGCGTGCGCGGCCTGGTCGTGAAGCTGGACCGCAAGCTCGCGCTGATCAAGCACGAGGGCGAGCGCATCCTCTGCGGCGGCGGCGCGCGGCTGCCGTCGGTCGCGGCGCGCGCGGCGCAGGCGGGGCTGAGCGGGATCGAGTTCGGCGTGAACATCCCCGGCACCGTCGGCGGGGCGGTGCGGATGAACGCGAACGCCTACGGCGGCGAGCTGGCAAAGGCGCTGGAGTGGGTGGAGGTGATGACAGCCGCGGGGATCGAGCGCCGCGCGCCAGGGGAGCTGGGATTCGGCTACCGCCACTCGAACCTGACCGCCGGTGAGATCGTCGCGCGCGCCTCGTTTGTGTTGACGCCGGCCGAGACGGCGAAGGTCAAGGCGACGCTCGCGGAGATGCGCGAGCGTCGCCACGCGGCGCAGCCGCAGGGGATCAAGACGTTCGGCTCGACGTTCAAGAACCCCGACGATCCACGGGCCGAGGGTCGTTCCGCCGGGCTGCTGCTGGCCGAGGCCGAGTGCAACGGCTTGGCGGTCGGCGGCGCGCGGTTCGCGGAGAAGCACGCGAACTTCATCGAGAACACCGGCTCGGCCACGACCGCGGATGTGATCGCGGTGATGGCCGAGGGCCGCCGGCGCGTCGAGGAGCGTTTCGGCGTAACGCTCGAGCCCGAGGTGCAGACGCTCGGCGAAGTGCGCTTTCCGCGGGGAGGATCAGGATTTAGTTGATAGGACCGGACTCGGCGCTAAGCTTTCAGAGACAAAGCAGAGAAACCAGTTCGGAGACGCCATGACGGAGACAGCGCTGAGGAGCGTGACGATTGCCAAGCAGCGATTCGAGTTGCGTCGAGACCGCATCGAGCGCGCTATGCGCCGCGTGTTGCCGGAGCCGATCGCCAGTCACTACGTGACGATCGGTCATCGACGCTATCCGCCCAAGCAGGTCATAGGTCTCGTTACGGGTCTCGATCGAGCCGACTTCACCTCCCATCAGGCCCGGCGCATCCTCATGGGGCTCGGCTTCCCAGCGGGCCGTCTTCCTCGCCAGGAGCAGCTCGATGCGAGCAACGAGTCCGCGGCGCAGCTGGATGTCCGCGCCGCACCTTCCCAACCTCGAGGATCGATTGGGCCAATGCGCCCCAGTGCCGAGACGCTCGAATCGTTTATCGGGCAATGGGTCGCCACGAAAGGGCCGGAGGTGTTGGTCTCCGCCGATGATCCTCACACAGTCGTGAGCTGGCTCGCAGAGCATCGCAAGCAGGCAGACAGCATGTTTCGCGTGCCGGATGAAGAGTTCCAGGCCGACGGGCTAGCACCCCTGTGAAGCACCATTTTCAAGCTTTGCCCGGGCTCGCTGGAAGATCGCGGCCCGTCGTCGACCTCGTTGTGGAGGGGCTTGAGCTTGCTCCCCAGGCGTGTCTGCTGGACACAGGAGCAACCGACATTCGTATGGGGATGCACGTAGCTGAGCTGGCGGGCGTTGAGCTCGACGATTCCCTCAGCCGAGAGATTGTCGTCGCCGGCCTACGCACTGTTGGCCGGGCGGCGAACGTCCGACTCGAGTTGCGTCAGGGAGTCGGTAGTCATGCGTGGAGTCCCACCGTCTACTTCTGCGATCCGTGGCCCTGGGCTTTCGGGCTGCTCGGCTTGGCGGGCATGGATCCCTTTCTGGCAACCGTCGACAGCTATGAGGAGTGGGCTGAGCTGCGTCCACTCAGTCGCTGAGGCTCAGGTAGGGGTTCGCCGGTCGGGGTCGAAGACCCTCTGAATGGTTCGCTCGTTCACCGCGCGTCTCGGCCGCCCACTCTTCGCGCCCGCGCCGCGCCGTCGAGCAGGACAGGCGAGCAGAAGGACCGGGCGAGAAAACGGCTCGACGGTGGACATCCTATGGCGGCCGTTCGAAGCGATCGCCGGCCTCGCACGGGGCGCGTTCCAGGCGATTTCCCGCCACCGCCGCCTGCGCATCGCGCTGCTGGCCGCGCTCATCGCCCTCCCGCTGCTGGCCGGCGGGTGGATGTTGCTGCGGAAGTCCTCGTTCGTGGCGGTCGAGCACGTCCAGGTCAGCGGCGTGCACGGCCCGCAGGCGCACGCGATCGACGCGGCCCTGGCCGGCGCCGCCGAACACATGAGCACCCTCGACCTGCACCCCACCGCGCTGCGCGCGGCGGTCGCGTCGTTTCCCGTCGTGCAATCGGTCAAGGCGATCCCGAGCTTTCCTCACGGCCTGCGGATCGAGGTCACCGAGCAGCCACCGGTCGCGGCGCTGAGCATCGGTGGGACACGCACCGCGGTGGCGGCCGACGGGGTCGTGCTCGGCTCCGCGCTGCTGTCGGGCTCGCTGCCGGCGCTCAGCGAGGCACAGAGCACAGCCGTGCCGCCCCTGGCCGGGCAGCACGTGCAAGGCCAGAGCCTGCTCGCCGAGCTGGCCGTGCTGGGCGCTGTACCCAAGCCACTGCAGCGGTATGTCACGCGCGTGTACACCGCCTCCGGTGGACAGGGTCTGACGGTCGCGATGCGCAGTGGCCTGCTCGTCTACTTCGGCGACGCCTGGCGCCCCCACGCGAAGTGGCTGTCGCTCGCGCGGGTGCTGGCCGCTCCGACCTCGGCGGGCGCCACCTACATCGACGTGCGGGTGCCCGAACGGCCGGCCGCGGGCTTCTCCTCCGGCGGCGCGCTCTCCTCCTCGGAAACGTCGCCGGGCTCAACAGGCTCAACGGGCTTAACGAGCTCGACGACCGGACAGGGGCAGGCAACGACGCCGGAATCGACCGTCGCGGCGTTGGCGGCGGGCTTGACCGACAACACGAACGGCGAACCGGCGGCGGGAACTGCAGCCGCGACGCCGGCCACGGGAGCGACCTCCACAACCGAAGTCTCCACCGAACCGGAAGCCACATCGGCCGCCGCCCCGGAAGCGGAATCCGGCTCTGGGAGCGGAGATACGACATCGTCGGGCGAATCGGAATCGCAGGCGGGCGCTGCGACAGCGGGCGGCTGAACAACCCGAACCACGTCACGAGCACAGGGGGGAGGATGGCAGCCGCTACCGGGCGGCATTTGGCCCTGTTACGCCAGCAAATGGGAAACACGGGCATTTCAATCTCAGAGGAAAAGCTCTGGGCGACGATGTTCGTCGCGCTTGGCGCGTGTATCCGCCTACAGGAGGCGGCAACCTGATATGTCGTGGTGTTTGTCAAGTGGGCGTGTTTGTTCGCGTCCGCTGGGCGGGCGGTTTGGGGGGTGGTCGGGAGAGCGGGGCGCCGGGCTCGGTGTCGGCGTTGCCAGTCTGATGATGCGGGGGTTGGGTACCCCAGGGCCCGGTTTCGTGCTGCCAGCGTGCGCTGTCTAAAAACGGGCGTGGTACTCCTTTCGGGGTGCTGCCCATAGGTTGATCGCGCGTGCCGGCCGCTGATGGCCCGGCGCCCCGGTCTCCCGACCGTAGGGCTGTCGTCCGGGGTCAGTCTGCTGTGGCTGCTGCCCAGAGGAAGCACGACAGCTCGCGTGCGCACGCGACGACTGTCACGTTGTGCGGCTTGCCGCGGCCGCGCATCCGGTGATAGACCCTGTGAAGCCGGTGCTGAGCGCGGTTAGCGATCTGCAGGACGTGGTCGGGCTGTCCTTGCTGGCGATTCTTGAGGGTCGCCCCGATCCGTGGGGGGCGTCCGTAGTGCCAGGCCGACTCGACGAGCAGCCGGCGAGCGAACCCCGATCCCGTCTTGGTGATCGAGCCCTGGTGAGATGTCTCGCCGGATTGGTGAAGGGACGGGATCAGCCCGAGCCACGCGCTCAGCGCGTTCGCTCGGTGAAAGCGCTGCCAGTCCCCGCCGAGCTCGAGATGCAATGCGAACGCTGTCAGGGTATCGACGCCCCGGAAGCAGCGAAGCCTCGCGACGGTCGGCCACCACTGCTCGTCTTCTGCCAGGCGCGAGAGTCGCTCCGCGATCGCCGCCTTGCGCGCGCTCAGTCCGTCGACGGAGGCGATCAGATCGGCGAACACCAGCTCGCTCGCGGTCTCCTGGAACTGTTGAGCCGCGAGCCAGCGCCGGTGAGCGACGGTCCACGTCGAGGGCTCGGGATAGACCCGGCCGTGACGCAACAACATCTTCGAGACCCGATGACGAGCCCTCATCAGATCCTGTCTGCACGCATCATGGGCGCGCATCAGCTCGCGAGCAGCCTCGACCTCGACAGGTGGGACCACGACCGCGGTCAGCGACCCGGCGAGCAGCAACCTGGCGAGCATCTCCGCGTCTTTGCGATCGGTCTTCACCCGGTCCGACGGGCCTCGTGGTGTCTTGCCCGGCGCGATCACCTCGACGGCCACCCCGGCAGCGCTCGCGGCGCGATAGAGCCCGAACCCGGTCGGCCCGGCCTCATAGCAAGCACGCACCGGGCCGCGCAGAGCCTTCAGCCACGCGACCGGCTCCTCGACACCCGGCCCAAACCGGGCACGCAAAAGCTCACCCGTCGAGACGTCAATCGCCGCAGCATGCGTCGAGCGGGCATGGACATCCAAACCCGCATACGTCACCATTCCGGTCATGGCCGGACCTCCTCACTGATATGGGGTCAGCCGGAGCCAATCTCCGGCCAGACAAACCCCCGCGAGGAGTGTCCGGCCTACCTCCGACGGTCAAACCCAACGGGCGACCACGACATAGGGTCTAACCGGCGGACCGCCGCGGTAGCTCTGGGTTTCTTGGGCAGTTTGAGTGTGGCGGACCCCGGTATGGACCTTGCGTCACTGCTTTTCTGTCCGAATCGCGATCGAAACTGACGGTGGATCAATATGCGATCCGCAGGGGTCGGGCCGGTTGCAGGCGTAACCAGCTTGACTAGATTGACCAGTTGGTCTAGTCTGTGGGCTGGTGGCTACCGCTGCTTCGCTTCCCACTCGTGGTCTGTCTGAGGCCAAGGCCGCGCTTTCGGACGTTATGTCTGGGGTGGTGCACGACCATCAGCCGATGGTGATCGAGCGTCATGGTGGCAAGGAGGCGATGTTGCTGCTCGGGCTCTCCGACATCGGGCCGCTGCTTGAGCACTTCTCCTTCCACACCCGCTCGAGCGTGTCCGACGGGGAGTTTGTGCTGCGCCAGGCCGAGCTGAACCTCCTCGCCGGTGGCGAGACATTCGAGCAGGCTGCTGTGGAGCTCGAGGATCTCGCGGTTTCCTATGCTGAGCGTTACTTCGAGCGTTTGCACTTCTATGCGCAGACCGACCGGGCCGAGCAGATGCCGTGGCTGTTGCGGTTGCTCCTCACGCCCGAGGATGGTCGCCGCGCATTGCTGATCGGCGCGCCCGAGCACCCCTCCGGGGCATGACGCCGGACGCCCCCACGTGGGGCGAGATGGAGAAGTTCCTCCAGGCCGACGGCTGGAGGAGGCTGCCGGCGTCCAGTCGTGGTGGATCGAGCGAGAAGCACATCTTCTTCGAGAAGCTCCTGGATAGCGGCGAGCTGCTGCAGACACACATCTCTCACTCGCGTCGCGGCGGCCCCTCACCCGGACGGTTCGGCCTTATCTTGCGCGAGCAGATCAAGGTCTCCCGAGCAGAGTTCTGGCAAGCCCTCGCCTGCGGCGAGCCAGTTGTGCGGCCCGTGCCCGTCCAAGGCGAGCAACAGGTTGAGCACGAAGCTGGGTGATGGCGGTGCTCGCGGGCGAGCTGCACATGGCCGCGGAGCAGATCAAAGAGCTCGACATCGAGGAGGCAAAGCAACTGGTTATCGAGCACTGGTCGCAGCCGACGGCGCCTTGATCGCCCCGTAACCGAAGCAGAGCGGCTCTGATTCGCGCGTGGGAGAGATAGTAAGACTGTCCCGTCTGGGCTCGGCGGTCGGAGTAGGAAGAGGTGCTCCGCTTCTTTCTGTGGCGAGCCCTGGGCCTGCTCGCCGTCCTCGTGGCCCTTGCCCTGATGGGGTGGCTGCTCGGCGGCGGGCTCGGGAGGGCGCTGAGGGGGACTGAATCCACGGGATCCAGGGTCGGGATCCATGCGGCGACGGCCGCGGACACAAAGCATCGAGGGCTCACGGCCGCGGACGCTGAGCACCTGACGATCGGCTCCCTTCCGAGTGCTCTCAGCGGAGACGCGCGCGGGGTCTGGAGCTGGGCCCCGGGCGGAGTTCCCCCGATCAGGCTCTCCGCGATAGCGATTCTGCTCCTGGGGATGCTCGTTGCGATCGCGCGCTGGAAAGCGCGGCGGGGGCGAGCGTACGTGCGTCTGCGAGTAGAGACGTATCGCACCGACAACGCAAGTGCGGAAGCCGTGGTGTCGATGTTCGCCGCGCTGCACAAGCGCCTCTTGCGTCGCTGGTGGCGGCGGTTGCTGCAAGGGCAGCCGTCGGTCGCGCTGGAGGTGCACCACGCGGGCGGCACAGCCTGGCTGGCGGTGACCTGCCCGGTGGGACTCGAGCAGATCGTCGAGGCGGCCTTGCGCACCGCGTATCCAAACTGCCGGCTGGTGCCCGAGCCACGGCTGCCGGGGCGAGCGCCGGCGATCTTGCGGTTGAAGAAGCACTCTGAGTTCATCAAGCGCACAAAGGTGCTTGATCGCCTCGAGCACGAGCGCGAACCGGCGATGAATCGGCTGTTGACGGTGCTGGGGGTTGGTGGGGCCGAGGCGTTTGTGCAGTTGGCGATGACCCCCACACCGGCGCTGTTCGAGCACCACGCGAAGCGTCTTTACAAGCGCCATGAGGCGCGTCTGTCGCGTGAGCGCAGGGATCATCTGGAGATACGCGACCGCTCGATGGTCGAGGACGACGAGTTGCGTGGTGGCCTGGAAGTTCAGCATCGCCCGCTGTTCTTCGTCGACCTGCGGGTGATCGCCGGCGATCGCGAGCGGTGCGAGCAGATCGCCTCCGAGTTGCGCGCCGAGGAGGCGGGGAATCGCTTGGTCGAGCGTGGAACGGCCATCCGAAGTGGCCTGTTCGGCTTGTACACGCGACGTGTGCAACGCGGTGAGGGTAACCCGCTGCCGTCTTTCCACAAGGGCGTGTTCGCCTCCACCGAGCTGGCGGCGATCTGGCACCTGCCGTCGATCGACTATTCGACCGTTCCCTTCGCGCGTGGTGTCCTGCCCGTGGCGCCTGCCCCGCCGGCGATCCTGCGCCCCGCTGACGGAGTAGGCACACTGCGTGATGCCCTCGGGCCGGTGTCGATCCATCCGGCGATGCGCAAGCAGAACACCGCCGTGCCCGGCACTGTGGAGCAGGGTAAGTCCAGTTACCTGGTGGCCACCGTGGCCGAGGATCTGCGCCGCGAGCGCTGTGCTGTGATCGTGCTCGACCCAAAGGGTGACGCGGCCGAGGCGGCGGTGAGCCTCGTGCCGGAGGGGCGAGTTTGCACGCTGTTGGATCTGGCTCATCCCACATGCGGGTTCAACCCGCTCACTGTGGACGCCCCGGCGGACGTGATCGCCGACTACGTGGTGGCGGCGTTGAAGAATCTCTTTGACGATGCCGACATCAGGGCATCCTCGGATCGCTACCTGCGCAATGCGATCATCGCGGTGCTGGCGTATGACCGCGAATCGACGCTATGGGACGCGGCGCGGCTGCTGTCGGTCGGCGAGGAGGGCTATTCCTACCGAGCTCGCGTTGGCGCGCGTGTCAGGTCCTTACCGGAGTTCAAGGAGATCTCCGAGTTCTTCACCGCCGAGCTCACCGCTCAGCTGGCGGATGCACGCAGCATGACGACAGCCAAGCTCGACGCGCCCGTGAACAAGCTCGCTCGGCTGCTGAACTCGCAGTCGATCAAGCGGGTGCTGCTGAACGACTCGCTGCGAGTTGACCTCGACCAGGTGATCGCTCAGGGAGAGGTGCTTGTCGTGAAGGGCGCTCTGGGAGTGATGGGTGCGGGGAACACCTCGGTGCTGATGCAGCTGCTCGTCGGCATGCTCGATGCGGCGCTCGCCCGTCAGCAGGACCTCGTTCCGGAGGCGTGGCGAACAGCCGTTGCGCTGAAGGTCGACGAGGCGCCGCTGGTGCTCAACCGCGGCTTCGCCGAAACGATGGCGCTAAAGCGCTCTGCAGGTTTGGAGACCGTGGCGTGCTGGCAGACCGAGGCGCAGTGGACCGAACGCGAGGTGCGCGATCAGCTCGACGCATTGTTCGCTCATCGCGTGTACTTCGCAACGGCGTCTGTGCGCGATGCACGCACGTCGGTCGAGCTGATGATGGCCGAGTTCTCCGACATGGTGCGTCCGGGCATTGAGCATCTTTCCGCGCTCGGCCATCCCGATGCTCGCCTGCACCTACCCCGCCACCACGCGATCGTCAGTTGGAGCACGCCCGAGGGCCGGCAGTCGGCGTTCGTCGCCGAAACGATCCCACTGCGCGTCGATCCCGAGCGGGTGGCGCTGCACGCAGCAGGGCAGGAAGCGCGTGGCGGGCGCTACCGCACCGACCTGCGCCAGCCTCACTGGGACCGCGAGCCCCGTGGCGGTGAGGCGAGACCCGAGCCCGATCCCTCCGGACAGGACGTTCGGGCGGATGCAACCCAGACAACGACACCTGCTCAACAGACTAGACCCGGGGGAGCTTCAATCCCAGCCGAGCGAACTGCACCCCCTCAGAATCGGCCTCGGCAGTCCACGCCCCGACAGGAGGTCGATGCAGACTCGACCAGGCCCGAAGTGCCGCCAGGCAGCTACCGCGAGTTGGTGGATCTCGATGGTGCGCACAGCGTCCGCTGGGCCAAACCGGTGCAAGAGCCACGGTCGCTGGACCCCGAGGCGCTCGACCTGGAGATCCTCGCGCTCGTGGCCTGCATGCGCCACGTGCTGAGCAGCCAGATTCATCGTCGCTTCAACTTGGGACGCGCGGCAACCACCACGCAGCGACGCCTGAAGCGTCTGTCGGACGCTGGGCTCCTACGGCGCTTTCAGTTCCACCGCCGCGATGGTGGCGGGGTGCCGATGTGTTATGCGATCACAGGGCGGGGTCTCGAGTTGTTGCACGTTCACGACCGGCTGAGGGGTCTGGCCGAGGAGGACGTCGACGCGCTGCCCGGTCCTCCGTCGCCGGCCGCCCCGGTGGAGGGCGATCGGCTGTTGCGCCAGGCGCGCCACGACGTGCATGTCGCCGGCTGGGTGCTGGCGCTGGAGCATGCCGTGGACGGCGTGCCGCTTGGACTGCGCGGAGCGAAGGAGTCGGTGCTGTCTCCGCCGCTGCGCTCGACCTCGGAGGGGCGCAGAGCGCTCGGGCCGGCCGACCTGACACTGCCGGGCGGGCGTTCGCCGCACGAATTCTTGAGGACCGACCAGACGGGTGAGAGGGTGCCGGTGGAGCGCTTTGAGACGGTGCGTCCCGATGTGACGATCGAGCTGCCAGGGCAGGTGGGCACCGCGACAGACCTCCTCGTCGAGCTGGACGACCGCCTGCCCACCGGCCGGGGGGCGGGCAAGCTGGAGCGCTACGACCACCTCCTGGCGGGATGGTCGGTGCAAACTACCCGCTATGGCCGCCGGCTGGGGGCGCCGCCGTCGGTCATATTCGTGTGCCGCGATCGCGCCCGTGCACGGGAGTGCACGCGCAACGCCGACACGGTCCTCACAGCGTGTCGCGCGTACGCCGGTGAGTACCCCGCGGACTGGGAGTACTCGGGCCGCGAGAGAATCCTGTTCGTCGCCGAGCGCGACGCACACGTTGGGCATCTGCGCGGCTACGGTGTGCCCCGGCTGCCGCCGGAGGTGCGCGCGTCGATCGCCGAAGGTGACCCGCGGGCACGCGAGTCGGTGGCCGAGCCGCGGGAGCTGCTCGCGGTGGCTCCGGTCGACCGGTAGTCCCTCGACACGACTCTGCACCTGCATTGGGTGACCGTGCCCCTCCGCATCGTCCTGTCGTGAGTCGCCGGCCGATGGGTAGCGATCTGGCGCCCAAACGCTCATGCATTTGCCGGAAGCGAAGCGCAGTTATCCCCACGGGATATGCAGTTGCCACCACCTACGAGGTTGGTCAAGCGCAGTCGCCCTGCCGCTGAGAACGCCCGTAACGGCGCGACGGATGGGTGCAGTTCGGCTCTGTAGAGCCAAACTGCGGGGGTGCATTCAAGGAACGCCGGCGACGCGGCAGGGCAGTTGGGTCTCGCACCTTGACGCACGTGCTCTGAGAGCTACTATCGCCGCCTCTTCTTTTTCGCTTCCCTGAGCCATTCGGCCCACGCCGACCCTCACATAGCTCACCCGTAGTCACCCGCGGCGAGCACCGAAGCAGATCCACACCCAACAGGACGTCGAGGTCAAGGCGTCCCGCGAGCGGATGAAATGGACCCGGCGCTTCTGACCCGCCGCCCACTCCCGGACTCCGTCGATCGCCCGAGTTGTCCCTCAGCGGTGAGCGTTTCCGCGCCAACTTCGATGCGAGAGGCATGGCCAAAAGGGGATCCCCGAGACCCCCTTAAGGGGGATCTCGGACTGTCACGCCGCGCCGCGCACGGTCGGGCCTCGCCACTTGACGGCGCTCAAATCTGCTCCTACAAGGCTTCTCCACAACGCCTCTCGGGCAGTCGCCCGGACCCAGACCGGCAAGGAGACCAGCCATGACCCACACCGCCTCGCCCTCGCCTTCCAATCTGCTGGGGTGCTACTTCGACCCCGAGGATCGCCTCCGCCAAGTGGTCTCTCTGCCCGGAGCTCAGGGAAGCGTGCTCGTGGTAGATCGCGACGCCTCCACGCTCGGTGACCGTCGACTGGTGGCGCACCTGGCCGCCGATGAGCCAATGGAGAACGCGGCGCTCGTGTGCGCTCACTACCTGCGGGACCCGGCGGGCCGCTGGTGCAGGCGCGTGCTGCCCGGGGATCTCGATGTCGTGCCGTTCGCCGCGGTGGAAGAGCTCGACCACTGGGCGGGAGCGGAGCCAAACGCGACCACGCTCACCGACAGACAGGGACGCACCTATCGCCTCGAGCTCTGCTCTGCCGGAATGTCGATCCCGGAGCTGCGCTGGCACCGACGCTCGCTCGCGGCTGAGGGGCGATCGGAATCCGTCAGCATCCGCGAGGCGATCGCGAGTCTCGAAAGCTATGAGCCTGTGCGCACGCTCACGTGCATGGCGCTGGCCCTGCACGACGATGACCCGACGGTCTCGATCGCGACGTTACGGGCTGAACGCGCGCGGACCGAGAGGAGCCAGATCGTCCTCAACCGAGGATTGCGGCGAGTTGCGCTCGCCACCGCCGCGACGCAGGATCTGAGCATGAGCGAGATTGCTGTGCGCTGCGGGAAGGTCAAACACGACGCCAGAGGCAGGGGAAGCGGCGAGACGAGTTGGTTGGCTCGACGTCTCGGCATCGCTCCTGAGAGCGGCGAAAGCGCGCCTACGCCATGGATTCACACCGATGTGCTGGCGTTGATCGCACGCTGTGGCCTGGGTATCAGCCCACGTGAGGCGGAGCTCGGATGACGGCCTCCGTCGCATTGGTCGAGCGTGTCGTCGAGCAGCGGGCCAGACGAGCACGCGCTGGAATTCTGAGCGCCTGTCCTGAGCCCCTGCGGGTTGGCGGCCAAATTGAGAGCGTCTCTCCCCGGGTTCCACGACACGGTTTCAACGCCGACCACGACGGGTCTCCCGCGTCGATCCTCGTGGTCGAGACGGATGCTGTGCTTGGAGGAATGCTCGTCGAGCAACTGATTGCCGACGGCTACCGAGCCCAGCTGGCGCGTACGGTCGAACACGCCCGCTGCTTGGCTGCCGAGCGTGTGCCGAAGCTGGCGGTTATCGGCGACCTCGCCTCACCGCGCGGCGGCTTGGAGTTGCTGGGAGAGATCCGCGGGGCCGGTCGCGAGCATGCTCACTGGACAAGTGAGCTGCCGGTGATCGTGATCTCCTCGCGAGCTCACGAGCTTGACGTGTTGCGAGCTTTCGAGGCGGGGGCCGACGATTTTCTGGCACGCCCGGCTCGGTATCTCGAGCTGCGGGCGCGACTGCGGGCGGTTCTGCGCCGTAGCGAGGGCGTTGGACGCGGGCGCTTGCTCCAGGTCGGCGCGCTTACGATCGACGTAGACGCTCACACCGCGAGCCTGGATGGTCGGCAGCTCGACCTGCGCCCGCTGGAGTACGAGCTGCTGATCCAGCTTGCCGGTGCGCCTGACCGTGTCTTTCGCAAGCAGGAGCTGCTGCGTTCGGTCTGGGGATACCGCTCGGAGGCGGCCACACGTACCGTCGACAGCCACGCCAGCCGGTTGCGCCGCAAGCTTGACATGGACGGCAGCGGGCGCTGGGTGATCAACGTGTGGGGAGTCGGCTACCGGCTGATCTGACCTCGCGCCGCAGCGGCGCAGATGGCTGGCGTAGAGCGCTCCCGGTAGATCAAGAACTTGACGGGCTCGAACGGCCCGTTGTGCAGCACAACAAACCTTGACGGGCTCAAACAGCCCGGCATGCAGCACAACGTGACGGGCTCGAACAGCTCGCCATGCAGCACACCGCGACGGCGGACCCTCGGGTCCGCCGTCGCTCGTTAACCCACACGACCGCCCTCTTTCTGGCGGTCTCTACGGACCTGCCCCGACGAGGGCCGGCCCACGAAAGGAGCGGCGACATGCCCTCAGAAACACCCACCAATTCATCATCGGAATGGGCTCCCAACCCGTTGGAGCCGATCGAGCAGCTCGCTCACTGGCTGACCGCGGCCGCCGTGCACGGTGTGCTCGGCATATTGATCGGCCTGATCGCGGTAAGGCTGATGCACCACCGGCATTTGCGCTGGACCTGGGCGGCCAGCGCATTCGGAGTCGACGTGATCGCCGCTCCGGTGCTCGGCGGAGGCGCGAGTTGGACGTTGGGAATCGCGGCGCTCTGCGCGGCGGTACGCGGACGGCGGTGGCACCGCGAAGAGGTGCGGGCCGGCGCCGATCTGGCCGAGCTGGCGGCGGACCGACGAGGCCCGGCGGATGCGCTGCGCACCCTCGCGCGGCGGACCGTCCCGCGGCTGCTTGCCGGATGGGCTCCGAGGAGTCCGATTGGTAGATGGGTTGCACGGAGCGTGAACCTCGCCGGTAGGAAGGCTTGGCTCCGCGGCGCCGGCACGGGCGCAAGTCAGAAGGAATGGTTTCGCGATGACCGGCTGATCGTCGGCGAAGAGGACAAGGGCCGCCTCGTGACGATCCCGCTCGGCGGTCCGACTGGTGGCACGCACACGCTCGTCGTCGGCGCTACCCGTTCGGGCAAGACGGTCACGATGACCTGGACGACGGTGCGTGCGATCGAGCACGGCATGGGCGTGATTGTGGTCGACCCGAAGGGCGATCGCGATCTGCGTCGTGAGCTGCGCGGCGCGGCGCAGGCCGCCGGCAGGCAGTTCATCGAGTGGACCCCGCAGGGCCCGTGCGTATACAACCCCTACGCGCGGGGATCAGAGACGGAGATCGCCGACAAGGTGCTGGCCGGCGAGCGCTTCACCGAGCCGCACTACATGCGCCAGGCGCAGCGCTATCTCGGCCACGCCGTGCGCGTGCTGCGCAAAGCCGGGCTGGAGGTCAGCCTTCGGGCGCTCGTGGAACAGCTCGACCCGATGCGCTTGGAGGTGCTCGCGCGCAGCCTGCCCGAGCAAGAGGCCCAGAGTGCGCACGACTACCTGGACTCGCTGACGAAGCGCCAGCAGAGCGATCTGGCGGGCGTGCGCGACCGTCTGGCGATCATGGCCGAGTCCGACATCGGGCCCTGGCTCGATCCCCGGACGCAGGGCGTCGAGCGACTCGACCTGCTCGAGGTGGCGCAGGGACGGGCGGTTGTGTACTTCAACCTGAAAGCCGACCGCCGGCCGCTGCTCGCCCAGATGCTCGGGGCGGCGATCGTGCAGGACCTACAGGCGATGGTCGCAACATTGCAGGACCGGGCGGGTGGGGCGCCGATAAGGACGCTGGTCGTGATCGATGAGTTCTCGGCGATCGCCCCCGAGCGCGTCGTCGGGCTGTTCGGCAGGGCTGCCGGCGCGGGCGTGAGTCTCCTGCTGGGCACGCAGGAGCTCGCCGATCTGCGTGTGCCGGGAAGGGAGCTGTTGCTCGATCAGGTGATGGGCAACCTGTCGTCGCTGATCGCCCACCGTCAGGTCGTCCCCGCGTCGGCCGAACTGATCGCGAGCATGACCGAAACCAGGGGTGTGTGGAGAACCTCGCACCACAGCGATGGCCGACACACCCGGACGCGAGAGTACGAGAACGTGCTGCGCGCAGAGCAGATCATGGGCCTGCCGCGGGGCTGGGCCGCGGTGCTCGGATTGGCCGACGGCGGCTGCGTGAGCATCGCGCGGATGTTCTCGGTCGAACACTGCCGCTGACCGATCGCAAAGACCTGCCGGGGGTCCCGTGTCGCATCAGTCGAGGGATCCCCAAGGGGTCCTTCTGGCGTGCTCGCGGGACCCCACGGTCCGCGTAAAAAACAACCACAAGGAGGACCAAAATGGTCCCTGCACGTTTTCCAACTCAACCCAAGGCCACAGGATCCACACCCAAATCGACCCCCAAATCAAAGCCCAAGCCCAAGCCCAAGCCGAGGTCCAAGTCCAAGCTCACCGCGACGCCCGAGCGAAAGGCGATCATGCAGTGGACGGCACGTATGGGCGCCGTCACGGACGAGGCGCTGGCCGATCGTCTGGACGTGACCATTGCCTCCGCCCGGGGCCGGCTGCAGGGGCTCCAAAAGGCGGGGTGGTTGTCGCGCAAGCGCCCGCTGGCGGAGCAGCCGGCGTTGTATACCGCGACGCGGGCAGGTCTGCTGGTGGCCGCCCTGCAAGGACTCGATCCCTGTCGCGTGAGCGCGTCAAACGCCGGCCACCTGATCGTCTGCGCCCGGGTCGCGGCGGCCTTGGAGCGTTGTTACCCAGACCACCTGGTGCTGGGCGAGCGCGAGTTGCGTCGCGACGAGCGCGAGCGTGGCATTCCGTTGGCGAGCGCCCGCTTGGGGATCGCCCCGGATGGCGGGCCGCTGCTCCATCGTCCGGATCTCGTCCTCTGGCCGGAAGAGCCGAGGTACGAGGATGGTCGGGAGGGCGGGCCGGAGGGCGAGGATGGCCTGCCGGTCGCAGTCGAGGTCGAGCTGACGGTCAAGGCGCCGCAGCGTCTGGCTGAGATCTGCCGGGCCTGGGCACGTTGTCGCTGTGTGGCGGGGGTGCTCTATCTCGCCCCGCCGGAGGTGGAGCGTGCGCTGCACCGAGCGACTGAGCAGGCGCGGGCCGGCGAGCGGATCGCGGTCGTCTCGCTCGATGCGCTGCCACGATCCCGAGGCGCACAAAGCCGCTCCAAAGCCGAGTTCGACGCAGACCTCAAAGCCGAGTTCGACGCAGACCTCAAAGCCGAGTTCGACGCAGATCCCAACGCCGAGTTCGACGCAGACCCCAAAGCCGAGTTCGACGCAGATCCCAAAGCCGAGTTCGACGCAGATCCCAACGGGGAGACCCGCACACCATGAGCGTCCAAAAGCGGACCGCGGCGGGCCCGATCGAACGAACCGTCTCAAGCGCTGCGTATGTTGTTCGACGGGGGGTCAAAACCGATGAACGGAGACCCATCATGTCCAGCTTCACCATCAACCGCGTCGTTCTGATCGGACGGCTCACCAAGGACAACGAGCTGCGCTCTCTGCCCTCGGGCTTGAGCGTGTGCAACCTGCGGGTCGCTTGCAACTCAACCCGCCGCAGCACGGAGGGCGAGTATCGCGACAAGCCCAACTACTTCGACGTGAGCGTCTACGGCGCCGCGGCGGAGAGCGTCAACCGCTACACACACAAGGGCAGCCGCATCGCGATCGACGGCCGGTTGGAGTGGCGCGAGTGGGAGACCTCAGACCAGCAGAAGCGTCAGGCTGTGAGCGTCGTGGCCGACACCGTCCTGTTCCTCGACAGTCCGAGCGAGCGCTCGGAGACCGGTCGGCCCCAGGACGGCGAATCGAGCGAGAGCGCTGGCGCAGAAGAGGATCCCGAGTTGGTCGGTGCCGGCGCGGGCGTCGGGGACGACGATCTCGTCTTCTGATCGGATCTCGTGCCGTCCCGCGGCGAGCACAGCGGTGGGGGCGTCCAACGGCGCCCCCACCGTCTGTCCTTCCACCAGGGCGCAACAGCTGTCCCAGGCCGCCCTTGGCTGACCATGGCGGTCTTTTTGCGTTTAAAGGGCCAACGCGGTGCGTTGGGGCCGCCCGGCACGTCGCCGGACGTGCGGTCCGCGTAAACTGGCGCGCCGCAGCATCCGCAGGATCCCAAGCAACCGTCCCCGCGCCCGAGGAGCCAAATCCGGTGCCAGTCAACAGCCAGGCAGTCGGCAAGACCTACGATCCCACGCTCTACGCCGTGGGCCGCGAGAAGATCAAGGAGTACGCTCGGGCAGTGGGTGAGACCAACCCCGTCCACCTCGATGTGGAGGCAGCCCGCGCGGCCGGCTACGCCGACGTCGTGGCGCCACCGATGTTCGTCGTCGTCTACAGCGCCCCGTCGGTTGGGCCGCCGATCTTCGATCCGGAGATCGAACTGAACTTCGCGATGATGGTGCACGGTGGCCAGGAGTTCGAGTGGGGGCCGCTGGTCGTGGCCGGCGATGAGATCACGACGGTCGCGAGCGTGAAGGACATCCACGAAAGCGACGGTCGCGGGTATTACGTGTTCGAGTCCGTCTCGAGGAACCAGCGCGGCGAGCAGGTCTGTCGCGGAACATGGACGAACATCGTCCGAGGAGTGTGATCGGTATGCCAGATTTGACAGTGGGTGAGCAGATTCCCGAGGTGAGGGTCACGCCGGACAAGTACCTCACCGCTCGCTACGCGGGCGCCTCCGGCGACTTCAACCCGATCCATATCGACGAGGACTTCGCCAAAGCGGTCGGCCTGCCCGGGCGGATCCTGCACGGGCTGTGGTCGATGGCCCAGGTCGCCCGTGCCCAGACCGAGGCGGCGGGTGGCCCCGAGCATCTGAAGCGCCTGAAGGTTCAGTTCCGGGGCATGGGCGTGCCCGAGCAGGAGGTCGTCGTGAGCGGCACGGTGCGCGAGGCCGGCGAGGGACGGGTGACCGTCGATACCGTGGCCGAGCAGTCCGGCAAGCAGATCATTCGCAACGCCGAGGCCGAGTTGGAGATCGCATAGGTATCGGTGTCTGCATGCGCCGCCTCGGCCGGCCTGCTCATATGTGTTCGGCCTGTATTCCCGTCGTCCCCGGCCGTCCCGCTGCCCCTGGACGGGCTGAAAGCGGGTGCGGCGCTCCAGGTTCGAGGGAGCGGCTCGTAGAATCAGAGCCGTGCTGATCACCAGCCCACAGATCTCCAGGCCACAAAAGTCGTGCTGAGCGCCAGACAGGAGCTGATCCTGTGCAAGGTGGTCGACGACTACCTGCAGACCGGCCAGCCGGTGGCGTCGAAGACGCTTGCCGCCGAGACCGAGCTCGACTGCGGGCCGTCGACGATTCGCAACGAGCTGGCGCTGCTCGAGGAGCACGGCCTGCTCGCTCACCCACACGTCTCGGCGGGACGTGTGCCGACGGATGCGGGACAGCGTTACGTGGTCGATCGCATGCTCTCCTCCGGTCAAGGTCTCCTACCGGCGCGGCGGCTGGAGCTGTCGCTGATCCGGCGCGAGGTCGAGGAGGCGATGCGCGCGACCACGGAGACCCTCTCTCAGGTGACGAACCTATTGGCGGTCGTCTCCGCCCCGGCGATACACACCGCGACGATCAGACACGTTGAGGTGCTGGCATTGCAACCGCAGGTGGTGATGGTTGTGATCATCACCTCAACGGGCGGCGTCTCGAAGATGCTCGTGACATTCGACGGGGCGGTCGACCCGGGGCTCGTGGCATGGGCTGGTGAGTACCTCAACGAGCGGCTGGTCGGCCTTGGGCTAGGGGCACGGATGCTCAACCAGCGCCTGATCGACCCGAGCTTGTCCACCATTGAGCTTGCCTTTCTTACGCGTCTGGCTGCGGCCTTCAGCGAGGTCTCCACCGAGGCGGAGGACGCGTTGTATGTGGACGGGACGGCGCGGTTGTTCTCTGCAGGACAGATCCAGGACACCGCGCAGATCAACGAGCTGATGAGCCTGCTCGAGCGTCGTGTCGCGCTCCTTGGGGTATTACGAGCGGCGCTCGGTGAGTCGGGGGTATATGTGAGGATCGGTCACGAGAACGAGATACCCGCTATGCGTTCGCTTGCGCTTGTCGCGACCGGCTATGGGGTCGGGGGACGTAATCTGGGCACGGTGTCGGTGATCGGCCCGGTGCGGATGGACTATGCCGGTGCGATCGGCACAGTGCGCGAGGCGGCGCAGGAGCTGTCGCGGTTTGTCGAAGATGCCTACGCCGAGAACTGACTCAGACCCCCGTGATCTACGCGCATCGAACTGACAAGAGCCTCGCGCTGCGCGAGGACCACGACCGAGAGAACAGACAATGAGCCGGACCTCCAGCCCACGCGATCCCTACGAGGTGCTCGGCGTGCAGCGCGACGCCACCGAGCAGCAGATCAAGAAGGCCTTTCGCGCGCTCGCGATGGAGTTGCATCCCGACGTAAACGCGCACGATCCTGAGGCTGAGGAGAAGTTCAAGGAGGCCGCGGAGGCCAACGAGATCCTCTCCGACCCCGAGCGGCGGTCCACCTATGACCGCTACGGCCACGAGGGGCTGCGCTCCGGTGGTTACGCCCCCAACTTCGACGCGTTCGGCGGCTCGATCAGCGACCTGTTCGACGCGTTCTTCGGTGGTGGCTCCTCCGGCCGACGGGCAGGGCCGAGCCCCGGCGAGGACCTGGCGGTGGCGATCGAGATCGACCTCGTGGAGGCGGCGAAGGGCGCGAAGGTGCAGGTCTCCTATGAGGCGGTCGAGCGCTGTGAGCACTGTCGCGGCAACGGCGCCGAGCCGGGCACACCGATCGAGACCTGTGAGCGCTGCGCCGGGCATGGGCAGCTGCAGGCAGTGACGAGGACGCCGTTCGGGCAGATGGCGCGCACGGTCATCTGCGACGTCTGCCAGGGCGATGGTCGCGTGCCCAAGCAGCCGTGCGGCGAGTGTCGCGGTCGAGGGCTGAAGGCTGTGCGACGTGGGTTGGACGTCGACGTGCCGGCGGGGATCGCCGACGGCCAGCGGATCCGGCTCTCCGAGCAGGGGCACGCCGGTGGGGTGGGGGCTCCCGCAGGCGATCTTTATGTGCTTGTCAGAGTGCGCGAGGACGAGCGGTTCGTGCGCGAGGGCGACGATCTGATCGCGGCACTCGATGTCGCGGCCCCGCTGGCGGCGCTCGGAGCGACGTTGCAGACACCCACATTGGATGGCATGGTCCCGATTGAGGTGCCGGCGGGTACCCAGCCGGGGGAGGTGCTGACGCTGAAGGGCGAGGGGATGCCAGGGCTGCGCCGTGGCCGGCGCGGGGATCTACGCGTGGTGGTCAATGTCGTGATTCCGCGCCGTCTGAACGACGAGCAGCGCGAGTTGCTGCAGCAACTGCACGGAACGCTGACCGAGGAGAACCTGCGCTCAGAGGAGTCGATGTTCACCAAGTTGCGACGCACGCTCCGCGGCCAGACGGCGTGACCGCCATTCACGCCAGGATCGGACTGGCTCGAAAACGGAACGGCGCCGAACGTCGTCACGTTGTGCCGGACGCGGGCGAGATGAGTGGCGCGGCATGATCCGGCTCGCGGTGCGCGTCAGGCGTGAGGATTCAGAGATCGTGCTGGCAGAGCTGTTGGAGCTCGCGCCCGGCGGTGTGGAGGAGGTGGCGCTCGTGGAAGAGGGCAAGGTCGAGTACGCCGTATATGGCGCGCCGGGGGAGTTGCCCGAGCTGCCCGACCTGAACGCTGCCGCGGGTGATATTCCGGTGGAGATCTCCAGCACGGAGATCGCTGAGGATTGGTCGGAGCGCTGGAAGGACTTTCACCGCCCTGTTCTGATCGAGGCGCCGGCGGGGAGCTCCGTTACTGCCTTGCATGTGCGACCGCCGTGGGAGTCACCCAGCGATCGTGAGGGCGCCGAGGAGATCGTGATCGACCCCGGGCAGGCGTTTGGGACAGGCGCTCACGCCACGACACGGCTGTGTCTGGAGCTGCTGCTGGAGTTGGCACAGCTCGAGGATTCGCCGGGGCCGCTGCTGGATGTCGGCACCGGGTCGGGGGTGCTGGCGATCGCCGCCGCGCGCCTGGGCTTCGCGCCGGTGCTGGGTCTCGACCACGAGCGCGAGAGCGTTGCTGCCACGAAAGAGAACGCAAGTGTGAACGGGGTCGCAATTGAGGTGCGTCGCTTTGACCTGCGTACGCAGACACTGCCGTGGCTGGATCGCGAGACCGAGGGCGTTGATGCGGAAGATCCAGCGGATGGACAGGCGGATGGATACGCGGGAGCGCTCGTCGTGGTGGCGAACCTGCTGCGTCCCCTGTTGCTCGATCTGGCGCAGGGGATGCCGCGTGCCCCGGCGCATCTGCTGGCCGGGGGCCTGCTCAGGAAGCAGGTCGACGAGGTTGTACAGGCGTTCGGCGGGCTCGGCATGCACGAGCGCGAGCGGCGCGAGCGCGGCGAGTGGGCCGTCGTGTGGCTGACCCGCGGTTGACCTTCGACGTCGTGCGGTAGACCGGCGGTTGCCTTCGCGGTTGAGATCGTGCGGTAGACGGGCGTTTGCCTTCGCGGTTAAGACCGTGTGGCTGACCTGAAGTTGGCCTTAGCGGTTGAGATCGCTTGATCGTGTGGCTAACCGCCAGCTGAAGAGCCGTCGGGCAGCTCTGTCGCCGCGCGCACGATCGCGCGATAGACCAGATCGATCGCCGCGCCGGTGCCGGCCGCGGTCTGCAGGCGCAGCATCGCATCGGCCGCGCTCAGAGCCGCCGCGATTGCCTCCAGGGCCTCCCCGACGGTGCCTGGATCGGGGTCGCGGCAGGCCGCGAGCGCCATGTCGAGCATCGCGTGGGCTTGCACGGTCGATCCCATGAACATCGCGGGACCCGCCAGACTGCCGTAGCCGTACACGCGCGCGAGGCGACCGGAGAGGGCGATCGTGGAACCGCGCCGCGGGGCAGTCGCCGGGGGCAGGCCGTGGCCGTCGAGGAGCCCGGCGATCGTGCCTCCGAGCATGCCCCGCACGGCGGCCTCGTCGAGGCCCGCGTACGCGGCCACACGCAGCGCCATGTAGAGCGAGGTGGCCGGCAGGCCGTAGGGAGGATCGGAGGCGAACACGATCCGCTCGATCGGCGCGCGCGCGAGCAGCTCGATCACGTCGAGCGGAAAGAAGCAGGAGATGTCATACAGCACGCCCGGGTGGTCGGCCAGGCGCGAGGTGATGATTCCCTGGTCGCAGATCGCGCCGTGAGCGAGGATCAGGACCACATCGGGATGGCGGAGGGTGATCTCGACGAGCTCGTCGCCGAGCGGCGGAAGACCGCGCCCGGCATGGATCAGGATCGGCGCCCGGGCGGACTCGGCCAGCGCGAAGATGCCCTCCATCTCGGGACTCGCGAACCCGAACGCCTGGGCGCGCGGGTGGAGCTTGATTCCGCGTGCGCCGGCCGCCAGCGCGCGCTCACCCTCGGCCACGGGATCTTCGGCGGGATCGAGGCGGCAGAAGGGGATCAGCCGCCCTTCGCTCTCTCCCGCCCAGGCGAGCACGCGGTCGTTGGGCACGCGGTAGGCGGGGCTGCGCTCGGGGTCGTGCAGCGGAAATACGCAGGCCCGGCGCGCGCCCGCGTCGTCGAGCTGGGAGAGCAGCTGGGGAAGCGTCAGCGAGCGGCCGTCCTCGTCGAGCCCGAGGTGCGTGTGGGCGTCGAAGACCTCCGCGTTGGCGGGCCGCAGGCGCTCTACCTCCGCCAGGAACGGAGCGAGGGCGTCGGCATACAGGGGGTCATCCACGGGCGCCACCTTATTAGCTCGACGATTTTGTGATCTGTGCGGACGGCGCATGCGCCGTCCGGGACGCGCCGCATGCGGCGCGTCCACGTCCCCGCACATGTGCGGGGACGCCGGTGGGCACATGTGCCCACCGGAACAACATCGACGTCGACGACCCGCCGCTAATCTCGACGTGTGGCTTGGAACGTCGTGATCGCGGGTGGCGGCTTCGGTGGCTTCTACGCCGCCCGTGCACTGGAGCGATTGCTGCCCGCGAACAGCGCGAAGGTGACGCTGGTCAACGACGCCAACTTCATGCTCTACACGCCGCTGCTCCCCGGCGCGGCCGGCGCCACGCTCGACCCGCGCCATGTGGTCGTTCCGCTGCGCTCGCAGCTGCGGCGCACCGACCTGGTGATCGGCCAGGTGACCGGAGGCGATTCAGCACGAAGAACGCTCGGCGTGAAGCGCATCGATGGAGAGCGGATCGAGTTGGGCTATGACCAGCTGATCGTGGCGCTCGGGTCGGTCTCGCGCACGTTGCCGATCCCCGGCCTGGCCGAGCATGCGAGCGGCTTGAAGTCCCTGGCGGATGCCACAGCTCTGCGTAACCGGGTGCTCAGCTGTATGGATATCGCCGAGTCGCTGCACGATCGGGCCGCGCGCGCGGAGTATCTGGGGTTTGTGTTCGTCGGCGCCGGATACGCGGGCGTCGAGGGGCTGGCCGAGCTGCAGGACTTCGCCGCGCAGGCGATCGACCTGTATCCCCGCTGTCGCGCGGAGGGGATGCGCTGGGTGCTGGTGGAGGCGAAGGGCCGGATCATGCAGGAGGTGCCGCCGGGCCTGTCGGAGTTCGCGGCGCGGGAGCTGCGCGCGCGGGGGATCGAGGTTCGCACGGAGACCACGCTGAAAGAGATCACCGAGCGCGAGGCGACGCTGTCCGATGGTGAGCGGATCCCAGCGCGCACGGTGGTCTGGACGGCCGGGGTCAAGCCGAGCCCCGCGGTCGGCAGGCTGGGTTTGCCGGCCGGGCGAGACGGGCGGGTGATCGTGGATCGAACGATGCGCGTCGAGGGCTTCCAGCATGTGTGGGCAATCGGCGACTGCGCCGCGGTTCCCGATCCGGCAAGGAAGGGACAGCCATGCCCACCGACCGCACAGCACGCGATCCGCCAGGGGCGGCTGGTGGCGCGAAACGTCGTCGCGTCGCTCGGCAACGGGAGAATACGGCCATTCCGCTTCCGCACGAAAGGGGTTGTCGCCGAGCTGGGCGACACCGAGGCGGTCGCGCTCACGTTCGGCGTGCGCTGGCACGGTCTGCCGGCGTGGTTCATCGCGCGCACCTATCACCTGCTGCTGATGCCCGGCGTGGGACGCAAGCTGCGCCTGCTGATGGACTGGAACGTCGCGTTGTTGTTCGGCCGCGACACCTCCTCCCCCGGGCGTTTGGGTGACCCGACACCCTTGGCGGACGATGACGTCTGACCGACGTATCCCGATGTTTTTGGGCAGCTTGGCCCTCTTGTGGGCGACGACGACGGCCGACCGGCGTATCCTGGACTGAGATGGCGATACTCGACGAGGTGAAGACCGACCTGCATGGCGCGATGCGCGCCGGCGAGAAGGACAAGGTCGGCGCGCTGCGGCTCGTGCTTTCCGAGTTGCAGAAGGCCGCGAAGGAAGGATCCAGCGACGAGCTGACGGTGCTGCGCCGCGAGCGCAAACGGCGCCTGGAGGCCGCGCAGGCCTATCGCGACGCGGGGCAGGCGGACCGCGCCGCCGCCGAGGAGACCGAAGGTGAGCTGATCGCCGGCTACCTGCCGGCGGAGCTCTCCGAAGCCGAGCTGCAAGAGATCGTCGAGCAGGCGGTGCGCGACAGCGGCGCAGAGTCGGTGAAGGACATGGGTCCCGCGATGGGCAAGGCGATGGCGGCGGTCGATGGACGCGCCGACGGTAAGCGCGTGTCGGCGCTCGTGCGAGGCGCACTCAACGGATGAGCGTACTCAGCGGATGAGGTCGCAGATCGAGTTGGGAAACGAGGTCGCCGCCGAGTTGGCGGGCAGCCAGGACGCTGTCCTGCGGGCCTTGGAGGAGCAGCTCGAGTGCAAGGTGTTCCTGCGGGGAAATCTGATCACGCTCGACGGCGAGGAGCGCGAGTGCAGCGCCGGTGAGCAGGTGGTGCGCGAGCTTTCGACGCTGATCGAACGCGGCCATCAACTGGACGCCGGGACGATCTCGGCCGTTACCGGCGCGATGAACGCGCATGAGTCTCCGGCAGGGGTGCTGGAGGACGTCGTCTGGCAGCACCGCGGCTTGCGGGTGGCGCCGAAGACGGTCAACCAGAAGCGCTACATCGACTCGATCCGCTCGAGCACGATCACCTTCGGCGTGGGGCCGGCGGGCACGGGGAAGACATTCCTCGCGGTGGCGATGGCCGCCGCGGCGCTGGCGCGTCACGAGGTCAACCGCATCATCCTCACGCGTCCGGCCGTCGAGGCCGGTGAGCGGCTGGGCTTCCTGCCCGGCGATCTGATGGCGAAGGTCGATCCCTACCTGCGCCCGCTGTTCGACGCGCTGCACGACATGCTCGACCCGGAGAAGGTCTCCCAGTATCTGGAGCGCGGCGTGATCGAGATCGCGCCGCTGGCTTTCATGCGGGGACGGACCCTTAATGACTCTTTCGTGATCCTTGACGAGGCTCAGAACACGACCCCCGAGCAGATGAAGATGTTTCTGACGCGGCTGGGCTTCGGCTCGCGGATGGTCGTGACCGGCGATGTCACCCAGGTTGATCTGCCCCGCGAGCAGCAGTCTGGGCTGATCGTCGTGGGCGAGGTATTGAGCGCGGTCGAGGGCATCGAGTTTCTGCGCTTCGGCGGCGAGGACGTTGTTCGTCACAAGCTCGTCCAGCGGATCGTCGAGGCCTACGACGAGCACTCCCAGCGCGAGGCCCCGGAGCTGCGTGCCGCCGATCGTCGCCGCGCCTGAGATTCGCAGCGAGATGGGACGCGCTGGGATGCTCGACGTAGAGGTGCTCGGTGCCCGGGACGTCCCCGACGCCCCGTCGCAGGCCACTGTGCAGACCCTCTGCGTCCTGGCGGCTGCTTCGGCAGGTGTGCAGGCGGGGCATCTGGCGATCGAGTACGTCGACGCGCAGCGGATCGCGCAGCTAAACGCCGAGTACCGCGGTAAAGAGGGCCCGACGGACGTTCTGTCGTTCCCGATCGACGGTGCGATTGAGCACGACGGTGTCGAACGGGAGCTGGGCGATGTGATGATCTGCCCCGAGCACACCGTCGATTTGTGCGAGGCGATCGTCCATGGTGTGCTGCATCTGGTGGGCATGGACCACGAGACCGACAGCGGTGAGATGCTGGCGCTGCAGGCGGAGTTGCTGGCGTGGGAGCGCGGGTGACCCGCAGTGGCTTCGTCGCGCTCGCGGGGCGGCCGAACGTGGGCAAGTCGACGCTTGTGAACGCGCTCGTCGGGGAGAAGGTTGCGATTGTCTCCGACCGCCCCCAGACGACGCGCAGAGCGATTCGCGGTGTGCGCAACATCGGCGACTGTCAGATGGTGCTCATCGATCTACCGGGCGTGCAGCGCCCACGCGACGCGCTCACAGAGCGGATGGCCCAGCGCGTGAGCCAGGAATTGGATGGTGCTGACGCGGCTTTGATGGTGCTGAACGGCGAGCAAGGGGTTGGTCCTGGCGATCGTTTCATTGCCCAGGCGCTCGTGGGCGCCAGTGCACAGGTGACGATCGCGGTGAACAAGGCCGATCGTCTGACGCGGGCACAGACGCTCGATGCGCTGGAGCAGGCCGCTGCGCTGGAGGTGTCTGAGGAGATCTTTCCGATCTCGGCTCGCACCGGCACGGGTATTGAGGCATTGACCGAGCATCTGACGGCGGCGATGCCGGAGGGGCCGTTCATGTTCGGCGAGGATGCGAGCTCCGACCAGCCGCGGGCGGTGCTGCTGGCGGAGTTGATCAGGGAGGCGGTGATCAAGCGCACCTTCCAGGAGTTGCCGCACGCCGTGGAGGTGATCGTCGAGGAGGTTGAATTCCCGCGCGATGGCCTCGCGCGGGTGAGGGCGTTGATCTGGGTGGAGAGCGAGTCTCAGAAGGGGATTCTGGTCGGGGCGCGGGGGCGCATGATCAAGGCGATCGGCGTGGCGTCGCGCAAGGAACTGGAGCGCGAGCTGGGTGCTCAGGTGCACCTCGACCTGTCGGTGCGCGTCAGACGTGACTGGCGGGGGGACGAAGGATTGCTCGACCGCCTGGGCATTACCTGAGTCGCTGCCTGTCTGTTCCTGCAGCCCGCCTCTACATGCTGCCTGCTTACCTCTGCCTACTCCTACCTCTTGTCTGCGTTGCCGTCAGTTGCTTGCTTTCAGAACTGCTTTGACAGGTGTCCGGAGAGCCGTTCGACGGCCGAGAGATTGAGCTCTGCGACGAACAGGAAGGGCAGCGGATGGACCTCGAAGTCGCGGCGGCGCAGACGGGCGAGCTGGTTGTGTTGGAAGTTGGCGCGGTCGTGCACCGCGCGCGCGGCCAGCGCGGCGGAGCGTGTCACCGAAGCGCTCCCGTTAGGGCGCGCGCCTCCATCCAGAGGACCCACCCCGTCGAGGCCGTCGATCCGGGCCAGCTCGGCCGCGGAGAAGCGCCGGGGCAGCGTCCCGTTGATGATCACGGCGTCCAACGAGCGGTCGATCTGCTCACGCAGGCCGTCCTGCAGCTCGAGCGTCTCGGTGACGGCCATCTCGGTCGGGAGGGCGACCGCCAGATAGGCCGAGCGTGCGCGGTCCGCGAGCAGCTCGCCGACCTGCCGGGTCTGCGAGGCGATCGGCCCGACGCGGGCGATCGCGCCGAAGGTCTGCGGCGAGTGGAGCATCCCCAGCGCGTGTCCGGTGGCCGGGGCATCGAGGATCACCAGGTCATAGCTGTCCGCACGTTTGCGTCCGCCATGTCGCCGCTCGGTTAGCTTCCAGATCGTGACCATGCTGATCAGCTCCCTGGCTCCGGGGGCGGCGGCTGCGAAGTACTGGAAGGTGCCGCTGGAGGCGAGCACCCGGCCGGAGACGCGTCCGCCGAGCGATTGCATCCACTCCAAGAGCGCCCGGTCGGGATCGATCGAGACGCTCCACAGGTTCTGCCGCAGCTCCGTTTCGGCGCCGGCCTCTTCCGGAACGACCCCGAACAGTTCGGGCAGGCGGCGCTGCTCTCCCATCTCGACAACGATCGTGCGCAGCCCGCGATCTGCCGCGAGCAGGCCCAGCGCGGCGGACGCCGTCGTCTTGCCGACGCCGCCCTTGCCAGTGAGTACGAGCAGCTTGCGGTCGAGTAGCGATGCCATCGTTGAGATGCAACCTACAATCCCGCAGATGAACTCACCAGAGGGCGAGCAGACCATCGATGCGCAGATCTCCTACGACGAGCGGGGACTCGTGCCGTGCGTGATTCAGGACTGGCACTCAGGCGAGGTGCTGACGATGGCCTACATGAACGAGCAGGCTTTGGAGCGCACGCGCGCGACGGGCGAGCTGCACCTGTGGAGCCGTTCACGCAGCGAGCTGTGGCGGAAGGGCGAAGCTAGTGGCAACACGCAGACGGTGAGGGCATTGCGACTGGACTGTGACGGCGACACGCTGCTCGCGCTGGTCGAACCCGCGGGTCCCGCCTGTCACACCGGCGAGCGGACGTGCTTTCACCGGGGCGCGCTCGAGCCGCCCGCGCCGCACGAGACCTTGCCGGGCCTGGAGCGGACTCTGAGCGCACGCGCAAGGGAGCGCCCGGAGAGCTCCTATACGGTCGAGCTGCTGGACGATCCGGCGCGGATCGGTGAGAAGGTGATGGAGGAGGCCGAGGAGGTCGCGCGCGCCGCGCGCGAGGAGTCCGACGAGCGCGTCGACGAAGAGGCGGCCGATGTGATCTATCACCTGCTCGTGCTCCTGCACAGCCGTGGACGCGCGCTGGCCGACGCCGAGCGGGTGCTCGATGCCCGTCGCTCCTAGCGCCCCCGAGACCCCGGTGCAGGGAGCAGCGGTGCCGATCGAGCCGAGCCTCGACCGGGCCCGCGCGCTGGCGGAGGGATACAACCTGATCCCCTTGCGCCACAGCTTCATCGCCGACTGCGAGACGCCGGTGTCGGCCTTTCTGAAGCTGCGCGGCATGGAGCCCGCACAGCCATCGTTCCTGCTGGAGTCGGCTGAGCAGGGGCAGCGGATGGGGCGCTATTCGTTCATCGGCCTGCGGCCGCGCTCGGTGCTGCGCTGGTCGCTCGCCGACGGCGGTGATCCCTACGCCCTGGCGGCCGCGGAGGTCGCCGCCCACCGGCAGGCGCCACTGGATGACGGGGCTGGTGGGTCTCCATTCACGGGTGGCGCGGTCGGCTACTTTGGGTATGACCTCGTGCGAACTGTCGAGCCGCTCGGAGAGCCGAACTCCGACCAGCTGCAGTTGCCGGACATGGCGTTGATGCTCTCCGATCTGCTGGTCACCTTCGACCACCTGAAGCACACGGTCACGGTCCTCGTGAATGCCGACCTCGATGCCGAGCCGGACATCGAGCGGGCCTACGCGGCTGCGGCTCAGACGATTGTCGAGGTGCGTGCACGGCTCGCCGGGCCCGTGCCGCGGGAGGCGCATGTGGCGAGTGGGACGGGCGGGTTGGACGAGACGAGCGAGCCGGGCCGCACAGGCGATGCGGAGGGTATGGAGGATGCGGTCGGGCCCGAGCAAAGCAGGGAGATGCCGAGCTTTCAGTCAAACATGGAGCGCGCAGAGTTCGAAGGCATGGTCGCGCGGATCGTGCAGTACATCCACGCGGGCGACGCCTTTCAGGTGGTGCCCTCACAACGCTGGTCGGCCGAGGTGCCGGTGCAGTCGTTCTCGATCTACCGCGGTCTGCGCGCGGTCAACCCAAGCCCGTATATGTACTTCTTGGATTTCGGCGACTTCCAGGTCGTGGGCGCCAGCCCGGAGCCGCTGCTGACCGTGAACGGGCGCCACGTCTCGACGCGGCCGATCGCGGGGACCCGTCCACGCGGTGTCAACCCCGAGGAGGATCGGCGGATCGCGGGGGAGCTGCTGGCAGATCAGAAGGAGCGGGCCGAGCACGTGATGATGGTTGACCTGGGGCGCAACGATCTGGGCAGGGTGTGCGAGTACGGCAGCGTGAAGGTGGACGAGCTGATGGAGATCGAGTACTACAGCCACGTGATGCACATCGTCTCCTCGGTCTCGGGCACGCTGCGCGAGGAGGTGGGCGCGATGGACGCGCTGCGCTCGGTGCTCCCCGCGGGCACGCTCTCGGGCGCCCCGAAGGTGCGCGCGATGCAGATCATCGACGAGCTGGAGCCGGTCAAGCGCGGTGGCTACGGCGGCGCGATCGGCTACCTGAGCTACGCCGGGGATCTGGACATCGCGATCTACATCAGGACGGTCGTCGTCAAGGACGGGGTCGCTCACGTGCAGGCCGGCGGTGGCACTGTGGCGGATGCCAAGCCGGAGTACGAGTACGAGGAGTCGGTCGCGAAGTCGCGGGCTGTGATGCGCGCAATCGAGCTGGCCTGCGAACAGACGGACTGGCCATGAGCACGCATGGCTGCGCTGGATCGGCGTCCTCGGTCGCTCGCGTGCTGGCCGATCGGCGATCCCATCGATCGGCGATCGGTACGCCACGCTTCCTGCGTCCTTGCCCAGCTTGCCCTGCGTACTCATGGTTGTTTCACTCATATCGGGAGGCCTTGTGAAGGTTCTTGTCCTCGACAACTACGACTCGTTCACCTACAACCTTGTCCAGTATCTGGGTGAGCTTGGCAGTGACGTGCGCGCGATACGGAACGACCGTGCGACGGTTGATGAGCTGCTGTCAGGGGGATACGAGCGGTGTGTGATCTCCCCGGGGCCGTGTACGCCGGACGAGGCTGGCATCTCCCTGGAAGTGGCACGGCGGCTGCCCGAAGCCGGAATACCCACGCTCGGGGTATGTCTCGGTCATCAGGCCCTGGCGCAGGCGTTCGGCGGCAAGGTTGTGCTGCACGAGCCCGTGCACGGCAAGGCGACGACGATCGAGCACGACGGCCAGACGATCTTCAAAGGCCTGGCGACGCCGCTGACGGTCGGGCGCTATCACTCGCTGGTGGTCGATCCCCAGCTGCCGGACTGCCTCGAGTCATCGGCGCGGGGGGGCGGCGTGCTGATGGCGCTGCGTCACCGCGAGCTGCCGGCGGAGGGCGTGCAGTTTCATCCAGAGTCGGTGCTGACGGATGAGGGGATGAAGCTGTTGCGGAACTTCCTCGCAGGACCCGCGGGCCCGGCCGATGCCTAACGCGATCCTGACACGGGCGATCGATGGGCTCGCCTCGCGCAGAGACCTGTCCGCGGATGAGACCGCGGAGGTGCTGGGCGAGATCATGAACGGCGAGGTTTCGGAGACCCAGATCGCGGGCTTCCTGATCGCGCTGCGGACGAAGGGCGAGACGGTCGACGAGCTCGCTGGGTTGGCGCGGACGATGCGGGCGCTGGCCGCGCACGTGCCGACCGAGCGCGAGGATCTGCTCGACACCTCCGGCACGGGGGGCGGCAAGCGCACGTTCAACGTCTCGACCACGGCGGCGCTGATCGCCGCCGGCGCGGGATGCGCCGTGGCCAAGCACGGCAATCGCTCGGCGACCAGCCTGTCGGGGTCGGCCGACCTGCTGGAGGCGCTGGGCGCGCGGATCGACCTGACGCCGGAGGGCGTGGCGTGCTGCATCGAGGAGGCGGGCTTCGGCTTCATGTTCGCGCCGGCGCACCACCAGGCAACTCGCTTCGTGGTACCCGTGCGCCGCGAGCTGGCGGTCAAAACGATCTTCAACCTGCTCGGCCCGCTGACGAACCCGGCGGGGGCGAAACGCCAGCTGATCGGCGTGTCGGACGTGGGCTTCCTGGAGCGGATCGCCGGTGCGCTTGCCCGGTTGGGGGTCGACCGGGCGCTGGTCGTCTCCGGGGAGGACCGATTGGACGAGGTCTCGATCAGCGCGGCGACACGGGTGATCGAGGTGAACGGGGAGGAACTGAGCCGTTACACGCTGACGCCGGGCGACGTCGGATTGGAGCTCGCCGGCAAGGATGGGTATGACGGAGGCACCCCGGAGGAGAACGCGGCGGTGACCCGTGCGATCCTCGCGGGCGAGACGGGCCCACGCGCCGACCTGGCGTTGATCAACGCCGGTGCGGCGATCTATGCGGGAGGTATCGCGCAGACACTCGCGGAGGGAGTCGAAGCGGCGCGTGCGGCGATCGATGACGGGCGTGGTGAGAACGCCTTGGAGCGCTACCTGGAGGCCAGCAGGAAGTATGCGCCCCTGGCGGTCACGCGATGAGTCGCGGACGTGTGATGAGTCAAGGGCATTTGTTCGTGACAGAGGCGGCCCAACGGCATTCACCGGTGACGGGGACGGTCTTGCGGTGAGCGCGCAGACGCCGACCGTGCTGGGACGGATCTTGGCGAGCACGCGCGAGGAGTTGGAGCGTCGCAAGCGGGAGCTGCCGCCGGCGGAGCTCGAGTATCAGGCGTTTGCGATCGGCGGCAGCGGTGAGCCAAGCCCGCGGCGCTTCGGGGTTGCGCTGAGCGAGCCCGGAATCAAGGTGATCGCCGAGTTCAAGCGGCGCTCGCCCTCGGCGGGAACACTGCGCGAGGCCCCCGATTTGCGCGAGCTGGTGGGTGCGTACGAGCGTGGCGGCGCGAGCGCGCTGTCGGTGCTGACGGAGGGGAAGCACTTCGACGGAGCGCTCGATGATCTGAGCGCGGCGCGGGCGGCCTGCGAGCTGCCGATCCTGCGCAAGGATTTCATCGTCGACGAGTACCAGCTGTATGAGGCGAAGGTGGCGCGGGCGGACGCGGTGCTGCTGATCGTGGCGGCGCTCGAGCCGGGCGAGCTGAGCGCCTTGAGTGGGCGCGCGCGAACACTCGGGTTGGATGTGCTGGTTGAGGTGCACGATCGCGATGAGCTGCGTACGGCGCTGGCGATCGAAGCCGAGCTGATCGGGATCAACAACCGTGATTTGCGGGACTTCAGCGTGGACGTTGGGCGCACCGCGGAGCTGATGGGTGAGATTCCCTCCGGGGTGACGGTTGTCTCGGAGTCGGGAATTGTAGAACCGGAGCAGCTGAGCAGGCTGGAGGATGCCGGGGTGGATGCGGTGCTCGTCGGAGAGACGCTGATGCGCTCGGCCGACCCCGAGGCGGCGCTGAGGACGCTGCTGGGGGATCGCGCTGGGGCCCCGATGGGTCGCTCGGCAGACGGGCCGGGCACGGGTTCCAATAGCTTTAGGTAAAGCAGGGCATCGCTTTAGATCGCCTTCAGGGCCAATCTAAATACTGTCGACCATATGAAACGCACATTCTTCATTCCCTTCATCTCTGCCCTCGTCGGCGGCGCGGTGGTCGTCGCGGTGGTCGCGGCGTTCGGTGGCCTGAGCAGCTCGAGCAAGACGATCACGACGGTCCAGGCCGCTCCGATCGCGCCCTCGAACGCTTCCCACCAGACCTCAGGGCTCACGCCGCACGACATCTACGTGCGCGACGCCCCCGGGGTCGCGTTCGTGACCTCGACGATCGTGCAGAAATCGGAATCGTCGTTGAATCTGTTCGGCGGCGGGGAAACCTCCAAACAGGGCGAGGCGACCGGCTCGGGCATCGTGATCGACGCCAACGGCACGATCCTGACGAACTATCACGTCGTGGAGAACGCGATCAAGGTGACGGTGAGCTTTGAAAAGGGCAAGGCGGTCGAAGCGAAGGTGGTCGGCAAGGATCCCTCGAACGATCTCGCGGTGCTGCGGATCTCGACCGACGGGCTGACGCTGCACCCGCTGACGCTCGGTGACTCGAGCACCGCGCAGGTCGGCGACCCGGTGCTCGCGATCGGCAACCCGTTCGATCTGGAACGGACGCTGACGACCGGCGTGATCTCGGCGCTGCAGCGTCAGATCACCGCGCCGAACGGTTTCACGATCGACAACGTGCTGCAGACCGACGCGCCGATCAACCCCGGCAACTCCGGTGGGCCGCTGCTGAACGCCGCGGGCGAAGTGATCGGCATCAACTCGCAGATCGAGACCGGCGGCTCGGGCGACGGCAGCGTCGGGATCGGCTTCGCGGTGCCGATCAACACGGCCAAGAGCGAGATCTCCGAGCTGGAGAAGGGCGGCACCGTGCGCGGCGCCTACCTGGGCTTGACCTCGTTGACGATCGACGGCTCGCTGTCGGCGCTCAACCTCCCGGTGCAGCAGGGCGCTCTGGTGCAGAGCGTGCAGAAGGGCACCGCCGCCGAAAAGGCGGGCATCCGTGGCGGCAACATCAATGGCAGCGTTGAAGGCGGCCAGGTGGCGGTTGGTGGTGACATCATCGTCTCGATCGACGGGAAGCCGGTGACGAGCTCGGAAGACCTCGCAAACGAGATCGCCGCGAAGAAGCCCGGCGACACCGTGAGCGTCGGCCTGCTGCGCCCGAACGGCAAGGGGCGCTACGAAAAGAAGACCGTCAGCGTAACGCTCGGCAGCCGTCCCAACTCGGTGCCGAACGCAAATACCCCCGAAGGGTAGACCCGCCCGGATAGAGGCATTGTGCAGTGTCCGGGCCTGCGCGGCGCACCGATCGAGCGTTCCGCCCGATACGTCCCGCTACGGTTGATGCATGTCTGAGGTCTCTACACGCGTGAAGATCTGCGGGATCACCAGCCTCGCCGACGCCGAACTGGCGGTCGAGCTCGGGGCCTGGGCGATCGGCATGATCTTCTACGACGGCAGTCCACGCAGGTGCTCGCTGGAGGAGGCGCAGCGGATCACCGCGGCGCTGCAGCGCAAGGTGGAGCTGTGCGGGGTGTTCGTGAACGAGCCCCTGGAGCTGGTCGTCAAGACGAGCGAGGATCTCGGGCTGACGATGGTGCAACTGCACGGGGACGAGGGGCCGGCGTTCTGCGGCGAGGTGCCGCGCAGGACGGGCGCACGCGTGATCAAGGCGGCGCAGGTGTCCGGCCCAGGGGACGTGCGCGACCTGGAGCGATACCACGTGGACTTTCATCTGCTCGACGCGCGCGCGCAGGCGCAAGAGAAGCAGGAGCTGAGGGGGGGCACGGGGGAGACGTTCGACTGGTCGCTGCTGAGCGGGCGGCGCTCGAAGGTCCCGCTGATCCTGAGCGGCGGGTTGAACGCCGAGAATGTCGCGCGGGCGATTGCGGCGACGGGGCCGTTCGCGGTCGACAACGCGAGCGGTACGGAGCGCGCTCCGGGGAAGAAGGATGCGGAGAAGTTGCGGGCGTTCTTCGCGGCGGTGGCCGGCTCCACGTCGGCCGAGGGAAGCCCGCCCGACGGCGCGGATGATGTCCCGATCGCCCCTGCAGAGCCAAAGAACGCGGATGGCGATACCGAGCGAATTGCCGTCGCCGGCGCGCCAAGCGAGAGCACCGCGGCGTGAGCGCTGTCGAGCATCGCTTCGGGCAGTACGGGGGGCAGTTCGTGCCGGAGACGCTGATGCCCGCGCTGGCGGAGTTGGAGCAGGCGTGGCTGCTGGCGCGCGAGGACCCGGCCTACCAAGCGGAGCTGGACGCCCTGCTGCGCGACTTCGGCGGCAGGCCCACGCCGCTGTACAGAGCCAGGAGGCTGTCGGAGCAGGCCGGACGGGCGATCTATCTGAAGCGCGAGGACCTGAACCACACGGGCTCGCACAAGCTGAACAACGCGCTCGGGCAGGCGCTGCTGGCGATGCGGATGGGCAAGCGCAGGGTGATCGCCGAGACCGGCGCCGGCCAGCACGGCGTGGCGACCGCGACGGTGAGCGCGCTGCTGGGGCTCGAGTGCGTCATCTACATGGGCACCGAGGACACGCGCAGGCAAAAACCGAACGTGCAGCGGATGGAACTACTGGGAGCCACGGTCAACCCGGTCGACGCGGGCGCGAAAACGTTGAAGGAGGCCACATCGGCGGCGATCAGGGACTGGGTGACGAACGTGCAGAGCACCCACTACGTGATCGGCTCAGTCGTCGGCCCGGCGCCGTATCCGGCGATCGTGCGCGACCTGCAGCGTGTAATCGGCGACGAGGCGCGGGCGCAGATCCTGGAGCGCGAGGGGCGGCTGCCGGAACGGGTGATCGCCTGTGTGGGCGGGGGTTCGAACGCGATCGGCACGTTCGCCGCATTCTTGGATGACGAGCAGGTGCAGCTGATCGGGGTGGAGGCCGGCGGCGAGGGGATCGACACGCCCAGGCATGGCGCCCCGTTGACGGTCGGCGGGCGCGTGGGCATCCTGCATGGGTCGCGCTCGGCGGTGATGCAGGACGAGGAGGGCCAGATCGTCGAGGCGCACTCGATCTCGGCGGGCCTCGACTACCCGGGCGCGGGTCCCCAGCACGCCCATCTGCGCGACAGCGGACGCGCGCGGTACGAGGCCGTGAGCGATCGCGACGCGCTCGCGGCCTTCAGAGAGGTGGCACGTCTGGAGGGCATCATCCCGGCGCTCGAGACCGCGCACGCGCTTGCCTGGACGCTTGCTCAGGCAGACGGTGAGCTCGACCTGGTCTGTTTGTCGGGCCGCGGGGACAAGGACCTCGCCGAGGTGCTGGGCGATGCCTGAAGGGGCCGATCGGTTCATCGGATGGGCAATGCCTGAGGGGTCGACGGGTCTATCGGGGTGGGCGATGCTTGAGAGGGCCGATCGGTGCGCTGGGGTGGGCGATGCCTGAGGGAGTCGACCAGCTTGCCGGGGCGTTCACACAGATCGGCAAGCGAGCCGCGCTGATGCCATACATGATGGGTGGTTATCCGACGCTCGCGGATTCGCTTGCGATCGGCGAGGCCTGTGTGACGGCGGGCGCGGACATCATCGAGCTGGGGATGCCCTACTCAGACCCGCTCGCCGACGGCCCGGTGATTCACGCGGCGGGCACGCAGGCGTTGAAGGCGGGGGCGAACGTGGCGGGGGTCTTAGAGGTGGCACGCGCGCTGGCGGGGAGCATGCCGGTGGTGCTGATGTGTTACGCGAACATGGTGTTTGCGCCCGGCGCCGAGGCATTCATCGAGCGTCTGGCGAAGACCGGGGCGAGCGGGCTGATCGTGCCCGATCTGCCGCTGGAGGAGTCCGGGGAGATCCGCGCCGCGTGCGAGGCCCACGGGCTGGCGCTCGTGCCGTTGGTCGCACCGACGACGACGCCAGAGCGATTCGCGGCCATCGGGAAGCACGCGCAGGGCTTCCTGTACACGGTTTCGGTCGTCGGCACGACGGGGGAGCGGGACGTGAACGGGGACCCAGGTACGCCGGTGAACCGCTTCTCCGAGCTGGTGGCCTACGCCAAGGCGAACACCGCCGCGCCGGTCGCGCTGGGCTTTGGGATCAGCACGCCCGAGCACGCGCGGCAGGCCGCGGAGGCGGGCGCGGACGGCGTGATCGTCGGCACCAGGCTGGTGCGCGCCGCGGGCGAGGGCAGCGATCCGGCGGGCGCGGTCGGCGCGGTCGTGGGCGAACTGGCAGCGGGCCTGGCGCTCGCTCGCTAGGATTCCGAGCGCATGGGATTGGTCCTCACCGTAACCGCCGGCCTGATCGTCTGGGTCGTGCTCTGGGCGCTCGGCGCGAAGGGTTTTGACGCGTTCCTGCTCGCGGGGGCGATCATCCTCGTCGGGGCGTCCCTGAAGATCCTCGCCAACTACCTTCCCGGCCGCCGTAGCTGAGCATCCAGTGCGCCGGCGCTGGCTCCGACCATCAACGGCGCCCGCTGTGGTCGCTGCGCTCGGAGCAGCGGCGTTGGGGGCGGCCGCGTTGGCGGTGTCAGGTTGCGGTGGTGTCGGCGTCTCCGGCGCCTCCAGCGCCGTGGGCAACCAGCTGACGGTCTACTCGAGCCTGCCGCTGCAGGGGCCGTCGGGGCCCAACTCCCAGCAGATCGTGGGCGGCGAGAAGCTTGCGCTGGGCGAGGTTGGTGGGCGGATCGGCCCGTTCAAGGTCAGCTACCTGTCGATGGACGATTCGAACACGACGACCGGCGAATGGAATCCCGGCGTGACCGCGACGAACGCGAAGACGGCCGCCGAGGACACCACCACGATCGCCTATCTCGGTGACTACAACTCGGGCGCGACGGCGGTGTCGCTGCCGCTGATCAACGCCTCGGGCATCCTGCAGATCAGCCCGGGGAGCCCGTATGTGGGGCTCACCTCCTCGCTCGACGCCGGCCAGGACGAGCCCGAACGCTTCTACCCCTCCGGGAAACGCACCTTCGGGCGACTGGCGCCGGGCGATCCCGTGGAGGCCGAAGCGCAGGCGCGGCTGATGAAGGCATTGGGTGTGCAGCGGGTATACGTGCTCGACGACCAGGGCCCGTTCGAGATCCCGCTCGCTGAACTCGTCGCGAGCAACGCGGCGAAGGCCGGGATTGTCGTCGTGAAGCACGACAGCTTGGACATGACCGACACGAACGCGACCACGAGCTTCAAAAGCGAGGTTGCCAAGGTCGGGGAAAGCGGCGCCCAGGCCGTGTTTTTCGCCGGTGGCACGGGCACGGGGACGGTGGCGCTATGGAAGCAGTTGCACAGCGCCGATCCGAAGCTGCTGCTGCTCGGGTCGAGCGACATGGTCAACAGCGGGTTCACCGCCGAAATTGGCGAAGGGGCGGGGGCGAGCACGTATCTGACCACGCCGATCCTCCCCGCGGATCGCTATCCGCCCCCGGCCGCCGCGGTGCTCGCGGCGTATCGTCGGCACTTCGGCGAGGAAGGGAACGCCTATGCGTTGTATGGGTACGAGGCGATGAGCGTCGCGCTGGCGTCGATCCGCGAGGCGGGCCTGCGCGGGAACGATCGCCAGACGGTGGTCAACGAGTTCTTCGCCACGAAGAACCGCGATTCGGTGCTCGGCCGCTACTCGGTGGAACCGAACGGCGAAACGACTCTGTCGCGATATGGAGCGGACAGGGTCGAAGGCGGACGTGCGGTGTTCTACCGCGAGCTGACCGTCCGCTGAGGCCGGGCGGAATCCTCTCCCGCGCTAGGTGCAATTCTCGGGTGCTCTGAGCGAGCTTGGCTCAGCCCGAGGGCTGTTCGGCGTGCTGCAGTCCGGCGACGAGCCGAAAGCGTTCGATGCCTCCGCCGAGGCTCTTGCCGCCACCGGCGAGCGTCGTCAGCGAGCGCAGCGTGGGGAGGGCCTTGGCGATGCTCGGGTCTTCGCTCAGGCCGACCCCTTCGAGCAGCGTGAGTAAAGTTGGGAATTCGACGATCACGCTCGGCTTGATGCCTTCGCCGAGCGTCGTCGCTGCGACGCTCGTGGAGGATGCGCTTGACAGCGTGCTCGGCGGGTTCAGCGCGTCGGTGACGGAGGCTTCGCCGAGGCCGATCACGAACTTGGTCTGACCGTTCGAGGCACGGCCGTTGGCGATGTCGAGTTCGACCGGCAGGCCGTTGACCCGCGCGGAGATCGCCGCGTCGGTGCCGGGGATCGAGATCGACTGCACCGAGCCGCCGGACTTGGTGAGTGCCGCGCCGAGCTTGGCGACCGCGGCCTGTGAGAGCGACGGGTCCTTCGAGCCGAGCACGATCCCGCCCCGCAGGTTGACGATCCCGCTGCCGCTCGCGAACAGTCCGGCGGAGCTCATCCAGCTGAGGAAGTCGTGCTGGGTCTGCGCGCCGGGGGCGCTGAGCGCCGATAGCGGTGTGAGCACCCCTTCGAGGATGCCCTTGATGCTGAATCCCCCTGAGCTTTCTTCGCCCGAGGAGCCTGTGGCGGAGCCCCCGAGCGAGGTGATCAGCGAGCCGAGGCCGTGCAGCGCCCGCACGTCACCCGCGAGCGTGGCGCCGACCTTGCCGAGGCCGGCGGCGAGCCACGATTCGCCCGGCAGTTCGCTGAGCGCCTGGGCGCCTTCACCGGCGGAGGCCACCAGCCCACCATCGCCGTCGCCTGTCGTCACGGGGCTGAGGCTGTCGACGTCGACGCCGATCGAGCTCGCGGTGGGCACGACCGAGACGTTCAGCGTGCGGGTGCCGCCGAGTAGCCCGAGCAGGCTGTCCACGCTCTGAGCGCCGTTGCCCGAAGCGCCCGCGGCGGATGACGAGCCGCTGCCGGACGCGCTCCCCGAGCCGCTCGTCGTGCCGCTCGCCCCGGAGGCGCTGGGGACCGAGTAAGCGTGCGCGAGTACCCCGGAAGGCGCGCTCGCAAGCAGCTTCGAATAGTCGGCGGCGTGCACGAGCGAGGGGCCACCGAGCGAGGTATCGATCACATTGTGCAGTCCCGTCACGGTGCCGAGCACGACAAGGCGGTCGACGATCCCGAGAGCCTCTCCCGCGGAGGTCGCCTGGTAGCTGACGCCGCGGTAGCTGGCCGCGTGCGCGCCGGCGTGCTGGGCCTCGGTGCTGACGAAGGAGCCGGCCTTGGAGGCGTCGCTCGTGTCGAGCACGATCGCGCCCTGGACCCCCGCGGCGCCGAATGGCCACGCGCTCGTGGTCGAGGAGCCGCTCTGCAGCAGCTGGCTGAGCAACTGCTGCAGCTGGTCGGTTCCGGCGGTGGAGGAGCCGGGCAGGGAGGAGAGGAAGATGCCCGCGTTCGTTCCCAGCCACGGCGCGATGTCCTTGCTGTAGTCGAGCGGCGGGGCGCCGGGGACCTGGAGTAGCTGGACGAGGCGGGTGAAGGCATGGGGCTGGTGGGTGAGCGTCGTGCCGGCGGCGGTCGCGTTGCTCTTCAAGCTGCCTTCGGGACGCACGACGGCTCCGGCGTACAACGGCGCGGAGGCTGGGACGAAACCGGCGGGGTCGGCCGAGCTGCCGGGCGAGGAGGACGAGCCGCAGCCCGCGAGCGCGGTGAGCAGCGCGGCGGAGACCAAGGCGGGGAGTAGGGCCGCGGCGAAGCGGGGGAGTCGGAGGGGGATGTGCATGGAGACGATCGTATCCGCAACGGACATTGCGGACGCCGGATACGCACAAGAACTTGCAGTCTCGGCGCTCCTACAGCGCTTCCCGGGAAATCCGCCGGAAAAGGCCCGTGAGCGGGCATTTTCGCCGTTTCGAGGGCCCTAGGAACGGGTAAGTGGGAAAAAATGTGCAATTAGGGTTGCGTTGTGGGGGAAAGTGGGATAAGTTCGCGGAAGCGAGCCGGGGTGGAGGGGCTCCTCCCACTCCTCCACCTCGGCTCGGTAACTAATCCGAACCCACCCGCCCCCTCCAACTCCACCCGGTCCCACCACCCCATGGTCCCTTTCCGCGGCACTTTCGACCACACGCTCGACGCGAAGAACCGGCTCACCGTGCCGGCCCGCTACCGCGCGACGCTGGCCGAGGGCGTGGTGATCGCGATGCCGGTCGACCTCAAGCCGTGTGTGGGAATCTGGCGTCCGGAGGACTACGAGCGCTACACCCAGCGCGCGCTCGCCGAGCTTCCTCCCCTGTCACCGCGGCTGACCGAGCTCGAGCGCTTCTTCTACGGCTCATCGCAGGACGCCGAGCTCGACGCGGCCGGGCGGATCATGATCCCCGGCTTCCTCGGCGAGCACGCCGCGCTGCAGAAGGAGGTCGTCGTCGTCGGAGTGGGCGACCGCCTGGAGCTGTGGAACAGGGCCAGCTGGAATGACCATCGACCGACGCTGTTGAGCGGCGTCGCTGAGATAACCGCGCGTGTCGACCATCCTGCTTGACATGAAAAGAACGCACATCCCCGTTCTCGCCGGGGAGCTGATCGACCTGCTCGATCCGCGCCCCGGCCAGACCGCGATCGATTGCACGTTCGGCGGTGGCGGTCATGCCGAGCTGATCGCCGGGCGACTCGGGTCCGAGGGGACGTTGATCGGGATCGATCGCGATCCACTGGCGGAGGAGCGCTTCGAGGAACTGGCCGGCGAGGTCGCCTGCTCGGTGCGCTTCATCCGCGCGAGCTACGCCGACGCGCTCGAGCAGCTAGCCGAAGAGGGGGTGAGGGCCGACATGGTCTACTTCGACCTCGGCATGTCCTCGATGCAGGTGGACACGCGCGAGCGCGGCTTCTCCTACTCCTTCCAGGCGCCGCTCGACATGCGGATGGACCCCGAGCAGGAGCTGAGCGCGCGCGAGATCGTCGCCGAGTGGGATGAGCGTCGCCTCGCCCGCGCGCTGCGCGACTTCGGCGAGGAGCGCCACGCGGGCGCGATCGCCCGGATGATCGCGCGCCGGCGCGCGGAAGCGCCGATCGAGACGACCGTCGAGCTGGTGGACGCGATCAACGCCGCGATTCCCGCGCCCGCGCGCTTCGCGGGTGGTCACCCCGCCAAGCGCTCCTTCCAGGCGCTGCGGATCGCCGTGAACGACGAGCTGGGGCAACTCGACCGTGGGCTGCCACTCGCCTGGGAGTTACTGCGCGAGGGTGGCGTGCTGGCGGGCATCTCCTTTCACTCGCTCGAGGACCGCCGCGTGAAGCGCTTCCTGACCGAGCGCGCGCGAGGCTGCATCTGCCCGCCGGAGATGCCGGTCTGCGGCTGTGGCCGTGAGCCCGAGGCCGCGCTGCTGGCGCGCCGCGCGATCATGCCCTCGGCGGGCGAGGTCGCGCACAACCCGCGCGCGGCCTCGGCCAGGCTGCGCGCGGCCAGGAAGCTGCGCATCGATGACTCGACCCCACCCACCCCGTCGGCATGACACCTCCGGCCGCAAGCGCAGCCGCCACCGCGGCGCCGGCGATCAATCCCCGCCGTCGCACCGCCACCCCGCGGCGCGCACCGGTCGCTCCGCGCAGGCCGCGGCGCATCTCCGGTCCGTCCAACCCCGCACGTAACGACGGCGCGCGCAGCCAGACGCGCAACCAGACGCGCGGCGCCGTCGGGCTCGCCGAGGCGGTGGCGACGCACCGGCTGCTCGACCGCCTGATCCGGGGGAGGATCTGGATCGGCGTGATCGCGTTCGCGCTGATCGGGATCGTGACGATGCAGCTTGGCCTCTTGAAGCTGAACGCGGGCATCGGCCGGTCACTCGCGCAGGAAACCCAGTTGCAGCGCGAGAACGCGACATTGAGCACCGAAAACTCGGAACTGGCCGCGGGCGAACGGGTCGAAGCGCAGGCCGAGCACGCGGGCATGGAACTGATCCCCGCCGGGGCGATCAGCTTTCTCGCGGCGCATCCGTCGAGCGACGTGAGCAAGGCCGCGACGGCGCTGAGCAGCGCTGCCTCGACTCCGTCCGCGAGCACGATCGCGGAAACGGGAACGGAAGCGACGAGCAGCACGTCAACTACTTCGGAAGCCGCGACGACAAGCGCCGGCTCGGAAGCGACAACGGCGGGCGCCACCTCGGAAGCCGAAACGGCCACCTCGGCGAGCGCCGCGGCGACAGGCACGACCCCTGAAAGCACGGGAGCGTCCGGCACGGCTCCGGAAGCCACGACACCCGCGAGCACACCCACTGAAACCGCGACATCCGGCGCGAGCACGGCAACCTCCGCGGGCGGCGCCGGCGAAGCGGCGAGCCCGAGCCAGAGCGCATCGACATCCGCCGGTGGCGGGACCACCCCCGGGGGCTAGAGAGTGGCGACCGTTCAGCGCCGGATCGGGCTGATCTTCGGGTTGTTCTTTCTGCTGCTCGTGCTCGCGGCCGGGCGGACGATGTACCTGGGAACCGTCCACAGCGGGACGTTGCGCAAGGCCGCGCGCACGCAGCAGCTGACCGACGAAACGGTGCCCGCGCAGCGCGGCACGATCACCGACCGCAACGGCATCGACCTGGCCGTGTCGGAGCCCGCGCAGGACATCTCGGCGACGCCGTACCTGGTCAAGGAACCGCTGGCCGCGGCGCAGAGGCTGGCGCCGCTGCTCGAACAGACGCAGGCGACGCTGTTGAAGGACCTGAGCGAGCACACGGGCTTCGTGTACCTCGCGCGCGCGCTGCCGGCGAAGCAGGCGCAGGCGGTGATGGCGCTGAAGATCGCGGGGATCGCGGGTGCGCCGGTGATGCGCCGCGTGTATCCCCGCGGCACGCTCGCGGCGCAGGTGCTGGGGATCGTCGGCACCGAAGGCAACGGGCTGACGGGCCTGGAGTACTCGCACAACTCGCTGCTGTACGGCAGGGCGGGCGAACGGCGTGTGATCAGCGACGCGCTGGGACAGCCGATCTCGATCGACAACGTGCATCCGGAGGCGGCGGGCGCGGCGTTGCAATTGACGCTCGACGCGAACATCCAGCGGCGTACCGAAAACGTGCTCGACGCGGTCGGCAAGGATTTCGCCCCGAAAGACGCGACGGCGATCGTGATGGACCCGCGCACGGGCGCGATCCTCGCGCTCGCGAACTGGCCGCAGGTCAACGCCAACGACCCAGCCGCGGCGCCCGAAGGGGCGATCGCGGATCGGGCGGTGAGCTTCGACTATGAACCGGGCTCGACGTTCAAGGTGGTCGCGGTCTCCGACGGGCTGCAGCGCGGTCTGATCACGCCGAGCACGCCCTTCAATATCCCCGACCAGATCGAACTCGGCGAACGGACGATCCACGACGACACCGAACACCCCGAAGAAACGCTCACGACCGCGCAGATCCTCGCGCGCTCGAGCAACGTCGGAGCGATCAAGATCGGCGGTCTGGACGGGGCCGACAGCTTCAACGAATGGGTCCACCGCTACGGCTTCGGCGCGCCGACCGGGGTCGATCTGCCCGGTGAGGAACAGGGCAGGCCGCTGCCGCTGAAGGAATATTCGGGCTCCTCGATGGGCAACCTGCCGATCGGCCAGGGCGAGCTCGTCACGCCGATGCAGATGGCGACCGCCTACTCCGCGATCGCCAACGGCGGGATCCTGCGCCCGCCGCACATCGTCGGCGCGGTGAACGGCAAGCCCCAGCCCGAGCCGGCCGGGCATCGGGTGATCTCCGCGACGACCTCGGCCGAGGTGCGCAAGATGCTCGAAGGCGTGCTCGGCCCCGAAGGCACCGCCGGCGAGGTCTCGATCCCGGGGTATCACCTGGCGGGGAAGACGGGAACGGCGAGCAAGATCGACAAAGAAACCGGCGAATACTCGAAAAGCGCCTACGTCGCCTCGTTCATCGGTTTCGCCCCGGCGGCGGACCCGAAGCTGCTGTGCGCGGTGGTCGTCGACGAACCCCAGTCGGGCTCGATCTTCGGCGGCACGGTCGCCGCGCCCGCGTTTGGTCAGATCATGTCGTTTGCGTTGCCGTACCTGCGCATCCCACCGGGGTAGTTCGCAAAATCGCGATGCCGCGATCAGCGGGGTGGCTGAGATTTTGATAGGGCCGCCTGGAGGCGGCCGTGTTGACGTTCTCAGTTGGAAGACGGGCGAAGCTCGGCTTTACAAGGCCTCGACCGCTGCCGGGTGCACTCCGCGTTGCTGCTCGCGCGTCGATTCTCTGCTGCGCCTTACGGCCATCAACCCCAGGGCCGCCACGAGCAGGCAGGTGATTGCGCCCACGCCCAGTCCCGCGCGGGCGCCGGCCGTGGCCATCACCCAGCCGATGATCGGACCGCCGATCGGGGTCGAGCCCTGGAAAGCCACGAACCACAGGCTCATCACCCGCCCGCGCATGTTCGGCGCCGCGCCGAGCTGCAGCGTCGAGTTGCCCGTCGACATGAACGCGATGCTTGCGCCGCCCGCCAACGCCAGCGCGAGGAGCTCCAGCGCGAGGCTCTGCGCGATCGTGGCCAGCGCCAGGAAGACCCCGAAGGCCGCCGCGGCCGCCACCAGCGGGCGCAGGCCGACTTTGCCCTTCGCGGCCACCAGCAGCCCGCCGAGCACCGCGCCGACGCCCATCGCCGAGGTCATGAAGCCATAGCCCGTCGCGCCAAGGTGCAGGCCCTGCTTGGCCATCACCGGCAGCGTCACCTGGAACTCATACGCCAGGCAGCCGACGAGCGCCATCATCAGCAGCGGGATCCCCAGTTCGGGCGTCCTGCGCACATAGCTCAGGCCTTCGCGCAACTGGCCGGGCGCGCGCGGCGTGGGCTTTGTCGGGTGTAGCGCCGCGCGATCGAGCGTGCTCAGCGAGGCGATCACCGCGACGAAGCTCGCGGCGTTCACCAGGAAGCACACGCCCTCGCCGACGGTTGCGATCAGGATCCCCGCCACCGCCGGGCCGATCGTGCGTGCGACGTTCACGAGCACCGAGTTGAGGCTGACCGCGTTGCGCAGGTTCTCCGGGCCGATCATCTCCAGCATGAAGCTCTGCCTGGCCGGGTTCTCGAACGCGTTGTTCAGGCCCAGCAGCAGCGCGAGCACGCCGATCTCCCACAGCTCGACCGCGCCCGTCACCGTCAGCACGCCGAGGACGAGCGCCTGCACGCCCATCGCCGCCTGCAGCATGACCATCAGCTGGCGCTTGTCCACACGGTCGGCGATCACGCCGCCGTACGGCCCCAGTAGTAGCACCGGCAGCGTCTGCAGCGCGATCACCACGCCAAGCGTCGTCGCCGAACCCGTCAGCGTCAGCACCAGCCAGGCCTGCGCGGCCATCTGCATCCACGTGCCGATCAGCGAGATCGCCTGGCCGGAGATGTAGCGACGGTAGTTGGGGATCGCCAGCGACGCGAAGGTGGTCTTGCCGGCGCCGATCAGGCGCGTCATGCGGTGGGTCTGGGGAGCGCCTCGCCGAGCGCCTGTACCGTGCTGGTGCTCGTCATTTCGGGTGGCTGCTCCTTTTAGTTGCTTGCTGCAACCATTTTAACAGGGCGCCGAGCACGCAGCGGAAGCGAAACATCCGTAGTCCGGCGTACGGTCCAGAACGTGGCCCTACAACATCCTCAAGCGACCGATCCGGATGGACGGATCGTGGTCTTCGATGCCGGTTCTCGCCTGCATTTGATGCGTCGGCGTCCCTGGCTACTCGATCACATAGATGTGATTCTCGGTGCGGTCGCTCGCCCCGACTACCATGCTCTGGATCCAATTGCAGGACGAGAGCGGTTCTATCGCCAGCATGTCGAGCCTGGCCGCTGGTTGCGTGTGGTCGTAGACTTCAACGAAGATCCAGCTTGGGTCGTGACGGTCGTCGTCCAGGACAACGATCCCCGCGGATCAAAATCATGAAGATCACCATCGCTGGCATCGACTTCGACTACCACGACTACGACTCGCGTGGAGATGTGCTGTACCTACACGTGGGCCCGCCGGAGGCCCCGCCGGCGAGGGCATTCGAGACGCCTGAGGGACACACGGTCGAATATGACGAGCAGGGGGCCGTCGTCGGTTTGGAGCTGATGAACGTGCGGGGCACGCTCGAGCACGATGGTGAGCTGCAGCTCACCTGGCCACCGGCTCATTTGGCGGAGAGCGCGCTTCGCCAGGCGTTGGCGGCCTGAGCACAGCCCATCCGGCGGTAGGGTGGTCATAGACTGCGGTGCAGGCCAGAGCAAAGGAGCAGCGATGCCGGATATGAAGCTTGAGTTGGTGCCGGTCCCGGTTTCCGATGTGGACCGGGCCAAGGACTTCTATCTGCAGGCGGGGTTCAAGCTGGAGGTCGACGTGCGGCCCAGCGAGACGATGCGAGTCGTCCAGCTGACGCCGCCAGGGTCGGAGTGCACGATCGTCTTCGGGACGGGAATGCAGGGAATCTCCGACATGGTTCCCGGCTCGCTCAAGGGACTGCATCTGGTCGTAAAGGACATGAACGAGGCACGCGAGGCGCTGATCGAGCGAGGGCTCGCTGTCGGCGAGGTGACTAATATGGGCGGCGTGAAGTTCGCCTCCTTCGACGACCCCGATGGCAACCTCTGGCTGCTGCAGGAAATGCCGGCCGATTTCCAGCGTCCCAGCTGAGCTCAGGGGCAGTTGAGCTCTCGTCGAGTTTGATGCTGGAGTAGGCGCGTGCGTGGAGTCAGGCGCGGGCGCCGGCGGGCAGGCCCACCAGCTCGGCGCTGCGTTCCCACAGGCCTTCGGCGAGCGTCTCGTCCTGGGCCTGGGCGCTGGGGGCCAGCACCTTCTCGTCCTGCACATACTCGCCGGTGAGCGCAGCCGCCTCGGGTGAGAGGGCCAGCCAGACCAATGACCTCGCGCCGCGCTGCGGTGAGCGGAAGAAGGGCGCGCCGAGCGTCGTCAGGACCTTCCAGATTCCATTGTCGTTCTTGCCGAAGCCGGTGCGCACGACGCCGGGGTGAAAGCAGTTGGCGTGCAACTCCGGCGCGCGCCTGGCCAGCTCCCGGGTGAAAAGGATGTTGCACAGCTTCGTAACGCCGTACACCTTCATCGCGGAATAGGACTTCTCCGACTGCAGGTCATCAAGATCCAGCACCCCGGCCTTGTGCGCGTCGGACGCCGTGGTCACGACGCGGCCGCCGGTCAGGCGATCGCGCAGCAAGTTTGTCAGCAGGAACGGCGCCAGATGGTTCAGCGCGAAGGTCTGCTCGAAGCCCTCCGCGGTCTCCTTGCGCGAGGCAAACAACGCACCGGCGTTGTTCGCCAGGACGTCGATCTGGCCATAGCGCTCCTTGACCTCCGCGGCCAGCGTGCGGACGTCGGCCATCAGCGCTAGGTCGGCGACGTGCTCGTGGATTGGGCTCCCACCCGCCCCGCCGGCGGCTTTCGCTTCTTGCGCGACGGCTTTCACGCGCTCCGGGTCACGCCCGACGAGGGCGACCTCGGCGCCTTCCTTTGCCAGCTCGACCGCGGCGGCCTGGCCGATACCGCGCGTGGCTCCGGTCAGTAGGACGAACGTCATGCGTTGGACCTTACAGCGGCCGGGAAGCGACTCGCCGGCCCACCGGCGACACGACGGCGGAGGATCCGGTCCCTGTGGCCCTCAGTGCCGTTTCGCCGCAGCCCGTGCGGAGCTGCCGCGGGGGCCATAGAGCAGCCGCTGTGGCACCGGCACAGGGCTGAGCCGCTTGGTGGCTGAACCGAGAAACAGGCGTGGCTCGAGGATCCTCACCAGGGCGGCGAGCTCTGCTCGCTCGCTCGCACTCAGCGAGCTCATCCGCCCTCGCGTCTGTGCGAGGAGGGCCAGCAGTCGGCGACGTTGAACGCCGTCGAGCTTCGCCAGATGCGCCCACGCCAGCGCGGCGACCTGACCGGCTAAGAGCACCGCGCCGATCGGAACGCCGTGCGCGAGTCGCTTCAGCGGCGTGCCTCTGATCAGGAATCGGAGCATACGGTCATGGTAGGTCGGCGTCCTACCACGCTCGTCTTACACGGAGCGTTGCTTTGACGGGCACCGTTCCCAGCGGACTGACTACGGTCGAGTCGTGCGCTTGTGGTGCCGCCGGTGCGGCATGGCCTTGGGGCGATTCAGGGTGAGGAGCACGGCGCTGTCCGGCGCGAGCTCGAGCGCCAGGATCCCCGCCTGCGTAGCGACGCTTTCCGTCCGGAGGGGAGCTCGCCAGGAGCCGTTGGCCGCGACCGCACGGTCGGCGAGCAGCACGCCGCCGGTGGCGCTCTGGGAGGGCGCGGTGAGGCGGAGGACCTGTGCCGCGCCCAGGCCGGGGAGGGTGGGGCCCACATCCAGGCGCAGCGCCAGTGGACTCGCGCCCGACGGTTCATCGTCCACCAGCACCGCCTTCAGCACGTGGTCGGGCCCCGAGAACGACGCTGCCACGAGGTTCGGTGGTGAGCCTTCGCTCGAGATCGCAGTGGGCAGCGGACGGTAGCCGACCAGCGAGCTGGTCAGCAGCAGCGCGTACCAATCCGGCTGAGCATGCAGGCTCCCGCTCGCGATCGCCGCCTGCCCGGTCGCGCACAGGGGCGTGTAGCCGGCGCAGTTCGTCGGGTTGCCCTGCAGGTTGATGCCCGCGGTTCCGGCCGCCATCGCCTGCGTGATGTACCCGGTCGCCCACAGCGTGGAGGCGAACGTGTCGCTGATTCCCGCCACCCCGCCGCAGGAGACGGAGTTGGCCTCGTCGAGACGAAATGGGATGCGGTACGCGCTCGCCACCGACATGTATGTCTCCAGCGACTGCGCCTCGCGTTCGCGGGTCACGGCACTCAGCAGCGTTTCGATCGAGGGCGCGGGCGTCTGCGCGCACCCCAGCGGATAGTGGTGTCCGGTCAGCAGCGCGGGCTTCTGCGAGAGCGCCTCCTCCTCGCCCCATTCCGGAAAGACGCCCGAGCCGGACACATCGGGACCGGCGATCGGCACCCCCGGGGTGAAAGCTTCGATCGCTGCGCGATAGCTGCTCACTTCTTCCTCGTAGCCCTGGGCGATCCAGGGAAGTGCGCGAAAACCGTGGCTGCCGTAGGCATTCGGCTCATTGCCGATCTCGACCGCGGCGAGGTTTGCTCCGAGCGCCTTGTGCGCCGCCGCGACCTCGCGCGCGGCGGCCGTCGGTTCGTAGTGGGCCAGCCCGACCGTCAGCAGGACCTGCCATCCGCTGCGCCGGGCGAGCACGCCGAGCGCGCGCATCTGTTCGGGTCCGATCGTGCTCGACGCCCACGCCGGCCGCGGGGTGGCGGCGTCGGTCCAGGCGACGTTCTGATCCGCGGTGATCCCGCCGAAGCGCAGCATGCCGGGCCCCAGCGAGCGCAGCAGCCGCACCAGGTCGCCGCGCTCTGAGTACCGCGTGAGCTGGCCGAGCGCCGCGGCCTCGAAAGACAGTCCGAGAAACCGCTGGGGCACGGGATAGCCCGGGTCGAACGGGTCGATCGTCACGGTGACCGGGAGCGGGGGCGGGAGCGGTGGCTGCCCGGCTTCTTCGCCGCCGGCGGTGCTAGCGGCGCCGGCGGCGACAGTGGGCGGGGGAGGGCGTCGGTGTTGCTGTTGGCCCAGGGCGGCATCGGCCTCGCCGGCCCGGGTGACTGACGCGAGGATCAGGACCAGGATCACGCCGGTCGCGGCGGGTCGGATCAGCCCGCTGGGGTTCCTCGGGCGTGGGAGCCGGTGCAGGCGCCGATGCACACCCGCCGCCGCGGAGGCCGCGAGACGTGTTGATCGCTGCGCCATGGTCATATCCCGTGAGTTAACAGGCTCTGCGCATTTGGGGGGCCGGCGCGGGGGAGCTCATCGAGAATGATCGGTTTGATCCAGGCGGAGCTCGTCCATCAGCTTCATCAGGTTGCGCTTGGGCCGGTGAGCGGCGCGCACTTCGGCGATGTAGGCGTCGAAGTCCTCGGGTCGGGCGCACTTGGCGAACAGCGGGCGGATTGTCTGATCGATCAGCCGGACGGCCTCTGCGTAGGAGCGCTTGTCTTTGCCGGCGATTGTTCGCTCGACCTGTTGTCGGTATACGGTGAGTGTGTCTTCGGGGTGCTCGGCGCGACGCCGGTCGGCGAGCTCCAGCCACAGCATCTCCGTGCACCCGCCAACGCCTGCGGCTCGCCATGCCGCCTCGGGGTCGTTCTCCCACAGGAGGATGCGCACCAGCTCGGAGTTGTCGTGACGCAGTGACCAGCGGGGCGCCTTGCGGGGGCCACCCTTGTGCTTGAGGGCAGGCTCCTCTGGGCTCTCGAGCAGGGCGATGGCGGCCGTGCGTCGCTCGGTCCACTGGCCGAGCGATCGGGCATCTCTTGCCAGCTCGCGGTAGGCCTCGAGCGTCGGCCGCGAGGCGAACGCCGTCCATGAGTGCTCCAGCGCATCGGGGATTCGGTCGCGACGCCGGTACTCCTTGATCAGGAACGTGCGCACGCGCGGGTCGGGCGCGTCGGGGAACGCGGCCATGCCACGCTCGGCCCACGCGAGCGCCGCGTCGTCATCGCCGTGGGAGTGGCACAGCTCGGCGATCTGCAGGAAGCTGTAGGGACTCGCCAGGTCGTGTTCGCGTACGGCGATCTGATCTTCGAGGTTGCCGGAGAGCTCCGCGAGTGTCTCCATGATCCGCGTGATCCGAAAGCGCGAGCCGAACCGTTCACCGTTGGGGTCCTCGCCCGGGTGGAGCTTGGGGACCTTCGCCCAGCGCTCCCGTGCGAGCTCGCGGTAGCGCTCCAGGCCAGCGTCGCCGAGGATGTCCGCGTAGTCCAGCGCCGCGCGATCGAAGATGTCCCAATCGCCCTCCAGCTCGCGCGCGAACAGCCGCTCCGCCAGCGCAACGGGATCTGGTGTGGCGCGACGGCACGCCTCGAGGTGCAACTCCTGCAAGCGCGTGCCCACATCGCTCATCTGGCCGTCCGAGTCATCGACATGCTCGAGTGCTTGCTCGAGCGCCGAGAGCGCGTACTCCGCCAGCTCGATGACCTCACCGGCGCGATCCTGCACGAGCAGCTCATCGAGGGTATCGGTCGTCTCTTCGATGCCGCGCGTGTAACCCCACACCTCGCGGTAGGGCACGAATCCGTGGTATGCGAAAGCCTGGTCGATCAGCGCGCGCAGCGAGATCGCATCGACGGATGCTCCCCGTTGCGGCCGCGTCGTCATCAGCAGCAGCCTTCGCGCGAGCCGTTCGTCTTCGTGAGCGTGCTCGATCAGCAGCTCGACAAGCGTGGCCGCCGGAAGCGTCTGAAGGTAGGTCTGCGCGTCATCGAGCGTCGGCGCCGAGAGTCCCTGCTCGCGTATCCAGCGCAGCGCCACCGCGACGCAGTGCTTGCAGAACGCGCCATCTTCGCCGACCGGGCAGGAGCACGAGAACCGCAGGCCGTCCTTCCCGGCACGCAACTGCACCGCGTAATCCGCGGCGCCCTGCACGGTCGCGCTGACCCGTTCTGTGTCTGCTCGTAGCGGGCCGACGCGGCCCTCCTCGTAGTAGCTCGCACCACGCCCGAACGAGCGGGGCGAGGCGAGGCGCTCGATGACCGCCTCGTTCAGGACACTCGACAGCTGAACCGACATGCCGGCCGTGAGACTACGCTGCGCGCCGGAGCGACAGAAGGTTCAGGCGGGCCGTGGTGGTTGAGTCGGGCCACAGGGCATGTCGCTGATCGGTGGAGTGCTCCGGTTTGGCGATCACGATCTTCCCCATTTTGGAGGACTCAAATCGTGAAAACGGGGCACTCCGAAGGGCCGGCGTCCTGTTCGTTGCGTCCCTTGCGTCTCTTGCGTTCCGTGTATCGATGAGGTAGAGTCTTCGGTGGGAGGTTCGCCATGACCAACCCGCTCGACATCTCATTGCTTGCCTATCCGACGTTGACGGAGGCAGCTCGTCTGCTTGGTGTGAGCGCTTCCACGCTCTCGCGTCGGGACGATCTCGTGGTCGAGCAGATGGGTGAGCGCGACAAGCGGATTCCCGCGGGGGAGGTCATGCGCTTGGCCGTTGTCTATCGCAAGCGTTCCTTGGGCGAGGTGTCCGCCGACCTGATCGCTCGTGCCCGGGAGAGCACTCCTCAGCATGCGGAGCATGTGCAAGAGGAGGTCGAGCGCTTCTTTGAGCAGGGGGAGCCTCCGGTGCTCTTGGATGGCGCCTTCCTCGCAGAGGCCGAGCGAGCTTTGCCCGCCGAGCTGTACGAGCAGGTACGGCGGGTCTACGGGGCGTCCGGAGGGGGAGCCGTGATGAGAAGGGGGGATGACCGGTTTGATCGGGGTGCCCGCGCGCTGCAGAAGCAGGCGGCGCGTACCGCGGACGAGCGCGACCTGCGCTCTGGCCGCAAGTCGGCCGAGCAGTTGCGTCAGGAGAACGAGCTGTTTGCGGCGTTCGCAGGGTCCGCACGAGTTGACCTGGCCGCTTCGCGGTCGCTTGGGTAGCCGTCCATGACTGCCAAGCCGTCGCTCCGTCACGAGGAGGTGCAACGGATATTGGGTCTGCTGGAGCCACTCAGCGCCAATCGCTCGATCGTGCTCGTAGGTGGCCAGGCGGTGGCGTTCTGGACGCGCTTCCTGGAAGGGCGCTCGAGCGAGGTTGCGGCATTTGCTCCGCTTGCGAGCAAGGACATCGACTTCGAGGGAAGCGCCCGCGCCGTTCAGCGCACGGCTGGTCTGCTGGGGGGACGAATGCGGCTGGCGAGCATGGACGACCACACGCCCAATACGGGCATCGTCATGTTCGTCGACGCTGACGGGTTCGAGCGGGAGATCGACTTCATCGATCAGCCACTCGGTCTTCGTGCCCGTGACGTACGCGATACGGCGGTGCGGTTGATCGTTCCCGGCGACGCGGGCGGGAACGAGGCTCCGGTATGGGTCATGCATCCGGAGCGCTGCATGGAGAGCCGGATCTACAATGCCCAGATCCTGCACAAGACCGACGAGCTGGCGATGCGTCAGCTCGCGGTCTCTGTCGTCGGCGCGCGGGAATGGTCCCGCTATCTACTGGATGACGATTCCTCGCCGGAGCGGGCCAGGGCGGTGTTGCGCATCAACGAGCGGATCTTTCGCAAGTGCCTGCGCGACATTCATTTCCGCGCCGCCGAGCTGGCCCTGGGAATCGATCCTTTCGAGGCCGTACTCGTTGAACATCCAGTGCTGCCGGCACAGTTTCGCGAGAGGCGCTATCCGCAGATGCGCGAGCAGATCAAAGACCGCCGCGGCCGGGATCGAGAGGCTCGCGTCAACATGTAAGTGCGGATCTCATGCGCCCAAGTGGACTCGAACCACCACGGGGAAAACTCCCCACAAGGCCCTCAACCGGATACGGGGGGTGTTGATGGGTCCAGGGGCGTCCAGATCGTCCATTGCGCGGGGTTTCGCGTACGCATCGGACGGGTCTGGACGGGTGGATGTTCTCAAAGTGTTCTCAGGGATCAAGGTCGGGCGGCACCCAGCCTGGATGGGGGCGAGTGACGACCTCCGCGAGACTACGCAGGCGATGCGGCTCTTAATACGGTCCGAGAAAGCGCTCGCCGTTGAAATGAATGAGGTGGGTCGGATTGTCCGCGCACCAGACCTCAGTCTCCCATGCGATGTCGGCGAGATACTTACGCATCTCAACTCGTGAGGTGAAACAGGAGACGTAGACCAGGCCGGCGAGGCTTCCGGCGAAGAGTGCCTTAAGCTCCGCGTGACGCTTGCTGTCGACCGGCCCGTGCGAGTTTGCGGCCTCTATCAGGACGAACCAGTCGCGGCTGGGGAGAGAGACCACGAGGTCTGGGAGCTTGCCGTGCTTGTCGAGGACGAGCCCGTCCTGGGCAAAGCCTTCAATGTCGTAGATCGGATCCTTCTTGCCGGCGTCGCCGACGTAGAGCACACGTCCGCCCGGTGTCCAACGGGGACAGAATTGCTCGACGATGTCGCGAATCAGGACGTTCTGACCGCCGGGAGTCAGCTTGATCTCTGCGCCATTGGGTAGAGAGACGGGGATCATGGCTTGATCGCGCGCAGCAGCATAGGACGCCTGCTGTCCTGGGCGTTGCCTGAGATACAATGGTAGGTTCTGCTCCCATTGCGGTGTCCCGAACCGGCGCAGGAGGGCGAAGGCGCGCTCGTCAATCTGATAAACGCTCTTCCCGCTGTTGACTGGTCGTGATGGATCGTCAGGATTGAGTACGACCAGTGCAGCGTCGACGAATTGGTGCAGTGTCTGACGACGCACGGTCTCGCGTGAGTTGGGTGCGTAGCGCTTATCGAGATGCTCGGCCATCCAATTCATCAGCGGTGTAACGCCATACAGGCCGTGGGTGGCGTTAGCCCAGGAGTCGCCGGGCCGCAGACCGAGGAGGCTGAGCAACGTCAATGCTGAACGCTCGTTACTGCGTGCTTTATCGAAATCAAGCGCCGAGAGGGCATCGCGTGCCTGCTGGACGAGCTCGTCGCGGGTGCTGCTCATACTACGGCCGCAAGTATCTCTTCGTCGGACTGCGCGATGACCGAACTCAACAAGTCGTCGAGCTCGTCGGGATCGGTGAGATCGCTGAGTTCATCTGCTGCAAGCCCGAGCGTGCAGAGCTGCGCAATTGTCGGATATCGCAGCTCACGAAGGTCGGTGGCGTTGATCTGTGTATGACCGCTGAATTGGCGTACGTAGTCATCGACGAAACGTGAATTCAGATACGCGGCGAGCCCTGCTGCGAACTCCGGGGCTAGGCCGCGATTGGCGGTATGGAAGATATTGAGGTGGTTCTCATAGGCGACGGCCTCGGCGCCGGCGAACGCCTCTGGATTGGCGATGGCCGCAACCACACGCCGGGGCTCCTCCTTTGAGCTGAAGCGCTTAACCACGACGTAGTGCTCGTTTGGCAGCAGCAGATTGGTTGTGGCGGTGCCGAGGCGCAGTGCCTGGGGCTTGCGGGTAATGACCGGCCACTCGATTACTCCAGCACGGATGTTCTGTGGGTATATCAGCGGAACGGTGTCGTTGCTAGGTGCCATACGCAGCTGCTCCTTGGCACGGAAATCGACGACTCGTCCAGTGCTCACGCTGCAGCCAAGTTCTGAGAGGATGCAGGGCATTGCAGCCATGCGCCCGGCGGTAGACAAGGCGTCCTCGTCCAACGGAAGGCGGATGAAGCGCTGAGGGTCATCCGGGTGAATCACCTGGTCATGGCCACGAGTCACGACATTCACGTCATCGATGGCATCGCGGCTGGTTGTGATGGCGATGTCGGTCGGAGCGGCGCCGAGCTGCATTGAGAAGATGAGGTTCTCCTGAAGAACGTCGGCGTCAGAAAAGACACGATCGCGAGCCTCAAAGACATGGATACGGCGGAAGCTGGCCAGATCCAGCAGCTCGGAGCGCAGATCCTTGAAGTACGGCCCGTTGGCGAACGAACGTGGAGTGATAGCCACCAGCTCGTCGCCCGGCGCAAGCGCCCGCACGGCGCGCACCAGGAAGGCTGCGTACATGTTGGTGACACGGACGGGACGCTCGCCGCACACCAGCGCGGCACGCTCATCGCTAGCGACGCTCAGCTTCTTATAAGGCGGGTTCATCAGCAGGATGTTGCCTGCGCCTGCTGCAGGGGGGTTGAGTACGAAGTTCTCGTCGCGGACGGTCGTGTGCAGCTTGCGGCCGGCTGCTGAGGCAAGAGATCGAGCTTCTGCCAGGGTGGCCTCTAGTGGCTCCATGAGGTGGGGATCGATCTCGTAGGCAAGGACCGACATGGTTGACAGATCCGTCTCCATGAGCCAGCGCGCTACGAGAGCCGCCGTGAGCGAACCGACTCCGGCACCGGGGTCGATGAGCCGCCAATCTCCTGCCGTGGGAAGCGGTGCCATCGAGGCCACCAAGCCGGCCGACGCACGCGGCGTGAAGAACTGTCCCCACGCGGTGCGCGCCTTCGGGTCGAGGGTCGCGCTTGTCATCGAGCGACGCTGCTCGACTCTGGCCAGGAACTCTTCGATGGAGGACATTCCCGGCAGTTTGCCAGGTGGATCGGCTGACGCTCCGAGGTCGGTGATCTCCCCGAGCGTCGTGCCCGGATCAGGGGGTCGGACAATGTCGCGGACACCGTCCTATCGATCAGGATCGAGTGGGAGGGGTAGGTTGCTGTTCGTTCGGACTGGCCTTGTGATGGATCGGTGATGCACGTGTAGCCTGGAAGCCGGGGACATCCCACGGTAGCCACGCGCATCCACAGCTCGTCGGCAGGGTGCTTGGAGCATGGAGCCAGGCGAGCGAGGTCAGATGATCGGTGCCACTATGGCGGCACCGATCTTTGTGCGGTGAGTCTGTATGACGCGGTACAATCGTCGAACGGTCAATCGAACCGCGGGCCTCTATGGACGTAGCTCGCGAAACGGAGGAATGTGATGAGTGTTGATGCTGCACAGGAGCTTGATGCAATGAAGGCAGCGCTAAAGGCGCTGGAGCCGCTTGGCGAACAATCGCGTGATAGAGCCATAAACTGGCTTGCAGAGGCCCTGGATGTTGATGGCTCGCTTGGAGGTAAGCGATCACAACCAGGCGCAATCTTGAAGCATGCAGCCGAGATAGGAAGTGATGCTGCTGGCGTTGAGGCGATGACGCCAAAGCAGTTCATAGCCCTCAAGAAGCCTGGCACCGACGTTGAGCGAATTACATGTCTTGCGTACTACATAACGCACAGCCGAGACACACTGCATTTCAAGACGAACGATCTCACCGCTCTCAACACGGAGGCGGCGGGCCTTCGTTTCAGCAACGCATCGCAGGCGGCCAACAACGCCATGAATCAGAACGGCTACCTCGCGCAGGCTGGCAAAGGAAGTCGTCAGATCACGCCGCGTGGCGAGGCTGTTGTTGAAGGCCTGCCCGACCGCGAGGCTGTAAATGCCGCCTTGGCTGAGCACCCGAAGAGAGGGCGTCGTCCGAAGAGGGCTACCCCCAAGAACGCGGAGTCTTGAGCGAGTGACGGCGAACCGAGCAACGATCAGCGCGAGCCTCGTAGCGGCATATGACCAGGAGCTCGTCGATGAGCTGCTGGATGCTCATGCCGAGGCGAAGTCCAATTTCTATCTGGGAGGACTTCGCCTCAGCGCCGTCGAGGGCGGGCGCTTCGCGGAGGCGGCGTTCCGTCTCCTCCAGCAGGAGACCACTGGTGGATACGATCCCCTTGGTACGTCGCTCAAAACAGAGATGCTCGTCAAGCAGCTTGCGAGTCTGGGCCACGGCACGTACCCGGACTCCGTCCGTCTGCACGTTCCAAGAGCCCTTCGTGTGATCTACGACATTCGGAATAACCGAGACGTTGCACATCTTGGGGACGGAATCGATCCGAATCCGCAAGACGCGACGCTTGTCGTCTCGGTGATCGACTGGGTTCTCGCGGAGTTCGTTCGCCTGCGCCATGCGGTTAGCGCAGATGAGGCTCAGAGGATCGTCGACGAACTCGTCACCAGGAGTGCTCCCGTGATTCAAGACTTCGATGGGTTTCTGAAGCTCTTGAGCCCGAAGCTCCCTGCGACCGACCAATGCCTCGTATTGCTCTACCAGTGTGGGACGACGGGGGCCGAGTACGGTGACCTCGAGCAGTGGGCCCACCCGAAGTCACGCGCGAACCTGCGAAGAACGCTCACGCGGCTCGTCCAAGACAAGGCGTTCGTCCACAGAATGGGCGCCCAGTACGTCATCACCCAGACCGGGCGCCAGGATGTCGAGAAGAGGAAGCTCGTCCAGCCGACGTAGGCCGTCAGGACATGTACTTCTTCATTCGGTCGCTCGGGTGGAGGGTGATCCCATGATCGATCAGAACCTTCTCGATCTTCGGCGGAATCTCGGAAAGAGAGTTGAACGGCACAGGATCGCCGGGCGTGATGCCGTGGGAATCGTTTCGGTCGATCCGTACGACGCCTGACCCCCAGGCGTGCTTCGGCCTGATCTTGCCCTTGCCGACCGCGAGATCGTTCGTCCAGAACCGCACCTTCACCTCAATCATCTTCTTTCCGTGGGCCGCCTCGCGGGATTCTGTGCTCTCAGCTATGCGCCTGGCGCCTCCTTCTGTTGAGGTTGGTTTGGAGCCCTGCCAGTGGGCAGCCTAACCGACAGGATGCCTGCTCTGTCCCCGCGCACGCGGCTTTGACGACGCCATCCGCGAACTTCGCCCGGGAGCGGGCGTCTCCCAGGAGGCTTCGTCCTGAAGAGCGGCCTTAACCGTGGCTATTTCGGCGATGTCGAGCGGGGGAGCGCAACGTCTCTAGCGAACATCCTCAAGATCGCTGAGGCTCTTGCCGTTCGCCCGTCTGAAGTTCACGTCCATTGCGAGACGCTTCTTGCCCTGAAACGAAGCAACACCGGTACGCGCCGGTCGGCTCAGCGAGCCGCTCAGACCCAATCCTGGCGTTTGCAACACAGCGCCTTTCGCAGCCAAAAAAGCTCGGACAGACCAGATGCACACGGTGCAGAACTGCATCACCTGACCCACCCCTGCTCGGACGCCTCGGTCGAAAGTCGTTGGCCGTTTGTCGGTGCTCTGGGTCAGTAACCCCGCAAGCCCAACAACCCAACACCCAGGAGTCGCCATGAGCCGCGTCCAGATCAGCCTTTCGACGACCACCATCGACCAACTGCGAGCGCTTGCGGACGGCACTGGTGAGCCCGTCGCTCGCGTCGCTGCGCGACTACTCATGTCGGGTCTCACCGACGGTCGATCGGCGTCTCGAACTCCGAGGCGCCCACAGACCCTTGATGTCGGCGAGGCCGTCCAAGAGCCCACCGTCCCGCCTTGGCTTGAGCCCTTCGACGACGAGGAGCGCCGGCTTTGGCGGCAGCAGACATGGGGCGATGCTCTGGCCTTGTACAACCGCTACCCAACCGCTCTGGCAAACCTGCCTGAGTCGTGGTGGCGCGAAGCAGACCTGTTCGAGATTGTCTGCGCCATGGCAACCTGGCGTCTGAACATCGACTGCGCCGGTCGAGATCCCCGCGATGAGCTTGCCTTCCACCACCAGCTGGCTGATTTTCGCTACGTCCTGGATCACTTGCCGGGCGGTGTGACAACGCGCTTCAAACCTGGAGCCATGCCCGACTGGTTCACTGGCTGATGCCTCGACCATGCAACCATTGTTGAAGCCAACCGACCTCGCACGACGCCTCGGTGTCTCGCGCTCTTGGCTCTATGACGCCGCCAAAGCTGGGCGCATCCCGTCAATTCGCGTCGGTGGAGAGGAGGGACCACTGCGCTTTGTCCCCGAAGACATCGACAGATGGATCGACGAGGCCCGTGCAGGATGGAGTCCGGGGTGTTCCACCATTGCAACCCACCACCGTGGGACCCCCGGAAGGCGGCGCATCAAGCCAACCGCCGACGCCCGTCCACGCGCGACAAACGGCCAGGAGAGCCTGCTCTAAAGATGGCGAGGAGCCGCGCGAGCGATTGCCTCCTCGGTGGCCACCGCGCCGGCCGCCAGTACGTGGCGCTCCAGATGTCCGTAGTAGCGCTCGGTTGTCCCGATGTCCGCGTGGCCCAACTGGCGCTGCACGTACATCAGCGAGTTCCCGGCCGTCAGCCACGCTGCCGCCGCTGTGTGCCGCAGCGCGTGGAGCGGCATGTCGCGCAGGCTCGCGTCCTGGAGAGCCGCCTTATGCCAGTCACGGGAGACAGTCGTGCGGTCCATCGGCTCACCCGCTCCGTCGCCAAGCCACCGTCCCTGATCGCGTTTGCGCGTCCGCACGGGCATCACGAACACGTGCGCCTTCGCCTGGTCGCCGGATGCCATCTCGCCACGCCGGGCCAAGTGGTCGCCCAGCACTCCCGAGAGCCCCGGTCCGATCTCCACGGCCCGAAACCGATCGGACTTGGTCGACCCGATCGCCTCGCCGCGTTTACGCGAGCGGTACACGACGATCACGCCGCCGCTCTGCTCGAGCTCCAGATCACCCACCCGCAGCGCCAACGTCTCCGAGATCCGCAGGCCGCCACCGATCAGCACCTCTGCCACCGGCCGGTACACCTCAGAGCACGAATCGAGGTAGAGCGCGATCTCGTGCAGCTTCAGATACTCGCGCTCGATGTGCGCTGCCGGCAGCCGCGGAACCCGCAGCGCCGGGTTGCCCGCGATCAGCCCGTCCTCCGATGCCGCGTTCAGACACACCACCAGCGTTCCCAGTGCGTTGTTAACCGTCTTGACGGCCACATCACCGGCCTCGATGGTCTCCGCCTGCTCCTCCATCCACGACTGCACGTGGTCGACGCCGAGGCGACCCAGTGGCACATTCGCGAGGGTCGGCAGCAACCGCCGGCGTCCGTTGATCTCGTAGCCCTGCCACGTGCCCGGCTCCAGGTATGGCTTGCGCCGCGCGAGCCAGCGATCCCAATATTCTCCGAAGGACTCCCGCGTCTGTCGGACCTCACCGCGCTCGATCTTCTCCGTCAGCCGGCGCCTGGCGTCGCGCGCGGCCCGTGCGCTTGTGAACCCGCGCTTGGTCGTCTGTGCACCGTCGCTGCCTCGGAACTTGAAGTACCAGCGCGTGCCTGCTTTGGTCGGATAGGAGTAGACCCCGCCCGCTTCCTTGGCGCCATTCGCTCGGCGCTCAGCTGGCGCGATCTCGCCGAGCGCGTCATCGAACTCACGCGCGGCATCCTCGCTGGCGAAGCGCTTGCCCCGTTGGCGGCCCGAGCCGTCGCGCCAGCGCACCAGCCAAGCGCCCCGATCCTGCTGAACGCTCATGGCCTAAAGACCTTCCGGAGTGTGCACAGCGCCGTGCATTGTTCTCACGTGAGAATACTGTGCACACGGACGGAAGCCGCCGGTATCGACTCCAGGCAAAAGAAAAGCCCCGCATAGCAGGGCTTTTCCGATGCGCCCAAGTGGACTCGAACCACCACGGGGAAAACTCCCCACAAGGCCCTCAACCTTGCGCGTCTACCAATTCCGCCATGGGCGCAGAGCAGGCGAGTATAGCCTCGGGCCATCGGTGCCGGACGGCCGTGGGGGACTAGCGGCCCTCGGCTCGGACCCGCGGCCTGCGCACGGCGGCCGACGGCGCTTGCATCCGTCCACGGGGGACGCTAGTCTACGAACACATGTTCGTTCCAGGCCATAGCGAACCCGAACGGGGAGCCCATAAGACATGGATCTGACCAAACGCCAGCAAGAGATCTTCGACTTCATCCACAAGTACTCGGCCAAGTACGGCTATCCGCCCACGGTGAGGGACATCGGCAAAGCGGTGGGGCTCGCGTCGTCCTCGACCGTGCACGCCCACCTCGCGAACCTCGAGAAGATCGGCCTGCTCAGGCGCGATCCATCGAAGCCCCGCGCGATCGAGCTGCTCGACCGCGCGATGGGCAGTGCCGTGGAGAGCGTGCGCGGGATCGTTCGCGCCGACAGCCTGCCGCTGCTGGGCTCGGTGGCCGCGGGCGCGCCGATGCTCGCGGAGGAGAACATCGAGGACTACGTATCGGTGCCCGCTATGGCAGGTGGCGGTGACGGCGAGTACCTGCTGCAGATCCGCGGCGAATCGATGAAGGACGCGGGCATCCTGGACGGCGACTACGTGGTCGTGCACTCCCAGGACACCGCGCAGGACGGCGACATCGTGGTCGCGCTGCTGGGCGAGGAGGCGACGGTCAAGCGCTTCTTCCGCGAACCAGATCACATTCGCCTGCAGCCGGAGAACGAGACGATGGAGCCGATCCGCAGCAAGGAGGTCAAGGTGCTCGGGCGTGTGGTGGGCTTGCTGAGAAGCGTCTGAGGGGCTAGATTGACCTGTGCAAGCCAGGCAGCCGCGGGGGTCGAAGGACCTTCGAGGAAAGTCGGGACATCACAGGGCAGGGTGGTCGAGGAATCGACCCGGGGAAACCCGCGGGAAAGTGCAACAGAAAGCAGACCGCCGATGGGGCCGTCCCACGTGAACGGCCCACAGGTAAGGTTGAAACGGTGCGGTAAGAGCGCACCAGCGTCGCGGTGACGCGGCGGCTCGGTAAACCCCACTCGATGCAAGGTCAGATTGGACCGCTTGCAGGTCGCCCGCCGAGGTCCAGGTAGGCCGCACAGATGGATGGCTGCTCAACGACAGAATCCCGCTTATCGACTTGCTAAGGAAAGGCCCCGCTTCGGTGGGGTCTTTCTATGCCCGGATATGCGCCATCGCCGGGACGGCAGCTCGCCGGAGGCCTGCAACCAACCGCCGCAGGCCCCGAAAATTCCCATCGACGCTCAGGCGCGCAACTGCTCGTGCGCCGTCTGCATCAGTGTCGGCGTGCTCTTCAGCTCGCTGAGGGCCGTGAGCATCGCCTCCAGCTCGCAGTCGATCTTTGCCGGCCACTCCTTCGGCGGATGCTCGTCGAGCGTCTTCAGCCCGTTGCCGGTGATCAGCGCGACGACCGTGTCATCGGGCGCGAAGCGCCCGGCCGCGGCGAGCTTCTCGAGCACGGCGATCGTCGTGCCGCCGGCCGGCTCGGTCAACAGGCCCTCGGTGGCCGCGAGCAGGTCGATCCCGGCGAAGATCTCCGGATCTGAGGCGAATGCGGCGGTGCCACCGCGCGAGTGCACGGCGTCGATCACCAGATAGCCGTCGCCGGGGGCGCCGATCGCGAGCGAGTGCGCGGCCGTCTCGGGCATCACCGGGTGGACCTCGGCCTCCTCGGCGAGGATCGCCGAGGCGATCGGGTTGCAGCCGCTCGGCTGGGCGATGTGGATCTGCGTCGCGTCGGTCTCGGACAGGCCGAGCAGCTGCAGCTCGCCAAGGCCCTTGTGCATCCGCGAGGAGAGCGTGCCGCCGGCCGCGGGCGAGACGATGTGGTCGGGCGAGACCCACTGCAACTGCTCGACGATCTCGAACGCCGCGGTCTTCGCGCCCTCCGCATAGAACGGGCGCAGCGTGATGTTCGCGAAATCCATGCCCGTCGCCTCGGCCACTTCGCGGCAGCGGCGGTTGGCTTCGTCGTAGTTGCCCTCGACCTGCACGACCTTCGCGCCGAGCGCCATGCACGCGCGGGCCTTCGTGGCCTCCAGCGCGTTGGGGTAGAAGATGAACGCGTCGACCCGGGCCTTCGCGGCGAGCGACGCCACGGCCGTGCCGACGTTGCCGGTGGAGACGCAGCCGATCTCCGTCTTGCCGCGCTCGAGCAGGCGTGCGACCGACATCGAGACGACGCGGTCCTTGTAGGAAAGGCTCGGGCGATTGCTGGAGTCGTCCTTGAGGTACAGGTTGCTCAGGCCCAGCTCGGCGCCGAGCCGGTCGGCGCGGATCAACGGTGTGTAGCCGGAGTGCTGTCCCACGCGCGCCTGCGCGCTCGCGTCAACGATCGGCAGCAGCTCCTCGAAGTGCCAGACGTTCTGCGGGCGCTCGGAGCTGGGGAAATCCTTGAAGTGGCTGGCGGCGAGCTCGTAGTCGTAGGCGATGTCGAGTCCCTTGCCGCAGTCGGGGCACGCGAACACCGTGTCGGTCAGTGGATAGCGGTGCTCGCAGCGGTGGCAGACAAGGTCCGTGGCGCACGAGCGCGTCCGCTCGCGGATCCCTTGGGTGGTCGATGTGGCGCTGGACAGGCTCATGCCGGTATCCGAGACGATACGCCTGGCCAAGGCGTCTGTGTGTCGGCCTCGTTGCCGAACGCGATCCACAGCTCCTCAGAGAGGTGGGGTGCGAAGGGGCCGAGCAGCGCGATCAGTAGCGTGAGCGCATCGATCAGCGCCTCGCGGTCGGCCGGGCTCAGCGCCGGTTGGCGCGCGAGAACGCGCTTCTCGAAGTCCTTGATGCGATCGAACAGGCGCATCACGTTGCGCACCGCGCTGTGCATCTCAAGGCTCTCCATGTCCTCGGTGATCTTCTCGATGGCGGCCTCACACCAGGTGGAGAGTTTCAGCCGAAGGTGCTCGCTCGTGTCTCTGGCCGGCTCCTGCTCGGCAGCTGATCCGAGCACCCCGCCGACATCCTTCGGATCGGCGCTCTCGGCAAGCGCTCGAAGCGAGAACTCCCAGACCTGTCCAAGGAAGCGATGGCAGCGCAGCACGGCGGAGTCGCTCCAGTTCAGCGAGCGCTGCGGCCGGGCGGCATAGAGGGTCGCCAGGCGGACGGTGTCGGCGCCGTACTTGGCTAGCAGCTCATCCGGGTCGACGACGTTGCCGAGGTGCTTTGACATCTTGCGACCGTCGCGGATCACCATCTCGTGGAACAGGCAGCCGGCGAAGGGCTCGCCGTCGGTGAGGAAGGAGAGCGGCCCGATGTCGCGCAGCGCCTTGGTGACGATCCGCTGATCGAACACGAAGTTGCCGCTGTCCGAGCCGGCGACGAGCCGCTCAGAGGGCAGCCAACTGCGGAGGTCCTCCAGCGCGAAGATCTCCTCCAGCGGACGCTCTCGCTCCTCCGGAGGCACGCACGCGGGGATCCATAACCAGAGCGCATCGAAATGGCAGTCCAGCGTGTCGGTCTCGCGCCGCGCGGGTCCGTCGCAACTGGGACAGGTGGTATTCACGAAGTCCGCTCGCTCCGCCAGCGGGTTGCCGGTACCCGTTGGTTTGAGGTCGAGGGGAAGCAACACAGGCAACTGCTCTGCTGGCACGGGCATGGCGCCGCAGGTATCGCAGTAGACGATCGGGATCGGCGTGCCCCAGGAGCGTTGGCGGGAGATCGAGAAGTCGTTGGCGCGGTAGCGCACGGCCGGACGCAGTCCCATGATCGGCGGGAGATCCCTGCTCTCGCCCGAGCTGTCCCCAGCACCGGGTCCAGTCCCTTTCCCAAGCCCAGCCTCAGAGCCCGATCCAGACGAGGTCCCCTCGTCGGAGGCGACCTCGTCCACCTGCAGTGACAGTCGCTCCGCGATCAACGCGTCGGTGCGGTCATGCGCCGGGATGCCGAGCACGGCGGTCGCGCCGAAGCGTCCATCCACGACCGGAGAGATCAGCACCGGCAGGGGCTCGCCGGTCGCGGGGCAGGGCAGCGTGCGGCCGGTGTCGATCAAAGGGATCTCCTCGGCGTTGCGCGCGTCGCGCTCGAGTCCCACCGAGCGCAGCTCCTCGATCTGCTCGAGCATGGATGGGTCGGCCACCCAGCGCTCGACGTCGGGATGCTTCGGCGAAATGGCGACGAAGCGTGCCTCCGCCAGCGCGTTGGCGTGAGGCGTGAACACGGTCAGGGCGTCGCCATCGGGCGTGGTGAGGTCGAGCTCGACCCCGTCGAGGCGGCCGAGGACGAAGCGTTGGGAGGCGAGCGAGTTCTCGTCCCAGATGCCGCTGTCGGCGAGCTCCCGTAGGCGCAGGTCGTTCTCGGGCACGAAGGCGCTGATGCGCAGGTACCACTGGGTGCGCTGGATCAGCTGGACCGGGTTGTGGCAGCGCCAGCAGAGCCCGTCCTCGACCTGGATCGTGGCGAGCGTCGTCTGGCAGGTCTCGCACCAGTCGACGGTTCCCGTCCCTTGGTAGATCAACCCCGCCTGCAGCAGCGTGAGGAACAGCCACTGCGACCAGCGATACATCAGCGCGTCGGAGCTGAGAAACGAACGCGACCAGTCGAAGGAGAAGCCGAGGCGCTCCAACTGCCCCTGCATGTGCGAGGCGCAGCGGCTGACCCAGTCGCTCGGCGACTCTCCGCCGGCGATCGCGCCGAGCTCGGCGGGCAGGCCGAAGGCGTCGAAGCCAAAGGCGAACAGCACCGCGTCCCCGCGCGCGCGAGAGAAACGGGCGTAGGCGTCGCCGATCGAGTAGGAGCGGACGTGGCCGATGTGAATATTGCCCGAGGTGAACGGGGCGGAGGGCTTGATGTACTTGCGCGGCTGGCCCTCGGTCAGGGCCGGGGTCTGAAAGGCATCTCGCGTGCGCCAGGCCGCCTGGCGGCGGGCCTCGATCAGCTGCGGGTCATAGCGCTTGGGGAGCTGCTCGGACATGTCCATCGAGCATATCCGAGGGCATAAGCGCCGGCTGAGCCATTGCTATGCTCGAATCACCAGGCCTGTAGGCGCAAACTGTCCGCCCCGAATGCGAGGATGAAGCGATGGAAATAGAGATCGGACGCGGCAAGAAGGCGCGCCAGGCATACGGATTCGACGACATCGCGATCGTTCCTTCGAGGCGCACGCGCGACCCCGACGACATCGACCTTTCGTGGAAGCTGGGGCCGTATCAGTTCGAGCTGCCGCTGATGGCCTCGGCGATGGACGGCGTGGTTTCGCCGCGTACCGCGGGGATCGTCGGCAACCTGGGTGGGCTGGCGGTGCTCAACCTGGAGGGCATCTTCACGCGGTATGAGGACGCCGAGGAGCAGCTGGAGCGGATCGCCGGGCTGCCGAAGGACGAGGCCACGCGCGAGATGCAGGAGATCTATGCCGAGCCGGTCAAGCCCGAGTTGATCACCCAGCGGATCTCCGAGATCAAGGAGCAGAAGGTCGTCGTCGCGGCGTCGCTGACCCCACAGCGCGTGCTGAAGTACCACGAGCTCGCGCTGGAGGCCGGGCTGGATGTGCTCGTGATTCAGGGGACGGTCGTCTCCGGGGAGCACGTCTCGACCGTCTCGGAGCCGTTGAACCTGAAGGAGTTCATCCCGACGCTCGAGGTGCCGGTCGTCGTGGGTGGCTGCGCCTCCTACCACACGGGATTGCACCTGATGCGGACCGGCGCCGCCGGTGTGCTCGTCGGCGTGGGTCCGGGGGCGGCGTGTACGACACGTGGCGTGCTGGGCATTGGCGTGCCACAGGCGACGGCGATCGCCGATGTGGCGCATGCCCGTTCGACGCACATGCTGGAGACGGGCGAGTACTGCCAGGTGATCGCCGACGGTGGGATGCGCAACGGCGGCGACGTGTCGAAGGCGATCGCGCTGGGAGCCGACGCGGTGATGATCGGCTCGCCGCTGGCGCGCGCGTACGAGGCTCCGGGACGGGGCTTTCACTGGGGCATGGCAACGTTCCATCCGATCTTTGCCCCGCGGTGCGCGGGTGGCGACGACGCAGAACGGCACGCTCGAGGAGATCCTCGTTGGGCCGGCGCGTGAGAACGACGGCACGTTCAACCTGTTCGGGGGCTTGAGGACCTCGATGGCGACCTGTGGCCACAAGGACCTGGCGGAGTTCAACCGCGCCGAGGTCGTGATCGCGCCGGCGCTGCAGACCGAGGGCAAGGCGCTGCAGCGCGACCAGGGCGTGGGCATGGGCTCCAACGGGAAGGCCGCCGCGGCAGTTCTCGTCAATGACTGATCCTGTCGTCGAGGGATCGACTGCCGAGGTAGCCGTAACCCAGCCTCTCCGAGTGGGTTCCGGCGAGGCCGGCAAGGACGCAGTGAGCGAAGTGTGCTCCGCACACGAGCGATCGAGGACGCCGCCGAACGAAGGCGGAAGTCTCTCGGAGGAGGTGATCGTCCTCGACTACGGGGGCCAGTACAGCCAGCTGATCGCGCGCCGGGTGCGCGACTGCGGCGTGTTCTCAGAGCTGCTGCCGAGCCATACGCCGCTGGCGGAGATCGAGCAGCGCAAACCGCGCGGGATCATCCTGTCAGGTGGCCCCGCGTCGGTGTACGCCGAGGGTGCGCCGAGGTTGGAGCGCGGGCTGTTGGAGCTGGGGGTGCCGGTGATGGGCATCTGTTACGGGATGCAGCTGCTCGTGCATGAGCTCGGCGGAAAGGTGGAGGAGGCCGAGGTGGGGGAGTTCGGCCGCTCGGATCTGACCGTGAAAGAGCACGGACGGCTGCTGCGGGGGATGCCGAAGGAGCAGACGTGCTGGATGAGCCACAGGGACACCGTGATCGAGCCGCCGCCCGGGTTCACCGCGCTTGCATCCTCGAGCGTTTCGCCGGTGGCCGCGGTGGAGGACGCCGAGCGGGGCATCTACGGGATTCAGTTCCACCCAGAGGTCGTGCATACGCCATATGGACAGGAGATCCTGACGAGGTTCCTGACGGAGGTGTGCGGTTGCGAGCTGACCTGGTCGGCCAAGGGAATCGTGGAGGATCAGATCCAGCGGATCCGGCGGCAGGTGGGTGACGGGAAGGTGATCTGCGGGCTCTCGGGCGGGGTCGATTCATCGGTGGCGGCGCTGCTGGTGCACCGTGCGGTGGGGGATCAGCTGACCTGCGTGTTCGTCGATCACGGGCTGATGCGCAAGGACGAGGGCGAGCAGGTGGTGAGCGCGTTCAGGGACACGTTCAAGGTTCCGCTCGTGGCCGTCGACGCGGAGAGAAGATTCCTGGAGAAGCTGCAAGGCGTGACCGAGCCGGAGGCCAAGCGGAAGGCGATCGGCGCGGAGTTCATCAGGGTGTTCGAGGAGGAGGCGGCGAAGTTGGCCGGGGGGGACGGTGATGAGAGGGCCCGCCCACCCGATGATGATGAGAGCGACGGGGACGCCCCGCCTACCGGCGCGCGATTCCTGGTGCAGGGAACCCTGTACTCCGATGTGATCGAGTCCGGTGGGGGGACCGGGGCGGCGACGATCAAGTCCCACCACAACGTGGGGGGGCTACCCGACGACCTTAAATTCGAGCTGGTGGAGCCACTGAGAGCGCTGTTCAAGGATGAGGTGCGTGCCGTGGGCGCCGAGCTGGGGCTGCCAGAACGGTTGGTGTGGCGTCAGCCGTTTCCGGGACCGGGTCTGGCGATCCGGATCGTTGGTGGTGAGGCGACGAAGGAGCGGTTGGACGTGCTGCGCGAGGCCGACAGCATCCTGCAGCAGGAGATTCGCAAGGCGGGGCTGTACCGCGACCTGTGGCAGTCGTTCTGCGTGTTGCCCGACGTGCGCACCGTGGGCGTGCAGGGGGATGAGCGCACGTACGGCTACGTGGTGGTCGTGCGCGCGGTGACGAGCGACGACGCGATGACTGCCGACTGGGCGCGGCTGCCGTACGACCTGCTGGAGACGATCGCGTCGAGAATGATCAACGAGCTGCGCGAGGTCAATCGGGTCGTGCTAGACATCACGAGCAAGCCGCCGGGCACGATCGAGTGGGAGTGACTCAGGCGACGCCTCGTCGTCCCTGGCGCCGTCCTACCGATCGGAGATCGGCCACAGCACACGTGCGTAGCACGCCACGCGGGTGGGCGGGCTTTAATCCTGGCTGGGAACGACGATCCATCCGCCTGAGTGGTTGGTGGAGACATTGGATGCTGGGGGAATCGAGGTCGTCTTTTTGGGAGGCTGTCGAGCGTAGTTACTCGGAGCACGCTACGCGCAACCGGCCAGCACGGCCGGCGGCGATCCGAGGAGCAACGACTTCGCCTATGATGTGCCCTCGCGCCGCGCGCTAAGCGTGGCCTTTTTTACGCTATGACCCCCTCTACATCCACACCTTCGGCCAGGACCTACGTGGCCAAGCCCACCGAGCGCGAGCGCAACTGGGTGATCGTCGACGCGAACGGCAAGACGCTGGGTCGCCTGGCGACGCAGATCGCGGACGTGCTGAGGGGCAAGCGCAAGCCTGAGTACACCCCGCACATCGACACCGGCGACTTCGTGGTCGTGGTGAACGCGGAGAAGATCACCGTGACCGGGAACAAGCGCAAAGACAAGCGCTACTACCGCCACTCCGGCTATCCCGGTGGACTGCGTTCGAGGACGTTCGAGGAGATGCAGGCGCGACGTCCCGAGGAGATCATCAGGCTCGCCGTCAAAGGCATGATGCCGCGTAATCGGCTGGCGCGGAAACAGATCACGAAGCTGAAGATCTACGCCGGCCCCGAGCACCCGCATGTGGCCCAGAACCCCCAACCTTTGGAGATCGAGGCCTGATGGCCGACGACGACACGCAGGAGACCCCGGCCGAGGAGACACCTGCCGGTAACGCCGTTCCGAGTGAGGAGGCGAGCGAGATCGCCGGCTCCGCCGAGGATGCGCCGCTGGAGGCGATGCAGGAGTCCAAAGAGCGCCCCCCTGCCGAGTCCGCAGAGCCCGAGCCATTCGAGCCGATCGCCGGTAATGCCGTTCCGAGTGAGGAGGCGAGCGAGATCGCAGGCTCCGCCGAGGACGCGGCACTTGAGGCAGCACAGGAGCGCGCCGAGCAGGCGATCGGCGAGGCCGTTGCTGAGGAGATCATCGCTGAGGCCATCGCCGAGGAGGTCGCGGAGGAGGTGCTCGCCGAGGCCGTTGCGGAGGAGCTCGTCGAGGAGGCGATCGAGCAGGCCGTCGCGGAAGAGGTCGCCGAGGAGATCGTCGCCGAGATCGTTGCGGAGGAGATCCTCGAGGAGGCCGTTGAGGAGGCTGTCGCGGAGGAGATCGCGGAGGAGGTCATCGCCGAGGCCGAGCTGGAGGAGGAGATCGAGGAGGAGCCCGCTCCGCGTGTGAAGCCCGCGGTACCGGGCGCGCACCTCGAAGTGGACATCGTCCCCGAGGGCGTCGATCCGCTGGGGCGCGGCAGCGAGACTTACGAGGATCCATATGCGGTCGAGGGCGAGGAGCCTGAGCAGGGCGGGGATGACCAGGAGGAGCAGGAGCACGTCCTGAGCGAGCCGATCTCAACCGCCGCGATCGATCTGGCCTCGGGCGCGCGGTATCGCGCGACGGGCAAGCGCAAGACGGCTGTCGCACGTGTGACGCTGCGCCCCGGAACCGGCACATACCTCGTGAACGGGCGCACCCTTGAGCAGCACTTCCCGCGCATCACCCAGCAGCGCAATATCCGTCAGCCGCTCGAGACGGTGGGCTATCAGGAGCGGATGGACGTCGTCGCGAGGTTGCACGGCGGCGGGATATCCGCGCAGGCCGGCGCGCTGCGCCACGGCGTTTCGCGCGCGTTGCTGGAGGCAGACCCGAATCTGCGCGGTGAGCTGAAGCGCCGCGGTTTCCTGACGCGCGACTCACGCGTGAAGGAGCGCAAGAAGGCAGGCCTGAAGAAGGCCCGTAAGAAGCCGCAGTTCTCCAAGAGATAGAGGATCCCGCCCGCCCGCATTCTCAAAACGGCCGGATAACCGCTTCGCTGACCGTCCGTTTGAGAATGGACGCCTTGCATGGCTCACTGCGTGGTTGTGCGAACGCCATGCCGGATGATGTAATCGCAGTCCTTGACCTCTCCTGCCATTGAATCCGATCCCATGACCCGCAAGCTGTTTGGCACCGACGGAGTCCGTGGGGTTGCCGGCGGCTTGCTGACGGCCGAGCTGGCGCTCGGCCTGGCCCGCGCCGCCACGCGAAAGACGGGCGTGGAGCGTCCGCAGGTGCTGATCGTGCGTGACACGCGCGAGTCGGGTGAGATGCTGGAGGCCGCCGTTGCGGCGGGTGTGAGCGCCGCTGGCGGAGATGCGCTGTTGGGGGGTGTGCTGCCGACGCCGGCCGCGCCCTTGTTGATCGGCCGCTACGAATTCGACCTTGCGGTGGTGCTCTCGGCATCGCACAATCCCTACGAGGACAACGGGATCAAGTTCTTTGCCGGCGACGGATACAAGCTTTCAGACGAGAGCGAGCTGGCGATCGAGTGCGAGCTGGAGCAGCCCGAGGAACGGGGCGTTCCCTCGCGGATTGGCCGTGTGCGTGAGTTGCGCGGCGCGGCGGAGGACTATCTGCGGGATCTGCACGGGCACTTCTCAGAGCTCGACCTGGGGGGGCTGGACGTGCTGCTGGACTGCGCGAACGGCGCCACTCACCATGTTGCGCCGGAGATCTTCGGGCGCCTGGGCGCGAAAGTGACGGTGATCGCCGATCAGCCCGACGGGCGCAACATCAACGCCGAGTGTGGCTCGACGCACATCGAGCAGCTGGGCCTGCAGGTCCGCGAGGGCGGGCACGCGGTGGGGTTTGCCTTCGACGGCGACGGCGACCGTGTGCTGGCGGTGGACCGGACGGGCACCGTCGTGGATGGCGACGAGCTGATGGCGCTTGCGGCGCTGCACCTGCGCGAGCGGGAGCGGCTGAACGGCGGTGGCGTTGCCGTGACGGTGATGACCAACTACGGCTTCCATTCCGCGATGCGGCAAGCGGGCGTCGATGTGGCGATCACGCAGGTCGGGGATCGCTACGTGCTGGAGGAGTTGCGCGCCCGCGATTGGGTGCTCGGCGGCGAGCAGTCGGGCCATATCATCGAGATGAGCTTCAACCGAACTGGCGATGGGATCGCCGGAGCATTGCTGACGCTGGAGGCGCTGGCCGGCCGCGACCTGGCTGAGCGCGACGCGATGGAGAAGCTGCCCCAGCGGCTCCTCAACGTGCGCGTGCGCGAGCGCGGCGCATTGGAGTCGGCGACGGACATCAACGATGCGGTGAGCGCCGCTGGACAGGCGCTGGAGGGGCGCGGGCGCGTGCTGGTGCGCCCGAGCGGCACCGAGCCGCTGGTCAGGGTGATGGTCGAGGCGCCGACCGACGAGGAGGCGGAGGAGGTGTGCGGGCGGCTGGCCGCGCTCGTGGAGCTGGAGCTCGGCTGAGCATGTCGACTCAGCTGGTCTGCGGGTCGCTGGCGACGCCGGTTGAGCGCGAGCGGGGCTGAGCGAGCCTCGCCTTCCTCGCTGGGAATCACTCCGGCGAGGTCGCTCCTGGACGGATGTTCGTTTGAGAGGGCCCTCCCCGCTGGTATCTTCGACGGGGTGTGCGGCATCGTCGGCTACGTCGGTAATCGGACCGGGGGGCTCTCGACTCGAGAGCTGCTGCTCGACGGGCTGAAGAAGCTCGAGTACCGCGGGTATGACTCGGCGGGAATCTCGGTGATCGGCGAGGATCGCATCGACACGGTGCGCGCCGTCGGCAATCTCGACGCGTTGCAAGCAAAGCTCGACGGCCTCGCCGTGGCCGAGGAGGAAGGATCGGAATCCGGCCCACCCGTGGCGGTCGCGGTGCGTGCCCCAACGACGGGCATCGGCCACACTCGCTGGGCGACGCACGGGCGGGTGACGGAGGAGAACGCACACCCGCACTACGACTCGGCCGACCGCTTCCACGTGGTGGTGAACGGGATCGTGGAGAACTACATGACGCTGAAGGAGCGCCTGCAGGCGGCGGGGAGCGTGTTCACCTCAGAGACCGACGCAGAGGTGATCGCGCATCTGATCGCCGAGCACTACGACGGCGACCTGGCCGATGCTGTGCGGGCCGCGTATACCGAACTGGAGGGTCACTACGCGTTCGTCGCGATGTGCCTCCAAGAGCCCGAGACGCTGGTGGGGGCGCGTCGGGAGTGTCCGCTGATCGTCGGCAGGGGTGAGGGCGAGCAGTTCGTTGCCTCCGCGGTGCCCGCCTTCTTGGCGCACACGCGTGAGGTGCAGTACGTGGACAACGGCGAGATCGTCGTGTTGACCCCCGAGGGCGTGACGATCACGACGCCCACCGGCGAGGCGGTGGAGCGCGGTGTGGAGACGGTCGACTGGGATGAGGACACCGCCGAGAAGGGCGGGTATGAGACGTTCATGTTGAAGGAGATCCACGAACAGGCGGACGCCGTGGCCGAGACGATCGCCGACCGCACCGCGCGCGGCAGCGGTGTCGATCTTCAGGAGCAAGGCGTCCTGGACGAGGCGATCTTGAAGGACGTGAAGCGGATCGTGGTGGTCGCTTGCGGAACCTCCTACCACGCCGGCCTGATCGGGCGGTATGCGATCGAGGAGTGGGCGCGCGTGCCGGTCGAGGTGGACGTCGCCTCGGAGTACCGCTACCGCAATCCGGTCGTCGGGCCGGGAGACCTCGTGGTCGGGATCTCCCAATCGGGCGAGACGGCTGACACGCTGGCGGCGATGCGCAAGGCGAAGGAGCGGGGCGCGGCGGTGCTTGCGATCACGAACGTGATGGGCTCGCAGGTGACGCGCGACGCCGACGGCGTGCTGTTCACGCGCGCGGGGCTGGAGATCGGAGTTGCGGCGACGAAGACGTTTCTCTGCCAGGTCGCCGTCATCTACCTGCTTGCCCTGCGCCTGGCCGAGCTGCGGGGAACGCTCGAACCGGCGCGAATCGAGGAACTGGTCGGCGAGGTCAAGCGTCTGCCGCATGGCATCGAGCAGGTTCTGGCAGGCATGGGTGAGCAGGTCGCGCGCGTCGCCGAGGCGTATTGGCAGAGCGAGTTCTTCCTCTACATCGGCCGCCACGTCGGCCTGCCGGTCGCGCTGGAGGGAGCGTTGAAGCTGAAGGAGATCTCCTACATAGCCACCGACGCCTACCCCGCGGGCGAGATGAAGCACGGCCCGATCGCGCTGCTGGACGAGACCACGCCGGTGGTCTGCGTGGCGACCGATTCGCCGGTGCTCGAGAAGATGGCGTCGAACATGGCGGAGGTGCGCGCGCGTGGCGCGCACGTGGTCGCGGTGACGACGGCGGGCAACGAGCAGATCGCCAAGCAGGCCGACTCGGTGATCACGGTGCCGGCGGTGGACTGGATGTTGCAGCCGATGCTGGCGGTGATCCCGTTGCAGATGCTCGCCTACGAGATCGCGCGCAAGCGGGAATTGAACGTCGACCAGCCGCGCAACCTGGCGAAGACCGTCACGGTGGAGTAGCCAGCGGGCCGCTGGCGCGGCGCCAGGCGGCGTCCTCGCTCGCTCGCGTGCGGAGCACGCCACGCTCGCTGCGTCCTGGCCTGGCTTGGCCAGCGGCCCGCTGGAGTTAAGGCCGCAGCGCGCGGGACCATCTGACAGCACTGGTCGTGGATTTCTCCCCGACTGGCTGAGCAAGAGTTGCTTTCCCGACCTATTGAGCATTACAATGCATGTATGCGCACGACAGTCGAGTTATCCGCGCCTGTGTACAAGCGTCTTAAGTCTGCCGCGATCGATAGAGGGATTCGAGGTTTCTCACCGATCGTGGAGGAGGCATTGAACGAGTACTTTCAGTCGAAGCTGAGGCGTAAGCCCTTGGCTGATGCGATCACCGCCGCAAAGGGCGCATGGAGCAAGGAGGACGTCGCCCAGTGGGAGCGTGAGCGTGAGCAGGCGTGGGCAACATGGCGATCGTCCCAGTCCTAGATTCAGACATCCTGATAGATCACCTGCGTGATGCTGGGCCGGGAAGGCAGCTGGTGGGGAAGCTGAGCGCCACCACGGGTTTTTGGATCACCGCGGTAACGGCGTTCGAGTTGGCCCTTGGAAGTAGCTACGCGCGAGACCCCGCTCCCGCGGATGCACTTCTGGCCGGTCCGTGTCTGATGTTGACGCGAGAGGCAGCGCTGTGCGCGGGTTCGGTACTGCGTGAGTTGCGAGCCGCGGGCGAGGGACTCGACATACGCGACGCGATGCAGGCAGGTATTTGCCTCGAAGCTGGGGCAACGCTCGTCACGCGCAATCTGCGCCACTTCGCGCGGGTTGAGGGGTTGCGGGTGAGAGAGCCCCAGCACTGGCAGCGTTAGGCCCGAAAGGGGGTGGACCATCTAGCATCGCTGGTCGTGGACCCACTCCCCGACTGGCTGATTCCGCTGCTCGACGCTGAGACGATGCATGACGTCGACCGCTGGGCGATCGAGGAGCAAGGGGTGCCGTCGCTCGATCTGATGGAGCGGGCGGGAGCGGGTGTGACACGTACGGTGGAGCGCCTGGCTCCGGACGGCCCCGTGGCAGTCGTATGCGGAAAGGGCAACAACGGCGGCGACGGCCTCGTGGTCGCACGTTTGCTGCGCGAGGCGGGCCGAAGCGTGACAGTGGTGTGTACTGCGCCTCCAGACGATTTCGCCGGCGATGCGCGTGTGAACCTGGAGCGACTGTCCGGCGAGCCGCCGCTGGAGTTGGCCAAGGAGCGCGAGCGAGCCGAGTGGGCGCTCGCGGGTGCGGCGGTGATCGTCGATGCTTTGCTCGGTACCGGCTTTCAGGGCGAGCCCCGGGGGGCGGTGGGGGAGGCGATCGAGGCCGTGAACGCCGGCCGGGCGCCGGGCGCGGCGGTGGTCAGCGTGGACGTGCCCAGTGGCGTGGCCGCCTCCACCGGAGTTGTGTCGGGCGCCGCGATACGGGCGACGGTAACCGCAACCTTCCACGCCGGCAAGCCGGGACTGTGGATCGCGCCGGGCAAGGCGCACGCGGGCGAGGTGGAGACGATCGAGATCGGCATTCCGCGCGGCTCGCCGAAAGACACCGAGGTCGGCCTGATCGGGCCCGCGGTATTCGATCTGCTGCCGAGGAGGTCGGCGTATTCGACGAAGTTCCTGAGTGGCCACGTGCTGCTCGCGGGCGGCTCGAAGGGTCTGACGGGCGCGCCGCGGATGGCTGTGCATGCCGCTATGCGCGCCGGGGCCGGCTATGTGACCGCGTTCGTACCCGCGTCTTTGCAGACGATTCTCGCAACCGCGGGACCGCCCGAGCTGATGACGCGCGGCCTGCCCGACGAAAACGGTGGGCTGACGGCCGACGGGGTGGAAGACGTGCTCGAGGCGAGCACGCGTGGCGGCGCGCTGGCCCTGGGACCCGGGCTGGGACGCTCAGACGGCGCCGGCGCGTTTGCGCGAGAGCTCGCGCGTGAGGCGAAGGTCGCGCTGGTGCTCGACGCCGACGGGCTGAACGCGCACGCCGGACGCCTGAGCGAGCTTAAGGTTAGATCTGCCGCCACCGTCCTGACCCCGCACGCGGGCGAGCTGGGTCGGCTGCTGGAGCTCGGCAGCGAGGAGATCGAGCGCGAGCGTCTGCGCCACGTGCGCGCGGCGGCCGAGCAGGCTCGGGCGGTCGTCGTGCTGAAGGGCGACGACACGCTGATCGCTGATCCCGACGGGCGCGTGGCGATCAGCCCGGGCGGCACTCCGGCACTGGCCACCGCCGGCACGGGCGATGTTCTGACCGGGGTGATCGCGGCGTTGCTCGCCGCCGGGCTCGATCCGTTCAGCGCCGCCGCGGCCGGTGTCTCGCTGCACGCTGAGGCCGGTCGTGAGGCGGCGCGCAGGCAGGGCGCGGCCGAGGGCGTGGTCGCATCGGACGTGATCGCCGCGCTGCCGGCGGTGCGAGGAAGTGCGAGATGACCACGCGCCGCGCGATGGCACGTGTGAATGTGGCCGCGATCGAGCGCAACTGTGCGCGGCTGTGTGTCGAGCTGAAGCGCGGCGCGCAGTTGTGCGCGGTGGTGAAGGCCGATGGATATGGCCACGGTGCAGTGCAGAGCGCACGGGCGGCGCTGGCGGGGGGCGCCAGCTGGCTGGCGGTTGCGGGGGCGGCCGAGGCGCAGGAGCTGCGCGACGCGGGCTTGCGCGCTCCCGGGCGGCATGCGGATGCCCTCGACCCTCGCGAGGTACATATGTTGGTGATGGGAGCTTTGAGCGAGGTGGAGTTGAAGGAAGCACTGGACGCGGATGCGGATGTGGTCGTGTGGAACGAGCGGCAGGTAGAGGCGGTCAGGGCCGCCGGCGGCGGGCGCGTGCACGTGAAGCTGGACACGGGTATGGGGCGGCTCGGCACGCGCGACCCGGCGCAGGCATCGCGCGCGGTGGCGGCCGCGCGAGCAGCCGAGGGGGTGGAGCTGGCGGGGCTGATGACGCATTTCGCCACCGCCGACGAGCGGGATGACGACGGGTTCTTCGCGGCGCAGCTGGGGGCATTTACGGCGTGGGCGCGGGCGCTGAAGGTCGAGCAGCCGGAGCTGATCGTGCACGCCGCCAACAGCGCCGCGGTGCTGCGCGAGGAGGGCACGCACTTCGACATGGCACGTTGCGGGATCGCCGTCTACGGGATGGACCCGTTCGGCGAGGACCCGGCGACACAGGGACTGGAGTCGGCGCTCGAGCTGAGCTCGTATGTGGCCGAGGTGAAGGAGTGCCGCGCGGGGGACAGCGCCGGATACGGGCGGCGCTTCGTGGCCGAGCGGGATACACGGCTCGCGGTGCTCCCGATCGGCTATGGCGATGGCTGGCGGCGCGGGCTGTCGAACAACGCCGACGTGCTGATCGCCGGCCGACGCTGCCCCGTGGTGGGCACGGTGAGCATGGATAATCTGACGGTCGACCTCGGCCCCGATGCCGACGATCAGCTAATCGGAGAGCAGGCGATTCTGATCGGCGCGCAGGGCACGGAGCGGATCACTTCGGAGGAGGTGGGGGGGCGGCTGGGGACGATCAACTACGAGGTGACATGCGGGCTGACGCCGCGTGTACCGCGGTCCTATCACCGCGACGGGAAACCACTACCGGATCCAGCCGGCGCATCCCCGGGCCCTGAGACGCCATCAACGGCCGCTGACCGGTCGATCCCCCAAGCATGACCGACGGACTCGAGGTGGCCCGCGCCGCCCTCGCGGGTCAGCCCGCTTGGCTGGTTGGCGGTGCGGTGCGCGATCGCGTGGTGGGCCGGCCGCTGAGCGATCTCGACCTCGCGGTGGACGGCGACCCCGAGCAGGCGGCGCGCGCGATCGCCCGCATGGCGGGGGGGCGGCATGTTTTGCGCTGTCAGAAGACTTCGGAGCATGGCGGGTGGTGGCGCGCGGTGGAGCGTGGCAGGCGGATATCGAGCGGCTGCGCGGTGGCTCTTTGCGAGCCGACCTGGAGCTGCGCGACTTCACCGTGAACGCGATCGCCGAGCCGATCGAGGGGGGCGCGCCGATCGATCCGCTGGGTGGGTTGCAGGACCTGGCGGCGCGCCGTCTGCGGATGGCCGGCAAGGGGGCCTTCATCGACGATCCCCTGCGGGTGCTGCGCCTGGTGCGGATGGCCGTCGAGCTGGAGTTGGAGCCCGAGGCGCAAACCAGCCAGGCAGCGCGGGCGCAGACGGGTGAATTGAGAGGCGTATCGGCCGAGCGGGTGTTCGTCGAGCTGCGCCGGACGATCGCCTCACCGCATGCCAGGCGGGGAATCGAACTGCTGGGCGAGCTGGGGGCGACGGCGGTCGTGCTCCCCGAGTTGGAGGAACTGCGGGGAATCGAGCAGAGCCGCTTCCACCACCTCGACGTCTACGGCCACACGCTCGAGGTGCTGGACAGGACGATCGAGTTGCAGGCCGATCCGAGCCCCACGCTGGGTGAGGAGCACGCCGAGGAGATCCTCGCGCTGCTGAACGAGCCACTGGCCGATGGCATGACACGCGGGGAGGCGCTGCGCTGGGGGGCGCTGCTGCACGATGCGGCCAAGCCGCTGACAAAGGCGGTACGCCCCGAAGACGGGCGCGTGACGTTCATCGGCCACGATGCCCGGGGCGCCGAGCTGGCAAGGACGGTGCTCGGCAGGTTGCGCACGAGCGAGCGGTTGCGCGCGCACGTGGCCGCGCTGGTGCGCAATCACCTGCGCCTCGGATTCCTCGTCCACGAGCCACAGCCGCTCGCGCTCCGCGCCGTGTACACCTACCTCCGGGCGTGCGAGCCGGTCGGGGTCGACGTCACGCTTCTGTCTGTCGCAGACCGGCTGGCGACACAGGGGGGGAGCGCGCAGAGGGCGATCGACGCGCACATGCGCGTGGCGCACGCGATGCTCACGGATGCTTTGCGCTGGCGAGCAGAGGGCCCGCCCAAGCCGCTGTGGCGGGGCGATGAGCTGGCCCGAGAGCTCGGTATCTCCGTCGGCCCCCGGGTGGGAGAACTGTTGGAGGAACTGACGAAGGCGCAGTATGCGGGAGAGCTTCTCACGCGCGAGCAGGCGCTTACGTATGCGCGCACGCTCGCCGCCGCTCGCTAGCCGAGTCTTTCAGTGGATACAATAGTTATAACGAGTCGTTATCTTTTGACCCTGCTTCTTTTATCCGGCTAGGCTTCGACGCATATGACCGACGATCCGGACTGCATCTTCTGCAAGATCATCGCGGGCGAGCTGCCGGGAACGATCGTCGGCGAGGACGAGCGCACGGTGGCCTTGATGGACATCAACCCCGCCACGCGCGGGCATGTGCTCGTGGTTCCCCGCGCGCACAGCGTGGATCTGCTGAGCATCGAGGAGGAGGACCTACACGCGGTGGCGCTCGCCTCGCAACGTCAGGCGGCCCGTGCGAAGGAGCGCTTGGGGGCCGAAGGGGTCAACCTGGTCAACTCCTGTGGAGCGCTCGCATGGCAGACGGTCTTCCATTTCCACATGCACGTGATCCCGCGCTACGCGGACGATCCGCTGCGGCTGCCCTGGGTGCCGGCGCCCGGAGATCCGGCGGAGATCGCGGCCGCCGCGCAGGAACTCACGGGAAAATAGCGAACACACCGCTACATCTTTCGAGTTCTCGTGTTGAATAACCACATGACCCGTGTATCCATAGTCGCAGTCCTTGCGAGCCTCGCGCTCGTGCTGGTGCTGCCCGCGGGTTCGCAGGCGACGCTCACCGAAGTTGGGGTGATCCCGCCCACGACCAATCCCGAAACGGTGCCGAGCTGTCCCGGCACTCCCTGTCTGGCGGTCAGCCGCACGACGGGTTTCCAGGTGAAGGTCGGCACGACGCACAACCCGCAGACGGCGCCGCGCGCCGGGACGATCGTCGCCTGGTCGATCCAGCTCGGCAAGCCGAACGCGACCCAGATCAAGTTCTTCAACGCCAACGAGGGTGGCCCATCCACGGCCGGCATCGCGGTTCTGCGTCCGCAGAAGACGCCGAACCTGACCTACAAGCTGATCGCGCAGAGCCCGCTCGTCAAACTCGAACCCTACTTCGGCAAAACGGCCCAGTTCCCCCTCGAAACCACCCTGCAGGTCAAAAAGGGTGACGTGATCGCGCTGACCGTGCCCTCGTGGGCCCCGGCACTGGCGCTCGGCTTCACGAACGCGACCTCCTGGCGCGCCAGCCGGCCGAAAACGCAGTGCACGAGCACGAGCAGCCAGACCACGCAGACCGCCGTGGGAACATCGGTTCAGTACGCCTGCCTGTATCTCACAGCGCGCCTGACCTACAGCGCGACGCTGATCTCAACCCCTTAGGACGTTCGCTGGCCGGCGCTGGCCGATCCCGGATGATCGGTCTGCGTCCTCACCCTTCGGGTACAGGCGGTCGCTCGCGTGACTGATCATCCGGGATCGGTCCGAAGAAACTGGACCGTCGCAGCTATTTGCCCGAAGGGGCGCTGGCGCCGCCGCTGGGGGTGGCTGCCGATTCGCTGCCCCCACCTTTGGCGGTTTCTTCGCTCTTCGCGCCTCCACCGGCGGAGGTGCCTCCGGCCGATTCGCCGTTGCTTTCAGAGGCGCCGCTTTCGCTGCCGCCGCTCGACGCCGCTTCTTCGCTGCCGGTGGATTCTTCGCCGGAAGAGCTCGAGCCTTCGCTCGATTTGGCGGTCGAGGTCGTCGACGACGTCGAAGTTGTCTGCACGGCGGCCTTTTCGGCGCTCGTGTCGGTCGGGGGGATGATGTCGGGAGTGCTCTTCGGCACCGAGTCGCTGACGCTGCTTCCTCCGCCGCAGGCAACGAGGCCGAGGGGGCACAGCAGCAGGATGCCCGCCGCGAGGTATGCCCTCAACCGGCCGGCCTCGGCGCGAGCGGCCCCATCCGGCGACCGCAGGTCGGGCAGTCGTTCAGGTCCTTCTGAGCGAGCTGGTCACACCACGAGCAGAAGCGCAGGTTCTCCACCGCCCACGGCAGCCGCGAGGTGGATGGAGCGAGCGGCAGCAGCTTGCCGACGACCTCCATCGGCTCGCCGGTGTCGCGATCGAGGTAGATCTCCCCGGGCTCGGCCTCGATCACGATCTGTCGCCCGCTGGCGGGGTTACGCAGGCGGTAGCGCTGGTTAGTGCTCACGACGCGAACTCTAGCGGAGCGCTTGGCGGAGATGCCCACCGGTGCGGGTGCGTAAGGGCTTGATGGAGATGCCCGCTGGTTTGAGCGCCCAAGGCGCCTGGCGGACGCCCGCCGACACAGGCGCGAACACTTTGGCGACGATGCACTGGTAAAGGCGCCTGCCTGTCGGATAGAGTTTCGCCGCCGATGTCCTCGCTCTCCCCCTCCAGAAGCCTGCGCAAGCTCGGCCTTCTTCTCGGAACGGGTGGCCTGCTGCTGGTCGCGAGCGGTTGCGGCGCGGTCAAGGAGGACGACAACGCCAACCTGATCACGGGCAAGCAGCAGTTCGTCGCCAAATGCGGCTCCTGCCACACGCTTGCGCGGGCGAACACGAAAGGGATCGTCGGCCCCAACCTCGACGAAGCCTTCCGCCAGAGCATTGCCGAAGGCCTCGAGCGCAACACGATCCGAGGGGTCGTGCACGACCAGGTGCTCGAGCCCGACAAAGGCGGCGTGATGCCGAAAGGGCTGGCCAGCGGCCAGACGCTGAGCGACATCGCCGCCTATGTGTCCCAATCGGTCGATCGACCCGGCAAAGACACGGGTCTGCTGGCCGGCGCGGTCGAAGCGCCCGGCGCCGGCAAGCCCGCGGTGGAGAAGGCGGGCAAGCTCGAAATCGACGCCAACCCCTCGGGCCAGCTTGCGTACACGAGCACCAAGGCGACGGCCACCCCCGGGGCGGTGACGATCAGCATGGCGAACATGTCCGGTGTCTCCCACAACATCGCGATCGAACCCGGCGAAGGCGGCGCGACGGCCAAGGGAACACCGCTCGGCGCGAGCTCGTTCATCACCAAGGGCAGCACCTCGATCTCCGTCAACCTGAAGCCCGGTAGCTACACCTTCTTCTGCCAGGCCCCCGGCCACCGCGCGGCGGGGATGTATGGCACCTTGACGGTCAAGTAAGTAGGAGGAGCTATACCGGCGGTGCGCCGGACAGCAGAGGGTGGCCGGCGAAGAAGAAGAACCAGACCACCAGGGCGAGCACCGAGATCATCACGACGAGCACGATGATGTACTCCTGCGTGCTTTTCATCGTGTTCTCTGACTAACAGTAGGTCTCATCGACCTCCTAGAAGACGGCGCGCAGGATCAAAACCAACGCGACGACCACGACGAACACCGCGAGCGCGTACAACAGCGCTCTGAACGCCTCATCCTCACCGCGTAATGGATTGAGCATGCCGTCCGCGGCGCGTTAAAGAACGTACACGGTGAAATACACCACGAGCCACATGATGTCCACGAAGTGCCAGTAGATCCCGGGCACATCGACCCCCCGGTGCTCCTCCGGCGAGTAGTGACCGCGGAACGAGCGCACGGTCACGATCAGGAGCAAGATCAGGCCGATCAGGACGTGCGCGCCGTGCAGGCCGGTGAGCGAGTAGAAGATCGTCTGCTGGGCGGCGTCCTGAGGAGCGAAGCCGATGTTCGCGTACTCGTTGATCTGGATGAACAGGAACGTGCAGCCGAGCAGGAACGTGACGAGGATGCCCGCCTTCAGCCCGAAACGGTTCCCTCGCTTGATCGACGTCTCCGCCCAGTGCAAGGTGAACGAGGAGGAGACGAGGATCGCGGTGTTGAAGCCGGCGACCGTCTCCGGCAGGTGGGTGCCGGGCGCCGGCCACGGCTCGCCGGAGGCGATGCGGATGAAGAAGTAGGCCGTGAAGAACGCGCCGAAGACCATCACCTCGGAGATGATGAAAAGCAGCATCCCCAGCAGCTGGGGCTCGACGCGCGAGCTGCGGTTCGCCGCCGGCGGGCCATGATGCTCGCCGGGGGCGGCCGCGTGGGGGATGCTGGCTGCCTCCACGGTCTTCCTCCTCAGCTCGCCGCGGCCGCGGCCGCGGTCGTGGGCGCGGAGGCCTGCAGGTCGACGACGACATGCTCGACCTTGACCGGCGCCGCGGCATGGGTTACACGCTCGATCAGGTTCGAGCGCATCCAACCGGAGCGTTCGCCGGGCAGCGTCGAGATCACCACGTCGTCGACGGTGAACAGCTCCAGCGCGTTGACGATCGCGGTGTAGGGGTCGGGATCGCCGATCATGCCCGATCCGAACAGCCCGGCCTCGTGTAGGCGATCGAGCATCGCCGCCAGGCGCTCCCGAGCCTGGCGTGGCGCGGAGCCGCTGCCGTCCTGCAGCGGGATCACGGCGATGAACACGTGTCGCCGGCCATCCACGGCCTTCTCCTTGAGGCGGTCGAGCAGCTCCTCGCCGCTGGAGGTCTTGTTGGCGAGCACGAGCGTGACGCCGACCTGCAGGCCCTCCTGGGCGAGGTCGGTCACGACGTGCTCCACCGGCAGGCCGGAGGCGTTCTGGACGCGCTCGATCAGATCTCGGCGCAGCCAGCCCGACTGCGTGGCCGGGTGGGTGGAGAGGATGATCTCGTCGGGGCGGCGCTCGGCGATCGCGTCCATCGTCGCCGAGAAGGGGTCCTCGTCGCCGACTTCGCCGCTCGCCTGGATGCCCTCGCCGGCCACCAGCGAGAGCGCCAGATCGACGCGCACCTGAGCCGATTCACGCACGGCCTCGTCATAGACGACCAAGCCGGCCGAGGGCTTGCTCCGGGGCACGACCAGACGGAAGCGGACATCTCCGCCGGCGGCGCGCTCGCGGACCAGGTCGAGCAGCTTTTTGCCTCCGAGCGTGCGGTTTGCGACCACCAGGATTTCCTTCATTTGGCCTGCTCCCCTCTCAGGACACTCGGAACACTTCTCAGAACACTTCTCAGAACATTTCTCGGAGGACGTCTCGGGACACCTACCGGAACACTTCCTAGAGCACGTCTCATTGGCTGGGCGCTCGCACGATTCCGGCTCCGGCCGTGACCCCGCCGCCGGCCCCGGCACCGACCGTGGCTGGGGTTGGGGCGAAGATCCCGTGCACCGCTCCCGGCACGCCGTACTCATACGGACCGCCGACGATCGTCGGCAGGCGGTCGAAGTTGAAGATCGGCGGCGGCGAGGAGACCTGCCACTCGAGTGTCAGGCCGCGCCACGGGTTGGCCACCGCGCGCGTGCCGCCGCGCCAGCTGGTGACCATGTTGTAGAGGAAGATCAGCGTCGAGAGGCCGAGGCCGAGGCTCATGATCGAGATGAACAGGTTCAGGTCGGCGTACTTGGCAGCGTATGTCGCCACGCGCCTGGGCATGCCCTGCAGGCCGAGAATGTGCATCGGGCCGAAGGTCAGGTTGAAGAACACGAACGTCGTCCAGAAGTGCCACTTGCCCAGCCGCTCGTCGAACATCCGCCCGGTCATCTTCGGGAACCAGTAGTAGACGCCCGCGAAGATCGTCATCAGCGAGCCGCCGAACAGCACGTAGTGGATGTGCGCGACGATGAAATAGCTGGCCGAGACGTGGATGTCGAACGGGACCATCGCGAGCATCACGCCGCTGATCCCGCCGAGCGTGAACGTCGTCAGGAAGCCGAGCGCGAACAGCATCGGCGTATCCAGATGCAGCACCCCTCGCCACAGGGTCGCAAGCCAGGAGAAGATCTTGATGCCGGTCGGCACGGCGATGATGCACGTGGTGATCGCCATCGGGATGCGGATCCAGGAGGCCATCCCGGAGGTGAACATGTGGTGCGCCCAGACGGTGAAGCCGAGCACGACGATCGCCAGCAGCGAGAAGGCCATCATGCGGTAGCCGAAGATCGGCTTGCGCGACTTCACGGCGATGATCTCCGAGACGATCCCGAAGCCGGGCAGCATCATGATGTAGACGGCCGGGTGCGAGTAGAACCAGAAGACGTGCTGGTACATCAGCACGTTGCCGCCCTTGGCGGCGTTGAAGAAGTTGAAGCCGAGCGTGCGGTCGAGCAGCACGAAGAACTGCGACGCGGCGATGAACGGCGTGGCGATCACGACGAGCAAAGACGTCGCGAAGTTCGCCCACACGAGCAGCGGCAGGCGGAAGAAGCTCATGCCGGGCGCACGCATCGTGATGATCGTGACGAGGAAGTTCAGCCCGGTCATGATCGAGGAGGCGCCCGCGAACTGGACGCCCAGCGCGAAGAACGTCTGCCCGACCGGGGCTTGGACGGACAGCGGCGCGTAGGCGGTCCAGCCGTCGGCGAAGGCGCCGCCCGGCGCGAAGAAGCTGCCGAGCATCAGCGCGCCCGCGACCGGCAGCAGCCAGTAGGAGAGGGCGTTCAGCCGCGGGAAGGCCATGTCCGGCGCGCCGATCATCAGCGGCAGCACGAAGTTGGCCAACCCCGCGAACACGGGGATCACGAACAGGAAGATCAGGATCGACGCGTGGACGGAGAACAGGCCGTTGTAGGTGTTCGCGCTGACGAACTGCGCGCCCGGCTGGGCGAGCTCGGCGCGCATCAACAGGCCGATCAGGCCGCCGACGAGCAGGAAGAAGAACGAGGTGACGGTGTACTGCACGCCGATCACCTTGTGGTCGGTGTTGATCCGGAAGTAGTCCTTCCAAGTGTGTGCGCCGTGGCCGGAGTGATCCTCGGGGCGCGTCGGGCGTCCGATCGCCCAGTAGAACCAGTAGTCAAAGCCGCCGATCCCGACGAGGAACAGCAGCGGCACGGCGATCAGCGAGACCGTCAGGATCGCTTCGCCGGAGAGGTAGTGGGTGTACGTCGTGTGGCCGGTGGAGGAGCGCACCAACCAGGTCAAGCCGGTCGCGAAGGCCACGCCGAGCAGCATCAGCCAGGCGGCGCGGTAGAAGCCGGGGGCGCGGAGTTTCGCGCCGAACGAGGTGCGCTGAGCGCCGCTCGGCGACTGGGCGGAGCCCGGGCGGACGGAGCCGGGTGTCTGCACCGTCGTTGCCATCAGCGTGCTCTCTCCACTTCGGTTCCCAGATGTCTCATCGGCTCCACAACATTACCCCGCGCTCGCGCTCGACGCGCTCGAAGCGGCGTTGGTCTGGCTCATAATCCACGCCTTGAACTGCGCGGGCGGCACGACGTGCACGGCGGAGCGCATCGTCGCGTGTCCGACGCCGCAGAGCAGGTTGCAGACGACCGGGTAGGTGCCGAGCCGATCGGGCGTCGCCCGGTAGTGGGTGGTGATCCCGGGGACGACGTCCTCCTGCAGGCGGAAGGCGGGGATCCAGAAGGCGTGGATCACGTCCTTGGAGCGCATGTTGAAGTAGACGGTGTCGCCCATCGGGATGTACAGCTGGTAGGAGCTCAGCGTCTTGCCGCCGGTCACCGACGGTGGGTATTGGTAGGACCAGATGAACTGCTGGCCGGTCACGCCGATCTGGATTTCCGGCACGCCGGCGGGCTTCTTTTCGTTGTCGTTGAGGACCACGAACGAGTAGGACACCAGGCCGAGCAGGATCAGCGCGGGGATCGTCGTCCAGATCACCTCCAGACGCGTGTTCCCGTGGATCGGCGGGCCGTCCTTGAGCTCTTCGCCGGGCTTCATGCGGAACTGCCAGACGCAGTACAGGATGACCGTCACGACGAGCACGAAGATCGGGATCGAGACGTCGACGAGCACGTGGTAGAGGCGGTCGGTGTTGTGCGCCTGCACGGAGGCCTGGACCGGGAACCAGTGGATCGTGTAGCCGAGCACGAGGCCGATCGCCGTGGCGATCAGGGCCGCGACGACGGCCAGCGTGAGCGAGCGTCCTTTACTCATCGGCGGCGACTCCGAGGCAGGTAGAAACGTTGTTTTCCGAGGCGATCGACTCCATCCCGCCGCGATCCTATTGCCTTCGCCCGACGAACGCCAGAGAATTTCGCGGGGAGCTTGACCGCGAGCGCCGGCGGCACTACATTGAGGCAATAGTTGCAAGTCCCGAGTCGTGGGTTTACCGTGACGTGGAGCGGGAAAGGAGTGAGGCAATGCAGGTAGCGGAAGGAATGAGCTCGATGGTCCTCACGGTGGGGCCGGGTCACACGTTGCGCGACACCGCACGGCTGATGTCCGAGCGCAAGGTGGGAGCGGCGGTCGTGATCGACCCGGAGGGGCACGGGCCGGGGATCATCACCGAGCGCGACATCCTGCACTCGATCGGCGCCGGGCACGATCCCGACGGCGAGTTGGTGGCCGAGCACCTGACGCGAGATGTCGTGTTCGCCGCGCCGGACTGGTCCCTGGAGGACGCCGCCACGGAGATGGTGCGCGGGGGCTTCCGCCACCTGATCGTGCTCGATCAGGGAGAGCCCGTCGGCATCCTGTCGGTCCGCGACGTGGTGCGCTGCTGGACTCAGGATGGCGCGCTCTGCCCGGTGCCCGCTGGGAGCGCGTCGGCGGAGTGATCGATGTTGTTCCTGACGGCGCGCATCCGCCGCCAGACGGGAGCGCGCATGCTGGCCGATCTTCGATCGGTCCCGTGACGTGCCGCATGCGGCACGTCACGCCGGGCGGTGCATGCACCGCCCGGCGGAGGCGCACATGTGCGCCTCCAGGTAGGGCCGCATGCGGCCCTACCGGGCACGCCGCATGCGGCGTGCCTTTCCTGGGGCGCATGCGCCCCAGGACGGGCGGCACATGTGCCGCCCGCACCCCAATCAATCAGTGCGGGTCGAGTGGGAGCTCGTCGATTTCGCGGCGTGTGTCGCCGACCCAGCGGACGATGCAGTAGATCGTCAGCAGCACGCCGAACACGGTCAGCTCGATGAAGGTCGTCACGCCGACGAGTGCGAGCGTGATGCCGACCGCTGTGAGGATCGGCAGGTTGCTCGGCCCGGGGAGGTGGATCTCCTCGCCGGCGGGGGGGATCTCGGGGTCCATTGGGCTTATTTGACTGCCCTCCCGATTTCAATTGACAAGCCCGCTCTCGTAGAGCAAGCCGGGCAAGGACGCAGGGAGCGTGGCGTGCTTCGCACGCGAGCGACTGAGGACGCCGATCCGGCGCCGCTATACGAGAGCAGGCTCATGAGATGTAGAGGGCGGCTACGACGAACGTGATGCCGAACATGAACATGCAGATCCCGCACACGATCAGCCCCGTGCGGATGTTCTTGCGTGCGAGTCGTCTTGTCATCATGGGCAGGTGGGCATTCTATAGATGGGCGTCGGCGACCATCGCGCAGAACAGCAGCGCTAGGTAGGCCAGCGAGAACAGGTACAGCTGCAGGGCGCTGCGGCGGTCGGCCCGCCGGTACAGGCGGATCGCGCCGGCGATGAAGCCGAGGCCGAGCACGATCGAGGCGACGAGGTAGATGTCGCCGAAGCCCCCGGCGCAGAACGGCAGCTGGGTGACCGCGTAGAGCAGCACTGTGTACAGCAGGATCTGCCGCCGGGTCTCGGCCTCGCCGCGCACGACGGGCAGCATCGGCACGTTGACCTTCGCGTACTCATCCTTCATCAGCAGTGACAGCGCCCAGAAGTGGGGGGGGGTCCAGAAGAATACGATGAAGAACAGCAGCACCGCGGTGGCGCTCACCGACCCGGTGACGGCCGCCCAGCCCACGAGTGGGGGCACCGCGCCGGCGGCCCCGCCGATCACGATGTTCTGCGGCGTGCGCCGCTTCAGCCAGATCGTGTACATGAACACGTAGCCGAGGAAGCCGGCGAACGACAGGCTCGCCGCGAGCACGTTGACGGTCAGGGAAAGCTCCAGGAACGACAATGCAGCCAGTGTGCAGCCGAACGCGAGCGCGGCGTTCGGGGCGACCCGGCCGGACGGCACCGGTCGGTTGGCCGTGCGCGCCATCCGCGCGTCGATGTCGCGGTCATACCAATGGTTGACCGCGCCGGCGCCGCCGGCCGACAGATAGCCGCCGAGGCATGTCAGCGCGACCAGCGACAGGGCGGGATCGCCCGCCACGTACATCGTGGCGATCGTCGTCAGCAAGAGCAGCGACTGGACCTTCGGCTTCGTCAGCTCGACGTAGTCGGCCAGTACCTGCCGCGTGCGCGGAGCCAGGCCGAGGCGGGGCGTCTCGAGCGCCTGGGCGCCGCCTGTCGGGTGTGTGCTCATCGCCGGTAAACCTTACCCCGCGTACGTTGCGCGAGGAGCGTGTCGTGCGCGTGAGTCCCGCACTCGCGCGCGGGCCTGTGAATCCCGCCGCGTGCTTGCCCGGGAAGCGAGCAGCACTTCCTAGACCCCTACCTGTGTGGCCCCCGCGGGAACGGTCGCGCCGCCATAGATCGAGTCCCCGCCCGCCCCGGCCCCGGTGCTCCGTCGCTGTACCTCGCGGCGGATGTCCTTCATCGGTTCCACCGAGCGCACGAGCGGGACGACATCGAAGTTGTTGACCGGCGGGGGCGACTCGGTGAACCACTCCAGCGTGTTCGCCTTCCACGGATCGGGCCCGGCGATCGCGCCCACCTTCAGGCTGCGGACGGCGTTGATGATCGTCACGAGCACACCGGAGGCGAGGATGAACGAGCCGACCGTCGAGATCTGGTTGTACAGCGCCAGGTGCCCGACGTTGTCGTACTCGTAGATACGCCGCGGCATCCCGTCGAGGCCCATCACGTGCTGGATCAGGAACGTCGCGAGGAATCCCCAGAACATCAGGTGGAAGCTCAGCTTGCCCAACCGTTCGTCGAGCATCCGCCCGGTGATCTTCGGGAACCAGTAGTAGATCGCGGCGAAGATCGTGAACACCGAGCCGCCGACGAGCACGAAGTGCAGGTGGGCGACGACGAAGTACGTTTCGTTCAGCTGCCAGTCGACGGGGAATACGGCGAGGAACACGCCGGAGATGCCGCCGATCAGAAACAGCGCGAGGAAGCCGACGCAGAACAGCAAAGGCGTCTTGAATTCGATCGTCCCGCGCCACAGCGTGGCGATCCAGTTGAGCATCTTCACGCCCGTCGGCACGGCGATCAAAAACGAGGAGAGCATCACGAACACGAGGATCACCTCGGGGGTCGGCGTCGTGAACATGTGGTGCGCCCAGGTGAGGAAGCCGAGGAAGGCGATCGCCACGGTCGAGGCCGCGATCGCCTTGTAGCCGAAGATCGGCTTGCGTGCGAACACCGGCAATATCTCCGAGACGATGCCGAAGCCCGGCAGTACCATGATGTAGACCTCGGGATGCCCGAAGAACCAGAACAGGTGCTGCCATAAGAGCGCCGAGCCGCCCTCAGCGGGGTCGAAGAAGTGCGTGCCGAAGTGCCGGTCGGTCAGCAGCATCGTCACCGCGCCGGCGATCACCGGCATCGCGACGATGATCAGGATTGAGTAGGTGAGGATCGCCCAGATGAACAGTGGCAGACGGCCCCAGCTCATCCCGCGCGCACGCATGTTCGCGATCGTCGCGTAGAAGTTGAGCGCGCCGAGGATCGAGGAGATCCCCGTCAGGTGGATCAGGTAGATCCACGCGTCCTGGCCGCCCGAGGGCGAGAAGATCGCGTTGGACAGCGGCGCGTAGCTCGACCAGCCGGCTTCTGGCGGGTTCCAGAACAGCGACGCGTAGAACACGATCCCGCCGGCCAAGAGCAGCCAGAAGGACAGCGCGTTCAAGCGCGGGAAGGCCATGTCGCGCGCGCCGATCATCAACGGCACGAAGTAGTTCGCCAGCCCGGCCATCATCGGCACGACGAACAGGAAGATCATCGTCGTCCCGTGCATCGTGAACAGCTGGTTGTAGATCTGCGGCGTGACCAGGGTGTTGTTCGGCGCGCCCAGCTGCAGGCGCATCAGCAGCGCCTCGACTCCGCCCAGGCAGAAGAACACGAACGTCGTGACCATGTACATGATCCCGATCCGCTTGTGGTCGGTGGTCGTGATCCAGCTCATCCAGCCTTTTGCCTCGGGGTCGGCTTTGTGGGCTACAACCTGGGGGACTGGGGCTACGTAGGTGGCCATCTTCTCCATTGATCCTTTATGAACGACGGCGAAAATCCCGATCCCCTGGCGGGGTCACGGGACACGGTTGGTGGGGCGTGCGGGAATACATCTACGGGTTCTCGACCCGTCCGGGGCCGGTCAGGGCGTTCAGCTTGGCGCGTTCGACCTTTGCTTCGGCGTTCGCCCGCGCGATCTGCAGCTTCTGGTAGGCCAGCCAGGCTTCGAACTGCGCCGGCGGGACGGCCTTCACGCTGGCGATCATCCGCGCGTGGCCGCGTCCGCACAGGGCCGCGCACTGGCCGCGGTAGACCCCGGGTGTGGAGATCTTGAACCACGAGTAGTTGTGGTAGCCGGGCACGGCCTGGAACTTGCCCCCGAGTTCGGGGATCCACCAGGAGTGCACGACGTCCTCGGAGACGATGTCGAGCGTGACGGTTGTTTCCGTCGGGACGACCATCTGCACATAGGAATAGGGCGCGCCGAGGCCATCGGGTTCGCTTGAGCCCGGGTAGACGTACTGCCAGATGTACTGCCGGCCGATCACCTGGATGTTCAGCGATTTGCCGTTTGGCGGCAGCTTGCGTTCGGCGCTGGCAAACAGCACGCCGCCGCTTTCGTCACCAGAGAGTTGATCGCCGCCAGGGCCGGAGTTGGGGGGGTCCTGGATCGAGGAGAGCTTCGCGAAGGTGACGATCGCCAGGCCGACGAGGATCACCGCGGCGGCGACCGTCCAGGCCACCTCCAGGCGCGTGTTCCCGTGGATCTGCGCGGGCACGGCGCCCTTGCGCTTGCGGAACTTCCACAGCGCGTAGCCGAGCGCGCCCTCGACCGCGAAGAAGATGATCAGCGCGATCACCAGCGTGATCTTGTAGAGGCTGTTGATCTGGTCCGCGTTCGGCGACCCGCCCGACTTGGGCGTGAAGAAGGCGAGGATCGTGGGGGCCAGGTGACTCAAGGCGGGCGGGATTCTATTCAGGGCCGGACGGTAAGCGCTTGATGACGTTTGCTACTTGCCCTGAGAAGCGCGCCGGGCGCTTCTCCACGAACGCCATCGCGCCCTCGACGAAGTCAACGCTGCCGGCCATCTCCCGCTGGATCTGCGCCTCCAGCTCGAGCTGCTCGGCGATCCGCGCGTACAGCCAGTTGTTGAGCTGGCGCTTGGTCCCCGCGTAGGAGCGCGTCGGCCCCGCGGCCAGCCGCGCGGCGAGCGCGGCGACCTCCTCGCTGCAGGCGCTCGTCGGGGAAGACGCGGTTGATCAGCCCCCACTCGAGCGCCCGCTCGGCGCGACAGGCGCTCGCCGAGCAGCGACAGCTCGCTCGCGCGGGCCATGCCCACGCGCGAGGGCACGAACAGCGAGGAGCCGCCGTCGGGGACCAGGCCGATGTTCACGAAGGCGAGCAGGAAGTAGGCGCTCTGCGGCCGCGACGATCAGATCGCAGCACAGCGCCAGCGAGCAGCCGATGCCGACCGCCGGGCCGTTGACCGCCGCGATCACCGGCTTTCGCAGCTCGCGGATCGCGTGCATGATCGGGTGGTAGCGCTCGGTCAGCGACCTTGTACACGTCGGGGCGTCCCTCGGGCGTGAACTCGCCGCCGCTCGCGTCCTTCAGGTCGGCGCCCGAGGAGAAGGCGCGCCCGGCGCCGGTGAGCACGACCGCCCGCGCCGCGTCGTCCTCGGCCACCTGGCGAAATGCCGCGAGCAGGTCCAGGGCGAACTGCTTGTTCCAGGCGTTCAGTGCTTCGGGCCGGTTCAGCTCGACCGTCGCGACCCGTCGGCGATCCGCGGGTTGACCGTCTCAGCGGCTGGGTCGCTGATCGGACTCGCTCACGCACTGCCGCGGGATCCATGTCGGGGGCGTCGCTCGTCGGTGATCCTATTCTGTGGGGATGACCCGCCCCGTGATCGGCATGTGCACCGCGCTCGAGCGGGCGCAATGGAGCGTCTGGGATCAGCCCGCGATGCTGCTGGCGCGCAACTACGTCGATGCAGTGCAGCGCGCCGGGGGGCTGGTCGCTGATGCTCCCGCCGGACGCAAAGCTCGTCGAGGACCCGGACGAAGTGCTGGATCTGATCGACGGGCTGGTGCTTTCGGGCGGCGCCGATATCGATCCTGGCGCCTATGGCCAGCAGGCCCATGCAGAGACGGTGGAGACGGTCCCCGAGCGCGATGTGTTCGAGATCGCGCTCGTCAGCGCGGCGATCGAGCGCGACATGCCGGTGCTGGGGATCTGCCGGGGAATGCAGCTGATCAACGTGGCTCGCGGCGGCACCCTGTTGCAGCATCTGCCCGAGCACTTCGGACACGGCGAGCACCTGCGGGCCACCGGTTCGTTCGATGGCGCCGATCACGATGTGAGCCTGCGCGCGGGCTCGCTGGCGGCGGGCGCGGCGGGGGAGACCGAGCACGCGACAAAGTCGCACCACCATCAGGGCATCGACCGGCTGGGCGAGGGGCTCGTGGTGAGCGGGCGTTCGCCGCTCGACGACCTGCCGGAGGCGATCGAGCTGCCTGACAAGCGCTTCGTGCTCGGCGTGCAATGGCACCCCGAGGCGGACGTGGCGAGCTCCGTGGTCGGCGCGCTGGTCGCCGCGTCGGCGCAGGTGTCCGGCGAGGTGGGCGCTCTCAAGGTGGACTCCGGCGAGGTGGGCGCTCCGCAAACGGCTGGAACGCGCACGCACGCGTAGGCGCGCGTTCAAAGCCCGGCGGGAAAGCACGAAGCCATCCCGGAGGTCTCTGAGACTCACGGATACTCGCCCGAGCGCGACCATATACTCCGGCCCGGTGCGGCTGTCGAGGGTAATCAGGGCGACCGCCTGGGGGGTGGTGGCGGCGGGCGTGGCCGCGCCTCTGGTGCGCAGGCGGGTGAAGGCGCCACCGATCGTCACGCAGGCGATAGCGTTTGCGGCTCCGTTCGGTTTGTGCGTTGCGATGAAGCGCTCGCGCACGCGCGATGTGGCCACCTGCACGCTGCAGATGTGGGCTTACCTTGCCGCCTACAAGTCCCCGCACGACGATCCCGACGCCCAGGAGCGACGGGTGCATATCGACTACCCGATCGCTGCCGATCGCTTGCTGGGACTGGGTGAGCTGCCCACTCTGCGCCTACAGCGCGCGCTTGCCCGACGTGGGCCTGACGGTCCGGAATGGCAGGCGCGCGACCGCGTGCTGGTATGGGCCCATTGGGCGTGGTTCATGGTGCCGCACGGCTCGCTCGCCTACATCCTGATTCGTCATCGTGGCCGCTTTCCGCGGGCGGCGGTGATGACCTACGCGGTGTTCGACATCGGCGCCGCCGTGTACTGGCTGCTGCCGACCGCTCCTCCTTGGTACGCCGACTCGGTGGCCGGACGCGGTGTGGCCGAGCGCAGGTCGAGGACCCACGGCGCCGGCCGACGTTGTCGGGGGGATGGCCTCGAAAGCGTGGCGAGCAGCGGTGGCAGGAGGTGAGGCGGATGATGGTGGAGTACGGGGAGTTCTTTTGGCGAGACGGCTGGGGCCCGCTCTACAGTGTCTTTGGAGGCAACCCCCTAGCCGCGATGCCCTCGCTGCACTTCGCCACATCCCTGATGGCCGCGCTTCTACTCACCGAGGTGGGGCCGGTCGCGGGCGCGCTGGGGTGGGGATATACGGCAACGCTCGGATTCGCGCTGGTATATCTGGGAGAGCACTATGTGATCGATCTGCTCGCGGGCGCGGTGCTGACCGGCGCGGTGCGGCGCTTGGCTCCGCGGGCAGAGCCGCGTGGCGGCGGCGATTGGGCGCGCCGTGGCGGCGCTCGAGGCTCGAGCACATGCGGTGAGCTAGTGGAGTTGGACGAGGAGGAGATGGCGGCGACAGACAAACAGGATGGAGCTGGACGGGAGCCATCACGCGGAGGAGATGCCGCGTGTGACGGTCACGCGTCGCAGCACGATCACGTTCGTCCTGTTCGTCCTCTCGGCTGTGGCCTTTCTCTACTTCGTCTTGCCCAAGCTGTCCGGCTTCGGCGCCACCGCGCATCGGATCGAGCGCGGAGATACATGGTGGATCGTGGTCGGCGTGCTCTTCGAGCTGTGCTCCTTCGCCGGCTACGTGGTGCTGTTTCGCGCGGTGTTCGTGCGCGGCCCCAGCCTGATCGGCTGGCCCGAGAGCTACCAGATCACGATGGCGGGCCTGGCCGCGACACGGCTGTTCGCCACCGCCGGCGCGGGTGGTGTGGCGCTGACCGCGTGGGCGTTGCGTCGCTCGGGCATGGAGGCGCGGCTGGTGGCCTGCCGGATGGTCGCGTTCATGGTGCTGCTGTACGTCGTCTACGCGGGTGTGCTGCTGATCGACGGCGTCGGTCTCGGCACGGGGCTGTTTCCGGGGGGCGGCTCGTTCGCGATCACGATCATCCCCGCGATCGCCGCCGCGCTGCTGTTCGCGGTGGCCGGTGCGATGGCGTTGCTGCCGGGGGATATCGAGCGGCGCCTGGGGCGCTGGGCGGCCGGCTCGGGGCGGGTGGCCCATTGGCTGGCGACCGGGGCGACTGTCCCCGCGCTGGCGGCCAGCGGGATCCGCACGGCGATCGAGCTGGTGCGCTCGCGCAACCCCGGCGTGCTGGGCGCGCCGGCCTGGTGGGGCTTTGACATCTGCGTGCTGTGGGCCTGTTTTCACGCGTTCGGCAGCCCGCCCCCGTTCACGGTCATCCTGATGTGCTACTTCGTCGGCACGCTCGGCAACCTGCTGCCGCTGCCCGGTGGGCTGGGGGGAGTGGAGGGGGGCATGATCGGCGCATTCGCGGCCTTCGGCGTCGACTTCAACCTGGCGCTGCTGGCGGTCCTGTCCTATCGCGCGATCTCCTTCTGGCTGCCGACGCGTTCCGGGCGCGATCGCCTACTTCCAGCTGCGCCGCACCGTGGCACGCTGGCGCGAGGCGCAGAACGGCCCGCCGGGGGCGGGCGATGCCGCGCCGGTCGGGGCGATCGAGGCGGCGGGGCCGGTGCGCGCATAGACATACCGAAAAAGTCCCGAGAAAGCGCTATACTTTACAAAGTGAAGTGACCCGGGAAGATCGATTCTATGATCTGCGTGGGTCGCTTGTGAGGCGACTGACGGCAGAGGGCGACGAGAGCCCGCGAAGGTTGGCCGAGACGCAGGCGATAGGAGACGAGATGGCAGCGGCAGACGATCAGAAGGCGACAGGCGAGATCGAGAACGTGATCGTGATCGGCAGCGGCCCGGCGGGCTACACCGCGGCGCTGTACACCTCGCGCGCCAACCTGAACCCACTTGTGATCGAGGGCTTCGCCTGGGGCGGCCTGCTGCAGCAGACGACCGACGTGGAGAACTACCCGGGCTTCCCCGAGGGAATCATGGGGCCGGAGATGATGCAGAAGCTACGCGACCAGGCCGAGCGCTTCGGCGCGCGCATGCTGACCGAGGAGGCCGACCGCGTCGAGCTGGCGAGCGAGCCCGGCGGGATCCACAGGGTTTGGGTCGGCGAGACCGAGTACCGGGCGCGGACGGTCATCCTGGCGATGGGCGCCGAGCACAAGAAGCTGTGCGTCCCCGGCGAGATGGAGCTGAGCGGTCGCGGGGTCAGCTACTGCGCTACCTGCGACGCGGCCTTCTTCCGCGACACCCAGACGGTGATCGTCGGCGGCGGAGACTCGGCGATGGAGGAGGCGATCTTCCTCTCGAAGTTCGCGTCGAAGGTGACGGTCGTGCATCGGCGCAACGAGTTCCGCGCGTCGAAGATCATGCTCGATCGCGCGCGTGCGCAGGAGAACATCGAGCTGTTGACACCATATGCCGTCAAGGAGTTCGTGCCGGGTGAGAACGGCGCTCTCGGGCATGCCCTGCTCGTCAACACCGAGACCGGTGAGGAGCGCACGTTGGAGGTCTCGGGTGCCTTCGTGGCGGTCGGTCATGAGCCGCAGTCGACGCTCGTCGCCGGCCAGATCGACGTCGACGAGAACGGCTATGTGGCCGTCGACGGCGGCTCGACGCGGACCAACCGCCCGGGCGTGTTCGGCGCGGGCGATCTCGTCGATCACACCTATCGCCAGGCGATCACCGCCGCGGGCTCGGGCTGCCAGGCGGCGCTGGACGCCGAGTGGTATCTCCGGGACACGCCCCAGGTACCGACGCCGGAGGGCATGCCGGTCGGCGATCTCGCCGAGGCGCAGTGGGCTCCAGCCGCGAACGCGGCCGAGGCTCAGGGCGCGGCGTCGTAGGAGACGCGAGTGGGGCCGGGTCTCAGGGCGCGGCGTCGTAGGCGAAGAAGCCGCCGCCGCTCGCGCGTCCCAGCCGGCCCGCGCGCACGAGGCGCCGCAGCTCGGGGGCCGATCGGTAGCGCTCCTCGCGGTACTCCTCCCATAGGCCGTCGAGCACGGCCAGCACGTGGTCGAGGCCGATCTCGTCGGCCCACGCGAGGGGGCCGCGTGGATAGTTGAGCCCGAGCACCATGCCGGTGTCGATGTCCCACGCGCTGCCGACGCCTTCGCCGAGCGCGAAGGCGCACTCGTTGATCACCTGGCAGACGATCCGCTCGAGCACGCCGCCGGCGGCGGGCGTCACATCGGCCTCGCCGCCGGGCGGATCTGAGGCCGGGTCCCGATCCGGGTCCGGGGCGCGGTAGGGGTCGCGCGAGTAGTCGTAGTAGCCGCGGCCCGTCTTGCGCCCGTGCAGCCCGGCGGCGACGTAGCGCGCGGCGATCGGCGAGGGCTGCCAGCGCGGCTCGTAGAAGCTCTGCTCGTAGAAGCTCTTGGAGATCTCCAGGCCGGTGTCGACCCCGACGAGGTCCATCAGCTCGAAGGGACCCATGCGAAAGCCGCCCTCGACGCGGACGATCCGGTCGATCGTCTCGACGTCGGCGATCTGCTCCTGCAGCGTGCGCAGCGCCTCCAGTCCGAAGGGGCGATTGCAGCGGTTGACGATGAAGCCCGGTCCGTCTTTGGCGACGATCACCGTCTTGCCCATCGCCTCACCGGTGGCGGTGGCGAGCGCGAGGGCCTCGGCCGAGGACTCGACGCCGGCGACGACCTCGAGCAGGCGCATGATCGGCGCGCGGGTTGAAGAAGTGCATGCCGACGACCCGCTCGGGGTTCTGCGCGGCGGAGGCGATCGCGGTGACGAGCAGCGAGGAGGTGTTCGTCGCGAGCACGCAGCGCTCGCCGACGATCTCCCGCGAGAGGCGCGCGTAGAGCTCGTGCTTGAGCTCGAGTCGCTCGGGCGCGGCCTCGATCACGAGCTCGCACTCGGCGAGGGCCTCGAGCTTGTCGACAGGCTCGAGCCGCCGCGCGGCCGCGTCGGCCCGCTCGGCGCTCAGCCGGCCTTTGGCCGCTTCTTTGGCGAGGCCACCGCGCGCGTACTCGGTCCCGCGCTCCAGGGCCTCAGGCAGTGGATCGTGGAGGATCGTGCGCGCGCCGGAGCGAGCGGCGAGCTGAGCGATCCCGGCGCCCATCGTGCCGGCGCCGATCACTCCGATGATGCTCGCGGGCTGGACGGTGCTCATTTGCGATCGTCCACGTGTGCCGCTTGGCTCGAGGGCGCGTGGGCGCGGGACCTCCTGTCCCGCGTCGATGCGTCATTCGGTCCCATCAGGAGGGGATCAGCGCGTTGACGCCGGTCATCGCGCGGCCGATGATCAGTTTCTGGATCTGCGAGGTGCCCTCGTACAGGGTCGTGACGCGCGCGTCGCGGAAGTAGCGCTCGACCGGGTGGTCGTCGACGTAGCCGGCGCCGCCGTGGATCTGGATCGCGAGGTTCGCGCACTCCAGCGAGGCCTCGGTCGCGTGGAGCTTGGCGATCGAGGTCTCGAGCGTGTTCGGCCGGCCCTGGTCGTTCAGCCAGCCGGCGCGCCAGACGAGCATGCGCGAGGCGTCGGTCTTGAGCACCATGTCGGCGATCATCGCCTGGACGAGCTGGAAGGAGGCGATCGGTTTGCCGAACTGCTCGCGCTCTTGGCGTACTTGACGGACTCCTCGACGCAGCCGCGGCAGATCCCCACGCAGCCGGCCGCGACGGAGTAGCGCCCGGAGTCGAGGTTCGACATCGCGATTTTGAAGCCGTCGCCGACCTCGCCGAGCATGTCCTCGTTTGAGACCTCGACGTCTTCGAGCGAGATCGAGGCGGTGTCGGAGGCGTGCAGGCCCATCTTGTGCTCGATCGTCTGCGCCGTGTAGCCGGGCTGGTCGGTGTCGACGAGGAAGCACGCGATGCCCTTGTGTCCGAGCGCCGGGTCGGTCTGCGCGAAGATCATCGCGACCTTCGCGTAGTTGCCCATCGAGATCCACATCTTCGCGCCGTTGAGCACCCAGCCGGAGTCGGTCTTGCGCGCGCGCGTCTTCTGGTTGGCCGCGTCGGAGCCGGTGTCCGGCTCGGTCAGCCCGAAACAGCCGAGCCACTCGCCCGAGCAGAGCCGCGGCAGGTACTTGTGCTTCTGCTCCTCGGTGCCGAACTTGACGATGCCAGAGCAGACGAGCGAGGTCTGCACCGAGATCACCGTGCGGATCGCCGAGTCGCCGCGGCCGATCTCCTCGACGACGAGGCCGTAGCTGAAGTAGTCGAGACCGGCGCCGCCGTACTCCGCCGGGACGATCGCGCCGAGGTAGCCCTGCGCGGCGACCTTCTTGACGAGGTCGACGTCGAAGTGGTGGTTGCGCGCGTTTTCGCGCGACTGGACGATGATCTCGCGGTCGGTGAACTCGCGCGCGGTGCGCTGGATCAGCTGCTGCTCGTCGGTCAGGTCGAAGTCCATGTTCTGCTCTGTCTCCTCTCGCCCGCGCGTCGGCCGGCGGTAGTTGTCAACTCGCGGCGTCCGCCGCGCTCCCAGTCTCCGCGGCCAAGGCACCGCCGTCCGCGTTGCTCTCGCCTACCGCCGTCTGATCCAGCTTCGGCGAGCGCCACACCGCGTTCACGCGCCGCTCGATCTCTTGAGCGATGCCGTCGATCGGCAGGCGCTCCTGTGTCAGTGAGTCGCGCTCGCGTAGCGTCACGGTTCGGTCCTCCAGGCTCTGGTGATCGACGGTCAGGCAGAACGGCGTGCCGATCTCGTCCTGGCGGCGATAGCGCTTGCCGATCGCCCCGCCGTCGTCGTACTCGACCATGCCCATCCCGGGCTGTACGCGGATCGCGCGGTGGATCTCCCGGGCCAGCTCGGGCTGACCGTCCTTCTTGACGAGCGGCAGGATCGCCGCCTTGATCGGCGCCAGGCGCGGGTGCAGCCGCAGCACGGTGCGCGTCTCGCCGGCGCCGGCGCCCTCGCGCTCGACGACTTCCTCGTCATAGGCGTCCACGAGGAAGGCGAGCGTCGCCCGGTCCGCCCCGGCGGCGGGCTCGATCACGTGGGGCACGTAGCGCTCACCGGTGCTCTGGTCGAAGTACTCGAGCTTCTCGCCGGAGAACTCAGCGTGCTGGGTCAGGTCGAAGTCGCCGCGGTTGGCGATTCCCTCGAGCTCGGACCAGCGGGCTCCGCCACCGGAGGTGGTGGACGGGAACAGGTATTCCACGTCGCTGGTGCCCGATGAGTAGTGCGACAGCTCATCGGGGTCGTGGGCACGTAGGCGCAGGTGATCGGGGCGCAGCCCGAGCTCGACGTACCAGCGCTCGCGCTCACCGAGCCAGTGCTCGAACCACTTCGGCGCGTCGTCGGGCGGAACGAAGAACTCCATCTCCATCTGCTCGAACTCGCGCGTGCGGAAGATGAAGTTGCCGGGGGTGATCTCGTTGCGGAAGGACTTGCCCACCTGGGCGATCCCGAACGGCGGCTGCTTGCGCGAGAACTGCAGGACGTTCTTGAAGTTGATGAAGATCCCCTGGGCCGTCTCCGGGCGCAGATAGGCGGCCGAGCCGGACTCCTTCACGGGGCCGACGGTCGTCTCGAACATCAGGTTGAAGTCGCGCGCCCCAGTCAGATCGCACTCGTCGGTCTCGCCCGGGTGCTTCGATGGTTTGCGCCCGCAGGCGAGCTCGCCGAGATGGTCGGCGCGGAAGCGCTGGCCGCAGGTCTTGCAGTCGACGAGCGGGTCGGTGAACCCGGCGAGGTGGCCCGAGGCCTCCCACACGCGCGGGTGCTGGAGGATCGCCGAGTCGATCGCCACGATGTCCTCGCGCTCCTGCAGCATCGCGCGCCACCACTCGTTCTTGACGTTGCTCTTCAGCAGTACGCCGTAGTGGCCGTAGTCGTAGGTGGAGCCGACCCCGCCGTAGATCTCCGAGGAAGGGAAGATGAAGCCGCGCCGCTTGCACAGCGCGACGATCTTGTCCATCGTGACGGGGTCGGTCATCGTCGCCGGGATGGTATTGGACGTCCGCCGGCGCCGGCAGGGCACGGCAGCTCGACAAGGGGTTGACAAACTTCTTGAGCGATTACTTGACAAAGACTAAAAACTATGGTTTTCTTCGTGCAATGCACGGTGATCAAACCCAGGTGGAACGGATTTCGATGTGGGGGACCGTGCTTGGAGCGCCGACCGGTCATCGACCGGTGGGCCGAGGTCTGTTCGAGCGCCGCTACCCATACCTCTCCGGTGGCGCTCGAACAGATCTCGGCCCGGGCGCTGCGCGCCGGTCGATTCACGACGGGCCTCCTCCGCCGCGGCAGGGATAGAAGGACAGAAGGACAGAAGGACAGAAGGACAGGCTTCGAGTCACTGGCTTGGAGACAGCCGCCCGCCCCCTTGGATCTCAGGGCGCCTCGGGTCGGCCAGGCCCATTGCAAAGTGGCCGGCCCGAGGGGCGGTCGTATCGCTGCAGCCCTGCGTGATGTGGTCGTCTTTCAGTGGCGAAGGCCGATTCGCAAGTGAGTCTCTACTTGGTGTAGTTGGTTTGTCGGTGGCGGCGAGGACGCCGCTGAGGGCGTGGCGACTAAGATCGCCGACCGTGGCGCGAATCTTGATCGTGGGAGGTGGCTGCCGGGGCCGGCGGCTGGCCGGAGACCTCGTGAGGCAGGGGCACGCGGTGCGGATCACCACGCGCACCGAGTCGGGCAGAGCCGCGATCGAGGCGGCCGGAGCAGAGTGCTGGGTCGGTACGCCAGAGCGTCTGAGCACGTTGCGTGCGGCGCTGGAGAGCGTGACGATCGTCTGCTGGCTGCTGGGGATGGTCACGAGACGTGCGGGTTCTGATGGAGAAGAGGAAGTTCGCGCGTTGCATGGCTCCCGGCTGGAGTTCTTCCTCGGGCAGGTGATCGATACGACCGTGCGCGGTTTCGTCTACGAGGCCACGGGGACGGCGCCCGGCGATGCGCTTGCCGAGGGTGAGCGGATCGTGCAGAGGGTGGCGGAGCGCAACGCGATTCCGACGGCGTTGCTCAGAGCCGAGGTCGATGACGCCGAGGCATGGCAGGTCGAGACACGGGCCGCTGTGGACGCGCTGCTGGGTGGGGTGCCGGTGTAGCTGACTGATTCTGTGAGGAATACGGCCGGATCGGGTGGGGACGCGCTATGCTGAGAGCCAATCTCACAAAAGTCGATCAGGATTACTTTGAGGGTCGGTTTTTCCCCTGTTCGAAGCCTGCGACGGCTAGCTGCCTGTCGAGAAAGGAACAACTTATGACGCTGCAACTTGGCGAGGAAGCCCCCGACTTCGAGGCGGAGACCACCGAGGGCCGGATCAAATTCCACGACTGGATCGGCGACTCGTGGGCGGTGTTGTTCTCACACCCGAAGGACTTCACGCCCGTCTGCACGACCGAGCTCGGCTACATGGCGAACGCCAAGCCCGAGTTCGACCGGCGCAACACGAAGATCATCGGCCTGTCCGTCGACGCGCTGGACAACCACGAGGCGTGGGCGAAGGACATCGAGGAGACGCAGGGCACGGCTCCGAACTACCCGATCATCTCGGACGACGACTTCAACGTGTCAAAGCTCTACGGCATGCTGCCGGCGAGCACGTCCGGCGACCCGCTCGTGCGCACGCCGGCCGATAACCAGACGGTCCGCAACGTGTTCGTGATCGGGCCCGACAAGAAGGTCAAGCTGATCCTGATCTACCCGATGACGACGGGTCGCAACTTCGACGAGGTGCTGCGCGTGATCGACTCGCTGCAGCTGACCGCCAAGCACAAGGTTGCCACGCCGGTGAACTGGAAGGATGGCGAGAAGGTGATCATCGCCGGCTCGGTCTCAAATGACGAGGCCAAGGAGAAGTACCCGGACGGGTGGGAGGAGCCGCGTCCCTACATCCGGCTGGTGCCGCAACCCAGTTAGAAGGACTTCAAGAACCCAGCCTCCCGGCGCTCCGCTGGGAGGCTGGCAAATCAGTCAGTGACAGGTGGGGGAGCAACAGCTCCTCCACCCGCTCGAGCAGATGCTCGAGGATCCGCGCCGTGGCGCCCCAGATCAGGTGGTCATCGAGGATGTAGGCGTCGGTCTCGAAGGAGATCCCGCGGCGTTCGATCCGCGTGCGTGTGCGGCTCGCTCTGAGTGCCTGAAGCGGCAGCTCGAGCACCACGTCGACCTCGCGCTCCGACATCTGCCAGGCCAGACCCGTGGGGATCAGGCCGACGAACGGGTGGATCACGTAGTTGGTCACGAACGTCGAGGTCGGCGGCAGCTCTCCGAGCAGACTCACCTCTGCCCTGGGCAGTCCGATCTCCTCTTCGGCCTCGCGCAGGGCGGTGTCGCGCAGGTCGCTGTCCTCGGGGTCGCGCCGCCCGCCGGGAAATGAGATCTCCCCGGCGTGACGGCGCAGATCGGCGCGCCGGCGGGTGAACACGGCGTGCGGCTCCTCGTCGGCGATGAACAGCGGCACGAGCACCGCCGAGGAAACCGGTTCGGTCAAGCGGTCAGCTGCCACGCGCTCGACGCGCTCCTCGAACATGACCTCGCCGTCGAGCGCACGGTGAACCGGGCACTTCGCGGCGATCACGCGCAGACGCTCGGCCTGCTCCTCCGGCAGGTCCGCGGGTAGGCGCATCACCAGCTCGAACTTCGTCGGGCATCCGCGCTCGGCGCCCTTGTACTGCACCTCGACCTCGACGTGGCCGATCTCCCAGCCCTTGCGCGCGGCATACATCTCCATCGTGATCGCGGTACACGAAGCCAGACTCACCGCCAGCAGCTCCTGGGGACTCGGCGCGGTGTCGTCCCCGCCCATCTCCGGCGGCTCGTCGACCGTGAGTTGATGCTCGCGCACCTGCACGGTGTGTTTGTACGTTCCGTCCGCATCGCGCCGCGCGGTGGCTTTCATCCTTGTTGGCCTCTCCGTTGCGTTCATCTCGATTCCTCCGTTCACACACCCCTCCGGCTCCTCTCTACATCGTACTCCGCGGGCGGCGTCTTGAAAGGGGTTGAATGGCAGGGCCGTGAGTAGCCTCGGGAAGGGGAGGTCGACTGCGGCGGCACGTGTGCGTCGGGCCGCAGCGCTCTCGGATGCCTGTCCCAACGGGGTGGGGCATGCCGGGAAGTCACGCAGTGCGGAGGAGACTCGTCGCGGGCGTTCTATCCCTATCCTCAGACACTACGGGGCGTAGCGAAGCCTGGTATCGCACTCGCTTTGGGGGCGAGGGATCGCCGGTTCGAATCCGGCCGCCCCGATCGATGGCTGCTCAGCCTGACGAGCGCACGAAGCGCCTGACGTTGATCGCCTGCATCATGGGCTCGGGGATCGTGCTGCTCGACGGCACGGTCGTGAACGTCGCGCTGCCTACGATCCAACGCGCGCTCGGCGGGGGGCTGGCCGCCCAGCAGTGGGTCGTCAACGGCTATCTGCTGACGCTCAGCTCGTTGATCCTCGTGGGCGGGTCGCTGGGGGATCTGTTCGGCGAGCGGCGGGTGTTCGCGCTGGGGGTGTCGGGCTTTGGCGTCGCCTCGCTGGCGTGTGCGCTGTCACCGACGATCGGGGTGCTCGTGGCGATGCGCGCGCTGCAGGGGGTGGCCGGCGCGCTGCTTGTGCCCAGCTCGCTGGCGGTGATCGTCAACACGTTCCCGCGGGACGAGCGCGGCGGCGCGATCGGCAGCTGGACGGCGTGGGGTGCGATCGCCGGCGTGCTCGGTCCGCTGGCCGGCGGGGAGCTGTTGGCGATCGGCTCGTGGCGGTGGCTGTTCATCATCAACATTCCGCTGGCGATCGTCTGCGTCTGGCTGATCCTGTTTGCCGTTCCGCGCGCGGCGCCGCGGCGCACGGGCGCACGCAAAGTCGACGTGCCCGGCGCGCTGCTGTGCGCTGCAGGTCTGGCCGGGCCGGTGTTTGCGCTGATCGAGCAGCCCCGCCTGGGCTGGTCGAGTCCCGCGGTGTTCGTCCCGCTGATTGCGGGCGTGTTGCTGCTCGCGGCCTTCCTGTGGCATGAGTCGTGCGCGGCGGACCCGATGCTCCCGCTGGGGCTGTTCAAACGGCGCAACTTCTCGGCGGGCAACATCGAGACGTTCGCGATGTACGCCGGCCTGGCGGTGCTGTTCTTCTTCCTGATCCTGTTCCTGCAGCAGATCGGCGGCTACACGCCGCTGCAGAGCGGCCTGGCGACATTGCCGGTGACCGTGATCATGTTCGTCCTCTCACGCCGTTTCGGGGCGCTCGCCGACCGCTTCGGGCCGCGCTTCTTCATGGGCGGCGGTCCGCTTGTCGCGGCCTGTGGGCTGCTGCTGTTTCAGCGGGTCGGCGCGAGCGTCGACTATGTCTCGGAAATCCTCCCCGGCCTGCTCCTGTTCGCGCTCGGCCTGTCGATGACCGTGGCGCCGCTCACCGCGGCGGTGCTGGCCGGCGCCGAAACCTCCCAGGCGGGCATCGCCTCGGGCGTGAACAACGCGATCGCGCGGGTCGCCGGCCTGCTCGGCACGGCCGCCGTGGGGGCGGCCGTCGCGGGCTCCTTCGGCTCGGAGCTCGACAGGCGCCTGACGGGCATCACGTTCGGACCGGCCGGTCGCGCGGCGGTGATCCAGGCCAAGCGCCTCCCGCTCGGGCGTCCGGACGTGCATGGCATCCTCAGCGCCCAGGCCAGCGCGCTGACGAAGGCCGCCGAGCAGGCATCGCTGCACAGCTTCCACCTCGGCATGGCGATCGCCGGCCTGCTCGTCGCCGCCGGCGGCGTCGTCGGCGTGGTGGGGATCCGCAACCCGAAGAGCGAGGTCCCCGCCGAGACCTGTGCCGGGGGTCAGCTGGTCGGCGCCAGCTCCGGGGTCGTGGCGCGTTCGGCCGAACCAAGCGGCTCGGCGGTATAGCCGCGAGCTTCTGTACACGAGCCGGTCAGGAGGAGCGCTGCGCGCGTCCCACGTCCGTCTCAGCCAACCGGCTCGCGAGCGTAAGCGCGCATAGCATCGATAATCGGCCCAAGCCGCCGCCCGCGAGCCGTGAGCCGGTACTCGACCGTGGGTGGGCTCGTCGGCAGCACCGTGCGGTCGATCAGCCCGGCCGCCTCCAGGTCACGCAGGCGCTCGGAGAGCATCCGCGGTGAGATCCCCGAAACGGCGTCGGCGAATTCGTTGAAGCGCAGAGCGCCCGTCAAAGCGGCGTAGACAATCGACAGCTGCCAGCGCCGCTCGAGGAGGTCCGCCGTCTGGCGGACCTCCTCGGGGACAGGCTCACATCTACGCGTGCGCGACATCGTGGGCGGGCTCGATGGCCGGCTCGAGCGCGACGTCGAGCACCTCCTGGACGGTCATCACCGGGTGGAAGGCCATCTGCTCGCGGACCTCCTCGGGGATGTCGTCGAGGTCGCCGCGGTTGCGCTCGGGCAGGATCACGTCGGTCAGACCGGCCGCGTGGGCGGCGAGCGCCTTCTGCTTGAAGCCGCCGATCGGCAGCACGCGTCCCTGCAGCGTGACCTCGCCGGTCATGCCCACCGTGTGCTTGACCGGGCGCCCGCTCAGCAGCGAGGCCAGCGCCGTGACCATCGTCACGCCGGCGGACGGCCCGTCCTTGGGGATCGCGCCCGCGGGGACGTGCACGTGGAACTCCTTGCCCTCGAAGGCGCTCTCCTCGATGCCCAGCTCCTCGGCGTGGCCGCGCACGTAGGAGAGGGCGATCCGCGCCGACTCCTTCATCACGTCGCCCAGCTGGCCGGTCAGCACCAGGCTGTTGCCCGGCGCCGAGTCCCCGGCCTTCATCGCGGTGGCCTCGACGAACAGCACGTCGCCGCCCGCGCCCGTGACCGCCAGGCCGGTGGCGACACCGGGGGTCGCGGTCCGTGCGGCGGACTCCTGGAAGACCTTCTGGCGGCCGAGCGCGTCGCGCACGACCTCCAGGTCGATCTTCACGGGGGCCTGCACCTTGGCCGAGGCGATCCGCGTGGCGGTCTTGCGCAGCACCGTGCCCAGCTCGCGCTCGAGGTTGCGAACGCCGGCCTCGCGGGTGTACTCGGAGGCGATCGTCTTGAGGATCTCGTCGTCGATCTCGACCTCGTCCTCGCGCAGGCCGTTGCGGTCGCGCTGGCGCGGCCACAGGTAGCCCTTGGCGATCGCGAGCTTCTCCTCGGAGGTGTAGCCGTCGAAGCGGATCGTCTCCATCCGGTCCAGCAAAGGCCCGGGGATCGTGTCGGCGACGTTGGCCGTGGCCAGGAACATCACCTGCGAGAGGTCGAGCTCGACGTCGAGGTAGTGGTCGCGGAACGAGTGGTTCTGCGCGGGGTCGAGGACCTCGAGCAGCGCCGCGGAGGGATCTCCGCGCCAGTCCGCGCCGACCTTGTCGACCTCGTCGAGCAGGATCACCGGGTTCATCGTGCCGGCATCGCGCAACGCCCTGACCAGCCGGCCGGGGAGCGCGCCGATGTAGGTGCGCCGGTGCCCGCGGATCTCCGCCTCGTCGCGCACGCCGCCGAGCGACATGCGCACGAACTCGCGGCCCGGTGGCCTTCGCGATCGACTCGCCGATCGAGGTCTTACCGGTGCCCGGAGGTCCGATCAAAGTCAAGATCGCCCCAGACTTGGGGTCGGCCTCGATGCCCCGATCGGCACGCAGCTTGCGCACGGCCAGGTACTCGGTGATCCGATCCTTCACGTCATCCAGGCCGGCGTGGTCGGCGTCGAGCACCGCGCGCGCCTCCACCGGGTCCAGGCGCTCGTCCGAGCGCTTGTTCCAGGGGACGGAGATCAGCCAGTCGAGGTACGTGCGGATCATCGAGGACTCGCCCGTCTGCTCGCCCATCCGCTCCAGGCGGCCGAGCTCCTTCAGTGCCTGCTCGTTGACCTCCTCGGGCATCTCGGCGGCCTCGATCTTGGTGCGGTACTCCTCCGCGACCGAGCCCTCGTCCTCGCCGAGCTCCTTGCGGATCGACTCCATCTGCTTGCGCAGGAAGTACTCGCGCTGCTGGTTCTCGGCGCCCTCCTGGACGTCCTCGCGGATGCGCTTGCGCACCTGCAGCTCGGCCAGCGACTCGCGCTGCAGCTTCACTGCCAGCTCCAACCGCTCGGTCACGTCGAGCGTGCGCAGCAGCTCGACCTTCTGCTCGTAGGTCAGCTGGGGGGAGTAGCCGGCCGAGTCGGCCAGCGCGCCGGGCTCGGCGATCGCGCGCAGGAACGCGGCGATCCGACCGTCGTCGCCGCGCAGCTCGAGGATCTCCTCGACGATCGCGCGGTACTCGCGCTCGAGGTTGCGGGTCTTGCCGTCGACCGGAGACTCGTCCGGGCGCTCGTCGACCTCGACGCGCAGCTCCCCTTCGGGGCCGGTCTGCGCGGCGCCGATCAAAGCGCGGTGCTCGCCGGAGATCGCGACGGCGTGGCCGCCGCCGGGCAGGCGGATCTGATCGCCAACCTCGGCGATCGTGCCGACCTCGAGGAACTCGTTCTCGTGGCGGGGGACGAGCACGACACGCTCGTCATCGCCCACGTCGACGGTCAGCGTGATGCCCATGCTGGGGAACACGACGGTGTCCTCGAGCGGGATCAAACGCAGCGTCTGCTTCGGTATCGAAGGCTGTTGGGTTGGCTGTTGCTCTGGTGTGGAAGGCATTTCTATCTGGCTCCGATCGCCCGGTATTGGCTCCATGTGAGCTTACGAAAGTTTAGTTAGTATAGCGCGGGGTCGTTGCGGGCGCAAGTACTTTTGGGGTCACCTCAGAAACTGCGTTGTAGAGCCAAAAACAACGATTTCAAGAGAGCGAGGCCGCACATGTGCCGTCGATGCGCGCCCCCGAACATCTCAGCTTTACAACCGAATGTACGTTCGGCTTCGCAAGGCATGCGTCCGGACCCATGAGATATGCGGGCTCCACAAGTGCATGTCCTCGGCCGCCAGGCATGTGTGCCCTGCCCCGTAATCGAGTT
>CAVSEF010000003.1:0-951674 GCA_963726985.1 uncultured Solirubrobacterales bacterium
CCTATGGAGGAGTCGCATGCGCCTCGCCGTCGCTGTGTGTCGTCACTGGATCGAACGGCCATGTGGCGGAGTCGACCAACCCAACCGGCGGCGCGGGAGCCTGGGTGGGCACAGAAGACCTCGATGGCACCAACAGCATGAGTGGAGCCGCCTGCGCGTCCGAATCGCTGTGCTTCGTCACCGATGAAGCTGTGGTGATTGGCATACCTGCCAACTCGTTGTCGGTCTCGTTGACGGGCCTCGGCACAGTAACGAGTACACCCATCGCCTGTCCCTACGGGTGCACCTACAGTGGCCCGGTCTGCCCTCGTAACTGTGAAGGACGTTTCTCCAATGCCTTCGTTGCGCAGCGATTGGGGGGAATCAGCTGTATCGAGAATGGGTGGTTTGGCGGAGCAAACTGGGGCACATGCTCGCTCCCGTTTCCCGCTGAGAATACCGTTACGCTCACCGCGACGCCCGATTCAGGCTCGATCTTCACCGGGTGGGGTGGAGCTTGTAGCGGCAGCACGATCTGCGATGTGATGATGGGCACCGGTCAATCTGTCTCCGCGGCCTTCACACCCAGCCAGGTGTCCATACCTATCCGCTCCGTCTTGGTCCCACCCCGCCTCACCGGCGTCCATGAGTCGGCGAAACGATGGCGTGAGGGAAGCGCGCTCGCGCGCAGCAGTACCAGCACAAATAAGGTGAGGCTGTCGATCGGAACGACCTTCTCGTTTAACCTCAACGAGGCTGCGAGCGTCGCGTTTGCTTTTAGTAAGCTGGCTGGCGGACACAGGGTGGGAAAAGCGTGCATTGCGCAAGCCAAGCCCAACAAGGCAACGCGCCGCTGCGTCCGTCCTGTCGTCGTCGGCGCACTGACGCTCTCCGCGCACGCCGGCGCCAACAAGCTGAGCTTCGACGGCTCGCTCACGAGGCACGAGAAGCTTGCACCCGGCGACTACGCCGTCCTGCTCACCGCGAGCGCGTCGGGCGAGCATTCAACATCGAGCACGCTCCACTTCACAATCGCAAACGGCTAAACGTCGGCCGCCAAACGGATCCGCGCTCTACCGGGCGAGAGACGAGTAGGTGCGCGCCCAATGAATACGAGTGCGTCATAGTCGGCAAGCTGGGCAGCGCTGTGGCTGAGGGGACATGGGTCGCACTTGGGGCCTGCCATTGTTCCATTCGTTGTTCCAATCTGAGCGAAACCGGCCCGAGCGAACCACCCACAACCCCAGCAAACACAGGCAACCTCACCCAACCCGACCCCCCTCCTGCGATCTCATAACCCGAAGGTCGCGGGTTCGAATCCCGCCCCCGCTATGTCTGTTGTGGTGACTTGGAGGCCCTCCGTTTGGAGTGCTTTCGTGTTCTCGAAGGCTTGGGCGACGGCCTCGGTGATGGTGGCGCTGATCTCGATGCGGCGCTGGGCCTTGTCGAACTCGATGCGCAGGTCGAACGCCTGGAAGGTCTGGCGTTTGATCTCGGGGGTGGCGTCGTGGGGCGATCGGGCGAGATCGGGGATGCGGGCGAGGCGCTGGGTGAGGTAGTCGTCCTCGGCCTCGATCTCGGCTGGGGTAAGTTCGTCCAGAGCATCCTGGGCGGCTTGGCGGTCGGCGCGTAGTTCGGTGATGCGTGCGGTCACGATCTCGGGCTCGATGCCGTCCTCAAGGGCTTGGACCTGCACCTTGATCTTGCGGTCTGCCTCGCTGATCTGCTGGCGTAGGCGGGTGGCGAGCAGTTGCCCGTTGCGCTTGCGCTCGCGGTCATGGGTGTGCAGTTGGCGGGCGAGCTTCTCCAGGCGCATCGGGCCGAAGATTCGTTGGGCGAAGAACTGTTCCACGAGGGGCAGGAGGGCGTCCTCGCGCAGGTAGATCCACTTCTGGCCAGCGTGGACGTCGGCGGCGGCGGTGTCACCGTACGTGGCTCCGTAGGAGCAGGCGTAGTAGTGGTGGCCCTTGCGGGCCTTGCCCTGCATCGAGAGGGGCTGGTGGTCGGTGGTGCAGTGGGCCATCCCGGCGAACAGGTAGTTGCGGCTCGTTGCGTGCCGTTGGTGTGCTGTCGGCGGGGCCGGGTCTGGAAGCGTTCTTGGGAGCGCTGGAAGGTCTCGTCGGAGACGAGGGGCAGGTGCGAGTCGGGGGAGACGACCCATTCCTCTTGTGCTCGTTGGCGTGGCGCGCCGCCGTTCTGGCGTGCGGTGGCGAAGTCCAGGCGGTTCCAGACCATCCGGCCGGTGTAGACAGGGTTCCTGAGCATCGAGCGGATCGTGCTCGCTGCCCAATGACCGCGACGGTTGCGGTTTCGATCCACATGGGAGGGCGGCGGTGGCCCACCGGCTTGGTTCAGGTGGTCGGCAATGGCCTTGGAGCTGTAGCCACGGTCGGCGTGCAGATGGAAAATCTCGGGCGACCACGACGGCCTCGTCGGGCTCGGGCGTGAGCTTCACGCGCTGCTTGCTGGTGTCACCCCGGTGTCCCTCGGGGAGGGCGTGCGCGTCGCGGCGGTATCCGTAGGGGGCGCGTCCGCCCATGCGGTAGCCCTGCTCTGTGCCCTCCCGCATCCCGCGCTTGGTCTCACGGGCCAGCTTGTTGCGCTCGAACTCGTCCCATAGCTGCTGCATACCGATGAAGACCTTGCCCTCTGGGGTAGTGGGGTCTCCGGCTCCGGTGGCGTAGTGGATGCTCACTCCGACCTTCTGCAGTTCGCGCTCGAACAGCGCTGCATAGAGGCGGTCGCGGGCGAGACGGCTGGTGGAGTAGATGACCACCGCGTCGAAGCGGCGGGTGTCCCGTTCGCGGGCCTCGGCCGTCAGCGCGGCCCAGCCGGGGCGATCCTGCTTGGCCCCGGACTCCTGATCCTCGAACGTCGCGGTGATCTCGCCACCAAGCTCTGAGACCTTGCGCTCGCACGCCTTCAATTGCGAGGGGAAGGAGAGCGCCGGGTCCTGCTTGTCAGTCGTGGACAAGCGGCCGTAGGACGCGAAGCGGGTGGGAGTCACCAGATCACCGCCACGCGCTCGGTCTCGATATCTGTGAGCAGTCGCAGGCCCTCGGCATCGTCCCGCGACTTACCCAGCCAGACCAGGTGTTCGGCGAGCCGCTGGCGCATATCGCCTTCATCGCAGCGAAGAACAACAAAGCGCGGTCCGCCGCGCGAAGCGAGGTCGAGCGACCAGGCGTCGGCGGAGGGAGTGGGCACTTGACAGGTCGTGGTAAGAGTCACAACTGAAAGGAAATCAGGCGGAAAATGAGCACACAATGTCAGGCGCTCACTCGATCTCCGCCCGTCTGGCGCCCGGTCTCCTCTGCCGCATTTGCGCATAGCGTCCGGAGAATCTCCGGTGCGGGGAGCACGGCTATTTCGCCGGGATTTTCACCAAGCACTTCGCCGATGACGATGCGCTTGGGCTTTCCGCGCTGACCACCGGAGCGGTCGATGAGATAGCCGCGTTCGACTGCTTGGTTGACGCGGCGGTGGACAGAACTGCGATCCAGCTCAACTCCGAGTGACTTGAGCTTGTACTGAATCTGATTGAGCGTTACGCCCTCGCCGTCTGTATGTGTCAGCGGACCCATCTCGCTGACCGCGTGAACCGTCTCGCTTACGGTCAGCGGTACAGTCCGCTCGACGCCCTCGGCAAACAGGTGCGCGACGAGCTGATAGACGGCCGTATAGTCATCGAGTGTGGCGATCACGCGCCCCTGTGCATCGCACTCGCGCGTCCGTTGATGCAGTATGGTCTTCCCCCGTTTTCGTGGGGTGTTTTGGGCTTGAGTGTCTTGCCTAGTTGTTGTTGTTTGTGTGTGTGATCTTCTCGTAGTCGGCGGGGGAGAGCATTCCGAGTGTGGAATGCCTCCTCTGGCGGTTGTAGAAGCCCTCGATGTAGTCGAAGACCTCGCTGGTGAGCTCGCGGCGCGTTGGCCAGGAGCGGCGGTGCACGAGCTCCTTCTTCAGCGTGGCGAAGAAGCTCTCGGCGACGGCGTTGTCATAGCAGTCACCGCGGGATCCCATCGAGCGGGCGACCCCGGTATCACGCGCGGTCTGACCGAACGCGAGCGACACGTATTGGGCGGGCTCAACTGGTCGTCGCAACACGTCGATCGTGGAGGTCCTTATGGGCAGGCCAGCTGGGTGGATGAGGGAGTTGACGGGAAGGGCGCCGATGAAGTCGCCGGGGAAGCCATCGCTTCGCCGAGACGTCGAGCGCCTGTTCTGGCGTGAGATCGCCAGGGGCCTGAGCAGTGAGGATGCTGCGTTGGCTGTCGGCGCATCTCAGGCGGCAGGCAGCCGGTGGTTCAGGGAACGTGGCGGCATGCCAACATTCATGCTTGTTCCGCTCTCGGGTCGCTATTTGTCATTCGAGGAGCGAGAGGAGATCGCGATTTGCAGAGCTCAAAGCGTCGGGGTTCGGGAGATCGCACGGCGGTTGGGGCGTTCCCCGTCAACGATCTCCAGGGAGCTGCGCCGCAACGCTGCCACTCGCGGCGGGAAGCTCGACTATCGCGCGTCAGTCGCGCAGTGGAAGGCGGAGATGACGGCACGCCGTCCAAAGACCGCGAAGCTCGCCGCCAACCCGCGGCTCAGCGAGTACGTGCAGGAGCGGCTCTCCGGGGAAGTTCGCCGGCCGGACGGGACTGCGGTGCCGGGACCCGCGACGGCGCCTTGGAAGGGCCGCAACAAGCCGATGCGCCAGGACCGCAAGTGGGCCAGAGCGTGGAGCCCGGAGCAGATATCCAACCGCTTGAGGATCGACTTCCCCGATGATGAGGCGATGCGGGTATCGCACGAGGCGATCTATCAGGCGCTCTACGTGCAGGGCCGTGGCGCGCTTCGGCGTGAGCTCACCGCGTGCCTGCGGACTGGCAGAGCGCTGCGGGTTCCCCGAGCCCGCGTGCGTGGACGTGGCAAGAGCTACGTCACGGAGCAGATCATGATCAGCGAGCGTCTCGCCGAGGCCGAGGACGACCGGGCGTTTGGCGACGGTCAAGAGCGGAGAACCGACGCAGGCGATCAGTACTCTCCGAAGACAGATGTCTGATCCGCCAATTCAACGGTCGGCCAAGGCTCCCGAGTCGCCATCGCGCAGCTACGAGGAGTTCCTCGAGGACATCAAGGTGCGCATCCTCAGCGCACAGGCGCGCGCGGCGCGGGCCATCAACGCCGAGTTGATCGAGATCTACTGGAAGATAGGCTTGGAGATTCTGCAGCGCCAGCAGCAGGAAGGACCGGAGCTGGGACGTCGCACGCGTGGTGTCGTGCAGCGTTTGTCGGCGGATCTGCGCGCGGCGTTTCCGGAAGCGCGTGGGTACTCGGTTCCCAATCTCTACCGGATGAGGGCGCTCGCGGCTGCTTGGCCGGAAGGTCTCTCAGACCGTATGAGAGACCTTCCTTGGGGTCATGTGGCGACGCTGGTTGCCAAGGTGGACCGCGACTCACAGAAATGGTACGCCGAGCGCGCGGTCGGCTGGTCGCACGCACAGCTCCAAGCGGCCGTTGCCAATCGTCTGCACGAGCGTCAGGGTGCTGCCCTTACCAATTTCGATCAAACGCTGGCGGCTGACGACGTAGACGCTGTGCAGCGGATCACGCGCGATCCCGTGGTCCTGGACTTCGTGCATCTGACGGAGGAGTCCAAGGAGCGCGATTTGGAAGCGGCGTTGCTGCGGGATATTGAGCGCTTCATGCTCGCTTTGGGAGAGGGCTTCTACTTCGCCGGACGCCAGAAGTCGCTCCAGATCGGCGAAGAGGAGTTCATCCTCGACCTCCTCTTCTATCACCACCCCACCCGCCGCTTCGTGGTCATCGACCTCAAGATCGGGCCGTTCCGCGCTGAGTTCGCGGGCAAGATGAACCTCTACGTCAACGCTGTCAACGCGCTCATCGCGCACGACGAGGATCGTGCCACCGTTGGCTTCATCCTCTGCACCGATCGCGACGAGGCGGTCGCCCACCTGACATTGCAGGGCATCGTCACGCCAATCGCCGTCACCCGCTACACCGTCGGCGAGCGCGGCGTGCAGATGGCCGGTGAGGAGGCGCAAGTCACGGAGGGCATCGAGGAGGAGATGGAGGGTATGCGGCGCGTCGAGCAGCAGGTCGCCGAGTTCGCTGCTCGCCGAGCACGCGAGCTTGCTGACAGCAGCGATGAGCCCAAAGCTGCTCGTAGTTGAAGCGCGATAGGCGGCGGATGTGAAGACGGTTGTCGCCGAGCAAATGATCGAGCGGGCCGGGCGTGCATTGATCGGCGCAGCCTCGGCGCCGGCGAAGGTGATCCTGTTCGGCTCGCGCGCTCGCGGAGATGCCGAGGAGGGAAGCGACTTTGACTTCCTGGTCATCGAGAGCGAGGTCGTGGATCGCGCCGCCGAGGCAGTCAAGCTCCGCCGTGCGCTCGGAGACTTCGGCGCTCCGGTGGACGTGATCGTCATGGACGAGGCGCTTGCCAAACGGCGCTCAAAGGTGCGGGGCACGATGGTGGACCGCGCACTGCGCGAGGGACGCATTGTCGCCGAGTCCTGAGCAAATCGAGTACGCCGAGCTGCTGCTGGACGGCGCGAAGGGTCGCGTTCACGTCTGCCGTGTGCTCAAGGATCACACCGAAATCGGCGACAGCATCATCGGCTTTCATGCGCACGCTGCGGTCGAGAAGGCATTGAGGGTCGCACTCGTGTTGACCGATGTGGAACTGCCTCTCACGCACGACCTTGACTTCCTCGTTCAGCTGGTAGGAGAGGCGGGCATCGATCTTCCGACGAGCTCGGCGGACACGGGCTGGCTTACGCCCTGGGCAGCCGAGTTTCGCTACGACGAGCTGGCGGCTCTGGATCGGGCTGCTGCTCTTACGGCGGCCGAAAACGCGACCGGCTGGGCTGCATCGCTGCTCACTGATTCGTCCGGCGACGGTTGATCCTTCTCCCAAGGTTCCGTTCAAAGTTCCGTTTTGAGCAAATCCGACCCCAGCGAGCCCGACCCAACCCCAGCAAACACGGGCAACCTCACCCAACCCGACCCCCCTTCGGCGAACTCATAACCCGAAGGTCGCGGGTTCGAATCTCGCCCGCTTACAAAAACGCGGTCGCCTCAGCCGAGATGGTGGAGCGTGCCGGTCGCTGTCCGCTCAGGCATGGCCTGCCATCTCGCGTGCCTCGAGGAATGCTCGTTCGCGTTTGCCCATCTCGGTGAGCGGCGCGGCGTTCTCCAGGCCCTCTGCCGCGATGGCGCCCCAGTGAGCGCCGGCGCGCAGCTGCGCGATCACTGACGCCAGCGCTATCTCGATCCGGGTCCACGCCACACAGTCGTCCAGCATGGTGAGGTAGCGAAGCGCGTTCGCCGAGGGTCCGGTTGGCGAGTACCTGTGCTCGATCCAGCTCGCGGCATACTCGGGGGTGAACGTGAACGGCTGCTCCGCCCACAGGTAGCGAAAGGGCTCGTGCCACCAGGCGAATACTTCCTCGGGGCTGACGGGGTCCGAGGATCTCCAGTATCCGGCCTCCACGCACGCTCGCCATGTCTCGCGCACTTCACCGCGCAGACATGCCCGCATGATCGTTCTGGCCATTGTGGTTCGATCGCGGGGGAAGCGCTGTATGCAGCCAAAGTCCAGGAAGCTCACGCTCCCGTCGTCGTGGAATAGGTAGTTGCCGGGGTGCGGGTCGGCGTTGATCATGGCGAGGCGGTTGTGCGAGCTGTACACGAAGCGCCAGATCGCCTCGGCCCACTGGTCGCGCAGCTCCTGTTCTGCGCTGAGGGCCTCGCTCCAGGATCGGCCCGAGCGGAGCTCTTGGGTGAGCACGCGATCGGTGCTCAGCTCGTCGATCACCTCGGGCACGTGGATGAACGGGTGTCCGCGGTAGTGTGCGGCGAACTCGGTCTGGTTGGCCGCCTCGAGGCGGTAATCGAGCTCCTCGACGATGCGGGCGCTCATGTCGCGTGCCGCGACTCGGACGTCAGCGTTCAGCCGGCGTGTGTACAGACCTCCAAGCAGCGTCAGGAACGTCACCAGCAGTTGCGTGTTCTTCAGGTCGGCGCGGATCGCGTCTGCGACCCCGGGATACTGGATCTTCACGGCGACCGCGCGGCCGTCGCGCAACCGCGCCGCGTGCACCTGGCCGATCGACGCCGCTGCGAGCGGCTCCCAGTCGAACTCGGCAAACGCGCTCAGAGCCCCGCGACCGAGCTCGCGTTCGAGCACCGTCTGCGCCAGTTCGCCCGCCATCGGCGGAACGTCGTCGCGAAGGCGCGCGAGCGCCGCTTGGTAGGTCGATTGGAACTCCGCCGGCACCACGGGCGCGGTTGAGACGAACGACAGCATCTGTCCGGCCTTCATCAGCGCGCCCTTGGAGCGACCGAGCAACTCGGTGTAGGACTCCGCCGTGCGTATGTGAAACTCCGTGCTGTCGGCGCCCGTCAGCTTGCTGCGCAGCCCGACCACGGCCGCCTCGCCCGCGGTGCGAGCGCTCAGCGCGGCCAGCGGCGCGGCGCGTCGCAAGCGCCCACGGCCGATGCCATCGCTGATCGACAGCGCGTCGCCTGGATTTGGGGGAAGCCCGGCAGTGGACACAAACACACCTCTCTCTTTCTTCGGTCACTGACTCAAGCTAAGTGTATTCTTAGACAGACTCATGTCAACAACGACCCGCGAGCGCATCGTCGACGAAGCGATGCACCTGTTCAGCCAGCACGGATATGCCGCCACCAGCATCGCCAAGATCGAGGCCGCGGCCGGGCTCACGCCGGGAGCCGGCGGGATTTACCACCACTTTCCAAGTAAGGAAGCGGTGCTGGCCGCCGGTATCGAGCGCCGGCTCTCGAAGCTCGGCGCGCTCCGCGAGATCCGGAATGTGCTCGGATCATTGGATGACCTCAAGGCCGAACTGACGCTGACCGCGCGCTACGTCCTCGCCGAGCTCGATAGCGAGTCCGAGCTGCTGCGCATCCTCGCCTCCGACGCGCGCAACCGGCCGCAACTGTTGACCGCGGCAGTCGAGCAGCTCGTCAGCTCCACGTTCACGGGTTTTGCCACGTGGATCGGCGAACGCGCCGAGCGCCCGATCCCAGCCGAGGAGGCGAGCGCGATCGCCGCCTTCGGACTCGGCTCGCTGCTCTCCACCCGGCTGCTGCGCGATGTCCTCGGCATCCCGGCGCACCTCGACGACGAAACGCTCGTCGACACATGGGTGCGGATGATGCTCACGGCCCTGGCCGACCCGGCACCCGAATAACGCTCTGCCTGCACTTAGCATGACTAAGTGTATACTTAGATGAATGATCGGCACGCAGAGTTTTTGTGGGGGCCTCCGCGCGCTGGCGCTCGGCGTCACCGCGAGCGTGGGATGCTGCGCGGCGCTGATGTCGGCGCCGGCGCCGGCGCCGGCGGTGGCTGGGGCGGCGGGTTCGTGCGCCAACGAACAGCTGCGCGTCGCGGAGCCCTACGCGCCGGCGCTGCCCGACTGCCGCGCCTACGAGCAGGTCTCGCCGGTCGAAAAGAACTACGCGGACGCGCTCGGCGCGGTCACGGGCGTGCGCGCCGCGCCCTCGGGCGAAGCGGTCACGTTCGACTCGCTTGGGCCGTTCCCGCTCGGCGGAGGGCCCTCCGCCGAAGGCGCCTCGCAGCTGTTCAGCGCCTACCTGAGCGCGCGTGGCGCGGAAGGGTGGCCGACGCAGGACCTGGAGCCCGGGGTGAACCCCGGTGCCAGCGCCTCGCCGCTGGCCGTGACGGAAGACCTCCTCTACACGTTCGAGCTCTCCAGCAACGAACCGCCGTTGGTCAGCGAACCGGGAGTGGTGGAAGGCCGGCAGGCCGTCTACATGCGAAACAACCAGACGGGGGCCTACCGCCTGCTGTTCCAGCTCGCGGCCGGCGAAAGCGCGAGCTGCTTCTTCGTCGCGGCCGCCGCGGGCGACTCGCGGGTCTTCTTCGAATCGGCGAACCCCCTGATTCATGGGGCGCCGGCCGGGGTGCGCAGCCTGTATGAATGGCATGAAGGGCAGCTGGCACTGGTCGATCTGCTGCCCGGCGGCGCGCCCGCGGATGGCGGCGCGGCGGGCCTGCTGGGCGTGGGTGACGGCGAAGCGTCCTACTTCGCTGCGAACGCGGTCTCAGGGGACGGATCGAACGTATTCTTCACAGACCTCGGCACGGGTCGTCTGTATGTGCGCGAGCAAAAGCCCGGCGGCGAAGGCAAGACGGTAGAAGTCTCCAGTGCGCCGGCGGAATGGCAGGCCGCGACGCCGGACGGCTCACAGGTCTTCTATCTCGAAGCAGGCGTCCTCTACCGCTTTGACGTGGCAGGCGCCCACCGTGTGGCGCTGACCCCGGCAGGCGGGGAAGTACAAGGCACACTTGGGCTGGCCGGCGACGGGTCATACGTTTACTTCGCCGCCAAGGGCGCGCTCACGGCTGGTGGGGTCTCCGGCGCGGGCAACATCTACGAGTGGCACGAAGGCGCGATCTCGCGCGTTAGCAGCGGAGGCGAAGAACCCGATTGGACGCCACACGTCCTGGAAGGCGCCACCCCGGATGAAGGAGTGAGGAGCTCGCGGGTCAGTGGCGACGGTCACACGCTGATGTTCACCTCCAAAGCGAGCCTCTCGAGCTACGACAACCAGGCGCACACCGAGGTCTACGTCTACGACGCCGGATCGGGCGGGGCCGGCTCATTGACGTGCGTGTCGTGCAATCCAGGAGGTACGCCGGCCATGAGCGACGCGCTGCTCTACCACGCCGAGAGCGACGGCGCGGCGCCGCCGCCGACGCTGTACCCGTGGCAGCTGCCACGCAATCTCTCCGAAAACGGGAGCAGGGTCTTCTTCGAGACCGAAGAAGAGCTGCTGCCGGCCGATTCCAACAGCGTGATGGACGTGTACGAGTGGGAGCGCGAAGGCGCCGGTAGCTGTCCAGCCGGCACGAGCGGCGGCTGTTTGTACCTGATCTCCTCTGGCGTGAGCAGCGAACCGTCGTATTTCGCCGAATCGAGCTCCAGCGGAGGCGATGTGTTCTTCTTCACGCGCCAGGCACTGGTGGGGCAGGACGAAGATGAGCTGGTCGATCTCTACGACGCGCGTGAAGGCGGCGGGATCGTCGCCCAGAATCTTCCGGCGCCCGCGGCGCCGTGTCTCGGTGAAGCGTGCCATCCCGCGCAGCCGCCGGCGCTCGTCGTGGGGCTCTCCGCCAGCCAGCTGTTCTCGGGTCCGGGCGACGGCGCTCCGGCGGTGAAAGCGAAGGCGGTCGCGAAACCGAAACCGAAACCGAAGTCGTGCCGGAAGGGCTACGCGAGAAAGAGGGGCAGGTGCGTCGTGCAGGTGCGCCGCAAACGCAAAGGCAAGAAGGCCGGCAACGAGCGGAGGCCAAAACGATGAGCGGCAAACGGGTTCTTTGTGCCGGAGGGCAGCTGCTGCAACTCCTGGTGGCCTTGGTGGCCGTCGTGCTGCTCGCACTTCCCGCCGCGGCGCGTGCGAGTGCGGGGTTCGGGATCGAACGTGTCGAAGTGCGCGCCGAAGAAGAAAACGGGGCGCCGGCGACGCAGGCGGGCTCCCATCCCTACGCGCTGAGGACGACATTTGCGCTGGATCGGAAACCTCTCAGCCAGGCACAGAAGGAAGCGGGCCTGGGGGACGCGGGGCCGTTTGGGCAGGAAATCGCCGAAGGCGACCCGAAGGACGTCGAAGCGACGTTGCCCGCCGGGGTGGCCGTCAACCTGCTCGCGGTGGCGCAGTGCTCCGAACAGGAGCTCGCCAAGCAGGCGTGTATGGCCTCGAGCCAGGTCGGGGACATAGCAGTCGATTCTCCATTCGCGCTGGTCTCTCTCGCGGGCGAGATCCCTGTGTTTAACATCGCGCCATCCTCGCCGAAGGTCGCCGGTGCGCTTGGCTTCACCTTCGCGGGCGTCGGCTTCATCGCGCATATCATCGGCAGCGCTCACGCTGGCGGGGACTATGGGATCTCGGCGCTCGCGCCTGGTCTGCCGCAGGGCATGGACACGGATGGCTTGACGCTGACGTTGTGGGGCGACCCGTCGGCCGCAAGCCACTGCCACGAGCAGTTCATCGGCGGGCCGTGCGTTTCCGTGCCGGCGGGCGAACAGCCGTTTCTGACGTTGCCGACGTCGTGTCCGAGCGAACTGAGCGCGGAGCGCGCCCCGGTCCGCGAAGAACTGGCGCTGTCGGCGCGCGCCGACTCCTGGCAGGAACCGGGGGTGTGGACCCCGACGATCCTCTCGGCTCCGCTCGCGGCGATGACGGGCTGTGGGAAGCTGAGCTTCACCCCCTCGATCGAAGTGAGGCCCGAAACGAGTGTCGCGGAGACGCCGACGGGGGTGAGCATCGCGCTGAAGATCCCGCAGGTGGAGGCGCTGGGCTCGCTCGCGGAGGCGAACCTGCGCGAAGTGGTGGATGTGCTGCCACCGGACCTCGTGGTCTCGCCCTCGGCGGTCAGCGGCCTGCAGGCGTGCGGCGAGGCGCAGGTCGGCCTGTCGAGTCCCGTTCCCGCCGCGTGTCCGGAAGCTTCGAAGATCGGCTCGGTGCAAGCGCGCACGCCGCTGCTCGACCATCCCGTGAGCGGGTCGGTGTACCTGGCGCAGCAGGGCAACGCCGGGCCGGCTCAGGGATCCAACCCGTTCGGCTCGCTGCTAGCCCTGTATGTCGTCGTGGAAGGCAGCGGTGTGCAGATCAAGGTGGCAGGCGAAGTCAGCCTGAACCAGCTCACGGGACAGTTGACCGCCCGCTTCGGGAACCTCCCCCAGCTCCCCTATAGCGAAATGACGCTCAACTTCTTCGGCGGCCCGCGCGCCGCGCTCGTCCCCGCCGCGTGCGGCCTCTACACGACGACCTCGCTGCTGACGCCCTGGTCCACCCTCCCGGGAGGGACCTCATCATCCGAATTGGACCCGCCAGCCACGCCGGTCGAATCGCGGAGCAGCTTCACGGTCGACTCGGGGTGCGCCACCGGTGGGTTCGCTCCCGCGTTCACGGCGGGCACGACGAGCAACCAGGGGGGCGGCTACAGCCCGTTCGTCACGACGTTCACCCGCCAGGACCCAGAACAGGGGCTCGCCGCGATTCAGGAGCACCTCCCCACGGGCCTGCTCGGCTCGGTCGCGCACGTGCCCCTGTGCGGCGAACCGCAGGCTCGGGAAGGCACGTGCGGCCCCGAAAGTGAGATCGGGACGATCTCCATCGTCGTCGGGCCCGGTCCCGACCCGTTCGAGGTCCCGCCCGGGCGCATCTACCTGACCGGCCCTACCCTGCTTGAAGGACCGACCCTCCCGGCCGAGGGACTTGGTCATTCGTCCGTCGCGCCCTTCGGCGTGTCGGTCGTCGTGCCCGCCCGCGGTGGCCCGTTCGACCTCGGCAACGTGGTCGTCAGAGCGGCGCTGCAGATCGACCCGCGAACATCGGCGGTGACGGTCCGCACCGGCCCGCTTCCTCTGATGCTGCAGGGCGTGCCGGCGCTCGCCAAGAGTGTCACGGTCGAAATCAACCGCCCGGAATTTGTGTTCAACCCGACGGACTGCGACCCCAAGACGATCTCGGCCACGATGGACGGCGCTGCGGGCGGCCTGAGCACCGCTTCGGTGCACTTCCAGGCCACGGACTGTGCGGCGCTGCGGTTCAAGCCGCGCTTCTCGGCCTCGGCCTCCGGTCACACCTCGAAAGCCGACGGAGCAAGCCTCGACGCCAAGCTCGTCTACCCACCGGGTGAGCAGGGATCTGATGCCAACTTCGCCAAGGTCAAGGTTGACCTGCCCAAGCAGCTCCCCGCACGGCTCACGACGCTGCAAAGGGCCTGCCTGGCGAAGACGTTCGAAGCCAACCCGGCAGCCTGCCCGGCGGCGTCGGCCGTCGGCGTCGCCACGGCCACCACCCCGCTGCTGCCAGTTGGGCTGAGCGGCCCGGCCTACTTCGTCTCCTACGGCGCGGCCAAGTTCCCCGAACTGATCGTCGTGCTCCAGGGCGACGGCGTCACCGTGTACCTGCACGGCGAAACATTCATCTCCAAGAACGGGATCACGAGCTCGACATTCCCAGCGATCCCCGACGTTCCCGTCGGCAGCTTCGAACTGCGCTTCCCCCAAGGCCCCGACTCTGCGCTCGCGGCGAACGGAAACCTGTGCACGTCGAAACTCGCGATGCCAACCGAATTCCTCGCCCAGAACGGCGCGCGGCTAAAACAGACGACGAAGATCGCGGTGGCTGGATGCCCACCCACTCGCCTCAAGGCAGTGCGCCACGAGCGTGAGAAGAAATCCAGGCACACCAAGCGTCCCGTCAAGCAGAAGACCAAGACCAGCAAGCACGAGAGGAGCTGACGATGCGTAGAGCACCGATACTCAGGGCCGGGCTCGCCCTTGGCCTTGGCGTCTTGAGCCTGAGGGCCGGCCTGCCGGCCCTCGCTTCGGCGAGGCCCGTGGTCACGCTCAAAGCGGTGGCCGTGCCAATCCCAATCAACCTGAGCAACCCCCACAGCGCGACCTACCCGGGGACCGGCGCGATCCTTGGCGCCCCGCTCGCCATGGAAGCGGAACTGACGATCGGCGGCACCGAATATGGGGGCTCTCCCGCACCGCTCACCGGTGTCAAGTTCTACATTCCCGCCGGTGCGAAGGTGAACGCGCGGGGGTTCGCCACCTGCTCGGAAACCACGCTCAAAGAACAGGGCGCCGCGGGGTGTCCAAAGAAATCGTTTGCCGGCGCCTTGGGCGAAGCAAGCGGCGTCGTGAGCTTCGGCGAATCGCGCGTGCACGAGAAAGTGACGGTACAAGCGTTCTTCGCCCCAGGCGGCAGCCTCTTCTTCTACGTGGTTGGTGAGACGCCTGCCGTGATCGAACTCGTCTCCAAGGGGACCCTCATCGACAAAGCCAGTCCTCCGTTCGGCATGGTGTTCACGGGCGAAGTGCCGCTGGTCGAATCGGTGCCAGGGGCACTGGATGCGTCGGTCGAACAGGTCAAGGTCAAGGTCGGCGCCGCGTTCGAGCAGGGCAAGAAGCTGATCTCCTACGCGACCGCGCCCGGGACGTGCCCAAAGAGCCGCTTCTTCCCGGTCAAGGTGGAACTGTCGTTCCTCGGCGGAGAAACGGTCCCAGCGGAATCCCGGGTTCCGTGCCCCGCCCGCAAAAGGTAGGTCGATCGAAGACCAAGTCCCAAGCCCGAGGAGGGCGACGGCGTGCGGGCGAGCGCCGAGTAGCCTAAGGAGGCGTAGATCCCACGGTGATCGTGATTGACTTCGCTGCGACAGGGCAATTCTCGCCGGTGGCGGTAGTGTGGGGGCATGGCTCGTGTGGTAGTGGCAACCGCGTTCGGTGGACCCGAGGTCCTGGCGGTTGTCGAGCAGGCTGTCGAGGGGCCGGCGGTGGGCGAGGTTCGGATCGCCGTGCGTGCCGCCGGGATCAACCCCATCGATTGGAAGCTCTACAGCGGTTTGATGGGTGCCGACGCCGCGTTGCCGATGCGCTTGGGGTTCGAGGCCGCCGGCGTGGTGACGGAGGTCGGCGCTGAGGCGGTCGGTCCGGCCGGGCCGGTGGCCGTGGGGGATGAGGTGATCGCCTACCAGGTGAACGGCGGATACGCCGACGAGCTCGTCGTGCCGGCCGCCGCGGTCGTCCCGAAGCCGGCGGCGATGAGCTGGGAGGCGGCCGGGGGACTGATGCTGGCCGGGGCAACCGCGGTCCATGCGCTTGCCGCGGCCGGCGTCGGCGCCGGCGAGACCGTCCTCGTGCACGCCGCGGCCGGCGGAGTGGGGTTGATGGTCGTCCAGATCGCCGTCGCCGGCGGCGCCCGCGTGCTCGGGACGGCAAGCGCGCGCAACCACGATTATCTGCGCGAGCTCGGCGTGGAGCCGACGACCTATGGCGACGGGCTGGCCGACCGGGTGCGCGAGCTGGCGCCGGAGGGGGTGGATGCGGCGATCGACTGCATCGGAACCGACGAGGCCGTCGATGTGTCGCTCGAGCTGGTCGCCGATCGCGACCGGATCGTCTCGATCGCCGCGTTTCCCCGCGGTGCGGAGGTCGGCATCAAGATGATCGGCGGCGGCCCGGGCGCGGATCCGGGAACAGAGCTGCGCAGCGCCGCCCGCCTGCAGCTGACCGCGCTCGTCGAGCAGGGAAAGCTCGAGGTCCGCGCCCGCTCGTTCGCGCTGGAGGACACCGCGGAAGCCCACCGCGAGGGCCAGGCCGGGCACGTCGTCGGCAAGCTCGTCCTCGTCCCGGCCTCCTGACAGCCGGGCCGGCGCGGAGCGGCGCCGTCGACCTATGGCCGCTTGGCGCGGCGCCGATACCAGGTCACCGCGCCGCCGGCCAGGCCGATGGCGCCGAGGCCGGCGGCGGCGGTCGCGGTCGCGACGCCCACGCCGGTTACCACGGTCGCCCCGACCGCGACCCGGCGGAACGCGCGGCGGGTGCGCCGCTGCACGTAGAGCATCCCCGCGTGCGTCGCCACCAGCAGGAGAGCCTCATCGATCTGATGCTCAAAGCGCTTGGACATCTCGAGTGAGTCTACCGCCGGTCTTGCGTGGCGCCGGCCACGGCCGCGAATCGCTCGGCGAAATATTTCGCGCCGGCGTGTCCCGTTTGCGGCGCGCCGTCGGAGAAGGGGATAGGCGACCGATCTTCGGCGCGTTGCCGGCATGAGGCGACGAGCGGGGACGCGACGAGGGAACGAGACAGAGGAACGAGACAGAGGAGCGAGACATGAGAGATGACACCGAGCAGCATGTACGAGGGCGCGGCCGGGGAGCTTGGTAAAGACGAGATGTCTGCGTGACGACCTTGAACCTATGGCGTCCGGCATGCTGAATTTGCGCTGGCCCGTCGCATGCCGAGCGCGCGCGGGAACATCGATCACATCGCGATCGCTCCGAGCGGGGTGTATGTGATCGACGCGAAGAACATCAGCGGCAACGTGCGCGTCGTCAAGCCGCTGTTCGAGGCCGTCAAACTGGTGGTCGCCGGGCGCGATCGTACGAGGTTGGTCGACGGTCTCGACCGGCAGGTGCGCGCCGTACGTGGTGTGCTCACGGGAAGCGGTCACTCCGAGGTGCCGGTCCAGGGCGTGCTGTGTTTCACCTCCGCCAACCTGCCTCTGCTCGGCGCGCCGAAGGTGCGCGGGCATCTGCTGCTCTATCGCCGTGCGCTCGCCAAGCGGCTCAGCCAGAGCGGGCCGCTGCAGGCGCCCGCGATCGACGCGCTCGCCTACACCCTCGCCGCGATCCTGCCGCCGGCCTGAGCGGCCGCACGGGCGATCGAATCGCCGGCTATGAGCAGGGCGGAGGTAGGCTCCTGGTGCATCCACGAACCGGAGGACAGATGCCCGAGAACCCGACGCTGTACGTCTGTCACGGCGATGAAGGTGGCCCGCGGATCCATCCGTGCCGTCGCGTGCAGGAAGCGCTTCACGCCGCGAACATCGAATACGACAAGGTGGTCGCCGCGCACGGCAGCCCGATTCCGTTCCTGCGCAAAGGCTCGCGCGAGGAGCTGCGCGAGGCGACCGGCGCGGAGAAACTGCCGGTGCTGAAGCTCGCCGACGGGACGGTCATCGCGCCCTCGCGCGCGATCTTCTCCTGGATCGATCGGCAGAAGTGAGGCGGTGGCGCATGCGCCACCGCCCCGGTCGGTACATGTACCGACCGGCCGGTCGTGCATGCACGACCGGCTCGGGGCCGCACATGTGCGGCCCCGCAAGCGGCGCATGCGCCGCTTGAACTACTTTCTATGAGGTCTTCGACGTCGATCAAGGGAGTGGCCGTGTCCGCGCAGGCAGATGACACCAGCAAGCTCGACCTTCGCGTGGCGATGGAACGCGGGGATCTCGACGCCGCGGTGGACGCGTTCGCGGCGGACGCGGTGCTGCGCTCGCCGCTGACGAGCGCGTTCACGTTCGACGGGCACGAGCAGATCAGGGCGGTGACGGGGGTCGTGATCGAGGTGCTCGACGACCTGCGCTACACCGACCAGCTCGTCTGCGACGACCGCGCGGTGCTCGTCGCGAAAGCGCGCGTCAACGGCAGGGAGCTCGAGATGGTCGACCACATGCGCCTGGACGAGCAGGGGAAGATCTGCGAGCTGACGGTCTTCTTCCGCCCGCTCCCCGCGCTCGCCGTCGCGATGCGCCTGATCGCGACCGGCCTCGGCGCGCGCCACAGCAGGGGTCGCGCGGCGGCAATGTCCGCGCTGACGCAGCCGCTCGGCCTGTTCACCGCCGTCGGCGACCGCATCGGCGCGGCGCTCGTCAAGTCGACGCTCTGAGCGTCGGCCGCGCTCTGGGCCTCAGGGAAGGTTCCAGCCGAAGTAGACCTCAGCCCGGGCGAGCTTCTCGCCGTCGAACGTGAGCACCTCGGTGTTGCGAAACCGGCTCCCGTCGGTCCGCGTACTCTCGTAGGTGACGATGACCTCGTCGCCATCCTCGATCAGCCGCGTGAACCGGAAGTCCTCGATGAGCTCGGAGTTCGGCCAGCAGCGCTCGAAGTACCGCGCGCGGTCGATGCCGACATCGGCAGGGCTGGAGAAGGTGAAGTCGTCGCTGAGGATCCGCTCGACGACAGAGCGATCGCCGGACACGTAGGCGCCGTACATTTCGCGGGTTAGCTGCAGGCGGTCACTTTCAGGCATACGCACCTCCCTTCGAGTTGTCTTCTACGAGATTCGACGAGCTCACTTCGGCGGCAGCGACCGCGCGTAGGCGACGCCGCGGGACACCCAGCGCTCGAGCTGGCGCTTCCTGCGCACGCCCTCGGCCTCGACGCGCAGCCAGCCGTCGACCGCGCGCCCGCGCATCTCGAACGGCCCGGCGTGGGGCTTGCCGCGCAGCTCCTCGGTCTCCGCCGGGTCGCACCGCACCATCAGGCCGCCCCGTCCACTGACGGCCACCGACATGCGGCCGTCGAGCAGGAAGGCGAGACCGCCGAACATGCGCTTCTCTGTCAGGCCCGCCTCTGTCCCGATCAGCTCGCGGATGCGGTTGGCGAGATCCTCGTCGTAGGCCATCGGATTCACTCGCGCGTCAGTTGAGTGTCGACGTAGCGCTGCGCGAGCGTCTTGGGCGCGCGGGAGAGCCATGCCTCGATGATCACCTCGCCGAGCTCGTCGACGGCGATTCGGTCCAGATGCACGAGGATCGATGTGTGACCGTCGAAATGGGGAGTGGTGAAGAAGACGCGCGGATCGGCCGCGAGCAGCACCTCCTTCACGCCGAGGTCCTCGACACGTGCGCCAAGAATCGGTCCGTCGGGTGCCGAGGCGCCGAGCGCCTCGATTTCTTTGGGCCGTAGCGGACGCTCCCAGACGAACAGCTTGTCCTTTACGCGCCACTGCCGCATCTCGCGCGAGACGCGTTCGCCGGTCTCCGGCAGCGCGAGCGCGATCCGACTTACGTCCTCCCAGGTGGCCGGGTCCTCAGTCGGCATCGCGCAGGAGCGTTGGACGGCGGTGGGCCTGTTCGAGTAACCAGCGCCGTGTTGTGAGGTTGGCCACGATGCCGACGCAGGCGACGACTAGCCCGAAGTATTGGTGAGGTACGACATTCACGGAGATGCCGCAAAGACCTCCGACGATGCCGCCGAGAATCATTTGCGTACGTTTGTCCTCCGAGTGTGTTTGCAGTCCCAGTTCTCGTGCTGCCCCCCAACTGATTCGTTGGTGCAGCGCGATGCCGGGAATCATCAAGAGGAGGGTCAGCCACCAAGCCCAGGCGAAGATCGCTCCCAGAACTGCCGGCAGCAGGAGGATGGCGTCAGCGGCGAGTGTCGCCCCGAGTGGGCCTGGTGCGATAGGACGCTTCCACCATCGAACCTCGTTGGTCGCGTCGATCATCTAAAGCAAGATATCCCAGGAATACCTGGAGTCCATCCTCTGGCTCGACTGTCAGGGCAGCAGTTGCAGTGCCTCGACGTGGCTTGGGCGCAGCAGGGCGAAGTGTCTGTGGTCGAGCGTCGCGAGCTTGGACTCTCCGAGTCGTTCGAGCAGGGCGAGCACGCTGGCGTCGACCACGCCGAGCGACTGGTCGTGGTACTGGGCTTGGAGCTCCCGACAGCGCGCGAGATCGGCGGTGGTCGCGGGCTCCAGCCGGTAGGCGCCGGCGAGTAGGTCGTCGAGGAACGTGATCCAGGCGTCGACGCCGAGGCGCTGGTGACACCAGTAGTCGAGCTCGGCGAGTACGAGGGCCGGTACGACGAGGTCCTCGTGGGTCTCGCCCAGCAGTCGCGCGCATCGAAGGTGATCGGGGTCGGCCGCATCGAGGGCGGCGAGCAACGGACCGGTGTCGAGCACCAGCGGCATCTACGGCATCCCTATGCGGGTGGGTGCGCGATCGGCTCCGCCGTGACCTCTGCGGCGGAGCGGCCATCGGTCGATCGGGCGATTCCGAGGTGGGGACGGCGAGCGGCATGCAGGGCCCGGGCCTTCTCGTCGATGGCTTCCGCGAGCACCGCCGTCAAGGTCACTCCGCGCCTGCGAGCCTCTGCTTCGAGTGTGTCGAGCGACGAGCGTTTTGCGGCAACGGTGGTACGGCGGGTGGCGGTTGCTGAGACCTGATTCATGATGCTTGATTCTAACATCGCCAGCGAAGCGGCAGTAGGCCTAGGCGTCGCTCCGCTGCCGATGGCCCGTTGTCAGCCGATCGTCGCCGCGTCGATCACGAAGCGGTAGCGCACGTCGCTGCGCACTACACGGTCGTATGCGCCGTCGACCGCGTCTGCCGAGATCAGCTCGATCGCCGGCCTGACGTCGTGCGCGGCGCAGAAGTCGAGCATCTCCTGCGTGTCGGCCAGCCCGCCGATCGCCGAGCCGGCGAGGCTGCGTCGCCCGCCGATCAGCGAGAACGCGTGCACCTTGTCCGGGTCCGACGGTGCGCCGACCGTGACCATCGTGCCGTCCACGCGCAGCAGTCGCAGGTAGGCGTCGAGCGGGAGGTTCGCCGAGACGGTGTTGAGGATCACATCGAAGCTGCCCTGTAGCTGCTTGAACGTCTCGCGGTCCGAAGTCGCGAAGTAGTGCTTGGCGCCGAAGCGCAGCCCGTCCTCTTGCTTGCTGAGCGACTGGCTCAGCACCGTCACCTCGGCGCCCATCGCCGCCGCGATCTGCACGCCGACGTGGCCGAGCCCGCCCATGCCGATGACCGCGACCTTCGTGCCCTCGCCGACGTGCCAGTGCTTCAGCGGCGCGTACGTCGTGATACCCGCGCACAACAGCGGCGCCGCGTCCTGCAGCTCGATCGCGTCAGGGATGTTCACGACGAAGTGATCCTTGACGACGATCTCGCGGCTGTAGCCGCCGTAGGTCACCTCGCCCTCGTAGTCGCGCGCGTTGTACGTCTGCACGTTGCCCTTCGTGCAGAACTGCTCCTCGCCCGCGACGCAGTACTCGCACTCGCCGCACGAGTCGACCATGCAGCCCACGCCGACGCGGTCGCCGACGGAGAAGCGATCGACGTCCGAGCCGACCGACGCGACCACGCCCGCGATCTCGTGGCCGGGGACCATCGGGAAGATCGACCCGCCCCACTCGTCGCGCACCTGATGGATGTCGCTGTGGCAGATGCCGCAGTACTTGACCTCGATCCGCACGTCCCGCGGGCGCAGCTCGCGGCGCTCGATCGTCGTCTGCTCGAACGGCGCGCTTGCCGCCGGTGCGCTGAGCGCGGGGGTGCGAGACATCAGCGGCGCTCCTTGGAGGTTGCTTGCTCGAAGGTTGCCACGCGCCCATCCTAGACGCTGGCGTGAGCGCGCCCAAGCGGGCAAGCCGCGAAAGATTCCGCCCGTTTCATCGGCTCTCCGCGCTACCGAGTCGTGCTAATCAGGACATAGTCGTGCTAATCGGCGGCATATTTAGCATTATTATGCGATCATTAGCACCATGCGGAGCTTCGTTGATCTCGATCAGACCTTCGGCAGCCAGCCACGGGAGCTGGGCCCCGCGCTTGCGAGGATCGACACGGGAAAGGGGCAGGAACGGCTCTTTCAGGACCAGAAGCCCGAACTGCTTCAGCAGCTGTCCGAGCATGCTCGCGTCGCTTCGATCACAGCGTCGAACGCGATCGAGAACGTCGTCCTTGACGACGAGCGCGCTGAGCGTATCGCGGAGGGCTCACCGCGCTTTCGCAATCGCAACGAGAAGGAGTTCGCCGGCTACCGCGACGCGATCGATTGGCTCACGCGCCTGGAGAGCTATGAGCCGCTGAGCATCCCGTTGATTCTGTATCTGCATCGTCTCGTCTTCAACCATGTCGATGGCCGCGGGGGCCATCTGAAGAGCGACCAGAATCTGATCGTCTCCTACGAGGGCGGTCGGCGCGAGATTGTCTTTACGCCACCCGACGAGAAAGAAACCCCGCAACTGCTCTCGGAGTTGCTGATCCGCTACCTCGCGGCCAAGCAGGAGGGCCGTACGCACCCGATCGTCTTGATCGGCGCATTGATCCTCGATTTCCTGGCGATCCATCCTGTCGCGGACGGCAATGGACGGCTAGCACGTCTGTTGACGACCTATGAGCTGCTCTCGGGGGGGTATGGAGTGGCCCGCTACGTGAGCGTGGAGCAGCGGATCTACGAGTCCAAGAATGCTTACTACGCGAGCCTCTACGAATCTCAGCGAGGCTGGCACACCTCAGAGCACAGCCTCTGGCCGTGGGCGAGTTATTTTGTGAGCATCCTCGATGGCGCTTATGAGGACTTCGAGCAGAGGTTCGCCGCCGTCGAGGAGACCTCCGGCAACAAGCAGGAGCGAGTCCGCAACTACATTCTCACCCAGGCCTCAGGCGAATTCCGGACTCGTGACGTGCAGCGCGCGCTCCCGGACGTCAGCTCAGCGACCATCAGGCTCGTGCTCAACGAGCTGCGAGACGGACAGAAGATCAGGTCCGAGGGCTCGGGAGCGGGAGCACGCTGGCACCGTATGTAGGGTGCTCAAGCGAGAGTTGTCAGGCCAATGACCACATGGACTGGGAGCTCTGGGGGTGTCTCGCCGGCGGTGACGATCGCGTCGACCTTTGCCAGCGTCTCGGTGCGCTGGTCGACGGGCAGCGAGGCGACCCAGCTCATCGACCCGATGTAGTCGACCATCAGCTCGGGGTTGGCGGGCCGGGATGTTGTCACGTGGATCTCGCGCGGCTCGCTCCAGCCGCCGGCCGCGCGCACGGACTCCTGCCACGGCGGGCCGTCGAATTTGGGGTGTGCGGTGATCATGCCGGCGATCAGCGTGCCGATCTCGTGCGCCCACGTCGCGCCCGTCCAGTCCGGCACGACCGCGACCAGCGCAAGGCCGCCGCCCGGGCGCAGCACGCGCTCGATCTCAGCCAGGGCGGCCGCGTGGTCGAACCAGTGAAACGCGTCGGCCACGGTCACCGCCGCCATCGACTCGTCGGGCAGCGGGATCGACTCGGCGAGTCCCTCACGCACGCGCTCTTCGCCGACGCTCGCCACGAGCAACTCGCGCAGCTCTGGCTGTGGCTCCACTGCGACGACGTCGAGCCCCACGCCGAGCAACGCCCGCGTGAGCTTCCCCGTCCCCGCCGCCAGATCGAGCACCGGCCCCGCGGGTGGGATGGCAAGCTCGCCGGCGATCGCGCCGGCGACCGCCGGCGCGTACTCGGGCCGCCCGCGTTCGTACGTCTCGGCCATCTCGGCAAACCCGGCTGTCAGGGGATGCAGCGCCACGCGTGGATCGTAGGCGATCTCCGGTGGGTAATGGAGCTGCCCGTAAGCCCTCAGGCCCTGGCCGCCCCGAACACCACGAGCCCGTCGGAACGGTCGACCGAAACGTCGTCGAACCCCGCCCCATGCAACCACGCCCGCAGGTCCTCAGCGCTGCCGGTGCTACCGAAATCCTCATTGCGCAGGAGCAGTCGTTGACGGCGGCTGCCCCGCGAGAGAAAGGTGCTGCCGAGCAGCCGTCCGCCAGGGCGCAGGCAGCGCGCCATCTCCGCGAGCGCGTCCTGGGGGCGGGAGAGGCAGTGCAGGCCGCCGTAGCAGAGGCAGAGGTCGGCCGATGCGTCGGCGAGCGGGAGGCTGTACATGTCGCCCTCGATCAGCTGAATGTCGGCGCCGGGGTGCCGCGCCGCGCGACGACGGGCACGGGCAAGCATCGCCGGCTCGATGTCGACGCCGACCCAGCGGACGGCCTGGCCGGGACGCAGCCCGCGCAGAGCGACCCCGCCACCGCAGGGGACATCGAGGACGGTCGCGCCGTCGGGCAGTTCGGCGACCGAAGCAAGGCTGCGATAGAGGGGCCGCGGGTCGACTCCCCACATCGCCCCAAGGATCAGCCGCGCGAGGAGGGGGCGTTCGATGTAGAAGTCGTAGATCGCTCCGAAGGGTCCTGCGCATACGTTCCGCTCTTGGGCCATCGTGTGATCCTACGTATCCTCGAACGATGGCAACGAAAGCCATCGTCGAAGAGCACGGGTGCGGCTTTAGGCGGAGGTAGTGACGAGATGACCGACGAGCCGATCCGGATCGTCCCTTACGACCCCAGGTGGCCTGCGCGCTTCGAGCAGGAGAGCGCGGCGCTGACGGACGCGATCGGCGAGTGGGTGGCCGGCGGCGTGCACCACGTGGGCAGCACGGCGGTGCCCGGTTTGGCGGCGAAGCCGGTGATCGACATCCTCGTCGGTGTGCGGAGCTTGGAGGAGTCACGCGCGTGCTTCGGGAGGCTTGGCGAGCTGGAGTATCTGTATGCGCCGTATCGCAGCGAGGAGATGCATTGGTTTTGCAAGCCCAACCCAAGCCGGCGTACGCATCATCTGCACCTCGTGCAGGAGAACACGAAGAGGTTTCGCGATGAGCTGACGTTTCGCGACTATCTACGTGCGCATGGGGACGTCGCCGAGGAGTACGGCGAGCTGAAGCGCCGGCTGGCGGAGGAGTTCAGGCATGACCGCGAGGCGTATACCGAGGCGAAGGGCGAGTTCATCCGGAGGGTGATGGGCCGGGCTACTCAGGGATCGCCTTGAATCGTCGTGAGTTTCAGAGGTGGCCTGGACGAGCCGGGGGATGATCATCGACGGGGATCGGCGCCGGCAGTTCGACCTCCAATAGGAACGGCAGCGGTCCGGAGGTCGAAGAGAGTCGGCCACGCGTCCACGGATCCTCGTCGCGCTCAGAGGCCGCCTCCATCACGGGGCGGAACCGCTCCTCGGCGTCGGCGCGGAGCACACCCACCCGTTCGGTGCCGATATGGACGGCCAGGCGCGAATCGGCGACGGCGTCTTCGCTGCCCCTGGTGAGCCACACCTCGACATCGCGACTCCCGGCGAGGTGGCCTGGGTCGGTCTCCTTGATCCGCTCGAGCCACTCGCACGCGGCGGGGTCGAGCTCGACCCGTGTCCGCTGCGGGCTGATGCTGTGCACCGGATAGGCGGCGCGATCGGGCGGCTTGAGCCACTCGGGCTCGTCCGGCTCGTCCGGCTCGCCCGGTCGTTCGCTGACCTGTTTGAGGATGCCGCCTCCGGGGGCGCGAGGGGCTGGAGAGTCTTTGAGGGCTTTGAGGGTGCGAAGCGCGAAACGCACCTTGCCGAACGGCTCACGGTCGGCGAGGATCATTTCGACCTGGCGCTCGAGCAGCAACGGCTCTGTCGAAAGGTCGCGCTCGCTCAGCTCTTGCTCCAGCCGCGCTCTGAGCTCGTCGCGGCTCTGGTCGTCGCCGGCTGCGCGCACCGCTTCGAGCGCTTCCTTGCGAGCCTGTTGCTTTGCGCGAGCCTTCGTTTTGCGATCCCCGTCGAAGAAGAACTCCGCGAAGCTCGGCACGGATTGAGGCTTCCATTGCAAGCTCGACGGAGGCGGCCATTGCGGCGGCGTGGTCGGGTGGGGCAGCTGACCGCCGGAGTCGAGCCAGCGGATGAGCTGGCGCGCGAAGCGGCGGTAGGCGCGGCTCTCGATGCCCTCGACGCCGCGCGCGGTGTAGTCCGCCAGTGCTTCCCGCGCCTCATCGTTTCGGCTGGCGATCGCGAGCAGCGCAGGAACGAGCTCCGCTTCGGTGCTCTCCACCGGGCCCAGGCCGCTGTCGGGATCGATGCCCAGGGACACGTACCAGGAGCCGGCTTCGCCGGTGAACGGCAAGGCGGTGTGGGCGCGTAGCGCGTCGATCAGCGTGTCGACGTCGGCGTAGCGCTGGGCAACGGCGACGGCGTGTTCGTCCACGAAGCGAGCGAGCTGCTCTTCCGCCTCTTCCAGGTCCGCGGCTACGCTGGCCGTGGCCGAGATTGTCGGGGCGTTCAGGACGATCCCCGAGACCCTCGACCCTGTACACGCCGAAATGAGCCTTTCCGCGGACTCGTATCCGACACCGATACGTCCCACGACGGCCAGGCCCGAGGACTCGATGCGGCCATCCTCCAGGGGTCTCCACTCCTTGGATTCGGACGGGAAGATCGCGACAGTCGAGAAGCCGTCGCCGAGCGCGCGCTGGAACGCTCCACAGGTGGGGCGACGATGAGGCGCCCGCTGGTCGTCCATGACGGTCCACCCTTGCGCTGAGAGGCGCTCGGCCATCCCTCTGCCCAGGGCTTCGACTAGTTCTCGTGTCTCGTCTTCCTCAGGCATGGCCACATCCTCTCACGCGGCTTGGCCCTCGTTTCGGCCGAGGGGAGATCCCGGCCGCGCACCTTGTCGTGGAGGGCATCACCGCCCTCCACCGTCTCCGCTTGGGTCTAGAGTTAGGACCATCATGTACTCGGACAAATCCAGCTGGAGTGCCGCGGATGTCCACGGAGTCGGGCAGGATCGTCGATGACCTCGCTGGCCACGAACGACTTCCGCTCCGCCGCCGGATTCATGGCGCTGCAGTCCTTGCCGCGGGTGGGACCCGTGACGGCGCTGAACGCGACGCTCCACTCCACGCAGATGGAGCAGCTGCTCGAGCGCTATGGCAGCGAAGTCGATGTGGCCTTCGAGGAGGCACAGCGACGTTTGGCGGATTACGCGGACGCGGATGTGCGGCTGGTTAGCTTCTTCGACGAGCACTACCCCGATCGCCTGCGTGGCCTGTCGGACCCACCGCCGCTGCTGTATGTGCGAGGCAATGTCGAGCTGCTGGCTCGTGAGCGGCTGGTCGCGGTTGTTGGCACGCGCGAGCCAACGGTCTTTGGAATCTCGGCGACCGAGAACTTGACCGGGGCACTCGCGGATGGCGGGTGGGGCATCGTCAGCGGTTTGGCCAAGGGCGTCGACACGATCGCCCATCGCACGGCGCTCGAGCACGGGGCGCCCACGATTGCGGTGATGGGCGGCGGCCTGGATGGCGTTTATCCGGCGGAGAACAGGGCCTTGGCCGCTCGCATAGTCGATGAGGGTGGAGCATTGATCTCAGAGCAGCCGTTCGGCGAGCAAGCTCGCCCGCAGCACCTGATTGCGCGCGACCGTCTGCAGAGCGGTCTGTCGGTCGCCGTGGTCGTTGCACAGAGCGGTGTGAAAAGCGGGACGATGCACACTGCTCGTTTCGCGGCCGCGCAGGGGCGCCCGTTGTTCTGTCCGGTCCCGCGCAACGAGAACGGCGCCAGCGAGGGCCTGCGCGTGTTGCTGGAGAGGCCCGCGCGTGAGCTGTGCTCGATCTTGCCGGCGTGGAGCAGTGCGAAGGCACTGTGCTCTCGTCTGGGTGATCAGCCGCTCGCCCAGCCGGTGAGTCGTGATGACCTTGGTGAGTTTGTGCAGGCCATAGAGCAGGCGCATGCATGGCCGGGGCTCAGCAGCGATCAGCAGACGCTGAGCATGCCGCTCGGCATGGGCTGACGGCGGCTACACAGAGGGTGCCTCCTCCGTGAAGCGGCAGCCTCGGTAAAAGTTGGAGCAGCCGATGAAGTCGCCGCGAGGGCCTGTGGTGATTAGGCGCAGGAAGCCACCGCACTCGGGGCAGGCGCGCGGCAGTCTGTCCTGTGTGACACCCAGCGCGAGGACGACGACTCGACTGGCGCCCCGAGCGAGCATCTGACGGCGGCACTCTTCGGCTTGGCCGCCGCTGGTGATGACATCGTCGATGAGCAATACGCGCTCATTGCTTAATGCAGCTGAGGCGAAGCGCTCGCTCACTCGTGCGGGGCGGTCCTCTGCCCGCTGATGCTTGTAGTCGTCGTCATCGAAGAGCTGCCGCAGAACGTCGCCTCGCTCGATCTTGCCCGCCGCGGCGGCGATCGATGCTCGAACTGAACCGAAACGATCGTAGGTCTGGTCCGGCTTCGGTGGAACGGATGTGATCAGGTCCACATCCATGCCCTTCCACGGTGTGGCGATCAGCCCGGCAAGTAGCTCGCCGACACGCTCGGCGGAATCCGGGTCGTCCTTGGCCTTGATGATCAGCCGCGATAGTGCATCGCTCGGGTGCCGGCTGTCGGACTGGGTGTAGTAGTGCCCCGCTCCATACATCTCGTTGCCCAGCCGGAGTAGGGAACCCCAATGCCAGAAGGGTCGATTCCCCGCCAGAACCGCCTCGGCGAACGGGAGGCGCGAACCATCTTTGTCGAGGACATCGATGAGCCGATCCGGCCGAGCGATCGCGAAGTCTGGCCAACGGCGGCGCCAGGACTCAGGTGCCCGTCGCGACCACGCAACACCGATGCTGACCGCGCCGGCGTTCTGGGCCGCTCCGATGTCCGCGGCATCGTCGCCGACCATGATGCAATCCTCGACGGCGACGTTGAGTTCGGCGGCGATCGCCCGCAAGGAACTTGGATCGGGCTTGGGCGAGTAGCCGTCGGAGCCGGTGATCAAGGCGTCGTAGGGAATGTCGAACGCGCCGAGCAGTCGCTGGGCATACCAGCGCGGGCTGTGGGTGAGAACCCCCACCTGGAAGCCCAGTTCCTTGACTCGGGCCGGGAGATCCGCAGCCTGGGTTTGCGACCTGGCGTCTGTGTAGGACTGAACTTCGTCGAGCCGGCCGGCGACCTGGCGCCACCGGCGATGCGTGCGGTCCTCCTGCAGCATGCTGGTATCCAGCAGCGTCTCGTCGAGGTCGAAGATGATCGCGGGCATCGTGTGGGGCGGATTCTTCTACATACGCGAAGGATTGAGAAGTCGAGCGCTGCGCTGGCTCGCCGACGTGAGTCGTGCCAGCCAGCTGAGGTGACGCTCGGGGGTCCTGTGCCCACGGGCTGCGTCGGTGCGGCGTGGCGAAGGTCACCGAGTTGGCGGCCAAGCGCATCGCGTTGATCGGCTGCTTGAAAGCTCTCAATCCGGATGTTGGACATCCTGATTCAGGATGTTATACATCTCGATAATAAGCATCAATATAGGAGACAACGACACCTGCTGTCCGCACAAGGCTGGTTTCGCCGGTCTCAGAGGTGGGTGTAAGAGCCGGAAGATTAGAGACGGGAGGCGGGGGCCCTCCGTCAAGCTGGTCCGGCTCAGAGAGGTCAACCTGCTGCTAGCAGTACGGCCGCCGTGTCGGTCTGGTAGGAGGCGATTGTGTTCTTGCCACGTGCTTGTGCGCTGAGGAGCTTGGGTAGCCGTTGGTGTGGGTGGATGTCGATCGCGAACTCGGTGTCGAGTGCTTGGGCGAGGCGTGCGAGGGTGTCGATTGTGGGGTTGTGCTCGCCGGCCTCGAGGCGTGCGAGTTGTGGCTGGGTCATGCCAAGTTGCTTCGCCAGGCCTCGTTGGGAGAGGGCGTGCTCTGTGCGGTAGGCGAGCACCTTCAGCGCAACTGCCCGTGCGAGGGCGGTCCGGTCCCATTCGCGCTTGAACTCAGGGTCGCGTAGCTCATCGGCCAGTACCTGCTCGCTTGTTTTGAGGTCGGTGAGTTTCACATGGGTTCCTTTGGTCTCGCCGGTATGATAGCAAGTTTGTTATCATACATGTGATCCGGGGTTTGCCGGCTCGAGCTCTTCGAAGCGTTGTCGGGCCTTGGCGACCTTCTGATTGAAGCCGCGTTTGTCGATCTGTGCCTCGGGTGCGATGGCGCGTTACGCTCGGAAGCATCCGAGATCGCGGCACGCTCGGCGTGGCCCGAGGGATGCCGCAGCATCTTATAAGGTGCCCCAGGATCGACGGCCGGCTTAACGCAAGATGCGTGCGTCCGGTTCTCGCCGGGTTTCGAGTCATGCGGACAACGGTACGCAGAGCTTGGGACGTTTCTCTCGATCGTCCACCGTTGCTCTACAAACAAGTCTCCGTCAAACACAGGACGGCTCATCTTGCCCCGCAGGTCGTAGATTATGCCCGTGCCCTTGCGGCTGGCAGTATGTGTGCTGATGCTTGGTCATCTGTTGATGGCGGTGTGCTTCTGGCCCGACGAGAGCTTGCCGATGATCGTCAGCCGGAAGTCGCATAGTCCGCTCTGGCCTGCTCGAGGTCCGTGGCTTACCTACGACTATGCGATGGATCGCCTCCCCGACGCAGGAAACCGAGCTCATTGACATAGTGGCGGGCACACGTATCGTACACTCACACGCCAAGGCAGTTTATTGCAGCTGAGGCGAGCAGCTTCTGGCGAGCGATAAAGGTGGTTGCGGCTAAAACTCCGCGTGCACAAAATTCGGAAAGAACCGATAGATCTCGGCGTAGGCTTTGCGGTCCGCGTCGGGGATCGCGGTAAGCTTTGCACCTACCTGGGTTGCGGGTAGGTGGCGATCTAATAGCCGAATCTCGCGATTTGTGAGGAACGGAACAGTGATATGACAGGGGTTAACAGCTTGCCTGATATAATCGAGGTCGTTAAAAGAGCAGCGGTTTAGTTCTCGGCGATGACGCTCGTCGAGCAGGATGCCTCCCACGGTCGACATGCGCGCCCCGTCTTGGTACTGAAAATTAAATAATTGCTGATATGAGATCTCGGCCCCGGGGGACGACCTATCGCGAACTGCTTCCCGGATAGTGCTGTCGAGCACAGTCCGGCCGACTGCTGCTAGACGCCATCCAGCAAGGTGACCATCGGCGGTGATCCCGTTGGGGGTATTCTCGGCGCCGATGTTCTTCCGGAGTTCCTCAATGCGCACGTCTTTCTCGCCAGGAGGAACGCTGGCAGGGTGGGCGTTGACGGTCACGATCAGTGCACTGCCCGACGGTGCTGCCGAGCAAACCCAGTCGACATCTGTCAGCACATCGTTTGTCAGAGGAACGTCGTAGTCGAGCCAGACGATGGACGGTGTGATCCAGTTGAGGGTGGGAAGTAATTCGTGCGATGTCCCAAAGAGCAACTTCACAGTACGGAACGGACGATTAAAGAGGAACCGCTCCCGTTGCCCTTCGTCCTGCTCGATACTGACCATTTTGTTGATGCCGAGTACGCGATGGACAAGCGTGAAGTCGGCAAAATAGGTGGAGCCGAATCCGATATATCGATAGCGTCGTAGCGGGGTAAATACTCGAAGGCGCTGCAGGGCCTCAAAGATCATCCCGCGCTCGATGTGCTTCGCTGGTTTGAGTGTGTAGTTCACCCGTTCATAGCTCGATGTCATTCGGCGGAGCACTCGAGATCGTAGAAGTAGTCGAAGGTGAGGTCGCCGACTTCCACGTAGGTGGTCGCACCAAGGGCCTTCTTCACGGCCGAGATCTGATCGATCGGCTTGCTGTACTGAATGCGACCGGTCCGCGGTCCGGCGGGTTTAGTTTTTGTCGGCTCTGGTGCTACAAAGAGCGGGCTGGCTTTGGCTTCGGTGAAAGGGACAGCCTCGGCGGCATCGACGGCTAGGGTGAGCGGTCCTGGTCCGTCTTGCGCCTCGTGATCCTTCTCAGCATCCAGTTGATTAAGAAAGGTAATGACGGGGCGCATTACTTGGAGCATCTCTCGGCGAACTCGACGAAAGACATCGGAATCGGCGTCGACACCGGTCTTTGTGGTGTTCCACGGGAGTCTCCCGGCGTCGTTGCTCTCCATGAAAACATAACCACGAAAGGTGGCAAATTGGTTGTGATAGGAAGGAATGGCCTGACCATCCCTTGCGCCCCATCCTGTGACGCTGGTTTGGTCCGCCTCGATAACTAGTCGTCCGTTACAAAAGATGTACCAGCCGGCGTCACGAGGACTTGAGTCGGCGACGCCGCAGTAGATCTTGACGTCAACGTCATCCGCGGAGCCGTCAACGGAGAACTCGGTCACGGCTGGACGGAGGTCATTAGATTGGAGAAGCTCGCCGATATTGATGTGCAAGGGGGTCTGGTTCAGGGTGATCGCCAAGCCTTGAGCGATGCTGTGCTGGTGTGCCCGTTCGAGCTCGTGGCGAAGGTGACTCAGGAATGTGTCGAGCCCGAACTCCTCGGCGATCCTTGGGTGAAGCGACTCAACCGCGATCATGGTGCCGCGTTTTGCAATGGGGATGGCTTTGTCTGACGAAGCGCTTTGTAACGGGAGATCCCAGCTCTTCTCTTTGCTCCATTCGACGACGTCGACCTCGAGCACGAATTTTGAGTGCGCCGCCGTAGAGTCGACCGTAAATGCCGTGCCTAGCTTGAATAGGGCTCGCTTCATTCCTACGCCAAACTGTCCGATGGAGCCATCGGTTCGTGCCATTGCTGCCGGGCGACCGAACCGGAATGCGTATTTGATCGCGGTGTCTAGGTCCATGCCTCCGCAGTTGTCGGCGATACGAAACTCGGTTGGGTTGACTGTCAGGCGTACCGATAAGTCCTTGTACGGTCCGTCCTCCTTGAGGCGGCGAGCTCCGTCGACACAGTTGTCGACGAGGTCGATGATCGCGGGAATGAGTTCGATATCTCGCGTGAGCATCTCGATGAAGAATTCCTTGGTGGGACTCGCATCGATGATGGGCATAGACTTTGGGGGCATGATGTTCGAGAATAGTCGATTCGGTCAGTTACAACTCTACCGGCTAGCACTATGTAGTCTAGGCCGCGCGCCGGACGTCTTGACGTCGGCGGCCGGCAGCAGAGGAAGTCAAAAGCAGATTAGGATCGCCTAAACTGAGTCGAGTTTGTGGCTTTTCTGTGGGCAGCCGTAGAGCCTCGCGGACCGACTCGGCTACGACCTTCGCGAGCGGCGGACACATCGCATTGCCGACCTGGCGGAAACCGTGCCACTTTGCGGCCGTGAAGCGAAACCAGTCGGGGAACCCATGCAATCGGGCTGCCTCGCGGACGGAGATGACTCGATCGTACTGGGGATGGATCGGTCTAGGTGCGCTATAGCTCCCCCGGTCTGGCGTGCTGCCGGCACGAAGCGTTGGGCTGACTCCGTCGAAATGAAGGCGGACGAACCGGCTGACCGGCTCTTGAGCTCCTGGTTCGACCGCCGTGAATCGCTCTAGAACCTTTGCGCTGTGAACGGTGCGCAGCGACGATGTCAAGCATGACGGTTTGCCTTGGCGCGGCCACGAGAGATCCGACTCGTCCGAGTTGAGGCCGGCCATACGCCGTCCGTATGGCGATGCAATGTGTCGCATACAGTCGCGCAGGACCTGCGGTAGCTCGACCGAATCTGCGTGTAGGAGCTCATCGAACGTGTCTATATCGGGCAAGTCGGCGAGTGCATCGCGGATCGAGGGGCCCAATGGGAGCGAGCTCTCGGTAGCACGATGTCCTTGATCTCCACGTCTAGCCGCTCGAGTCGGCAGCTTGGGTCTAGCCGCATGGGTGGCTTCGGGGATGGCTGGCATCCTGAGGCCCTTGCGGACCCCTACGACTAGGAGTCGGCGGCGGTCTTGGGGAACTCCAAAGTGGCTTGCATTGCGGATGATCGGTGGTGCGACCTCGTATCCGGCGGCCCTAAGGTGTTGAGCGAGCCATCTCGGCACAGTATCCTCCTCGCCTGGAAAGACCCTGGTGGCCATCGCGGGTACGTTCTCCAGGACGAATGCAGACGGTTTTAGCGCTACGACGAGCCTTGCGAACTCCTTGACAAGTTGGTTGCGAGGATCGTTTGGGTCGAGTTGGCCCCCGACGGAGAAGCCCTGGCAAGGGGGGCCCCCAAAGACGACATCGACCCGACACTCTTTATCTGTTCGTTGGTGTCGTCGTAGACCGTCTTGTACGGCTTGGCGTAGGCGACTGCCGGAGATGCCCGTAGCGTCCTGTTGGAGCACCTCGCATTGCGGAAAGTTGAAGCGATGTGCCGCGGCATGAGCCGGGTCGAACTCCACGGCACATACGAGGTCAAATCCCGCCTGCTCGAAACCGAGAGCCATTCCCCCGACTCCACCGAAGAGGTCCACTGCCACGGGCCGTCGCCCGGCAGATGCTGCCGAACGACGTCTGCTTCGTGACGCTGGCTCACGACCTCGCACGCGATGTAGACTATCCGCGACGGCGGCCGTAGCGTCGACCAGCGCAGGGTACGTCCTGCTCAACATAGCCCAGCGACGGACGAAGCTCATGACAGACACGCGCACATCCGAGCAACGGCGCCGCATCATGACGGCAGTTCGGGCTAAGGACACGTCTCCGGAGATGGCGATCCGTCGAGCTTTGTTCGCTGCCGGTGTCCGTGGGTGGCGATGCCACTACAGGCGTGCCACGGGCATACCCGATCTTGCGTGGCCGGCTCTCCGCGTGGCCCTGTTCGTCGACGGAGCGTTCTGGCACGGGCACCCATCCCGGCATCGTCCCGGCCGCTCGGGACGCTACTGGGACGAGAAAATCGCGAGAAATGTGTCGCGGGACCGGGAAGTCGACGCCGATCTGGCCGCAGCCGCGTGGACAGTGTTGCGCGTATGGGACTTCGAAATCCGCCGCGAGCTGGCAGATGTCGTTGCGAGGGTTGTCTCGACGCTCGACGAGGGTCTCGATGTGCACAAGCCGGATTTGTCGAATTGGCAGCGCACATTGAGAACGCAGTAAAGAGCTTCGAGGGCGTGTCGTTCCAATGGTTGGCGGTGCGTCGGTAGTCTTGCGGCGAAGCGTCCAGCGATGACCAGGGGAGGAGCCGACGGCGGCATGACCGAATCGACGATCAAGAATCACGCCGCCTTCATCTGGTCGGTCGCCGACCTGCTCCGCGGCGACTACAAGCAGTCCGAGTACGGCAAGGTGATCCTGCCGCTGACCGTGATCCGGCGCCTCGACTGCGTGCTCGAGCCCACCAAGCAGGCGGTCCTGAAGAAGCACAAACAGCTCGCCGACCGGATCGAGAACATCGAGACGCCGCTGCAGATCGCCGCCGATCAGCAGTTCTTCAACACGAGCCCGCTGACGTTCACGAAGCTGTTGGACGATTCGGACCGGATCGCCGATGCGCTGCGCCTCTACATCGGCGGCTTCTCCAAGGGCGCCAAGGACGTCATCGACAAGTTCGACTTCACGGTCCAGATCGAGCGGATGCGGCGGGCCAACGTGCTCTACCAGGTGATCGGCCGCTTCGCCGACATCGACCTGCATCCGGAGGTCGTGTCGAACATCGAGATGGGCTACCTGTACGAGGAGCTGATCCGCAAATTCTCCGAGCTCTCCAACGAGACCGCAGGCGAGCATTTCACCCCGCGTGAGGTGATCCGGCTGATGGTGAACCTGCTGTTCATCGACGACGCCGACGACATCCTCACGAAGCCGGGGATCGTCAAGACGCTGTGCGACCCCGCCTGCGGGACGGGCGGGATGCTGTCCGTCGCCGAGGACCATCTGCGCGCATTGAACCCCCAGGCGCGCTTGGAGGTCTTTGGGCAGGAGCTGAACGCCGAGACATACGCGATCTGTCGCTCAGACATGATGCTCAAGGGCCAGGATGCCTCGCACATCGCCTACGGCAATTCCTTCTCCGAAGACCACTTCGAGGGCGGGCGCTTCGACTATCTGCTCGCCAATCCGCCGTTTGGCGTCGAGTGGAAGAAGGTCGCGGACGAGGTCCGCAGGGAGGCGGAAACTCAGGGCTTCAACGGACGCTTCGGCGCTGGGCTGCCGCGCATCAACGATGGCTCGTTCCTGTTCCTGCAGCACATGATCTCCAAGATGAAGCGTTCTGAGGAAGGTGGCTCGCGTGTGGCAATCGTGTTCAACGGCTCGCCACTGTTCACCGGCGCCGCCGGGTCGGGCGAGTCGGAGATCCGTCGTTGGATCATCGAGAACGACTGGCTGGAGGCTGTGGTCGCCCTGCCGGATCAGCTCTTCTACAACACAGGCATCTCCACTTACTTCTGGGTTGTGACTAATCGCAAGGCGCCCGAGCGTCGCGGCAAGGTGCAGTTGGTCGACGCCCGCGAATATTTTGTGAAGATGCGCAAGGCGCTAGGCGAGAAGCGTAAGGAGATATCCAGGACACAGATCGAGGAGATCACTCGGCTGTATGGCGACTTCACCGAAGGAGAGCAGGTCAAGATCTTTCCCAACGAGGCGTTCGGTTTCCTGCGGATCACAGTCGAGCGGCCGTTACGGTTGCGCTGGGAGATTACCGACGAGACGATCGCGGTCGCGTTGGCAGCCAAGCCGATCCAGAAGCTGCCGGCGGACACGCAGACGGCCGTAAGGGAGCTGCTCGAAGATGAGCGAGGAGCAGGCTTCGCCACCCAACGGGAGCTGGTCGAGACGTTCAAGGGCGCGGTCGGCGTTCTCGAGCTCGGAGCGTCCTCACAGAAGGCCCTATGGTCGGCGCTAGCTATACGCGACGAGGAGGCCCCAATTATCACCGACCGCAAGGGCAATCCCGAGCCGGATTCAGAGTTGCGCGACAACGAGAACGTTCCACTGCCTCCCCTGCCGGTGGAATTCATAGAGGATCCGACCGAGCGGTTCGCGACGCTGGAGTATCGAACCGTGGTCGATGACAACATGCGTGACGAGGTTCTGCCGTACGTTTCCGATGCGTGGGTGGATCACGACAAGACCAAGATCGGGTACGAGATTCCGTTAACGCGGCACTTCTACAGGTACGTTCCGTCGCGCCCGTTGGAAGCGATTGACGGCGAGATCAAGGAGTTGGAGGACGAGATTCAGCAGCTATTGGCGACGGTTGCGGGATGAGTTGGGGACGCCTTCCGTTGAAGCGGGCTTTGCGAATGGGGGGTAAAAGCTCAGGCCTCATCAAGGGTGCGGTCAGCGCAGAACCGACTCCGGAGCTGTACCCTGGTTTTAGCGCGTCGGGGCAGGATGTCTGGTTGGAGGAGGCTACCTTTCAGGGGGACGGTCTGGTGTTGAGTGCTGTCGGGGCCAGATGCGGCAAGGTCTTCCAGGCTTCGGGTGAATGGGGCACGGTCGCGAATACTGTTGTTTTGTTGCCTACCAAAGGCCACGACGCTCGGTTTCTTTGGTACCTAATAAACAACGAGGGTTTTTGGGAGAAGGGTGGCACTGCCCAGCCATATGTGCGAGTCGAGGAGACTCTAAATCGACGTATCACACTACCGGACTATTCCACCCAATGTACAATCGCTGATTATCTCGACTGCGAGATAGCGAGGATCGACGCTCTCATTGCAGCGAAGCGGCGGATGGTGGAGTTGTTGGAGGAGCGGTGGCTTTGCGCAGCCAGGCGACTACTCACCGGTGCTGATTCGGTTTCGCAGAGATGGAGCCCTGGCCCTTATTGGCTAAATCCTGTGCCAAGGTCTTGGCGACCGCATAAGATCGCGTGGTGCAAGGCAACGGGAAGCGGAACGACGCCAGAGAGTGGTCGAGGGCTCTATTACGTCGACGAGGGTGGTATTCCGTGGGTGACGACCACCGAGCTGCGCGAGACTGACATTTTTACGACGTCACGTACCATAACCGAAGATGCGATGCGCGACTACAGTGCGCTCAAGATATTCCCTCCCGGAACGGTGCTCATCGCGATGTACGGCGCCACCGTCGGTCGTCTCGGCGTACTCCAAACCCACGCTACTGTCAACCAGGCCTGCTGTGCAATTTGGGGTGCCGGCGACCTCGATCAGGACTTTGCGTATTGGTGGCTTTTGACTTTTCGCAGTCATATAGTCGATATGGCGTATGGCTCCGGTCAGCCAAATATCAGTCAAGAAACCGTACGGTCGCTCCGAATCCCCGCCCCCGAACTCGACGAGCAACAGAATATAGTCGCATCGCTGCAAATCAGCAGGAGGGCCGTTGAACTGGTGTCAAGGCAGCTGGCGAAGCAGATCACGCTTCTCCGAGAGCGCCGCGACGCCCTAATCACCGCAACCGTAACCGGCCAACTCGACATCCCGGATGCAGCATGAGCTCGGTCAGCGAGAAGCTTCTCGAGGACGAGATCAGCCGGCATCTAGTTACCGACGGTGGTTATCGAGCATGCCAGCTCGGGACTGACACGGAGTACCGGGCAGAGTTCGACGCGACGCTCGGTCTCGACACCCGTGAGCTCTACACGTTTATCGAACTGACTCAACGCCCCGAGTGGAAGAGTCTGGTCAAGGCATATGGTGGTGAGGATCAACTGGCTCGGCAAAGGTTCACCCAGCGCCTTGCGCAGCAGATCGACGAGCGCGGGACTGTCGATGTACTGCGGCATGGCATTCGCGATCAGAATGTCGAGATCCGACTCTCGTATCGCAAGCCCGCATTTGGGATAGCGCCCGAGCTGGTGGCGGACTACGACGCCAACCGGCTAACCGTCACTCGCCAGCTGCCTTACGACCCAGACTCGAACAAGACGCTCGATCTGTGCCTGTTCCTGAATGGCATTCCGGTCGCCACGGCGGAGTTGAAGAACCACCTAACTGGCCAGAACATCGAGCACGCGATCGAGCAGTACCGCAACGACCGCGACCCGAAGAACGTCACGCTCGGGAGGCGTGCGCTCGTGCATTTCGCGGTTGATCCCGATGCCGTCGCGATGACGACCAAGCTCGATGGGAAGTCAACCCGGTTCCTTCCATTCAACCTCGGACACAATCTTGGCAAAGGTAATCCGCCGAACCCCAACGGCCACAAGACCTCATACCTCTGGGAGCACGTATGGGTCAAGGATGCCTGGCTGGACATCCTGCATCGCTTTATCAACGTCGAGCGCCCCGCGAAGGGCTCGCTCAGCGCACGTCGGGCAGCCGAGACCGTCATCTTCCCTCGTTACCACCAGTGGGACGCGGTCAAGAAGCTGGAGGCCGATGCCGCCGCAAACGGGGCCGGGCACTCGTATCTGATCCAGCACTCGGCCGGGTCGGGCAAGTCCAATACGATCGCGTGGACGGCGCATCGCCTTTCAACTCTGCATACCGCTGAGGACCGCAAGGTATTCGACAAGGTTGTGGTCGTCACCGACCGCGTGATCCTCGACAAACAGCTCCAGGACACGATCTACCAGTTCGAGCATGCCCGTGGGGTGGTCGTGAAGATCGACGAGGACTCCACGCAGCTCGCTGATGCGCTGAAGGGCGAGCTAGCACGAATCATCATCACCACGCTGCAGAAGTTCCCGTTCGTAATCGGCAAGATTGGCGATGTCGCCGCGCGCAACTATGCGGTTGTGATCGACGAGGCGCACTCATCCCAAACCGGCGAGGCCGCCAAGGATCTGCGGTTGGCCCTCGGAGCCGGAGAGGAACAAGAGCTGACCGCCGCAGAGGCAGAGGATTCTGGGCTGCTCGCGAAAGCGATTGACCCTGTCGAGGAGGCTCTCGCTCGCTCGGTCGGCGCGCGTAGCGGTCGCCAATCGAACCTCTCCTACTTCGCGTTCACCGCGACTCCCAAGGGGCGGACGCTCGAGATGTTCGGTCGGCTAAACGCCAAGACCGGGAAGCACGAGCCGTTTCACCTCTACTCGATGCGCCAGGCGATTGAGGAGCGCTTCATTATGGACGTGCTCGAAAACTACGCTACGTACAAAACCTTCTGGAAGCTCGAGAAGGCCACCGAAGAAGACCCCGAGTACGACGCGAAGAAGGCACGCCGAGCGATCGCGCGCTTCGTCAGCCTGCATCCTCATCACCTCGCCCAGAAGGCTGAGATCGTCGTCGAGCACTTCCGCCAGCACACCTCCAAGGAGATGGGCGGCCTGGCCAAAGCGATGGTCGTCACGTCCTCCAGGCTGCACGCCGTCCGCTACAAGCGGAACATCGACAAGTACATCAAGGCCAAGGGCTACAGCGAGATCGGGACGCTCGTGGCGTTCTCGGGCAAAATCGACGACGGTACGGAGACGCCGCTGACGGAGGCCAACATGAACGCCTTTCCCGAAGCCCGCACCGCCGAGGAGTTCGGGACACCAGAGTACGCCGTGCTGATCGTCGCCGAGAAGTTTCAGACGGGCTTCGACCAGCCACTGCTACACACTATGTACGTCGACAAGCCGTTGGTCGGTCTGGCGGCGGTTCAGACGCTTTCACGCCTGAATCGCATCCACCCGCTGAAGGAGAACACCTTCGTGCTCGACTTCCGCAATGACACCGAGGACATGGTCGAGGCGTTCGAGCAATTTCACGGCTGCACCGTCGCGCCGCCGACGGATCCCAACATCCTCTCTGACACCAGGCGCCGCCTCGATGACTTTGACGTGTTGCGGGCCGAGGAGATCGAGGCGGCGATGCCCGCACTGCTCGGTGCCGGTGCATCGGATGAGAAGCGCTCGGCGGAGACCTACGCCGCGATCGGTCCGGCCAAGGCCCGCCTTGAGGAGATGGGCGACGAGGAGCGGCTTGAGTTCCGCGACGCGCTGACCCGCTTCGTGCGGACGTACTCGTTCGTCTCCCAGATTGTGGCCTTTACGGACCCCTCGCTCGAGCGCGACTATGTCTACTGTCGCGCGCTCTCGCTCTATCTGCGTGACACCGGCACTGTCGAGCGGCTCGACCTCGGCACGGAGGTTGAGCTCACGCACCTGCGCCATCAGATGACCTTCAGCGGCACCCTGTCGCTGGCATCCGACACCGGCGAAGTGCGGTCGTTCTTTGGGGAGGGCAAAGGCGCTCAGCAGGAGCTCGAACTCGAGCACCTCTCCAGCATCGTGGAGGTTCTCAACGAACGCTTCGGAACCGATCTCACCGACGTCGACAAGCTGCTGCTGGACCAGTTCGAGGAGAGCTGGATCGCCGATGACGAGCTTTCGGACCAGGCCAAGAGCAACAGCCTCGACAACTTTCGCTTGGCCTTTGATCGGAAGTTCCTGCAAACCATTGTTACGCGTGTCGACGCCAATGATGAGATTTACAAGAAGATCCTCGACGACGAGGACTTTCGCCAGGTGCTGATGGACCTCTATGCGGGGCGGGTTTATCGCAGAGCACGGGAGGTTCGCTGACCAGAGCGTTTCGAGACGGTCGAGGAGCCCGCGGGGCACGCCGCCTGGCGGGGCGGAGGCGTCCTCCGTTACTCGGCAAGTGACTGGGCGGCAAGCCCCTCAACATACGCCTTCAACTCCGACGCGCTCCGGAACGGCCGATACCCTCCCTTTACAGCTGCTTCGAAGACCTCCACCGGCTCGTTCAGCAACAATGCCACAGGCTGACTGAGCTCGACCTGTAGGCCACGCGGCCACGCGACATCGAGCACAAACGAGGCGGTGCCATCCTCTTCGGCAAGCTGATAATCGAGTTCACCCTCATCGAAGCCGCGATCGCGCAGCCAACCCCGGATCTCGACGATTGCGTCTTCCTCGTTTTCCGGCACGCCATTGCTCTGCGACGCACCATTGTCCCGTAGGGCAGAGGCTCCGTCCGCTGAGATCAGGACCGTCGCCGGCTCCACCTGCAACTCCTCTCGCTCAGACCTATGCAAGCCATAGAGCTGACCAAGAAACGCGTTTGTCGCTTTGGCAAGAAGCTCGCGTCGCTGCTCGAGGAAGTCCGGATATCGGTCCACCTCCCAGAGCTGCCGATTCGTCGGTATCCAATGAGACTCCACGACCGAAGGCTGCAGCTCTTTGTATTCCGGCAGATAGTCGATCGGGTAGCGGCCTGAGATCTTCTTGTTCGTCTCGGCCGTGAGGAATGTGAAGTTCGCGATTGCGTTGACGTCCGCGCGCGCATATCCGGCCTCGTACAGCACCCGCTTGGGGAACACGTGGTGTATCTCGAGATTGCTGTAATCGCCCAGCGCAGTCTTGTCGAGCAGCTCTCCCGTGCCCCAGTCGCGTGCCCCGGCGACGCGGGTGAGCATGTAGAGGATCGGGAAGAAGCGCGCCCCTTTACTCCAAGCGCGGAAGTCCGCGGGCTTGACCGCGAGGTCTCCGCGCTGTTGACGCAGAGCCATGAGCAGTTGCTCAACGGGATTGGCATCGGCCGTCGCGAGCGTTGACAAGTCCTGGGCGAGGACGGTCTCCGTTGAGCCGGCATACCGTCCCCACATCGACGACTGTATGTACCAGTAGAGCAGGCCGTCGCATGTAGCGTGATCTCCAAATGACATATCGTGCTGCTGGAGGTAGCGAACGAGCACTATGATCGGGTACTTGGCGGGTAGCACGCTGCCGTGGTTAAGCCCAAGTCGGCTGCTGAGCATGTTGAGGACCTTGTCTATCGCCAGCTCTGCGCGCTTTAGCCCCTCCTGTACTTCCGAAGGTGAGCGATCGGCAAGTGCGGAGAACGGCGCCCGACCCGTCACGATCGCGTTGACGGCCCGCAACAGCAGCTCGAGCGAGAAGTCAAAGCCAGCCTGCTGCCACTTTCCCAGACATCGTTTCATCTCATCCCGTGCTTCCGGCCACTCCGCACAGACCTTGGCCAGTGCAAGGTCTCCCTTTGAGAGTTTTGTGCCGCCCGAGTTCACGCGATTGAAGATGTCTACGACGACATCGACGCTCTTGTCCTGGCCTGAGACCTGCTCGACGTGAAGATCGCGGTTACGGATCTCCGTTATGCGGTTGATCCGCTCAATCCAGTCGGTCAGTCGCGGATTGTCCTTTGCGTCTGTTACGAGATCGGCGATTATATGCCCAGGTCCGCGTGCGAACATCTCACGAACGTCGACCCATCGCGAGTCCTCGCCCATCTTGACGGGCTGCCAGAACTCAAACGCCTCGTCATCGAGATGAAAGCGCAGATCTTCGAACGCTTTGGCGTTGCCGTCGAAAAACTGCGGCGCCTTACCACGGATGAGGCCGTATAGTGAGGTAACTCGCTGCTGACCGTCCAGCAATAGTTGGACTGTTCCGGGCTGAAGCTGTCCATCGCCGCGCGTGACCGCGCCCTCGGTCTCAGTGAGCCATGTGAGCAGACTGCCGACGGGATGGCCGCGATAAAGAGACTCCATCAGTCCCCGCACCTGCGTCCGGTTCCAGACGTAGCCACGCTGAAACTCGGGCAGCGCGATTGCTCCTTGATCGATGTTGTCCAGGATCGTGTCGAGTCGCATAGCGGCGGAGATTACAGCAGATGGGATGTTGGTGACAGTTCAGAGTTGCGAACTTGCTGTCGATACAGCTCTGTGGCTTCGCGCTGTCGACAGAGCCGCGTCATCGGAGGTGAGCTGGTCGAGGCCGCACAACTCGGTGTGCTGAACCAAGCCGAGGCGGAGGGGTTGATAGACAGCCCCATGGGGGTACAGCTCTTCTTTTCGCTGATCAGCGCGTGGGAGGCGCCGGAGCTTTCAGCGGATTACCGCGCTCGCTTTGAGCTCACCTGACAATCGTAGGCCCTCGAGCTCATGGGCGTTTGGTGGCAAGCAGGTCACGATCGACAGAACCATCCCAAGCGCGGCGTAGCTTTGTGGGGATGGCGAAGAACGTCAAGAAGCGAATACCTGAGCGGTGGCAGTCCGTCTTTTATGAGACGGCTCGCGGCCGTCGGCCGGCATGGGACTTTCTGGTTAGCAAGGAGATGCCGAGTGTGGTGCGCGCTGAGCTGTTGGTAACGATCGGGGCGGTGCTTCAGGTCGGGCCACCGCGTTTTCCGACCTCGACGCCGCGGTGGCGGATCATGCATAAGCCTGCCAGCAAGCGAGAGGTTGATCTCAGCGGGATCTGCGAGGCACGCGATAAGCACTCCAACAAGCTCTACCGGCTGTTCTGCGTGATCGACCGGGATGCTCCCGAGCATGGCTTCGCGGCACCGTCGCTGGTGCTGCTTGATGGCGTGGTCAAGCCAGTCCGGACAGAGGTGCCGCAGTCCGAGTATCGACGGATCGATAGATACCGCAGGGATTACTGGGCAAAGAATCGCGTTGCCCTCGGACGCGATGGCGCCGAGTGGTGGCCAAATCTAGATCCTGACCTGGCATAGCTTCTATGCTACGATCTGATTCCCCGATGGAAGGTGTTCAGATGTATAAGTCCAAGGAAAGCGCGGTCTTTGCAGAGCTCCTGGCGGAGACCTTCCCGACCGCCTCCGAGCGTGCTGCCCATGAGCACGAAGTCGCCAAGCTGGCTGCCTTCGCCGAGCTGCTGATCGCTCTTGATGAGATCCGTGCGGGCAGCCAGATCTCCAAGGCCGAGCTGGCGCGCCGGATCGGCGTGAAGCCCTCGGTCGTCTCGCGCCTACTGGACGGTAAGGGACGCAACGTGCAACTGGCGACGATCGCCGATGTCGCCGACGCGCTGGACGTCTACATCGAGCTGCGCGTACGCCCCCAACCCAAGCGCAAACAGTCCCGCCACGCCCCAATCGAGATCCTCGCCGCATGACACCAACCCCCTGGCACCGCAGCTAAATAATCACTCCCCACCCATCTCCACAAACAAGCAAAGTGCGTTCAACAATCGCATCTGCTCCGCGTTCCTGCACCGAGTCTCCAGCAGCTCCGGGCTACAAACCAGCACCGCCAAACACCGTGCTCTTGAGACCGCCACGTTCAGCCGGTTCCTGCTGAACAGGAACTCCAGGTTCCTGGGGATCTCCTCCCCGCTCGAGGTCGCCATCGAGAAGAAGCACACCGCCGCCTCCTGGCCCTGGAACTTGTCTACCGTGCCGACCCTCACCCCGGCCGGGAGTGCCTCGCGCAGGCGGCGCACCTGCGCGTTGTATGGGGCGACGACCATGATCTCCTCGGGCTTCAGCGGCCCGCTGGTTCCGTCCGTCTGGAAGTACTGCCCCTTCAGCAACTCGTCCACGATGCCTTTGATCGCCTCGGCCTCCTCCTCTGACTCGCGCGTGTTGCCCTCGTGGGCGACCGGCACGTACCTGATCCCCGTGCCCGTCACCTCGCCCGGGGCGTCGATTCGCTGGTTGGCGCAGTCCGCGAACGACTCCAACCGGTCCTCGTAGATCGCCTTCGAAATGAACTTGCACACGTCCGGGTGCATCCGCCTGGTCTCATCGATGAACAGCCCGCGCTCCGGCGGGATCGTCGTTTGCTCGCCCAACAGGTGCTCAAGCACGGACGCGCCCGCTCCCGGTGGATGCACCGCCTGGCTGACCTGTGCGAGCTGTTGCGGATCGCCGAGCAGGATCACGTTGCGTGCGCACGTGCCCATCGCCAGCGCGTCCGCCAGCGAGATCTGGCCGGCCTCGTCGATCACCAGGTAGTCGAGCGCCCCGTCCATCTCCTCTCTGCAGAACAGCCACGCCGTTCCCGCCACCAGCTCGTGCTCGCCCGCCGCGAAGTCGCCGTTCTCCTTTGAGTTCTCGACCAGGCCGCGCTCTGACTCGTAGCTGTTTGCCCCCTCGCTCCCGCACTTCTTCAGGCCTCTGAACGGCTCCCCCGCCGGCGCCAGCTCCTCGACCTTGCTGAGCAGGTTGTGGATCGCCGCGTGCGTGCCGCTCGCGACGCCCACGCGCTGGCCCTGCTCGATCAGGCTCAGGATCAGCTGCGCGCCCGTATAGGTCTTGCCCGAGCCCGGCGGGCCCTGGATGAACAGGTAGCTGTCCCTCAGACCCGCCGCGATCTGCTTAGCCTCCTCCAAGTTGAACCTGCCCGTCTGCAGCGCCTCGCCACGGTGGGCCGACGCGGATGTGTTGGGAGCTTCTCCCCGCAGGATCTCCCGCAGCGCCTTGTAACGACCCGGAGCCTCAAGCCCGCGCGCGACGATATCTCCCGCCAGTCGCCGCAATGCTGCGCGCTGCAGCGGCGTGTCATACGGGCCGCTCGGGATCAACGCGCGGGGGAGAGGTTTGCCGTCGCGACTGGCTTCCCGCTTGATCCTCAGTGTTCCTGTCGCGTTGTCCAGCGACTCGACCTTCACCTGCTTGCCCGTCGCCGGATCGACGGCCGTGCCCGGCGCGATCTTGTGCTCCTGCGCGGGAAATCGCAGCGTGTGCAACACCGAGCGCGAGGGCGCCGGCAGTGGGATCGGCGCGATCTCCGCGGCGACCGTCAACCTTCCCAGCGCCTCGCTGTCGACCTCTGTGAGCTGCTCCTCGTCGGCTTCCATGCGCTCGAAGTACGCCCACCAGCCGGGCTTCGCCTCGCGCCGGTGGTAGTCGATCAGCTGCGCCATCAGCCACCTGCCGCGCTCGCCGTCGTTCCGCCCCTCCGCCTCCTCGGCAATCCCCTCCGTCAACGCCGCCTGCAGTTCGTCGATTTCCTCCTGCAGCTCGCGGTCCGGTTCCTCCTCCGCGCTCGCCGCCCGCCACGGAATCTCGCCGAACCGCTCGATGGCCTCTCCTCGTCGCTCCAACAGCCACTCCCGCAACAGCTGCGTCGAGCGGCAGTCGTCCTCGTTGTAGCGCTCGATCTCCTCCAGCAGCGACTCCTCGCCGCTCTCCAGATACCGCTCGAACGCGACGATCGAATCGCCGCCCTCGGCCACCTCTGTGTCACGCTTATCCATGTAAAAGGCCTCGACGCTCTTGATCGAGTAATTCCGCTGGCCGATCCGCAGACCCTGCCGCACTACCGCGTACAGATCGACCAGCACCTTCCCCCGCAGCAGCCGATCGACCTCCGCCTCGCGCGTCGCGTGCAGTCCCATCAGCCGCTTGATCGCCGTCGCCTCATACGGCGCGTAGTGGTACACGTGCAGATCCGGAAACCGCTCGAGTCGTTCGATCACGAAATCGATAAACCGCTCAAACGCCTTCCTCTCGCTCGCTCGGTCAGTTCCCCAGAGCGCTTGGAAGTTAACCGTGGCACTGCAAGATTTATTAATATTAAAATAAACACAACCAAACAGATACTCCAATCCATCGTCAAAGAACGGATCGCCCTCCATGTCGAAGAACACATCTCCCTCCGACGGCGCCGGCAGTTGGGCGAACCCGCACCCCTCCTCCGCCTCCAGCAGTTCGTAGCGCAGCTCTCCCGTCGTGCGCTCGACCGTCTGCAGATGCGCCTGCGCGCGCAGCGCCGCGAACGTTCCGCTTCCGATCCGCTTCGGGCGGTCTGCCGGCTCCGCCGCCGCGAGCTGCGCCATGGTCTCGATGCCCCGCTCCACCAGCCGACCGCGCTGCGAGCGCTGGATCCGCGCCACCAGGCTCAGGTGATCGTCCGCCTCCCGCCGCGCCGCGCAGTGCTCCTGCCAGCGGCACACCGCGCAGTGCTCGACCGGCTCCGGGTACGTCGCTGCGCCTGAGCGTGCCGCGCCCGTGACGGCCGGCGCGTCGTCGATCGCGTCCTCGAAACCGCGCTTCACGCTGCGGTAATACGCCGCGAACTCCCCAACCCGGAACGTCTCCGTCTCGCGCGTCCCCAACACGACGTGCATCCGCTCCGCCGCCACGCCCTGGATCAGCTCGACCAGCTCCGAGTAGAAGCACAGCTGCAACAGGAAATACGGCTTCACCCGCCGCGCCAGCTTCGTGTCCGCCACCTCATAGCTGAAATCGCCCAACTCCGACGGACGCTCCACCCGCTGCAGGAAGTCGCTGTACCCGCGCCAGCGCACCCCGTCGAACAGCACGCCCTGGTAGATCACCTCTGCGCCCGCCTTCATCGCCGCCACGGTCTCCCGTGCACCCGCGCGCGTGCCCTCCAAGCCCGGCTCGCTCTCGATCCGCACGATCTCCCGGCCTTCCCCTTCCAGTCGATCGAGATGCGCCCGCTCGTGCTCGTCGCCCTTCCGCGCGACCAGATCCGTCGTGTCTGACCGCGTCGTCTCGATCTCCTCCCGCCCCAGCGCGACCTCGACGTTCAGCTCCGTCAGGTGCCCGCACTCCAGATGATTGATCAGGTCCGATGCCGAGAAGATCAGCCTGCCGTCGACCCGCTCCATCTCTCAGCCGCTCGTCCTCGCCATATACGAAACCTAATCGGTTGTTCGGGTGGTTGAACTTGGGGGGTTGAAGTAGCGGGCTTCCGATCAAGGGAGGAGAGCTTGTGCGGTTCCTGCTCTAGCTATCGTGCGAACTGTGCCGCATCCATCGCTGTCCCTGATCGAGTTCCCGGCCGACGATCCCGCTCGTGCACGGCGTTTCTGGTCAGGGCTGCTGGGAGTCGATCTGCAGGCGCGCGAGCCGGGCGAGGGCGAGGGGTGGCAGACGAGCTCGGACGCCCCGATGGTCGGTGTGCACGAGCGCGGCCGCGGGCCGGGGGATTCCTTTTCGCTGCCCTACTTCGTCGTCAGCGACATCGCCGAGGCGCTCGAGAATGTCCAAGCGCTCGGTGGAAGCGTCGTTCACCCCGGAGAGCGCTGGGCGATCTGCAAGGACTCTGAGGGAACTCCCTTTGCGTTAGCCCAGGAGCAATAGGCTCGACAGCCGAGCTGTTGCACGCCCCCGCTCACTTACCCGCCCTGTGCCGGCTGCGGCTCCCGCAGCATCAGCCGCAGCGGCGGGCTGCTCCCCACCCGCAGCACGCTCGTGATGCGAAAGCCCAGGCGCTCGTACAGCACGGCGTTGCGCTCGCTCGAAGCCTCCAGGTAGGCGGGCATACCCTCCCGGTCGCAGCGCTCGAGCGTCGGTTTCAACATCGCGCTGCCAAGGCCCCGGCCCTGCATGCCCGGCCTCACACCCACGTCGCGCACGTAGTAGTGCGGCCCGTGCACATGGCGCCACTCGATCGCCGCGCCCATCCTCGCTGCCCTCGCCACATGGACGCCGAAAGCGCTGCCCTCCAGCAGCGTCACGCGCAGGGGAGAGCGCCATCTGCCCGGCGGCAGCGTCAGCGCCGCGCCGGCGAGGTCGCTCGTCGTCCACACCCGCCCGCGCGCCAGTGCCAGGTGGCGCAGCTCGATCCCGAAGTAGCGCCGCAGGCGCGCCAGCCGCTTGCCGTCGTTTGGCATCAGCCAGCTGAGGATCGGGTCGTCGAAGAACGCCTCCGCCAGCGCCGTCTTCAGGCCCGGCACGTCCTCGGTGGTCGCGCGGTGCAGGCTGCTGTTCCCATCACCCGCGGCGGCTCGAAATAAGTCGTTGCTTCCGCTCAACAAGGCTCAGCGACCCTGCGCCACCAGCGCGCTCGCGTCCACTTCGTCGATGTTCGCGTACCCGCTCAGCGCCATCGCCAGGTCGAGGTCCGCGAGGAAGCTGCGCAGCACCTCCGCCACGCCCTCCGCGCCGCCGAGCGCCAGGCCCCACATGTAGGGCCTACCCAGCAGCACCGCGCGGGCGCCCAGCGCCAGGGCCTTCAGCGCGTCAGCTCCGCTGCGGATGCCGCTGTCGAACAGCACCTCCACGCGCCCGTCCACGGCCGCCACGACCTCCGGCAGCGCATCGAGCGCGCCGATCGCCCCGTCCACCTGCCTCCCGCCGTGGTTTGAAACCAGCACGCCCTGCACCCCGTGCTCGACGGCCAGCTTCGCGTCGTCCGGATGCACGATCCCCTTCAGCACGATCGGCAGCTCGGTGATCTCGCGCAGCCACGCCAGGTCCTCCCACGACACCGACGGGTTCGCGAACTGCCATGCCCACTGCCCGATCGCCGCCTGCATGTTCTCCTCTGGCGAGACCTCGAGCAGCCCTCGGAAGACCGGGTCCTCCAGGTAGTTCTTGTTCCCCTCGCCCCACAGAAACGGCAAAAACGCCTCGCTCAGATCGGCCGGTCGCCAGCCCAGCAGCCACGTGTCGAGCGTCACCACGATCGCGCTGTACCCCGCTCGCTCCGCGCGCTTTACAAAGCTGCGCGCGAGCTCTCTATCCCGTGGCCAGTACAGCTGATACCAGCGCGCCTGCTCTCCCAGCTCGCCCGCGATCTGCTCGATCGTGTGGCTCGCCGCCGAGCTCGCCGTGAGCGGCACGCCCACCTCAGCCGCGCCCCGCGCCACCGCCAGCTCCCCTTCTGGGTGCGCCAGCGTCTGCACCCCGATCGGCGCCAACAGCACCGGCGCTTTCAGCTCCGTTCCCAACACCGTCCGCGCGAGGCTCCGTTCGGAGACGTCCCGCAACATCCTCGGCCGTAACCGCCAGTGGTCGAACGCCTCGCGGTTCGCTCTCATCGTCTCGCCCAACCCCGCGCCGCCCTCGATGTATCCCCTCGGCCCGCGCCGCAGCAGGCTCATCGCGTCCTGCTCCAGCTTGCGCCAGTCCAGCGTTCGCGTCGGGCGCTGCCCGGTCATCCCGCGCAGATAGATCTCGTACTGGTAGTTCGCGTATGGGACCTCGTCGCTCATCTGCGCGGACTCTATAACGCCCTCTCCCCAGCGCCAGGCCACTTGTCAGATCGGGGTCAAGTGTCCCCCGCCCCAATCGTATGTCCCGTCAGCGAGGAATCGTCGGAATAGAAGGTATGCCCTCCTTTCACAAGAATCGTACCTGCCAGATCTCTCCTATTGTGTCTGACAAAACTGCTAAAGTGTCGGAAGTGCGCGTGCGATTCGCGCGCGCCGCAACACGACACCGTGTATCGAAGGACAGCATCCGGCATGTTCTCTCCAACTACAGCGTTCGCTTCGAGGAGCCGCCTCCCGCTGGGCGCGAAGGGGTGCCGGATACCCGCGTCGTCTTTCTTGGGGATGACCCGCAGGGCAATCCACTGGAGGTTATGGTTATCGAGTTGCCTAATGGCGGCTTGCTCGTGATCCACGCGATGTCGCTACGCAACAAGTACAGGCAACGGTACGAGGAGGCCAAGTCATGAAGAAGATCATCACGGCAGCTGGTACTGAGCTCTCCGAGCAGGACATCGAGGCGCTCGCGGATGAGGCCGAACGCGGCTACGACCTCGACAAGGCGATCAAGGTCACCGTCGGGAGACCCTCCCTCAGTTCCTCTGGCGTCTCTCCGCGCGTGCAGGTGCGTGTGGATCCCAAGCTCGCCAATGCACTCCAGGCACGCGCCCGCCGCGAGCGGCGCTCAGTCAGCGAGATCGCGCGCACGGCGCTGCGCGAGTACCTCGAGCGCGCGGCCTGAGCTCTGGCCTGCTCGACCACCATCAGCAAGGAGCAGTGGCGCTCAGAGCTTGCGCGCTCTGACTGCTGTTCCGTAGGCGCAGATCTCAGTCCAGGTGGTTCCCAGCTCGGAGGTGTCGAAGCGGAACGCGATGATCGCGTTGGCGCCTTTGGCTTCGGCGGTCTCCACGAGCCTTTCCTGCGCGTGGATGCGGCCTTCGCCGAGCATCTTCGTCATTCCCTTCAGCTCGCCGCCGACCAGCGACTTGAAAGAGGCGCCGATCTGCGAGCCGAGGTTCCGAGAGCGGACGGTCAGCCCGAAGGCCTCGCCCAGCACCTCTTCGATCTGATGGCCCGGCAGGTCGTTCATCGTCGAGATGATCATTCGCCAACGCTATCAAGACTTTAAGGAGCCGCCTGCCGGCGGCGGCGGGTGAAGTTCGTTCTTGAGACACCGGCGTAGCTCGGCCTTACCGGGGAGAGGCAGAGCCCTGGAATTGGAAGCTCGGTGTCAGGCGCCGTTACCCCCCGGAGCGAGCCGATAGACAGGCCCGTCGAGTGAAACGGCATAGATCTGTCCTGCGGCATCTTCGCCAAAGGATGAGAGGTCATTGACGGAGAGTCCCGTGCCGCGGTTGCCTCGCGCGCGTCCGCGTCCTTTACTCAGGGTGACAGCCTGTATTTCGGGGTGACAGAGGTCGCCGTAGAGGTAACGGCCATAGAGGTCGCCCAGCGCGGTGTCGCGCACCACGTAGCCGCCGATGATCGCGCAGTAGCCGTCGCTGTGGCGGGCGACGAGCACGGGGAACACGGCGCGGGGAGCCGTGCCGGGCCGGTTGCGCCGATCGCCCTCGAAGACGCTCCAGCCGTAGTTGGCGCCGGCGCCTCCTCCGCGCGGAGCGAAGTCGATCTCCTCCTGCTGGTCTTGCCCCACGTCCCCGACGATCAGCGATCCGGTCTTGCGGTCGAAGGAGAAGCGCCAGGGATTGCGCAGACCGTAGGCCCAGATCTCAGCCCGCTTGCCGGCCTGGCCGACGAACGGGTTGCCGGCGGGGATCGCATAACCGCCGCCGGGCTTTGGCGCGATCCGCAGGAGCTTGCCGAGCAGCACGTCGGTGTTCTGTCCGTTGCCCAGCGGATCGTCCTCGCTGCCGCCGTCGCCCACGCCGAGGTAGAGATAACCGTCGGGGCCGAACTGGAGCTGCCCGCCGTTGTGGTTGGGGTACAGGTGATGTTCGATCGACAGCACGCCGCGGGCGCTCCCCGGGTCGGCCACGTCGGGGTTCGTCGCCGAGCGGCGCAGTTGGTCGACGTGGATGTCGCCGGCGTGGTCGGTGTAGTAGACATAGAACAAGCCACTGCTCGCGTAGTCAGGCGCGAACGCCATCGACAGGAGACCCTGCTCCTCGCCGATCGAGCCGACCTGCCGGGAGATGTCGAGGAATGGGGCGGCGAGCTTGTGTCCGTTTGACAGGACGGAGATGCGCCCCGCCTTTTCGACCACGAACAGACGTGTGCCCTGGCCGGGAGCGCCGGTGGCAAAGACGGGAGCGTCGAAGCTGCCGACCTTCACCAGCCGCACACCCGTATGCGCGGTACTGCCCCGGGTGGCGCTGCGCCGTATCTGGCTGCTATTGGCTTCAACGCCCTTGACGCCGTCGCCGGCCGAGCCTGAGGCCGAGCAGCTGCTGGCGAGGGCCACCACAACCAGTGCGCCGACGCCGAGCATGAGCAGCTTTTGCAGCTGAAGCATCCCGATCGATGGTAGGCGACCGGGTCAGGAGCCACGCCGGGCGGGCCTCGCCGGACTGGTGTGCGCCGACGGCGGGCCTCCCTCGTTACAGGCGGGGATCGCACCCCGCCTGCAACGCAGCCTCTCGATGTTCTGGATGGTCGCTACCGCACCGTGACCGACTGCCGGGTGGTCGCCGAGTGAGAGACCAGCACGAGCGTGTAGTCACCACCGGTGACGGCCCGGCGTGAGGTGAGCTCGAGCTGGCGGCCATCGCCGCTCGAGCCGGCCCGCGCGTAGACGACGCCCTGGCGCATCAGCTTGGCGCTGAGGAGTGATCCGTGGGTGGAGACGATCCGCACGAAGCACGCTTTCTTGAACCGTCCGTGCTGTTGGCGGGGATGACAAACTTCGATCGCCGTCGGACCTTGTGGACCGGTGGCCCCCGCTGGCCCGCGCGAGCCGGTCGCGCCAGTCGCTCCGGCCTTGCCGGCGGGCCCCTGCGGCCCGATGGCGCCGGCAACCCCGGCCGGTCCCGGAGCGCCGGTCGTACCTGCCGGTCCCGGAGCGCCGGTCGTACCTGCCGGTCCCGGAGCGCCGGTCGTACCTGCCGGTCCCGGAGCGCCGGTCGTACCTGCCGGTCCTTCGGTCCCGGCTGCGCCTGTGGACCCTTGCGATCCTGTCGCGCCGGTTGACCCTGTCGCGCCGGTTGATCCAATGGCGCCGGGCGACCCCGGGGTGCCGGGCGGACCCTGAGGAAGCGCTCCCCCGGTGCCGCTGAGTGCGACCACCGTGGGTCCGGCACCGGCGTTGCTGGCAATTTGCAACGTCGCCGTCCGCGTTCCTTCGCCTTGGGGAGCAAAGCGCACGGTCAGCTGGCAGGTGGCTTCGAACACGATCGGGCCCATGCAGCTCGAGGAGCCGATCAGGAAGTTTTCCGGATGATCTGTGACGAGCGGGGACGTCGAGGCCGCGAACGTCGTCCCGGTGATCAGGAGGGGATTGCCGCCTGCGTTTGAGATCGTGATCGTTTGCGGCGCGCTGATCGTCTGCTCAGGCTGCGTCGTCGGGAACGTGACGGCCGAGATATCCGGGGTCGCGGTCGCCGGCGTCGGATAGGTGATCGACACCGATGGCGCCGTCGATGTGGAGGCAGCCCCAAACGAGGAGAACGTCGCGCCGCCGAATACAAAGCTCGAGCCGCCGCCCCCGCCGCCGCCACCACCTTCATCCGGACCGAACCCGCAAGGTGCCTCTCCACCGCCTCCGCCCGTGTAGCCGCCACCGCCACCGCCACCTCCGCTGGGAATCGGAGCCAAGGGGAAGCCTCCACGCCCGCCGAGTCCGAGACTGCCGTTTTCACCGTCGGCGAAATTGGGAGAGCATCCGGTACCGCCGGCTCCGCCTCCGGTCAGCGTGCCCGTGCCTCCCCCGGCGCCGGGCGCGGGTCCCGTGCCATTCAACCCCGGGTTTCCGGAGTTGCCGCCCGCCCCGCCGCCGCCGACGCCGAACGCGTTTCCTCCTCCACCGCCTCCCCCGGCCGCGACCAGCAGCCGCGATCCCAGCGATTCCGAGGCCGTCGTCGACACCGTACGCACGTCGGACGCGCCACCGCCACTGCCGCCACCCGGCCCACCGAATCCACCACCGTTGAAGCCCGGCGCCGCAACCTCGACGTAGAGCACCTCACCCGCTGTGACCGGCAGCTTGCCCGCGACATCGGCACCCGCGCCGCCGATGCCGCCTTCAGGCCCAATTCCTCTTTCGCCCGCCGCGCCGACTGCTTCAACGCTGATGCTGCTCACCCCGACCGGCACCGTGAACGACTGCTCTGAACCCGTCGATTCGAAGGTTTCCGTCAACGTTGGCGGCGGCGTGGCGAATGCGGAGGAAGCCGCCATCGCGCTGGCGAGCACGGCAACCGTCCCGAGCGCGGCGCTCCGGGTGCGACGGCAGTACACGTGATGCAGGACGCCGCGTATGTGGGCGTCGCGGGCTTGGTCGTCGCGAGCTGTCGAGGACTTGGAGAGGAGTGTGAAAGGCGGGGTTAGGTTCATACCGCGGCTCATCGACGCTTATCTCGCCCCGTCCGCATCGTGAGAGACCTCGTGCAAGTCCCATCGAGATCGACTTGACCGAGATTCCGCGGAGCCCAAGGTGTGACGCGTCGGACAGCTTGGCCGGAGTGGGAAGAAATCGCGGCGGCTCCCTACCCGGATATGGTGACCTGAGCCAGCAAAGGAGGACTCGATGTACGTAAATCCCCGCTATGCCGAGCGCGAGCTGCCGGTCCTGCACGAGATGATCGAGGCCGCTCCCTTCGGCTTACTCGTCCTCGCCGTCGACGATCGTCCGCTCGCCGCGCACATCCCGTTCGTGCTGCGCCGGGGCGAAGGTCGGCAGGGGACGCTGGTGGCGCACGTCGCGCGGATCGATCCGCTCGCCCGCCAGCTCGGCGCCGGGCACGAGGCGCTGGCGATCTTCAGCGGCCCCAAGGCCTACGTATCACCGCGGTGGTACGCGAGCGGCAGTCTGCCGACGTACAACTTCCTTACCGTCCACGCGCATGGCCGCCCGCGCCTCTTGGAGGATCGCGACGCGGTGCTTGCCTACCTCACCGAGCTTGTCGACGTCCACGAGGCGCGGTTCCCGCCCCCGTGGTCGCTCGCTTCCGCCGCGGAGGATCACGTCGCGGAGCTGCTGCCGCACATCGTCGCGTTCACGCTGGAGATCGACGCGCTCCAGGGCAAGCGCAAGCTCGGCCAGAACAGGTCAAGCGAGGATCGCGACGGCGTGATCCGCGGCCTGCGGGAGCGCGGAGGAGACGACGACCGGGCGATCGCGCGGGCGATGACGGACCATCCGTACGCGTCGTAGCGGCGTGCGATCGGCGGTAGGACCGGCCGCGACCTTGACTTGACGGTGCCGAGGGCGGAGGATGACCTTGTGCCGAACGCCACGGCTTCGGCGCCTGTGATCGGCGACGGAGGAGGACGGGATCGATGTACGACTACGTGATCGTTGGAGCAGGCTCGGCCGGTTGTGTGCTCGCGAATCGGCTGAGTGAAGATCCGGATGTTCAGGTGCTGCTGCTCGAGGCCGGGCCGCCGGACGCAAACCAGAACATCCATGTTCCGCTCGGCTATCTGAAACTCGGCGGGACGGAGGTCGACTGGGACTATCACTCGGCGCCCGAGCGTGAGTGCAACGGCCGGCGCATCACGCTGCCGCGCGGCAAGGTGCTCGGCGGCTCTTCTTCGATCAACGCGATGGTCTACATCCGCGGCAATCCCCTCGACTACGACGATTGGGGCGTACCCGGCTGGTCGTGGGATGACCTGCTGCCGTACTTCCTGAAGGCTGAGGACAACGAGCGCGGACCCTCTGCCTGGCACGGTGTCGGCGGGCCCCTGCCCGTCAGCGAGGAGCGCTCGGGGAACCTGATCTCCCACGCCTTCGTCGACGCCGGGGAGCAGGCCGGCCTGGCCCGCAACGCGGACTTCAACGGCGCCGAGCAGGACGGTGTGGGTATGTACCAGGTGACCCAGCGCGGCGGCCTGCGCGCGAGCGCCGCGGTCGCCTACCTGCACCCGGTGATGGAGCGGGCGAACCTGACCGTGATGCCCTACATGCAGGTCCAGCGCGTGCTGTTCGAGGGCACGCGCGCGGTCGGCGTGCAGGCGAGTCGGCTCGGCGAGGTGCAGGAGCTGCGCGCCGAGCGCGAGGTGATCCTCTGCGGTGGCGCCTACAACTCGCCGCAGCTCTTGATGCTCTCCGGGATCGGCCCGGCCGAACATCTGATGCTCCGCGAGGTCGAGGTTTTGCTCGACCAGCCGGCCGTCGGGCAGAACCTGTCCGATCATCCGGCCACGCAGCTGGTGTGGACCACACTTGAGCCGCAGAGTCTGCTGCTTGCGCTCGAGCCGGCCGCGCTGCAGGAGTACGAAGCCACGCAGACCGGGCCGTTCGCGTCGAATCTGGCCGAGGCCGGAGGCTTCGCCCGCGTTGGTGAGGATGCACCCGCGCCCGACGTGCAGTTTCACGTCGCCCCGGTGCATATCGTTGACGAGGGCCTGAGCGATCCTGAAGGCCATGGCGTGTGGGTCTCCCCCTGCCTGCTCACCGAGCACAGCCGCGGCACCGTGCGGCTCGCCTCCAACGATCCAACCGCCAAGCCGATCGTGCACAACGACTTCTACTCCGCCGGCGATGACCTGCAGCGGATGATCGCCGCCCTGCGACTGACGCTCGAGATCTGCGCCCAGCCGGCGCTCCAGCCCTATTGCGCGGAGCCGTTCACCACTCCAGACGGAGACTCCGACGATGCCATGCGCGCTCACATCGCCCGCACGACGTTCGCGATCTACCACCCGGTTGGTACCTGCCGGATGGGCGAGGACGCGGATGCCGTGCTCGACGCGCAGCTGCGTGTGAACGGCGTCGAGGGACTGCGCGTGGTCGACGCCTCGGTGATGCCGACGGTCCCGCGCGGCAACACGAACGCCCCGACGATCGCCGTCGCCGAGCGCGCTGCCGACCTGATCCGCGGCAACGCTCCCTCCTCGCGCCCTGTTGCAAGCGGCCTCAGTGCATCGGGGCTGAGCCTGTGAGAAAAGCGCGTCTGCGCGCCGCCCAGCTCAGACCGGGCCCACGGCTCTGGGAGCCGTCTCGCTCGGGCTCGTCCCCGGTCTAAGCAGCCGCGTCTCCGACCCGTCTCGGCGGCGAACGCCGCTCCAGCACGGCGCCCCAGTCGGCGTCGTCGATCGTGCCGGGCTGGGTCTCGCCGATGAACTCGCGCAGCGCGTCGGATAGCCCTTCCGGGTCTTCCAGGTGGGGGAAGTGGGCAGCACGGGGGAGCGTCCTGAAGTAGCTGTGTGGGATCGCCTCGTGGGCTTCGCGGCCGTGCTGCAGGGGAATCGTGTTGTCGCGCTCGCCCCACACGATCAGCGTCGGCGTGCGCTCGAGCAGGTACAGCCGGTCGGTCGCGCTGACCCGCTGGCCGTGCACGTCGATCACCGCGCGCAGCGTCTGCAGGAAGGCCTGGCGCGCTTCTGAGTTCTCCAGCGGACGCAGCGCTCGCGCGAGCGCCTGCATGTACACGCCGAGACGAATCTCCCGCTCGCGCAGACGCCCGCCACCGTTCATCAGCGCGCCGGTCATCCGCTGGTGAATCGTCAGCGACAGCAACGCCGAGATGCCGGGCAGCGCGGCGGTGCGCAGCATCGGGCTGACCTTGTGGCCGAGGCCGCCGCTGGAGACGAGGATCAGTCGCTCCGTGCGCTGCGGGAACTGGTAGAAGAACTGCATTGCCACGCCGCCGCCCAGCGAGTGTCCGACGATGCTCGCGCGGTCGATCCCGATCGCCGCCAGCAGGTCGCGGATGCTGGAGGCGTGCGCGCCCAGCGAGTAGTCGCCGCGCGGCGCCGCGGAGTCGCCGTGGCCGATCAGGTCGGGCGCGATCACCGTGTGCTCGCGCGCCAGGTTCAGCGCCACCGAGCGCCAGTGGCTCGACGAGTTGAGCATCCCGTGGATCAGCACGACCGGAGGCCCTGAGCCCGCGACGCGGTAGATCACGCGCCGCCCGTGCAGCTCGATCTGCCACTCGTCGAACTTCGGTGGCAGGTTGGACACTGCCGGCAGGGTGGACACGGGCGCGGGTCGCGGGTGATCCCGCGAACGATCCTCGCGCTCGGGTTTGGCCTGGCTTGATGTCACGGTGCGGTTCGCACGTCAGCCTAGACGATCTTCCGGCCACCGATCAGTTCGCGGCCCCGCGCGGACTATGGGCAAACGGGCCGGACAGGCGAGCTGCTTAGATGAGCGCCGGAACGGCAATGAAGGAGAGCTAATCGTGACGAACGCCACGAATGGAACCGCGGGCAGCGCTGAGAACGGCATCGAGGTCGAGGGCCTCGTGAAGGACTTCAAGGGCGGCGTGCGCGCGGTCGACGGGATCGACCTGCAGGTGGCGCCAGGCGAGATCTACGGCTTCCTCGGGCCCAACGGCGCGGGCAAGTCGACGACGGTGCTCGTGCTCACGACGCTGCTGCCGCCCACTTCCGGCAAGGCGCGCGTGGCGGGCCTCGACGTGGTCACGCAGGGCGCGCAGGTGCGCGGGGCGATCGGCGCTTCCTTGCAGGAGTCGGCGCTCGACCCGTTCCTCACCGGCACCGAGCACATGCGCCTGCAGAGCGCCCTCCATGGCCTGAGCAAGAGCGAGCGCGAATCGCGTGGCGCCGAGCTGCTGGAGCGCGTTGGGCTGACCGACGCGGCCGATCGCAAGGTCGGCGGCTACTCCGGCGGGATGAAGCGCCGGCTCGACCTCGGCCTCGCCCTCGTGCACCGACCGCGGCTGCTGTTCCTCGACGAGCCGACGACGGGCCTGGACCCGCAGTCGCGCGCGGCGCTGTGGGACGAGGTTCGCCGGCTGGCCGACGACGGCGTGACGGTGTTCCTGACGACGCAGTACCTGGAGGAGGCCGACGTGCTCGCCGACCGCGTCGGGATCATCGACCGCGGGACGATCGTCGCCGAGGGCACGCCCGCCGCGCTGAAGGCGGAGATCGGGCGCTCGAGCGTCGAGGTCGTGCCCCAGGATCCGGGCGACCGCGAGCGGCTGAAGGAGGTCCTGCACCGCTTCGGCGAGGAAGGCGCGGCCGCGCCGAACAGCGTCGCCGCGCAACTGCCCGAGGGCGTCAGCGACCTCGCGGAGATCGTGCGCACGCTCGACGCCGAGAACCTGCCGATCGCCGATCTGCGGTTGCACACGCCGACGCTCGACGACGTGTTCCTGGCGAAGACCGGCCGCTCGCTGGAGGGCGCGGGGGACGGCGAGAACGAGGAGAGCGGGTCGGTGCCCGCCGGCGCGAGCGCATGAGCCCTGTGCGTCCACGCATGCTTTCGCACCCAAGCGGATTTTCGTGTCCAAGCAGACTTTCGTGTCCAGGTACGCTCGCGCTCCCCGAGGGAAGCGCATGAACAGCCTGCTCTCGACCCAGGTAACCGTGCTGGCGCGGCGCTCGATGCGCAAGACGTTGCGCCAGCCGTTTCAGCTGTTCCCGATCGTGTTCTTCCCGGTGATCCTCCTGGCGGTCAACGCCAGCGGCCTGAAATCGGCGACGCTGCTCGCGGGCTTCCCGACGCACTCCTACGTGTCGTTCGCGATCGCCGTCGCGTTCCTGCAGGGGGCGATGTTCGCGCTGATCAACACCGGCACGAACCTCGCGGAGGACATCGAGAGCGGCTTCTTCAACCGCCTCGCGCTGACACCGCTGAAGGGCGTCGCGCTGCTCGCGGGGCTGCTCGTCGGCGTGGCGGCGGTCGGCGCGCTGCAGTCGGCCGTCTACATCGGGATCGGGCTGATCGCCGGAGCGCACATCGACGCCGGCTTCGGCGGTGCGCTGGTTGTGATCGCGTTGGGCTCGTTGACGACGCTCGCGTTTGGCGCGCTCGGCTGTGCGGCCGCGCTGTGGACGGGCTCCGGCGAAGCGGTCCAGGGGCTGTTCCCGCTGTTCTTCGTGTTCGTGTTCCTGTCCTCGAGCAACCTGCCGCGCAACCTGCTCGGCACGGGCTGGTTTCACACGGTGGCAGACTGGAACCCGATCTCCTACCTGATCGAGGCGTTCCGCAGCCTGTACATCTACGGCTGGGACGCAACCGCGCTGTGGCGCGGCTTCGCCGTGGCGGTGGTACTTGGCCTGATCGCGCTGATCGCAGCAACATCTGCCTTGCGGACAAGGATGCAGCGAACATGAGCGCCGCGGCGACTGACAACTCACGCTCGGGCGGCACGCAGGCGGGCGGGGGCGCCCCGGCGAGCGGCGCCGGCTCGAGCCACGGCGGCCTGTTCCGCGTTGCCTGGACGATCGCCTGGCGGGGCATGCACACCTACATCCGCCGCCCCGACCTGATCTTTCCGTCGCTGATCTTCCCGCTCGTGTTCTTCGCGAGCTTCGCGGGCGGGCTGTCGGCGCTGGGCAAAGTCCCGGGCTTCACGTTCCCCGCGGGCTACACCGCGTTTCAGTTCGTGTTCGTGATGTGCCAGTCGGCGATGTTCTCCGGGCTGTTCACGGGCTTCACGCTGGCGTTCGACTTCGAAAGCGGCTTCGCCCGGCGGCTGATGCTGGCGGCCGAGGACCGGCGCGGGATCGCGCTCGGCTACGCGATCGTGGCGCTCTCGCGCGCGGCGATCACCCTGTCGCTCGTGACGGTCGTGGCGCTGATCTCGGGGATGCAGATCACCGGCGATGGGGTGGACATCGTCGGCCTGTATGGCCTGGCGGCACTGCTCGTGCTCGTCGGCTACGGCTGGGCGGGGGGTGTGGCGTTCCGCTTCCGCACGATCCAGGCCGGCCCGCTGATGCAGACGCCGGTCTTCCTGATCCTGTTCCTCGCGCCCGTCTACGTCCCGCTCGAGTTGTTGAAGGGTTGGATCCACGACGTCGCGAGCGTCAACCCGGCGACCGCGTTCCTCGACGCCGGGCGCGGCCTGATCTCGGGCGTGCACGACCACACGGGGCTGGCCTACGCGTGCGCGGCCGGCCTGATCTTCCTGTTCGCGATCTGGCTGCTCACGGGGCTTCGCTCCGCCGAACGCGCTACGTAGAAACCGGCGCGCGGGGAGGAAAGGCCTTTAAAGAGGCCACCTACCGGTGGCCGCGTTGAGGTTCGTGCCTGATGCACAGGCTGGGTTCGGCTTTACGGGCGCCCTTCAGCTCGTCGCCGTCAGGGCCGTTCGATCTGAGTCTGACCGGCGCGCGGGCGCGGCGAGGTGTCGCCGCAGGAAGTGCAGCTGGTCGGCGACCGCCTGCTCGAACGGCGCGCCGCGATAGATCTCGAAGTGGCCGATCGGGTAGGTGCGCACCTCGGCGCGGCCGGTCGCGCGCCAGGCGGCGTCCTGGGCGGCCTTCGGTGGGGCAATCGCATCGTGGTCGGCGATCTGGATCAGGATCGGGCAGGGGAGGCGGTCGGCCTGCAGGCCGGGGCGGTACAGGCCGGTCCCCAGCGCGAGGCGCGCCGTCGCTTCGTTGCGCCACGAGGAGCCCGCGATCGCGTGGTAGCCGGGGTCGGCGTCGGGGCTGGTCATCGCGCCGACGCTCCCCGGCGGGCCGACCAGCGGGATCATCACGGGTGGGCGCCCGCGCAGCGAGGCGGCGAGGTCGCGCAGCCCCGCGAGCACGAGCCGCGCCAGGTGACCGACGCCGGCGTAGCGCGCGAGGTTGAGCACCGCCGCGCGGCCGTCCATGTTCGGGACTTGCGAGATCGCCGCGGCGACGCGCCCGTCGGCGACGGCCACGGGGATGACGTGACCGCCGGAGTAGGAGGAGCCCCACACGGCGATCCGCTTGGGGTCAACGCCGTCGAGTCCACGCGCGAACGCGATCGCCGCCGCATAGTCCTCGAGTTGGCGAGGGACCGAGATCAACTGCCGGGGCTCGCCGTCGCTAGCGCCGAAATGGCGGTAGTCGAAGGCCAGTGCGTCCAGTCCGGCCGCGGCAAAGCGCTCGGCGAACGGCAGCAGTCCCGAGTCGGCGGTGCCGCCGAGGCCGTGGCCCAGCACGACGCATGGGCGCAGGCGGCCGTCCTCGCCGGCGAAGGCGTCGCCCTGCCCGGGCAGATGGACGGCGGCGCAGCGCACGCCGTGGCTGTCGAACGAGACGGCGCTCATCGGCGGAGCCCTGGGCTGAGGGCGCTGTCACGTAGCGAGCCGGGGGAGACGGCGAGCATGCCGGGGTTGCGTGCGCCGCGGAAGGAAACCAAGCTCATGCCGGGAGCCCCACGCCCGCGAGTGCCACAGCGCGCCCGGCGGCGACAAGGCCGGTCTGGGCTCCGGCGCGCGCACGCGCCTGACCGGCGGGGATCGAGCGCGTGAGCAGCTCGTGCTGGAAGGCATACCATTCGACCTGGATCGTGTGGCGGGGCTTGTTCGTGAAGTGGCCGGTGTGGAACTCCTCGTCGCGCACGATCTCCGCCTCCATCTCCTGCCGGGCGGGCGGCGCCCAGTCGCCGGACAGCCAGCGCGCGGCGAGCTTTGACTGCAGCTCGGAGAACGGGAAGATCGTCGGGATCGCCTGGCCGAGGCCGATGAACGCGACGTCGTCGAGCCCCGGTTTGAGCATCCGCTTGTACAGCGGAAACCTGTTCTCCGGCGCGGCGAGGAACTCGGGGTCGAAGAACGGGAAGCTGATCTTGTAGCCCGTCGCGTAGACGATCACATCAACTGGCTCGACCGAGCCGTCGGCGAAGCGCACGCGGTCGCCGAGCAGCTCGGTGACATCGCCCTTGGCGACCGCGTCGCCGGAGCCGAGGCGCCCGAGCAGCTCGCTGGAGACGGTCGGGTGGGCATCGAGGAAATTGTGGTTGGGCGTCGGCAGCCCGAAGTCCTCCATCCGCCCGGAGAAGATCCGCGGCACGGCGCGGGCCAGCCGCCGCTGCAGACCCGCGGGCAGCCGCGGGTCTGTCTTTACTACCTGGTCGGCGGGCTTGCCGAAGATGTACTTCGGCACGACCCATGCGCCGGAGCGCGTCGACAGGAAGACCGTGTCGGAGACGGTCTTGCGGCCGAGCTCGGAGACGATGTCGACGGCGGAGTTGCCGATCCCGACGACGAGCACGCGCTTGCCGTACAGATCGAGCGGAGTGCTCGGGTCGATGTAGTCGTGCGAGTGGATCGTCGGACCGTCGAATGAGCCGGGGAAGTCGGGATAGCGCGGGTCCCAGTGATGCCCGTTGCAGACGAGCAGCGCATCGAAGCTGTGCTGCTCGCCGTCCTCCAGGGTGATCTGCCAGCCACCGGCCGCCCCGCGCTCCGCGCGCGCGACGCGCGTGTTGAAGCGGATCCGCTCGCGCAGGGCGAACGCGTCGGCATAGCCGCGCAGCCACTCGAAGATGTGCGTGTGGTGCGGGTAGTCGGGGTAGCGCCCGGGCATCGGAAAGTCGCGGAAGGAGATCGACGGCTTGGAGATGTCGATGTGCAACGAGCGATACGCCGAGGAGGTGCCGTTGGGGTTCTCGAAGTACCAGTTCCCGCCCACCTCGTCCGAGGCCTCGAAGCAGGTGTGCGGGACCCCGAAGTCGGCGAGCGCCTTGCACGCCGTCAGCCCGCTGACACCGGCCCCGATCACGCACACATTCGGAAGCTCGCCCATGGTTCAGATGCTAACGGGCTCGTGTAGGCGCGGGGATCAGCACACAGGGGATCTGTGGCTACACCCTCGCTGATCCGGCTACAGCCGCCCCTGTCCACGCTCCAGCTCGAGCAGCAGTCGCTTGCGCTCCAACCCGCCGCCGTAGCCGGTGAGCGATCCATCAGCGCCGATCACTCGGTGGCAGGGGACGATCACCGCGATTGGGTTGCGCCCGTTGGCCGTGCCCACCGCGCGCGCCGCCGTCGGCTGGCCGACACGGCGGGCGATCTCGCCGTAGCTGACTGTCTCGCCGTAGGGGATCGCTTCCAGCGCGTGCCAGACCTCACGTTCGAATGGCGCTCCCTCCGCGGCCAGTTTCACCTCGAACGTCGTGCGCTCGCCGGCGAAATACTCCTTCAGCTGTCGCTTCACATCGGCGAACGGCGCGGCCGACTCGCTCCAGTTCGCGGCGATCCGCTTGGGCTTGCGCCCGTCCTGCATGTACAGGCCGCTCAGCGTCTCTTCGTCGCCGACGAGCAGCAGCCCGCCGATCAGGCTGTCCATCGTCGTATACAGGGTCTGTGCAGTGTGTTTGTCCTGTGGGGTCTGTGTGGTGTGTTCGTTCTGCTCGGTTTGCATGGTGGGCATTGATCTCGTCACCTTTCTCACGCTGCGATTCTCTGCTCGTCGCGCTTTCGTGTCGTCGTGCCGCTTTCTGGTTTCACTCCTCTTGCTCCGCTTGTTGGCTTTGCTCCCTTGGCTCCCTTTGCTTCGCGTGCGGACTTCCTCGCTGGCATTGGTGGGTTCAGCGAGGCCCACAGGTGCTGCAGCGCATACGCGCGGTAGGGGCGCCAGCGCTCTGCCAATTCAGCCGCCGCTGCCGGTCGGCCGTCCTGGCCGAGTTGTTCGAGCGCGTGGCGCACGCCGAGATCGCTCGGCAAGAAGGCGTCGGGGTCGCGGAGCGCGCGCATCGCGATGTACTCCGTCGTCCACTCACCGATCCCCGGCAGCGCCAGCAACCTCGCGCGCGCCTCGCCGCGGTCGCTCCCGGCGTCGAGCGTCAAGTCTCCCTTTGCGAGCGTCCCAGCCAGGCCGAGCAGGGCGCGCCTGCGCGCCTGCGGCATCGCCAGCCGCTCCGGGTCTGCCGCTGCCAGCGCCTGGGCAGAGGGAAACAGATGTGTCACCCCGCCGAGCGGTTGTCGCAACGGCTCTCCGTATTCGCTCACGAGCCGTCCCGCGAGCGTTGCGGCGCCGCGTAGCGAGACCTGCTGTCCGAGCACCGCGCGGATCGCGAGCTCGTCCCCGTCGACGTGCCCCGGCACGCGGCGTCCCGGGGCCTTTTGCACGAGCGCTCCGAGCAGTGAGTCCTCGCCGAGCGCCTCGCTCACGCTGAGCGGATCGGAGTCGAGGTCGAGCAGCGCGCGCGAACGCTGCATTGCGGCGGCCAGGTCGCGTAGGTCCTCCAGCCAGTAGCGCGCATGCACGTACCCCTCGCCCGGACTCAGCTCGACGATGCCGCTGCCATGGGGCAACCGCAGGCTGCGCCGGTATGCGCCATCGTGTACCTCCTCGACACCGGGCACCGCGCGCCTGCCGAGGAACGCGATCAGCCCCGCTGCGTCCAGCGGAGACCGATAGGGCAGCCGCAGCGACAGCGCGCCGCTCTCCTCTGAGCGATCGCCGCGTCGCGCGCGCGTGCGCAGCTCGCGCGGGCTCAGCGCGAACACTTCGCGCACCGTCGCGTTGAACTGCCGCACGCTCTGAAAGCCGGCGGCAAATGCCACGCCCGTGATCGGCACGACCGTCGTCTCGAGCAGGATCCGCGCAGTCTGCGCGCGCTGGGCTCGTGCCAACGCCAGCGGTCCCGCGCCGACCGTGGCGACGAGCTGGCGGTGGACGTGGCGCTCGGTGTAGCCCAGGCGCCCGGCGAGCCCGCCGACGCCCTCGCGGTCGACCACCCCGTCTGCGATCAAACGCATCGCCCGGCCGACGAGGTCCGCGCGCAGGTCCCAGTCGGGCGAGCCCGGCGTCGCGTCCGGCCGGCAGCGCTTGCACGCGCGAAAGCCCGCCCCCTGCGCCGCCGCGGCGGTCGCGAAGAAGCGCACGTTCTCGCGTTTCGGCGTCCGCGCCGGGCAGCTCGGGCGGCAGTAGATGCCGGTCGTCTTCACCCCGCAGAAGACCCACCCGTCAAAGCGCGGATCTTCCGCCTGCACGGCGATCCACAAGCGGTCCGAGTCGAAGTCCATGCGCTTACACTGGCACACCGAGTGGGCGTTATCTCGCGGGAATCGGACATGGCCGTCGGTCGGTGTCCGAAACCCGCCAGCGAAGCTCCTCACAACACGCCCGTTCGGCGACTTGAATCTGTGTATCAGCCGGCTGTTTGGCCGGCTGCCCATCACCGTCGGCACCAAGCTGATCCTTACGTGACCGTCAGGTTGCTAGCGTGGGGGCATGGCCACCGCCACTGCCCCGCGTGCCCCTGCGGATACGCGCGACAACGACAGCGACAGCTACAAGTGGATCGCCCTGTCGAACGTGACGCTCGGCGTGCTGCTCGCGGTGCTCGACGGGTCGATCGTGCTGATCGCGATGCCCTCGATCTTTCGCGGCATCCACCTCGACCCGCTCGTGCCGGCGAACAGCTTCTACCTGCTGTGGATGATCCTCGGCTTCCTTGTCGTGACGAGCGTCCTGATCGTCAGCCTCGGCCGCCTCGGCGACATGTACGGGCGCGTGAAGATGTACAACCTCGGCTTCCTCGTCTACACGATCGCCTCGCTGTTCCTCACGATCGACTGGATGACCGGGCGCGATGGGGCGCTGTACCTGATCGTCTTTCGCATCGTCCAGGGGGTCGGGGCGGCCTTCCTGCTGGCGAACTCGGCGGCGATCCTGACCGACGCGTTCCCGGTCAACCAGCGCGGGATGGCGCTCGGGATCAACAACATCGTCGGTGTCAGCGGCGTGTTCATCGGGCTCGTGCTCGGCGGTCTGCTCGCGCCGATCGACTGGCGCGCGGTGTTCCTGATCTCGGTGCCGATCGGTGTTTTCGGAACCGTCTGGGCGTATCTGAAGCTCGAGGAGCGCAGCACGCCGAAACCGGCGAAGGTCGACTGGTGGGGCAACCTCACGTTCGCGCTCGGGCTGATCCTGATCATGGTTGCGGTCACGTACGGCATCCGCCCCTACGGCGGCCACGCCACCGGTTGGACGAGCCCGAAGGTGCTGGCGCTGCTGGGCGCGGGTGTGGCCTCGCTGGTGGCGTTCGCGCTGATCGAGTGGCGGGTGGAGGACCCGATGTTCCGGCTGCCGCTGTTTCGCATCCGCGCGTTCACGTTCGGCACGCTCTCGACGTTCCTCTCGGCGGTCGCCCGCGGCGGGCTGATGTTCATGTTGATCATCTGGCTGCAGGGCATCTGGCTGCCCCAGCACGGCTATGACTTCACCGAAACGCCGCTCTGGGCGGGGATCTACATGCTGCCGCTGATCGTCGGCATGCTGATCGCCGGGCCGACCTCCGGCTTCCTGTCAGACCGCTTCGGCGCACGCTGGTTTGCGACCGGGGGGATGCTCGGCGCGGCGCTCAGCTTCTTTCTGCTGGCGCTGTTGCCGATCGATTTCTCCTATCCGATATTCGCCTTTATCCTCTTCCTCAACGGTGTCTCGATGGGCATGTTCGCCTCGCCCAACCGCGCCGCCGTGATGAACAGTCTCCCGGCGGCCGACCGGGGCGCCGGCGGGGGCATGAACCAGACCTTCCAGAACTCCGCCCAGGTGCTCTCGATCGGGATCTTCTTCACGCTGATGATCTTCGGCCTGTCCTCCAGCCTGCCGTCCGCGCTGACCGCCGGTCTGAAGGCCCATGGCGTCGCCGCGGCGACCGCCGCCTCCGTCGCGCACCTGCCACCGGTGTCGATCCTGTTCGCCGCGTTTCTCGGCTACAACCCGATCCAACACCTCGTCGGCGCGCACGCGTTGAGCGGGATCTCGGCGTCCAACCACGCTGCGCTCATTGGTAGATCGTTCTTCCCACATCTGATCTCCGCGCCGTTTCGCGCGGGCCTGCACGAGGCGTTCGCGTTTGCGATCGTCGCCTGCCTGATCGCCGCCGCCGCATCGTTGATGCGCGGCGGCAAGTATCACTACGCGGCGCCGGACATTCGCGAGACCGCGGGCGCCGGTCGGCAGACCCAAAGCCAAGCCGGCGAGTTGGCGTCGAGAGTCACGGCAAGCACAGTCACCCAAGTCCCCATCAGAGAGGAACAACATGCAAGTTGAGTGGTACGGACAGTCCGCGTTTCGCTTCACCGCAGCGGATAAGACGGTGGCGATCGACCCGTTCGGAGACATGTCGGCAATGGCGGCGAGCCGCGGGATGCAGTTCGACTACCCGCCGATCGACGGCGTCACGGCTGATCTGCTGCTGGTGACCCATGAGCACATCGATCACAACGGCGTCGAGTCGATCGCCGGCGACCCCACGATCCTGCGCTCGACGGCGGGCAAACTGGAGTCGCCGATCGGTGAGGTCACCGCGATCGCCTCCGAGCACGATCAGGCGGCGGGCACCGAGCGAGGACCCAACACGATCTTCGTGTTCGAGCTCGACGGCCTGCGTGTCGCTCACTTCGGCGACTTCGGCCAGAGCGCGCTGCGCGACGAGCAGGCCGCGGCGATCGGGCGCGTCGATCTGCTGATCGTCCCCGTCGGCGGCGGTCCCACGGCCGGCGCGTCCGAGGCAGCCGCGATCGTCGAGCGCCTGTCACCGCGCTGGGTCGTGCCGATGCACTACCGCACGCCGCGCATCGGATTCCTCGAGACGGAGCAGGCTTTCCTCGAGCTGATGACGCATGTGGAGCGCCTGCCGGGGCCGGTATTCGACACCGCGGAGCTGCCTGTCGAGGACGTGTCGGTCGTGGTGGTCCCGGCGGCGCCGTAGCGCGCTGCGGCTCTCGTTTGCTCGGGAGTGAGTAGGCTGTCTCGCTGTGGCGCCCGAGATCGTTCTCCACGTACTGCCGCCGTCGCATCCCTGCATGACCGCCGACGCGGCTCTGCGTTTGAAGGGTCTGGAGTACGAGCGCGTCGAGTTCGTGCCCGGTGCGCACGTCGAGCAGATGCAGGCGATCTACGGCGAGGACAACCACACCGTGCCGGGGATGCTCCTCGACGGTGAGCCCGTGCACGGCTCGCGCGCGATCCTCGATCGCCTGGAGCAGCTCGTCCCCGAGCCGGTCCTCTATCCCTCCGCGGAGGTCCGCGAGGCCGAGCGCTGGGGCGACGAGGAGTTTCAGGACCTCGGGCGGCGGATGCCCTGGGGGGCGCTGTACTTCCGCCCCGAGGCGCTGAGCACCTTCGCCGGCGGCGAGCCGCTCGATGGGACCGGCACCGACTTTGCGATCGGCTTCGTCCGCGGCACCTGGAAGTACCACAAGATCACCGCCGCGCGTCTGCACGAAGACCTAGCCGGCCTGCCGGCCAAGCTCGCGTACGTCGAGCGACTCGCCGCCGACGGCGTGATCGGCGGCGCGCAGCCAAACGCCGCCGACCTGCAGATCGGCGCCACGCTGCGGATCCTGCTGAACGTCGGCGACCTGCATCCACTGCTCGCGGGGAGCGCGGGCGAGCGGATCGCCCGCGACCTGTTCCCGGAGTACCCCGGTGAGATACCGGCGGGCGCGTTCCCCGCCGGCTGGGTGCCGGCGGCCGGCTGAGGAAGGCTCCGGGCCGAGGGGGCTGGAGTGTTCGATCATTCCCCGGTCCGAGAGGGCCGGAGCGGCGATCACTCCGCCGGTGAGGCCCCGCGCTCGCGCCCGCGACGGGCGATGAACCCGCCCAGCGCGCTCAACAGCATGCCGGCGATCCCGGTGATCACGACCAGAAACGGGGGGAAGCTGCCGAGCGAGACCTTCGCGTGGGTGCCGACGATCGCGTGCACGAGCAGCAGGGCGATCCCGTAGATCACACCGGCCACCAGGCCGCGATCCGCGCCGCCCCAGCCGTCCTGATGCTCGAAGCCACCGACCACGCTGCCCACCGCGGCGAGCGCACCCCATGCCCAGTAGGCGCCGCTGGAGGTGCCAATCAATACACCGGCGACCCCGCCGGCGATTGCCGGGATGACACCACCCAGCAGGACCTGGACGGGACGCGGACGGTCACGGAACAGCATCGGGTCATACATCGAGCTACTCCTCCCCGGAGTGTTGCTCCGAGTCTATCCCGTGCCGGTGTGCCGCTAGGGCGGATTGCCGGACCCGCGGGTGCGGGCACCTCTGTCGCGATCGTGTCGGCGGCGATGTCGCCGCGGAGCCTCGGCGCCAACTACAGCGAGGGCGCCAGATACTCCTGGGTGCCGTTGCCCGGATTGGACGTGTAGGCGATCGATGCCTGCCCGGGGGAGGTCCCGAGGATCACCTGGTCGGCGCTGCCTTCGATGCCCGTGACCGCCGGTGTCTGCCAGCTCGCGCCGTCGTCGGTGCTGTGGGCGAGCATCACGCCACGCCCGTCGACCCAGCAGGCATACAGGCCGCCGGCGGCGTCTTCGGAGGCGCTGAGCTCATCGGCGCCGTCGAGCGTGAACGGCCCCTCGGGGCTGATCAGTGAAGGCCCGCCGAACGTTTGCCCGCTCGTACTGAACGGACGGAAGTAGATGCCGTCTTCGCCGCCGCCGTTGAGTCCGGGGCCCTCGGAGTCGACGACGCCGATCGCCGCGTGGCCGGGACCGCCTCCGGTGAGGACGGACTCCTCCGCCGGGCAGGCGATCACCTTGAAGTCGTGGCTCCAGGCCGACTGTTCCTGGAGCTTTTTGGTGTTGCCTTTTGCCACGCCGTAGCCGGTTCCCTCTTCGGACCCGGGGCATTCTTTCGGCGAGTACGGGTCATTGCCGGCGGTTACGACCAGGTATTCGTTCGATTTCGCGGGGTATTCCTCGGCGGCCAGCTGGGAAGCGGGTCCGTTGTAGCCGAATTCTTCGGTGAGGTCGACCAGCGGTGTTTCGTGAAGGGCCGGTGTGCTCAATGTGAAGTCGGTCGCGCCACTGCCAAAGGGCCGCTCGTTGCCGTAGGTCAGGATCGTCGTGGCGTTGAGCGCCAGCACACCCTGGTTTGGCATTTCGCCGTGGGCCTCGGCGAGGAGCTTGCCGCCGTTGGCGATCCCCTGGCCGGCTTTGCCGAATTCCGCGCCACCCGCGGGGGATTTCCACACGATCTCACCGGCGCTGCTTGTGTACCCGGTGGACTCCACTTCTTCGCTTGCGCCATCGACGTTGGCGACGATCACGACGGTGCCGCCTGGCATCACCAGAACCTTGGAGCCGAAGAATCTGGGGCCGGCTTTTTTGGTGCTCGCCAGAGGGTCGGTCAGCTTGTATGGGCCGCTCCCGTCGTTACAGGTGCTTGCGCCGCTCGGCACGACGCACAGATCGATGACGCTGTCGCTGACGGGATCTTCCCAGGCCACGTAGGTATAGCCCGAGGTCGGGTCATAGGCGACCGAAGGCTGCCCCTCGCCCGCCCCGAGATCGATCGCCGGTGGCGGCGGGGGCGTGCTCGGGCCGGCAGGGGGCGGGGCCGCGACGCCCACCGGGCCTGGCGTGGTGGTGGGCCCGGTCGCAGGTGTGGCTTCGGATGGGCCGGGTTCGCTGACCGTCTGCACGATCGCGTCCGCTTCGGCGTAGCCGTCGTTCCCGGACACGATGACGTCGTATTCGCAGTCCTGCAGCAGCCGCAGGTTGGTGGCGCCGGCCTTGCGGCAGAGGGCTTCGGCGTGCAGCGCCTTGGCCAGCGGGACCGTCCCCAGGTTGAACAGTTTCTTGGGGAAGTTGGGAATCGTGTAGGAGCGGGTGTTCTTGTGGCGCGTGTAGGTGAAGAGCGATTCGCGCTGTTTGATCCTCCAGCTCCCGCCGTACTTGCGGTCCAGGGCGGCTTCGTTGCCGTCGAGCAGCGACGGGGAGTACGGCCTGCCTTCGCGCCCGTGGAACTGGTCGATCGCGGGGACGCCCGCATCGCCGATCAGGCCCGTCAGGTGCCCGCGGCGAGCTGGTGCGACTTTCAACAGCAGCGAGATGCCGACGGCGTTCTCCGGAACCTCGACATACGTTCCGTCCGGCCAGCGAACCCTCACGCCGGGGAGCTTTCGACCGTGACTGGAGCTGTCCAGACCTCCGGCGCTCGCGACCCCCAGGTCGATCCGTTCGAACGATCCGCCGCCGCGCAGCTTGAGGTGGCCCGCGTGCGTCGGGCGGTGGTTGACCAAGACGCTCGGAGGCCCGAGGGAGCGCACGGGCCGGTCGACCTCGACGATCGCCCCGCCGACCCGCATCGCGACGGCCGTGTCGACTGCGAAGTATGGGCTGAGCTCCGGCTGCTGGCGGACCTGGACTTCGAGGTCGTGGCGGCCGGTGGACTTCAGCAGGGTGAACTCCCCGGCGTCCTGAAATTCGAGGTCGAAGCCGCCGAAGGCGGTCAGGTGGGGGTCGCCGAAGGAGGAGGCGGTCGAGCCGGATTCCGGCGATCCCGATGTGGGCGGAGGAGGTTCGCATTCTCCGCTTCCCTGCGGGGATGAGTAGGTGATCTGGACCGTGCTCGAGAACCTGCCGGCGGCCACCCCCAGGTATGGCTGGTCGGGCAGCGGGGTCGGGGTCGGAAGCTTGCTCTTGTCGCCGGAGGGGCAGGCCGCCTTGGGGGATTTGCATTCTTCGGGTGCGCAGAAGGTCTTCTGTTCCAGTTCATGTCCGGTGTAGTTCTGGGTCACGCCGAAGCGGCCATAGGCATTGGGGTCGAAGTGGATCCGGATCAGCGGCTCGTCGGCGCGCGGCTGGATTTCCAGCTGCGCGGTGGTGTAGGGCGCGAGCACCACCCCGTCAGACCCGTCCACCTTCTGCGGCGCGGGCGGCGGGGCGCCTTCGGGCCAGTAGCGATCGCCGAGCGGGCTGCTCATCAGCCAGATCGGGACATTGGAGCTGGGCAGGTCGAACGCGCTGCTGCCCCAGCTGGAGAGGAACGTTTCTTCTTTGCCCCCAAGCGCGACGTCAGCGGCCTTCTGATTGTTGTAATCGACACCCGCCCTGAGGATGTCCGGGATGCGCTGCCACAGGTCGCCGCTGATGTCCTGGAGGTGCGCCCAGAAGCCCACCGCGTCGTAGCTGCGGTCGAACAGCCCTTTTTTGGGCGTCTCGTAGTATTCCGTCAGGTTCTTCAGGCCTTCTTCGCCGCTAGCCGGGTAGAGGGTCAGGTCGACCCACCTGGCCAGCCCCTCGATGATCCAGCGGGCCTCCTCTAGTTGGCCTTCATCTCCGAGTTCTCCTTTGTGTATGCCGCGAATTACTTCTTCCTTTATGGAGTGATGCACAACGCTCCACGCGTTCGGGGCGATCTGGTGCTCGTAGCAGTGGAAGTCCTCGTGCACGAGGGTCTCTTCCATTTCATAGTGTGTGCGGGCGTCGAACCAACTGTGGTTGGCGGCGATCTGGCAGACCGGCCCGTTGAGCGTGAAGTGCCCGTTCTCCTTGCCCAGCGTCGTCGTCGCCATGTTCTTGACCTCGCCCGGGTCGCTTGCGTAGCCGGCGACCAGGTGCAGCGAGAGGGGCCCGAGGTAGCCGGCGAGCTTCTGCGCCTGTTCTTCGGCGATCTTCTGCAGAGGAGGATTGACTTCGGTGATGTCCGCGGCGCCGGCGGTCGGCGCGAAGGCCGCGAGCACGACGATCGCGAGCGCCAGCACGAGCAGGGCTGCACGCGCGCTGGACATCTTTGACATCCGTGTCATCGATGATGTGGTCATCTGCATCCTTGGCAGCCGACGATGGTCGCGACCGATCAACGTGCATGTAACCATAACCACTGCCAACAGACCAAACCGAGGAGCTTCCAATGCCGAACGTGCTCTACACCGCAGAGGCCCATGTCACCGGAGGCCGGGGGGAGGGACACGGCCGCTCGAGCGACGGTCGGCTCGACGTGCAGCTGAGGCTTCCCACCGAGATGGGCGGCGCCGGCGACGGCACCAACCCGGAGCAGCTGTTCGCCGTCGGTTACGCCGCCTGCTTCGAGGGGGCGCTTGGCGTCGTCGCCCGACGCGCGAAGGTCGAGGCGGGGGACGCGGCGATCGATTCCAAGGTCACGCTCACGCCGACCGGCACGGGCGGCTTTCAGCTCGGTGTCGCGCTCGACGTGAGCCTGCCCTCGGTCGAAGATGCCGAGACCGCCGTGGAGCTCGTGCGCGGCGCGCACGAGGTGTGCCCCTATTCGAACGCGACGCGCGGCAACATCGAGGTCGCGCTCACGGCCAACGGCCGGCCGGTCCAGCTGCCGGGGCGCTGAGACGGCGGTGCGCCCCGGACGGCGCGCTATCCTGAGGGGATGGCCACTCAAGCGGATCGTGCGGCCGAGCGGCGTGTCGCAAAACTGGAGGATGTCGAGCGTCAGGTCAAGGATGGCTCGCTGACGATCCGCAAGATGACCGCCGAGGAGCGCAAGCGTTTCCCGCCGAGGCCGGCGAAGGCGCGCAAGGGCAGTCGCAGGTAACGCAGGTGAGACTTTTATCTTTTTAATGAGGCCGCCTGCCGGCGGCCGCTCTGACGTTCGTTGTTGAGAGACAAGCATGGCTCGGCTTTACAAGGGCAGGGCGGGGCGCGGGCGAGCCTGATAGAAACCGTCCATGCAGGTAATCGGAGCGGGTCTCCCGCGCACGGCGACGACGACGCAGATGGTCGTGCTCGAGCAGCTTGGGTTCGCCCCGTGCTACCACATGCGCGACCTGCTCGGCGATCTCGAGAAGGGGTTGCCGCTGTGGGAAGCCGTCGCGGAAGGAAAGCCCGATTGGGATGCGATCTTCGGCGATGCGCGCTCGACGGTGGATTGGCCGTCGGCGCGTTATTACGAGCAGTTGATCGAGTACTACCCGGACGCGAAGGTGCTGCTGAGCGTCCGCGAGGGCGCCTCCTGGGTGGGCTCGATGCGCCCGACCGTATGGGGGCTGTTTCATGGCGACTCGGTGATCCATCACCTGTCCGAGGCGCGCATGGTGGTCGACCCGCTGTGGCGCCGCTATATCGCGCTGATGACGCACATGAATTGGGATGAGCAGACCGGCGCGATGGCGGGGGACACGTACTCCGACGAGGGTTTGATCACGGTGATGAGCAACTGGAACGAGACCGTCAAGCAGACGGTTCCGGCCGAGCGTCTGCTGGCCTGGTACCCGAGCGATGGCTGGGAGCCGTTGTGCGACTTCCTCGAGGTCGATGTTCCCACCGGGCCGATGCCGAAGCTGAACGACACCGCTTCATTCAACGAGGGCATCGTCGGCGGCTCGCTCGACGTGCTGAACAGCTGGTGGGAGCAGCGCGAGCGCCCGGCCGGCGGTCTGCACGGCGCGGCGCTGTAAGCCGGTGGAACATCGATGACCTGCTCTTCTGTCCCAAACAATGTTGTGATGATGCCCCAGCTCGATTGTGGCGACGATGGCCGACGCTGACCTGCTGACCCAGATCCGCAGCGAAATCGACGCGCGCCGACGCGAGGTGCGCCCGCTGTTGGCTGAGTACGAGCGTCTGCTCATCGCCGTTGCCGCGCTCGACGCCGCGGGCAAGGATGCCCCTGCTCCCACCGTCGCTGCTCCCACTCCCACCCGCGGCCGGGTCAAGCGCGCTGGTCGGGCCAAGCGGGCTTCCGCTCCCGCTCCCGCTCCCACGCCCACGCCTGCTCCCACTCGGGAGCCCGAGGGCAGCGTGCCGGCTCAGCCGAGTGTCTCAGCGAAGCCACGTGTCTCGCCGAAGCCGCGTATCTCAGCGAAACCTGCTTCGCGTTCCAGCGGCAGCGCGCCGAAACGTGCCCAGCGCGGCGCCGCGGCCGTGGCGATCGTCGCGGCGCTCGAGCACGGGTCGCACACGGTCTCGGAGTTGACGATCGTCACCGCGATGAACGGCACGATCATCCAGAGCAACCTGCGCCGGTTGCAGCAGGCGGGAACGATAACCCGCACCAAGCGCCCGGGCGACGGCAAGGCCGCCTACGCGCTGACCGTCGCGCCCGTCTGACGCGCCTCTGCCTGGGGCGTCCCCCGGGGCGTCCCCTGAGCTGTGCTGAAGCCCTTCGCCTAAAGCCCCCCGCCGAGCATGCCGCGGCGCAGGCGGTTGACGCGCCGTAGTTCCTGTACGTCCTCGTCGAAGCCGCCGAGCGCTGCGGAGGGATGCTCGCCGAGCAGCTCGGGGACGAGGCGGTGACGCACGAGCTCACCGGCGAGCAGGTCGACCCGCAGCGCCGCCGCGCCCGGACGTGAGCTGACGACGCGCTCCAGGCGCTGCCCGCGGAACAGCAGGCCGACGCCGTCGTCGACCGCCCAGCCACCGGGGAGGCTGCCTTCGCGCACACCTGACAGCCATACCGGCAGCCGCTCGGGCTCGCCGTCGGCGTGGACGGTCAGCGATCCCTCCAGCAGACCCAGCCCGGCGAGCGGCGCCGGCGGTCCGCTGGAGCGCGTGATCCCGCCTTCGAACCAGCACATCGCGCCGGCGCTCAACCCGGCGAGCACCACGCCCGCGCGCCATGCCTGCTCGAGCAGGCGATCCAGTCCGTGAGCGCGCCAGATCGCGAGCAGGTTGCGCATCGAGCCGCCGCCGACGTAGACGATGTCCTGCTCGCGCACGATCTCCTCCAGCGGCCGCTTGGCCTCGCCCGGGCGGAACAGCGAGAGGTGCTCGGCGACGCACAGGCGGTCGGCGAAGCGCGCGTGGAAGGCGTTGATCTGGGCCGTCGTGTCGCCCGAGGCGGTCGGCAGGAAGAGGATGCGCGGTTCCCGCGCGCGTGTGAGCGAGAGCACATAGTCGTCGAGCAGTGGATTGGCCGGCTCCATCGTGAAGCCGCCACCGCCGAGCGCGAGCAGTTGCGGCGGGCTCACGCGGCGGCGACCATGTCCGGAGTGCTACGAGGACTCACGCGGCGGCGACCATGTCCAGAGTGCTACGAGGACTCATGCGGCGATGATTGCGGTCATCGGCGCGAGCTTGACGGCCTTGGTGGCGCCTGTTGTGCTCGCGCTGGTCGAGGCGCTCGCGTCCGCCGCGCCGAGATAGACGGTCTCCAGCGGCGCCTCCACCACGCCGCCGCCGCCCGGCTCGACGCGGTAGGCGCGCCCATCGGGGCGCGAGCTGACGACTCGCTCCAGCCGCGTGCGGCGGAAGTGCAGCGCGACGCCATCCTCGGCGGCGAAGCCGGGGCGCATCCCGTCGCCGACAAAGCGGTGGTACTCGGCGCGGCGCGCGGGCTCGGCGTCGTAGTGGACGCAGTTGGAGTAGGGCAGCAGCCCCAGGCCTCTGACGGGGCGGGGCGCGCCGTGGAACGCGCTGAGCGATTCCGCGAACCAGCACAGCGAACCGGCGGACGGGCCGCACAGCACGACGCCTTTGCGCCAGGCCTTGCGCAGCACGCCGTCCAGCCCATGCGCGCGCCACGCCCCGAGCATGCTGACGACGTTACCGCCGCCGACGTAGATCAGATCCTGGGCGAGCAGGTGGGTCGCGAGATCGTCCTCGACCCCGCCGGTGCCCTGGTCGCGGCGGAACAGCGACACGTGGCTGGCCTCACAACCGGGCGAGAAGCGACGGTAGAAGCGCACGACGTAGTGGTCGGCGTCACCGGAGGCGGTCGGCAGGAAGCACACGCGCGGACGCGCGGCATTCGTAAGCGAGAGCACGTAGTCGTCGAGCAGGGGGTTGCCCTGCTCCATCGAGAAGCCGCCGCCGCCTAAGGCAACGATCTGGGGAACGCGGGATCGCATCGCTCGCCTCGCCTGGAATTGGGTTGGATATCGACGGTACCGCTGTAGCTTCGCCGTACCTATGTTCCCGAGGTATGGACTCCCGTTGAAGATTGGCCGCCCAGGCCCTGGACAGGCGACCATAGGTCAGCTCACGTGAGCTTGTCATTCAGCCGGTCAAGAAGCGAGCGGGTTGCACCAGCGGACCTCGGTGAAGCGCGCGAAGTCGGTGTCGGCCGAGCAAACTTCGAGGCCGTGCTCAATCGCGAGTGCCGCGAGTTGGGCGTCAGTGATGAGGTTGCCTCGTGGCTGGTGGTGCTTGACGAGATCCCCCAGCACCTGTGCGTGGTGCGGCGTCGGAGACGGTATCCAGACCAGATCGTCGGCGAGCCAGTCTTCGACTCGCTGCCATGCCTCGACAGGGTCGAGCGCTCGCTTGGTAATGCCCTGATGGGTGATGATCCGCACGAATGCGCCGAGCGACAGCCACGGGATGCCTACGCGCTGCCCCCCGTTCAGCTGCTCGTTCAGCCAGTCGCGGGCCTTGATGTGGAACGGGCTCTCATCGTCCACCGCGAACAGCAGCAGGTTCGCGTCGATGAGCATCAGCGGTAGTTGGGGCCTTCCGCCAGCTCGAGCGCCTCGGCGACGTTTGTTACGTCGATCATGATGCCCACGCTGTGTGTGCGTTGCACGAACTTTTTGCGCGGCTTCTTTCTACGCGCCATGCCCGCGCGGGCCAGCTCGTTGAGCGCCTCGCTCACGCCGACCGAGCGCTCACGGCGCAGGCGCTGCAGCTCGGCCGCGACGTCGTCGGCGAGGGTGACGGTCGTTCGCATGGGCTCAGCTTAGCATCGTGATGTGATGAGTAGCGCATCTTGATGCGCTGGCTCCCGTGTGGTGGATGGGCATGCGGATCTTTCCGATAACCCTTACGTCTGGCTTTGTTTAGCTGGCAGAGGATTAGACGATTGGACGATTGGACGTCTAGACGGACATTCATATAGATGGACGAGTATCCGTCTAATCCTTATCCATCTTTACCTTTCTCACACGTTGCTCCTACAGGCCGCGGCGATGCTCTCGGCATGAACTCATTCCAGGAGACACAAGCCGCGGTGAGCGCCCCCGCAATCCAGGCCCTGCCCCGTCCTCGGACCCGTGCGCGCGCCTTCGCCCTGCGGGTTCCGCGCCCCGAGTTGATCGGGCTGATCGCGGTTGCTGGCCTGCTCAACCTGTGGGCGTTGAGCAGGAACGGCTGGGCGAATGACTACTACAGCGCGGCAGTCAGATCGATGAGCTCGAGCTGGCACAACTTTCTGTTCGGCTCGTTGGACGCGAGCGGCGTGATGACGGTCGACAAGCCACCGCTCGCGCTGTGGGTGCAGTCGCTATCTGTACGGGTGTTCGGGTACCACTCGCTGAGCATCCTCATCCCGCAGGCTTTGATCGGGGTGGCGACGGTTGCGCTCGTGTACGACCTCGTGCGCCGGCGCTTCGGGCGTGTGGGCGGGTTCGTCGGCGGATTGGCACTCGCGCTGACGCCGATCACGGTCGGGATCTCGCGGCACAACAACCCCGACGCGCTGCTCGTGCTGTGCTGCGTCGCGGCCCTGTGGTGTACGGCGCGCGCGCTGGAAGCGGATTCCGCCCGTTCACAGACCCGCTGGCTCGTCCTGGCCGGCGTGGCGGTGGGGCTCGGGTTCGAGACGAAGATGGCCGTCGCGTTGATGGTGGTACCCGGAATTGTCGCCGCGTGGCTGTGGATCGCACCCGCCGCGAAAGGCCGCCTGCAGGCGCTGTGCCAGTTGGGCGTGGGCGGCGGTGCGATGGTGCTCGTCGGCGGCGCCTGGCCGCTGCTCGTGGAACTGACTCCGGCGAGCGACCGCCCGTGGATCTCCGGCACGAGCGATAACAAAATCCTGTCGCTGATCTCCGAATACAACGGCGTCGGGCGCCTCGACGGGCAGACGGGCGGGCCAGGGGGCATGGGCGGAAATATGTTCGGCGGCACGCCCGGCCCGTTGCGGCTGCTGAACTCCGCGCTCGGCGGTCAGGCTGGCTGGCTGCTCGGCTTCGCGCTCGTCAGCGCTGTCGGCATCCTTGTGGCCAGTCATCTGCGGCGCACAGATCCGCGCAGCGGCTGGCTGATTGCGGTCGGCGGCGCATTGCTCGTCACCGCCCTGGTGTTCAGCGAGGCGAAAGGCATCTTCCACCCCTATTACGTATCGCTGCTCGCGCCGTTCGTTGCCGCGCTCACCGGCGCGGGGGCCGCGCAGCTGCTGAAAGGCGGTCTGAACGCGCGGATCGTCGGTCCACTGGCGGTGCTCGCGGGCGTTGCGACGGAGCTTGCCGTCCTCAGCCAATATCCGGGGCAACTGAAGTGGCTGGTGCCGATCCTCGGTGCTGTCGGGGTGCTCGCGGCGCTCGCGCTGGGGGCATTCGCCGAGCGGCGCGTGCGTTTGATCGCGCTTGCGACGGTGCTTGCGGCGCTGCTCGTGGCGCCCGCGACGTGGGCGGTGGACACGCTGGGCTATGCGACGAATGGAACGTTCCCCGCGGGCGGGCCGAAGTCGGTCAATGCCGGTGGCTTCGGCGGGATGGGCGGCGGCCGATTCGGTGGGCCCGGTGGCGGGCGTGGCTTCCAGGGCGGGGGTTCCGGCCGACCTGGAGTTGGCGCCGGTGGCGTGCAGTTGTTCGGCCCTGGCGGTGCATCGCAATCGAACGCCGCCGGACGGGGATCCTCGGAACCGCCGGGTGGCGGCCAGGCGAGCGGTCCTCCTTCGGCGGGTGCCGCGAGCCAGCGAGGCGGCGCGATCAACGGTCTGCAAGGCGGTTCCACCACGGGCGGCGCCGGCTTTGCCGCAGGTGGTGTCGGTCCCGCTGGGCCGGGCGGTGGCGGAGGCTCGCTGTCGAAGGCGATGCTCAGCTATGTCAAGCAACACGGCGGCGGCACGATCGCGGTCGAAAGCCAATCGAGCGCGGCCTCAGCGATCATCAGCCAAGGCGCAAACGTCGCTGGGATCGGCGGCTTCTCCGGGCGTGAGAGCGACGTCAGCATCTCTTGGCTGGCATCGGAGGTGAGCTCTGGGCACATTCGTTGGGTGCTTGCCGGACAGAGTGGGACCGGGGTTGGGGCCGACGCGGGGAGATTGCCCGGTGATACGCGCAAAGGCTCGAGCGTCGCGATTGCCGCCGTGGAGAAAGCCTGCCGCAAGGTGACGGTGAGCACGAGCACCCTCTACGATTGCCAGGGTCGCGCAAGCCAGCTGCTGAGCACGCAAGAATCAAAGTCATGAGGGTGCTCGTCGTCGACGATGACCGCGCGGTGCGCGACGCGTTGCGCCGCGCGCTGACGCTGGGCTCCTACGAGGTGCAGTGTGCGGAGGACGGCGAGCAGGCGCTCGAGCGAGTCGTCCAGGCGGTCCCCGACGCGGTCGTGCTCGACGTCGGGCTGCCGGGGATCGACGGTCTGGAGGTCTGCCGCCGGCTGCGCCTGCTGGGCAACCGTGTGCCGATCCTGATCCTGACCGCGCGCGACGCGGTGGCCGACCGGATCGACGGGCTGGATGTGGGCGCGGACGATTACATGGTCAAGCCGTTCGACGTCGGTGAGCTGAAGGCGCGGCTGCGGGCGCTGCTGCGGCGCTCCGGCCTGGAGGCGGATCCAGACTCGCTGTCGTTTGCCGAGCTGCGGCTCGACAGCTCACGCCACGGTGCGGAGGTTGAGGGGCAGTTCGTCGAGTTAACGCGGACGGAGTATCAGTTGCTGGAGCTCTTGATGTTGAACCCGAAGCGGGTGCTTCCGCACGGCATGATCTATGACCGCGTGTGGGGGTATGACTTCGGCCCGGCGTCGAACGCGCTGCGCGTGTATGTCGGGTATCTGCGCCGCAAGCTCGAGGGGGCGGGCGCGCGCCAGCTGATCCATACCGTGCGCGGGGTCGGCTACGTACTGCGCGAGCCGTGAGCCTGCGCGCGCGGATCTCGGCCGCGGCGGGGCTCGCGGTCGGGCTGGCGGTTCTCGCGGCGGCGGTCGGTCTATATCTGGCGGTGCGTTCCGATTTGCAGGGGGAGATCGACCAGGGATTGCGCCAGCGCGCGCAGGCGTTCGTGGGTGAATCGGATGCCCACCCGCCGGCTGCCCAGCTGCCCGGGGCCGGCGGGGGATTTCCTCCTGGTGGAATGCCTCAGGGCGGCTTTCCCCGGCGTGTCCAGCCGGCGCCATTCGGGGCGGCGTCTGGCTACGTGCAGTTCATCGCGCCTCAGGGCACTGTCGATGTGCCCGCCGGGCAGGGGACCTCACCGCGGATCGCGGTGAGCGCGAGGGATAAGGCGATCGCCGCCAGCGGCAGCGGCAGCGCGTTGAGCGATCGGACTGTGAACGGGACCAAGCTGCGTGTGCTGACGATCGGCACCGGCTCCAGCGGCGCGGTGTTGATCGCCCGGCCACTCACGGAAATGAACCGCGAGCTGAGTCGGATCCTGCTGCTGCTCGTGATCGTCGGCGTGTCCGGGATCGCGCTGGCGGCGATCCTCGGTGCGCTCGTCGCGCGTGTCGCGCTCGCGCCGATCGTGCGCTTCACGAAGCGGACGGAGGCGTTGACGGGCAACCTCGACCTGTCGCGGCGGTTGGATGTCGAGGGCCGCGACGAGCTGGCGCGGCTGGCGGGCAGCTTCAACACGGCGCTCGATGCGCTGGAGCGCTCGGTCGAGGCTCAAAGGCAGTTGATCGCCGACGCCGGCCATGAGCTGCGCACGCCGATCGCCTCGCTGCGCGCGAACATCCAGGTGCTGGGCGAAGCCGAGCGGTTGCCGGTCGCCGAGCAGGAGAGCCTGCGCCGAGACATCGTCAGCGAGCTGGACGAGCTGACCGCGCTGGTAGGCGACGTGGTCGAGTTGGCACGGGGTGCGGGCAGGGGAGAGGGGGAGCCCGATGAGGTTCGTCTGGACGAGGTGGTGCAGAGCGCCGTCGAGCGCACCAAGCGGCGGGGTGACCTGCGCTTCGAGCTGAGCCTCGAGCCGACGCTCGTCCGCGGACAGGGCGAGCGAATCGTGCGCGCGGTCTCGAACCTGCTGGAGAACGCCCACAAGTGGAGTCCCGCGGGGGGTGTCGTGGAGATCGGGCTGAAGGAGGGCGTGCTGAGCGTCCGCGACCACGGGCCGGGCTTCGAGGAGGCCGATCTGCCGTTCGTGTTTGACCGCTTCTACCGCGCCGACCGCGCGCGCAAGCTTCCGGGCTCAGGGCTGGGGTTGGCGATCGTGCGCCAGGCGGCCGAGGCCTGCGGGGGGTATGCAGAAGCCGAGAACGTGCCCGGTGGGGGAGCGCTGTTGCGCGTCAGTTTTGGCTTACCGGTGGGCTTCTCCGAGCCTGGCGCTTAGACGAACGGTTCCTCCTGGACACCGCCCGTTGCATGGTGTAAAGTGGGATTTGCAAGAGAGGTGCAGGATGTGGATCGCTTCTGTCTAAAGTAGAAGTGGTCCACAGGATTCGTTTGTTGAGAACTTGGGTAAGAAGTCTTGAAAGATCGCAACGGGTTGCCGCAACTTTGAGGGTTACGGGGAGTCAAAACCGGGTATTCAAGCCCCGGTCGATAGGGAGGTCTGCATGAGGTCCAACGTCCGCTTCGCCCTTCTGGCGCCATTGCTTGGCGCGATCTTTGCTTTCGCGGCGCCCAGGGCGGCGCAGGCCGCTGTCAGGATCGAACGGTTTGTTGCGGTCAACTGCTCTGCAGAACATGAAACGTGCGGAGAAGAAGGCACGCTTCCCTTTACGCTGCCCAAAAAAGAAGTGAGCGAAGCCGAGGCTAAGGCTGAAGGCTACACGCAGGCGGGCGGGCGCGTCCCATTTGGGATCACGGACTTCAAGGTCACGACGGTCGGGGAATATGCGAAAGGCGAAGCGCAGCCGACCGGCGTTGTGACGCACGTCAGGACCGATGTCGCCACGGGTCTCGCCACGAGTCCTGTGGCCGTGCCTGAGTGTTCGATGAAAGAATTCGGTGAAACAGAACTGGCCCCGGGTACCGGCGCCTATCCAGAACCGAAATGCAAGACCACACCCGCCAGCGAAGACACCGAAATCGGCGTCAACAAAGTAGTGGTAGCTGTCTATACGGAAAAAGGCCAGTTTGTGACGGACGCTCCCCTTGAAGGCAAGGTCTACAACCTCGAACCGCCCACGGGCCGCGCGTCTGATTATGGCGTTGCGCTCAGCCTTGAACCACTTGGAAAACCGGGTGTCTTTGCGCACACCATGATCGAAGGCAACGTCGAATGGGGCAAGGAAGCGAAGGGCACCGGTGTGGGTGACTATCACGACTACTTCGAAATCAACGTCTCGCCGAAGCTGCCGCTGATCAGGTCACGGTTGACATTGGTGGGGACCAGCGGTCGAGGCGATTTCATCACGAACGCGACTAGCTGTCCCGGCGACAACACCACGCGGCTGAGCCTGGAAGGTGTGGAAGGCGCAAAAGAGGAAACTCCTTTCAGGACGCTCGAATCGTTCACTACCCCGGTTGGGCTGAGCGGCTGCGGGAGCCTGCTGTTCGAACCCAAATTCGCGCTGACCTCAGGGTCGACCCTCAGCGACCAGCCCAACGAAATCACGGCCGAAGCTTCCCAGGAAAATAACCCGAAAGCAAACGCCCAGTCCCAGGTCAAGACGGCATCGATCACGCTGCCCGAAGGCATGACGCTCAACCCGTCCGCCGCGCATGGGCTTGAAGCATGCACCCCCGCGCAAGCGCACGTCGACGGCAAAGCGTTTAGCGAAGCATTCGGAGTGAAATGCCCGTTGGCCTCTGAACTCGGAACCGTCAGCCTCGATGTTCCGACGCTTCCCGCGGGCTCGCTGACCGGCAGCATGTACCTCGGCGGTCCAGAATCGGGCCCGATTACGAGTTCCCCGTACACCGTCTACGTGGTCGCCAACTCGGAAAAGTACGGCGTTTCGGTTCGCCTCAAAGGCGAAGTCGTGCCCAACGAAGCCACCGGTCAGGTCACGATGATCCTCAAAGAAAACCCCGAACAGCCGTTCAGCAACCTGAGCGTCCACCTCAACAGGGGGGTGCTCACCGCGATCGCCAACCCGCTCGTGTGCGGTACGCCGACGGGGGGCTCAACCAGATTCGTGCCTGTTTCAGGCACGCCGGCGACCAACGAACCGTTTAGCGTTTCGGCGATCACGGGATGCGCATCGCCGCTGCCGTTCGCGCCGACCCAGAGCACTCAGAACCAGAACGCGAGCGCGGGTGGGAACACCTCGTTCACGTTCAACCTGACACGTCCGGAAGGAAATCAGTACCTGTCGCAGGTCAAGACGACGCTGCCCCCGGGTCTCGTCGCCCTGCTTCCGACGGTGACCCCGTGCGGTGAAGAACAGGCCAACGCGGGGACGTGTCCTGCCTCCAGCCTGGTCGGCGTGGCGGCCGCGCTCGCCGGGTCGGGCCCGACTCCGTTCCTGTTTACAGGGGGGACGGTCTACCTGACCGGGCCTTACAACGGCGCGCCATACGGTCTCTCGATCGTGGTTCCCGCCGTCGCCGGGCCGTTTAGCCTCGGCAACGTGGTCACCCGAGCGACGATCAACGTCGACCAGAGCACCGCGCGTGTGACGGTCGCGAGCGTCCTGCCGACGATCTTCAAGGGCATACCGCTGCGCTTGAGAGGCGTAACCGTGTCGATCAACAAGCAGGGCTATCTGATCAACCCGACGAACTGCAGCACGTTCGCCACCGAATCGACGGTGAATGGCTTTACGCCTGGCTCCAGTGTCGTCGCGACGCAGAATTTGTCGAGTCCGTTCCAGGTCAGCAACTGCGGCGCGCTTGCCTTCAAGCCGTCGTTCAAGGCGAAGACGCTGGCGAAGACCTCGAAAGCGAATGGGGCGAGTCTGGAAACGACGATCAACATCGGGACCGGCCAGACGAACTTCAAGTCGGTCATGGTGCAGCTGCCCAAGCAGCTGCCCTCGCGGCTGACGACGCTGCAGAAAGCATGTCCGGAAGCGACGTTCGCGAAGAACCCCTACATCTGCCCCCCCGGCTCGTTCGTCGGCGGAGCGAGGGCGAACACGCCGACGCTGCCCGGCAAACTGCAGGGGCCGGCGATCTTGGTCTCGCACGCCGGGCTGGCGTTCCCGGATCTCGATCTGGTGATGGAAGCCAACGGCGTGAAAGTGATCCTCGTCGGTAATACGAAGATCAGCAAGGGCGTCACGACGACGACGTTCGCCTCGTTGCCGGATGTGCCGGTTTCGAGCGTGACCGTGAACCTGCCGACCGGCGCGCACTCCGCGGTGACGGCGAACGGCAGCCTCTGCATCAACCCGCTGACGATGCCGACGACGCTGATCGGGCAGAACGGCTTCAAAGTCACGCAGAAGACGAACCTCGCGGTGGTGGGTTGCCCGGTCAGGATCGCCGGGCAGAAGACGGTTGGCAACACGGCGTATATCACCGTGCAGACCTACGCCGCCGGGCGCATCAGCGGCAGCGGGTCGAACCTGAAAACGGTCTACCGCAAGCTGGGCAAGGCTGAGAAAACAGCCACGCTCAAGGTGCCGCTCTCCAACGCGGGTGCGCGCAAGGGCAAGCCGCTGAAGGTCAAGCTGCGGGTCGGCTTCGTGCCCAAGACCAAGAGCAGCGGTAACGGTGACTCCGCGTCGACCACGACGGTGACCTTCCGGTAGCGACCCGTCGCGATTCGATGATTAGAAGCTAGCGTGGCGGGTACCTCTCCTCTGAGATCCAAACGGGTTCAGAGGAGAGGTGATGATGAGGAACGTTGCTCGTTTCGCTGTAGCCCTTGCAAGTGCGGCTCTGTGTGTAGGGGTTCTCGTGCCCTCCGCCCAGGCCTCGTTCGGCGTCACCGAAAACAACTTCGAAGCGGGTACCTGCACGGTGGCTTCGTGTACCTACGCCGCCACGAGCGATTTCTACACCCAAGCCGCCGGACACCCTCCCTACGGCATCACTTCATTTGAAGTGAACTCTCACGGCAGCTTGCTTGGGCGGGAACCGGAAGGTTCGTTGAAGCGGATCCGAGTGGACGTCCCACCGGGGCTCGCGGCCGACCCGCAGGCGATCGAAGCGTGCCCTCGCGAAACCTTTGAAAAAGGCGCCTGCCCGGCCACGAGCCAGGCCGGGACCACAGAAATGGAAGCCAGCGTCCTCGGGGCCGTCCTACCGCTCAAAGGTAACGTGTACAACCTCCAGCGGCCGCCGGGCCTGCCACTCGACTTTGGCGTCGAAGTTGCTCCGCTCGCACCGCTCGTCGCGCCCGTTCGCCTGTACATCGAAGGTCACGTCGACTGGAGTGGGGATTATCACGAGTACTTCGAAATCAACAATGTCCCGCACGAAGCGGAAGTCCTCGGCGGGAAAGTTCCGCTCGGCGTCCTGGAGTCGAAGCTGATCTTCGAAGGCCAGAAAGGCGGCAACTTTCTCACGATTCCGAGCGTCTGTTCGTCCAGTACCACTTCTCACCTGGAAGTCGAATCCTACGCGGGCGAAATCTCGCGCACGGAAACCCACACACCGGTCGGCGTCGAAGGCTGCGGCAACGTCCCGTTCAAGCCGGCCGCCACGGTCACCTCCGAAACCGCTGCATCCGATCGGCCCGACGGCGTCACGACCGTCGTCCGCGCACCACAGCACGCCGGCGCGGGCGACATCAACACGGCCGACATCAGGGACGCGCACGTGACCTTGCCCGAAGGCATGACCCTCAATCCCTCCGCCGCCAATGGGCTTGACGTGTGTGCAGCCGCCCAGATCGCGATCGGCACGACGAATCCGGTCACCTGTCCGGCGGCCTCTCGCATCGGAACGGTCACGATCGAAACCGTCCTGCCGCCGAAATCTCTTTCAGGCGGGGTATATCTCGGCAGCCCGAGCGGGGGGCCGATTACCGGCCCCCCGTACACGATCTACCTGGATGCCGAGAGCTCCTCCGACGTGTCCGTCAGGCTGACGGGATCTGTCACCGCGAACCCGAGCACAGGAAGGCTCGAAGCGAGTTTCCTGAACAATCCACAGCTCACGTTCAGCGAACTCATCTTGAGCTTGAACGGAGGCCCGCGTGCGCCGCTGGCCAACCCGCTGGTGTGCGGGAACACATCGGTCGATTCGCTGTTCACGCCGTACACGGGCGGTGCCGCGGCCCTGAGCTCGAGCCCGTTCACGACGAGCGGATGCCCGAACCCACTGCCCTTCGCGCTCGGTCAGAGCACCCAGAGCGCAAACGCAACCGCCGGCGCCTACAGCTCCTACACGTTCAACCTCGCCCGCGCGGACGGCCAGCAGTATCTGTCGCAACTCAGCACGACCCTGCCGGCGGGCCTGCTCGGCGCGATTCCCTCGGTACCGCTGTGCGGCGAACCGCAGGCCGCGCAGGGCGCCTGTGCCGCGACCAGCAAGATCGGCACCGCCACCGTCACGGCGGGAGCGGGCTCCGAACCGGTCCCGTTCTCTGGCCCGGTCTACCTGACCGGCCCCTACAACGGCGCTCCCTACGGCCTCTCGATTCCGGTGGTTGCCGCCGTGGGGCCATTCAATCTCGGCACGGTGACGACTCGGGCGACGATCTCTGTCGATCCCCACACTGCGCGTGTGACCGTGGCCACTGCACCTTCAGGAACACCTGGCACGTTGCCCACAATTGTGGGAGGAGTGCCGGTCCGCTTAAAGACGCTGCGGGTCGAAGTAAACCGAGCCTCATTCATCTTCAATCCGACCAACTGCTCCGCCCTCGCAACCGAATCCATGCTGACCTCTACGTTTAACGCCACACAGCCCCTGTCGAGCCCATTCCAGGTAGGCAGTTGCAGTGCGCTTCCGTTCAAGCCGACGTTCAAGGTCTCGACGAGCGCGAAGACATCGAAAAAGAACGGCGCAAGCCTGCGGGTCAGCCTCACGCAGCCCGCCCATCAGGCGAACATGCACTCGGTGTTCGTGTCGCTGCCCAAGCAGCTCCCGTCGCGGCTGACGACCCTGCAGAAGGCCTGCCCGGAAGCCACATTCGCGGCAAACCCGGTCGCCTGTCGCCCGCTCGGCTCGGAAGTCGGGAACGCGACCGTCGTCACGCCGGTGCTACCCGGTCGGCTGAAAGGCTCGGCCTATCTCGTCTCACATGGCGGCGAGGCGTTCCCCGACCTCGACCTGGTGCTCGAAGGTGACGGGGTGAAGGTGATCCTCGTCGGAAACACGAGCATCAAAGGCGGGATCACGAGCTCGACGTTTGCGGCGATCCCCGACGTGCCGGTCACGAGCTTTACGCTGAACCTGCCGGTGGGGCCACATTCGGTGTTCACGGCTAACGGCAGCCTCTGCGCCAAGCCGCTCACTGTGCCGATGACGATCCTCGCGCAGAGTGGCGCGCAGCTGAAGCAGAAGCCGAGGATCTCCGTCGCCGGCTGCCACGTGCACAAGCGCAAGAAGCGGCATAGGCAGAAGCGGCACAGGCACGGACACAAGCCTGGACACAGAGGCAGGTAGAAGCGCTAAATTGCAGAGATGGATGTCGGTTCGGGTACGGATACCTCGAAGCTCTCAGCGCCCGGCGACGATCGCCGTCCCCTGATCGGCGGCGATCCCCTGCTGGCGGGTGTGCGGCGCCTGACGCTGCTGGCCGACAGCGCCGAGGGCTCGGAGGCGATCTTCCGTGCGCTCTCGCGCGAGCTGCAGGCGCTGCCGGGCGCCGAGGAGATCCATGTGCATCACCTGCGCGGGCTCGGCGGCGAGCAGGAGCTGACGGACGTCTACCTGTTCGGCGGCGAGGGGCGGCTGAGCTATCTGACGCCGCGCGCCGAGCGGCCCCAGGGGGTGAGCTGGGTGATGAGCACCGGTCGCAGCTTTCTCGTCGCGGACTCCAAGGAGCTCGCCGCGAGCGTGCCCAGGCTCGCGCTGGTGAGCGGCGAGCCCGAGTCGGCCGGCTGCGTGCTGCTGTTGCCCTTGACCGTGCGCGGCGAGGTCGAGGCGGTGGTGCTGCTCGTGCGCCACGGCGCGGAGGTATTCACCGACCGCTCGATCGAGCTGGCCACGACGCTCGTCGACCAGGCCGCGACCGCGCTCGCGCTGGTGCGCGCGCGCGCCGAGGCCGGCACCGACACGGTGACGGGCTGTATGAACCATCGGGGGATGCGCCGGCAGTTGCACGAGGAGGTCGGTCGTGCGATGCGCGCCGGCAGCCCGCTGTCGGCGCTGCTGATCGACCTCGACAACTTCAAGCTCGTCAACGATCGCCACGGCCATCAGGCCGGCGACGCGATGCTGCGCGAGGTCGGCCAGACGCTCCTCGGCGAGTTTCGCGCCTTCGACCGCGTCGCGCGCTACGGCGGCGACGAGTTCGTCGTGATCCTGCCCAACGCCGAGCTGGAACCCGCGGTCGCCGCGGCCCAGCGCGCGCTGGAGCGCCTGCTGGCAATCCCCTCCTTCGATGCGACTCCGGGCGTCTCCGCCTCGATCGGCGCGGCCCAATGGCAGGCGCCGATGACGGTCGATCAACTGCTCGAGGCCTGTGACACGGCGCTGTTGCGCTCCAAGCGTCAGGGCAAGGGACGAGTTACACGAGCCCCCGCGCCGCCCCCGCACTGATCGTCCTCGCGGGAACTTCGGGGGGACTCTGCGAGACTGCGCGTAGACCCTGTAGATCGGCCCGGGAGATGCGATGTCGGACGACAGCTTTGGCGCGAGAGGCACACTTGAGGTAGGCGGCCGGGAGTACGAGATCTTCCGGCTGGAGGCGCTGCAGGAGCGCTTCGACGTGGCGCGGCTGCCGTTCTCGTTGAAGGTGCTGCTGGAGAACCTGCTGCGCACCGAGGGCAACGGCTCGGTTACCGCGAAGGACATCGAAGCGCTGGCCAGCTGGGACGCAAACGCGCAGCCGAGCAAGGAGATCGCGTTCACGCCCGCGCGCGTGCTGATGCAGGACTTCACGGGCGTGCCGGCGGTCGTCGACCTCGCGGCGATGCGCGACGCGATCGCCGAGATGGGTGGCGACCCCGCGAAGATCAACCCGCTGGCGCCGGCCGAGCTGGTGATCGACCACTCGGTGCAGGTCGACGCTTTCGGCACGCGCGACTCGTTTCGCGTGAACGCCGAGCGCGAGTTCGAGCGCAACCAGGAGCGCTATGCGTTCCTGCGCTGGGGGCAGGGCGCGTTCGACGACTTCGCGGTCGTGCCGCCGGACACGGGGATCGTCCACCAGGTCAACCTCGAGTACCTGGCGCGGGTCGTGTTCCTGCGGGAGCGAGGCGCGGGAGGTCCGGACGACCCGTCGGGCGCGGGCGGGGGACTCCGGCTGCCGCAGCTGTATCCGGACACGCTGGTGGGCACCGACTCGCACACGACGATGGTCAACGGCCTCGGCGTGCTCGGCTGGGGCGTGGGCGGGATCGAGGCCGAGGCGGCGATGCTCGGCCAGCCGATGTCGATGCTGATCCCGCGCGTCGTCGGCTTCGAGCTGCGCGGCGAGTTGCCCGAGGGCGCGACGGCTACAGATCTCGTGTTGACGGTCACAGAGATGCTGCGCGCGCGCGGCGTCGTGGGCTCGTTCGTCGAGTTCTTCGGCGCCGGCCTCGCCGGTCTGCCGCTGGCCGACCGGGCGACGATCGGGAACATGTCGCCGGAGTTCGGCTCGACCTGCGCGATCTTCCCGATCGACGCGGAGACGTTGCGCTACCTGGAGTTCTCGGGCCGGTCCACGGAGCAGATCGAGCGCGTCGAGGCGTACGCCCGCGCGCAGGGGATGTGGCACGACGAGAACTCTGAACGGACGACGTACTCGGACACGCTGGAGCTCGACCTGGACGAAGTCGTGCCGAGTATCGCCGGCCCCAAGCGCCCGCAGGACCGCGTCGCGCTGAGCGACGCGCGCGAGGACTTCCGCCGTGTGCTGGGGGGCTACGTGCCCGACTACGACGGCCGCGACGAGGCCTCGGCCGAGAGCTTCCCCTCGAGCGATCCGCCGGCCAACGGGAACGATCGCCCGGGCGCGGAGAACGATGGCGGTCCGAGCTACGCGCACGAGGGTGCGGGAGCGGGGTCGGTGACCGCAGAGGGCAAGCAGGCCGGCGAGTCGGGAGGTACGGCGACCGTCGAGCATGGTTCATCTGGCGCTGGGTGCGCCGGGAGCGCCGCGGCGGTGACGCTGGCCGATGGAACCGAGACAGAACTGGCGCACGGTCACGTGGTGATCGCCGCGATCACGAGCTGCACGAACACGTCGAACCCATCGGTGATGGTCGGCGCGGGGATCCTCGCGCGCAACGCGGTGGCGCGGGGATTGAAGTCGAAGCCCTGGGTCAAGACCTCGCTGGCGCCAGGCTCGAAGGTCGTGACGGAGTACCTCGACAAGGCCGGCTTGACCGAGCCGCTGGAGCAGCTCGGGTTCAACCTCGTCGGGTATGGCTGTACGACGTGCATCGGCAACTCGGGTCCGCTGCCGGAGGAGATCTCGAAGGTCGTCGGCGAGGAGGATCTGGCGGTCGTGTCGGTGCTGTCGGGCAATCGCAACTTCGAGGGGCGGATCAACCCGGATGTGAAGATGAACTACCTGGCCTCGCCGCCGCTGTGCGTCGCCTACGCGCTGGCGGGCACGATGGATATCGACATCGTGGGTGACCCGCTGGGTCAGGACGAGCAGGGAGCGGAGGTGTACCTGCGCGACATCTGGCCGGGCGAGCGGGAGGTTGCGGAGACGATTGAGCAGGCGGTCCAGTCGGACATGTTCCGCAAGAGCTACGGCGAGGTGTTCGCGGGGGATGAGCGCTGGAACACGCTGGAGGTGCCGACGGGCGATCGGTTCGCATGGGAGGCGGACTCGACGTACGTGAGGCTGCCGCCGTACTTCCAGGACATGCCCGCCGAACCCGAGCCGGTACGCGACATCGAGGGAGCGCGGGTGCTGGCCAAGCTGGGCGACAGCGTGACGACCGATCACATCTCGCCGGCGGGCTCGATCAAGCGCGACGGGCCGGCGGGGAAGTATCTGCAGGAGCAGGGTGTGGCGCCGCGCGACTTCAACTCCTACGGCTCGCGCAGGGGCAACCACGAGGTGATGATGCGCGGCACGTTCGCGAACATCAGGCTGCGCAACCAGCTGGCGCCAGGAACCGAGGGTGGGTTGACGCGTTATCTAGGGTCGGCAGGGGCAGGGGCAGGGGCAGGGGCAGGCGTCGAGGGCGAGGAGATGTCGATCTACGACGCCGCGATGAAGTACATCGCCGAGGATGTGCCGCTGGTCGTGCTCGGCGGCAAGGAGTACGGGTCGGGCTCCTCGCGCGATTGGGCGGCGAAGGGCACGAAGCTGCTCGGGGTGCGCGCGGTGATCGTCGAGAGCTTCGAGCGCATCCATCGCTCGAACCTGGTGGGGATGGGCGTGCTGCCGCTGCAGTTCCCCGCGGGGCAGAGCGCCGATTCGCTGGGCTTGACGGGCGAGGAGGTCTTCTCGATCACGGGTATGGCCGAGGCGATGAATGATGGGGTCCCCCCCGCTCCACCCACCCCTGGCCGATCCACTTCTCAGCCACCGCCGGAGGTGGACGTGCTGGCAAGCCCCAGAGAGGGTGAGCCGGTGCGGTTCAAAGCGCGCGTGCGGATCGATACGCCACGCGAGGCCGAGTACTTCCGCCATGGGGGCATCCTGCAGTTCGTCTTGCGCCAGCTGCTGATCGAGAAATAAAACTTGCGTGGGTCGGTGTAGGTATAAAGGTTGGAATCGCGCTTGACGATAGGTATGAGCAAATGAGCCCAACCCCCGCAAAGAAACGTTCCGCTCCGAAGAAGAGCGCGAAGAAGAGTACGAAGGCGAGGGCGACGCCGCAGGTCCTGCTGGACCTGCTCAACGCGCGTGGTCCCTCCGGCTATGAGACCGCCCCGGCGGCGGTGTGGCGCGATGTGGCGAAGGGCTTTGCGAAGGTGAGCACCGACGTGGTCGGCACCCCGCTGGCGCTGGTGGCGCCGAAGCACGACGCGCGGCAGCCGGCGAAGCGACTGCTGGTGATGGGGCATATCGACGAGATCGGGCTGATCGTCACGCACATCGACGATCAGGGCTACCTGTGGTTCGGCTCGGTCGGCGGCTGGGACGCGCAGATCCTGGTGGGTCAGCGTGTGGTCGTGGATACGCGCGCGGGGAAGGTGACGGGCGTCGTCGGCAAGAAGCCGATCCATCTGCTGAGAGAGGACGATCGCAAGAAGGTGGCGGAGATTCGCGACCTGCACATCGATATCGGCGCGTGCGACGGAGACGACGCGCGCGAGCGGGTGCGGATCGGCGACGTGGCGGTGATCGACGCGGGCCCGACGGAGATGCCGAACGGCCGGCTGATCTCCCGCGCGCTGGACAACCGCCTGGGCTCGTTTGTGGCGCTCGAGGCGGCGCGGCTGGTGGCCGAGGCGGGCGGCGCCGAGTGGGAGCTGGCGGCGGTGGCCGTGGCGCAGGAGGAGATCACGTTCGGCGGCTCGAGCACGAGCGCCTACTCCCTGAAGCCAGATGCGGCGATCGTCGTCGACGTCACCCACGCGACCGACGCGCCGGGAATCGACGTGAAAGAGATCGGCAAGCACGAGCTCGGCTCGGGGCCGGTGATCAGCCGCGGCTCGACACTGCATCCGCAGCTGTTCGAGTTGCTGTATGAGACGGCCGAGCGGGAGAAGATCCCGTTCACGGTCGAGGCCAGCGCGCGCAGCACGGGCACCGACGCCGACGCGGTGCACATCAGCCGCGAGGGCATCCCCACGGGCCTGGTGTCGATCCCGATCCGCTACATGCACTCCCCGGTCGAGCTGGTCCAGCTCGACGACGTGCACGCCTGCGCCCGCCTGATCGCCGCCGCGGCCTTACGGTTGGACGGCGAAGCAGCGTTTTCTCGCTAGGGCACCGCTGGGGCGGCGCGCTGCTGCGTTCTTAGCGGCACCCCAGCGGCATGCTTCTTCGGCGGAGGAACGCTTACGCGGTTGTCAGCTCCGTCATCTCAGACACCTCGTAAGCCTTGCCGGGGCAGCCGCCGATCACGAGCATCTGCAGGCCCTCGGGTCCCGAGTAGACCTTGCGCTTGACGCCCCCGGCGACGCGCACGAACGTGTCCGGGGCGAGGTCGATGCGCTCGCCGTCGATCTCGATCCAGCCGGAGCCCTTCAGCCCGAGGTAGACCTCCTCCTGGCCGTCCTGCTCGTGGTCGTGCTCGGGGTAGTCGCCGTAGTCGGCGGGCATCCTGATCACCTGCATGCCGAACGAGGTGACCCCGAGCTCGGCCCGGGCCTTGACGAACCCGCCGCCGAAGGCGGCCTCCATGTCATTGACGTGCTTTGCGGTGTAGTTGCTCATCGGTTGCTCCCCTGTCTTGGTGCTGTGGATGTGGGTGCTGTGGTTGTGATCTGCTGAAAAAGGTCCGAGGTGGATCGGTCGCGCGCGCCGGGGTCAGCCCGCGTCCTGGCCGCTCGCTGAGGAGAGCGCCGGCTGGAGGACCGGTTTGTCGGTCGGCATGATGATCCCCAGCTGGCGCGACTGCGCGAGGACCGCGCCATCGGGAGCCCAGATCACGCCGTCCTCCTCGAACAGGCCGTCGTGGAGCAGGCGTGTTTCGAACACGCCGAGGCACAGCGATGCGGGATCGCAGTCGCAGGCGGAGATCGGCTGGCGGAAGTGGATCGTGAGGTCGACGGTGGGGCTGACCGCCGGCGAGTGCAGCGCGATGAACGACGGCGGGAACCAGGCGTCGCAGAAGAACGCGAGCGCGAGCGCGTCGACCGGGCGCGGCTCGGGCAGGCCGGTCCAGCCGCCGACGCGCATCGGCGCGCCACTGCCGGCGAACGGGATCGCGCCGACGCGTGGCTGCATCACCAGCTGGCGCGTGAATTCCGGTGCCCCCTTGAACAGTCCGGGCGTTGACAGTCGCTCAGCGTCCGGGGCGCCGAGCTCGGGCATCGGCAGTTCGTCGGCGCCCGGCGCCCGCCACGGAACCGAGAAGGCGGCGAGCGCGAGCGCGGTGAGGCGGCCGTCCTGTTCCATGCGCGCAGACAGCGTGCTCAGCGAACGCCCCGCGCGCTCGACGGTCACGTGGATCTCGACCGGTCCCACTTCCGGGGCGGCGGTGTAGTGGATCGTCAGCGAGCGCGGGGTACGCGCTGGGTCATCCACCGCGGCCGTGAGCGCGCGCAGCAGGATCGCCGCGAGGTAGCCGCCGTGGGGACCGCGCCCGGCACGCCAGCCCGGGGCGATCGTCGCTGCGAACGTGCCGTCCGGGAGCTGCGTGACGGCCGTGTCGCGGTCAAACACCGTGTTCATGCAGCGGCGAGCATACCGGTCAGCGGCCGGCCTGGCCGCTTGGCCAGGTAGGCCTCGGCGCAGTCCTCGGCCGCATGACCAATCAGGTATCGGTGGGTTTTCAGGGCCCGGCGCAGTTCTTTGGCCAGGCGGCCCCGGCCGACCCCTCAGCCGCGGACGAGCCGCTTGTAGGTGATCCTGTGAGGCCGGTCGGCGGCGGCGCCGAGCACAGAGCGGCGGTGCTCCTCGTAGGCCTCGAAGTTGCCCTCGAACCAGGTCACCTGGGAGTCGCCCTCGAAGGCGAGGACGTGCGTGGCGACGCGGTCGAGGAACCAGCGGTCGTGGGAGATCACAACGGCGCAGCCGGGGAACGCCAGGAGTGCGTTCTCGAGCGCCCGCAAAGTGTCGACGTCGAGGTCGTTCGTGGGCTCGTCGAGCAGCAAGAGGTTGCCACCGCTACGCAAGAGCTTGGCGAGGTGCACGCGGTTGCGCTCGCCGCCGGAAAGCTTGCCGATGCGGGCCTGCTGGTCGGAGCCCTTGAAGTTGAAGCCGGCGGTGTATTGACGGGAGTTGACCTCGCGGTCGCCGACCTGGATGTGCTCGTAGCCTTCGGAGATCTCCTCCCAGACGGTCTTGGCGGGATCGAGAGAGTCGCGCGACTGGTCGACGTAGGCGAGCTGGACGGTGTCGCCGAGTGCGAGAGAGCCCGAGTCGGGGGACTCGGCGCCGGTGATCATCCGGAAGAGCGTCGTCTTGCCCGCGCCGTTGGCGCCGATCACACCGACGATCCCGGCGCGGGGCAGGTCGAAGGAGAGGTTCTCGATCAACAGGCGCTCGCCATAGCCCTTGGCGAGGTCGGTCACGGTGAGCACCTGCTCGCCGAGGCGGGGCCCGGGGGGGATGTGGATCTGGACCTCGTCGAGCTTGACGTTGCGCTCCTCGGCGATCAGCTCCTCGTAGCGGGCGAGGCGGGCCTTGGACTTCGTGCGTTTGCCCTTGGGGTTCGTGCGCACCCATTCGAGCTCGGCGGCGATCGTGCGCTCGCGGCCCGCTTCCGAGCGCTCTTCCTGGGCCAGGCGCGCCTGCTTCTGCTCGAGCCAGCTGGAGTAGTTGCCCTCGTAGGGAATGCCCTTGCCGCGGTCGAGCTCGAGGATCCAGCCGGCGACGTTGTCGAGGAAGTAGCGGTCGTGGGTGACGGCGACGATCGCGCCGCGGTACTCGGAGAGGTGTTGCTCCAGCCAGGCGACGGACTCAGCGTCGAGGTGGTTCGTGGGCTCGTCGAGCAGCAGCAGGTCGGGCGCGCGGAGCAGGAGCCGGCAGAGCGCGACCCGGCGGCGCTCGCCACCGGAGAGCGTCGAGACGTCGGCGTCGGGCGGGGGCAGACGCAAAGCGTCCATCGCGTATTCGAGGCGGGTGTCGAGGTTCCAGGCGTCGGCCGCGTCGATCTTGGCTTGGAGGTTGCCGAACTCCTCGGCGGTGTCGTCGGAGTAGTTGGCGGCGAGCTCGTTGAAGCGGTCGAGCAGAGCCTTCGTCTCGGCGACGCCGTCCTCGACGTTTTCCTTGACGTTCTTTGACCCGTCCAGGTGGGGCTCCTGCTCGAGCATCCCGACGGAGGCGCCGGGCGCGAGCGCGGCCTCGCCGCGGTACTCCTGATCGACCCCGGCCATGATCCGCAGCAGGGTGGACTTGCCGGACCCGTTGTAGCCGAGCACGCCGATCTTCGCGCCGGGATAGAACGCGAGCGTGATCTCGTTGAGCACCGTCTTGTCCGGCGGGTGGAGCTTGGAGAGCCGGTGCATCGTGAAGATGTATTGGGAGGACACGGGGAGGAGGATAGGAGGTCTTGGATCTCTTTATGAGACGGCGAAGCCGTCCGCCTGCGATTGGGGTCTCGATCCGCAGGAAGTGGCCGGCACGGCTTCGGGCCGCGCCGGACGGAGCAGAATCCGCCGCCACCCCGCTACCGTGTTTGGGTCATGCCCACAACCGTCCTGGACATCGAGCAGCACCTGCTGCTGTTGGAGCTGGAGCCCCCGTTCGACAAGCGAGCGGTGCAGCTGGCAAGAAGGAAGATGGCCAAGCGCTGGCACCCGGACGTCGCGCCGCAGGGCCGGCAGTTCGAGCACGAGCGCCATTTGAAGGCGATCAACGAGGCGGCCGACCAGCTGGAGCGGCTGGCGGAGGGCATGCGGGGCGGGAGCGTGTCGAGGAACGCGGTGCGCGCGAGCGCGCAGGCGGCCAGGCGCGAGCGCGAGGAAGCGGGCAGGCGCGCCTATGAAGCCGAGCAGCGCGCAAGAAAACAGGCCGAGGAGCAGCAGAAGCACGACCCGTTCGGCAGCAGAATGCCCGATCACTCGGTCGTGCACCGGTATGCGCGCTGCGAGTCCTACCCAGAGTGGGGCGTGGGCACAGTGGCGGGCATTTACTTCACAGGTGAAGACGACGAAATGCAGCAGTGGGCGCGCGTGAACTTCAGCCACGGCGTGAGAACGGTCCCGGCGGGAAGCATGAAATTCGTCGACTTCTCAAAGCCCGACCCGGCGGCAGAGCGAGTGGAGCGATTCCTCGTGGCCGCGCAAAGGGCGATGGCCGAAGAGGAGTACGAACTGGCAGCCCAGCGCTTGATCTACGCCCGCGACGCCGAGCCGCAGAACGTGGCAGTGTTACGCCTGCTGACGCTCGCCTTCTGGAACGCGGGCAACCTCGAGGCCGCGGCACGCGTGGTGCACGAATGGGCAAGAGCCGACGAGAACCGCCCAGCGGCACACAGATTCGCGGCAAGAATCTACGAGGACATCGGCGCGATCGATCTGGCAGAGGAGGCAGCCGCGCGCGCGGTCAGGCGCGGCCCAACGGACATGGGCGCATGGGAGCGCTTGGGCAGGCTGCGCTTGAAACTGAACGACCGCGAGGGATCGATCGAAGCCCTGGAGCGCGCGGGGGCGCTTGGCGCGGAGGGGGAGTTGAAAGACCTGCTGGCGCAGGCGCTGGCAATGGAACCGCGGATGTCGGATGAGCGCCAACGGGCACGCGAGCCCACAGGGTTGAAGACCGAAATGGAGGACGTTTTCGAGTCTGAGCGCCAAGCAGTTCTCGCCGACGCTCAGAATCCGCAGGCGCAGGATGAGATGCGTCTGTGGGAGGCAACGCTGGAGGATGGCCTCGACTTCGACTGAGCCTCGTTCCCTTCCCGAGCCGCTTCGAGTCCTCTGCGAGCGGCTATCCTCATATGACGATGGCCACGGTGGTGCTGGATCCTTACGCTTATGAGCTGGACGCGCTCAAGGAGCGTCGGCGGATCTCCGGCCTGGATCGTCTCGATGAGGTATGGGAGGGTGTTCTGCATATGGTTCCCGCTCCGAGCTATGAGCACGCACGGCTCACCCAGCAGCTGGCGATAGCACTCGATGGTCTTGCCCATGAGGCTGGACTGGAGGCGGCGATGGGCGAGTTCAACCTCGGCGATTCCATAGACGACTTCCGCGTTCCTGACGGCGGGCTGCATCGTCCTGGTGCCGAGGGTGTCTGGCTGCACACCGCCGCGCTTGTCGTGGAGATCATCTCCCCGGGAGATGAGACCTGGCAGAAGCTACCCTTTTACGCCGCCCACAAGGTTGACGAGTTGCTGATCCTCGACCCCGCCGAGCACGCTGTTCACTGGCTCGGGCTCAGCGACGGTGAGTACCTCCCGATCGAGCGCAGCGCTCTGATCGCCCTCGGCCCAAAGAAGCTGGCCGAGCGGATCGACTGGCCGTAGTCGCTCCATACTGTCCCGCTACGTCAGACGCTGACTGCGGTCAGACCTGGATGCCGTGCTTGGCAAGCCACACCAGGTAGCTCTTGACGAACCGTGGTAGGTGGTTGAGCAAGAGGCGGACCTGTGTGCGCACTTCGTCGGCGTCGATATCGGAGGAGGCGTGCTGGAGGCGGTTGCGGGTGCGGTAGAGCTCGGTGAAGGTTTTCGCCTGTTGGTCGGTGAAGCCGCCGTCGGCGCGGATCGCGTCGACGATTCCGGGGAGGCCTGGGAGGTTCGGCATCGGCTGAAGGCCGGTCAGTTCGGTTCCGGTCTTGATCGCCTCGGCTGTGTTGTTGACGAGCGCCAGGTAGCCGCCGGTGACCGTGAAGACACGGTTGATCTCGTCGGCATCGGGCGAGTCGAATGCTTTTGCCCATCGCTTTGCGTCGAAGTTCTCGCCGAATTGGCTTATCGCCTTACGCAATGCCTTGCGTTGGGCCGCGAGTCTCTCGAGCTTGGAGTTCATGCGGTCGAGTTCGGCTGTATGCGTGGCGCGCTTGCCACCCGCGGCGCCGGTTCGCCTCTTTTTCTGTGGTTCCTTGCTCGTCATTGCTCAGTCGCGAGCAGCTCCTCGATGGAGGTGCGGGCACGCCGGCGCCTGGCGGCGTGCGATCGTCGAGCGCGGTGCGCGATATCGGCTCGCTGCGCGCGCAGTTGCTCCCACCGAAGGTCTCGGTCGAGCACGACCCGTCCCTCGTCGAGGGCCTGCAGGAGCAGCAGCGGGGCACTGCCCTTGACGCGGTTCAGCCGGGCGATGTCTACATGCCGGCCCAGTATGCGCTCGAGGCGCACGGCCAGCTTGACCGCCGCGTCGGGACGGTCCTCGGCCAGGGAGACCAGCAGGTCCAGGTCTGAGTCCGGCGTATCGTCGCCGCGCGCGATCGAGCCATAAACGACGGCGAGGCGGACGTTCGGCTCGGTCCGCAGTGCCCGGCGTAGCTCCGCAAGTAGAGGCCAGTGGTCGAGGATGTACCGGCGCTCCTCGTCGCTGACGCGTCGCTTGCGGGGTCCCAGATGCTCGCAACGGATCGTGCCATCGGTGACGGCACGACGCAGCGTGCGCTCGTCGGCGCCTAGCTCGTGGGCCAGATCGTTGAGTTCCAACACACTTCCGAGTATAGAGCCTCGTATGACCGTTACCGTCGGAGTCAGATCCCTGCCGTCAACCGCGCGGCTATGTTCGAGGTCATCGCGTCGCCAAGGTCATCGCGTCGCAAACGCACACCGAGAACGTCCTACAAAATGTTGATCGCCCGCGAGACGATCAGCCCGATCGTGACCAGCGAGACCAGGGATTGGATGCCCATGAAGATCTTGGCCATCGAGGTCAGCGGCATCGTGTCGGTCGGGGAGAAGGCCATCGCGTTGGTCAGGGAGACGTACAGGTAGTCGATGAACTTGGGGCGCCAGGCAAGGGGCTCGATGCGGTCGTCGGACATCTGCGGGAACAGGAAGTCGGGGGAGCCGTCGTTGCCGGCGGAGCGGTGGCCGGGTCCGCCGCGGTCGATCTCCCAGTACCACAGGGCGAAGATCAGGAAGTTCGTGATCCAGATCAAGACGCCGGCGCCGATCAGCGCGCGTCCCTCGGAGACGTTGTGGTGCAGCAGGTAGTGCGTGAGCGCGGCGAGCGAGTAGATGTTCGCGATCGACACAAAAGCCGTCATCCCGAGCGCGATTCGCCGGCGTCGCGGGTGCTCGTCCTCGATCTGGTTGGGCGTGACGATGAACAGGCCGAGCAGCAGCGCGGCCTCCAGGCCCGGGATCAGCCATCTGGGGCCGGCCGTCAGCCGTGCGGGGAGCAGCAGCTGGGCGGCGATCGCGGCGAGTACGGTCAGCTGGGCGGGCCAAAACGGCTCCTTCGCGGCGGGCGGGGGGTAGGGGCGGCCCACCTGGGGAGAGGCCGCCTGGGGGGCTGCTTGGCTCACAACGTGAGAGCGTAAGGGTCCGCTCGGCGGTGGCGGTACTCTTGTAAGTGATCGACTCGCCTGTCGGGAACGTAGGAAGGCTTGTATGGGAATCGACAATCCAGTGCATCTGATCTTCATCGCCGCCGTTGCTCTGATCGTGCTGGGCCCGAAGCGCCTACCCGACTTGGCCCGCTCACTCGGTCAGGGCATGCGCGAGTTCCGCGACTCGATGAGCCAGGGCGCGGACGGAGTAGATCACGCGGCCACGCCGATCGTGCCCCAGCAGGCACAGCTGGTGGCTGCTCCCGAGCCGGAGATCGCCATACCCGTCGACGCTGTGGTCGTCGATCCGGCGGCGCCGGAGCGGCCGGCTGCCACGGTCGTGCAGGCGACTCAAGGGGAGCAGACTGCACCACCTGTGCCCTCAGACGTGACCGAGACGGTCGCGCAGCCTTCGCCGCCCGCGGCATCCTGATTTACCGCGTGGCGATATAGCCGGAGTGCGATCCGGCGCGCCGGATAGGTTCTCGCCATGCGCCTGATCGTCGCCCGTTGTGAGGTCGCCTACATCGGCCGTCTCACCACCGCCCTGCCCGAGGCCGTTCGCCTGCTGATGCTGAAGGCCGACGGCACGTTCATGGTCTGGGCCGACGGCGGTGGCCCGAACGTGAAGCCGCTGAACTGGATGATCCCGCCGACCGTGCTCGAAGAGCAGACCGACTCCGATGGCCGTTTGACCGGCCTGGTCGTGCGCAAGCGACGCCAGGAAGACCGCGTCGAGATCACGATCGCCGAGGTGCTCTCGGACATCGAGCACGAGCTCGACGTACTGGTGTCCCTCGAAAAGGAGGGTCTGGAGCGGGAGCTCCAGGAGCTGCTTGCCGACGCACCGCAATGGTGCGGCGAGGGCTTTCGTCTCGTGCGCCGTGAGTGGCCCACCGACATCGGCCCGGTCGACCTGATGTGCCGCGACACCGAGGACGCGTGGATCGCCGTGGAGATCAAGCGAATCGCGACGATCGACGCCGTCGAGCAGCTCACGCGCTACCTCGACCGCATCCGCCTGGACCCCGCGCTCGGCTCCTGCCGCGGTGTGCTCGCGGCGCAGATCATCAAGCCGCAGGCGCGCGTTCTTGCTCAGGCGCGGGGGATTGCCTGCGTGGAGGTCGACCTTCAGGTGCTGCGCGGCGAACGCGAGCCCGACTTGACCTTGTTCGCGGCGTAGTTTCCGTCGGCGCCCCGCCCGGGTAGGCTGGGCGCTTCTGACGAACCCGAGCAAGGAGTCCCGCCGATGAGCGCCGATCAATCTGCCGTCACGTCCGAGGCGGTTCTTACCGAGCGACGCGACAACGTCCTCTTGATCACGATCGACCGCCCCGAGGTCCGCAACGCGGTCAACGGCGCCGTCGCCGAGGGCATCGCCGGAGCGCTGGATGAGCTCGACGGTGATGACTCGCTCTCGGTAGGCATCCTCACGGGAGCCGGTGGCTTCTTCTGCGCGGGCATGGACCTCGGCGCGTTCGTCAAAGGCGAATCTCCGTGGTTCGGCGACCGCGGCTTCGCGGGCATCGCCCAGCGCGCGTCGCGCAAGCCGCTGATCGCCGCGATCGAGGGCTTCGCCGTGGCCGGCGGCATGGAGATCGCGCTCGCCTGTGACTTGATCGTCGCCGCCAAGGGCGCCAAGCTGGGTATCCCCGAGGCCAAGCGCTCTTTGGTGGCGGCCGGCGGCGCGCTGCTGCGTCTGCCGAAGCGGATGCCCTACCACGTGGTCATGGAGCTCGCGCTCACCGGCGATCCGCTGCCGGCCGAGCGCTTCCATGAGTTCGGCGTCGTCAACCGTCTCGCCGAGCCGGGCTCCGCCGTCGATATCGCTCTGGATCTGGCGGCCTCGATCGCCAAGAGTGGCCCGCTCGCGCTGATCGCATCAAAGCGCATCCTGCAGGAGCAGTACGACTGGTCAAGCGAGGAGATGTGGGAAAAGCAGGGCGCGATCTCCGGCCCGGTATTCGCATCGGAGGACGCGAAAGAGGGCGCCAACGCCTTCAAGGAGAAGCGGGATCCCGTCTGGCATTCGCGCTGAACGAGCGTATGAGGCCAAGTCAGTGCGCCCTTTGATGGGGGCATGGCATGGTCGGTAGCAATACCCGCGTAAACGAGCCGATCAAATCAGCCAAGCAGGTCCGGATTTCGTTTCGATCGATTCGCGAAGCGAATTTATCGATTGAAACGAAACCTCCGGAGCCTGCTACCGCTCGCCCGGAGTCTTCCTCGGGTACTGCGAGATCGGCTGATCCAGATTGATCGCCGTGCCGACAATCCGGCTCTGTTCTTTGATGTGCGCGGCCGGGTAACCCTCGCCCGGGCTGGCGCGCTCGGGGCGGCCGATGAAGCCGAAGTGGATCTCGTCGGGCATGATCTGCATCAGTCGCGGGAACATATGCGCGCGCGCGCCCATGTTGCGCGGCTCCTCCTGGACCCACAGCACCTCTCGCAGGTTCGGATAACTGTTCATCAGCGCCAGAATTTGACCCTCGGGGAAGGGATACAGCAGCTCCACGCGCCCGACCGCCAGGCCCGGGTGTAATCCCCGCTCGGAGTGGCCGACGAGGTCGTAGTAGATCTTCCCCGTGCACAGCACCAGTCGCGTGACCTGCTCGTTGTCCACCCCCGGCTCGGCGAGCACCGGCTGAAATTGTGTGCCCTCCGCCATGTCGGCGATCGTGCTCGTCGCCTGCGTCAGGCGCAGCAGCGACTTCGGGGTCATCACCACGAGCGGGCGCTGCTTGGCGATCCGCGCCTGGCGGCGCAGCAGATGGAAGTACTGGGCCGGGGTCGTCGGGCTCGCCACGCGGATGTTCCCCTCGGCGGCGACCGTCAAGAAGCGCTCCAGTCGCGCCGAGGAGTGCTCCGGCCCTGAACCCTCGTAGCCGTGGGGCAGCAGCAGCGTCAAACGCGAGGTCTGTCCCCACTTGGCCAGGCCCGAGGTGATGAACTGGTCGACGATCACTTGCGCGGAGTTCACGAAGTCGCCGAACTGCGCCTCCCACAGCACGAGCGTCTCCGGGGCCTCCTGGCTGTAGCCATACTCGAAGCCCATGCACGCGAGCTCTGAGAGCGGGCTGTTGTGCAGCTCCAGCGGCGCCAGCGCCTCGGGCAGGCTCTGGATCGGGCACACCGTCTGCCCCGTCTTCGCGTCGTGCAACACGAGGTGGCGCTGGCTGAACGTGCCGCGCTCGGTGTCCTGCCCGGTCAGCCGGATCGGCGTGCCCTCGGTCAACAGCGTCGCGAACGCAAGCGCCTCGCCGTGCGCCCAATCGATGCCGGGGGCGGGCGAGGCGGGGGTGGGTGGGGTGGGTGGGTCCGTATCAGTTGGGTCCGCCTGCAGCGCCTCGCGGCGGCGCTCGAGCTGTTTGACGAGCTTTGGATGCACGGTGAAGCCGACCGGCGCCTTCAGCAGCTCCTCGCCCAGCTCGCGCAGCTGCTCGGCGGGCACCGCCGTGCTCACATCCGGGCTCGGCGAGCGGTCGAGCTGGTACTCGCCCGTGCTTTCCGTCTCCGCGCCGTGCTCGGCCTTCGCGGCGATCTTTGCCTTCAAGCGCTGGTGCAGCAGCGTCAGGTCGTCCCACACGCCCTGCGCCTGCGTCTCGACATCCTCCTGCGTGACCACCCCGTCGGCCACGAGCCGCTCGGCCCACAGCCCGGACACGCGCTTCTTCGACTTGATCTTCGCGTACATCTCCGGCTGGGTGTAGGCGGGCTCGTCGGACTCGTTGTGCCCGAAGCGCCGGTAGCCGATCAGGTCGATCAGCACGTCGTGGCCGAACTCCTTGCGGAACGCGAACGCGAGCCGCACGGCGCTGATACAGGCGGGCACGTCGTCGGCGTTGACGTGGATGATCGGCACGTCGAAGCCCTTCGCCAGATCCGATGCCCAGCGCGTCGAGCGGGCATCGTCGGGGTCGGTCGTGAAGCCGATCTGGTTGTTCGTGATCAGATGCACCGTGCCGCCGACCTTGTAGCCATCGAGCGCCTGCAGGTTGAGCGTCTCCGCCACGACGCCCTGCGCCGGGAACGAGGCGTCGCCGTGGATCACGATCGGCACCGCCGCGTCGGTGTCCTGATGGGCGTGGGGCCCCTGGCGCGTGGTCTGCGCCGCGCGCGTGGCGCCCTCGACGACCGGCGAGACGTACTCGAGGTGGCTCGGGTTTGACTCGAGGTTGACCTCGATGCTTCCCCCGTCGGGCAGCTCGTAGGAGCCCTGCGTCCCGTGGTGGTACTTCACGTCGCCCGTGCCGCCCTGCGGGATCGTCGTCACCGCCTCGAGCGTGGAGGCGCCCTCGAACTCCGCGAAGATCGTGTCGTAGGGCCGGCCGAGGTTGTGCGCGAGCACGTTCAGGCGCCCGCGGTGGGCCATCCCGATCACGACCTCCTTGCCGCCGTTGATCGCGGACAGCTGGATCAGCTCGTCGAGCATCGGCACCGTCATGTCGAGTCCCTCGATCGAGAACTGATGCTGGCCGAGATAGGCCTTGTGCATGAAGCGCTCCAGCGCGTCGACCTTCGTCAGGCGCCGCAGCAGCGTCTTCTGCTCCTCGCTCGTCAGCGGCTGGCGGAACGTGCCGCTCTCGATGTTCTCGCGCAGCCACACTCGCTGGCGATGGGAGGCGATGTGCTCGATCTCATACGCGATCGTGCCGCAGTAGGTCTCGCGCAGGTGCGGCAGCGCGTCCGCGAGCGTCGCCCCCGGGACGTACATGTGCAGGATCTTCGCGGGGATCTTCGCCGTGATCTCCGGCGTCAATCCGAGCCCCTCGGGGTCCAGTCCGGGGTCGCCCTCGGGCTCGGTGCCGAGCGGGTCCAGGCGCGCCGCGAGATGGCCGTGGCTGCGGAAGCGCGACAGCAGCGTGCTGGCGGCCTGCACGCCCTGCAGCAACTCCTCGTCGGGCACCGTGCTCGGCGCTTTCTCGGCTGCCGAGGTGGCGGCCGCGGAAGCCGCTGCGGCGGGCGCAGGTAGCGAGGGGGCGGGGCCGAGCTCGACGCCGAGCGCCGCGAACACGTCCTCGTAGAAGCCGTGCTCGCCCTGTAGATATTCCTCGATGCAGCGCAGGAACCGGCCGGACTCCGCGCCCTGGATGATTCGATGGTCATACGTCGAGGTCATCGTCACGACCTTCTCCGCGCCGATCATCGCGCCGATGTCCGCGAGGCCGACGGGGTAGGCGATCGAGCCGCTGGCCACGATCGTTCCCTGGCCGGCCATCAGCCGGGGAACCGAGGCGACCGTCCCGAGACCCCCGGGGTTGGTCAGCGTGACGTTCGCTCCGGTCAGGTCGTCGGCGGTCAGCGTGTTCGTGCGCGCCTTCTCCACGAGCGCGTCATACGCGTCGAGGAATCTGTCGAAGCTCAGCCCGCTCGCGTTCAGGATGACCGGCACCATCAGCGTTCGGGAGCCGTCCTTCTTTTCGACGTCGACCGCCAGACCGAGGTTCACCTGCCCGTCCTCCACGCGGTGCGGCTTGCCGTCGATCTCCGCGAAGTGGTGGGCCATCACCGGCATATCCCTTCCCGCCGCGCGCGCGATCGCGTACGCGATCAGGTGTGTGAAGGAGACCTTCCGCGAGCCCGCCTTCAATTCGCGCCGGCGCGCGTCGAGCACGGTCACGGTCAGCGTCCTGAAGCTCGTCGCGGTGGGAATCTCCAGCGACTGCTCCATGTAGCGCGCGAGCGCCGCCGCGCCGCCCTTCAGCCGCTGTGAGCTCGCCCGGCCGTCGGCCGGTGTTGCCGTGGGCTGGCCGTTGGCGGCGGCGCCGTTGCTCCCGGCGGCCGCCGAGAGCACGTCGGCCTTCCTGATCTGACCGGCGGGACCGCTGCCGGAGACGCTCGCCAGATCCACGCCCTCGACCGCCGCCGCTCGGGCGGCGACCGGAGATGCCTTCACGCCGTCGGGCAGTCCGCCGCCGGAAGCTCCGTCGCTGCTGGGAGCGCCATCGCTCGTGGCGCTCGTGGTGTCGTCAGGTGCTCCATCGCTTGTGGTGCTTGTAGCGCTTGTGGTGGTGTCACCGGGTGCCCCGTCGCCCGCGGGTGCGCCGTTCTGCCCCGCGCTGCCGTCGCCGCCGACGGCGATCCGCGCGATCACCTGGCCGACGGTCACCGTGTCGCCCTCCTGCGCGAGGATCTCGCTGACCGTCCCGGTCGCCGGCGAGGGCAGCTCCACGTCGACCTTGTCGGTTGAGATCTCGACGATCGTGTCGTCGACCTTGATCTGCTCGCCGACCTGCGCGTGCCATTCGAGGATCGTTCCCTCGGTGACCGACTCGCCCGCGGCAGGTGTCACGACATCGATTGTCTGCTCCGCCGTGGTGCTCGTTGCCATCTGCTCTCACTCTAGCGCGGCAGCCCGGCGGACATCTCCACCTGCGGGTGAGCCTTTTCACATGCGCTTAACGTTTGTGCTCAACGTCTGTTCCGCTGTTCGCGCGTGAACTCGTAGCTGCCGAAAAATGGTGCGATCCCGCCGAGCACCGCCACGGCGACGGCCAACCGCAACGAGACGATCCTCAGGCGCACGGCCGCGATGCAGGCCAGCGACATGAAGATCCACAGCAGGCCATGCGTGAGCCCGAGCGCGAAGGTCTCCGGCTGCGGCTTGCCGATCGCAAAGGCGCACACGAGCAATGCCACGTAGATGCACGAATGGCCGAAGGAGATCCACTTCAACCGCTCGAACCGCAACGGCCCGGCGGTGGGTTGAGCGGCGGTGGGTTGAGCGGCGGTGGGTTGGACGGCGGCGGGTTGGGACGGTTCTGCCTCGATCGGGGCGCCCGCCTGCACGGGCGCGTTCGTCCCGGGTGTCGCCCCCGTGCTCACTGCGTCAGCCAGCGCGCCATCCGCGGCAATATCTCCCCCGCCTCCGCCGGCCACTCGTCGATCTCGCGCGGCCACCAGGCGAACTCGTCGTGCTCGTGGTCGGGCGTCACCTCGGCCTCCACGCCCTCGGCCAGCCACGCCTGACCGATGAACATCGCCATCTTGTGCGGCAGCATCAGCAGCGCCTCGCCCCTCACGCGCGCGGGCGCGACAGACCACTCCTCCTGTAACTCCCTCACCAATGTCTCGGCCGGGTTCTCGCCGAGATCGACCGCTCCGCCCGCGCCCAACGCCCAGCGCCCGGCCCACGAGGCGACCCACTGGGCGCGCCGCCCGGCCAGCCAGCGACCGTCGGCCGAGCGCGTGACGCACATCGCCGCGACGCTCGCGGAGGCGTCGCCGGGGACCAATCGCAACCCCCAGCGCAGTGGCTGCAGCTCGAACGCCAGCCCGTCCTCGTCCTGGCGGAAGTCGACCAGGCGCGCGGCTAGCCCGTCGTGGCTGGGGGAGCCCCGTTGCTGCAGGGCGGCGATCGCTTCGTCGGCCGCCCGCGCGTGCTCAGCGGGGGGCTCGAAGAGCTCCTCGCGCCAATTTGCGCTCACCCGCTCCAGCGGCCACGGCCCGCGGGCGAGGACCTCGGGTAGCTCCGTGCCGCTCGGCGGTGGTTGGGGTTGTGGTTGGGGTTGGGCGGACATCTGGTCATAAGGCTAGTGGGCGCATAGACTTCCGGCGGTGAAGATCGCTGTTCTCGGCCCCGGCGGCGTGGGCGGACTGATCGCGGGGCTGCTCGAGCGGGCCGGCACGCCGGTCGTCGTGGTTGCGCGCCCGGAGACCGTGGATGTGATCTCTGCCCGTGGGCTACGTGTGGACAGCGTCAGTTTTGGCGAGTTCGTCGCCCATCCCCGTGCCGTCGCTCGCCTGGAGGAGCCGGTGGACGTATTGATCCTCGCCACCAAGGCCTCCGGGCTGGAGTCGGCTCTGGAGCGCGTGGTCGCGCAGCCCGGACTGGTGCTGCCGCTGCTCAACGGCCTCGATCACATCGCCGTCTTACGCGAGCGCTTCGGGACCGACACGGTGCTCGCGGGCACGATCCGCGTCGAGGCCGACCGCCCCGCGCCGGGGGTCGTCGTGCACACGAGCCCGTTCCTGCTGGTGGATATGGCATCTCACGATCCGGCCGCACGCGCGGGGATGGAGTCGCTGGAGCAGGCGCTCACAGGCGCTGGTGTGCCGGTGCGCGTGCAGGAGTCCGAGGCGCAGGTCATGTGGTCCAAGCTCGTCCGCCTCAACGCGCTCGCTTGCACGACCAGCGCGTTTGACAAGCTGCTCGGCGAGATCCGCTCCACCCCCGAGCTGCGCTCCGCGCTCGTCGGCGCGATCGAGGAGGGCTGCGCCGCTGGTCGTGCCGAAGGCGCCCGTGACGTCGATCCGGCTGTCGCGCTCGGCGAGCTGGAGCTGGCCCACGACACGCTCGGCAGCTCGATGCAACGCGACATCGTCGCCGGACGTCCCCCCGAGCTCGACGCGATCCCCGGGTCCGTGTTGCGCGCCGCCGCGCGCCACGATCTGCCGTGCCCGACGATCGAGCGGCTGGTCGCTTTGATCGCCGCCCGGGCGGGGGTTCCCGTTCCAGTCGTCTAACCGAAGGGAATTTCCTCGGTTGAGATCCCCGGCGCCATGGCCGGCGCCGCCTGTGTGGAGACGGCCTCGACAACCTCTTCCTCTGACTCGACCTTGCCCTCGTCGTGCTCGCCGTCGCACAGCACCCGGAAGTTTCCCGTGCCCCCGCTGTCGGCGTGGATCGTGATACCCGGCAGGATCTCCTCGCCCTCCTCCAGCCCCAGCCGCTCCAGGTCGAAGTGCGCCAGTCCGATCCCGTTCGCGGTGTGCGTCGGGTTCTCGCGGTCGTGCGCGGCCACCGCCTGGGCGAAGCGCTCCAGGTTCTTCGCGATCTTCCCGGTCGTGTCGGCCATCTCTTCGGGGAGGGTAGCGCGAGCGTTATACATTGGGTAGCGATGGCCACCACCGCCCAGCCAGTGGACTCTCTGCCTATGGGCGCTGCGGCGAACGGCGCGGGCGGGCAGGACGGAGAGCGCCGCGAGGTGATCCGCACGGTCGAGTTGACGAAGATCTACCCGGGGATGGACGTCCCCGCGGTCGACAAGCTCGATCTGAGCGTCTACTCGGGCGAGATCTTCGGGCTGCTCGGCCCGAACGGCGCCGGCAAGACGACCACCGCCGGGATGCTCACCACGCGTGTGCTCCCCACCGCGGGCGCCGCCTATGTCGGCGCGGTCGATGTCGTGGCCCACCCGGCCCTCGCCAAGCAGCTGATCGGGATCGTCTCCCAGCAGAACACGCTCGACCGGCAGCTGACCGTCTGGGAGAACCTCTACTTCCACGGTCGCCTGTTCGGCATCTCGGCCGCTGACTCGCGTGCGAAGGCCGACGAGCTGCTCCAGCAGTTGCACCTCTCGAAATGGGCCAAAGCCTCGGTCTACGCCTTGTCTGGCGGGATGGCCCAGCGGCTGATGATGGCCCGCGCGATCTTCCACCGCCCCGCCGTCCTGTTCCTCGACGAGCCGACCGCCGGCCTCGACCCGCAGAGCCGCCTCGCGCTGTGGGAGATCCTCGGCGAGCTGAACGCCGCGGGGCAGACGATCCTGCTCACCACGCACTACATGGAGGAGGCCGAGCAGCTCTGCGCGCGCGTCGCGATCATGGATCATGGCAAGATCCTCGCGCTCGACACGCCTGCGGCGCTCAAGCAGTCCGTCGGCGCCGACACGATCGTCACCGTCAAGGCCGACGGCGACACCCGGGCTCTTTCGGGTCGGCTGGCCGAACAGGTCGAGGGTGTCACGAAAACACGCCTGATCGACGGCGGCGTCGAGCTCCACGTGACCGGCCCCGAGCGGCTCGTCCCGCGCGTTGTGAACGCCGCCGAGAGCGGTGGCTTCGATCTCGTCGACCTGTCGATCTCCGAGCCCAGCCTCGAGACCGTCTTCATCAGCTTGACCGGCAAGGAGCTGCGCGACTGATGGCCGTGCCCGTGCCTGCCGTTTCCATCGGCCTACGCAAGGAGTTGCACGACTGATGGCCTCTACCGCCGCTGTTCCCCCTGCCGCTCCGGCTGTCCCGGCGCCCCCGGCTCCGGCTCCCGCGCGCATCACGATCGAGCCCACACGCTCGACGCTCGCCGCGAGCCGCTCCGCGCTGCTCGCGCTCGTGCTGCGCGACCTCACCGTCCTGCGCAAGCACTCGCTCGAGTTCGTGATCCGCGTCCTGATCCAGCCGTTCCTGCTCGTCTTCGTGTTCCTCTACGTGTTCCCCACGATCGGCCAGGGGGTCGGCGGCGGTGGGGGCAAGGTGGCCGAGTCGGCGTTCGCCACCGTGCTTGTCCCCGGGGTGGTCGGGATCTCGATCATGTTCCAGGGCATCCAGGCCGTCGCGATGGTGATGGCTCAGGAGTTCGGCTACACGCGCGAGATCGAGGATCGCGTGCAGGCGCCCTGCCCGATCTGGCTGGTCGCGCTCGCCAAGGTGCTCTCCGGCGCCACCCAAGGTCTGCTCGCGGCCCTGATCGTGTTTCCGATCGCCGCCGTCGTCCATGCCCCCGGCGTGCACGTCCATCTGTCCGTTCACTGGCCGATCGTGATCACCCTGATCCCCTTGGCGTGCATCACGATGAGCTCGCTCGGGCTGCTCTTGGGCACCGCGTTCGAGGCGCGCAACCTGGGGCTGATGTTCGGCTTCGTAGTTTTGCCGCTCACGTTCCTCGGCGGCACCTACTACCAGTGGACGAAGCTGGCTCCCGTCCAGGCCGCCGGCGTCCACTGGCTGCAGATCGTCGTGCTCGTCAATCCTTTGGTCTACATCAACGAGGGCCTGCGCGCGGGCTTGACGGAAGCCTCACATATGTCGCTGCTCGCCGTCTACCCCGTGCTGATCGCCTTCTGCGCGGCGTTCCTCACCTTCGGCCTGCGCAAATTCCGCGGGCGCGTTCTTTCCTAGCCCTGCGCGGTGGCCAATTCGTCGGGCTCGTAGAAGCGAGCCACGGTGAAGTCGGCCCGGTGTCGCGTCAGCTGGGGGACAGGACCGTGATGCCGTGCTCGCGCGCACCCGCGGCCAGTTGCTTGTCATAGGTCATGAGCGCATCGAGTTCGCCGGCCTTTGACAAGCAGACTGCTGTAGCCAGATGGATTGCATCGAGGGTGCCCACCGTGGACGGGGAAAGAGTCTCCGAGGCGGTCAGGATCAACTCGTTCATCGAGAGCAGCGCCACCTCGGCCAATAACTCGGCGGTTGCATCGAGTAGGTTCTTGCGAAACGCCAGACGGCGTAGCTCTAACTGGAGTAGACGGCTGGAAACCAGCTTGTCGTACTCGGCAAGGCTACGCTTGATCGCAGGCGCATCAGACTCGGTGAGCAGGATACGACCGAGAGCGCTCGTGTCGAGGTAGACGGCCGTGGGCGCGTCTTTAGATTCGCTCACGCCGATCTTCGGCCAGAATCGCGTCAGTGGTGCCTACGGGCGCTCCAGATCCGAGACGACCTTCAGCCTGTAGACGGTCGATGGTCTCCACCAGGTTGCCCTTCGGAATCGTGGCCCCGTACTTCTCCGCGAGTTTCAAGTAGTAAGGATCAACCGCGCTGCGCGAGGGAATGAGTTGTGCGACCTCGTGGCCTCGCTCGGTGACGGCCAACGTCTCGCCTTTCTTTACTCGAGTCAGATACTTGCTCAGGTTCTGACGCAGCTCACGGACCCCTACTGTTTTCGATGCAGACGACGCTGATACGCGATGCGTGGTAGCCATTGTGCGTCACAATGTAGCACAAGGCGGGGGATAGGTCAGGCAGCTACTGCTCGATCAGCTCCACGCGGTAGCCATCGGGGTCTTTCACGAACGCGAGGCGTGAGCCGCCCTCGCGGACCGAGTACGGCGGCTTCTCGGGCTGGATGCCGAGGTCCGCGAGCCGCGCGAGCGTGGCGTCGAGGTCATCGGCGGTGATCGCGATGTGGCCGTAGCCGCTGCCGATCTCGTACGAGTCCACGCCGAAGTTGTAGGTCAGCTCCAGCCGCGGCATGTTGCCGTCGCCGGGCTGGTTCATGAACACGTTGATCGCCTCGTCTTTGATCGGGATGCGCCCGATCTCCTCGAAGCCGAGGGCTTCGTAGAAGGCGACCGAGCGGTCGATGTCGGTAATCCGATAGCAGGTGTGGATCAGGGCCATGTCGGGAGTGTATGCAGACTGCGCGACAAGCTTCGTGCAAGGATGCGCCGATGATCGTCGAGCATGCGACCCATCCGCAGTTCCTGTCGAACACCTACCTGGTTGCCGACGGCGCCGGCGGACCCGCGTTCTTCATCGATGCTGGCGGGCCGGTCGAGGGGCTGATCGAGACGGCGGACCGACTTGGGCTGAAGCCGACGCACGTGCTCTTGACCCATCACCACTTCGATCATGTCAGCGAGGTCGGGACGCTGCGCGAGCGCTGGCCGCAGCTGAAGGTGCTGATTCATCCGCTGGAGCGCGAGCTGCTCAACGGCATCGCGGCCGACACGATGCAGGCCGGCGAGACGCTGAGCTTTGGGGCGCTGGAGGTGCGGCCGCTGCACACTCCTGGGCACACCGCCGGCATGCTCTCCCTGCTCGTCGGCGACCGCTCGGGAATCAGCGCCGTCGCGGGTCGCGGCCGCGGTCACGGGCGCTCGGCGACGAGCGCTGCTCCAGGTGGGTTCACCGGCGGCGAGGCGGCCGTGTTCACCGGCGACACGCTGTTCCGCGGCTCGGTTGGTGGGGTGCGCGCCCCCGGTCACACCACCTACACGGACCTGCGCGACTCGATCATGGGCACCCTGATGGAGCTGCCGCCGGATACGGTCATCCACCCGGGTCATGCCGAGCCGACGACCGTCGCGCGGGAGTGGGAGGAGAACGGGTTCATCCGCATCTGGCGCGGGCTCGACCCGCAGGGGACAGATGCCTGCGTCGCGCTGGGCGAGCCGGCGACGTTGGTGCTGCTCGGCGAGGACTACGACGGCGGTAAGAAGGCCTGGGTGCGCTGGGCTGACGGTAAAGACGACATAGTTCCGGGGTCGCAGGTGCAGCCCGCCGAGTGATCCACGGCCCTCGGGTTGTGGCGCGGCTGGAGTAATTGCTGGGTTTGCCGGGTCTGAGGCGCAGTTGGTCGGGGTCGATCGACGGACTGCATCTCGGTTGCCGATATGGGTGGCCTTAACATGCAAGGCATGGCACGCGAAAGCGAGAAGATCCCGACCTCGCGGGTACGGCGCACGGCGACCGTCGGCAAGCTCGCGGCGAGCGAGGCCGTCAAGCAGTTCGGGACGCGCGCCGCGAACACCACGCGCGGTGAGCGGGCCTCGGAGGAGGCGATGGCCAGGCGTCAGCTGGAGACGGCCAAGCAGATCGTGGCGGCGCTCGGCACGATGAAGGGCGCCGCGATGAAGCTCGGGCAGGTGCTGTCGTTTCTCGACGTCGGCCTGGTCCCGGAGGAGCATCGCGAGGAGTTTCAGCGTGAGCTGGCGAAGCTCCGTGACGCTGCGCCGACGGTCTCGTTCAAGCAGATGAAGCGCGTGATCGAGGAGGACCTGGAAGCGCCGATCAAGGAGCTGTTCTCCGCCTTCGACGAGCAGCCGATCGCGGCGGCCTCGATCGGCCAGGTCTATCGCGCCACGCTGCGTGAGGACGGTCGCGAGGTGGCGGTCAAGGTCCAGTACCCGGGCGTCGCCTCCGCCGTGCGCGCGGACATGCAGAACCTGGGGATGATCATGCGGTTGATGAAGCGGTTCGCGCCGGGACTCGACGCGAAGGCGCTCGCGGGCGAGATCAGGGACCGCATCGAGGAGGAGCTCGACTACGAGCTGGAGGCGCAGAACCAGCGTCGCGTCGCGCGGATCTTCGAGGGCCACCCGTTCATCGTCGTGCCCGACGTCGTGAGCGGGCTCTCGCGCGAGCGGGTGATCGTCAGCGAGTTCGTCGCCGGGCGTGGCTTCGAGGAGATGAAGCAGCTGCCGCAGGCCGAGCGCGATCGGATCGGCGAGATCGTCTTCCGTTTCTACTTCGGCTGCATGTACCGCCACCGCCAGTTCTCCGGGGACCCGCATCCGGGCAACTGCATCCTGCTCGACGACGGCCGCATGGCGTTCCTCGACTTCGGGCTGTTCAAGACGATCCCCGCGGAGGCGGCCGAGTTCGAGCTGCAGGCCCAGCGCCTGGCGATCGAGCGCCGCGCGGGCGAGCTGGTCCAGCACATGTACTCCGGCGGCTGGGTCGGCGATCCGAAGTACTACTCCGAGGAGAAGGCGCTGGCGATGGTCGATGACATGACCTGGTGGTATACGCAGGACAGAGAGATCCAGCTGGAGCCCGAGATCGCCACCGACGTGCTGATCCAGATGAGCGATCCCCGCTCACGGCACTTCGCGACGATGCGCCACGAGACGCTGCCGCCCGACCATCTGTTCGGCCGGCGCCTGGAGGTGCTGACGCTCGCCGTGCTCAGCCAGCTACGGGCAAAGGCCAACTGGAACCGGATCGCGCGCGAGTGGGTCTATGGCGATGAGCCGGTGACCGAGCTTGGTCGCGAGGAGGCCGAGTTCTACGGGCACGCCGGCGTCGGCGCCGTCGGCTGAAGGGATCGCGTGCGTCCTAGGTTGCAAGCGCTGGCGCAGGGTCGGGGGATGAGGCCGGGGGTGCGGTGTCCTCTGCTTGGTACTCGGCCAGCAGCCGCTGCTCGTCCTGCTTGCCGGGGAACATGAAGAAGATCAGCGCGGCGCCGAACACGATTGCGATCGCACCGGCCGCGTAGGCCCAGTTGGACCCGGACACGAACGAGGAGCTCGCCGCCGCGGTGATCGCGCCCGCGTAGTGGGGGTACTGGTGGGCGAGCGCTTCGGCGCTCGAGAAGGACTTGGTCAGTGCGTTTTCGACGCTGGTGGTGACCAGCGCTTTGTTCGGCGCGGCGGCGATCGCCTTGGAGATCGACGTCGCGAAGCCCGCGGTCAGCAGCGCGCCCATGATCGACTGCATGATCGCGCCGCCGAGGTCGCGCTGCAGGTCGGAGGTGCCCGAGGCCATACCCGCGCGCCGGACCGGAACCGAGCCGGTGAGCGAGTGCGAGGCGGGCGTGCCTGCGAAGCCAACGCCGGCGCCGATGAACGCGTAGGCGAGCCCGACCTTCCAATAGGGGATCCCTGACTTCCACAGCAGCAGCATCGTGAGAAACCCGAGCAGGCAGAAGAAGTAGCCGACGAGCAGCGTGAAGCGTGCTCCGCGCGACTCGACGAGCTTGGCCGAGCGCGGCGCGATCGCGGTCAGCAGGACCGCGGCCGGCAGGATCGAGGCGCCGGCGCCGAGCGTCGAGTAGTGCAGCACGTTCTGCAAGAACTGCTGACCGACGAAGATCGCGCCCATCAGGCTGCCGAACACGACGATCCCGCCCAGCGCCGCGACCCAGAACACACGCCGCGAGGCGACCCGCAGGTCATACAGCGGGAAGCGCGTGCTGCGCTGGCGCAGGTAGAAGCCGACCAGCGCGACGAGCGCGAGCGCGGCGAGGATCAGGGCAAGCGTCCCCTTGTTCGGGACCGGCGCGAAGTTGATCGCCAGCACGAGCCCGGCGACGAGCACGATCGAGAGGATCCCGCCGAGGTTGTCGACCGGGTCGGAGGTCTCGTTGACGTGGTTCGGCACGAACCGGACCGCGAGCACGAGCGCGATCACCGCGAGCGGCAGCGTGAGCAGGAACACCGAACCCCACGCGTGGTGCTCCAGCACCGCCCCCGACAGCAGCGGTCCGAGCGCCGACATCGACGCGCCGATGCCCGACCACAGCGCGATCGCCTTCGTGCGCCCCGGTCCCGACCACAGCGCGGTGATCAGCGCGAGCGTCGTCGGAAAGGCCATCCCGGCCGCGAGGCCGCCGAAGATGCGCGCGCCGATCAGCACGCCGACGCTCGATGCGCTCGCCGCGAGAATCGCCGCGGGGATCGACAGGGCGGTGCCCAGGATCAGCATCAGCTTGCGCCCGTAGCGATCGCCGAGCGCGCCGAGGTACAGCACCGAGGCGGCGAGGCCGAGCGAGAAGCCGACCGCGATCAGGTCCAGCGCGGTCTGCGAGGCGTCCAGCGCCTTGCCGATGTCGGGCAGCGCGGTGTTCGCGACCGTGAGGTTGAGGTTGGCGACGGCCGCAACGAGGATCAGCGTCGTCAGGACCAGGCCCTGGCGGGCGGGCGCGCCGGAGTGCGAGGTTGCCGTGGAGTCGTCAGCCGTGGGTTGCCGCGCCCCGGTCATCCCAGCTGTGTCCGTCACCTGATCTCCCCCTTCCTGGATTCCCTGCGCCGGCAAGCCTATTCAGACGGCAACTCAGACGGTTTGGATCTGCACGAGGCTCGTCGTGCCGGGCCGCCCGGAGGGGAGTCCGGCGGTGATGCCCACGCGCTGGCCGCGCTCGCACCAGCCGAGCTCGACCACGCGCCGCGCTGCGTCGGCGATCAGCGCCTCGGTCGTCTCGTGACGGCGCATCGAGGCCGCCTGCACGCCCCACATCAAACAGCAGCGGCGAACCGTCTCTTTGCCCGGCGACAACGCGTAGATCGGCACCGTCGGGCGGTGTGCGGAGACCAGGCGCGCGGAGCGCCCCGACAGCGTCGGCACGACCAGAGCGTCGAGGTTCAGCTCGCGCGCGGCCAGGCAGAGGTTGTGCGCGACCGTGTACGCGGTATCGGCGTCGGTGCGGCGCACGCGTGAGGTGTTCCAGTCCTCATACGGCGCGATCGACTCGGCCTGCACGGCGACCGCCGCCATCATTTCCACCGCGCCCACCGGATAGGCGCCGACCGCGGTCTCCTGGGAGAGCATCACCGCGTCGGTCCCGTCGAGGATCGCGTTGGCCACATCCGCCACCTCGGCGCGCGTGGGGCGCGAGGAGGTGACCATCGAGTCGAGCATCTGCGTCGCGGTGATCGACGGTCGCGCCATCCAGCCGGCCAGTTTCAGCAGCTTCTTCTGGGCGAGCGGGACCTGCTCGATCGGCAGCTCGATGCCGAGGTCGCCGCGCGCAACCATCACGCAGTCCGCGGCTTGCAGGATCTCCTCGGCGCGCTCGACGGCCTCGGGCTTCTCCATCTTCGCGATCAGCGGCAGGCGCGTGTGTTCGCGCACGAGATGGACATCCTCGGGGCTGCGCACGAACGACAGGGCGACCATGTCGACGCCGATCGACTCGCCGTGGCGCAGCAGCTCGAGATCCTCCTCGGGCACCGATGGCAATCCCACGGTCGGCCCAGGGATGTTCAGCCCCTGGCGCGAGGCGACGGCGCCGCCGACCTCGACCTCGGCTTCGACCTCGCTCGTGCTGGAGCGTGCCTCGCGCACGCGCAGCCGTACCGAGCCGTCGGCCAGATAGATGATCGCGTCCCGCTCCAGCGCGTCGGCGAGGCCGGGCCAGGTGATGCTCATGTGCTTGGCGTCGCCGAGGCTTTCCTCGCCGTCGCCGGGCCCGCAGGCGAACGTCACGAGGTCGCCGGGCTTCAACTCGACGATGTCCTCGCGCAGCGGGCCGATCCGCAGCTTCGGGCCGGGCAGGTCCTGCAGGATCGCCACCGGGCGTCCCGCGCGCCCGGCCGCGTCGCGCACGCGGCTGACGGTCTCGGCGTGCTCCTCGAGCGTCCCGTGCGAGTAGTTCAGGCGCGCGACGTCCATCCCCGCCTGGACCATCCGCAGCAGGGTCTCCGGCTCGCGCGAGGCGGGGCCGATGGTGGCGACGATCTTTGTGCGGCGCATGGGCGCAATCGTAACGGGAGGGGGCGGGCCCCCCTCCCGACCACCCCCTTCGCGCGGTGCTTCGATGTAGCAGGGGAGGCGAGAAGGGGGCCCTTGCGGACCGTCCGACGGCCAGCACACGGAGATCTTTCGAGCCGTGGAGGGGATCTTTCGAAATATGCGTAGCGAAAACGGGGCTCGTGCTGTATGGTTCCCGAGATGGCTCGCAGGAACCTATTGAACTCGCCCACGGAGGTCGTTTACTGATGTCTCGAACCAGGTTGATCCTCCTGGGCCTGCTGGCCCTCGTTGTCGTGGGCGTGGTTGCGTCGACGTCGGGGGCGGAACCGCCGGGCGCTGCATGTTCGAAAGTGGCGACGGTGCCGGGCTACTGCATCGCGGAAGCACCGCTGGTGAGTGCCTCGGAAGAATTCACAGGCACAAGTGGCGGGTCGATACTAAAGGCCACGATTGCGGGCTCGACATCGGAAATCAAATGTGAAAGCGGTAAATCGACTGGGACGATCGAAGGCGGAGCCGCCGGCACTGTGGGTAAATCCAAGACCAAAATCACATTTGAAACATGCAAACTTCTCGCACCGGCACATTGCAAGCTCACGGCGGCGGAGGAAACAAAAATTAAAACCACTGAACTCGTGGGCGAACTGGAGTTGGTGGGGGGAAAGATACTGGATAAGCTCGAACCAAAAGTAGGGGCCTTCGCTTCGATAAGTATTGAAGGCGAAAGCTCGTTGTGTAGTATTGGTGAAGTCGGGAAACCAGAAACTTTCAATGTGACAGGCTCGCAGCTGTGTGAAGTTGACTCGAGCAAGGCCGAAGCGGAAACGGAAGCAGAAAAACACAAACTTATCTGTAAAGCCTCGCCCGGCCTCAAAATTGGGGGCAATCCGGCTGAAATTACAGACGAAACGATGGCCGTCGAACTGAGCGGCGCAAAAGCGCACGGTCACTGGAGCATCAAAGAAACCTGAATGGCGGCACGCAAATAGCAGCATGACTACCAGGGTGCGGGATGATCCCGTTCCCTAGTAGTCTGGTTCAAGCTGCAATAGGATCGCTGGGCTTTGTGTAGGCTTGCTCAGTGTTCAAAGCTGGGGGAGGAAGCCTGTCGTTGCGGGTCGGCAGTGCCGGCCGGGCGCCACTGCCTCTGCTGCTGCTGACATTTGTCTGTGCCGGCTTGGGAGCTGGGACTTTGGCCGCGTCGGCCTGGGCGGAAGGGTGCCTCAACGAACAGCTCCGCGGGCAGGACGGCTACGCGCTGCGGCTCCCGGACTGCCGCGCATACGAGCAGGTCTCGCCTGTCGAGAAGAACTTCACGGACGCCCTCGGGGAAGCCGATGTGGTGCAGAGCGCTCCCTCCGGCGATGGGATCACGTTCTTCTCCGATGCGCCGTTCCCAGGGGTGCTGAGTGCGACAGGCCCCTCGCTCTACCTCAGCACCCACGCTGATGGCGCATGGTCGACCCAGGGGTTGGTGCCGCCGACGATCCCTCGCTCCCTGCCCGCGCACGGGTCCGCGTCTGTCCTGAGCCTGACCGAAAACCTCTCCACGGCGATCGTCAACACCGAGCCCGGACTCGAAGCGGGTATGGCGCCCGGGCGCTACTCCTATCTGCGCGACAGCGCCACCGGCGCCTTTCGGTTGCTCGGTCCCGGGATCGCCACGTTCGCGGACGCCACGGCCGACGATGCGCGCATCGTCTTCGAATCCGGCGAACATCTCCTGCCTGAAGCTGCTCCCAATGTCGTCAACCTCTACGAGTGGGACGGAAGCAAGCCTCCCGGTGAAGAGCTGAGCTTGGCCGGGATTCTGCCCGACGGCGAGGTGGCGACGGAAGGCTCGGTCGCCGGCCCCGGTGGCCCTGCGCTCGGCGAAGAAATCGTGGGCGGTGCGACCGGCGGATTCTACACGCAGGACACGATCTCCGCGGACGGCTCGCACGTGTTCTTCAGCGATGTCGGCACCGGACAGATCTACATGCGCGAACCAGAAGCTGCGAGGACGATTTCTGTTTCGGCAGGGATCGAACCGGCGTATTGGCGGACCGCGACCGCGGACGGCTCGATGGTCTTCTACACCGAAGGCGAAGATCTCTACCGGTTCAACGTCAATAGGTTTGAGACGAGTAAAAAGCCTGAAGCGGTAGCGCTGGCGGAAGCGCGCGAAGCGCTCATGAGCGGCGCTGCGGGCGTGCTCGGAACGCTGGGGATCTCAACTGAAAACGGCTCCTATGCGTACTTTGTTGCTACGAGTGTCTTGGCGGGCAACGAAAACGGTAATAAGGAAAAAGCGCAAGCGGGCAACGCCAACCTGTATGAGTGGTATGACGGCGAAACGATCTTCATCGCGCGACTTGATACGGAAGGGGAATATGATGAATACGATTGGCGTGATTTTTATAGCCCGAACTTCGGGACTGTGCCTGCCACCGGAGAGAAGGGCTCGCGGGTCGCTCCCGATGGCACGACGGTGCTGTTTGCTTCGCAAGCACAGCTGACCGACTATGATAATGCTGGCCAGGGCGAGCTCTACCTGTATTACGCGGCGAACGGCGCGCTGGCTTGCGTGTCGTGCAATCAAAGCGGGGCGCCGGCTACCAGCGAAGCGTATCTCGCGGGCAACCTGTCGATAGCTGCTGCTCCGGAGCGCAATGCATTCCTGACGCGCAACCTCTCCGATGACGGCAGCCGCGTCTTCTTCCAGACCAAGGAAGCGCTTGTGCCGCAGGACACGAACGGACAGACCGATGTGTACGAGTGGGAGCGCGAAGGAGTGGGTGGGTCCGACGGCTGCTCCCGTTCGAGCGCGAGCTTCAGCACATCCTCTGATGGCTGCCTTTACCTGATCTCTACGGGAGAAAGCGGCAGTCCGTCCTACTTCGGTGATGCGAGCGTCGACGGTAGCGACGTCTTCTTCTTCACCCGCCAAGCGCTCGTAGGTCAGGACCGAGACGAGAACGACGACGTATACGACGCGCGTGTGGAGGGGGGCATCGCCGCTCAGAACCCGCTGCCCGCGACGGACTGCACGGGAGAAGGCTGTCTCGGGTCGGCCAGCGCCTCGCCGGTTTTTGGTGGGCCATCGAGTACGACAATCGCGGGTGTCGGCAATCTCGCGCAGCAGCCTGCGGCCAAACGCAAGTCGCTGACTCGCGCGCAGAAGCTCGCGAACGCGCGGCGGGATTGTCGAAAGCTGCCGCGGAAGAAGCGAGGCAAATGCGAAGCGCAGGCAAGAAAGCGATATGGCAAGCGGGCGACGAAGGCGGCGCGAGCACGTAAATCGGTACGGAAGCGCCGCTCGTGACCTCGCCGGCCGTGCTCACCGGACGGGTATGGGGGTATAGGGGTTGGATTCACAGCCGGAAAGGACTCGCCGTCGGGTTGCTGGCGGCATTGATGGCGACGGGAATTGCGTTTGTGCTCGCGGGTCCCGCGCTGGCGGACGAAACCTTCGGGGTGGAAAGCTTTGCAAGCTCGATCACGAGCAACGCGGAAGGTACGCTCGCTACTCAGGCCGGCTCACATCCGTACGCGCTGACGACATCGATTGTGTTCAACCACGTCGTCACAGCGATTGAAGCAGGACAGCCTCCGCGAGTTCGCACCTACGGAGACCCAAAGGACATCGAGGTCAATCTGCCGACAGGGATGATCGTCGATCCGCTCGCGACGGAGGCGAGGTGCACCGAGGCCGAGCTCGAGAGCCCGGAGGGTCCAGCCAGCTGTCCAAACGCGGCGGCGGTGGGGGTGGTGAGCATCTATCTCGATGACCACGAAGTTCTCGACGAACCGGTCTACAACATGGCGCCTCCGGCGGGCGTGCCGGCCGAGCTGGGGTTCAACGCCGCGGGGATTGGACTGATCATGCACGTCAGTGGTGGGTTGCGCACCGGTACCGACTACGGCTTCTCGGCGGATGTCTCTGACATCTCTGAGCAACGCCCGATCTATGGTCTCGAACTTACACTGTGGGGCAACCAATCGGAAACGAGCCACGACGAAGAACGCGGCCTGTGTGCTGATGAAGAAGCCAAACAGAGCTTCAAAAGAACGGGCATCCACGAAAGCTGCCCCGTGGAAAGGACCGCCAAGCCGTTTCTGACGCTGCCGTCGTCCTGCGCGGGCGCACCACTGACGGCGACGGTGAGCACGGACTCGTGGCAGGAACCGGGGGACCTGAACCCCGACGGGACCCCCGGCCTGAGCGATCCACGCTGGCAGACGGCAAGCTCGTCCTCACCGCCGGTGATTGGCTGTGAAAAGCTCGACTTCAGGCCGAAACTGACCGTCAGCACCGCCGAACCGGAAGTCCCGAACGCGGAATCGCCGAGCGGGCTGAGCGTCGATTTGAAGCTGCCACACGAAGAAAGCGCGAGCGGCGTAGTGGCGGAGGCGGACCTGAAGGAAGTAACCGTGACGCTGCCCGCGGGAATGGCCATCTCACCCTCGGCGGCCGGCGGCCGGGAAGCGTGTACGCCGGAAGAGATCGAGCTGGGCAACGCGAAAGTGCCCTCCTGTCCCAATCCGTCGATCCTCGGCGCCGCGAAGATCGTCACCCCGCTGCTGGAAGATCCGCTGGAAGGGTCCTTGTATCTCGCGCAGCCGTACGACAACGAACCTGCCTTTGGCTCGCCGGAACACCCCGACGGATCGCTGCTGGCGTTGTACCTGGTGGCCGAAGGCGATGGCATGCTGATCAAGCTGGCGGGCAAGGTCGTCGCAGACCCGAACACAGGTCAGCTGACGATCACGTTCACGAACAGCCCGCAGCTTCCGTTTGGTGAATTGAAGCTGAGCTTCTTCGGGGGGCCGCGGGCGATCCTCGTGACCCCGGCGGCCTGCGGCACCTACGAAGCGAAAACCTCACTGACCCCGTGGAGCGACACGCCCAAGGTGGTGGAGTCATCGGAGCTGGAAATCGACTCCGGACCAAACGGCGAAGCGTGCCCGAGTGGGCGCTTCAGCCCATCGTTTACGGCAGGCACGGCGAACGACCAGGCGGGCGAGTTCAGCTCGTTCTCGGTGATGTTCTCGCGGCAGGACGGCGAACAGCGCTTCGGCGCCGTCACGGTGCGGATGCCTCCGGGGCTGCTGGGGGTCATGAAGAACCTACCGCTGTGCCCCGAACCGCAGGCGGCGCTGGGGCAGTGCTCGCAGGCGTCGCAGATCGGCACGGCGACCGTCGGTGTGGGGCCTGGGCCGGACTCGCTGTATCTGCCCGAACCGGGCCGGCCGGCGAACGCGGTGTACTTGACGGGCCCCTACGAGGGGGCGCCCTTCGGGTTGAGCGTCGTTGTGCCGGCGATGATCGGAGGCCCGCCCACCCTGTTTGACCTCGGCAACGCGATCATGCGCGCGAAGGTCGAAGTCGACCCGCACACCGCGCAGTTGACGGTCACGAGCGATCCGGGGGTGGGCGGGATTCCGATCATCAAGGAGGGCATCCCACTGGACATTCGCACGATCGACGTGATCGTAGATCGGGCGGACTTCATGTTGAACCCGACCAACTGCACGCCGCAGACGGTGGCCGGCACGATCTTCTCGGCCGGCGGCACGAGCGCCGCCGTGTCCAGTCGATTCGCGATCGCGAACTGTGCCTCCCTGCCGTTCAAGCCGAAGCTCTCAGTACTCACGCGCGCGCGGACGAGCAGAGTGAATGGCGCCTACCTGCATGTGAAGGTCGTCTCGGGTCCCACCCAAGCGAACATCGCGAAGGTGAAGGTGGATCTCCCCAAGCAACTGCCTTCACGGCTACAGACCCTGCAGAAAGCCTGTGTTGCCGTCGTGTTCGAAGCGAACCCCGCCGCGTGTCCCGCGGGATCGGTCGTGGGGAGCGCGACGGTGAACACGCCGATGCTCGCGCGCCCGCTGATCGGGCCGGCCTACCTGGTCTCCCACGGTGCGGTGGCGTTTCCGGACATTGTGATCGTCCTCCAAGGCGAAGGCATCACACTCGATCTGGAAGGACAGACGAGCATCAAGCGGGGCGTCACCTCCAGCACGTTCAGGTCGCTCCCCGACGCGCCGATCAGCACGTTCGACCTGGTGCTCCCGATGGGTCCGCACTCGATCCTCGCGGCGAACCTGCCGGCAAAGGCGAAGCGTGGCCTGTGCTCGCAGACGCTGAACATGCCGACGGCGATCGTCGGGCAGAACGGCGCCCAGGTCAAACAGACCACGCGGATCGGAATTACCGGATGCCCACCCGCCCGCCCGCGGCACAGGGTGACTCGTCGTGGCTAGAAAGATGCTCGCCGCGGGGATCGCCCTGGCCGCGCTGGGCGCCGCGTCGCCGGCCTTGGCGGTGGACCACCACCCGACCGGCGATTACGCTCCATTTGCCGACTGCCCGCTGAGCAGCCCGGCGACGGACGTGTGCATCTTTGCTCAGACCGACAGCGGCGAGCTGACGATCGGCAGGAAGGCGATCCCGATCGTCCGGGCGATAACCCTGCAGGGCGGCGTCCACGAAGATCAAGCGAGCGGCAGGCAGACGTTCATCGAGGCGCGAGACGGCAACACCTTCACGAAAACTCCCCAGGTCATTCCCGGCGGCGTCTTTGAGATCGCCGCGCCAAGCTCTCTGCCCGGGTTCGTGCAGGGGATCTTCAACGAATTCGTCAACCGAGAAGCCGCAAATCTGACGGCCACAACCGAATTCGCGGCGCCCGCGAGCGCGGTCGGGGTCAATATTCAGAATCTGGTCGAAGCAAAGGGCATCGGGATATCGCTGCCGCTGAAGATCAAGCTGAGCAATCCGCTGCTCGGCGAAGGCTGCTACATCGGCTCGAACGCCGACCCGATCGCGATACCGCTGACAACCGGATCGATCGCCCCTTCGACGAGGCACAAGCCGATCGAGGGCAAACCCGGCCATGCCAAGTTCAAGGACGAATACAACCTTGTCACGATCAAGGAAGACTCGCTGATCAACGACTCCTTCCCGGCGCCACGAGCGACCGGTTGCGGCGGGATGCTCGCGTTCCTGGTCGGCCCCGCGATCAACGCCGAGCTCGGCCTGCCGGTCGCGGCGGGTGGCAACGAGGCGATCCTCGACGGCACACTCAAAACCGCCAATGCGCCGGCGGTGAAGGCGAGCGAATAGCGGCCCCGGCCGCACTTCTCCGTTAGGGCTGCTCGCCGAGCGGTACCACGGGCGCACCGAGCGGTACCGCGGGCGCTCAGGGCGCTTGGACATCAGGGAAGTGCTCTGCGCAGTGCTCGCGCAGCACCGTGCGGATCCAGGCGCGCTCATCGGCAGAAGCGACACGGAAGCGCATCAGCAGCTCGCGCTGGCGCTCGATCGGTGCGCCCGCGATCACCCAGCGCACCGCCAATCGCTCGAACAGCAGCTCGACCGCCCGCTGCCAGGCGTCCTCCTGAGTGGCCGAGGGCCGTCCATCCTCACCGGCGAGCACCAGCGCGTACTCGCGCCGCGTGGCGGGGCTGAGCACGCCGCGCAGCGTCAGTACAGAGCCCTCCGCGTCGGTGTAGTCGCTGTTCGGGGCGACGAGCTCGTCGGGGTCACGCCGGCTCTTCGCCGACCGGCGGCGGTTGCGCTTACCCACGAGACTCTCAGCAGTGCTGGGTCGTCATACCGGCTCAGTCCTACCGGTCCGCGGCTTCGAGCAGCTGCTCGCGCACATCGCCCGTGACCGGTTTCGCGTGTCCCGACCATGCCGCGGCGGGCTCCATCTCGGCGAGCTTGCGGATGCTCGCGCGCGCCTGTCCGGTGTCGTAGTTGTACGTATCCTCCGGCAGTCTCGGTGCGCAGCTGCGGCCCCACATGTCGAGCGTGTAGAACAGATCGCTCACGAGCGCCAGCCGGTCGGACTCGCGCCACAGCCCGATCAGGCCGGGGGAGTGGCCGGGGAGGTCGATCACGCGAAAGCCCGCCACGTGCTCACCCTCGCTGACGGTGTCCGCGATCTGCACGGGACCGCCGTCCCAGGCGTAGCGGTGGAGCACTTTATGAGCCTGTTTGACCACCGGCGGAAGTCCCGCCAGATCGGCCGGCCAGTAGCGCCAGCCGCCGCTGCCCTCCGCGTCCTGCACCTCCTCCGGGTGGCACAGCACGGGCACTCCCAGGGCCGGCGCGACGCCGCGGTGGTCGGTGTGCCCGTGGCTGAGCACAACCCGTGTGATCCCGCCGAGCTTCGCGCCCGCTACCGCCACAGCGCGCGTCATCGTGCGCGCGCCCCCGTCGTAGAGCGTCACGCCGCCCCGCTCGCCGCCGTTCTCGATCAGGAACACGTTGCAGCGCCCCGGCTGCCCCTGCACGACCCACACGCCCGTCGCGACCAGCTCGGCCTCGCCCGCGCCGAGGCTCTGCGTGAGGCGCGTCTTGACGTTGAAGGCTCCGGTCAGGCGCTTTTCGGCGTTCGAGCCCTGCGGCGGCATCATCCCGACCTGGCGCGCGAAGGTCATCGAGTCGGTGAACGCGTCGTTTGCCTGGATCAACCCGTCGCGCACGGTCAGCAGGTCGAAGCCTTCGAGCTCGATCGGATTGCCCGTCGGCGCGATGCCGCCGAAGTGTTCCGGCCCCGCGAACGTGCCGGTCAGCCGCCACTGCACGCCGCAGCACTCACCCTCGGAGGTCGTCGAGACGACCTGCATGTTCAGGTCTGGCATCGCCCCGACGAGCTCGCCGATGAACTCGCGCACACCCTCCGGCGCGAGCACGTCGACCTGACCGCGCACGTTCTCGCGACCGCCGGCCGCCCACATCGCCGTGGCCCCCTGCACATCGTGCGCGTCGATCGCCTCGAAGTACCGCCGCGCGACGAGCTCGGCCTCGCTGCCGACCGAACGCTTGCGCCGCGACGCCGCCTGGCGCACGTTCGCCGCGACCTCCTGCACCTTCGTGGCGGCCTCGCTGGTGCTCTCTTCCTCTGCCATCTCTTGCTCCCTTTGGCAACGCTACCGAAGATACGTAGTCTAGTCTCCCTGCCCGTGTCCGAGGCATCCGAGCAGCGATCGACCGGTCAGGCGCAGGACCAGCCAAGAGCGACCAAGAAGCCCGAGCTGGGGCGGGGCGAACGCGTGCTGCCGGGCGTCTTTCGCCTGCGGCTGCCGCTGCCGTGGCCCGGCGTTCCGCACTGCAACGCGTGGGCGGTCAGCGCCGGCGACGGGGTCGTGCTGTTCGACACGGGGATGCACCAGCCGGGCTCGCTCGTGAACTTGGAACGGGCGATGCAGATGTGCGGGCTGAGCATCGAGGACGTGCGCCTGGTGGTCTGCACGCACGCGCACTCCGACCACTACGGCCAGGCCGCGACGATCGTGCAGCGTACCGGCTGCGAGCTGTGGATGCACCCCAACCACGAGCACATGAAGCTCGGGGCCGAGGACCCCGGCGCCGCGCTGGATCGTCGCCTGGAGGTCGCGCGCCAGAGCGGCGTGCCCGAGGAGCCGCTGCGCCGCTACGCCGCCGAGCGCGGCACGCGCGAATCGGGGATCTCAGCGGTGATCGAGCCCGATCGCGAGTTGCTCCCTGGCGTTGTTGTCGAGACCGACCTCGGCTCCTGGACCGTCCATGAGACCCCTGGCCACGCGCCCTCGCATGTCTGCCTGTTCCAGCCCGAGCGCCGCCTGCTGATCTCCGGCGATCACCTGCTGGGAAGGATCTTCCCGTTCTTCGACTTCGGCTACTCCCCCGACCCGGTCGGCGAGTTCATCGACTCGCTCGATGTCGTCGAGGCGCTCGACGCGCGTCTGTGCCTGCCCGGTCACGGGCGCACGTTCACCGACGTGCATGCACACATCGAGGGCAACCGCGAGCTCGTCGCCGAGCATCTGGCCAAGATCATGGCCGTGATCGAGGCGGGCGAGGTCGAGGCGGGCGAGCCGCTGACGGCGTTCGAGATCCTCCCGCGCGTCTACGGTCCGCACCTCTCGCCGATGACGGCACAGTGGCTGCTGACCGAGACGCTCGCGATGTTGCGCCATCTGGAGGTCACCGGCCGCGCGCAGCGCATCCCCGGAGAGCCCGAGCGCTGGACGTCCGCGGGGGACTCCTAGAGGAGGCTGGGCCTGTCGCATAGGTCGGCCGGGCTTGTCGTGCAGGCCGGGCGGGGCATGTCGCATACGATTATCCGATGCGCATCGACCAGATCCTCACCGGTCAGAACGGAACCCCACCGGGGTTGGGTGGGACTCCTTCATTCTCGTTCGAGTTCTTCCCGCCGAAGACCGAGGTGGGCGAGGGCAACCTGCGCGAGGCGCTCGCCGAGCTGCGCAAGCTGGATCCGTCGTTCGTGTCCGTCACCTACGGCGCGGGCGGCGGCACCCGCGACAAAACGATCGAGATCGTCAAGCACATCCGCGATCAGTACGGCCTGGAGGCGATGGCGCACCTCACCTGCGTGGGCGCCACCGTGGACGAACTGCGCGCCACGCTCGACGAGATGCAGAGCGCGGGGATCGACAACGTGCTGGCGCTGCGCGGCGACCCGCCGGCCGGGCAGGAGGACTGGCGCAAGACGGAAGGGGGCCTGGAGTACTCTCGCGAACTGGTGGAACTGATCGCCGCCGACTATCCGTTCGCGATCGGCGGCGCCTGCTTCCCGGAGACGCACATCCACGCGGTCAGCCCCGAGGACGATCTGGAACACCTGGCCGAGAAGGTGGCGGCAGGAGTGGACTTCCTGATTACGCAGCTGTTCTTCGACAACGCGCTCTACCACGACTTCGTACAGCGCGCCCGCGCTGCCGGCGTGAACGTGCCGATCATCCCCGGGATCATGCCCATCACCCAGGTCGGGCAGGTCGAGCGGATGGCGATGCTGTGCAAGGCCTCGATCCCCGACGGTCTGCGCAAGGAGCTGCACGCCCGCGCCGAGGACTCCGAGGCGGTCCTGGACTTCGGCGTGGCCTACGCCACGCTCCAGTGTCAGGAGCTGTTGAGCGCGGGCGCGCCCGGCATCCACTTCATCACGCTCAACCGATCGCCCGCCACACGCGCGATCCTGTCTGCGCTGAAGCTCGCCAAGCCGTGGGAGCGGGGGACGGGAGCCGGCCTGCCGTCCGTGGCCGGCGCGGTCGCCGACCCGGCGTAGGGTCAGTCCTTCGGCTCGATCTCGAGCGCCTCGGCCACCCGCGGGGAGCCATCGGCCGCTTCGTAGCGCACGTCGACCGAGTCGTTCTGGCGGTAGGTGCCCACGCCCCACGCGCCGAGCAGCCAGCGTCGCTTGCTGATCTTGTCCTTGCGCAGCTCGCCCTCGAACACGAGCGCGCCTTCGCGGATCGAGTAGTCGACCCCCGGCTCCTGAGGTACCCCGTTGAGGAATACCTGGTACGGCTCGCGCACCCCGCGAGGGAGCCTGACCCTGGATTTGCTCACCCGCGGGATTATGCACCCGCGCCTTGGGATACGCCGGCGCTCGATCGCGAGCCGCCCGGCAAGATACGTACCCTCCCCATGGCGATGACTCAGACGGCGACGATCACCGACATCCCCTACACCGTGCGCCGCTCCGCGCGCGCCCGGCGAGTGCGCGTGAACGTCCATGCGCATACCGGGGTCGAAGTCGTGCTCCCCACGCGTGCTCCCGAGCGCGCGGCGGCGGCCGCGGTCAGTGAGCTGCGCCCATGGATCGAGCGCCGGCTGCGCGACGCCAGCGAGGTGCTCGAGCGGATCGCCGAGCGAGCCGGCACCGTGCCCTATCTCGGCACCCCCCTGGAGCTCGTCCCCGAGCCCGGTCGCACGCGCGTGCATCGTCGCGGCGAGCGCCTGCTGGTTCCCACGGGCGATGCCCGCCCGGCACTGGAGCGCTTCTACCGCCGGGCCGCGCGCGCGGAGATCGCCCCGCGCCTGGATCGCGCCACGGCGCTCGCCGGCAGCAGCTACCAGGGCCTGAGCATCCGCGGTCAGCGCACGCGCTGGGCCTCCTGCTCGGCCGGCGGCCGCATGAGCTTCAACTGGCGGCTGCTGTTGGCGCCCGAGCGCGTGCTCGAATACGTCGTCTGGCACGAGGTCTGCCACCTGCAGATCCTCGATCACTCGCCGCGCTTCTGGGCGCTCGTCGAGCGCCACTGGCCCGACTACCGCGAGGACCGCGCCTGGCTGAGCGCCAACGGCGCGACGCTGGTTCTTTAGCCGCGCTGTGAGATCGGGACGTAATCGAGGTCGCGCGCGCCCGTGTAGATCTGGCGCGGTCGGGCGATCTTCTGCTCGGGGTCCTCGACCATCTCCAGCCACTGGGCGATCCAGCCGGAGGTGCGGCCGATCGCGAACATCACCGGGAACATCGCCACGGGCAGTCCCAGCGCCTCGTAGATCAGGCCGGAGTAGAAGTCGACGTTCGGGTAGAGCTTGCGCGAGGTGAAGTAGTCGTCGTCCAAAGCTCGCTTCTCCAGCTCGGTGGCGACGTCCAGCAGGGGGCTCTTGCCGCGCACCTCAAACACGTCGTCGAGGTATTTCTTGATGATTCGCGCGCGCGGGTCGTAGTTCTTGTAGACGCGGTGGCCGAAGCCCATCAGGCGCTCGTCGCCGGCCTTCACGCCCTCGAGAAAGGCGGGGATGTTCTCGACCGAGCCGATCCGCGTGAGCATCCGCAGGGCGGCCTCGTTGGCGCCGCCGTGCAGCGGGCCGTACAGCGCCGCGACCCCACCGGCGAGGGCGGAGTAGGGGTCGACCTGGGTTGAGCCGATCGAGCGCACGGCGCTGGTCGAGGCGTTCTGTTCGTGGTCGGCGTGGAGGATGAACAGCACGTCGAGCGCGCGCTCCAGCCGCGGATCGGGCTCGTATTTGAGCTCGGTCATCTTGTACATCATTCCCAGGAAGTTGCCGGCGTAGGAGAGGTCGTTGTCGGGATAGACGTAGGGCTGGCCCATGTTGTGGCGGAAGGCGAACGCGGCCAGCGTCGGCATCTTCGCGAGCAGGCGGATGATCTGGATCGCGCGGACGCGCTCCTCGCGAATCTTGTTGGCGTCGGGGTAGAAGGTCGACAGGGCGCCGACGGAGGCGACGAGCATGCCCATCGGGTTGGCGTCGTAGCGGAAGCCCTGCATGAAGTCCTTGACGTTCTCGTGCACGAACGTGTGGATCGTGATCTCGTCGACCCAGCCCTCGAGCTCGATCTTGTTCGGCAGCCGGCCGTTGATCAGCAGGTAGGCGACCTCGAGATAGGTCGAGTGCTCGCACAGCTGCTCGATCGGGTAGCCGCGGTGCTGCAGGATGCCGGCCTCGCCGTCGATGTAGGTGATCGAGCTGCGACACGAGGCGGTGTTCATGAACGCCGGGTCGTAGGACATCATCCCGAATTCGTCCTCGGCGATCTTGATCTGGCGCAGGTCTGAGGCGCGCACGGTGCCGTCTGTCACGGCCAGCTCGTAAGTCTTGCCCGTGCGGTTGTCGGTGACCGTGAGTGAGTCATTGCTCATGTCGGAGGCTCCTCGTTATAGCTGGCGGTCATGCTGGGGTCCCCCCGTAGCGACTCTCTGTTGCCTCTACCTGTCCTTGGTAATGACTCCCGAGATCCTTGTGACCGTAGGGCCGCAGAGCCGGGGCGTCGAGCGTCATGAACGACAGTTGCGCGATCGGCAGGCCCGGATAGAGCTTGATCGGGACGCGCGTGAGGTTGTTGAGCTCGAGCGTCAGCGTGCCTTTCCAGCCGGGGTCGCAGAAGCCGGCTGTGGCGTGCACGATCAGGCCGAGGCGGCCGAGGCTCGACTTGCCCTCGATCCGCGCGACGATGTCGTCGGGCAGCTCGACGTGCTCGAGCGTGCGACCGAGGCAGAACTCGCCGGGGTGGATCACGAACGGGTCGCCCGGCGGGGGGGTGACCTGCTCGGTCAGCTCGCGTGGCGGCTCGCGCAGGTCGATCGCGGTGATCTTGTGGTTGTGGAACACGCGGAAGGAGTCGCCCAGGCGCAGGTCGACGCTCGCGGGCTGGATCAGCCCCTCGTCCCACGGGTCGATCTTGATGCGGCCCTCGCCCACGAGCTGGGCGATCGTGCCGTCGGACAGGACCGAGTTGGGAGGTGGAGCGGTCATCGGGCGCGATTCTCGCACGTACGTCGATGTCGATGTCCTCAACGCTGGATCAGGCGCCCGCGGGCGATTACCGTGCGCATGCGCTGGGGCGCAGCGGGTGTGGGTTCAGCATGCGGGCCGCGCCTAGGGGAGCGAGGCAAACGTGAGTGAGGGTGGTGTGGATGCAGCGGCCGTGAGCGCGGGCCGATCCCGCCGTCGCGCGGCTCGGGTTCGGGATCCGGTTCCCGAACCGCCCAGCGGATCAACAGGAAGAGGGCCACAATCGGGATCTTCAGGATGAAGAACAGCCAGACGAAAGTCCACGCATCCATTGCACCGATCGTACTACTCCTACCACCACCATTACCGGTCTCAGCTGAAGCTGGTGATCTCGCGCAGCTCGTTCACCCGTGCGGCGATCTCAGCGTCGATCAGGCGGACGACGCGCTCGGTGCCGAACTCCTCGACGTTGAACGAGGCCAGCGCGGTGCCATGCGCCATCGCGGCACGCAATAACTCGTCGGAGAGCTCACCGGAGCCCAGGTGGGCGGCGATGTAGCCGACGAACCCGCCTGCAAAGGAATCGCCCGCGCCGGTTGGGTCGAGGACGCTCTCGAGGGGGTAGGCGGGGAGCGAGAAGAAACCGTCGCGGGTGATCAACGCGGCGCCGTACTCACCCTGCTTGGCAACGATCACCTTCGGCCCGTCCCAAGACAGAACCTCGCGCGCGGCGGCGACGAGGTTTGGCTTGGCGGTGAGCTGGCGCAGCTCGGCGTCGTTGAGGATCAGGCAGTCGACCGACTTGATCGCCTCGACGAGCGAATCGCGCGCGATGTCGATCCACAGGTCCATCGAATCCAGCGCGACGAAGCGCGCGGAGGGGAGCTGGGAGCGGACCTCGCGCTGGAGGTCTGGCTGGATGTTGGCGAGGAACAGTACGTCGCTCGCGCGCGAAGTGGGGGAGAGCTTCGGCTGGAAGCCCTCGAACACGCCGAGTTTAGTGTCGAGCGTCTCGCGCGAGTTCAGGTCCCAGCCGTACTCGCCCTGCCAGAAGAAGGTCTTCCCGCCGGCGACGCGCTCGACATCGGAGACATCGACGTCGCGAGCGCGCATCGCGTCCAGGTCGGCCTCGCCGAAGTCATCGCCCACCGGGCCGACGACGTGCACCCGGTCGAAGAACGAGGCGGCCAGCGCAAAATGCACGGCGGCGCCGCCGAGCATCCGCTCGCGCTCGCCGAAGGGCGTCTTGACGGCGTCATAGGCGATCGATCCGACAACGGTGATTGACATGGGCGGGGACCATATAGAAAGGGCGTTCTCGAAGAATGTGAACGGGTGTGGCCGAGGAGCGGACAGGAAGTCCGTAAGCTCATGGCCGAACGATGAGCAAGACGTTTGCCGAGCTCGGCCTGTCCGAGTCCACCTTGAAGGCCCTCAGCGACGTGGGTTATGAGTCGCCGAGCCCGATCCAGGAACAGGCGATCCCGTCGGTGCTCGAAGGCCGCGACGTGATCGGCCAGGCGCAGACCGGCACGGGCAAGACGGCGGCGTTCGGCTTGCCGATCGCCGAGTACATCGATCCCACCGTGTCAGAGGTGCAGGCGCTGGTGCTGACGCCGACGCGCGAGCTGTGCATCCAGGTGACGCAGGCGCTGAGGACGTACGGCGCGCACAAGGGGATCGACGTCGTGGCGGTGTTCGGCGGCGCGCCGATCCGCACCCAGCAGGCGCAGCTGCGCGCCGGCGGGCACGTCGTCGTGGGGACGGTCGGGCGCGTGCTCGACCTGATCTCGCGCCATTCGCTCGTGCTGCACGACTGCCGCTTCGTGGTGCTCGACGAGGCCGACGAGATGCTCGACCTGGGCTTCTTGGAGGACGTCGAGAAGATCCTCTCGCTGACACCCTCCGGCCGCCAGACGGCGCTGTTCTCGGCGACGATGCCGCCGCCGATCAGGCAGCTGGCGGACAGGTATCTGTATGACCCGGTGACGATCCAGGTGGAGGCGGCGACGCTGACGATCGACACCGTCGCGCAGTTCCAGCTGCCGGTGGAGACGCGGGAGAAGGCGGACAAGCTGGTCGAAGTCCTGCGCGCGGAGAAACCCGACCAGGCGATCGTGTTCGTCAGGACGAAGATCCGCTGCGATCAGCTGTTCAAGATCCTGCGCGACCGCGGGATGAACGTGCGGGCGTTGCATGGCGACATGTCACAGGGCTCGCGCGACGGCGTGATGCTCGCGTTCAAGGGCGGCCGCGTGCCGATCCTCGTGGCCACCGACGTGGCCGCGCGCGGGCTGGACATCTCGACGGTCACGCACGTTGTCAACTACGACGTGCCGACGAGCCCCGACACCTACGTGCACCGCATCGGGCGTACCGGCCGGGTGGGGCGCTCGGGACGGGCAATCACGTTCGTGGAGGCCAGGCAGAAGCGCGAGCTGGAGGCGATCGAGAAGCACATCGGGATGCCGATAGCCGCGTGGGAGCCGGGCGCGAAGAGCGCGCCGACGCCCGTGAAGGAGCGCCCGCGCCGGCACTCCAAGCCGGGGATCAAGCGCCCGGCGAAAGCCGACAAACCAGAGAGCTACGCAAAGCTCGTCCTCGGCGGCGGGCGCGCCGGCGGGTTGCGCGTGGCGGACATCGTCGGCGCGGTGACCTCGGCGACGGACCTCGACGGGGAGGCCGTGCGCGACGTGATGGTCCTCGAGCGCTTCTCCTTTTTGTCGGTCCCCGAGGGCGAGGCCGAGCGGGTGATCGAGGCGCTCGACGGAAACGTCGTCCGCGACCGGGCGCTGAGCCTGGAGCGGGTCGCGCGCTGAGCGAGCATGGCCGCGAGGCCGGGCTCGCTATCGTGGCCCGCCGACCCCCGCTGAGAGAAACAGGAGACCCGCGATGCCCACGACTGCCACAATGCAAACAACCGAAGGAACGATCACGTTCGAGCTGTTCGACGAGGACGCGCCGAAGACGGTCGAGAACTTCAAGAAGCTGACCGGCGAAGGCTTCTACGACGGGCTGACGTTCCACCGGATCATCAAGGACTTCATGATCCAGGGCGGCTGCCCGCAGGGCACGGGCACGGGCGGCCCGGGGTATACGTTCGAGGACGAGTTCAACGACCACAAGGTGCTCCGCGGCGCGCTGGCGATGGCGAACGCCGGGCCGAACACGAACGGATCGCAGTTCTTCATCGTCACCGCCGATGCGTGCCCGTGGCTGGACGGTAAGCACACGGTGTTCGGCGAGGTGAAGAGCGGAATGGACGTCGTCGACAAGCTCGACGGCGTGAGCACCGATGGCGGCGATCGCCCGACCGATCCGGTCGGCATCGTGACGGTCGCTCTGTCTTAGGCAGAGAGCACGCCCGCATACTTATCGTTAGCTGATTGGGAAGGCCGCGTCGCATGCGACGCGGCCTGACAGGGCCGCATGCGGCCCTGTCTCGGAGGCGCACATGTGCGCCTCCGCCGGGCGGTGCATGCACCGCCCGGAAAGATGTGCCGCATGCGGCACATCTCGGTGGGCGCGTGCGCCCACCGGAACAGAAGATGACAGAGGTGTAGCCTCTTTCGTACGAGAGCGAGCGAGGGAGACTTTTCGATGGCCACCGTAGAGCAGCTACCGCAGACGCACAACGGCGTGGCGCACGCCGACGAGGAGATCATCGTTGAGAACCCGGGGACCGGGGCGCAGATCGGCACCGTCCCCGACCTGGACGCCACTGCTGTGGCCGAGCTGGCCAAGCACGGTCGTGCCGCGCAGGTCGGGTGGGATGCCTACGGTTTCGAGGGGCGCTCACGGGTGCTGAAGCGGATGCAGAAGTGGCTGATGGACAACGCCGATCGTGTGACCGAGACGATCGTCTCCGAGACCGGCAAGACCTACGAGGACGCGCGCCTGTCGGAGGTCACCTACGGCGGCGGCGCGTTCGGCTTCTGGGCGAAGAACGCGGAGCGCTACCTCGAGGACGAGCACGTGAAGAGCGCGGCGGTCGCGGTGAAGGGCAAGAAGCTGATCCTGCGCCACCGGCCGCTCGGGCTGATCGGCGTGATCGGACCGTGGAACTTCCCGCTGATCAACTCCTTCGGCGACTGCATCCCAGCGCTCGCGGCCGGGAACAGCGTGATCCTGAAGCCTTCGGAGGTCACGCCGCTGACCTCGCTGCTTTTGGTCGAGGGGCTGCGCGAGAGCGGGCTGCCGGCAGACGTGCTGCAGATTGCCACCGGCCGCGGCGAGACCGGCGCGGCGCTGATCGAGCAGGTCGACATGATCATGTTCACCGGCTCGACGAAAACTGGCCGCAAGGTCGCCGAAGCCGCCGCGCGGAGGCTGATTCCCGCCTCGTTGGAGCTCGGCGGCAAGGACCCGATGGTCGTGCTGCGCGACGCCGACCTGGAGCGCGCCGCGAACACCGCCGTGTGGGGCTCGATGATGAACGCCGGCCAGACGTGCATCTCGATCGAGCGCGCCTATGTGGAGGCGCCCGTGTATGACGAGTTCGTGGCGAAAGTCTCAGAGAAAGTACGCGAGCTGCGCCAGGGCCAGAGCGGGGCTCCGGGCAGTGTCGATGTCGGCGCCGTGACGTTCCCGCCGCAGCTTGCGATCATCGAAGGCCATGTCGACGATGCGCTCGCGAAGGGCGCGCGCGTGCTCGTCGGCGGCAAGCGCGGCGGTGAGGGCAGCGGCGGTGACTTCTTTCAGCCGACGGTCCTCGTGGATGTCGATCACACGATGAAGTGCATGACCGAGGAGACCTTCGGGCCGACGCTGCCGATCATGAAGGTCGCCGACGAGGACGAGGCGGTACGGATGGCAAACGACTCGATCTACGGCCTCGCCGGTTCGGTCTTCGGCCGCGATACGGCGCACGCCGAGGAGGTCGCCCGGCGGCTGGACACGGGCGCGGTGTGCGTGAACGACGCGATCGTCAACTACTTTGCCCTGGAGCTGCCGATGGGCGGGGCAAAGGCCTCCGGGCTGGGTTCGCGCCACGGTGCGGGGGGCATCCGCAAGTTCTGCTCCCAGCAGGCTGTGCTCGTCACCCCGCGGGTGCTCGCTCGGAAGAAGGACCTGACGATGTTCCCCTACAAAGCGGGCACTTCCAAGCTGCTGGCGGGCGCGTTCAAGTTCTTGTACGGCCGCGGTAAAAGGGACTGAGGGTTCGCGCCCGCAGTAAGGGCGCGGGGGGTTCCAAGACCCGGCGGGAATACCCGGAGGGGTCAGTCTTGTAGAGGCACCCCGAGCAGGCGTTCAAGCTCGGGGATCGTCGTCTCGGCGCTCGTGTGGTGGACGGTCGCCATGCCGAGCTGCTCGGCGGGCGTGAGGTTGAAGGGCAGGTCGTCGACGTAGACGCAGTCCTCGGCCGCGATGCCGGCGCGCTCGGCGCCGAGCTCGTACATGCGCCGCGATGGCTTGCGGATCCCGAGCTCGCCGGAGATCACGATGCCATCGAACAGCTCGTCGAACAGCTCGTGGGGATAGCGGTGCACGCCCCAGGAATTCGACACGAGCCCCGTGCGGATGCCCGCCGCATGCGCGCGGCGGACGGCCTCGAGCATCGGCAGGTCCGGCGCCACCTCGGTGAACAGCCCGTCGATCAGGCCGTCGGGCGCGACGCCGAGCAGCGCGGCGAAGCGCTGCTCGAAAGCCGGCTCGTCGATCTCGCCCTTCTCCAGCGCGATCAACAGCTCGCGGGCCTCGGGGTCGTTGCGGAAACGCTTCATCAGCAGCTGCGGATCGATCTCAGCGCTCAGGCAATAGGCGTGGAAGGAGGCGAACAGGTTGGTGGTCAAGACCCCGCCCCAGTCGATCAACAGGCCGGTGCGGTTCGCGGGGGCTCCGTTCCCCTCTGGCTCACCCTGTGTGACCGCGGCTGTACTCGTCGCTCCGTCGGCCCCCACGACAGCAGTGTCCCCAATCCGATCGTCAGTCATTGCTGAGAGCCACCCCCTCGGCCTGAGTCGCCAGCTCGACGACGCCGTCGCCAAATTGCTTCAGATAGGGATCGTCAGATGCGCCGGAGATCGCGCGCTTGTAGTTGCCCTCCATGAACACGACTGACTTCCACAGCGCGAGCGTCGTGTACCAGCGGATGTCCTGCATCGAGCGTCCCGAGCGCCGCTCGTAGAGGCCGATCAGTTCCGCGCGCGTGGGGAAGCCCTCGCGGCGCGTCACCCCGCCGAGGTACTCGCGCATCCCGCCCTTCGGGTCGCCGCCCTCGGTCCACATCATGCACAGGTAGCCGAGATCTGCCAGCGGATCGCCGATCGTCGCCATCTCCCAGTCGAGCACGCTCTCCAACCGCGCGGGCGCGCCGGCCGCGAAGATCGTGTTGCCCAGGCGATAGTCCCCGTGGACGATCGTCGCCTCGGTCGGCGGGTTCGGGTTCGGCAGGTTCTCCGACAGCCACGCGCCGACGCGCTCGACCGCGGGGATCTCGCGCGTCTTGTTGATCTCCCACAGCCCGCCGAAGCGGCGCAGCTGGCGCTCGAGATAGCCGGTCGGCTTGCCGAAGCCCTCAAGGCCCGCCGCGCGCCAGTCGACTGCGTGGATCTCGACGAGCGCCTCGATCAGCTGCTCGCCGATCTTGCGCCGCTGCGCCGGCGAATCGAGGCTGGTGGGCACGCTTGCGACGATCACCTCGCCGGGGATGCGCTCCATCACGTAGAACGGGCAGCCGATCACGCTGTCGTCGTCGCACACGGCCAGCACCTCGGGCACGCGCGCGGCGGTCGGGGCGAGCGCCTGCAGCAGGCGCGCCTCGCGCAGAACGTCGTGCGCGCTCGGCGGCAGTGGCCCGCGGGGAGGGCGGCGCAGGACGACCTCCGAGGGGTGGGCGGGGTCCGAATCTCTTTCGATCAGATAGGTCACGTTCGAGTGCCCCTCGCCGATCGGGCTGGCTGCGATCTTGCCGCCGACGCCGATCGAGTGCGCGTCGAGGAAGCGCCCGAGCGGCTCCAAGACGAGCAGCGGCGGACGGGTGTTGCCCTCGGCCTGGGCGAAGGTCTCGACGATGTCGTCTGGTGCGATTGTGCCGGGCACGAGTGCAACGCTACACGGCCCTGGAGCGGCGAGGTGGGGCCGCGTGCCACTCCTGCGAGGTCGGCGTGAGCTCGCCTGATTGATCGCCGTGCCTCGCCGCGGAGGACACGACCTAAAGTGGAACGATGCCCGAGCTGCCCGAGGTCGAGATCACCGCGCGCCTGCTCGATCGCGCGCTAGCGGGAGCGGAGATCGAGTCGGCGCTCGCGCCGGGGATCAACGCACTGAAGACGTTCGACCCGCCGCTCGCGGTCCTGGCGGGCCAGAAGATCACGGGGGTAGGTCGGCGGGGGAAGCAGTTCGTGGTGAAGCTCGACGGGGGTGGGCGGGATCAGATCGAGCTGGTGCTGCTGATCCACCTGATGTCGGCCGGGCGCCTGCAGCTGTACGACAAACGCGCCGGCCCGCGCGATCGCACCTCGCGGTTGCTCCTGCGTGTGCGCATGCCCGCGGGCGCGAGCGACGAGGCTCCGGCCGGTGGGGAGGCTGGGACAGCCGGGGAAACGGCCGGCGAGTGGGAGCTGCGCCTGCGCGAGTTCGGCTCCAAGCAGGCCGCCTGGGTGAAGCTGCTGCGCGCCGAGGAGCTGGAGCAGGACCAGGCTCTGGCGACGCTCGGCCCTGAAGCGTGGCCCGACCCGCCGGCAGACCTGGGCGAGGTGCTGAACGCGGCGCGACCGTTGCACGCGCTCCTGCGCGACCAGCGCACGATCGCCGGGATCGGCCGCTCTTGGGTGGACGAGATCCTCTGGGAGGCTCAGCTGTCTCCCTACAAGCGAGGCGCCGATCTGGACGAGGCAGAGTTGAGCGCGCTGCGGGAGGCGATCGTAACGACGCTGACGCGCGCGATCGACCACTACGAGGAGGTGGTCACGCTGCCGATCCCCGACAAGCTGCCGATGCCTCTGCGCGTGCACCGCCACGAGGGCGAGCCCTGCCCGCGCTGCGGCACGACGCTCGAGGCAGTGCACTTCGAGAGCTACGTGATCGCCTACTGCCCCGTCTGCCAGACCGAGGGGCGGAAGTTGAAGGACCGTCGTCTGTCAAAGTTGCTGAAGTAAGCCAACTCTCAGTCGACCAGACCGACAACGAAGGGAAGCGAATGATCGAGCAGGGACAGAAAGCGCCGGACTTCGAGCTTCCCGACCAGGATGGTCGGATGGTGAAGCTCTCGGACTTTCGCGGCCAACCGGTCGTCGTGTACTTCTACCCAAAGGCTGATACCCCCGGCTGTACTGTCCAAGCCTGCGGCGTACGGGATCACAGGGCTGACTATGCGAAGGTCGGCTCGGTCGTGCTGGGCATCTCGCCGGACCCGGTGAAGAAGGTCAAGAAATTCCACGAGAAGTACGACCTCGACTTCGCGCTGCTCGCCGACGAGGGCCACCCGGTGGCTGACAGCTACGGCGTGTGGGCGGAGAAGTCGATGTACGGACTTAACTTATAGGGTAGTAAACGGACCGGACGGAAAGGGAGACCATGATTGAGCAGGGACAAGCTGCCCCCGACTTTGAGCTTCCCGACCAGGATGGCCGTGCCGTCAAGCTCTCGGATTTTCGGGGCCAGAGGGTCGTGATCTATTTCTACCCGAAGGCCGCGACCCCAGGCTGTACCGTCCAGGCCTGCGGCGTGCGCGACCACCGTGCCGACTACGAGCAAGCAGGCGCCGTCGTGCTCGGGATCTCCCCCGACCCTGTCGCGAAGGTCAAGAAGTTCCACGACAAGGAGGGGTTGAACTTCTCATTGCTGGCCGATGAGGATCACGCGGTTGCGGAGGCTTACGGGGTTTGGGTCAAGAAGAAGCTTTATGGGCGCGAGTATCTCGGTAACGAGCGCACGACATTCGTCATAGACGCCGAGGGCGCGGTCGCCGAGGCGCTGCGCAAGGTCAAGCCAGCCGAGCACGACGAGCTGGTGTTGAAGGCGCTTGGGGGCGCCTGAATGAGGTTCTGCTCCTGCGTTTTGCGCCAGCGGTTGGGCGGCGACGAGAGAGACAAAAACCTATGAGCGTTTGCGCGCTTATGCCGACATCGGGATAAGCGCGCTTATGCTCATGTTCGGATTATGCGGACGTATCTCTGGGGGCTGGCTCTGGGGGCGGTGATCGCCGGTTGGTGGTCGGCATAATCTGGTGGGCGTGAGCGGCTGACCGAGGATCCTTTTCTTTCCGTAGTCGAGAGAGGAGGGTCGTTGTGAGTGAGCATCCATTGCGGGTCCGAGTGTCTGGGCCGCTTGAGCCGTTTAGGGCTGGTTTCGTCAGCGAACTCGAAGGGCGGGGTTACACCACGATCTCCGCCTGTCGGCAGGTGCAGTTCATGGCTCATCTGAGTCGTTGGCTGGCTGGTGAGGGCCTCGATTCTCGTGCGCTGTCGCTGGCTGTGGCGGGGCGTTTCTTGGCTGATCGTCGTGCCGCCGGTTACAGGAGCCGTGTGAGTGTCAGGGGGATCGAGCCGCTGCTCGTTTATCTGCGAAGGGTTGGTGCGGCGCCTGCGCCGGTCGTGTCGGTGCCGGAGGACCCGGTGGGGGAGCTGTTGTGGCGCTATCGGAGCTATCTGACGGTCGAGCGGGGACTCGCGCCCGGGACTGTGCAGGGCTACGCCCGCGCGGTGCGCCCTTTCCTCGAGGACAGGCTCTCGCCGCAGGGTCTGCGACTGGAGTGTTTGGATGGTGGGGATGTCATCTCGTTCGTGGTTGCGCGCTGCCCGGGGTTGGGACGCGGCCATGCGAAGGTGACGCTGACCGCGCTGCGCTCGCTGCTTGGCTTCCTTTTCGTGGAGGGCATCATCGGCCGGCCGCTGGCTGGGACGGTGCCGTCGGCTGCGTCTTGGAGCTTGTCGGGGCTGCCGAAGCGCCTTGAGTCCTGGCAGGTGCAGGCGCTGCTCGACTCCTGCGATCGGGGTACCGCTGCCGGCCGCCGGGACGCGGCGATCCTGACCGTGCTCTCGCGGCTGGGATTGCGTTCCAGCGAGCTGGCTGCCCTGCAGTTGAAGGACATCGATTGGCGGGCGGGCGAGATCGTCGTGCATGGCAAGGGCTCACGGTTAGAGCGGTTGCCTCTGCCGGCCGATGTCGGCGAGGCGATCGTGGTCTACCTGCGCGACGGGCGGCCAGGGACCGTCGCGGACGGGGCGGTGTTCGTGCGTTCTAACGCGCCGCATGGGGCGCTCACGCGCGGCGGTGTGAGCCATATTGTGGCTGGGGCCGCGCGCCGTGCCGGGCTGGCGCCGATCTACGCTCACCGGCTGCGTCACACAGCGGCGAGCGAGATGCTTCGCGCCGGCGCGTCGCTGGGTGAGGTCGGGCAGGTTCTGCGCCATCGTCAAGCCAAGACAACAGCGATCTATGCCAAGGTCAACCGGGAGGCGTTGCGGATGGTCGCGTGTCCTTGGCCGAAGGGAGCGCGCGCATGAGTTCGCTTCGTCGTTCACTCACCGAGTATCTCGCCGTGCGCCGTGCGCTCGGCTACAAGCTCCACAAACAACAGACGCTGCTCGGCCAATTCCTGGACTATCTAGAGGCACACGGCCAGGAGCGCATCACCACTGCCGAAGCGTTGGCGTGGGCGGCGCTGCCCGCCGGCGGGGAGTCCTGGCACTCCTACCGGTTGCAGGCGGTGCGCGGTTTCGCTCGCTACCTGCACGCGATCGACCCGGATGTGCAGGTGCCGGCGGTGGGGCTGCTTCCGGATCGTCCGCACCGCACGATGCCGTTTCTCTACACAGACGAGCAGATCGCCGCGTTGATCCTCGCGGCGGGAAAACTGCGCTCTTCACGAAAACTGGGTTCTTCACACAGAGTCGCGACCCACCAGACCTTGATCGGCTTGCTGTCGGTCACGGGCATGCGGATCGGGGAGGCGACCGCGCTTGATCGCAGCGATTTCGACTCGCGTGAGGGTGTCTTACTCGTGCGTGGCGCGAAGTTCGGGAAGTCGCGCGAGCTGCCGCTGCACCGAAGCACGGTCCTCGCTCTGCGCCGTTATCTGCGCCGCTGCGACCGGCCACCATCGCCCCCCGGAGTCGCCGCGCTGTTCGTCTCGACGACGGGCACCCGTCTGAGTGTCGGCAAGCTCGATGATGTCTTCCGGGGACTGGTGCGCAGCGCTGGGATCGAGCCTCGCTGGGCGACAAGCCCCCCACGATTGCACCATTTGCGCCACACGTTCGCGGTGCGCACTCTGCTCGACGCCTACCGCTCGGGCCAGGACATCCCGGCCCGTTTGGCGCTGCTGAGCACCTATATGGGTCACGTCGACCCGGGCAGCACTTATTGGTATCTGCAGGCCGCCCCGGAGCTGATGGCGCTCGCCGGTGAGCGACTGGAGCGCCACCTACAAACACAAGGAGACCAGCGATGAGCGTCCTCGCACCAACCCTGCAGGCGTTCTTCAGCGAGCGACTAATACGCGAACGACACGCCAGCCCGCACACGATCGCGGCCTACCGCGACACGCTCAAGTTGCTGCTGCGCTTCGCAGCGCAACGCTTGCACGTCGAGCCGTGCAAGCTCGATCTCGACCAGCTCGGCGCGCCGCTGATCGGCGCGTTCCTTGACCATCTCGAACACGAGCGGGGATGCAGCACACGCACCCGCAACGCACGACTCGCAGCGATCCACTCCCTATTTCGCTACGCCGCGCTGCAGCATCCAGAACACGCGCAGACGATCGAGCGGGTCCTGGCGATACCACCCAAGCGCTACGAACGAGCACTTCTCACCTTCCTCGCCGAGAAAGAGATCGACGCGTTGCTCGCCGCGCCGGACCGCAGCACCTGGACAGGCCGGCGAGACCACACGATCATCATGCTCGCCGCCCAGACCGGACTGCGAGCCTCCGAGCTCACGGGCCTCGACCGCGCCGACATCCACCTCGGCACCGGTGCGCACGTCAGCTGCTTGGGCAAGGGACGCAAGCAACGCATCACCCCTGTCACACAGACAACGGTCAGGGTTCTGGAGACCTGGCTCAAAGAGCGCGCCGGCCAGCAGCACGAGCCACTGTTCCCGACGAGCACCGGCCGGCGTCTGAGCCGCGACGCCCTCGCGCGCCAGCTCGCCAAGCACACCACCAATGCCGCCCGCCGCTGCCCATCCCTGAACGGCAAGAAAGTTACCCCGCACGTGCTGCGCCACACCGCCGCGATGCGACTACTGCACGCCGGCGTGGATACCACCGTGATCGCGCTATGGCTCGGCCACGAGAAGACAGAAACCACCGAGATCTACATCCACGCGGACCTCGCGCTCAAGGAACGAGCACTCGAAAGAACCAAACCCCTGAACGGCAAACCCGGACGCTACCACCCGCCAGACAAGATCCTCGCCTACCTCCAAGCCCTCTGATTATGCCGACCACCACCCAGCGATCACCACCCCCCAGAGCCAGCCCCCAGAGACACGTCCGCATAATCCGAACATGAGCATAAGCGCGCCAACTTAGCCCGGAAATCTTGTGTTTCCCCTGTGTTGGAGCTAAAATTAACGACACGTAATTAAACAAAATGGACCCCCGAACTGCGTGAACAGCCGGGGGTCCGCACAGGAGGTGTGGCTCCCATGCAAGACGAGATGATAGGTGGCGGATCGATGGCGAACGGGGCGCGGGTGACGGTCCCGGCGATGATCGTGGACTGGTTGCGTAGTGCCGCGTATGCCGAGATCGCGCTGGCGGCGGAAGCGCTCGACATGGCCGCGTTTGACGTTGATCGTGAAGCGCACCAGGAGTGGTTTCGAGGGCCGGCGGAGAATCTCAAGCAGGTCTTCGCGTTGCTCGACGCGATCGGGTGGGCCAAATCCGTTCCTCCGATCGCGGTGGAGCTAGATCTGCGCGAGGATTACTGCTGGGCGTTGATGCGGACGCTGCAGCGGGCGGCTGCGCTCGCCGAGTCCGACGACGGGAGCGAGGCGGTGTGCGGTGATGTCGAGCAGACGGAGCACGGCTCGGCGCTTGTGTATGACCTGGAGGCCAGGCGCGTTGGTGTGTTGTGGGATTTCATCGCGGACACGCGGGCGGGGATCGACGAGCTGGCGGTCGAGGAAGGCTGCGGAGAAGGGCTCGTCCTGGGCCTCGCGGCGTGAGCGTCCCCGCAGCCTGAGCGTCCCCCCACCGCTCAGGCTGCGCACGCGTGAAATCGCGACCGCGCCCCATGTTTCTCCGGCGGCGGATATCGCAGGAGCGGCGGCGCAGGGCTCAGCCAAGCTCGGGTTCTTCCTCTACTCCGACGGGCGCGTCGAGACGGGACAGTCGAATCGTCGCTGCTTGCCGGGGCTAGGAAAGGGGCCGCGGTCATTGACAGGGCGATAGTGCTCTCAGACAGTTGTATTCATCGTTTGGTAGGAGGTTTCCGTGCCGCGGGGGTGAGCGAGGTGCGGATCGGGGAGCTGGAGGAGGGGCGCCTTGAACCCGACTACCTGATGATCGTGAAGCTCGCGAGGGGCACCGGTGTCCCCTCGGCGGCGTTCCTGCGGCGCGCCGAAGAGCTGGGACTCACAGGCGAGAGATAGGTGAGGAGCCGATCTCGGCGCTCGACACGCTCCAGCCACCAGTGACCCCAGGCGATGGTCAAAGGCCGATCGCGATGAGCAAGACGCCGGCGAGCACGAGCTACTTCGCCATGTCAGGCGGTGAGCTTGCGGCGGGCCTTCTGGATCGACGGGAGGGCTTCCTTGGCGGCGGCGAGTGGCCGTGCGCGAACGTCGACGCTGGCCGGTTTCGCCTTGATCGTGATCTCTTCGCCGGTTGCCGGGTTGCGGCCCTTGCGTGCCTTGCTCGCCGGCTTGAGGCGGACGGTCAGCTGGACGAGCTTGCCGATCCGTACCTTCTCCGCTTGCGCGAGTTGCTCGAGGACGATCTCTTCGAAGGTGTCGAGGATGTATTTCGCATCGGCTTTACTCATCTCGACGCGCTCGGCGAGAGCACTTGCCAGCTGGGTTTGCGTGAGGGCCACAGGAACTCCTTTACGGGCTGTTGGACAGAGGCCTCGAACCTGCCGGAGTCGGCGCCGCGCGGCCGCGAGGAAGTGTCGATCGTCAACGCGATCGAGGTGCCGGTAGCTATTTAGTTTTCAAATACCGCAGGGCCGATCTTCGGCCGAGTGCTGCGGATGCTTCTCTGCCGTGCACTGCGGTCGCGTTTCGTCCCGTTCCCGTGTCCCTTCTCGAAGGACCCCCGTGGGTTCTCAGACCAGGCCGCAATGGGCGCTGTCGAGAAAGCTCGAGATCGATTGGGACGGGAGAGTCGGTCGGGGCCGAGAACTTCTTGGGTTGGATCTCAAACCCCAGTGTTTCCGGGCTCGCGACAGAAAACTTGGCGTCAAAACGCTCAACGTCGCCGCGCGGCATCATGCCAACCACTGCGGGCGAAGGAGCTTCAACCCGAGCACTCCGACGCGCGCCCGCAAGCGGGACGATCGGGCGAGGGCTGAGTCTCACTCCAGCATCGCGCTGATTTGCTCTCCGGTGCGGTTGGCGTTCTCCGCGAGCAGGCGGCGGAGCTGCTCGCCCTCGTCCCCGGCAACGCCGACGGCCCTTTCGGGCGGCTGCCGCGGATGGACGCGAAGGATTACGCGATCCTGGCGCTGCTCGACCGTGTCGGGCTCGCGCTGCCGGGGATGCTCCGACGCGCCGTGATGCCCGGGGTGGCGGAGCGGACGATGCGGGGCCGCATCAACGACAAGCTGTACCGCAACGGTCTGGTCGCGCGTTGGCCGATCGTGCTCAGGGACGCCCCGCGGGGCGCGCTGCCGTACCTGTACTCGCTGACCCGGTATGGCCTGACGGCGTGGTGGAGTGAGACGCGCCGCTACCAACAGCTCGGAACCCGCCCGGGCGTGCTGTTCGTGTGCACGACCGAGGAGATCGCCATGAGCTACGCCCGCGCGGCGGACGGCCTGATGCGCGGCAGCATCGCGGTGACCGGGAGCGCCGCGCACGAGCGCTACTACCCCGGCCGCGAGCACGTGTGGTTCGCGAGCGAGAGCGACATCCACGAGGGCGATTTGACGATGCTCGCGCTGCCGTCACTGCCACCGGAGACCCGCGAGGCACTCGACGGGACACGAAGCCTGGCGCTGTCCAGAGTGCTGCTGTTCGACGAGCGCATCATCCGCGCCGGGCAGAGCACCGGGGGCGTCCCAGGCGCGATCTAGGAGAGCGCGCCTCGGACACGCCCAGCACCCGCAGCTGCCCACGAGGCCGGCGTATAAACATCAGTGTCCGAAAAAGATCAAGGGGTCTGAGAATGGCTTGGATAAAGGGGAAATGTGGGTACTCGGGCCGGGTCTTTGACGGTTCTCGGTTGCAACGTGTGGCGGGATGTGCTTATGATGTTTGGGAGCGGTGTCCTGACGGTGGGGTGCCGAAGACGATAGGTTTGGTGGGGTTGGCCCCCCTGGGTCGACGTGAAGCGCTTTACAGGGGATGTTTTGGGAGAGGGCTGGATCGTATGAGGAAGGGTCGGGTACGCATGAGTTCGTTGGGGACAGGTGTGATGAGGGATCGCTGCGCCCCTGTGGGGCGCGTAACAAGATGCGTCAGCGCTGCTGACACATCTCTCTCTCTCTCTCTCTCTCTCTGCTCCGGATCTAGCCGGCAAAGATCTTCGGCGCCGAGGCGTCGTTCGGGGCTTCCGGCGTCACGCCGCGAGGCAGGATCCTTCTCGCCGTGTTGCTTGTTTGCGGGTAGCCGGGGCGTGGGGGGCGTGCGCTGATGGCTGCTGAAGAGCACGCTCCGCGCGGCTCGGCTGGCGGCGAGCGGTTTGTGTCCGACCGCCAGCGTGGTCGGCTGCTGTCGGCGACGTTCGCGCTGGTCGGCGAGCGGGGCTATGAGGGCATGAGCGCACGCAGCGTCTCTGAGCGTGCGGGTGTGTCGAACCGCACGTTCTATGAGTGCTTTTCAGACCGCGAAGACTGTTTTCTGGCGGCGTTCAACCACGCCGTCGACGGTCTGGAGCTTGAGATGCGTGCGGGCTGGGATGCGCAGCTCGGCTGGACCGCGCGGGTGCGTGGTGCGCTTGCGGCGCTGCTGTTGGCGTTGGATCGTGAGCCGGCGCTCGCGCGGCTGGTGATCGTCGAGGCGCTCTCGGCGGGTCGGGTGCTCTCGCGTCGCGCGGCTGTGTTGGAGAGCTTGGCGGGGGTCATCGATCGGGGTCGTGAGGATTCGCGGTCGCCGAAGGGGCTGCCGGTGCTGGTCGGAGAGGGTGTCGTTGGTGCGACGTTCGGTGTCGTTCATGCGCGTTTGTTGGCGCCGCGTCCGGGGCCGTTGATTGGGTTGTTGGGGCAGTTGATGGCGACGATCGTGCTGCCCTACCGTGGTAGCGCGGCTGCGATGAAGGAGCTGGAGCGTCCGATCCCGCGCCCTGCGGCGCGCACCCCACGGCGTGATGGCGATGGGTTCTCGCGCCGGCCGGTGGCGTCGGCCTCCCCGGTGGACTACCGCCTGACGGTCCGCACGCAGATGGCGTTGGCGGCAGTCGGTGGCCGCCCCGGTCTGAATAACCGTGAAATCTCGGAGATCATCGGCCTGTCCGACCAGGGTCAGATCTCACGGATGCTGAAGCGCCTGTCTGATCAGGGTCTGGTCGAGAACGCGCAGGCGCACGCCGGCCGCCAGGTAAAGGCGTGGCGGTTAACGAAGGACGGCGAAGCGGTAATCGACGCGCACCGCCCGCTCAAGCAGGCACAGCGCACGGCCGGCAAGGGCGGCAAGCTCGTCAGCACCCGCAGCGCGGCTGGCCGTCGGGGCAAGACCCAGCAGATCGCCGCCGCTGCACCCGCCGCGAACGTCGGGTTTCGCATGACCGCATTGACGCATGAGGTTCTCACGGCCGTCGCGGCTCTCAGCGAGCAGGGGAGCAACCCAACTAACCGCGAGGTCGCGACCCTCGCTGCCGTCAAGGACGAGGGCCAGATCTCAAAGCTCCTCGCGCGCTTGGAGCACCACGGTCTGCTGACGAACACCGGCGGGTATCCCGCGGCCGGTAACGCGTGGCAGCTGACCGGGCGTGGCGAACGGGTCCTGTCCGCGGGCATGCCCGCGGGCCGTGAGCTGGCCGGGGCGGGGGTAGGGCAATGACTCCTCGTCGCATCGTGTGGGTTTCAGTGCTTGTTCGTCCTCCCCATAACCCCTGGAGGATGTTCGAGGAGGTCCCGTCGCGTGCTCTATTTCCACGCGCCGGGGTTGCAGGCCCTACGCGCCGCGGCCCTCACGCGGGGCCGCGGCGCCCCCTTTCCAGCGGCTCACGGCACGTAAGCGCCGGCGTTCGAGTTTCGGTGGGACAGCACAAGCTTGTCAGAGCGCGCGGCAATTGTGAGGTCTCTGAGGTAGCGGAGGTCAAGGATCAGGGGCAGATCTCGAAGCTGATGATCTCGCGTCTCGAGGGCCATGGGCTGGTCGAGAACACCAAGGTTTTTATTAATTCCCGCCCTCTCGGCGTACTGTCACACAACAACCGAGGGGCGCTTGTCAGTTCACCATCGATTTCTTTACCTTCGACCGAATCTTTCCTGACACGCGGGGGTTTGAGCTGATGATGGCCAGACCAATCTTTTTCACCCGCCTCAATGGGGCAGGTAATCACAGCCGCCGTACTTCCGTAGGGGTCGCGCCAGGCGAAGCGGCGGGATCACGAAGTCCCAAAAACAGCAAGAATCTTTTTAGTGAAAGGCTTGCATGAGCATGGTTAAATCAGGTATAATTAAGCGAAGCTCATGCAAGAGCAATGCTGTTTCGCGAGTTTCGGTGGGACAGCACAAACTTGGAAGAGGAGAGGGAATGGGAATGCAGAACACGGGTTTGGGTGCTAGATGCGTCAGTGCTGACGCGTCTCTCTCTCTCTCTCTCTCTCTCTCTCTCTGGGCCAGCCGGCGCCTAGGCGCTAGGTCTCCCCACCGCCGGGAGAGATCACAGCTCGCCGAGCATAGCCCTCGGCTTGGTTGCTTGTGCCCAAAAGGGTGCTCGCGCGTAATAGAGGCAGACGCCCCTATCGCGTCCATGGCTTCTTGTTCTTCCGCCGTCGTGGGCTCTCTGCCCGCGGCGGTCCTGTGCTGCCCGTGCGCGGGTCGGCGTCGTGTTGGTTCTCTCGAGGAGGGGATGGGTTGATGGGTGCTCGCCGATTGGTGTTGGCTGTCTCGCTATCCGTGTGTGCGTTTGTGGCTGTTGAGGGCACCGCCGTAGCTGCGACGCAGCTCGGTGGTGATCTCAATGGCCCGACTGGTGTGGCGGTCGACGCGACGGGTGATGTGTACGTAAGCGATACCGAAAACAATAGGGTCGACAAGTTCGATGCGTCCGGAGCTCTTTTGTTGGCCTGGGGCGTGGGCGTGGTCAATGGCGCTGACGAACTGCAGACGTGTACGAGCTCATGCGGCCCTGGCTATACAAGCGCCGTTACGGGTGGGTTTGAATTCCCTACGGGCATCGCTGTCGATGACGAACTGTCGAGTATGTCCTATGGAGACGTATACGTGATGGATCATGACCATGTGCGTGTGGAGAAGTACGATTCGGCGGGAAAATTTCTGTCGATGCTCGGCGGACATGTGAACGAGGCGACCGGCGGGAACATGTGCGTCGCGGGCGAAACATGTCAAGAAGGCGTGCAGGGCGTGGGCGATGGGGAATTCTCGTACTGGCCCTCTGGCAGCAAGGGCATAGCGGTCGGTCCAGATGGTGACCTGTATGTGGGAGACCGGGCTCGTGTTCAGGTGTTCGAATCCTCGGGCACGTGGAAGGAAAATATCTCATTGTCCGGGTTGTCGAGCACTGGGGTCCCGTCGGCGCTGGCGGTCGACTCAACCGGGGATATTTATGTAGAGGATGAAGGTGTCGCCGGGGTGCGCGAGTTCGGTCCGGGGGGGATCGAAAAGAACGTTCAGTTCGATCAAGGCAGCACTTCCGTTACCGCATTGGCGCTCGACTCTTCAGGCGATGTGTATGTTGGCGACTCGACCGATGGGTTTCATGTCTTGGAGTACGACGCCACCGGGAAGCAGCTCGCGAACTTCGGTTCGAACACGGTGGTGGGCTCCAACAACGGTCTGGCCTTCTCCGAAGCAGCCAAACAGCTTTATGCGTCTGCCGGCGAACAGAACAGTGTGTGGGTGTTGACCGTGCCGCCGCCGGGTCCGTCGATCGAAGGTGAGTCGGCTACACCCGGTTTGCGGGGAACGGTGAGGCTCGAAGGGGAGGTCGATCCTGAGGGCAATGAAACGACCTCCCATTTCGAATATGTCGACGAGTCGCAATATCAGAGTAGTGGCTTTGCGGATGCGTCGAGCGCCTCGAGCACTTCGGTCGCCACGGGCCTCTTCGAAGACCATCCGGCGACCCTGGATTTGACGGGCTTGACGCCCGGCGAGACGTATCACTACCGGCTCGTCGCGCATGACTCGCTAGGGCACACGACGGTCGGCCCCGATCAGTTGTTCGAAACGAGGCCGGCGGCGCTGATTGACGGTCCGTGGGCCACGAACGTCGCCGGGACGAGCGCGACTCTTGCTGCACGGATCAACCCGTTGGGAGCAAGCACGAGCTACAGCCTGGAATATGGCACAACGACCTCCTACGGACACGTCTTGTCCGGGAATGTCGGTGAAGGCGACGGTTATGTGCAGATCGGCTATCACGTCCAGGGTCTGGAACCAAGCACGAGCTATCACTATCGGCTCGTCACGACCAGCGAAGTCGGGACGGTCGAAGGCCCCGATCATACGTTTACGACACAGCTCAAGGGTGGAGAATTCCAGCTGCCTGACGCCCGGGCATGGGAACTGGTGTCCCCCTCGAACAAAGGCGGTGCTTTGATCGAAACATTCGGTGGGCGCGGCACGGATGAGGGAGATATCCAGGCCGCGGCCGACGGTCACGCGATCTCATATCTTGCGACCGAAGTCCTCGGAGAAGACCCTAAGGGAAAGGAGCCCTTCTCTCAGCTTCTCTCGATGCGCGGCGCCGATGGCTGGCAGTCACAACAACTCGAGATACAACAGGGCTTCCCTAAAGAAGGAGAATACTCAGGCGAACTGCTTGGCGTCACCAACAGTTATGGACTTTTCTCATCGAACTTGTCATCGGGTATCGTCGAACCAGGATCGGTCTCGATGCCGTTGTCGCCTGAAGCGACGGAACGAACGTTGTATTTGCGTAATGATGCGGATGGCAGCTTCCTGCCGCTTGTGACATCAGCGAATGTCCCGCCGAACACGAAATTTGGTGGGGAAGCGTCGAAAAAAGAAAGCGCCATACGGCAAATGAAGTTTCTTTCTGCGACTCCCGATCTAAGCCACATCGTGTTGGAATCGACGGCGGCGCTGACAAAAGAAGCGATCGGCGCGAGTACAAGTGCAAACGGTGAACCCACAAATAAGAATCTCTACGAGTGGAGTGGAGGCCGGTTGCAGCTCGTGAATATCCTGCCGGACAAAGAACCGCTCGTTTCACCAACTATATTTCTGGGGTTGGAGGCCAACGGGAATGGGAGCGAACTGACTGCGCACTCTGTCTCGAATGACGGTCGCAGGATTGTGTGGCAGTTCGGTGAACAACTGCAGAAAGAGGCGTCCGCAGCTCTCTATGTTCGCGATATGGTCGAAGAAAGGACTGTGCGGGTCGGTGGTCCGACTGCTCAGTTCCAGGCCATGAGCAGTGACGGGTCGAGAATATTCTTTCTGGAAGGCGGCGCTCTGTACGAGTTCAACTACGCAACGGATACGCAGACGGATTTGACGGTAGATCATGGCGTGGGTGAGACCGGCGCCGGCGTCAAGGGCCCCGTGATAGGCGCAAGCGAAGACGGCTCGTATGTGTATTTCGTGGCTACGGGTGTTCTTGCCGAAGGTGGCGTGAGCGGCGCAGATAATATGTACGTCGCGCATTATCACGGTGGTGAATGGACCATCGAGCATGTCGCCACATTGTCAAGTGAAGACGAAAGGAGCTGGGCTTCTTTCGGTGGAAAGGCACAGCTCTCGCAGGTGAGCTCGCGTGTGTCTCCAAATGGGCGTTTTGTGGCGTTTATGTCGAACATGAGCCTGACGGGCTACGACAATCTCGACGCGAATAGCGGACAGCCTGACGAGGAGGTGTATCTATACGACGCTGTATCGGGTCGTGTGGCGTGTGTCTCGTGCGACCCGACGGGAGCGCGGCCCGTGGGAGTTCTTGACTCTAAGGCACTTGACTCCGAATCGCTGCTCGTGGATCGCCAGCAAGCCTGGGCTGCCAACACGGTGGGTGAAACTGTTGGTAATCATTGGTTGGCGGGAAATATTCCAGGCTGGCGCGAAGCTCAGGGGCTGGCGGTGTATCAGCCGCGTTATCTCTCTGACGGTGGCAGGTTGTTCTTTCAAAGCCCGGATGCGCTTGTGCCTCAAGATACAAATGGGCTTGAGGATGTGTATGAGTACGAGCCGCCCGCGAATGCAGAAACCGCCGCCAGCGATAGTTGCACGAGGACGAACCCAACGTTCAGCGAACGCTCTGGTGGCTGTGTGAACCTGATCTCCTCGGGGACGTCAAGCGGAGAATCGGCGTTCTTCGACGCGAGTGAAAATGGTGACGATGTGTTCTTTATCACGACCGCGAAGCTCGTGTCGGGGGATCACGAAAACTCTTACAGCGTGTATGACGCGCACGTGTGCGGTGCTGAAGGTGTGGCGTGTGTCGCCGAACCGGTTTCTTCGCCGCCGTGCGATTCGGGCGATTCGTGTAAGGCGGCGCCTTCGCCGCAGCCGGAATTGTTTGGTCCCGCGCCGAGCGCGACGTTTAACGGGACGGGGAATATCACGCCGTTGTCGCCGGTGAAGAGCGTCACGAAAAAGACGGCGAAATGCGCGAAGGGAAAGGTGCGCAGCAAACGTGGAAAGTGCGTGAAGCGAGCAAAGGCGAAGACCAAAACCAAGGCGAAGAAAGTCGGCAACGGCCGGAGGGGTAAGTAAAATGTGTAAGCGATTCGTACCTGCCCTCGTGGCCTTTGTGGTGCTGGCCTGTGCCTTTGCCGCGACGGCGTCCGCCGAAGTGCAGTGCGCCAGTTGCAGGCCGTGGTGGCATGTGAATACTGTTTCGGCGCCTGCGAACCCGGCCGGTGGCGAAGGCAGTCTTGTCGTCGAAGTCAGTGATGTGGGCGACGCGATGGTCGACGGGATCGACAGTCCCGTGACGGTCGTGGACAAGCTGCCGGCGGGTGTCACTCCCACAGCTGTCTTTCCAGAAGGTGGCGGAGGCAATATCGGTCTCAACGACGCGCAGCTCTTCTCGAGCTGTTCCTTGGCGGCGCAGACGGTGACATGCACATATTCGGGCCCACTGTTGGCCTATGAACGCTTGATAATCGAGATCCATGTGAAAGTGGCGCCGGGGACGGGCGGTGGCGGTAACGAAGTTCGTGTCGGCGGTGGGGGAGCGCCCACGGCCGTCTTGCAGCGCGCGCTGGCGCTCAGCGACTCCACCCCACCGTTTGGCGCGGAAAACTATGAACTCGATGCCGAAGAAGAGGGCGGTGCTCCGGACACGCAGGCTGGATCGCACCCATTTCAGCTGACGACGACGCTCGTGTTGAATACGAGTGCGATACCAACATTGCACGACTTCCCGTTGTCCGGTATTGATGAAGTGATGCCCGAAGTGCAACCTCGGGCCTTCACGAAGGATCTGCGTTTCAACCTTCCGGCGGGCCTGGTGGGCAATCCGACACCGCTGCCGAAGTGCAGCATGTACGTGTTTACGCAGGCGGCGGCACAGCTTGGCCCACCATGTCCAGACAATACGGTCGTAGGCGTAGCTACGCCCATCATCGGCAGCATTGATGTGCGCCGGCGCGTCCCGTATGCGTTTTCGGCGCCGTTGTACAGTCTTGTGCCGTCGGTCGGCGAGCCGGCGAGGTTTGGGTTCAGGACGGCCGCGGGGCCGGTGATTCTCGATACCTCTGTGCGCACAGGCGGGGACTACGGCGTCGTCGTCACCGTTCCCAACATCACCGACCTCGCGGAGTTCATCGGTAACCAGGTGACCTTCTGGGGGGTGCCTTCCGACTCGCGTCATGACACCACGCGCGGGACCTGTCTCGATCAGTCCAATTTCGAATCCGAATCGCCCGAATTTGAAACAGCGTGCCCGATACGGGAAAAGACCCAACCGCTGCTGCTGCTCCCCACTTCGTGCACGGGTCCTTTGCGCACGAGCGTCGAAGCGGACCCATGGTCAGCGCCGGGTCAGTTCACCGCACCAAAGGAATACATTTTCCAGAATCCCGCAGGTGAACCGTACGGCCTTGATGGCTGTAACCGCTTGAACTTCGAACCGTCTATCAGCGTCGCTCCGGATGGCCAGGAGGGGAGCACTCCGACGGGTCTGACGGTGGGGGTGCATGTTCCACAGGAAGCCAGCTTGAACCCGACTGGGTTGGCGGAGTCGACGGTCAAGGACACGACAGTTAGCTTGCCTGCTGGTGTGGGTTTGAATCCGGCAGGGGCGGACGGTCTGTCGGCGTGTGGTCTGGGAGAAATCGGTTTGGAAAGCCCGGCTGAACAGTCGTGTCCTGAATCGGCGAAGGTAGGGACCGTTGAAATCAGGACACCGTTGTTGCCGAACCCTTTGACCGGTGCTGCGTATCTGGCGCAACAGAACGCGAACCCGTTTGGGAGCTTGGTCGCCTTGTATATCGTTGCGAAGGATCCCGTGTCCGGTGTGCTCGTGAAGCTCGCGGGCCAGGTGACACCCGATCCGGTTACAGGTCAGTTGGTCTCGACGTTCAAGGAAACGCCGCAGCTGCCTTTTGAAGATTTGAGTCTGCATTTCTTTGGTGGCTCCAGGGCCCCGTTGGGCACTCCCGCACTGTGTGGGTCCTATACGACTACGGGGTCTATAGTGCCGTGGTCGGGGAGCCAGGCGGTTGATTCCTCGTCGGAATTCCGAGTCACGAGCGGCCCAAATGGCACGCCATGCTCGAATCCATTGCCGTTCAGTCCGTCGCTGACGACGGGCAGCACGAACCTCCAGGCCGGTGCGTTCTCGCCGTTCACGATGACGATGAGCCGCGAAACGGCAACCAGAACCTGCAGGCGATCCAGCTGAAGATGCCCCCCGGCCTCTCCGGTCTACTCGCGGGCGTGAAGCTCTGCGGCGAAGCCGAAGGCAACGCCGGGACCTGCGGCCCGGAAAGCTTGATCGGGGAAACGACCGTCAGCGTCGGTTTGGGCGCCAACCCCTACACCGTCACCGGAGGGAAGGTCTACATCACCGGCCCCTACCACGGCGCACCATTCGGTCTGTCGATCGTCAACCCCGCGAACGCCGGCCCGTTCCACTTGGGGAACGTGATCGTCCGCGCGAAGATCGAAGTCGATCCGCATACGGCGGCGTTGACGATCACGAGCGATAACAGTGGCCCGTACAAGATCCCGCAGTTCATCGACGGGATCCCGCTGCAGATCAAGCACGTGAACGTCACGATCAACGGGGTGGGCGGGAACAATAAATTCACGTTCAACCCAACCAGCTGCAGTCCGATGGCGATCACGGGTAGCCTGTCCAGCAGCGAAGGCTCGACGCAGGCGCTCGGGGTGCCGTTTCAGGTCACGAACTGCGCGACGCTGAAGTTCGCACCCAAATTCGCGGTCTCCACCTCAGGCAAAACGTCCAGAGCGAAGGGGGCGAGCCTGTCGGTGAAGCTGACCTATCCAAAAGCCGCGTTCGGGACCCAGGCGAACATCGCCCGGGTCAAGGTCGACCTCCCCAAGCAACTCCCCTCACGTCTGACGACGCTGCAGAAGGCGTGCACCGCCAAGCAGTTCGACACCAACCCGGCGGGCTGCCCCGCCGCGTCGATCATCGGTCACGGCAAGGCGATCACGCCACTGGTCCCCGTCCCGTTGGAAGGCCCAGCGTACTTCGTCTCCAACGGCGGGGAAGCGTTCCCGAACCTGATCGTCGTGCTACAGGGCTACGGCGTCACGATCGAGCTCGTCGGTGACACGTTCATCAGCAAGGCCGGGATCACGAGCAGCACCTTCAAGACCGTCCCTGACGCCCCGGTGGGAAGCTTCGAACTGAACCTGCCCGAGGGAAAGTACTCAGCCCTCGCCGCCAACGGCAACCTCTGCGCCACAAAACTCACGATGCCAACGGCGTTCACCGCCCAAAACGGCGCCACGATCCACCAATCCACCAAGGTCAGCGTTACCGGCTGCCCCAAGGCGAAGAAGGCCAAGAAGAAAACCAAGCGTAAGGCGAAGAAACGAAAGAAGAAGTGACGACCACTAAAATTCTTTCTAATATGGCGCGGCGGATGAAGCGTAGCGCCGAGCGCCGCCACGTTCCACTCCGAGGAGGAGAAATAACCGATGTTCTCAGCAATACGTAAACACATAAGCCCCGCGACGGTTTTGGCTTTTGTAGCCCTGATTTTCGCGATGACCGGCGGCGCGTTCGCCGCCAGCAGTGGCGGCGGCGGTTCGGGTTCGAAGGCGACAGCGTCTACCGGGCGTGGGATAGCGGTTGCCGGTGTGGCCAGGAGCAAGGCCAAGCCCAAGACCAAGACAGGCCCCCGCGGCCCCGCCGGCCCCAAAGGTGCGACAGGTGCGACCGGACCACAGGGCGCTCCCGGTGGCGCCGGGGCGGCCGGTAAAGAAGGCACTCCCGGTAAAGAAGGCACTCCCGGTAAAGAAGGGGCGGCGGGTAAAGAAGGCACTCCCGGTAAAGAAGGCAAGTCTGGGGCGACTGGCTTCACCGCGACGCTTCCCTCCGGGAAAACTGAGACGGGAACGTGGTGGATTCACGGGACCGATACCGGCGCGCCGGGCGAATCACAGCTCGCTGGAGTAACGACGCTTTCGTTTGCGATTCCGTTGGCCGAACCGCCTGAAACGAATGCGACCGGGACGGCCGCCCGTTATATAGGCCCTGAAGAAGGCGAAGGCGAACGCAAAGTATCGGGCTTTATCACGAGCGGCGAATGCGCCGGAACCGCGAAGAGTCCTTCGGCCGGTTCGGGGCATTTGTGTGTGTTCGCGGCAGAAGCCGAAGACGTGAGCGGCAACGCCCAGATCTTCGACATCAGTACCCCCGAACCTGAAATCAGCCAGATCGGGGCGACTGGCGCGGGGCTCCGTGTGATCTCCAATCAACCCGGGACGGTCTCTGCCCGGGGGACCTGGGCGGTCACGGCGGAATGACCCCAGGGCCCGACACGGACCGCCGGCGCTCCACTCTTAGAAGCGGAGCGCCGGCTGGCCGCTGGGGCACTCGCGCCCAGCGACACATTGGAGATGTAATGAAGATGGGTAAAGGCGCTCTGGTAGCAGTTCGCGTCGGCGGGTGGCGGGTGCTCTTTCGCCCGGCTCGTCGCGCTGGCGGGATCCTCGCGCTCGCGGCTGTCGTGGGAGGCGTGCTCGCTACGGCATCCTCCTGCGCGGCTGCGCCGCTGCTTTCCGCCACCCTCAGCCCGGATACACTGAGCGGAGAACCGCCGGTTATCCACGGGGAACTCGACACCGAGCGTGTGTTCGCGACTCGCGCCATGGTTGTCGCCGAGGTGAACACGTTCGATCTCGGTGCTCACTGGAGAGCCGAACTCACGACTGGCCCGGTCAGCGGTCCGTGGGTGCTCGCGGGGGAAGGTACTACGGGTGGCGGTAACAGCGACGATTTCATCTCCATCGGGAGCGCGGATGCAACAACACCGGGAAGCACTGGAGTCAGGTGGAACGTTCAGCACCATCTGGTGCCGGGCACCAACTATTTCGCGCGCTTTACGCTGGAAGATGCCGCCGGCACTGTTACTCGGACGTTCGAATTCAAAACACTCGCTATCGGCAAGCCCGAAGTGCCGGAATTACGAAATGAACCGGGGGGCCACACCACGTTCGAAGCCGAAGAACTAGCGGTGGCCAAAACGAAAGGAGGGAAGGCTTTCAAGGCGCAGATTGAGACCAACGGGTTGACGACGGAATACAATTTTGAATACGCGCTTGCGCGGTCTGGGCCTTGGAAACCATTCTCCTCCGGGGCGAACGGGACGATTACCAAAGAAGAAGACTTCGCGGACCCCGAACCTGAACTCATCGGTCTAGCGCCAGAAACGACCTACTTCGTGCGCCTGACCGCGAAAAACGCAGACGGCGAACTGACCCAAAATAGGTTCGTCGGCGTGAACCAGGCGAACCCGGAGGGCGAGAGAGAAGAAGTCGAATCATTTACCACCCCGACGGAGCGCCCCATCGTCCAAGGTCGGGCCTATCGGAACATTACGGCGACCTCGGCGCGTGTGGTCGACGCGGTCGACCCGCGGGAAGCCGAAACTCGCTGGCAATTCGAATCCAGTACGCATCCTCAGGAACCTTCGTCTTGGGCGCCGATCCCGGGTCTCGAAGGTACGATCACGGAAGCCCAGAGCCAGGCGGGCGGCGAAGCGGTGCCGATCGTGGAAGGAACATTCGACGGACTCCACCCGGCGAGCGAATACTGCATTCGCGTGGCCGCGACGAACAAGGTGGGCGCCACACAGGGTCCCGAGTCGTGTTTTGAAACTGAGGGACCCCCGACCGCCGTGACTGAGGCTGTCCACGCGCGCGATGCGACGTCGCTGCGTGTGCTCGGAGCGATCGACCCGCACGCGACGCCCACCACCGACGAACAGGCGGTGACTGTCGAAGGCACGCCGAGCGGTGGTACTTTCACGCTTTCTTTCGAGGGCCACACGACCGGACCGATCGCGTTCGATGCGCCAGCTCAGGGCGGGAGCGGCAGTATCGCTCGAGCATTGGAATCTTTGCCGGGCGAACCCGAATTGTCGGTGGTAGGCTTGCGCGGCGGTCCGTATACGGTGTCCTTCGTCGGAGCGGCGACCGGGCAGCCCGAGCCCGCGATTACCGCGGACGGGAGCGAACTGCAGCCGGCGGGCAAAGTCACGGTCAGCACGATCCAGGCGGGTGGGGAAGGCTATGACACCGCCGGCTACTTCGAATACGTCACGCGGCAGCAGTTCGAAGAATCCGGGTTTCAGGGTGCGACGAAGACCGCCGCGCAGCCCTTGAAAGCCGTGGTCTCTGAACAGTTCTTTGGGCAGGATCTGCCGGGTTTGGAAGCTGGACTGACCTACGAGTTCCGTGCCGTTGCCTCGAGCACGTTCCCCGGTGCGCCGGTCGTCGATGCCGAACCGCAGACGATGACGGTGCCGGCGGCCGCCGCGGCCTCCACGTCGAGTCCGTGTCCGAACAGCGCGCTGCGTACGGGTCCGTCCGCGAACCTGCCCGACTGTCGCGCCTATGAGCAGGTCACTCCTGTGGACAAGGAAGGGGCACAGGAACCCTTCAACTATGGGCCGGCCGTTGTGAGCGGTGCGATCGTGGGCGGCGACGGTGAACACGTTGCTCTCGAAGATCCATCGGTCAGTTGGGGTTCCGAACCTGGTAGCGGTCAGAGCCCGTACTTCTTTTCCCGCGACAGCTCGCGTCAGGAATGGACGATGACGGCGGGCTCGCCCCAGCCCGAAACCGGGGTGCAACGCGTCGTGCCTGAGCTCTACAGCGAGAACGGTTCGGAGGTCGCCTCGGAAGTCGACATTCACACCTCGCTCGGCAGCGGTGAATCCAAGGAAATCCTTTTCAAGGCTGGGCCGGGTGGCGGCCCATATCAGACGGTCGCTGCCGTTCCTCGCGATAAGGTAGAAGGCATAGCCGAAGGCAACGTCGTCCGTAACGCCGGGTGGGTTGGAGCATCGGCCGACTTCTCCAAGTTGATTCTGCAGGTGGAGGATCCCGAACTGGCCGAAGCCCGTACGCAGACCAAGAGCGGGAAGCTCGATGTCTATGAATACGACGAAGGGCAGTTGCGGCAGATAAACGTGGGCGCCGGAACCTGCGGGGCGCATCTGGTAGCCGGCTCCGGTGAAGCCAGCGGGTACCGCAGCAGCGCGCACGCAGTCTCCGCCGACGGGTCGCGTGTGTTCTTCGAAGCGGTGCCGGGCAGTATCTGCAGCGCAACACCGCACCTCTACATACGCGAAAACGGCTCGAAGAACTGTCGACATCGGTGCTTTCCGGTTTGGCGCGGCTAACGCCGGCGGAACGGAGCTTTTGCTGGAAGCGCCCGGGCCCAGTGAAATCAAGTACTTCCTTTACGACACCGAATCGGCGTCCCTCAAACAGATCTTCTCCTCGCCAGAACAGACCGCACACGCTGCGGCCGACCTCGGCGCGATCTACTTTCTACAGGTCAACGGCGATCTCTACCGCTATGACACGGCGGCAGAGTCATTAACGTACCTGCTCCGGATCCACATCAACAACGGAACTAGGGGTGCGGGCGAGGTCACCCCGGACGGCCAGTTCTATTACTTCCACGGCTCTGTCCCCGGGGTCGCTGGGGTTGAACAGGCATTTCTCTATGACAACCGCGAACGCGTCGTGGAGTGTCTTTCTTGCGCATCGCCGACGGATCCCGAACCGGCTCTCGGCTCCTACTTCCCCGATCACGCAAGCGATCTCGGACAGGCGTACCCCTCAAACGGCGTACCGAGTCGCGCCTTCGTCTCCGACGACGGCGACTACGCGTTCTTCAATACGCCCGCGGCGTTGATCCCCGCCGACGGTGACGGTGAAGTCCCACCCGACCACGTGCCCGGGGCCGAACTGCAGGCCGAAGAGATCTCTCCGTCGAGTGATGTGTATGAGTGGCGCGCGGCGGGTGTGCAGGAATGCGAGGCGCCTCAGGGTTGCCTGTCTTTGATCACGAATGGGCGTGGGGGGTTCTTGAATCTGCTTCTCGGTGCGACCCCCGATGGGCAGAACGTCTATATCTACACCCGTTCGGAGCTCGCGGGCCTGGACAACGACAACTCTGGCGACATCTACGATGCTCGCGTCGACGGTGGGTTTCCGCCGGCGCCCGCACGACCCGTCGAATGCGACGGTGCGGAGTGCTCCACGCCGCAGGCGAGTCCTCCCGACGCGACGCCGTCGAGCGCCACCTTTCAGGGGCCGGGTGATGCGCCGCCGACAGGGGGTTCGTCAATGAAGCCGAGGCAGTTGACGAGCGCGCAGCGGGCCGCCGCAGCGTTGGCGGCGTGCCGGAAGATCAAGCCCAGGAAGAAGCGCGCACACTGCGAACGCGCTGTTCGAAAGCGATTCGATGTGCACAAGGCTTCGCACAAGCCGCCCGTGAAGAGATGAGGTCACTGATGCTGATAATCCCACGCGCGCTGCTGGCCAAGGCGGCGCGAGCGGCTTGGGGGCCGCGACGCCCGCTGAGGATGCTTCTCAGCATTGCTGCCGTGCTGGCGGGTACAGCCGGCGTGGCGCACGCTGAATTAAGCGGCGAACCCTTCGAAGTGCTTCCCGGCAGCTTTCAGATCTCCCCGTCGACGACACAGGCTGGTGCGCACGAGAATCTCACAACGTCGTTTGACTTCGCCCACGATCCGGTGACGGGAAAGACGCACAACGACGTGCGCACAATTGTCGTCAATCTGCCGGCCGGCTTCGACGCGAGCGACACGGCCGTCCCGACCTGCCCACTCAGCGGCCTGCTCGGGTTTTCCGGCATAGAAGGCCAGCTGCCGCTTTGCCCGATCGCCAGCCAGATCGGGCAAATCAGCTTCGAGCTGACGAGTCTCGCGGGGCATCGCGCGCACCCGACGGTGCCGCTCTACAACATGGAAGTCACGAGCTTCGGTATCGCGGCGGAGCTCGGTTTCAAGACCCAGGTCGTCACGACGACTTTGCTCGCGAGCGTGCGTCCCGGTGACACGGGGCTGACGATCACGACGCCGAACATCCCGCGCGATGAAATCAGCGATATCTCGGTGACGGTCTGGGGCGTGCCGGCGGCGCGCGAACACGACGCGCAGCGCGGCGAAGCCTGCGGCGCAGAGCTCGAAGTACCGCCCACGTGCCACAACGAACTCGGCGGCCCCCAAGAAGCCAAGATCGCACCTAAGCCGTTCCTGTCGAACCCGACGAGCTGCGGGATGTTCACCGCGAGCGTGGAAGCGTATTCCTGGGAGGCGCCGCAGGAACCGTCTCGGGCGACGACGGAGGTCGGGCCGGTCGGTGAATGCGACCGCGTGCCGTTCGAACCGACGGTCGAAGCGACACCCACCACGACCCTGGCCGAAACGTCGTCGGGCTTGAGCGTCACGATCGGAGTGCCGCAGGCGTGGGATAACCCGTTGTCGCTCTCGACGGCGAATCTCAAGGACGCGACGGTGACGCTGCCCGAGGGGTTCACGGTGAACCCCTCGGCGGGCTCGGGCCTGGGCGCGTGCATGCCGGTGCAATACGCGGCGGAAACCTCCTCTTCCCTTCCGGGTGCGGGTTGTCCGCCGGAATCGAAGATCGGCGACGTGGAAATCGAAACGCCGATCCTTGACGAAAAGCTGACCGGCGCGGTGTACGTCGCGAGCCCGTATGACAACCCGTTCCCCAGCCAGGAACACCCGGGTGGGACGTTGCTCGCCCTATACATCGTTGCCAAGGCGCCGCCGCGCGGGGTGATCATCAAGGTCGCCGGCGAAGTCCACCTCGATGAAACGACAGGGCAGCTGGTAACGCGCTTTCTGAACAACCCGCAGCAGCCGTTCAGCAAGTTCATCCTCAAGTTCCGTCCTGGCGCGACCGCGCCGCTGGTGACAGCACCCGCGTGCGGTACCTACTCGCTGCTCGCCGGGCTCACGCCGTGGTCCGCGCCCGAAGACGTCCATTCGATCGAAAGCGCGCCTGCGTTTCAGCTGACGGGCGGTGTCGGCGGCGGGCCCTGCCCGAGTGGGGGCGTGCCGCCGTTTAGCCCGCAGGCGAGTGTCGGCACGACAAACAACGCCGGCGGCAGTTACTCGCCTCTCGACTTGACGATCAAGCGCGAGGACGGCGAACAGGAGCTCACCGGCTTCTCGACGATCATGCCCCCGGGGCTGACGGGGAACCTCACGGGGATCCCGTTCTGCCCGGACGCCGCGATCGAAGCGGCGCGCGGGCGCGCCGGCCTGCAGAACGGCGGCGCGCGCGAGCTCGCCGAACCATCCTGCCCCGCCGCATCGAAGATCGGGCACACGATCGTCGAAGCCGGCGTCGGCACCGTACTCGCGCAGACCCCCGGCGCCCTTTACCTCGCAGGGCCATATCACGGGGCCCCACTGTCACTCGTGTCGATCACCTCCGCGGTGGTCGGCCCGTTCGACCTTGGCACGGTCGTGATCCGCTTCGCATTGCGGATCAACCCGATCACCGCGCAGGTCGAAGTCGATGCGACGGGCTCGGACCCGATCCCGCACATCATTCAGGGGATCGTCGTGCACGTGCGTAACATTCACGCCTACGTCGACCGGCCCGGGTTCATCCTCAACCCGACCAGCTGCTCGCGCACGACGATCGCAAACGTGGTCGGAGGCGCCGGCGCCGATCCGGCAGATCCGGCTGATCAGACGTCTGTCTCGGTGACGACACCGTTCCAGGCCGCAGACTGCCAGAGCCTGAAGTTCAAACCCGAATTCAAGGTCAGCACGTCCGGGAAAACAAGCAAAATGAACGGTGCGAGCCTGACCGCGAAACTCGTCTACCCCATCGCACCACAGGGCACCCAGGCGAATATCAAAGAGGTCAAGGTCGACCTCCCCAAACAGCTCCCCTCCCGCCTGACGACGCTGCAGAAGGCGTGCACCGCCGCACAGTTCAACCTGAACCCGGCAGGCTGCCCAGCGGCCTCGAACATCGGATACGCCAAAGCGGTGACCCCGATCCTGCCGGTCCCGCTGGAAGGGCCCGTGTACTTCGTCTCCCACGGCGGCGAAGCATTCCCCAGCCTCGAGATCGTCCTGCAGGGCTATGGCCTCACGATCGACCTCGTCGCCAGCACATTCATCAGCAAAGCCGGCATCACCTCCAGCACCTTCCACACCGTCCCCGACCAGCCGGTGACGAGCTTTGAAATCACCCTACCTGAGGGCAAATACTCGGCTCTCGCCGCCAACGGCAACCTCTGCTCTGTCACGAACACTGTGACGGTCAAGAAGAAAGTCACCGTCAGGGTTAAGGGCCACAAGCAGGCCGTGACCCGCAAGGTCAAGGAGTCGGTCGCGGGCTCGCTCGCGATGCCGACCTCGTTCGTCGCTCAGAACGGCGCCGAAATCCACGAGTCCACCCCGGTCAGCGTGACCGGCTGCCCAAAGGCGAAGCCCGCGAAGAAGGCGAAGAAGCAGGCCAAGGCAAAGAGCAAGGCACGCAAGAAGCAGTAGCGGCGAAAGGGGCGGCTGCGGCCTTCAATGTGCGCTTCGGGCTCCGCATGCCCACCGAATTCCTCGCGCAGAACGGCGCAAAGATCAACCAGGCTACAAAGATCACCGTAACCGGCTGCCCGAAGGCGGTGCGCCATGAGCGCAAGAAGAAACACATCAAGAGGAAGAAGAAGTGATGGTGGGTTCTTTGATGCGTTGTCGTGTAGGAGATGGAGGTGGGCCCTCCGTGGTCGCTCTGCAGGGAGTGATCGCAAACCACCCGCGAACTGCTGCGGTAAAGAGCCGTGGTGGGAAGCGTTGCGGGAAAAGGCGTGCCTGTGAGTGCGTCAGGTGTGACCCGATGAAGGCGAACGAGAGTGAACCGCAGGTGAAGTGTCGAAACGCATTTGATGGCATCAAAACGGGATCACAGCCTTTGGTTCGGGATAAGTCTGGCGGGTGCCTGTTTATTGGCCAGACGGTGTCCGGCATGTATGCGGCGCGAGCGTGGGTCAGGCTCCTGTATGGAACATGGGAACCTGTCGTCCTGCGAGATGATCGGCTAGTGGCTTTTGGCCTGCGGCTGGCTGTCTCAGGGAAGGTCTCAAGCGGAAGAAGCCGTGAGGGGTGAATTCCTGTTGTGGGGCACAGGGACGGATCGTCTCGTAGTAGTGATGAAGGTCCTTTAATGGGACTGGAGCGAAGGGGACGGGCCATTCAGACGAGATTGTCGGTCAACCACGAAGTGGGTGGGATGAGCTGATGGTTGAGTCAAAGTCGAAGGTGAAGTCGTTTGTTATCTCGAAGAAGGTTGTTCTGGAAGCCTGGGAAGACGTTAGGTCTAACCAGGGCGCTGCTGGTGTCGACGGTGAAACGATCGATGATTTTGAGAGGGACCTTTCGGGGAACCTATACAAGGTCTGGAATCGGCTCTCCTCGGGGTCATATATGCCGCCGGCGGTGCGGGCGGTGCAGATACCGAAGAAACATTCGCTAGGGGTCAGAACCCTCGGCATACCCACGGTCGGGGAGTGTCCGATTAACGGTGGATCTGGCTTGGTCGGGTTAGTTGATTCTTCCTTGGAAGGTTATTGCGAATGCGTTGAGGGCGGGCTTCCATCGGGTGGCCCAGCGGGCTCTGCCTCGCCCTGTCGGGTCGAGGGATCTGGTCACGAGGTAGAGGCACTTCAGGGCGGCCGTGTCGTTCGGGAAGTGCCCTCGCGCTCTGACGGCGCGTCGGTAGCGGGCGTTGATCGACTCGATCGCGTTCGTTGAGCAGATCACGCGTCGGATCTCGACGTCGTAGTCCAGGAACGGTATGAACTCGCTCCAGGCGTTCTCCCAGAGCTTGCTAATCGCTGGATACTGTCCGCCCCACTTGGCGTCGAACTCCATGAAGCGCTCCTTGGCCACAGCCTCTGAAGGCGCCGTATAGACCGGCCTGAGGTCTCGGCTCATCTCCTGCCAGTAATGGCGGGACGCAAACCGGAATGTGTTGCGGATCAGGTGGATCACGCACGCTTGGACGGTCGCGAGCTCCCACGTCGTCGTGATCGCCTCCGGCAAGCCCTTCAGCCCGTCGCATACGGCGATGCAGACGTCCTTGACGCCGCGGTTCTTGATCTCGGTGAACACGCTGAGCCAGAACTTCGCGCCCTCGCCGCCATCGCCGGCCCAGAGCCCGAGGATGTCCCGCTCCCCGTTGACGCTCACACCGATCACGACATAGACCGGCTTGTTCATCACCTGTCCGTCACGAACCTTGACCACGAGCGCGTCGATGAAGATCACCGGGTAGACCTCATCCAGCGGCCTGGCCAGCCACTCGGTCATCTCCGCGGTGACCTTCTCGGTGATCCGGCTGACCGTGTCCTTGGAGACCCGGGCGCCATAGACCTCTCCGAAGTGCGCAGCGATCTCTCCTGTCGTCAACCCGCGGGCGGTGAGCGACAGCACGATCTCATCGACGCCCGTCAGCCGGCGCTGGCGCTTCTTGACGACCTGTGGCTCGAACGTCGACTCGGTGTCCCTCGGCACCTCGATCTCGACCGGGCCGATCTCCGTCAACACCGTCTTTGAGCGGGTCCCGTTACGCGAGTTCCCGCTGTTACGACCATCAGGGTCGTGCTTCTCATAACCCAGATGCTCACTCATCTCCGCGTCAAGCGCGGTCTCGAGCACATTCTTGGTCAGCTGGTTCAAAAGCCCACCAGGACCAACCAACTCGATGTTCTGCTCCTCAGCCTGCGCCAAGAGCTGCTCAGCAAGCTGCTTCTGATCAACCATATCTGTAGTCATAGACCCGATCATCTCCTCCTGATCGGTCGACTCCACTAGCTCCGTCATGGTCATCCCTTTCGGTCAAACCAAGCACTTCCACCGTTAATCAGACAGTCCCCACGGTCGCGGATAGGGTCGCGCAAACGGTCGTAAAGAGGTACCTGGAGCCCAATGTGGAGCCTGTGTTTCACACGGACTCGTATGGGTACCGGCCGGGTCGCTCGGCGCACGATGCGCTGCGGGTTGGCCGGGATCGGTGTTGGAGATATTTCTGGGTGATCGACTTGGATCTCCAGTCGTTTTTCGACTCGATCGACCACGAGCGCATGTTGAAGGCGGTGGCTGCCCACACCAAAGAGCGGTGGATCCTTCTCTATGTGGAACGGTGGCTGAAAGCGCCGACCCAACAAGAGGATTGCACTGTAGTGGCGCGGGATCGCGGGACCCCACAGGGTTCGGCGATTTCCCCTGTGTTGGCAAATATCTTCTTGCATTACGCGTTTGATTCGTGGATGGCGCGGGAGTTCCCGGCCGTCCCGTTCGAGCGCTACGCAGACGATATTGTCGCGCACTGCAAGAGTGAGCGCCAAGCGCAGTTCGTACTCGACACGATCAAGAAGCGGATGCGATCGTGTGGCCTGGAGTTGAATCTGGGCAAGACGCGCATCGTGTACTGCAAGGACTCGCATCGCTTCGGCTCTCACGAGCACGAGCGTTTCGATTTCCTGGGGTACACGTTTCGTCCTCGCCAGTCCCGTGATGGGAAGGGTGCGATGTTTGTCAATTTCACCCCGGCGATCAGCGACGAAGCCGCGAAGAAGATCCGTCAAACGATCAGGCGATGGAGGATTCACTTATGGAGCGGAACACACTTCACAGAGATAGCACGGGAGATCAACAAGACCGTGCAAGGGTGGATCAACTACTACGGGAAGTTCTACCCGTCCATGTTGACCCGATCGCTCAGAAACATCGACAAGTATTTGGTGCGCTGGGCGATGCGCAAGTACAAGCGACTTCGACGGCGCAGCTTGCGGGCGTGGGAGTTTCTGGACGGCGTGGCAACACGCGAGCCCGAGCTCTTTGCTCACTGGCGAATCACACGCCCACTCGACCGAATGGTGGGAGCCGTATGACGGGAGACTGTCACGTACGGTTCTGCGAGAGCCTGGGGCTGCAACGCCCCGGGCCACTCACCAAGGCTCTGACGCGTAGCCAGAAGCTCAAGGCTGCGTTGAAGGCTTGCCACAAGAAGCCGAAGGGTGCCAAGCGTTCTGGTTGCGAAAAGGCAGCTAGGAAAAAATACAAAAAGAAGTAGTAGTTCGCAACCGTTCGCGGTTTCTTCGCAGATCCGAAAGCCCACCGCTCGGTGGGTTTTTGGTTGGGGGGCAGGGCCCCGTCAATCCCTCATCCTCTGACGAGGATTGTTTTATCGATGCAGGGTGACCGGAACCATCCGGGTTCCTCCAGGTCCTCCAGCCTCTGATGTCCTTCGTGAATCGGCTTCGCTTCGCTCGCTAAAAGCCCCTCGGCGAGGGGTCCACGGACATCTCCGGCCTGTCGGACAAATTAGATGGATGGGGGAGATTTCTATCGGCAGCCGATTGGCGCCGATGATGAAGCCCTCCGTCACCGAGGGCGCCAATCGGGGTTGGTTGGTGGGGGATGGACAAGCGCAGGCCGAAGGCGCGCGGTCCTAACCGAATGGTCTTGATGGGCATCAACGGGCTGTTTCGATTGAACAATCAAACGCGGACCCCGAGGGGGTCTGCAGCCAGAGTGCGCTCGCTCAAATCAGGTTGGCACCCGAGGACCCAAATGTCCTCGCCCCTCATCTCCGCCCCGCAGGGCCCTCGCTAATTTGGGGGCATCATCGGTCCTGATCGCTGGGGATCGCCTAACAACCATCCATCTAATCGCTCGCCACGCAGAAGCGTCCATGCTGGTATCACCGATCAGTTTTGAGCGAACGCAGTGAGTCGGATCTCGAGGGACGCTGGAGCGTGAAGAGCCCAGAGTGAGCGGAGGCGAACGGTCTCCAGACACTAGCCAAGAACCCACCGTCAGGTGGGAATGCGTCCGGATGTGAGCGGTCTAGGGCGGGGAGGGGTCATTAATCCAACAAACAAATCTCCGCAGGAGATGAAGCCTCTCCGAGTTTGGCACCGTCCCGTGATGCAGGCGACCTTCGGTCAGTCACCGTCGACCTCACGGGAACCCCCTCGGGTGAGCCCAACGGGGCGAACCTCTCTTGATGGCTAACACGGGCAGTTCTCTTGACCGCAGTTCTGGCTCCGCCCCGCCTCGTCCGTCTGTCCGCTCAACAGATCTCCACCCCGAAGGGGGGAACCCCTCGACAGACCCCCCGGCTCTCGTGCGCGCCCACGCGATGCCGCCAAAAAACGCATGGCGGGTGCAGGCTGGGTGGGCCACCAATCCTCGAGTGGGCGGGAAAGGGGTCCTAATCCTCACCTAATCACGTGATCCTCGAGAGACCGCAATCACATCGATACTGAGCGCTTTCGTACGCTCCGTGATCTCTGTGGTCAGACCACCTTGGTTATCGCCATACGCAGTCGCCAAGTTTTCATAGGGCTACGGGCTTGCGGAGCAGCTGGAGGCTTGTTGGAGATACCGGACACCCTGGCTTCTGGGTGGCACGTTCACGATACGTGGAGAACCAACGGAGCTAGGAGACGCGAAGAGAGATGCTGAATACACCAAACAGCTGGATAGGCCTTTAAACGCTTACCTTTAGAAATCGAAATCCAGCAGCCGGCAGCCTCACCGCCAGCGTACCAGCCTTGATGCTTTGGCCAGCAGCCTCACCGCCACCATGCCGTCCCAGAGGATCCGTATCTTTGCTGGTGGACTTGTTCGGCGGTCGCTCGAGAAGCAGCCCGGCAACACGACCAACACGCAATACAAGCCGCATCGGCAGCACCGGGGCATCCAGCTTCACGCCGCACCCAGCTTCAGCAGCTCCGCAGCACCCAGTTTGGACGTCCTGGCGCTTCCCCCAAGATCAGCGGCAGGCTCTCATCGGTGCGGTTAGCTGGGTTGACGCCCGGTCGCCACCGGCCCGGCGCTTGACCAGCTGCAGGCGCCGGGCCGGTGGCGCTCTTGATCCAGGTTCGCGCGTCCGCGTCGATCAGCCTCGCCAGCGCGAGCATGTCGTTGTAGTGGGTCGTGATTGGGCGCCGGATGATCGTCTCGTGGTGTGCCACGCGGTTGCGGAACGGCACCAGCCTGGACATCAGGCCCGCAACCTCTGAGCGGTTTCCCGACCCTTGCGGGAAGGCTCGGTGCAGGTGCGTATTCCACAGCTGGTGGTACTTGCGGTCGAACAGGGCGCGCCAGAACCCGAACGACAGGCCGGCGACGACGCGGCCCCGCGTTGGCTTCTTGTGCCCGTTGCTGATGCGGGCGATCGTCTCGCCGACGCGCTTACGCGGATCGGCGTTCAGGGTCTGGGCTTCGTTCGTTCTGGGGCCGCGCCAGTCCCGACTCAGCAACGAATACCGGACCGAATCGGCCTAGCAACCGCGATCTGCTGCCCTCGACGATGCAGCGACCGGAAGGGGGTAGGGGGATCCCAAATCAACAGAAGCGTCCCATGCGCGAACTAAGGTGCTTGCCATGGATCTAACTCGCTCTCTCGGCTCGCCCCTCATCTCGCATCGACTCTTTTTGGTCGACGGACCTTGGATCCCGATGCGCCGTTAAACACAGAAAGGTCCTTAAACACAGAAAGCCCCGAACGTCTTCGGGGCCCGCCGCGTGAGTCATCCGCCGAACGTCTCCAGCGCTGACTCTTACTCATCATGGTTCCGACAGATCAATGTAAAGAACCTTTGGAGTATTTATTTGGGTGGTTCTTCGGGTAAGGAAAAGAACCATCACTAATAGTACGCCCGGCTTGGGACGGTGTTCGTTAAGGGAAGAGCGAAAACGCGCCAACCTCCCGGCCTGGGCCTTACTTCGTTTACTTCGTTTCTTCGCCCCCGTCATCAGCCCGGGCGACGGCGGTCGCACGAACCTGGTCGAGGCGCAAGCGCAAGCGACGAGTTCAGCCGCGCGCCGTGTCGATGGGCGCCCCGCGGGTGGCGGGCGCCCATCCCGCCATATCAGGAGTGGCGCCCCCTGCCGCGAAAGCCGGGTGCGAAATGAAGGACCACAGCGATGGCGGCGAGGACCAGGAGGCCCGCGCTAAGGATCGACGCGGCCGGTAGGACAGCGAGAGTGAGTGAGTTAGTAGTCATGTATCGATGGCGTTCCGAAGACGGCCGTTGCCCCGGGCGCAGCTTGCGGTAGCGCCCGCGCCGGGGGGACGGGAGGGCGCGTGGCGGCGAGGAGCTTCGGCGGCACGAGTCATCGCGCGAGGCCGGCGCGCAACACGCTGCGGAGGGGAGGCAGGCCAGCGGAAAGGCGCGGGGCGAGGCGAGGGGGCGGTGAGAGTTACCGGGCGGGTTGGAGCGACAAACGGGCCCGCGGCCACGGACGGCGGAAAGTCCGCCGCGAATACCCGTTTCCCCGCCGCGAATACAGGGCGCGAACGCCCGGAATCTCGCGTGGGTGAAGGGAAAACGCGATACGCGGCGGGGTCGAGGGGCAGAGGCCGGAACCCGGCCGCGAATAGGGGGCCGGCAGGGACCGCCGTGGCGCGGAAAGCCCAGCAAGCACGGGGCGTGGGGGCCTATTCGCGGCGGAGTTGGGCACGGTGACGGGATATAGGTCGGGACCTGGGGGTCTGTTGCCCTGTCCTCCCTGGCGGTTGGGTCCTCGTGTCGGCGTGTGGGTTGCCGGGTCCTCTGGTCCTCTCTCCGATGGGTGTCCTCGCGTACTGTCCTTCGCGTCCTCCTGTCTCTCCTTCGTCGGGTGTCCTTGCCGGCGTGCGGGTGCTGTGGTCTCTCGGCGTTGGGGGGTACCCGGTGTTCTCCCCACACCTGGCTGGTACGTTCCTCTCCTCTTTCGTGGTCTCGACCTTTGTCCTGACCTCCCCCGCGTGTCGGGGCCCTGCAGCACCCCGTAGTCATGGCGCGTGAACGGGCGTGGAGCCCAGCTTTTTTTCGGAGTGTTGCGCCCCGTGTTCACGGGCTTTTACGGGCTTTTACGGGCTCTGACGTGCTCGCCGACGGATCCCATCCCAAGCGCGGCCTACCTTGTTCGGTCTCTGTTGCTCGACTGGTCGGAGGATCACGATGTCTGCTTTGTCTATCGCCGGCCGCCAGGATGCCGCGGTGGCGCGGGAGGTCGCCTTACGCGGCGCGCTTGGGCATCTGGAGCGGGAGTTCGGCAAGGGCACGCTGATGCGGATGGGCGACCCGGGCGCGCAGGTGCGCTGCGAAGCGATCCCGACGGGCGCTCTCTCGCTGGATCTGGCGCTCGGTATCGGCGGCGTGCCGCGAGGAAGGATCGTGGAGGTCTACGGGCCGGAGTCCTCGGGCAAGACGACGCTCGTCTACCACGTGCTCGCCGAGGCACAGAAGCTCGGGGGCGTGTGCGCATTTATCGATGCGGAGCACGCGATGGACCCTCCCAGCGCCTTGACATCCGCCGCATCCAGACGCTCAAGGACAGTGACGGCGTCGCGGTCGGCAACCGCGTGCGGGTGAAGGTCTCAAAGAACAAAGTCGCGGCGCCGTTTCGCCTGGCCGAGTTCGAGATCGAGTTCGGGCGGGGGATAGACACGACGGGGTGTCTGCTGGATCTCGGCGTGCGCTATGACGTCGTCTCGAAGTCCGGCGCGCACTACTCCTACGGCGGGCAGCGGCTCGGGCAGGGGCGTGGGGAGGCCCGGGCGTTCCTGCGGGAGCACCCGGAGATCGCCGGGGAGATCGAAGCGGGCGTCTATGCGGCGACCGGGCTCGCCGCGGGGCGGGGCGCAGAGCGCGCTGCCGAGCCTGTTGCCAGCTGAGCCAGACGTCGATTCTGAGATGTCCGCAGTTCCGGAGCCCGTTCCCGAGTTGCCCGTAACCCGGGAGGCCGGTCCCGAGCCGTCCGCGACCTTGGACACGGAGTCCGGGTCGCCCATCGACCCGGAGCCGTCCACGAACGTCATGCGCCTGCCCGTGAGGTCGCGGGTGCCGCGCACGCGGATCGTCTCGCCGAAGGTCGCGCGGCTGATGGGTGCTCCGCGCCGGCCCGCGCTTGCCCGTACCCGAATGGGTGGACGGGCCGGTGTCGTGCGGGGCGACGCCGGGCGGGTCGATTCCTTGGCGGAGGAGACGGTCGAGGAGGTTGACGTGGAGGCGGCGCTCTACGAATGCTCGATCTGAGTCGACCAACGTGTAACGCGCGGGAGGCTGCCGAGATGGTGTCGTGGAAGCTGTCGTGCGCGGCGTCAGGTTTGGCGTCAGGGTCGCGTCAGCCGGAGCACCCTGCTTTTGGCTCTGTAAAGCAGTTTGTGCCTACCCCCAATGGTCCGGGGTGGGGTGGGGGGCGGTCATTGACCACCCCCCTCTCAGCTTCGCTATTCGATGGTGGTGGTCAATGACCTGAATGGGTGGGTGGGTAGGGGGTAGGCAGTGTGGTGTGTGGTGGTGGCAGGGTGCTGGATGGTTGGTATCTGAAGGGAGAGAGATAGAGATAGATAGATAGAAAAAAGAAAGAAAGAAAAACAACAGGGGTGGTACGTGGTTGGTGGCTGTCGAGGCGGGTAAGGGGCCGGCCTCGCTTGTGCTCGGCCGGCCCTTACCTCCACATGATATGTAGCTGACGCGGTTCTTGACAGCGTGTCTTACGTGTGTATGATAAGTGTTGTTCTGTTGTGCTTGTTCTTGGAGGGTTGTTCTCGTGTCTGATCGTTCGCGTGGCGTGCTTGGCAAGGCTTCTCGTGGTGTCGTCGCTGAGATCGACGAGCGCCTGAAAACACTGGACGAGCAGCTAGCCGCACAAGTGCCGCTACGCGCCGAGCGCGAACGCCTACGCGCCGCCAGGGCAACCCTTCTCGGCGAAGGCCCAGCGGGACAGGTCACCCAGGACGACGTCGCGACCTATCTCGTGGAGCATCCGGGGTCGCGTCCCAGGCAGATCGCAGAGGCGCTCGGTGTGAGCGCGGGTCGTGTCTCCGCGCATTTGTATCGCGCGAAGCACACGCGCTTTGTCAGCCGCAATGACGGCTGGCATCTACGCGATCAACCCAAGCCGCCTGCGAGGAAGGGGAAGCCATGAGCTCGCGGTTGCGCCCGTTGTCGTTGAGTGCGTGGCGTGGTGTGGCGCCCGCGTCCCGGACGGCGGGACGCGCCGAGCATGAAGCGTTGCGTCGTCGCGATCTTGAGGTGTTGGGTTGGCTGGGGAGCAGTACGCCGCGCGGACGGATCAGCTGGAGGTGTTGCTGGGTTGCGGCCCGCGGACGGTGCAGCGCACCGTCGCGCGCTTGCGCGCACTGGGGCTCGTGCGGACGCAGCGGGTGATCGTGGGGGAGCCGGCATGGGTGACGCCGACCGCAGCGGGTATGGCGGCGTGCGGTTCGGGGTTTGGTGTGTGGCGTCCGCGGATTGGGTTGCTCGCGCATGTCGCGGCTGTCAACGACGTGCGCTTGCACGTCCAGGGTCGCGCGCCGCAGACGGAATGGATCCCGGAGCGTGTGTTGGCGCGCGAACGTGAGGCGGGGGAGCACCTACCGGACGGTGTCGCGATCCTCGATGGCCGCAAGGTGGCGATCGAGGTGGAGCTGACCGTCAAGAGCAAGCAGCGCGTCGTGGCGATCCTCGACGAGCTTGAGGGTCGTTTTGACACGGTGCTGTATTTCTGCGCGGCGGGCCCGCACCGTCAGCTCACAGAGCTGGAGCAGGGTGGCCGCTGGCCGGGCTTGGGGGTACGCGAGCTACCCGGTGCGGAGGGTGGCGGTGATCGCGGGCAGCGGCCGTGAGTAGCACCGTCACGTCCAGGCGGGGGATCTTCGGGCGAGGTCGTGGCCCTTCGGCCAATGGGAGTGTTCCCGCTCGCGCACCCGAGCCGTTGGCGGGTGAGGCCGAAGGGGAGCGGGGCTTCGTGGTCGCGCACCGCCTCTCCGGCGAGCGTGCGCTGCCGGTAGCCGGACGGATGGTGCTGCTCTCCCAAGCCCGCCTCTGCCGCCACGTGTTGGTGTGCGGCGCCACCGGGAGTGGGAAGACGGAGACGGTGCTGCGGTTGGCGTGGACGGTCGCGAAGCAGAGCGACGCCCCCGTGTTCTACCTCGACGGGAAGGGCGACCGCGAGACGGCGGAGCGCTTCAGCGGATTGATGGCCGACGCGGGCCGGGACACGCGGGTGTTCCCGAATGAGCCGTTCGACGGCTGGCGTGGGGAGGCGCATGAGATTCAGGGCAGGTTGATGGAGATCATCGATTACTCCAGCGAAGGGCCCGCGGCGTGGTACAGGGATGTCGCGAAGACGACGCTCAGGTTGGTGTGCGAGCACCCCGACGGCCCGCCGCGCTCCTCGGGGGAAGTCCTCGGACGGATGGATCACGCGCTGCTCGCCGTGGCGCATCCCGGTTCGAGTGCTGTGGCGGCGTTGAAGGCGGCGCAGGTGGCGCAGGTCCGGCTGCGCTACGAGGCATTCTTCGGGCAGACCCGCGGCGCCCTCGACGGGGAGTGGGCGTGGGAGGACACGAAGGCCGCCTATCTGTTGCTCGACAGCCTCGCCTTGAAGGAAGAGACGGGCGGTCTGGCACGGTTCTTGTTCGAGGACTTCGCGCACTACTTCACCGGGCGCAAGGACAAGGCGCAGTTCTGTGTGCTGATCGTCGATGAGTTCTCCGCCCTGGCATCGAGCTCGGGCATGGCTGCGCGGGTTGAGCAGGCGCGGGGGTTCAACACGGGTTTGGTGTTGGCGCCTCAGGTCGTCGCGGGGATGGGCGACGAGACGGAGGCCGAACGCATCCTCGGGTCGGTGGAGAGCGTGATCTGCCACCGCGTGAACACACCAGAGGAGATCATCGCCTTGGCGGGCACCCGCAAGGCGATGGAGTACTCAACACAGTTCGCTGAGGATGGCGCGACGGGAGCAGGGTCCGCCAGATCGCAGCACCAGTTCAAGGTCGACCCGAACAAGGTCCGCGGCCTTGACCCCGGGAAGGCGTTCCTGATCAGCCGCGGCCGCGCGATGAAGATCCAGATCCCGCGCGCGCCGACGCTCAAAGCATCGCTACCCGAGCCCGCCTCGCGGGCTCCCGGACCCCAGGCCGCCGGGCCAGGACAGGCGGCCGAGGGAAAAACTTCTGAGAGAAGTGTCCCGTTGGGGGGTGGTTCGTCGGAGAAGGAGGCAAGGACGCTTCCGTTCTGAACAACCCAAGGAGAGATAACCCATGCGTAGCATCCTGCGCAGCACCCGCGACCACGCCACGGTGTGGATCGAGCGGGAACGGCCGTACTTCTCGCTCGGCGCGCTGTCGATGTACACGCTCGCGCTGATCGCGGAAGTCCCGGTGATCTTCGCGCGGTTCCTGCTGTGGCTGCTCGTGGTGGGGGTCGCGATGGCGATCGAAAACGGCAAAGGCCACGCCAGCTTGCTGTTCGTCGTGTTCATCCCCACCCTGTGGTCAGTCAGCGCGCTGTTGCGCCCGGTCGGTGGCGCGTGGTGGTGGCGCACCCGCGCCGGCGGCCGGGAACCCTCACAGCGCGAGCAACTCGCCTACCAAGACGCTGTGGAGCTGCTGCAGAGCTACACCCCCAAGCCGCTGCCGTTGCCGCGGCGCTGGTTCGTGCTCGACACCACCCAGCCCGACGCCGCGGCATGCGGCGACACGCTGATGCTCTCCCGCGCCCTCCTCGAAACCGATCACCTCCCCGCGGTCCTCGCGCACGAGCTCGGCCACCTCGGCAGCCCCGACGCAAGGCTGACCGCCGCGATCAACCGCCTCGTGTTCCTCTCCCTCCCCTTCGGCAAAGCCACCACGAATAATCGTGAGCAGGACGCTCCCCCCACAGACCGGCGCCGCGAAGACGGCGAGGCCGACGGGCGAGCGCGCTGGTCCTCCGACCCCGTCATCGACGGCGCCATGCAGCTCACCTGGCACATCTGCCGGCTGCTGTTCAAAGCGGCGCTATTCGCCAAAGGCGGCCTCGGCCTCTGGATCACAAGCCCAATCTGGGGCCGCTACTGGCGAGCACGCGAGTACAAGGCCGACCAATACGCCGCCACCCTCGGCCAGGCAGACGAGCTCGCCGACTTCCTCGAGATCCACGCCCTGATCCACGACCACCCCGTCCCCTTCATCTGGCTCACAGAGCACACCCACCCCCCAACAGAGCTACGCATCGACCGCCTCCGCGCAAACACCAACACCACGGCCGGCAATGCCGCGCTCCCGGCAGTCGCGTAGCTCCGGGTCCCGTGCTGAGCGCCCTCGCCTCAACTGCATCACTGAGGGGTGAGTCTGGTGGCGGCAGCGCCCATCGCCGTGGGGTCGGGCCGATGGAATCGAGATCACCGCCCTCAAAATCGAGGGCGTCAAGAGTAGGTCCGTCCCTCCCGACGAGCGCAGCTGCAACGCGCCGTCGAAGACACGCAGGAAGACTAAACCAGCCGACGATTGGAGGCAATGATGCGCCGTACCTTGAAAACACTTCCGGCTCACCGAGCGCCAGCCGATACTCCCGTTCGCGATGGAACTCTGCGAGGGGTGCGATCCACAACCGGACATCACCTGCGGCGCCGAACCGCCGCGGACTCCTTGACCGGGGTGCCCGCCGGGCGGCGCGGTGGGTTCGTTCGTCGTTTGGCGCGCCGCGTCAGGAGTATCAGGCCGCCGTTGACAGCTGACCAGCAGTTGCGGCTGCTGCAGCTGGCGTTGAACGTGAAGCTCAAGCGCGAAGGCAAGCCACCGGACGCGATACGGCTGACTGTGCAGGAGCCTGCGCCGGCTGGCGAAGATCCGGTGGCCGCCGCACTCAATTCGGACCGGCCGACCGCGTCGAGCAGCCGCGCGGCTAGAGCCCGCTGACCTCCTCGGGGGAACGCGGCGACTCCGCCCAATGAATCTCGAGACGGTCCTTGCGGCCAGGCGGCCTGACGACGATGTTGTCGATCACCGTTTCGATAAGCACTCGCTTGTCGTTGTCCTCGAACGTCTCCCAATCGGCGAGCAGGGCGCGCAGCTCGTCGAGATCCACCTGGCCTGAAGGGGCGATCATCGCTTGCGCATAACCGTGTCGAGCCTCGGTGAGCTTGCCCTCAATGCTCGCCGTTCGCGCGCGACGCCGATGAAGCTCTTCCAGGGAGATGCTCGCCATATCGTCCTCGGCGTCGACGTACGCGGTATGTGCGCGCTTGAGCTTGCGCTTCGCCTCAGCAAGCTCACCCTCCAGTTTGGTGATGTCTTGCTCGACTTCGCCGATGTTGCTCTCTGGGGCAGCGTGAACCCATCTGGCGGTCGAGCTCAGAGCGTCATCGATGTGCTGGGCAAGCTCGTGCAGCGCGCGATCCTCGGCGATCGTGTGGCCCTCGGGGCATCCGCTGCCGTAGACCTTGCAGGCGTAAAACCAGTATTCGTAGCGTTTGCGCTCGCCGGTGGCCTTGATCGTCCTGTAAGGGCGGTGGACCCTTATCTTCATGGTGCCGCCGCACGCCGAGCACTTGAGCAGACCCGAAAGGACGTGGCGTCGCCTGTTCGCTACCGCAGCAGTCCTGCGAGGCTCACGGGTAGCTTGCGCTTGCTCCCACAGATCCCTTGGGACGATCGGCGGCTGACCCTCGGCGGTTTGCCACTGGCCGCGCACGCGCATCATGCCGATCTGCGCCTGGGAGTTGAGGATCGCTCGCACGGTGGTCGCCTTCCAGCGGGTTCGTCCTTTACGCGTGGGTATGTCGAGGCGGTTGAGCGCTTCTGCGATCCACGCCGTGCCGTGCCCCTCGATCGTCCACTGGATCATTTTGCGATACGGCTCGGCCTCGGGCTCGTGGATGACATACGGAAGGGCTTTGCCAGGGCGTGCGTAGCCATATGGCGGGAGTCCGCCGCCAGGCAGTCCCTGGGCCTCGCGCTCACGGCGGCCCGTCATCAACTTGGTTTTCATGTCGGCCTTTTGCAGCTGTGAGAACACAGCCTGAATCGATGCGAACGCCTGCTCTTTCGACTCGCTCAACCGGGTGATCAGAGGGCTGCCCTGGAGACTTGGGAATTGAACGATCCCCTCAACGCCGGCTCTGACAAGGGCGTGCTGGAGAAGCTCCCACTCCAGGGTCGAGCGGTGGATACGGTCGGTTTCCCGACAGACCAGGTAGGTGGGCTGCACGACCGAAAGCTCGCCAAGCAGCGCCTGCATCACCGGACGGCTCTCCAGGCTCAGGTCATCTCCCTCGGCCGCCGTCGTCGACGCGAATCCCTCGTCATAGATGCCAGGCGTCCCGTCGGGCCGCTTGGCGATCTCCCAGCCCTGCTCCTTCACCAGCGCGGGCAGCCGGCGCACCTGATTTGCATGGCCGAAGCCCTGCTCCTGCTGCTCCTTGCTGGATACCCGCACCGATATGATCACGCGTGGTTTAGCCATCGTTTCGCTTCCCATAGTTTACTACCCCTTGAGTTAAGGCTATGTACGGGAAAACGTACTTCGGCAACGAGCGCACGACGTTCATCATCGACGCCGACGGGAAGGTCGCCGAGGTGCTGCGCAAGGTCAAGCCGGCCGAGCATGACGCGCTGGTGCTGGCGGCGCTGGAGAAGGCAAGCCCGTCAGTGGTGTAAATCATAACGCTAGTCGTGACACGTCTGCTTTGTGGCATACTCCCAAATATGCCAGATAAAACCAAAGCACCCGATGCGATCACGGTGGGGCGTCAGGGCCGAATCGTGATCCCGTCGCGCGTCCGCCGCGCGCTGCTGCTCGATGAGGGCGACAAGCTTTCATTCCGGGTCGAAGACAAGCGCCTGGTGCTGGTCCCTCAGCGCAACGAGGTTGAACGCTTGCGAGGCCTATTCAAGGATTCCTCCAGCGATGTGAGCGTGGTTGACGAACTGATCGCGGAGCGTCGCGAGGAGGCGCGTCGCGAGGCCGGCGCGTGAGCGCTCGCGCCGCGATCCTCGATGCTTCAGCATTGCTCGCGTTCCTCTTCGACGAGCCTGGCGCTGAGCCGGTCGCCGAAGTTCTCGACCGGGCATCGATCTCGACCGTGAATTGGGTCGAGGTGGCCCAGTACTCGCGCGATCGCGGGAACGATGTGCGTGACGCACGCGAGCGGCTCACGAAGGCGGGTTTGCAGATCGTTCCTCTCTCGGTGGAAGATGCCGAAGGTGCAGCCGAGTTACGCGGAGCTACGCGCAAGCTTGGCTTGTCACTCGCCGACCGTTGCTGTCTTGCGTTTGCGCGACGCGCCGGGTTGCCGGTATTGACGGCAGACAGCGCATGGCGAGATGTGGAGTCGGATGTCGAGGTGGTCCTCATTCGATGAGGCGTGTGGGCCCGCCGCACGGGAGCTCCGGCCCCTGAGGACTCCGTACGCTTGGGGTGTGCCCCAGTTCGTGCCTCAACCGCTGCTCGCCTCGACCTCGATCGGCCACAGTCTCACCGCGTTCTTCGACGCCGTCGGCCAGTTCTTCTCCGACCTCGAGGCGGTGCACTGGGGCGCGCTCACGCTGGGGCTGCTGTTCTTCGGGCTGAACCTGACGCTGCGCTCGCGCGCGTTCTACAACAGCCTGCGCGCCGCCTACCCGGCCTCGGTGATCAAATGGCGGCGGATCTGGGGGGCGTACTTCGCGGCGGTCGGCTTCAACAACGTGGTACCCGCGCGCGGCGGCGACATCATCAAGCTGTTCCTCGCGCGCTCCTCGGTCCCCGGGTCGAGCTATCCGACGGTGGCCGCGGCGTTCTTCGTCGAGGCGGTGTTCGACGTGTGCGTGGGTGTGTGCGTGCTGATCTTCGCGTTCACGCGGGGCGTGTTCCCCAAGCCGCCGGACTTCTCGAAGCTGAACTCGTTCGATATCTCCTACCTGGCGGGGCACTTTCGCTTCACGCTGTTCCTGATCACGGCGCTGGCGATCGGTGCGCTGGTCGCCTTCGCGATGCTGTCCGTGCGCGCACGGGCGTTCTGGACGCGTGTGCGTCAGGGCATGACGATCCTCTCCGATCGGCCGCGCTACCTGCGCGAGGTCGCCTCGCTGCAGGCGCTCGGCTGGCTGTGCCGGGCCGCCGCGTTCTGGTTCATGCTCGATGCCTTCCGCGTCGGCGGCTCGGTGACGAACGTGCTGCTCGTGTTCGGCGTCAACCAGGTGGCGGGCGCGGTGCCGCTCACGCCGGGCGGCGCCGGCGTGCAGCAGGCGCTGCTCGTGAAGGTATTCTCGACCTCCGCCCCGACCGCCGTGGTGGCGGCCTATTCGGTCGGCCAGCAGATCGCGATCGCCACGTTCACCGCGCTGGTGGGCCTCGGCGCGGTGATATTCATCTTTCGCTTCCGCTCGTTCAAAGAGGTGCTCCACGCCGGGCGCGCCTCGCGCGATGCCGAGCGGGCGGCCGAGCGCGCCGGGGCGCCGTTGGAAGATGAGGACCCGCCATACGATCCGCCGGATGCGCTCGGCGGGCAGCGCGGCCTGCGCGCGCGCTACTGAAGCCCCGCGCGCGCCTCGCGCACGAGCGTCACGGCCTCGGGGAACACGCGGGCCATCACCGTGCGGATCTGCTCGGCCTGGGCCTCCGCGTTGCCCTGCAGGTTGATGCGCTCGACGGCCGCAACGGTCATTTCGACCGCGAGCTTGATCGCGTTGTCCGCCCAGGCGAGGCTCTGCTGACCCTGCATCTGCTCGGCGAATTCTGCCAGGCGGCGCTGCAGCTCCTCGGGGTCGCCGAACAGATCTCCCAGGCCGCCGCTCTCCATCGGGTCATCGTAGCGATTGCGTCCCGGCTCGCCTGGCGATGCCTCGCTGTATGACCGATCCGCGTTCCTTACGGGCCTCCGCCCGCCGGCGCGCCCCTACCCGGTCTCCACCCGCTCCAAGCCCATAGACTGCGCTGCCGATGTCCAGCCCAAGCGAGATCTCCGAGCAGATCGCCCATGAGTCCACACGCCGCGCCCGCCTCAGCGTGCCGGCGTTTGCCGGCGGGGTGCTGTATCTGCTGAGCGGGATCATCATCTCCGAGACGCTCAAAGGCGCGCCGACGGTGGGCTTGCTGCAGGGCATCGAACCGGCGCTCTCGGGCGTCGCCAACCCGACCGTCAGCCCGCGCGCGGCGGAGGTCAAATTCATCAGTCATCATGCGCTGCCGCTGATCTCCGGCAGCGTGCTCGCGGGGATCGCGATCGGCGCGCTCACGCTGGTGCTGCTGCTGCTCGTCGACGCGACGCGCTGGCGCCGGCCCGAGAGCTGGTCGGCGACCCGTCCGCTGGTGCTCATCGGCGGGATCGCGGTCGCGCTCGTCAGCATCGGCCACCAGGTGCTCAGCGCGGTCCTCACACACAAATTCGTGATCGGCCACGACCTCTCCAACCACGCGGTCAACCTGGCCCTGACGAAAGGCGCCGCGAACGAAATCAGCGACTACCTCGACCTCGCGGCGGGGCTCGCGCTCGCCACGGGGATGATCGCGACGATGGTGGGGACGATGCGCGTCGGTCTGCTGACACGCTGGGTGGGCGTGCTCGGGATCTTCACCGGTGTGCTGATCTTCCTGCCGATCGGCGGCGCGACGCTGGAGGTCGTGCCCGCTTTCTGGATGGTGGCGATGGGCCTGCTCTACGCCGAACGCTGGCCGGGCGGGGACCCGCCGGCGTGGACCTCTGGGGAGGCCCGTCCGTGGCCCACGCGAGCCGACCAACGAGCCGCCCAGCAGGCGGCCGAGGGCGGTGCGCCCGTCGCGAACGGAGCGGACGGCGGGCCGGCCGCGGCACAGCTCGGATCGAACGGCTCCTCGCGCAAGCGCCGCAAGCGCGGCTCGCGGCGCTGAGCTTCGGCCGCGGCGCTGAGATCCGGCGGCGATAGGACAGAACGTCCTATCGCCGGCCGACTTGCTGGCCCATACGCACGATCTTGCGGTTCGCAGGATTGGGTTTTACAGCTCACGGGCATAACAAAAGGAGAGCGCGGGAAAGCCGCCGTGCGTGTCTCTTCCGCGATCCCAGGGTCAGCAGTTATAGGCATCGTCGATTCCGCCCCGGCAGCGGGCGCGGTCCAGGAGGAGGACTTCCATGGAGGCAGCGGCAATCCAGCGCCAGGATGCGGCGCGAGAGCAGGATCCGACGCGGGGTGAGGGAGAGCGCGGCGGTTGGACACCGGCCGATCCCGGTCCGCTGGGGCTCGGTGCGTTCGCGATGACGACGTTCGTGCTGTCGATGTTCAACTCGAACCTCGTCGACGCGAAGGGTCTGCCGGTCGTGCTCGGCCTGGCGCTGGCCTACGGCGGGATCGTGCAGTTGGTCGCGGGTATCTGGGAGTTCCGCACCGGGAACACGTTCGGCGCGGTCGCGTTCTGCTCGTTCGGCGCCTTCTGGATCTCGTTCTGGGCGCTGAACGTGTTCTACGCCAAGGACATCACCGGCAACGCGGGACATGCGGTCGGCGTGTACCTGTGGGCGTGGGCGATCTTCACCGCGTACATGACGATCGCCGCGTTGCGCGTCAGCGGCGCGGTGCTGCTCGTGTTCGTGCTGTTGACGATCACGTTCATCCTGCTGGCGATCGGCGCCTCCGGTGCGCACGAAACGCTCACCCACTGGGGTGGCTACCTCGGCCTGGCGACCGCCGCGGCCGCCTGGTATGCCTCGGCCGCGGCTGTCACGAACTCGACGTTCGGCCGCACGGTGATGCCCGTGATGCCGTTGAGCGGGCGGTAGGGTTCGGCGATGGCGAGTAGATCGGAGACGTCCTCCAGTACCGGCGAGGCGCTCGACAGGGAGCTGGCGGGACTGCTCGACGTCGAGACGTTCGACCCCCCGGCCGAGTTTCGCGAGCACGCGCTGCTGAAAGACCCCGCGGTCTATCAGCAGGCGGCGCGCGATCCACAGGGCTGGTGGGTCGAGCAGGCCGAGCGGCTGCACTGGTTTCAGAAGTGGGACACGGTGCTCGACGACTCCGATCCGCCGTTCTACAAGTGGTTCACCGGCGGCACGCTGAACGTCTCCTACAACTGCCTCGACCGGCACGTCGAGGCAGGCAGGGGCGAGCGCGTCGCGTTTCACTGGCGCGGCGAGGACGGCGCCGAGCGCGACATCACCTACGCGGAGTTGTTGGCCGAGGTAAAGCGTTTTGCGAGCGCGCTGAAGGACCTCGGCGTGGGCAAGGGCGACGTCGTGGGGATCTACCTGCCGATGATCCCCGAGGTCGTCGTGGCGATGCTCGCCTGCGCGCGGATCGGCGCGCCACACAACGTCGTGTTCGGCGGCTTCTCCGCCGAGGCTGTGCGCGAGCGGATGGAGTTCTCCGAGGCGAAGGTCCTGATCACGGCGGACGGCGCCGCGCGCAAGGGCAAGACCGCCCCGGTGAAGGATCGGGTGGACGAGGTGATGGGTGACCTCAAAACGCTCGAGAAGATCGTCGTCGTGCAGAGCAAGGGCACGCCCTGTGAGATGCAGGAGGGGCGCGACGTCTACTACCACGAGATCTGCGCGGCGGCCGCCGCGGAGTGCCCGGCCGAGCCGCTGGACGCGGAGCACCCGCTGTACATCCTCTACACGTCGGGCTCGACGGCCAAGCCGAAGGGCATCCTGCATACGACCGGTGGCTACCTGACGGGCGTCGCGGCGACGCATCGCTACGTGTTCGATCTGAAGGCCGACGAGGACGTGTACTGGTGCGCGGCCGACGTCGGCTGGGTGACCGGCCATTCCTACATCGTCTACGGCCCGCTGGCCAACGGCGCGACCTCGGTGATGTGGGAGGGCGCCCCGGATTACCCGAACAGGGGAGTCTGGTGGGAGATCGTCGAGCGCTACGGCGTCACGATCCTGTACTGCGCGCCGACTGCTATCAGGGCGTGCATCAAGTGGGGCGCGCAGTGGCCCGGCGAGCACGACCTGTCGAGCCTACGGCTGCTCGGTTCGGTGGGCGAGCCGATCAACCCGAAGGCGTGGCTGTGGTACCACAAGGTGATCGGCGGAGAACGCTGCCCGATCGTCGACACGTGGTGGCAGACGGAGACGGGCGCGATCATGATCACCCCGCTGCCGGGCATCACCAAGACGAAGCCCGGCTCGGCCACCCAGCCGTTTCCGGGGGTGCGGGCCGAGGTGCGCGACGAGTCCACCGGCGAGGTCGTGGAGGAGGGCCAGGGGTTGCTCGTGCTGACGAGCCCGTGGCCGTCGATGCTGCGGACGCTGTACAAGGAGGACGAGCGCTTCGTCGAGACGTACTTCAAGCGCTTCGGCAACGAGACCTACCTCGTGGGCGACGCGGCCAGACGCGACAAGGACGGCTACCTGTGGGTGATCGGCCGGATCGACGACGTGGTGAACGTCTCCGGCCACCGCCTGTCGACAGCCGAGGTCGAGTCCGCGATCGTCGCCCACACCGACGTCGCCGAGGCGGCGGTGATCGGCCAGCACGACGAGGACTCGGGCCAGGCGATCGTCGCGTTCGTGACGCTGCAGGGCGACCTGGAGGGCGACGAGTCAACAGTCGAAGGCATCCGCGAGACGGTCGCCGCACGGATCGGCAAGTTCGCGCGCCCGAAGCGGATCATCTGGGCCGACGACCTGCCGAAGACGCGCTCGGGCAAGATCATGCGCCGCCTGCTGCGCGACATCGCCGAGGGTCGCGCCCTAGGCGACGTGACGACCCTGCGCGACCCCGAAGTGATGTCCCAGCTCGAGGGCCGCGTGAAGGAGCTGCAGGCGACGGAGGACTGAGGGGGCTGGGAACGGCCTTTTGATAGAGCGGCCTGCCGGCCGCCGCGGATGAAGTTCGCCGTTGAGAGACAGGCGCAGCTCGGATTTACACGCGAGCGACAAGACGGTTGCCTCTAGGGTGGGGCGATGGAGCTGGAGCAGGCGATCAGAAGCAGGCGCACGCACAAGGTGTTCGCCCCCGAGCCGGTGGCGAGGGAGGTGCTGGAGGAGCTGTTCGAGCTGGCCAGGTGGGCGCCGAACCATCACCTGACCGATCCGTGGCGTTTCCGCGTGCTGGGGCCGCAGACGCTCGCGCAGTTGAAGGATCTCGCCGAGGCGCTGGCGCCCGGCTCCGCGGCAAAGCTCGACCGCGCCCCGACGCTCGTCGTCGCCTCGGTCGTGCGCGGGGGTGACGAGGCGCAACAGGCGGAGGACCTGCTCGCGAGTGCCGTCGCCGCCTATCTGGTGCTGCTCGCCGCGCACGGTCGCGGCCTCGCCGGGTACTGGCGCAGCGTGCCGTTGCTGGACTCGCCCGCGGGTCGTGAGGCGCTCCGGCTCGACGCGGCCGAGCAGCCGATCGGGCTGCTCCATTTAGGTCACCCGCGCCAAGAGCAGCGCGTGCCCGAGCGGGCGCCGGTCGCGGCCTTCGCGCGCTATCTGCCCTGAGCGCAGTCCCTACCCGACAAGCTGCGGCGCCAGAGCAAGCCCCGGCTGTTCGACCGAAACCGCGACGTCGCCGTTGACCCGCTCCGGCGCGGCGACCACGCGGTTACGGCCCGCGCGCTTGGCTTCGTACAGCGCCTCGTCGGCGGCCTTGAACAGCGTGTCGTAGTCCACGTCCGCGCCGCGCGCCGCGCTGACGCCGATCGACACGGTGATCGGGATGTCCGTGGGTTGCGCCTGCTCGACGGCCTCGCGCAGGCGCTCGGCCACTTCGTGGCCGGCGCGCAGGCCGATGCCGGGCAGCACGGTCAGGAACTCCTCGCCGCCAAGGCGGTAGACGAGCTCGAAGGAGCGCAGGCGCTTGCGCAGCTCGTAGGCGACGTCGCGCAGGACCGCGTCGCCGCGGTCGTGGCCGTGTTCGTCGTTGACCGCCTTGAAGCCGTCGACGTCGCACAGCACGAGGCACACGGGCTGGTTGGTGAGCCGCGCCTGGTGGGAGATCTCCAGGAAGCGGGGCACCAGCGCCTTGCGGTTGAGCAGCCCCGTCAGCGGGTCGAGGATCGCCTCGTCGCGATGGTGCAGCTCGGCCGCCTGCAGCGCCCACACGATCGAGATCACCCCGACGAGCAGCGCCAGCGTGGCGATGATCGGGACCGGGTCGTGCAGCGCGGCGTGCGGGTCCACGCCGACGGTGGAGATCAGGATCAGCGCGATCGTCAGCACGAGCGCCGCGATCACGACCTGCGGGCGAAAGCGCGCCGCGGCCATCCCCGCGGGCAGGACCAGCCAGGGCAGCGCCGGGCTGTGCGGGCCGCCGCTGAGCGCGACCCCGCCGCTGAGCAGCAGCAGCGTGATCACGATCGCCGCGGCGCTGACGCGCTCGGGGTGGGCGCTCTTCGAGATCGTGCGGTCGACGTGCCAGAAGTTCAGCGCGCTGAGGGCGAACAGGATCAGCGTCCAGTAGCCGATCCACGGCGCGGAGATCACGAGTGCGAGCCCGACCGCCAGCGAGCCCACGCGCCTGATCGTGCGCACGCGGTCGTCGGCGTCCATCAGACGCCTGCGATCGAGCTCCGTCGGACAGAGCCATGTTCCCCCTGATCCCCTTGGCATCCCTGACATCCGTCCTGTCTCGGTCGCCTCGCGCGGCTGCTTTAGGCGTTCCCTGCCGGTCCAACAATCGTCCAGGCGTTATCCCGTCTGGTGGAACCTATGCGGGTCCTTGCATTGGGGAGCGGGCGGTGTAAGCCCGCGTGAGGTATGTGCCGATACACGCGAGGATGTTCAACATGGACGACTCAGGGGCGCCGAAGGCGTCGCGGGCGAAGGGGCCGGGGAGCTGGCTGCGTCGCGCGCTTCACCCGCGACGATGGCTGGCCGAGCGCCGGATCGCGCGCGAGAACGGCTCGGCCTTTGCCTTCGGCGCGCGCCTGTTCGTGGCGATCACGCTGACCTTCGCGCTGATCGGGGTGATCGGCTACGTGCTCGTCGATCGCAACCTCGAGCAGCGGCAGATCAAGGACCATGCCGCCAACCAGCGGGCGGACGCGCGGGGCTTTGAAGACATCGCCGCCCGGGCCGCTTCCCCCGCGGATGCGCTGGCGGAGATCGACCGGCTGCTCGACGCGGTCGCCCGGCGCCCCGGCACGCTGGAGGCGCTGCTGATCGATTCGCGGCACGTCGTCGTGGCCGCGGGCGAGCAGACCCTGGTGGGGATCACGGATGCCGACCCCCGGATCGACGCGGCGCTGGAAGGCGGAACGTCATACGCCGGACGCGAGGGCGACAGCGCGAAGGACCGCAAGAATTTCGAGTTCGTCGTGCCCGTCGACCTGCGGGGCGACCGCTACGCCTACGAGGTCACCTACGACCACCGCACCTACGACGCGCAGCTGCACGAAGTGCGGATGGTGCTGCTGCTGGTCGGGTTGCTCGCGCTGTTCGGCGGCGGCGCCGTCTTCTACCTGGTCGGTGGGCGGGTGCTGCTGCGCGACCACCGCCGCGCGCTGCAGCGCGCCACGCGCGATGGGCTGACCGACCTGCCCAACCAGCGCGCGTTCCAGGACGAGCTGCCGCAGGCGGTCGCCTCCGCGACGCGCTATCAGGACCCGCTGGCGCTGGTCGTGCTCGACGTCGACGATTTCAAGTTCATCAACGACCACCACGGCCATCCGCACGGCGACGCGGTGCTGCGGCGTGTCGCGGAGGTGTTGCGTGAGGCCAGGCCCGGCGATCGCCCCTATCGGATCGGCGGCGACGAGTTCGCGCTGCTGCTGGCGCACACCGACTCCGACGGCGCGCGCACGCTCGCGCGGCGGCTGAGCCGCAGCTTCACCGACGCCGGAATCGAGGTCAGCATCGGCGTGGGCGCGATGCGCCTCGGTCAGCAAGCCGACACGCTGCGCGCCGAGGCCGACGCCGCGCTGTATGAGGCCAAGCGCCAGGGCGGCAACCGCAGCGCGCACTTCGACGACATCCGCGAGCGCGTCGTCGTGACGAGCACGGCGAAGAAGGAAGCCGTTCGCGCGCTGATCGAACAGGGGCGCATCGAGACCGTTTTCCAGCCGATCTGGGACTTCGCGGAGGAGACCCTGCTCGGCGTCGAGGCGCTGATGCGTCCCGACCCCGCCCACGGGCTCTCCGGCGCGCAGGAGGCGTTCGACATCGCCGAACAGCTCGGGCGCGTCCACCAGCTCGACGCGCTGTGCGTCGAGAACGCCCTGCGCACGCTGCCGGCGCTCGACCCCGGCGTGCTGCTGTTCATCAACCTGTCTCCCCACACGCTCGACCTCGACGCGGCGCGCAACGACTGGGTACGCGTGGCGGTTGAAGGGGCGGGGCTGTCGCCGTCGCAGGTCGTGATCGAGGTCACCGAGCGCTTCGGCGGGCGCACCGCCGCGGTCGTCAAGTGCCTGCGGCGCCTGCGCGAGCAGGGGTTCAAGGTCGCTTTGGACAACGTCGGCACGGGCAACTCGGGCCTGGAGATGCTGCGCAAGGTGGACGCCGAGTACGTCAAGCTCGACCCGTCGATCGTGATCGCCGCGCCGACCGACCCGAGCGCCCGTGCGGTGCTGCTGGCGATGGCGACGTTCGCCAGTCAGACCGGCGCGTTCGTGATCGCCGAGGGCGTCGAAGACGAGGAGACGCTCCGCTTCCTGCGCGGCATCGACGGCCACGACCTGCACGTTGCCACGATCGTCCGCGGCGGCCAGGGCGGCGAACTCGGCTCGCCCGCGACGGAGCTGCCGCCGGGGGTTCCCGACCCGCTGCGCGGTCGCCCGGCGGCCGTTTGACCTTCCCGGAGGGTCGCACCGCCCAGTGTCGCTAGCCTGTCGGGCCGTGCTTGTCCCCAGAGATGACATCAGGAATGTGGCGATCGTCGCGCACGTCGACCATGGGAAGACGACTTTGGTCGACGCGATGCTGTGGCAGTCGGGCGCGTTCAGGGTCGGGCAGGACGTGGCGACACGGGTGCTCGACTCGATGGACCTCGAGCGCGAGAAGGGGATCACGATCCTCGCGAAGAACACGTCGCTGCGGTACAGGGACGTCAAGCTGAACATCATCGACACGCCCGGCCACGCGGACTTCGGCGGCGAGGTCGAGCGCGGGCTGACGATGGTCGACGGCGTGCTGCTGCTGGTCGACGCCTCCGAGGGGCCGCTGCCACAGACGCGCTTCGTCCTGCGCAAGGCGCTGGAGGCGAAGCTGCCGGTGATCCTCGTGATCAACAAGGTCGACCGTCCGGACGCGCGCGTGGCGGAGGTCGTCGACGAGGTGTACGAGCTGTTCCTCGACCTCGACGCCGACGAGCAGCAGATCGACTTTCCGATCGTCTATTGCAACGCGAAGGCGGGTGTCGCCTCGCTGCAGTACGACCCGGCGCATGCGATCGAGGAGCGCGACCTGAGCCCGCTGCTGGATCTGCTGCTGGAGCGGATCCCGGCGCCGCTGTATGACCCGGAGCATCCTTTGCAGGCATTGGTCACCAACCTCGACGCCTCGCCCTACGTCGGTCGCCTGGCGCTGTGTCGTGTGCGGCACGGGAACATCAAAAAGGGCCAGCAGATCGCCTGGTGTCGCGCCGACGGGTCGATCCAGAAAGCGCAGGTGGCAGAGCTGTACGTGACCGACGCGCTGGAACGCGTCGACGCCGAGGAAGCGGGCCCCGGTGAGATCATCGCCGTGGCGGGGATCGCCGAGGTGACGATCGGCGAGACGCTGGCTGACCCCGACGATCCGCGGCCGCTGCCGGTGATCACGGTCGACGAACCGGCGATGTCGATCACGATCGGCGCGAACACCTCGCCGCTGGCGGGGAAAGACGGGAGCAAGCTCACGGCCCGCCAGATCGAGGCTAGGTTGGAGCAGGAGCTCGTCGGCAACGTTTCGTTGCGCGTGCAGGAGACCGCGCGGCCGGACACCTACGAGGTGCAGGGCCGCGGCGAGTTGCAGCTCGCGGTGCTCGTGGAGCTGATGCGCCGCGAGGGCTTCGAGCTGACCGTCGGTCAGCCGCACGTGGTCGAGCAGACGATCGACGGCAAGCGCCACGAGCCCGTCGAGCGCCTGTCGGTCGATGTGCCCGAGGAGCACGTCGGCACGGTCACGCAGCTGCTGGCCGCGCGCAAAGGCCGGATGGAGCACATGATCAACCACGGCACCGGCTGGGTGCGCCTGGACTACCTGGTGCCCGCGCGCGGGCTGATCGGCTTCCGCACGGAGTTCCTGACAGAGACGCGCGGGACGGGGATCATGCACCACGTGTTCGATCGCTGGGAGCCGTGGGCGGGCGAGCTCTTGACGCGCCAGAGTGGCGTCCTCGTGGCCGACCGGCGCGGCGCGACGGTCACGTTCTCGCTGTTCACCCTGCAGGAGCGCGGTTCGCTGTTCGTCGGCCCGGGCGAGGAGGTCTACGAAGGGATGATCATCGGCGAGAACGCCCGCGCGGAGGACCTCGACGTGAACCCCGTGAAGGAAAAGCACCTGACGAACATGCGCTCTTCGACCTCCGACGTGCTGGTGCGCCTGGACGCGCACCGCAAACTGACGCTCGACGAGGCGCTCGAGTTCGTGCGCGAGGACGAGTGCGTGGAGGTCACGCCGTCGAACGTACGCATGCGCAAGGTCGAGCTGGGGAAGACCGAGCGCGTGAAGACGGCGCGGCAGGCGCGCAAGTGAGGGCGCAGGTGTCGCGTCGGGTCGATAGGCTCCCGCGCGTGCTCAGTGTAATCAGAACGCTCCGGATCGCCTTCCTGGCAGCGGTCTTGACGATGGCGATCGGCGCGACGGCCGGCGCCGCCACCGTGATCCACTTCCAGCCCGAGAGCGTCGCCGCGCTGAAGGTGCAGCTGGGCCATCACGAAGTCCACGCTTTGACGATCCACCCGACGCCCGCCCCGGGGCACGTGCACGTTTCGCTGAACAACGGGCAGCACTTCACCGTCGTCTACACCGCCGCCGAACAGACTCAGCTCGTCGCCCTGGCGCGCGCGGACGGCACGCCGGTGGCGGTTTCCGTGGCGAAAACGAAAACCGCCGCGAAACCGGTACACCACACGCTGCGCTACGTCGCGGGCGGGATTCTCGTGCTCGTGATCATCGTCGTCGCGGCGGTCCTGCTCGTCGACCGCCGCCGCAAGCTCGGCGAAGAGGGTGGCGGCGATACGCAGGCCTCCGTGCCGGATCGGCCTTAGCAGTAGGCCAAGAATAAGACTCAGTCTTATGGTACGTTGCCGTGCGTGAAGGCTTCACGCACCACGTTGGCCGTGCTCTTGGTGTTGGCGGCCGCGTGCGTCGCGGGTTGTGACAAGAGCGATCCGGCCGGCGGCGGCAGCGCGGGCACGACCGGCCGGCTAAGGGTCGTCGCGGCGGAGAACTTCTGGGGGAGCATCGCCGCGCAGCTCGGTGGGAACCGCGTGGAAGTGAGCAGCATCATCGTCAACCCGAGCACCGACCCGCACAGCTACGAACCGTCGGCCGCGGACGCGCGGACGATGGCGGGCGCGCGGCTGGCGATCGTCAACGGGATCGGCTACGACAACTGGGCGCCGAAGCTGCTGGCGGCCAGCCCGGCAAGTGGACGGAAGGTGCTGAACGTCGGACAGTTGCTCGGCTTGCAGACGGGAGACAACCCGCATCAGTGGTACTCGCCGGCGAGCGTCCAACGGGTGATCGCACAGGTCGTCGCCGACTACGACAAGCTCGATCCCGCGGGTGCTCCGTACTACGCGGAACGGGAGCGGGCTTTCGAGACAAAGGATCTTGCGAGTTACGACAGGCTGCGTAAGGAGATCAGGGAACGGTACGCAGGCACGCCGGTGGGCTACAGCGAGAGCATCTTCCGGCCACTCGGCGAAGACCTTCACTTGAGGCTGCTGACCCCGTACAGCTTCGCGAAGGCGGTCGCCGAGGGCACGGATGTGACCGCGCAGGACAAGCGCACAGTCGACGAACAGGCCGAAGGCCGGCAGATAAAGGTGTGGGTGTTCAACAGCCAGAACGTCACGCCGGACGTGCAGCGCGTGAACGAACTGGCGCGGGCCGCCGGCATCCCGATCGCGACGGTTACCGAGACGCTCGACCCTGCCGGCGACACGTTCGAGCAATGGCAGGTCGCGGAGCTCGAAGGGCTGCTGCGGGCACTGCACGCGGCGACGGGCCGGTAGGCCGCGGATGGCGACGGCGGTCGAGCTAAGCAACGCTGCCGTGTGGCTGGGCGGCCGGACGATCTGGAGCGGGGTGGACGTCGCCGTACGGGACGGCGAGTTCGTCGCGGTGCTCGGCGCGAACGGCTCGGGCAAGTCGACGCTGCTGAAGGCGGTGCTCGGCACACTGCCCCTGTCCGCCGGTGAGGTGCGCGTGCTGGGGCGGCCGGCGGGCGAGGAGAACGCGGGGATCGGGTACCTGCCGCAGCGGCGCTCGTTTGACTCCGGCACGCGGTTGCGCGGGCGCGACGTGGTGCGGCTCGGGCTCGACGGCGACCGCTGGGGGCTGCCGCTGCCGGCCGGGCTGGAGCGCAGGCGAGCCGGCCCGCCCTCGCGGCGGCGCGTGGTCAGAGAGCGGGTCGAGCAGGTGATCGAGCTCGTCGGCGCGCACGCGTACGCGGACCGCCCGATCGGCGAGCTCTCCGGCGGCGAGCAGCAACGGCTGCTGATCGCCCAGGCGCTCGTTCGCCGGCCGCGGCTGTTGCTGCTCGACGAGCCGCTCGACAGCCTCGACCTGCCCAACCAGGCCGTCGTGGCGGGTCTGGTGGCAGAGATCTGCCGGGGGGAGGGCGTCGCCGTGCTGCTCGTCGCTCACGACGTCAACCCGCTGCTGCCGTACCTGGACAGGGTCGTCTATCTGGCCGCGGGACAGGCGGTGGCTGGCCCGGTTGAGCAGGTGATCACGGGCGAGGTTCTCACGGGGCTGTACGGGCTGCCCGTCGAGGTGCTGAAGGCGAGCGATGGACGGCTGGTCGTCGTGGGGCAGCCCGAGGCGCCGGCCCACCACCACGACCGGCACGGGCATTCCCACGGAGATGACCATGGGCACTGAACCGCAGCTCACGTGGAACTTGGCGCACGACGTCAGCGAGGTGCTCGAATACCACTTCATGGTCAACGCGCTGCTCGCCGGCAGCGTGGTCGCGGTGATGGCGGGGCTGCTGGGCTGGCTGATGGTCTTGCGCAGGGAGACCTTCGCGGGGCACACGCTGTCGATGATGGCCTTCCCGGGCGCGGCCGGCGCGGCGCTGATCGGCGTGGCGGCCGCATGGGGGTATTTCGTGTTCTGTGTCGCGGGGGGGCTGGTGATCGGCCGGTTCTCCGGCGGGCGGGGACGCTCGTGGAGTGAGCAGTCGGCGGTGATCGGCTCCGTCCAGGCACTCGCGCTGGGGCTCGGTTTTCTGTTCGTGAGCCTGTACGGAGGCGTGCTCGGCGACCTCGACAACCTGCTGTTCGGCACGTTCCTCGGCATCTCCGATCAGCAGGTGCTCGTCCTGGCGGGGGTCGCGCTCGTCGCGGTGGCGTCGCTTGCGGTGCTCGGCCGCCCGCTGCTGTTCGCCTCGGTCGACGCGGACGTCGCGAGCGCGCGCGGCGTGCCGGTCAGGGGTTTGGGCGTCGCGTTCCTCGTGCTGCTGGGCCTGGCGGTCGCGGCGACGAGTCAGATCACGGGGGTGCTGCTCGTGTTCGCGCTGCTGCTGATGCCGGCGGCGAGCGCGCAAACGATCACCGCGCGGCCGGGACTGAGCCTCGCGCTGACGGTCGCGATCGGCCTGGCGGTCGTGTGGCTGGGGCTGGGGATCGCCTACTTCTCGATCTACCCGGCGGGGTTCTTCGTGACGAGCATCTCGTTCACGGTCTATCTCGCAGCGCAGGCCGCGGCGTGGGCGCGGAGGAACGCACGGGGGAGTTTTCGGGCGGCGGAGCAGTCACCGGCAGAGGGCGTGATCGCATGAGATACGTGCGTCTCGACTATGCCTTCTGCGCGCGGTGTACGTGCGCCGAGGGCCGGGCAGCGCACAGTTAGGAGAACGCCTGATGTTCTCCCAGGAATTCATGCGCAACGCCCTGCTCGCCGGCACGTTCATCGCGCTCGCGTGCGGGGTGAGCGGCTGGTTCGTGGTGCTGCGCGGTCAGGTGTTCGCCGGGGACGCGCTCAGCCACGTCGCCTTCCCCGGCGCGCTGGCGGCCGCGGCGGCCGGGGTGGACGAGCGCGTGGGGCTGTTCGGCGCGACGATTGTCGTGGGCGCCGGAATCGGCCTGCTCGGCCAGCGCTCGTGGGCCGGCGGTCGCGGCACGGGCGGGGCGGCGCCGGGCGATGACACGGCGATCGGCGCGGTGTTCACGTTCGTGCTCGGCCTCGGCGTGTTCTTCCTGACGCTGTTCAGCACGAGCTCCGGCGGCGGCTCGGGGATCCAGACCGCGCGCACGCTGTTCGGTTCGATCTTCGGTCTCGCCTCGGGCGAAGCGCGCCTGGCCGCGGCGATCGGGCTCGGGGCGGTGCTCGCGACGCTCGCGATCGCCCGTCCACTGCTGTTTGCCTCGATCTCCCCCGACGTGGCCGGTGCGCGGGGCGTGCCGACGAGGCTGCTCGGCATCGGGTTCGTGGTGCTCCTGGGGGTAGTTGCGGCCGAGGCGACCGAGGCCGTCGGCGCGCTGTTGCTGCTCGGCCTGCTGGCCGCCCCGGCGGCCGCCGCGCACCGCTGGGCGGGCAATCCCTATGCGGGGATCGCGCTCGCGGGGTTGCTCGCGGTCGCGGCGATGTGGGGCGGCCTGGCGCTCAGCTACGCCGTGCCGGGGGTGCCGCCGAGCACCGCGATCGTGTCGATCGCGGTTGGTATGTACTTCGTCTCTACCCTTGTGGCATGAGACCTCTTGCGCGCCCATGCCGGCGTTCTTCGCATCCGGAGGTAATGCCATGAGCAGCCACGCCGCAACCGACAGCTGGGTGGAGCGCGCCGAGGCGACGCTGGCGGCGGCCGGCCACAAGCGCGGCGGCGCGCGCCGCGCGGTCGTGGAGCTGCTCGACGGTCAGGAGTGCGCTTTGACGGCGGTGGAGATCGAGGACGCGCTGCGCGGCGAGCAACGCAGGGTGAGCCGCGCGAGCATCTACAGGATCCTCGACGAGCTGGAGAGGTTGCGCTTGGTTCAACGCGTGGAGACCGGCCAGGCGATGGTCCGCTACGAGCGCGTTTGCGAGCACGAGGAGCACCATCACCATCTGGTCTGCGACGAGTGCGGCCTGGTGATGCCGTTCTCCGACCCGGCCCTCGAGAGCGCGATCGAGACGCTCAGCGAGCGGGTTCCCCTGCAGGTGGCCGAGCACGAGATAGTTCTGCACGGGTCGTGCTCGGATTGCGCTGCGTGAGGTCTTCGGAGGGCCGGCCCCAGAGGTAGCTGAGTACGCAACCCAGGGCACCAACGGCGACCACGAGCAGGACCGGGCCGGAATCCTCGGAGAGGGCGCCGACCACGCCCGCGGTGAGGCCGCCGGCGAGCGCAGCCAGCCACGCGGGGTCGACGGCGACCGGTGCGAGCAGGCGCCGGCGGTGGCGCACGCCGAGCACTGACAGGATCAGCGCGAGCGCGGTGGCAAAGGGCATCAGGCCGTGCTTGAGCTCGTCCCAGGCGGCGGTGTAGCGGCGGACGATGATGTCGCGAATGTCGCCGGCGGAGCGTGCGTCGAGGACGCTACCGGTGAAGTGGCCGGTGCCGTGGGCGGTCGTGAGGTCGATCGCCGCGAGCACCACCAGACCCACGATCGGGCTGATCAGCACGATCAGCGTACGTCGACGGGTGAGTGCTCCTGGGAGCAGCAGCACGGTGGCGACGGCCGTGCCGGCGCTGACGAGAATCACGCCGCCGACGCCGGCGCCGATCCTCGCCGAGCCCTCGATCACCGCGAGCACGATTCCCGTCACGGCCATCGTCGTGGCCGCGCGGTGCGAGCGCACGGCGGGGTAGAGCACGGCGGCGACGGCGGCGAAGACGAGCACGGCGAGGCCCGACTTGAGCTCGTTGCCGATCCCGTAGAAGCGCACGCCGAGCTCCGGGTTGGGCCCGAGCAGCGAGCGCACGAGCAGCTGTGTGCCGGCGAGCGCGTCGACGGTGATTGCCACGACAGCGACGATCGCGGGTGCGAGCGGCGCGCGCGGCCAGGGCAGCAATCGGTCGGAAAGCGCGGCGAAGGCGAAGCAGATCAGCACGAGCAGTCCGTCTTCGACGCCGCGGCTGGGTGCGAAAGCCGCCGGGACGAGCACCGCCACGGGTGTCCACAAGAGCGCGAGGCCCCCGACGCGCGCAACCCACGCACGGGCTGCGCGGTGCCGCGAAAGGAGCGCGATGAGCATCAATAGCGCCCATGTGCCGAGCAGGCAGGCCAGCGCGCCCATTCGCCGGCTGTAGATGACTCCAAGGCGGGCTTTGAACGAGCGCAGGTGGGCGCCGTCGAAGGCGCCGTCGAGCTCGATCGGCTTACCGCGCATCGCGTTCGGCACGGGCAGGCCGAGGTGGCGGAGGATCGTCGGCGCGAGGTCGACGGAGGCGATCAGCCCGCGCTGGTCGGTGGTCTGCGAGGTGAGCGTGTGTCCTCCGCCGAGCCCGGCGAGAGCGATCCACAGCAGTTCGTTGCCGGGAAGGTCGGGCGCGCGCTGCACGACGATCTCGAGCGTGCCCGCCGGCCGGGTGGCGGTCAGCGAGCGCAGGTCTGAAAGGCCACTCGCACCCGCCGGGAGGTCCGCCACGACCAGTGCGCGGTGCGCGCTCAACGCGGCGATGCGCCCCGGCAGCGATGCCGCCGATCCGAGCGAGCGTGCAGCGATCGTGCCACGTTGGTCAGCCGCGGACACGCCGTCTACGTCATTTCCCCCAACGATCCCCACGTAGCCGCCACCTCCCGGGATTTGTGACGCGAGCAGCCCCGGTTCGAGGATCTGCGGCGCGCCGTGCGCGCGTTCGAGCACCGCCCGCCATGGTCCGACCAGGGCGCCCGCACCGTGCGGGTGTAGCGACAGGGTCGGCGGACGTGCGGGGTTGTAGGCCGAGGTGGAGACGCGCGCTCCCTGGGTGATGTCGAGCAGCAGCTGGGCAGTCGTGTAGGAGCCCTGCGCAGCGCTGAGGATGCCCGTGGACAGTGAAGGCACGCTCGCGAGCTCCCGGCTGGTCGCGCCGGGCAGGAAGAGAATGACGGCCGCGGGATGACCGACCGCCGGCTGCCCCGAGGCGGACGCACGTCCGGCGGGCAAGATGAGCAGGAGCGCCGCGCAAGCCAGAGCCAGCGCGGCAGATGCCCCCCCGCAGAATCGGCTCAGCCGTCCGCTCCCTCGGTTGCCACCTCGGGCCGTGCTCGCCGCGAGGTGTGTGGTTCGTCCTCGCCGTGCTTCCCGGTACTGGAGATGGAGCTGCCCTCGATGTTCATTCGTGGCAGCACCCGATCGAGCCACGCGGGGATCTGCCAGGTGCGCGCGCCGATGATGCTGAGCACCGCGGGCAGCAAGAGGCAGCGGATGACCAGCGCGTCGAGGAACACGGCGCTGGCGAGGCTGAGGCCGAACTCCTTGATGATGCGGTTTTCACCGAGCATGAACGACAGGAACACGCAGACCATGATCGCGGCAGCGGCGGTGACCACCCGCCCGGTCAGCGCCAGGCCCTCCTGAACCGCGCGCTGATCGTCGCCGGTTTGCACCCAGCGCTCGTGCATGCGCGAGATCAGGAACACCTCGTAGTCCATCGACAGGCCGAACACGATCGCGAACAGCATCACGGGAATGAACGACTCGATCGGCCCCGGCTGAACGCCCATCAGGCCTCCGACCCAGCCCCATTGGAAGATCGCCACGATCACGCCGAGCGAGGCGCCGATCGAGAGCAGGTTCATCAAGGCGGCCTGCACCGGGATCACCAGCGAGCGGAACACGACCATCAAGAGCAGCGCGCTGAGCAACACGACGACGCCGATGAACAGCGGCAGCTTGTGCCCGAGCGTCGTGGCGAAGTCGACGCCCGCGGCGGTCACGCCGCCGACGTAGACGGCCATGCCGGTGTGCGTCTGGAGCGGTGGAACCACCTTGTTGCGCAGGCGTTCCACAAGCTGGGTGGTCGCGTATGCCTGGGGGGAGGAGTGCGGGTAGACCGTGATCGTCGCGACTTCACCGCTCGGGCTGAGCTTGGCCGGGGCGACCGCCACGACGCCCGGGGTGGCGGCGATCGCCGCGCGGAGCTGTTCGACAGGAGCCTTGCCTTCACCTGGCGCGGGCGCCTGGGAGACACCCTGTTTGGCGGCTTCTTTGCTTGGAATCGGGACCTTCGCCACGACCAGCAGCGGCCCGTTGAAGCCCTGGCCGAAGCCCTCTGCCAGCAGCTCGTAGGCCTTGTGCGTGGTCTGACTCGCGGGGTCGTTCGAGGCGTCGCTGGAGCCGAGCCGCAGCGCGGTCGCCGGCGCCGCGATCGCGAGCATCACGAGTGTCGAGACGATCGCGATGCTCCATGGTTTGCGCTGCACGAACATGCTCCAGCGCAGCCACACGCCGCCCTCGACGATGCCCGGCTCGCCCGCTGGGCCATTGCCGTTCCCGGCGTTGGCCGTGGCGGGGGAGGCCATGGCGGGAGTGGCCGAGAGCGCCTGGCTCGTGGCGATCGCGGCGCCCTGGGCGGGCGCGCCGGCTGCCGCGGCTGCCTGCGCCTTGGCCGCGCGGCGCCGGGCCCGGCGACTCGGCCGCGCGACCCGCGCGCCGAACGTGGTCAGCAGCGCCGGCAGCAGCGTCAGCGACGCGAGCATCACCAGCAGCACGCCGATCGACGCGGAGATCGCCACGCCGTAGAGGAAGCTGACGCCCAGCAACATCATCCCGAGCAACGCGATCACCACTGTCGTACCCGCGAACAGGACAGCGCGACCGGCGGTATCGAGCGCCTGGACGACGGACTCGCGGGGGTTCTCGAAGGTGGAGCCGGGCGTCGCGTAGGCCTCGCGGAAGCGCGTGAGGATGAACAGCGCGTAGTCGATCCCGACGCCGAGCCCGATCATCGCGGCAAGCTCGGAGGAGAAATTGGGCGTGTCGACGACATGCGTGAACAGCGCGATCAGGCCGAGACCCGTGCCGAGGCCGAACAGCGCGGTGATGATCGGCAGGCCCATCGCCACGACCGAGCCGAACGTCAGCAGTAGGATCACGACCGCCGCGAGCAGACCGACGCCGGTGGAGATGCCGAAGCCCGCCTGCTCGGTCGCCTCGATCGCCTGGCCGCCGAGCTCGACTTGCAGTCCAGGCTTCTCCGCGGCACGGGCGACCTTGACGACGCGTTCGGCGGCGCTCTTTGGCAGGAGATTCGCTTTTTCGTCGAACACGACGGTCGCGAACGCGATCTGGCCGTTCGCGGAGATCGCCTTGCCCGCGGCGGGGCCCGCGTAGGGGCTGATCACAGCCGCGACGTGGGGAAGCTTTTCGACTTCGGCGAACATCTTGCTCATCCGCGCCTTCACCGCCGGGTCGAGCACGGTCCCGGAGCCGACCTTGTAGACGATCGTGTCGCGGTCGCCCGCCTGCGCGGGGAAGCTGTGCTGGAGCAGGTCGGCGGCGCGTTGGGCGCCGGAGTTGGGCAGCGTGAAGTTATTGGAGTAGCTGGTCCCCGCCGACTGCGCGATCGCGTTGACCCCGAACAGCAGCACGATCCAGCCGATCAGCACGTACTTGCGGTGGGTTGTCGACCAGCGGGCGAGCTTGAGCATGGCGTGACTCCGGGGAAGGATGAGGTTGGGGAAAGGCGAAGATGCTGTAGGGCGAGGATTGCCCTCCGCACAGAGTAGCCGCCTCCAGTTCATGTACGCGGGTGAAGAATGCCGCCCATCATCTTGATCGGGCTGGGACTCCTTGTTTCTGGCCAAGAGTTGTGGTTTTGCGGTCGTTCAGTGACATTTGCCCGGAAGTAGCCTAAATGCGGTCATTCGATGGCATTTAAGGAAAATGCCACTTTTGCGGTCATTCGATAGCATCGACCGAGGAGAGCGCTAGTGTCAGACGATCATGATCGTGCAGACGACCAACGATCTCGCCGAACTCGTGCGCGCTCGACGGCGTGAGCTTGGCATAACTCAGGAAGAGCTTGCAGATGTGACCGGCGTGCACCGAGCGTTCGTCAGCCTGTTCGAGCGAGGCCAGAGAGCGGGAAGTCTTGATCTTGTACTGAAGCTCGTGCATGCCCTGGGAATGGACGTGGACGTTCGACCGCGCGGCTGATGCGATGGGCGAGCTGATTGTCTATCTTGCCGGCCGACGAACTGGGCGGTTGATTCGTAAGGACAACGGCAACCTCCAGTTCCGTTACGACTCGGACTACGCGGGACAGCCAATCTCGCAGGCCCTTCCGATTCAGGATGCCGCCCATCCGCATGCCGTTTGCCGCGCCGTATTCGGCGGGCTACTGCTCGAGGGCGAGGCGCGAGAGGTGCTCGCGCGTAATCTCGGGGTCTCGGTCGGTAACGACTACGCGCTCTTACAAGAGTTGGGCGGCGATTGTGCCGGTGCTATCACGCTGCTCGAGGTCGGCGTCGAGCTCCCGAACGAACCTCGGTCGAGATCGTTGAGCGAGGAGCAGCTCGACAAGCTGCTGCGTGAACTACCACGGCGACCGCTCGCGGCAGACCCGGAGGAGGGGACGCGCCTCTCGCTTGCGGGCGCGCAGCCCAAGCTGCCGGTGGTCCGCGATGGTGAGGATGTCGCCCTGCCACTGAACGCGGCCGCGGCCACTACTCACATCATCAAGCCCGAGCCCTCCCGCTTCCCGGGTTTGGTGGACAACGAGGCCTTCTGCATGGAGCTGGCAAGCGCCGTGAATCTACCCGCCGCGTCTGTGGCCAAACGGGTGAGCTCCTCGGGCCTTCGATATCTACTGGTCGAGCGCTATGACCGCGACCTGACCTCTGACCCGATTCGTCGGCTGCACCAGGAGGACATCTGTCAGGCCCTTGGTCGTCCCTCGGATCGGAAGTACCAGGCCGACGGGGGCCCGACTGTGGCCGATACGGTGACGCTTTTGCGCCTTAGCTCAGCCAAGCCAGCTCAGGACTTGCAAGCCTTCTGGCGTGCGATGGTGTTCAACTGGCTGATTGGCAATTGTGACGCACATGCCAAGAATTTCTCGTTGCTCTATGACGCCGATGCTCCTACGCTCGCGCCGCTGTACGACTTGGTCAGCACCACCGTCTATCCCGAACTGGCGAGGCGGCTGGCGATGAACCTCGACGGTGCCCGGCAGATCGATGAAGTCAAAGCCGACACATGGGAGATCCTCGCCAAGGAGGTCGGTTACAGCAACCGCTTTGCCCGTGTTGCGACCAGCTCGATGGTCGAGCGCGTCGGCGACGAGGCGGAGCGGCTCCTCGCGCAGCCATCGCACGACAACGAGACAGCAAGACAGGTTTTCGCGGGCATCCGCATGCGCGCCGCGGGATTCGTCAGTTCACACTCGGGTCGGGGGGCATCCGGGCGATCAGCGCGTAGCTGCCGCCCATGCGCGTGAGCACATTGCTCCACAGGTCCTCCGGTACCTCGGTGAACACGTCATCGGGCACGGCGTTATGAGCGATCCAGTCACCTTGGTCGACCTCCGCGTCGAGCTGCCCCTCGCCCCAGCCCGCGTACCCGGCGAACACGCGCCGGCGCGCGGTCGCCTCGGTCAGCTCGTCGATCCCGGCGTCCGGCGCGGGGAAGCCGATCCGGCCCAGCACCAGCAGTCCCGCCGGGGTCGGGTCGAGAAACTCCGCGAGGAACACGATCGAGCTTGGTTGCACGGGGCCGCCGACGTATACCGGCTCCAGCTCCTTGACGGTCTGCTCCAACTGCGGGACCGCCTCGCTGACCGTCACCTCGGAGGGGCGGTTCAGCACGACGCCCATCGCACCCTCGTGGCTGTGCACGCCGATCAGCACCACCGCACGCCTGAAGTTGGGGTCCATCAGCGCCGGTGAGGCAAGCAACAGCTGGCCGCAGAGCGATTCCTCCATGATCTACTTGAGGCTATCGCTCGCACGCCCGTCCGCCAAGGGCATGGGACACGCCGTCCAAGTGCTTCCCCGCGCAGTGAGCTTTGGCTGAACCTGCTCGGGCGGTACGACCTCTGATGACCGTTATGCTGAATTGCGGCTGAGGCTGAGCCGTAGCTGGGCTGCATAACCCGTTCACACGATCGAAAGGCGAGCGAACATGGCAAAGACTCCGCAGGTGGGCGAGCAGGCGCCCGATTTCGAGCTGCCCGGCACGGACGGGCCCTTCAAGCTGTCCGAGCATCGCGGCGAGCGGGTCGTGCTGTTGTTCTATCCCGGTGATAACACGATGGTGTGTACGAAACAGTTCTGCTCCTATCGCGATCGGGCCGAGGACTTTGCCGCGCTTGATGCCACCGTCGTGGGCATCTCCTCGCAGGATCTCGCCTCACATGAGGGGTTTATCGCCAAGCACTCGCTCAATGTCCCGCTGCTGTCAGACGTCGATCGGCAGGTCGCGATGAGCTACAGCGCCTTCTCTGCCCGCCTCGGGATCAAGCGCGCGGTGATCGTGATCGACGAGGATGGCGTCGTCCGTGCTCGTCATGATCATCTGCTCGGGTTGGACTACCAGTCGGTCGACGAGCTTAAGGTGGCGCTGGACGCGCTGCCCAGCCCGGCCGCCTGAGAGGGGTAGCACCGCCTTCGATGGCTTTCGGGAAAGCTTGAAAAACCGAAGACATGACGGATCGTTCGAGTCGGGATCTCAGCAACCGGGGACCGTCCACCTTCGACGTGACTGATCTCGCTGGTGATCTCGGCGTTTACTCGGGCTCTGAGCCGGTTGTACTCGACTGCCATTGAGGGGGGGTCCAGTCCCCGGGGTCCGTGGTTTGCCCGACCTCGATCAGATGACCGTCGGGATCGCGGATGTAGCAACGGATCTCGTACTGGTGCTGCTTCGGCGGCGTCAGGAATTGAGCACCACGGGCGCTCCACTCGGCGTACACGGCCTCGATGTCTTTGACCCGGATATTGAGGAAGCTGCTGACCCGGTCGGGATCGTGTGGCGTCTGGAGGGTGACCGCGGGCTTGTCGTCGGTCGGGCCTCCGCCCGCGTTGATGACAATCCAGCTGTTGGCGAGCGCGACATTGGTCGGTTCTCCGGCCGGACCGGAGAAGACCACCTTGCCACCGAGCACGTCGGTGTAGAAGCGCCGAGAGCGCTCGACGTCGTCCGAGACGATGAAGTGGGTCAGCACAATTCCCTCTGTGGGTGGTCCGGGTTCGGCCATCTGCCACCTCCACTGGTTGGGACTCATACCCGGGTTACGGACGGGTCTACCGCCGATCTTGTCACGATCGGCGACTCCATCTCGTTTCACGATAGAGCTATAGGCCACCACGCTTGATCCGATGGCCCTGCCTCCAGCATCGCCAACAAACACCATCCCCCGCGCCGCTGCAGGGCGGATCGTGCCCGCGATCACGCATTCGGCTCGATGTTCTGGTTGACGCGGAAGGTGTTCGTCGGGTCGTAGGTCGCCTTGGCGGTGGCGAGGCGGTCGTAGTTCTCGCCGTAGGTTGCGCGCACGCGCTCGTGTCCCTCGTCCATCATGAAGTTCACGTATGCCCCGCCGGCCGAGTAGCGGTGGGTGGCGTCCCAGTAGTCGACGGTCCAGTCGCGGATGGGACCGGCGTTGACGGGATCGGGGTCCACGCCGATGATCACCTCGGCCCAGTTGCAGTCGCGGTAGCTGAACGGAGTGTCGGCGGCGCCGATGTCGTGCACGGCCCCGTCGATCGGGTAGAGGTGCATGGTCGAGTGGAGCGTCGGGAGCCTCTCCGCGAACGCCATATGCTGCTCGATCGCCGCGTCGGGGAGCTCACGGACGAAGTCCGCGCGCCAGTACCACTGCAGCCCCGGGACGTAGAGGCCGTCGAAGAGGCTTTGCAGCGCCGGGAACGGCATCGGTCCTACTCCGTGCAGGAGTGGCGTTCCGAGTGCCTGCACAGGCGCGAACAGCTCGGCGGCGGCGTCCTGGGGGCCGGTGTAGCACCACACCACGCCGCACACCTTGCGCAGGTGCAGCTCGGCGGGAAACATGTCCGCGGGGGGCACGGTCATAGTCGCGAAGAACCCGCTCAGCTCACGGGGTGCGGAGGGAAGGAACTCTCGGTAGAAGCGCATCACCTCGGCTGTCTGCTCCAGCGGCCAGAACGTCGGCCCGGCGAGCACGGTGGAGACGGGGTGCGCTCGGAAGCTGAATGAGGTGACGACGCCGAAGTTGCCGCCGCCGCCCCGCAGCGCCCAGAACAGCTCGGGGTTCTCATCTACGCTTGCGCGGGCCTGCGTGCCGTCGGCGAGGACGACGTCGGCCTCGATCAGATTGTCGATCGTGAGCCCGTGCTTGCGCGAGAGGTGACCGATGCCGCCCCCCAGGGTGAGGCCGCCGACGCCCGTGGTGCCGACGATCCCCGATGGCGTGGCCAGGCCGGCCTCGTGTGTCGCGGCGTCGACCTGATTCCAGGTGCAGCCGCCGCCGACGCGGACCGTGCGCGCGCCCTGATCGACCTCGACGCTCTGCATGAGAGAGAGGTCGAGGACGACTCCGTCGTCACAGACTCCGAGTCCGCCGCCGTTATGGCCGCCTCCGCGAACAGCGAGCAGGAGGTCGTGGCGGCGCGCGAAGGCGATCGTCTCTGCCACGTCTGCAGTGCCGGCGCAGCGGGCGATCAGCGCGGGCCGGCGGTCGATCATTGCGTTGTAGACCGCGCGCGCCTGCTCGTAGCTTGGGTCTTCGGGACCGACCAGCTCACCCGTGAACTTCGCCCCGAGCTCTGCTCGCGCTGTGAGTGCCGCATTCGTGGTGGTGCTCATGTCTGCCTCCGCTTCGTTGGACTCCGCGCCGAGAGTGCTCCCGATTGCAAGGTGACGGTAACGGGCTCCACCGCCGCTTTCATGACCTGGATTGACACAGTTTGCTCGCCGATCACAGCATGACCCATCGGAGAGCGATAATCAGATCTGACTAGCGTCAATTCCTGCCATGCAACAGCTTCCCGGCCCTCTACGACTCCCCTCGCCCTCCCCGTTCGTCGGCCGCTCGGCGGAGCTCGCGGCGCTGCGGGTCCTTGTTCCGCGCGAGGCCGGAGAGCGTGGTCGGCTCGCACTGCTGGGCGGCGAGGCCGGCTCGGGTAAGAGCCGCCTTGTGCGGGAGTTGGCGCACGAGGTCGCCTGCGAAGAGGTGCTCGTGCTCTACGGCGCCTGCGACGCCGTGGTGCACACGCCCTACCGCCCCTTCGCCGAGGCTCTCGACCAGCTCGTTCGCGGCACCGACCCCGATGCGCTTCGTGCGGACCTCGGCGGCGCGGGCGGCGAGCTAGCCCGTCTGCTTCCCGACCTGGACGCTCGCGTCAGCGGGCTGCCCGCGCCGGTGGCCGCCGACCCCGACACCGAGCGCCACCGTCTGCACACGGCGGTGACCGACCTCCTCGCGGGCGCCGGTCGCCGCCAGCCGGTGCTGCTCGTGCTCGAGGACTGCCACTGGGCGGATACACCCACGCTCGTGCTGGTGCGCCACCTCGCTCGTGCGAGCAGCGAGGCCCGTGTGCTCGTGCTGGCGACGTTCCGAGACACCGAGGCCGATATTCCGGACGGGCTCGCCGACGCGCTTGCCGACCTGCGCCGTTCAGAGCACGTCGTGCGCCTGCGCCTGCGCGGCCTGAGCGAAGAAGACATCGGGGAGTTCGTGCGCCAGGCCGGCGGCGTCGAGATCGATCCCGCCGAGCCCGAGCTCTCCCGCGCGCTGCGTGAGCTCACCGAGGGCAACGCCTTTCTGCTCTGTGAGCTCTGGCGGGCGCTCATCGAGACGGATGCCTTCGCGATCGAAGACGGCACCCTCCGGTTGACTGCGCCCCTGCGGGAGATCGCATCGCCTCAGAGTGTCCGCGAGGTCGTCAGCCAGCGCCTGAGCAGACTCGATCCGGCCAGCAGAGACCTGCTCGAGCTGGCCGCCGTCGCCGGCCCCGAGTTCGAGCTCGACGTCCTGCGCCGCGCGGCGCCCGTCGAGCTCGAGCAGATCGACGCACTGGAACCGGCGATGCGCAGCGGGATGATCGAGGAGCTGCCCTTCCCGGCGCTGGCGTACCGCTTTACGCACGAGCTCGTGCGCCGAGCGTTGTATGACCGGCTGAGTGTCCTGCGCCGCGCCGAGCTGCACCTCCGCATCGCCCAGGCGCTGGAGGCGGTCGACCAGCCGCAGCACGGGCGTGTGCTCGCCGACCTGGCGCATCATTTCGCGGCGGCGGCCCCGGTCGGCGGAGCGTCCCAAGCGGTGGAGTACAACCTCCTCGCGGCGAAGGCGGCGTCGGCTGCGTTGGCGTACGACGAGGCCACCGTCCGTCTGCGCACAGCTCTACAGATGGGTGTGCTGGACGAGCGCCAACGCGCCGAGATCCTGCTTGACCTCGGCACGGCGCTGTTTCGCGCCGGCAGGTCGCTCGACTCGCTGCAGTCCTTTCGCCAGGCGTCTGAGATCGCGCGAGACCTCGGGGAGGGAAAGCTGCTCGCCTGCGCGGCAATCGGGTTCGAGACGAGCTGCTGGCGGCCGGGACTCACCGACGAGGGCGCCCGTGAGCTGCTCGAGGAGGCGTCGGCCGCGCTCGCGCGTGAGGACTCCTCGCTTCGTGTCGGCCTGCTCGCGAGCCTCGCCCGCGCACTCGAGATCGAGGGCAACTCGGACCGGGCCGCCCTCGCACGCGCGGACGCGATCGCGATGGCGCGCCGAATCGACGACCGGTCCGGGCTGGCCACGGTGCTCATGGGGGCCTACTGGGGGCGCGCAACCACGAGCCTGCGAGAGATCATCGAGATGCTCGATGAGGCCCGCGAACTAACCGAAGCGATGGGCGATGTCGAGGGCCGGGCAGAGGCGACGCAGTGGCGGGTCTCCGCGCTGATGGCACTCGGCGAGATCGGGCCCGCGCGCCAAGAGCTGATGGTCGCCCTCGAGCTGGCGCAGCACACGCGCCAGCCCTTCAACCTCCACGTCTCCGAGCACTACCGATCCGCACTGGCGCTGCTGGAGGGTCGGCTCGCGGAGGCTGAGGCGGCCGCGGAGCGCTCACGCGAATGGGGCCGGCTGCTTGTCGGCCGGGACGCGTCGGGCGTTTACGGCATCCAGATGTTCGGGGTGCGGCGCGAGCAGGGCCGCCTTGCCGAGTTAGCTCCAGTGATCCGCGTACTCGCGGCCGGCGATCGAGGCGGCGGGGCGTGGCGTCCCGGCCTCGCGGCGATGCTCGCCGAGCTCGCTATGGAGGAGCAGGTCCGCAGCGAGCTCGACCGCGTGCAGGCCGAGGGTCTTGAGCCGTTGCGCGAGGGGCTCTGGCTCGCCTCGCTCACCTACCTCGCCGATGCCGCCAGCGCGGTCGCGCACGAGGGGGTCGCCTCGCTCGTCTACCCGCTGCTCGCGCCACTTGCCGGCATAAACGTGATGATCGGCCACGGCGTCGCCTGCTACGGCGCCGCCGACCGCTACCTGGGAATGCTCGCCGTGACACTCGGCGACACCGACAACGCGGCCAGCCACTTCGAGGCGGCCCTGCACTTCAACAGGCAGATGGGCGCGGACACGTGGCTCGCCCATACCGCCTACGAGTACGGGCGCATGCTGCTGCGCGGGGGAGACGCCGCCTACGCAGATCAGCTCCTCACCGAGGCCATTCGCATCGCCGATGCTGTGGGGATGCCCACGTTGCTCGCGCGTGCCCGAGCCCTGGCGCCGGTGTCGAGCTCGCCATTGCCGGATGGCCTTTCCATCCGCGAGCTCGACGTGCTTCGGCTGATGGCTCGCGGTCTCTCGAATCGTGAGATCGGGATCACACTGTTCATCAGCGAGCACACTGCCGCGAACCATGTGCGCAGCATTCTCCGCAAGACCGCGTGCGCGAACCGCACCCAGGCGACGGCCTATGCCTTTCGGCGCGGCTTGGCTGAGAGCTGAGCGATGGCGTAGCATCCAACAGATGCCGATGTATGTGATCGAGCGCGCATTCGCCGAGCAGCTCGACCTCACGAGCGACGACGTCAAGCTGATCGAGGAGGTCAATGCGGATGAGGGCGTGCGCTGGCTGTTCTCGTTCCTCAGCGCCGACAGACGGCGCTCCTATTGCCTCTACGAGGCACCCTCCCCCGACATGATCCTCGCCGCCGCCAAGCGCGTCGGCATCCCCGCCGACGCCGTGGTCGAGGTCAACCGCATCTCCGCGGACATGTACGCGTAGCACGCATGGCTGGGACGGCACCCTGCCCCAGCTGCGCTGAGGTCAACGATCCCGCGCAACGCTTCTGCGGGCACTGCGGAGGGTCGCTGTGGCTGAAATGCGCCTCGTGCGGCAAGGAGAACCCTCTCGGTTTTGGCTTCTGCGGGTCGTGTGGCGCGCCGTGCGAGAGCGATCGCACCTCGACGTCCGGGGCCCTCGAAAGCGAGGATGGGGAGCGGCGGTGGGTGACCGTCATGTTCGCCGACCTGTCCGGGTTTACGGCGCTGTCCGAGCGCACCGACCCGGAGGAGATCCGCTCGATGGTCGGGCCGTCGCTGCGACGGCCCAGATGCACACAAACCGCGATCTTGCGCCGATGGATCAGTCGAAGTCCCCGGGCGAGATGTCGCCGCCGATCTCGTAGATCCCCCCGATCGTGTGGTCGCCAACCAGCTCGGCGTGCTCCCGTATGAGCTCCGTGCTGGGCGACGAATAGACGCAAAAGGACTTCATCTGACCGTCCTCGTCCATGACTACGTGACTGTGCTCCCATACGATTGGGGAGAACTTCGGGTTCTCAGACAGGATGCGCTTCGAGAGGCGACCCTTCGCCGCCCCCCCGTCCTCCAGTTCATCCCAGGCCCTCTCGATCAGATAGCGCGGCATATCTCCTCCCAAGTTTCGACGTCGATCAGACAATCCTACGCTTCGGTTTTTTCGGCATCCGCTTCGCCTGCGGATGATCGCTATGAGGGCGGCGCTGGATACGCTGCCCAGCCCGGCCGCCTGAGGGAACCGCGAGCGCATCGTTGTGCCGCTCAGGGCGCCGCGACGCCGACGCGGGTCCCGAGCACGCGGCCTGAGGGAAGGTCGATATAGGTCTCGGAGACGTTGTCGTGCTTGCTCGACTCCAACAGGAGATCATCGGGGTCGGCGATCTGCACATAGGCGAAGCGGCCGCGCAGGCCGGTCACGTCGATCCACTGTTCTGGGTAGGAATACGGATAGACGTCCGACCAGCCGACGGAGGTGCCAAGCACGTCGCGCTTCATGTCCTGGTTCTCACTGCATGCCGGGTACACGGCCGCTGCCGGGGAGCGCCTCGAGGGACGAGTACGAGTCAGGTCGCGCAGGCAGTAATCGACCTTCGGGCCGCGACGCACGAGACGCAGCGCTCGCCTGTGCGGGCCGACGGACCACAGCTCGAAGGCGGCGGCGTGACGGAGCTTCCAGTAGCTCGCGTCTCCGACGTCGCCGTATCCGTAGCGCTCGCCCGGGATGAACTTGTAGGTCAAATGCGCCGCCGTGCGGAACAGGTGCGCCCGCCCGCGGCGGTCGTCGATCGCCTGGTAGACGACGGTGCCGCGCGCGCCGATGCGATGGGCGCGAAGTTCGAGCGCACCACTGCCACGATTATCGACCGAGCTCGTCGCGCGCAGCAGCACGCGTCCCGGGATCGTGCTGCGGTCCGTGTGCAGTTCGCGGGGCGCGGACATGATCAGATCGGGGCAGCGCAGGTGCGTGCGCCTGCTCGCGCACGGGCCGGTGCTTCCAGGACGGGCCGCGGCGACGGCCGTCGTCGAGGGACCTGATGTGGCGTGGAGAGCGCCTCTTGTGTCCGTGGGCACCCCGTGAGCCGAGATCGACAGCGGCAACGCAACCGATACCGCACCGGCCGCCACAAGGATCGCCGTGCCGCGGGTCAGGGACTGTCGCACGTGGACGCCGCAGTTCCTTCGAGGAGCCTCAGCGGCTCAGCGGTGTGCCCAGGTCTCGCTCGCCGTCGGGCCGATCCTCGCCGGCGCGGCGCGCATGCAGCTCGGACAGCTCCAACTGCAGATTGCGGGGTTGCTCGCCAGGGCCCGGAGAACGCCGCTGCCAGATGCCCTCACCGTCCAGCTCCCACGAGCTCTGGTTGTCGGCGAACGCCCGTTCCAGCGTGTCGAGCAGCTCGCCCCGCAGTTCCGGCGACTCGACGGGCGCCGCCAGCTCGACGCGATGGTCGAGGTTGCGCGGCATCAGGTCGGCCGAGGAGATGTAGATCGTGTACTCGCCGTCGCGTTCGAAGGCGTAGACGCGCGAGTGCTCGAGCAGACGCCCGACGATCGAGACGACCCTGATGTTCTCGGAGATCCCCGGTAGGCCGGGTCGCAGGCAGCAGATTCCGCGCACGTTCAAATCGACCTGCACGCCCGCCTGCGAGGCCTTGTAGAGCGCACGGATGCAGCGTCCGTCGACGAGCGCGTTCATCTTGAACGCGATCCGTCCCGGCGACTCGGGCGAGTGCGCGGCGATCGTGCGCTCGATCTGATCGATCAGGCCATCGCGCAGCTGGTTGGGCGCGGTCAGCACCTTGCGATAGTGCAGCGGACGGCCGTAGCCGGTCAGGTAGTTGAACATGTCCGCCACGTCGGCGCCGATCTGCTCGTCGGTCGTGAACAGCCCGAAGTCGGTGTACAGCCGCGCGGTCGCGGAGTGGTAGTTGCCGGTGCCGATGTGCACGTAGTTGCGGACTCCGTCGCCCTCGCGGCGCACGACGAGCACGCACTTGGCGTGCGTCTTCAGCGACGGCTGGCCATACACCACGTGCACGCCGGCCTCCTCCATCGCCTTGGCCCAGTGGATGTTCATGCGCTCGTCGAAGCGCGCCTGCAGCTCGACCAGCGCGACCGCCTGCTTGCCCCGCTCGGTCGCGTCGATCAGCGCCGGCACGAGGGGAGAGTCGTCGCTCGTGCGGTACACGGTCTGCTTGATCGCCAGCACGTTCGGATCGGCCACGGCCTGCTCGACGAAGCGCTCGACCGAGGTCGAGAACGAGTCGTAGGGGTGGTGCACGAGCAGGTCGCCTTCGCGCATCGCGCCGAGCACGTCCGGCCGCTCGCCTTCGTGGCGCAGCAGCCGCGGGTGGGTGTGCCCGGTGAGCGGCTCCTCGCGCAGCTCGCCGTAGCCGGGCAGCTTGACGATCTGCCACAGCGCGCCCATGTCGAGCAGTCCGTCGACCGGGTAGACCTCGTCGTCCTGCACTCCCAGCAGCCCCGCCAGCTCGTCGCGCAGACGCTCCGAGCAGTCGGTGCCGACCTCGACGCGCACGACCTCGCCGAAGCGCCGGCGGCGCAGCTCGTCCTCGACCGCCTGCAGCAGGTCGGCGGCATCGTCGGAGACCTCCAGGTCGGCGTCGCGGGTGACGCGGAACACGTCGTAGTCGGCGATCTCCATTCCCGGGAACAGCGCGTCGAGATGGTTCGCGATCACGTCCTCCAGCGCCAGCAGCGTGATCGATCCGGAGCCCACCCCCCCCGAGCCAGTCGACCCCGAGCCCGCTGATCCCGACCCTGCCGACCCCTTGAGGGCGATGAAGCGCGGCAGGATCTCGGTCGGCACCTTCACGCGCGCGAACACCGTCTGGTCGGTCACGGGGTCGCGCACGAGCACGGCCAGGCTGAGCGACAGGTTGGAGATGTAGGGAAACGGCCGGCCCGGCGCCACCGCCAGCGGGGTGAGCGCCGGGAAGATCACCTTCTGGAAGTGCCTGGCCAGCTCCGCGCGCTGCTCTTCGTCGAGCTCGTCCACGGCGACCACGCGGATGTCGTGCTCGGCCAGCGCGGGGCGCAGGCGTCTTTCGAAGCAGTCGGTCAGGCGCCGGCCGAGCTCCAGCACGCGCTCGCGGATCAGCGCGATCGTCTCCGAGGGGATGCGCCCGTCGTGGCCCGGGTTCTCGACGCCGGCGTCGATCTGGTCGCGCAGGCCGGCGACGCGCACCATGTAGAACTCGTCGAGGTTGGTCGTGTAGATCGCGCAGAACTTCACGCGCTCGAGCAGCGGGATCCGCTCGTCCTCGGCCAGTTGCAGCACACGCTCGTTGAAGTCCAGCCACGACAGCTCGCGGTTTAGGTAAAGCGCGGGATCGTGTAGCTCGTGGTGCTCGCTGTCCTTCTGCTCGTGGCGATTGGGCTCATGGGTGGATTGTTGGCTCATGGCTCCTACTCAACGCTACATCGCTTTCCAAGCGCGTGGCGATTCGGTGATCATCGTTGGCCAGGATCAGGGAACGATCGTCTAGTGTCTAGAGCACGTATGGCCCGCCAACTCTGGCTATTGCGTCATGGGGACGCAGAGCCCCACGGCACGCGCGCGGACGCCGAGCGTCGGTTGACCGAGCGCGGCGAAAGCCAGGCCCGCGTGGCCGGGATCGCGCTCGCGCGGCTGCAGGCGAGCTTCGACGCCGTCCTGTTCAGCCCGAAGGTACGTGCGCGTCAGACCGCCGAGCTGGCCGCCGAGCACTGGAGTGAGGAGCAGCGCGGGCTGCTGTCCGCACACTCGTCGCTGGCGGCCGGCTTTGACGCTCGCCAGGCCCTCGCCGAGTTGGCCGGTCTGCCGGCTGACGGGCGCCTGCTGCTCGTCGGTCACGAGCCTGACCTGTCGGGCGTAGTCGGGGATCTGACCGGCGGCCGTCCGGATCTGAAGAAGGGCGGCTTGGCGGTGGTCAGGCTAGAGGGCGCCGGCGGTGAGCTCGCGGTCCTGCTGCGTCCCCGTGAGCTCGCCCTGATCGCCGGCGGGGCGGGTGGCGTGGGTGGGGTTCCAATCGACGGGGACTGAAGAGGGAATCGTCGTCGAGGCCGACGACCTCGAGCGATTCGGCGGCGAAGCGATAGCCGATGCCGAAGTGGGTGTGGATATAGCGCCACTGCGGTGAGGCCTTCTCCAGCTTCTGGCGGAGCTTGCGTACGAACACATCGACCGAGCGGTCGCCGCGCACCATCGCATAGCCCCACAGCCGGGAGTAGATCTCCTCGCGCTCCAGGACCCGTCCCTCGGCGGCCGCGAGCAGCTCGATCAGCTCGAACTCGCGCCGCGTCAGATCGAGGCCCTGTCCGCCGACGAATGCTTGGAACTGGTCGGAGCGGATCTCGACCTCTCCGGCCATCAACGGCTTTGACTCGGCACGGCTTGTGGTCCGTCGCCGGCGCCGCGCGACACCCTGCACGCGGGCGATCACTTCCTCGGGGTGGCACGGCTTGGTGATCCAGTCATCGGCGCCCAGACGCAGCCCGCGGACCCGCTGGGCCACTGTCGAGGGCCCGGTGCAGACGACGACGCCCAGTTCGGGCAGCGCCCCGCACAGCCGCTCGAGCCACTCCCAGGCCTGCGGGCCGAGCACCGCGAGGTCGACGACGAGCGCGCTCAGCCGCATCGAGGCCACCGCGTCGGTGGGCACCGGGCTGCCGAGCACGCGGTGCTCCCAGCCGAGGCGATCCAGGCGCTTGCTCAGAACCTGGATGAACCCGCTGTCGCGGTCGAGCACGGCGATGCGCATTGAGGATGCGCCCGTTGGGCCCGACGTCGCCTCCTCCATGGCGCTGATGCTGTCCGTCATCGAACGTCAGTTTAGGTGACCTTGGGGACCGTTGTGCGGCGTTGCGCAAATGGTCACAGGATGTTCACAGGAGAAATACGCTATTTGCGGACGTGGCGCGGCGCCATCGCCGGCGTGCAGAGGCGTGCTCGACAGGGCGAGGAGTCGCCCGGATCAGAGCTTCTCGGGACGGGCGTCCGGCGCCGCATCCGGCCGTACTCCGGCGGGATGTGAGGAGTCGGAGAACTCGCGGAACAGGCCGGTGACGACGAACGCGACCTGCTCGCCGATGTCGACGGCGTTATCGCCGATCCGCTCCAGCGCGCGGGCCACGAGGATCATGTGCATCGCCCACTCGCGCGTGTCGGCGTCTTCGCCGATGTCGAGCGCCATGCGGAAGATCTCGCGGTTCAGGCGGTTGATCTCGCGGTCCTGACGGACGAGATCCTCGGCCAGGCCGACGTCGCGCCCGGCGAAGGCGGCCTTCGACTGGACGACCTCCGAGCGGGCATGGGCGCCCATCTTCGAGAGCGCCTCGAGCACCTCCTGGCGCACGGGCGGTTCGTGCCCGGAGAGCGGGATCAGCTTGGCGATGTTCACGCACTGGTCGCCCATTCGCTCGATGTGCTTGATCATGTGCAGCAAGGCCGCGACCAGCCGCAGGTCGCCGGCCACCGGCGCCTGCAGGGCGAGCAGCGAAAGGATGCCCTGATGCACCTCCAGATAGCGTCCGTCGACGCGGTCGTCGTCGGCGATCACCATCTGGGCGAGCTCGACGTCCTGGTGGTTGAGCGCCTCCAGCACACGGTCGAGCTGCTCGACGATCAGATCGAGGCCGCCGAGCGCGTGACTCTCCAGCTCCTGCAGCTGCTGCTGGAAGTGGGCCCGTCCGGATTGGCCCCCGCCCGCCCCACCGGGATGAGTGCCCGCCCGCGCGGCGCCGTCGTTGGGGCCGCCCAGCGAGGTTCGCCCGCCGGTGGCGTTAGCCGAACTTTCCGGTGACATATTCCTCGGTTCTCGGATCGTTGGGGGTTGTGAAGATCTCCTGCGTCGGGCCGACCTCGACGAGCTGGCCCGAGAGCATGAACGCGGTGCGGTCGGCCACGCGCGCGGCCTGCTGCATGTTGTGCGTGACGATCACGATCGTCACGCGCTGCTTGAGCTCGGCGATCAGCTCCTCGATCTTCAGTGTCGCGATCGGGTCCAGCGCCGAGCAGGGCTCGTCCATCAGGATCACCTCGGGATCGACAGCCAGCGAGCGCGCGATGCACAGCCGCTGCTGCTGGCCTCCGGAGAGGCCGGCGCCGGGCTCCTGCAATCGTCCGCAGACCTCCTCCCATAGGCCGGCGCCGCGCAACGCGGCCTCGACCTTCTTGTGCAGATCGCCGCGCCCGCGCGATGACAGCCGCAGGCCAGAGGCCACGTTGTCGAAGATCGACATCGTCGGGAACGGGTTCGGCTTCTGGAAGACCATGCCGATCGCGCGACGTACCGCGACGACGTCGACAGCGGAGTCGTAGATGTCGAGATCGTCGAGCAGCACCCTGCCCTCGGCACGGGCGCCCGGGATCTCCTCGTGCATGCGGTTGATGCAGCGCACCATCGTCGACTTGCCACAGCCCGACGGGCCGATGATCGCGGTCACCTCGTTGGCGCGAAAGTCGAGATCGACGCCCTTGACCTGTTCGCTTGCACCGTAGAACGCGCGCAGCTTCTCCAAGCGCACACTCAGGCCCGGCTTGGCGGGCACGGCGGACGGCGCCGGCGACGGGGCGGCTGAAGAAGGCTTGGCCGACCGGGGTACAGGGGAGCGAGCCGGACCGGACTCGATTAGGTCGTCGGGCTCCACGTCAGCGGTCCGGAGAGGTGATCCGTTGGATGTCATGCAAGGCGGCTCCTTCGGGCGATCAGGCGGGCGATCAGGTTCAGCAAGAGGATCATGACGACAAGGGTCAGTGCGGCGCCCCACGCACGGTTTACCACGGCTGTGGTCGGAGATGTGACGTCGCTGTAGATTTGCACGGGCAGCGAGTTCATGAACCCGCCGAGGTTGAAGCTCGTCGCCTTCGCGGCGGCCGCCGTGAACAGCAGCGGCGCGGTCTCGCCGGCGGCGCGCGCGACCGCCAGCAGCACCCCGGTGATCATGCCCGGCAGCGCGGTCGGCAGCACGATGCTGAAGATCACCCGCCAGCGCGGTGCGCCCAGCGCCAGCGCCGACTCGCGCAGCGCGCCGGGGACCAGCAGCAGGATCACCTCGGCCGAGCGCGTCACCACGGGGAGCATCAGCAGCGACAGCGCCAGTGCGCCCTTGTAGCCGGCGAAGCTCGAACCGGTGCCGACGATCAGCACGATGTAGATGAACAGCCCGAAGACGATCGACGGCACGCCGGTGAGGACATCGATGAAGAACCGCACGAGCTGCGCGAACCAGCTGTTCTTGCCGTACTCGACGAGCCACACGGCCACCGCGACGCCGATCGGCACGGAGATCAGCGAAGCCAGCGCGACCATCTCGATCGTGCCGAAGATCGCGCTCTTGATCCCGCCGATGCTCGAGCTCTTGAAGAACGTGTTGCCGGTCGGGTCGGTCGTGAAAAAGCTCTCACTCCACGAGGACAGGCCCTTGGACAGCAGGTAGTAGATGATCAACAGCAGCGGGATCAGCGCGAGCACCGTGGCCGCGAGGACCGCACTGCGGGCGATCCTGTCCCGGCGCGCTCGCGCGGGGCTGACGTTGAAGCGCGCGAGCTTCTCGGGTGCGGGGCCCTGATTCATGCAGATACCTGCTCGTGTCTGAGGACAGGGGTGGGGAGGTACGGTTTGTCGATCTTTTGGGTCCCATCCGCGGATCGAGGTTGGAGCCAACGCTCGCCTACGCGGGGCATCCGGCCCCGCGCCCACACCAGATGAACATTCACGAGGCGTCTCATGCGCCCGCCGCCACGTCGGCCAGGTTGGCCGCCTGCGCGGCGGCCCCGCTTGGTTTCGAGGAGCCGGGTTTCGCGGCCCGCATCACGAACACACGCGCCACGCCGTTGACGAGCAGCGTCAGCACGAACAGCACGAGCGCGGCGGCGAACAGCGCCGAGCGGTGCAGGCCCTGGGCCTCGCCGAACTCGTTGGCGATCGCCGCCGCAAGCGAGTAGCCCTGCCCGAACAGGTGTCCGCCGAGTTGGGGCGCGTCGCCGATCAGGATCGTCACGGCGATCGTCTCGCCGATCGCGCGTCCCAGGCCGAGCATCGCCCCGCCGACGATGCCAGAGCGGCAGTAGGGCAGCACTGCGATCCGGATCATCTCCCAGCGGGTCGCCCCGAGGCCGAGCGCCGCCTCCTTGTGGTCGAGCGGGACCGTGGCCATCACCTCGCGGCTGAGCGCCGAGACGATCGGCAGGATCATGATCGCGAGCACCAGGCCGGTGACGAAATAGTTGGGGATCGTGGCCACGCCGCCGCCGATGAACGGGATGAAGGACAAACGGTCGGCCACCCACTGCTCGGCCGGCTGGAGTTTCGGGGCCAGGAAGAAGATGCCCCACAGCCCGTACACGACCGAGGGCACCGCGGCCAGCAGCTCGATCAGCACGGTGATCGGACCGCGCGCTCGCCGTGGGGAGAGCTCGGTCACATACAGCGCGGTCGCAACCGCCACCGGCACGCCGATCAGCAGGGCCAGCACGGAGGTGATCATCGTTCCCACGAGCAGCGGCAGCGCCCCGAACTGTTCGGCGTTGACGTTCCAGTCGTTGTCGAACGTGAAGCCGAGCACGCCGAACTTGGCAAACGCCGGTTTCGCCTCTCCGACCAGGCGGAAGAAGAAGTAGACGATCAGCGCCAGGATCAGCCCGGCCAGGAACGTCAGGCCGTACTTCAGGGCACGGTCTGGAAAACGCGCCAGCGGTGACCGCGTCAGAACGCTGCGGTCACCGCCGCCGGGTATCGATGCGGCCTCCATCGTCTAGCTGTCCCGGATGCCGTCGGGAGATGATGCATTCAGCATCAGCCGATCATCCCCAATGCCGGTCGATCGCGCTTGGTCGGGCGCCAAATATCGGTGGGGACGTGGGGGAGCAGCATCAGCCGACGATCTCCGATGCTGCTCCCACGGCCCATTGCGATCAGCCGGAGATCGCGGCGCCGTTGCACTGCAGGCCGGCAGCCGCTTCCTTTGACTTGGCCAGGATCGACGCGGGCAGGCTCGCGTAGTCGGCCTGTCCCAGGATCGACTGTCCCTGACCCAGCCCGTAGTCGATGAACTTGACGACGCCCTTCGCGACGCTTTCAGACTGGCCCGCCTTGCAGAGGTCCTTGTTGACGACGAGGAATGTCTGCGAGGTGATCGGGTAGGCGCCGGACGTGGGGGAGTTGATGACCTTGATCCCCAGGTTCGCGGGCACCGTCACGCCTTCGCCGGCGGCGCTCGTGGAGGCGAGCGTCGGCGCGACGAAGTTGCCGGACTTGTTCTTCACCGAGGCGTAGGTGAAGTTGTGCTGCAGCGCGTAGGCCTGCTCGACGTAGCCGACCGCGCCGGTCGTCTGCTGGACCGCGCCGGCCACGCCGGCGTTGCCCTTGGCGCCGGTGCCCGTCGGCCACTGCACGTCCTTGCCTTCGCCGACCTTGCTCTTGAATTCGGGGTCGACCGCGGCGAGGAAGCTCGTGAAGCCGGATGTCGTGCCGGAGGAGTCCGAGCGGTGAATCACGGTGATCGTCGTGCTCGGCAGCGTGACGCCGGGGTTCAATGCAGCGATCTCCGGGTCATTCCAGGTCTTGATCTTGCCGAGGTAGATGTCGGCGATCGTCTTGCCTTCGAGCTTCAGGCCGGTTTTCACCCCGGGCAGGTTGTAGGAGACGGTGATCGCGCCCAGGAACATCGGGATCTGCACGGCCGGTGAGCCGTTCTTGGCGATCGCTTCTTCGTCGGCCGGCTTCAGCGGCGGGTCAGAGGCGCCGAAGTCCACGGTCTTTGCCTGCAGCGAGGTGATCCCTGCGCCCGAGCCGACCGCCTGGTAGTTGACGGTCAGGGGGGACAGCGACGAGGCCCACTGTTCGTAGACCGGGGCGGCGAACGTCGAGCCGGCGCCGGAGATCGTTGTCGCCGAACCGCCGCTCGCGGTGGACGAGCTGGATGAGCTGGAGCTTGAGCCGCACGCGGCAAGGCCGAGCGCGAGCAGTACAACGCCCCCGAACGCGCCAATCTTGTTCTTGAACACTACGTCTCCTCTGGCTGGATTACTGAATGACGGCTGGGTGCTCTACTAGGCCCCTGCCCTCCGGTGTGGTGCGAGGCCAAGTCTCTTAACCTGCGGGTGTCCCGATGTGAACATCTCGTGAAAGCTCCGGCTGAAAGCGGTAGCCGAAGCCCGGATGGGTGTGGATGAAGCGGCGATCGGGCATCGCCGCTTCGAGCTTCCCGCGCAGCTTGCTCACGTACACGTCGACCGAGCGGTCGCCCTCGCGCAGCTCTCCGCCCCACACCGCGCTGTACAGCTCATCGCGCGTGACGACCGCTCCGGCCCGCCGGGCCATTGCCGCCAGCAGCTCGAACTCGCGCACCGACAGCGTCAGCGCGCGCCCGGTGGCGAGCACCAGGCCCTCGCCGAGCCTGATCTCCAGTTCGCCCGAGTACAGGGTGTTCGTGTTTTCCACCGAGGCCTCCACCGACGCATAGCGTTGCCGCAAATCGTGTCCTTGCGCGTTGCCAAGTCGTGATCGACTCGTGAAGAAGTCGTAAAGGAGATTCCGGGCACTGCTCGATATCCATACTCTGCGTGGATGAGCTTCCTGCGCGGCCCAGCCGATCAAACCCTGATCAAGCTCGTCGAGGAGGCCGGGCTCAACGTGCAGCGCTCCAGCCTGCTGCTGCGCCGGCTGATCGCCGACCTCCCCGAGCACGCGCCGCTGGCCGAGGAGCTCGCCGCATGCGAGCGGGAGGGCGATCGCATCACGCACGACATCATCCACCGGCTGAACGGCGCCCGGCGCGTGCGTGCGCCGTTCGATGCCGGTGATGGCTACGTGCTGGCGACCGCGCTCGACGACATCGTCGACCACACCGAGCAGGCCGCCGCCCAGCTCGGCCTGTACGGCGTCGAAGCGCCGATGGAGCAGGCGGTCGAGTTCGCCAACGTGCTCGTCGCGGCCGGTGAGCCGATCCTCGAAGCGTTGCGCTCTCTGAACACCGGCGCGGACCTCACGCCGCACCTCGTCGAGATCCATCGCTTGGAGAACGAGGGCGACCGGCTGCTGCGCGACGGCGTCGCCTCGCTGTTCGCCCAGGGCACGGACCCGATGGTCGTGATCCGCTGGAAGGACATCTTCGAGTCGCTCGAGGCCGCGGTCGATGCATGCGAGACGGTCGCGCATCTGCTGGAGGGGATTGTGCTGAAGCGGCGGCGGCGCTGAGGGGAGGGGATTCTCACGTGCTCGGCCTGTTCGGTTAGTTGCCGGCCTCAGACCACAATGTGGCGAGTGGCCAAGCTTCCAGGCGCTCGCCGAAGGGGAGGCGCTCGCTGCCGGTGTAGAGGATCACGCCGCGCGCAAAGCGCTCGTCGATCCGGTCGCGCATCCTCTTCAGGTGCTTGAAGTCCTCCGCGCGAACCGTCGCGGAGGCCTTCACCTCGATGCCGGCCAGGCGGCCGTCGGCTCCCTCGAGCACGAAGTCGACCTCGGCGCCGGCCGCGGTGCGCATGTGCCGCAGCGATGCTCGCGTGCTCGAGGCGGACAGCTGCTTGGTCAGCTCCATTCCAACGAAGCACTCCAACACCACCCCGAGCAGAGCGTCGTCGCCGGCGAGGCGCTTGCGGTCGGTTCGCAGCAGATGTACCAGAAGGGCGGAGTCGGAGATCAGGAGCTTCGGCGCCTTGGTGATCTGCTTGATGCGGTTCGTGTGCCATGCCGGCAGACGGCTGGTCAGGAATACGTGCTCGAGCAGTGTGAGGTAGCGATCGAGCGAGGTCCGGGGGATTTCCACTGAGCTGCTCAGGTCCGTCTTGTTCAATGGCGCGCGCACACGTGGGGCAAGCGAGGCGAGCACGGCTGGAACCTCGGCGAGACGCTCGATGTTCGCCTCCTCGCGTAGGTCACGTTGCACGATCGTGGTGAGGTAGGAGGCGAACCACTCTTCACGGCGATCGTCCGCTCGCCGCTCGAGCGCCTCGGGGAAGCCGCCGCGCACGATGCGTTCGATCAGGCTCTCGCGCGTGGTGTTCACGGGCACAGGGTTCGGTCGCGAGGACCGCTCGAGCAGGAGCTCGACGATCCGTCCGGGGACGCCCTCGATCTCGGCCTGAGAGAACGGCCACAGTGTGTGAATCTCGATGCGGCCGGCGAGCGACTCCGACACCCTCGGTAGCAGCATCACCTGCGCAGATCCGGTGAGGATGAAGTGCCCGGGACGGCGGTCGCGGTCGATCGCGACCTTGATCGGCAGCAGCAGCTCCGGCGCGCGCTGGATCTCGTCGATCACGAGCGGACCCTCTGCGCTCTCGATCAAGCCGACGGGGTCGCGTCGAGCCGCGTCGAGCGTGCGCAGATCGTCGAGGCTGAGGTAGCGGGCCGCGTGAGGTCCGGTGGCCAGGCTCTGCACGAGCGTGCTCTTCCCTGCCTGCCGGGGACCGACCAGCATCACAGCCGGCGTATCGCCGAGGGCCGTGAGCAGGCGTGGCGTAATCGCGCGCGCGATCGTCTTCACGAGTATTCATCCATCACGTGGTCATTATATACCCATTCAGTGGACGATTTATGAACTTCACTGGAGTCGTAGGCGTCGGCTGACTCGTCGAAGCGATGAAGGCCTGGGCTATACCGATCGGCATTATCCAACTTGGCATCATGCCGATCGGCATCATCTCATCGGCAAATGGCTCAACCAAACGTGCTCGCCGGCGCGCTCGCTATCAGTCTGGCGCCCGCCGGTGAGCCGACGAGGAACGCCTGGAACGGGACCGAGGCGCCCAGCGCCACTTCGGGCAGGATCGCCCGGCCGGCCGCGACGACGCGACCGTCGTGACGCGCGAGCACGTAGACGACGAGCGACTGCTGGGTGACGTTCGAGCGGTTACGCACGGTGCCCGCCGCGGTCGCTGAGCCGCTTTCTTCGCTCTGATGCACGCCGACGGCTTCGATCTGCGGGACCGGGCCGTTCACAGTCGGGGGTTCTCCGACGATCGCGGTGACACTCGCCGGGACGCCGGTCGTCGGCACCTGATCGTCGACCCACGTCGCTTCTCCATGCGCCGGTATCGACCCAAGCGAGGTGAGGGCTGCTTCCAGGCCGGGGGCGTTGTTCTGGAAGACGGTGCTCCCGTGTGCGTCCTTCACGGTGATCGCGATCGGCACGTCCTTCAACGCATTTGCGGAGTCGTTGCGCAGCGTCACAACCGCGGCGGCTCCTTCGGCGCTGTGCACGAGATCCGCATCGAGCACATGCACCGCGACGCTCTGCTTGGCAATCGCCAATCCCTTTTCGGCCACCTGCGCGTGACGGTGGGCGACTCGTTCGAGCCGCGCGCTCTTCTCCGCAGTCGTCTCGCACCCCGTCAACGCCAATCCCACTGCCACAACCACCCCGATCGGGATTGCCGCACGCACGCACGCCCGGCCGCCTGTGGCGGCCCTCATAAAAATCTTCATCCCGCTCTTCTTTGACGTCCGTGTGTTCGTAGGACGTGCCCTCGGTCTCACCCGAAGGCCCCGCTGATGTACTCACGCGTGCGTTGTTGTCGCGGATGTTCGAAGACCCGCTCGCTCGTTCCGTACTCGATGAGCTCGCCGAGGTGCATGAAGGCGACGTGGTCGGCCACGCGCATCGCCTGCTGCAGGTTGTGCGTGACGATCACGATTGCGACGCTCTCCCTGAGCGCGACGATCTGCTGCTCGATCGTCGCCGTGGAGATCGGGTCGAGTGCCGAGCACGGCTCGTCCAGCAACAGCACCTCGGGCCGTGCCGCCAGCGCACGGGCGATGCACAGCCTCTGCTGCTGACCCCCCGATAGACGTAAAGCCGGCCGGTCCAGGTCATCGGCCACCTCGTCGTACAGGCCCGCGCGGCGCACAGCGTCGATCACCGCGGGCTCCAGTTCACGGCGTCCGCGCCGACCGCGGCGCTTGCGATCGCGCCGTGCGGCGTGCTCCTCGCGCAGAGCGTAGGCGACGTTCTCGAAGATGCTCATCGGAAACGGGTTCGGCTGCTGGAAGACCATCGACACACGACGGCGCAGGTCGTTGACCTCGATCCGCTCGATCTCCTCGCCGTCGAGCGTCACCCGGCCCGCGCGCGACGCGCCCGCGGTGATCTCGGTCAGCCGGTTCAGCGAGCGCAGCAGCGTCGTCTTACCCGAGCCCGAGGCGCCGATCAGCGCTAGGACCTCGCCCTGGCGCACGGGCAGGCTGACGTCTCTGACGACCCACTTCTCGCCATAGGCCAGCGATACACCCTCGATGCTCATCCGCTCGGTCACCTTCGCGGCAGGGGCTCGCCTGTGTCCGTTGCGCGCGCTCGCACCGGATGTCGGGGCGGGAGCGCTTGTTGCCGGGCCGGTCATGCTGCGCGGGCCGGTCATGCCGCGTGGGGGAGGGTCGATCAGCGATGGCTCGTCGTCCAGTTGGATGCGCCTCGCCGGCGGGGGGGTCAACGGGGCCATGGTGTGTGCTCCGATGGTGCATAGCCAGATCGTGTCTGTCTGATCGCGCTCGCCGCGGATCGCTGAACGCGTCTTGCCGGGGATGCCCATGGCACGGTCATCGCTCGCCCCCCAACTGATTCCGTCCGCCGCTCAAGCGCGCGACCACGGCGTTCAGTGCGATCACGATCACCAGCAGCACGAACGCCGCCGCGTAGGCCTTCTGCGGCGCATTGCCTTCGCCCGCGGGCGAGTTTTCTTTGACATAGCTCGTCAACGTCGAGCCCGTCCCGCGCAGGATCGACAGCACCGGCGGCCCGCCCGCGGGTTCGGTGTGCAGCGATGCACCCAGCAGGATCACGATGATCGCCGTGTCGCCGATGATCCGGCCCATTCCCAAGGTGATTCCGCTCGCGATGCTCGGCCGCACCGAGGGCAGCAGCACGCGTCTGATCGTCGTCGCCTGCGTCTTGCCCAGCGCGTAGGAGGCCTCGCGCACATGCGCCGGCACCTGGGCCAGCCCCTCGCGCGTGGCGCCGACGATCAACGGGATCGCCAGCAGCGCCATGATCAGCCCGGCGGTCAAAAACGAGCGCCCGAACACCGCGCCGCCCGCGGAGGTCTGCGACAGGAACGCGAGAAAGCTCTTGGAGAACACGAGCAACCCGAAGATCGCCAGCACCACGCTCGGGGTCCCCGCGATCGTCTCCACGCCCGACTCGACCGCCCGCGCGAGCCCCACCGGCCGTGCGTACTCGCTCAGCCACACCGCCACTGCCACCCCCAGCGGCGCTGCCACCGCGATGCCGATTGCGGTCACCAAGAACGTACCCTCGATCGGGTCCAGGAAGCCGCCCGAGCCACTCTGGTTAGGCGAGCCGACAGGAGACTGCACGAGCAGGGCCGGCCGCAGGTAGGAGACGCCCTTGATCGCCATGTACAGCACGATCCATCCCGCGATCAAACACAGCGCGATGCCAGCCGCCCAGCACAGCCCGTAGGCGATTCTGTCGGTCAGCGGCCATGAGCGGATCGAGTCGCGCGGCTTGCTCCTCGGCTTTGCCGGCGGTCTCAGGCCGGCTGTCGCGGGTGCAGTGGACATCACGCTGCGTTGTCCGATTGTGTGTCGATCGCGGAGCTCATGCTCGTATTCCGTACTTCTTGAGAGGCTGCTTTGCGCCCCAGCCGGCGAGCGAGAGCAACGCGCTCGATACCAGCAGCACCGCGGCGATCGCATACAGCGTCTGCGCCAGCGGCACGACCGACAGTCCGTCGACGTAGTCGATGATCGTGGCCGCCAGCGGGCGCACCGGCTCGAACAGGAAGGTGGCGCCGTCGAGCGGGTTGGCCGCGAACCCGCGCGAGCCCGAGACCATCGACAGCATGATCGCCTCGCCCAGCGCGCGTGCTGTCGCCAGCACAGCCCCCGCGATGATCGCCGGACGCGCTGTGCGCAAAGAGACGCGCCAGGTCGTCCGCCAGCGGTTGACTCCCAGCGCGGCTGAGCCCTCCGTCCAGTTGCGCGGTACCGCGGCCAGCGAGCGCGAGGCGATCGCCACCATGATCGGCGTGATCATCACGGTCAGGATCAGCGTCGCCACCGCCAGGTTCGCGCCGGTCAACTGCACCACGTACTCGACCGAGTGCTTGCGCCCCTGGGAGATCAGGTGGTGTTCGACCCACGGCGCGATCGCGAGGATGCCGACCAGCCCGTACACGACCGACGGTACGGCCGCGAGCAGGCGCACGACCGGGTCGAGCACCCGCCGCACCTGTTCAGGTGCGAACTCGACGATGAAGACCGCCGCGAACGTCGCGAACACGAGCCCGATCAGCACCGCCAGACCGGTCGTCACCAGCGTGCCCCACAACAGCGGCCAGGCCCTGAAGTAGTAGATCGAATGCCCGGGCAGCGGCGTGTTCTGCACCATCGCCTTCAACTGCACGTCCACATCGCCGCCCGAGCCGAACCAACTCAGTCCATTGTGCGAGAACGAAGGCCACGCCTTCGTAAACACGATCACAACCATCAGCGCGATCAGCGCCAGCACGCCGACGGCGACCGCGCCGAGCGCGAGCTCGGTACGCCTATCTCGCGAGCCTCCCCGCGACCGCCGGCGCGGGGAGGCGCTTTCTGTGTCCATCACACCTGTCGTCTCAGCTCGCCAGAACCCGCCGGCAGGGGCTCTTCCTAATGGATCGGGATCCAGTCCGAGCCGATGATCTTTTTGGTCGCCGCGTTGCCGCTCGTGACCCAGGCGATGAACTTCGCCGCCGGGCCCTTCGGCGCACCCTTCGTCACCATCCAGAAGTTACGCACGCCCTGGTACTGACCGGACTTCGCGTTGTTCAGCGTGCAGGGGATGCCCTGGTAGCCGACGGCGTTGGTGCCCGTCGTGAAGTCGAACGACACGAAGCCGATCGCGTTTTCGTCGGAGCGGATCTTGTTCTGCACGAGGCCGTTGCTTTCCTCGGCCTCCGCGCTCGGGGAGATCTTCGTGGTTTCGCCGAGGAAGATGTTCTGGAAGGCGTCCTGTGTACCCGAGGAGGCGACGCGGTCGACGAGGTCGATCGATCCGGAGATCTTCGCGCCCGGCACTTCGCTCCAGTCGCGCACGCTGCCGGTGAAGATCGCCTTGACCTCTTCCTGGCTGAGGTTCGCCAGTGGGTTCTTGGGGTTCGTGATCACGCACACGCCGTCGCGGGCGATCTTCGTGAACACGAGACCGTGCGGATCGACGCCGACGATCGGGTCGCGCGAGACGTCGCCGATATCGACTTTCCCGGCTGCCACTTCGTTGATCCCCGCGTCCGAGGTGCCCTGCCCGACCTTTGGCGTGGGCTGGTGGGTCGCCTTGTGGTAGGCGGCGGCCAGCTGGGTCATCAACGGAAAGATCGAGGTCGAGCCGCTGAGCAGCAGCGCGCGAGCACCGGCGGCGGCAGGTGCGGCCAGCGCGAGCGCGGCGATCAACGAGACGATTACGGTGCGGGTCGGTCGGCGCACGTACTTTGCTCCTTTTGTCTCCTGGGAATGGACTGGAGATGGTTCCTTGCTCGATCTCCACAAACGTGAACAAAATGTGTTCACTCGGAGAAGAACCCGTGAACGTGGAGGAGAAGTTCTCAAGTCGTTCACAGGTGCGCGTGCTCGGGCCATCAGCCTTGCGGGGTGCTCCGTGCGCTAACCCTGTCGCTCGCCGTGGCGGCGCTGCTGGTTGCTGTTCCCGCCGCAAATGCTCTGATCGAGCCCGTTGTCCCGATCGACGGGCCGAGCGCCGAAATTGTCGAACTCGGCGGCGTCGCGATGGCCGCGGACGGCACCGGTGGGCTCGTCTACCGCAAGCGCGTCGAAGGCCGCGCGCACATCTTCGCCGCGCAGTACTCAGGCGGCAAATGGGGTGCACCGCAGCGCGTTGACGTGGGCGAGGCCTTCGAATCCTCGTTCCCGGCGATCGCCGCCGGCGAAGGCGGGCGCCTGGTCGTGGTCTGGACGAACCACTACTCCTCAACGACCGACGGTCTCTTCTCCGCCGCTCTGGAGCCGGGCTCCACCGGCTTCCAGGCGCCCGTCCCGGTCGACCTCGACATCGGCCAGGCGACCGGCACGTATCCCTCGGTGGCGATGAACCTGTCGGGACAGGCTTTGGTCGCCTATCGCGTGATCACCGCCGTCAGCGGCCCTTCGACCCCCGAAATCCCCACGGGATATGTCAAGGCGGAAGTCCGCATGGCCCGCTTCGACGGTGAGTTCTGGTCGTCGTTCGGGGCGCCCCTGAACCGCAACCCCGCGCAGCCGATGCTCACGCCCACGGCCGCCAACTCGCCGCGCGTGTCGATCGATCTGACCGGCCAGGGTCTCGTCGCCTGGCAGGAGCCCGACGACTCGTTTGTCAACCGCATCTACGCCCGGCGCATCTTCGGCATGGTGCCCGGCAACATCCTCCAGGTCAGTCCCTCCACCTACGCGGGAAATCCTCTCAACGGGGCGGCCGATGAGCTCGCGCTCGACGTGGACGGCTTCGGCGAGGGCGCCGTCGCCTACCGCCAGCAGCCGGCCCCCGGCTCGGGCTTCACGCGCCCGCGCGTGTTTGTCAGTGAGATCCCCTCCTCGTTCGATCCTCACGGCGCAGCATTCGCTCCGGCGCGGATCGTCGACGGGGGCGGCGCGGAAGGGCCCGCCGGGCCGCTCGGGCCTCTGAGCATGGCCGTCGACAGTCAGGGTGACTTCGACGTGGGCTTTGGCTCCGCCACGCAGAGCTTCGACGTCTCCGGCACAGAAACCAGCGTTGCCGCTCCGGTGCGCCTGGATGACGGCTCCAGCTCGGCTGCCGGCGATCCCGTGCTCACGCGCGCCGACAACGGCGCGCTGGCCGCCGCCTGGAAGGTGGAAGAGCACGGCGCCGGGGCGGTCGCCGTACTCGAGCGACGGGCCGACGGCACCCCCAACCGCCAGCTCGTCTCCGCACCCCACGGCGGCGCCGTGCACCAGCTCGACCTCGGCGGCTCCCACCACGGCGACGCCCTGATCGGCTTTCTCCAAGGGGACGGCGCCAACACGCAGATCGCCGCGGTCGTCGTGCGTGCCCCGCCGGGTGAGTTCGTGCTCGACACGCCGGCTACCTGGGTCAAAGCCCCGCGCATCCCGCTGCAATGGGAAACTCCGCTGGCCGGCGCGGGCAAGCTCACCTACTCCGTGCTCGTCGACGACCGCGAAGTCGCCGAAAACATTACCTCCACCGAAACGGTCCTCTCTCGCTCCGAGGTTCCCAGCGGCGTGCACACAATCCAGGTCGAGGCGACGGACGCGCTCGGCCAGGTCGTCGACTCAGAGCCAGCGACGCTCAAAGTGGACCGGTCACCACCGCGCGTGAGCGTCCATGCACGGGGTGGGACGGTGACAGTGCGGGTCAGCGATGGCGCCAAAAGTCAGAGCTCGGGCGTCGCTGTCGGCTCGGTGAGCGTGAGCTTCGGCGATGGCCGCTCCGCGCATGGTGGCTCCAGGTTCACCCATCGCTACAAGGCCGGCGGTGTCTATACGGTCACGGTCAGGGCCACCGACAAGGCCGGCAACGCGGTTACTGCTCACAGGCGGGTGTCAGTCGCATGACTCGCTGTCTTGCGCCGAGCCTCGTGACCGTTCTCTGCGTGCTTGTGCTTGCCGGCCCAGCACACGCGATCTACGGTCCCGCAGCGGGGGGTTTCGGCGCCGAAATTGTTTCGGTAGACCAAGCCTCCGACGAACAAGGCGACGCGGCGACCGCCGACGCAGTGATCTCCGCTGACGGGCGCTACGTGATCTTCCAGACGAAGGCAACTAACTTCTTCGAAAACGACGGCGAAACGCAGCAGGAAAGGGAAGCCGCCGAACCACCGGGCACACTGCGCCAGGGGGGCATTTTTCGCTACGACCGCGCCACGCGCGAACTGGCGCTTGTGGCCAGCGGCAACCTGGTTGCGGGGGAAGGTCCGGAAGCGGGCAAGTTGCTCGTGCGCGGCGCTGTGAACCCGTCGGTCAGCGCTGAAGGGCGCTACGTCGCCTTCTCGACAGCGCAGCGACTCGTCCCCCAGGACAAGAACGAAAACGTCGACGTGTACGTCCGTGACATGGAGGAGACGTCGGGTGCTCCGGGTGCGTATAAGCTCGTCTCGGCCGTAAGCGGAGGCGAAGAGCCGGCGATCTATGCTCCGCGCTCCACCCCGCTGCCCGGCGACGAACCGGGCGCAGAAGTTTGGCCGAACACCGCGATCTCCGCGGACGGGCGCTTCGTCGTGTTTCGCACCACAGAGTTGGAATCGAACCTGCCCGATCACACCGCGGTGAACACTCCGCCCGGGCAGGTATTCGTGCGGGACCTACAGGCCCAGACGACGACTCTCGTGAGCCTGGAGAAAAAAGGCGAAGCTGAAGCAGGTGCACCGGCGGGCGGCGCCGTCGGGCCGACGAGCATCAGCGCCGATGGCTCGACCGTCTCGTGGGTTTCGACGAACGCGCCCGTTCAGACCCGGTTTCTTCCTGGCGAGTCCATCGATCCCAGCCAGGCCTACTACCTCTGGCGCCGCTGGCAGGAACCCGAAGCGCCAACCCGGCGCGTCACAGGGATCGCCGATCCGGACGACCCCGAATGCCACGAAGGCGAAGGCGTCAATCCAACGAAGCCGACCGCGACAGGTCCATGCTATGGCCCGCTAACCGAACCGGAGTCGAGTCTGGCAGCAATATCCGGCGCGGCGCCTGGTCTCAGCGCAGATGGCTATACCGTCGCCTTTCTTGCCTCGACATCCCTGCGGACGGACATCGCCAAGCCACCCGGCCTCGACGTCTTCCTTACGAGCATGCGGCCTGGTGTGACCCGTAAGGCGGGTACCACCGAGCTGACGCTCGCCGCGTCAGGATCTGGCTCGCGCGCACTGGGCTCGATCGAATCGCTTGCGCTCTCTCCAGACGCCTCGACGCTCGCATTCACGACGCAACGTGACAGCTTCGTGCTACCGGAGCCCGCGCCGATCGGCAGCTTTCGCCCGGAACCCACCGCACGCGACCTATACGTGATTCATCTCGGCGCAAACACGCTCGAACGCGCCGTGCTGGGCTACGAAGGTGGAGAACCCAACGAATCGGTCTCGCCCGAGCCGACCTTGAGCCAGGACGGCTCGACGGTCGCGTTTGTCTCCTCCGCGAGCAACCTGATCTACGGCGACGCTAACGGGTTCCCCGATGCCTTTACCGCGACCACAGAGACTCCTGGGGGCACAGGCGCCCCGCTGGGCGGTGTCAATGCGGGCTCGGGAGGCTTCTCGCTATCGGCGACCTCCTCCCCCGAACTCGGCGTCTCGGTCAAGCGCGGGAAGGACGACAGCATCATCCTCCTGGTAGAGACGCCTGGGCCGGGCAAGCTCACCGCCCGCGCCCGCGGCTCGATCCCCAAGTCTACTTCCGCGAAAATCAAATCCAAGTCGAAGAAGAAAAAGGCAGCACCTCCTGCTCTGCTCGCCAGTGCGTCTGCCACCGCCCGCTCGGAGGGCACCACTACGCTCACGCTCCATCTCTCCGCCAGGTATGCAGCCGATCTCCGTCGCGCAGGCAAGCTCAAGGCCGACGTGACGATCAATTTTACGCCGTCGTTGACTTCCTCCGAAGGGTCCCTCTCCGACGAAGTCTCTGCGACATTCGTCACGACTTCGCCGGTGAAAAAGTCTCCTAGCAAGGGCAAAGCGAAAATGGTTGATTTGTCCCTGTGCGGCTCAGAACCTCTTGTTGCCAACTTGTTACCAAATTGAGATCAAGTTGTAACTTGAGACCGGGGCGTTACCGGCTTGTATATCTTCTGTGAACGAGTATTGCGCTCGGACGACGGCGCTGTGACACTCGCATCGTTCCCGACCTCTGCTCGTGAAAGGACCTACCCTGCTCATGCGTGTAAGCCTCCCTCTGATCGCCGAACGCGGTCGCATACGTGCCGTTGTGGTGGCGCTATGTGCGATCGCCGCCCTGGCTGTCGCCGCCGGCTCCCCGTCAGCGGCTCATGCCGCCTTTACTGTTGGAAAGTGCGAAGGCTCCGCCATTCAGGGCGAGGGCTCCTCGTTCCAAAAGACCGCTCAGCAGGAATTCTGGATAGCGCGGGTTTTCTACAGCTCCTCCGGCTGTGGCAGCGGCGCAAGCCTCACCTCCCCGGTGACGTATGTCTCTGACGGAAGCGGCTGCGGCATCGCCTCGGTCGGAGGCGGTGGCTCCACGGGCAAATGCTCGGACTTCCAAAGCGAAGCCGTCGGACCTGGCTACCGCGACCCCAACACACGCTTCGGAGCCAGTGATGCTCCCATGACCCCTGCCGAAGAGGCGGGGGCCAATGATGCCAGCGGTACCAACCCTGGGGTGATTCACACCCTTCCGGTGGCCAACGGCGACGAGGCCGTGATCGTGCACTTCCCCGAAGGGTGCGAACTTGAAAGTCCCGGGACGGGCACCGCCGCTTCCGGCGTAGGGACGATCAACGGAAACACCACGACAGGTGGCGTAAATGACCCCGCCGGCGCGGCGACTGGCGATACAGCCGCGAACCACGACCTACGTGTACACATTCCGGCCGCGATGCTCGAGCGGATCTGGGACGGCACGCCGACCACGTGGGGTGAAGTCGTCAACAACCATCTGACTGGTACTCCAACCAGCCCGTTGGAGGCAGAAGAAGGAATCACCGAATGCGCGAAAGTTCCAGTGCGCCGCATCGTCCGCTTCGACGGCTCAGGCACGACGTACAACTTCAAGGCCTACCTGAGCCTGCTTCCGGGGGTCACTCCCAGTGAAGTCTGGTCGAAGTCTCCTGTCGCCGGAAGCAACACAACCTGGCCGCTAACTACGGGCAGTACCGGAATACCCAACCCGGTTCCCAAGGCGAAGGCGACAAAACTAGAAGAAGAAGAAACACATGAATTCGTGAACGAGTGCAACGCGGTCGCAAGCACTAAGAAAGGCGGCACGAAGGGAATCTGCACTGGGTTCGAAAACGGTAACGGCGCCATGTCCAATGGGGTGGCCGCCACCGATGGCTCGATCGGATATCCGGATCTGGCCACTGCAGTCCAGAAGGGCTTCAACATTGAAGCGAAGGCCTCTGGCACCCCGGACCACACATACTGGGTGCCGCTGCAGACAATCAACCCCAGCACGGGTAATACCGTCGGGGCCAACTATGTCGAGCCGTCCGTGAGCCCGACGTATAACGTCGTCGGCAGCGGGAGCCCGGGCTCCAACTGCACGAATGCCGACTATCGCGGAATCCCGACGACGCCGGCCACCGACCCGACTCTCGGTGACTGGACGAATGCGCTTGCCACGGGTAGCTTGGATCAAACAACCTACCCCGCGTGTGCGCTGACGTATATGTTCGCTTGGGACGACGACGCGCCGGTATACGGCAACACGATGACCGAGCAGTTGAAAGCACGCACGGTCAAGGACTATCTCGAAGCGATCGAGTCAAGTGCCGGTCAGTTCGAATTGGCAAGCGCCAACTACGGCACGCTGCCTCTCTCAGTCATCACTGTCGCCCAGAATGGCGTTACTGCTATCGGCTGGGACAAGTCGGCGGGAGCCGGCGGTGGCGGTGGCGGAGGCGGCACGGTGACCCCGCCGCCGACCACCACACCAATCACCACGACCCCGACGATCACGCCGGCGATAACCGCCCCAAGCAACTCCTTCTCGATCGCGAGCGGGAAGATCAAGGGCAAGGACATCGTGCTCTCGCTGGTGCTCCCGGGTGCCGGGCAGGTGCAGATCAAGGCAACCGGCGGCGGCGTGACGGTGTCGAACGTGACAGCGAGCGTCTCCGGCGGTCAGGGAACGGTGACGCTGCCGATCTCCAGCGCCGCGTTGAAGAAGCTGGCCAAGAGCAAGAGCAAGAAGCTTTCGGTCAGCATCACGGTGACATTCACGCCCACAGGCGGGACGGCCGCGACGCAGAAGAAGACGCTGACGATCACGCAGGCCTCGATCGCCGGCAAAAGCAAGAAGAAGAAGAAAGGCAAGAAGTAGGGCTAGTCACTTTGCGGCTTCCGCTACAGCGGCCATCGGCGCCCGGGCACCTGCCCGGGCGCCGTCCGTGCTCTAGGCGGCGAAAGCGACGCCCTCGGATAACTCATGGACGACGACGACACCCAGCCCCATATCGACCCGCAACCTGATCCCGGGCTCCCCATGCCGCCGCTGAGCAACGGCAGCGGCCCGGAGCGCCCGGAGCGCCCGCGACCCGCCACCTCGCATCCACGGGTGCGCTCGGGCCTCGCGCAGAAGCGCAACCCGGCGCTCGCGACTGCAGGCGCGCTCGCAATTGGGGTGCGCCGGTTCTTCTTCCGCGACAAGCTCGCGCTGTTCCTGGCGCTCGCCTCGGTGGCGCTGGCGATCACATTCTTCATTTTGCTCGGCTCGATCGGTCCCTCCAGCCACGGCTCCGAACTGCCGATCAGCCGTGTGATCACGCTCGCCGAACACAAGCAGATCACGACCGCCACGCTGCTCGACCACGACGATCGTGTCGAGGTCGCGCTGAGGATTCCCGCCTCGGGGAGCGCAGCCGGCGGTACGGCGGCGACCGGCCCCTCCACAGCGGGGACCAATTCGACTTCGCCAAACGCGACACTGGCCGGCCCGGCGCAGCTCGAATACTGGGCCGCCTATCCCGAGTCGGGCGCGCAGACCCAGAGCCTGTTGCAGAGCCTCAGCCGCGCCGGCGTGCTCGTCACCGTCGACCAGCAGTCGGGCAAGGCCCTGCGCCAGATCGTCGTGCAGTTTCTGATCCCGATCCTGCTGTTGGTCTGCCTGTTCGCGTTCTTCATGCGGATCAGCGCCGAGGATGGCGCCGGTGGGATCGCCGCGTTCTCGGAGTTCACCGGCAAAGGCCGTAAGAAGGGCAAGGGCAAAACCGAAGCGATCACGTTCGCCGACGTCGCCGGCGCCGGCGAGGCCGTGGCCGAGCTGCGGGAGATTCGCGATTACCTGAACGACCCCTCGCGTTATCTGGACGTGGGTGCGGCGGCACCGAAGGGCGTCCTTTTGGTCGGCCCTCCGGGTACCGGCAAGACGCTGCTCGCCAAGGCCGTTGCCGGCGAGGCCGACGCCTCCTTCTTCTCGTTGTCGGGCTCGGACTTCGTCGAGTCGCTCGTCGGTGTCGGTGCGGCACGCGTCAGGGATCTGTTTGCCAAGGCGCGCAAGGCCGCGCCGGCGATCATTTTTATCGACGAGTTCGACGCCGCCGGGCGTAAGCGCGGCGCCGGTATCGGCCAGGGCAACGACGAGCGCGAGCAGACGCTGAACGCGCTGCTGGTCGAGATGGACGGCTTCTCCGGCGACGGAGGCCTCGTTGTGATGGGCGCGACCAACCGTCCCGACATCCTCGATCCCGCGCTGCTACGTCCCGGGCGCTTCGATCGCCAGGTGACGATCGATGTCCCAGACGTGCACGGGCGTCTGGAGATCCTGCGTCTGCACGGCTCAAAGCGCCCACTCGGTCCCGATGTGTCACTCGAGGAGATCGCCCACCAGACTCCGGGCTTCAGCGGCGCGGAGCTCGCCAACGTGATCAACGAGGGTGCGCTTTTGAGCGTGCGTGACTCACATCGGGAGATCGATCAGGCGACGCTCGAGGAGGCGATCGACCGAGTCGTCGCCGGTCCCGCGAAAAAGCACATCCTCAGCCAGGAGGAGCGCTGGCTGATCTCGATCCACGAGGCCTCACACGCCGTCGTCACCGACGCACTCGGGCATACGAGCTCCACGCGCAAGCTCTCGATCGTCGCCCGCGGGCGCACGTTGGGCACAGCTGCGCACATGCTCACCGACCGCGATCAGGTGATCCAGACAGAGCAGGACCTGCAGCGGCAGCTGATCGTGATCGCGGCCGGCACGGCCGGCGAGCGGATCGCCTTCGCCAGCCTCTCGACCGGCGTCAGCGACGACCTGCACGCCGCGACGAGCCTCGCAAGGAGCATGGTCACCTCGTTCGGCATGTCGCCCGCGCTGGGCCCGGTCACGATCGGCGAGAAGGGCGGCGAGGTGTTCCTCGGCGCCTCGCTGCAGGATCTTGGCTCGGTCGGTCCCTCGACGCTCGATCTGATCGACCGCGAGGTCGAGCGCCTCGTCGGCGACGCGGAAGCACGAGCCGCGTTCATCCTCGATCGTCACTGGGGCGCCGTCGAGGAGACCGCTCACGCGCTGCTCGAGCAGGAGACGCTCTCCGGCGTGGCGTTGGAGGCCGTCCTTGCCACGGTCACAGAGGTCAACCTCGAGGAGCTACGCGACGTGCGACGTGCCGCTCCCGAGCGAGACCCGGGGCGCAGACCTTGAAGCGGCTCGCCGCCGGGGTTCTGATCGCCGCGGCGATCGCCTCGGCCGGCGCGGGCGTCGCTCAGGCCGCGGGGAGCTGGCAGCTCGACCAGCCCGCGCCGCCTGCCGGCGCGGCGTTCAAGGTTCCGCTCGGCACCCCCGACGACATGGAGTTCTACGCCCCCAACGAGGGGCTGCTCAGCGTCCAGGGCAACGCGGTCGTGTCCCCCGGCCTGTTCTTCTGGAACGGCCGCGACTGGCATCAGCTCTCGACCGTCTGCGGCGGTGCGGGCGAAGCCTCGCGGATTGCCTGGGCCGGCCCGGATGAGTTCTGGACGATCACCGAACCGAGCGAGCCGCGCGTGGGGGCCGGGCTGGGGCTGTGTCACTTCAAGGACGGCGTCGTCGTCGGCTCTTACTCCACTGCATTTCAGTCGCCCGATCCCTTCAGGCCGATGGACGCCGCCGCCTGCGACGGTCCGAATGACTGCTGGTTCGCAGGAATCGGCAGCCAAGACCCGTCCGGCCAGCGCGTCGGCGCGTTCCACCTCCACTGGGATGGCACGAACCTAACGAGCTCCTACCAGCCACAAGGGCGCGGCGTCAGTGCCCTGACGTTCTTCGACGGAGCGTTCTACGAGAGCACCTTCGTCGGCACCCAACCCGGTGACAGCGCCGATCCTGTCAGCCTGGCTTCGCCTGAGCCGGGCGGCCCGAGCCTGATCCACAAGCTCGTGGGTACCACGTTCACCGACACGAGCTTCCTGCCCTTCCCGTATCCGGGCGTCCCGGCTGAAGGTACCGAGCTGCTCTCGGCCAAGGCAGACGAAAGCGATCTCTGGTTCTCCGGCGGTGGCGCTGCCTCAGGTCCCGCGACGCCGCAAACCGGTTCGGTGCCAAGCCCGCCGGTGGCTGTGCACTTCGTCGAACCCTTCTATCAACAGGTCCCGATCAATACCGCGTTGTTCGGCTCAGAAGACCGTTTTGTGGACGTCGCTCCGGTGCCCGGCACCGAAACGGCCTGGGTTGCCGACCAGCCGTCCTCTCAGCGCGGCAGCACCACCGCCAAGGCCAAAGTTGCGTTGATCGGCGCCGACGGCTCCACAACGTTGGACACGCTGCCGCTCAGCGGCGCCGGACGAGGAAGTGCGCAGCTGATCGTCGCTCCCGGACCCGAAGAAGCGTGGCTTGTGACCGCGGCCGGATGGCTGTTCCACTACTCAGACGGCAGCGTCCTGCCGGAAGACATCGACCCCAACTGGGCCGGCACGATCACCGTGCGCCCGAACGAGTCGATCGCCCAGTTCGTCCCCGACACCCCCCCGCCTGACGACTCGGAACTGTTCGCGCCGCCGCCGGTCGTCGTCGAAAAGCCGGCGAACGCCGAAGCACCGACATCAGAGATTGTCCCCGCGCTGCTGAAGAACATCAGGGTCAACCGCCACGACCTGACAGTCAAGGTCAGCTTCGTGTTGACCCGCCTGGCAGACGTCCAGCTCGTCGCCAAGCTCCACGGCAAGGCGATCGGGAGAACCGTGAAAGAGCGGCTGAAGGCCGGCAGGCACGTGCTCGAGCTGAGCTTCAGCGCCAAGCGCTGGCCGACAGGCTTGAGCTTCAAGACCAAGGAGCTGACCAAACCCAAGCCGGTGCCCGCGACCGGCTGTGAAAACACCCCGGTCTCCACTGGGGGTGGCGGTGCCGGCCCGACTGCAGTCAGCACCGCCTGCGAAGCCGGTGCCCCCAGCTCTCCCGGTACCGGCCCAACCGCGGTCAGCACAAGCGTGCATCACGATGGGTGAGAACCGGCGTGGCAGCGTGCGCCGGTCGGTGACCGGCGTGCATGTGGTCCGCGGTCTTATGCTCGCGGCGGCAACGGTAAGCCTCGCGCTCGGCGTTCACCTAGCCGCACGTGGCGCACGAGCCGACACCGGCGGCGGTCAAGGTGTCACGCCACAGCCGGTGCTCGGAACCGCCGATCAGAGCACGGTACTGATGGGAGCCGCGACCGCTGGGGAAGCCGGAGAAGCGTGGGCCTATCGCGTGCTTCCGCTAGACGTTCCTGCGCCTTCCGACTCCGCCGGGCGCGCGGCCTTCGCCACGCCGCCCTCTGGTTCTGGCACCCCACCAGGTCAGCTCGTGTTTGAGCATGCAAGCGACGCCGACCCAAACTGGACGATCTATGAAACGCCGCTGAGCGAGGAGGGCCAGCCCTACCGTGGGATGCAGCCGAATCGGCTGTCTGCGCGGATTACGCCGCACGGCGGTGGGCTACTCGTCGGTCAGGATTCGGGCCGTCCTGCCGGCAAGCAGATCGTCGTGCTCGCGCGCGATCCCGGCGGTCGCTTTCAGGCGCTGCCCGAACCGCCCGCGGGCGTTCTGCTCGCTGCGGGCGAAGGCGGCGACCCGAACGCGGAGGTCCTCGCCGAAGCAGGCGGGAGTGGGTCCGTGGCCGACACCGCAGTTGAGAACCCCGCTCACCCGGGCCACACCGAAGCGTTCTTCGGCGCGCTCGGTCGCATCGAGGACACCGCTGTGATCCACTGGAACGGGACCCAATGGTCACGCGAGCCCGTCGAATTGCCCGAAGGCTACAAAGGCTCCTTCACGATCCTGGCGGTCGACGGCAGTTCGTCACAGAGCATGTGGATGCTCGGGCAGGCCAGCGCGCAGAGCGGGCTGGGGATCATGCTGTTCAAGCGCTCAGAAATTGCCGGCGAAGCCAAGTGGCAGCCGGCTGAACTTGGCTCGGCGCTTTTCTCCGCAAGTGCGACCCCGGCGCAGAACGTGTCCGGCGTGGCACCGCTAAGCGGCCAAGCTCAGCCGCTGACCGCGAGCGATCAGGGCGTTTGGATCGACGGCAACCTACAGGCGCCCGGCGGCGGCACCGACGGGTATGACTTCACGCTCTACTACGACATCGCGCAGGGCAAGGTGACGGCCAGCTGGTGCAATGCACCTGGCACCGGCGCCGAAGCGCTCTGCACCTATCCCTTTAGTGCGCGCTTTGGACGGCTGGCGGGATATCGCAGCTTCGCCTTCGACGGTCCCGGCTTCGGCTCGCGAATCATCACCAACCCGCTTCTCCCGGGAGGCGGTGACTCGACCAACATGGGCGCCTACCTAAGCCTGGAAGACACCACCTTCCAACGCATGCCTGGCGCGGGCGCCGACAACGCTCCCGGCGGCGCCTTCTACACGCCGAGCGACGGCTGGTTGGAAGGCCCGGTGCAGATCACCTCCACCCCCGTGCCCCAGCGCCTGACCAGCTGGCCGGTGTCGGCGCGCGCCCCGTTCACCGCAGTGGCGCCGGCACCTGGCACAACGCCGGGTGACCCGGGCGCGCAGGCGTTGGCGGTAGGCGCCGATGGCGTGGTCGCACGCTACACACCGGGGCAGGGCTGGCAGCGTGAGTTCCTGCTCACCTCAAGTGGCGCAGTCAGCTCGCCGACGCTGCGCGCGGTCGCCTGGCCGGAACCGAGCAGGGCCTACGCGGTCGGCAACCTCGGCGCGATGTGGCTGTGGCGCGCGGAAACGGGGCTCTGGGAGAAAGACCCGGCCGCGCCGCCAAGCGGCTTCCAGGGGAACCTGCTCGGGCTCGCGTTCGACCCTCAGAATCCTGCGGTCGGCTACGCAGTGGGCCAGAGCGGCGCGCTACTCAAATACGACAAGACCTGGACACAAGAAGAACAACTTCCGCCGGGCTTCAAGGAAGCGAACTTCACCTCGGTCACGTTCGCCGGCTCGGAGGCGCTGGTCGCCGCGGGTAGCGACCTGTTGACCAATAGCGGATCGGGCTGGCAGGTGGACCCCGAAGTCCACGCTCTGCTCGCGAGCTTGCCGAACGTGCCACAGCTAAACGTGGTTGCGGGGCTGCCGAACGGGGGCGCGGTGGCCGCTGGGCGTGACGTAGTGCTCGAGCGCGATAGCGCGGGCGCTCCTTGGCACTTCGCCGAACAGCCGATCGTCAACGAGACCGCGGTCGCGGCCGCCGCCTATCTGGAAGGCGCGACGGTGCGAGCCGTGCTGTCGGTCGTGCCCGACTTCCAGTACCCCCCGCTGCTCGTGCTGCCGCCGGTGGATCCCAACGAACCTCCGCCACTGATCCCGCCCAACCCGCTTCCGGGGGACGGCTATCTGCTGCGCGAAACTCCGGGCGGCTGGGAGGACGAGGAGCGCGCCGGGTATGCCGGTGTCAGTGAGGACAAGCCGGTCAAGGAAGATCCGATCGCCGCGCTCGACGTCGGCCTCGACGGCTCAGGTTGGGCGGTGGGCGGTTGGAGCGGTGAGGCTGACGATGCCGGCCGTGGGACCACATCCAACAGCGGTGGCCAGGGGGTCCGTGAAAGTGTGCAGACGGCGGGTATCTACCGGTACGCGCCCGCGGGCGGCGCGCCAGGTCCGCCTGGAACAGCCACAGCACCCGTGGCGTTGAGCGCTGGTGTAGCGACCTTCGCCGTCGGGGGCCACGCCGAGTGTGCGGAACCGTGCGCCGATCTCGCTGCCGAGGGGATCGCGCCCGACCGCAACCTGACTGCCGCGATCGGCGCGATCGGCGGATTGGCGGGCCAGCCGAACGGACCGCGCATGTTGCTCTACACGGGAGGACGCGAGACACCCGGCGAGGGGCCAGAGTCAGCTGCCGAGGCAAATCGGTACGCGCAGCTGCTCGCTCAGGGCGGCAGCCTCGCTGTCTTTCCGGCAGTCTCCGCGGGGGATTCCGAAGGCGGTAGCGCGGATGCCCTGAAAGCGGCCTTCGCTGCGTTCCCGGCGCCCTTCGGCGAAGGCGCGCCGCCGGCCGGGGTGAGTATCGCGGCCATCCCGCAGGGTGCGGCTGCCGCGCAGCCCGGGGCGCGCACCCACTATGCGCTCGACAGCACGGGCCCGCAGGGGACGGTGCGGGTGATCGTGATCGACAATTCGCGTGGTTCGCTGGCGGCAAGCGATCCTTACCAGAACCCCTCCGAACCCCAGGCGCCGTGGCTCGCGCAGATGCTCGCCGACGCGCGAGCGCGGGGAATCCCGGCGATCGTGGTTGGCAGCCGCGAGCTCAACCCGAATCTGCCGCCGGCGCTGAACGTCGCGACGGATGGCGCCGAAGAGGCGCAGATCATGGTTCAGGGCGGGGCCTCGGCCTACCTGTACGAGCGCCCTGAAGAAAGCCGCACGAGCCAGATACCCTCGGGAGCAGCGGTGACGATTCCCGAGTACGGGACCGGTGCGCTCGGCTATCGCTCGTCGATTTCTGGCTCATTCGCGCCAGGGCAGCCGGACGCGTTGTTCGGAACGACCGGGTACCTGCTCGTGAGCGTGAACGTCGCCGCCCGCAATCCCACCACGAACGTTGCGCCAACCAGCGCGCGGTTGATACCGCTCGTGCAGAGCCTGTCGCTCGATCCAGTCGACGGGACGCTGCTGCGCCGCAGCGCCCCAGCGCTGTTCCAGGGTCTGGGACGCAGGCCGATCGCGGGCGACCGTTGGGGTGCGGCATCGGCCGATGGGAACCCCAACCCCCCCGGCGCTAACCCATACAGCCAGTTCCCGCCGACGCTGTGCCTGCAGTCGGACTGTGCGAGCGCGATCGAACCGGAATACACCTTCACCTCATCCGAACCAGAAGTCGCCAACTTCGTCGAGCAGGACCCCAACTCGGCGAACCTGCGCAAGCCGCTGCAGGACGCGAGCGGTCATGTGATCCCGGACCCCAAATCGGGAATCCTGTGTGCGTTCAACGCGGGCACCACGACGGTCACGGTCTCCGCGGGCGGCTTGTCCTACTCGACACAGGTGACCGTCCTGGGAGGCAGCGTCGAGCAACCATGCGGAACCGTGCCGCTCAGCGCGAGTCACTTCGCCCACGCCGCGGCCGTTCCGACTCCGCCCGCGCCGGCGCCGCCACCGCCCGCTCCCGCCCCCGCACCGGCGCCGATCGCGCCCCCGCCCGCACCCTCGGTCGCGCCGGCGCCGACGCCGATCGTCAAGCCGGTCGTCAAGCCGCCGCTGCCACCGCCCGTGCTGCTGTTCACGCCGCTCTTTCAGCCTCCCCTCCAGGCGTCCGTCCCGGCGATCCCGCCGCCGCCCGCCGCCGCGTTCGGACAGACGATTCCGCCCGGCGGCGCGACAGTGCGCGTGTTCGAAGAAAAGAAAGAGGAGGAGGAGGCCACCGAGCAATCCCAAGCTTTCGCGGCCTATCGTGCCAATGACTACCGCGGCCTGCCGATCGGCGCACGCGCCTACGCGGCCGGGGCCGGGACCGAGCGTGGAAGTGGGTTCGGCTCACCGACCCTGTATCTGCTGCTCGCCGCTGTTCTCGCGGCGGGCGCCGGAGCTTCCATAGGACGCGATCCCAGACGGCGCAACGGTCGCCGCACTGAAACCGAGCTGGCAGTCGCGACGGCACGCACCCAGGCCGCGCGCGCCACATATCCAAACCGTCGCCAAAGGAGGCGAATATGAGAGACCGAATCTCCCGTCACGCAGGAATGGTTGCGCTGGCGATCTCGATGCTCGCGCTGGTCGGCTCGGGCACAGGACTTGCCGAAGCCGCTCGCCGCGCGGTGGCAAGCGCGATCGACGGACACCGGATCAGCTCGAAGCCATATCCGAATGGTCTGCTGACGCTCGGCAAGAACAAGAAATTCGCGGCGTCGGCGATCCCGACAGTGAGGAACGCGCAGAAGCTCAGCGGCAAGAGCCTTGCCGCGATCGAACCGAGCTGTCCGCCGAGCACGGTCGATCTTGGGACGTGGTGCTTGGACACCTCCCCGTACCCGCTGACGAACGCGCAGGCTGGGCAAAACAATTACTTCTTCGCCACCCAGGCATGCGCGAAGCAGGGCGGCTATCTGCCCACCGCCGCGCAGCTGATTGGCGCCGCCAACCGCGTGAAGCTCGAGTCGACGATCCACGACAATCCCGACACGGCCACGATCGAGCAGGACCCGAGCGTCGGGCTGAAGGACCAGCGCGAGATGTCAGCAACGCTGGTGACGACCGCGGCGGGCTCGGATGCCGCCGGCTCGGAGGGCGTGAGCACCGGATCGACCGGCGATCCGCGCACCGGCGAACCGGATCCTGTGCCGCTGCCGGCGGTGCCGGCGCCGTCGACGCTGCAGTACGTGACGGTCTACTCCAATGGCCAGAAGGGCGGCTTTGCCGGCTCTGAGCCGGTCTCTCAGCCGGAGAACTTCCGCTGTGCCTTCAACGAGATGCCCGGCGCGAACTCGGCCGAAAATGGGTGAGCTTCTGCGGATTGCGCTTCCCGGCGTCTGGATGGAGTGGCGCGTTTACAGAATCGTTACGAGTTGAGGGGTGCCGAGGTGGACGATAGAGTCGCGATGGAGACGCTTGAGGCGACTCAGCCGACGGTCGTGATGCAGCCGGTCGGCGCAAACCAGCCGGCTGCAGCGGTCGACCCGGCCGGCGGCGCTCAGCCGATGGCTGAGGTTCAACCTGTCCGTACCACCGAGCCATGCGCCCATTGTGGTGCTCCGCTGGCGCGGGATCAGCGCTACTGCCTGGAGTGCGGAACCCCGCGGACGTATCTGAGCGGCATGTTGCTCGACCGCCTGCGGGCGTCCTCGGAGCCGGGAGCGCCGGGGCTGTCGACTCAGGCGTTGCCACCGAACGGCGCGGTGCCTGCCGGGACGCCGGGAGGCTCGTCAAATGCGTGGCAGCGCGGCAACGTGCTGACGTTGATCGCCGGCATCGGGGTGCTGCTGCTGGCGATGGGGGTCGGTGTGCTGATCGGGCGTTCGGGAAGCTCCGGCTCCGCGGGTGTCGCCGCGCCGCAGGTGATCGTGGCGACTCCCACGACGGGAGCGGCAGGTGCGGCGACCACGCCGACGCCCGAAGCCACCCAGACAACGCCGACGACTGCAACCAAAACACCCGCGGCAAAGCCCAAAGCCAAGACGACGCAGCCGTCCGGCGTGGGCTCCGTGCCCAGCAAACCGGCGCCGCCGAGCGTCTTGAAGAACCTGCGTACCAAGAGCAATGGCGAAAGCTTTGAGCAGAAGTCTAAGAACCTGCCGAACGTCGTCGAAACCGGCTAGATGAGCGAGGGACGTCTCGAGCTCGAACGCCGTCGTGAGGAGCTGGCCGGGCAGGTAGCGGAGCTGCACTGGGATCTCGGTGGGCTCGCCTACGAGATGGCGATTCGGGACCATTTCCGCAACGACGTGCTGCTGAGTCGCGCGGCGCAGCTGCAAGAGCTCGATACGGAGCTCGCTGAGGTGGAACGACGGCTCGGTGACGCGCGCACCCAAGACAACGGACCCGGCGGGGCGCAGGCGCGGAGGGCATGGGCGCGCGTGCTGCCGCCAGCGCAGGTCTCGGTGCTGCTGCTGGTCGTGTTCCTCGGTTTCGGCGTGGCGGTTGGAATGGCGGCCAAGGGATCTCCAGCACGTCGCTCGCGGGCGCGTGAGGTGCTGATCGCCCAGGCGCCGGCCGCCCAGGCGCCGACCGCCACAGCGGAGCCCTCGACACCGGCGACGACCTCGCCACCGGCCGTGGCAGCGGAAGCAACGCCGAGCCCTTCCGCGGAATCGGCGACGGAAAGTGCGGGGGAGCAGCCCGCTTCTTCGACTGGCACGACGACCGCGAAACCGACGAGCCCAAGCAAATCGAGCGGCTCTTCAGGCAGTGGTGGCGCGGGCTCCACCAGCGCCGGACAGGGCTCAGCGGGAGGCGGAGGCGAAGCAAAGGCCCCCGCGACCAGTTCAAAGCTTCCGCCGGTGAAACACGTATTCGTGGTGATGCTCGACGACGAGCCCTACGCGACGGTATTCGGCCCGGCTTCCCCGGCTCACTACTTGGCGGGCACGCTCGAGCACAAAGGCGAGTTGCTCGTCCGCTACTACGCCGTCGCGCACGAGCAGCTGGCGAACGGGATCGCGCTGCTCAGCGGTCAGGGGCCGACACCGCAGACGGCGCAGAACTGCCCCACGTATGAAAATCTGAGGCCTGGGACGGTCGGCGCTGTAGGCCAGGTGAACGGGCAGGGCTGCGTTTACCCGAGTGCGACACAAGCACTCACTGGACAGCTGGCTGAGAAGCACCTGACATGGAAGGCATACCTGGAAGGGATGGACGAAGGAGCCACCGCCGGAGCAGGTAGTCCCGACGGCGCGTGTGGGCATCCGACGCTCGGTGCCGCCGACCCGACCTCGGCGCTGACGCCACCGACAGGACAACCATACGCGACGTGGCGCAATCCCGCCCTATATTTCCGCTCCGTGATCGACTCGCCGACATGCGCGAGCGATGACGTGGGCTTGAGCAACCTGAAGAGCGATCTGGCGAGCCCGAAGCGCACACCGAGCTTCTCCTACATCGTGCCCGACCGCTGCGACGACGGAAACTCGACCCCGTGTGCGCCCGGGCATCCCGCAGGGATGGGCGCGGCGGACGGGTTCCTACAGAAGGTAGTCCCGGAGATCCTCGCCTCGAAGGCGTATAAGGAAAATGGCCTATTGGTGATCACTGTCGATGAGGCGCCTTCCAGTGGCGAATACGCCGACTCCAGCTCCTGCTGCTTCCAACCCGCCTTCCCCAACCTGCCGGCACCGGCAGGCTCGATTGGCAAGCCGGGTGGTGGCCAAGTCGGCGCGCTGCTGCTTTCACCGTTTATCAAGGGCGGGAATCTCGAACAGGGCACCTACAACCACTTCTCGCTGCTACGCACGGTCGAGGACTTCTTCGGGCTATCTCACTTGGGCTATGCCGGGACCAAGGAAGTGAGCTCGTTCAGCCCGTCACTTTTCTCGACGTCGAAGTAGGCGGGGCCACCGTGCGGGGCCATCGTGGATGTTCTCGCCGGCTCGACGCTTTCCTGGACTGCTTCTCAGTCGGCAACAGCAGCGACAAGAGGCCAGCCGCAAGTACGCACCCTGTCGATGCCCACAGGCACGCTGTCAGCCCGTGCCATTGGTAGAGGAGTCCCGAGAGCACGGTTCCGGCGAGGCGTCCGCATGCGTTGGCCATGTAGTAGAAGCCGACGTTCATGGCCACCTTGTCGTTGTCGGCGTAGGCGAGGATCAGATAGGAGTGGACCGCGGAGTTCACCGCGAAGGCGAGCCCGAAGGGAACCAGCCCGGCGATGATCGCGAGTGTGGGGTTGACACCTGCGGTGAGGGCGATCGCGATCGCGGCCGGGCAGACCGCCAGTCCGAGCGCCAGCCAGGTCGCGGTCCTGCCGTCGGGCTCGCTTCCCGAGTCCGACACTCGGCGGCGGACGAAGCGCGGGGCGGCCGCTTGGGCCGCGCCGTAGCCGATCACCCAGACCGCGAGCAGCGTCCCGGCTTGCCAGAACGTCCAGCCCAGCTCGGAGTAGAGGAAGAACGGCAGGCCGACCACGAACCACACGTCGCGGGACGCGAACAGAAAGATGCGGGCCGCGGCGAGCACGTTGACGGCGCGGTTGTTGGAGAACATCTGCTTGAACTTCGCGGTCTTGTCCGGTGTGCCGAGCTGACCGTGCATCAGCCTCCAGGTCAGGATCAGGGCGATCAGCGTGATCGCGGCGAGCAGCAGCAGAGCCGTCTGAAAGCCGACCAGCGTGAGCAGCAGACCGCCGAGGAAGAACCCCACTCCCTTGAGTGCGTTCTTTGACCCGGTGAGCAGTGCGACCCAGCGATACAGGGAGGACTGGTCGTTTTCGGGCGCGACGAGCTTGACGGCGCTCTTGGAGCTCATCTTGCTCAGGTCCTTGGCGATGCCTGAGAACGCCTGGGAGACCATCACGTAAGGCACGACGAGCAGCGACATCGGCGCGAAGCCGAGCATCAGCAGCGCCAGGACCTGGATCGCCAGGCCCATCATCAGGGTGACCCTCAGCCCGACGCGGGCGGCGAGCCAGCCCCCGACGAGGTTCGTGACGATGCCCGCGACCTCGTAGAGGATGAACAGCGAGGCGACCTGCAGCGGGCTGTAGCCGAGCTGGTCGAAGTAGAACAGCACGAGCGTGCGAGTCGCCCCGTCGACGAGCGTCTCTGTCCAGTACGCCCCGGTCCCCACCGCGTAGTTGCGCAGGTCGCGCCGGTGCTTCAACGCCGGATCTTCGACGGTCGTCGTGTCGCTAGCCATCGGAAGGGCTCGCGGCAGCGACGGCACGCTCCTCCTCTGCAAGGCCCGACGCAACGGTGCGCGCGAGCTCGACGAGGCGGTTCGCGTATCCCCACTCGTTGTCGTACCACGCGAGGATCTTCACCTGCGTCTCGTCCGTCACCATCGTGGAGGGGGCGTCGACGATTCCCGAGCGGGGATCGTCCTTGAAGTCCACCGATACGAGCCGCCGTCAGCAGATCGTGGCGTTGTGGCTCGTAGAGCTGATCGTTGACGCCGACCACCACATTCAGTGCTCCCTCATTGACCGGCGCCGCCACGATGACCTTGCGGACACCCTGTCGGAAGTAGGCCTCGAGGCTCTCGCGGGTTCGGAACTTGCCGGTGCACTCCAGCACGATCTCGATGCCAAGCTCGCCCCAGGGCACATCCCCGGGCTCAGCGGCATTGCTGTAGCTGACCTTCGTCCCATTCACCGCGAGCACGTCTCCTTCGCCGTGCACGTCTTCGGACCATCGCCCGTGGATCGAGTCAAACGTCAGCAGGTGGGCTGCCCTGGCCGCGTCCCCGGCCAGCTCGTTGACGTGCGTGAAGGCGAGCTCCGGCGACTCCCATGCGGCACGCAGCGCCAGTCGTCCCATGCGGCCGAAGCCGTTGATGCCGACACGCACGCTCATCGAACACCGTCTGCGCGCGCCGTCATGAACTCTCCCGCGCGACGAGCAGCTCGCAAGTCTCCTTACGCAGACACTCGCGGGTTTGGCGGTGCTCGCCTGACGGTTGAGCGGCTGGGGGCGTGTCGTTGGAGTCCATGGCGCTATCGTATTACATTGACAGACGTGATTGTTAGTGATATGTGTATATAGATGCCCGTCGATTTGGAGCTAGCCCCGAAGCAGAAGCGAGCGGCCGGTGAGCGCTGCTGCGAGCCGGTCGTCTACCCGGACGTCCAGCGTGACCACGCACTGCGGATGGCCAAGGTTGCCAAGGCGCTCGGCGACCCGATCCGCTTGCAGCTCGTGGACGTGCTGCGCAAGCACGCTGGCAAGGTCTGCGTCTGCGAGCTCGTCCCGCTGTTCGACATCTCCCAGCCCACGCTCTCCCACCACCTCAAGAAGCTCCGCGACGCCGGCATCGTGGACTCCGAGCGCAAGGGCCTATGGGCCTACTACTACGTCATCCCCGACGCACTCAAGGAGCTATCCGCATGGCTGAACTGACCACCACCGCCGAGACGACCACCAACTCCTGTTGCGCGCCCGAGGCGCAGGCGACGTGCTGTGAGCCGAGTGCCAAGGGCGAGTGCTGCGATCCCAGCCACGGTGAGGGCTGCGGCTGCGCCGCTGGCACCGCCACGACGCAAGCCGACGACATACGTGAGCAGGTCCGCGAGCGCTACGCCGCCGCCGCGGTCCAGGTCACGACGACCGATCCAGGCGCCGGCTGCTGCGCGCCGAGCGAGACCTTCGACGGGGGCAGCGATGTCTTCGGCGCCGCGCTCTACGCGCTCGGCGACCACGAACAGCTACCTGACACCGCCAAGCTCGCCTCCCTCGGCTGCGGCAACCCCACCGCCGTCGCGGAACTGCACGAGGGCGAGACAGTGCTCGACCTCGGCTCCGGCGGCGGGATCGACGTACTGCTCTCCGCCAAGCGCGTCGGGCCGGCCGGCAAAGCCCACGGCCTCGACATGACCGACGAGATGCTTACCCTTGCCCGGGAGAACGCCCGCAAGGCCGAGATCGAGAACGTCGAGTTCCACAAGGGCTACATCGAGGAGATACCGCTCCCCGACGCGAGCGTTGATGTGGTGATCTCAAACTGTGTCATCAACCTCTCAGGGGATAAGCCGAAGGTGCTGCGCGAGATCGCAAGGGTCTTGCGCCCAGGCGGACGCTTCGCGGTCTCCGACGTGATCGCCGATGAGAGCATGGACGACGCGACCCGCGCCGACATGCAGGCATACACCGGCTGCATCGCCGGGGCGCTCACCCACCGCGAGTTCACCCAAGCGCTCGGCGACGCCGGCTTGGTCGATGTCGAGATACGCGAGACCCATCGCGTCCACGAGCAGGCAGCCTCGGCGATCGTGCGGGCGCAGAAGCCCGACGCTCAGCGCGGCTCAGTGTCCGACATCAGCTGATTCACGAGCATCGACGCGTTAACTCGGGTCTCAACTTCAGAACACGGCAGGCGCCTCCGAGCGCGGCGCCAGCGCAGCAAGGCGAGCGACGAGGGTACCGATGTTCTCGACTTGTTCACGGGTGGTTCACGCAATGGATACCGTCAACACCTCCTGCGTCTCCGAGACTGGTGGTCCCTGAACCCACGTGCCCGAAAAGGAGATGAGCCTCGCGATGAGCGCTAATCCGCCCGGCCGTATCGCACGCATTGTGCATCACCGAAACTCAGAACAGAGTTCGTCTCAGTCGCGTTGGCGCCGCAGAGCTCTGACCGCCGCTGCCGTTGTCGCAGCTGCATCAGTGGCCACCGTGCCGATCGTCTCGGCGAGCGCTTCTTCACCTAGACCTGGGGTGAGTAACCTGGCCAGCCAAGACGGCCTCGGTGCCCAACCGGGCAAGATCAAGCACGTTTGGCTGATTATTCTCGAGAACAAGTCCTACGATGCGACCTTCACGGGCCTGAACAAAAACACCTACCTCTGGCAGACGCTTCCCTCACAGGGGGTGCTGTTGAAGAACTACTTCGGTACCGGACACTTCAGTCTCGACAACTACGTTTCGATGGTGAGCGGGCAGGCCACGCAGCCTGACACGCAGGCGGACTGCCCGTTCTACGACAAGTTCTCGGGTAGCACCGACACCTCTGGGTCACTCTTCACAAACCCCAACTACGGCCAGGTTTCCTCCGCCCAGGGCCCCAACGCGGCGGCCGGCTCCAACGGTTGCGTGTACCCCGCGAGCGTGCCAACCCTCTTCAACCAGCTGGACGCGGCCCACGAGAGCTGGAAGGGCTACAGCCAGGATCTCGGCAACGCCGACGCAAGTGGGCCAGCGCACGACGCCGGCACGCAATATTGCGGCGCTCCCTATCCCACAGCCGGTCCGACGGGCAGCACTACACAACCCAACCCCGGTAGCGCTAACGCAACCGACCAGTACGTGCCCAAGCACTTCCCGTTTCCTTGGTTTGAATCGATACTGCAGTCCGGTGATTGCAACTCCCAGCACATCGCCAACCTGTTCGACCCGACCAACGGTCTCTACCACGACCTGCAGAGCGCGTCGAGCACCCCCGCGTTCAGCTGGATCTCACCGAACAATTGCAGTGACGGGCACGACGCTGTGTGCCACGGGAACAACCTGTCGGGCGGCTTCTCTGACCCGAACACCCCGAAGGAACCGGTGAACTACACCGGCGGCCTGTCCGCCGCCGACCTATTCCTCGAGCATGTCATCCCCGAGATCGAGGAATCACCTGCGTTCAAGGAAGGCGGCCTCATCGACGTCACCTTCGACGAGGGTTTCCCACCATTCACCTACACCGGCAACAGCTTCGCCAACTCGACCACCGATGCACCCAACGCGGCGAGCTCCATCGCGTCTGATTCGGCCGCCGAGACACTGTTCGGGCACAGCTTGAACTGGGAGCCGACCGGACCGAACACACCACTGGCCAAGGACGCCAGCGGGAACGAGCTGTACCCCGGACCCGGGGACAACGCGTTCGTGGATCGCCCCAGCAACTGCGTCGCCCAGACGGTCCCGGCCCAACCGGCGGGCACCTGCCTACTGGGCGGCGGCAGCAACGTCCCGGGCGCCCGTACGGACGCGGGAGCGACGGCCGCTCTGGGAAGCTCGACGATCGCCGACAACGCGATCGTGGCAACCGATGCGGGACGTTCGGTGACCGGGCCCGGCATCCCGGCGGGCGCGTTCGTCGGTCAGGTCAACGACACGCCGGTTACGGCGACCAAGCCGAACCAGGAAGGTGGATTCGTCGACGTCGGGTCGTTCACGCTCGTGGACGCCTCCAACGACCCCCTGAGCACGACAGCCGCGGTAAGCGGAATCGTCCTCGGAGCCGATACCCCGGCGACGGACCCGCTGTATGACGCCACCGATCCGACCACCGGCGGCGGCGACACCGGCAGCGTGCTGATCAGCCCGTACATCCACCCAGGCACGGTGAGCACGGTCTACTACAACCACTACAGCTGGCTGCGCACGATGGAGGACCTGTTCAACGTTGGCCATGTCTCTCCCGGCCTGGACGGGGCCGGTCACATCGGTTACGCCGCGCAGCCCGGACTCGCGCCGTTCGGGTCAGATGTGTTCAACAACCCGCAGGGGCCGGAAGCGGAAGAACACCGACACCCGCACGAAGGCCCCCCACACCACCGAGGACATCATCACCACCACCACCCGAGAGGCCATTCGTACCGACCGGTACGTCATTCCCAGGACCACTCCCACCGACGGGGAGGTAGTTGATCCTTGTCCTCGCCGGCCGAGCAGATCGGTAGCGCGTCGGCGACTCACACTGGGGGCCGGGCCTTTGGGCTCGGCCCCCACGTCGTCGCTCTTGTCGCCGGCGTCGTTGTCGGCTTAGTCCTGCTGGTCGTCGTGATCAGCGTCCTACTGGCCGGTCGCAGCGCCTCGGCGGCTAGCCACAACGGGACGGCAAACACCCACGGCAAGGTGGCGGCTACGCACCCTGTGTCGGCGGCTAAGTACGGGGGCCTCCCCAGTTGGTTGCCGAAGGCGAAGGTTCCCGTCGAACGGGTCCTCCAGGCGAGCTCCGCTCATCCGGCGCTCGCAATTCAGGGCAACACAGTCTCTGTGCACCTCGCCCACGGACAAGTACTCGCCACGGCCGTTGGCCCCACCGTGCCGGAGAGTGGTCGGTTCCCGGTTCCCGCCACGAGCCCGTGTACCTTTGTCGTCACGTTCGCCGCAGCGTCTGGCGTGGTTCCGCTCGACCAGTCGGCATTTACGTTTCTCGACGAGCAGGGGCACGTTCGTCATCCACGCGTGACGGCTATGCGCGGTGGCGCACTACCCCGGCAGCTCCTCCCGGGCCGGCCGGTATCTCTGAAGGTGTACGACGTACTTCCCACAGGCGACGGCGGCCTGACATGGGCGCCCGATGGAGGACGGCCAATCGCCTCCTGGGACTTCGACGTCGAGATCGACTGACGGCGTTCGTCGCGATTGACAGCTCGTTCGCGCCCTCGCTGTTCATGGCCTCGAAGTAGTACTCCGGGAGTAGGTTTTTCGGACTCGAAGAAGCTCTGGCGCGCTTTCGCGTGAAGGCATCATTTTGGAGTAAGGCTTCCAAAAGGCTAGGGTTTTTTGGAGGTAGACCTCCCAAAAGCATGGGTTTTTGGGAGGAAGAGCGTTCGTGGATGAGAAACTGAGCGGGTGGCCGACCCGCTCAGAGAGTTGCTGCTCGCCGACCTCCCCGCCTGGCGGACGTGGCTTGGTACGCACGATGAAGATCAGGTCGGGGTGGAGCTCGTGCTTGCCAAGAAGGGCACGAAGGAGCCGACCGAGCTGACCTACGACCAGGCGCTGGAGGAGGCGCTGTGCCATGGGTGGATCGACGGTCAGGTGAGACGGCGTGACGAGCGCACATATCGCCAGCGCTTCACACCACGGCGGGCACGCAGTCAGTGGTCGAAGCGCAATGTCGGCATCGTCGAGCGACTGCTCGCCGAAGGACGGATGCAGCCGGCGGGCCTGGCCGCGGTCGCGCGGGCCAAGGCGGACGGCAGATGGGAGGCGGCCTATCCGGGGCAGGCGAGCATCGAGGTGCCGGCTGACCTGCTCGCGGCGCTGGCCGCTGAACCCAGAGCCCAGGCCAACTTCGAGCTGCTGTCGAGCCAGAACCGCTATGCCGTGCTGCATCGGATCCACAGCGCCAAGCGATGCGATACCAGAGCCCGGCGGATCGCCGGCTTCGTCGCGATGCTCGCTCGGGGAGAGACGGTCCACCCGCAGAAGCGCACGCTCACCTCCGGGGGTCTTACATCTAAGCTGCGCGGGCGCTGAGGTCGACACCATCCGGCGAGAGTACTCGCCGATAACCCTCGCTCAGCCGTCCGAGCGCGCGCTCCCAGGTACGTTGGCGCACCGTGGTGAGCGCGGCGCGGGAGAGGCTCCCACGGAGAAGCGGTGAGCTGGCGAGCTCGAGCAGCGCATCGGCCAGCGCGGGGGGAGAGGCCTCGCAGAGCAGCCCGGTCACGCGGTCCTCGATCAGCGACGGCGGTCCGCCCTCGGCGACGGCGATCACCGGCAGCCCAGAGGCCTGGGCCTCGAGGATCACCTGCCCGAAGGTGTCAGTGGCGGAGGGGAAGAGGAACAGGTCGGCGCTCGCATAGACACGAGCCAGCTCGGCTCCGGTGAGCCAGCCGAGGAACGTGGCGTGCCCCCCGAGGCGTTCGGCGAGGCGCTCCTGCTCAGGGCCACCACCGGCGAGCACGAGATGCAGGCGAGGGTCGCGCTCGCGCGCGGAAAGAAACGCATCGGCGAGCAGGTCGGCTCCCTTCTCGCGGGTGATGCGACCGGAGTAGAGGACGTTGACCTTGCCCCGGGGGAGCAGCGCGGGATCGCGCAGCGTTGGGTCAAAGCGCGAGGTGTCCACGCCGCGATCCCAGCGCAGCACCTGCTCAACTCCCATCCCGATCTCGGCCAGTGCTCGATCGGAGGCGGGGCTGGGGGAGAGGACGACGTCGCAGGCGTTGTAGAACGCGCCGACGGCCAGCCGCATCGCGTCGACCACCTGGTGTTGGCCCGAGCGCAGATCGGCGTAGGCGGTCAGCTCGGTGTGGTAGCTGCCGATCAACGGCAACCCCAGAGCGCGGGCGACGAGCACACCCGCGATTCCCGCTGGCCCGGGGGAGCAGACGTGGATCGCGTCGAAGGCGCCGTCGGCGAGCGTCTGCACGGCGGCGGGCAGGCTCGGGACGCCGATCCGTAGACCGGGGTAGTGGGGCACGTCGATCTCGGTGACGGCCGGCAGGCGCAGGTCGACCTCGGGGTCGGTGGCGACGACCTCGATCTCAAAGCCCGGGACGCCGCGCCGGCGGATCTCTTCGATCGTGCGGGTGACGCCGTGCATCGAGCCGATCCCGTCGGCGAGGATCGCCACGCGCGGCGTCTCGCCGTCATCGCCGGAGCGTCCGTCGAGCTTGGCGCGCTCGTTGGCGAGGAAGGCGACGGCCGGCGCGTAGGGGATCGCGGCGATGCAACCCTCGAACAGCCCCTCGGCGGCGCTCAGCACCTCGGCCTCGCCGGTCGCGGCGCGTACCGCGACATCGACCGCGGAGCGCAGCTTGCGCTCGTGCAGGCGGCACGCGCGGCGGAACAGGCTGGAGTGGCTGAAATCCTCGGCCTGCATCAGGTCGATCAGGCCGCGCTCGTCGAGATGATCGAGCTCGACCGCGGACAGCCACGCGCGCAGCAGGCAGCGGGCGTCGGTGGGCGAGAGATCCGAACCGGTCGCCCCGTGTCGCACGTCGCCCTCACGGAGCAGCCGCTGGACCATATTCAGCACCCTGCGTGGGTCTGGGCGGGAAGATGGGTTCTGGGCCGCAGGAGGGTCCTGGCGTGAGGGTTGGCTCTGACCCGCAGGCGCCGGTTGCGCCTGGGAGGCCGGCTGCGTGGTGAGGCCCTGCTCGGCGGTGGCGGCGAGGTCAACCGAGGAGGACCCGAACGAGCGCGCGGCCAGGGCGATCGCCGCGTGCGCCCACTTCGCCGCGCTGCCCTGCTTGCCGTGCGCGGTGACCCGCCCGGCACGCATGTGCGCCAGGAACTCGGCCGGCGTGGCGGCGGCGGGCGCTTCGGTGAAGGTGCGCCCGATGTCAACTCCGGCGTGATCGTCGGAGCCGCCGATGCCGGTGGAATCGCGTGTGGCGACGTACGTCGCGGCGGGCCGGTTGAGCTCGCGGGCGCGCGCGCCGTTGCGTGTCTCCCAGATGCCGAACAGCTCGGCCAGGCGCCGGCGGTGACGCGCGGTGAGGGGCGCTCCGACGTTGTAGTAGGGATGGGCCAGCGCGCATGCGATCTCCCGCTCGTAGAGGTGGGCGGCGCACAGCTCGACGTCGCCGGAATGGGCCTGCAGCCATTCGTGGTCCTCGCCGCTGATCCCGTAGCAAAGGACGTGCACCGCCTGGGGCTCGCCGCGGAAATGGGCGGTGAGCTCCTCGGAGACGAACACGTCCGGGCGCCCTGAGATCTCGAGCACGCCGTCGATCGTGTCGTGGTCGGTGATCGTGACGAAGTCCATGCCCCGGCGCTTGGCGAGGGCGTAGACCTCCTCGGGCGGGGTCGCGCACTCCGGCAGTCCCAGCGCGCGTTGCACACCGAGCTTGGAGACCTGCGAGGCGGTGGAGTGGCAGTGCATGTCGACCCGTGTGGCCGTTGTATCGAGGGTCATCGTTGCTCCTCTGTTCGATCTGTTTGTAGTGCGTACAGATTCGCCCGCAAAGTCCGGCTTTTTGTGACCAGCCGGGGACGATCGTGTGAAGTGGCTGTGAAGATCTTTTTGGAGGGAGACCACACCGCGAATGACCGCAGACGGCGTTCCGCGACCGGTCTCACCGCATTGCTTGCCGAGCCTGATGGGTCCTCGCCACGCTTCGGGCGCGCGCGGGCGATGAGAGTCTGCTTACGATCTGCGCTCCCATCGAGCGGCGTCCGTAAGCTGTCGCGTCGATGTCCGCCTTCGTAGCGATCCCCCTGGCCTCCGCGATCACCTACTTCCAGGCGATCGTGCTCGGCGTATTGCAGGGCGTGACCGAGCTGTTCCCGATCTCCAGCCTCGGACACACGGTGCTGTTCCCGACGCTGTTCGGCTGGAACGACCTGGTCAAGGCGCAGTCCGAAGCGGAGTCGTTCTGGCTGGCGTTCGTCGTGATGCTGCACGTCGGCAGCGCCCTCGGCCTGCTCTACTTCTACCGGCGCGACTGGGTGGAAATCGTCGGCGCCTTCTTTCATACGCTGTCCACGCGCCGCGCCGAGACGGGCAACGAGCGCCTCGCCTGGCTGATCGTGATCGCCAGCATCCCCGCGGGGATCATCGGCCTCGTGTTCGAGCACGAGCTGCGCACGCTCACCGCGAAGCCCGAAATCGCGGCCTTCTTCCTGATGGTCAACGGCCTGGTGCTGTTCGCGGCCGAGCGCTTCCGCCGCCGTGCCGCCGTGCGGGAACTGGCGGTCAAGGAGGGCGCGAAGCCCGACGGGGGACGCGAGCTGGGCACGATGGAGTACCGCGAGGCGTTCGTGATCGGCGCCGCCCAATCGACCGCGCTGGTTGCGGGGATCAGCCGCGACGGCGTGACGATGGGCGCCGGGCTGGCGCGCGGCCTGGATCACAGCGATTCGGCGCGCTTCGCCTTTCTGCTCGCCACGCCGATCATCCTCGCCGCCGGCCTCGTGAAGCTGCCCGATCTGCTCGGGCACCTCGGTGACGGGGTGCGCGGCCAGGCGCTCGTCGGCTGCATTGCCGCTGCGGTGACGGCGGTATTCACCGTGCGCTTCCTCGTCAACTACTTCAAAACCAAAACCTTGATCCCGTTCGCCATCTACTGCCTGGCGTTCGGCGGGTTCATGCTGATCTACACGCTGGCGTAGGTCGTCCCGGCGGACCTCGCCGCGGAGCGCCGGTACGCCCGCTGCACGTGACCGTCCAGCGTCGGGTATCGGCCACTCCTGACACCATCATGTGAGCGCGATGCCCGTCCCGAAAACCCCCCAGAAGATGTTCGAGACCCGCAGCCAGGCGTGGAGCGACGTCGGGTTGCTGCATCAGGTCAGCCCGCGCGCGGTCAAACGCGCGCGCCTGGAGGCGATCGTGCTCGCCGGCCTGTTCGTAGCGGTGGTGGTCATCTACAACAACCGCAAGAGCCTGCTCGGGGTGGATACGCACGGCAGCGCGCCCGAAGTGAATACGGCGGCGCACATTCTCACGGTGATCGTGCTGGTGTTCCTCGGCTGGGCGATCGCCCGGGACTTCGGTCGCGCGCTGGGGCCGGCGCTGTTCAGGCGCCTGGACCCGGCTACCGCCGGACCGGTCGGGTTCCTGATCCGCCTGGCAACGGTCGGGCTGGCGCTGCTGGTGGCGCTCGACGTGGCCGGTGTCGAAGCGCGCACGCTGCTCGTCGGTGGCGCCTTCACCGCGGTGATTCTTGGGCTGGCGGCACAGCAGACGCTCGGCAATGTGATCGCCGGCACGGTGCTGCTCAGCGCGAGCCCGTTCAAAGTCGGCGACCGGGTGCGCCTGCAGGGCGGTCCGCTGGCGGGCCAGATCGAGGGGACGGTCAGCTCGCTGGGGCTGCTCTATACGACTTTTGCGACGGAGGAGGACATGGTGATGGTGCCGAACAGCGTCGTCCTGAATGTCGCAGTGATCGCTCAGGGACCGGCCTCGGCGAGCAGCCGGCCGGAGCTCGCCCGGCGGCCGCGCACGCCGTAGCGCAGGAACAGATGCGAGTCGTGCTCGAGCACGCTCAGCAGCTCCAGCTCGACCGGGGGTTCCAGTTCGCTGCCCGCGAGAATCCGCAGCGCCCCACCGCCGGTCGCCGGGTCGCCCCCCGCGAGCGTAGGGGCGAGCGAGAGGAACAGCTCGTCCACCAGCCCGGCTTCGAGCAGCTGTGCATTCAGGTGTGGTCCGCCCTCGCACAGCAGTGTGCGTACGCCGAAGCGCGTGCGCAGCTCGGCGAATGCCTTGGGCAGGTCGAGCAGACCATCGCGCTCGGCGCGGATGTAGTTGACCTCGGCGGCACTCTCGGGGAGGCTGGCCTTCGAGGGCGTGAGGATCGCCACCCGCGCCGCGGGGTCGGCGAGCAGTGGGATATCGGCCTGGAGAGCGAGGCGCCCGGAGACGATGCACGCGAGCGGCTCTTCGCCGAGCCCCCGCTCGACCCTCAGCCGGCGGCGAGACTCGTCGGGGATGATCCTGCCGTAGCGCTCCACGCGCACGGTGCCGGCCCCGGCCATGACCGCGTCGACGGCCAAGCGCAGGGCGTGGAACAGCTCGCGGTCGGCGGGGCTCGAGAGTCCCCCTGAGCGCCCCCCGAGCGTGGCGTGGCCATCGGTGGTGCTGACCATGTTCAGCACCACGTAAGGGCGGCTCGAGGAGCCGGATGCGGTCGATGCGTCCAGCCCGAAGCCGGCTACGATCTGCTCGACGGTAGCCGACGGGCCGGGAGGGAGCAGGCGTTTCAGGTTGATCGGCTCGGGAACGATTGCGTCTGAGATATAGCAATTCGGCAACACATGCGGCTGGGGACCTGCTACGGTCGTCTCGTCTGGCCGGCGCATAAGACCGGCGAAAGCAGTGCAAGCGCTCGCAGGTCGAAGCTCAACAGCATCCTCCGCGTCGCAGCACGAACAACGTGGAGGAGTACCCACATGCCTACTGGCACAGTAAAGTGGTTCAGCGACGACAAGGGGTTTGGTTTCATCACCCCCGATGACGGCGACAAGGACCTGTTTGTCCATCACACCGGCATCAACGGCGAGGGTTACCGCTCGCTGCAGGAGGGCTCGAAGGTCTCATATGACCCGGAGCAGGGCGACAAGGGCCCCAAGGCCGTCAACGTCCAGTCGATCTAGTTTCTGATCGCGGGGTTTGGTCCCCGCGGACATGAATGCGACTTTCCGAGGGCCCGCTGCCAAGCGGGCTCTCGTAGTTAACGAGCAGCGCACGAGCGCCTCGGCGCGGGCGGGCAACCGCGGGGCGGCGATCGGCGTGAGTGTGCTGCTGGTGATCGTGCTCTGCAGCGTGCTGCTCGTGGTGCTCGCGGCGGATCGCCCGAGCCTGCTCTCGGCGACCTCGCACACGGGCTTCTTCCCGCGCTGGATGGCCGGGCCGCTGGGCGGTCTCGTGCCGGGCCTTACACGCAGCTCGACCAAGTTGAAGTACCTGTTCACGGGGTCGCTGGTCCTGATGTACGCGAGCTATCTGGTTGCGCTGAAGTATGTGCCGCGACTGCGCGCGCGCTGGGCGATCGGCGCGGTGCTCGCGGTTCACGCGAGCTTCTTCCTCGCTCCCCCGCTCGCGCTGACCGACGTGTTCAACTACGTCAACTACGGGCGCATGGAGGTCGTGCACCACCTGAACCCCTACATCACGATCCCGATCCTCGAGCCCCACGGCGACCCCAGCTATTACCTGTCGAACTGGCATCAGCTGCTCAGCCCGTACGGCCCGCTGTTCACGCTGATGACCTTCGCGCTCGTCCCGCTCGGCGTGGCGGCCTCCTTCTGGGCGATCAAGGCGATCCTCGGTCTGGTCAGCCTCGCGACGATCTTTCTGGTTTGGAAGTGCGCGCGGCTGCTCGGTCGCGACCCGGTCGCGGCGATCGTGCTCGTCGGGCTGAACCCGATCGTCCTGGTGTGGGGGCTGGGGGGGGACCACAACGACTTCCTGATGGTCTTCTTCATCGTGCTCGGCTTCTACCTGCTGCTCCGCTCCGGGGCATGGGTGGCAGGCGACCAACAGACGGTCGACGAACCCGTCGAAGACGGCGGCCTGCGCGCGCGACTGCGCGGCTGGTTGTGGCCGCTCGTGCCGCTCGAGATCGGTGCCGGGATCGCGTTCGTGACTGCGACGGCGATCAAGGCCTCCGCCGCGGTGCTGATCCCGATCGTGCTGGCTGCGCTGCTCAGGGCCCCGCGTCGTCTCGTGCAGGCGCTGATCGGCATGGCGATCGCGACCGTGCTCGTCGCGGCGGCGAGCCTGATCGCCTTCGGTCTGCACGTCCCTGACCTCAGCACCCAGAGCAAGCTTGTCACCGACGTCAGCGTGCCGAACCTGCTCGGCCTGGCGCTCGGCAGCGGCGGGGAGACCGAAACGCTGCACCTGCTGCTCAGCGGAGTGCTCGTGCTGACCGTGCTGTTCTGCTGCGTGCTCGCGTGGCGGCGCCGGGATGCGATCACCGCCAGCGGCTGGGTGACGGTAGCGCTGCTGATAACGCTCCCCTGGGTGCTGCCCTGGTATGTGCTCTGGGTGCTGCCGCTGGCGGCCCTGTCGAGCTCACGCGGGCTGCGCACGACGGCGCTCGTGCTGGGTGTCTACTTCATCATCGCCTGGGCTCCCGCATCGGGGCTGCTGTGGAACAAGATCGGCTTCCACCCCGAAAAGACCTCCTTGGGGCGCTTGCACCAGCGCTATGTGAAGGAGCTGCTCAATTAGCGCAGAATCGGCGCAGGATCGGGACGTTTTCATTTTGTCCGGGACCCGGACAAAATGAAAAGTCCGACCTGCTTTGGCTGATTTGGTGAAGCGTGGCGCTCGCTTTAGGCTTCGTCGGGCGGTCGGCGGGCGGTCTTGCGCTGGCTGGCTTGGCGCTTGGCTTGGAGGCGGCGCTCTTGGGAGGCTTTGGTCGGGCGCGTTGGGCGGCGCTTGCGTGGGACCGTCAGGGTGCGGGCCAGACGCTCCGCCAGGCGCTTCAATGCCAGCTCGCGGTTGCGCGTCTGTGAGCGCTCGTCCTGGGCCACCGCGATGACTCGCGTACCCGCGCGGGCGATCACGCGGGTACGCTGTGACTCGCTGAGCGCCTGTGAGGCGAGTACGTCGAAGCTTGCTTCCACACGCGAGGCCGTCACGTTGGCGTGCTGACCTCCGGGGCCCGAGGAGCGGCTCGTGCGCAGCACTATCTCGGCAAGTGGGAGCGTCAGCTCGCGGTTGATCCGCAGCCGCTTCTCCGCTCCCTCATCGGGCTCGCTTGGTGTCGGTGCCGCCGGCATCGTGTTTGCTCTGGCTCAATGCGACTGGGCTATGTGGTTGAACGCCCCAGGACGCGTAGCCGTCGCGGTGCTTACTTCGGTTGCTCGGCGGAGAGGTCATGGATCGCTTTGACGCGCATCAGCTCCTCGCCCTCGGGAACCCGGCCGTCGCGGCCTATGTAGCCGTCCTTGCCACCGGCGATCAAATAGACCGCGTCGACCTCGCCCGGGTTGCGCACCTTGCGCAGGGTGGGAGCGTCAACGCGCGCCAGCGCACCCTCCTCCATGCGATGGACCGTGCCGTCGCCGAACTCCATCTCGATCGTGCCGCGGTGGACAAAGTACAGCTCCTCCTGCTCGTCGTGGAAGTGAAAGCCGCTTTCGATGCCCGGCGGCATCACGATCGCGTTCACGCCGAATGCAGTGATGTCGAGGCCCTTCCGGACCTTCCTGAAGCCGGGGCCGCCGCCCAGCGCGTCGAGATCGCCAACCGCATAGCCCTCGCCGGTGCTCACCTGTGGATACTCAGAATCCTCCATCTTTCGTCTCCTTCTCACTTCGGGCGCTACCACGAAGCTCTCGCCATTGAGGTCAGCGGACAGCCTTTCTCGGCCCATCGTTTCAGGCCGCCAATCATCGCGCGGTCTTGTCGCCAAGACGGTCGCGCGGGTCAGCTGTGTTTCTCGATCAGCTTTAGCTGCTCGACGGGGACGATCACGAGGTCGAGTGTTTCGCCGAGATCGTTGACGATCTCGATTTCCTTGTGGTCCCCGTAGTCGCTGACGACGGTGCCCATTGTGCCGGTGGGCCAGTTGCCGGCTCCGTCGACCTTCTTGATCGGCCGCTCGAAGACGACTACGTCGACTTCTCCGATGATCTGCTCTGTGGTAGCCATTGTTCCTCCAGTTTAGGGCTTTGGGATGGCCGTCACAAGCCGCGGCGGGGCACCCGGTCGGTCGAACACCCAGACTGTCCTGACGGTGACGACGCGGTCGGTCTTCGCGCCGATTCCAGGGATCTGCATGTCGACTGTGCACTTGATCCCGTAGGGCGGGTTGTCGCGGACTTCGTTGATGGGGGTCTCCAGTACGCGGACCAGGATCTGCGCTTCGAGGTAGTCGATCGCGTCGATCGTGATCCCCAGGATCTTCTCGAAGCCGCGGGCCTTGGGACCACCACGCTTGTGGGTGAGGTCCAGCGAGTAGGTCTCGAGCTTGTAGCGAACCCCGAACGCCTCTGCCGCACGCGGCAATAACTTGCCCGCCGTGGGCTGCGTGGGTGTCTCGTTGCCTGGAGTCCCGCCTGGCATCTCCCTTCCTTCTCCGACGGGAGCGCGAAAACGGGACAGGGTCGCTCGAATTGCTGGCCTCAGTGGTCCGCCACGGTGCCGCCCTCGGGTGAGAGCGGCCTGCCCTCGTCGGCCCATCGTCGCAGGCCGCCCTGCATCGAGTAGGCCTCGTAACCCGACGCGCGGAACGCCTGCGCGGCCATCGTCGAGCGGGCGCCGACGCGGCAGTAGAAGACGACCGGCCGCTCGCGCTGCACGCTCGCCGCTTCACCGCTGAGCTTGTTCAGCTCGATGTGCCGCGTGCCGGCGATGTGGCCGGCCTCGCGCTCGTAGACCTCGCGCACGTCGATCACCTGCGGGGCGGGATCTTCCACGATCCACTCTGCCACCCGCGCGGGGTCGATATCGATGTCGGTCTCATCTGCCATCGCGTCATGAGCGTAGCGCCGGGCTCCCTGGGCCTCGTCACGCTCGATCGACGAGCCTGCCCTGTAAAGCGTTCACGTCGCCTGTCTCTCAACGACGAACTTCAGCTCAGCCGCCGGCAGGCGGCTTCATCAATAAGATCATTCCCCATGCAAGCCGTCAGCGACACCTACACGATCCCTCAGGAGAACCTCGATTTCTGCGCGACGATCGGCCAGATCGCGCGCGAGAAGATCGCGCCGCGATCGGCCGAGATCGACGAGCAGGCCGAGTATCCGTGGGACATCCGCCGGATCCTCGCCGAGCAGGACATCCTCGGGCTGCCGTTCCCGTCGGAGTATGGGGGCACCGGCACGGGGACCTTGATGCTGAACATGGCGGTCGAGGAGATCGCCAAGGTCGACGCCTCGTGCGCGCTGATCCTGATGGTCCAGGAGCTCGGCACTTTGCCGATCCAGCTGTTCGGCTCCGACGATCTGAAGGAGCGCTTCCTGCCGAAGTGCGCCTCCGGCGAGTTCTCGCCGGCGTTCGCCCTGTCCGAGCCTGAGGCCGGCTCGGACCCCGCCGGGATGAAAACGACCGCCGTGCTCGACGGCGACGAATGGGTGATCAACGGCACGAAGAACTGGATCTCCAACCTCGGCGTCGCCGACTTCTACATCACCTTCGCCGTCACCGACCGAGAGTCCAAACGGATCACCGCGTTCGTCGTCGAGGCCGACCGCCCCGGCTTCTCCGTCGGCAAGCTCGAGCACAAGCTCGGCATCCGCGCCTCACCCACCGGCCAGCCGATCTTCGAGGACGTTCGCGTACCGCAGGCCAACGTGATCGGCGAGGTCGGCCGCGGCCTGCGCGTCGCGCTCGGCACGCTCGAGCGCACGCGCCTCGGCGCCGCCGCCCAGGCCGTCGGAATCGCCCAGGGCGCCACCGACTACGCCGTCGCCTACGCCCGCGAGCGCCGCCAGTTCGGCCAGGCGATCAACGAGTTCCAGGCGATCCAGTTCAAGCTCGCCGACATGGAAATCCGCACCGCCGCCGCCCGCGAGCTGCTGTACAAGGCCTGCGCGATGGCCGACCAGGGCCACCCCGAGCGCGCGAAGTACTCCTCGATGGCCAAGGTCTTCACATCGGATACCGCGATGGCCGTTACCGTCGAGGCCGTGCAGGTGCTCGGCGGCTATGGCTACGTGAAGGAGTATCCCGTCGAGCGCATGATGCGCGACGCGAAGATCACGCAGATCTACGAGGGCACGAACGAGATCCAGCGGGTGGTCATCGCCCGCACGTTAAAATCGGCCCCACTCACCCGTCCTACCGCCCAAACACCGCCCACCACCCACCCCAACACCTCAGACCACACCGGCAATGCGCCCGTCCAAGCCCTCCGCAGCCTCCGGTCATCTGCGGCGTGTTGGCGTAGCGGCGCTGATCGCGATGTCCCTGGGCCTCGTCGTGCTCGTCGTCGGCCAGGGCTTCAGCTCGATCGGCGCCGTCAAGGCGGTCGAGGACACCGCGCTAGGCGTGATCGTGATCGCGGCGTTGATGGGGGCCGTTGCGCTTGTTGCGGTGCGCATGGCCGATTGGCGCGAACCGGAGTCCGAGGCCGAGTTCGAAGCGCTCGTCAACCGCTCCGAGGAACTCGCCCGCGAAGGGCTCGCGGTCGATCCCGACGAAAACGAGTTCCTCGAGCTCGATCCCCTGAACGACGACGATTTCGAGGAGCTCGTGCGTGACGCGCTCGATGACCTGCCCGACCTGCTGCGCAACGCCCTTGGGCACGTCGCCGTGGTGATCTCCGACGGTGGCCGGCGCCGTGGCGCCTACGGCCTCTACCAGGGTGGTCAGACCCGTCGTGACGACACCCATGACCGGATCATCATCTTCCGCGACACCCTGCGTCGCGATTTCGGCCACGACGCTGAGCTGCTCCACGACCAGGTCGTGCGCACGGTCCGCCACGAGCTGGCGCACCACGTCGGCTTCGACGAGCTGGGTGTGAGTCGCCTCGACTTGTGATTTGGCGCCCGTGGACGCGGCGCGCTGCTGCGTCCTCGATCGCTCGCGTGCAGAGCACGCCACGCTCACTGCGTCCTTGCATCGCTTGGTCCACGAACGCCAAATCGGGCGTGGTTCCGTAGGATTCGCGCCTGCCCTCCCGGGAAACAACCAAGGAGAAGATTTTTCAAGATGCCTGAAGCAGTGATTGTCGACGCCATCCGCACGCCCATCGGACGCGCGGTCAAGGGCTCGCTGAAGACCGTCCGCGCCGACGACCTCGCGGCGATCCCGCTGAAGGCGCTGATCGAGCGCAACCCGCAGCTAGATCAGAGCACGATCGGCGACGTGATGATGGGCTGCGGCTATGGCGAGGGCGAGGCCGGTTACAACATCGGCCGTCTCGCCTCGCTGCTTGCCGGTATCGACTTCCACGTGCCGGGCTGCACCGTCAACCGCTTCTGCGCCTCCTCGCTGCAGACCACACGCATGGCCTTCCACGCGATCAAGACCGGCGAGGGCGACACCTACATCGCCGCCGGCGTCGAGGCCGTCTCGCGTGCCGGCCAGGGCGCGCCGTTCGAGTTCCATCCCAAGCTCGACGGCTCCGAGGGCTCGCTCTACAACGCCTACATCTCGATGGGCATGACCGCCGAGAACGTCGCGGATGAAAGGAATGTCAGCCGCGAGTCCCAGGACGAGTGGGCGCTCGTCTCCCAGACCCGCGCCGTCGCCGCGCAGGAATCTGGGCACTTCGACAAGGAGATCGTCCCCGTCACCGTGCCCGCCCACAAAGACATCGATCGCGAGGGCAACGAGATCGACGTGCCCGAGACGGTCGTCACCAAGGACGACGGCCCGCGCGCCGGCACGACACTGGAGAAGCTCGCCTCGCTGAAGCCCGTTTTCAAGGAGGGCGGCTCGGTCACGGCGGGGAACGCCTGTCCGCTGAACGACGGCGCCGCTGCATTGCTCGTGATGAGCGACGAGAAGGCCTCCTCCGCGGGCTTCACGCCCCGCGCGCGGATCATCGCCTCGACGGTCGCCGCGATCCGTCCCGAGGTGATGGGCCTCGGTCCGATCCCGGCGATCGAGGCTTTGCTGAAGAACACCGGCATGTCGATGTCCGACATCGACGTCGTCGAGATCAACGAGGCGTTCGCCGCGCAGATCGTCCCCTGCAAAGAGACGCTCGGCATTCCCGACGAGAAGCTCAACCCGTTCGGCGGCGCGATCGCGTTGGGTCACCCGTTCGGGATGACCGGCGCGCGGATCATGACGACGCTGCTCAACGACCTCGAGACGCTCGACGGGACGTACGGCATCGAGTCGATGTGCGTCGCCGGGGGCATGGGCATGGCGATGTTGGTGGAACGCCTCAAGTAGCGCAGGGCGAGGCGGCGCGCTAGCGGGGAGGCATCCGCAGCGCGCCGTCGAGCCGGATCGTCTCGCCGTTGAGCATCCGGTTCTCGACGATCTGACAGGCCAGCTGCGCGTACTCGGGCGGCTGGCCCAGGCGCTGCGGGAAGGGGACGCCCGCGCCCAACTTCTCGCGGGCCTCCTCGGGCAACGCCGCCAGCAGCGGCGTGTCGAACAGGCCCGGGGCGATCGTGTTCACGCGGACCCCGTACTGGGAGAGGTCGCGCGCCGCGGGGAGCGTCATACCGACGACGCCGCCCTTCGAGGCGGAGTAGGCGATCTGGCCGACCTGCCCGTCGTAGGCGGCGATCGATGCGGTGTTCACGCACACCCCGCGCTCGCCGTCGTCCAGCGGCTCGTTCGCGATCATCGCCGTGGCTGCGTAGCGCAGCACGTTGAACGTGCCGATCAAGTTGATCTGCAGGATCGTCTCGAACGGCATCAGCGGGTGGGGGCCCTTGGAGCCCGCGAGCTTCTGCGCCCAGCCGGTGCCGGCGCAGCACACGGCGATCCGCAGGCCACCGTCGCCGGCCGCGACGGCCTTCGCGACGGCCGCCTCCACCTGGGCCTCCTCGCGCACGTCGCAGGAGACGAACTCCAGGCCGAGTTCGGACGCCAGCGCCTGGCCCTTCTCGGCGTTCACGTCGGCGATCGTCGTCACCGCGCCCTTGGCGTGCAGCGCGCGCACGGTCGCCTCGCCGAGCCCGGAGGCCCCGCCGACGACGATTGCTGAACTCGACTCGATCTGCATCCTGGCGAGAGCCTACACAGACCGGCCGCGGCGGTCGAGCGCCGAGCGCCGAGCGCCTATTCCGTCGTCGCGGCTACGCGCGACAGCGTCAGCGCGAACAGCCCATCGGGGTCGGTGAACCAGCGTACGAGCTCCAATCCTGCTGCGGACAGGTCGCCCTCCAGGCGCTCGGGGGTGAACTTCGCGCTGATCTCTGTGCGTACTTCCTCGCCGGCGTCGAAGTGCACGGGCAGATCCAGCGCGCGCACCATCGTCGTGTGATCGCGGCGTGAGCGCAGGCGCATCTCGATCCACTCGTGCTGTGTGTCGAACAGCGCGATGTGGTCGAAGTCAGCGGGGTCGAAGTCGGCGTCGAGCTCGCGGTTGAGCACGCGCAGGACGTTCATGTTGAATTCCGCGGTGACTCCCTCCGCGTCGTCGTAGGCCGCCTCCAAGACCTCGGGGTCCTTCACCAGGTCTGTGCCCATCAGCAGATAATCCTCCGGGCCGAGCAACCGCCCGATCGAACGCAGGAAGCGCCGGCGGCTGCCGGGTTGGAAGTTGCCGACGGTGCCGCCGAGGAACGCGACGATCCGCGGCCCGATCGCCGGCGGCACACCACCGAGGTGGCGCTCGAAGTCGCCGATCACCCCGTGCACGCGCAGGCCGGGGTACTCCTCGGTGAGCGTCTCCGCGCAATCGCGCACCATGCTCTCGGTCACGTCCACCGGCACGTAGCGCTGGAGCGTTCCCGCGGCGTGCAGCGCGTCCAGCAGGACCCGTGTCTTTGCGGCCGTGCCCGAGCCGAGCTCGACGAGCTCCACGGCACCCGTCAACGACGCCAGCTCGGTCGCCGTCTGCTCGAGGATCGCCCGCTCGGCACGCGTGGGGTAGTACTCGGGCAGCTCGCAGATACGGTCGAACAGCTCGGCGCCGCGCGCGTCATAGAAATGCTTGGGCGGCAGTTCCTTGAAAGGCCGCGTGAGGCCGTCGAGCACGTCCTCGGCGAGCGAGCGTTCCTGGCTGCCGTCGAGGTGCGAATCGATCTGGATCGTCTCCACTGGGTCTACGATTGGCTCCATCAGGCGTCCCTCGCGAGGCGCAGCCCGGCGAAGATCTGCCGGCGCAGCGGCAGGTCCCAGTTGCGGAAGGTCAGGGTCGCCACGCGAGGGTGCGTCGCCCACGAGCCACCTCGCAGCACGCGGTAGTCCTCGCCGAAGAAGACCTCGGAGTACTCGCGATAGGGATACGCGGCGAACCCGGGGTAGCCGTGGAAAGTGCTGCTCGTCCACTCCCACACACGGCCGATCCCGGCGGGGATCTGTGGCGCCTGTACGGTCGTCCCGGAAACCTGCTCGCTCTCACCGGAAGCCTCATCGACCCTGTTGGGGGCCTGTTGCCTGCAGGTCGCCGCCTTCTCCCACTCGGCCTCGCTGGGCAGACGCGCGCCGTTGGCTCTGGCGAAAGCATCGGCCTCGAACCAGGAGACGTGACAGGCAGGCGCCTGCGGATCACCCGCCGCGATCTGAGGATGGTGAGTGATGTCGTACTCCTGCTTCCACGCCCAGCCCTCGTCCGACCACCACTCGCGCCGCTCGTAGCCGCCGCCCTCGCTGAAACGCATCCAGCTAGCGTTACTCACCGGGTATCGAGCGATCTGGCAGGCATCGACGTCCACCGCGTGCCGGGGGCGCTCGTTGTCGTAGGCGAAGCCCTGCTCGTCCGCGCCCATCGCGAAGGCGCCGGCGGGGAGCTCGATCCATTGGTCGGTTCCGTCGGGCTGGGTCCCGCCGGGCAGGGGCGCCAGCGGCTCATCGCGCTTTGCCTGCTCGGCGGCGGGCAGCAGGTCCGCGATCGCCATCGTTTGGCGCATCGTCTCGCAGTGCTGATACTCGTGGCGCAGCACCATCTCGTAGATCGTCCCGTCGCCGAGGCCGCTGCCGGTGAGCGCCGCGACCGTGCGGGCGCGGACCGCCGCCAGGTAGTCCCTGGCCTCGGCGGGGCCGAGCGCCTCGATTTCTCCGCGCACCGCGCGTGGCGTCTCGAACGCGTCGTACAGCTCCGCCAGGTCTCCTCGCAGCAGCTCCGCTTGCCCCGCGAGACGCTGCACCAGCCATAGGTCCTCGTAGGCGGCGATGTGGCCGAGATCCCACACGAGCGGGCTCATGATCGGCGAGTGCACGCGCTGCAGGTCCTCGTCGCTGAGCTCGGCGATCAACTCGAGCGTGCCCGTGCGCGCGTCGTCCAGCGCGCCCAGCGCCCGCTGCAGGTCGGGCGCAGAGGCCGTGGCGGAGCCCGCGGTGGTCTCCGCGGGGAGCTCGGCGTCCTTGAGGGCGGTGGCGGTTCTCGACATGTCGTGATTGAGCATTGCTCGCGCGCTCGCAGTGTTCACTGTACGACGTAGAGAAGGCTTTGGCTCATTCGAGTTCGCATAGTTCGCATATCGTGAGCTCTCAGGGCACGCTACGCGAGACCCGGCGGGGGCGAGGCGGCGTCATCGACGATCACGGTCAACCGCTCGCGTACGAGCAGGCTTGCGGGGACGTGGTGGGTCGGCTCGGCCAGCGCCGCGGCGATCGCGTCGGCCTTGCCCGCGCCGGCCGCCAGCAACAGACAGCGCCGCGCGGCGCGCAGCACCGCGAGGCTCAGCGTGATCCGCTCCGGTGGCGGCTTGGGCGAGTTGGTGACACCCAGGCAGATCGCCCGCTCGCCGGCGTCGAGCGTGGGCGCACCGGGGAACAGCGAGGCGACGTGGCCGTCAGGGCCGATTCCCAGCGCGATCAGGTCCAGCACCGGCAGGGTGGACGCCGCCAGAGTGGGGTCGGGCTGAGAATGCGGGGCGGGCGGGCTCTGATCAGGTGAGACGTGCGCCAGCAGCTCGTCGGCATAATCGCGCGCGCCCTGCTCGGGCCCCAGCTCGCCGATCATCCGATGGACCCGCGCGGGGTCGAGCCCGGCCGGACGCAGGAGCGTCTCGGCCGCCATCCGATAGTTGCTTTCCTGATCATCCGGTCCGACGCAGCGCTCGTCGGCAAACCAGATCTCGACGCCGTCCCAATCCTCCAGCGCGGTGGCCAGCAGTTCGTAGGTGCGTTTGGGAGTCGAGCCGCCGGAGAGCGCGAGGTGTGCGACGCCACGCTGCTCACGGGCCTGCTCCAGCGCGCGCGCGATCTCCACCGCGGCGCGCGCGGCCGTGGACTCGGGGTCGGCAAATGTCGTCAGGCGTGTCATCGGCTCGTGATCCTTCTCATGGCAGCAGCAATTGGGCGGCCTGCAGCGCGGGCCGGTAGGTGGGGTCGCGCAGCAAAGCCTGACGGATGCCCTCGCCGAGGATGCCCGCCTCGCCGCGGGAGGCGCCGAGAATCGTCCATTCGTGCTCTCTACCCTCGCCGTCGCGTTGGTAAGCGCGCAGGCCGCCCGTGCCGCGGTCCAGGCGCAGCTGGATGCCGGAGGCGGTCTCGATGCAAAAGCCGGCCAGCCCGCGCACCGGCAGCTCGGGGGCCACTTCCAGGCGCAGGGCGATCTCCTGGTCGTGGGTTTCGCTCTGGGCCTTTGCTTGGCTCTGGGCCTGGTCCTCAGCCTGGGTCTGGTCCTGACCCAGGCCCTGAGCCTGGCCTTTTGCCGTACCGCTCAGCACCGCGCCGTCGGCGTGCAGGGGGGTCAACTCCCAACCCAGGCGGGAGGCCAGCCAACCGATCAGCAGCAGTGCGGCCACTGTCGAGTCGGGGTGGTGGCGGACGGTGATCGAATCGATCCCGCAGAGCTCTGAGCGCAGCGCCGGTGGGTCGAAGGTGGCGGCGATCCGCTCCCGCCACGGGGTCGAGCGCAACCAGGCGAGGTCGACCACGTAGAGGTGGTCTGAAAGTGTGTTGGCGCGGTCGATCGCCTCGTGCCAGACCGGGTCATCGACGGAGTCCAGCAATGTCGCCTGCGCGAGCGGCAGCAGCGCCTCGACGGCCTCGGGATGGCCGTGGGGCGACCACAGCAGCGTTGGCAGATCGCTGACCACAAGCGGGTCGGCGATCGTCAACAGGTCATCGAGGTGGCGGTCGCCCAGCTCGACGATCACCGTCTCGTGCAGCAGCACGAGCTCTCCGGGCTTGGCCTCGCCTTCGGCGGCGATCGTTGCGCGCGCGTCCAGGCGCGTGCGACTGGGCTCGTAGGAGAGGACGACCAGTCGGGAGGCGTGATAGCGCCCGACGCCGCGCAGGCGGTTGGCGATCTCCCCGCTGTACTCGCTCTCGACGAAAGCGACCATGTTGAGCACGCGCGCGGGCATGAAGCCGCCGTTCTCGGAATGGCGTTCGGCGAGCAGGTCCCTGAGCGCCGCTTCGATCGCGTCCGGCGTCGTGCCCTGCTCACTCCATACGGCGTCGCTGACGGCCGGCATCGGCAGATCAGATCGCGCGCCAGTGGTGATCATCCAACAACAGGCCGTTCGCCTCGCTTGGTCCCTGCGAGCCGGCTTGATATTGAGGTAGCCCACCCATCCACGGGCTGTCCGTCTGCTCCCACGCGCGCAGGATCGGGTCGCAGATGCGCCACTGTGCCTCGACCTCGTCGCCCCGTGTAAACAGCGTCGGGTCGCCGCGCATCGCGTCCATGATCAGCCGCTCGTAGGCCTCGGGGGACTGCGACATGAACGAGGTGCCGTACAGAAACTCCATGTTCACCGAGCGGATACGCATGCGGCTGCCGGGGATCTTCGCGCCGAGCTGCAGGGTGACGCCCTCGTTGGGCTGCAAGGTCAGCACGAGCTGATTGGGTTTGACCCCGAGCGACCCGTCCTGGGAGAACGCGAGGTGGGGGACGGGCTTCAGCGTGACGGCGATCTCGGTGATCTTGCGTGCCAGGCGCTTGCCCGCGCGCAGGTAGAAGGGGACACCGGCCCAGCGCCAGTTGTCGACTTCCAGACGCAGCGCGGCGTAGGTCTCGGTGGTCGACCCCTCGCGCACTCCGTCCTCTTCCAAATATCCCGGTACGTCCTCACCGCCGGAGTGCCCGGCGGCGTACTGTGCACGCATCGCGATCTCGGGAACCTCCTCGACCCTTGGCTCGTGGATCGCGTGCAGCACCTTGACCTTCTCGTTACGCACTTCCTCGGCGGTGAAGCTGACCGGGGGCTCCATCGCGACGTGGCAGAGCAGCTGCAGCATGTGGTTCTGAATCAGGTCGCGCAGCGCGCCGGTCTGGTCGTAGAAGCCGGCGCGAGTGCCGATCCCGATGTCCTCGGCCGCGGTGATCTGCACGGAGTCGATGTAGTTGCGGTTCCACAGCGGCTCGAACATGCCGTTGGCGAAGCGGAACGCCATCATGTTCTGGACCGTCTCCTTGCCCAGGTAGTGATCGATGCGGAAGACCTGCGTCTCGTCGAACACGCTCAGCACCTTGCGATTGAGCTCCAGTGCCTCCCGCAGGGAGGTGCCGAAGGGCTTCTCGATGATCACCCGGACCTCCGCGGGGTGGGTGGGGTCTTCATTACGGGTCAAGCCGTGCTCGCCCAGCTGCTCGACGATCACCGCAAAGAAATTCGGCGCCGTCGACAGATAGAAAGCGCGGTTGAGCTTTTCTCCGTCGTCCCGTTCGAACTCGTCGAGCACCTGCTCCAGCTCGGCATAGACGGAGTCCTCGTCGAATTCTCCGGGTACGTACTTGGCATTCTCGAGTAGACCTCGCAAGACATCCTCGTCGGGCTTGCGGCGGGAGAACTGACGGATCGCCTGTTCGCACTCCGCGCGGTAGTCCTCGTTCGCTTTCTCTTTCCTCGACACCCCCACCAGGTGAAAGCGCTCGGGCAGCGCGCCCTCGTGCGCGAGGTTGTAGAGCGCGGGCATCAGTTTGCGCTTGGCCAGGTCGCCGGTGGCGCCGAAGATGACGAGCGTCGTGGGGGCGACCGGTAGGCGCTCGAGACCTTCGACGAGCGGGTTCTCCTCGCGCGCGGCGGTGATCGCTGCCCCACCGCCGGGAAGCGCCCCGCCGATCGCGCTCATCGCGTGCGGCTCATTTGCCCGCGCCGCGCCGCGCCATGGCCTTCGGCGTTGCGCTGCCTCCTGCGTCGGCGCCGGGCGCGCTCTTCACCGCGTGGCCGCCGAACTGGTTGCGCAGGGCCGATAGCACGCGGTCGGCGAAGTCCCCGTTGCCGCGCGAGCGCAGCCGCGCGTACAGCGAGGCGGTGATCACCGGCGTCGGCACGTCGTGCGCGGTCGCGTCCTCGATCGTCCAGCGGCCCTCGCCCGAGTCCGCGGTATAGCCCTCGATCTTCTCCAGTTCGTTGCCGTCGGCTTCGAACGCGCGCGCGGCCAGTTCGCACAACCACGAGCGCACGACCGAGCCCTGACCCCAGAGGTGCGCGATCTTCGCATTGTCGAGCTCGTACTCGCACTTGTCGAATACATCGAAGCCCTCCGCGTAGGCCTGCATCAGGCCGTACTCGACGCCGTTGTGGACCATCTTCACGTAGTGCCCAGCGCCCGACGGACCGAAGCGCAGCCACCCCCGCGGGCCGATCGCGGCGACGCTCTGCTCGTTGGTCTCCGGTGCGAGCACGTCGAGGATCGGAGCCAGCTGCTTGACCGCTTTCGGCGGGCCGCCGACCATCATGCAGTAACCGACCTCCAAGCCCCAGACCCCGCCGGAGGTGCCAACGTCGACGTAGTTGATGCCGAGCTTTTTCAACTCCTTCGCGCGGCGCTTGTCGTCGGTCCACTTGGAGTTGCCGCCGTCGACGATCGTGTCGCCCGCATCGAGCAGCTTGGAGAGCTTGTCGACCGTCTCCTGCGTGGGATCGCCGGCCGGCACCATGATCCAGACCAGGCGTGGAGCCCGCAGCTGCTTGACGAGCTCCTTCAGCGAGGAGGCCCCGGAGGCGCCGTGCTTGACGGCCTGCTTGACCGCCTGCTCGTCGAAGTCGAAGGCGACGACCTCGTGCGCGGAGTCGCGGCGGATGCGGTGCACCATGTTGCCGCCCATCTTGCCCAGGCCGACGAAGCCGATCTGGGTCACGGCGGCCTCTGTGTCCTTGGCGTGTTTGGCGACGGCGTTTGGAGGGGTCACGAGATCTCCTCCGTCTGGGCTACGGCATGGGGATTCACAGCATCTCCTTGATCTTGGCGGTGAGTGCGCGCAGCGCCTGGGCGGGATCTTCGCCCTGCAGGCGCACACGCTCGGCGGGCAACTCCAACGAGCGCAGCGTTTCCAGATCGCCGATCGCCTGGGCGTTCTTCAAAGTCGTGAACGTGAACGGCTTCCCCGGTATCTCCACATCCTCGGGCCCGTCGTGGAGCAGTTGCAGAAAGCGCCCGGTCTTCGGGCCGCCCTTGTGGAACTGGCCGGTGGAGTGCAGAAAGCGCGGGCCGTAGCCGAACGTGGTCGTCGCCCGCGTGGCGTCGCGCAGCGTCTCGCGCAGCTCCGCGGCGGCCGCGTCGAACGCGGGGGAGGGTTGTAGATAACCCATGATCGCGACGTAGTGGGGCGGGGCCGCGTCCCCGAGCAACGCGCGTAGTGCCGCGTCGTCGGCGTCAGCGATCTCGGGTAGCTCGTGCGCGGCCTCGTAACCGGCGAGCACGCGGTTGGTGGCGTCCTTCGCCTGTTGCACGTTCGGCTGGTCGAAGGGGTTGATCTGCAGACCCCAGCCGATGACCGCGACCGCGAGCTCGGCGAGCAGGAACACGCGCCCGAGATCGGTGGGCCCCGTCGTCGGGATCGTGAACACGGGATGGCCGGCCTGCGCGAGCGCCTGCACCCGCTGCTCCAGCTCGGCGTCGGGCGCGTTGACATCGGGCAGGTAGGCAAACACGCGGTCCTCGCCGTAGACGGCAGGCTCGCCGAGCGGCTCGTCGGCGACTGGCAGCACGCCGGTGCCGTGCTTGCCCGTGGACTCTGCGACGAGCTGCTCGAGCCACAGCCCGAGGCCGGGCAGAGTCTCGGAGATGACGAACGTGAGCTTGTCGCGTCCGGCCTGCGCGAGGCCGCTGAGGGCCGCTCCCAGCCATACCGCCGCCGGCAGGCCGCCCGAGCCGCCCCCAGAGCCCGAACCTCCCGCGCCCGACGAACCTCCCGCGCCCGACGAACCTCCCGCGCCCGAGTCGCCATCTGAGTCTGAGCCCGAATCTCCCAAGCCCGCGCCGGACACAAGCCCGGTCTCCCAGGCGCTCGGCGCTCCCTCCAGGAGCGAGAGCACGGGGATTCCCGTCAGCGCCCCCGGCACGACGCCGAAGGCGGACAGTGCGCTGTAGCGCCCGCCGATGTTCGGATCACCAGCAAATGTCTGCCGGAAGGCGTGCTTGGCGGCGAGCGCTTCCAGGCCCGAGCCGGGGTCGGTGATCGCGACGAACCGGTTGCCCTCGTCGATGAGCGAGAAGAAGTGTGCGAACAGCGACAGCGGCTCGATTGTGCCGCCGGACTTCGACGAGACGACGAACAGCGTTCGCTGGATGTCCACCGCGCGCTCGATTGCGCGGATCCTGGCGGCGTCTGTCGAGTCCAGCACGTGCAGCCGCGCGCGGTTCTCAGCACCGGCGAACGAGCGGCGCAGGACCTCCGGGGCGAGCGAGGAGCCGCCCATGCCCAGCAGGACGATGTCCTCCAGTTCGTCGTCGTGCGCCTCCGCGGCGAACAGCTCCAGAGCGCCGAGCTCCCCGAGCATGCGCTGCGCGATCGTCAGCCAGCCGAGCCGGTTGGCGATCTCCGGGGGAATGGATTGGGATCCCGTCCGCCCCCACAAGGTGGCGTCTGCGCGGGCGATCCTGCCTGCCACGTCCTCCTCGCGGGCCCGTGCGAGCTTGTCCGCGACGGCGGACCGGAGCGCGTCGGGAATGCGGGCCTCGACGGTGAGGTTGGGATCGCTCACGCCAGGATCGTAGTCGGCTTCGGTGCTCGTGTAGGTTTCCGCCTTGATATGACCTCCGATCAACCCCAGCAACTGCCTGACCGCAACCTCGCCCTGGAGCTCGTGCGCGTCACCGAGGCCGCCGCGCTGGCGGCCGCGCCGCTGGTGGGCATGGGCGACAAGCTGGCTGCCGACCAGGCGGCGGTCGACGGCATGCGCTACGCGCTGCGGTCGGTCTCGATGGACGGGCTGGTCGTGATCGGCGAGGGCGAGAAGGACGAGGCGCCGATGCTCTACAACGGCGAGCAGATCGGCGACGGCTCCCCGCCGCAGGTCGACATCGCGGTCGATCCCCTGGAGGGCACGACGCTGGCGGCGCACGGGATGCCGAGCGCGCTCGCGGTGATCGCGCTGTCGGCTCGGGGCACGATGTTCGACCCGGGGCCGTGCGTGTACATGGAAAAGATGGCCGGCTCGCCCGAGATCGCCGACCTGCTCGACCTCGACCGCCCGCTGACCGAGACGGTCAAGCTGATCGCCGAGCGCAAGGGCACGCAGGTCAGAGACGTGATGGTCGTCGTGCTCGACCGCCCGCGCCACGAGGAGAGCGTGAAGGCGATCCGCGAGGCGGGTGCGCGCGTGCGCTTGATCGCCCACGGCGATGTCTCGGCCTCGCTGCTGGCGGTCACCGAGCGCTCCTCGGTCGATCTGTTGTGGGGCATCGGCGGCACCCCGGAGGGCGTGATCTCCGCCGCTGCGATCAAGTGCTTGGGGGGGCAACTGCTGGGCCGCGTCTGGCCGCGCGACGAGCAGGAGCGCGCGGCGGCCTTGGAGGCCGGGTATGACCTGACGCGGGTACTCGACCGCGACGATCTGGTGGCCGGAGACGACGTGTTCTTCTCGGCGACGGGGATCACCGACGGCGACGTGCTGCAGGGCGTGCGCTATCCGAGCGCCGGTGGCGCGACGACGGAGTCGCTGGTGATGCGCACGCGCTCGGGTACCGTGCGCCGGATTCGCGCACAGCACGACCGCGCGAAGTTGCGGGCGGTCAGCGGCGAGGACAGCCGCTTCGGCTGATCACAGGCCGCCGGCAGACCCCACGACGGGGACTCCCACCCGCACGCCCAGCGTGTACAGGCGCCCAAGGTAAATCAAATGACGCCGGCTGATCAGCGGGGCGCCGGCAGGCGCTCTTCGTCTTGCGGCGGCATTGGATCAGGCACGTCCTCGACCTGTGCGAAGTGACCGATCCGGGATTCGGCCAGGTCGAGTCGGGCGAGCGAGCGCAGGAAGCCGTGGGTGACGAGCACGTGGATCCGCGACTGGGTCGCGTTGTAGACCCGGCGCCCGATCGAGGAGGCGATCGCGGGATAGAAGTTGGCGACCTCGACCTCGACGTGCAGGCGAGCGCGTTCAGGTTGATCACTGGGGCAGCGGCGTACGTCGATCTGCAGGTAGCCGTCCTTCTGCCGTCCCGCCCGAGCGACCAGTAGGCCCCGGGCGATACGCCAGCGCACGACCCCGCGATGCTCATCCATCTCATATTCGGGCGCGCGGAAGGTGAGCAGCTTCAGCGGCCGGAACAGCAGCACCACCGAGCGTTCGCCCGCTGTGTACTTCACGCGGATCAGGCCGAGCGTGGCGCGGGTGAGGAAGCGCCAGTAGGTGCGCGCGAGCCGCTCCAGATGCGGTGGCGTCCAGATCTGCCGCAGGGCGTCCTCGGGCAGGTAGAGGTCCGCGGCCTGTATCGAGCGCACGGCGCCGGTGCGCGGGTCTGCGGAGGTGTGGTCTTCGAGGTTGGCGATCGTCGCGGGCTTCATCGCTTGCAGGCTATCTCCGCGTCGGTGCGCGCCATGTCCGCGGTTGCTGATATTCAAGGCCCGTGAGCAACGATTTTCTGGATCCGCGGCGCGCCGAGCGTCTCACACGAGCCGCGCGAGCGGCGCAGGTCCTGAGCGAGACGTTGTGGGAGGCGCTGCATGAGGAGCTCGGCGACCCTCGTGGCCGGCGTGTCGCCAAGGTGTCCGAGCAGCTCGGCGAGATCGCCGCGATCCTCGCGTCGCTTGCGCACGCGGACGACCGCGTGCGCGATGTGCCGGGTGCGCCCGACGCGCCGGTGCACCCGGTGCCTCGGGCCTCGCGCATGGCAGATGATCAGCTGCGCATGACGGGTGAGGCGTCGACGCGGGAGTCACCCGCGTTCTCGGCCCCGCCCGCGCCGCGGGAACCGATGGCCACGCAGGAGGCGCTGTCACCGGCGGTGCTGGTCGACGAGCTGGCGCCGGACGGGCCGGAGGAGATCGAGATCAGGGACGTTCGCCGTGAGCGGGATGGACTTGCGGACCGGAGCGGGTCGGTCGGACGCCGGCCGTCGGACTATGGTTATACGCAGTTCTAGACTGAGCGGGTTCAGCCGGCGACGGCGCCGCCGGTGAGGGCGGCGGCGGGTGAGACGGGCGGCAGGCCGAGGGTGGGCGTGTTGGGCACGGCGCCGACGACGGTCGTCGCGACGTGGACGGTCTGTTCGATCCCGAGCGCCTGGGCGGCGGCTCCGGTCAGGTCCCAGTCGGCGTTGTTGGCGTAGGGGCCGCGATCGATCACCGGCACCGTCAGGCGCTGGCCGTGGTAGGTGACCTTGACGAGCGTGCCGCAGGGCAGCGTGCGGTTGGCGACGCCGACGGTGGCGGGGGTGAGGGTCTGCCCGCAGGCCGTCTGCTGACCGTAGAAGCCGGGGCCGAACCAGGTGGCGATCGCCGACTTGTGGATTTTGACGGCCGGAGTTGAGGTCGAGCCGGCGGATGGGCCGGCTGCCCCACCGGTTTCGGCGGATGCGCCCACGGCAAGCACGCCCGCGCAGAAAAGCGCAGCGAGCAGGGCGAGCAGGATCGTGAAAAGTCTGGTTCGCATCATCGGTGTCGAGCGCCTACGGGGTGAGCTGACGGGCTCGCGCGGTCCGGTTAAACCAACAAGACGGCGCTACGGCCAAACGAGGCCGATTCGCCCCAACGGGTCGCGATCAAAGTCGATCTCGACCCGCAATTGGGTCCCCCGTCTTCCGCGACCTGAGTCGTGGAAGCTCGGCGTGGCCGCAAGTATACATATCTGCCCGACGGAGGAATGACCAGCCGCGCGGATTATGTCCACCCGTCCAATCGGCCTTCGGGCCCGAACCGATGCGTGGCTCCACGAACCGATGAGTGGCTACAGGCCGATCGCTCAGTTGAGCGGCAGCCGCGCGAGGGCGTCCTTGAGCAGGCGCGCGCCGGCCGAGAGCCCGGTCTTGGTGAGCTCACCGGCGAGCTCGGCCGCGGAGGCGAACAGGTCCGTGCCACCGGGTGGCGAGACCGGACCGCTGAGGAGGTCGCTCTCGGTCTCGAAGCCCTGCCGTGGCGCCGGATCTTGGACCGGCTTGGCTGTGAGCTTTGCCCGCGAAGGCCGTTTCTTGGACGTGGTCTGCTTGCGCAGCGGCTGTGCTTTCGGTGCGGGCTTCGCTCTCGTCTCAGTTGCTGCTTTCGGTGCGGGCTTCGCCTTCGTCTCGGGTATTGCCCGCCGCGCGGGCTTCGTTTGCTCGGTGGCCGTGAGGCGTGCGGCCTCGCGGCGCGCGCTACCGCGCTGGGGCCGGGTGCGAGGCAGATTGGCAAGAACTCCCTCGGACGGGGGCGCGTCCTTGTGCCGGCCGTTCTGCTTGGTGGGCTGCTTGGCGCCAGATCGTCCCCCGCCGCTGGATGTATCGCTCATGGCGCGTTAGCATAGGGGTCCAGAATGAGTTTGAGTTGTAACGTTGGGCAGGCTTCGGCCGTAGTGTCCGATGGAGCACGTCCTCAGCCAGAATCCGGCGTGGTGCGAGCAGTCGCCCCCGGGTTGCCCAGCGACCGAAGAAACGGATATCGATGTCAGTTGTAGAAATGCAGGAGCTCGACGAGGTAAAGGGCCTGCTGGCCAAGGGTCAGCAGGTGGGTGTGCTCACCTACGCGGAGATCACGACGGCGATGTCCGAGCTGGACTTGGACGAGTCGGACGTCGAGGAGCTGCACGGGTTCCTGGAGAAATCGGAGATCGAGCTCGTCGAGGAGATCGACCCGGCGACGGCCGCCGCCTCGCAGGTCGAGCGCGCGCCGGACAAACGCGGCCGGCGGAAAGCGAAAACGGCGCTGGATCTGAAGCCGGACATGACGACGGACTCGCTGCAGCTGTTTCTGAAGGACATCGGCAAGGTCCGCCTCCTCACCGCCCAGGAGGAGGTCGATCTGGCCAAGCGGATCGAGCGCGGCGATCTCGACGCGAAGCAGAAGATGGTCGAGTCGAACCTCCGCCTGGTCGTGTCGATCGCGAAGAACTACCGCAACCAGGGCCTGCCGTTCCTCGATCTGATCCAGGAGGGAACGCTGGGACTCGTGAGGGCCGCGGAGAAGTTCGATTACAGAAAGGGCTTCAAGTTCTCCACGTACGCGACCTGGTGGATCCGCCAGGCGATCGCGCGTGCGCTGGCGGACAAGGCGCGGACGATCCGCATCCCCGTCCACGTCGTCGAGAAGTTGAACAAGATCGGTCGCGCCGAGCGCAAGCTCGTGACCGAGCTGGGACGCGAGCCGACGGCCGCGGAGATCGCCGACGTGACGGGGATCGACCCGGAGGAGGTCGACTCGATCAAGCGCTCCGCGCAGGCGCCGGTCTCGCTGGAGAAGCCGGTCGGCGACGAGGAGGAGTCGGAGTTCGGGCAGTTCATCGCCGACGAGCGCGCCGAGTCGCCGTACGAGCGCGCGGCGGAGATCCTCACGAAGGAGGCGCTCAGAGAGGCGCTGGAGAACCTGTCCTATCGCGAACGGCGCGTGCTCGAGTTGCGCTACGGCCTCGGCGGCGAGCATCCGCGGACGCTCGACGAGGTGGGGCGGACGTTCAACGTGACCCGCGAGCGGATTCGCCAGATCGAGAACCAGTCTTTGAAGAAGCTGCAGTCCCTGGCAGAGGCACAAAAGCTAAGGGACGTGGCGTAGCGTCGTCCACAGCCTTCCTCGGCATTCAAGGCCCACGATGGGCCTGCCGATCAGGAGGGCATGTTCGAAGTGCAAGAGGCCTTGAAGGAGCTCGTCAGGCGCGAGGGCTCGGATCTGCACCTGAAGGTGGGCGCCACGCCGCTGTACCGCGTGCACGGGCATCTGGCGCCCGAGCCGGTCGGGGAGGTGCTGAGCGCCGAGGACACCGAACGGACGCTGCACGAGCTGCTGCACGACGAAGTGAAGCTGCACGAATTCCAAGAGGTGCACGAGGTCGACTTCTCGTTCGAAATCGAGGGTACGGCGCGCTACCGCATCAACGCCTTCCGCCAGCGCGGCGTGATCTCGCTGGCCTGTCGCGCGATCCCGCACAAGGTTTCGACGATCGACGAACTTTCACTGCCGTCGGTGGTCAGGGATCTGGCCGAAGAAGAGCGCGGGATCATCCTGCTGACGGGGACGACGGGCTCGGGCAAGAGCACCACCCTGGCGGCGATGATCGATCACATCAACGAAACGACGAGCAAGCACGTCGTGACGATCGAGGACCCGATCGAGTTCGTGCACACGGACAAGAAGTCGGTGATCAACCAGCGCGAAGTCGGGATGGACACGATCTCGTTCGAGCGCGCCCTGCGGCGCGTGCTGCGTCAGGACCCGGACGTGATTCTGATCGGGGAGATGCGCGACGAGGAGACGGTGCAGACGGCGCTCTCGGCGGCCGAGACCGGGCACCTCGTGCTCTCGACGATTCACACGGTGGACGCGCCCGAGTCGATCAACCGGATGCTCGACTTCTTCCCGCCGCACCAGCACGGTCAGGCGCGGAGCATGATCGCGGGCACGATCAAGGGCGTGATCTCCCAGCGGCTGGTCCCGGGCGCCGACGGCGGGCGCGTGGCGGTCTGCGAGATCCTCAGGATGACCGGCCGCGTGCGCGACATGATCACCGACCCGTCGCAGACGGGCAAGCTGATGGAAGTGATCGCGGGGGGCAGCTACTACGGCATGCAGACCTTCGACCAGGCGCTGTTCGGGCACGTGAAGGCCGGCCGGGTGACCTTCGAGGACGCGATGCACGTGGCGTCGAACCCGTCGGACTTCAAGCTGCTGATGCAGGCCGATGGGCGCAGGGGCACGACGATGGAGGACGTGGCCGCGGCGGAGGCACGCCGCGAGACGAACTCCGATCCCGCGGACGACGCGGTGCAGAACCCCAGGCCGCCGCTCACCGTCGCGTAGGAGTTTTGGGTTACGAGCCGCTGCGCTCTTGACCCTCCCAGCAGGGGCCCGGTCGAGGCTGGTGTTCGGATCAAAGCGCTTTCGACACCGGCTCATCCCCTCCGCACAAGCGGGGGTGAGATACTTCATTTGGTAAAGTAACGGGAGGAATGGCCAACGGTGAGGAAACATGCCCGGTATGCCGCACCGCTGAAGTGGTGTGCGGCAAGTGGACGCTGCTGCTGGTGCGCGACCTGGCCGACGGCTGCTCGCGCTTCTGTGAGCTGGAGCGTTCGCTGCAGGGAATCAGCCCGCGGACCCTGTCGCTGCGGCTGAGAGCGCTGGAGGAGGAGGGGATCGTCGAGCGGCACACCTTCTCGGAGGTGCCGCCGCGCGTGGAGTATGCGCTGACCGAGAAGGGCAGGGCGCTGTTGCCGATCGTCGAGGGGATGCGCTCCTACGGGGAAGAGTGGCTGGGCGAAGAAAGCCCGGCCGCGGTTGCGCTCGCGGTTGCGTAGCAGCCGGCGGGCCCTGCAAGACGGGCTGCGCGGGACGGTGCCGGGCAGGAGCGAGGGCGGCGGAGGCGAAGTGAACGGACCATGCGTTCACGCCAGCTCGAGACAGCGCTCACGGAGTTCGTTGCAGAAGCGGCCGACCGCCTGCAGGCGGAGATCGACGCCGGCGCGGAGGTCGGCTTCGAGCTCTCAGAGAAACCGGCGCGTCGCGGTGAGAGCGTCGCGCGGCTGTATTGCTACCGCGCGCTGACGGGCGAGTTCATCGAGCGGCACGGGGCGCGGCTCGCGAGCCTGCCCGCGCACGCCGAGGCGACAAAATTGCTCCTCGACTTCGCGGGCCTCGACCGCTACCTGGCGGGGGCCGGCGGGGGTGCGGTGTCTGCCCGCGGCACGAAGGGCTATCAGCGCGCCGGCGCGGCCTTGAGGTTGCTGCTGGCAGACGTGTTCGACGAGCAGACCGACTTCGACCGCCGCGCGGACGCCGCCCAGTACGAGGAGCGCGTGGAGGCGGCCCTGGCAAGGCTCGAGCAGACGACGCAGGCGAGCACCAGCGAGGTGACGTTGCTGGCCACGCTGCACGGCCTGACGCTCGCCTCCGACGAGCTTGCCTTGACGAAGGGCCTGACGATCGCCAGGCCCGGGGCCTTGCGCGGCGCTCCCGACGGCGCGGAGGGCGATGGCCACCTGCTCGTGGTGTTCACCGCCGACGACGGCGCCGTGGATGACGCGCTCACGCGCGGGCACGAGGTCCTGAAGGATCTGCTGCGCGCGCTGCGCCTGTTCGGCGATGGCCGCGTGACGCTCGGCGCGCTCGCCTGGGCGCGGGTCGGCGCCGGCGCGTGGAATCCCGTCGCGCTCGGCGCCGGCGGCCGGCCGCACGGAATGCTCGTGGTGAGCGCCGCGCAGGAGGACGAGCTGCGCGCGTTCTGCAACCTGGTCTCCCGCCGGGCGCCACACGGCAACGAGCTGGCGTGGGCGCTGCGGCGCTTCGAGCTGGGCTGCGAGCGCGCGAGCGCGTATGAGGCGCTGAGCGATCACCTGCTGGCGCTGCGCGCGCTGCTTGAGCCGGAGGGCCCGGGGAGCGGTCTGCTGGCGGGGCGCATGGCCGCGCTGTGCGCGACGCCGGAGGACCGCGCGAAGCTGACCAAGCGGATGACCAGCGCGCAAGCTTTGGAGCGTGCCGTGATCGCGGGCACGGCCGACGAGCACGCCGCCGGGCTGAACCTCGCACGGGATGTGGCCGACCATCTGCGGGCGCTGCTGCGGGATGTGATCTGTGGTCATCTCGACGCGAACCTCGCGATGATCGCGGATGAGCTGCTGGCAGAGCCTGAGGAAGTCGTGGACGAGCTGCTGGCGACGCCCGAGCCGGTCGAGGCCGCCGAGGACGCCATCGAGGAGACGAGCGCCACTACCGTCTCGGAGCCCGCCCCGATCCCCGCGGGGCATCCGCTCGACCAGCTCACGCAGAGCGCCCTGCCTGTCTGAGTCGCCTTCAGGCAAATAGGTATCGGGAGATCCGCGCGAGACCCGCGAGGTCCTGAATATCCTCGTCCAAATGCGGCACGATCACCGGGTCGGTCTCGTCGAGCTCGCTGCGCAGACGGGCGATCGTCTCGCGGTCGCGGGTCGCAAGCACGTCGAAGTCCGCCAGGTTGTGCGCGACGCGCCGCGCCAGGGAATCGCCGAGCTCTCCCGCGAGTAGTGCTTCGACCGCCTCGGCGCGCTGCCCGTCGAGGCCGTGCAAGTGCACGCGGTTGACGATCACGCCGTCGCGGGCCATCCCGGCCGCGGTGAGCTCCCGCGCGAGGAACACCGCCTCGCGGGCGGGCTCGTGCTCGGGCGAGGTGACGATCAGAAAGCTCGTGTCGCTGTCGCGCAGCAGCTCGGCGACGCCGCGGATGCGTTCGCCAAAGCCGTCGATGATGCCCGACAGCGATTTGAAGAACGTCGACAGCTCGCCGAGCATGTCCACGCCGGTGACGCGCGCGAAGATCGCGAACACCAGGCCCGTGCCGCGGCCGAGGAAGCGCGCGGCGAGACCGCCGGGGGCGAGGAACACCTTCAGCGCGCGGCCTTCGAGGAAGCGCAGCATGTTCTCGGGCGCCTGCAAGAAGTCGAGCGCGTTGCGCGACGGTGGCGTGTCGAGCACGATCACGTCGAAGTCGTGTTCAGTGCTCAGCTCGTACAGCTTGGTCACCGCGCCCAGCTCCTGCACGCCGGAGACCGCCGAGGACAGCTCGCGGTAGACAGGGTTCGCGAGGATCTCCTCGCGCGAGTCCTCGTCGGGAGCGAGGCTCCTGACGACATCGTCGAACGTGCGTTTCACATCGAGCGCCATCGCCCACAGCTCGCCCGGCTCGGCGACGCCCTGCTCGGCCAGCAGCTCGGGGTCGATCCGCCGCGGCTCGCCCGACAGCTCGCCCAGCCCGAGCGCGGCGGCCAGGCGCCGCGCCGGGTCGATCGTCACGACGGCGACCTTCTCCCCGCGCGCGGCCAGCCCGAAGGCGAGCGCGGCCGAGGTGGTCGTCTTGCCGACGCCGCCGGCGCCGAGACAGACACACACGCGCTTGCCTTGCAAGCGCTTCGCCAGATTCGGGGAGCGCTTGGGCATGGGCTGATCCAAGATAGACCATGCAGGAATCGCGCATCCCTGTGCGAATAACCCCTCGATCGGCTTTCCCCCAATCGAGTAGGAGCCCGCTGTGGACGGCAAGGCCAAGGTCATCGCATTCGCCAATCAGAAGGGCGGCGTGGCCAAGACGACCACCACGCTGAACCTCGCCGCCGCGTTCGCGGAGGAGGGGCACCGCGTGCTGTGTGTCGACATGGACCCGCAGGGCAACCTGACGATGTCCCAGGGCATCGATCCGGACACGCTCGAGAAATCGATGTACGACGTGCTCGTCCACAAAGTCTCGATCCGCGAGGTGATCCGCAAGCGCGAGATCGACATCGCCTGCGCCTCGATCGACCTCGCCGGCGCGGAGATCGCGATGTCGACGATGATCGGCCGTGAGCGCTCGCTGCAGAAGGCCTTCGAACCGATCCTCGAGGACTACGACTTCATCTGCATCGACACTCCGCCGAGCCTCGGATTGCTGACGATCAACGCGCTGACGGCCGCCGACAAGGTGATCGTCCCCGTGCAGTGCGAGTATTTGTCGATGCGTGGGCTCATCCAACTGCAGAACACGCTCGCGATGATCCGCGAGAACCTCAACCCCGGGGTCGACATCGAGGGCATCCTGCCGACGCTTGTCGACTCGCGGACGATCCACGCCAAGGAGGCGATCGAGATCCTCGAGGAGAACTTCGGCGACCGCGTGTTCGCCTCGCGCATCCGCAAGACCGTCCGCTTCGCCGAGGCGCCCGTCAAGGGCATGTCCGTTCTGAAGTACGAGCCCGACGGAGTCGCCGCCCAGTCCTATCGACAGCTCGCCCAGGAGGTTCTGACCCATGGCCAATCCTAAACGCGCGTCGATGCGCGAAGGGCCGCTGGCGGCGCTGTTCAGGAAGACCGAAGGCGATGGCGAGGAGCGTGAGCCGGCATCGACCGGTGAGCCTGCGTCCGCCGCCGGGACGGGGACGGGATCGAGCTCGCGAGACGCCGCAACGAAGGCAGCCACGACCGAAGCCGTCAATCGCGCGCGCGCCGACACGCCCGAGCCGCGCGGCGCATCCGTAGCGAAGACTTCCACTAAGACACCTCATCCGCGCGAGAGTGGCCTGCCGCACCCCGCACTGCAAGCCTCGACTGGTGCTGAGGAGGAGGACGTGCGCGATGACCGCGTCCCCACGCCGCGGGAGCGTCTGCGCCACGCCTTCTCCTCGGAGATCCCCGAGAACGTGATGGACCGTGCCCCCGCGCGTGCAGTGATGGACGGCTATTCCCGCGAGCACCCGACGGTCACGAGCGTTGGCACCACAGGAGCGGTCGGACAGCCCGTGATTCGCGTCGTGGGCGTCGGCGGCGCCGGCGTGAACGCGGTCAACCGGATGGTCGAGGCGGAGGTCGAGGGCGTCGAGTTCCTCGCCGTGAACACCGACCTGCAGTCGCTGCAGCAGTCGACCGCGGACGTCACCCTGCACATCGGCGCGGAGCTGACCCGTGGCCTGGGGTCGGGCTCGGACGCCGAAGTCGGCCGCGCCGCGGCGATGGAGGACTACGACCGCGTGAAGGCTCTGCTGAAGGGCTCGGACATGATCTTCATCACGGCGGGCGCCGGTGGTGGCACGGGCACCGGCGCGGCGCCGATCGTCGCCCGCATCTCGCGCGAACTCGGCGCGCTGACCGTCGCGATCGTGACCAAGCCGTTCGGCTTCGAGGGCACGCGCCGCGGCGAGCAGGCCGAGCGCGGCGTGACCGCGCTGGCCGAGGAGGTCGACACGCTGATCGTCGTGCCGAATAACCGGCTGTTGTCCGTGCTCGACAAGCAGACCGCGATGGTCGAGGCCTTCCGTGTCGCCGACGACGTGCTGCGCCAAGGTGTGCAGGGCATCTCCGACCTGGTCACGCTGCCCGGCCTGATCAACCTCGACTTCGCCGACGTCCGCACGATCATGTCCTCCGCGGGCAACGCGCTGCTCGGCATCGGCATGGGCGCCGGCGGCGAGCACCGCGCGACCGAGGCGGCGATGGCGGCTGTGGCCTCGCCCTTGCTCGAAACCTCGATGGAGGGCGCGCGCTCGATCCTGCTGTCGATCACCGGCGGCAACGATCTGTCGCTGTGGGAGGTCAACGAGGCGGCGAAGGCCGTCGCCGAGGCCGCGCATCCCGACGCGAACATCATCTTCGGCGCGATGGTCGACGAGAAGCTCGACGACCAGGTGTGGGTCACGGTTGTCGCCACCGGCTACGGCGAGCAGGGCCGGCGCAACAGCGTCAACCGCCTGAACGAGCCCGCGGGCGAGCCGCGCGTGCGGCGCACCGGCGGTGGCGCGTCCCGGCCGCCGGCTCCGCGTCGCGGTGGGGGTCTGGCGGTCGACGAACTAGAAGTACCCGAGTTCCTCCCGAACTTCTGACACGCGTCAGCGCTTCGCCATCCTGCGTCCTCACCCTTCGGGTACAGGCGGTCGCTCGCGTGCTGGACGATCGGAGATCCCATCGATCTCCGATCGGTACGCCGTGCGGGGTGGGCGCGCCTTTTCAATCTTGGCTGGCTCGACTGACGCACGTCAGAAGCGCTGTGCTTCGTCTTGGCGCTGCGCGCCGCCTGAGTGCTTGTGATATTTGCTCCTTATGAGCATGGCTGAAAAGGGCGTTGTCGCAGCTGGACACCCGCTGACCGCTGAGGCTGGCGCGAGGGTGTTGCGCGAAGGCGGCAACGCGGTCGACGCTGCGATCGGGGCGATGTTGACGTCATTTGCGGCCGAGCAGCTGCTGACAGGGCTTGGCGCCGGCGGGTACATGCTCGTGGCCGGGGGTGGGGAGGCGCCGACGCTGTTGGACTTCTTCGTCGAGGCGCCGACCAACCGACGGGCCGCCGGCGCGGAGGAGGACGTCATCGCGGAGGGGGAGGGACCGCCACCGGCCGAGCTGAGGGCGGTCGACGTGTCCTTCGGGGACGCCGCGCAGGTGTTCCACATCGGTCCCGCCTCCTGTGGCGTGTACGGGACGCCGGCGGGGGTATGCGCGGCGATCGGACGCTGGGGAAGCATGCCGCTGGAGGAGCTGGCGGCGCCGGCGGCGGAGCTTGCGCGGGATGGGGTGGAGCTGAACGAGGGACAGGCCTACATCGCGAAGATCCTCACCGACCTGCTGACCTCGACGCCCGAGTGCGCGGCGCTGTGGGCGCCGCGGGGGCATGTTCTGAGGGAGGGGGAGTTGCTGCGCAACCCCGAGCTCGGTGACGCCCTGCAGCGCCTCGGCGAAGAGGGCGCCGAGCCCTTCTATCGAGGGGATATCGCGGCGGCGGTGTGCGACTGGCTCCGCGCCCACGGCGGCGAGCTGTGTGGCGAGAACCTGGCGGGTTATCGGGCGGTTGAGCGCGAGCCGGTGAGCGTGCGCTATCGCGATCGCGAGGTGCTCACCAACCCGCCGCCCTCGGCCGGAGGGACGCTGCTGGCCTACTCATTGGCGTTGCTCGATCGCGGTCCCGCGCCGCCGCGTTTGAGCGATGTGGTGGAGGCGATGGCGGCAGCGCAGGGAGAGCGCACGGCGGAGTTCGTGCAGGGGCTGAGCGAGGAGGGCTTTCTCGAGCGCTTCCTCGCGCGGAATCTGGGGTCGACGACGCACATCTCGGTGCTCGACTCAGAGGGGCGCGCGTGCAGCGTGACCTGCAGCAACGGCGAGGGCTCCGGGGTGGTGGTGCCGGGTACGGGGATCCACCTGAACAACGTGATGGGCGAGCAGGACCTGAACCCGCTCGGTTTCCATCGCCATCCGCAAGGACGGAGGATGCCGAGCATGATGGCCCCCACGGTGGTGATGCTGGCCGATCGGCGGTCCCATCGATCGCCGATCGGTGGGGAGGTGGAGCTGGTGCTGGGGAGCGCCGGCTCCAACCGCATCCGCTCGGCGCTGCTGCAGACGATTGTCGGTGTCGTCGATCGTGGTGTGGGCGCGCGCGCGGCGGTGGACGCCCCGCGTGTGCACATCGAGGACGGCACGCTGTACGCCGAGCCGGGGATCGACCTGGGTGAGTTGGGCGAGGCAGATCTTGCGCCTGAGCCTCGGATCGGCGCCGAGGGCCAGCTCGCTCCGCGGGACGCCCAGCCGCAGGTGGTGGAGTTTCACGAGCTGAACCTGTTCTTCGGTGGTGTCCAAGCGGTGCTGCGCCAGGGAGACGCGATCGAAGGCGCAGGAGATCCCAGGCGTGGCGGTGTGGCGATGAGGGCATGAGATGTTCGATTCGTGGGGGTCCCGATAGCGGTGATCGGCGTGTGTCCGGGATGCCGGCCATGAGGCGTATGACCATCACGCTCTGCGTGCTCGCGGCGACGATGCTGGCGGCGGGCTGCGGCGGTGGCATTGCGGCCCCCGACCTGTTCATCGTCCAACGCACCGGCAGCTCGCCGGGAGCGCGGCTGACGCTGGTGGTGAACGAAGAAGGGGGTGTGCACTGTTATACGAACCCCGCCCGCCGGGGCCCGACGCTGAAACTGAGCGATCCGCTGCTCATTCGCGCACGGGCGATCCAGGAAGAACTGCACGAACAGGCCTCCGAACACCTCTCCCTGCCACCCGGCGCGGGATCGGTGCTCAGCTACTACCTGCGCGACGAAAACGGGACGGTCCGCTTCAGCGACGACTCCCCCAAACAGCCCAAAGTATTTCGCGAACTGGCGCTGCTCGTGTTGCAGGTAGCCCAGCAGGTCTGTCACCTGCCGCAGCAGGGCGCGTAGCGAACACCTCAACGCCGCGCCCCGATCGATGGGTCAGCCGAAGCGCACCTTGCCGTTGGAGCGCGCTCGCGCCTGAGCGCGCTCGACCAGCTCCAGGCGCTTGATCGCGGCGCGAAACAGGAGCGCGAGCAGACGCAGGCGAGCGTTCTCGGAGCGCAGTTCGAGCAGCTCCTGCTTGGCGTCGGGGCCGAACTCCACGGTGGCCGCCATCCGGTAGGCGTCCATCGCCTGGAGCTCGTGATCCTCGAGCTCGTGGTCGGTGGCCTGCTCGACCAGTTTCGCATACAGCTCGCGGGTCGCCTGGCCCGCTTCGGCGTCGACGGGCTCGTCCTCGTCGGCGAGCAGCTCGACGATCCCCGCCGGATAGTGCAGATCGTCCTGCCGCTCGATCAGCCGGAAGGGGCGCGTGCCGCACGCGAGGATGTTCAGGCGGCCATCCTCCATGCGCTCGAGCACCTCCTCGATCGCGCATGCGCATCCGACGCTCTTGAGCTCATCCTCGGCCAGCCACACGATCCCAAACTCTCGCTCGGCCAGCAGGCACTCCTCGATCATGCGGCGATAACGGTCCTCGAAGATGTGCAGCGGCACGCTCTCGGTGGGCAGCGCGACGAGCGGCAGGGGGAACAGGGGAAAGCCATGGAGCAGGCGATCGGGCATGCACGCATTCTACGACCTGTGTTCACATCCTTCGAATGCATTGCCTGACTGAACAGGCACACGGAGTGCGACGGGCGCTACGGCGCAGGCTTGCGGGCGGCGATCATCAGGTTGTAGAAGATCGCCGGCGGCAGCCGCGACTCGAGCAGCCGGCGGTCGAGCTCCTGAAAGAACAGGTAGCCACGGTAGGCATACTGCCGCCACGCCCAGGGCACGTCGAAGGGGTCTGCGGATGCCTCCAGCGTGCGGTTGGTCCAGCCAAACCAGTTGGCCAGCAGCTCCTCCCCGGTGACGCGAACCTCCGAGAAGCCGGCCCCGTGTGCCAGCTGGGAGAGCTCGGTGGGGGCGAAGGCGTGGACATCGACGACTCCCTCGAGCGCCGCGTCGGGCGCACCGCCCTCGGCGGGCGGCGCGGGGCGCGCGCGAATCGCTCGGCGCCACAGCGGCGCGACTTTGCCGGCGGCGCGCTTGGGGACGTTCGCCAGTCGGTCGCCGTAGCGGGAGGGCTCGCCGGCGAACAGCAGCGTGCCGCCGGGGGCGAGCACACGCTCGAACTCGGCGAACGCGCGCGCGAGATCGGGGATGTGATGGAGGATCGCGTGGCCGAGCACGAGGTCGAAGCTCCCGTCGGCGAAGGGCAACCGCTCAGCGTCGGCGGGGACGGTCCGCACCTGCAATCCCAGTCGCTCGGCGTTCGCGGCGAGGCTCGCGAGCATGCCGGGCGAGATATCGCTGCAGGTGGCCTCGTCGATCAGGCCGGCACGCATCATGTTCAGCGTGAAGTAGCCCGTTCCCGAGCCGATCTCCAGCGACCGGGGGTAGTGGCCGGGCTTGCCGTGCAGCGCCTTGCGCACCTTCGCGAGCACCTGGTCGTGGCCGAGATCGCCGAAGTCGATCCCCCACTTGTGGTCGTAGTGATCGGCCGCCACGTCGTGGTAGCGGGTGTTGACGTCGCGGATCTCCTCGGGGCTGAGTGGCGGGGTCACGGGTCGGCACCATATACTCGCGCGCCGTATCGGTGCATCGCTGGGCGCGCGCTTCAAACACCGCATTCCTCGCCCACAGACCTTTCCGCGCCCACCGGTCAGAACGACTCATCTCCGCTAAACCCACCATCCCGTGACAAGCACCCTCTACGAGCAACGCGACCAGCCCGACGGCGTTCCGCCGCTGGCGCTGACCGGGGAGCGCACGCTGCCGGACGTGCCCGAGGAGAACTACTGGTTCCGCCGCCACCAGGCCGTGTATGAATGGATCGCGGCGCGCGTCGCGGGAGAGCGCGTGATCGACATGGCCTGCGGTGAGGGCTACGGCTCGGACGTGCTCGCCGCGAGCGCCGCGTCGGTGGTCGGAGTGGACGCCAACCCCGAGGCGCACGAGCACGCGCGGCTGCGCTACCGCCGCGGCAACCTGCGCTTCGAGCGCGACCTGGTGGAGAGCTTCGGCGAGCCGGCCGACGCGGTCGTGTTCTTGCAGACGATCGAGCACCTGCAGGACCCGGACGCGGTGCTCGAGCACTATCGCTCGCTCGTCGAGGGGACGGACAACGTCGAGGGGACGGACAACGTCGAGGGTACGGACAACGTCGAGGGGGCGGACAACGGGACCGGAGAGATCGGGCTCTCGGGGCTGGGTCGAGGGACGGTGTATGTCTCGACACCGAACGTGCTGACGCTCGCGCCGAAGGGAGCGGAGCGCTCGGACAATCCCTGGCACGTACACGAGTACCGCGCCGCGGAGTTCGAGCGGCTGTGCCGCCGGCACTTCGGCTCGGTGGCCCTCTTCGGCCTGTTCCACGCCCGCAAGCTGCGCGCGCACGAGCTCGCGTTGCGGGCCGGCTGGGATGGGGTGCATGCGCGGCTGGGCCTCACCAAGCGCTTCTACGACTGGTTCACACCGGCGATCGCCGCCTCGGACTTCGCCCTGCGCCCGCGCGGGCAGACCGACCTGGATCAGGCCCTGGACTTCGTCGCGGTCTGTCGGTAGTCGGATTGGAGGCTCGCCAGCCCCGTGATCGCGGCGCGCTTGCGATTGTGCTGCACACGCACATGCCCTACGTCGAGGGCTTCGGCACATGGCCATTCGGCGAGGAGTGGCTGTGGGAGGCGATGGCCGGCTGCTACCTGCCGCTGCTGGAGCTGCTGGATGGTGGCGCGCCGCTGACGCTGTCGCTGACGCCGGTGCTGTGCGATCAGCTGGAGGCCCCGGGAGTGGCGGCGCGCTTTGAAAGATTCGTCGGTGAGGTGCGGCTCCACACGCACGACGAGGACGCGAAAGGATTGCGCGCCGTGGGGCATGACACCGTGGGGCATGAGAGGCTCGCGCGGGAGGTCGAACGCTCGTGGGGGGACTACGAGCGTTCGCTCGAGCGCTTCATCGAGCGCGGCGCGGATCTGGTGCAAGCGTTTGCGCCGTATGCACAGTGGACCTCCTCGGCCACGCATGCCGTGCTGCCGTTGCTTGCCACCGACGCGGGCGTGCGCGCGCAGGTGCAGAGCGGCGTGGATGCCTACCGCGCGCGCTTCGTGGCCGATGCCTGGCGGGGTGGCTTCTGGCTGCCCGAGTGTGCGTACGCCCCCTGGCTGATCCCGGCATTGGCCGAGTCTGGCGTGCGCTCCACCTGCGTCGAGCTGACCGGTCGTTTCGGGTTGGGCGCGCGGGAGCATCTGCAGCCGCTCCTCGGCGAGGAGGGCGTGACGTTCGCGCCGATCGATCGCGCGACGATGAAGCTCGTGTGGAGCGACGACGGCTACCCGGCGAACGGCGCCTACCGCGACTACCACCGGCATACCTACAACCATCACAACCCCTGGGGCAACGACGGCGAGGCGTATGACCACGAGCGGGCTGAAGCGCTTGCGAAGGAGCACGCCGCGGACTTCGTTGCCCGTACCCGCGAGCGTCTGCGCCGCGACGGCGCCGGCCTGCCCGGGGGCGGGCTGGCGGTCTGCGCGCTCGACACCGAGCTGCTCGGCCACTGGTGGTATGAGGGAATCGTCTGGTTGGAGGCGGTGGTCGAGGAGTGCTCGCGACAGGGGGTCGAGCTGGTGCGTTTGGACGATGCGTTGGAGCGCCTGGAGCCGGCTTCGGCCGTGCCTGGCCCAGGCTCGGGTGGTTGTGGGGGTGGGGGCGGGGGTCCCGATGCTGCCGGCCTCTTGTCGAGCGAGGCGTGGCAGAGAGGATGCGCGCCGCTTGATGAGCTGGAGTGGCAGGCGAGCAGCTGGGGGCAGGACGGCGATCTGTCGACGTGGTCCGGGCCGAAGGTCGCCGAGCTGGCGTTTGCGACGCGCACGGCCGAGCTTCAGGTGGCGGCCGCGGGGGGGGATGCCGGCGCCGCGGCGGTCCGTCAGCTGCTGGCGCTACAGGCGAGCGACTGGACCTTCATGATCTCCCGCGGCTTGGCTGTGCCCTACGCGCGGGAGCGCTTCGAGGGGCACCGCCGGGCGCTCGAGCGCGCGCTTGCCGAGGGGCCGGGGGCGAGCGAGGAGGGCTTGCGCAACCTCGCGGCCTATGCCGATCCAGCGGCGCTGCTCATGCCGTGACGGCCTGAGTCCGAGCGTCTCGGCGGAAGAGGCGATCACTCCCAGCGCATCGAGTGCGGCGCATCGCGCATGCGGATGACTCGCGCGGGGGAGCCCGCGACGACGGCGTTGGCGGGCACCTCCTTGGTGACGACCGCGGAGGTGCCGACGATTGCGTTCTCGCCGACCACGACGCCGCGCAGAATGCAGGCGCCGTAGCCCAGCCAGACGTTGTGGCCGACGCGGACGTCGCGCTTGTAGATGCCCTGCAGGCGGATCGGGCGCTCGACCTCGACGACGCCGTGGTCGAAGTCGATCAGCATCACGCGGTCGGCGACGATGCACTCGCGGCCGATCGAGACGTGCTGGAAGGCGGAGATCGTGCACTCCTGGCCCATCACGGTCTTCGCGCCGATCGCGACTTCGCCCTCGTGGACGCGGATCTTCGTGCCGTGCCCGAGCCACGCCCAGCGGCCGATCCGCAGGGTCGCGTTGTGGCCGATCTCGAGCTGGACGCCGGGACAGATGAAGCAGATGCCGTCGGTCTGCAGGCGCTTGCCATGGCGCAACTTCAACCACAGGAAGCGCGCGAGTAGATGCAGGTAGGCGCGGCTGAGCATGTGGTTGGCGCGCATGAACCGCAGCAGCGCGAGCGGGCCGCCGTGTAGCGGTTCAGGTGCTTGGCGCGGACTCACGAGCGGGCATCCTAGATACTTCCGCCGTGCCTCCAACGCTCGCGCAACGACTACTCGACGGCGATCGCCGTGCGCTGGCGCGCGCGATCACGCTGGTCGAGGATGACCGCCCGGAGGGCTGGGAGCTGGTCAAGGAGGTCTATCCGCACACCGGCAAAGCCTCGGTGGTCGGCTTCACCGGGCCGCCGGGCGTGGGCAAGTCGACGTTGATCGGCGCGCTGACGAAGGCCCAGCGCGCGACTGGAAGGACCGTTGGAGTGCTGTCGATCGACCCGTCCTCGCCGTTCACTCAAGGGGCGCTGCTCGGCGACAGGATTCGCCTCTCCGAGCACTTCTTGGATCAGGGTGTGTTCATCCGCTCGATGGCCAACCGCGGCGCGCTGGGTGGGCTCTCGGAGGCAGCGCTGCAGGCGGCCCTGCTGCTCGACGCGGCGGGGCGTGAGGACGTGTTCGTGGAGACGGTCGGCGTCGGGCAGGCGGAGATCGACATCATCGATCACGCCGACACGATCGTGCTCGTGCTGATGCCCGGCTCGGGCGATTCGATCCAGGCGTTGAAGGCGGGGGTGATGGAGATCCCCGATGTGATCGTGATCAACAAGGCCGATCATCCGCTGACGGACACGATGGTGCGCGAGATCAGGGGCGTGCTGTCACTGGCGAATCTCGATCGCACGCCGCAGGAGGCAGCGAAGCGCTGGCGGGTGCCGATCGTGAAGACCGAGGCCACGCACGGCACGGGCATCGAGGAGCTGGTGAGGCTGCTGAGAGAGCACCGCGAGTACATCCTCGCCGCCGGCTTGCTGGAGGAGCGGCGCAGGCGCAACCTGCACAACGAGGTGCTGGCGATCGCCACGGCCAGGATGCGCAGGCGCCTGGAGGAGGAGCTGAGCGAGGACGCCGAGTTCAAGAGGCTGCTGGAGGAGGTGGTCCAGCGCCGGCTGGACCCGGCGAGCGCCGCGACGACCCTGCTCGAACGGGGTTAGCCTTTAACAGCAGTCCGTCTGTACAAGCCCAGCAGCTCGCGAAATTGCCGCTGAGGAGAGATCCCCGGGTTTTCGGACCGCTTCCTCAGCGGTCTGCGTGCAGCGAGCGAGCGGTCGCCGAGCGCTCCACCGAGCGCTGGTCAGGCGAGGTGCCGATCACGCGGTCACCGACGGTCGAGGTGACACCGAACCAGAAGCGCTCGTTCTTGTAGTGATGCAGACGATGGTTGCGCCAGATCGCGCGGAAGTAGCGTCGACGGGGCTTATAGGGAGCGTGGATCAGGAAGTGGGTCCACTCGTAGGCGGTGACGATCGCGAAGCTGACGAGCACCCCTGTCGTTGCATACGCCAGGCGCGGTCCGCCCAGCACGAAGGAGATCGGGAACGAGAGGACCCAGTTGGTCAGGGCGATCAGCGGGAGGAATACGAGCACCCCGTAGACGGGCAGGAGCACGCCGCCGAGTACCGCCGGCGACTCGTGATGGGTGCGATGCTCGCGCGCCGTGAGCACCTCCACGCGCCGGCCGAACACGGTGAAGGGAGGCGAGTGCAGGAGATACACGTGAATCGCCCACTCGACAAACGGCGTCACCGCGACTAGGCCGACGGCCATCACGGCGTCGCGCCAGCTCCACGAGCCCTGGGCGATGCGCAGGCCGAGAGCCAGTGCGACGGCGCCGAACAGGTATGGCGGCGAGGGCTGGCGCAAGAACCCGCGGAAGCAGTCGCCGAGCGTGGCCAGGCCACCGGTGCGCTTGGTCGGTACGGCTCCCGCTGGGGCGGTGTAGCGATCGGTCTCGTCTCGATCGGTGTCGTCTGTCTCCAGCATCGGCTCAAAGGATGCTATGGCATGGGTGCCGGAGATCACAAAGAGGATCAGCCAGGTAGTGTCGTGCCGTGATGGACTACTTGAACTGGGTGGAGAACAACTGGGGGATTCTCGGCAAGGCGATGCAGGGCCACACGGCGGTCTACCGCCTGACGGGCGGGCGAATCGGCCATCGGGTGCCTGGCGCCCCGCCGATGTTGTTGCTGGATCACGTGGGCGCGAAGAGCGGCGCGAAGCGCACGAGCCCGCTCGTGTACGTGCGCGATGGTGGAGATTTGGTGCTCGTGGCCTCGAAGGGGGGCTATCCGAAGAACCCGGGCTGGTTCTACAACCTGAAGGCGCACCCCGATACCGAGGTGCAGGTCGGCTCAGAGCACCGGCTGGTTCATGCGCGCGTGGCCAACCCAGAGGAGCGCAAGCGGTTGTGGCCGATGGCGCTGAAAGTCTACGGCGGCTACGCCGACTATCAGCGGCGCACCGAGCGGGAGATCCCCCTCGTGATCCTCGAGCCGCGCTGAGCTGGCCTGATCGGGAGAGGGCAGAGGGTCGCCCTGCGGGCGTTACGAGCGATCTGCTCGCCCGTGCGCTTAAACACAGACCTGCATAGAGAAAATTACGCAAGTTTGCGTAACGCAAGTTTGCGTAACGCAAGTTTGCGTAACCTGCTTACGGACAGGCTCTGCCTATGCGTCGTTTAGAAGCACCCACTGCGCGAGAAACGGCTCGCTGATCCAGGCTTCGCCCCGTCGGCGTCCAATCAACTCGGCTTTCTCCAAGGCGCCCAAGGCTCGCTGGACGCTCGATCCTCCCGGCAATGCATGACGGCGACGGTAATCCGCTGAGATCGGATGCCCGGGCTCTTCGGCCAGCGCTCTCAGCAGGAGCCGCTGATGGGCGGGAGCGCCATCCCACACAAGGCTGAAGTGGGCATGCTCGGAGTTGAGCACTCTGACGACGGCTTCGCGGACCTGCACATCTGTGGCGGTGGCGCCGGCCGGTGTGTCCTGCCAGAGGAAGTAGCACAGCTCCTGGGTGGCGTATGGATGTCCACGTGTGGTGTCGAGGACGGCGTCGACGGCCGCCGAGGCGATCTGCTTGCCCGTGCGTTCGAACTGCTGCTCGATGTACTCGGCGAACGGTCGCGGCTCGATAACGTCGAGCTCGATCTCCTTGGCGCTGCGCCAGAACGGCTCGTTCTCGTCGCTGAAGATGCGCTCCATCATGTGGCGCTTGCTCCCGAGGTAGAAGTGCGCCACCTCCGGCTGCTGCTGAAAGACGGAGCGCATCAGGCGCGGGAGGTTTGCATCGATGTCGACGACCTCCTGGAACTCGTCGAGGATCAGCACCACTTGGCGTTTTCGCTCGCCGGCTAGCTGGCCCGGCAGCTCCAGCAACCGCTCCAGCGTGGCGTTGAGGTCCGCCGTACGCTTACCCGCGTCGAAGCTAAAGCTCAACGAACCGTCCTCTGGATCGACGGTGACCGTGGGACGGATTCGTAGGCCCTGAAAGATCCGTAGTCGCTCCTTGGCTCGAAACATCGGAGATGCGATGTCGTCATGAATGGTGCGGGCGAGCTTCTCGGCGAGTTGAGTGACGGTCGGCGTCGTCATCAGGTTGACGTGTGCGACGAGCGCGCCCTCCCCGATCAGTTCCTGGGATACGCGCCAGATCAGAGAGGACTTGCCGTAGCGGCGCGGAGCGAAGAGCACGACATCCTGTCCGTTCAGAGCGTCCGCCTTGAGCTCTGCCGTCTCCTGCTCGCGGTCCGTGAAGGCGTCGTCAAGCGCGAGCGCGCCATAGCGGAAGGGATTGACGATCGGAGCGTCAGCCATCCATCAAATATAACACAGACTTGCGTAGAGAAAATTACGCAAGTCTGCGTTACGCAAGTTTGCGTAACGGCTCGGCTAAGCCCCGAGAGCCTAGACGGCCGATGACCAAGCCTCGCAAGGACGCAGTGAGCGTGGCGTGCTATGCACGCGAGCGACCGAGGACACCGCGAGGCGCCGTGTCAGCGGTCGTCTAGGCCCCGAGCGCGCGGCCGATGACCATCTGCTGGACCTCGTCGGTGCCCTCGCCGATCGTGAGGCGATGTTGACCCGGTTACGGCGGGTCTCTCTTAGCAGGTGATACATTGTGTTGCAAAGTCTGCAGAGGAGTCGTGATGTCACCAGCCAAGCGCACAAAGTCGTTTTCTGCACGATTCTCTTCCGAGGTGATCGACATGCTCGATGCTCGCAGCGAGCGTCTTGGTCAGTCGAAGGCACGGGTAGCGGAGCGCTTGATCGAGGAGGGTCTGCGGATCGAAGAGTGTCCGGGCATCGTCTTCCGCTCGGGTCCCACCGGCAGGAGGGCCGGTATCGCCGGTGGCCCCGATGTCTGGGAGATCGTCCGCGATCTGAAGGGCGTAGCCAGGGAGGGAGCAAGGGACCCAATCGAGGCGGTTGCGCGTGTCAGTGGACTCGATCGCAGCATCGTGGGGCTGGCAGCAAGCTACTACGCCGCCTATCCCGCCGACATCGATGAGCGCATTCGGATAAACGAGCAGGCAGCCGAGCGTTTGCGGCAGGTAGTTGGGTTCCCGCCCACCCAATCTGCGGCGTGAGGCTGCTGCTGGACGAGATGTGGACGCCCACGATTGCGCTCGAGCTGCGCAAGCGTGATTTTGATGTGATCGCGATCAGCGAGCCGGCGCACGCAGGACGCTACGCCGGGATCAGCGACGATGAAGTCTTTGTGCGTGCCCAGGACGACGGCCGTGCGGTAGTCACCGACAACATTGCCGACTACGAGCAGACCAGGCGTGACCGGGAGAGTCGCGGCCAGGCTCATCACGGGCTTCTCTACGCGCTCAATCCACCCTTCAATCGTCACCGAGGCGAGCGCGTGATCGGCCAGATGGTAAACGCGCTCGCTCATTTCCTCGCCTCGCCGGACGCTTCACAGGAGCCGTTCAACCGAGTGCACTACCTCCGCGAAGCACCCGACGAGTAAGGTGGCTACAACTATGATAGTTACAATTATCTTTACGGCTTCGGTCGGCTAAGCCCCGAGCGCGCGGGCGATCACCATCTGCTGGACCTCGTCGGTGCCCTCGCCGATCGTGAGGATCTTCGCGTCGCGGTAGAAGCGGCAGACGGGGTACTCCTCGATGAAGCCGTAGCCGCCGTGGATCTGCACGGCCTCCTCGGCGCAGCGCACGGCGAGGCGGCCGGTCTTCAGCTTGGCCTGGGCGGCGGTGAGCGTGAAGTTGCGTTTCGCGTCCTTCTCGAGGGCGGCCCTGTAGACGAGCAGGCGACCGGCCTCGATCTCGGTGGACATGTCGGCGAGCTTTGCCTGGATCGCCTGGAACTTGGAGATCGACTTGCCGAACGCCTTGCGCTCTTTGGCGTACTTCAAAGCCTCGTCGAGCGCCCCCTGAGCCAGGCCGACGCCCATCGCGGCGACGCCGATGCGGCCGATGTCGAGGATGTGCAGGAACTGCTTGAAGCCGGCGCCGCGCGGGCCGAGCAGGTTCTGCTCGGGGACGCGGCAGTCGCTGAAGGACAGCGGTCGCGTGTCGGAGGCGTTCCAGCCCATCTTGCGGTACGGCTCGCCCTGGTCGTAGCCGGGTGTGCCGTTGGGGACGATCAGGTTGGAGATCTCCTCCTCGCCGGTACGCACGGTGATGCAGACCATTCCGGAGATATCGGTGCCGGCGTTGGTGATGAACTGCTTGGCGCCGTTGATCGTCCACTCGCCGTCGGCCAGGACGGCGCGCGTCCGCACATTCCCAGCGTCAGAGCCGGCCTCAGGCTCGGTCAGGCCGAACGCGCCGAGCCGCTCGCCGGAGCACAGCTGGGGCAGCCACTCGCGCTTCTGCTCCTCGGTGCCGAACAGGTAGATCGGCTGCGTGCCGAGGGAGGTGTGCGCGCAGAGGGTGATCGCGACGGAGGAGTCGACGCGCGTGAGCTCCTCGACGGCGAGCGCGTAGGCGAGCGTGTCGCTGCCGCCGCCGCCGTACTCCTCGGGGAAGGGGATGCCCATCAGGTTCAGCGCGCCGAGCCGGCGGACGATCTCGTAGGGGAAGGACTTCGTGCGGTCGAGCTCCTCGGCCACCGGCGCGATCTCAGCCTCGGCGAACTCGCGGACGGTGCGGCGGATCAGCTCGTGATCGGGCGAGAGGTCGAAGTCCACGGCGCCATTCTCACAGACGGCGATGCGTAAGCTGGGCTGATGAGCGCGGGGATCGACCCGGCGGACCTGGAGGTCTGCCTGAGAGTGCTGGGCGAAGTGGATTCCTTCCCCGGCGAGCACCCCGATGCACAGGCGGTCCGCAGCGCGACCGCCCGGCTGTACAAGACGGTCAAGCGGTTGCGGCGCGTTGAACGCCGCGAGGCGGTGCTGGCGAACGATCGGGCGGTGACCGCGGCGACGGCGACGGGTGCGCCCGGACGGATCGACGACGAGACGAAGGGCCTGCCGCTTGCCTCGAGCACGCGCGGCGCCACCGCGGGCACCCTGAAGCAGGCGCGTGCCTGTTACGTGTGTAAGACGCGCTTTACCGAGGTCGATGCGTTCTACCATCAGCTCTGCTCGGCCTGTGCCGTGTTGCACCACCAGCGACGCGAGGCGCGCACCGATCTGAGCGGGCGGCGTGCGCTGCTGACGGGAGGCAGGGCGAAGATCGGCATGTACATCGCCCTGCGGCTGCTGCGCGACGGTGCCGAGACGACGATCACGACGCGGTTTCCGAACGACGCGATCCGGCGCTTCACGGCGATGGACGACAGCGGCCAGTGGCTCGATCGATTGCACGTCGTCGGGATCGACCTGCGCGACCCCGCCCAGGTCGTCGCGCTGGCCGATTCGGTCAGCGAAAGGGGGCCGCTGGACATCCTGATCAACAACGCCGCACAGACCGTCAGGCGCTCGCACGAGGCCTACGCACCGCTCGTCGAGGCCGAGCGCGCGCCGCTGCCCGACGGGCCGCTGCCGCGGTTGAGCCGGTTCGGACGCGAGGTCGAGATCGGGGTCGAGTCCGGCCGGCGTGAGCTCGCGGGGGCCGATCGCGAGCACGAGCACGAGCCCGCGCCGTGGGGGCTGGAGCGGGATGGCCGCGCGCATTGGACGCCGACGCCCGAGGCGCTGACGGCATTGGCGCTCACGGCCGGATCGGCCTCCACCGAGCGGATCGCCCAGGGCAGCGCGATCGACGCGGGCGGCCTGGTGCCGGATCTGCACGCGAGCAACAGCTGGATCCAGCACGTCGACGAGGTCGATCCCATGGAGCTGCTGGAGGTGCAGCTGTGCAACACGACGGCGCCGTTCATCCTCGTCAGCCGGCTGCGCCCGGCGCTGGCCGCCGCGACGGCGCGGCGCACGTACGTCGTGAACGTGTCGGCGATGGAGGGCCAGTTCAGCCGCGGCTACAAGGGGCCCGGTCACCCGCACACGAACATGGCGAAGGCGGCGCTGAACATGCTCACGCGCACGAGCGCGCAGGAGCTGCTGGAGAGCGACGGGATCCTGATGACGAGCGTCGACACCGGCTGGATCACCGACGAGCGACCGCACCCGATGCGCGCGCGCCTGGCCGAGGACGGCTTCCACGCGCCGCTCGACCTCGTCGACGGCGCCGCCCGCGTGTATGACCCGATCGTGCGGGGCGAGGCGGGCGAGGACATCCACGGGTGCTTCCTGAAGGACTACGAGCCCTCCCCCTGGTAACCGCGAACCGCGGGGAGAGAAAGAGATTTCAGAGGGACGGCAAGGCCGTCCCGGCGAGCGTGCGTGGTGAGGACCTACAGCGCCTGGCCCGCCGCGGCTCTCGCCGCCGCGGGTAGTTGGCCGGTGGGTTCCAGTCGGTGGATGACCGCCGCCCAGGCATCGCCGCGCGGGTCGATGTGCATGCGGTGCCCGCCGGCCGCGCCCTGGATCTCGACGAGCTCGATCTCGCCGCCGGCCGCGCGCGTGGCCTCGACGTAGCTACGACTGAGCTTCACGGAGACCGTCTCGTCGAGCACACCGTGGACGAGCAGGGCGGGGATCGATAGCGGGAGCAGGCGAATCGGGTCGCCGACGGCGTAGCGCTCGGGGACCTCCTCGGGTGAGCCGCCCATCAGGGCGCGCACGGCGCCGCCGTGCCAGCGGCGGTAGGCACCCGTGAGATCGGCGACACCGGCCATCGAGATCACGCGCCGGGGCTGTATATACGGTGCCTCGTCGAGCGCGCCGGATGCATCCGAAGTCCCAGGCCCGGCGAACGCCCCCGGCGCCCCGGCCGGCAGGTTGGGCCGCCCGGCCGCCCACAGCGCGAGGTGACCGCCGGCGGAGTGGCCGAGCAGGGTCACCCGGTCGAGGTCGAGCCGTGGGTCCTCGAGCGCGGCGAGATGGTCGATCGCGGCGGCCACGTCCGCGAACGTGCTCGGCCAGCCCCCGCCGTCACCGAGGCGGCGGTACTCGATGTTCCACACCGCCCAGCCGCGCCTGACGAGGTCGCCGGCGAGCCCGCGCATGACGATCTTGCCGTAGCGCTTCTGCCACGAGCCGCCGTGGATCAACACCATCACCGGATGCGGCCCTGGCCCGCTCGGCACGTAGAGGTCGGCGCGCTGGGATGCGTGCGAGCCGTAGCGATGGGAGCGCCCGCGCGAGAGGAAGTCGAGGATCATGCGCGCGCTGGCCACGTCGGCTCAATCCTAGAAGGGTGGCGGAGGAGCGGTCACTCAGCCGAGCACTATTACCAAAGTATGCTGCCTATTTTGCCAAACTATCCTCAATATATGCAGCCTACTTTGAGGATAGTCTGCCAAAACTAGGGGCTTTCTTTGCGTGGCAGCGAGGAGCCGAGGGCTCGGTGGCGCTGCTCAGGATCGGCGTGGCGCCGCTACGCGCTGTGGGAGCGCGCGAGCTCGACGAGCAGGCGTACGCCGTAGCCCGAGGCGCCCTTGCCCACGTAGGCGCGCCCGAGATCCCAGGCCGAGCCGGCGATGTCGAGGTGTACCCACGGCGTGTCGCCGACGAAGTTCGAGAGGAACGCGGCGGCCGTGATCGTGCCCGCCTTGCGCGCTTCCGGGGCGTTGTCCAGGTCGCCGTATTTGCCGGCGATCAGCTCTGAGTACTCGGCGTGCAGCGGTAAACGCCAGACGATCTCGCCCGTGTGGGCGCCGGCGGCGGTGACCTGGGCGGTGAAGTCGTCGTCGTTTGACATCAGCCCCGCGTAGGTCGAGCCGAGCGCGACGATCACCGCGCCGGTCAGCGTCGCCAGGTCGACGATCCGCTCGGCGCCGAGCGAGACGGCGTGCGACAGGCAGTCGGCCAGTACGAGCCGGCCCTCGGCGTCGGTGTTGTTGATCTCGATCGTCTTCCCGTTCTTCGCCCTGACGATGTCCCCGGGCTTGACCGACCGGCCGCTCGGCAGGTTCTCCGTCGCGCCGACGACCGCGACGAGCTTGACCGGCAGTTGCAACCGCGCGATCGCCGCGACCGCCTCCACGACGGCGGCGCCGCCGGACATGTCGAACTTCATCTCCGCCATTTTCGCGCCGGGCTTCAGCGAGATGCCGCCGCTGTCGAACGTCACCGCCTTGCCCACGAAACCCAGCACCGGACCCTGCGGGTCGGACCCCTGCCCGCCGCTGGGCGGGCCTTCATATTTCAGGACGATCAGCGCCGGGTCCTGCTCGGAGCCCTGCGCCACCGCGGCGAAGGCGCCCATGCCGAGCCCCTCGATCCCCGCGCGGCCCTCGACCTCGACCTGCAAACCCTCGATCTCCTCGCCGAGCGCCAGCGCGTAGTCGGCGAGCGCCGTCGGCGTCAGGTCGTTGCCCGGACGGTTCTGCAGGTCACGCGCAGCGTTCACCGCCTCCGCCACGATCGCCGCCTCCGCGACGGTGCGCTCGAGCTCCCCCGCGGCCGCGTTCGGGGCGGAGAGGATCAGGCTCTCCAGCCGCTTGTCGGTCGCGGCCTTCACCCCATCCGCGGGAGCCGACTTGTGGCGCTCGAAGCGGTAGTCGGCGAGCACGATGCCCTCCACGATCGCCGCGCACAACGTGAGATCCGTAACCCCGGTCTGCCAACAGAGCGTGCGGGTTGCTATCTCCAAGGCGCGGGCATGAGCCGTCGCCACGGCCACGCGCACGCGCTCGGGCGTCAGCTCGGAGTGCTTGCCCAGGCCCACCAGCAGCCACCGCCGGCCATCGGCGTGCGCCAAGGCGAGTGCCTTGAACGTGCCGCCCGCCTCGCCGGATGCGAGCAGCTCGGCCACCTGCGCCGGCAGCTCCCTTGTGGCCCGCACGGGGTCTTCGAAGACGCCGACCGCAATTGTGTCGGCGGCGGTCGTCTCTCCTGGCTGGGTGGTGGCGGATACCTGCACGGTCCAGCCACGATATCCGCCCGACGGCAAATCCGCCCCCAGGCGTGGCACAGTGCAACTGGAGGGGAGGATCGGTCTACTAGCATTGCCGGTCTCTCGTCATTTTCTTCCGACCTTAGGAGCGTCTCTTCCCAATGCCCAAGACAGTGATCCTCGGCGCCGCCCGCACCCCCATCGGCAAGATGGGCGGCGGTCTGTCCACGCTCGACGCCACCGAGCTCGGCGGCGTTGCGATCGAGGCGGCGCTGCAACGCGCCGCGGTCGCGCCCGAGCAGGTCGATCACGTCGTGATGGGCCAGGTGCTGCAGGCCGGCCAGGGCCAGATCCCCTCGCGCCAGGCGCAGATCAAGGGCGGGATCCCCAAGGAGGTCTCCTCGGAGACCGTCAACAAGGTCTGCGCCTCGGGGCTGCGCGCGTCGGTGATCATCGACCAGGCGATCCGCGCGGGCGACATGCAGGTCGGTGTCGGCGGCGGTATGGAGTCGATGTCCGGCGCTCCCTACCTGCTGCCGGGCGCGCGCTTCGGCTTTCGCATGGGCGACGTGAAGGCGCTCGACGCGATGGTCCACGACGGGCTGACGAACCCATTCTCTGGAAAGCAGATGTTCGTCGAGGCGACGGAGATCTCAGACGAGCTGGAGATGACCCGCGCGGACCTCGACCGCTGGGCGCTGCGCTCGCACGAGCTCGCGCTGAAGGCGACCGACGAGGGCAAGCTCGCCGACGAGATCGTCGCGGTGACCGTCAAGGGGCGTAAGGGCGACACGGTCGTTGAGATCGACGAGGCCCCGCGCCGGGGCAGCACGCTCGAGGCGCTCGCCAAACTGCCCGGGCTGGTCGGCAAGGAGGGCTCGCACACGGCGGGCAACTCGCCGGGCGTCAACGACGCCGCCGGCGCGCTCGTGCTGTCCTCGGAGGAGTGGGCTGCCGCTAACGGCAAGGAGGCGCTCGCCGAGATCGTCGCCCACGCGCAGTCAGCCAACGACTTCGCCTACCTCGCGACGACGCCCGCATCGGCCGCGCAGAAGGCTTTGGAGAAGGCCGGCCTGAAGGCGGAGGACATCGATCTGTGGGAGATCAACGAGGCGTTCGCCTCGGTCGCCCTGAACTCGATCCGCACACTCGGGATCGACGAGGATCGCGCGAACGTCAACGGCGGCGCGATCGCCCTCGGCCACCCGATCGGCGCCTCCGGCGCGCGGATCATCGGCGCGCTCGTATATGAGCTGCGCCGTCGTGGCGGTGGTCTGGGCTGCGCCGCGATCTGCTCCGGCGGCGGCCAGGGCGATGCCTTGATCCTCAGAGTCTGAGATGGCCGAGGTCGAGAACGGCGCCGGACCAGTGCGTGAGGCGGCGTTCTTCGATCTCGACCGCACCCTGATGGCCGGCTCCTCGGGGATCTTCTTTGCCCGGGCGGCCTACGAGACGGGGATGATCTCGCGCCGGCGGCTCGCGCGCGACGCCTACGAGAACCTGCGCTTCCGCTTGCGTGGCTCGACCGACGATCGCGCCGACCAGGTGCGCAGGCGGGTGGGGGAGATGATCGCCGACGTGCCTGTGCGCGATCTCCAGCGCCTGTCCCCCCGCGTGCTCGCGGGCGTGCTCCCGCGGCTGTATCCGCAGATGCTCGAACGCGCCTACGCGCACCAGGATGCAGGCAGGCTGGTGTACATCGTGACGGCCGCCTCCCAGGAGATGGCCGATCTGCTGGCGCACGTGCTCGCCTTCGACGGCGGCCTCGGCTCGCGCTCGGAGGTGGTCGAAGGCCGCTACACGGGGCGCCCCGCCGGACCGTTCAACTACCGTGAGGGCAAGGTCCTCTCGATGCAGGAGCTGGCCGAGCGGGAGAGGATCGACCTGGCCACTTCCTACGCCTACTCGGACTCCGAGTCCGATCTGCCGATGCTGCGCGCCGTGGGCCATGCCGTGGTTGTCAACCCGGACCAGGACCTACGGCGGATCGCCACCGACGAGGGCTGGGAGATTCTGCGCCTGGATCGGCTGGGACGCCGCCTGAAGGTGCTCGCCGCCGTGGGCGCGGTCACCGCGCTCGGAGGACTGAGCCGGGTCGCCAGCGAGCACGTCGGGGCGCGGGCCGAGCCACGGGCTCTACAATTCCGCGCGTCCGCTGCTCGTCGCGGGCCGCGTCGCCGTGTGCGTCGCTGAACGCCGCGAGCTGCCAGACCCCCCAGTCCTCACCGCGGTCCTCAGATCGCTCCGCCGCTCAGATCCCCATGTCCTCCGCCACCGCCCAGCCCAAGAGCAAGATCCGCGTCGTCGTCGCCAAGCCCGGCCTGGACGGGCACGATCGCGGCGCGAAGATCATCGCCCGCGCGCTGCGCGACGCGGGCATGGAGGTGATCTACACGGGTCTGCACCAGACGCCGGAGCAGATCGTCGAGACGGTGATCCAGGAGGACGCCGATGCGGTCGGGCTGTCGATTCTGTCGGGCGCGCACATGACGCTCGTGCCGCGCGTTGTTTCGCTGTTGCACGAGCAGGGGATCGACGACGTTGTGGTGACCGTCGGTGGGACGATCCCCGCCGAGGACATCCCCGAGCTCAAGCAGCTGGGGGTGGCCGAGGTCTTCACGCCGGGCGCGCCGACCCAGGCGATCGTCGATTTCATCCGCGGCGCGGTCGTCGCCCGCTAAACCGATTGACTCGTCAGTCAACCGCTGGAACCGGTAGGATTGTCGTCAACGCTTTCCTGAATCGAACCAAGCCCATCCCCGGGCAGACCCCCGAAGGAGCAGCCGAAGAAATGAAGATATGCGTCCTGGTGAAGGAGGTCCCGGACGCCGCCGTCGAGAAGCGGATTGATCCCTCGACGGGGCGTATGGACCGCAGCGGAGAGAAGAACCTCAATCCGTATGACACGCACGCGATCGAGGCGGCGATGCAGATCAAGGAGGGCGGCGCCGTGCCCGTCGAGGAGATCGTCGCCGTGACGATGGGCCCCGACAGCGCCGTGCGCGCCCTGCACAAGGCCGTCTCGCTCGGCGCCGACCGCTCGGTGCACCTGTCCGATCCGGCTGTCGCCGGCTCCGACGTGGCTGCGACCGGCTACGCGCTGGCCAAGACGCTGCAGCGCGAGAGCCCGGACCTGGTCCTGCTCGGGCAGCAGTCAGACGACGGTGAGTGCTACACGATCGGCGCGGTCGTGGCCGAGCACCTGAGCATGCCGTCCTTGACGCAGGTGATCAAGATGGATGTCGACTCAGAGGCACTGCGCTGTGAGCGGCAGGCCGAGTATGGCTACGACACCGTGCAGATCAAGCTGCCGGCGGTGATCTCCGTCGGTGACGCGATCAACGAGCCCCGCTATCCCTCGCTGAAGGCGATCATGGGCGCGAAGAAGAAGCCGCTGGACACGGTCACCGCGGGCGATGTCGAGATCGACGCCTCGAAAGTCGGCGGCGATAACTCGGCCGCGCAGTGGGTGTCGGCGAAGGCGCCCCCGGCGAAGTCCGCCGGGCAGATCATCGAGGACGAGGACACCAACGAGACGGTCGAGCAGATCGTGGCGTGGCTCGACGAGAGGAAGTTGATCTAAATGGCAAACATCCTGGTCTACGCACTGCATTACGACGGCGCGATCAACAAGAACTCGCTCGGCGCCGTCTCCGAGGGCGCGAAGCTCGCCGCGGAACTCGGCGGCGAGGCGCACGCGATCCTGCTCGGCGAGAACGTCCCGCAGGAGCTGGCCGCTTCGTTGGGCAACTACGGCGCGAAGAAGGTGCTCGTGGCAGAGGGCCCCGAGGGTCTCGCACAGCCCTTGGTCGACGCGATGGCCGCGGCGATTCAGGGCGGCGACTACTCCTACGCGCTGTTCGGCGGAGGCCTGCTCGGCTTCGAGATCGGCGCCGGCTTGGCCGCGCGGCTCGGCGCCGGCGTGGCGATGGAGGTCACGGCCGTCCGCGCCGAGGGTGGCGAGCTCGTCGCGGAGCGCCCGATCCTCGGCGATTCGGCGATCAGCGAGATCAAATACCGCTCGGACGTCGGGATCATCATCGGCCGGTTGAACGCGTTTGAGATCGTCGAGTCCGGCGCTGGCGACGCGGCTGTGGAGTCGCTGTCATTCGAGCTGAGCCCGCAGGCCCAGCAGGCGACGATGGTCACGCGTGGCGAACAGCGCGGCGCCGACGTTGACATCGAGGGCGCTGACATTCTCGTGGCAGGCGGTCGCGGCCTCGGCAAGGCCGAGGGCTTCGAGCTGGCCGAGGACCTCGCGAAGGCGTTCGGCGGCAACTCGGCCGTCGCGGCGACCCGCGCGGTCGTCGACGCCGGCTGGTACCCCTACGCGGCACAGATCGGTCAGACGGGCAAGACCGTCGCGCCGAAGCTGTATCTCGCGGCGGGCATCTCCGGCGCGATCCAGCACAAGGTCGGGATGCAGGCCTCGGAGAACATCGTCGCGATCAACAAGGACGCGAACGCGCCGATCTTCGAATTCTCCGACCTGGGGATCGTCGGCGATCTGAACAAGATCCTGCCGAAGTTGACCGAGGCCGTGAAGGCCAAGAAGAGCAGCTAAGGGACCGGGTCGCGGGTGGAGCGGATGCGGGTCGTAATGGAGCGGATGCGCGAGCGCGACGAACGAAAAGGAGCGTAGCGATGTCATCTCACAACGGTTCCAATAACGGCAAGGTCGTACCGGCGGCGTTTCCGCCGCCGGTCGATTCGCAGAAGGAGTTCGTCAAGCGCGGCCTCGACGGCGAGGACGAGCTGATCGAGGTCGGCGTCGCGATCGTCGGCGGCGGCACCGCCGGCCTGGCCTGCGCGAACCGCCTGCTGCAGTTGCTGGCCGACGACCCGGAGATGCTCGAGCGCCTCGGCGAAGTCCCCGTCGCGGTTGTCGAGAAGGCGAAGACCTGCGGCGGGCACAACCTGTCCGGCGCGGTCATGCGCCCCGGGCCGCTCGAAGAGCTGTTTCCCGACATGACCCGCGAGCAGTGGCGCGAGGAGGGCTTCGCGTTCGGCGAGGTCAAGAAGGAGTCGGTGTACATGCTCACCGGCGCGAAATCCAAGATCCCGGTGCCGATCCCCGCGGTGCCGAACTTCAAGAACCACGGCAACGAGGTCGTCTCGGTCTCCGCGCTCGCCCGCTTCCAGCAGCGCCAGGCCGAGGAGGCCGGCGCCTACGTCCTGACCGAGACCTCGGCAACCCAGCTGATCGTCGAGGACGGCAAGGTGCTCGGCGTGCGCTCGGGCGACAAGGGCCGCGGCAAGGATTCAGAGCCACTGGGCAACTTCGAGCCCGGGACCGACATCAAGGCCCAGGCGACCGTGCTCGCGGAGGGCTGCTGGGGCCATCTGACCGGCGCCGCGATCAAGGAGTTCGACCTCGCCAAGGGCCGCGAGCCGCAGGTTTGGGAGCTCGGCGTGAAGGAGGTGTGGAAGGTCTCCAAGCCACTTGACCGCGTGATCCACACGTTCGTGCAGCCGTGGCCGCTGAAGGTCTCGCCCAAGTACGGGCAGCTCGGCGGTACCTGGCTGTACCCGATGAAGGACGAGAAGACCGGCGAGGACATGGTCTCGATCGGCTTCGTAGTCGACCTCAACTACAAGGACGCGACGACCTCGGCGCACGACCTGCTGCAGACGTTCAAGACGCACCCGCTCGTCAAGGGCATCCTGGCGGGCGGCGAGCGCGTCGCCTGGGGCGCCAAGGCGCTGCCCGGCGGCGGCTACTGGTCGATGCCGAAGCTGTCGATGCCCGGCGCGCTGCTCGTCGGCGACGCCGGCGGGATGGTCGACACGGCCGCGCTGAAGGGCGTCCACCACTGCATCAAGTCGGGGATGCTCGCCGCGGAGGCGATCTACAACAGCCTCAAGACGGGCCAGTCGCTCGAGCCCTACGAGCAGGCGGTCGAGGAGTCCTCGATCGGTAAAGAGCTCTACCAGGTGCGCAACACGCGCCAGGCATTCCAGAAAGGCTTCCTCGTCGGCAGCCTGCTGGCCGGCCCGTCGATCATGTCCAAGGGCAAGGTCCCGCCGGGACGGCAGGCGTGGCATCGCGACGACGCCGAGCCGATGTTCATCGGCAACACCAAGGACCGCTACCCCAAGCCCGACGGCAAATACACCTTCGACAAGCTCTCCTCGGTGTTCATCACCGGCAACGCCACCCGCGACGACGCGCCCAACCACATTCGTGTGCAGAAGCACGTCCCCCGCGAGGTCGCCGAGACCTGGAAGTGGATGTGCCCAGCGGGCGTCTACGAGATCCCCGAGGACGCGCCGGAGACGGGCGACGTCGACGTGATCGTCAACTACACGAACTGCGTGCAGTGCGGCGCGATCACCGCCAAGGGCGGCCGCCTGACGGTCCCCGAGGGGGGAGACGGCCCCCTCTACCAGATCCTCTGAGGGCCACACCGCAAATCCCGAGCGGGCAGAGATTTAAAGGAGCGGCCTGCCGGCCGCAGCGCTGACGTTTGAGGTGGCAGCACAGGCGCAGTTAGGCGTTACAGGAGGAGCGCCAAGAGGCCGGGTGAGGACCTCTCGGCAAAAGCAGGTCCGGGTTTCCTCGCGGCCGATAGTCCCGCTTTAGCGGGCCGGCCGCGAGGAAACCCGGATCCTGCGCGGGTTGGGGGTTGCAATGGGTAAGTGTTTGTGCATATAGTTGTGGGTAGAGGTGCTCGGTTGTCAAGGGCATGGAAATAGATCGGGTTTGGGTCGGTTCTTCTGGATCGATGTCAAGCGCTTGTAGGGGAATTGTTGGGGAGAGGGCCGGATCGCATGAAGAGGGGTTGTTTTCGCGTGAGTCCAACGGGGACAGATGTGATGGGGATCGTTGTGCGCCTGAGGGGTGCCATAACTAGATGTGTCAGCGTCGCTGACACATCTCTCTCTCTCTCTCTCTCTCTACTCCGGATCTAGCAGGCAAAAACCTGGTCTCGGCGCCCGTCGGGGCGCCCTTCACGATCTTCTAGCCGGCTCCCGCCGCGCCCTCAGGCGCGGTGTTTCGCGTTCTGTGGGTTCGCCGCTGGTCCTGGGGGGTGGGTGTTGATGGCCCGCCGTTCTGCGGCTGGGGGTGTGCCGGGGCGTATTCGTGCGCGTGGTGGTGTGGCGGGTCCTCGTGGTGGTGGGGTGTATGTCTCTGAGGGGCAGCGCGCGAGGCTGCTGGATGCGGCGTTTGCGGTGGTCGCGGAGCAGGGTTACCGGCGGATGTCGGTGCGCAGGGTCTCGGGTAGGGCGGGCGTGTCGAGTAAGACGTTCTATGACCTGTTCAGCGACCGCGAAGACTGCTTCCTCGCGGCGTTTGACCATGCGGTCGCCCTGCTGGCCGAAGTCGTGGTACCCGCGTGGGAGGGTGAGCGGGAGTGGACGGCCGGCATCCGGGCGGGTCTCGAGGCGTTGCTGTTGTCCTTGGATGATCAGCCGGGGCTGTGTGGGTTTGTGTTTGTCGAGGCGCTCGGCGCCGGCCCGCGCGTTCTGGCGCGTCGCGGGGAGGTGCTGGAGGTTCTCGCGGGTGCGATCGACGGGGGTCGCGCGGGTGTGAAGGTTGGGTGTGAGCTTCCGCCGTTGACGGCGGAGGGCATCGTCGGCGCGGCGTTCGGCGTGCTCTACGCACGCCTGATCCAGGACGAGCCGGCCCCCCTGGCGGGTTTGCTGAACGCGTTGATGGCGACGATCGTGCTGCCCTACCGCGGGCACACCGCCGCCGCACGAGAGCTCGCTCGCCTCACGACGGGGCCGAGTATCGCCTCGGGGGCGAGGGGCGGCAAGTCACTCACGCCACCCAAGGCACCCCAGGATCGCGCGAGGCCGATCGATTTTCGCCTGACCGTCCGCACGCACCTCGTCCTCACTGCGGTCGCCGAGCTGAGCGAGGGCGCGTTCGCCCCGCCGAGCAACGTCGATATCTCAAAGGCCGCGGGTGTGAGAGACCAGGGGCAGATCTCGCGGCTGCTGCGACGCCTGGAGAGCCACGGGCTGCTCCACAACACCGGTGGTGCGACCGCGGGCGTTCCCAACGCCTGGCATTTGACCCCTCGCGGGGAGGAAGTTCTATCCGCCACCGGCCGTGAGGCCGCTCCGAGGGCGCGATGACCCGCCACATCAACCATTTCTTTTCGCGCCCTCTCGGGCGTTATCAGACCACAACGAGCGAGGGGCTGTGTTTGTCCCCTCCGTACTCCAGGAGGAGATAAACCGATGTTCTCAGCTATACGTAAGCACCTCACCCCGTCGACGGCGATCGCGATCGTCGCGCTTGTTTTTGCGATCACCGGCGGCGCGTTCGCCGCCACGGGCGGCAGCAGTAACGGCGGCAAGAGCGCGAGCGCGACCGCGTCGGCGACGCCGCTCGCGAGCGCTGCCAAGAGCAAGGCCAAGCCGAAGAGCGGCCCCCGCGGCCCCGCCGGCCCGAAGGGCGCGACCGGCGCCGCGGGCGCTGCTGGAGCGACAGGCCCAGCCGGCGCAACGGGCCCGGGCGGCGCCCAGGGCCCCCAGGGCGTCTCCGGGACGAACGGCGAAAAGGGCGAAAAGGGCGAAACCGGTAAAGAAGGCACACCCGGTAAAAACGGTAAGAACGGCACGTTCGGCGACGAACCGCTCCCCGCGGGTAAGACGCTGACGGGCGTGTACGCGGCGTCGGGGTCGGCCGAAGGCGCGTATCCGAGCGGTTTGGTGAGCACCGGGATCAGCTTCGCGTTGCCGGTGGCGGTCGAACCGGCGGTTCACTACTTCAAAGCGGGAGAAATTCCGTCCAGTGGCAGTGGCTGTAAGGGCAGCGCGGCTGAACCGGGCGCCGAAGAAGGCAACCTGTGCGTGTTCGCCGAAACAGAGGGAAACGTAAGTCGGGTGGTGCCGACCCTGAAGGGGTCGAATACTTCCACTATCGGAGCCAATGTTACCGGCCTGGCGGCCGCGAAAGGGCTTGTCGCGATCGCCGGCACGTGGGCGGTTACCGCGGGCTGAGCGAGAGCGTCGGTGAACCGCACGGGCGAGATGCGCCAGGACTCTCCAGATCGCGATGCGAAGGCATCGCGATCGCGGAGAGCAGGGCGCGGGGCTCGAACGCGTGTTTCTGATCCGGCTGTTTTCAATCTCGCACCACTTCGTAGAGAAAGGCGAAACGTGATCTCCGTAAAACATATATCGAGCAGACTGAGCAGACCGGGCGTGCGTACTGTCGCGGCGCGGGCCCTGATGACGGCCGTCGTCCTGCTCGTGGCGGGGCTCACGCTCGCATCGGCGTCGTTGGCGAGCAGCGGGGCGCCGGAATTCCGGGCCGAAACGGGCATCAAGCCATTCTCGACGCGCGCGATCGTCGGCGTCCAGATCAGCACTGAACTTAAATCTGAATGGGAAGCCGGCTATGCGCCTGCGGAAGCGAGCGGGCAGGCGCCCCCGGAAAACAGTCCCGCATGGAACCTCGTGAACAAAGGCACGGTGGTGGGTGACAGTGGCCCCGAGGCACTCTTGATCGGCTTCCCGAACACCAAGGGCCCCAAAAGCAACTCCACTTCTTATCTTCGTCACTTGGCGCCTGGTACGGCATACTATGCGCGCTTCATAGCCAAAAATGCTGGTGGTGAAGCCCGGAAGCTGGTCTCGTTCACTACTCTTCCAGCGGGCAGACCCGAAGTGCCCGAAGTCCTCGGCTTCGGCGTAGGTAATCATTTTAACCAGGAAGGCTTGAACTTTTCCTTGACTGTGACGAGCGCAACTAGCTTCGTCTCCAGTGTGCTGGTTGAGGCAAATGGCTCCGAAACGGCGTATCGGTTCGAATATGCGCTGCCTGAAAATGGTCGTGCGCCGGCTGCCGGCAGCTCGGCGTGGCGGCCGTTTACGAGCAACCCCAGTGGCACGATTACCGCCGCGGAAGAATATGCGGGGGTTGAAGCACAGGCGAGCGGTCTCGAGCCGGAAACGACTTACTATGTACGGTTGCGGTTGAGTAACGCGGTCGGTGAAGTTGTGCAGGCGTCGGAACCCAGTTCGATCACGACGCTGTCGGCGAGGCCAGAAGCCGAGCGGCCGGCGGTGCGTAACGTGACGGCGGCGTCGGCGTTTGTCGCGGCCGTGGTCGTTCCGCATGAATTGCAGACGGGGTGGCGTTTGGAATGGGCGGAAGCGTCGTCGGGGCCGTGGATGGCGGTGCCGGGTGGCTCGGGTACGATCCCGCAGGCGCTGGCCGAAGCTTCCGGCGATCACCAGGGGTTCAGTGATGGTGCGCGGCTGACGGGGTTGAAGCCCGCGACCGTCTATTACGTGCGGACCGTCGCGGAAGACAGTTGCGTGACCGGTTGCGGGACGAGCATCAGCGGTGTGGCGAGCTTCGAAACGGCCGGTCCGCCCAGTGCGAGCGTGTTCGCGGTGCATGGCCTTGATGGTGAATCGCTGCGGCTGTTGGGGTCGGTGAACCCAAACAGCCCGACGAGCACGGCGGAACAGGTGATCGCGTTGCAAGGTGCGGCCGGTGGCACGTTCACGTTGTCGTTCGATGGTCACACGACAGGCGAAATCCCCTATAACGCTTCAGCTAACGCTGTAGAGGCGGCGCTTACAAGTGCGGGTGCTCCTGAAGTTGCTGTGGAAGGGTTGCCGGGGGGGCCGTACACGGTGTGGTTCTTTTCCCAGCGTACGCAGGGTGCTCAGCCGCCGATCGAAGCGGATGGTTTGGGTTTGGCGCTGGGTGGGAGCGTGAGCGTGACCGTCACCCAGCAGGGCGGGGAAAGCTACGATACGCACTACCGTTTTCAATATGTAAGCGACCGGGCGTTCGGGGAACATGGCTGGTCCGAAGCTGTGGAAGGGCCCGAAGAAGACGCGGGCACGGGCACGAACGCGGAGGGAGTGGGTTTTGATTTGCCTGGTCTCACGGCTGGGGAAGGGTATCGCTACCGACTGGTGGCTCATAGCGAAGCTCCGGGCACGGGCGTCGTATACAGCAACGAAGGGTCGCTGAGCGTGCCTGCCCCCACGCCGGTTGGCGCGCCGGGATCGTGTGGTAATGAAGCCTTTCGTACGGGCCCGTCGGCGAACCTGCCGGACTGTCGCGCGTATGAACTGGTGAGTCCCGCGAACAAGCAGGGCGCGAAGGAAATGCTCTTCTACCACAATGTGGGTGTGCCGGCGTCCGTGATCGTCGGTGAAGATGGGGAACACGTGGTGATGGATGTCTCCCTGGGTGTGAACTGGGGTACGGCCGGTCAGGGCCCGTACCTGTTCTCCCGTTTGGAAAGTGTGGGTTGGCCGATGACGACGGGCGCCCCGCAGCCGCAGACGGGTCCGGATGTTTATCAGGTGGAGCTCTCGAGCGCCGACGCGACGCAGATCGCGTTCGGGTCCGGTTCCGGGACGGGGGAACCCAGTGAAGCGACCGGGCTTCATAGGTTTGAGGTGGGTCCTGTAGGGGGTCCGTATCGGACGGTCGAGACGATTCCGGACAAGCAGTTAGCGATGGCGGCGTCGGCTGGTTGGCAGGCCGCGAACGGCGATTTCTCCAAGCTCGTGCTCGCGACGATCGACCGGACGCTCGGTGAAGAACCGACGGGCACCAAAAGCGGCTACGACCTGTACGAATACACGGCCGGTGGTGGGTTGCGGCAGTTGAACGTGAGCGGCGAACAGGCCGAAACGATCGGCACGTGCGGCGCGAAGATGGTCCGTGGGGGTGAAGAATCAGGGCAGTACTCGGGGGGAGACAGTAGTTCGCACAGCATCTCCGCCGATGGGTCGCGTGTTTTCTTCGAAGCCGTTCCCTCGAGTGATTGTTCGGAAGCGGCGCATCTCTATATGCGGGTCGATGGCCGGGAAACGATCGAAATCGGCGCATATAAGTTCATGGGCGCCAACGCGCGGGGCACGGAGCTGTTGCTGCAGGATGTGACCGGTGCGCTGCTGGCCTACGACACGGAAACGCACGCGTTTACGCAGCAGTCCCCCGGGGAAGTGGCTAGCGCCCGGGAACTCGCGCTGCTCGGGATCCCTGGCAGGGTCGAAGCGGGTGAAGGAGCCGAACCGTTCGCTCATCCCCGCTACACCTACTGGGGCGCGCACCCGGCCGTTGCGTTTGAAGGCGAACACCCGGACGAACAGGCTTACAGGTACGACAGGGCCGAACATCTCGTTGAGTGCATCTCCTGCGCGTCCCCGTTCGATCCCGACCCAAAGCAGCCGGCGTTCCTTGATGACTCGTCCTTTGGGGGTGTCGCAGCCCTGTCGGGTGGTCTGCCGGCGTATACGTCGGTGTCCGGGAACGGCGATTTTGCGTTCTTCACGACCCCCGCGGCGCTCGTGCCGCAGGACGCCAACGGGGAAGTCCCGATCGAAGGCGTGGTGGGTGGGCAGTATCAGGATCCCGGTGTTACGACTTCGCCGTCGAGCGATGTGTATGAGTGGCGGCGCGATGGTGTGGATGGTTGCGCGCGGCCGCAGGGCTGTTTGGCGTTGATCAGCGACGGTCGTAAGGGTTATCACGTCGATCTGTTGGGTGTGGCTGATGAAGGCCGCGATGTGTTCTTCTATTCCCGCTCGCAGCTCGTGCCGCAGGACACCGACAACGCCGGCGATATCTATGACGCGCGGATCGGCGGTGGGTTAGCGCCGCCACCTTCACCGCCGGTTGAATGTGAAGGTGATGCGTGTTCGACGCCGCCGGCCGCGCCGAACGATGTGACGCCGTCGAGCACGTCGTTCACGGGCTCCGGCAACCTCTCGTCGGCAGCGGCCCCAAAGGCCAAGGTGACCAAACCAAAGTCAAAAAAGAAGATCGTGAAGAAGAAGCCGAAAAAGAAGCGCAAGGGCAAGAAGGCTAGAAGAGCCGCCCGCGACCGGAGGGGCGACCGATGAAAACCCAAATGCAACCAATACCAACGGCAGGCAAGCCAAATACGCGTTGGTTACCACGCGCTCTGTTGCGCAGCTATATCTCCTCACCCCTCATAACCTGCCTAACCCTCCTCGCTTGTCTGGTGCTTGCCGGTTCGGCGTTTGCGAAGGTCAGTGAACGTCCTTTTGAAATTGTGCCGGGGTCGTTCAGCTTCGTGCCGGGCACGCTGCAGGCCGGTGCGCACTCCGACTGGGTGACGTCGTTCGATTTTGCTCGCGAAGAAGACGGCAGCACGTATGGCGATGCGCGCAACATCGTCGTGAACGTGCCGGGCGGGTTCGACGCGAGCGACACGGCAGTCCCCACGTGCACCCAGGCGCAACTGAGCGAATTGCACGAAGGGGGTGTCCCTGAATGTCCGATCGCCAGCCAGGTCGGCCAGTTGCAGATCGTGGTCACCGCCGGGGGGCCACAGGGTTTCGAGCAGGTGACTGTGCCGATCTACAACATGGAAGTCACGAGTCCCGGTGTGACGGCGGAACTCGGGTATCGCACGTCGGTCTTCACGGGGTCGTTGCGTATCCAAGTGCGACCGCAGGATCTCGGGTTGACATCCGCGACGATCGACATTCCTCCGATCGGTGAAGTGCACGATGTGAAGGTCACGATCTGGGGCGTGCCCGCCGCACCCGTGCACGACGATGAACGCGGCGAGGAATGCTTTCACTTCCTCGACGAAACGGGAGCGCAATGCCATCACCAGCTGGGGTCTCCGCCGGCGGGGATTCCGGCGAAGTCGTTCCTGTCCAACCCGACGAGTTGCGGTCTGTTTGAAGCATCGATCGCGGCCGATTCGTGGGAGGAACCGTTCGGGCAGAACCTGGAACCCTTCAGTGAAGATCTAGCGGCATGGCCGCACGCGACCAGCCAGGTCGGGCCGATCGTGGGCTGCGAACGGATTCCGTTCGAACCGTCGATCGCGGTGCAGCCGAGCACTCGTTCGGCGGAATCGCCGTCTGGTCTCGAAGTCTCGCTGCTCGTCCCGCAGTCCTGGGAAGACCCGAACGTCCTCTCGACATCGTATTTGAAAGACACGACCGTCACGCTGCCGGAAGGCATGACGGCGAACCCGTCGTTGGCGGCGGGCCTTGGCTCGTGTTCTCCTGCGCAGTACGCGGCGGAGACGGCCTCCTCGTTGCCGGGGCAGGGCTGTCCGGCGGAATCGAAGATCGGGTCGATCGAAATCGAAACGCCCTTGTTGAACGAAAAGATCCCGGGCTCGATCTACATCGCCACGCCGTATGACAATGTCCCGTCGTTCGGCGATAACGAACACCCCGGCGGGTCACTGCTCGCGTTGTACGTGGTCGCGAAAGATCCCGAACGGGGTGTGTTGATCAAAGTCGCGGGCAAGATCGAACCGAACCCCGTCACGGGGCAGCTCACAACGACGTTCCTTGACACCCCGCAGCAGCCGTTCAATAGGTTCACGTTGAAGTTCCGCCCGGGCGCGACCGCGCCGCTGGTGACACCTCCGGCGTGTGGGACGTTCAGTACCGGCGCGTCGTTGACGCCGTGGTCGGCGCCGCTCGAACCAAGATTGCTGTCGAGCTCCTTCCAGGTCACCCAGGGCGTCCATGAAGGCGCGTGTCCGACGGGCGGTGTGCCGCCGTTCAGGCCGCAGGTGGTCTCGGGGACCCAGAACAATGCCGGTGGCTCCTACAGCCCGTTCTATCTACGGATTGTGCGTGAAGATGGCGAACAGGAGATCACGCGCTTCTCCACCACCCTCCCACCAGGACTGACGGGCAACCTGACGGGGATCCCGTTCTGTCCCGATGCGAGCATCGCAGCCGCCAAGAACGTCACGGGCGCACAGGAGGAAACAGCACCTTCGTGCCCCGCGGCGAGCATGATCGGGCATACGATCGTCGAAGCGGGCGTCGGCACTACCCTCGCGCAAACACCCGGCAAGGTGTATCTCGCCGGCCCGTACAACGGGGCGCCACTCTCGATCGTCTCGATCACCTCGGCGAAGGTTGGCCCGTTTGACCTCGGGACGGTTGTGATTCGTTTCGCGTTGAACATCAACCCGACGACCGCGCAGGTCGAAGTCTCAGCGAATGGGTCGGATCCGATTCCGCACATCATCAAAGGGATCGTCGTGCACGTCCGTGACATCCGTGTCTACATGGACAAGGAAAAGTTCATCCTCAACCCCACGAACTGCCAGCCCCTGTCGATCACGGACACGATCGATGGCGCCGGCGCGGACCCCGCCAACCCAGCGGGCCAGGTACCCGTGGGCGTCGGCACGCCGTTCGAGGCCGCGGATTGCTCGAGCCTCACATTCAAACCCGCGTTCGGCGTCGCGACCAGCGGGAAAACGAGCAAAGCCCTGGGTGCGAGCCTCACAGCGAAGCTCGCGATCCCCGCGCCGCTGGGCACGCAGTCGAACATCAAGGAGGTCAAGGTCGACCTACCCAAACAGCTCCCCTCCCGTCTCACGACGCTCCAGAAAGCGTGCGCCGCCGCCCAGTTCAACACCAACCCAGCGGGGTGCCCAGCCGCATCGGTGATCGGGCACGCCAAGGCCGTCACCCCGATTCTGCCTGTCCCGATCGAAGGACCCGTGTACTTCGTCTCCCACGGCGGCGAAGCGTTCCCCAGCCTGACAATGGTTCTCCAGGGCTATGGCATCAGGATCGACCTCACAGCCGCAACGTTCATCAGCAAAGCCGGGATCACGTCAAGCACGTTCCACACGGTCCCCGACCAGCCCGTCACGAGCTTCGAACTGACGCTGCCAGAGGGCAAGTATTCGGCGTTAGCAGCCAACGGGAACCTCTGCTCGGTCACGAACACGGTGACGGTCAAGAAGAAGGTCACCGTCAGGGTCAAGGGTCACAAGCAGACCGTAACCCGCAAGGTCAAACAGACGGTCGCGGGATCGCTCACGATGCCGACCGAATTCACCGGCCAGAACGGGGCAGTGATCCACCAGTCAACGCCGATCAGCGTCACCGGCTGCGCGAGGGCTGTGCATCCGAAGAAGGCCGCCAGGCACAAGCGGAAGGGCGGCAAGAAGGCGAAGAAGTAGACCGCGTTTGACAGGGATCTGTCAGTGAGACCCCGGTAGCGGGGCTTTACTGGTTTAAAGACCGATGCCGGGGCGTCCCTTTGGGAAGAGACGGCGCCCCGGCACCGGACCGATACTCAGAAAGAGTTTAGCAAATTGGCAGATGGTTGTGGGCCGGTCGATGATGCGCGGACGGTGGTGGTGGAGCGGTTGCGCGTGCGGCGGGACGAGCTGGATTTGCTGGGATCGCTCCTCGAGCGTCTCACGGCCGCGGTCTCCACCGAGTACAAGCAGGAGGCTGAGCGTTCGGGGCAGACGCCTGAGCGGCGTCGTTATGAGCGGGTGCGGGGGTTGCTGGATGGTGGCGATGAGGCGATCGAGGACGCTGGACTGGACTATGACCTCGAGGCGCCTGTCTGCTTTGTTGCGCAGGGCCCGTCGCGCTTGCCTCCGCATCTTGAGGAGGCTCCTCCGCGCAGCTCTACGGTCATGATAATCTTCATGATCATGACGACGGCCAAGATAACGCGCGGGGGCCAGATCTCGATCCCCTCGGGGATCCGCCACCGGTGGGGTACCTCGACGTTGGCGCTCGAGGATCTCGGAGATCGGGTTGTGCTCAGGCCCGCCCCCGACGACCCGATCGCCGCGGCCCGTGGCGCTCTGGCCGGAGAACTGTCGATGAGCAGTGTGCAGCTGCGCAAGGCGGCGCGGGAGTCCGAGGCGGTGGCGGAGCGCCGGCGCACGGCGAAGTGAGCGTCCTGCTCGACGCCTTCGCGCTGATCGCGCTACTGGCGGGAGAGCCGGCGGCGGATCGGGTCGAGGCGCTGCTGCGCAGCGATCAGGCGGCGATCACGGCGGTCAACCTCGCCGAGGCGCTCGATGTGCTCCAGCGCGTCCAGGGGATTGCATCCGAGCGCCTCGAGGAAGTGACGACGCCGCTTGTCGGGGAGCGGATGAAGCTGATACCGATCGACGAGCGGATCGCCCGCGACGCCGCCGACATTCGCGCACGACGCTACCACCGCACCCGCGCCCCGCTCTCGCTCGCGGACTGCATCCTGCTCGCGGCGACGGGCGAGTCCGACGCGCTCGCCACGGCCGATGGGCCCCTGATCCGCGCTGCCGAAGCCGAGAACATCCAGGTCAGGAAGCTGCCACGCTGATCGCCGTCATCGCCAGGATCGGGATGTATATGTATATGCACCAGCGGTAGTACCTGTCCTGCTCGAGCCACTTGATCACGCTGTCCGGCGGGTTCGCCGCGTCCATCCCGATCGCCAAATCCAGTAAGAGGGCCAAGAGCAAGCAGGTCGCCAAGACAACGAAGTAAGCTTGAGGCAGATCGGACTTTGTGCGCAACATTGTGCGGGTCGTGCGTGTTAGGGGGAAGCCATGAAGATGCTCCATACCTGCTCGATCGCCCGCCGATCGCTCGCCCGCCTGCTGTTGCCCCTGCTCGTCTGCTGCGCGCCGGCGCTCGGCCTCGCGGCCCAGGCGTCAGGCGCCGAAGCGCCGATCGACTGGTCCGCCCAGGTCGTTCCCCCCGCCGCCGGAGGCGCCGCCGCGACGGTCGAACAGTGCGTCACGACGGGGGAACAGGCCGATCGCTCGGCCACCTTCTCCGGCGAAATGACGGCGATCGGCGCGACCGCGCGGATGGCGATGCGGATCGAAGTGCAGGAGCGGCTGCCCGGCGAAGAACTGTTCCACACGGTTTCCGCTCCCGGGCTCGGCGTGTGGCGCGGGTCGGCGGGCGGCGTGAAGATCTATCAGTACGTCAAGCAGGTCACCAACCTGTCCTCGCCAGCCGTCTACCGGGCGTTGATTCGCTTCCACTGGCTCAACGGCAAGGGTGCCGTGATCCGGCGCGCCGAACGACACACCACCGCCTGCACGCAGCCGGCCACCGTGGTCATCCCGGCGCCGGTCCCGGCGCCGGTTATGTGAGCAGGCGCACGATCGCCGTGAGCCCCACCACGACGATCAGCGCCCGCAGCGCCGCGGGAGGCAGCCGCCGTCCGTAGCGCGCGCCGAGCTGGGCGCCGAGGATCGAGGTGACGGCGATGATGCCCGCCGGACCCCAGTCCACGTGCGCGGCGAAGATGAAGTACACCCCGGCGACGCCGTTCGTCAGGCCCGCGAGCACGTTCTTGAGGGCATTCGTGCGGTGCAGATCCTGGGCGAGCGTCACGCCGAGGATCCCCAGCAGCAGGATCCCCTGCGCGGCGCCGAAGTAGCCGCCGTACACGCCCGTCATGTAAATCGCCAGCGCGACGACGAGACCGCGCTCGTGGATCGCGTCGATCTTGCGCTCGGCCAGGTGGCGTTTGATGCGTGGCTGCAGCACCACCAGGACCAGCGCGAGTGCGATGAATACCGGCACGATCGCCTTGAACGCGGACGCGGGCAGGACGAGCAGCAGCACCGCGCCGGTAATACCGCCCAGCACCGACATCGTTCCCAGCCGGATCGCACGACCGCGCTGGCCCGAGAGCTCGCTTCGGTATCCGATCGCGCCGGAGATCGACCCCGGGACGAGGCCGATCGTGTTCGACACGTTCGCCGTCACCGGCGCGTAGCCGAACGCCAGCAGCACCGGAAACGTGATCAGCGTGCCGCTGCCGACGACCGTGTTGATCGTCCCCGCCGCGAGCCCGGCAAAGGCGATCGCGACGATCTCACCGAAGCTCATCTTGCTCTTTCTCTCGCACCGCGGGAGGGCGCGCGGGGCGTCGCATGGCTCGATCGTATGGTGCTCGCCGGGCGCTTGCCGGGTCGCCGCCGGGCGCTTGCCCGCCGATCGCTAGAATGGCCGGACGATGAAGATGAAGATCCATCCCAGCTACACCGAGGCCCACGTTCGCTGCACGTGCGGCAACGAGTTCACCACGCGCGCCACGCGCGATGAGCTGCACGTCGAGGTGTGCTCCAACTGCCACCCGTTCTACACCGGCAAACAGAAGCTGATGGACACGGGCGGGCGCGTCGAGCGCTTCCAGCGCAGGATGGCCAAGGGCCGGCGCTCGGCCCAGGCCAACAAGGCCTCTTAGCGGGTTACCGTGCCCACCTCGCTGGCCGCCGGTCCTCCGACGACGCCAGTCGAGCTGGAGGTAGATGCCGGTAGCAGCGCCAACGGTGACGGCAAGCTGAACGCTCAACGCGACGCCCCCGTGGGCGGGCAGGCGGTGCTCGAGGGAGTGATGATGCGCGGCGTCGCCCACTGGGCGGTGGCGGTGCGCAAGCCGACCCCCGAGCAGCTGGCGGAGGAGCAGCGCGAGGAGGAACACGGCGAGGGCGGTGGTCCGATCGCGGCGGCGGGAGAGATCGAGGTTTCGACCTTCCCGCTCACCTCGGCGCTCGCGCGCCATCGCCTGCTGCGTCTGCCGATCGTCCGCGGCGTGGTGGCCCTGGGCGAGTCGATGGCGATCGGCTTTCGCGCGCTGGGGATCTCCGCCAACGCGCAGCTCCCGCCCGGCGAGGTTGAGGCTGATGGCGAGGGCGGCGACGGCGGTGAGGCCGAGTCGCCGCAGGAGATCTCCGGCGGCGTGTGGGCGGGGACGGTGATCGTGGCTTTGGTGCTCGCGATCGGCCTGTTCTTCGTGATCCCCGTCGGGCTGACCAGCCTGATCAAGGGTCAGCTGCACTCCTCGGTGCTGTTCTGGGTGATCGAGGGTCTCGTGCGGACGGCGATCTTCCTCGGCTACATGTTTCTGCTCTCGCGGATCCGCGACCTGCGGCGCGTGTTCGAGTACCACGGCGCCGAGCACAAGACGATCTCCTGCTACGAGGCCGCCCTGCCTTTGACGCCTGTGAATGCTCAGCGCTTCTCGCGGCTGCACCCGCGCTGTGGCACGAGCTTTCTTTTGGTGGTGATGATCGTCGCGATCTTCGTGTTCGCGCCGATCGGCCTGCCCGCCTGGTACTGGCTGGTCGCCACGCGCATCCTCGGCGTGCCGCTGATCGCCGGGATCTCCTTCGAGCTGATCAAGTTCGCCGGGCGCAACCGCCGCCGGCGCTGGGTTCAGATCGTGATGTGGCCGGGCTTGAAGCTGCAGCTGCTGACGACCCGCGAGCCCGACCTCGACCAGCTGGCGGTGGCGATCGCGGCCTTGGAGGCGGTACTCGCGCTGGAGACACCGGGGGAGCTGTCGGCGGCGGATCTAATGGGCGTGGAGGTCGTGGCCTGACCAGACGACCGGGAGCACTGCGCTGGGCGGCGTCCTCGGTCGCTCGCGTGCGAAGCACGCCACGCTCCCTGCGTTCTTGCCCAGCTTGACTCCCGGCCGTCTGGAGCGTGTTAGCGGGTTCTAATCCGAGATTGTAGGGCCCTCTAATCCGAGATTGTAGGTGGTTCTAATCCGAGATTGTCGGGGTTGGGGAGTAGCCTGAGTGGATGGTGTTGATCCCCCGGGGTATCGAAAGTGAGCTGCGTGACATCCTCAGCGTAAGCCGGGCGGCGGCGATCACAGGTCCGCGGCAGGTGGGCAAGAGCACGCTGGCCAAACAGCTGCAGGCCGAGGATCTCGTGCCGAACTACTTCAGCCTCGACGACGAGGCGACGCGCACGGCGGCACGCGCGGATCCAGATGGGTTTGCTCTATCGCTCCCCCGTCCAGCGGTAATCGACGAGGTCCAGCGTGTCCCGGACCTGATGCTCGCGATCAAGCAGATCCTCGATCGCGATCGGACGCCGGGCCAGTTCCTGATCACCGGTTCGGCTGACCTCGTCACGGCCAGGGTCATCGCCGATGCGCTTCCCGGCCGGGTTGAATACGTGAATCTCTGGCCCCTGTCACAGGCCGAGATCGTCGGCGGGCGAACCTCGGTCATCGACCTGCTGCTCGCGGGAACCCCACCACAGATCAACAGCGCGCCAAAGGGCCGCGCAGCGAGTGCCGAGCTGATTGTGGCCGGCGGGTTTCCCGATGCTCGCGTGCGCGCCCCGCACCAGCGCGCACGTTATTTCCGATCCTACGTAGAGACGATCCTCGGACGCGACCTACCCGAGATCGGTGACGTGCGAATCGACTCATCCAAGCTCGAACAGCTGCTGCGACTACTCGCAGCACGCACGGGCGGCATGGTGAACTACGCGGCGCTCGGGCGCGAACTCGCACTCGACGACAAGACGATCAAGGCCTCGACGGAGTTGCTCACGCAGCTGTTCTTGCTGTACCGGCTGCGGCCATGGTCGACGAACCTCGGCGCGCGGCAGGTCAAGACCCCCAAGCTGCTGCTGACTGACACAGGCATGGCAGCCGCGCTGATCGGCGTCGACGCATCCCGTTACGCCGCGCCCGAGGAGGGTCCTGTCGCCGGCATGCTGTTCGAGACCTTCGTGCTGATGGAGTTGATCAAGCAGGCGACATGGAGCACGACCCCCGTCGAGCTGTTCTTCTACCGCGACGCGGAAAAGCGCGAGGTCGACCTCGTGATCGAGTCCTCATCCGGTGACGTCGTCGGTATCGAGGTGAAGTCCGCGGCGACCGCCGGCAGCTCCGACGCTCATGGATTGCGCCTGCTGCGCGACAAGCTCGGCTCGCGCTTCAAGGCTGGGGTCGTCATCTACTCCGGAGAACACACTTTGCCCGTCGATGACCGAATCTGGGCAGTACCGATCTCCGGGCTATGGCAATAGCGAACGCCCGGACCTCGATCGTCGGCCTCGCCGCCTCGCCTGCCTCGTCGGCCCACGCCTAGACTGCTCTGCATGATCGAGGACCTGGTCGCGCAGATGGAGAGCCGCTTCGCCGAGCTCGGCGCACAGCTGACCGACCCCGAGGTGATCTCCGACCGCGAGCGCTACGCCGAGGTCGGCCGCGCCTACAGCCAGCTCGAGCCCGCGGCCAAGCTGGCCGTGCAGTGGCGCCGCGCGCAGGACGACGCGACTGGGGCCGAAGAACTCCTGGCCGAGGGGGGAGAGGACCCGGAGATGCGCGAGGAGCTGAGCGGCGCCCGCGTGCGGATCGAGGAGCTGGAGGAGGAGATCCGCCTGGCGCTCGTCGAGCGCGACCCGAACGACGACAAGAACGTGATCGTCGAAATCCAGGGCGGGGCCGGCGGCGACGAGGCCGGGCTGTGGGCGCGCGACCTCTACCGGATGCTCGACAAGTACGCCGAGCGGCGCGGCTTTCAGACGGAAGCGCTGGACATCGGCGAGGGCAAGTACACATTTGAAATCAAAGGATCCCGCCCGCCCGATGGCGCCTACTCGATCTTCAAGTTCGAGGGCGGCACCCACCGCGTCCAGCGCGTCCCCGCGACCGAGTCCCAGGGCCGCATCCACACCTCCACGGCGACCGTCGCGGTGCTGCCGGAGGCCGAGGAGGTCGACATCGAGGTCAATCAGGGCGATCTGCAGATCGATGTCTACCGCTCCTCCGGCCCGGGTGGCCAGTCGGTCAACACGACCGATTCGGCTGTGCGCATCACGCACAAGCCGACCGGGATCGTCGTCTCGATGCAGGACGAGAAGTCCCAGCTGCAGAACCGCGAGCGGGCGATGCGGGTGCTGCGCGCGAGGCTGTATGAGCGGGCTTTGGCCGAACAGCAGGCCGAGCTCGCCGCCGACCGCCGCTCGCAGGTCGGCACCGGCGATCGCGCGGAGAAGATCCGCACCTACAACTACGGCGAGCGGCGTGTCACCGACCATCGCACGAAGCTCACCGTCCACAACCTCGACCAGGTACTCGAAGGCGAGCTCGACGAGCTGACCTCCTCGCTGCAATCCGACGAGAAGCGCCGTGGCCTGGAGGCGCAGACGGCGGCGTGAGGAGTGTGGACCGGGGTTCGCAATGCGGGCAGAAGTGGCCGATTGAGATGCGTCGCTTGAATTGCTCCTCATGAAGGGCACCTCCACGCGCGACGCGCTTGACGGGGCGATCACGGCGATCGCGGCCTCGGGGTGCGAAACCCCGCGCCTAGACGCCGAGTTGCTACTTGCCGACGCGCTCGGCGTCTCTCGCGAGCGGCTGATCGTGGACGGCGACCTGACGGTCGAAGGCCCGGCCGTTCGGACATTCCAGAACGCGGTGCGCCGCCGGGCCGTCGAACGCGAGCCGGTCGCCTACATCCTTGGCTCGCGCGGCTTTCGCCGGCTCGACCTGGCCGTCGATCGCCGCGCGCTGATTCCCCGCTCGGAGACCGAGCTGCTGGTCGAAGTGGCGCTTTTGTTGCCTCATGGAGCGCGCGTGCTCGACGTCGGTACCGGCAGCGGCGCCGTGGCACTTGCTTTGAAGGACGAGCGCCCCGATCTGCTCGTCTCGGGCAGTGACCTCAGCGACGATGCGCTCGCGCTGGCGGGCGCGAACGGTCGGCGGCTAGGGTTGCGCGTGGAGTGGCTGCGGGCCGATCTGCTCGCCGAGGTGCCTGACGAGTTCGATGCGATCCTGTCCAACCCGCCGTACGTAGCCGACTCCGAGCGTTCCTCGCTGGCGCCCGAGATCCTCCGCCACGAGCCCCCGGGCGCACTGTTCGCCGGGCCGGATGGGCTGGACGCGATCAGGGCGCTGATCGCCCAGGTGGCGGTGCGTGGTCTGGCGAAGATGGTGGCGCTGGAGATCGGCGTTGGGCAGGCATCGGCGGTCTCGCGGCTGGTCGGGGAGGCAGGCTTTCCCGTGGTGCGTCATGAGCGCGACCTGGCTGGAATCGAGCGCGTCGTCGTGGGGGAACGGTGAGGGTCGTCCCGGGCGAGGGTTGGACAGAGCGGTGATCGACCCTGTGGATGCCCTACGCCTGGAGGAATGCCTTGCCCGCGGCGGGGTTGCGGTGTTCCCGGCCGACACCGTCTACGGGCTCTGCTGCGATCCTCTCAACGAGTCGGCCGTGCGGCGGCTATACGAGCTGAAGGGCCGGCCTGCCAAGCAGCCCGCGGCTGTCATGTTCTTCGCGCTTGCCGCCGCGCTCTCGGCGTTGCCGGAGATCACCGCGAGCGAGCGCGCGGCGCTGGGAGCGCTGCTACCCGGCCCCGTCACGCTGCTGCTACCCAATCGTGAGGATCGCTATCCGCTTGCCTCTGGGCCGCGGGCGAGTGACACGAAGCAGGAAGGCCCGGAGGAGGAAGGTCGGAGAGATCGGGGCGGCTCCGAGGCACTTGGGTTGCGTGTCCCCGCGTGGAGCCCTCCACTGGCTGCGCTCGGCACAGTGCGACGCCCGGTGCTCCAGTCGAGTGCCAACCGCTCGGGCGAGTCCGACGCGCGGCGCCTGCTCGACGTTCCCGCGTCGATCCGCGCCGGCGCCGACCTGATGCTCGACGGGGGCGAGCTGCCGGGGATTCCCTCGACCGTCCTCGACCTGCGCGAGTACGAGCGGCGCGGCACGTGGCGTATCGTGCGCGAGGGTCCCCTGACTCGCGCGGACCTGGAGCGGGTACTCGCCTCCTGATAGCCTCGTAAGTCGCTACCACGACTGGCGCCAGAGGTGGAATCGACCACCGGGAAGTGGCTAGCGAACACGCCGCGCGCCTGGGCATTCGATCGCTGTCCCCTGCCGAGGAGCGTGCCATGCCCGCCTGTACTCGCAAGAGTGAGCTTTCCCCCGACTACTTCAACCGTCCCCTCGCCGAGGTCGACCCCGAGGTCGCCGCCGCGCTGCGCGGCGAGCTTGCGCGCCAGAAAGACACGCTGGAGATGATCGCCTCGGAGAACTTCGTCCCCCGCGCGGTGCTCGAATGCCAGGGCTCGGTGCTCACGAACAAGTACGCCGAGGGCTACCCCGGACGGCGCTACTACGGCGGCTGCGAGTGGGTCGACGTCTCCGAGCAACTCGCGATCGACCGCGCCAAGGAGCTGTTCGGCGCCGAGCACGCCAACGTCCAGCCGCATGCAGGCGCGCAGGCCAACACCGCCGCTTATCACGCGCTGCTGGCACCCGGGGACACGATCATGGGCCTGTCGCTCGCCCACGGCGGGCATCTGTCGCACGGCATGAAGATCAACGTCTCCGGCCGACTGTACGAGATCGCCGCCTACGAGGTCGATCGCGAGTCGAGCCTGATCGACATGGACGAGGTCGCCCGGATCGCGCGCGAGCGCCGTCCCAAGCTGCTGCTCGCCGGCTGGTCGGCCTATCCGCGCCAGCTCGACTTCGCGCGCTTCCGCGAGATCGCCGACGAGGTCGGGGCGCTGTTGATGGTCGACATGGCCCATTTTGCCGGGCTCGTCGCCGCGGGGCTGCACCCCAACCCCGTCGAGTTCGGCGCCGACGTGGTCACGACGACGACCCACAAGACACTCGGCGGTCCGCGCGCGGGGATCATCCTCTGCAAGGGAGAGCTCGCGAAAAAGATCGACTCCGCTGTCTTCCCCGGCCAGCAGGGCGGCCCGCTGGAGCACGTGATCGCGGCCAAGGCCGTCGCGCTGCAGATCGCCAAATCAGAGCTGTTCGCCGAGCGTCAGCGCCGCACTGTGGCGGGCGCCCAAGCGGTCGCCGAGGCGCTGATGAACCCCTTGCCGCCGGCGAATGGCAGCTCCTCCGGCCAGGGCATCGACGTGCTCACCGGCGGCACCGACGTGCACCTCGCGCTCGTCGATCTACGGGGAATGCAACCCGAGCTGAGCGGCAAGCAGGCCGAGGACCGGCTGCACGAGATCGGGATCACCGTCAACCGCAACGCCGTGCCGTTCGATCCGCGTCCGCCGATGGAGGCCTCCGGCCTGCGCATCGGCGCCCCGGCCCTGGCCACCCGCGGCCTGCAGCGCGCGGACTTCGCGGAGGTCGGCCAGATCATCGCCGCCACTTTGCTCACCGCCGACTTCGCGCGAGACGCCGGCGAGCTGTCCGCGCGTGTCCAGGCGATCGTCGAGCGCTACCCGCTCTACGAGTCGCTCCCCGTGTAGCGTCGCTTTCGCGGTTCCGTCTCGCGTACGACCCCCGTCCCTGCGATGCTGTCGGGCGTCGATGCGCAATCCGACCGAGCTCGATGCGCTGTACGCCTTCCTGGTGGCCGCCGTCGTCACCGCGCTGCTGACGCCGCTCACGATGCGGTTCGCGCGAGCCGTCGGCGCGATCGACGAACCCAGGGAGCGGGGCCTGTCCGAGCGCCCGACACCGCTGCTCGGCGGTCTGGCGATCTTCGCCGGCGTGCTCGCCGCCGCGCTGATCTGGCTGCCGGCGGGCTACGGCGACGCCCGCCAGCTGTGGCACGGCGTGCTGCTCGCGGCTGCGCTGATCACGCTCGTGGGCGCGCTCGACGACCGCTTCGACCTGCCCCCGATCGTCAAGCTCGCCGGCCAGATCGCCGCGGCGGTGATCGTCGTGCACTTCGGCGTGGCGGTGAAGGTGATCACGCTGCCGTTCGTCGGCAAACTGCACTTCCCCAACGCCGGCGTGACCAACGCGGGGCCGCTGCTGACGGTGCTCGGCCTCGTCGCGATGATGAACGTGGTCAACTTCTCCGACGGCGTCGACGGTCTCGCCGCGGGCGTATGCGTGATCATCGCGCTGGCGCTCGCGGTGATCGCCTTCGACCTCGACCGCGGCCAGCCGGGCGTGCTGGCCGCGCTGACGGCCGGCGCGGCGCTCGGCTTCCTGTTCTACAACTTCCCCCCCGCGTCGAGCTTCATGGGCGACTGCGGCGCGAACCTGCTGGGCCTGCTGATGGGCGTGATCACGGTCGAGGCGGCGGTCAAGACGACCGCCGTAGTCTCCTTCGTGCTGCCCCTGATCCTGCTCGCGATCCCCTTCCTCGACACGACCTTCGTCGTGCTCAAGCGCCTGAAGTACCGCCAGCCGATCTACCAATCCGACAGCGAGCACTTCCACCACCGGATGGCGCGCATCGGCTTTTCCAACCGCCGCACGATCGCCTACCTCTACGCCTGGACGCTGATGCTCGCCGGCCTCGCGCTGGCGCTGCGCTTCGTCCCCTACTCGGACCACCACGGCCACCTGCACACCGGCTGGACGCTCGTGATGATCGCGCTCGCGCTGCTCGCGGTGGCCGCCAGCATCTACCTGGTGTACGTGCTCGAGATCCTCAAGTTCCGCAGGCTGGACGCCTCGCGCCTGCGGCGGCTGCGCCCCGATGCCTCAGCGGCGGAGATCGAGCGTGACGTTGTCAGGGATTTTGAGACCGGTGAGATGGATGCGGTGAGCACCAAGGCGGAATCCACCTCCGGGAACACAGTCCTTCCGCGTGTGACAGGTGACGTGCTGCGGGCTGAGCAGGCCGTCCGCGAGCGGCAGGTGGATCAGCAGCGCGTAGGCGCAGAAGACGAGCACGGCGATCCGCAGGCGCCGATCGCCACTGACCGCGGCTAGCGGCAGCGGCCAGACCGCATACCAGGGCAACAGCCAGGCGGTGGACAGCAGCAGCGCCAGCGTCGTCCACCCGGCTGCCACGCGCCAGTCGGCTCCGCGCAGGGTACGCCACAGGGCATATACGGAGACCGCGACGAAACCCGCGATGAAGCAGTGACGCCACCAGCTCGGCGTGCCGTGCAGGCCCACCAGTCGCGCGCTCTCCGCCGGCACGCTGTGGGTCGCCACCAGCTGCTGTTGCTCGCTGATCGCGCCGACGAAGCCGAACGCGTGCGAGCCGAAACCGATCAGCCCAAGTAGTGCGAGCAGCGCGAGGCTCAGCCCGGCGGCGCCCGCCACGCGCAGGCGCTCGCGCGCGCCGGACCCGTTCCCGCCTGCCCCGTCCCCGCCGTCCCGGCCCGCCCCGAGGATCAGGAACGGCAACGCCAGCCCGGCGGTCGCCTTGATCGCCACCCCCGCGACGAGCGTGGCGGCGCCGGCACGGAAGCGCGGGTTCGCGCCGGCCGTGAGCAGCAGCGTGGCGCCCAGCGTCAGCAGCAGCAGCGTGTCGTTGTGTGCGCCGCCGACGGCCAGCTCGAGCAGCACCGGGTTCAGGCCCACGAAGGCGGCGGCGAAGCGTGACGAGCTGCCTTCGGGAATGATCCGCGGACCCCGAGCTTCCCGTGCCGCGGTCGTCGAGGCGCCGGCTGAGAGGTTTACGGACTGCGCTTCTTCAATGCCCGCCGCACGGGCGATCAATGCGATCGCGGCGAGACTCGAGGTGACCGTGAGGGCCTTCAAGGCCCATAACCCACCGGCCAGCCCGAGCGGCGCGATCGCGTAGCTTGAGAGCGTGAACAACGGGCCGTAGGGCGAATTCTGAAACGGCCAGCCGACGAACAGGAAGGCGGGGTCGGTGGGCGCCTGGGCGGCGACGTGCGTGTATGGGTCCAGCCCGTGCAGGGCGCCCAGCCGGGCGAAATCGAGGTAGCCGAAGACGTCCTGAGAGATCAGCGGTGGGCCGAGCAGCAGCGCGAGGTGGGCGGCGATGATCGTTACCCACAGCATCCGCACGGGCAGCGTGCGCGCCGTCAGCAACACCGCCACGTAGCCGGCGGCCATGATCAGCGTGAGCGTCTGGAAGCTGCTCGAGGTGATGCCCACGTGCAGGTCCTCCAGGGGGCCCGCCAGCCAGCCCGGCCAGCCGCCGCTACGCGCCGGGACGTACTGCGTAGGTTCGCTCGCGGCCCCCGCGGCGAGCAGGAAGGCGCTCGTGAACACCCCGAGCAGACCGAGCAGGCCGAGCGCGCGCAGCGCGCGCGTCGAGCTCGACGATCCCCGCTCCTCGGCGGCCGCTCGCCTGCGGGAGGATCGCATCGGGCGCCCGCTGCCGCTCAGGGGGGTGGTCGCCTGCACGAGCTCATTGTTACGGCTCTGTGGCGCGGCGCACAGCGGCCGATAGGAATCGCGTGGATCTCGGCGAAAAAGTAAGCAGATCGAGCTCACAGCAAGATATGTCCGCCCGTCGTGCAGGCGTCCATTGCGCTGAGTACCCTGTAACTGCCGTCGTGTCCGCCGGGGGGCACCCAGCGTGGGCGCGCATGTGAGTCCAACGCCGGCTCGCATGGCCAGGCTTGATTGATATGCGACGTCGCCACCGCAAACCCACACACCTGGAGTCGGATCTCACCCGTCCACGGCGTGTCCTGATCCTGTCCGCCGACGTCGGCGAGGGTCATGCCGCCGCCGCCCGGGCGCTGGCCGATCAGATCGAGAGCTCGCCCGAGCAGGCCGAGGTCACGATCATCGATGGCCTCGCCGCGATGGGGCCGGTGCTGCGCCCGGTGGTCGAGGACGGCTATCGCGTGCAACTGCGGCTGATGCCGTGGACCTACACGGTCGTCTACTGGCTGCTCGAGAACGTCGCGCCGATCCGCTGGCTGGCGCGCCGGCTGCTGTGGCTGTTGGGCTCGCGCCCGCTGGCGCGGCGCATCGCCGAGCACGAACCGGACGTGATCGTGTCCACCTACCCGGCGGTGACGGTCGTACTGGCTCGGCTACGGCGTACCAAAGTCGTCGACTGCCCGACGGTGGCCACGATCACCGATCTCACAGGCCTGTTCTTCTGGGCGCAGCCCGGGATCGACATGCACCTGGTGATGTACGGCGAGTCGCTCTCATCGGTCGAGCGGATCGCCGGGGAGGGCAGCGTGCGCCTGGTGCGCCCGCTGATCTCCGCCGATTTCCTCGGCCCGCGCTGTCCGCTGCAGGCGCGTCGCGCGCTTGGTTTGCCCGAGGAGGGCCGGATGGTCGTCGTCTCCGGCGGCGGCTGGGGCGTGGGGGATATCGCGGGCGCCGTGCGCGAGCTCAGCGGGCTGACGGAGGTGAGCAGCATCGTCTGCCTGGCCGGACGCAACGAGGAGCTCGCGGAAGACCTGAAGCGCGCGTTCGCGGATGAGCCCGCCGTGCAGGTGCTCGGGTTCACCGACAAGATGCCGCAGCTGCTGGCGGCCGCCGACGTGCTCGTGCACTCCACCGGCGGCGTCACCTGCCTGGAGGCGAAGGCCGCGGGTACACCGGTCGTCTCCTACGGATTGCCCGTCGGTCACGCGCGTCTGAACACGCGCGCGATGGCGACGCTCGACCTGCTGCGCCTGGCGAACAACACAGACGAGCTGCGCGAACACGTCCGGGCGAGCTTCGCCGAGGTTGGCGCCGGCGAATCGAGTCCCACCCGCCGGGCCGGGGAGGGTTCGCTCGAGGAGCTGCTGGTGAGCGATGGTCGCAGCCCACGGACAGCGGGCCAGACGGCGGTCGGGCTCACGACGGTGGTCAGTCATACCGCATCCCCGGAGCAGGAGGTCGGTCAGGAGCTTGCGCCCCCGGCGCAGGCGGCCGATCAGCAGTCGGCGGTCCACGAGGACCCCGCCGCGGTCGACCTCGTGCTCGGCGCTCCGCGGCGCGTGCGCTCGATTCCCCTGTGGCGGTTGCGGCTGGTGGCGTTCGCGACCCCCTTCGTGCTGCTGCTGAGCGTCGGCGCCTGGACGCTTTCCACCGACGAGGTGACTGCTCTGGCGGGTGTGCTGCTGCACATCCATCCGCTGACCCACGTGAACACCGACCAGTCCGACGTGGGCGTGATCGTGCGTGCGCCGGCGGGCGATTTGACGGTCGTCGCCTCAGAGCTGGCCGGCCGCGGCATCCACGCCTCCTTCACCGATGACGGCGCTGTGCCCGCACATGCGACGATCGTCGAGCTGCACGCGCTCGGCGATCAGCTGCTGCCGGAAGTGGTGCCCGGCTCCGCCCTGTTTCGCTGGTTGCTCACGCGCCACACGCTGCGCTCCCAGGCGCGCGCGCTGGGGTTGCGCCACAAGTTCTATTTTCTGCAACCCGGGGGCGGGCTGACCGTGGGGCAGATGGTGCTGGCGCGCACCGCGGGCGCGATTCCCGTGAAGGGAGCGCTGCGCCTGAATGCCGGCGAAGCGCTGCCTCAACGCCGGACACGGGCCGGCGATGTCTTGGTGGTCACGGTCGACGGGTCGACCTCATCGGTGCTCGGACTGGAGCGGATCGTCGCCTCGCTCGGCTCCGACCGGCTGGGCGCCGAGCCGCTCAGGGGGCTGATCGGCTCGCCCTCGCCTTCCATCAGCGCCACCAAGAGCGGTGAGCGCGCCAGCAGCGCGGCGCCGCTCAAGAGCAGCACCAGTGAGCAGGCCAGCGGAATCCCGCCCAGCGGGGTGTCGCTGAAGCGCTCGTCGAACAGCAGCGGCGCGAGCGCCACCGGCACGACCGTCTGAGTCACGAACACCACCGGGGCCACCTGGATCGCCGGGCGCGACTGCAGCGCGCTGGCCTCGCTGAGCAGGCCGACGGCCGATGCCGCCCCCGTCGACAGACCCCAGGCGGCGGCCGCGAGCAGATGGCCCTGGGAGAGATCGTCGGCCGCGAGCTTGGTGGCGATCCCGCTCCAGCCGAAGGCGAAGCCGGCGCCGACCATCGTCATCGTCGCGGGTGAGCGACGACCCAGCGCGCGCAGCATGTAGGGCAACAGGCCGATCGCGGCCACCCCGGCGAGCACGATCGCGATCAAGCCATCCGCGGCGCTGTGCGTCGTATTCGGTGGCGCGGTCAGCCCCGCGCCGATCACGCCGAGGACGATCGCGCTCATCGCCAGGTACTCGTTGCGCCCGGCGCGCTCGCCGAGCATCCGCTCGGCGAGGAACATCAGCACCAAGAGGCCGGTGGCGAGCGCCGGTTGCACGACCACCAGCGGCGCCAGCAGCAGGGCCAGCACCTGCAGTGGCCAGCCGAGGATCGACAGGCCCGTGCCGAGCAGCCAGCGCGTCCGTTTGATCAGGTTCCTGGCCAGCGCCAGGCGCAGGTGCTCCTCCGGGGGCGCCTCCTTGGCCTCCATCGCCTGGAGGGCGATCCCTAGGCTGTAGAGGGTCGACGCACCCACCGCCGCCACGATTCCCAGCACCAGTTCGACCATGTCCACTCCCGATCATCGCACTCCACTGCCTCCAGCCGTAGGCGCGCTGGCCGGCGCGGCGATGGCCAGCTATCTGCTGCCGGCGCTCGCCGGCGCCCAGCCTGTCGGTTTTCCGCGCTCACCGGCGCCGATCTGGCCCGCGCTGCGCCGCTCGCTCGGGGTCGAGGATCGCACCGCTTCCGGCCGCGGCTATGCGCTCACCTTCGACGACGGCCCCCATCTCGAGGGAACCCCGGCCGTGCTCGAGATCCTCGCCGGCGCGGGTGTGCCGGCGACCTTCTTCCTGGTCGGCGAGCAGGTGCGACGCAACCCCGCGCTCGCCCGTGAGATTCTCGCCGCCGGGCATGCGATCGGCCTGCATTGCGACCGCCATCGCAACCTCCTGCGCCTGGCGCCATGGCAGGTGCGCGAGGACATCGCGCGGGCATTGGCGACGATCGAGGACGCGGGTGGGTGCTCGCCGGTGCTCTATCGGCCGCCCTACGGGGTGCTCAACGCCTCGGCGTTGCGTGTTGCCCGGGCGCGCGGTTGGCGGACGCTGCTGTGGACCCAGTGGGGCCGCGACTGGGAGGCGCGCGCCACCCCTGAGTCGATCGCCGCGCGTGTCATCGACGGTGTCGAGGAGGGCTCGATCCTGCTGCTGCACGACGCCGACGATTACAGCGCACCGGGCTCATGGCGGCGCACGGCGGCGGCGTTGCCGGGTGTGCTGGAGACGCTCGCCGCACGCGGTCTGCAGCCTGTGGCGCCCTGACGCGGGATAACATCAGCTGCTTGCAAACCGCGGTTTCAACCGACGCAGACAGCGCTCCTGAGACGCTGGGCAGTGGCTCTGCCGTAGAGCTCGACGGGTCTGCCGGCACGACCGGTGTTGCGCCTATAGCGAGCGCGCCGGCGAAGCGCTCGCCCTGGTGGGTCGAGGTTGGCGTGATCGTTTGGCTGCTGTGGGTGTATGACGCGATCACGAACTTCGCCCCGCTGCGGCTGAACGTCGCGTTGCGCCACGCCCGCGGCGTGCTGAGCCTGGAGCGAACGCTGCACCTCGATCCTGAGCTGAGCCTGGATCGCTGGCTGGCGGGACACCACACGCTCGGGTTGATCCTGTCCGATTACTACGACAACGCCCACTTCATCGTCACGCTCGGGGTGCTCGGCTACCTGTGGTGGAAGCGGGCGGACATCTACCGGCCGCTGCGCAACGCGCTGGTGCTCGTGAACGTGCTCGCGTTCATCGTCTTCTGGTTCTACCCGGTCGCTCCGCCGCGGATGCTCGATGGTTTCACCGACGTGGTCGCCTCGACCGGCGCCTTCGGTTCCTGGCACACCGGCGCGCTGGCCTCAGAGGCCAACCAGCTGGCGGCGATGCCCTCGCTGCACATGGCCTGGGCGGCCTGGTGCGCGCTGGCGGTATGGCAGATGACGACGCGTCGCTGGGTTCGTGTGCTCGCGGTTCTCTACCCGTGCATGACCGCGCTGGCGGTGCTCTCCACGGGCAACCACTTCCTGCTGGATGTCCTCGCTGGGCTGCTGACGCTGGCCGTTTCGGTGTTGCTCGTGCGGGTCGCGACGGCTTGTCGGGACGCTTGGCGGCGCCGTGGTGAGGAGCCTCAGACGTCCCTCGCATAATCCGGCTACCGCGCGCATCGGACCGTCGTCGCACCGCGTACCGAGTGTCACAAAGTTGTTACGAAGTCGGAGATCGGGTAGGCTAAGCTGGCTGCCGCGGCGAGTGAGGAGCGCCGCGTCTGCTCCGCCACGATCGCGTGCGCGGATTTCCCGTCTTTAGGGTGGCTTTATTAGATGCTGGATTTCGACGTCAACGAGGGGTTCATCGACCGCCGCGCGCGTTGCGCGGATGGTTTCGGACGCTCCGATCGTCCAGGACATGCTGGTCGCCCGCCGCTGCACCGGCATACGCGCCTGACGCGGCTCCATGACCGGCTCCCCGGATCGCCAAGCTGACGTGGTCTTCCTCCGCTACCTCGACGTGTGCCTGGTGCTCGCGACGGCCCCGTTCGTGCTGATCGGGGGTATGCCCGCGCTCGGCTACCTGATCGGTGCAAGCGCCTGGCTGCTGACCCGCGGCGGAACCGCGCTGCTGCAGGCCCAGGCGCGCCGCACGAGCGATCCCAAGGTCCGCGCCGGCCTGCTCGTGGCCGGGCTGCTCGGCCGTGTATGGATCGTGGCCGCGGCGATCATCCTCGCCCGGTATGCCGGCGGCAAGGACGACGGAATCATGGCCGCCGTGCTCGTGCTCGCCGCCTTCACCGTGTACCTGGCGATGTCGTTCATCACCGGTGACAGTCCGGTCGCGACCGCCTCGCGCGCGCAGAGCAGGCCGAGCACCTCATGAGCGCGGCCGTCGACGCCCAGGGGCCGGCGCTCAGCCCGGCCGGCGAGAGCAAACGCCGGAAGCTCTCGACGAAGCAGATTCTGCTCATATTGCTCGCGATCTGGCTGGGCGGGATCGTCGTGCTCGCGGCGATCTACGGCATCCACGGAACGCGCAACACGACCTTTGAACCGCAGAACGAGTTCAAACTCGACCCCTGGGTGAACCTCGGGATCTTCTCGATCAACAAGGCCGTGCTCTATCTGTTCCTGGCGGCGTCTGCCACCTGCGTGAGCATGGTGTACATCGCGCGGCGCATGCAGGCGCGCCCCAACAAGGTGCAGGCCGCGGTCGAGTTGCTCTACAGCCTGATGCGCGAGAACATCACGGGCAGCGCGATGGACGAGCAGATGGCCGCCAAATGGTTCCCGTTCATCGGCACGCTGTTCCTGTTCATCATGTTCTCGAATCTCGTCGGCTACATCCCGCTGCCGACCAACACCGAGCACGAGATCACCGTGCTCGGCCTGCAGATTCCCTCGTTCTCGCTCTACGCCGCGACGGCCAACCTCTCGATCCCGCTGGCGCTGGCGCTCGTCGTGTTCTTCTCCTACACCTATGAAGGCATCCGCGCGAAGGGTCCGATCGGCTATCTCAGAGGGCTCGTCCCGGGTGGCGTGACGGGCGGGATCGCCGTGTTCATCTTCTTTCTCGAGGTGCTCTCGAACCTGATGCGCATCCTCTCGTTGACGATTCGTCTGTTCGCCAACATCCTCGCCGGGCACCTGATCATCCTGTTCATGGCCGGTGCGCTGGCCGTGATCCTGGGTGTCACGGCGCTCGGCTGGTTCACACTCCCGTTCGGGATCCTGCTGTTCGCTTTCGAGGTCGGCCTGGTGGCCGCCCTCCAAGCGTTCATCTTTGCCACTCTCACAGCTATCTACCTCGGCGGCGCGGTTGCCGCAGACCACTAAAGGAGCCCCACGTCGTGCACATTGTTGCTTTCATCACCCTCATGGCGGCAGCGACTGAAGAAGTCGCAAAGGCCGGAAAGTCGATCGGCCTCGGGGTCGGCGGCGGTCTCGGCGCCGTCGGCGCCGGCGTCGGCATCGGCATCATCTTCGGCAAGGCGATCGAAGCGATCACCCGTCAGCCGGAGATGCGTGACGAGATCACCCAGCTGCAGTGGCTGGGCTTCGCTCTGACCGAGGCATGTTTCTTCTACGGACTCGTGGCCGGTCTGCTGGCCGCGTTCATCGTCTAGCGCGATGCCGGTACTCGCCTCAAACGGAAGCTTCCTGATCAAGCCGGGCATCGGCCTGATGGTGTGGACGCTGCTCGTGTTCGGGTTCACGATGATCCTGCTCGCGAAGCTCGCGTTCCCGCGTATCTCAGAGGCGCTCGGACGCCGGCAGCGCTCGATCGAAGACTCGATCGACAACGCCGAGCGCACGCGCAAGGAGGCCGACGAGCTGCTGCACGAATATCGCGAGCGCCTGAAGGAGGCGCGCGCGCAGTCCGAAGAGATCGTCCAGCGGGCACGCCAGACGGCGGACACCCACGAGCACGAGTCCAAAGAGCGCGGCCAGGAGATCATCGAGGAAGCCGCCAAGAAAGCCGAGCGTGACATCGATGCCGCGAGCAAACGCGCGCTCGACGACATCCGCAAGGAGGTCGCCGACCTGACCGTGCTCGCGACCGAGAAGGTCACGCGCAAGACGCTCGACTCAGACGATCAGAAGCGACTCGTGCAGGAGGCGCTGAGCGAGCTCGACTTCTCTTCGATCTCCTCGGGGGCGTCGAGCAACTGATGGAGGAGCTCGCCGAGGTATACGCCCGCTCGCTGTTCGAGGTCGCGCGCGACCAGGGCAAGCTCGACGAGCTGCGCGAGCAGCTCGGCCAGTTCGCCGACGCGCTGGACTCCAACCGTGAGCTGGCCGTGTTCTTCTTCTCGCCCTACTTCTCCACGGTGGAGAAGCAGGATGCGCTGACGCGGATCCTCGAAGGCGCCGACGAGACCTTCCTGAACTTCCTGAAGCTGCTGATCGAGAACCACCGCATGCCCGTGATCTTCCGCACCCGCCAGCAGTTCGAGCACCTGTGGGAGCAGGAGAACCAGCTGCTGCCCGTCGAGATCACGAGCGCGATCGAGCTCGACCAGGAGACGACCGAGAGCCTGGGCAAGAGCATCGGCGAGCGTACGGGGCGCAAGGTCAGACTCGCCGCCCACGTGGACCCGGACATCCTCGGCGGCATCGTGCTGAGGGTCGGCAACTCGATCCTCGACGCCTCTATTCGCAATCGACTGGAGCAGCTGCGCAGGCACGTTGCCCAAGGAGCCTCTTAGAGAGGCCCAGGCGACCGCAAGCCGGCGAGCCGGGTGGGCGGGCTCTATTCCCAATTAGGAGAAAGACATGCAGATCAATCCAGACGAGATAACAAGCATCCTGAAGAGCCGCATCGAGGGACTCGACGGCGGCAGCGCGGAGCTGACCGAGGTCGGCACGGTGCTGTCGGTGGCCGACGGCATCGCGCGCCTGCACGGCCTCGAGAACTGCATGTCCTTCGAGCTGCTCGAGCTGCCGCACGGCGTTACCGGCCTGGCGCTGAACCTCGAGTCCGACAACGTCGGCGCGGTGCTGTTCGGCGAGTGGGAGCACATCTCCGAGGGCGACACCGTCAGGCGCACCGGCCGCCTGCTCGACATCCCCGTCGGCGACGCGCTGCTCGGGCGGATCGTCGACCCGCTGGGGCGCCCGCTCGACGGCAAGGGCGACATCGACACCACAGAGCGCCGCCCCGCCGAGTTCAAGGCTCCGGGTGTCGTCCAGCGCCAGCCGGTCACCGAACCGATGCAGATCGGCCTGAAGGCGATCGACGCGATGATCCCGATCGGCCGTGGCCAGCGAGAGCTGATCATCGGCGACCGCCAGACCGGCAAGACGGCGATCGCGATCGACGCGATCATCAACAACAAGGACACCGGCGTCGTGTCGGTGTACGTCGCGATCGGCCAGCGCATGGCGACCGTCGTCGCGCTCGCGCAGACGCTCGACGAACACGGCGCGCTGGAGAACACGATCATCGTCGCCGCGTCCGCCGACGAGGCGGCGCCGATCAAGTTCATGGCGCCCTACGCCGGCTGCGCGATGGGCGAGCACTTCCTCTACAAAGGCAAGCACGCGCTGGTCGTCTACGACGACCTGACCAAGCACGCGTACGCCTACCGGCAGATGTCGCTGCTGCTGCGCCGCCCCCCGGGCCGCGAGGCCTACCCGGGTGACGTCTTCTACCTGCACTCCAGGCTGCTCGAGCGCGCGGTCAAGCTCAACGACGATCTCGGCGGCGGCTCGCTGACCTCGTTGCCGGTGATCGAGACGCAGGCCGGCGACGTGTCCGCCTACATCCCGACGAACGTGATCTCGATCACCGACGGGCAGATCTTCCTCGAGTCGGCGCTGTTCAACTCGGGCGTGCGCCCGGCGATCAACGTCGGCATCTCGGTCTCGCGCGTCGGCGGCAACGCGCAGATCTCGCCGATGAAGAAGGTCGCCGGACGGATCAAGCTCGAGCTCTCGCAGTACCGCGACCTCGAGGCCTTCGCGCAGTTCGGCTCAGACCTCGACGCGGACACGCAGAAGACGCTCGCGCGCGGCGAACGGCTGGTCAAGACGCTCAACCAGCACGAGCGCGAGCCGCTGGCCGTGCAGGATCAGGTCGTGCAGATCTTCGCCGCCACCAACGGCTTCCTCGACCGCCTGAAGGTCGAGCGCGTCGGCGAGTTCCTCGCGGAGCTGACCGAACGGATGCACGCCCAGCACGCGGACGTGCGCGAGAAGATCGCCGGCGGCGACTGGTCGGAGGACACGCAGAAGGCCGTCAAGAATGCGGTCGCCACGTTCGCCGAGGACTTCGGCTACGACCTCGACGAGGAGGGCCTGGCAGTCGACGACGACGCGCCGCTGCGCGGTGACGAGGGCGCGCGCGAGGAGCAGCCGGCGGCCGCCTAGCGCGGGCTGGCGGGCGGGAACCCAATCATCATGCCCTCACAGCGCGACGTCAAGGACCGGATCTCCTCGGTCAAGAACATCCAGAAGATCACCCGTGCGATGGAGATGGTCGCCGCCGCACGGCTGCGCCGCGCCGAGCAGCGGATCGCCGCGCTGCGCCCTTACGCGGATGCGCTGCGGCGGATGACGCGCCAGGCCGCGCAGGCCGCCGGCGCCGAGGCGAGTCGCCTGCCGCTGCTCTCAGAGCACGAGAGCACGACCAACGTCGGTCTTTTGCTCGTCACCGGCGACCGTGGCCTGGCGGGTGGCTTCAACTCGCAGATCATCCGCGCCGGCGTGCGGATCGCCGCCGACTACGGCGAGCAGGGCCTGCAGACGCAGTGGTACGCGACCGGGCGGCGCGGGGTCTCCTCGCTCAGCTTCCGCGGGCACGAGCTGAGCGGCGACTACACCGGCTTCGCCGACAAACCGGCCTACGCCGACGCGCGCTCGATCGCCGACGATCTGATCACCGGCTACGCCGACGGCCAGCTCGATCGCGTGGAGATCGTCTACAACGCCTACATCTCGCCGCTGACCCAGGAAGTCACGCGCGAGACACTGCTGCCGATCTCCCAGGCGACGATCGCGACGGAGGAGGAGCCCGAGGAGGGCGAGGGCGCGGAGGGCTCGACGACGACGGGGGGCCCGCGCGCGCTGGTCGACTACGAGCCCGATCCGGAAGAGATCCTCAAGCGGCTCGTGCCGGACTACGTCGAGATCTCGATCTACCGCGCGCTCGTGGAGTCCACGGCGGGCTTCTTCGGCGCGCAGATGACCGCGATGCGCAGCGCATCGGAGAACGCCGGCGAAATCATCACCGACCTGACGCTGCAGATGAACCGCGCCCGCCAGGCTGAGATCACGCAGGAGATCATGGAGGTCGTTGCGGGCGCCGAGGGATTGAACTGATGGCGACAGGTAGTTCCGCGGGTGAGCCTGTGTCCAGGAGATCAATTGGAGAGTCGTCGAGTCTTACACTCGACCACTCCCTCTCACTCTGTTCTGTAACTGCGAACGCAGCGGCGCAGCCCGGTAGGGCGGAGCCTTTTCAGACTTTTAAAGGCTTAACAGCTAGAAGGAGATTCGAGACCAAATGTCAGCCAGCACCGTCACCGAGCCAGCCTCCGCCAAAGGCGCCGCCAGCGAGCGCAACGTCGGACGCATCGAGGAGATCCAGGGCGTCGTGATCGAGGCCGTCTTCCCCGACCGCCTGCCGGAGATCAACCACGCGATCACCGTCGCGCGCCCGGCCGCCGCGGCCGAGGAGGAGGCCGAGGGCATCAGCTCCGGCGCGGGCGAGAGCGTGCTCGTCTGCGAGGTCCAGCAGCACCTCGGCGACGACCGCGTGCGCGCCGTCGCGATGGACACGACCGACGGTCTCGCGCGTGGCGTCGAGGTGGTCGATACCGGCGCGCCGATCACCGTGCCCGTCGGCGAGGCCACGCTCGGGCGGATCTTCAACCTGCTCGGCGAGCCGATCGACCTCGGCGAGCCGCTGCCGAAGGACACGCCGCGACGCAACATCCATCAGGACGCCCCGCGCGTCGAGGACCTGACGCCGACGACCGAAATGTTCGAGACCGGCATCAAGGTGATCGACCTGCTCGCGCCCTACGCCAAGGGCGGCAAGGTCGGGCTGTTCGGCGGCGCGGGCGTCGGCAAGACGGTGCTGATCCAGGAGCTGATCCACAACCTCGCCAAGGAGCACGGCGGGCTGTCGGCGTTCTGCGGCGTGGGCGAGCGCTCGCGCGAGGGCAACGACCTGTGGTTGGAGATGAAGGAGTCGGGCGTGCTCGACAAGACGATGCTCGTCTTCGGGCAGATGAACGAGCCCCCTGGCGCGCGCATGCGCGTCGCGCTGTCGGGTCTGACGATGGCCGAATACTTCCGCGACCAGGGTCAGGACGTGCTGCTGTTCGTCGACAACATCTTCCGCTTCGTGCAGGCCGGCTCCGAGGTCTCGGCGCTGCTCGGGCGGATGCCCTCGCAGGTCGGCTACCAGCCAACGCTCGAGACCGAGATGGGTCAGCTGCAGGAGCGCATCACCTCGACGAAGAGCGGCTCGGTCACCTCGATCCAGGCGATCTACGTGCCCGCCGACGACTACACCGACCCGGCGCCTGCCTCGGTGTTCGCGCACCTCAACGCGACGACCGCGCTGTCGCGTTCGATCTCCGAAAAAGGCATCTACCCGGCTGTTGACCCGCTCGACTCGACCTCGACGATCCTCAAGGCCGACATCCTCGGTGAGGATCACTTCCGCGTGGCCAACGAAGTCAAGGAGATCCTGCAGCGCTACAAGGAGCTGCAGGACATCATCGCGATCCTCGGGATCGACGAGCTCTCCGACGAGGACAAGCTGATCGTGCAGCGCGCGCGCAAGATCGAGCGCTTCCTCTCCCAGCCGTTCTTCGTCGCCGAACAGTTCACCGGCACGCCCGGCGCCTACGTGCCGATCGCCGAGACGATCCGCGGCTTCGAAGAGATCATCGAAGGCAAGCATGACGAGGTGCCCGAGAGTGCGTTCTTCCTCAAGGGCACGATCGAGCAAGTGGTCGACGCTGGGAAGAAGGGCTAGGCGGCCCGACATGGCCAGGACCAAGTTCCCAGTCGAAGTGCTGACGCCCGAGGGCGAGGTGTTCAGCGAGGAGATCGAGATGCTCTCCACGCGCACCGCCGTCGGCTCGATCGGCGTGCTCGCCAACCACGAGCCCGTGCTTGCGATGCTCGAACCGACGGAGCTGCGCCTGTATCGCTCGGACTCCGAGATCGTGCGCTTCGCACAGGCCGAGGGCTATCTGCAGTTCGCCGAGAATCGCGCGCTCGTGCTCGTCGAGGAAGCGATCGCGCCCGAGGCGATCGATCGCGAGACCTTTCAGACGCGTCTGAAAGAAGCCCAGCGGGCGGCCGAGGAGGCGCAGGAGGGAACAGAGCGCCAGGCCCGCGCGCAGCGCGACATCCGCCGCTACGAGGCGTTTCTCGCCGTGGGCCGGTAGAGAACCTGTGACCTGGCTGGTTCGAGGATTTGGCCTGGGTCTCACGGCGAAGGTCTGGAGCGACTTCGGGCTAGACACATCGCCACTTGCGTCCAGCGGTTAGCCTTCCCAGCCTGATGACGAGCACAGAGCGCGCACCGATCGGGGTGATCGGCACCGGTTACGTCGGGCTGGTCACCGCGGCCGGCTTTGCCGAGCTGGGCAGCGAAGTGTGGTGCATTGACATCGACGCCGAGAAGATCGAGCGCCTGCGGGCCGGAGAGGTGCCGATCTACGAGCCCGGGCTGGCGGAGGTCCTGCGCGCCAACGTCTCTCGCATGCACTTCTCGACCGACATCGGCGATGCGCTGGCCAACGCCAGGCTGCTGTTCGTCGCCGTCGGCACGCCGCCGACCTACTCCGGCGACGCGGACCTCTCCGCCGTGCATGCGGTGGTCGATGCGATCCCGCCCTCCTCCGACCATGCGCTGGTGATGAAGTCGACCGTTCCCTGCGGCACCGGCGCCAGCATCCAGCGGATCTTCGGCGAGCGTGGCAAGGACGGCATGACCTACGTCTCCTGCCCGGAGTTCCTCAAGGAGGGCACGGCGCTGAAGGACTTCCGCAACCCCGACCGGGTGGTCGTGGGCGACGACGGGAACTGGGCCGGGGACGCCGTCGTGGAGCTGTACAGCCCGCTTGGCGCTCGGTTGGTGCGCACCGATGTGTCGAGCGCCGAGATGATCAAGCTGGCCGCGAACGCGTTCCTGGCGACGAAGATCTCGTTCATCAACGAGATCGCCAACGTCTGCGAGGAGACCGGCGCGGACGTGATCGAGGTCGCGCGCGGCGTCGGTCTCGACGATCGCATCGGGCCCAAGTTTCTGCAGGCGGGCATTGGCTACGGCGGCTCCTGCTTTACCAAGGACGTCAGCGCTCTGAAGCTGCTGGCGGCCAACTCCGGCTATCACTTCCAGCTGCTCAACGCCGTCACCGAGGTCAACGAGCTGCAGAAGCGCCGCGTCGTCTCGAAGCTGCAGCGCCATGTCGGCAAGCTGGCCGGCAAGCGGGTCGCGATGCTGGGGCTGGCATTCAAGCCCGAGACCGACGACATGCGCGGCGCGTCCTCGCTGGTGCTCGCCGCGCGGCTGCTGGCCGAGGGCGTCGAGGTGAGCACCTACGACCCGGTGGCCGAGGGCGAGGCGCGTAAGCTGATGCCCGACCTGGACTACCGCGACTCGCCGCTGGACGCCGTCGCGGACGCCGACGCCGTAGTCTTGGTCACCGAGTGGCCCGAATTCATCGATTTGGATTGGGCGCTGGTCGCGCAGGCGATGCGGGGGACGCTTGTGATCGACGGGCGCAACGCGCTGGACGCGGACCGGGTGCGTGGGGCTGGGCTGCTGTACGAGGGGATTGGCCGTGGTGGCTCGAAGAGCGCTGTGGGTCACACCCCGGAGCGGACGCCGCTTGCGGGAGAGAGCGTGTGATCGGTCTGATCAGGATCATGGGGGCCACCCGATGCAGGCCGTAATCCTCGTCGGCGGGGAGGGCACGCGCCTGCGCCCGTTGACCTCGACCGTGCCCAAGCCGGTCGTGCCGCTGGTCGACCGGCCGTTCATCGCGTTCATGCTCGAGTGGCTGAAGGGGCATGGGATCGACGACGTGATCATGTCCTGCGGGTTCCTCGCGACGAGCGTGCGCAACGTGCTCGGCGACGGCTCGGGGATGGGGATCAAACTGCGCTTCGTCGAGGAGCCCGACCCGCGTGGCACCGCGGGCGCGCTGAAGTTCGCCGAGTCGCTGCTCGACGAGCGCTTCCTGATGCTCAACGGCGACGTACTGACCGACATCGACCTGACCGGCCAGATCGCCCAGCACGAGCGCACCGGCGCGAAGGCGACGCTTGCGCTCGCGCCCGTCGCCGACCCGAGCGCTTACGGACTGGTGCATCTCAACGGGGACCGCTCGGTCAGGGACTTCGTGGAGAAGCCGAGCTCTGACCGGATCGACACGAATCTGATCTCAGCCGGCGCGTACGTGCTGGAGCGTGAGATCCTCGAGCTGGTCCCGCCGGATCGCAACGTCTCGATCGAGCGCGAGGTGTGGCCGGCGCTGATCGGCGCCGGGCTGTACGGGTTTCCGGCGGATGCCTACTGGCTGGACATCGGCACGCCCGAGCGCTACCTGCAGGGCACGTTCGACATCATCGAGGGCAACGTCGACACGGCGGTGCGCGCGCGACTCGGCGAGAGCTGGCTGGCGGTTGCCCAGGACACGGAGATCCACGGCCGGGTGATCCCTCCCGCGGTGATCGAGCGCGGCGTGCAGATCGCCCCGGGAGCCCACGTCGGCAGCCTGGTCGTGCTCGGCGAGAACGTGCGTGTCGGCCCCGCCAGCACGGTCGAGCGCTCGGTGATCCTCAGCGGCGCGGAGATCGGGGCGAATTGCACGCTGCGCGACTGCATCGTCGCGGCCGGCTGCCGTGTCGGTGACGGCAGCCGCATCGAAGGCGGCGCGGTGCTCGGCGAGGGAGTGACGGTGGGGGCGGACAACACGATCGCCCATGGGGCGCGTATCTTCCCGGGCGTGACTTTGCCCGACGCAGCGATCAAGTTCTGATGAGCCCGGAGCTGACCCCAGAGATGACTCCCGAGACGAGCACCCCTCCCGACGCGGCGGCGACCCCAGGTTCGGGAATGCTCACGCGCGAGGCGATCGCCGAGGTGGACACCTCTGGCCAGCTGGGCGACGTGCTCGCACTGCCCGAGCACCTGCGCGACGCGCTGTGGCGCGTGGAGTCGGCGATCATGCAGGACTGGGACACCTCCGCGGGGCTGGTCGTGGCGGGGATGGGCGGTTCGGCGATCGGCGGCGCGCTGGCCCGCGCGGCGCTCGGCGATCACGCTTCGCGGCCGATCTTCGTGACCCGCGCCTATGGCCTGCCGCCCTGGACGACGCCGGACACGATGGTCCTGTGCGCGAGCTACTCGGGCGATACCGAGGAGACGCTCGCCTGCTACGAGTCGGCGGGGGCGCTCGGCGCGCGGCGCATGGTCGTGACGACCGGCGGGCGCCTGGCGGAGATGGCCCGCGCTGACGGCGTGCCGGTGATCCCGCTGCCCGGCAGTTTCCAGCCGCGCGCGGCGGTCGCCTACATGACGGTCGCCGCACTCGAGGTCGCGGCGCTGTGCGGCGCCGGGCCGCGGCTGACCTCGGAGATCGATGTGGCCGCCTCGCACACCGAGCAGCTGGTGGCCGAGTGGGGCCCGGATGCGCCCGAGGACTCGCTCGCCAAGGAAGTCGCCCGCGGCCTGCACGGCACGATCCCGATCGTCGCCGGCGCCGGGCTGACGACGGCGATCGCCTACCGCTGGAAGACGCAGATCAACGAGAACGCCAAGCAGCCGTGCTTCTCGCACGAGCTCCCCGAGCTCGACCACAACGAGCTCGTCGGCTGGGAGGGCGCCGGTGAGCTGGCCCGGTTCTCGGCGGTGTTCCTCGATGATTCCGACGCGCACCCGCGCGTGAAGGAGCGGATGGCTTTGACCGAGCGCCTGATCGCCCCCAACGCCGCGGCGAGCTTCCATCTGGAGACGCGCGGCGAGACGACGATCGAGCGTGTGATCTCGCTGGTGCTGCTCGGCGATCTCGTCTCGATCTACCTCGCCACGCTGCGTGGTGTGGACCCCGGCCCGGTGCAGCTGATCGAGCAGCTGAAGGCCGAGCTCGCAGCGGGCTGAAAGCACGCCGGGCCGCGGCGGCGTGTGCTAGCGTCCCCGGCGGCCGAGGAGCGCTGCGACGGGCTGTTTCCGCCACGCTCGGCCTCCCACCTGCAGCAAGGGCGCTCGTCTGACCGACACAGGAGATTCGTCATGTCAGTAATGACCCCCGCCACGCCTACGGGTATGACCGTGCCCGCCACCGATGACTTCAAGGTCGCCGACCTCTCGCTCGCCGACTTCGGGCGCAAGGAGATCACGCTCGCCGAGCACGAGATGCCCGGCCTGATGGCGATTCGCCGCGAGTTCGCCGACGCGCAGCCGCTGAAGGGCGCGCGGATCATGGGCTCGCTGCACATGACGATCCAGACGGCCGTCCTGATCGAGACGCTCACCGCGCTCGGCGCCGATGTTCGCTGGTGCAGCTGCAACATCTTCTCCACCCAGGATCATGCCGCCGCGGCAGTCGCGGTTGGTTCCGAAGGCACGCCGGAGGATCCTCAGGGAATCCCCGTGTTCGCCTGGAAGGGCGAGACGCTGGAGGAGTACTGGTGGTGCACCGAACAGGCAATTCTGTGGCCGGGCGAGGACGGGCCGAACATGATCCTCGACGACGGCGGAGACGCGACGCTGCTCGTGCACAAGGGCACCGAGTACGAGGCCGCCAGCGCGGTTCCGGACCCGGCCAGTGCGGACTCCGAGGAGTTCCAGGTGATCCTCTCGCTCTTGACCCGCTCGCTGACCGAGGACCCGCAGCGCTGGACGAAGCTCGGCGCGGGCGTCAAAGGCGTGACCGAGGAGACGACGACGGGCGTGCACCGGCTTTACCAGATGGTCGAGTCAGGCGAGCTGCTGTTCCCGGCGATCAACGTCAACGACTCCGTGACGAAGTCGAAGTTCGACAACCTGTACGGCTGCCGGCACTCGCTGATCGACGGCATCAACCGCGCGACCGACGTGATGATCGGCGGCAAGGTCGCCGTGATCTGCGGCTTCGGCGACGTCGGCAAGGGCTGCGCGGAATCGCTGCGCGGCCAGGGCGCGCGCGTGGTGATCACGGAGATCGATCCGATCTGCGCGCTACAGGCCTCGATGCAAGGCTATGAGGTCAGAACGCTGGCGGAAGTGATCTCCAGCGCGGACATCTTCATCACGACGACCGGCAACAAGGACATCATCACCGCCGCGGACATGGCGCGGATGAAGCACCAGGCGATCGTCGGCAACATCGGGCACTTCGACAACGAGATCGACATTGCCGGTCTCACCCAGACCGCCGGGATCGAGCGCGTGAACATCAAGCCGCAGGTCGACAAGTGGGTGTTCCCCGACGGGCACGCGATCATCATGCTCTCCGAGGGACGCCTCCTGAACCTGGGCAACGCCACCGGCCACCCGAGCTTCGTGATGAGCAACTCGTTCACCAACCAGACGATCGCCCAGATCGAGCTGTTCACAAAGAATGATGAGTACGAGAAGCAGGTATACGTGCTGCCGAAGCACCTCGACGAGAAGGTCGCCCGCCTGCACCTCGACGCGCTCGGCGTGAAGCTGACGAAGCTGACCGATGAGCAAGCCGCCTACATCGGCGTCCCTGTCGATGGTCCTTACAAGGCCGACCACTACAGGTATTAGTAGGCAGGCGGGCGCAGCCTGATGAAGGCAATGGTCCTTGCGGCGGGTCTCGGCACCCGGCTGCGCCCGCTGACGTACGAGATCACCAAGCCGATGGTGCCGGTGCTCGATCGGCCGGTGATGGCGCACATCCTCGACCTGCTGGACAGGCACGGCTTCGACGAGGTGATCGCCAACCTGCACTACTTCCCGGAGACGATCCGCGAGCATTTCGGCGATCGCCTGGAGTACCGCTTCGAGCCCGAGCTGCTCGGCACCGCGGGGGGCGTGCGCGGATGCGCGGACTTCTTCGGGGAGGAACCCTTCCTCGTGATCTCCGGGGACGCGCTCACGGACATCGACCTCGGAGCGCTCGTCGCCAGGCACCGTGCGAGCGGGGGGATCGCGACGCTAGCGGTCAAGCGCGTGGCCGACACGCGTGAGTTCGGCGTCGTGTTGCACGACAGCGACGGTCGGATCACGGGCTTCCAGGAGAAGCCGAGCCCTGAGGAGGCGCTCTCGGACCTCGGCAACTGCGGGATCTACATCTTCGACCCGCGAATCTTCGACTTCTTCCCCGATCGCCCGTTCGTCGACTGGGCCCAGGACGTGTTTCCGGCGTTGCTAGAAAACGACGTGCCGTTCCACATCCACGAGGTGGGCGAGTACTGGAACGACGTCGGGTCCTTGGGCGAGCTGCGCCAGGGCACGTTTGACGCGCTGAACGGAGATCTGCGCCTGGAGGTGGCGGGTGAGGAGGTCAGCCCCGGTGTGACGATCGCCGGCGATCGGCCGCTGCCCGCGGACATCGAGGTCGAAGGGTCCGTGTGGATCGGCCACGACGTGTCGATCGGCGCGGGCGTACGCCTGATGGGACCGGTCGTCCTCGGCGACGGTGCGCGGGTGGGCGACCGGGCGCAGCTGCGCGAGAGCATTCTGTTCCCGGGCACCGAGGTCGCCGAGGAGGCGATCCTGATCGGCGCGATCGCCGGGCACGCGGGGATCCTTCAGAGCCTGCGTCTGCAGGGCGATTAAAACGGAGGGTCCGCCGAAGCGGACCCTCCAAAGTGCTGTTGCTGTGGAGCCGACAGCACTTGGCAGTCGGTCCAACTCAGCGGCGACACCCATCGCAGTTCTGCTGATTGTACAGCACCCCGGGACGGGAAAATGATGCCCCCGCCAGGATTCGAACCCGGGGCCTCAACCCTGCGATGGGTGTGCTCTATCCACTGAGCTACGGGGGCCGCCGCTCCCGAAGGAGCCCGCCGAGGCTACTCAGCGCTTAGGCTGGGACGTTCATTTGGAGTCGAACATACGGAACCTATGTTCAGCCGAAGAACGAATAGACATCCGCCACCCCGAGGCGTAGCATCGGAGACCATCTCCAAAAGCCGACGAAGGAGCCGTGATGCAGATTGACATCAAGGGTCGCAACGTTCCGGTCACCGACGAGATCCGCGAGCACGCGGCCCGTCGCTTGGACAAGGTCGCGCGTCAGGTCTCGGACCTGGCCCGCCTGGAGATTGAGATGTTCGAGGAGCGCAACCCCTCGATCGCGGAGCGTGAGGTCGTGGAGGCGACGCTGTACCTGAAGGGTGTGACGCTGCGCGCGCACGAGCACTCACGCGAGATGGGGCACTCGCTGAACCTCGTCGTCGACGAGTTGGCGCGTCAGGTCAAGCGCCATCGCGACAAGCGCCGCAAGCGCCGCGAGGCCCACGCTGCCGCGAGTCAAATGAGATCGGCTCGCGCCGCCCTGTAGAAGCCGTTTCGAAGCGGGTCTCAAATCGCTAATCTGGAGGCGTGTCTCCATCGATCTTAGATCGCGCGCTGAACGTCGGCGAGGCGAAGAAGTTCAAGTCCTACCAGAAGCGTGTGGCGCTGATCAACGCGTTCGAGGGCGAGCTCGAACACGACTCCGACGCGGAGCTGCGCGAGCGGATGGACGCGTTGCGCGCCCGCGCGGCCGAGGGGGAGTCGCTCGACGCGCTGCTGCCGGAGTGCTTCGCGGTCGTGCGCGAGACGGGCAAGCGCCAGATGGGGATGCGCCACTTCGACGTCCAGCTGATCGGCGGGATGGTGCTGAACGACGGCTGTATCGCGGAGATGAAGACGGGTGAGGGCAAGACGCTGACGGCGACGCTCGCCGTCGTGCTCAACTCGCTGGCGGTGCGGGAGCCCGGCCGCGAGCACAAGCGGCGCTCCGACTCGACCGACGCAGCGGATCTCGGCGACTACCCGGACCTCGTGGACCCGGATTCGACGCTCGACCCCGACGCCGTCGAAGCGGAGACGGTCGAGGCTGAGGCTGAGGCGCAAAGCAATGGCTCCGGCCCGGCCGGCGGTGCGGACGGCGCGCCCGAACGCAGGGGCGTACACGTGGTCACGGTCAACGACTACCTGGCCAGACGCGACGCGGAGTGGATGAAACCGATCTACGACGCGCTGGGCGTGAGTGTCGGGGTGCTGGAGAACATGCAGCCGTACGACGAGAAGCAGCGTGCGTACGCGTGCGACGTGATCTACGGCACGAACTCTGAGCTGGGCTTCGACTACCTGCGCGACAACATGGCGAAGGACCTGACGGAAAAGGTCCAGCGCGGGCACTACTTCGCGGTGGTGGACGAGGTCGACAACATCCTGATCGACGAGGCGCGCACGCCGCTGATCATCTCCGGCGCGCCCGAACAGGCGGCCGACTTCTACGTGAAGTTCGCGCGCTTGGCGCCAAAGATGACCGCGGGGAAGACGCCCGAAGGGATGGACCCGCGCGCGAAGAAGGGCTTTCTGGCCGACTTCGACTACGAGATCGAGGAGAAGCACAAGACGGTCTCGATCACCGAGCAGGGCGTGGCGAAGACCGAGAAATTCCTCGGCATCGACCACCTCTACCGCGCCGAGAACGGGCATCTGGTCAACCACCTGATCCAGTCGCTGCGCGCCGAGTCGCTGTACAAGCGCGATGTCGACTATGCGGTGATCGACGGCGAAGTGAAGATCATCGACGAGTTCACCGGCCGGATCCTCGACGGACGGCGCTGGTCGGAGGGGCTGCACCAGGCGGTCGAGGCGAAGGAGGGGGTGTCGATCCAGGAGGAGAACCAGACGCTGGCGACGATCACCTATCAGAACTACTTCCGGCTGTACGACAAGCTCGCGGGGATGACCGGCACAGCACTGACCGAGGCGACTGAGTTCATGAAGATCTACGAGCTGCCGGTCGTGCAGGTGCCGACGAACATGCCGATGGTCCGCGACGATCGCAACGATCAGGTGTATAAGACGAAGGAGGGCAAGTGGAGCGCCGTCGCCAGGGAGATCGCCGCGCGCCACGAGAACGGTCAGCCGGTGCTGGTCGGAACGATCTCCGTCGAGGTCTCCGAGCTGCTCGGTGAACGATTGAAGGCGGTTGGCATCAAGCACACGGTGCTGAACGCCAAGCCCGAGCACGCCGCGCGCGAGGCCGAGACCGTCGCCGAGGCCGGCCAGCCGGGCGCCGTGACGATCGCGACGAACATGGCCGGGCGTGGTGTGGACATCAAGCTCGGAGGCAACCCCGAGCACCTCGTCGGGCTGGAGCTCGCGAAGGAGGGGATCGGACCCGAGCACGAGGACCACGAGCGCCGCATCAAGGAGCTGCTGCCCGAGATCGAGGCGCGTGTCGAGGCCAACCGCGAGCGCGTGATGGCCGCCGGCGGCCTGTTCATCTGCGGCACCGAGCGCCACGAGTCGCGGCGGATCGACAACCAGCTGCGCGGGCGCGCCGGGCGTCAGGGCGACCCCGGCGAGTCGCGCTTCTTCCTGTCGGCCGAGGACGACCTCGTGCGGCTGTTCGCCGGCGACCGCATCTACCGGATCCTCGACAAACTCGGCGGGGTCGACGAGCAGGGTAACGAGGAACCGATCGAGGCGGGGATGCTGTCGAAGCAGATCGAGAAAGCGCAGAAGAAGGTCGAGGAGCAGAACTTCCTGATCAGAAAACGTGTGCTCGAGTACGACGACGTGATGAACGAGCAGCGCCGCGTTATCTACGCCTATCGCGACGAGGTGCTCGAGGGCAAGCCGATCGGCGAGGAGGCGCGCCGCGAGGTCTACAACACGATCGAGCGCACGATCGAGCAGTACACGCCCGGCGACTTCATGGAGGACTGGGACCTCGACGGCCTGTTCACCGCGCTCGGGCAGTTCTTCGCGCTGGACCTCGACGACGGGGATCTCGACCCCGAGAAGGTCGACCGGATCTCCTTGACCGACCGCGTGACCGAGCTGGCGATCGAGCGGTACAACGCGCGCGAGGAGGAGCTCGGCGAGGAGTTGATGGGGACGCTGGAGCGGTTCTTGCTGCTGCAGATCATCGACGAGCGCTGGCGCGAGCATCTGTTTGACATGGACTATCTGCGCGAGGGCATCCATCTGCGCGGCTTCGCCCAGATCGACCCGCTGGTGGCGTACAAGAACGAGGCGTTCACGCTGTTCGGCGACCTGATGGGCAGCGTGTGGACGGACTACACGCGGATGATCTTCAACGTGCGGGTGAACGTCGAAGGCCAGAACGGCGGGGGTGGTGGGCAGCAGGCCCCGCCGATCCCCGCGTTCGCTCCGGGCGGCAGTTCCACGCGCGCGGGCCGTGTTTCATACTCCGGCGGGCAGAGCGCCGCGGGCGCGGGAGCGATCGCGGCAGCTGCGGCAGCGGGTGGGGTGCAAGGCGGCGGGCAGGCCTACGCTGAGAACGGCGGCGAGGCCGAAGCGCTGCCCGTGGTCGAGCAGCGCGTAGTTGATCACGAGCATGAGGTCGGGCGCAACGACCCGTGCTGGTGTGGTTCCGGAAAGAAGTTCAAGAAGTGTCACGGAACGTAATGACAACCGCTCCCACCGAATCCACACCCCAGCGGTTGGCCGCGATACGCGAGCAGCTGAAGCTGCTCGCGGACTATCTTTGACCCGCAAGAGCTGAAGGACCGCGCAGAGGCGCTCGAAGCGCAGATGGGCGCGGCGGGCTTCTGGGACGACGCCGAGGCCGCCGGGCAGGTTGGCGCCGAGCACTCGCGGGCGACGAAGCGGCTGGAGCAGTTCACGGCGCTGGAGAGCGACGTGGAGGATCTGGACGGCCTGGTCGAGATGGCCGCCGAGGACGCGTCGTTGCAGGGCGAAATCGACGAGCAGTTTGCCTCCGTGGAGGAGCGCCTGGCGGCGCTCGAGGAGCAGCGGTTGTTCTCCGGTCGCTACGACCAGGGAGATGCGCTCGTGAGCGTGAACGCGGGCGCGGGAGGGACCGACGCGCAGGACTGGGCGGAGATGGTGTTGCGGATGGAGATGCGCTGGGCGGAGCGGCGGGGGTTTGACGTGGAGCTGCTGGAGGCGAGCGCGGGCGAGGAAGCGGGGATCAAGTCGGCGACGTTCCAGGTGAAGGGCGAGAACGCCTACGGCCTGTTCGGCGCCGAGCGCGGCGTGCACCGGCTGGTCAGGCTGTCACCGTTCGACTCGGCGCACCGCCGCCAGACGAGCTTCGCGGGCGTCGAGGTCGCGCCGGTCGTCAAAGACACGGGCGAGATCGAGATCAACGAGGACGACCTGCAGGTGGATACGTACCGCGCGTCAGGCGCGGGGGGGCAGCACGTGAACAAGACCGATTCGGCGGTGCGGATCACGCATCGACCGACGGGGATCGTCGTGCAGTGCCAGAACGAGCGCTCGCAGTCGTCGAACCGGGCGACCGCGATGGTCGTGCTGCGGGCAAAGCTGCTGGAGCGCAAGGAGCGCGAACGCCAGGAGGAGATCGCACGCGAGAAGGGCGAGGTGCAGGACGTGAACTTCGGCTCGCAGATTCGCTCCTATGTGACGCACCCGTACACGATGGTGAAGGACCACCGCACGAGCTACGAAATGGGCGATGTTCAGCGCGCGTTCGACGGAGATTTAGATGATTTCGTGCGTGCCTTCTTGCTGAGACGACCGTGAGCACTGCGCGGATCCGGCGTCCTCACCCTTTCGGGTACAGGCGGTCGCTCGCGTGCTACGCGCACGCCACGCTTCCTGCGTCCTTGGCCCGCTTGACTCACGGCCGTCTCAGTGGCGCAATTAAGCGGATAGCGGTGGACGGTCACAAGAGGTGGGGAAAATTGTTAGCCCCTCGTCCCGGCTCACAGGCGATGTTCGTGGCATGACAAGCTCTGATCTGAAGGTGCTCGTGGAACACGCGCTGGCTGAGGACGTGGGCCAAGGCGACGTTACGACCGACGCGACCGTCGCCGAGGAGGCGCGCGCGCGGGCGGGGATCGTGCAGAAGGCGCCGGGGACGATCTACGGCCTCGACGCGGTCGAGGCGGTCTTCACGCAGCTCGACCCGGATGCGCGCTGCGAGCGGCTGGTCGAAGAGGGCATGTGGCGCGAGGGGGGCCCGGTGCTGACGGTTGAGGGGAGCGCCCGCGCGCTGCTGACGGGGGAGCGGACGGCGCTGAACTTACTCGCGCACCTATCGGGCGTGGCGACGATCTCCGCGCTCGCCGCGCGCGCGGTCGAGGGAACCGACGCGAGGGTGCTCGACACGCGCAAGACGACGCCGGGGATCCGGGCGCTGGAGAAGGCGGCGGTGGCAGCCGGGGGGGCGAGCAACCACCGCGCGGGCTTGTACGACGCGATCCTGATCAAGGAGAACCACATCGCCGCCGCCGGCGGCATCGCGCAGGCGATCGACCGCGTGCGCGCGGCGGCGCCGGAGCTGGCGGGGACGTTGGAGGTCGAGGTGCGCAATGCGGAGGAGATCGACGAGGCGCTCGCCGCCAAAGCGCCGAGGCTGTTGCTGGACAACATGGACGACGCCCGGCTGCGCGCCGCGGTGGCCCAGGTGGCGGGCCGCGCGGAGCTGGAGGCAAGCGGCGGAGTCACTCTGGAGACGCTCAGGGCGACGGCAGAGACCGGGGTAGAATGGGTGTCGATGGGCGCTCTGACCCATTCGGCGCCCGCCTTGGATCTTTCCCTGCTGCTGGAGGTATTGCCATGAACTTGCCGATGGCCACCACCTTGCCGATGGCCCCCACGGAAGGCTCACCCGAGGAGCTCTCCCAGGAGGAGATCGCGAGGATGCAGACGGAGGTGCGGGCGCTCGCCGCCGAGCGCGGCGCGGTGATCCTCGCGCACAACTACCAGGTGCCAGAGGTGCAGGACATCGCCGACTACGTCGGCGACTCGCTCGGGCTCTCGCGCAAGGCCGCCGCGGCGGAGGGCGAGGTGATCGTGTTCTGCGGCGTGCACTTCATGGCCGAGACCGCCTCGATCCTGTGCCCGGAGAAGACAGTGCTGATCCCCGACCTCGACGCTGGTTGTTCGCTGGCGGATTCGATCGACGCGCAGCAGCTGGCCGAGTGGAAGGCGAAGTACCCGGAGGGTGTGGTCGTGATGTATGTGAACACGACCGCCGAGGTGAAGGCGCTGACCGACTATTGCTGCACTTCGGCGAACGCGGTCGATGTCGTCAGGCATATCTACGAGACCAAAGGCGAGGACACGGAGATCCTGTTCGGACCGGACATGTGGCTCGGGGCATACGTAGAGAAGGAGATCGGCAAACGGATGCATGTGTGGGACGGCGAGTGCCACGTCCACGCGGGGATCCGCCCGGCGGACATCGAAGCCACGCGCGCCGCGCACCCGGACGCCGACTTCTTGATCCACCCCGAGTGTGGGTGTACGACGAGCATCATGGAGTACGTCGCCAGCGGCGATGTCGCGGCGGAGGGCGTGCACATGCTGTCGACCGGAGGCATGCTCAAGTACGCGGAGGAGCTGGAGCGCGTCGCGGGCGGGGCGGCTGAGCACGCCGGCGCTTCGGCGCTCTCGGGCGGCGGCGCACCTGGGGTCGGAAGCGGCGCTCAGATCGGGGGCGCTCCCCAGGCCAAGCCCCGCGAGGCCGTGGTCGCCACGGAGATCGGGATGCTCCACCCCTTGCGGATGGCGGCTCCCGATGTGGACTTCATCCCGGCGAACGCGAAGGCGAGCTGCAAGTACATGAAGATGATCACCCTGCCGAAGCTGAGAGACGCGCTGCGGGAGATGAAGTACGAGGTGAGCGTTCCCGAGGAGATCGCCGTGAAGGCTCGAGTGCCGATCGACCGGATGGTCGCGCTGGGCTAGAACTCGTCGGCTGTGTGCGGACCGACGCAGGCCACCGCGAGATTGTCGGCGACCCCCGTGGCGACCTCACGAACCTCGTCGAAAGTGACGGCGTCGAGCGCTGAGATCGCGGCGTCGGGGTCGATGTCCTCGCCGAAGACGATCTTCTGGTTGGCGGCGTAGCGGGCCACGGCGTTCGTGTTCTCAAAGGCCAGGACACGCCGCCCGGCGGCGTAGGCCCGCGCGCGGTGGACCTCCTCCTCGGTCGGGCCGTCGTCGCGCAGCTCGTCGACGATCTCGCGCATGCGTGTATAGGCCTCGATGCACTTGGCGGACTCGAGGCCCGAGCCAAGCTGCAGGATCGGCACGTCGGCGAAGGCGTGGTCGATCGCGTAGACGGAGTAGCAGAGGCCGCGCTTCTCGCGGATCTCCTCGAACAGGCGCGAGCCCATCGAGCCGCCGAGCAGCGTCGAGTAGATCGTCAAAGCGGCGCGTTTGCGGACATCTCCGACGGCGATGTCGGGGCGGTAGATCATGCGCAGGTGTGACTGGTTGGTGTCGCGCTCCTCGACGAGCGTCTTCGGGGCGAATTCGGGCGCCGGCGTGTAGGGCGCCGGGTCGGGGAGTGCGGGGAAGCGCGCGAAGCACTCTTGCAGCGCCGCCTCGTCGGGCAGGTGGTCGAGGTTGCCGGCCAGGAACGCGCCACCGCGCGCGCCCGCCCAGCGGCGCTCGCGAAACGCGACGATCCCCTCGCGTGTGAAGGCGCGCAGGTTCTCCTCCGGGCCGAGCACCGTGCGCCCCAGGGGATGCTCGCCGAACGCGGCTCTGTCGATCAGGTACTCGGCGATCGTCGAAGGCTGATCGTAGGCGCGATTGATCTCCTGGATCACGACGCCCCGCTCGCGGTCGAGCTCCTCGGCGTCGATCCGCGGGCGGCCGGCGAAGTCGGTGAGCAGGTCGATCGCCTGGGGCGCGGACTCTGCGCGGACAGTGAGGTGAAAAGCGACGAGGTCGTGGCTCGTGTAGGCGTTCAACATGCCTCCGAGCCGCTCGGCGGTCTCGTTGACGTCCTTGTACGTCGGGTACTTCTCACCACCCTTGAACACGAGGTGCTCGAGGAAGTGGGCCATCCCGTTCTCCTCCGGGCGCTCGTTGCGCGCGCCCGCGTCGAACGCCACGAGCACGGTCAAAGCCCGCGTGCCCGGCAGCCCGACCTTGTAGATCGGCAGGCCATTCTCGAGGACGGTGGTCGTCTGGATGCTCGTCATCGGCTCACCTTAGAAGGTTCTTGCAAATCCGCTTGCATGCAGGCAAATTGTCATCCCGGCGGGGCTCCCCGCGCTACTGTGCCCCGCGATGGCGACCACCGAGAGGGATGCGAGAGAGCGGGACGCCGTGCGTGTTCGCCGCGCCGTTCCCCGCCTGCGCGCGGCGGCCCACCCGGTGGTCCGCCCGCGGGTGCAGCCGGGGGCCGACACGGTCGTCGAGTTTCGCGGCGTGTCCAAGCTCTACGGCCCCGGCGGGATCGGCCTGGAGCGCGCGACGTTTGCGGTCAACCGCCAGGAAATGGTGTTCCTCGTCGGCTCGACGGGCTCGGGCAAGTCGACGATCATGCGCTTGCTGATCAAGGAGCTCGAGCCGACCGAGGGCACGATCCGCGTGGCCGGGCACGATCTGAGCGAGATCGAGCGCAAGAAGGTTCCCTACTACCGGCGGAACGTCGGTGTCGTCTTTCAGGACTTCAAGCTGCTGCCGACGCGCACGGTGTACGACAACATCGCCTATGCCCTCCAGGTCACCGGTGCGGGGCGCAAGCAGATCCGGTCAACGCTGCCGGACATCCTGCGCCTGACGGGCCTGTCGACGAAGTTGCACAACTATCCCCACCAGCTCTCCGGCGGCGAGCAGCAGCGCGTCGCCGTGGCCCGCGCGTTCGCCGGCCACCCGCCGCTGCTGCTGGCGGATGAGCCCACCGGCAACCTCGACCCGGAGACCTCGATCGGGATCATGCAGCTGCTCTACCGCATCAACCGCGCGGGGACGACCGTGATCGTGGCCTCGCATGACAACGAGATGGTCGACCGGATGCGCCGCCGCGTGATCGAACTGCGTCGCGGGCGGATCGTCCGCGACGAGGCCTCCGGCCTGTATGGCTCGGGCGACGAGAACACAGGTGAGCTCGGCGAGCGGTTGAAACAAGAAATGCGATGAAGCCGGCCTTCTTTCTGAAAGAGGCCGGCAGGTCGATGCGGCGCAATGCCGTCCCGAGCTTCGCGGCGCTCGCGTCGGTGCTCGTGACGACGCTTGTGCTCGGCGTGTTCATCCCGGTGGTGCAGGCGACGAATGGGGCGGCCAACGACATCCGCTCGCGTGTGCTCGTCGACGTCGACCTCAGTCCAGGAGCGAGCAACGCCGAAGTGGCGCGTGTGAAGAACGAGCTGCAAGGGGCGCCGCACGTGAAGAGCGTGCAGTTCGTATCCAAGCAGCAGGGCTATGACGAAGAGAAGAAGCTCAACCCCCAGGCGTTCGCGCTGATCGGCTACAACCCGCTGCCCGACATCTTCCGCCTGACTCCCACGAACCCGAGCGAGTCGGGTGCGCTGAAGACCGAGCTCGACCAGTCGAGCCCGCTCGGCGTGCGTGTGGTCACCGATCCCGCGATCGTCGACGTGCAGAATCGCCAGGCGCAGACGAACACGATCCTGGCGGCGACGCGGACGATCAAGCTGACGATGGCGCTGCTCGCCGGGCTGCTCGTGTTCGCCTCGGTGCTGTTGATCTCGAACACGATCCGTCTGTCCCTGTTCTCGCGCCGGCGCGAGGTCGAGGTGATGAAGCTCGTCGGCGCCACCGACTGGTTCATCCGCTGGCCGTTCGTGCTCGAGGGCCTGTTCCTCGGCGCGCTCGGCGGTCTCGGCGCGATCGGGCTGCTCGCGCTCGCGAAGATCACGCTCGTCGATCCGCTGGCGAATACGGTCAAGTTGATCTCCCAGCCGAACATGATCGACTTCCGGCTGCTTGTGATCATCCTGATGGCGAGCGCGATTGGGGTATCCGCCGCGGGCTCCGGTTTGTCGTTACGCCGCTTTTTAAGAGTCTGAAGCAGCTCGGGGGTCGGGGGCCTCGTCTAGGCTGCCAGCTCAATGTCTTCTAGACGACAGCCCCTGATCGTGGTCCTGGCTGTGCTGCTTCCGATTCTGCTGGTGGTGGGAGTCTGGCTGGGCGGCCATCCCGAAGACCTGCCGGCCTTCGCGCGGAGCAGCGCATTCGAGAAGAATCACCAGACGCGGGTCGTCGACGAAGCGCTCGCGCACATCTCGAGCGACTACTACCGGCCGATCGGCAAGAGCCAGCTGGCCAACGCGTCGATCTCCGGCGCGGTGGCGAGCCTGAACGATCGTTTCTCCCATTACCTGACCCCGAAGGAATTTCATGAATTCGACTCGCCGCCGAGCTTCACCGGCATCGGGGTGATCGTCGCCCCCGAACACCGAGGTTTGCTGATCGCGCGCGTGTTCGACTCCTCTCCCGCCAAGCGCGCGGGACTGCAGGCGGGCGAAGTGATCGTGGCGGTGAACGGCCAAAAGCTCGCGGGTCTGTCCGCCGATGCGGCCACGGCGCTGATCAAGGGGCCGCCGGGCACCGACGTCGTGCTGGGTATCCAGAAGCCCACGGCGGCGCATGCCGCCCATCCCTCAGGGGGTCGCGTCACCCATGCGCTCACGCGCACCGTGCGGGTCACGCGCGCAACGATCTCCGAGCCTGTCGTGGCCTCGGAGATACGGACCGTGCATGGGGTCAAGATCGGTGTGATCGCGCTCGCCACGTTCAGCCCCGAAGCGCACGTCGAAGTGGAAAACGCGCTCAAGAAACAGCTGCACGAAGGCGTGCGTGGGATCGTCTTCGACCTGCGCGCGAACGGCGGCGGTCTCGTCGAGGAAGCACGGCTGATCGCGAGCCTGTTCATCGCGCACGGCACGATCGTCTCCACGCGCGGGCGCACCCAGCCGAGCGAGACGATCACCGCGACCGGCGACCCGCTGGCGCCGACGATCCCGATGGTGGTGCTGGTCGATCACAACACCGCCTCCTCGTCGGAGATCACCACCGCCGCGCTGCAGGATCACCACCGCGCGACCGTCGTCGGAACCCATACATTCGGCAAGGGCGTCTTCCAGGAGGAGGAGCCGCTGTCCAACGGCGGCGCGCTCGACATCACGGTCGGCGAGTACTTCACGCCCAACGGGCGCAACCTCGGCGGCGGCGGGGTCAAACAGGGCGCGGGCATCACACCCGAAGTGCCGCTCGCGAACAACGTGGTCGACACCCCGCAGGGTCTCGCCGCGGCGCTGAATACGGTCGCCGCGAAAGTCAAGTGAGCAGCGGCCGCAGATCACGGGCCGCCAAGGCGCAGCCACTCGAGACGGTGGTGGCGGTGATCGAGAAACGCGGCAGGTTCTGGGCGGCCGAGCCGGTCTTTCCCCCGCCGCGTTCCGAGGGAGCCACGCACCCCGCCCGGGGCTCCCGGCGCATTGCGCTCGGCTCCAATCGCGCCGCGGACTCCAGCAGAAAGACCGCGCGCGCGGGCGATCTCGTGCTCGTCGAGCAGACCGGGCGTGGTGGGAACAGCCGGGCTCAGATCGCGCGCGTGTTGGGACGTCCGGATGTGGCCCGCGATCTGATCGAGGGGCTGATGCTCGATCGCGGGCTGGCGCGAGAGTTCGATCAGGATGTAGAGCGCGAGGCGCAGGTGTCGGCTGAGAAGACCATCCAGGCGACGGACGGCCGGCGCGATTTGACGAGCCTGCCGACGTTCACGATCGACCCGGCGAGCGCGCGTGACTTCGACGATGCGATCTCCGCCGAACGCTTGGATGAAGATCCCACGGGCTCAGGTTTCACCCACCGCAGGGTGCGCGTGTGGGTGCACATCGCCGATGTCTCCGCCTACGTGCCGGAGGGCTCGCTCGTGGATCTGGAGGCGAAGCGGCGCGGCACGAGCGTGTATGTGCCGGGCGCTGTCGAGCCGATGCTGCCCGAGGCGCTCTCCAACGACGCCTGCTCGCTCGTGCCGGGAGCAAAGCGTGCGGCGGTGACAGTCGAGCTGGAGTTGCGGGGGGCCGAGGTCACGAAGGCCGCCTTCTATCGATCGATGATTCGCTCGGATGAGCGTTTGAGCTATGAGCAGGTCGACGGGATCTTCGCCGGTCGCGAGCGGGCCAGCGCCCCCTGGGCCGAGCCGTTGAGCGCCGCGCGGGAGGTGGCGGCCGCGCTGGAGAAGGACCGGCGCGAGGGACACAGTGGCGCGCTGACGCTCGACTCCTCAGAGCCCGAGTTCTCCTTCGATCCGGACGGGCACGTCGAGGAGGTGCTCGTGCGTGTTCAGACAGAGTCCCACCGGCTGATCGAGCATCTGATGATCGCCGCCAACGAAGCTGTCGCGCGGCTGCTCTCAGAGCGCGGGACCCCGTGCCTGTATCGCGTGCATGAACGCCCCGAGCCCGAGCGGGTGAAGCGCCTGATCGACCAGCTGGCAACGCTCGAGGTGCCGACGCTGGCGGTGCCGAAGAACATGTCCCCGTCGCGGGCCGCCGAGCTGATGGGGGAGATCTCTCGACGCGTCGAGGTCCACGTGCGCCGCGCGGGAGGGCGCGCGGCGCTGACCTCGTTGCTCCTGCGCACCCTCCAGCAGGCGGCCTACTCGCCGAAGAACAGCGGTCACGCCGGCTTGGGAACGGCGTACTACTGCCACTTCACATCGCCGATCCGCCGCTACCCCGATCTCGTCTGCCACCGCGCGCTGCTGTCCGCCGTCGGCGGTGAAGAGCCCGCTCCGCGGGCTGCGGGCATGGGGGAGCTCGCCGAGTGGACCTCCGACCGCGAGCGTGCAGCGATGAAGGTCGAGCGCGATGCCGACGATGTGGCGCGCTGCTTCGCGCTGGAGCGCGCGTTATACGAGGGCGGTTGGGAGCAGGTGTTCACGGGGGAGGTGGTTGGGCTGATCGCGGCCGGCGCGTTCGTCTCGTTCGGTGTGCGGGCGGAGGGTGCTGCCCGGCGTGAGAATGCCGTCTCACCCGACTACCGGGGCATGCTCCCGGTCAGGCGTATGCGCGGTGAGGGCGGCGAGCGCGAGTGGTGGGAGCTGAACGAGCAGGGCACGATCCTCCACGGTGAGAGCCGCGGATCGACGCTTCGCCTCGGGGATACGATCGAGGTGCGCGTGGCCCGAGTCGATGTGCCCCGGGGGAGAGTGGACTTGATCCCCGCGTAGCCGCGCCGCGAACGAACCATCTACGCTCGGAGGCATGGCCAAGGGCAAGAAGTCCAAGCGTAAGATCGGAGCGGGCGACGTTGCCTCGAACAGGTACGCGTCCTATCGCTACGAGCTGATCGAACGGATCGAGTGCGGCATCGTGCTCGAGGGCACCGAGGTCAAGGCGCTGCGCGAGTCAGGCGCTCAGCTGAAGGACGGGTATGCCGCGATCAAGGACGGCGAGCTGTGGCTGGACTCCGTGCACATTCCACCGTACGGTCCGGCCTCGCGCGAAAACCACGAGCCTGAGCGTTCGCGCAAGCTGCTGGCCCACCGCCGTGAGTTGGATCGGCTCGCGGCGAAAGTCGCCGAACGGGGACTGACGCTGGTGCCGACGAGGATCTACTTCAAGGGCTCGCACGCCAAGGTCGAGATCGCGCTCGCGCGTGGCAAGGATCTGTACGACAAACGCAACACGATCCGCGATCGGGAGTCAAAGCGCGACATGGAACGCGCGGTGCGCGAAGCGCGGCGGTAGCGCCGAGCTCGTGTAGCGCCGGCGCGCCGCGCGGGTGGGCGGGATTCGATCCTGGCCCCGCTTGCTCAACGACTCCTCAGGACGGCTTAGGCGATAAGAGAGGCGCCAAGACTGTGCCGGTAGCTCAGAGCGAGCCGAAGGAATGCCCGCCCGAGGTGAGGATGTGCGTTTCGCTCATCCCGAACACGAGCAGCGCGATCAACCCGACGTAGACGGCGCCCACGATCAGCCGGTGGCGGGGTGCGACGCGATAGTAGGCGGCCTGCTCGAGCGAGTGCGTTTTGCGTTGCTGCCAGCGGTGGTAGGTCTGGAACCCGGCGAAGATCACGATGATCAGCAGGATTGGGTTGCCCGGGTTCAGGAAAGCCAGCGCTACGAGCACACCAAAGCCCAGGAACCACATCCACGGGGTCATCGCAGCCGCCGCGCGGCCACCGTCGAGCGGGACGACCGGGAGCAGGTTGAAGAGGTTGATGAAGAAGCCGAAGTAGGCGAGCGCGATCAACAGCGAGCTGCCGGTGAGCTCGCCGACGAGCGCGACGGCCGCGGCGGCGAGGCTGCCGAGGATCGGGCCGGCGAGGCCCACGCGTGCCTCGGCGAGCGCGTTGTCTCCCAGCGAGCGGGCGGTGATCACAGCGCCCATGAACGGGATGAACATCGGCGCGCTCGCCTTGATCCCCTCGCGGCGCAGCGCGATCACATGGCCCATCTCGTGCACGAACAGCAACACGACGAAGCCGGCCGCGAACCACCAGCCGAAGAACAGGCTGTAGGCGGCGACTGACACCAGCGCGGTGCCGGCGGTCACGAACAGCTTCATGTTCGGCAGCGCCACGAGCAGCGCTTTCAACGCCACGCCGAACTTTGCGAGCAGCGCGACCAGGCCCGCGAGCGCGCTGCCGATCCGCTTGCGCAGGTTGCGCACGGGCCCACCGGAGCCGTCCCGCCCGCCACCGCGTCGCTCGCCGAATGGGTTGCCGCCGGTGGAGGTCTGTGCGTTTCCAGGTATGGCCGCGGGGGCGATCGCGGCGGGATGTGCCTGCGAGGGGTAGGACCGCGCGGCCGGCGGGGAGGCCGGCCCGGTCGAGGGACCCGCGACCGGGGGTACGGGCAGAGATAGATCGCCGCTATCCATACACCCATTGTGGCAGCAGCGATAAGCGTTCCCTAATGGCCTGGTGCGGGGCGATGGCAGTCATGGCGGCGTCGGCCCGACGGTGGTCATGCCACTGTCCGAGACCTTTTTCCGGAACGTGCGGGGTCTTCGTCGCGGAGGGCTTGCAATCGCCCAGGGACAGAGCTACCTTGAATGCAGACGCGGAACCGAGCCGCGAAGAGCGAGGCCACCGAGGTGTGAGGCCGCGCCACCCAAGCTGGAAGGCCTTCGGGCTAGACAGGGCGGGTTCCTCAAGCGGCCCGGAACCGCGTCGATTTTCGTTGCTCACGGAGCTGGGCAAGCTCGATCACGCGTTCTTCGCCGACCACCAGGCGGCTAGCAACCTTGCCTGACTGGCGAGCATGGCCTTCGGAACCGAGGACCCCTACCCGAGGGCGCAGAGCTTCTGCCCTCAGAGATCCCGACGCTCGCGCGCTGCGTCTGCGAGGGCGCCGGCGATGACTTGAGGACTGTCAGACTGGCGCTCAGGTGTCCGTGAGCCGCGCCGAGCAGCGATCGTCCGGTCCCGTTGAGCTTGAACGTGATGGTCGCGGTCTTGCCCGCCGGGATCGAGAACGCGGCCCTGCCAATCGTCTCGGCTTTGGCTTTCTTGCCGTGCTTTCCTTTGCCTTTGCCTTTGCTCATGACCGTGAGCGTCAGCTTGCCGTCGCAAGTGTTCGTGCCGGTACACGTCAGCCTGACCCCCGCTGCACCGCTGCTTTGAACGCCGATAGTGGACCCGTCAAGCGACACGCTGCCGGTGGGTACGTTTTCTTCTTCTTGTTTTTTCTTGGCAGCAGCTTCTTCTTCGTGTTTGTGGTTGATAGCCACTTCTGCTTCCTGGTGCTGCTTGGATGCTGCTACCGCTACTTCTTGGCTCATCCTGGCTTCAGTTTCTTTGGTCTGCCTTTCGTTCGTTTCCTGCCGTTCTTTCGCTTCCTGCTTTTCTTTGGTTTCCTGTCGTTCTTTGGTTTCCTGTCTTTCCTTGGCTTCTTGGCGTTCTTTTCCTTCGTGTTTTTCCGGTTCGACCTTGATCTCCACGGGTTCAGCGGTTTTGGTGGTGTCCGTCGCTTCGGTGCCCGCGCCGATGCTTTTGGCCTCGGCCGAGCCTTTGGTGATCGCTTTGAGCTTTTCGCCCTTCGCGTTTTCGTATGCGGTGGGGATCGGCGAGCCGTGTGATTGGCTGAAGGTCTGTGTGAAGGTGGTGGTGACCTGGTTGATCGGCGTTATCGCGGAGACGATCGAGCCGCTGCCTTCGGCGGTCACGCCCCGGCATTCGTAGGCGACGTAGGTGCCGCCTTTGGGGTTGAGAACGGTGCCAACCTTCTGTTCGGCTTTGTCGATATAGACAAGTTCTGTCGTGAGCTGGCCGATCTTGATTTCTCCCGTCGGAGCACCTTTGGATTGGCATTGGACTTCTGTGCCAAACGCTTCCGTGGAGCATCCCGTGTAGGCCCCTTCCACGGTGCTTTCGCGCGGTCCGACGATCTCGCCTTTGACCGAGGAGCCGGTGCACCGCAGGGAGCCAGCGCCATCCTGCTCTTCGACAACGACCTTCCCGCTCGTCGAGGTGAACGCAACGGGGAATTTGCCCGCAGCCGGGACGAATTCAAGCACCGCCGGGGTGTTCGCGCCGGCTGCGCAGGGCGCAAGCAGCGACGCGCTTGCGGCGATCGCCACAGCCACGGCGCCACCCATGCGAAGCAACTGACGAGCACTCGATCTCACGACATGCCTCCTCTCACGACACGCCCCCTCCTGTCCGCAGCCCCCAGCACGACCTCTGCCCCCCGGGGGCGCCGAGCCCGGAGGAGACGATCAAGGCGCATGCGGAGGCGGAAGACGAGCCGCGCCAGCACGGCCGGTTCGCCGAGCACTCCCATCACAGCACGGGCCACGGGGCGCGCCATTGGAACGGAGGCTTCGGGCGTGGAGAGATAGAAGCTCGCCATCCCCGCCAGAATCAAACCGTGACTATCGCCGGGCAATTCCCGCGCGGCCCGCCGCGAGCATTCCGCAAGCAGGCGCATCCGCGTGCTCGCTTCCAGGGTCGATGCGTAGCAGCCGATCAGGTTGTGCTGCCCGGTGGCATGATCCTCGGCGACATCGACGAGGTTGTCCAGCAGCGAGTGCAGCGCCCCGATCCAGGGGAAATAAGTCTGTTCGATGTGAGTGATCTCGCGCGCATCCAACCGCCGCTGGTGCTCGTAGTAATCCGGGTGCGAGATTGGGTTCTCACCCGCCCCAGCGCGACGAGCAGCGCCTCGTGCAGCCGCCGCGCGTTGGCAGCCGGGTCGGGACCGGGCTGCTCGGCGAGCAGATCGAGGTAGTTGTACGCCGTCTGAAACGCGACCACGGCACGGAGCACCAGATTGCGGTGTGAGCGTGGAACGAACACCGCGAACGCGGCCGCGCCCTCGATGTTCCCGCGCTTACCCGGCGCCTCGAGCGCCAGTCCGCGCAGCACGGGGTTGGCGATTTCGCCGGCGCGCCGGCGCCAGCGCGCGAGCTCGCGGCAGACGCCCGGGAAGACGCCCGTCCAGTAGCGCAGCGCTGTGGCGCCGAACATACCGGCCAGCGCGAGACGCTCGCGCACGCCGCTCTGCTCCCCATCGCCACCGTCCATGAACGCTGCACCTACTTTTTTCGCTTGGGGCACGGCACGCTGACTTCGATCGGAACCGTTTCCCCGCTGTAGAAACTCACTTCGGCCTTGCCCGTCAAGTGGCCCTTACATGTGCTCGGAAGGGTGCTGAACGAGACCAGCTTGTTGCCACGCTTGAAGGCGGCGCCGATCTTGATCTTGAATTGTTCGGCGGACGCGGCGTCCGCTCCGGGCAGCGTTTCGATCAGGGGTATCTCGGCGGTGGCAATCAGGCCGGAGGGGCCGTTGGCAAAGGTGAGCGTGGCGAATTCTTCGAGCGAGACCGGGGTGCTCCCGACGATCTGGAAGATCACGCCGCCGCCGGAGTTGAAGAAGCCCTGCACGGCCACTTGCTCGCGTACGCGTTCGCCGCCGAAGCTGACGACGCCGCTGGCCTCACCGGGAGAGCTGGCGAACGACTCGAGCGGGCACCCTGCGGCGCCCTTTTCGTGCAGGATCGTCTCCGAGCATCTCGCGAAGCCGCTTTCGTTCACCTTCACGCCCTTTGGCAGGAACACCTTGACCTGCTTGACGGGCGAGGGGGAGCCGTCGTATTCGGTGCCGCTGATCTTACTTTCGATTTCCAGCGCGGCGGGAGCGCCGAGGATGTCGCCGGTTCCCGGCCAGGTCGGGCCGCCGTTAGTGCGCGGATTCTTCGGGATCGGCACGATCGTCGCCGTCGCCGTGATCGTCGGGGTCGCCGCGGCGAGCGCCGGCAGGCCGGCCGGCAGCCCCAGGACGCTAAGGACCAGTACGGCCGTGAGTATGGGTGATTTGCGCATCGTCAGCTCCTCTCGTGCTTCTTGGTCTTGGTCTGCTGCTTCTTTCGGTGGTTCTTCTTGCGCTGATGGCGCACTGTCTTGGGGCGGGTGGGTGGCCGGGCGGGTGGGCATCCAGTAATTCCGATCTTCGTGTTCTGCTTCAGCCGCACCCCGTTTTGGGCGAGGAATTCGGTCGGCATCGTGAGCTTCGACGTGCACAGGTCGCCGTTCGCCGCGAGCGCCGAGTCGGGACCCTCAGGGAAGCGCAGTTCGAAGCTACCGACGGGGGCGTCGGGGACCGCTGGGAACGTCGAGCTCGTGATCCCCTTTTTGGAGATGAATGTTTCGCCGTGCAGATAGAGGGTGACGCCGTCGCCCTGGAGCACGACGATCAGTTCGGGGAACTTCGCCCCGCCGTAAGAGACGAAGTACGCTGGGCCGCTCAGCCCGACGGACAGCAGCGGGGTGGTGGCGGTCGCCACGGCGACGGCCGACGCCGCCGGGCAGGAGGCTGGGTTGGCTTCGAACGTCGCCGCGGGACACGCTTTCTGCAGCGTCGTGAGCCGTGCGGGGAGCTGCTTGGGGAGTTCGACTTTGACCTTGGCGATGTTCGCCTGCGTGCCTGGCGGGGCCGGTGGGTAGACGAGCTTGGCGTCAAGGCTCGCGCCGTCGGCTTTCGACGTGTGGCCCGAAGTCGAGGCCGAGAAGCGCGGCTTGAACGCAAGCACCGCGCAGTCCGTGGCCTGGAAGTGCACCGAGGCGCTGCTGAGGCCGCCCGTGGAGCCGTCCATCGTCGCCGAGATCGTCTTGGGGTCGCAGTTCGTCGGGTTGAAGATGAATTCGGGGCGATTGCCTTCAATCGTGACGCTCCTGGGTAGCGTCGGTACGCCCTGCAGCATCTCCGGAAGAGGGCCCGTGGTGGCCGTCACCGCCGCCGTTCGCGGGTCGACCTGTAGCGCCGCTCTGACGACCACGTTGCCGAGATTGAACGGGCCGCCACGTGCGGGCACGACTATCGACAGGCCGAACGGCGCGACGGACGAAGGATTGAGTCCCTCAGCCGGGAGGGTCGGTCCTTCCAGGAGGGTGGGGCCGGTCAGGTAGATACGTCCGGGCGGGACCTCGAACGGGTCGGTGCCGGGCCCGACGAGCACGGAGATCGTCCCGATCTGACTTTCCGGGCCGCATGTGCCTTCGTGGGCCTGCGGTTCGCCGCACAGGGGCACGTGCGCGACCGAGCCGAGCAGACCCGTCGGGATGTGCTCCTGGATCGCGGCGAACCCCTGTTCTGAGTCCTGGCGGGTGAACGTCGTGACGAACGGGCTATAGCCGCCGGCCTGGTTGCTGGTGGTGCCCGCCGTGAACGCGGGAGCGAACCCATCGGTATTGCAACCCGAGTCGACCGTGAAGCTGCTCTGCGGTTCGGCCGGCAGACCGGATTCCTGTGCCGACCAGGGCGTCATTAGCGAGGTCGTCGTGTACATGCCGCACGCTTCAGGCACGAGCGGGGCGCGCGGCCCGCCGAAGAGGTTGAGCGTCATTTCGTTGTAGGGAAGCTGCGGGAGGTCCCTGAAGCGGGTGGTGAGCTGTCCCGTGATCTGGTTCAGGCTGACTTCTCCGGCAGCCTTGAGCTGCACGCCGCTGCCTTCCACGACGACGTAAAAGGCGATCAGCGAGCCGAACGGGTTGGAGCCCTGAACCGCTCCGGCGTTGCCCTGCTGCGCCACGTACACCGACCCGCTCACGGGGTGGTCGAGCAGCGGCGTGCGCGCTTGCACGGTGCCGACCTTCGAGGCTTCCGGACACGCGGCGGGGGCGGGGCTCGACAGGCCGATCTGCGCTTCGCTACACCCTTCGAGGCCGCTCACCGCCGAGGGCGAGACCACGAGATTCCCTGGCAGCGTGACCACGGCTTCGCGCAGGTTGGCCTCCGCGAGCGAGCCCAGCGCCTCCACCTGCGGGATCTTCAGCGCGATGCTCACGCCCGTCGGCGTCTCGGCGACGGTCGTTTCGGGTCGCACTTCGATCGAGGGCGTGAAGCTGAGCTTCTGACAGCCCGTCATCGCCGCGAGCGGCGCCGAGAGGATCGTCGGGGTCCAGACCTCCGGTTCCTGCCAGGAGTCGGCACGCGCCGACAGCGACAGTTCTTCTGAGACTAGGGCGGTCAGTTCGCTCGGGCACGACGTCGGCAGCGTCAGAAACGGCTGTTCGCCCATCGGCACGGAGACGCACGGTCCTCCGATGAACTGCTGGTGGCAGTGACTCGCGGCCGACGGGTCGCCCCACAACGTCATCGTCAAGCCATCCGTGTCCAGGCCCTGCGGCAGGTCAGGCGCGAGCGCCGAGATCCCATAGTCCCCGCCGGCGTGAGCGCTGCCGATGAGATGCGCGATGAAGCCGACGCCCGCGAAGGTGAAGCCGAGCGCACCGGCGACCTTCGGCGAGGACGGCGCGATGTTGAACACAGGGATCTCGCCCGCGAGAGAGATCAGGGAAAAGGGAGAATCGACCGCGATGTCCCCGACCTGGCTCGAGGCCGAACACGCCTGCTTTGCGAGCTGCTGTTCGGAGCACTGCGCCACCGCGAGCAGGTTGACCGCCACCCCGGCGGGCAACGTCGCTTCGACGTCCTTGGGGTCGCCTTCAGCGATTTCTTCTCCAAACGGCCCCGCGTCCCCCAGGCCCGCTTCCTTCTGTGCCAGGCTGAGGGGTTTCCGATCCAGCGCGAATTTCACCGTCAGCGCGTAAGGGTGGGAGCCCGCCTGCGTCGCCGGCGCCCCGTTTTCTTCTTCGGCGCGCACTTCGACACGTTCGATCCCGAACCCGCCACTCGCACAAGCCGCCGCGGGAAGCGCGAGCAGCGCGACGGCCACCAAGGCGACCAGCAGGAGCAGGGGGCGCGGCAAGCGCCCAGCACCACGCACGCTCGTCCCGTTCGGGTCGATGCTCGCCCCGTTCGTTATCGTGTGTGCGTCACTCATCGCTTTGCCCTCCGCTTGTTGCCAGCTCTCTTGTGTTTGCGCCTGTGGCGCACGACCTTCTTGACGCATCTGCCCTTCCTTTTCGCGTAGCCCTTCCGGCACGACTTTGGCTTCGGTTTCGACTTCGGTTTCGGTTTTGCGACGACCGTCGCTGCAGCCGCCGGTGCGAGGTTTTCGGCGCCCGCGAACAGCTCGCTCGTGGGCGGGCCCGTGGCGGGCGCGGGCGGCTGCGCCGGATGGCACGCTTCGCCCAGGCACGGCGCCGCGGGCCCGGCGGGGTTCTGCGCGGCGATCCCGCCGCCTTCGCGCGCGTCGTAGAGATCGATCAGCTCGTCTTCGTCCTGCCCCACCAGCGGCTGTCGCGTGAAGAAGAAGACATCGCCTCCGCTGGAGCTGGCTTGCGCGAAGTACGACGGTTCGCTGCTGACGCCCGAGGAGATCAGGTACAGACAGCCACCGCTGCGGCCGGTTGGACAGCTGCCGGCGCCTTCGCGCTCCCACTCATACACGTCCATCACGCTGTTGGAGTCGGCCGGCAGCAGCGCTTCTTCGGTCTCGAAGAAGACCCTGTTCCCATCTTCGGAGAGATTGCGCGGCAGTGAGTACGGGTAGAGCGTCGGCGGCGGAATCGAGCCGTCGCTCTCGGCGTGGTAGAGCAGGGCGTCGCTCGTGGCCGGTGTCCCGCTTGGATTGCACGACACGCACGTCACCGTGGGTGGGTGGGAACTCGATCCGGCGTCATAGACGTAGACCTCGTCACACGGCGCGGGCGCTTCCTGTTCGGTGCAGTGGTTGCCTGCTCCCTGATTGTCGTAGCTCGTGAGGCTCGCCCTGGAGGTGAACATCAGGGTGCGGCCGTCGCCGCTGACACGCGCGCTGCGCACGCCTTCGTCAGGGCCCGCGCGAGCTTCCGAGTCATACAGCAGCGTGTGCGCGGCCCAGTCGTCTTCTTCGCCACCGCTGCTGACCAGCGCGATCGCGCCTTCATGGGAGACGTAGATGTTGCCCGCGCCGGAGACCCCGCCGGAGGCGAGCACGCCCTTCGCGGAGAAGTACACGTAGGAGCCTTCCCCGCCGACGCCGAGCACCCCCTGCACTTCGGCGCCGGCCGGTGTCAGCGCGGTCCACTGCCCGCCTGTGGCGGCTTGTGCGTCGAAGCGGTAGAGCACACCGCCTTCGATGTAGAAGGCCTGCGAGCCATCGGGAGTCGCGGCCTGCCATCCCGCCGGTCCGTTCGAGACGTCGAGCGTTTCGCCCGCGCCGCCGGGCGCTGACTCGCGCAGGTAGAGATGTTCGTTGGCGAGGTCGGTGAAGTAGACCCGCGAGCCGTCTTCGGATACGGCGTTTTCTGTGAAGTAGGACACCTGCCCGTGCGAGTGGTCGGGCAGTTCGACCGTTTCTTCCTCGGCCCCTGGGCCGCGCCAGCCGGCCGCGCCGCCGTCCGCGGGCGCGCCGCCGGGAAGCAGATCGACCAGGGCCAGCTGTCCTTCGTGCCATTCATAGAGGCTGCGCATGCCCAGCGGGGCTTCGGGCCGAAGCTGGTTGCTGGATTCAAAGAAGACCCGCGAGTCCTCCGCGGCGGCCGCGACGAAGAAGAAGCTGGCGCTTTCGCCGGCCGCCAGCTGGAACAGCAGGCGATAGGCCCCGGTCTGGTTGTCGCGCATGTAGACGGCCTGCCTGCCTTCCAACAGTCCCGGTTCGCTCGAGAGCGGCGGTTCGTTGCTGGAGAGCTCGAACGTGTAGGCGAGGTCTTCGGTCACGGCCAGCGGCGAGGCGCTGGCACCGGGGTTGACCGCGGGCTCCAGGTTCTGCGTCGGCCACCCTTCCGCGCCACGAGCGCTCAGATAGGGGCTGAACAGCTGCGAGGAGCCTTCGCCGGAGGAGCCTCCGCCGAGTGGGAACGTGCCGAGCGAGTCGAACGTGACCGCTTCCCCGGAGGGCGCGGCGCGCACGCTCGTGATCGCGCCGAGTGCGTCCGCGTAGTTCTTTTCGACCGGCGAGACCTGCTCGTAGGCGCGGCAGTCTCCCAGCGCCGGCGCGTAGGGCTCAGCGATGCGCGCCTGTTCGTTGGGGCACGAACCAGCTGCCGCGGCCGTCGCCGGCATCAGCGCCGCGCAGGACCCGACGCTCGCGGCGATGCCGAGCATCAGCGCACGGAGGACCGCACGGACGCGGCGGGACCCATAGGGCGTGACGCGGCGCCACGAACCGGCGCGTGTGTTGGTGCCCTGGAAGATCTGCGTGCCGATCATTCGCCTATGTATGGTCTTCCGAGCGCGTTGGCCGGCGCCAGCACGCAGCCGTTCTCGGTGCAGGTGCGCCGCAGCCGGCCGGCGGAGATCGTCTGCACCAACCCGGCGATCCAGCACGTCGGACAGCCGCGCAGCGCGAGGAGCCCAGGTGGTGCGAGCAGCAGCGCGGCCGGGCCGTGGCTCGGGGTCAGCGCGACCGCCGCGCCGAGCAGGCCGAAGCCGAGCGCTCCGCGCGCGAGATGGGCGGGGAGCGAGGTGCTGGCGAACATGCCGCGGTCGTGACCGGCGTCGAGCATCTTCGCCGTACGCTCGTGGCCGGAGTCAGGCATCGTCGCGCTCCTCCTCGCCGTCTCCGAGCCTGGTCGTGTCGTCTGGGGCGCCGAGCCGTGCGTGGAGCGCCTCGCGTCCGCGGTGCAGGCGCGACTTCATCGCGGCGCGGCTGAGGCCGAGCGCCTCGGCGGTGGCGGCTCCCGAGAGGCCCTGGATGTCGCGGAGCACCAGCACGGCGCGTTGCTCGGAGGGGAGCTCCGCGATCGAATCGACGATCCGCTTGACCTCCAGGCGGGCGAGGGCGGCCTCTTCGGCGGAGGGCTCGTCTGTCGCGGTGGTGACCGGGGCACGCAACGCGAGCCGTGTCCTGCGGATGCACTCGTTGCGTACGATCCGGAACATCCACGAGGCGAGCGCCGCGGCGGCGCGCAGCGTCCCGATCTTGCGGTAGAGGACGATCAGCGCCTCCTGCGCGGCGTCCTCCGCGTCCTCGGGCGTCGAGCAGAGCGTGCGGGCGAAGCGCTGCACGTGCGCGTGCGAGCCGGAGACAAGGATCGTGATCGCGCGAGGGTCGCCCCGCTGAGCGGCGCTGACGACCTGTTCGGTCGGCCAGGTGGGAGTGCGTGTGTCAATCACGAGAACGGACCCTCATGATGAAGAAGAGGCAGCCGCAGACGACGAGCGCGGCTGTGATGAGATAGATGGCGATCATGGTGGGCCTCCCGTTGAGGTCGATCCGATGTCGACGATGCAGATAAGAGGCACGCGGTTGCGAAAAGGATTCGCCGACGGCTACACTTGAATGGCAGTACATCCCCGGGGACGACAGGCTTCGACGTGGTCGGCTCGTGAGGATGGTGGCGAGTCGAGGTCCCGGGCGGCCTCGTAAAACACCCGGGAAAACCATAAGTGCGGACTCTCATGAGTACGCCCTCGCTGCCTAGCAAACACTAGGCGAGTGAGGTCTTGGCCCCCACTAGCCTGCCGTGGGGATCGCCGGGATCAGAAAGCAGGCTCACCCGGTGAGGTCCGCCTTAGCCGATCCGGGAAAATTTCATGAGGCTGGTCTCCAGCAACCCCGCCGGCGAGGCGAGCTGGAGATGAGACCAGAGCGCCGGCTACGCTCGTAGAAGCCGTTCTTACGCGATTACGGACGCGGGTTCGATTCCCGCCGTCTCCACTTTTTCGGACGTTGCGCAAACCCCTGGCGCAACGATGCGGTAGGTCGGCTGGATGTCGGTCTTGCCGTTGACGCGCAGCTCGGCGATCAGGATGCGAAGGAGGGCCTTGGTCTGCTCGGGCTCGCCTTGCGCGAGGACCTTGTCGAGCCGGTCGGCGACGGCTGCGAGATCGGCTGCTGTGGGCGTGCGCGCCGCTTCGTCGTGGTTGTCGGTTAGCTCGGCTTGTTGGGCGCGGAGGTCGTCGAGTCGGCTTGTCAGGTCGGCGAGGCGTTGCTCGCAGCGCTCGGGGGAGAGGCGGCCTTCCTCGAAGGCGTCGAAGTAGCGGGCGGTGGAGTGTTCGGTGCGGGTGATCTCGGCGGCGATCGCTTGGCGGCGTTCGTCGAGCGCGGGTCGCTCGCGCTCTGCTTGTTGTTGGGCGGTGGTGAGTGCGTCTTGGATGAGTGGTCCGTCGCGGTAGATGCCGGTGAGTTGGTCCAGGACGGCGGTCTCGAGCTTCTCGCGGGAGATGCGCTGGCCTTGGCAGGCTTTGGGGCCGTACTTTTGGCGGGCAGTGCAGGCGTAGTAGTGGTAGAGGCCGCCTTTGCCGCGTGCGGACATGCCGATGTAGGCGCGGCCGCAGTGTCCGCAGCGCACGACGCCGGAGAGCAGGAAGTCAGAGCGGTTGCCTCGTCGGCGTGAGGCGTCCTCGCCGCGCTCGGTGAGGATCGCTTGCGCCTGATCGAACGTGCCCTGGTCGATCAGTGGCTCGTGTGTGGAGAGAAAGTCTTGGTCGCGCCAGCGGATTCGCCCGAGATATGTCGGGTTGGTGAGGACACGGTGGACTGCGGGGTGTCCCCAGCCTGCGGAGGGTGCGGGTGCGTGCTCGGCGCGGAGTTGGTGGGCGATGGCGATTGTGCCGAGGCGATCTGCGATGTAGAGCTGGTAGATCCGCCGGACGGTTGGTGCGGTGATCGGGTTTGGTGCGAGTTGCCCGTCGTTGAGCGTGTAGCCGAAGGGTGGGCGTCCGCTGTACCAGCGGCCTTCGCGGGCGCGGCGCTCGATCCCTGCGGTGATGCGGTCGACGATGGTGGCGTGCTCGAACTCGGCGAACACCCCGAGCATTTGCAGCATCATCCGGCCTGCCGGTGAGCCGGTGTCGAATGGCTCCGTCGCCGAGCGCAACACCACGTTCAGGGTGTCCAGCTCCTCGGCGATGCTCGCGAGCTGGCGCACCTTGCGGCTGAGCCGATCGATCCGGTAGACAAGGAGCTGGTCGATCCGCCCTTGTCGGGCGAGGTCGAGCGCTGCTTGGAGGCCTGGCCGGTCGAGCTTGGTGCCGGTGGCGCGATCTTCGTGGTGGGCGATGACCCGCCAGTCCTCCTGCACCTTGCAGAAAGCCTCCAGCCGTTCGTGCTGCGAGGCCAGCGAGGTCGGCTGATTCTCCTCATCAGTGGAGATGCGGGTGTACACGCACACACGGGTCATGGCCTGCCTCCTATCGCTAGCCGTCGCGGTCCTTTGGCGGGCCGAGGAGATCAGAACCGGCGCCGGATCTCAAGCCCTCGCCTACCGGTGCTGGCTGGCTTTGCCGCAGGCGTTCCCGGGCGTTGACCACGATCGTGAGCACCGCGCTTGTGCTGTCCTTGCTCCATACCGCCACGCCGATCGGCGCGGGGCTGTACGCGAGCGCCTCCCTGGCGGTTTCCGCGCGCCTCGCGCTCGGGACGAGGAGCAGCACGAACGGATCGAGATTGCCGAGGGAGCTGCTAGGCAGGATGGACGCGTATGCCTTGGCCTTCTCGCGTAGCCGCCCGGTTGTCTCGGTGCCTCGGTCCAGCTCGACCAGGAAGTGCAATTGCGCGCGGCCCGGAAGATCGAGGACGCCGTAGCCGTCGGCCACGAGGTAGCCGGAGAAGATGTGGTGGCAGGTTCGCTCGCCGTACCACTCCGACAGCGCGCCGCCGGCGACGTTCGCCTCGACGGCAAGGCGGGTGAAGAACTCGTTGACCTCGACGTGGTGGGGGAGCTTCTGGCTGTGGGCGATACTCGCGGCGAGCGAGTGCTGCCAGCCGAGCTTCGCACGCTCGATGTCCAGATAGTCAGCGACGATAAGCGCGCCCGCCTCATCGAGAATCCAGTGATACGGAGCGCTGCCCTGGCCCATCGGCAGTGATGGACGGAAGCGGTCGAGCACACGCAGGCGATACAAGACATCCAGGCGAGCCGCTGCTGTTCTCGTGCCGGTGAAATATAGGCGTCTGATTTGGCTCGTCGTCATCACGCGGAACTCGAAGCAGTCTCGGGCGATCCACTGGTCACGCTCGGTGAAATGCGATGCGAGCCGCAGCACGTCCTGCTGACCGAGACGTCTGGGACGAACTATCTCCTTCATTTTCTTACTACCTCCTCTATTGTCGGGGTTGCTCGTCAGCCGTCGATCTGGCTTGTTTGCTGGGGATTACCCCGCTCGACCTCCTCTCGTCCAACGGGATGAGCGAACGGAGGCGGGACCGGAGGACGGAACGGAGCAGCGACCGGCACTGCGCTCCCCCTCGGCTTCGTGCCCGTGGCGCTCGGCGGCGTCGGCGAGCAGCGCGGCGAGCAGCCTGGTGGCGTCGTGCCGCTGCTCAGCGGAGAGTCGTTGTATGCGGGGTGCGGCGAGGCGCACCCGATCACTAGGCACACGGTCTTGCATTGCCTTCTTTCGGCCGGTTGAGGACCAGACACACACAAAGGTCTGGTCCGAGGGCCGCGCGGTACAGCCACCCATGCGGGGCGGCCATCGCGACCCTCACCGAACGAAGGCCGATTCGAGCGCGTGCTTATTACAAGCCGATGCGGATTTTTCTGCCGTGCTCGTGTGATCTGTCAGCCGTGTGTCAGCGGCGACACCGCCGCAAGCGGTACTTAGTCCAGCGGGTCGGGCTTCAGCCAGCGCCACACACCCCGCCGACCGGTACGGCGATAGCGCACGCCGCCCAACTCCTCGGAGTTGAGCATGTCGTCGCCGGTGTCGCAGCGGTCATCTACGTCTGGACGGGCGTCGTCGGGCTCGCGCCACTCGTGGAGGCAGTGCGTGGCCGAACCTACGCGCCAACAAGCCGCCTGCAGGCGCTCAGCGACACCGAACCACGCATCCGAGGGTGCGCCCTCAGCGTCGAGCAGCATCGCGGCATCCTCCAAGGCCTCTCTCGCTTGCACTCGGAATCCGTCGATCCGCTCGCCGACCGTGGCGCGGGCGTGACGCCACACGCGATGCTGCGGAGACTCCGGCAGCTCCCCGGCCTCGCCAGCCCGACGCATCCGATCCAGCCGTCCACCCCCATCGTCGGTCAGCTCCCACACCTGGACGCCGTGACGTCGCGACCGCGCCAGCAACCTTTCGGCAATGAGCGCATCAAGCTGCGGACGCAACCGGCGTGAAGTCCACGAGCCGTGAACGAACCCCAAGTGCTCGGCGATGTCGCTCATCATCACCCCTTCGTCCTCACGCTCGCGATGACGCTCGGCACGCTCCACGGCCGCGAGCACGAGGGCATCGGACACGGGCTCAAACCGACCCAGCTCGCTATCCAGGTGTCGCTGGTTTCGCGAGCGCCGGGCATCGCCGCTCGATCCGCCGTCGCTCCCGGGTTGCTGCTTGTCTGCGTCGCTGGTCATCTCGCCGGCTCCTCTCGGGTCGCCCGAGGAGCGCGCAGACGAGCACGACCGGATGACCGCAGAGAGCTACGGTTTCCAGGGCATCGAAGGCACGCTCCTTCGGTGCTCAGGCCGGGCGGGCGCTACCAACGTCCGTCCGGCCACTTGATTGTTGAATCGCGCGATCAGAGCAGAACCGGCGCGAGATCGCAAGAGGGCAATCGCGCTGAGCGGAGCACTCCTTCTTAGGGGTGGCCAAGCATTGGGCGATTATTAGGTGGTGGTGATGGGAGCTTCGAGTGCGGGACGGCGACGGATCGCCGCCAGCCGGCCTCTCGTCGGCGCCGTCAGGCAGACTCTCCGCAATGACCAGCGACGCACCAGAGCGGGACGGGAAACCCGAGCCCGCGGCCTTCACAGTCGACACGCAGCTCTTCCGTGAGCTCGGCGAGCTACTCGTGGGCCGTGACGCGACCGCTCTCCTAGAGCTCGTCAAGAACTCATACGATGCCGACGCGAGCGTTGTCAGCGTGATTGGCGAGAACACCAGCTCGGAGGAGGGTGGCTCGATCATCGTGTCCGACGACGGGACAGGCATGACGCTCGCGCAGTTCCGCGACGGCTTCCTTCGCCTGGCTGGACGCTCGAAGACGAGCGGGGAGCGCCGCTCAGCACGCTTCGGGCGGCGCTACACGGGCGAGAAGGGGGTGGGGCGCCTCGCCACGCACAAGCTTGCTCGCGTGATCGAGGTCGATTCGGTGGCATGGTCGACGGCTCGACGCCCGGCCCGTGGCGTCCGCGCGCGGATCGACTGGCGTGAGATTGAGCGCCACCGCACGATGGACGATGCGGGCGCTGCCATCGAGCTAGAGAGCTACGCGCCAACGGGCGCGCGAGCTTGGGGAACGGTGATCAGCCTTTCGGGGCTGCGCCACTCCTGGAGCGAGATCGACGTTGCGGAGTTCATAGCTGACGCCGAAGCATTCTCCCCGCCGCGGGCGCTCGTGGAGTCCGACACCCTGACCGAACGTCTCGGTGGCGGTCTTTTGTTCGCGGCACCTCGGGTCCGTGACAGTTCCGGGGAGGACCCTGACCCGGGCTTCACGATCAACCTGGCCGGTGATTTCTCGCTGAGCGCCGAGCACTGGGATGAGCTGATTGAGTCGGTTGAGTGGGCTCTTGAGATCGACGCCCGTCCCGACGGGGTCACCTTCGCGATGTCGCCGACCGCTCGGGAGCTTGAGCACACTGAAGGAGCCGCGCACCGCGAGACGTACAAGGCGACGCATCCCGACTCGGTTGCGGGCCCCTTCTTCCAGGCACGGATACTGGCCCGTGAGCGTCTCGGTGGCGGCACTCTATTTCGCAATTGGTCCAAGCGGGTTGCCGGCATCCGTGTGTACTCCGAGGGCTTTCGTGTGCTGCCGTACGGTGCGATGGACAACGACTGGCTCGAGGTCAACCGCGACTATGCGGCGCGTAGCAGGGCTCTGCGTCTAATCGACGAGAACCGGCAGCTCGCCGCCGATGTCGAGTGGAGCGATGACAGCGACGTAGGCCTCACGATCCTACCTTCCGACTCGTATGTCGGTGCCGTCTTCCTCGTGCGTGAGCAGAGTGGCCAGCTGGAGATGCTCGTCAATCGCGAAGGGTTCGTTCCGAACCGCGCATTCTCAAACCTCAAGGACATCACCAGGCTTGGCATTAACCTGCTCGCCCGGGCGCGTGCCGCCGGGCGTCAGGAGCAGCGCGCCGCGAGAGCACAACGACGAGCTAGGGCTATCGAGCTGCCGCCCGCCTCGGACGACCCCGCAGCTGAGTCTGGTCCGCCTCAGCCTAGCCCGTCCCCCACGCGGACCTGGACCGAGGAGGTCCACGAGAGCCTACAGTCCACTCGCGCCGAGATCGCCACGATGCGCACCAGTATGGCAGCGGGCAATACCGTGGAAGCGGAAAACCGACTCGTCCAGATCGAACAGGAGATGGAGCGGTTGAGCGGTGCGATTGACGCGCTACTCGCAGAGGAGCGCATGACACCTGTGCTGGCGTCGGTTGGCATCCAGATGGCTGAGTTCGTGCATGAGCTGAACGGGCTACTCGCAATTTCGAACACGATTGATACGGTGCTCGGACGCCTACGTGAGGATCCGGATAGCTTCGCGACCGCCGCGGCCCGGCGGACGGTCGCGGAAGCCCACCAGTCGGTGCATGACCTGCGTGCTCGCCTTGAGCGTCAGGCGAGCTATCTGGTTGACCTCACGAGTCCGTTGGCGGTGCGGCGCCGCTCTCGTCAGCGACTGTCCGAGCGTGTGGCACGCGCTACCCAACTGATCGACCCGGCGTTGAAGCGGCGCCGCATCACGTTCACGAACCGCGTCCCAGAGGATCTCCGCACCCCGCCAATGTTCCCGGCCGAGCTGACGGCTGTGCTCCTGAACCTGATCACGAATGCGGTCAAGGCGGCCGGCGAGGACGGTCAAGTGAGAGCGACCGCGACCACGAAGAACGATCACCTCATTCTGAGGGTTGAGAACACTGGCACCGCGGTCGACCTCGAGAACGCGGAACGGTGGTTTCGCCCGTTTGAGACGACCACCACCGATCTTGACCCGCTGCTCGGGCAGGGGATGGGTTTCGGCCTGCCAATCACCCGCGGCATCCTGGAGGAGTACGGGGCACAGATCCATTTCGTCCCGCCACGCAAGGGATATGTGACAGCGATTCAGGTGGAGTTCGCCTCGTGAGTCCACGCGGAATCCCGACGATTCTCGTCGTTGACGACAAGTTTGAGGATGCACGCAGACTCGCGCAGGCGATTGGCAAAAAGGCAGCGGATGTCATCCCGCGGACTCCGGACACGTTCACTCATACTGACCTGCAGCGCGCCGACCTGATACTCGTCGACTATGAGCTAAGCGACTGGGCTGGTGCCAGCGCCGGCCTGACGTGCCCGCCGAACGGCCTAGCGCTCAGCGCAGTGATCCGTGAGCAGATCAATCAGCTTCCTCGTGGCACCGTGACCGGTGTCGCACTGCATTCCGGCAAGGTCGAAGAGATCGCCGGCAGGATGCCGGTCGAGCTGCGCGGGTTCGCGCTGGCGCGGCTGAACAATCTTGAGTGGATCTTCCAGAAGGAGGATCCGACCGTCGCGCCGGGTGTGCTGTCCCTTGCGCATGCGATCCAACGCCTGCCGCGTCCTTGGCCGGAGAACCCTGGCAAGGCCACGGTGCGGCTGCACAAGCTCCTAGCACTGGATCCCGGTGACTTCTTCCAGACCGCCGCAGCCGACGTAAGCGCCTGTCATCCGCCGATTCACGAGCTCTCCGAGAGCACCCACGCCCTCGCGGTGATCCGCTGGCTAGCACAGAGAATCCTGCCCTACCCGGCGTTCTTGACAGACACGATCGGGCTTGCCGCGCGGCTGCGGCTTCCTGAGGATGAACTCAAGCAATTGCTGCACGGTAACTCCAAGCTGAAGGCCGCGCTACGACCAGTGCAATATCAAGGGATCCTTTGCGATCTCTACGGCCCGCAGTGGTGGCGCGCGGGAATCGACGAGCTGGCCTTCCGCCTGACCGACGGCGAGGGCGGTATCGATCGGCTGCAGAAGGCTTTCGCGAGGCTCGCCGGTAGGAAGCTCACCTTCCTGGACCATGAAGTAGTACCCGCAATTGATGACAGCTACCGCCCCCGTGAGCTGATTCCGGTGAGCGAGGCGCTGCGGCTGCAGCCCGACGACTGGCCGCCCTTTGCTGACGATGCGTGGGCTCCACGCGAGCTACTCGCCGAATCCCAGACGCTGCGGGGGCTTGTCGTGCCGAGCGACCGCGACCTGCTGGACGGCGATGTCTGAGGAGCGGGTGCTGCGCCTCAGCGTGTTGGACCTGAGGCAGGAGATGGAGGCTGTAAGCAAGCTCGCCTCGGGCTTTCTGTCCGCTGAGGGTCAAAGACGACTGGAGCAGTCAAAGCACGAGCTGGCCATTGCGGTCGGGCAGTCACATAGGGACTTTACATGGCAGATATCGCGCGAGGAGCCGATCTGGACTAGGCCGAGCCTCCTCGAGTACGAGCGAAAGCCGGGCGGTGCACCCCAGAAAGGAAGCGACGTCCTCGGCGCGCTCAGCTTCAAGTGGCAGTTGTGCACCGGGCCGAAGCCAGTAAAAGAGGTTTTCCTAACCGGAAACGCGACGTGCATGCTTCGCCTGCATGACTTAGAGAGCGAGGTGGACGCTGCGCTCAGCATGTGGCGGATGGAGGTCGGCGCCTACGATTCCCCTGGCAGCTGCTTCCACACCCAGGTGCTCGGCACGAAGCCGGTTCCGCCGTTCCCGAAGTCTCTACCGATCCCGCGCCTGCCGATCTTCCCGCCGACGCCTATGGCTTGTCTGGAGTTCCTTTTGAGCGAGTTGTTCCAATTGCGCTGGAGCGAAGAGGTGCGGCGCGGTACTCCGCCGGCACGCATGTGGCGCGGGATTCAGCAACGGAGGCTGTCCTCGTTCCTGCGTTGGCAGCTGAAGGCAGTCGAACAGAGCACCGGTTCGCCGCTGGTCGAACTGAAGTTGTTTCCTCCCGCCGACGTTCTGGCGGCTTAAGCAAGCGATAGTCTCACGCCTTGCGCCGCTGTCGCAACCGGTCAGCCGCGCGGGTGAGCAGGGTGAGTTCAGCCTTGTCGATTCCGAGACGTTCCGTGAGAATCCGCCGATCGGCGAGACGTCTCGCTGCCTCTATCCCTCGCGAGTGGAACATCTCGTCGATTTCATCCAGGATGTTTGCCACCTCGATCGTCGATACCAGCAGCTGCGCGGCACCGCCCGGCTCCAACTTCAGCACGCCACCTCCATAACTACGGCCAAATAGCTCGGTCGATAGACGGTAGAGAGTCGTCCATGACGCCGCGGCGACCACGTCCACCGAGATGTTGGCGTTCTCGTGCAACACGACCCGGTGGATTGCGTTCGTACATGTAGCGCCCGACTCGTTGACGATGAGACGTGGCGCGTCCGATCCCATGTAGGGCAAGAAGATGTCCGGTACCGCGGTGTCTGTGATCGCATACCAAGGGGAGCGCCGTCTGCAATGGCTGCGTTTGTCGAGACCTAGATGTACTGCTCGTGCCAGCTCGTCGCGTGCCGCCTTTGAAAGCCGACATAGGCTAGGTGCGAATAGCGCAAGACGCGAGGGCTCTTGAGCGACCGTCATGTGGTCGAAGGTGGTCCAGCGAGGCTTAGTCAGCCATCGGCCGCGGCTAACGATCGGCACTGAATCCACCCCGTTGGCGAGGGCGCCAACGGCGTCCGGCGTCCTGATGAAGAAGTCGTTTGCGCCCGTCACGACGCCGATACGGATCTGGGCAACACTGTCGAGTCGCGCAATGCCTCTGCACGCCTGGATCTCCTGCCATACCGTCGACTCGCGGCCGGTAAGGCCCCAGCCCACGCTTGCGTTCTGCGCGACGTCCTCTTTCGTCGCGTTTTTCGAAGGACGGCGCTTGGGCGCACGTCTCAGGGCGGCGCCGAGCCCGTCCATGCTCGCGATCCGACGGTGCACGACAGTACTCCGGCTTCGTCGCGAGCGGTCTAGTAGCAGGACGACCGTGCGCTCCTGCACGCCAGGAAAGAGGCGCTCACCAATGCCGAGGAGTTGCGTCTCGCCCTCATCACTCGCAAGGGCGTCGAGCAGTGGCCTGGCGTACTCGGCATGCAGCACCGCGCCGGGCAGCACCAGGGCCATCCTGCCGCCCGGCGCCAAGAACTGCAGCAGATGGGCGCAGAAGTATGCCCAAGCGTCACTGCGTCCGTTCAGCTCCACTCCAAGCCGTCGCGCCCCAGCGCGGCCCCGAGCGATCTGGTCCTCAGTAAGGCGATGGTGTCGAATGTACGGGGGGTTGCCAAGGATTGCTTCGAACGGCTTGCCCAACAACCTGGGCTCGAGCGAGAGGAGATCTTCGCAATGCAGCTGGTCGGTCTTGAGATTCGGGATGCGTTCACAGGCCTGTTGTGCCGCATCTGCGTCGATCTCAACCCCGGTTAGCCTGGACTCGGGGCCGGGAACGCCAGCCTCTGTGAGGGCATCGTACGCTGCCTGCAGAAAGACGCCGTCCCCGAAGGAAGGCTCGAGGATACGACTCGGGTTGCCTTCCAGCGCCCATCTTGCGAGCAGCCGGGCCAACCTTGGCGGGGTGTAGAAGGCTCCCGTCGCCTTTCGTCTGTCCCGCTCGTTGATTCTAATTCCGACCGAATTGCCCGTCGGGGCGGCGGGAATGGCGACAGCGACCATGTTGCTCACATTGATGCCAGCCTAACCGACAGGCGCGACGGTACGGTTGCTGCCCCCGCCTACCAAGCTTTACGGCTTGCTGGACGGCACGGGCACGGGGGTGCGGGACGGGTAGGCACCGGACTCCGATGTGTAGCAGCGCACCCAGGAAGCTGGGACGAAAGGCTAGCTGCTTTGTCGCCCTAGCTTGACATAGGGACTTGTGTCTAGTAGGCTCGCCAAATGAACTATCAGGAGCAGTTGATCCAAGTGGAACGGAAGTCCGCTCGGGCGAGGACGCTAGCGGCGGAGGCCGAGAGCGAGCGCGATCTCGTTATACGGCAGGCGAATTATCACGGTCGACTTTCCGTCAGGGATATCTCTGCTGCTGTAGGCATCAGCCATCAGCGCGTGGCGCAAATCATCACCGCTGATCCAATAACTCCGATGCGGCTGAAGTTGCACGAGGCGATGATGATTGTGCTCAAGGACTTCGGTACGGATTGGGTCGCCGTGCACGAGGTGGCCCGACTCGTGACGGAGCGTCGGCTGTACGGTCGAAAGGACGGGCATCCGCTCCCGCCCGCACAGGTCCGTGCGCGCGCCGCCAAGCACCCCGAGTTGTTTGAAGGAACGACGGACGGAACCAACCGGATCCGACTAACGTCGAGCGCCGCGCCGCATCACACAGGCGGCACCGTTGCTTGATCTACGGCTGCTGCACGGCAACTACGCCAAAGACAGGTACGGCGCGTGAACAAGCGCGGGGTTTGCGCAACGTACGGTCCTCTCCACTAACAGCTGTCTGCACTGGCGTGGCGGTCATCGGCTGTCGTGTATTACGACGCTCGCCTCGCTGATTTCGACGAGGGAGGCGTTCTCGAAGGCGTCAGCGATCAAGCTGAGGTTGGCCTCGAACAGGGTGAGCAGGTCGTCGTTGGCGATGTTGCCGGTGGCGACCACGAGGAGCCGGCTTGGCAGGTTTTGCAGCAGGTGGCTATCGCGGAAGTCGCGGTCCTTTGTGACCACCACGCGGTTCTCGCTGTCGGCGATGTCCGCAAGCTGGCGGTCGCCGGTTCGATTGCCGTCTGGCAGGCTGGAGGTATGGATACTGTCGTGATTGGCTTCGGCCAACAGGTTGGACAGCCGCAGCGGGAGTTGAGCATCGATCAGGAATTTCATGCTGCGGCGAGCGGCACGACCCGGTGCCCGCCGGCGGCGAGCGCCGCGAACTCCAGAGCGGCGAGCAGATCCTCGCGTTCGAGGTCTGGGTGATCGGCGATAATCTGCCCGATCGTCATGCCTGAAGCTAGGAGTTCCAGAAGGCTCTCGACCGGGTAGCGTAGACCACGGATCGTGGGCTGCCCGTGGCAGATGTTCGGGACAGTGGTGATGCGATCTAGCCGTGACATGCTCTCAGCGTACCGGCTCGGACGGTGACTGCGCTGCTACTCTGCCAGGCGAACGCCCCGGTGCGCCTCTCTCCCTTGGGATGACGCGGCTGGGGCTTTTTTTGCGTCGTCAGCCGCCCCTCACGTACGTCGCCAGCGACCGTATCGTCCGCGCCCAGAGCTGCGGCTCTCCATGTCGGCGTTCTACGCCAAGCTCAGCGGCGCAGCCCGTACGACCAAGGGGTTTGCGCAACGTACGGCCGTCTCCATTTTTTTCGGACGTTGTGCAACCCCGGGCCGTGAGCAAGCGGCTGGCCGGAGCCCTCAGCCGATCCGCTGCGCCAGCTCGACGATGATCCCCTCCGGGCCGCGGACGTAGCAGAGTCGATAACTGTCTCGGTAGCGCTCCACCTCGCCAACGAGCTCCGCTCCGCGCGCCCGCAAACCGGCGACGACAGCGTCGATGTCGTCGACTGCGAATGCGACATGACGGATGCCCGGGGCGTTCGCCGGCGCGTGCCGGTCGCCGCCCTGGCCCGACGGGGCGTGAAACTTCGTCAGCTCGAGTCGTCCGTGGCCGTCCGGGGTCTCCATCATCGCGATCTCTGCCCGGACGCCATCGAGTCCCACGACGCGGTCCACCCAACCGCCCTCGACCGACCCCTCGCCCTGCAGCTCGAGTCCGAGCTCGACGAAGAACGCCGTCGCGGCTGCGAGGTCATTGACCACGACGCCCACGTGCTCCATGCGCTGGATCGTCATGCGCTCGACGGTAGCAACGCGACGGCCCCAGCTACACCTTGCGCTTCACCAGAAGATCTAGAGCGAGGGTAGGTCGCTAAAGGTATCCATCTATCAGTCGATCATACGAATGATCGACTATAGTTATGCCCATGATTTACGGTATCCCTCGACCTGATGCGGTCCTAGAAGCTGAGCTCGCCGCATTTGACGCGTTGCGCGACGAATTGGGTGATCAGGCCCGAGTCGCCGGACGATGGCTCGGCGGTCTGCGCCGTCAGTGGCGTGCCTCATCGGCGGAGAGCTCGATCGAGATCGAGGGCTTCCACGTGCCCGAGGATGAGATGCTGGCCGTTGCGAGCGGGAATGAGCTGGCAGATCCGACTGATGGGGATCGAATGGCGCTCTCCTGCTACGCGCGGGCGATGGACCATGTCGGCGTCATGTCGGGGGACCCCGTTTTTCGATGGGTGGATCGTGTTGTGCTCGATCTCCATTTCGACGCCTGCTACTTCCAGAAGGACAAAGAGCCGGGCCAGTACCGCCGTGGCGGGATTGAGGTCACGAGCCTGAGTGGGGGACCGCCCGCGTATGTCGGTCCCCCGGCCGAGCAGGTGTCGCCACTCATTGGGGAGGCCATGCAGTGGCTTGAGCATGGTGATCCTGGGGTGCACCTGATCGTGCGTGCGGCGATAGCCCATCTGCATCTCGTCTCCATCCATCCCTTCCGGGACGGCAACGGCCGAGTATCACGGATCGTCCAATCGCTGGTGCTTGCACGTGGTGGGTTGTTGGCGCCAGAGTTCGTCTCGATCGAGGAATACCTCGGCAGCAACACGTCGGCCTACTACGCGGCGCTGCAGGAGGTACAGGGCGGGTCCTATCGGCCTGAGCGCGATGCGACGCCGTTCGTGAGGTTCTGCGCTGAGGCTCATGTCGTGCAAGCACGCCGGCGCCTGCGGCAACTCGCCGAAGCCGGTGTGCGATGGGCGTACCTCAAGAAGCTCGTGGAGCAGCGCGGCTGGCTCGATCGTCTCGTCATCGCCCTCGAGCAGAGCCTCTTCCAAGGTACTGACCGAGCTGCCTACGCTACTGAGGCTGACGTGTCGCTACCGACTGCGAGCAGCGACCTGAGGCGCCTACTCGATGCTGGGCTGATCAGCCAGCAGGGAAAGGGTCCCGCCACCCGCTACACCGCGAGCGAGCAGCTGGCTCGTGAGGTGCGTGGCCTCTCGTGATCGCCGGCCCGCGGGCCTGGGCGGCTCTCGGCCTCGAGGGCGAACAGCGCCTCGACGAAGCTGCGACCTCATGTTCGAGGTTGCTCTCCCATAGACTGCAGCCAGGCAATGACGAAGAACAGCGACCTGAACAACCACCACCGCGACACGCTGGAGAAGATCCTCGACCATCCGGCCAGCGGCAACGTCGAGTGGCGCCAGGTGCTCTCGCTGCTGGAGGCCGTCGGGACCGTGGAGGAGGAGCACAACGGCAAGTTCAAGGTCACGCTCGGCGCTGAGACCGAGATGCTGGGACGGCCGCACGGCAAGGATGTCGACCGGCAGATGATCGTCGACCTGCGGCGGATGCTCACGGGAGCAGGGTTTTCGTCGGACGGCGCCGACCGGTAGATCGTGTTGTCGCGGGCGAATGCCCGCGTTGCCCTACTCGGGGGATCGGGAAGGTTCTGGACCGAATCATCGCCGAAGACCGCGAAGACCGTTTGTGATCGTCTACCAGACGAGCAAGGCCTGCTGGGCTTCAAGCGCGTTTGAAAGCGCTAATTCGCCACAACCTCGACCCACTCCAGTGGCCGTCCGCAGAGTGATCGCCACTGAATAGCAGGGGTGACGTGAAGCGTCGCCCGGGCGCCTGAGCCAACCGGCGTGAGGAAGATCGAGTCGAGGATCGCTGAGCCCCCGGAGCCCGGCGCCAGCGGGTTGGATGCTCCACGCGTGATCATTACGCGATGGCGTCCGGCTGCAAGGGAAACTCGCAGAGGCGCCATCGTGTCGGGGTCGGTGGCAACGCCGGTGAGTTGGCCATCGATCGAGGAGAGGGGATGGCCGTCGACGCTCACTGCGACCGGCGGCATGATCTCTCCCTGGAGCCACAAATCCCACATTCCGGCGTGCGGCACGACGAACGTCGCCGTCAGATGGCCGGGGCGCGACATCAGGAGTCCGAGGCGAGACTCCGCCCAGGCAGGATGCAAGGCGCGCGCGACATCAACCCCGACGATCGTCGGTGGCCACGCGCTGATGAGCCGCGCGCTGTGCAGTTGAGCCAGGCGCGCTAGACCCGCGAGCCGCGAGCACTGAATCGGAAGCGCGCCCGCCGGCGGTAGTGCCCCCGGCAGCGAAGATCCGTCCGTCAGCGATCGCTCGTTCGCCTGCAAAGGGCCACCCGGCGGCGTGCTTGACGAACCCCCGAGGTGGGCGAGCGCCGCTGGAGCACCGGGCCGGCGGCCCCAGACCTGGTAGTAGGTCCCCTGGAACAGCAGGCGGTAGGCGGCGGGCGGCCGTACCGCGGTGGGGTCGCGGCGGGTGACGATCAGAGGGTAGGAGCGCAGCGCCTCCGGCGAAACCCGATCGAGATCAGCCGGCTGACCCTCGGCTTGCACAATCGAAGGGGGCGGATACATGAAGCCCGGCCCGCCCACATCGAGGTCGCGCAGCTCATACAGCGAATATTCGTCGTAGTCAGTGAACAGCGCCGGCCCCCGTCCGGCAAAACGGGAGTTGAGTGCCGCCAGCTCTTCATACCGCGCGGTCGGTGCGAGGTTGGAGCCGTGGTACTGCATCGCGTCGGACACGGCGACGCCACCCACGAGCGCGAGTGCCAACAGCGCCGCAGCCCAACGGGCCGCCGACTGGAGCACCGGGCTTGAGATCGGCCGAGATCTCGCCGTCGGTGCCGGCCGCGAGGCGAAAGCGCGCAGCGCGGCCACGCCGGACCAAGCCAGCAGCACGACCACCGGCGAGGTCAGCATCAGGGCCTTGCCGTCGGCCCACGTCGTTCCGTAGGCGCTCAACCCGAGCCAGACGGCGAGTGTCAAGGCGATCCAGGCGGCCAGTGCGTAGGCGCGCAGGTACCCGAGGAGATACACGGCGCCGAGCACGGCGGCGGCGAGCGCGACCAAAGCGAGCGTGTAGGAGGCGTCGAGCCGCCCTGCGAGGGGGACGTGCTTGTAGCTGTCCACAAGCCAGGTCCCGAGGATCTGGACAGAGCGGAGCGGTGCCTGCAGGTTGCCGGGATTGGAAGTCGATGCGATGTTGCGAGCCACCTGGAGTGACCCGGACAGGTCAAGCCAGGTGCCCAGCGCGGCGAAGAAGCCGATGACCGCACCGCCCGCCACGAGCAGAAGGGCCTGCCGTGTGGGCTGACGGCCGGCCGCGATGTCGCGGATCACGATTGCCGCGAGCACGATCACAGCCGTGAGCACCCACGCGCCGAACGAGACCCCGAGCGCAGAGACCCCCGCGGCGGCGACGAGCGCGAACGGCGCCGCCTGCGCAGGAGGGCCACGCAGCCAGCGAGGATGGAGCACGACGAGCGCACCGAGCGCGAGGATCATCGGCAGCGAGGAGATCTCCTTGACGGAGGCGATCAGCTCGTAGCCGTAGACGAGCGCGGGCAGGGTGATCGTGAGCGTGGCCAGGGCCGCCAGCCAACCGGAGAGTCCGAGCCGCCGCACGAGCGTCCAGGCCGGGCCGGTGGCCAGAGCGAGCATGAACGCGTTGAACGGCTGGAAGGCCCAGATCAACGGAACGTGCAGGAGGAACGCGGAGCCGCCGAAGAGGGTGTCCGCGCCCGAGGGGTAGGAGGTGTTGTAGTAGGCGTTGAGATAAATGCCCGAGGAGTTGTGCAGGTCGAGATGCGAGAAGTCCTGACCGTGGCGGATCAGAAAGTCGGCCCCGAGCATGTGGAAGGCCGAATCGGTCAGCACTCCGTACGAGGAGAACGATGCGCGGCCCGCGAACAGGACCGGGGCCAGGGCGGCGATGTAGGCAAGGACCGGCACCGCGAGTTGCCATCGATAGCGCCGCCATTCGCCACTCGCCGGCGCCTGCAGCACCGCGACCACCCGCCCGCGCCCGACGGCGAAGCCGGCGAGCGCGAGCAGCGCCAATACGTAGGGCGTCGCCGGCGCGGCAGAGACGGACAGGGTCGTGAGCTGTGAGACGCCGATCAGCGCCGCCGCGCCGATCACCGCCAAAAGGACGCCCGGCAGGAATCCGCCGCTGGCCCGATCGACGAGCAGCCCCGCTCCGAGGCAGAGCAGCGCGAGCACGCATGGATAGAGAAGCGTGGCGAGCAGGAACATCGGCGTGGTCCCGAGCGGGGTGGTGCAACGGTAGCCGGCCGTGGGCCGTGCCTGTCGCCCCTACCGCGGCTAGCTCTCCCGCGGAGAGACGTAGGGCGCGAGCTCGCGGCGGGCGATCGACATCTTGTGCACCTCGTCGGGTCCGTCGGCCAACCGCAGGGTCCGCAGGTGGGCGTACGCCCAAGCCAGAGTGAAGTCGTCGGAGACCCCACCGCCACCGTGAACCTGGATTGCGCGGTCGACGACCTTCAGGGCGATCGAAGGCGCCGCGACCTTGATCGCCGCGATCTCGGTACGGGCGTGGCGGTTGCCGACGGTGTCCATCAGCCAGGCCGCCTTGAGCGTCAGCAGACGCGCCATCTCGATTTCGATCCGCGACTCGGCGATCCAGTCCTGGACGTTGGCGCGCGCGGCGACGGGCTGGCCGAACGTGACGCGCGAGGCGGCGCGCGAGCACATCGCCTCGAGGGCACGCTCGGCGGCGCCGAGAGCACGCATGCAGTGGTGGATGCGCCCCGGCCCCAAACGCGCCTGCGCGATCATGAAGCCCTCGCCCTCGCCGGCGATCAGGTTCTCCGCCGGGACGCGCACGTCGACGAAGTCGATTTCGGCGTGGCCCTCCTGGTCCTGGTAGCCGAACACTCCCAACCCGCGCAGGATCGAGACGCCGGGCGTGTCTAGAGGCACGAGGATCTGGCTCTGCTGCGAATGGCGTGGCCCGTCGAGCGAGGTCTTGCCCATCACGATCAGGATCCGGCAGTGCGGATGCAAAGTGCCCGAGCACCACCACTTGCGGCCGTTCAGAACGTAGTCATCGCCGTCGCGGACGATCCGCAAAGAGATGTTCGTCGCGTCGGAGGAGGCGACGTCGGGCTCGGTCATCGCGAAGCCGGAGCGGATCTCGCCGTCGAGCAGAGGTCGCAGCCAGCGGTCTTTCTGCGCGGGGGAGGCGAACTGCGAGAGCACCTGCATGTTGCCGGTGTCGGGAGCCGAGCAGTTGCAGGCCTCCGAGGCGATGTGCGAGCGCCCGAGGATCTCGGCGAGCGGGGCGTAGTCGCTGTTGGACAGCCCGGCGCCGTACTCGGGGTCGGGGTGAAACATGTTCCACAGCCCGGCCTCGCGCGCGCGAACCTTGAGATCCTCCATCACCCGCGGCTGATGGTGCGGATCGCCGGACTCGCGCAGTTGGCGCTGATAGACCGCCTCGGCCGGATAGATCTGCTCGTCCATGAACGCGCCGAGGCGCTCCTTGAATTCGATACAGCGCTCGCTTGGCTGGAAATCCATTGGTCCTCCTTTGGACGGCGGGGTGCTGAGGGGTATATCGAGTCTGGGCTGCGCGCGAGCAGCGGCGCGGCGCCCGGTCGGGACTGGGTGGCGGGCAGGAGCGCTTTTGACGCGGGCCGATACTCCTTGCGAACCGAGGTGTTCTTAACCAGACGCAGGTGCGTCTGCCGATCTGCGCGGCCGATTCGCCGGACCTTTAGACTTGATTGCACGTCATCGCACCAGGGGAAGCTACGCAGCTGGATCGAGATGGCCCACCACCTAGCAGGGAGAGAGAGCTGATGCGCAAAGCATGTACGTACGTGGTCTTGGCCGCACTGGCCGTCTTCGTCCTGCCGGCGGTCGCCTCGGCAGCGGTGATCACCGGCGTGAAAGCGTCGATCAAACCGATCCCGGGCTTTCCGGAAACGGGCGATATCCTCGGCGCCGGCGCGGAGGTCGAAGTGGAAGGCAAACTCGAAGGCAACGAACTGCCCGGTGGCCTGCCCCTGCAGACGCGCAAGCTGGTGGAGTACTTCCCGGCGGGCACGAAGATCGACCCGACGGGCTTCCCGACCTGCTCGGTGGCAAAGCTCGAAGAGGTCGGCCCGGAAGGCTGTCCCAAGCAGTCGCGGATCGCCGATGGCACGGTCGGCGTGGCCGATCAGATCGGCATGGGCGAAGCGACGCGCGAGGAAGGGGCGCTGGAAATCTTCATCATTCCCGGCAACGGGGTCGTGGCGTACGCCAACGCGGCCGCGCCGATCTCGGCGCAGATCATCATCCCGGCGCACTGGGAAACAGCTCCAGCGCCGTACGGGCCGAAGCTGACGTTCGAAATCCCGCTGGTCGACTCGGTACCGGGTGCGCTGCCGGTGTCGGGAACCTCGCTGCACGTGAGGGCCGGCGCCGCGATCAGGAAGAACGGCAAGACCTACTACTACGGGCGCGTCCCGGCGAAGTGCCCGAAGGGCGGCTTCCCGGGCAAGGGCGAAGTGACGTTGGAAGGCGGCCAGAACATCGTGACCGAACTGAAGGTCCCGTGCCCGACGAAGTCGCTGAAGGGTCATAAGAAGAAATAGGAGATAGCGGCGCGGGATCCGGATGTTCCTCGCGACCAGCGCGGGATCCGGACGTTCCTCCCGACCGGAAGAAGCGCGGGATCCGGACGTTCCTCCCGACCGGAAGAAACCCGGTCGGGATGAAGTCGCGGACCCGCTTGGCTGAGATGGTCAGAACAAAGGGAAACCTCCTGCAGTAGGTAGGGTCCCGGGCATGACCGATTCCGAGTCGCCGGGCGAGACCACCAGCTACCGCGCGGCGGGCGTTGACTACGAGACGCTCGACGCCGGCAAGCGGTTGGCGATTGCCGGGGCGCTGTCCACCTCAGCGCTGCTCGAGGCACGAGGTGGGCATGCGCTCGATTCCTCCAGAGGCGAGCCGGCGTTCGTGTTCGAGCTCGACGGGCGGACACTTGCGTTCGTCGTGGAGGGGCTGGGTACTAAGTCGGTGATCGCCCGGCACGTGCTGGAAGCGCAGGGGATCAACCGGTTTGGGGATGTTGCCTACGACACCGTCGCGGCGATCCTCAACGACCTGTGCTGTGTCGGTGCGCTGCCGCTCGTCGTGAACGCGTACTTCGCGACCGGGGCGTCGGAGTGGTACAGCGAGGGTGAGCGCGGGGCGGCGCTGATCGAGGGCTGGCGGCAGGCATGCGTGGATGCGGGCTGCACCTGGGGCGGCGGCGAGTCGCCGTCGTTGCCGGGGCTACTGGACGAGCGTGAGATCGAGCTGGCGGGCGCCGCCGTGGGCGCCGTCCCGCAGGGCGGACGGCCGATCCTGGGCGAGGAGTTGCAACCGGGCGATGAGATCGTGCTGGTGGCCTCCAGCGGACTGCACGCCAACGGGGCCTCGCTGGCACGATTGCTGGCGGGGCGGCTACCGGACGGCTATGCGACCGAGCTGGGAGACGGCACGTCGTTCGGCGAGGCGCTGTTGGAACCGTCGGTGATGTACGTGGGGCTCGTCGAGACGCTGCTGAAGGAGGAGCTGCCGCTGCGCTACATCAGCCACATCACCGGTCATGGCCTGCTGAAGCTGATGCGCCCATCGCGTGCGCTGACCTACCGAATCGAGAAACTGCCGGAGGTGCCGAGGGTGCTGGGCTTCATGGTGGAACAGGCACAGATGGACGCGCACGCGGCGTACTCGACGTTCAACATGGGGTCCGGTTATGCACTGTATTGCGCAGCCGGCACCGGGCAGGGGATCGTGGCGATCGCCCAACGCCTCGGCCTGAGCGCAATCGTGGCAGGGCGTGTGGAGGAGGGGCCACGGCAGGTGCTCCTCGAACCGGTCGGCGTGCGCTTCGCCGGCGAGCAGCTGGAGTTGTCTTAGGCTGACCCTCTGGTTGAGCATGAGAGTATCGGGGAATGGTGGTATTCGGACCTCGATCCCTTGGGCTGGCTGGCCGTAATAGCCAGATATAACAATGAATGTGTGCCGCAAGCCATGGGCCCTGCGCCTTCGGGCTTGAAGCGATCCGCCGGGACGGATATGGTTGTCGTAGAGATCGCCATTGTTCTCCGGCCAAATCGGCCGGGGATCTCGAAACGCCGGACCGGCAATGGTTCCGGAGCTACCCGGATCGAGGGGATCTGTCCATCAAATAAGAGGAGAGAGATGATGCGCAGAATATCCACCTGTCTGGCCGTGCTCGGCCTGGTCGTCCTGGCCCTGTCGGCCTCGGCATCGGCGGCACCGACGATCACGCTCAAAGCAAAGGCCGTGCCGATCAAGGGTTTCCCGGGCACCGGTGACATCCTCGGCGCTGGCGCCGCGCTGCAGACCGAATTCACGATCACCGGGACCGAATACGGTGGCTTCCCGCCGCCGCTGATCGGGGTCAAGTTCTATGGGCCCGCGAGCGCGAAGCTGCACCCGCAGGGCTTCGCCACGTGCGCGGCGAGCGCGATTGAAACGAGCGGACCCGGAGTCTGCCCGAAGAGCTCCGCGGCCGGTCCGAAGGGCTCCGCGAGCGGCATCGTCAGCTTCGGCGTCGAACACGTGCAGGAGACGGTGTCAGTGCAGCCGTTCTTCGCCCCAGGGGGAGGCTTGGAGTTCTTCGCGGACGGCACCTCGCCGGTCTCGATCGAAATCCTGTCGAAGGGCAAAGTCGTCAACTCCTCGCCGCCCTTCGGCCCAACGGTCGAAGCCGAAGTGCCGCTGGTCGAATCGGTGCCGGGAGCGCTCGACGCCTCGGTCAAATCGATCAACGTGGTGGTGGGCGCCGCATACAAGAAGGGCAAGAAGGCGACCTACTACATCACCGTGCCGAAGAAGTGCCCGGCCGGTGGCTTCCCGCTGAAGGCGTCCATGAGCTTCCTCGGTGGCGCGACGGCTGAAGCGACGTACAAGGCGCCGTGCCCCAAGAAGTAGACGACAGGACAGCGGCGCGCTGACGTCGAAAGGGGACGTGAGCTCGGCCGAAGCGCAAGCAAGGCGGGGGGCGCCATCGATACGATGGCGCCCCCTTCGTCTCAGTTGAACCGCAAGGAAGTGATCGGGTTGAGGACGCAGATCGTCGGGTGGAGGAGAGGCGCGGCTGGAATTGCCGTCGCTTCCTGCGTGGCCGCGCTGCTGGCGGTCGTGCTGCTGGCCACCTCCGCGGGCGGCTCCAACGGCTCCTACACCGTACGCGCGATCTTCGACGATGCCGGCAACGTGATCGGCGGCGAGAACGTGAAGATCGACGGCGTGAAGGTGGGCGCCGTGGGAACCGTCACCCCCACGCCACACGCGCAGGCGGCGGTCGTGCTGAACATCGAAAACCCCGGCTTCCAGGACTTTCGCGCCGATGCCAGCTGCACGATCGAACCGGAGGCGCTGATCGGCGAGAAGTTCGTCAACTGCCTGCCGACCCAGCCCCGCGCGGTGGGCACGCCGTTGCCGCCACCGCTGCACAAGATCCCGAGCGGGCACGAAGGCGAAGGCGAGTATCTGCTGCCGGTGGCGAACACCTCCAGCCCGGTCGACGTTGATCTGCTGCAGGACATCACGCGCCGGCCGGAGGCCGAACGCTTCACGATCATCATCAACGAGCTCGGCGCCGGCCTGGCGGCCCGGGGAAGCGATCTGAACGTCGTGATCAAACGCGCCGACCCGGCGCTGCGCGAACTCGACAAGGTGCTCGCGATCTTCGCGAAGGAGAACAAGACTCTCGCGAAACTCGCGGTGGACTCCAATCAGGCCTTGGCTCCGTTTGCCGCCGTGCGCGAACGCGTCGCCAACTTCATCGTGTCGAGCAATACGGTCGCGCGCGCCAGCGCCAACCAGCGTGGCGCGCTGGCCCGCAACCTCGCCGACTTCCCGGCGTTCCTGCGCCAGCTCGGGCCGGCGGCGGAACGGATCGGCAAGTTCGCCGATCAGACGACCGCCGTGTTTAGGAACCTCGCGCCGGCGGCGCCGGGGATCAACCAGACCTTCACGCACCTGCCGGCGTTCGCGAACAGCTCCAACGTGTTCTTCAAAAGCCTCGGCAAGACCGCGCTTACCTCGGGGCCGGCGATCGCCTCCACCCAGCCGCTGCTCGGCCAGGTGCAGAAGCTGGGCAGCTCGGTCAAGCCGTTCGCCGGCAACCTCGACGAACTGCTCACCAGCCTGCGGGACACGGGCGGGCTCGAGCGCTTTCTCGACTTCGCCTTCCTGGGTGGAAACAGCCTGAACGGATACGACTCGCTCGGCCACTTCCTGCGCACCGAGATCATCGCCAAGAACTGCGTCGGCTACAAGGTCGTTCCCCAGGGCGGCTGCAGCGCCAACTTCGTCAAGACGGAAGGCTCCGCGGCCTCCGCGAGCGCCGCCGGTAGCTCCACCAGCCTCGTGATGGACCGTACGCTCGCGGTTCTGAACGGCGCGACCCCGGCCGAGGCGATCGCGAAATACCCCGGCTCGGTGCCGGCGCTGGGGTCGGGCAACAGCGCGTTCGGGAGCCTCGGCTCCGCGGGCGGAGCCGCCTCCACCGTCACCCCGGTGGGCGGCGCGAGCGGAGGCACCACCTACTACACACCCTCGGCCGAAAGCTCGGAAGCGAGCGGAATGCTGCTCAACTACCTGCTCGGCAACTGAGCCCAGACGATGATCACATGCCTGAGAACCCCACTACTTCGAGACCCCCGATGCCGCTCATGCGAGCGCTGAGCCGATGATTGCGCGCCCACTGATCCGAGCCGGGACCCGGCCACTGCTTGTGGCTCTGGGGGCATTGGCGCTGGTTCCGGCGGCGGCGGGCGCCAGCGAACCCACAGCTTCACAGCCGGCTGTCACCGGCACGACGTCGACCGAAGCGACGACGTCGAGCGAAGCCACAACTACGGCGCCGGCGGCCGAAGCTCCCATCGCGCCGCCGTCCACGACGACAACGAGCGAACCCGTCCCCGCGCCCGCGCCGCCGAGCACAGGCGCGCCGGTCGAAACGACGACGCCGCAGGTGCGGGCCCAGCATACGCAGGGGAGTACTTCCGCCGGTGGCTCTACCGTCACGCATGGCGCGCACGCGAAAACGAAGGGCTCCGCCGGTGGTGGGCAGACGGAAACGACCGGAGGCGCGGAAAGCTCTTCCGCGACGCTCACGCGAGCGACACATTCCGCGCCCGCCCCGTCGGCGCTGACCCCGCCGCTGCCGCTGACGCTCGGATCGCCGATCTCCGGCGTGTCGAGCTTCTTCATCGAAAGCTTCCGGATTCCGCCCTTCCTGCTGCCGATCTACCAGGCGGCCGGCACTGCCTACGGGATTCCCTGGCAGGTGCTCGCGGCGATCAACGAGGTGGAGACCGACTACGGCCGCGATCTGAGCGTCTCGAGCGCCGGCGCGGAGGGCTGGATGCAGTTCCTGCCCGCGGAGTGGGCGCAGTATGGGGTGGACGCCAATGGCGATGGCTTCAAGGATCCATATAACCCGGCTGACGCGATCTTCACCGCCGCCAGGTATCTGAAGGCGGCCGGGGGCGATACGGATATCCACGCCGCGGTCTACTCGTACAACCATTCGCAGGCATATGTGGACACGGTGATGCTGCGCGCGCAGCTGCTCGGCGGCACCCCGTCGAACCTGCTGGGGGCGATCACCGGCTTGACCGAGGCGCGCTTCCCGGTGCATGCGCCGTCGCGCTTCAGCGATGGCTTCGCGACCACGTCCGCAAGTCGAACCGCGACCACGTCCGCAAGTCGAACCGAGACACCGAAAACGCTTGTCGGGACGACGATCTACTCGCAGCAGGGTGCGCCGGTGATCGCGGTGCAGGACGGGGAAATCGTCGGGCTCGGCGTTACGCCGTCGCTGGGCCGGTATGTGTCGCTGCGCGACGCCTACGGCAACACCTACACCTACGCCGAGCTGGGCGGCGTGGCCACGCTGTACCCGGTGCTCGAGCCGCACGACCACAGCGCCGTCAGCTCCCGGATCGCACAAGCGGGCTCCTCGAGCGAACCCGCTCCGAGCGGTCCTGCCAGCGCGGGTGCGCAGCCTCGCTCCCCGTTGTCTGAAGGCGCCGCCGTCTCCGGGCTTGCCCTGGGCGCCGCGGCCGGCTTGGAAGCGCCCGCGCCCGCCCCGGCGGCTCCGCCGGTTGCCTCGACCCCGGCGACGCCGTCCTCGCCGACGAGCACGCCACGGGTCTTCCGCGCGGGTTCTGAGGATGTTTACCTGCACCCCCTGAGCGTCGGCGTGCAGGTGCTCGCGGGAACCGTCCTCGGGCATGTCGGGCCGGGCACGAGCGCCGCGGGATCGACGCCCGGCGGCCCTGGGACGGACGCCGAACCACACATGCTCTTCCAGATCCGCCCGGCCGGCGTGGGTGCGCCGCTGATCGACCCGAAGCCGATCCTCGACGGCTGGGTGCAGCTGGAAAACACCTCGATCTTCAGGGCCAAGGGCGAGAATCCGTTCCTGGGCAACTCGCCGACGGTCGGGCAGGTGCTGCTGGAGTCCAAGGAGCAGCTCGAGCAGCAGGTGCTGAACGATCACGGGATTCACCTCGCCACGTGCGGGCGTCAGGATGTCCAGACCGGGCAGGTCGATCGGCGCGTGCTGGCGACGCTCGAGTTCCTGTCCGTCTCAGGGCTGCACCCGACCGTGTCTTCGTTGCGGTGCACCCACGTGGCTCCCGCTACAGCCGCCAACGCGGCCGAGACCTCGGCCGGCGATGCGGTCCAGATCGCGGCCGTCAACGGCGTCGCGATCGCGGACGGATCCGACCCCACCCACCTGGGCTCGATCGCCGAAATCGTGATCCACAAGCTGTCTGAACCTGCAGGGCACGATGCGCCCGAGCGCGATCGTCAGCCTGACGAGCGTGCCGGGGGTCGCCAACACGGTCGCGGCGCCGGGCCAGCGCGACAGCATCCGCGTCGAGTTCGCGCCGCTACAGGGCGGAGCTCGATCGACCGGTAAGGCGCGGGCTGCCGGTGCCTTCAGCTCGGCGATCACGCCGGGACAGTGGATTCAGCTGATCGCCCGGTTGGGCGAAATCCCCGACCCGAAGGTGGGCAGCGGTCCATCGACGGCGTCGATCCCGGACCACCCGGGCGCTGCGGCCGCGGGCGCTCCCACAACGGGCTCAACCTCCACGGCTCCCGAAGCCGAAGGCAAGGAAACCGGTGGCAACCGCTAGCCCCCCAAGGCCGCCGGCCGCTCCGCCGCCACCTTCGCCCGACGGTCCTCCGTCGCCGGCCGGACGTGCGCGCCCTGCCTCCTCGCGCGTCACCCGGCCGCTGGCCGCGGGCGCACTGGCACTGGTCGTGCTGATCGTCGCCTACCTGCTGTTCGCCGGCGGGGGCCAGACCACCTACAAACTGCTGTTCGCCGAAGCCAACCAGCTCGTGCGCGGCGACCAGGTGCAGGTCGGTGGCGTGCCGGTCGGGAGCATCAAGAACATCGTCTTGACGAAGGACTACAAGGCGTTGATCACGATTCGTGTCGACTCGTCGCTGGCGCCGCTGCACGCGGGCACCACCGCACAGGTGCGAGTCCCGTCGCTGACGAGCGTGGCCAACCGCTACATCGCGCTGACGCCCGGTCCCAACAACGCGCCCGCGCTGCCGGCCGGGACGACGCTGCCGACCACCGCTACGCACGGTGTCGTGGATCTCGACCAGCTGTTCAACATCTTCAACCCGCAGACGCGTAGAGCGTTGCAACAGGTGCTCCAGGGCTCGGCCGAACAGTACGCCGGGACAAATCCCGACTTCGGCTTGACGGTCAAGTATTTCGGTCCGTCGCTGGCATCCGCGGACCACATCTTCCAGCAGATCGACAGCGATCAGGGAGTCTTGACGCGCTTCCTCGTGGAATCGGCCAAGGCGGTCACGACGATCGGCGACCGCAGTGAAAGCGTCACCGGCTTTGTCGAAAACGCGAACAAAACCTTCCAGGCGGTGGGCGACCAGCAGTCCAACCTCACGCAGAGCCTGCACGAGCTGCCCGTCACCCTGCGCCAGGGCAACCAGACGTTTGCGGCGCTGCCGGCCACGCTCGATGCGTTGACGGCGCTCGTGAACGTGTCCAAGCCCGACACCAAGGAACTGCCGCTGTTCTTCTCCCGGTTGACTGCGCTGATGAGCACGGCGACGCCGGTGGTGGGTAATTTCAGCCAGGCAATCGACAAGCCCGGGCCGAACAACGACCTGACCGACGCCTTCCGCGTGCTGCCGGAGCTGGCGCAGGTGCTCTCGACGAGCTCTCCAGCGAACGTCACCGCGCTGAAGGAATCGGTGCCGATCACCGCTCCCTTCGGCCCTTACAGCCCAGATCTGGAGGGCTTCATCCGCGACTTCGGCGCGGGCAGCGCCTACTACGACGCCAACGGCCACTACGCGCGTGTCGCCCCCCTGTTCAACGACTTCGCGCTCGGCGCGAACAACACGCTGACGCCGGTCACCCCGCAGCAGGGCCTGCAGGGCTTCAAGACCGGTCAGCTGCGCCGCTGCCCGGGCGCGGGCACGCAGCCGGCGGCCGACGGGTCCTCGCCGTTTACGAACGGCGGAATCATCAGCTGCGACCCATCGGAGACGCCTTAGTTATGAACCCCCGCAGGCGCAACTCCCTGGCGAGCAGCCCGCTGTTGATCGGTGCGATCACGACGTTGATCGTGGTCGTGGCCGTGTTCCTGTCCTACAACGCGAACAACGGGTTGCCGTTCGTCCCGACGTACAACCTGAAAGTGCAGCTGGCAGAAACCGCGGGATTGCAGCCGACCAACCAGGTGCGGATCGCGGGCACACGCGTCGGCGTCGTCAGCTCGTTGACCCCTCATCAGGACCCAGCCACTGGGCGCGTCACCGCGACCGTCGACATCAAGCTGGAAAAGAAGTTCGAACCACTGCCGGCTGATACCAAAGTGATCGTGCAGTCGGTGTCGGCGGTCGGGCTGAAGTACCTGGAACTGGAAAAGGGCACGTCCTCGCGGACGCTGAAGGCGGGGGCGACGATTCCGGTCTCGCAGACGCGCGAACCGGTCGACATCAACCAGCTGTTCGACATGTTCGACCAGAAGACGAGGACCGCGATCCAGGTCAACACGATCAACTTCGGCGATGGCCTCGCCGGCCGGGGGTTGGGCTTGAACAACACGATCTCGACGCTGCGCCCGCTGGTAACCAACGCGATCCCGGCGCTGCGCAACCTCGCCGCGCCGAAGACGGGATTTGGCGAGCTGTTCGTGGCGCTCGACCGGGTGGCCTCGCAAACCGCTCCGGTGGCGCAGGCCAACGCCAACGTGTTCAGCGACCTGGACACGTTCTTCTCGGCGTGGGCGGGCGTCGCTCCGTCGCTCGAACAGGCGATCGCTGGTGGTCCGGCGGCGCTCGAACAGGCGACCTATTCGCTCCCGTTCCAGGCGCCGTTCTTGGCGAAGGCCACCGAGTTCATGCGTCTGTTGCGTCCGAGCGCGGCGGCGCTACGGATCTCCGCCCCGACGCTCGGTCACGCGGTCACGGTGGGCGCGGTCAACCTGCGGGCCGCCACCGCGCTGAACACGGAATTGGCGTCGGCCGCGAAGGCGATCCAGGCATTCGCTCAGAATCCCGTCGTCACGCTCGGCCTGGAAGATCTGACGCAAACGACGACGCTCGCCAATCCGCTGGTTGCAGGGCTTGCGCCCGAGCAGGTGACCTGCAACTACCTGACGCTGGCGTTCCGTAATGTGGCGAGCCTGTTCTCGGAGAACATCGGCGTCGGTACGCTGGCCCGCGTGCTGCCGGTGCTCTCTCCGGGTGGGCCCAACGCCGAGGGCTTCCCCTCTTCCGGGCCGGCCAACGGGCCTTCGATCGATCACGAATCCGCCCCCTTGGGCAAACCGGGCGAAGTTGGTCCGGCAATCAATGACAATCACCTGCACTACAACCCCTATCCGAATGTCTCCGGCCCCGGCCAGCCGAAGGAGTGCGAAGCGGGCAACGAGACCTATGCGGTCGGTCAGACCGTGATCGGCCACGTGCCCGGCAACGTCGGCACGACCCATGAAGCGACGACCCGCGAACAGAACCTCTTCGGGCAGACGTATCCGACCTCCACGTTGAGGAACCTCGGCCTGGCTCCCGCGAAGCAGGGGCAGCAGAAATGAGTCGCTTCCGGATCGGACGTCGTCGCGACGAAATGTCGGTCGTCGAGATGCAGCGCTACAACCCGCTGCGCGTCGGGATCGTGTTTCTCGTGATCGTGGTGGTCGCCGTGTACTTCGGCTTCACCAAGCACATCCCGTTCAAGCATGATTACCGCCTGAAAGCCGCCTTCGCGACGGCCGTCAACATCCGACCGAAGTCGCCGGTGCGGATCGCCGGGGTGGACGTCGGCAAGGTCACGGGCCTGACGCGCGAGGGCGAGACCGGTCTGGTGAGCATGGAAATCGAAAACAAGGGTCTGCCGATTCACGCCGATGCCACGTTGAAGATCCGCCCGCGGATCTTCTTGGAAGGCAACTGGTTCGTCGAACTGCAGCCGGGCAGCCCTTCGGAAAAGACGCTCTCCTCGGGCTCGACGATCCCGATCACGCAGACCTCCGATCCGGTGCAGCTCGATCAGGTGCTGGATGCGCTGAACACGGACACGCGCACCAACCTGCAGAACTTCCTCGCCGGCTACGGAGACGCCTTGACGCGCAAGCCGACGGCTGCCGAAAACGCCGAACAGGACCCCGACGTGCACGGCCTGAACGCGGCGCAGGCACTGAACAAGACTTATCATATTTCGCCCCCGGCGCTGCGTGGCTCGGCGATCGTCAACCAGGCGGTGAGCGGCACCGAAACAGAGGACCTTTCCAAGCTGGTCGCGAGCATCGGCAAAGTCACGGCGGCGCTGAACGTGCACGAGCAGGACCTGAGCGAACTGTTCCCCCACTTCGACGCGTTCTTCCACAACTTCGCCGTGGAATCCACCAGCCTGAGCGCGACGGTCGCGATCCTGCCGAGCTCGCTGCGCAGCATCGATCGTGGCTTTGCCGCGCTCAACGCGTCGTTCCCCTCGACGCAGGCGTTTGCGACCGATCTGATCCCCGGGGTCAAGCTGCTGCCCTCGACGATTACCGCTGCGCTGCCGTGGATCGCCCAGGTACAGGCCTCGCTTGCGCCGAGCGAGCTCGGGGGCGTCGCCAAAGGCCTGCTCGCCGCGACGCCGGCGCTGGCCAAGCTGTTCGGCGAACAGCCCGCGTTCTTCAAACAGACCGAAGCGTTCAGCAAGTGCCTGACGAAAGTCTTCTACCCGGCCGTGACCACGAAGCTGCAGGACGGGCCGAACACCTCAGGCGTGGAAAACTACAAGGAATTCTTCTCCACGCTGACCGGGCTGGCGGGGCTCGGGCAGAGCTTCGACGGCAATGGCACGATGACGCGCTTCCTGGTCGGTGGCGGTGGCGCCACGTTCCGCTCCGCGCCGGTTGGGATCCCGACCAGCCAGTCGAAGGGCCTGTCGCTGATCGCCCGCGCGCCGCTGACCCCGGAAGGCACTCGCCCCGCTTTCCCCGCAGAAGAGCCGCCGTATAAGCCGCTGGTGCCCTGCTACACCCAGGCGGTGCCGAACTTCAACGGGCCCTTGTCTCAGGGCCCGGCAGACGGGAGCGGCGGATGACCCCCAGCGAGTCCCAAGAGCCTCACAAGGGCGACTCCCACGAGGGCGGCCTGAGCGTCGCCGACCAGATCCGGCGCTACCGCTCGGCGTTCATCGCGGTGGTCTCGATGATCCTGATCGCGGCGTTCGTCGGCGGCTACATCCTCTCGCACGAGAACCTCAAGCTGCCCGGCTGGGTGCCGGTGCTGGGGAAAAGCTATTTCACGTTGAAGGGGAACTTCCAGACCGCGCAGGCGGTGACGCCGGGCCAGGGTCAGGCGGTCACGATCGCCGGGGCGAAGATCGGCGAAATCGCCAGCGTGGATTTGAACGGCGGGGTCGCGACGGTGACGATGCACCTGGTCCCGAAGTACTCCGAAGGACGCATCTACCGCGACGCGACGATGCTGCTGCGCCCGAAGACGCAGCTGAAGGACGAGACGGTCGAGGTCGATCCCGGGACGCGCGCCAGCGGATCGCTGCGCAGCGGCGCGACGATCCCGCTGTCGCAGACCGCTCCGGATGCCAACCTCGACGAATTCCTCGCGGCGCTGGACGGGGAAACACGCGCCTACCTGCAGGAGCTGCTGGCCGGCGCGGGCGAAGGGCTGAAGAACAACGGGCAGCCGCTGTCCGCCGCCTTCAAGCGCTTCTACCCGACCTCGCGCGACCTGCAGGAGATCGCCTCGCAGCTCGTGGTCCGCCACGAAGAGATCGCACACTCGATCCACAACTTCCGCCTGCTGAATGAAGCGCTTGGGCGATAAGGACACGCAGCTGGCCGAGCTTGTCGACTCCGCCAATGCGGTGCTCAAAGTATTCGCCGAAGAGGATCAGAGCGTGCAGAGCACGCTGCACCTGCTGCCCGGCACGCTCAGCAAGACCAAGCAGGGTCTCGGCAAGCTCGCCGTGGCCGCAACCCTGGTCGGCCCCACGCTGAAGGAGCTGGAGCCGTTCGCCAAGGCGACGGCTCCCGCGGAGATTGCCTCGACGAGGCTGTTCAATCAGACGACCTCGGTCTTCAAGAACCAGATCCGCCCGTTCGCGCGGCAGATCCTGCCGACGATCAACCAGATCGCGCCCGCCACGGCGGAACTGAGCGAAGCGTTCCCGAAGCTGGCGAGCAGCTTCAGCGTGCTGAACGAACTGTTCAACGAGTTCGCCTACAACCCCGGTTCCAAGCAGGGCGGGTTCCTGTTCTTCCTGGATTGGGCCAACCACGACTTCAACAGCGCGGTCAGCACCGCGGACGCGCACGGCCCGCTCGGCCACACGCTGGCCTACTTCAACTGCAATGTCGTACCGGTCCTGAAAGGCGCCGGGGAAGTCAACCCCACGGTCAAACTGCTGCTCGGCCTGCTGAACCCGCCGAGCGGAGCGGCCTGCGCCGCGGCTCCCGCCGTGAAAGCAAGCGCCGCACGTGGCGGCAATGGCTCGGCGAGCTCGACGGGTCTGCTCAGCGGGCTCGCCGGTGGCGCGTTCGGCCAGGGCCACGACGACCTCGCGCCGCCGTCGGCCACGGCAGTCGGGAGAGGTGACTGAGCGATGCAGAAGCGCGCACCCACGCTGGGCAACATCTTGGTGATCGTGCTGTTCGCGCTGAGCTGCTTCGGGCTGCTGCTGTTCCTGTGGGAGTCCTTCGGCGGGCCGCTGCCGCTGAAGCCGAAGGGTTATCGCATGGTCGTGGCCTTCCCGCGGGCGCTCGCGCTCGCCGAACAGTCCGACGTGCGGATCTCGGGCGTCGATGTCGGCCACGTCGTCGCGCTGAAACTGGGCAAGGACGGTCGTACCCATGCGACGCTTGAAATCGAGAGCCAATACGCGCCGCTGCACTCCGACGTGCACGCGATCCTGCGCCAGAAGACGCTGCTGGGGGAGACCTACGTGCAGTTGATCCCGGAGAGCCGGGACGCCCCGTTTCTACCCGATGGCGGGCAGCTGGCCGACAGTCAGGTCGAACCCTCGGTGACGCTCGACGACATCCTGTCCGCGCTCGACACGAAGACGCGCCGCGCCTTCGATGTATGGCAGCAGTCCGTGGCGGAAGGGATCGGTGGGCGCGGAGAAGAAATCAATGCCGACTTCGCCGCGCTCGAACCGTTCGTCGAGCACGCCAACGGGCTGGTCAGCGTGCTCGCTTCCCAGGAAGGCGCGGTGACCGCGCTGGTGCACAACACCGGCGTGGTATTCAACGCGCTGGCCGGGCGCGATCATCAGCTCGAAGAACTGATCGTCAACAGCGAACACACCTTCCACGCGGCCGCCGCAGGCAGCCAGTCCTTCGCCGAAGCCTTCAAGGCGCTGCCGACCTTTGAGCACAACGGGAGCGTCGCGCTGAGAGAACTCGACAAGTTCGCCACGAACACCAGCCCGTTCCTCGTGCAGTTCCGTCCCGCCCAGCGCCAGCTCGCGCGGCTGACGGCGCAGACGAAGACCTTCGCGCCTCCCTTCAACAGCTTCCTGACCGCACTGGGACCGCTGACAACGGCCGCGAAGGCCGGCCTGCCGGATATCGCGAAGGAGCTCGGGCTGACCGTCCCGGTGCTCGAAAACACGAGTCCGGTCTTGCACAACTTCGATCCACTGCTGCAGTACATGGGCGAATACGTGCCCGAGCTGCAGGCCCTGTTCGCCAACGTCACCGCCGCCAGCGAGGCGCACGACACCAACGCCGACAACACGGCCGGGCCGCAGCAGCACTACCTGCGCTCGATGCAGGTGGTCTCCCCGCAGGGACTGGCGGTCTACCCCCAGCGGATCGGCACCGATCGCGGCAACCCGTACTTCAAGCCCGGCGCCTTCACCTCGCTCGCCGCCGGCCTGCCGGTGTTCAGCAACAGCACGTGCGCGAACTCGGCGCCGGCGGTGACCGGCCCGGCCAACGCGACGGTCACGCAGGGCATCATCGAACAGCTGATCGAACTGCACGTCGCCAACGCGCCGGAAACCCCCAACTCAGTCCCCGCCCCGCCCTGCCTGCAGCAGGGTCCGTTCACGTTCAACGGACAGACGGGCCAGTTCCCGCACGTGGTCTACGGCGGGAGATAGGATCGATCAGGCGGCCGCGCTGATTCCGGCGGCGGCGATCGCGCGTTCGTGCCCGAGATATGGCAACAGCGCGAAGTAGTGCAGGTCGGGGAGCAGCGCCGGAAGTTCGGCGGTGTGCCCTTCGAGCACCCGCCGGTGCACGATCGAGGCGATGCCGCCGATCACGGCCACGGAGGTCTGGGTTGGCGGGGGCTCGCCGATGGCCGATCCCTGCTCGGCGCGATACGCCCGACCCTCTTCGAGGAACGGCACGAACCTCCCCAGGGCCGAGTGCAGGCGGGCGACCGACGCGTCGCCGGCGCTGAGGCACTCGACCATCGCCACGCGCGCCGCGGCGGGGTCCTCGGCCAGTGCCGTGAGCACGGTCCGCAGGCCCAGCTCGATCCGCTCGGGCCAGGACGCCGGCTGCTGCGGATGCTCCAGCAGCTGCTGTTCGAGTCGGCGATACGAGCTCGTCGAGCGCCTGCAGGAAGCAGTCCTGCTTGTCCTCGAAGTGCTCGTCAAAGACGGGCGCGGGGACTTGCGCCACGCGCAGCACGCGCTCGATCGTGGTGCGGTCATAGCCTCTGCGCGCGACCGTTTCGATCAGGGCGTCGAAGATGAAGCGCAGGGGGTCCGCGGCGCGATTGACCCCGAAACCCCGGCGTGCAAGCGCGCTGCCGTCTGTCTCCGATGCGATCGGCTCGGCCGGCACGCTGGACACCGACTCCAGCGCAGCGGCGAGATGCCTGTGGTCGAACATCCTTCCTCCCTTTGTGGCCGGCAAAGGAGGCCCACAGCGTCAGATCGAGCCTTGGCTCGCCTCGTTTCGCCCCTCTCCCGCTCCTGCTCCCTGCGTTATAAACTGGTTCTGACGCAATATCGTGACTGCTCGATGGCCCAATGTCAAGCGCGCCGGCAAAGTCATCCGGAAAGGCTCGGTCGAGGACGAGTTGTCGGGGCGCGCGACGCCGGTTAGTATTGGGGGCGTGGAGACGGCTGACGGTACGTCCGAGGGGTCTGGTGGGGACTTGGACCCAGAGGGACAGGCGACGCTCGAGCAGGCTCGTGAGTTCGAGTATCACTCCAGCGATCTGAACCTCACGGGCGATCCGGCCGACGGCAACTGGTCGATCCGCTGCTTGGACGTGCACAAGCGCCTGGGCGGGGTGCCTGTCCTGAACGGGCTGAACGTCGCGATCCCCGACGAGACGATCACCGTCGTGCTGGGCCCGTCGGGCACGGGGAAGAGCGTGTTGATCAAGCACCTGATCGGGCTGATGTTCCCGGACTCGGGCGACATCATCGTGCGGGGACAGTCGGTTCCGCACCTGACGATGCCCAAGCTGCTGGAGCTGCGTCGCAGGATCGGGGTGCTGTTCCAAGACGGCGCGCTGTTCGGGTCGATGTCGGTGTTCGACAACGTCGCCTTCCCACTGCGCCAGCACACCGACCGCTCCGAGGCGCAGATCGCAAAGCTCGTGCGCGAACGCCTGACGGACGTCGGCTTGGCGGATGCGCTGGACGATCTGCCCAACCAGCTGTCCGGCGGGATGCGCAAGCGCGCGGGGTTCGCCCGGGCGCTGGTGATGGAACCGGACATCGTGATCTTCGACGAGCCCGACTCGGGCCTCGACCCGGTGCGCACGGCGCTGCTCTGTGAACTGATCCAGGAGATGCACAAGATCCATGGCGGGACGTACATCGTCGTGACCCACAACATCGCTTCGGCGCGGCAGATCGGCGAGTACCTCGCGCTGCTGTGGCGCGGGCGGATTGTCGAGGCGGGCGACGCCGAGCGGATGTTCTCCTCGGATAACGCGTTCGTGCGGCAGTTCCTCAGCGGGTCGGCTGAGGGGCCTTTGACGATGGATTAAGGACTGGACCGCAGGCGCGGACGCGGGTGGCGGGCCCTCGTCGGTTGCGAGCTCCGTACGGCCGGCTGGTCGCTTGTGTGGGCTCGCGCGTTCGGGTGGGCGCGGCCTGGCCGTGCGGATCTCCACCCGCCGAGGGCACTCGGGCCGCCGTGGTGGCGCTGCCCCATGTGCGAACATGTGTTCGTATATGGTCGTGTGCGTCTATCTACCCCGTTTCGAGCTCGCGATCGCCGCCGGGGGCCGAACGGAGATCGCCCAGCAGGCGTTGGCGGGGCGCGCGCTGGCGATCGCGCCGCTGCCCGGGGGAGAGGCGCGCGTGGGAGAGGCGTCGGGCGCAGCGGAGGCGTTTGGGGTGCAGGCCGGGATGGCGCTGGGCGAGGCGCTCGCTCGCTGTCCCGAGCTGGGGCTGGTGGCGGCCGATCCGCTGGGGGTGGCGCGGGCGTGGGAGGCGGTGGCGCGCGCGCTGGAGGGGATCGGCGCGGCGCTCGAGCTGGACCGGCCGGGCCTGGCCTACTTCGCGGTCGATGGTCTGCGGGGGCTCCACGGCGGCGACGAGGGGGTGATCGCCGCTGCGCGCGGGGCCGTACACGCGGCGGGGCGGGCCTCGATCGGCGTGGGGCGTGCGGCGCGGGTGGGCGCCGGTCCGACGCGCTTCTGTGCGCTGGCGGCCGCGCTCGATGCCGGCTCGCGCCGCGCGGTGGTCGTGGACGGGAAGGGCGCCCGGCGCTATCTCGCCTCCCAGCCGGTCGAGCTGCTGCGCTTCCGCAGCGAGACCGCCGCGCTGGTGGAGCCGCTGAGGCGGCTCGGCGTGCGCACCCTGGGCGAGCTGCGTGACTTGAATCCCGGCCGCCCCGACGCGGTCGCCGATCGCTTTGGCCAAGCGGGTGTCCTTGCCCATCGCCTGGCCGGCGGCGCGGATACGCCGCTGAGCACGCGCCGGGTCGAAGATCGCCTGGAGGAGTCGCTGGAGCTGGGTGAGCCGGGTTCCGGACAGGCTCTGGAACGGGTGCTGGGCGTGCTCGTCGACCGGCTGCTGGCGCAGCCCGAGCGCCGGGGACGGACGCTGCGCGCGGCGTCGCTGTCCGCGCGGCTGGTGGAGGGCGGGACCTGGCAGGAGCGGGTGGTCTTCCGCCAGGCGCTCTCGGACGCGCGGCGCATGTGCCTGGCGCTGTCGCTGCGGCTGGCTTTGCTGCCCGCGCCGGCGGAGGGCTTGCGCTTGGCCGTGGAGCGCTTCGGGCCGGCGGACGGCGAGCAGGGCACGCTGCTGCGGTCCGCCCGCACGGCGCGGCTTGCGAGCCTGCGCGAGGCCGTTTCCCAGGTGCGCACGGTGGCCGGGCCCGAAGCGGCGTTGCGCGCTTTGTGCGTCGATGAGGACTCGCGCGTGCCGGAGCGACGGGTTGTCCTGACTCCGTTCCCGGGATGAGCGCGAGCCGGGCACTGAACCTGCCCCGCCCCGCGCGGGTGCGGGCGGGGGCGGAGGGTACGCCCGTGGTGGTGGACGGCCGGGCGGTCGAGTCGGTGCGCGAGTCCTGGCTGGTGGAGGATCGCTGGTGGACTGACAGGCCGCTGCGTCGTCGCTACTGGGAGCTGGTCGACGCGCGCGGGCGCAACATCGTCGTCTTCCACGACCTTCGCTCCGGCAGTTGGTTCACGCAGGTGGCGTGATCGGGGTGTGAGATGGCAGGCACACCGCCTTATGTCGAGTTGCACTGTCACTCGGCCTTCTCGTTCCTCGACGGCGTTTCGCTGCCGGACGAGCTGGTTCAGCGGGCGGCTGAGCTTGGTCATACGGCGCTGGCGCTGACCGATCACAACTCCGTGTCGGGCTCGATGGAGCTTGCTCAGGCGGCCGGCGATCGTGGCGTGCGCGCGATCCACGGGGCGGAGATTGACCTGGCTGACAAGCGCCACCTGACGCTGCTGGTCTCAGACGCGCGAGGCTGGAGCAACCTCTGCCGGATCCTCACCTTCGCGCACGCCCACACGCGCGAGGGACGTGAGCGCGGTGAGCCGTCGGTGGCATTGGAGACGGTGCTCGAGCACGCCGAGGGGCTCCTCTGCCTGACCGGCTGCGCCGAGCGCGGCGTACACGACGAGCCGACCGCGCGGCGGCTGCTCGACGTCTTTGGCCCGGGGGGATTGCGGGTCGAGCTGCAACGTCCCTACGCCCGTCACGACCGCGCGCACAACCGGGCGCTGGCCGCGCTCGGTCGGCGGTTGGGCGTTGCGTGCGTGGCCACCGGTGACGTGCACGCCCATGCCCGCTCGCGCGCGGAGCTGCAGGACGCGTTCGTGGCGCTGCGCCTGCGCAGCACGCTGGAGGCCTCCGAGCCACGCCGGCGCGGCAACCACAGCCATGTGCTGAGCACGCCTCAAGCGATGGTCAGCCGCTTCGCCGATCATCCCGAGGCGGTGCGCGAGACCCTGCATCTGGCCGAGCGGCTGACCTTCGATCTGTGCAGCGACCTCGGCTACCGCTATCCGGGGGCGGAGGATCCGAGCTCGATGCGCCGCCTGGTCGAGCTGTGCCAGGCGCGCCTGGAGGATCGCTACGGCCCTGGACTGTGCCCCGCGGGAGAGCGAGTGGAGGCGGAGGGGCGCCTGCGCGAGGAGCTGCACGTGATCGACGAGCTGGGTCTGGCTGGATTCTTCCTGCTGCACCACGAGATGCTCGAGCTGGCGCGCGAGGTGGCCTGGGAGGTCAGAGGGGCGGGGAGTGGGGAGAGCTCACCACGCTCGCTGCTGGCTCCGGGTCGTGGGCGCGGCTCCTCGGTGTCCTCGATCGTCTGCTACCTGACCGGCCTCTCGCACATCGATCCGATTCGCAACCGGCTGCTGCTCGGGCGCTTCCTGCATACAGGGCTGGAGAGCCTGCCCGACATCGACCTCGACTTTCCCCGCGACATCCGCGAGGTGCTGATCCCCCGCGTGCACGAGCGTTTCGGGGCAGAGCGCGCGGCACTGGTGGCGGCCTTTCCGACGTTCCGCGCACGCGGGGCGATCCGCGAGCTCGGCAAGGTGCTGGGCCTGCCCGCCGGCGAGATCGAGCGCGTGGCGCGCAGTGCTGAGCATTATGGAGGCGGCGCGGAGCACGAGATGCCCACCGGCTCTACCCGCTGGGCGTGGTTGGAGCGCCTGGTCGCAGAGGCCCAGCGGCTGCCTCGCCACCTATCCCAGCACTCGGGCGGGATGGTGCTGGCCACGCGACCGCTGATCGACTGCTGTCCGGTCGTGCCGGCGGCGATGGCGGGCCGGCAGATGGTGCAGTGGGACAAGGATTCCTGCGCCGATGCGGGCTTCTTGAAGATCGATCTGCTGGGGCTGGGAATGCTCTCGGCGGTCGAGCGGTGTGTCGATCTGATCGCGCGAACCCGCGCGCAGCGCATCGACCTGTCGCGAATCCCGTTCGACGATCGCGAGACCTTCAAGGCGATTCGCCGGGCGGACACAGTGGGGGTCTTCCAGATCGAGAGCCGCGCGCAGATGCAGTCGCTCAAGCGCACCCTTCCCCAAGATCTGGACGACCTGACCGTGCAGGTGGCGATCGTGCGGCCCGGGCCGATCCAGGGTGGCGCGATCAACCCCTACATCGAGCGGCGCCGGCGTCTGCGCGAGGATCCGCAGTACGAGATCCCCTACGAGCACCCCGCGCTCGAATCGGTGCTGGGGAGCACCCTGGGCACGGTGATCTTCCAAGATCAGGTGATGGAAGTCGCGCAGGTGTTCGCCGGCTTCTCGCCCAAAGCGGCCGACGGTCTGCGCCGGGTGATGAGTCGCAAGCGCTCGCACGAGATGCTCCAGGCATACCGCGAGAGCTTCGTCGCGGGCGCCCGGCGCCACGTGGGCGCGGATTTGCAGACGGCAGAGCGCGTATGGGAGATGGTTGCCGGCTTCGCGGGCTTCGGCTTTCCCAAGGCGCACGGCGCCGCCTTCGGCCTGCTCGCCTACCAATCGACGTGGTTGCGCGTCCACTACGGCCCCGAGTTCCTGTGTGCGCTCTTGAACGAGCAGCCGATGGGCTTCTACGCGCCCGACACGCTCGTGCACGAGGCCGAAAATCGGGAGGTCGCGATCCCCGTGCTGGGACTCGACGTGAATGCCTCGCAGGTCGAGTGCTCGGTGGAGCAGGTTGGCATCGAGCAGGTTGGGGTGCAGGAGTCGCGGCTCGGCGTGCGGCTTGGTCTCGGCTACATCAAGGGCGTGCGCGCCGCCGAGGTGCGGGCGCTGGTGGCCGAGCGCGAGCGTGGCGGTCGCTTCGCGAGCCTCGCCGAGCTGGCCTCACGGGTTGGGTCGGGCCGCGTCACGCTGGAGCAACTCGCCTGGTCGGGGGCGTGCGACAGCCTCGTGGAGCCTGCCCTGGGAACAGAGGCGCGCCGGCGGGAGGCGCTGTGGCAGCTGGGGGTGGTCGCTACGGGACGGACACAGGGCGCCACCGATGAGACCCAGCTCGCGCTGCCCCTGGAGCCGGCGGCGGCTCCCCGGCTGCGTCCACTCGGCCGCTGGCAGCGGCTGATCGCCGACTATGGAACCAGCGGGGTGACGGTGGGAGATCACGTGATGGCCGCGCTACGCCCGCGCTTGAAGACGAGCCGGCTGACCACGAGCGTTCAGCTTGCTCGTCTGCCAACCGGGCGCGCGGTGACGGTGGCCGGGCTGGTCGTTGCACGTCAGCGGCCGGGCACGGCCAAGGGCACGATGTTCCTGCTGTTCGAGGACGAGCTCGGCACGATCAACCTGATCGTTCCCAAGGCGGTGTATGAGCGCCACCGTCACCTCGCCCGCGCCGAGCCGTTGCTGCTGGCACGCGGATGCTTGGAGCGAGCGGGGGAGGATCAGGTAGTTCTGTTGAGGGCAGACCGTCCGGGTGCAGAGGGCCGGGCAAGCCGGGAGGCTGACAGTGAGCGCGAGCGGATCCCACCGGTCGTCAACGTGATCGTGCGCGAGCTGGCTCCGCTCGAGCGGTTCGTCGAGGGCGCGCTGGGAGACGAGGAGCGCGCGGCTGCGTCAGCGTGCGTGCTCCATCTGCCCGACGTCGAACGTGCGGCGGCGGCAGACGGCGAGGAAGAGGATGGTATGGAGGTGGGTTCGAGCATGCGTGCGGTGGCTCCGCCGGTGCAGAGCTTCGCTCAGGGGCGGCGACGGTGAATGGCCGCCGATCGAGCAAAACGTCCCAAGCTCTGAGGAGCATGTTGTGGCGTGGATAAAAACGCCGAGATCCTTCGTGAGACACGCGACCTCGATGGGAAGCGCGTCGTGCTGCTCTCACGAATTTGGCACGAGAAGATCCTATGCACGCACGAGGATATGGGTGTCTTTTTGGAAGACGTGCTGCGAGCCGTCGCCACGCCAGATCACGTCGAGCGCGACGTACGTCCCGATCGGATGCGCTGCTTCACAAGGGATCGCGGTCCGAGCAACTGGCTGCGGGTAGTCGTAAGCTATGAGCAAGTTCCGGCGTTGATCATCACTGCGCACGGACATCGAAAGGATCCGCCACAATGGAACGCATCAGCCTAAAACTTGGCTCCATCGTCTTTGACTACGCCAACTACGATGCTGAGTTCGACATCCTCTATTTGCGCGTCGGCGAGTGGGAGCCGAGCGAGGCCGAGGATACGCCGGAGGGTCATTCGATCCACTATGCAATGGGCACTGAGCGGATAGTCGCCTTGACGGTGTCCAGCCCTCGCTACATCCTCGAACGCGAGGGCCGCCTGACTGTCACGTTGCCCGAAACCGTCGAGACCCGCAGTGCCGAGGACATGGCCGACGTGCTCGCCGCTGTTTAGAGCGGATGCCAGCCGGGAGGCGGCGTCGGTCAGAGGCGAATCGAGGCGTCGCTGAACAGGAGCGCATGGCCGTCCGGATCGTGCAGGGCGAGACGATCCTCGCTCTCGCGCACAGACACTGAGTCCACACCAGCCTTCTCCAGCCTGCGCTCCAGCGCCCCGAGCGCCTCGGCGTCGCTTAGCTTGACATCAACTCGGCGCAGCCCGGGGGTGCTGTCAGGAGCCGGCCGGCCGCCGGCGCTTTGCCAGGAGTTCAGGCCGACGTGGTGGTGATAGCCGCCGGCGGAGAGGAAGCCGGCGGCGGGAAGCCGAGCCTGCTCTTCGAAGCCGAGCGCGTCGCGGTAGAAGGAGACGGCGCGGGGGACGTCGGAGACCTTGAGATGCACGTGGCCGATCGAAGTGTCCGCGGGCATCGCAACAGTCGACTCGGCAGAGCCCTCGGCCAGCAGGTTGTCGAGGTCGAGCGGCAGTGTGACCATCTTCACGCCGTGTCCGTCCGCCGGCCTGTCCCAGAGCTCGCGCGGGCGGTCGACGTAGATCTCGATACCCAGGCTGTCGGGGTCGCTCAGGTACAGGGCCTCAGATACGCCGTGATCGGCGGTGCCGTCAAACGGCCAGCGAGCGCCGACGACACGCCGGATGGTTTCCGCGAGCGCCGCGCGCGAGGGGTGCAGGTAGGCGATGTGGAACAGGCCGGTGCTTCCCCGCGGCGCAGGCGTGGGGTCGAGGAGCTCGGTGAGGGCGAGTAGCGGATGCTCAGGGTCTGGGCCCAGCAGCGCAGTGGTCGAGTCGCGCGAGATCACCGGCAAACCGAGCGTTCGCTCGTAGAAGTCGGCGCTGCGCGAGAGGTCGCTCACGGCAAGTTGCACCGAGCCGATCCGCAGCGCTGGGTCGATCGAGGGTAGAGCTGGCGGCATCGCCTTCGAGGCTACTACTCGTGCATCGGTCGCCCGGCCGGCGAGTGGGCGGCGACGGCGAGATGCTCGACGACTATCTGGCCAGCCCACCTCGAGCCCCCTGACGCTTGTCGCTGAGGTCAGGAGCTGCTCGGCAACGGATAAGCGGAGTAGTCGAAGGGCCGCGTGAGTGCCCGAAAGGGGAACACGGGCGTTCCCAAACCCTCGCGCGCGGCATCTTGACCTTCGCAAAGTTTGGCTTTCTAGAGCGGTTTCTTGCTGCGGGCGCGGTTGACACTTGACAGGGAAGTGTTGACGTGGTTAGTATCTGTGGAGAGGTGTCCCTGATGTGTGGGGGCATGGAAATAGATCAGGTTTGGGTCGGTTCCTGAAATCGATGCAAGCGCTTGTTGGGGAATGTTGTGGGAGAGGGCCGGATCGCATGAAGAGGGGTTGTTTTCGCGTGAGTCCGAATGGGACAGATGTGGTGGGGATCGTTGTGCGCCCGGCTGGGGCCATAACTAGATGCGTCAGCCTCGCTGACACATCTCTCTCTCTCTCTCTCTCTCTCTGCTCCTGATTTCTTAGGCAAAAAGCCTAGTTTCGGCGTCCGAAATGGCGCTCTCGATCATCTTCTAGCCGGCTCTCGCCGCGCCCTTGGGCGCGGCTTTGCCCGTTCTTCATACGCGCCCGTGGGTGGGGTGTGCTGATGGCCCCGAAGAATGGTCATTTGCGGATGCGTCATTCCGTACCCGGCCCTCACGGTGGTGGCCTGTATGTCTCTGAGCTGCAGCGCGGCCGGTTGTTGGACGCGACGTTCGCGGTCGTCTCGGAGGAGGGTTATCGGGGGATGGCGGTGCGAAAGGTCGCTGAGCGTGCGGGTGTGTCGAGCAAGACGTTCTATGACTTGTTCAGCGACCGTGAAGATTGTTTTCTCGCCGCGTTTGACCACGGTGTCGCGGAGTTGCTCGCGCGTGTGCGTTCGGTGTATGAAGGGGAGCGGGATTGGACGGCGCGCATCCGTGCGGGCCTCGGGATGCTGCTGGAGGTTCTTGAAAGCGAGCCGGCGTTGCGGAAGCTGGTGTTTGTCGAGGCGCTGGGTGCGGGCCCGCGGGTGCTCGAGCGTCGCGCGGAGGTTTTGGAGCGGCTTGCGGGTGTGGTCGACGAGGGCCGTGTGGGTACGGAGGCTGCGGGCAAGCAGCTGGGCGATCCTGGACGATCGGCATTGACGGCGGAGGGAATTGTCGGTGGGGCGTTCGGTTTGATCCATGCGCGGCTCTTCCAGCAGCCCCCCGAGCCGCTGATCGAGCTGCTGAACCCGTTGATGGTGATGATCGTTCGGCCGTACCGGGGGAGGGCGGCCGCGGCGCGTGAGCAGCGCGGGACGCGGACGTTTTCATCCGGCCGGAAGAGTCCGGCCGGCCTGAAAAGTCCCGCCCGCTTGGCCGACGGGCGGACAGCGCCGTCCATCGGCGTCGTGAGGCCGTTGGGGTCGATCGGGCCCGCTGATTTTCGTTTGACGGTTCGTACGCAGATGGCGCTGGCTGCCGTCGCGGAGTTGGGTGAGCGGGGGTCGTATCCGAATAATCGTGAGGTTTCCGAGTACATGGGTGTCGCTGACCAGGGTCAGGTTTCCCGGTTGATGATGCGTTTGGAGGCTCAGGGCCTGTCGGAGAATACCCGCGACGCCCGCTCCGGTCAGAGTCACACCAAGGGCCTGGCGAAGGCGTGGCGCCTGACGCCCGCCGGTGAAGCGGTCGTCCAGGCCAACCGTCCCCTCGATCAAGCCAAGCAGGCAAGCCCTGCACTGAGGTTGACGGCGCTAACTTACAAGGTGCTCGCCGCGGTCGGTGAGCTCGGTGGCCAAGGGTCTGCTCCAGGTAACCGCGACATCGCTGAGGCCACCGGCGTGCGCACCGCGGGGCAGATCTCAAAGATGCTCTCGCGTCTGGAGGGTCACGGCCTGCTGGAAAACACGGGTGGGCTCACGGCCGGCAGCAACGCCTGGCAATTGACCCTACGCGGCGAAGAGCTCTTATCAGCAGGCCGCCCGACCACGCAGGTGGCGGGGCAATGACGATCCATTTCAGCAAAGCAGGTCTGCGCACCCTCCCGGCCGAGGGGTTTGGTCGGATTTCCGGCCGGACTTTTGTCGGCCGGAAGGAACGTCCAGATCCTGCGCCGGTTCCGCGCTCACGCGCACAACTACAGGGAGGTCGTGTCGTGATGCGCTTGAAGAGGTCGAATGCCGGGGTGCGCGTATGCGCGCTGCTGTCTTTCGTCGTGCTGGTCGCGGTGGCCCTACCGGCCCCCTCCGCCCTCGCCCTCACCAACCCCGAACGCGCTTATGAGATGGTAAGCCCCCCCTACAAGGGCGGCTACGGTGTGAAGCCACCCATAAACGCTGTCTCCGCGAATGGTGACATCGTTATGTTCCATTCGCCGGGTGCGTTTGCTGGTGCGCCTGCCGGTATAACCGGTTCAACGGGGGTTTCCTCCGCCTATGTTGCGCGTCGTGGGCCGTCGGGTTGGTCGACATCTCCTCTGCAGGTGCCCGCGGCCTTGATGCCCCACCCAGTTGACATTGATGTATCACCGTCGCTCGGTTCGGTGCTCGCATCTGGCCAGCCGGGCGCTAATTATGAAGGGGCCACGCAGACGGCTAAGGAACAGGAGTTCCGGATCCACTCGGTCGAATCTCCCGACACAGCCGCCAGTTGGGAACTGACTGGCCCGGTCTTGAGGACTTTCCCCGAAGAGGCAATCACCATCACAGAGAAGGGCGCAAGTCCCGACTTCTGTCATATACTGGTCGAACCCGCCCCGTTAGAAGGCCTCAATCACCTGTTGCGTGGCGAAGAAGGACAGGTTGGCAGGCCGCTCTACGACGTTGCGCGTGGCTGTGACGGTGAACCGGCAACGGTGCGGCGCGTCAGCTCTGACAATGCGGGCAGTACGATCAGCGCAGGTTGCGGCGCTCAGTTGGGCATCGAAAGCTACGCCACTCATCAAAGCTCCCCGACTGAACTGCCTCATTCCCACAACACGTTCAACGCGGTGGCCGATGATGGTAAAGAGGTCTTCTTCACGGACGGCACGCAAGAAGAAGGATCCTCCTGCCATGAAGAACATTATCAGTTGTTTGTGCGTTTGGGTGGGGAAAGAACGCTTGAAGTATCCAAGCCGCTGGAAGAAGCCTGCGCCGAAGTTCCCTGTCTACCGGCTTCGGAAACACGCGCGAACGCGAACTTTGTCGGCGCCTCTGAAGACGGGTCGACCGTATTCTTTACGACCACGGCCCCGCTCGAACCGAAGACGGACAACGACTCCGGTGAAAACCTGTACATGGCGAGGATCGGCTGTCCGGAAAGCGAACCACAATGCGATGTAGCCAAGCGTGTCGTGACGTCGCTAACGCAGGTCTCGGCTGACCCGAACGGTGGAGCCGCCGAAGTCCAGGGCGTCGTCAGGGTCGCCCCCGATGGAGAACACGTCTACTTCGTCGCGCGTGGCGACCTGTTGAGCAGTAGCGCGCAGGCCGTGCTCGCGAGCGAAGGCCGCCCCGTTCCACACGCAGGCGCTGACAACCTGTACGTGTACGACAGTGCCGCCGGCGGGGTGGTGTTCATCGGCGATCTCTGCTCCGGGAAAGAGCTCTCGGGAGTCGCGGAAGACCTGCATTGTCCCGGAACGGAATCAGACAATAATCTGTGGAGTGGTGGGGGCGAAGCGCAGACGGCGGGCTTGGATGGCAGGTTCCTCGTGTTCGCGACGTTCGCGCAGCTCACCGCGGGCGATACAGACGGCGCCCGCGACGTGTATCGCTATGACGCGGTGACGGGTGTTTTGCAGCGCGTGTCTGTTGGTGAAGCTGGTTTTGACGCCAACGGCAACGACAGCGCGTTCAATGCGTCGCTCCCGCTAGGGCAGACGGCCGGGAAAAGCGTGCTGGAACAACACGAATTGGGTAATCGTGTGGTCAGCGAAGATGGTTCGCGGATCGTGTTCCGGACGAGCGAGCCGCTGTCACCGGCGGCTGTAAACGGCCTTGCAGACGTTTATGAATGGCACATCGGGCCCGGCGAAACGGAAGGCCTTGTATCGCTGGTTTCGAGCGGGACATCAGAAACGCCTGACGAACATTTCACGATCTCCCCGGAGGGCAACGACGTGTTCTTCATGACATCCCAGGGGCTGGTGGCGCAGGATACCGATGGCGTCCCGGATATCTATGACGCGCGGATCGGCGGCGGTTTTCCTTCGTCGGCGGGTGAACGTCAGGCGTCGTGTGAAGGCGATGCTTGTCAGGGGCCGTTGACGAACCCCGCGCCGCTGTTGGTGCCTGGGAGTGCCGTTCAAGCGCCGGGTGAAAACCTGCCTGCGCCCCCGCCGGCAACGGTAAAGGCCAAGACGAAGGCAAAGATTACGAGATGTGCGAAAGGCAAGAAGCTTACGCATGGTAAGTGTGTCAAGCCGAAGGCAAAGGGTAAGCAAGCCAAGAAGTCAGGCCACAAGGGGAGCAAGTAACCATGCGTAAATCACAAAAAGTGCTCGTCCTGCTCGTGCCTGTCATTTTGCTACTTGCCGCGCCCGTCTCCGCGCTCGCCACCGCCGCCAAGCCGTTTGGGATCACGAAGTTCACGCTCGAACCGACACAGGAAACCGTTATCCGGCCAGGGTCTAGAGACGGGCTTGAAATTGTCAACGAGCCGTACAAGGCTCCGTTCACGCAGGCCGGAGGGCACCCGTGGGCATTGACGACCGACATCGAACCGACCAACGAAGAAGTTTTCCTTCCGGGAGGGGACGTTATAGAAGGGGACGAAGGGCCCGTTCCGACGCGTGATCCAAGGGATCTTGTCGCGAGTTTACCACCGGGCTTGTTGGGTGATCCGCTAGCGACGCCGCGCTGCCTGTTGAGGCAGGTAACAGTCGGCAGTGCCAACGGAGAACAATGTCCGGCTGACACACAGATCGGTGTGTACGCTCTCGGGATCGGCGCCGGCAACGAGTACCTCGGGCCGATTGTGAACGTGACCCCTGAAAAAGGCCAGTCCGCGGAGTTCGCGCTCGAGAACACGGTCGCTACGGTCGTCACCCCGATTCTGACGGCGCACCTCGTGCATACCCCGTCTGGCTATAGTTTCACGGTCGAGTCGAATGATATTCCGGAGATTGGCCTGAACCGTGTCGAATTGACATTTTGGGGTGTGCCGGCCGACCCGAGTCACGACCCGATGCGCGGCCGCCTCTGCCGCAAACAGAAGCAGATCAACTCGTTGCGTTGTGAAGGTGGTGGTGAGGTTGCCGGTGTAGCGCCCGTCCCGTTTCTGACGATGCCGACCGATTGCTCGGCGGGTCCTGAGACGGCGAGCTTGCGCGCGGATTCGTGGGAGGAACCGGGGAGTGTCGGCGTTGGTGGCGTGTACAGCGAACAGTGGAAGGAACGCTCGCTGACGATGCCGGGCGTGACGGGCTGCAATCTTCTGGCGTTTGGCGCGGGCACCGGTATCGGCGTGGAACCGGATACGCAGTTGGCGGATGAGCCGGTGGGATTGGGTGTCGGGTTGCATGTCCCGCTCAACGAAAAGCCAGGGTCTACTGCGACGCCGTTGTTGCGCGACACCGTCGTAACGCTACCGGAGGGCATGTCCGTGAGTCCTGGTGTGGTGGATGGTATCCAGGCGTGCAACGAATCCGGCCCTGAAGGGATCAACATCACCGGCCGTGAATCCGAAGAAGAAGGCGCGAACGGCGAACTGCAGTTGGCGCCGGGGCACTGCCCAGACGCCTCGATCGTCGGCACCGCGGAAGCGGTCACACCGTTCCTGCCGGAACCTGTGAAGGGCCACGTGTATCTCGCGCGTCCCGGGTGCGGTGGGCCGGGCCAGGCGGCGTGTACCAGCCAGGATGCCCTGGATGGCAATCTGTACAAGCTGTACTTGGAAATCGGTGGTGCGGGTGTTGCGGCGGGTGAGGGGATCGTTTTCAAGGTTCCGATCGAGACGGAGGCGAACCCCGCGACGGGCCAGTTGACGGCGATCACCAGCGAACTGGTGCAGGCGCCGTATAGCGAAGTGAAAATCCATTTGAATGGTGGTCCGCGTGCCCCGGTCGATAACCCCGCGGTCTGCGGTCCCGCGGTCACGAGCGCCGATTTCACGCCGTGGAGCGCACCCGGGGTCACCCCCGAAGGACTCTCGATGGCGGGCACATCCGACGTCGCGTCCTCGTCGTTCTTCAACGTCGAAGGGTGTGCGGGCTCGCCACCATTTGCTCCGGGGTTCGCGGCGGGTACCGTCAGTCCGCAGGCGGGTGCGTTCAGCGCGTTCACGCTGAACCTCTCGCGTCAGGACCGCGAACAGTACGTGAAGGGCATCCAGGTCCATACCCCCCCGGGGTTGCTGGGAATGCTCTCCAGCGTCCCGCTATGCGAAGAACCCCTGGCAGACCAGGGCCACTGCCCCGAAACATCAAAAATCGGCACCACACGCGTCGCGTCGGGTGCTGGCTCCCACCCCTTTGAAATCAGCGGGAACGTCTATTTGACGAAGAGCTATGAGGGCGCGCCGTTTGGGTTGAGCATCGTCACGGACGCTGTCGCGGGCCCGTTCAACTTGGGGCTGGTGGTGGTCCGGGCGCGGATCGCGGTAGATCCGAGTAGTAGCGCGTTGACGATCACGACCGATGAAACGGGTCCGTATGCGATCCCGCAGATCCTTGACGGTGTCCCCTTGCGTCTGCAGCGCGTGACGGTTGACATCGACCGGCCAGGGTTCATGTTCAACCCCACGAACTGCGGTGCACGGCAGATCACGGCTGTCGTGTCGGGTAGCCAGAACACGACCGCGAGCGTGGCGAGCCCGTTCGCGGCCGCGAGCTGTAAGAGCCTGGCGTTCAAACCGCAGTTCAGGGTCGCGACGTCCGGGCATACCAGCAAAGCGAGGGGTGCGAGCCTCGACGCGAAGGTCTCCTACCCCGCGGGTTCGGTGGGTAGCGAGGCGAACATCGCACGGGTCAAGGTCGATCTCCCGAAGCAGCTCCCGTCGCGGTTGACGACGTTGCAGAAGGCGTGCACGGCGGCGCAGTTCGAAGCCAACCCGGCGGGCTGTCCGGCGGCGTCGGTTGTGGGGATCGTGCGGGCTTCTACGCCGTTGTTACCGGTCGGATTGGAAGGCCCGGCGTACTTCGTCTCCCACGGCGGCGAAGCTTTCCCGAGCCTGATCATCGTGCTGCAGGGCGATGGCGTACGGGTGGATCTCGTCGGAGCGACGTTCATCAGCAAAGCCGGGATCACCTCCAGCACGTTCAAGACGGTCCCCGATGTCCCCGTCAGCACGTTCGAGATCTACCTGCCCGAGGGCAAGTACTCCGCGCTCGCCGCGAACGGGAACCTCTGTAAGTCAAAGCTCGCGATGCCGACAGAATTCGTCGCGCAGAACGCCACCGTGATCCACGAGAGCACAAAGATCACCGTCACCGGCTGCCCCAAAACGGCGAAAGCAGCCAAACCGAAGCGCAGGAAGACCAAGGCGAAGAAGGCTAACCAGACCGGCTATGGGAGGACACGCTGATGAGGACCGTCAACCGTATAGGACGCAGCGTGCTGCCCGTGACCCTCACCGTCATCATTGTGCTGTTGGTCGGTGCCAGTGGCGCGCTCGCCGACGCGCCCCCGGTCAAGCTGGTGCAGACCAACCAGATCGGGTGGGAAGTCGACCCCGCCAGCAAAGGCAACATCTGCGCCGTCACATCCGGCGAATGCCAGCCCGCCGTGGAAAGCGCAGAACCCGGCGGGTTCGTCTCCCCCGAAGGCGCCGCGGGCGCCCCGAACGGGGACTTCTATGTTGCGGACACAGGCAATCATCGTGTGCAAGAGTTCACGGCCAACGGCGAATTCGTGTTGATGTTCGGTGACGATGTCAACGCGAGCACCAAAGGGAACGTCTGCACCGAGGAAGAAATAGTCAAAAGCAAAGGCGCTGTCAAATGCCAGGCAGGTACGAGCGGTGGAGCGGCTGGGCAGTTCGGTAGCCCGCAGAGCGTGACGGTCGATCCGTCGAGTGGTAACGTCTACGTCACAGACCTGCTCCTATTCGGGCAGGTCGTGGTGGAAACGGTGGGTGAGCGTGTGCAGGAGTTTACGCCCGGTGGCCAGTTCGTGCTAGAGATCGGTCAGGAAGTGAACGAGAAAACGCACGGCAATCTCTGCACGGAGAAAGAAGTCGAAGAAAAAACCGGTGTGACATGCGGAGAAGCCGCACAGAGGCCTTTGGCTGAACCGAGCAGCGGCCACGGATCGTTCCTGTTCGTAGTAGCTCAGGGTTTGGTTGCTGCTGGTGGGGAACATGACTTATTGTACGTTGGGGAAAACGAACGGATACAGGAGTTCAACGCGGACGGGGTATGGAAGGGTGAAATCCCCCTATCAGGCGAACTCGAAGCATTTGCCGTCGCCGGAGGAAGCAGCAATGTGTATCTGGCGTATAACCATCAGGGCACAGTGCGCGAACTCGGACCGGAAGGCAGCGAACTTCGACAACTTCCTATACAGCCGAGAGAACAAGGTGGGAATGTCGCGCAGGTGAGTGCAATCGCGGTTGACTCTGCCGACCGTATCGCGGTCAAGGCTCAGGAAGCTGCGGAAGGGAGTATAGAAGGGGGGCCTTTCGGCGCGCTCTACGAGTCCGCAAGTGGGCCGCAGCTTCCCGGGTTCACGGTTCCACGTGGAACGGCCGTCAAAGCAATGAGCTTCAACGGTGCAGGGGACATGTACGCGGCGGCCGCCGGCGCGAACGAGGTCTTGAGCTATTCCCCGCAAGCGATCGCGGAACTAACGACCGGGACCCCGACATGTGCGGAAGGCGCGGGGCAGGAAACGTCGGTGACGTTCAACTGCACCCTCAAAGGCGAAGTCAACCCGTTCGCCGTCGCGAACACCAACGCGTGGTTTGAATGGGGCAGGACCTGCACGCTGGGCACCCAGACACCCCCGAAAGGACTCGCGAGCATCGAAGGCGCGCTGGCGGTCGAAGCTCCGATCGAAGGCCTAAGACCCGCCGAATCGTTTTGTGACCAGGTTGTCGGCAGCGACCAGCACGTCCAGTCGCCGGAAAAGCTTACGGGCGAACGAGCAACGTTCAAAACGCCCGCAGTGCCAGCGAAGATCATCGGGGTGCCGCAAGCGTCGTTTGCCGGCTCCTCTTCGGCGGTCTTGTTCGGCGAACTGAACCCCGAGAACGCCGGCACCGAATACTTCTTCGAATACGCCCCGGAAACACAGCCCGGCGAAAGCACCCTCGCTGCCTGCCCCGGCATCAAGACCGATGCAGCAGCCTGCCCTCGTGTTGCGAGCACCCCCGTTGGGGAAACCTCGCTATACGGGAAGGAGGGCGTGACGCTTCAGGCCAGCGGCCTGCAACCCGGGACCGTCTACCACTACCGTCTCGCGGCGAGCAACGCGGGCGGGCAGAGCACCGGCAAAGGCGCGGGGCAGGAGGGGTCGTTCACGACAGCCCCGGCCCCTGCGGTGAGCGCCGTCACGGGCGCGGTGAGTGGGATTGGCACGACCTCCGCAACTGCTTCGGGGACGATCGACCCCGATGGTCAGCCTGCGACGTACACGTTCGAGCTGGGCGTGTACGAAGGCGCCGCGACGCGCTACGAGGTCGTGATCTCGGGCCCCACAGGGACGGTGACCGAAGCGGAGTCGCTGCTGCTCAGCGGTCTGCAACCTGGCACCCAGTACGCCTACAGGATCACGGTCACCAGCGGCTACGGCACGGCGACGGGCCAGCCCGTGACGTTCACCACCACGGGCCTCCCATCCACTCTCATATCGCCCACACCGCTGGCGATGCTTGCGATCCCGGGTATTGCCTTCCCCGTCGAAGGGAAGCCGGCGGTCGTCAAGAAGAACGGTCAAATGCGCCAAGGGCAAGAAGCTCAGCCACGGTGGCAAATGCGTTAAGTCAAAGCCGAGGAAGAAGGCTGGGGCGAAGGGCGGGAAGAAATAAGCGGCTGCGTGTGTGACCTGCCGAGTTTGATTTACATTTGAAGTAGAAAGGCCGTAGACGAGAGCTGGCTTAGCTTTGTTTAAAGACCGGTGCCGGCGCGTCCCTTTGGGAAGAGACGGCGCCCCGACACCAGACCAATACGGGAACGATTCTAGCACGTGGTTGATGGTGGTGTTGTGGTTGTGCGGCGTTTGCGCGCTCGACGCGAGGAGATCGTGCGGGCGGTCTTCGCACGGGTGCACGATGTTGTGCCGGACGCCGTGGGGCTCGGTGACGCCGAGTATGTGATGGGGCTGCGCGCGACCGTGGCGGCCTCCGTCGACTTTAGCCTTGCGGGCATCGAGTATGGGGAAGAGTCTTTGGCATCGATCCCGGTGGAGGCGGTCGCGCAGGCGAAGCGCGCGGCGCGTAGTGGTGTGAGCTTGGACATGGTGTTGCGGCGCTATATGGTCGGCCAGGCGCTGTTGTGGGACTACATCATGCAGGAGGCCGACCGTGTCGATGTCAGGGAGCGGGGGAGTGCTCTGCGCGGGATGTTGCGGGCGCAGAGCATGTTGCTTGACCGTCTCGTTGTGGGTGTGGCTCGCGAGCACGGTCGTGAGCTAAACCGCGCGGGCAACTCGCGTGAGCGGCATCTCTCAGAGCGAGTGCGGACGCTGCTCAACGAGCGTTGGGATGGGGTGGGGGACACGGCGCTGAGCGCGCTTGGTGTTGAGCTTGGCTATGACCTCGAGGGCCAGCACCTGGGCGTGATCGCGCGTGGTGCGGGGGCGAGGCAAGCGCTTCGTGACGTGGCCGCGAGTTTGGATCGCCGGTTGTTGAGCGTCGCGTGTGGTGAGGGGACGGTGTGGGCGTGGCTGGGTGGTCCTTGTGATCTGCGGGTGGCGGACTGCGAACATGTTTTCTCCATGCGGGAGGGCCGTCTTGCAACGACCGGGGGTGAGGGCTTTGAGGCGGTGGGCGTCTGCTTCGCGGTCGGGGAGCCGGCGTGGGGCCTTGAGGGATGGCGTCTAACCCATCGGCAGGCGCAGGCGGCGCTCGTGGTGGCGCTGCACAGGCCGCGAGGATTTACGCGTTATGCCGACGTTGTGTTGCTCGCGGCGGCGCTCACAGATGGTGCGCTGGCGAGAGCGCTGATCGACATCTATATTTCGCCTTTAGAGGATTCTCGTAGCGGTGGTGTGGTGTTGTGCGAGACGCTGCGCGCCTACCTCCTGGCGGAGCGTAACGTCTCCTCCGCGGCGGCCGCGCTCGGGGTCGCTCGTAAGACGGTCGAAAGCCGGTTGCGCACGATCGAAGAGCGCCTCGGCCGAACACTTCACCCCTGCCCGGCGGAGCTCGAGGTCGCCTTGCGCCTACAGGAGCTCGACGCTCCAACCGCCACGACGTTCGACTGCTGAGTGCGATTTCGTCTAACCGGAAATGGCGACGTGTCGCCGTTGCAATTTGGGCAGGATGGCGAAGTGAATACGGACACATTGAGGTAGCGCCGGCCGATGGAGAACGGGTATTGATTGTCATGTCACTGCGCGTGGCTGGTGGTTGAGGTGAGGGACGAGGTGTCCCGTGTCGCCGGCCGGGTCGTCAGTGCGAAACATCACCAATCACAGGAAGGTGTACATGAAAACGATCAAGATGTTTTCCACAGCCCTCACGCTCGCGGTCGCTTTTACGGCGCTGTCAGCGGGGGCCGCGACAGCACATCAATGGCAAAAAAACGGTAAAGCGCTGGGTTCCACAACCTTAGTCAAGGCGACATCGGAACTCCAATTCGAAAATCCCGGTGGTTTTCCTCCGTATGACTTCGATGGCTGCACGATCCATGAAAAAGGAACGGTTGGCCTGGGAGGACTGGGCGAAATTACCAGTGTTACGGGCGCAACTGGCTCCAAAGTGATTTCCTGCGTGACAGTACAAAACTGTAAAACCCCAATTACAATCGAAGCGTTGAATCTGCCGTGGAAAACCGAACTAGTAACAAACGAAGGCGTGCTGCAAAACCATATCAAGGGTGAAGCAGAATGGAAGATAGTGTGCAAAGAAGGCAGCTTCCAGGAAAGCGATTACTGTTTGGTCTTGCCAAGAGCGAGCCTCACAAACGTGGCCAAAGGGGTGGATGAGACCTATTCGGGAACGACCGGGTGCCTCTACGGGAAACTCATCACGAGGGGTACCGGACTCCTCTCGTTCCCCGAAGAAGAAACCTACGGCATCCTCAGCGCGAGCTGATAGCGGGGCCGCGCCCCGGCGGCGGGCCCATCTCACGCGGCGTATCCCAGCCCGCCGCAGACACACGCACGGCGAGTAGAGAACCTGGGCGGGGCCTCGAGGCCCCGCCCAGCCGCTGCGCCAACTTCCCAGGATTGTCAATAGAGCCGACGGCCGGGATCGAACCGGCGACATCCGCTTTACAAGAGCGGTGCTCTACCAGCTGAGCTACGTCGGCGTGGCTTACGCATCCTACCGGCGCAGTGTTCGTTGTCCCGCGCCCGGCGTTGTCTGTTTCGATGGGTTCGGTGCTGTGCGGCGAGGCTTATTGTGGAGCGAGGGCGGTGAGGTGGTGGGCTTGTGCTGCGGCGTGAAGGTCTTTGTCGTAGACAAAGATGGCCCCGAGGTCCTCGCGCATGGTCAGCGCTGTGGCGAGGTGGATTGCGTCCATTGCTCGCAGTGGCGGTGTGTGGGCGGCCAGTGAGGCGCGCGCGGCCGGACGGGGTGGGATTGCTGCGACGGCGCGCGCGACGGGGATCTCGGTGCCGACGATCCGTAAGGGGATCGCGGAGCTCGAGTCCGGTGAGCGTCTGGACGCGGGCCGTGTGCGTCGGCGCGGAGGTGGACGCCACGCGCTGGTCGATGTCGACCCGACGTTGTTGAAGGATCTCGAGCGCCTCCTCGAAGCTGGCTGCCGGGGCGATCCTGAGTCGCTGCTGGTCTGGACGTCCCGTAGCGTCCGGCATCTCGCTGCTGGGCTGCGCGAGCAGGGTCACACGGCGCATTTCACAACGGTCGCCAAACTGCTGGGGCTGCTGGGCTACAGCCTTCAGGCGAACATCAAGACCCGCGAGGGCTCCTCGCACCCTGACCGCGACGCGCAGTTTGAGCACATCAACGCGGTCGCGAAGGCGGCGCTGGCCGCCGGGCAGCCGGTGATCAGCGTTGATACCAAGAAGAAGGAGCTGGTCGGGGACTTCAAGAACGCCGGCCGCGAATGGCGGCCGGAGGGCGAGCCCGAACTCGTCCGCGTGCACGACTTCAAGGACAAGCAACTGGGCAAGGCGATCCCTTACGGGGTCTACGACATCGCTGCCAACCAGGGCTGGGTCAATGTCGGGATCGACCACGACACCGCCCAGTTCGCGGTCAACTCGATCCGTAGCTGGTGGCAGCACCTCGGACACGAGCGCTACCCCGACGCGCACCGGCTGCAGATCACCGCCGACTGCGGTGGCAGCAACGGCAACCGGGTTCGCCTGTGGAAGGTCGAATTGCAAAAGCTCGCCGACGAGACCGGCCTGGAGATCGGCGTCTGCCACTTCCCGCCCGGCACCAGCAAGTGGAACCGAATCGAGCACAGGCTGTTCAGCTACATCACGATCAACTGGCGCGGCAAGCCGCTGCACTCCCTGGAGACCGTCATCAACCTGATCGCCGCGACCACGACCAGCACCGGCCTGGAGGTCTACGCACGACTCGACGACGGCACCTACCCCAACAAGATCCGCGTCCCCGACGATCAGATCCGGGCCGTCAACCTCACCGGCGACGAGTTCCACCCCGAATGGAACTACACCATCAAACCGAAACGTTAATTATCTACAAGCCCTAAGGGCGAAAGTGAGGTCAGTCGATCGATCCGGGCTCTGCGATCCAGATACTTTCGATCCCGAGTACTCGGCAGAGGATGTCGAAGTGGCTGTCGTAGTGCAGTACTCCTGCGCCGCGCTCGGCGGCCGCTGCTGCTATCAGGTAATCGGCGGCGGGCAGACGGCGCTCACCGCGAAGTTCGCGTGAGGCGCGGAGGGCAGCGTCACTGACGCTGCGTGTCACCGGGGCCTGTGTTAGCGCTTTCAATGCTCGATCGAGGTCGACGAACTTCTCCTCGTTCCGCGCGGCCGCCAAGAGCTCGAGCGCGACCACTGGGCAGACAGCCAGCAGTCCGGCGTCGCGAGTTGACGCCCATCTGGGCAGAACCGTAGGGTCGGTGCGGCGGTTCCACGCCGAGGTGTCGAATACCAGCGGTGAGTCTGAGCTGTATGGCTCAGCGTTCTGCATGGAGCTGCTCAGAGACGGAGAAGTCATACCCGTCGTCTTCTCCTGCATCGAGTCGCTGCAGGAACTCGAGCGCGTCGCTCTGCGAAGTTTGCTCCGTGGTGCCCCGCGAGGCCATGATTTCCACGATCGGCTCGATCTCGGACTCGGGCAGCTCGTCCAGCAGCTTGTGGGCCTTTTCACGTGTCGTCATACCACCGAGTTTAGTGCGCGAAGAACTCAGGAAGCGTGAGAACTGTCAACTCTCGCCGAAGCCTGTACTCGATAGATATCGGTCGACGTTCTTAGCAAGGTCAACGGGCCCGTGGAATACACCGCAGGCCTGCGGTTGGGTACGTGTCGTCGGAGCGACCAGGGGCCGACCATATGCGAACATATGTTCGTATGGTCATCTGCGTCTATCTGTGACGGTGGGGGATCACGTGATGGGCGCCCTCCGCCCGCGATTGAGGACGAGCAAACTGAGCATGCGCGCGGTGGCCCCGCCTGTACAGAGCTTCGCGCAGGGAAGGCGACGGTAGACGGGATGTTGGTCAGGAGCGAGCCGAGGCGTCGCTGAACGCGAGTGCGTGCCCGTCCGGGTCGCGCAGGGCGAGGCTTCTGTCGCTCTCGCGAGCGAGTGAGAAACCTCCTCCACTCGCCCCGTCCCCGTCCCCCTCTCCGGTTTCATCCAGCCGGCGCTCCACTGCCTGAAGCGCCGCAGCATCGCTCAGCTCGAACTCGACCGAACGCAGCCCCGGGGCGCTGTCAGGAGCCGGCCGGCCGCCGGCGCTTTGCCAGGAGTTCAGGCCGACGTGGTGGTGATAGCCGCCGGCGGAGAGGAAGCCGGCGGCGGGAAGCCGAGCCTGCTCTTCGAAGCCGAGCGCGTCGCGGTAGAAGGAGACGGCGCGGGGGACGTCGGAGACCTTGAGATGCACGTGGCCGATCGAAGTGTCCGCGGGCATCGCAACAGTCGACTCGGCAGAGCCCTCGGCCAGCAGGTTGTCGAGGTCGAGCGGCAGTGTGACCATCTTCACGCCGTGTCCGTCCGCCGGCCTGTCCCAGAGCTCGCGCGGGCGGTCGACGTAGATCTCGATACCCAGGCTGTCGGGGTCGCTCAGGTACAGGGCCTCAGATACGCCGTGATCGGCGGTGCCGTCAAACGGCCAGCGAGCGCCGACGACACGCCGGATGGTTTCCGCGAGCGCCGCGCGCGAGGGGTGCAGGTAGGCGATGTGGAACAGGCCGGTGCTTCCCCGCGGCGCAGGCGTGGGGTCGAGGAGCTCGGTGAGGGCGAGTAGCGGATGCTCAGGGTCTGGGCCCAGCAGCGCAGTGGTCGAGTCGCGCGAGATCACCGGCAAACCGAGCGTTCGCTCGTAGAAGTCGGCGCTGCGCGAGAGGTCGCTCACGGCAAGTTGCACCGAGCCGATCCGCAGCGCTGGGTCGATCGAGGGTAGAGCTGGCGGCATCGCCTTCGAGGCTACTACTCGTGCATCGGTCGCCCGGCCGGCGAGTGGACGGCGACGGTAGAGACCGAGCGCTAACCTAACCGGCAGCTGGGCGGTGACGGCCGAATAGCCAACTTGTGGCGATGAGCCAGTAAACCTCGTTGAGGTCGTGTGCCCTGGGGCCTCTCGCGGAGTCCCGGGGCGGGTGCTCTACGACGGCATTTCGGCGGATCGAGGCGCCGCAGGTCGCGTTCGGCGCGAGTCGCGAAGCGCAGGCTCCACGGAGCCTCGCTCACAGCAGGTCGAACTCGCGCTTGATTTCCTCGAGGGAGACGGTGCGCCCGGCGGCGATGTCCGCGCGGCCTTCCGCTGCGGCGGCCTCGTCCTCGTCGGTCCAGGGCTCGTCGTCCTCAGGAGCGTCGCGGAAGGCCGCGATCATCGGGTCCTCGTGCCCTTTCTCTATGAGGCTGAGTGCGCGTTCGGCCTCGGGCTCGGAAAGCTCGTCCACGAGTTCGTGCAGGCGCTCCTTGGTCGTCATGACCACGATTTTAGCGTGCCGGCCCGCGCTGAACGACGTGGTAAAGCAGGTAAGCTCGGGAACACATGAACTTCCGCAAGCTCGGCTCCAGTGACATCGATGTTTCCGAGATCAGCCTCGGCTCGTGGCTGACCTACTCCGGCGGGGTCGCGCGCGAGCAGGCCGAGGCGTGTGTGAAGGCGGCGTTCGATGCCGGGATCAACTTCATCGACACCGCCAACGTCTATGGCCGTGGGGCGTCGGAGACGCTGTTGGGCGACGTGCTCGCCGACTACGAGCGCTCCGATTACGTGCTCGCGACGAAGGTCTACTTCGAAATGTCGCCCGTCGACAGGGGCCTGTCGGCGGAGCAGATCCACAAGCAGATCGACGCCTCGCTGGAACGTCTGAAAACCGACTACGTCGATCTCTACCAGTGCCATCGCTATGACGAGGACACGCCGCTGGAGGAGACGATGGCGGCGCTCACGGAAGTCGTCAAAGAAGGCAAGGCGCGCCACATCGGCTTCAGCGAATGGCCGGTCGAGCAGATCGAAGCCTCGCTCGCGCGGGTGGGCGGGTCCCCATCCATCGAGCGCTGGGTCTCCAGCCAGCCGCAGTACTCGATCCTATGGCGGGGGCCCGAGGCGGAGGTGATCCCGCTGTGCGAACGCGAGGACATCTCGCAGATCGTCTGGTCGCCGCTCGCGCAGGGAGTGCTCACGGGCAAGTACAGCCCGGGTCAGCCGCCGCCGCAAGACTCGCGCGCGGCGAGCGAGAGCATGAGCGACTTCATCGGCTGGCTCGTGGAGCCCCGCGTGCTGGAAGCGGTCGAGCGTCTGCGGCCGGTGGCCGAGCAGGCCGGCCTGACAATGCCTCAGCTGGCGCTCGCCTGGGTGCTGCGCCAAGAGAACGTCGCCTCGGCGATCGTCGGCGCCAGCCGCCCCGAGCAGGTGCACGCCAACGCGTCGGCCTCTGGGATCGTGCTCAGCGCGGACACGCTCGCGGCGGTGGACGAGGCGCTGGGCGAGCTCCTGGCGGCCTGAGCCCGCTCGGCGCCGGTGCGGACGGGGGGTTGACCGCCGCCGCCCCGGCGCTGAGGCTCGAAAGGCTCGAGGAGGTTGGCTCCTACGCCTGCTTGACGGCGGACACCTCGACGAGGATCTTGACCTTGTCGCTGACGACCACGTTGCCGGAGCCGAGGGCGGCGTTGAAGCGCATCTCGTAGTCCGAGCGGTTGATCTGGGTTGCGGCGGAGATGCCGACCCGGGTGTTGCCCTGGTGATCCTCGGGCTCGATGCCCTCGAGCGTGGCCCGTAGCGTGACCGAGCGTGTCACGCCGTGGATCGAGAGGTCGCCGACGATCTCGAACTCGTCCTCGCCGGTGGGGTTGATCGCGGTCGAGCGGAAGCCGATCTCGGGGTAGGAGTCGACCTCGAAGAAGTCCGCCGAGCGCAGGTGCTCGTCGCGCTGGGGCTCGCGCGTGTCGACGCTCGCGGTCTTGACGGTGCCGTAGGCGACGGCGCCGTCGGGGCCGACCTCGAGCGTGCCCTCGAACTCTTTGAACAGGCCCTTGACGGTTGCGATGCCGAGGTGTTTGACCTGGAACTCGACGCTCGAATGGACGGGGTCGACCTTCCACGTGCCCGTGGGAAGGACGGTCGCGGGGGCCGCGGTGGCGGTGCTGGACTCTGGGGACATGGCGGCTGCCTTTCAGAAGTAGCTTTTGAGCGCCCTGGAGACGGGCGCGAAACGGACTGTGAGCCAACCATAGCAGTTGTTTGCGCAAGCAACTATTTTGGGGAAAGTCCCTTGAAAACGGAGCCGTAGGCGTTTTCGAGCTTTGGAGATGGGTCAGGTGGGAAGGGAGTCGGGCGGAAAGAAGGCCAGTCGCAAAGCGCGCATGATTGCCACCGTGGAGAATGGCGCGATGCCGGCGCTGAAGCTGATCCTGTTCGACATCGACGGCACCTTGCTCGACACCGGAGGCGCCGGCGCGCGCAGCTGGACGTGGGCGTTCGAGCACGCGTTCGGCAAGCCGGGCGTCGACATCGGCAAGTACTCGAGCGCGGGCATGACCGACCCGGTGGTCGCGCGCAAGACGTTCACCGAGGCGATCGGGCGCGAGCCCTCGGGCGAGGAGCTGACGCGGCTGATGGCCGCTTACCTGTCCGTATTGCCCGACTACGTCGCTTCATCGGAGGGGTATCGCGTCCTGCCCGGCGTCGCAGAGCTGCTGCCCCGGCTGCACGATGCCGGAGTGCTGCTCGGTGTGACCACCGGTGCGCTTGAGGCCGGCGCGCACGCGAAGCTCGGCCGCGCGCGCCTCAACCACTTCTTCCTCGTCGGCGGCTACGGCTCGGATTCCGAGGATCGCGTCGAGCTCACCCAGGCCGCGATCGAGCGCGGCGAGCGCCTGCTCGGGACCTCGCTCGACCCGCGCCGGGTAGCGGTCGTGGGGGACACCCCGCTCGACATCTCCGCGGCCCAGGGCGCCGGCGTCGTTTCGATCGGCGTGGCGACCGGCAAATACGACCTCAACGAACTGCGCGCGGCGAAGCCTGACCATGCGCTGGCTGATTTGACCGAGCCGTTCCCGGGCGTCGCCGACTGACCTTCCGTTGGCGTCACCCCAAGGCAAGTGCCTGCCACCGGCACTGATCTGATCTAAGCGGTGTTTACCTGGTTTCAGCGTGTCTGTACGACCAGCGTCTGAAACGCGCGTCCCACGGCTCCGTGCTCGTCGTGCAGCACGCTCTCGGCTGTGCCGATCCCGCCGCTCGCGAGCAATGTCCGCGCATCGAGGCCGATCCACTCACCCAGTGGTTGACGCCACAGGTGGATCGTCAGGTCGGCGTTGATGAACAGATATTTATCGAACGCCAGCTCGGCGCTCACGCCGTTGCTGAAGTCCGCCGCCGCGACCAGCCGCACCAGCGATGTCGCTTGCTCACCGGGCAGGATCGGCTCGCGCAGACGCATCCACACCCTGCCGGGTCCCTGGTCCCAAGGGTCGCTCAGCCAGCTCATCTCCATGCCCGTGCTCGCCAGGCTCGTTCCGGCGGCCTCGTTCAGGGAGTACTCCACCGCCTTGCCGTGCTCCGGCCCGGGCATTTTCTCTGTCGGCGTCTGTCCGTTGTTAGGCAGATCTCCGGGCACCGGCTGGATCCGCAGTGCGCTGGCCCGGCAGACGAGCTCCTCGCCGGCGCTCAGCTCGGCCGCCAGCTCCTGCACGCGCCGCCCCTCCCGCACGAAGCGAGTCCGCAAGGTCAGCGGTGCGAGTGGAACGGGCTTCAGGAACTCAAATCCCAGCCGCGCGAGCGGCAGCTCGACACCGGGCTCCATGCGCTCGAACGCATTGGCGATCAGTGCCGCCGGCGCGCCGCCGTGCAGTGCCCGGGGATCCCATGGCCCGCGCGCGTGCTCCGTCGGTTCGAAGCGCCCGTCCCTGGCGGGAATGAAGATGCTGTCGGCCATCGTCGCGCTGCTCAGTCAGCCGGCAAGTCGTCAACGAACTCCGCCAGCTTGTCCGGGTCGCGCAGCGGCGGTCCATGCCCAAAGCACGCCAGCGCCGGGCGCAGCGCGGCGAGTCGGCGGGCCGACTCGCGGTTGCGCGCCGGGTCGGGGGTCCCGAACGCCGGCGGTTCGTGCAGGCCGGTGATCCCGGTGTTGAAGTTCATGTTCACGAGCACGTCGCCGACGATCAGCACCCGGTCGCGCTCCCGCCAGTAGGAGAGGTGGCCGGGCGTGTGACCCGGTGTCTCCAGCACGGTGAAGCCGGCGACCTCGTCTCCCTCGCTGAGCGCGCGGGCGACAGGGTGGGGAGGACCGACCCAGAAGCGCTCCTGGAGACGGCTGACCAGGCGCGGGGCGTTGCTCGCGATCACGCTGCCGGGAATCTCCATCGCGGGGACGTCTCCCTGGCCGCACCACAATGGAACTCCCAGCTGCTCGCAGATCGCGTGGCTCGAACCCTGGTGGTCGGGATGGACATGGGTCAGCGCGTGCGCGGTCACGGTCCTCCCGGCGATCTGGCGCATGATTCGCTTCTCCGCCTGCCGTGTCGCCGCGTCGATCAGCACGTCGCCGACGAGGTAGACATTGATCGCGTTCTTCGGCCAGCCCTTCAATTGGTAAACATCCTCGGCCAACTGCTTCATCCGCTCCCCTTCCGCTCATCGCCCGCGCGTCTGCTCCGCTCGGTTCGTCGACACAAGCCTATCCGCGCCGCTACTCGATCGCCCGAACCGTCTCAATCGAGGGGTAGGTTCTGCCGCTCAATCTGAGCGGAGGGCATCATGCCGAGAATCAGCTACTTCTACGGGATCACGATCACGATGTATTGGGACGAGAGTCATCACGGCCGACCGCATTTCCACGCCCGCTATGGCGAGTACAGGGCGTCGCTCGACTTGACGGGCGAGATCATTGTCGGTGGACTCCCGATGCGGCAACTCCGCCTCGTGCAGGCATGGACTGAGCTGCATACTGACGAGTTGCGAGCCGACTGGGAGCTTGCCGCCAGCGAATATCCATTGAACCCGATCGACCCGCTTCGCTAAAATCACGATCGTGGACAAGCTCGTTGATGTGACCGGCGTCGAGGTGATCGGCGATCATCATCTGCGCCTCACCTTCGAGGACGGACTCGTCGGCGACATCGACTTCACCGGGCGTAACTGGCGTCGTGTGTTCGAGCCACTGGCCGACCAGGCTTTCTTCGCCCAGGTCCGCGTTGACCCCGAGATTGGCACCGTCGTCTGGCCTAACGGCGCCGACATGGCACCAGAGACCCTTTACGAACGGGCCTCTGAACACCGAGTGCACGACCTCTCTCGTATACAGGCATAGAGGTTTCCGGTATCGGAGGGGTGTGTGGGGTGGAAGCCTCTTGTCACAGACAAGTGGACGTTGACAGTGTTCGAACTCCGCGTCGCCTACCCGCGACGTCCCTCCCAAGAGAACCCCCGCACCGCAAGCCAGCCGCCGACGAGGCCCCAGGCGGCGATCACAGCCAGTGCGCCGAGGTTGCTCTGCAGGCTCGATCCTGTGACGATCGCCCCGCTGAGCCCTTCGATCAACGGCTTCAGCGGCAGCACGTCGGCGACGTTGCGCACCAGCGCCGGGGCGCTCGCGGTGTCGAAGGCGTAGAAGGAGACGAACACCACCGGCAGGAACACCGCGTTGACATACGCCGCGGTCGACTCGAAGTTAGGGATCACGTGCGCGAAGGCCACGCCCAGCGCGGCGAAGGACACGACGCCCACCAGCACGAACACGATCAGCTCTGCCCAGTCCTGCGGCCAGCCAATCCCGAAGAAGATCCGCCCGGCCAGCACGACGATCGCGATCTGTAGCGCGGTGTTGGTCACCGCGTTGGCGGCCACGCCGCCGAAGTAGGAGCCGGTCGGCAGTGGCGTGCCGTGGATTCGCTTGAGCACGCCGCGCTCGCGCAGGAACACGATGTTGTAGGCGAGCGCGGTGAACGTCGTCGACATCACGCTCATCCCCGCGATCGCCGGCACGAGCTTGTTCAGGTCGCTCTGGTTTCCGTGCAAGATCGCACCGCCACCGACCAGGAACAGTAAAGGCAGAACGAAGTTGAAGAACGCCGCGCTCGGGTTGCGCCAGAACATCTTCCGCTCAAGCCGGTACTGCTTCCAGGTGAGGGTGGCCACGTCACTCATCCGCCGTCAGCTCCAGATACACATCCTCCAGCGTCGGTCTGCCCACGCTCAGGTCCTCCAGCTGCGCCCCCTTCTCCAGGGCTTCCCGCGTCAGCTCGTTCAGCAACCGCGTCGGGTCCTCGGTCTGGCGCTCGATTCGTTCCCCGTTCGCATCCCTGTAGGAGATCGTGTACCGCGCGGCGCCGGGTGGGTGGGCGCCTACTAATTCCTGCGGTGGCCCGACCGCCAGCACGCGCCCGTCCTTCACGATCGCCACCCTGTCCGCCAGCGCCTGCGCCTCATCGAGGTAGTGCGTCGTCAGCAGGATCGTCTTCCCGCCTTCCCGCAGGTTCCTCACCGTCTCCCACGCGTCTCTGCGCGCGACAGGGTCGAACCCGGTCGTTGGCTCGTCGAGGAAGATCAGCTCCGGGTCGCCGACCAGCGCCAGCGCGAAATCGAGCCTCCTCAACTGCCCCCCCGACAGCGTGCGGCTGCGCGCATCGGCCTTCTCCTCCAGGCCCACCAACGCGATCACCTCATCCACGTCGCGCGGGCTCGGGTAGAAGCTCGCCCAATGTCCTAGCGCCTCGCGCGGGGTCACATGGCTGTACATGCCGCTCGACTGCAACACGATTCCGATTCTCTGTCGCAACGCCCGGCTGCGTTTTTCCGGATCGTGGCCGAGCACCGTCACCTCGCCGCCGCTGCGGCTCCTGTACCCCTCGAGGATCTCGACCGTCGTCGTCTTCCCCGCGCCATTCGGCCCCAGCAGGCCGAACACCTCACCGCGTTTCACGCTGATGTCGATCCCGCGCACCGCCTCGAGCTCGCCGTAGCGCTTGGTCAGGCCCGTCACCTCGATCGCGAGACTCGCGTCGGCTACCAGTGCACGCCCCTCGTCAAAGTCGCCATCGCGATCTGCTCGAACGAGGCGCGCTCCTCCGTGTCCTTGTGTCCCTTCGAGGCGGCCGAGTCGGGGAACACGCGGTAGGCCAAATGCAGCAACTGATCGACCGCGCGTGGCGCGAGCGTGTAGGCGACCTCGCCGAACGTTCCCAACCGCGTGCCCATGTGCTTCGGGCGGGTGCGCAGCGCTTCGCAGATCATGTCGCCGGCCTCCTCTGGAGTGATCGCGGGAAAGGCGTCATACATTTTCGTCGGCGCGATCATCGGCGTGCGCACGAGCGGCATGTGAATCGTCGTGAACGTCACCCCGTCGCCGATCACCTCGCTGGACACCACCCTGGTGAACGCGTCGAGCGCGGCCTTCGAGGCAACGTAGGCGGAAAAGCGCGGCGGGTTCGTCTGCACGCCGATCGAGGAGATATTCACGATGTGTCCTGAGCCGCGCTCGCGCATGTGGCCCATCAGCCCGATGATCAACTTCACCGCGCCGAAGTAGTTCAGCTGCATCGTCCGTTCGAAGTCGTGAAAGCGGTCGTAGCTGAGCGCGATCGAGCGCCGGATCGAGCGCCCGGCGTTGTTCACCAGCATGTCCACGCCGCGATTGTCCGCGAGCACGCGCTCGACCAGCCGGTCGACCGACTCCATGTCCGAGAGGTCCGCCGCGTACACATACGCCGTGCCGCCCCCCGCGACGATCTCGGCGCGCAGCTCCTCGAGTTTCTCCACGTTCCTGGCGACCAGCAGCGGCACGCCGCCCGCGGCCGCGACTTTCAGCGCCGCCGCCCAGCCGATGCCCGACGATGCCCCCGTGATCAGCACGTGCTTGCCCGTCAGCGCCTCCTTCAGCGAGCGCGCGTTCAGGCCGCTGTCCATCTCGCGCTCCCAGTAGTCCCACAGGCGCGGGGCGTAGTCGTGCAGGGCCGGCGGGTTCTCCAGCGCCGAGCCTTTCAACGCTCTGCCCGCTTCGCGCGTGTCGAACTCCGGCTTCAGCTCCATGTGCTCGATCACCTCGCCGGGGATGCCCAGCTCGCGCAGGGTGATGCTCTGCGCCTGGCGCAACGGCGGCAGCGCCAGGGCCAGCTTCAGCGGCCAGCTCGGTAGCGCGCTCGTCAGCCGTTTGTCGACGCTGACCGCCACCTTCGGCGCGTGCGCGGCGGCGGCGAACTCGTTGTACAGCTCGTCGACTTTCTGCCCCTTCGGGTCGGTCAGGTGGAAGGCCCTGCCGTCGAGGTCTTGCTCGTGGGCGATGTGGTCGAGCGCCGCCGCGACCCAGTCGACCGGCACGACGTTCGTCTTGCCCATGTCGAGTCCGACCAGCGGCAGCCACTCGGGGATCAGTTTCCTGGTTCGCTGGATCGCCTTGAAGAAGTAGTACGGCCCGTCGACCTTGTCCATCTCGCCGGTCTGCGAATCGCCGACGACGACCCCCGGGCGGTACACGCGCCACGGCACATACGGCTGCTCGCGCACGATCCGCTCCGACTCGAACTTCGTCCGGTGATACGGCGAGGGCAGCTTCTGCCCCTCGTCGAACATCTCCTCCTCGAAGCGCCCCCTGTACTCGCCGGCGACCGCGATCGAGGAGACGTGGTGCAGGCACTTCGCCTCGATCGCCCGTGCCAGCTCGACCGCGTGCGTCGTGCCGCCCACGTTCGTGGCGGTGTTCTGCTCGGCCGGCGCGGTCATGTCGTAGATCGCGGCCAGGTGAAAGAAGTGATCGATCTTGCCCCGCAGCTCCGCCGCCTGCTCGGTCTCGATCCCCAGCAGCGGTCGGCGCAGATCGCCGATCACCGGCTGCACGCGCTTGGCCGCGGCCACCCCCGCGACCGACCCCCAGCGCTCGATCAGATCGTCCAGCCTGCCCGTCGAGCCCGCGCGGACGAGCACGTACACCTTGCCCTGGCGCTTTTCCAGGAGCAGTTCGACCAGTCGGCGCCCGATAAAGCCAGTCGCTCCTGTGACGAAGTAGGCCATCTACCCGACGAGGATATAGGTGCGGGTGTGCTCAGGTGGGTGAGAGGTGGGGTGGGAGGTGCGGCTGTGCTCAGGTGGGGCAAGGCTATGCGGCAGGAGGTGTGCCTCTGTGCTCAGGGTGGGGCGGGGCTATGCGCCGGTGCCGGCTCCGCCGCGCCCCTCGCCGGCCGCGAAGCGCTGCGCGCCGCGCTGGCCTTCGGCGAATACCTCCGGCCCGGCCCGCGCCTCCAGCGCGAGTCCCTCGCTGAGCGTCATTCCCAAGCCTTCGATCGCCGCGCGCCGGTCGGCGAGCATCGTCTGTTGCGGGAAGCCCGCCAACCCCTCGGCCAGCGCCAGCGCGCGCGCCAGATGCTCACCTCGGGGGACGACCTCGGTCAGGAGCCCCATAGCCAGCGCCTCCGTCGCGTCGATCATCCGCCCGGTCAGGATCAAATCCAACGCGCGTCCCAGCCCCACGATCCGCGGCAGGCGCTGCGTCCCGCCGTCGATCAACGGCACGCCCCAGCGGCGCTCGGGATAGCCCAGCGTCGAGCCCTCGGTCGCGATCCGCAGGTCGCACCACAGCGCGAGCTCCAGCCCGCCCGCCAGGCAGAAGCCCGAGATCGCCGCGATCGTCGGCTTCGACGGGGTCAGACGCGTGAAGCCCATCGGACCCTCCTCGGCCATCAGCCGGCCGGTGAACGTCTCCGTCGCCTTCAGGTCGGCTCCCGCGCAGAAGGCCAGCTCTCCCGCGCCCGTCAGAACCATCACGCGCGCCTCGTCGTCGGCCTCGAAGCGCTCGTACGCCTCGTGCAGCAGGACCGCCGTCGGCCCGTCCACGGCGTTGCGCCGCTCCTGGCGGTCGATCGTGATCAGCGCCGCCGCGCCCGTTCGCTCGTAGCGGACCGTCACCAGCCGCCGCGCCACTGGGCGTTACCCGCGTGCGACTTCTGAGCGGCCTTGCGTGCGTCCTTGCGCTTGTCGAGATGTTTCTGCAGCATGCTCATCACGAACACGAACGTCGGAAAGAAGATGATCACGATGAAGCCGGCATCGGTCACGACCTTGTCGTTCGTCGCGCCGTAGAACCCGCGGCCGTCGTTTTCGGTTTCGGCCAGCGCCGCCGGCGCGAGCACGAGCAGCAGCAACAGGAACGAGGTGAGGGGGGCGAGCAGGCGGCGGATCACGCGCCGGATGCTACCGAAGCGTGCGCCTGGAACGCTGCCCCGACAGGCCTCCCGGGTGCCCGTGGGCGGGCGCCGCGCCGCGACGCCTACCATCAGCAGCCGATGGCCGTACTGATCGCATCCGACCTGCACAAGGACATGGCCGGACAGCCGCTGCTGCGCGGCGTGTCGTTCAAGCTCGAGCGCCGCACGCGGATGACGATCGCCGGGCGCAACGGCGCGGGCAAGACGACGCTGCTGCGAATGCTCGCCGGCGAGGAGTCGATCGATCGCGGCGAGCTGAGCCTGGCGAAGGGTGCGCGGATCATGCTCCACGACCAGCGACCCCCACGCGAGCGCGACAGGCCGCTGCGCGAGTATGTGCTGTCGGGCTGCGTCGAGGAGCTCGCGATCGAGGCCGAGCTCGCGGAGCTGGAGCGGCGGATGGGCGAGGGCGAGACGGACGAGGCGCTGCTCGCCCGCTACTCGCGTGCGCAGGCCAGCCTGGAGGCACGCGGCGGCTACCTGTGGCGCGATCGCGCCACCTCGATGGCGCGCGGGTTGGGCTTCGGCGACGAAGACCTCGACCGAGGTCTGGACAGCTTCTCCGGCGGTCAGCTCACGCGCGCGGCGCTCGCCCGTGCACTTGCCACCTCCGCGGATGTGCTGCTGCTCGACGAGCCGACGAACCACCTGGACATCGAGTCGCTGGAGTGGCTCGAGCAGACGCTCGTCTCGCTCGACGCGGCGATCGTGCTGGTGGCGCACGACCGCTGGTTCCTGGAGGCCGTCGGCACCGCCGTGCTGGAGCTGGAGGCCGGCCGTAGTCGCTTCTTCTCCGGCACCTGGCACCAGTGGCGCCGCGAGCAGGCCGCGCGCGAGATGGCGCTCGGCAAGGCGATCGACAAGCAGCAGGCGGAGATCGACCGCATGGAGCGCTTCATCGAGCGCTTCCGCGCGAAGGCGACGAAGGCCCGCCAGGCGCAGTCGCGGGTGAAGCAGCTGGGGAAGATCGAGCGCATCGAGCGAGACCCGCGCGACGGCAAGGGCCTGGAGTTCGAGTTCTCCGCGCCGGAGCGCTCGGGCCGGGTGATCTTCGAGCTTTTGGACGGACGCGTCGAGGTCGGCAAGCCTGCGATCACGCTCCTGGAACACGCCGAACTGTGGTTGGAGCGCGGCGAGCACGTCTCGCTCGTCGGGCCGAACGGGACGGGCAAGACGACGCTGATCGAGACGCTCGCCGGCCGCCGGCCGCTCGCGGCCGGCCGGCTGAGCACCGGCCACAACGTGAAGGTCGGCTACCTCTCCCAGCACGCCGAGGAGCTCGGCGCGGGCGGCCATCCCGGCCAGAGCGTCCTCGAGGCCGCGGCGCGCGCGACGGGCCTGGCGCCGAACAAGGCGCGCGCGCTGCTCGGGCGCTTCCTGTTCTCCGGCGAGGAAGCGGAGAAACCTTTGGACGGCCTGTCCGGCGGCGAGCGCCGGCGCCTGTCGCTGGCGGTGCTCGTCGGCGCCGCGCAGACGCCCAACGTGCTGATCCTCGACGAGCCCACCAACCACCTCGACATCGAGTCCCGCGAGGCGCTGGAGGACGCGCTGCGTGGCTTCCCGGGCGCGATCCTGCTGGTCTCCCACGACCGGGCTTTGCTCGACGCGGTCGGCACGCGCACCGTCGCGGTCGAGGATCGCGCGCTGCGCAGCTACGAGGGCGGCTGGCCGGAGTATGTGCGGGTGCGCGAAGAGCGCCGCTCGGGGATCGCGGGTGGGACGGGTGCCGGTTCCGGTTCCGAAGTCGCGGCGGGGAGTGCGCGCGGGGATGTGAAGGGCCTCGCCAACGGTCGAGCTGGGCGCGCCGAGGGAGATGTCAACGGGGCCACGCCGCCGGTCGTCGAGACCTTGCCTGGTGGCGGCGCCAAGTCCAGGAAGGCTGTGAAGCCGAAGGGCCCATCGAAGAATCGCCTGACAGATCAACAGAAGGCCGAGCGCGCCGTCGAAGACGCCGAGGCCGCGATGCGTACGCTGGAGGACGAGCTGGCCGATCCCGCCGCCTGGGCAACGCAATACGAGTCGGCCAAGTCCGAGGCGCGCCACACCGCCGCGCGGCGGGCTGTGGAGGATGCCTACACGCGCCTCGAGGCGCTGGTCGACTGACCTAAACTGAGCGGATGGACAGCCTGAAGACCGCACGCAACGTGGCGATCGTCCTGCTGATCGCCGCTGCTGTCTACTTCCTTCCCAACGGTGACCACGCGGCGAACACGTTCGAATCCGTGCTGTGGATCGCCTTCGGGGTCGGGATCGGCTACGTCGGCCTGCGCGGCTACCGCGAATATCGCGTTGCTTTGCATGGCCTGGGCGATCGGCATCGGGGGCTGCTGTATGGAAGCGTTGCCGGCGCGGTGTTTGTATACGCGGCTCGCGCACGCATGTGGCAGACGGGCATCGGCGAGCTCTTCTGGTTTGCGTTGGTGGCCCTGATCGTCTATTTGCTGCTCGAGGTCTATCGCCACTGGCGCGCGTATTGAGCCTCGCCGAGCAACGTAGAAGCCTGCCCGACCAGCCCGGCGTGTACCTGTTTCGCGACGCGAAAGGCCGCGTGATCTACGTCGGCAAGGCGAAGTCGATCCGCAAGCGGGTCGCCTCGCACTTCGCCAAGACTCAAGTGCCGAGTAGTCCTGGGCATGAGGAGATGGTGGCGAGCACCGAGCGGATCGAGTGCGTGGTCGTAGGCAGCGAGGCGGAGGCCCTGCTCGCCGAGCAGGGCTTCATCAAGCAGTACCGGCCGCGTTTCAACATCCGCCTGCGCGACGACAAGTCATATCCGTTCATTGCGATCTCACTCGACGAGGACTATCCGCGGGTGTACTTCACGCGCGAGCGCCACCGGCCGGGGAGGGCGTACTTCGGCCCGTATTCAAACGCCAAGCGCGTGCGGAGCACGCTGGAGGTGCTCGCGAAGGTGTTCATGTTCCGCTCCTGCACGGGCCCCGAGCCGGGGCGACGCAGCGGCAGCCCGTGCCTGGACTACTACATCAAGCGCTGTGAGGCGCCCTGCGTGGGTTATGTGTCGAAAGAGGACTACCGGCAGAGCATCGACGGCGTGATCGACTTCCTGTCCGGGCGTTTCAAGGCGATCGAGCGCGACCTGGAGACGCGCATGCGTGAGGCGGCCGCGGCGGAGGAGTTCGAGCAGGCCACGCTCGAGCGCAACCGGCTGCGCGCGGTGCATTCGCTGCTGGAGCGCCGGCGGGTGGCAAACGAGTCCGTGGGCACGCTTGACGCGGTGGCGGTCGCCGTCGACGGGCGCGAGGCGAACGCGCAGGTCTTTCAGGTGCGCGACGGGGTGCTCTCCGACCGCCAGTCGTTCTATCTGTCAAACGAGACCGAGCGCGACGTGGCCGAGGTGGCCGAGGAGTTCATGCTGCAGTTCTACGCTGCGCATATGTCGATCCCGCCGCTGCTGATCGTCCAGCGCGAGCTTCTCCAGGGCGCTTCCGCGAAGGGCTCCCGCGACAGCGGGGGCGGCTCGGCCACCGGGACGGACTCCACAGGCGCGGCCCTCGCCGAGGCGCTCACCTTGCGACGCGGCGGACCGGTGCAGCTGCGCGCGGCCGAGCGCGGCGAGAAGCGCAGGATCCTCGAGCTGGCCGAGCGCAACGCGCGTCTGGCGCTCGACGAGGAGCGGCTGCGCGCGGAGCGCCGGCGCTCCAGCCGCGTGGAGGCGCTCGAGGGGCTGCAGCTGGCGCTGGGACTCGACGTGCCGCCGATCAGGATCGAGTGCTTTGACATCTCGCATCTCGGCGGCACGCAGACGGTCGCGTCGATGGTCGTGTTCGAGGGCGGCGCGCCGAAGAAGTCCGACTACCGGCGCTTCAAGATCAAGACGCTGGAGGAGGGGGAGTCCGATGACTTCGCGGCGCTGGCGGAGGTGCTCGGCCGGCGCTTCGCCCAGTGGGAGCGCCAGGCCGACATCTCCCCGCATGATCCGGAGTACAACGCGAGCTTCGCCGCATTGCCGAACCTGATCGTGATCGATGGCGGCAAGGGACAGCTCGCGGCCGGCCTCGGCCCGCTGCGCGGCTTTCGCGAGCGCGGCGTCGCGGTCGTGTCGCTGGCCAAGCGCATCGAGGAGCTGTTCATCCCCGGGCGCGCCGCACCGCTGGTGCTCGACCACTCGACGCCCGAGCTGCAGCTGTTGCAGCGCGTGCGCGACGAGGCGCATCGCTTCGCGATCACCCACCATCGCACGCGCCGCGACCGGGCGATGACGAGCTCGCTGCTCGACGAGCTGCCCGGCGTCGGCCCCGCGCGCAAGCGCGCGCTGCTTGCCCACTTCGGCTCTCCCGACGCGGTCGTGGCGGCCTCGCGCGAGGAGCTCCAGGCGGTCCCCGGCCTGCCGGCGAAGGTCGCGCGGGAGTTGCACGGCCACCTGCATAGAGCAGGCTGAGCCGGCCGACGACCGAAGCCGGGGGACACGCGCCTTCGGCGCGAATCCCCGTTTCGGCCAGCGCGACGCGGCGTCCTCGGTCGCTCGCGTGCGAAGCATGCCACGCTCTCTGCGTCCTGAATCGCTTGCTCCTCGGCCGGCTCAGAGGCGTAGGTCAGAACGGGCGACGTTCGGGCACAATGGGCGCGATGGCCGAGAACGAGTCACGTCTGAAGGACGTCGTGGTGATCACGGGCTTCTCCGGCGCGGGGAAGTCGACGGCGATGAACGTGTTCGAGGACGCCGGCTACTTCTGCGTCGATAACCTGCCGCCGGAGATGATCCGCTCGCTGGTCGAGCTGTTCATGCACGAGGGCTCGAAGGTCGAGCGCGCGGCGGTCGTCTCGGATGTCCGCGGGGGCATCTACTTCGAGGCGCTGCGCGCGGTCGTGGACGATCTCGACGCGCTGGGCGTGGCCCACCACGTGCTGTTCCTGGAAGCCGCCGAGCAGACCTTGGTGACGCGCTACAAGGAGACCCGCCGGCGCCATCCGCTGGCGCCCGAGGGCAGTGTCGCGGCAGGCGTGGCGTCCGAGCGGGCGCTGCTCGAGCCGCTGCGCAGTCGTGCCGATCTCGTGATCGACACGACGGGCATGTCCTCGGCGATGCTGCGGGGGAAGATCGCCGACGAGTTCTTGCCACGCCAGACGGGCGGCAGGCTGGCGCTGACGTTCATGAGCTTCGGCTTCAAGCACGGGCCCCCGCGCGAGGAGGACGTGGCGCTCGACGTGCGCTTCCTGCCCAACCCGCACTACGTGCCCGAGCTGCGCGAACTGACGGGGAACGACGATCGCGTGGTCGAGTACATCGCGAGCGACGGACGCTTGGAGGAACTGTATGAGCGGCTGCATCCGCTGCTCGACTTCCTGCTGCCGCAGTACGTGGCCGAGGGCAAGGCGCACCTGGTGATCGCGATCGGCTGCACCGGTGGACGGCACCGTTCGGTCGCGATCGCGCGGCAGCTGGCCGAACGCTATCGCGACCGCGAGGACCTCGATGTGGCGGTCGCGCACCGCGATATAAACGAGCGTCGCGGGAGCTCCTGAGCACGGCCCGGCGGTGGCTCGCTGATAGCCTTCCACGGGTACGCCGGGCGATGGAGCGGTCCTCCTGAAGCCCGGCATTGTTCATTTGACATAGAGGGTGGCGCAGCCGGCCAGGGGCCGGCGAGCCGGGCCCCTCTTTTTGCATTTCAGGAGGCGTGAAAGAGAATGTCGGTACGGGTGGGAATCAACGGGTTCGGCCGGATTGGCCGGAACGTGTTTCGCGCCGCCCAGGCACGGGCGGCCGGCGCGGCTGGAGAGGACGCGATCGAGTGGGTGGCGGTCAACGACCTGACCGACGCGCAGACGCTCGCGCATCTGCTCAAGTACGACTCGATCCTCGGTCCCTATCCCGGCGCCGTGGCCGCCCGAGAGGGCGCCCTGGAGGTCGATGGACACGAGTTGAAGGTGTTCGCCGAGCGCGATCCGGGGGCGCTGCCGTGGGGCGAGCTGGGGGTCGATGTGGTGATCGAGTCGACCGGCCTGTTCACCGACCGCGCGAGCGCGGCAAAGCACCTGGCGGGCGGCGCCAAGAAGGTCGTGATCTCCGCGCCGGCCAGCGATCCCGACGCGACGGTTGTGCTCGGTGTGAACTTCGAGCAGGTGTATGACCGCGACAAGCACGACGTGATCTCGAACGCCTCCTGCACGACCAACTGCCTCGGGCCGGTCGCGAAGGTCGTCAACGACACGGTCGGCGTGAAGCATGGTCTGATGACGACGATTCACGCGTATACCGCCGACCAGCGTTTGCAGGACATGCCGCACAAGGACCTGCGCCGGGCGCGTGCCGCGGCGATCAACCTGATCCCCGCCTCGACCGGCGCGGCGAAGGCGATCGGGCTGGTGATTCCAGAGTTGCAGGGGAAGCTGAACGGCTTCGCCGTGCGCGCCCCCGTGCCGGTCGGGTCGGTCGTCGATCTGACGGTCGAGTGCGCGCGCGAGACGAGCGTCGAGGAGGTCAACGGGGCGCTGCAGGCGGCCGCGGAGAGCGGGCCACTGCAGGGGATCCTGGATTACACCGAGGACCCGATCGTCTCCAGTGACATCGTCGGCTCGCGATTCTCTTCGATCGTCGACTCGCAGCTGACGGCCGTGATCGACGGCACGATGCTGAAGGTGGTCGCATGGTACGACAACGAGTGGGGCTACTCCAACCGCGTGGTCGACCTCGTGCAGAGGGTGCTGTAGGCGCGGTTTGCGCCGACGAAGGCCATGGAGGGGGATATCGTGACGGAGCGCGAGCAGATCGGAGTCGTGTGCGGATGAGAAGCCTGGAGCATCTGGACGTGGAGGGCAAGCGGATTCTGGTGCGGGTCGACTTCAACGTTCCACTCGGCAAGGACGCCGACGGCGGGCCGGTCGTGGCCGACGACACGCGCATCGTGGCGGCGCTCGTGACGATCGAGGAGCTACGCGCGCGGGGAGCGAGCGTCGTGCTGCTCTCACATCTCGGCCGGCCCGAGGCCCGGCGCGAGGAGGACCTGTCGCTGGCGCCGGTCGTGGCGCGCCTGCGCGAGCTGACCGACGCGAAGGTCACGCTTGCCCCGACGGTGGTGGGCGAGGAGGCCAAGGCGCTCGCCGAGCAGCTCGGCGAAGGTGAGCTGCTGGTGCTCGAGAACGTGCGCTTCGAGCCGGGCGAGACGACCAACGATCCGCAGCTGGCGAGCGCGCTGGCCGAACTGGCGGACGCGTACGTGAACGACGCGTTCGGCGCGGCGCACCGCGCGCATGCGAGCACCGAGGGCGTCGCGCACCTGCTGCCGAGCGCGGCCGGGAGGCTGCTCGAGCACGAGGTGCGCACGCTGACGGGGATCCTCGAAAGCCCGGCGCGACCGCTAGTGGCGGTGATCGGCGGCGCGAAGGTGGCGGACAAGATCAAGGTGATCGACCGCTTCCTCAATCTCGCCGACGTCGTGATCATCGGCGGGGCGATGTGCTTCCCGTTCCTCTGCGCGCAGGGGCATGCGGTCGGCGAGTCGCTGTGCGACGAGGAGGACACCGAGCACGCCCGGCGCGCGCTTGCCAAGGCGACCGATCCGGGGCGGGCGAGCGTCACGCTGCCGACGGATCTCGTGATCGGAACCCGGCTCGCCGCGGACGCCGAGCATCGCGTGCTGCACGGCGTCGAGGTGCCGGAGGGCTGGATGGGCCTGGACATCGGCCCGGCGAGCGCCGAGCGCTACGCCGCGGAGATCGCGCGCGCGGGCTCGGTGTTCTGGAACGGCCCGATGGGGGCGTTCGAGCTGGAGCCGTTTGCCGCGGGCACGCGCACGGTCGCCGAGGCGGTCGCCGCGGCCCCGGGCGTGACGGTCGTCGGCGGCGGTGATTCGGCCGCGGCGCTGGCGCGGTTCGGCCTGGAGGACTCGGTCGACCACCTCTCGACGGGCGGTGGCGCGACGCTCGAGCTGGTGGAGGGTCGCGTGCTCCCGGGAGTTCAGGCGCTCGAAAGCGCGGGCGTGGTCTCGTGGTGAGGGCATGCGCCGAGGTCGCGTCGTGACGGATTCCCACCCACCCCGCACACCGCTGATCGCGGGCAACTGGAAGATGTACAAGACCGAGGAGCAGGCCGAGGATTACATCCAGGCGCTGCTGCCCCGAGTCTCGTCGGTGGACGGCGTGGAGGTCGCGATCTGCGTGCCGTTCACCGACCTGCGGGCGATGGTCGACAGCGCGCGCGGCTCGCGCGTGGAGGTGTACGCGCAGAACATGCACCACGAGCCCGAGGGCGCGTTCACCGGCGAGGTCTCGCCGGTGATGCTGAGTGACGTGGGCGTGCAGGGTGTGGTGCTCGGGCACTCCGAGCGCAGGGCGCTGTTCGGCGAGACCGACAAGGCGCTGGCGCTGAAGGTGCCGGCCGCATTGGACGCCGGGTTGAGTCCGATTCTGTGCGTGGGTGAGACCGAGGAGGAGCGCGACAACGACGAGACCGAGCGCAAGCTGCGCCAGCAGGTGTGGGACGGCCTCGCGCGCGTCGCGGAGGAGCGGCTGGCGGAGGTGACGATCGCGTATGAGCCGATCTGGGCGATCGGCACCGGCCGCGTGGCCAGCCCGGAGCAGGCGCAGGAGGCGGTTGCGTTCGTCAGGGCGCTCGTCGGCGATCGCGACAAGCAGGCGGCGGAGCGCGTGCGGATCCTCTACGGCGGCTCGGTCAAGCCCGAGAACGCGGCCGAGCTGCTCGGGCTGGCAGACGTCGACGGTGCACTCGTCGGCGGGGCCAGCCTTGATGCAGAGTCCTTCGCGCAGATCGTGGCCGCTGCATGAACCGGCGCACTTCGTACCCGAATTGATGAGCTTGCCCGACGGTCCGAGCACGCTGCCGGTTCCGAGCGTCTGCCTGGTGATCCTCGACGGCTGGGGGCTGGCCGAGCCGGGTCCCGGCAACGCCGTGTCGCTGGCGCGCACGCCGGTGTTCGACGAGCTGTGGGACGCCTATCCGCACACGACGCTGACCGCCTGCGGGCGTGCGGTCGGGCTGCCGGACGGCCAGATGGGCAACAGCGAGGTGGGGCACCTGAACCTCGGTGCGGGCGCGGTCGTGCGCCAGGACCTGACACGGATCGACGACGCTGTCGCGGACGGGGAGCTCGCCGCGAACGAGGTCCTGCGAGCGGCGCTGCAGCGCCCCGGGCGCGTGCATCTGATCGGGCTGGTGTCCGACGGAGGCGTGCATTCGAGCATGGCTCACCTGCGCGCGTTGATCGCGCTGGCGCGGGCGCTGAATCGAACGGGCGCGGGGAATGGGACGGGCGAGGGGACGGACCTGGTCGTGCATGCGTTCACCGACGGACGGGACACGCTGCCGCACTCCGGCGCGGACTTTCTGAAGGAGCTCGACGAGATGACCGGCCCCGCGCGCCCGCGTGTGGGCTCGGTCGTGGGGCGGTATTGGGCGATGGATCGCGACCGGCGCTGGGAGCGCACGCAGCGCGCGTATGACCTGCTCGTGGACGGCCTCGCGGATCGACATGCCGACAGCGGCGAGGCGGCGGTGCGTGAGGCGTATGAGCGCGGGGAGACAGACGAGTTCATCGAGCCGACGCTCGTCGGCGCGGAGGCGCAGATCAGAGCGGGCGACAGCGTGTTGTGCTTCAACTTCAGGCCAGACCGGATGCGCCAGCTGACGCGGGCGCTGGCCGAGCCGGGCTTCGGCGAGGATCGGAAAGAGGAGGACGAGCTACCGGGCTGGACGGGGCGTGGGATAGAAGGCCCGATCGAGCGGTATGCGACGCTGACCGAGTACGAGGAGGGCTGGCCCTATCCCGTGGCGTTCCCGCCGGAGCGCCCGCGGGCGACGCTCGGCACGGCGCTGGCGGGCGCCGGAGCGAGGCAGTTGCATGTGGCGGAGACGGAGAAGTATCCGCACGTGACGTACTTCTTCAACGGCGGCGAGGAGGCGCCGCTGGAGGGCGAGCGACGCGCGCTGGTCGATTCGCCGCGCGACGTGCCGACGTATGACCACAAGCCGGAGATGAGCGCGCAGGGGGCGGCGGAGGCGTTCACGACGGCTTGGCGAGATGAACACCCAGCGTTCGGGATCATCAACTTCGCGAACGCCGACATGGTTGGCCACACGGGTGTGATCGAGGCGGCGGTGAAGGCGATCGAGACGGTTGACGAAAACCTCGGGAGGGTCGTCGCGGCGGTGCACGAGGGAGGTGGCGTATGCGTGGTGACCGCCGACCACGGCAACGCCGACCACATGCTCGAGCCGGACGGCAGCCCGAACACGGCTCATTCGCTGAACGAGGTGCCGCTGATCGTGACGATGGGAGGACTGAAGCTGAGGACGGGAGATGGGATCCTGGCGGATGTCGCTCCGACGGTGTTGGAGCTGCTGGGATTGCCCCAGCCGGAGGAGATGACCGGGCGCTCGTTGATCGTGCGGCGATGAATTCTTTTTAAGGGACGGCCTGCCGGCCGTTGGCGGGCGTTCGTGTGGTGAAAGGAGACGTGATGGGAAAGACCGGAGCGAATGTTGAGAGACGGGGATCGTTGAGGGCGTTGGCGGTGTTCTTCATCGGCTCGGGGGTGAACCATTTCGTGATCCCCGACACGTACAAGCAGATCGTGCCGCCGGGCTGGGGCGATCCCGCGCTGCTCGTGCAGGTCAGCGGTGTGGCCGAGATCGCGGGTGGGGTGGGAGTGCTGGCGCCGCGCACGCGCCGTTTGTCGGGCTTCGGTCTGATCGCGCTGTTGGCGGCGGTGTTTCCCGCGAATCTGTACATGGCGCGCAACCCGGCGAAGTTCAAGAAGATCCCCGCCTGGGCGCTGTATGCGCGGCTGCCGCTGCAGCCGCTGGCGATGTGGTGGGCGTGGCGGGCGACGAAACCGTCGTGAGCCCGGCTTGCCTGACCGGCGCGGCGCATGGCGAGGCACGCGGACGAGCGAGGTCCTGACGAGGCGTCGTGAGGGACTACCGAGTGGCGCTGAGCGCTCTCGTGGAGCGGGAAAGACGCTCCGACGCTGCTATGTTCGGGGTAGCAAGGCTCTTTGTAACAACTGCCATCATGTCGACCGCGACCGCCGTCAAGATCCCCTCCGGGGAGGAGTCTCTCAGTGAGGGAGAGGTACGCGCGTGGCGCGGCCTGTTGCGAGCGCACGCATGTCTGGCCAAGCGCCTGGATGCCGAGCTGGAGCAGGCGCACGGCCTGCCGATGACCTCGTATGAGGTGCTGCATCACCTCAAGGACGCGAGCGGGGGACGGATGCGGATGTGCGATCTGGCCGAGCAGGCGCAGCTGTCGCGCAGCGGGCTGACGCGGCTGGTCGATCGCTTGGAGCGCGACGAGCTGCTGGAGCGCTGTTCGTGTGACCACGACGCGCGGGGTTCCTACGCGTGTCTGACAGAGCTGGGGCGCGAGCGTTTGGCCGAAGCGCGCGGCACGCACCTGGCGGTTGTGCGGGAGCATTTCTTTTCGCGCTTCTCCGAGAGCGAGCTGGGTGCCCTGGCGGACATGTGGGATCGCATCGCGCCGTGCGGCAGCGCCGTCGGCAACGGCAACGGCTGCTGAGCCGGTTCAGGGCGCCTCGGGGTCGGGTGGCGTCGCCTCGGGCGGCGGGGTGTGTTGCGCGTGGGTACGGCGGGTATGGCGGCGATGCAGGAAGAAGGTGCTGAGGATCGCGAGCAGAACCGCGACGAGGCCGTAGATCCCGAAGGCCTCGATCGCTTTGCCGGCGGAGTGGCCGAGGAGGTAGGCGAGCAGGCCGATCGCGGTTGCCCAGCAGATCCCGCCGAGCGCATTCCACAGGAAGAACGAACGCCAGCGCATGTGCGTGGCGCCGGCCAGCCACGAGGCCCAGACGCGCAGACCGAGGATGAAGCGCCCGAAGAACACGGCCTTGGGACCGTGGCGTTCGAAGAACGGCTCTCCCGTCTCGAGGACCTGCAACCGCTGGCTCTGGAAGCGGCCGGGTCGTTCGAGCAGCCAGCGCCCGCCCTTGCGTCCGATCACATAGCCGATGTTGTCGCCGACGATCGCGGCGAGCGCGGCGAGCGGGATCACGAGCTCGATTTTGAGCTTTCCGCCGGAGGCGAGCACGGCGGCCGTGATCAGGGCGGTCTCGCCTGGGATCGGCACCCCGGCGGACTCGGCCATCACAAGGAGGAACAGCAGCGGGTAGCCGGAGACTTCGACGAGGTGGGAGACGTTGACGAGGGACGCGAGCATGGGTGGTCCCTCTTAGGATGCCGTAGGAATGGCCGCTTTCACGATCGAAGCCCGCGATGGCCCCTCGGACGCCCGCGCCGGGGTCCTGAAAACCGCGCACGGCGATGTTCGCACACCGGCCTTCGTGCCGCTCGCGACGAAGGCCACCGTGAAGGGGCTGCTGCCGGCGGAGGTGGCGGCGCTGGGGTACGAGATGGTGCTCGGCAACACTTTTCACCTGTTGCTGAATCCAGGCCCAGAGCTGATCGAGCGCTTCGGCGGGATGGGCAAGTTCATGGGTTGGGACGGGCCGATCGTGACGGACTCGGGGGGATTTCAGGTGTTCTCGATGGGGCACGGGACGGTCGCCGAGGAGATCAAGTCCCGTCAATCCCGCGGTAATGCGGGCGGCCGGCGCGGCGCCAAGGACCTCGGCAACGGCGGTGGGTCCGGCCATGCAGACACAGGCGTGGGCCCGAGCGAGCGCGAGGGCGCGATCCTCGCGATCGAGGAGGACGGGGTGCGCTTCCGCTCCTACGTGGATGGACGCGAGTGGTTCCTCTCGCCCGAGGGCTCGATGGCCACGCAGGCGGCGCTGGGGTCCGATCTGGCGCTCGTGTTCGACGAGTGCACGCCGTTCAACGTCGACCGCGAGTACACGCGGCGCTCGACCGAGCGCACGCACCGCTGGCTGGAGCGCTGCCTGGGATGGCACGCTGAGCACGGGCCGAAGGAGCAGCTCGTCTACGGGATCGTGCAGGGCGGCGTCTACGAGGACCTGCGGCGCGAGTCGACGCAAACGATCGCCGCGAGCGCGTGCGACGGGATTGCGATCGGCGGCTCGCTCGGCGCGGAGAAGGCACAGATGTATGAGGTGGTCGGCTATGCCACGCGCGAGTTGGGGGGCGAGCACGAGCGCAAGCCGCGACATCTGCTGGGGATCGGCGAGGTGGATGACCTGATCAGAGGGGTGGAGCTGGGGATCGACACGTTCGATTGTGCGATGCCGACGCGCTTGGGCAGGCATGGCACGGCGCTCGTCCCCGACCCGGAGAACCGCTGGCGCGTGGATTTGAAGAAGCGCGAGTGGCGCGAGTCCGAGCTGCCACTGGTGGAGGGCTGCGAGTGTCCGGCCTGCGCGGAGGGACTGTCGCGCGCGTACCTGAGTTATCTGGTGCGCGCCGGCGAGCTGACGGGAGCGCGGCTGCTGACGATGCACAACCTCGCTTTTCTGGCGCGGTTGATGAAAGATTTACGAGGCGGAATCCTAGACGGGGACTTGGAAAACGTGGCCCGGGAGTGGCGCGCCGGAGCGTTTCGTCTCAAGCGCTGAGTAGCTTCAGCGGTGGCTATTCGGTGTGGTGTAAGGGCAGCACGAGCATCTGTCACATGCTAGATGCCGGTTCGAGTCCGGCCGCCGGAGCCATATGTTGAAGGCGACGGTGGAGGCTGCTAGCCTGCTGGGTGTGTGACAGATGCTCAGCCCGAAAGGGTGCAGTGCTTGCCGAGGGGCCCGCGTAAGCGGGCCTTTCGTCTTTATTTGGTGTTTTCCGAGACCAGCTGTTTGAGCGCGGAGGATGCTTCTTGGACGTCGGAGTAGACGACGTTGCGCAGCACGATCTTCGTCGGCGCCGGAGCGGTGGCGATGACCACCACAACGATCGCGACGGCGAGCGCGAGCAGCACGAGCGCCGCGGGCAGCAGGCGTCCACGGCGACGCCCGGCGGGTGAGCTCGACGAGGCGGAGGCCGGTGCCACGACCGGAGCCTGGTGTTGCGGCGGCCCCTGACGCGGGCGCCGCGGAGTGACAGAACCGGCGGAGGTTCCCCCGCGCTCGGAGCCGCGCGACCCCGAGGTGGTCAGCAGGCTGGTCGCAGCCGTCGCCGGCCCCCCGCGCGCACCGTCGGCGGGCTCGACCGGTGAGATGCCTCGTGCCCCGTCGTCGATCGCGCGGCCCATCTCGCGCGCGGTCTGGTAGCGATCGCGCGGGTCGAGCGCCAGGGCGAGCGCGATTGCGTCGGCCAGCTCCGGCCCGACGGCGGCGACGAGCGTGTCGAGCGTCGCGGGCTCCTCGCGCTGTTGCTTGAGCGCGAGCTCGGTCAGCGAGGTCGCCTCGTAGGGGAGACGTCCGGAGATCAGCTGGTAGGCGACGACCCCCAGCGCGTACAGGTCGGCGCGGGGGCCGGCCTCCTCGCCGCGCGCCTGCTCGGGGGCGAGATAGGCGGCGGTGCCGAGCACCGAGCCGACCTGGGTGATCGAGGACTGCTCGGTCGCCTTGGCGATGCCGAAGTCGGCGAGCTTGACCTCGCCCTCGCGCGCGCGCAGCAGGTTGCCGGGCTTGACGTCGCGGTGGACGACGCCGTGGCGGTGGGCGTAGTCCAGGCCCTCGCAGGCCTGCCCGATGATCGAGACGGCCTCGTCGACCTCGACCCAGCCGTCGTCGCGCAGGATCTCCGCGCAGGAGTGCCCCTGGATGTACTCCATCACGATGAAGTGCCGCCCCGATGCCTCATCCAGGCCGGAGTCGAAGATCTGCACGACGTTGGGGTGCACCAGGCGCGCGGCGGCCTGCGCCTCGCGCTGGAAGCGGGATACAAATGTGGGGTCGTCGGCGAGGTGCTCGGCGAGCAGCTTGACGGCGACCTGGCGCTCCAGGCGCAGGTCGAGCGCGAGGTGCACGGTGGACATCCCGCCGAAGCCGAGCCGGCCCTCCAGGCGGTAGCGCCCGGCGATCTTCACCTCGCTCATTTGCAGCCTGCCGGTCCGGTGTTGGTTGCCGGGGCGCGTGGTGAAAGGGCGCTGCTCATTTGCCGGCTCCCTGACCCGCCCCGCCGGCGCTCCCACCCGCGCCGCTTTCACCGCCGATGCCGGTGCCGCCTCCCGGTCCGCTGGCCGCCCCGGGTTCGCTTTCGCTGCCGGGAGCAGGCGTGCCGCCGCCCGGGGTGGTCGCCGTCGGAGTGCTCGGTGTGGAGGTTGTCGGGGTGGTGGGCGTCGTTTCCGTGTGGGTCGTGGTCGTCGTGGGTGTCGTCTGGGTGCTCGTGGTCGTCGTGGGAGTGCTCGTCGTGGAGGTCGACTGCGGCAGCGGCTGCGCACACAGCGCGAGCGCGCGGTGGCGCAGGTTGGCGATGCCCAGGCTGAGCGTTTTACGCAGGCCTTTGTCGACCGATGCAGGCAGCGCGGCGAAGTCCGATTCGGTTTTCGCGATCGCGGCTTCGGTGGCGGTGCAGCTGCCTTCGCCGCTCTCCGCGGCCTGGGCGACGGCTTCGAAATCGCTCTGCAAGGGTCCGGCATTGGCGGTCGGGATCAGGCCCTTGCCGGAGCCGCCGCAGGCGACCAGCAGGGCGGCGGCGACGCCGAGCAGCCCGGTCAGCAGGATGCGCAAGAACAGGCGGCCGCGGACGCCGGGAATGACGGAGCGGGAGCCAGGAAGGGCGGGTCGGGGAGCGGGAACGTTGGCCCGTTTGGTCGGTGGGTTGCGATTCACGGTCATTGACCGTACTCCAGGCGCTCGGCGAGCGAGTCGGGGAGACGCGCCGCGCGGATCGCGCCCGCGGCGCCGGCCACGTCGTAGTCGGTACGCCGGAAGGACGCCGTCAGACCGTCGAGGTCGAGCAGCAGCCAGGATGCGCGTGGGTCGCCGTCGCGCGGTTGCCCGACACTGCCCGGGTTCAGCAGCCACTCGCCGGTGGAGAGGTCGACCTGTGCGCCCTCGCGCCGCGGCTCGCCGGTGGTGAGCTCGCCCTCGTGGCGCACGAACGAGAGCGCCACGTGGGAATGGCCGATCAGGCAGATGCGGTCGGACTGGCGGTCCAGGCACAGCTCGGCGAGCAGCGCCGAGAGCACGTACTCCCACACGGGGTCGCGCGGGCTGGCGTGATAGAGGCCGATCGAGCCCTCCTGTCCGCGCGGGCGCAGGCCGGCGAGGAAGGCGAGGTTGGCGGGCGCGATCACCTCCTTGGTCCACTGCGCCGCGAGGCTCGCCCCGCGGGAGAACTCGTCGAGCGGTAGCTCGCCGGCGACGGCGAGATCGTGGTTGCCCGCCAGGCACACCGCCACGTGTTCGCGGCAGAGCTCGACGCAGATGTCCGGGTCGGCCCCGTAGCCGACGAGGTCGCCGAGACACCACAGCTCAGACGCGTCGCTCGCAGCGACGTCCTCGAGCACCGCCTCGAAGGCCTGGCGATTGCCGTGGATGTCCGATATAACGGCGACCTTCATTGCTGTCGCAGTTCGCGGACGCGCCGCCCTACTCCTCCTCTGAGCCGGCCTCCGCACCGCCGTACTCGGGCAGGTTCTTGATGCCCTCGCGGGTGCGCCACTTGGAGTAGTTGTCCTCCATCGCGTCGATCAGCTCGCGCATGAAGCGCGGTGACAGGTTGACGCGGGAGACGACCACGCCCGGGACCTCGTCGGACTCGACCTCGTGGTCGACACGCGCGAAGGTGACCGTGAACTCGTAGTCGGAGTGGCTGACGTTGGCGAAGTTCGCGTATACGCCCCCCATGATCTCGGGGGACAGATGAATGTTTATATGGCGCTCGGCGCCTGAGTCTTGATCGTTCACGCAGCTAGTATCGCAACCTGTGAGCCCGGATCGATGATCGAGTCGCTTTGCAACGTCTGATGAACAGCACCCCGACGCCGCTGGACGTCCTACGCGAGGTCGTGCTGGTGGCTGCCCGCGAGCTGGCGGGCGAATCCTCGGGCAGGGCGAGCGCCCGCGGGGGGATCGTGCTCGAGCGCCCGCCGCGCGCGGACTTCGGCGACTATTCGACGAATGCCGCACTGCTGCTGGCGCCGGGACTGGGCAGCTCGCCACGCGAGGTCGCGGAGCGCCTCGGCCGGGAGCTGGAGCGGCGGTTGGGCGCGAGCCTGGAGCGTTTCGAGGTCGCGGGGCCGGGCTTCCTGAACCTCTTTCTTGCCGATCCGTGGTTGCTCGATTCGCTAGCTCGGGTGCTGGGCGCCGGGGACGCCTTTGGGGCGGGCGGGGCCCAGACCCGCGAGCACATCCTCGTCGAGTTCGTCTCGGCCAATCCGACCGGGCCGATGCACGTCGGCCATGCGCGCAACGCCGCCTACGGGGATTCGCTGGCGCGCCTGCTCGCCTTGCACGGCCACGAGGTGGAGCGCGAGTTCTACATCAACGACGCCGGCTCGCAGATCGGCAAGCTCGGTGAGTCGATCCTCGCGCTTGCGCGGAAGGAAGAGGTCCCGGAGGATGGCTATCACGGCGACTACGTGCCTGAACTCGTGGCAAGCCTCGCGAACGCTTCAACGATGGACTCCATCGAGCTCGGGCGCGCCGCCGTGGCGGTGATGGTCGGGGCGATGCAGCAAGCGCTCGCCGCGTTCAACGTCGAGGGCTTCGACCATTGGGCCTACGAGAGCAGGCTGCATGAGGGAGCCCCCAGCCCGGTGGCGCACACGCTGGCGATCCTTGAGCGCGAGGGACATACCTACCGACAGGACGGGGCGCTGTGGTTGCGCAGCACCGAGTACGGCGACGACAAGGATCGAGTGCTCGTTCGCTCCAACGGCGAGCACACCTATTTCGCCTCGGACATCGCCTACCACCAGGACAAGCGCGAGCGTGGCTTCGACCGGCAGATCGACGTGTGGGGCGCCGACCATCACGGCTACGTGGCGCGGATGAAGGCCGCTTACGAGGCGCTCGGCGGTGACCCGGAGCATCTGGAGCTGCTGATCATGCAGCTCGTGCACCTGATGCGCGGCGGCGAGCGCGCGCAGATGTCCAAGCGCTCCGGGGAGTTCGTCACGCTCGACGACCTGCTGAGCGAGATCGGCGTGGACGCCGCGCGCTGGTACCTGCTGGCGCGTTCGCATGAGACGACGGTCGATCTCGACCTCGATCTCGCGCGCAGCCAGTCGAGCGAGAACCCCGTCTACTACGTGCAGTACGCGCACGCCCGGATCGCGGCGGTCCTGGCGAAGGCGGGGGCGCAACGCGTCGAGGAGGCACTCGAGAGCGTGACGAAAGGTGATGGCAGCCAAGCGCCGTTGCACGCGGCTGAGCGCGCGCTGATCAAGCAGCTGCTCGCCTTTCCGCTGGAGGTCGAGGAGGCCGCCGAGCGGCGCGCCCCGCACCGGATCACGGCCTATGTGTTGCAGCTGGCGCAGGACTTCACGGCCTTCTATCGCGACTGCCGTGTCGTGGGCGCCGAGCCTGAGGCGGTCGAGTCGCAGCGGATCGCGCTGGCAGTGGCGACGCAGCGCACGATCGCGCGTTGTTTGGAGCTGCTCGGGGTGAGCGCGCCGACGGAGATGTAGAGCCGGATCCTCAGTCGAACTTCGCCAGGTCGGCCTCCAGCCGCGCTGAGTCGGCGGAGCTCAGTTGCGGAGCATCGATCGCGCGGGCGGCCTGCTCGCGGGCGCGGCGGCGCCAGCGGGGCAGCAGCACGGCGAGCGTGGCGAGCAGCGCCAGGAACGCCGCAAGGGGAACGAGGTAGACGGTCAGGTCGAAGCCGTGCGCGGCCGGCAGCGCGAGCACCGTCGGACCGTATTGAGCGACCAGCGAGCGCTTGATCTGGGCTTCGCTCTGGCCCTCGTCGATCAGGCTTTGGATGAACGCGCGCTCACGGTCGGCCTGCTGGGATTGGGCGACGTCGAGCGGGATTTTGCAGGTCACGCACATCACCTGGCGCTCGATCACCGGCAGCGAGGTGCGGGGCGAGGAGGCGCCACCGCCGGCGGCGCCCATGCCGAGCGCCGTCGAGCTGCTCAGGCACAGCAGCAGAGCCATCAGCGCCGCGGCGGTGGCCTTCACGAGCTTTCCGCCAACGCGATCGCGTGGTTGAGGAAGGGTTGGTCGATCTCGCCGCGGGAGATCGCGACGATGTGGCCATGGCGGTCGATCACAAAGCTCTCCGGGAGCTGATCGGTGCCGTAGGAATGGGCGAAGTTGCCGTTGTCATCGCGCAGGTTCGGGTAGGTGAGGTGGTAGCGGCGGACGAAGCTTTCCGAGTCGGGCGAGGCGTCGAGATAGGTCACGCCGAGCACGGTCGCGTCATGGCGCGCCAGCCGGCTCTGCGCGCGCTCGAGCAGCGGCGCCTCGACCTGGCAGGGTTCACACCAGGAGGCCCAGAAGTTCAACACGACCACCTTGCCGGCGAGCGAGGAGAGCGAGGTGGGGTGGGCGCCGGAGAGACCCGGCAGCGAATCGGTGGCGTCAGGCGCCGCGGGATGCTGGCCGTGGGCGATGGCTTCGTCGAGCGTGCGGCTGGCTGCCTGGTGAGAGATGCCGTAGATCAGCAGCCCGATCAGGCAGGCGCCGACGAGCGAGACGAAGATCGGTAGCAGGCGGCCGCGCACGGCCACCAAGGGTAGAGCCAAGCCGCACGGTGGGAGTCGGCCGGGCCGCGTAATATCTGCGCCAGTGCGGCGGTAGCTCAGTTGGTAGAGCGCAAGCTTCCCAAGCTTGAGGTCGCGGGTTCGACCCCCGTCCGCCGCTTTCGGTTTGCTTGTGTTGCTTGTCGCTTGACATTCGTTGCATGTGTGGTTACGTTGTTTAGGCGTTGACTTCCCGCTGTGGGATCTCAGGCAATCGATAGGTCGGGGTTTGGGTTGATCCTCCTGGGATTGATCGGACTACGTAGCAGGGGAATGTTTTGGGAGAGGGGCCGGACCGCATGAAGAGGGGATGTTTCTGCATGAGTCCTTCGGGGACAGGTGTGACAGGGGTCGTTGTGCGCCCGTTGGGTGCCATAACTAGATGCGTCAGCGTCGCTGACACATTCTCTCTCTCTCTCTCTCTCTCTACTCCGGATCTAGCAGGCAAAAAGCCTAGTTCCAGCGCCGAAAACGGCGCCGATCACGATCTTCTAGCAGGCACTGACCGCGCCCCCCGGCGCGGTGTTTTTCGTTCGCCGCTCGGCGGTGGTCGCTGATGCGCGCGAGCGTGGGCGGGGAGCCTTTGGGGATGGGTAACCCGGTGCCGGGGCCCGGCGGGGGCGTGTATGTCTCGGAGTCGCAGCGTGCGCGGTTGTTGGATGCGACGTTTGCGGTTGTCGCGGAGCGGGGCTATCGGGGGATGGCGGTGCGTGCGGTCACTGAGCGCGCGGGGGTGTCGGCGAAAACGTTCTACGACTTCTTTCACGATCGCGAAGATTGTTTTCTCGCGGCGTTTGACCACGGTGTCGACCGCCTCGAGGTGAGCGCGCGCCCCGCGTATGAGGGAGGGCATGATTGGGTGGCGGGGATCCGCGCGGGTCTCGGCGCGTTGCTTGATGTTCTGGATCGCGAGCCGGCGCTGCGGACGCTTGTGTTTGTGGAGGCGCTTGGCGCGGGGCCGCGGGTGCTTGCGCGCCGCGCGGAGGTTCTCGAGGAGCTGGCGGTGCTGGTCGACGAGGGCCGCGCGGGCGCGAGGGATGCGGGGTATTTGCCGGTGCTGCTCGCCGAGGGCTTGGTCGGCGCGACGTTCGGTGTGATCCACGCGCGCCTTCTGCAGCCCGGGCTCGGGCTGCTGAGTGATCTGTTGAACGAGCTGATGGCGACGATCGTGCTGCCCTACCGCGGGCGTGCCGCCGCCAAGCGCGAGCTGCGCGGGACGCGGACGTTTTCATCCACTCGGAAGAACCCGGCCGGCCTGAAAAGTCCCGGCCGCTTGGCCGAGGGGCAGACGCCGCCGCCGGTCGTTGCTCTGAGGCCGTTGGGTTCGGTATCGCCGGTGAGGTTTCGTTTGACGGTGCGCACCCAGACGGTCCTCGCCGCGCTGGCGGAGCTCAACGGGCGGGGAAAGAGTCCGAGTAACCAGGAGCTCTCGCGGCTCGCGGGGATCTCTGACCAGGGTCAGATCTCGCGCTTGATGATGCGTCTGCAGCTCGAGGGGCTGCTGGAGAACGCCGGGGGCCGTGGGCAGGGCGCGCCAAAGGCCTGGCGCCTAACCCCAGCGGGGGAGGACCTTCTGCAGGCGAACCCTCCGCTGCGCCCTCAACACACGCCGACTCGCAAGGGCAAGCTCTCTGCCACGCGCGGGAGCGCGGCCCTGGCGGAGCGGGTAGGGGCAAGCAGGTCGAGATCGAATGGGGCCGCCCACCCCGCGCGGAGTACCGATCGTCGATCGACGGGATCGCCGGTCGCCCAGCACGCAAGCGACCGTCCGTCCCCGAATGGGGAAGCGCGCCGCTCGGTCGAAGATCGGCCAGCGCCGCCGGCCGCAGCTGTGAGGTTCCGGATGACCGCGCTCACCCACCAGGTCCTGAACGCCGTCGTGGATCTCGGCGAGGGCGCGAGCATTCCTCCGAGCAACGTTGATATCTCAAAGGCCGCCGGCGTCAAAGACCAAGGCCAGATCTCAAAGCTACTGCGGCGCCTGGAGGGCCACGGGCTCCTGCAGAACTCTGGCGGTGCAACCGCGGGTGTGCCTAACGCATGGCAGTTGACGGCGCGTGGTGAGGAAATTTTGTCGGCCGCCGGTCGCGAGGCCGCTCTGGGGGCGGGGCAGTGATGGTCGATCTCAGCAAAGCCCATTTCGTCAATAGGCCGGCTGGCCATTTCGTCAATAGGCCGGCTGGTTTTCAGCCAGCCGGGAGAAGGAGATAAACCCGATGTTCAAGCAATTACGTAGACATTTGACTCCGAGTACTTTTATCGCTTTCCTTGCGTTGGTTCTCGCCTTGACGGGCGGTGCGTTTGCCGCGGGTGGTAGTGGTGGCAGTGGCGCGGGCTCGCGGGCGACCGCCTCGACCACGCTCGCGACCGCGGCGAAGGCGAAGCCGAAGGTCAAGGCCGGGCCCCGTGGTCCCGCCGGCCCGGCGGGTAAGAACGGCGCGAACGGGGCAAACGGCGCTGCTGGTCCGCAGGGGCCGCAGGGAGCGCCGGGCGCCAAAGGCGAAAATGGCGCGCCTGGAGGACCGGGCGAAAAAGGCACGAACGGTGCTAATGGTAAAAGCGTGATCAGCGCCACGCTTCAGAAGGGGAACAGCCACTGTCCGGAAGGCGGCTCGGAATTCGAAGTCGAAGGCTCCAGCGCGCCGCCGACGTTTGCGTGCAATGGTGGTGCCGGCTCCGGCGGTGAAGGCTATCCCAAGACGCTGCCGTCGGGGGAAACTGAGACGGGTACTTGGAGTGTCACTGAAAAGCCATCCCTCAAGGTAGGCGAAAGAGTGGAAGCGACGACCTCGATCTCGCTCCCGATCCCGCTGCCCGAACCGGCCGTACGCGGCAAGGCGGCGAAGATCGAATACGTCAAGGTGTCGTTGTCCTCAAAACTCGAACCGGAACCGACTGGGAACGCGAATTGCCCTGGCTTCAACAAGACGCCACAGGCGGCAAAAGGGTTTCTCTGCATCTATTCAATTGCGGCCTTTGAACGCAATGTCAGCTCTGAAGCGGGCCATGAAGTGAAATATCGTAATCCGGAAGCGGAGCTCGCGGGCTTCACCGAAAAATTCGCCTCCCGGACGGGCGCGACGTTGCTGTTGGAATCCGGCGAAGCCACGAGCGAAGGAAGAGAAGAACTGCACGCAGAGGGTGCGTGGGCGGTGACGGCCGAATAGGCGATCGGCCCACCGTCGTATAGGCAATAAGCACCTGGTTCTGTTACGCGAGATGAAGGAGAGCACCACCATGAGACGTTCCCTAGATTCGAGTCCCGCCGGGAGGCGTCTCATGGTGGGCTGTCTGTTTGCTGTGTTCGCGGTCTGTTTGTTTGCGGTGCCCTCGGCGTTTGCTGCTGTTCGGCCTGTTATCGGCCCGGAGTTGACTTCTGAAGTGGGCGCCGCTGAAGTGAAGCTCGGGGCGCTTGTGAACCCTGAAGGGGCGCCGGCCACCTACCGGTTTGAATACGGGCCGACGAGCGAATATGGTGCGTCGGTCCCGTTCGCGGAAGGCAGCGTCGGTGAAGGCGCCACGGCGCGTGTCGTGTGGGCGGCCGCGAGCGGCCTGGCGGCTGGGAGCGTCTACCACTTCCGGGTGGCGGTCACCAACGAACGGGGAACGTTCTATGGTGCCGATCAGACGTTCACGACGTTGACCGCGGCGCAGGCGTCATGTTCGAACGATGAATTCCGTGGTGGCTTCTCGGCGCACCTGCCCGACTGCCGCGCTTATGAGCTGGTGACGCCGACGACCACGACCTCGGTGCAGATCGATGGCGCCGGTGTGGCGGCCGCGGGCGGCGACGCGATCGAGTTCGCCACCAAGGAGCCGGAGCCCGGCGCGGCGACGCCCAGCAACTTCTACGTCGCCCGCCGCGGCGAAGGCGGGTGGGCGCCGGAAGACATCATCCCGGCGGAATCGTATACGGGTACGAGCTGCATCTCGAAGTCCAACGGTGCGGTTGGTTTCTCGGCCGAACTGGACCGTGCGGTCATTTTCTGGGGTCGCAACAGCCGCGCTTCGGAGCCGGGAGGCTCTGAAACGGAGGAGCAGGAATGTAACGCCGAAGGGTTGCAGGTCGCGGCGGGGGAACCGGTCGGCTATCAGAACCTGTTGCTGCGCGAAAGCGCGACTGGGGCGTTCGGCCTGATCAACGCTCCCGACGCCGCGATGGCGGGCGTGACCCCCGCGGACGCGTATTTCAAGGGCGCCTCGGCCGACCTGCGTCATGTCGTGTTTGTCGAGCCGGCACCGTTGACTGAAAATGCGACGCACGGTGCTGAAGACCTGTATGAATGGGAAGAAGGCGCCGGGGTGCGGCTGGCGAGCGTGCTGCCCGGCGAAACGGCGACGACCGGCTCGCTGGCCACGACCCCCAACGCCCGGCCGGCGATCTCCGCCGACGGCTCGGATGTCCTGTTCACGGTGGGCGGGGGCCTGTATGCGCGCATCGACGGCAAGCGCACGGTTCAGGTCGACAAGACGCAGGCGGGCGGTCCGAGCGGCGGCGGGCAGTTCCAGGACGTGAGCGCGGACGGCCAGACGGTCTTCTTCACCGACGAAAGCAAGCTAACGGCCGGCTCGACCGCGGAACCCGGAGCACCGGACCTGTACGAGTGCGTGCTGGCATCTGACGCGAGCGAATGTCACCTGAGCGACCTGACCCCCGAAGCGACGGTCGCTAAACCGGGTGAACACGCCGACGTGCTGGGAGTCTCCCCGCTCGGTAGCGCTGACAGCTCGCACGTGTACTTCACCGCGAAGGGTGTGCTGGCTAAGAACAAGCGCGTATACGAATACATCGATACCGAAAACAGACGCCACAAAGCGGTCGAAGAACCCCACAGCGGCGCGAATAACCTGTATCTCGACGATGCGGGCGCGATCAGCTACATCGCGACGCTCGTCGAACACGAGTCCGGCGTCGGGGCTGTTTCGCCCGATGGTGCCTGGTTCGCGTTCGACTCGACCCGGAGCCTGACGGGCTATGACAACACGCCGGCCGTTGGCGCACCGGTCCAGGAGATCTTTCTCTACAGCGCCGTTTCGGGTGCGCTCGTGTGTGCTTCCTGTCAGCCGAGCGGCGAAGCGCCGATCGCCGGTGACGGCGCGTCGCTCGTGGGTGGCCATCGCGAACTGAGCGACGGCGGGCGTCTCTTCTTCCAGACCTTCGAAGCGCTCGTTCCCTCCGATACGAACGGGCAGCAGGATGTCTATGAGTACGAGGCGCAGGGTGCCCAGGCGCGCTTGATCTCCGGCGGGACGGGCACGAGCGCATCGACGTTCCAGGAAGCCAGCGAAAGCGGCAACGACGTGTTCTTCCGTTCGCGTCAGCCGCTGGTGCCGCAGGACACCGAGCCCGAAGCGCGGGTGATCTATGACGCGCGCGTGAATGGCGGCATCCCCTACCTCGCGCCGGCGCCGGCGTGCATGAACGCCGAGGCGTGTCGCGCGCCGGTCGCTCCGCTGCCGTCGGTCTTTGGCGCGCCGGCGAGCCAGACGTTCTCCGGCGCCGGCAACCTCACACCGCCCGCCGCCGCTGGCAAACCCGCCGTCAAGCCGAAGTCGGCCACATGCAAGAAGGGCTACACAAAGAACAAGCGAGGGACATGCGTAAAGACGAGCAAGAAGAAGGCAAAGAGCAAGGCCAAGAGAGCCAGCCGCAACCGGAGGCCGAGCCGATGACCGTCCATACCGTCATTAGACGTCCTTTTCTACTCACACTGTTTCTGGTCCTTTTCGCACTTGCACTTGTCGTCTCGCCGGCGTTTGCTGCCGGCGAACCGCACCCGTTGCGCTCGAGCTTCGAACGATCGAGCGGTGTGCCATTCGCTGACCCGAACGGCATCGCGGTCGACGAAGCCGCCGGCGCTGTTTACGTCGCCGACATCGGCACGGACACGCTCTACAGGTACGACACCACCGGCAAACCCGTCGACTTCAGCGAAGGTTCCGGTGCCGGCACGAACGCGCTCACCGGCGCCGCGACACCCGCTGGCTCGTTCGCTTTCCCGGCCACGGAGAAGGACACTCCCGCGGCGCTCGCGGTCGATAACTCCACCAGCCCGCTTGACCCTTCCAAAGGGGACCTTTATGTGATGGACGCGGGCCACGGTGTGATCGACAAGTTCAACGCGCAGGGGAGGTACCTCAGCCAGATCACCGGCTTCAACCCCGCGGGCGCGGGCGCACTCGAACTGCTCGGTCTCGCCGTCGACACCAACGGCACCGTCCGCGCCGACGTTCACCCCGCGGCCACAGACCTAGTCCCAGGAATTGAAGTTGAGGAGTTCGACGACTCCCCCGCCAATAGCCTCACCGCAAAGCAGGAACAGGACAGCCAGGATCTGTTCGAACTCGGTGGTTCTCCCTTCGGACAACAGCATGCTCAGGGCTTTGCCGTCGGGCCGACTGGGGATGACTACCTGCTCTTCGGTGAACCAGTACCCGGCGCCAGTGTGTGTGCCTGTGTGGTAAAGGCCGGTCAGCAGTTGGCGGGTCTTGGGCAGATCGACGGGCACGCGTCGGGTGCCGTCGCGCTCGCCGCGGACCCCGCGACCGGCCATGTGTATATCGATGTGCGCTCGTCGGTCGGCGAGTGGGACACCGGCGCGATGAACACAGGACCGGTGAATACGAAATTCTTGGAGCGTGAACCGACGGGTGTGCTTGTCTCGAGCTTCGGTGGCGAACCGGGTCAGCTCAGCGCCTCTGCCGGTGAACAGGCCGGGATTGCGGTCGACGGCGCGACCGGGGATGTCTATGTCTCGAACCCCGCGAACGGTGAGGTTTACGTGTTCGCCAGCGACGCCCCGGCGGTGACGGCGGGCGCCCCGAGCAGCGTGACGAGGGAAACCGCGACCGTGAACGGGACTGTGAACCCGCGCGGCGAAACGCTCAGCACGTGCGAGTTCGACTACGGCATCGCCGACCAATTCGGTCTGGGCGCCTATGAACACACGGTGCCCTGCGGCCAGACGCCGTCTGGCACGAGCCCGGTGGCGGTCTCGGCGAACGTCTCGGGCCTGCAGGCCGGCCTGCTCTACCGGTTCCGTCTGAAGGCGGCTAGCGCGAGCGGCACCGAGGAAAGCAGCGGCCTGCTCGCGACGCAGGGCGAAGGCTTCGGGATCAAAAACTTTGAAATGTCGTTCCTCAACGAAGACGGTAGTCCCGACACCCAGGCCGGCTCGCATCCATACGAGCTCGTCAACACGATCGAATTCAACTCGCATTACATGCGCAAGGAATCGAACGCCGACTCGCCCTATGCGCGCGAGCCGGACGGGGCGCTCAAGGACCTGCGGGTCGATCTGCCGCCAGGCCTGGTCGGCGACCCCAACGCGACGAAGAAGAAGTGCACGCTCAACAACTTGGATGAAAACAACCACGCCGGACCGGTGGGCTGTCCCGCCGAATCGTATCTCGGCCAGCTGCAGGCGCACTGGTCGGAACGAGTCGCGGCCGGTATAGTAGAATTGAACGAACCCGTCTTCAACATCGCGCCGCCTTACGGCGTCGCCGCACAGTTCGGTGTCCAGTACGTCAACCCCGACCTGTTTCTCAACAGCGGGCTGCTCGCGGGGGGGAACTACCCGATCGAGACGACGATATCGGACCTTCCCCCGGCCGCCCCGGCGATATCCAGCCACCTGACGCTCTACGGGGTGGTCCCCAACTGCGTGTACGTCGGGCCGGAAAAAGGGAAGTATGAAAACGGCTTCTGCCACGTACGAGGCAAAGAACCCGGTGGCACGGGTCTATACGAAGCTGAGCAGGGCGGCAAACCCTTCCTGACGCTCCCGACCGCCTGCAACGGCCCGTTGCGCTCGTCGATCACGATCGACTCCTACCAGGAACCCGGCCGTTGGATCAAGCCAGTCGAAGCGCTGTCGCGCAACGCGGCGGGACAGCCGGTGTCGTTGACGGGTTGCTCAAAGCTGGAATTCCCGCCGGAAATCAGCGCTGCGCCCGACACGACCGACGCCAGCAGCTCCTCGGGGCTGACGGTGCACGTCAAGGTGCCACAGACGGCGGCGTCCAACCCCAACGGGCTGGCGGAGTCCGCGCTGCGGAGCACGACGGTCGCCTTGCCCGCGGGTGTCGCGATCAACCCTTCGGGTGGCGGTGGTCTTGAAGCGTGTACTTCTGAACCGGCGGCGCTCGCGGCGGGTGCGCTCGGTAGCCCTGGCGATCAGATCGGCTACAAGGGCCAGGAAGAACTGAACGGGAAGTATGAACCGGGTGTGCAGTGGAGTACGTTCACGTCGGAATTGGCGAGTCCGCTTGCGCCGGGGTCGAACTTCTGCCCGAACGGTTCGAAGGTCGGCACGGTGAAGATCAAGACGCCGCTATTGGAACACGAACTCGAAGGCTCGGTGTATCTCGCGACGCAGGACAACAACCCGTTCAAGAGCTTGATCGCGATGTACATCGTCGCCGAAGACCCGTTCTCTGGCAGCTTGATCAAGCTGGCGGGCGCGGTCCGGTTGTGCGAAGGCGCGGGCGAGCCGATCGAAGGGGTCGTGTGCGCGGGTGCGGGGCAGATCGTGACGACGTTCAAGAACACCCCGGATACGCCGTTCGAAGACCTCGAACTGCACTTCTTCGGCGGGGAACGCGCGCCGTTGGCGACGCCGTCGCGGTGTGGGACCTACACCACGACCGCGATCTTCACGCCGTGGGACGGCAACGGCCCCGTGACCTCGCAATCCAGCTTTCAGATCGATCACGGTCCCGGCGGCGGCCCGTGCCCCGGCGCGAGCCTGCCGTTCAGCCCGACGGTGAACGCGGGTGCGACGAACATCCAGGCGGGTGCGTTCTCGCCGTTGACGGTGACGATGAACCGCAAGGACGGCGAACAGAACCTGAAGTCGATCGAAGCGCACCTGCCGCCGGGCCTCTCCGGTGTCCTGTCGGGTGTCGAACTGTGTCCCGAACCGCAGGCCAACGAAGGGCGCTGCGCCGCCGACAGCCTGGTCGGTGAAGCGACGATCAGTGTTGGTGTCGGTAACCAGCCGTTCACGGTCACCGGCGGGAAGTTCTATCTCACCGGCCCCTACAACGGCCACGGCGGCTGCACTGTTGGGGAAGTGGGGTGCGCGCCGTTCGGCCTGACGTTCGAGGTGCCCGCGAAGGCCGGCCCGTTCGATCTCGCGAACACGACGAACAACCACCCCGCGTGTGACTGCGTCGTCGTCAGGGGCAAGATCGAATTGAACCCGATGACCTCCGCGATCACGATCACCTCCAACCCGCCCGGCTCACCGGACTCGATCCCGACGAGCATCGAAGGGATCCCCCTGGAAATCCAGCACGTCAACGCCACGACCACACGTGGGGATTTCCAGTTCAACCCGACGAACTGCGAAAAGATGGCGCTCACCGCCACGCTACAGCTCAACGAAGGCGGCACGAGCACGCTCTCCACGCCGTTTCAGGTCACCAACTGCGCCGCGCTGAAGTTCGAACCGAAATTCTCCGTCTCCACATCAGGCAAAACGAGCAAAGCAAGCGGTGCGAGCCTGACCGCGAAGCTCACCTACCCGAATGTGCCGCAAGGCACCGACGCGGACATCGCGAAGGTCAAAGTCGAACTCCCCAAGCAGCTCCCCTCGCGGTTGACGACGCTGCAAAAGGCATGCACCAACGCGCAGTTCGAAGCCAACCCTGCCGCGTGCCCCACCGAATCGAAGATCGGCTACGCGACCGTACACACCCCTTTGATCCCAGTCCCCCTCACCGGGCCCGTGATCTTCGTCAGCCACGGCGGCGAAGCATTCCCGTCGCTGACGATGGTGTTGCAGGGGTATGGGATAACGATTGATCTAGTCGGCACGACGTTCATCAGCAAGGAAGGTGTGACTTCGACGACGTTCAAGACGGTCCCCGACCAGCCGTTCTCGAGCTTCGAACTGACATTGCCCGAGGGCAAGTACTCCGCCCTGGCCGCCAACGGCAGCCTCTGCGCGCCAACCACAACCAAGACGGTCAAGAAGAAGGTGACGGCCAGGGTCAAGGGCCACAAGAAGACCGAGACCCGCAAGGTCAACGAGACCCAGCCAGCCCCACTGCTGATGCCGGTCGAATTCATCGCGCAAAACGGCGCCGAGATCCACCAGACCACCCCGATCAGCGTCACGGGCTGCGCAAAGGCTCACAAGGCGAAGAAGACGGCCAAGCACAAGCGCAAGGGCGGCAAGAAGAGTAAGAAAAGGGCGTGAGCTAGAGCAGGTTCGCAAAGAGGCAGTCAAAGGCCGTGAAGCTGACGTTCAAGAAGTAGGGAGAGCGCGTGGCGTGTGGTCCTGTCGGACACTTTTTCAACTAAAGGAGAGAGTAATGTCTAGGAAGATAAGTAAGCATCTGACCCCCGGTACGCTGATCGCCTTTGTGGCGCTCGTGTTCGCCGTGACCGGCGGCGCCTTCGCCGCGAGCGGTAGTGGTAACAGCGGTGGCAACAATGCCGGTTCTTCGCACGCGATCGCGAGTGTCGCCAAGAAGTCGAAGAAGAAGTCGTCGAGTTCGGGGAAGCCGGGGCCGCGTGGGCCTGCCGGGGCCGCGGGTGCGGTCGGGGCGGCCGGTCCGGCGGGTGCTGCGGGTACTGCTGGTCAGGCCGGCGCTAAGGGCGAAAACGGCGCGGCGGGGGTGAGTGGCGCCAACGGCGCTGATGGTGTGAGCGTGACCAGCAGCGTGGAGCCGGCCGGGGCCAACTGCAAAGCGGGTGGTTCGAAGTTCGTGGGCCCCAGCGGCACGACGTACGCATGTAACGGCGAAAAGGGCAAGGAAGGCACGTTTGGCGGCCAGTCGCTCCCCGCGGGCGAGACCATGAGGGGGGCGTTCACGGCCGCCGGCTTTGGCGAAACCGGCCCCACGGAACCTGGGGTTGGTATGGCGGCGGATGCCGTGAGCTTCGCCCTCCCGCTTTCGTCTGAACCCAAAGTGCACTACATAAAAGAAAACGAAGCGCTGCCTGAAGGTTGCACCGGCAGCGTGAACCAGCCGGGCGCGGAAGAAGGCAATCTGTGCATCTTTGGAGAAGCCGAAGAAAACAGCGCTGGTGCGCCGCAGCGTGTCCTGACGGGCACGTCCGAATCGACTTTTGGCTTCTTTGTCCGATACTTCTCCGCCGCGAAGGGATACATCTTCGCTGACGGCACATGGGCGGTGACGGCTGGGTAAACGCGGCTCTTTTGGCTGTCCTTTGGACGCGGCTCCTCGGAGACAGGCCGGCAGGCATTCTCCGGGGAGCCGGCTTCCACACAATCGGTCCCACGTGGACCTTGGTTGCTCTCACATTTATGGTCTATCGCACTTAAAAGAGGTATTGACGTGACTCACGACGCAGAACACGCATCAAGGACTACGCCTTTCAACATCGGCATCGTGATCATGCTTCGCGTCTCGCGTCGTTCGCGCGCGAGCCGCGTGTACTCGTGGCCTGCGACGATCCTTCACGTAGGCGTCACGCGACATTTCGTCTGCGTGGCGGTGGCGGTGGGAGCGTTTCTTTTCGTCCCGGCCGCGCTCGCGGTCGGCCCCCCTCAGATCGAACATGTCGAACTTCGGCCGGAATTGATCCACTCCACTCGAGCGGCGATCGCAGTCAGGCTGGAACCAGGAGGTCTGCCCACCGAATGGGTGGGCGAGTATGCGCCAGCCGAAGAAGACGGCGAGGCCCCGCCCGAAAACAGTCCCGCGTGGGTTATCGTCAACCAAGCCACAGTAGGTCAAGTTGGTGAGAAGGGGAGTTTCGAACTATCTATCGGTACCCTAGAAGGTAGCGGCGGCGAAGCCAGCTATTTGCGTCATCTGGTTCCCGCTACGTCGTATTTTGTTCGCTTCATCGCCAAAAACACGGAAGGGGCCGCGACCGAAACAGCGTCTTTCAAAACGCTGCCCGTTGGAAAGCCTGAAGTGCGCACTTACTACGAAGACGACAAAGTGAGAGGGAGTACGCCATGGTTTCGCGGAGGAGCGCAAAGTCCCACGACCGCGAGCTTCGAAGCCAAGGTCGAGGACAATGGAGCCGAAACGACATACCACCTCGAGTATTCACTTCCTGAAGGCGGACACGCCCCCGCCGCGGAGAGCAGTTCATGGAAGCCGTTCACCTCAGGCGCCACTGGCGTGATCACCACGGCGGAAGAATATGGGACGGTCAAAGCGCGCGTGGCTGGGTTGGCGCCGGACGCCACGTATTATGTGCGTCTGCGGGCGAGCAACAGGGAAGGCGAAAGCATACAAACAAAGTTTGTGGGGGCTCAGGGAGAAGTCAGCACCTTCACCATGTTCACAGCCGAGCCCGAAGCGGCGATGCCTGTGGTGCGCAATATCACGGCGGACTCCGCGCATGTATCCGCCCAAATCAGTCCGCATGAGTCCAAGACCGAGACGCGTTTGGAAGTCGCTCCGTCCCCTGGGGGGCCGTGGACGCCCGTAGCCACGACGGGGGGGTTCGTCTCTCAGGAAGAGGCTGAAAGGATGCCCTACGGCGAAGGGGTCTTTGTCGACGCGCGGTTGGGCGGCTTGAGCGCATCTACCGAATACTACGCGCGCGCCGTCGCGAAAAATGAATGTCTGGAAGACTGTGGCGAAGTGGTGAGCGCGATCGCGAGCTTTCGCACTTCGGGCGCTCCGACAGTCACCACGTTCGCGACTCATGGTATGCATGAAGAAGCGCCGCGGCTTCTGGGGATGGTCAACCCGAATAGCCCGCTCACCTCGGAGGAACAGACGATTACAGTTGAAGGCTCTCCCACGAGCGGATCGTTCACACTTGCGTTTGCCGGAGAGACGAGCGAACCGATTGCCTATAACGCGTCGGCGGAAGCAGTGCGCCGCGCACTGGTCAACCTCGCGGCGAGCCCGACGGTGTATGTCGAAGGCCCTCCTGGTGGCCCGTATACGATCTTCTTCGGCGGCGCAAACGTAGTACGTGCTCAGCAGTCGCTGTTGGAAGCCGATGCGCTTGGACTGATGCCTTCGGGCACTGTGACCGTGTCGGAGAGCCAACGCGGGGGCGAAGGGTATGACACTCACTACCGTTTTCAGTATGTGGGTCAGAAGGCATTCGCTGAACGTGGCTGGGCTGGTGCTGGCGAAACACCTGAAGTCGATGCCGGTTCGGGTAACAGCGGTGTGTTTGTGGGCTATGACCTCGCGGGTGTCGTGCCGGGCGAAACGTATCGTTATCGTCTTGTCGCGAGCAATACGGCGCCTGGTACATCGCTTGAAACATCGCTCGAACAGTTACTTACGGTGCCGGTTCCGTCGAGCGACGGCGAGACAGGCGCGTGCCCCAACGAAGCGTTTCGGACTGGCCTCTCTGCGCATCTTCCTGATTGCCGTGCCTATGAGCAATTGACGCCGGTCGACAAGGAAGGGGCTCAGGAACCGTTTCACTACCGTGGTGGGCCCGTGTCTTGGGTGGTGGTCGGTGAAGGCAACGATCAGGAAGGTGGCGAGGGCGTGGCGCTTGAATCCCCCGGCGTGAACTGGGGCAGCGGCCCCGGTTCGGGCCTTAGTCCGTACCTATTTTCCCGCGTAGCAGGCGATGGTTGGTCGATGAGCAGTGGCTCTCCGGAGCCGCAGACGGGCGTTTACACCAATCCACCCGAACTCTACAGCGCCGATCTCTCGCGGATCGCCGTTCGCTCTGCGTACTCGACTTCCAGCTCGTCTCACTCCCCCAGTGTCGAATACAAGTTGGGGCCGACCGGCGGACCGTATACGACGGTGGCGTCGGTCCCGCGACGCTATGCGGAAGCCGACGCGGCCGGGTGGGTGGCGGGTAACGGCTCGCTGTCCAATACGGTGTTATCCAGTGAAGACCGCACGCTGCTGGGCGAAGGAGCGACCGGCACGCGAAGCGGCTATGACCTATATGAATACACCGCCGAGGGCGGACTGCGCCAATTGAACGTGAGCGGCGATGAACGGGCCACCATAGGTGTCTGTGGCGCCAAGATGGTTCATGGCTACGAACAGGGCGGACAGTTGCATCGCTTCAGCAGCGCGGGGAGCATATCGAGCGATGGTGCACGTGTCTTCTTTGAAGCGGCGCCGGGCCGTAACTGCTCCGAACCGCCAAATCTCTATATGCGCGTGGATGGCACCGAAACGGTGGACATCGGCGCCTACCGGTTCTTGGCCGCCAGCGCTTCGGGCAGCGCGCTGCTGCTCGAAAGACGGAGCGGCGAAACAGGCGAAGTCATCTCCTATGAAATGGAATCGGCCGTCCCTACGCCCCTGTTCACGGTGCGCAGCCCAATTACCACTGATCAGCTCGTCGTGTCGAGCGATCTCAGTGCACTGTATTTCGCCGCCGACGAACAGTTGACTCCTGACGCGCCACCGGCGATCGACATCTACCGTTATGACATCAGTGCAAAAAGGCTGCAGTTCGTCGATCAGGCGACCACGCCCTCCAACTTTCAGATGTCGACCAGCTTCGGGGGCGAGTACGTGTATTTCACGGCGACGAGCGTCGGCGGTCTACCCGGTGGCGGGCTCGACGCGGAAGGGAAAGAGACAGGGCAAGTTTACCGCTATGACAACACCGAAGGAGCGATCGAGTGCGTCTCGTGCGCGTCGGCGTTTGACCCGCAGCCGAAGAGGCTTGCGACCATCAACGGTATTGAAGGCATTCCAGATTTGAATGGAGGCCGGCCCGAGTACACGGCTGTATCCGCCAATGGTGACTTTGCCTTCTTCACGACCCCCGCGGCACTCGTGCCCCAGGATGTTGACGGAGAACTCGAAATCGAAGGTAATAGCCAAGGAGGCGAATACATCGACACCTCCCAGACGACGTCGCCGTCGAGCGATATCTATGAGTGGCGTCGAAATGGTGTCGATGGGTGTGGGCATCTCGATGGCTGTTTGGCGTTGATCACCGATGGGCGCGGCGGCTACAAGAATCTATTGCTTGGCACGGCCGACGAAGGGCGCGATGTGTTCATCTATTCGCGCTCGCGTCTGCTGCCGCAGGACGACGACACGTCGGGGGATGTGTACGACGCTCGAATCGGGGGTGGGTTCCCGCCGTCGTCGTCGGGTCCGGTGGAATGTGAAGCGGACGCGTGCTCGAGCCCGCCCAGCGCCCCGAACGATGCGACACCGTCCAGTTCGACGGTGACGGGTTCGGGCAACGTCACGACGAACCCCACCCAGACGACGGTGAAGGCGGCGACTTCCAAGCCGAAGCCCAAGAAAAAGCAGAAGGCCAAGAAGAGGGGAGTCAAGAAGCACGGGAAGAGGCAGGGTAGGCGCAAGCGAGGAAAGCGGGGAGCGAGAGCAGGTGCGGCATTGGCCGCCGAGCGAGCGGGCGAGCGTGTGGGGAGAGTCAAATGAGGTCGCGAGTTTTGACCGGACTTGTGGTGAGCGGATGCTGGGCACTGGCATGTTTGGCGCCGGCCGGGGCCGGCGCTGCACCCAATGAACATCCGTTTGAAATAGTTCCCGGGTCGTTCAGTTTTGTTTCGGGCAGTACGCAGGCGGGCGCTCACTCGGATTGGGTAACGTCGTTTGATTTTGCCCACGAATCGAGCGGTGCGACATACAACGACGCGCGCAACATCGTGGTCGACGTGCCGGGGGGCTTTGACGCGAGCGATACTGCTGTACCGACGTGCACAGAGTCCCAGTTGCTTGCGCAGAGCTCGCGCGGGGCCGCGGGGGAATTGCCCGATTGTCCGATCGCCAGCCAGGTGGGGCAGCTCAGTATCGAAATTTTTGGGCCGTCTGATACCATTCCTAGGCAATACACAGTTCCCATATACAACATGGAAGTCACGAGTTTCGGGACGACGGCGGAGCTCGGTTACAAGACGGCGATATTCACGGGGTTCTTGCAGATCAAAGTCAGGCCGGGCGATCTCGGTATAACCTCGACCACGATCGATATTCCGCCGTTAGGCGAAGTGCACAACGTCAAGGTGACGATCTGGGGCGTGCCCGCGGCCGCCGAACACGACGCTTTGCGCGGCGCTGTTTGTGGCGCGAACGACGAACGACCACCTGTCTGTCGCAACGAATTCGGTGCTCCGCAGCAAGCCGATATACCCGTCAAGCCGCTGTTGTCGAACCCGACGAGTTGCGGGATGTTCGAAGCCTCGATGGCGGCCGATTCGTGGGAGGAACCGTTGGGAGAAGACCCGGCGCTATGGCCAAAAGCGAGCAGTCAGGTCGGACCGATCGGGGAATGCGAACGGGTCCCGTTCGAGCCGTCGATCGAAGTGCAGCCCACCACCCGCTCCGCGGAATCCCCGACGGGACTCGACGTCTCGCTCGTGGTCCCGCAGGCGTGGGAAAACCCGCTGACCCTGTCCACCTCCTATCTGAAGGACACGACGGTCGCACTGCCGGAAGGGATGACCGCGAACCCTGGGCTGGCTGAGGGCCTGGGTGCGTGCTCTCCGGCTCAGTACGCGGAAGAGAAGAGCTCCTCGCTGCCCGGGGAAGGTGGCTGTCCGCCGGAATCGAAGATCGGCTCGATCGAAATCGAAACGCCGCTCTTGAACGAAAAGATCGAGGGTGCTGTCTACATCGCGACGCCGTATGACAACCCGTTCTCAGAACAGGGCCATCCGAACGGGTCGCTGCTCGCGTTGTATGTCGTCGCGAAGGATCCCGAACGCGGGATCATCATCAAAGTCGCGGGGAAGATCGAACCGAACCCCGTCACCGGCCGGCTCACGACGACGTTCGAAAACACCCCTCAACAGCCGTTCAGCCGCTTCACGCTGAAGTTCCGCCCCGGCGCGACCGCGCCGCTCGTCAGCCCGCCTGCGTGCGGCGCCTACAGTGTCCAGGCCGCGCTGACACCGTGGTCCGCCGCACCCGAAGAACAGCCACGAGTCCTATCCAGCTCATTCGAAATCACCCGGGGCGTCCACGAAGACCTCTGCCCCGCGGGTGGCGTCCCGCCGTTCAAACCGCAGGTCATCTCGGGCACCCAGAACAATGATGGGAGCTCTTATAGCCCGTTCTACCTGCGGATCCTCCGCGAAGACGGCGAACAAGAGCTCACCCGCTTCTCCACAACCCTCCCACCCGGGTTGACGGGCAATCTCTCGGGGATACCGTTCTGTCCCGACGCCAGCATCCAAGCCGCCAAGAATGTCAGTGGAGCGGAAGAGGAAGAACATCCCTCATGCCCGCAGGCCACAGAAATCGGGCACACGATCGTCAGCGCTGGCGTTGGCAGCGTCCTCGCGCAAACCCCGGGGAAGGTGTATCTCGCCGGCCCCTATCACGGCGCACCCCTCTCGATCGTCTCCATCACCAGCGCAAAGGTCGGCCCATTCGACCTCGGAACCGTCGTAATCCGTTTCGCGTTGAACATCAACCCCACCACCGCACAAGTCGAAGTCTCAGCCAACGGCTCGGACCCGATACCCCACATCATCAAGGGCATCGTCGTACACGTCCGCGAAATCCGCGTCTACATGAACCGCAACAACTTCATCATCAACCCCACCAACTGCAACCCACTCTCGATCGCCGACACGATCGACGGCGCCGGCGCGGACCCCGCCAACCCCGCCGACCAAGACCCCGTGACCGTCAACACGCCGTTCGAGGCCGCTGACTGCTCCAGCCTTCAGTTCAAACCCGGCTTCAAGGTCTCCACCAGCGGCAAAACGAGCAAAGCCCTCGGCGCGAGCCTGACGGCGAAGCTCACCGTCCCCGCCGCGCTTGGGACCCAAGCCAACATCAAGGAGGTCAAGGTCGACCTCCCCAAGCAACTACCATCCCGGCTCACCACCCTGCAGAAGGCCTGCACCGCCGCGCAGTTCGACACGAACCCGGCGGGCTGTCCGGCAGCGTCGAACATCGGCTATGCCAAAGCGATCACGCCGATCCTGCCGGTCCCGTTGGAAGGCCCTGTCTATTTCGTCTCCCACGGCGGCGAAGCGTTCCCCAGCCTCGAGATCGTCCTGCAGGGCTACGGCATCACGATCGACCTCACCGCCTCCACATTCATCAGCAAGCAAGGCATCACCTCAAGCACATTCCACACCGTCCCCGACCAACCAGTCACCAGCTTCGAAATCACGCTCCCCGAGGGCAAGTACTCCGCCCTCGCCGCGAACGGGAACCTCTGCTCGGTTACGAACACCGTGATGGTCAAGAAGAGGGTCACGGTCAAGGTCAAGGGCCACAAGCACACCGTGACGCGCAAGGTCAAGCAGACGGTCGCGGGCTCGCTCGCGATGCCGACTTCGTTCATCGGCCAAAACGGCGCCGAAATACACGAGAACACCCCGGTCAGCGTCAGCGGATGCGCGAAGGCTCGCCCGGCCAAGAAGAAGGCGAAAGGCAAGAAGAAGGTCAAGAAGAGGAAGAAGGCCTAGCGATGATCAAGAGAAAGGTTGGATTGCCCCCCGGGCAGGGATTTGCGGACCATTTCTGAATATGGCCGGCGCTTCCCAAGCTTGAGGTCGCGGGGTTCGACCCTCGTCCGCCGCTTGCCAGGCTTCCGCGCTGTCTTCAGTTGCCGCTTGGTGTTGCGTCGGTATGCTCGTGGCCCTTAGACTGCGCTGGCAGAAGCGGGAGGGCTGATGGTTAGAGCAAAGAGATCCGTCGATAATCCGCCCTCGCCCGGTGAGCTCAAGCTGACCGAGGTGATCAAGCATTACCCAGGAGCGGAGGAGGTGGTGCGGGCCGTCGACGGTGTTTCGTTGACGGTTCGTCCGGGTGAGTTCGTCGCGTTGTATGGCCCGAGCGGCTCGGGTAAGACGACGCTCTTGCTGATGGCGGGCGGCCTGCTCTCGCCGGACAGCGGCGACATCGCCTTCGGCGGCAGGGATATCTCGCAAATGTCGGCGAAGCAGAGCGCGCTCTATCGCCGGCGCGAGGTGGGGTTTGTACTGCAGTCCTTTGAGTTGAATCTGGCGACATCCGCCCTGAACAATGCGGCGCTCGCGCTGCTCGCCGATGGTCATACGCTGCGCGAGGCCAAGCGCATGGCCCGGCCGTGGCTCGAGCGGGTCGGCCTCGGTCAACGTCTGGAGCAGCGGGCCGGTCTGCTGTCGATGGGTGAGCGTCAGCGTGTCGCGATCGCTCGCGCGCTCGCGGGTGGGCCAAGGCTGCTGTTGACCGACGAGCCGACGGGGAATCTCGATACCAGCCGCACGCGGGAGGTTCTGGCGATGCTGCGCGAGATCTGTCACGAGCAGCAGATCCCCGGAATCGTGGTTACGCACGATCCGGTGGCGCGCGAGTTCGTCGATCGTGTGCACTCGCTGCGCGACGGGCACCTGGTCGACGGGCTGGACTCCGAGCTGCTCGCGGCGACGCTCTGAGGATGAGGTTCCCGGCGAGGATTTTTGGGTTGCGTCTCGGCGTCCCGTTCTCGTTGTATGGGCAGCGGTTGCGTCAGCGTCCGGGGGAGGAGTTGCTCGCGGCGGCCGGAATCGCGGTGGGGGTGGCGCTGGTGCTCGGGGTGCTGGTTGCGAATACGAGCGTCACGCGCTCGGCGAGCGAGGTGGTGCACGGTCTGACCGGCTCTGCGCGCCTGCAGTTGGCCGCGCGTTCATCTGACGGCTTCGATGGGCGTCTCGCGGGTGCTGTGTCTGGGTTGGCAGGTGTGCAGCGCTCCGGAGCGGTGTTGCGGGAGAACATCGCCGTTGTGGGGCCGCGAGGCAGGGACACCGCGCAGCTGGTCGGTATTGCGGTGGGCGTGATCACGCTTGGCGGCTCGGGCACGCGTGCTTTGAGCGATGGCGCGCTTCCCGAATCGGGCGGGTTGCTGCTGCCGGGTGGTGTCGCCGCGAGGATCGGTGCGAAGGTGGGGGAGACGGTCACGGTGCTGGCGGCGGGTGTCGCCCACCGGATCAGGATCACGGTCGTGATGAGCGGTCAGCGCTTCGGCGCGTTGGCCTCCAGCCCCGTGGCGATCGCGCAGTTGCCTGTCGCGCAGATGCTGGCGGGTCGGGCGGGGCGTGTGACGCAGGTGCTCGTGCAACCCCGACCGGGTGCGGGGCGGATGGTTGCCGGGGAGCTGCGGAAGCTCGCGGCGGGCCGTCTGGACGTGCTGCCTGCGGATAACGAGATCGCGTTGCTCGATCAGGCGTTCAAGCCCGATCGGCAGTCGACGAATCTGTTTGCGTTGATCAGCGCGATGGTCGGGTTTCTGCTGGCCGCCAGCGCGATGTTGTTGACGGTCCCCGAGCGCCGACGGTTTGCGGCGGAACTGCGGATCCTCGGCTACGAGCCGGCGCAGGTTGCGTCGATCCTGCTCTTTCAGGCGTTGGCGCTTGGCGTGGCGAGCTCGGCGATCGGGATCGGGGTCGGTTATCTGCTTGCGCAGGCGCTGTTTGACCAGGCGCCGACCTACCTGGCATTTGTTTTTCCGATCGGGGGACAGAGGTCCTTGAGCCTCACGATCGCGGTGGTCGCGTTCGGGTGTGGCATCGGGGCGGCCTTGCTCGCGTCGCTGCCGCCGGTCCTCGAGCTGTGGCGTAAGCGGGCGGTCGACACGGCCCTGCGTGAGCGGGGCGAGGCAGGTCAGGGCGTCTCCCGCCCCGTGGTCATGACGCTCGGCATCATCGGCGTGGCGCTGACCGGCGTGCTCACATTGCTCGCGCTGGCTTCGACCAGCGCGACGGTCGCGTGCGGGATCCTGCTGGCAGTGGCGGTGGTGTGCGTGATCCCGCTGGCGTACACGTTGGCGATGCGGTTGCTCGGTCCGGTCAGTGAACGTGTGCCGGGGATGTTTGCGCTCGCGGTGATCGAGCTGGAGGCAACGGCGACCCGGTCGATCGCGCTGGCTGCCGTCGCGGGGCTGGTTGTCTATGGGAGCGTCGCGATTGGTGGAGCGCGACGGGATCTGAGCAATGGGCTTGACGCGACGATCGCGCAATACGAGAGCACGGCTGACGTGTGGGTTTCGACGGGGAATAATGTCTATAACACCGACGCTTTCCGGGCCCCCGGCCTGCCTGAGGCTCTGACACGCCTGCCAACCGTGGCGTCCGTGCGGGTCTTCCAGGGTGGGCTGCTCGACCTCGGCAATCGTCGTCTGCTGATTCGTGCTCGCGACCCGCGCCTGCGAGTGTTGATCCAGTCGCTTGCGATCCTCCACGGAAGTCTCGCGCGCGCCAACCAACTGCTCCGCCGCGGCGGCTGGGCGACGGTCCCCGCGGGATTCGCTGCTGAACACCGCCTGCGGCTGGGAAGTTCTGTTGTGCTGCCCACCCCGTCTGGCGCGCTGCGCCTGCGCCTGGCGGCCACCACGACGAACCAGGGGTGGCCCGTGGGTGTGATCACGCTCTCGAGCGTCGACTATCGACGGGCGTGGCTGACGAGCGAGCCCTCGGCGCTGGAAGTCAACCTCGAGCCGGGTGTGAGCCCTGCCGCGGGCAGGCGCGCGGTGCAGGCCGCGCTGGTGGCCTACCCCGGCTTGCAGGCGCGGACGGCCGCGCAGAGCACCGCTGAAACGCAGGGTGTCGTGCGCCAGGGTTTGGGCAGCCTCGGGAAGATCGCGACGCTGCTGTTGGTCGTCGGTGCACTTGCGATCGCCGCATCGTTGAGCGCGGCGATCTGGCAGCGTCGCGTGAGGCTTGCGTCGATGCGGGTCTGGGGTTATGACCGCCTGCAGTTGTGGCGCTCGGTGTTGCTGGAGAGCGCGATCCTGCTCGCCATCGGCTGCGGGCTCGGCGCCGCCTTCGGCCTGTACGGGCACGCCCTTGCGACTCGCTATCTGGGGGCGAGCACCGGCTTTCCCGCCCCGTTCACGGTCGGCGCGGTACAGGTCCTCTTCACGCTCCTGCTGGTGGCCGGGATCTCGCTGGCGGTTATCGCGCTGCCCGGGATCGGCGCGGCGCAGATATCCCCGACTGCCGCCTTTCAGGAGTAGCGATGCGCTGAGCGAGCGGCGAGCGGCGCTTGCGGCATCGCTCGCTGATCGGGATGCGAGCCACATCTGGACTGTATGCTTTGGTCATCTCGCGATAAGGAGGGGCGTATGAGGCGCAGCGTGGAGTCGAGCGCATCCCGATTGCCGGTCTGCATCTGTGTGACGGCGCTGCTCGCCACCGCGATCGCGGTCACGGCGCAGGCCTCGGGGGCAACCCGCGGCCCACTGGCCACGGCGGCCAACAGGGTGGAGCTCAACGAGGTCGGTCATCTGACGCTGAGCAGGGAAGAAGGATCGGCGATCCTCGAGCACGGCAAGGCCACCGGCACCTATGACGCGCCGATGACAGCGGCGTTCACGACCCACCCGAAGTCGGTGACCGTGGTCGTCACGCTGCATCCCCAGGGTGGCTCGATCACCGGCACCGCGGACGCCAACTACGAGGTGGTGAAAGGCCTCGGCTACTTCGGCGGGAACTTCACGATCGCTCACGGCACCGGCAAGTACCGGCATGTCTCCGAGGTCGACGGCAAAGCCCTCGGGTTCAGCGGGGTCATCAACCGGACGACGCTCGAAGCGGAAGTGAAGGTCAACAGAGGTGAAATCAACCTCTAGCGCACGCTTGCCGCTCGCGCGCGAGGACACTCGATGAACCTCGCGCGAGCCCTTGCGGTCCTGCTGGTTGCCTGCGCGTGCTCAGCGCCCGGCGCGGGCGCCGCGCAGAGCGTCGAGCTGAAGGTCGCGTTCGCGCCCGACCGCGCGGGCGCGCGGACGACGATCGAGCTCGCCCTGCGGATCGATGGGCCGGGCGGCGCTCCGCCGTCTGCGCTGACAGGCCTCGACCTGCGGCTGCCCGCCGACATGGGCATTTCCAGCTCGACCTTGGGCCAGGACAGCTGCGACCCCGCGGAGCTGATCGGCGCGGGGCTGGGAGGCTGCTCGGCGAATGCCCGCGTCGGCTATGGGAGCGCCACCGCGATCGTCCCCTTCGGCGCTCAGAGCGTCCTGGAGACGGCGTCGCTGAGCGCCGTGATGGGTCCGCCGGCGGAAGATCGCCTGGAAGTGCTGTTCTACGTTCAGGCCGCGCGGCCGGTGTTCGCCCAGCTCGTGCTGCCCAGCGTCTTCGAAGAAGCCAGGCAGCCCTACGGGGAAGAGCTCGCGACGTCTGTGCCGTTGGTGCAGGCGTGGCCCGAAGGCCCCGACCTCGCGCTCGAGACCTTCGACTCGACGATCGGACCGCTGCACCTGACCTACCATCGCCTGCACGACGGCCGCACGATCGCCTTTCACCCCCGCGGGATCAGGCTTCCTCGCAGCTGTCCGGCTGCCGGCTTCCCGTTCGCGGCATTCGCCAGCTTCCAGGACGGCACGCAGGCCACCGGCGTCTACCGCGTTCCGTGCCCGCCGCGCCAGGGGATCTGAGTCCCGTGGCCGCCACGCCAGGGATCAGGGTCCTTGTGCGCCTGGTCGGGGGACTGAGTGCGGCCGTGCCGGTCCGTGTGTCTACGGCCGCGCTGGTCGGTGTGTCGGCTCTGGCGGCTCTGCCGGCCACGGCGTTGGCCGGCGAAGCGAGGCCGTTCGGAATCTCCTCGTTCTCGTTGCAGAGCACCGAACCGAGCGCGGCGAACGAAACCGTCAACGAGCCGTCGTTCTTCGACCAGGCGGCGGGTCATCCCTTCGCGCTAACGAGCACGGTGCAGTTCATGACCGAACAGGTCGGTGCGGACATCGTGCCGACGCAGGATCCGAAGGACGTGCTGATCGACCTGCCGCCGGGTCTGCTGGCCGACCCGCAGGCCGTCCCGCAGTGTCCGTCCGCACAGGACGAACACTGTCCCACCGATACGCAGGTGGGGGTATTCGTCCTGCACGCCTCCTTTCAGGGAAATCCGGTCGCGATCCTCGGCCCGATCGTCAATCTGACGCCGGGACGCGAAGAAGCCGCCGAGTTGGGCCTGCAGACGCCGCTCGGGACGTTCCTGCTGAGCGGCCACCTCGCGCGCGCGCCGGGCGGCTACGCCATCGCGCTGCTCGCGCGGGGACTTCCGACGTACGGCATCGTGAGCATGGAAATAACGCTGTGGGGAGTGCCCGCCGCCGCCGCTCACGACCCTCTGCGCGGTCGCTCGTGTCTTGGCAGCGCGTCCAATTTAGAATTGAGCTGTAGCGGGGGTGGCGTGGCCAGCGGCGTGGAACCGGTGGCGCTCCTGACGATCGGCAGCAGCTGCTCCGAAGCGCCGAGCACGGTCGTGTGGGCGGACTCGTGGGAGCAGCCGGGCCGGTATGTGCAGGCGCGCTCGACGCTGGGGGCGCCGGAGGCCTGTAACCGACTGCCGTTTTCCCCGGAAGTCGAAGTGCGCCCCGAAACGCTGCGGGCCGACGCGCCCGTGGGGGTGGATCTGGCGATCCGCTCCCCGCAGATCGAATACGCCGCGGCGCTCGCCACCACGCCGCCGTTGAGCAACGCGACCGTGACGCTGCCGCAGGGCCTGTCGATCGACCCCGCGGGCGCCCGCGGCCTGCGGGTCTGCGATGCGACGGGTCCCGCCGGGATCAATCTCCCAACGGGCGTGAGCTCGAGCGGAGCCCCCCTCGTGCCCGAAGAGCTCGGTCCCGGCGAACAGCTCGGCCCCGGCGGCGAAGCGCAGCTCGCGCCGGGAGACTGCCCGAGCGAATCGATCGTCGGCACCGCCGAAGCGCGCACGCCGCTGTCGGGGCGCCCGATCGCAGGTCGCGTATATCTGGCGGCTCCCGGATGCGGCGGGGAAGGCCAAGCGGCATGCGGCGAACAGGACGCGCTGGACGGCAACCTCTACCGGCTGTACGTGCAGCTCGGCGGGGGCGCCGAAGCGGACGGCGGGATCCTGCTGAAGCTGCAGGCCGCGATTCAGGCGAACCCGGCGACCGGCCAGCTGACCTTGCGGCTCACCGAACTGCCGCAGCTGCCGCTCAGCGAACTGAACATCCACCTCTTCGGCGGCCCCGGCGCGCTGCTCGCCAACCCCGCGACGTGCGGCGCGGCGAGGACGAGCACCAACCTCGAACCGTGGAGCGCTCCCGACACGCCAAATGCCGAGCCGTCCTCGTTCTACGACGTCACCGGCTGCGTCGCGCCCGCGCTGCACCCCGAATTCCTCGCCGGGAGTGTGAATGTGGCCGCGGGGGCGTTCAGCCCGTTCACGTTGACGGTCTCGCGGAACGACGGCGAACCGTATCTCGCCGCCTTAGCGCTGCATACTCCGCCGGGGCTCTCGGCGATGCTCTCCAGCGTGCCGCTGTGCCCGCCGGCGCTCGCGAGCACGGGAAACTGCCCGGCGGCCTCGCGCGTGGGCGGCTCTCAGGTGGCCGTCGGCGCCGGGTCGCAGCCGCTCTACCTGCCCGGCAGCATCTACCTCACCGCCGGATATGACGGCGCGCCCTATGGGCTGAGCATCGTCACCGACGCGCTCGCGGGACCGTTGCATCTCGGGGTTCTCGTGATCCGCGCCCGAATCGAGATCGATCCGCAGACCGCGGCGCTGACGATCACCAGCGACCCCCTGCCACAGATCGTGCTCGGCGTCCCGTTGCGGATCCAGCGTGTGATGCTCAACCTCGACCGGCCGCGCTTCATGTTCAACCCGACCAACTGCGACCAGCAGCAGATCAGCGCAACGATCGCACCCACGCAGGGCCCGGAGGCAGAGGTAGCGGAGCCGTTCGGTCTCGGCGACTGCGCGAGCCTCGCTTTCAAGCCCCGCCTCACGGCCTCCACCGCCGCTCGGACGACGTTTGCCGAAGGCGCGAGCCTCGACCTGAGGCTCACCTTCCCCAAGGCGGAACCGGGCGCCGAAGCGAACCTCGCGCAGATCGAGGTTGCGCTGCCCAAACAGCTCCCGAGCAGGCTGACGACGCTCCAGGGCGCGTGCCCGCCCGCGACGTTCGACGCCGACCCCGCGGCCTGCCCGAGCTCCTCCGTCGTAGGGATTGCCGACGCCCAAACCCCGATGCTGCCCGGTCGACTGACCGGGCCGGTGTACATCGTCGCGCATGGCCACCAAGCGTTCCCGTCCCCGGTCGTCGTTCTGCAGGGCGACGGCGTGACGCTCGAGCTGGCGGGCGCCACGGTGATCGACAAAGCGGGTGTGGCGAGCGTCGCCTTCAGCGCGATCCCCGACATGCCGCTGGAAACCTTCGAGCTGCGCCTGCCCCAGGGCGCACACTCATTGCTGAGCACCGACACGAGCCTGTGCGCGCTGAGCAGGACCGTCACGGTCAAGCGCCGGAGCGTTCGGCGAGTGCACGGGCATACGGTGCACCGCACGGTCAGGCTGCGCGAGCGCCTCCCCGCGACCCTGCCGATGGCAACCGAGCTGGTCGCCCACAACGGCGCGGTGATCCATCAGGCGACGAAGATCGCGGTGGTCGGGTGCCCCAGGAGCAAGCGCGGGCGCTCGGCCAAGAGCAGGCGCGTGCGCTCGAAAGGGAAGCTGTAGCGCTAACCCCCTGGCTGGTCAGCCAGTATTGTCCCGGGGACATCTACGCGGGCGATCACGGAGGTCGAGATGGCGACGGTTGGACGTGACATTGAGAAGGTGGAACTGACCGACAGCGAGCTGTGGCTCGACGGCCCGCCGCACGAGGCGTTCAAAGAGATGCGCGGCGGCTGTCCGATCCACTGGACCGAGAGCTTTGAATGGTTTCCCGAGGAGCCGGGGTTCTGGTCGGTGACGACCGCCGAGGACGTCCACACGGTCAGTCGCGACTGGCAGACCTATTCCTCAGAACGCGGCGGGGTGCTGGTGGCCGCGGCCGGCTTTCCGCTCGAGCTCGCGCAGGCGATGTTCATCGGGATGGACCCGCCCAAGCACGACCGCCTGAAGGCGCTGTTTCAGGCGGGCTTCACGCCAAAGCGGATCGCCGCGCACGAGGACGCGATTCGGGCGATCGCCGTGAAGGTCCTGGATAGATTGGAGGGGCTCGAGTCCTGCGATCTCGTCAACGACGTCGCGCAGCCGGTCGTCGCGCGGGTGATCGGCAGCTTCATGGGGATCGACGAGCAGGACGACGCGATCTGGGCGAAATTGATGAACTCGACGCTGGGAGCCGCCGATCCGGATATCAACCCGGGCGGCTTCGAGGGCGCCGTGGAGAAAGACGTGCCCGAGATCTTCGAGCGCTGCCGCAAGCTGATCGCCGAGCGCCAGGAGCATCCGACGGACGATCTGACGAGCGTGCTGGTCCATGCGGAGGTGGATGGGGAGAAGCTCGAGGAGCACGAGATCGTGATGGGCTTCTTCCTGTTGATGGCTGCCGGGAACGACTCGACGAAGGCGACCTACTGCAGCGGCATGCGCGCGCTGATGGAAAACCCAGACCAGCTGCAGCTGCTGCTGGACGACCCGTCGTTGATTCCGAGCGCGGTCGAGGAGTCGCTGCGGATGTTCCCCGCGTTCGCGCATTTCCGCAGGACCGCAACCCGCGATACCGAGCTGCACGGGCAGCAGATCAAAGAGGGCGAGAAGGTCGTCATGTGGTACGTCTCCTCCAACCGCGACGAGTCCCGTCACGTGGACGCCGACCGCTTCGACGTGCGCCGCACCGAGGAGCACCAGGCGTTCGGCGCCGGCGGGCGGCACTTCTGTCTGGGGACCGCGCTCGCGCGACTGGAGCTGCGGATCCTGTTCGAAGAGACGCTCAAGCGCTATCCGCGGATGGAGCTCGCGGGCAGGCCGGCGTTCGTCGAATCGCTGTTCATCAACCAGCTGAAGACGCTGCCCGTCCGCCTATCTCCCTGAGGCATTGCGCCTCCATCGCCTGGGGTCCTACGTCTTCGCCCTGAGGTCATCTCCCTGAGGTCACACGCCTGTCGCCCCTGGATAGTACGTCTGTGGGTGTACGTCTGTGGCCCGAAGTCAAAATGAGGCTGTTCGTGCGATGCCAGGGGAGTAGCATCCACCGGCATCCCGCATACTCGATTTGGGAGGTCCCCGATGGCGTCGGTGGAGAGCAACCTGGAGAACGTGCTCGTAGGCGATCCCGAGCTCTGGCAAGACGGTCCGCCACACGAGCTGTTCCGGCGACTGCGCGGCGAGTGTCCCGTGCACTGGACGGCACGCATGCCCGACTTCCCGAAAGAGGCCGGCTACTGGTCGGTCACGACGGCCGGCGATGTGCACGAGGTGAGCCGCGATTGGCAGACCTACTCCTCCGAACTGGGTGGCATCACGGCGCTGACCGACTCGCTGCTGCCGCTCGAGTTGACGCGGGCGATGTTCATCGGGATGGACCCGCCGAAGCACGACCGCGTCAAGTCGCTGTTCCAGGCCGGGTTCACGCCGAAGCGGATCGCCGCGCACGAGGACGAGATCCGCGCGATCGTGCGCGACGTGCTCGACGGGTTGGCGGGTCATAAGACCTGCGACCTGGTGACCGATGTCGCGCAGCCGGTCGTTTCGCGCGTGATCGGTCGCTTCATGGGAATCCCGCGCGAGGACGATGAGATCTGGGCCCGATTGATGAACACGATGCTCGGGGCAGGCGATCCGGATATCAACCCGGAGGGCCCGCAGGCCGTGATGGAGCGCGACGTGCCCGAGCTGTTCGAGCGCTGCGGCGCGCTGATCGCCGAGCGCCGCGAGCATCCGACGGACGATCTGACGAGCGTGCTCGTCCATGCGGAGGTGGATGGGGAGAAGCTCGAGGAGCACGAGATCGTGATGGGCTTCTTCCTGTTGATGGCGGCAGGCAACGATTCGACGAAGGCGACCTACTGCAGCGGCATGCGGGCGCTGATGGAAGACCCCGAGCAGCGCCGGCTGTTGCTGGAGGATCCGGCGCTCGTTCCCCGGGCGGTCGAGGAGTCGCTGCGGATGTTCCCCGCCTTCGCGCACTTCCGTCGCACCGCCACCTGCGACACCGAGTTGCACGGACAGGAGATCAAGCAGGGCGAGAAGGTCGTGATGTGGTACGTCTCCTCCAACCGCGACGAGTCCCGTCACGACGACGTCGACCGCTTCGATCTGCGGCGCACCACCGAGCACCAGGCCTTCGGCGCCGGTGGCCGGCACTTCTGTCTGGGGACCGCGCTCGCGCGCCTGGAGCTGCGAGTGCTGTTCGAGGAAACGCTCGCGCGCTACCCCATGATCGTGATCGACGGCAGGCCCGAATACGTCGAGTCGGCCTTCGTCAACCAGCTGAAGACGCTGCCCGTGTGGCTCACTCCACCAGCGTGACCGGCCCGTGCGCGGCGAGCAACACTTGTGTGCCGGCTGGTAGCGCCTGCTCGCCTTGGACCCGGGCCAGCAGCACCTGCTTGCCGCCTCCCAGTTCGTCGAGGCGGATGTGCAGCAGCGCGTCGTGCCCGTAGTAACGGCACTGCTCGACCTCTCCCGCAAGGCCGGTGATCGATTCTCCCCGAGGGCGCACCTCCAGTTGCTCGGGGCGCACCATCACGACCCCACGCCCCGTGCCCGGCGTCGATGCATTCTGTGGGCCGTGGTCTGCGCGCAGCGCCAGCGGGCCCAGCGCCGTCCGCGCCAGGCCCGGCTCGAAGTCGGCGTCGACCAGGTTGACGGCGCCGAGAAACTGCGCCAGGCCGACATCGACGGGCCGCGTGTACAGCTGATCTGGCGTCCCTCCCTGGACGATCGTGCCCTCGCGCAGCACCGCGACGGTGTCTGCCAGCGACAGCGCCTCCTCCTGGTCGTGCGTCACGAGCACCGTCGTCACACCCTGCGCGCGCAGCAGCGCGTGGACCTCCTCGCGCACGCGGGTGCGCAGCGAGGCATCGAGCGAGGAGAACGGCTCGTCGAGTAGCAGCACCTCCGGTTTGCGCGCCAACGCGCGGGCCAAGGCCACGCGCTGTTGCTCGCCGCCGGAGAGCTGGTGTGGATAGCGGTCGGCCAGCGATGTGAGCCCGACCATCTCCAGCAACGCTTCCACCGCGTCGCCCCGACGCTCTTCGCGGGAGAGGCCGAAGCCGACATTTCTCTTCACCGTCAGATGCGGGAACAGCGCGCCCTCCTGGGGCACGTACCCGATCCCGCGCCGCTCGGGTGGGACATAGGTGTGTCCGTCGTCGAGTGTCTTCGCGCCCAGCGATACGTGGCCACGTTCGGCGCGCTCGAAGCCGGCGATCACCCGCAGCAGCGTCGTCTTGCCGCAGCCCGACAGTCCCAGCACCGCCGTCAGCGAGCCGGCGGGCACGTCGAGGCTCACGCCCTTCAATACGGGCTGGGCAGAGTAGCCCTTCCACAGGCCGGTTACCGTCAGCTTGCTCATCGCGTTGATCGATTCGACGCGTGGTGGATGCAAATCGTCTGGGGCTTGCCCGGTAGGTGGGTGGATACGCGGCTCATCGCTGTCCCATCCGTGCAAGTGTGACCATCCGGCGGCTCAGCAGGTACGCCGGCACGGCCGAGATCGCGACCATCAGCGCGGCGTAGGGGGCGGCGGCGCCATAGGCGAAGTCGCTGGTGTAGGTCCAGAACTGGGTCGCCAGCGTGTTCACGCCGGTCGGATGCAACAACAGCGTCGCCGTCAGCTCGGTCGCCGAGGAGATGAACACGAGCGCGAACGCCGCGCCGAGGCCGGGGGCGAGCAGCGGTAGCGTTACCCGCCACCACACGACGATCGGGCTGCGGCCCAGCGAGCGTCCCGCCTCCTCCAGGCTCTGCGTGCTCTGCGCCATCGCCGAGCGCACACCGACGACGGCGAGCGGCAGGAACAGGACCGCGTAGGCGACGATCAGCTCCAGCGCGCTCTGGTACAGCGGCAGCGCGTAGCGGACCGAGAACGACACGAGCCCGAGCGCGATCACCAGGCCGGGGAGCGCCTGGGGCAGATAGGCCAGCCGCTCGATCAGCACCGTCAGTCGATTGCGGTGGCGCATCGCCAGTGCCGTCACGGGCACCGCCAGCGCGGTCGCCAGCACGGCCGCGGCGCCGCTCAGCACGGCCGTGTGCCACGCCTCGGTGAGGATCGACGCGGACGGCAGGGTGGTGGAGCCGCCGTGGATCAGCCAGTAGATCAGCGAGGCCACCGGCACGCCCAGGCCCAGGCAACTCAGCAGCAGCAGGCCGAGCAGCGCGGGGGCCTTCCAGCGTCGCAATACGACCTTTGGCGCTGGGCGCCGGGCGCCCGCGCCACCGCGCGTCGAGCGTCCGCGGCCGTTCAGCGCCAGCTCACCGCCGAGCACGGCCACGCTGAGCAGGATCAGCACGAGCGACAGCGCGCACGCCGCGGCGGTGTCAAAGCCGAGCTTGAACTCGGTGAAGATCGCCACCGTGAACGTCTGGTACTGGACGATCTCAAAGGCGCCGTACTCGGCCAGCAGGCCGAGCGTCACGAGCAGACAGCCGCCCAGCACCGCCGGTGAGATCTGGCGCAGCGTCACGCGCCAGAACGTTCGCCACGGGCCATATCCGAGGCTGCGTGCGACCTCCTCCAACGCTGGGTCCACGCCGGCGAGCGAGGCCGCGACCGGCAGATACACCAGTGGGTACAGCGACAGCGTCATGATCAGCACGGCGGCCAGATACCCGTGCAGCCCCGGCTCAAGCGACACCCAGCCGAAGCCGACGACGAAGTCGGGGATGCCGAGCGGCAGGACGAGCGCCACCGCCCACCAGCGTCGGCCGGGGAGCGTCGTGCGCTCCACGCACCACGCGGCCGCCACGCCGATCGCCGCGCACAGCGCGGTGCAGGCGAACGCCAGGCGCACGGTGTTCCACAGCAGCACCGCCGTCTCGTGGCGCAGCAGCAGCCGTTCGATTTCGCCGCGGCCCGGCTGGGCGGCTTCGCTGATCAGGAAGACGAGCGGCAGCAGCACCAGCCCGGCCGCGAGCAGGCCGCCGGCGACGCTCACCAGCGGCCAGCGGCGGCGCCCCGACCACGCGCGCGTGAGGCTGCTCGACGCGGCCGGCTTGGAGGGGGCGAGCGTGCTCACTGTGTGCCTACAACAGCCCGAGCTTCTGCTCGAGTTCCAGCGGCGCGTGGCCGTTGCCGAGGTCTTCGATCGTGACCGGCGCGAGCTGCAGTTCGTCGAACGGCTTCAGCGGCTGGGCCGTCAGCACGCCGGAGCCGATCGGGTACTCGTAGCTGTGGCTGTGCGCGAGGATCTCCTGGCCCTGCTTGCTGACGAGGAAGGCCACGAACTTCTGCGCGGCGGCCTGCTGGGAGCTCGACTTCAGCACCGCCGCGCCCGACACGTTCAGCAGATAGCCCGGGTCGTGCGGCGCGTAGTAGTGCAGCGCCGAATGGATCGCGCTCTGGCCGATCTCATCGCGCAGGCGGTACCAGTAGTAATGGTTGATGATCCCCACGGTGCTCTCACCGTTGTTGACCTGCGCCACGACGGTCTCGTTGTCGGGGTACACCTTGCTGTTGGCCTGCAGCCCCTCCAGCCACTTTTCGGCGGCCGCTTCGCCGTCGAGCTTCGTGATCGCGGTGACGAGCGGCTGGAAGTCGGTCTCTGAGGGGGCGAAGCCGAGCTTGCCCTTCCACTTCGGCTGCGCCAGTTCGAGGATCGAGCTCGGCAGTTCGGAGGCTTTGATCTGCGCGGTGTTGTAGACGAGCACCGACACGCGCGCCGAGACGCCCACCCAGTGGCCCTGCGGGGAGCTGTACTTGGCCGGCACCGCCGCCAGGGTCGAGGCGGAGACGGGGGAGAGCAGCCCCTTTTCCTGCAGGTCCTCGAGCACCGGTGTGTTCTCGGTGTAGAAAACATCAGCCGGAGAGCTCGAGCCCTCCTGGATGATCTGGTTGCCGAGCACGTCCTCGTCGTCGGAGCGGACCTTCACCTTGATCCCGGTCTGCTTTTCGAACCCGGCCACGAGCAGCGATGTGGTCTGTTCGTGCTGGCCGTTGTACAGCGTGATCGTCGTCCCCGGAGCCACCGACCCGCTCGTGGCGCTCGTGGCGGTGGAGCTCGTCGACGAGGAGCTGCCGCAGGCCGTCAGCGTGAGGCCCGCCGCGAGCAGGCTCAGCAGCGAGATGCAGGCGCGGGGAAAGGAGCACGAGGCGAAGGTCTTGCGCTTTGGCATTGATATCCGATCGTCTGGGTAGGGATTGCGCAGAGCAAGGTACCACACGAATTAGGGTTGCCTAACTTCGGCTGCCCGGGGGCTGCAAGACTTCGCCCACCGGGGTGGCCCACGGACCCGGGGTGTGCCCTCCGCCGTCGTTTCCGGGAGAATGGGCCGATGCACGTCACCGCGAAGGCTGACTACGCCGTGCGCGCGGCCGTCGAGCTTGCCGCCGGAAGCCAGGATGCGCCGCGCAAGGTCGACCAGGTCGCCCAGGCGCAGGGCATCCCGGTGTCGTTCCTCGAGAACATCCTCACGCAGTTGCGCTCCGCCGGGATCGTCCGCTCACAGCGCGGCCCCGAGGGCGGCTACTGGTTGTCTCAGCCGGCCGACGAGGTCAACCTCGCGCAGATCATCCGCGCGGTCGAGGGCCCGCTCGTCGGGATTCGTGGGCAGCGGCCGGAGGAGATCGAATATCAGGGCTCCGCCGAATCGTTGCAACAGGTCTGGGTGGCCCTGCGCGCGAACCTGCGCAAAGTGCTCGAGCATGTGACCGTCGCCGACGTCGCCGCGGGCAAGCTACCTAAAGAGATTCTTGCCTTAACTAAAGAAGAGCAGGCCTGGGAAACCCGTTAGGCCGCGAATACGCGCGGGGGAGGTAAGCGCACGGGGAGGATCTGGCCCTCTCTCAGCTCCAATTGCTCGGCGCTCTCGCGCGTGACCTGCGCCCAGATGTCGCGGCCGTCGGGCAACGTCAGCTCGACGCGCACCTCGAAGCCCAGGTGGACAACCCGCTGAATCAGTGCCTCGACGCCGCTGCCGTCCGCCTCCGCCAGGATCTGGATGTCGTGGGGACGCAGGAACGTGTCACCGAGGCGGTTGACCGGGCCGATGAACGACATCACGAACTCGTTGCGCGGGCTCTCGTACAGCTCGCGTGGGGTGCCCGCCTGCTCGATCTTGCCTTTGCTCATCACGACGATCTGCTCGGCGACCTCCATCGCCTCCTCCTGATCGTGCGTCACAAAGATCGTCGTCACGTGGATCTCCTCGTGCAGCCGGCGCAGCCACTCGCGCAGCTCGCCCCTGACCTGCGCGTCGAGCGCGCCGAACGGCTCATCGAGCAGCAGCACCCGCGGCTGGACCGCCAGGGCCCGGGCCAGGGCCATGCGCTGGAGCTGGCCGCCTGAGAGCTGTGACGGGTAGCGCTTGGCCAGGCCGTCGAGCCTGACGAGTCCCAGCAGCTCCTCGACGCGCGCCTCGATCTCCGCCTTCGGGCGCTTTCTCACTTTCAGGCCGAACGCGACGTTGTCGTACACGGTCATGTGCTTGAACGGGGCGTAGTGCTGAAACACGAAGCCCACGTCCCGCGTGCGCGCGGGGGTGTCGGTGACGTCGTCATCGCCGATCGTCACTTCGCCGGTGTCCGGCGTCTCCAACCCGGCGATGATCCGCAGCAGCGTCGACTTGCCGCTGCCGCTCGGTCCCAGCAGCGCCGTCAGCGCGCCGTCGCCCACGCGGATCGAGACGTCGTCGAGCGCGACGAAATTGCCGAAGCGCTTGCCCACGTTGCGCACCTCGATCGCCATCGCTAGACAGCGTCCATCTTGAATGGAAAGCTTTGCGGGCCGATGGCCATCGTCACACGGCCGTCCTTCCGCGGGTTCGTCTCGTCAGCAGGTTCATCGCTACGAGCGTAGCCAGCGCGAGCAGCGCCAGCACCACCGCGGCCGTGTAGGCGCCGGTGGAGTCGAAGTTCTCGAAGCGATCCTGCACGTACAACGGCAGCTGCTGGGTCTGGCCCTCGATCCGGCCGGACACGACGCTCACCGCGCCGAACTCGCCCAGCGCGCGCGCGGTCGTCAACACCACGCCGTAGACAACCCCCCAGCGGATCGCCGGCAGGGTCACCCGCCAGAAGGTCTGCCACCCGTTCGCGCCGAGCGTCGCCGCGGCCTGCTCGGCGTCGGTGCCGATCTCGCGCAGCACCGGCACGGTCTCGCGCGCGACGAACGGCAGCGACACGAAGGCCGTCGCCAGCACCATCCCCGGCACCGAGAAGATCACCTTGAAGCCATCTTCGGCCAGTGCGTTGCCGAACCAGCCGGCCTCACCGTAGACGAGCACGAGCGCCAGCCCGACGACGATCGGGGAGATCGCGAACGGCAGGTCGATCACCAGCCCGAGCAGCCAGCGTCCGCGGAACGTGCCGCGCTCCAGCAGCAGCGCGATCCCGATCCCGAACGCGGTGTTCAGCGGCACGGCGATCGCGACGAGCTCGATCGACAGCCAGAAGGCGTGGATCGCGTTCGGCTGGGTGATCGCATTCCACACCGGCTCCAGCCCATGTTCGAAGGTGCGGTAGAAGATCATCGCCACCGGCGCCAGCAGCAGCGCCGCGAGGTAGCCCAGCGCGATCACGCGCAAGCCGAGGCGCGTGCCGCGAGCACTCTCGCGCGCCCCGGCACGATCCCCGGCCCCTGGGCGCGGGGCGGGAGGCCCCGCGGAGGAGAGCCCCGGTCCGAGCACATACACGCCAGGATGCGCGCCAGATGAATCAGACATCGTGAACTCGCACGCGGTTGAACAGAGGTGAACCCGCTGAATCGGGCATTGACGACGCTGTGCCGGTTGAACGGGGTGAGCAGGTTGACTCAGACATGGCGACTCCATGCGCAGGTGAGGAGAGCGAGCCGGTGTAATCGGGGTAATCAGACATAGCGGCTCTGCGTGCGGCTGAACAGGGACAGGGCGGCCAGCACCACCAGCGCGCTCACCAGCAGCACGATCGACACGGCGGCCGCCGCGGGCAGGTTTTCGTTCTGGATCTGGCTGAAGATGTAGACCGAGCCGACCTCCGTCTTGAACGGCAGGTTGCCGGAGATCAGCACGATCGAGCCGAACTCGCCGACGGCGCGCGCGAAGCTGAGCGCGACCCCCGAGACGATCGCCGGCGCCAGCGTCGGCAGGACGATCCGGCGGAACACCGTCACCCGGCCGGCGCCCAGCGAAGCCGCCGCTTCCTCCATCGAGCCGTCGAGCTCGAGCAGCACCGGCTGCACCGAGCGCGTGACGAACGGCAGCGTGACGAACAGCAACGCCAGGCCGATCGCCGCGCGCGTGAACGTGATGTCGATCCCGACCGGGCCGCCCTTGCCGTACAGCGCCAGCAGCACCACTCCGGCGACGATCGTCGGCAGCGCGAACGGCAGGTCGATCATCGCGTTGACCATCCGCTTGCCGGGGAATTCGTCGCGCACCATCACCCACGCGATCAACGTGCCGAAGACCGCGTTGATCAGCACGACGATCGCCGAGACGATCAACGTCAGCTTGATCGCCGCGACCGCCTCGGGGTTCGATACCTCACGCCAGAAGGCGCCCGTGCCGCCCTTCGTGGACTTCGCCAGGAGCGCCGCGAGCGGCAGCAGCACGAGCACCGACAGGTAGATGCCCAGCAGCCCGCGGCCGAGCAGCGACGCCGAGCGCGCGCCGAGATTCCGGTTTGGTGGGGTCCCCTTCACCGGGGGTTTCCGAGCAGCGGTGGGCCGCCGGCGAGGAGAGGGGAATCGCCGGCGGCCCGGCTGACGCGCCAGCGCCAGACTGGGGGAGCTACTTGGCCGTTGAGACGCCAAGGGACTGCTCGATCTTCGTGACGACGCCCGTTTCCGGTTCGAAGAACTGCTTCGTCACGGCTTTCCAGCCGCCGAGCTGTTCGATCGTGAACAGGTTCTTCGGCGTGGGGAACTTGTCGGCCCCCGGCACGCCGGCGATCACCGGGCGGTAGCCCTTTTCCACCCAGATCTGCTGGCCGGCGGGCGAGAGCAGGTAGTTGACGAACTTCTGCGCCACCGCCGTGTTGCCCTGTTTGGTCACCGCGATCGGGTTCTGGATCAGGATCGTCGCGCTCGGGATCACGTATTCGATCGGCGAGCCCTTCTTCTGGTCGGAGATCGCCTCGTCCTCGTAGTCGATCAGCGCGTCGCCCTTGCCCGCGAGGAACGTCTGCAGCGCGTTGCGCGCCGAGCTGTCCTGGCTGACGACGTTGTGGAACAGCTTTGACAGGTATTCCTCGGCCTGCGCCGGGGTCTTGCCTTCCCGCAGCTGCGCGCCGTAGGCGGCCATGATGTTCCAGCGCGCGCTGCCCGAGGTGAACGGGTTCGGCGTGACCACGCCGATCCCCGGCTTGATCAGGTCGCTCCAGCCGGTGATCTGCTTCGGGTTGCCCTTGCGCACGATGATCACCGCGACCGAGTTCGTCACGAAGCCATGCGTCGCGTTCTGGTTCCACGTGGAGGACACGAGGCCCGCCTTGACGAGCTTTTCGACGTCCGGCGCGAGCGAGAAGTTGACGACGTTCGCCGGCAGGCCGTTGGCGACCGCGCGGCTCTGTTCGCCGGAGGGCCCGAACGACGGGCTGACGCTCACGCCCTTGCCTTCTGTGGTCGCCTGGAAGGCCGGGATGAGCTTTTCGTAGGCGCCCTGCGGGGTCGAGTAGGCGACCAGCGCGAGGTTCTTGCTCGTCGAGGAGCTCGAGGACCCGCACGCGGCGAGACCGAGCGCGAGCAGCACGGCGGCGAGCACGGCGAAGAGGGGGACCGCAACGGTGCGGGTGCGGGCGACGACGGGTGTGCGTTTTTGCATAGCCACTTTCTGCATCGAGAACATGGGGATGAGCAAGCCTAGCCTAACACCAGAAACCGAGTCGGGATTCGCCTGAATAGGCTGAATGTCCAGTGATTGGCGCGGGAGCCCGTATATGGGGGGCTGGGTGGGTTACCATTCATATTCCAAATCCGGCGGCCGTACCCCGCAGTCGCCGCGTCGATGACCGCCCAAAAGGAGATCCACCTAGATGTCAGCCACACCCGTCGCCACACCCGAGGCCACCGAGGCCGCCGAGGCCGCCGTGGAGGCGATCACCGGCTCGGCCGGCCAGGACGTGACCTTTTCGCTCGCACTCAGCCAGGACCAGAAGGACATCCGCGAGTGGGTCCACGGCTTCGCCGCCGACGTGATCCGGCCTGCCGCCCACGAATGGGACGAGCGCGAGGAGACGCCCTGGCCGATCATCCAGGAGGCCGCCAAGATCGGCCTCTACGGCTTCGAGGGCCTGGCCCAGTTCTTCGCCGACCCGACCGGCCTCGGCCTGCCGATGGTCAACGAGGAGCTGTTCTGGGGCGACGCCGGCATCGGCATGGCGATCATGGGCACCGCGCTCGGCGTGGCCGCGATCTTCGGGCAGGGCTCGGGCGAGCAGATCGGCGAGTGGATCCCCCGCTGCTTCGGCACGCCGGATGACATCAAGGTCGCGGCGTTCTGCGCCTCGGAGCCGAACGCCGGCTCGGACGTGTCCAACGTGCGCACCCGCGCGAAGTTCGACGAGGCGACGAACGAGTGGGTGATCAACGGCCAGAAGGCATGGGCCACGAACGGCGGGATCGCCGACATCCACGTGGTGATCGCGACCGTTGACCCCGAGCTCGGCTCGAAAGGCCACGCGGCATTCATCGTGCCGATGTCAGAGGCGAAGGGCATCTCGCAGGGCACGAAGGTCTCCAAGCACGGCCTGCGCGCCTCGCACACCGCCGACGTGTTCCTCGACGACTGCCGCGTCCCGGCCGAGTACGTGCTGGGCGGCAAGGAGAAGCTCGACGAGCGCATCGCCCGCGTGCGCGAGGGCAAGAAAAACAAGTCCCAGGCCGCGATGCAGACGTTCGAGTCCTCGCGCCCGACGGTCGGCGCGCAGGCCCTCGGGATCGCACGCGCCGCGTATGAGTATTCGCTCGAGTACGCGATGGAGCGCGAACAGTTCGGCCGCAAGATCATCGAGAATCAGGCGATCGCCTTCACGCTCGCGCGCATGAAGATGGAGATCGACGCCGCCCGCCTGCTCGTCTGGCGCGCCTCGTGGATGGGCCGCAACCAGGTCCCCTTCGAGAACGCCGAGGGCTCGATGTCCAAGCTCAAGTCGGGCGAGGTCGCCGTCTGGGTGACCGAGCGCGCGATCCAGATCCTCGGCGGGAACGGGTACACGCGTGAGTTCCCCGTCGAGCGCTGGCACCGCGACGCGAAGATCTACGACATCTTCGAGGGGACTGCCGAGATTCAGCAGCTCGTGATCGCTCGCGCGATCAGCGGCATGCACATCAAGTAGGTCTGGGACTGGCGGTCATGGACCACGCATACGTATGCAGATACCCGCGGACTTTGGTGTCGCGGATCGTCGCGAAGCCTCACTGGCACGGCTCTGACGCACACCGGGTTCCTCGCCTGCTCGCCTTGGATGACTTCGAGGTGTGGCGTCCGCGCCTGACAAGGTTGCTCATCCTCACATCAGCCCTGCTGGCGGCGTACTGGGTCCTGTGGTTCACCGATCGTGGCGTGGTCGCCAGCGATCACACGTCCGGGTACGTCGCGTTCGAGCAGTCCTTCCCACTCGCTGATGCTTGGCTGGCAGGGGCAGCGCTGCTGGCAGCGGTTCAGCTGTGGCGGCGACGCCCAAGCGCGCTGATGTGGCTGATGGTGGTTGGTGGAGCCGGAATGTATCTATGCGCGATGGACGTCCTCTATGACCTGCAACACGACATTTATGGCAAGCCCCACGGCGGCAGCACCGAGCTCGCGATCAACGTCGCGACCGCGGCGCTCGGCATCGGCGTCATCCGCTTCGCATGGCGCTTCCGTCAGCAACTGCTCTGAGCTCAGAGGCCTTGCCGCACCGCCGCGCGCAGCCCAGGGAGGAGTGGACCAACAGCAAGTGCGTCAGGCGACCGCAACCCTTGGCCTGGGCGCCGGGTGCTGTATGCTGTATGACGTCATGCGGCATCGTACCCAGCTCTATCTCGACGACGGTCAGTACCGCTGGCTCAAGCAGCAGGCGCGCCAGGGGAGGAGCATCGCGGAGGTCGTGCGCGAGCTGATCGACGCCGCGCGCTCGCACAGGCCGAGCCAGGTCCGCGATCCGCTGATTCGCTACCTGCTCGAGGAACCCGCGGCAGCGGGAGCGAACGACTCCACCGTGCAGACGCTCGACCAAGATATCTACGGTTGAACGATTGAGAAGGGTCTTCATCGATACGGGCGCGTTCGTCGCGCTGCGCAACCGCGCCGAGCGCGAGCACGAGGCGGCACGTGTGGCGCTGTCCGCGCTGGTGTCCGAACGCGTGCCGCTGCTCACATCCAACTACGTCTTCGCCGAGACATACACGGCGCTGCTAGTCAGGGTCGGCCGGGAGGAGGCGATCGAGTGGGGGCGACGCTTCCATGCCGGCGCGGCGATCGAGCTGATCCGCGTCGACGAGGTCCTCGAGGCAGAGGCATGGTCGATCCTCGAAGCCCACGCCGATAAGCAGTGGAGCTACGTGGACGCGATCTCGTTCGCGCTGATGGAGCGCGAAGACATTGGCGAGGCGTTCGCATTCGATCGCCACTTCGCCCAGCGCGGCCTGACGCTTATTCCCGGGGGCGACGCGTAGGACCGGCGGATACGCGCGTATGCCCGCGACGCAATCTGCTGCGCTGAAGAGAATCCGATCGGCGGGTGTCGAGCTACCAAGCCTGACCCGCACCGCAGTGCGGGCAGGCGACGGTCGTCGAGACCGGCGCGGCGAACAGAAAACCGCATTCGCAGGCATAGGAGGCCTCGTCGAGCGGTCCTCCGGCCGCGCGCACGCGCTCGACGGCGATGTCGCGTGGCTGGTGGGCGGCGGGCGTCGGCTTGGTCGTCTGCCGGTAGGCGATCACCTCGTGGCGCTTGGGCCGGTGCCGGCGCGAATGGCGCTCGGTGAGGGGGTGGAGGAGGTTCGCTCTCATGACTCTCTACTAATAAGAACTCGGCCCACGTGGGAATGTTTCGCTCCAAGAGCGAGATTTCCTGGCCGAATAGCCGGTTTGCTTGCCGGGGGCGATCGCCGGGCGGGTCACCGCGATCGCGGAGGGTCGCCGGAAAGCGCTGATCGAGCTGCAGGCGCGGCGGGGAAACAGGTTTGAGATACTGGGGAGCGATGAACCCCGCCCGCAAGCGAACGGTGCGGCTCCTGGTCGCGTTGAGCGCGGCCGTGGTGCTGGCGAGCGCGCTGATCTACACGAGCTTCAGCGCCGCCTCTCCCGCGCTCAGCCCCAGCCAGCTCCTGCGCCAGGCACAGCCGGGCCGCAGCTATCAGCTGACCGGCACCGTCGTCGCCCACTCCGTCGCGCGCGACGGCTCGACACTGGACTTCAGCGTCGCCGACCGCGCGGGGGGCGCCACGGTCCCCGTGGCCTACACGGGCACCGTCCCCGACCCGTTCCGCGAAGGGCGCGAGGTGATCGTGACCGTCGAGAAGCAGGGCGGGCAGTACGTGGGCGAACGCAACTCGTTGATCACGAAGTGCCCGTCGAAGTACAAAGAAGCGCCGCCCTCCGAGAAGCAGAACTCCTGAGTGCCCAGCGTCGCCGTGCGGTCCGTCTTCGTGTTTTTCGCCTCGCTGTGGCCCATCCCTAGCGAGTCCAGGCGCTGATGGCCGTCCTCGGCCGCATCTGCCTGCTGCTCGCGCTCGTCGTCTGCGTCTACGGGATCGCCGCCTCGATCTACGGCGTGCGCAGCGGGCGGCTCGAGTTCTCGGACTCCGGACGGCGCGCGGTGTATGCCCTGGCGGGCATCCTGACGGTCGCCTTCGCGGTGCTGGAGGTCGCGTTCCTGCACAACGACTTCGCCTTCAACACGGTCGCCGACACCTCGAGCCGCACGACGCCGACGTTTTACCGGGCCGCTGCGGTGTGGTCCTCGCAGGAAGGTTCGCTGCTGCTGTGGGCCTGGCTGATGTCGCTGTGGTCGAGCCTCGCCCTGTTCCTCACGCGCCGTCGGATCCGCGACGTGGCCGCCTACGCGACGGCGATCATGCTCGGCTTCGGCGGGTTCTTCATCGCGCTGATGGTGTTCTACGCGCAGCCGTTCGCCACCACCCACCCGGCGCCGAGCGAAGGGGTTGGCCTCGACCCGCTGCTGCGCTTCCCGACGATGATGATCCATCCCCCGATGCTCTACTCGGGCTACACGCTGTGCACGATCCCGCTGGCGTTCGGCATGGGCGCGCTGCTGGCGCGCAGGGTCGACGCGGAGTGGATCAGGGTGGTCCGCCGGTTCGCCTTCGCCGCCTGGCTGTTCCTCGGGATCGGCATCCTGCTGGGCGCGCGCTGGTCCTATTCGGAGCTCGGCTGGGGTGGCTACTGGGGTTGGGACGCGGTCGAGAACGCCTCGCTGATGCCATGGCTGACGGGCACCGCGTTCCTGCACTCGCTGATGATCCAGGAAAAGCGGGGGATGCTGAAGGTGTGGAACGTCTCGCTCGTGCTTGCCACGGGGACGCTCGCGATCATGGGCACGTTCCTCGTGCGCAGCGGGGTCCTGAACTCGATCCACGCGTTCGGCGGGGCGACGCTCGGCGTGCCGTTCGTGGTGCTGATCGCCGTGCTGATCGCGAGCTCGATCTACCTGGTCGTATCGCGCCGCGAGATGCTGCGCACAGAGCACCGGCTGGATTCGCTGGTTTCCCGCGAGTCGGCGTTCCTGGCCAACAACGTGGTGCTGGTCGCGCTGTGCTTCGTGATCTTCTGGGGGACTTACTTCCCGCTGATCTCCGAGGCGCTGACCGGCCACGAAGCCTCGGTCGGGCCGCCGTGGTTTGACCGCTACACCGTGCCCTTGGCGCTGATCCTCGTGTTGCTGAGCGGGATCGGCCCGGTGATCGCCTGGCGGCGCGCGACTTTGGCAAACGCGCGTCGCAATTTCGTGGCGCCGGCGCTGGTGGCGTTGGCGACGCTGGTCGTGCTGCTCCTCGCCGGCGTAGCAGAGAAGCCGTTCGCGATCGCGATGTTCTGCTGTGCCGCGTTCGTCATGGGCAGCATCGGCCAGGAGTTCTTCCGCGGCATGCGCGCCCGCTCGGCGATGGCCCACGAGGCGCCCCCGGTCGCGCTGATCGCGCTCGTGAAGCGCAACCGCAGGCGCTACGGCGGCTACATCGTGCACATCGGGATCGCGGTCCTGTTCGTCGGGGTCGCCGCTTCGTCCTCTTTCCAGCACGCCTCCGAGCTGGGCCTCTCGCCCGGCCAGTCCGCGCGCGTCGGCGCCTACACCGTCCGCTATGTGCGCCCCACGGCGAGCGTGACCCCCGACTATGACTCGGCGGGCACCCAGGGAGGTCGCGAATTGAGCGCGGTGATCCGCTCCGAGCCGGGTGTGGTGCTGGGCCCCGACACCGCGCGCACCGGCGCGACGCTCAGCCTCGGCGCGGTGCTCGACGTGAGCAAGGGGGGCCGCCACGTGACGACGCTGCGCCCAAGCGAGGGGTTCTACGCCTCCGAAGAACCAACCCAGGGGTCGGTCGGACACCTGATCGGCGGTCAGCCGGTCAGCCACGTCGCCCTGAACGCCGGCGTCACGCGCGACGTGTGGACGGCGATCGCGCCGAACATCGAAACCCCGCAGCTGAAGCGGATCATCGCACTGGGCAACAAGACGCTCCCCTACATCCACCCCGGGGAGGGGATCGTGGCGGTCGCGGCGATGGCGAGCGCCTACATGCAGCATCCGCCACAGGCGCAGTTCCACTTCATCGTCTCGCCGCTGGTGATGTGGATCTGGATCGGCGGCCTGATCGTGGGTGGCGGCGCGTTGATCGCGATCTGGCCGGCGCCGAGCGTTGTCCGCCGCCGTGTGGCCGCACGCTCGCGTGCCCGCGCCGAGCATGGGCTTGCACGCGCCTGAATGCGTTATGACGGTGAGCGGACTCGCGGATCTGTGCGGGGGTGCTGAGTGGCAATCGTGATCACGGTCCTCGCAGTGGTGCTGGTCGTGGTGGTGGTCCTCGTCGTCAGCGCGCCGCTGCGCGCCACTTGGACCCCGAGGGGCGCCGAGCCGGCGGAGGGCCGGGGTCCACGAGGGCGAGAGCGGACGGGGGGAGACGAGGCTGAGTCGGTTCAGGCCGAGCGGGGGGAATACCGCATCGCGCTGGAAGCCGGGCGCGAGGCGAAGTATCGTGAGATTCGCGACACCGAGCTCGACTACCGCACGGGCAAACTCTCGCAAGAGGACTTCGCGGCCACCGACGGCGCGCTACGGGCGGAGGCGGTCGAGATCCTCGACCGGCTGACGGCGCTGGATGAAAAGCCTGATTGAGATAGCGGACGCGACTGCCTGTACCCGAAGGGTGAGGACAAAGCCTCGCGCCGTCTCAGCGGCGTTCTAGGCCCAAGGTCGCTTGAGCAGCACGATCGCGTTCAGAACGAACAGGATCGCGAAGAAGATCGTCCAGCGGTTGAGGTTGCGCTCGACCATCGAGCCGCCACCGAGCGGACCCTGGCCGCTACCGACCCCGAAGGCGCCGGACAGGCCGGCGTCCTTGCCCGAGTGCATCAGCACCAGGAAGATCACGATCACCGAGATCACGACCTGGAGGACGGATAGGATCGTTTCCACGCGCTACAGGTTATCGTCGATGATGAGCAGGAGGATCGTTCATGCCCCCGAAAAGGCTGCGGATGCCGATTTTCGGGCTATTTGGCGAGGCGATTACGAATCCTTTACGGGTTTTTGATTGCCTGCCGATATGACTGTCAGTGGGCGTGCCTCCCGATCGTGGGCTGCTGCGCCGACCACGTATGGGAACGCTCAATGACCAACTCAGGTGTAGATAGCCGATGACTCGCTCACGTGGCTGGGCGTGGCGGGCGATGCTGTCCGCGCTCGCCGGGGGCGGGCTGACCGCTGCCGGCCTGGGCGGTCCGCTTGCCGGCGGCGCGCTCGCGGCCGATGGGCCGGCGAGCTCGTCTTCGCCGGGCGAAGGATCGACCGTACCCGCGACCACCACCCCGGCGCCGTCGACTCCCTCCGCGGGCACGGGGACCACCGAACAACCCGCGAACACCTCAGCGACTAGCACGCCACAGCCGGTGAGTACCCCGCAACCGGCAAGCACTCCGCAGCCGAGCACCCCGGCTTCCGGCACCCCGGCAGCGACGGCTGAAACCCCTGCTCCCGCAACCGTGGAAGCCCCCACGGTGGTCGTGCAGCGCAAGCAGAAGAGCACTCCGAGCAAGCCGGCCGCGAAGAACCCCACGATCACGGCCACGCAGACCCAGCCCTCGAGTGGCCCCGCGAAGAGTGGCGCCGGCGCCAAGGGTCCGACCACGGCGTCAGGCCCCAACGGGGTTGCGCCCTCACCGCAGGTCGTGGCCGCGGAAGCGGGTGCGCTCGCGGCAGAGCTCGCCACCTCGGCGGCCTCCGCGCAGGCGCTCGGCTTCTACCGGATCCCGCTGTTCCTGCTGCCGATCTACCGCGCCGCGGCGATCCAGTACGGCGTGCCGTGGCAGATCCTCGCTGCGATCAACGAAGTCGAGACCGACTACGGCTCCGATCTCTCGGTGTCGAGCGCCGGCGCGGAGGGGTGGATGCAGTTCGAGCCCTCGACCTGGCTGCAGTACGGCGTAGATGCGCTGAATGCCGGTTACGCCGACCCATATAACCCGGTGGACGCGGTGTTCGCCGCCGCCCGCTATCTGCACGCGGCCGGCGCCGCGAAGAACCTGCGCACGGCGATCCTCGCCTACAACCATTCCGAAGCCTACGCGAGCTCTGTGCTGCTGCGCGCGAAGCTGATCTCCAGCTACCCCAAGTCGGTGATCGCGACGCTGACCGGCCTCGTCGACGCGCGCCTGCCGGTGACCGGCAAGCAGGTGTCATGGGGCGCGCTGCTCCCCGCTGCTCCGTCGCCGTCGAGCGCGACTGCGAATGCGAAGGCCGTCGCGGGCGCCGCGCAGACGGCGGCCTCGAGTGCCGCCGCCGGATCGACGCCGGGCTCGGTGTCCGCGCCGGCGCCCACGGCCGCGGCGAAAGCCGCGTCGAAGGGAACAGAGGGGGCCGCCGCCGCCCCCCGGTTCGTCGATCTGATGAGCTCGCCGAATGCCTCTGTGGTGGCCGTGCAGGACGGTCGCGTGCTTGGGCTCGGCAGCTCGCACAGGCTCGGCAAGTACGTGATCTTGCGCGATATCTACGGCGACGTGTTCACCTACGCCGGGCTCGGCAGCATCGCGCCGAGCTATCGCCTGCCGAAAGTGTCCTCCGCGGCGCTGGTGGCGGCCGCAAAATCCGCGGCCTCGTCGGCAGCCGCGGGTGGCGATGGCGGGAAGGGCTCCACCCAGTCCCCGGCGAGTGCCGCAGGCGCCGGCACGCCCGTGACCTTGCAGGTGAGGCGCTCGCACGCTCATACCTCGCCCTTCTCAAGATTCGGTCCCGGCGGGCTCGGCCGAATCGGTGCCGGCCACGACGGGCAAGGTTCGCCTGTTTGCCAATCCCGGCAACCCGGACGCGCTCGCGGCCGCCGCGCGCGTCACCACCTCCGCGCCGGCGAAGGGCTCCGGCCGGGCGCTGCCGCTGCGGCGCGGATCGCTCGTCGCCGAAGGCACGGTGCTCGGCCATGTGCGTGTGCCGAAAGCGGCGAAAGACGGTCACCTGCGCTTCGCGATCCAGCCGGCCGAGGACCCCGGAGCGATCGATCCCGGGCCGGTGCTGGCGAACTGGAAAGAGCTCGACGCGGCGCTGCACCCGCAGGGCGCCAAGGCGCCAGAGTGCCCTGCTCGGCGCCACCGCGAGCGACGTATTCCTGCTCTCCCAGAGCCAGCTGGAGCTCGCGGTGCTGTCCGATCCGGGCATCGACCTCAGTCCCCGCGCTCGCCACGAGGTCGCCTCGGGGGCGATCGACAGGCGTGTGCTCGCGGTCCTGGCCTTCCTCTCGCGCAGCGGTCTGAAGCCGACGGTGCAGGCGCTACATCGTGGGCCCGGTCGGTCCACCGCCGTCGGCCATCCCGCCGTGGGCGACACCGATACAGGTGGCGCGGTCGATATCTCTCAGGTCGACGGCATCCCGATCGCCGGACACGAGGGCGCCGGTTCGATCACCGACAGAACGATCCGCACGCTGCTGACCCTGCAGGGCGAATACGTGCCCGAGCGGATCGTCAGCCTGATGAAGTACCCCCAAGCGACGAACACGCTCGCCACGCGGACGCATGCGGACGCGGTCCAGGTCGACTTCCTGCCGTCGACGGCACCGACTGCTCTGACCCCGGCGGCTGCCGCCAAGGCAGCGCGCTCAGCCGCCTCCGGCAAGCGGACGGCGTCGGCGCCGTTCGTGGCGAGCGGCACCTTGACCTTGGCGCAGTGGAACGAACTGCTCGCGCACATCGGCGCGTTGCCGGCGCCGAAGGTTGCCGCCAAGCCGACCTCCGCCGCGATCCGCGACCCCCGGACCGCGGCTGAGAACCGCGGCCCGGGAGCAAGCCCCACCACCTCCGGCGGGTAGCGTAGGCGGATCGGACCCGGCCGGCTACTACCCGGCCGGGGTTGCTTCGCCACCGCCATCGTTGGCGGTTCCACCACCGGGCGCTCCGCCACCACCGGGTCCACCAGCGGCTCCTCCTCCCCGAAATGCCGCGCTCAGGTCGCTCTGGCACTTGGCCTCGGCCGCTTTGAACTGAGCACTGCTCGTGTCGATGCCCTTGGTGTCGAACACCGGGCCGCTGCCCGAAGTGTTCGGCGCCGGCACGTTCACGCCGTTTTCGCGCAGGCAGGTCGCGAACTTCGCGAGCGCGGCTTGGAAGGCGGGGCTTTTGAAGCGGGCGCCGCCACGGCCGCGACCGGCAAAGTTGCCGCCGCCGCACTTTTTCAGCGCGGCTTCATACTGCGCACGCGTCACGCCCTGCGGCAGTTTAGGCCCACCCGTACCGCCGCCCGCACCGCCGAGAAAGCCACCTGCCCCACCGGGCGGACGTCCCTGGCCCGGGGTCCGTTTCGGGAGCGTGATGCCGTTTTTCTGCAGGCATTCGCGCATCGCCGCGAAGCGACCCGAGTTTGGCCCTTTTGCGCCCGCGGCGCCGGTGGTCGCGGTCGAGGCGGACGCGCTGGTGGTGCTCGACGAAGAGCCCGACGAGCTGCCGCATGCCGCGAGGCCGAGGCAGGCGAGCAGCAGGACCAACATGGCTGCGGCTGCCGCCGCGGGTTTGCTTTGTCTGCTGCTGTTACTGAGATGAGACATGAAGCTCCTTTATCGATGTTCGACTGTCGTCGAGTTGGTCTTCTCTTCTGTGGCCTGGCTGGACGGCGAGGTTGGCAGGCGGGCGAGCAAGGTAACCACGGCGGCTTAATCGCCGTCTAAGGTCGCGCGCCTAGCCGCCGTTACCGAACAGGGCAGGTTCGCCTCCACCTGAGCTGGGCCCGGTGCTGCCACCGTTGCCTGTGCTGCTGCGCCGAGCGCCGCTCGCGCCGGAAGAGCCGCCGAACAGCGCCCCGAGACCACCGCCCGCGCCGCCGCCGACGCGGATCGATTCGGCGCTGATGGCGCCATTCGCGCCCGCGGCGCCAGTGACGATCACGGTTTCGCCCGGGTGGATGCCTTTGACATCGGCTTTCACGGTCTTCGTGACCGTCGAGGCGGGCGAGGTCGTGACCTTGACGGTGTTGCCTTCGGCGGTGGTCACATACAGCGTGCTACCCGCTAGGTAGGCCACCTGGCCGGCGGTCGCGCCTGGCCCTGCAGCGCCGCCGGAGCGCCCGAAGAAGCCGCCCGTCGCCGCTGCGCCACTGGACGACGTGCCGCTCGCGGAAGAGCCACTTGCGCCGCCTGTGGAGCTCCCGCTCGTGCCGGCGCCGGCGGCGCCGCGCAGGGCGGCGAAGCGCGAGGCGAGGCCCGCCGCTGCGCTCCCGCTCGCGGAGCCCGAGGTGCTCTGGCCCTTCTCGACGAGCACGCCGCCGATGAACCCGCAGGCGATCAGGAGCACGCCGAGCAGCGCGAGTGGCACCGGACTCCCGCCGGCTCCGAGCAGGCGCCGGCGCGGCCGGGGTGGAAGCTCATCGGTCGTCTCATGGTCGGGCATTGCGGGCTCCTCTTGGGGCATAACGGGCTGGTGGGGGGATGGCTCACTCAAAGCGCAGCGCCTCGATCGGTCTGAGGCGGGCGGCGCGGGCGGCGGGGTAGGTGCCGAAGAACAGGCCCGACAGCGCCGCCGCCCCGAAGGCGAGGAAGATCGAGTACGTGGCGATTTCCGGGTGCACCCCGGCGATCTCGAATTGGCTGCCGAGCACGCCGACGAGCACACCGGTGATGCCGCCGAACAGGGAGACCAGCACGGCCTCGGTCAGGAACTGGGCGAGGATGTCAGAGCGCCTTGCGCCGATTGCCTTGCGGATCCCGATCTCGCGCGTGCGCTCGGTGACGGACACGAGCATGATGTTCATCACGCCGATCCCGCCGACCAGCAGCGAGATCGCGGCCACCTCGCCAAGCAGGGTGGTGAAGACGCTGCTGGTCGAGCTGGAGGTTTCCAGCAGCGACCCCTGGTTGAGCACGCTGAAGCCCGGTTCGGTGCTGTCCTTGATCTTGTGGCGTTCCTCGATGATCGTGGTGGCCTGTGCTTCCGCTGCGTTGAGGGTGGACTCGGAGGTTGCCTGGACCGTGATCGAGTCGATCGGGCCGGTTCCGGTGAGCGAGTCCTGCACGGTCGTGATCGGGGCCATCACCACGTCGTCCTCGTTGGTGGTGCCGTTCGTCCCCTTTTTGGCGAGCACGCCGACGACTTCGTAGTTCGAGCCGTTGACCTTCATGTTCTGACCCACGGCGCTCTGACCCGGCGAACAGTTCCTGCACGACTTCCTGCCCGATCACCGCCACGCGGCGGTGCTTGGTGACGTCTTCGTGAGGTGAACGAGGTGCCTTCGGCGAGCTTGTAGGCGTGGGCCGTCAGGTAGGAGGGTGTGGTGCCGACGAACGAGGACGGTTCAAAGCTCGTGCCGTCATATACGAGCGATACGTCACTGGCGTCCACGACGGGCGAGGCGTTCTTGATGTCTGGGGCCAGGCTGGGATTCTCCAGGGCTTCGGCGTCGACCTTCGTCAGCGAGACCGTCGCCGCGGTGCTTGCCCGCGCGCCACCGCGAAAGCCACCGCTCGACTGCACCACCAGCACGTTGGTGCCGAGGCTCTGGATCGTGGACTGGACGGCTTTGGATGAGCCGTTGCCGACGGCGATCAGCACGATCACCGAGGCGACCCCGATCGTCATGCCGAGGATCGTCAGGCCCGAGCGGAGCTTGTTTGCGGTGATTCCGCTCCACGCGATGCGCAGCATCTCCGGGCCGATCATGCCGCCTCGCGAGCCGCTTGCTGGACTTCTGCGCGGCGGTCCTGCACCCGATCCGAGCCGTCACTCAACGTGATCACGCGCTCGGCTTCGCTCGCGACGTCGGGCTCGTGGGTGATCAGCACGACGGTTCGTCCTTCTTCGTTCAGGCGCGCGAAGATCTCGAGGACATCCGCGGTGGAGTGCGAGTCGAGGTTGCCGGTCGGCTCGTCGGCGAGGATCAGCGCGGGGTTGGTCACGATCGCCCGGGCGACCGCGACCCGCTGCTGCTGGCCGCCGGAGAGCTCGGAGGGGCGATGGCGCAGTCGGTCGAGCATTCCCATCGAGCCCAGCGCTCGTTCAGCTCGTTTGCGGCGCTCGGCTCGCCCGAGACCCGCGTAGGCGAGGGGCAGTTCGACGTTGGCGATCGCGCTTGTGCGCGGCACCAGGTTGAAGCTTTGAAAGACGAAGCCGAGCTTGTGGTTGCGCAGATCGGAGAGGTCGTCCTCGTCCATCCGTGAGACGTCCATGCCGTCGATCAGATATCGGCCGGTGGAAGGGATGTCCAGACAGCCGAGGATGTTCATCAGCGTGCTCTTGCCGCTACCCGAGCTGCCCATGATCGCGACGAAGTCGCCGCGCTCAATCTCGCAGCGTCACACCCCGCAGAGCACGCACGGCGGTCTCGCCCATGCTGAACGTCTTGCTGACGTCGCGCAGGTCGATGACGGGGTGTCGATCTGTGCGCGGCGGGCGGGGCGCCATCAGCGCGCGCACGAGCGGCTGGCTGCGAGAGAAGGGAGCTGCCGCCGGCGGCGGCGCAGCGACCGGTCATACCCGCCGCCTCTGAAGAAGGCGCCGCCGCCGCCGCCGCAAGCCGCCGCCGCCGGCGCCGCCGAGTCCTCCGCCGGCGCGGCTGCCGAGTTTGGAGAGGAGGTTCGTGCTCGAGCTGGTGGCGCTCGCCGCGGGCAGGACGACCGTTTCTCCCGCCTTCAGGCCGCTGAGGATGATCGTCGAGGTGTTTCCGGCCAATCCCGTGACGACGCGCTGGCGGACCTGCTTGCCGGAGCGCTTTACGGTCACCGAGCCGGCGGTGATCGCGCTGGTCGGCACGTTCACGCCTTCGGCCTGCTTGACGACGACTTCCGCGGTCGCGCTCATGCCGACCTTCAAGCCCGCTTCCAGCTGGTCGAGCTGGAAGGTGACGTCGTAGCTGACCGCGCCGCCGCTGCTGCTCGTGGAAAGCAACGCGACTTCGCTGACGTGGGCCGCCAGTTTGGCTCCGCTGAGGGCTTCGATCGTGACCGTGGCGGGCTGCCCGGCCTTCACGCTGCCGATTTCCGATTCGCTCAGCGCCACCACGAGCTGCATCGAGCTGAGGTCGCTGAGGACCGCGAACGAGGAGTTGGAGGAGCTGGAGGAGCCGGAGGAAGAGCTGGATGATTTGGAAGCGCTCGACGAGCCGGCGGAGGCGCCGCCCGCGGCGGAGGCGCCACCAGTCGCGGTCGATCCCGCCCCTGACCCGCTCGAGGAGGAGCTGCTGCTCGAGGACGCTTTGGTCGTCCCCCCGCCGGACACCGTTTCCCCGACCTGACCCGTCAGCGAGACAATCGTGCCGTCCTCAGGCGCGTAGAGCTTGGTGTTCTGGACGGCCTGTTCGGCGCTCTGGACCGTCAGCTTGTCGCTGCTGACGTTCGCGCGGGCGGAGGCGATGTTCGCTTCGCGCGTGGCGGCGCTCTCCGTCGGTTTGGAGGTCTTCGTGGATGAGCCCGAGGACGAGCTCTGCCCGGTCGATGTTTCCCCGTCGTTTTCTTCCTCCTGTGCGAGGTCCGCGATCGCCGACTGCAGGCTGGCTCGCGCCTGCTCCAGCGCCACTTCGGCGCTTTCGGGATTGAGCGTCGCCAGCAGTTGTCCCTCGGTGACGTGTTGCCCCTGGGTCACGTAGATGTTTGTCACGGTTCCACTCGTCTTGAAGCCGAGGTCGAGCTGGCTCGAGGCCTGCAGGTTGCCGCTGCCGGAGACGGTCGACTGGACGACGCCTTGCGCGGCGACGGCCGTACGGGTCACGGTCGCCTGGCTTCCAGAGGCCGGTCCGACGAGGAGAAAGGCGGCGACGATCGCTCCGACGCAAGCCACGCCCAGGAGATAGTTGAGCCAGGGTCGGGTGGCGTGTGGGGTCATGGTCTGCTGTGGCCTCTCTGCAAGGGTCGTCGAGGCTTGTAGGAATAGTGTGTGTGGGCCGTAAGAGCATGCGAAGAAACCCTGCAAGAGGGCCTAAATTCGCCTAAATCCTTCACGCGCTGATCTTTATCTTCGGGGTGTGTCCTCCGCGTCCTCTGCGATGATCGCCCGCAATGGCGAATAGCTACGGTGGAATCGACCTCGGTGGCACGAAGATCCAGGCGGTGATCGTCGACGAGGACTACAAGGTGCTCGGGCAGGCGCGCCGTCCGACACCGACCGAGGGTGGCCCGGAGGATGTGGCACAGGCGATCGCGCAGGCGCTGCGCGAGGCCGCGAAGGCCGCCGAGCTGGAGCCGGCAAAGTTGGGCGGGATCGGCGTCGGCTCGCCGGGCGTGATCGAAGGCGGCAATGTGAGCACCGCCCGCAACCTGCCCGGCTGGGAAGGCAGTTTCGGGCTGGCCGACGCCCTGGCAAGCGCGCTGGGGGTGGACGGGATGCCGATCGAGATCGGCAACGACGTGCAGGTCGCGACCGACGCCGAGTTCAAGCTGGGCGCCGGGCAGCCCTACGATTCGCTGATCGGTGTCTTCTGGGGCACGGGCGTCGGCGCCGGGCTGATCCTCGACGGAAAGCCCTGGCTCGGGCTGGGGGGCGCCGGAGAGATCGGGCACATGGTTGTGGAGATGGACGGCGCGCGCTGCACCTGCGGGCGCCGTGGCTGCGTGGAGGCCTACGCCGGACGTGCGGCGATGGAGATCCACGCGCGCAAGCTCCACGAGAAGGGCCGGCACACCGATCTGTTCAAGTTGATGAAGGAGCACGATCGCACACGCCTGACGAGCGGCATCTGGGAGCGCGCGCTCAGGCACGAGGACAAGCTCGCGACGGAGCTGATCGAGCGCGCGATCAAGGCGCTCGGCGCCGGCGCCGCTTCGGCGATCAACCTGCTCGACGTGCCGGCCGTGATCATCGGCGGAGGGCTCGGGGTGCGCCTCGGCGATCCCTACGCGAAACGGATCTCCGAGGCGATGCAACCACACCTGTTCGCCGACGATCGCCCCCCGGATGTCCACTTGGCGTCGCTCGGCGATCTCGGCGGGGCGATCGGGGCGGCGCTGCTGGTTGGACCGACCGGCGCCTGAAACACCCGCTGGTGCTGGAGTCTCGGCCGGGCTAGAACCCTCCGAGGGTGATCACGACGAGGATCGCCGAGAGGGTGGAGGTCACGATCACGGTCACACCCGTGGCGGCGCCGAGGAGTTTGCCGCTGCGGAACTTGCCCATCACGCGCGCCGAGCGCGAGAGTCGCCAGATGAAGAACAGGTTGATCGGCAAAAGCAGGCCGTTGACGACCTGCACGCCCACGAGCAGCGAGATCACCGGCACGCCCGGGATCACCGCGACGAGCGCCGAGACGGCGATCATCGCGGTGATGATCCCGACGAACACGGGCGCCTCCTCGCGGCGGCGCCCGACGCCCTTCTCGTAGCCGAGCGACTCGGAGATCACATACGAGGTGGCGATCGGCAGGATCGCGGCGGCGAGCAGGCTCGCGCCGAACAGGCCGATCCCGAACAGCACCTCGGCGTAGGCTCCGGCGAACGGGCTCAGCGCGCGCGCGGCGTCGGCCGCGGAGTTGATCGTGTGGATGCCGTGGGTGAACAGCGTCGCGCCGGTGGCGATGATGATCGAGGCGGCGATCACGTTCGCGAAGACCGCGCCGAGGACCGCCTCGCGCTGCTCGTGGCCGAGCTCGTCCTCGCGCACTCCGCGCTCGACCACCGCCGACTGTAGGTAGAGCTGCATGTAGGGGGTGATCGTCGTCCCGGCGGTCGCGATCAACAGGATCAGGAACGCCGGTTCGACTTTGATCGTCGGCGTGACCAGGGCGTGGCCGACTTCGCTCCACTTCGGGTGCGCGAGGATCGCGGCGATCGGGTAGGCGAAGAACGGAATCGTCAGCCAGATGAAGATCTTCTCCGCCGAACGGTAGGAGCCGCGCACGATGATCGCCCAGATCGTGAACGCGGCGATCGGCACCGATATCTGCACGGGCACGCCCGCCAGGCCGAGCGCCGCGCCGATACCGACGAACTCCGAGATGCAGATGCCGAGGTTCGCGATCATCACCGCGACGGTGGCGAGCACCGACCAACGGATGCCGTACTCCTCGCGGATCAACTCGGCCAGGCCCTTGCCCGTGGCCACGCCCATCCGCGCCGCGAGCATCTGCACGATCGCCAGCGAGAATGTGATCAGCAGGATCGTCCACAGCAGCGAGTAGCCGTACTTGGCGCCGACCGAGGAATAGGTGGCGATGCCGCCGGCGTCGTTGCCGGCGTTAGCGGCGATCAAGCCCGGGCCGAGCAGGCCCAGGAAGACGATCAGGCGGGTGCGTCTAGGGCTGAAGCGGGCAGGCAGGCGTGGCCGGCCACGAATGGCCGAGCCGGCGCGACGCATGGCTGACGGTACTCGGACCGCCATCTAACTGGCCAGGGAGGTTGCTCACGCGGCCAGTCTATTCGCCGGGCTGTTCTGCGGACTTGCCGGGCGGATTGTTGCCGTGAGGTTCGGGTGGCCCGGTGATGTTCTTTAGGCGATCTCGGCGATGTTTTACGTACGCCAGCGTAAGTTATGCCAGCGTACGTTATTAGCTGAATCGGGCGAATCGCCCGGGATCTGCGCTAATCCTCGCCCAACAGACCAAAGCGCCGTCGCCAGCCGCGCGGGAGCATCGCCTCGAGCACGTCGTCAACCGTCACGACCCCGATCATCTGGTCCTGCTCGTCGACGACCGGGATCGCGGTGAGGTTGTAGTCGGCCATCACCCGCGCGACCTCCTCGAATGAGGCATCTGGCCGCAGGCAGGGGCTCTCGTGCTTGACGAGCTTTTCCAGATGGCTGCCCGGCTCGGCGCGCAGCAGAGCGGTCACGGGGATGCTGCCCTCAAGCGTTCCGTCGCCGGCGCTGACGAACACCGCCGTCAACAGCTCGGGCGCGATCTCGCTGCGGCGCACGGCCTGCAGAGCATCGCCGACCGCCGTGGCGTTACGCAAAAGGACGAAGTCCGGGCTCATCAGCCCGCCCGCCTCCGCGGGGTCATAGCCGAGCAGCACGCGGACCTTCACGCGCTGGCTCACCGGTAGCAGCGCCAACAACGGCTCGCGGCGATCCTCGTCGAGCTCGCCGACGATGTCGGCGACGTCGTCGGGGGCCATCCGCGAGAGGATTTCCGCGACCTGCTCGTCGGGGCGGTTCTCCAGGAACTCGCGCTGATGCTGGTCGTCGAGCTCCTCGTAGACATCCGCCTCCAGCTCGCGATCGTCCTCGCCGAGGGCCTGGATGATCTCCTCGCCCTCGCGCCGCGAGGCGGCCTCGACGAGGTCGGCGATCTGCGCGGGGTGGAGCTTCGCGAGCTTCGGATGCGGCACGCGCAGGCGCACCGTCGGCACATGCCCGACGAATGGCTCGACGCCGGCCCAGTCGAGGAACTCGCCGGTGGCGATATGCGCGCCGAGGCCCTTCGGCAGCAGGCGGCGCAAACCGCCGCGCGGACCGGTGTCGACGCCCACAACGCGCCACGACCCCGCGACCAACGCCAGCTCGATCTCGTTCGCACGCACCAGCCGCGCGCCCTCCACGTTGATCAGCTGCCGGTCGAGCAGATCGCGCTTCAGCAACACCTCCTCGGGACGCCGCTCGAAGGGCCGCAGGTCGAGCTTGGCCTTGCGCATCACCACCCCCCCAGTGCCGATCTCCGACACACGCTCAACGCCCAAATAGGAAGTCCGCCCGGCAACCGTCGCCAAAAAGCCGGTGATCGGCGGATAGCCAACCCCCCCGAGCCGAACGATCAGATCGTCAACCTTCCCCAGCCGCGCGCCGTCGGAGTCGCGCAGCGGACTGCCCACCACCGCTGAGAGATGGAGGATCGGCGGCGCCTGCGTTGCTGGCGCATTCACGCCGCCCATCGTAGGGCCTGGCCCGCCTGCTGTGGGTATTGTGCCTGCTCGTCCCAGCTTGGGTGCCTGTTCGTCCCAGCTTGGCCAAGTTGACCAAGTTTGTTATTCTTGCCTTGTGGCCACGACTTATGGCATTGGCGAAGCCAAGACGCAGCTCTCGAAGCTCGTCCACATGGCGGAGGACGGCGAGGAGGTCGTGCTGCGCCGTGGACGCCGTCCGGTGGTGCGCTTGGTCGCGATCGCGACCGAGCCGGACAGGGTCAAGCGCCGGGCGGGCCGAATGCGTGGCCGCGTGCGCCTGGGCGAGGACTTCGACGAGTGGCCCGAGGACATCGCACAGGCGCTTGGCATTCTCGGCTGATGGGCCTGCTCGTCGATGCGCACGCCCTGCTGTGGTGGCTGGGTGCGGATCGAAGCTTGTCCACAAATGCGCGCGAAGCGATCGAGGCGGCCGACGATCCCCTGCTCAGCGCGGGCACGCTTATGGAGATTGCGATCAAGCGTTCCCTGGGCAAGCTGGAGATCGACGAGGATTGGCCAGAGCAGGCGCGGGCTGACGGCTTCGGTGTGCTCTCGGTCGCCTGGGCACATGCGAGACGATTGCAGGAGCTCCCCTTTCCGCGGTTGGGCCGCGCGCTGCACCGCGACCCATTCGACCGCCTGCTCGCGGCACAGGCACTCAGCGAGGGGCTCCCAATCGTCACACGCGACCCGGCGATCGCGGCGTATGGCGTTGGCGTGATCTGGTAGGCGGGCCCACAAAGCTCACGTTGAAGTTCAGTAGCCCACCGTGGGGTCTTCCACCCGCCACGACAATGAACCTCGGCAAAAGCAGGTCCGGATTTCCTCACGGCCGATAAGCCCGCGAAGTCGGGCCGGCCGGGAGGAAACCTCCGGATCCTGCGCTGCTAATCGCCGGCCAGGCTCGTCGGCAACGGCTGGCCATGCGGCGGCGGGTCGTCGAGCATCAACCGTGGCACCGTCACCGGTTCGAGTCCTTTCCGGCGCAAACCTTTGATGATCGCCGGCAACGCCGCGATCGTCTCCGAGCGATCGCCGCCGGCGTCGTGCATCAGGATGATCGCGCCCGGGTGCGCGCCGGCGAGCGCGCTCTGCACGATCGCCGGGACGCCCGGAAGCGTGTAGTCGCTCGTGTCGGTCGACCACAGCACCATCAGCAGGTGCAGCTGGTGGAGAAGATGAAACGTCGTGGCGTCGAACGAACCGTAGGGAGGCCGGAACAGCCGCGGCCGCGGACCGCCGAGCAGTTCGATCCGCGCGATCTGTTCGACGAGCTCTTCGCGCTGGTCGTGCGCCGACAGCGAGGCCATCATTGGGTGTGTCTCCGTGTGGTCGCCGACGACGTCGCCGGAGCGCAACTCGAGTGAGGTCCCGGCGGAGAAGTAGTGCTCCTCCTCGCCGATCGCGAAGAACGTCGCTTTCACGTGCAATCTGTTCAGCATCGCCACAAGCTGCGGTGTGTAGGGCCCGGGGCCGTCGTCGAACGTCAGCGCGAGCTCTTTGCCCCTGCTGCCGCCGCTGCGCACCGCGGGTGTGTAGGCGAGCACGGAATCGATCGCCTTTTCTTCTGCCTGGTGGGTGAGCGCTTCCTCCTCAGCGGGGGTCTTGCGCGGGGCGGCCACCTGGCCCACACGGCGAGCGGCGGGGTCTGCCGTGGCTTGCCTGTGGTCGGAGCCCCCGTGCGAGCTGATCGCCGTGATCAGCAGCGCGAGGATCGCCAGCAGCGCAAGGCCGGCGATGGCGCGACGACGGCGAAACCGCTGATGGTCCTCGATAGCCATTGGAAGGGTCCCTAAGGGCCGTGCAGCTTATCGGGCGCAACGGGCGCCCCGCGCTGGAATCGGCGCGATCTGCGGCCACACCTTGGGCGGGTAACGCGCGGGTGTACCCAGACTGGGCGCAGGCGGGCGAAGACACATCTATGTTGACTGGCGATGCTCCCCTTCTGGATCTCGATCGCCGTGCTCTCGCTCGTCCAGGGCGCCTCTGTGGCGCTTCCCGGCGCGGGCGGGTTGGCGGCGCTCAGACGGCTGCGCGGCCGTCGCTGGGCGCTGATCCCGCCGCTTTCGATCGTCGGCTTCGTGTTCATTGCGCGTGGAGCCGAACAGGCCAGCGCACAGGGCCTCACCTACCTGGCGCTCGTCGCGGTGCCACTGCTCGCCGCGCTCGCGCTCGGCTGGCTCGCTTGGAACGCTCACCCGCCGCGGCCGGCCCGCGCGCTGCTGGTCGTGCCGCTGTTTGCGCTGGCCTGGGCCGATCGCACGGGCCTGGCGGGGGAGACGGCGGCGCTCGTGCTGTCGGTGCTCAGTTGTGTCTCGCTCGGGGTTCTGCTCGCGGCGGTGACGCCCCCGCGCTGGCTGGCCGGCGGGATCGTCGCGATGGCCGTGGCCGATGCCGCGCTCGTCGTCTCCGATCTGCTGCAGCGACCGAACGACGCCCTGAACATGGCGCACCCGGCGGCGGGCTTGCCGCAACTGCAGCGGGCGCTGTTCGGCTCGGCGCTGATCGGCTACGGCGACCTGTTCGTCGCGGCGCTGCTCGGAGCGCTGCTCGCGGTCACCGCGCGGCGTGCCACGCAGCTACGCGCCGCCGCGCTCGCGGCGTTGCTGGCGGTGGTCTTCGACCTGCTGTTCTTCTTCGTCGACGAGCTGCCGGCGACCGTGCCGATCGCGCTTACGCTGATCGTCGTGGCGCTTACGCACGGCCGGCTGGGACCGTCGCGGACGCGGCGCGCTCGGGAGGCGCAGGCGAGCGATTATCCGAGGCGAGCAGCGGCTCCGTCGGGTCGCTCGGCTCGTCGAACTCCAGCCGGGGGGTGATCGAGTCGGCGCCCGAGTCGGCGCCCGGCAACGCCGCCGCCGGGGCGAGCGCCGTGGGCTCGTCGGACTCCAGCTGCGCGATCACCGGCCGCGCGCTCGTCTCGACGATCGCCGGGGTTGCCACCTCGCGCTCGGAGCTCGCGCCGGCCACCTCGATCCGCCGCACCTGCGGGACGACGCCCCGTTCGAACGAGCCGACGGCTTTGTTGTAGGAGCTCACCGCGGAGTCGAGCTGCTTGCCGATCTTCGCCAGCGGCTCGACGAACCGCGCCAGCCGGCGGTGCAGCTCGCGCGCGGACTCGGCGATATCGCGCGCGGACTCGGCGATCAGCTCCTGCTGCCAGCCGTAGTGGACCGCCCACAGCAAACCGATCAAGGTCGTCGGGGTCGCCATCAGGACCTGCTGCTGGACGCCGTACTCGATCAGCGCCGGGTCGTGACCCAGCGCGGCCTGGTAGATGCCGTCGGAGGGGACGAACATCACGACGAACTCGGGCGTCGAGTCGAACTGGCGCTGGTAGCCCTTCGAAGCCAGTTTCGAGATGTGCTCGCGCGTCTGCTTGGCGTGGCGGGCGATGTGCCCTTCGCGCTCCTCCTCGGAGGAGGCCTCGAGCGCCGAGAGGTAGGCGTCGAGCGGGACCTTCGAGTCAACCACCACGAGCTTCCCGCCGGGCAGGCGCACCAGCATGTCCGGTCGCAGCTGGCCCTCGCCGGTCTGGATCGTCGACTGCTCGACGAAGTCGCAATGCGAGACCATCCCCGCCATCTCGACCACGTTGCGCAGCTGGATCTCACCCCACGAGCCCCTCGTCGAGGGCCGCTTCAGGGCCGAGACGAGGTTGCCAGTCTCCTTGCGCAGCGTGTCCGTGCCCTGCGTCAACGTGCGCACCATCTCCGCGAGCTGGACCTGCGAGTCGCGGCGCTCGCGCTCCAGGCGGGAGAGCTCGCTCTCGACCTTCCCGAGCTTCTCCTGCACCGGCTCGACCAGCCGTTTGATCTCCGCGGTCCTGCTCGCCATCTCGCCCTGTGCGCGCTGCTCCTCGGCGCCGCGCTGGTCGGCAAGGCGCTGGGCCAGTGAATCGCCGGTCTGCTTGAGCACGTCCGCCGAGATCGCCGCCAGTTCGTCGCGCGCCCGCTCACGGTTGGGTTTGAGCACGGCGGCCGCGCCGGCGGCGCCGAGGATCAGGCCGATCAAGATTCCGAGCAACAGCAGCACAGCGATCATCGCCTTTCGCAGGGACGGCCGACGGGGTCGGCAACGGGACCAGCAAAAATGACACGCGCTCCGGACGCGAGCCCCGGCGCGGCCGGAGCGCTGTGGATTCTGCCCGCCGGCGGACTAATGAACCCGGTTTGACATCGATCGGTCGGAGGAGTAGCTTCAGACGAGCCCGTCCTCTGGGCTGGGCGCGAGTTGCGGATCGGAGAGATCTATACGCCGCCGGGTCAGGCGCGCAGGAGGTGCAGACACGATGATCGTTGTCTTACGCAGGAAGTTCCGGCTTGGTTATCGCTCGATCGGGCTCGCCCTGATCCCGGCGCTCCTCGCGTTCGGCGCGCTCGCGCTCGCGCTGGCGCCGGCCGCCGGCGCGCGGAAGGCGCATCCGATCAGCACCTATCTGGCGCTCGGCGACTCGATCAGCTTCGGCTACTCGGAGCAGGTGTTCGACGAAAACGCGCCGAACGACGCGCCGGCCTACTTCGAAGAAGGCTTCACCGACGCCTTCGCCGAAGACCTCGGCCGCAGGCGCGAGGTCGGCCGCAACCTGGTGCTCGTCAACGACGGGTGCCCGGGGGAGACCTCGAACGGGCTGATCGGCGAAAACCCGTTGCTCGGCGGCAAAGCCTCGACCGAACCGGCGGGGCACGACCCGCAGGGGCTCGGCGACTATCACCCGTGCGCGTACAACAACGTCGACGGTCTGCCGCTGCACAACTCGTTGAGCGTCGGCGGCCAGTCGATCTCCCAGCTGGAAGACGCGCTGAGCATCCTCAAAGAAGGCCACCCGGCGCATCCCGTGCAGGCGATCACGTTGAACATCGGCTCCAACGACGAGCTCGCGGCGATCAAGCAGTGTGAAATCGAAGTCACCGCCGAATTCAGCGGCAGCGGGAAAAGCAAATATGGAGCCTCGCCGCAAGCGGCGGTCGTCGCCTGTATCAAGGTGATCTCGGAAACGGTCACCGTCCCGCACATCCTCGCGAACATCGGCGACATCCTCGCCGTGCTCGACTCGACGGCGCCGGGCGGCGGCCACTACACGGGGCCGATCGTGCTGCTGGGCTTCTACAACCCCGACGCGCTGATCCTGCCCGGCAGCGATGCCTTGCAGGAGGGCCTCAACGCGGCGATCGAAGCCGACGTGCTGCCGCACTTCCCGAACGTCACGTTCGCGAACCCGTTCCCTGTGTTCAACCGAGGCAACAAGCCGGCGCGCGAGCAGGCGTCGATCTGCGAATACACCGAAATGTGCAACCCGGCAGATCCCGGTGGCAGCTCCGACGACGGCGATATCCACCCGTCGCCGTTCGGGTATGAAGTATTGGGCAGGCTGGTAAACCAGGCGTACCTGGCCAATCCGGCGCGCTGAGCACCTTTCCCCAGGACACTTGCAGGACGTGAACCCCTCTCCCATGTAAATCGTTCACGTCCTGCAGTGTCACCTCTGCGAACGTCAGCGAAGCCGCCGGCAGGCGGCCCATTAAAAGGTAGTTCTTCCTTTTCCTAACCCGCTCTGCGCGGTGTCAGCGCCTCATACCTCGCGGCCGCCTCCGACAGCACCGCGAGCATCGCCGGGGCCGCCGGCAGCAGTCGCGCGCCCGCGGGCGTCGCCGCGATCACCTGGCGTATCGGGGGATGGGGCGAGAGCGCGCGGATCGCGATGCCCTCGCGCACGACGGTCAACGCCAGCTCGGGGATCAGCGCCACGCCGACGCCCGCCGCGACCAGGCCCTGCACCGTCTGGTAGTCGTCGCTTTCGAACGCCACGTTCGGCTCGAACCCGGCGGCGTGAGCACTGCGCACGACTTGGCGTGCGCACGGGCTCGCGCTGGAGGTCTGCACCCAGGCTTCCTCGCGCAGGTCCTCCAGGCGCAGCTTGCGCTTCTTCGCCAGCTTGTGCTCACCGGGCAGCGCCAGGTAGAGCGGGTCCGCGAGCAGTTCCACGCGCGTCAGCTCGTCCTCTGCGGCGGCTCCGTCGCCGAACTCGAACAGCAGCGCCAGGTCGAGCTCGCCGGCGCGCAGGCGCGGCGCGATCTGCTCGGGCTCGCCCTCGGTGAGCGTCAGCTCGACCTGCGGGTGGCGCGCGCGGAACGTGGCGATCGCCAGCGGCATCAACGTCGCCCCGGCGGTCGGGAACGAGGCCATCCGCAGGCGGCCCCCGCGCAGCCCGGCGATCGCCCCGAGCGCCGCCTCGGCGGACTCCAGCCGCGCGAGGATCCCCTCGGCGTGGCCCACGAGCGTCTGGCCCGCCGCCGTCAGGCTGACCCCGCGCGGGTGGCGCTGCAGCAGCGTCATACCGGCTTCCGCCTCCAGCGCGGCGATCTGCTGGGAGACGGCGGACTGCGTGTAGTCGAGCGCGTCCGCGGCGGCCGAGAACGAGCCGCGGTGGGCGACCTCGTTGAGGATCTTCAGGCGCGCCGTATTGAGCATTAGTAGAACTTATAGCAGGGATAACAACAATCATTGGCGCTGATGGCAGGTGCGTGCGAGGATGGAGCGAAAGGACTTCAGCGGTGTTCGCTCTCCCGGCGGGTGCCGAGCACTTGACAGAGACCGACCGACTCAGAGACAGAGGAGAAACAAATGACCAAGATCATCGTTTCCTACGACGGCACCGCCAACGAGAACGACGCGATCGCGCTCGGCTCGCTGTTCGCCCGCGCCGGCGCCGAGGTGTCGCTTGGCTACGTGCGCCACACCAACGAGGCCGTCAGCGACGCCGAGGCCCAGGAGGTGCTCGATCGCGGCGCCGCGATCTTCGACGGCACGTTCGCCTCGAGCCACGCCGTGACCGACCGCTCGACGCCGCAGGGCCTCAGCGCGCTGGCCGAGCAGATCGGCGCGCAGGCGATCGTCTTCTGCTCGGACTCGCACACGGCCAACGGTCACATCACGATCGGCAACTCCGCCCAGCGACTGCTGGAGGGCGGTCCGGTCGCGGTCGCGATCGCTCCGGTCGGACTGGCCGGCTCCGTCGCCGCGAAGTCGGGCGTGAAGCGGATCGTCGCGGTCGGCGAGCCCGGTGGCGACGGCAGTGCCCAGGCGACCGCCCAGGCGCTGGCCGATGCGCTCGGCGCGGAGGTCGTGCCGGTGGCCGACGAGTCGGCGGACCTGCTCGTGATCGACTCGCGCAAGGACGCGCCGCAGGGCCGCGTCTCGATCAGCTCCTCGGCGGCCCACCTGATCGAGATCGCCACCTGCCCGGTGCTCGTCGTCCCGCGTGGCGTCGCGCTGTCCTTCGCCCGTCCGGTCGCCCTGACGGCGTAAGGAAAAACAGCAAAACGGCCTTATATCGAGTTGCCCCGCGCGGTTGTCCTATGTTGGGATGACCGTGCGGGACGAGCGTTCGCCGACGAGCGCTTTCGTCACAGGCGTGGTACGTCATCGATTGATCTGCGTGGTGACCTTTGCGCTGTATGCACGTCAGCGAATCGTTCGCCCACGCACACGCGCGAGTAGATAACGCCAGAGCGCCTGGGCGAAGTCGAGCGACCCGCCGGCGAAGTGGCCGACCGGGCCGGTCCACAGCCACGTCTCCAGGCGCTTCGCCGGTGAGGTTTGGCGGGGGTGGGCCATCGGAGGGCGGCACGGTATCGTGGCGGGCGTGCCGACCGCCCTGAAGACAACCGTCACCGAGCTGGGAGAGTCGCGCGTGCGCGTGCGGGTGGAGGTCCCGCCCGGCGAGATCGAGGATCGCGTCGAGCAGCGCGCGCGCCAGCTCGGGCGCCAGCTGAAACTGCCGGGCTTTCGCAAGGGTAAGGTGCCGGCGCCGCTGGTCCTGCAGCGCGTCGGTCGCGAGGCCGTGCTCGACGAAGCCGTCAGGGACTCGCTTGCCGGTTGGTACTCCGACGCGATCGCCGAGGCCGGCATCGTGCCGGTGGGCGATCCGACGGTCGATCTGGGGGATCTGCCGCCGCAGGGCGAAGCGCTGGAGTTCGCGATCGAGATCGGCGTGCTGCCGCAGGCCGAGCTCGGCGAGTATCGGGGCCTGGAGGTCGCGCGCCGCGAGCCGGTGGCCGCCGATGAGTTGATCGGGCAGGAGGTCGACGCGATGCGCGAGCGTCTGGCGCGCCTGGACACCGTCGAGCGCGCGGCCGGGGAGGGCGACTTCGTCGTCGTCGACTACATCGGCAGCCTGCCGCCGGAGGATGCCTCGTCGGTGCAGGCGCCGGTCGCGTTCGAGGGTGGCGAGGGCCGCGACCAGCTCGTCGAGCTCGGCGGCGGCAACCTGATCCCGGGGTTCGAGGAGGGGCTGCTCGGATCGAGCGCCGGCGAGACCCGCACGGTCGAGCTGACATTCCCCGCGGACTACGGCGCCGAGCATCTCGCCGGCCGGGACGCCTCGTTTGAGATCACCGTGAAGGAGGTCAAGGACAAGCGCCTGCCGGAGCTCGACGAGGACTTCGCGATCGACGCGGGCTTCGACAGCGTCGATGAGCTGCGCGAGGACATCCGCGGGCGGTTGCTCCAGGCCGAGGAGCAGAAGATCGCGGACGAGTTCCGCGAGGCCGCTTTGGACGCGGCGGTCGCGCAGGCGCAGGTGCCCGTCACCCCGGCGCTGATCGAGGCGCGCGCGAAGGAGATGTGGGAGCGGATGCTGCATTCCCTGTCCCATCGTGGGATCTCGCGTGAGGTGTACCTGCAGATCGCCGGTCGCGAGGAGGCGGAGATCCTCGCCGACATGCAGCCCGACGCCGAGCAGGCGCTGCGCCGCGAGGCGGTCGTCACGGCGATCGTCGCCGCGGAGGGGATCGTGCCATCGGAGGAAGACCTGCTGGTGGCGATGACCCCGGTGGCCGAGCGCGAGGGCGTCGAGCCGGAGAAGCTGCTGGCGGATCTGCAGAGTGCCGGGCGCCTGGAGGAGGTGCGCGAGGATCTCGCCGCGCGACAGGCCGTCGAGCTCGTCGCCGAGCACGCCAAGCCGATCTCGGTGGAGCAGGCGCAGGCGCGCGAGCAGCTGTGGACGCCCGAGCAGGGGGCACAGGACGATCCGGCAGCCGCACCTGCCGGTTTGTGGACGCCGGACCGCTAGGGTTTGCAGAAGGAATCGAGCAACGTAAGCGAAACAAAGCGAGGACCATGAGCCCGCATGTTCTAGCGGGAGGGGGGCAGGCCCCCCTCCCGACCACCCCCCGTATCGATCAAGAGCGAGGACCATGAGCCCACTTGTACCGATGGTGGTTGAGCAGACCTCGCGAGGCGAGCGCGCGTTCGACATCTACAGCCGGCTGCTGAACGAGCGAATCATCTTCCTCGGCACGCCCGTCGACGACCAGATCGCCAACCTGATCGTCGCCCAGCTGTTGCACCTGGAGTCAGAGGATCCCGAGAAGGACATCTCGATCTACATCAACTCGCCCGGCGGGTCGGTGTATGCGGGACTGGCGATCTACGACACGATGCAGTTCGTCAAGCCCGACGTGCAGACGATCTGCGTCGGCATCGCGATGTCGATGGGCGCTCTGCTGCTGGCGGGCGGCGCGGACGGCAAGCGGATGGCGCTGCCGAACGCGAAGATCCTGATCCACCAGGTCTCATCGAGCTTTCAGGGCCAGGCGACGGACATCGAGATCCACGCGAAGGAGATCATCGACGTGCGCGAACGGCTCGACGAGATCATCGCGAAGCACACGAAGAAGAAGCTCGCGGACGTCAGGAAAGACACGGAGCGCGACTATTTCATGAGCTCCGAGGAGGCGAAGGAGTACGGAATTATTGACAGGGTGATCTCCGAGCATTAGTTCTGGGGTCACCTAGGTGGCATGGACGCCACGGCGGGGAGAGAGACGAAATGGCCAGACCGACAGATTCAAACGAGCAGCTGTTGTGCAGCTTCTGCGGCAAGTCCCAGCGGCAGGTCAAGAAGCTGATCGCCGGCCCGGGCGTGTACATCTGCGACGAGTGCATCGACCTCTGCAACGAGATCATCGACGAGGAGCTCGCCGCCCCGCCCGCCTTCGATCTGGAACACCTGCCCAAGCCGCGCGAGATCTACGACGTGCTCGACGAGTACGTCGTCGGGCAGGATCCCTCCAAGCGCACGCTGTCGGTCGCGGTCTACAACCACTACAAGCGCGTGCAGATGATGATGTCCGGCGAAACGGAGATCGAGCTGCAGAAGTCGAACATTCTCTTGCTCGGGCCGACCGGCTGCGGCAAGACGCTGCTCGCGCAGACGCTCGCGCGGATCCTCAACGTGCCGTTCGCGATCGCCGACGCGACCGCGCTGACGGAGGCCGGGTATGTCGGCGAGGACGTCGAGAACATCCTTTTGAAGCTGATCCAGGCCGCCGACTACGACGTGAAGAAGGCCGAGACGGGGATCATCTACATCGACGAGGTCGACAAGATCGCGCGCAAGGCGGACAACCCGTCGATCACGCGCGACGTCTCCGGCGAGGGCGTGCAGCAGGCGCTGTTGAAGATCCTCGAGGGCACGCAGGCGTCGGTGCCGCCGCAGGGCGGGCGCAAGCATCCCCACCAGGAGTTCCTGACGATCGACACGACGAATGTGCTTGTTCATCTGCGGCGGGGCGTTCGCCAACCTCGACAAGGTGATCGAGCATCGGATCGGCCACAAAGGCGTCGGCTTCGCCGCGGCGATCGAGGACAAGGCCGAGCGCGACACCGGCGAGGTGTTCGAGCACTGCCTGCCCGAGGACCTGATCGAGTACGGGCTGATCCCCGAGTTCATCGGGCGTCTGCCGGTCGTCTCCGCGGTGCACCAGCTCACGTGCGAGGACCTCGTCTCGATCCTCACCGAGCCGCGCAATGCGCTCGTCAAGCAGTTCCAGCGCTTCTTCTCCTTCGACGGGATCGAGCTCGTGTTCTCCGAGGACTCGCTGACGGCGGTCGCCGAGAAGGGCCTCCAACGTGAAACCGGCGCGCGTGGCTTGCGCTCGATCATCGAGGAAATCCTCTTGGAGGTCCAGTTCGAGCTGCCCTCACGCCGCGATGTGAAGAAGTGCGTGGTCACGAAGGAGACCGTCGAGAAGGGTCTCACGCCGACGCTCGTGACCGAAGCCGTGCCGGTGCGAGAGGACGACACGGACGAGCTGCACGAAGAGTCGGCGTAGGTCTCGGTCGACTACCATCGCGCTGTGAGCAAGTTCAAGCAGAGCAAGCAAGCCAAGCAGCAGGACAAGTCGAAGCTCGCGCGCGTGAAGGATCTGCCGTGGGCGCTGCTGTTGCAGATCGGCGTCGTGCTCGGCAAACGCTGGCGCTCGCTGTCGGCGAAGGAGCGCGCTCGGCTCACGCAGCTCACGCGTGAATCCCAGGGTCGGCTGAGCAACCTTTCGGAGAAGCAGCGCAAGGAGCTGAAGAAGCTGGTGGGCAAGCTCGACCCGAAGCGCACGAGCCGCGAACTGGTGCTGCTGACGCGCGCCCGCCGCCGGCGCCGGCGGCGCAAGCACTCCCGCTCGTAGGCCGTTCGGGCGCGCGCGTCCAGGCATGCACTCCCCGCAGAGCAGACATCCGGCGAGGCCGTGGAGCAGCGAGGACGCCGCGCGTCATCTGCAGACGCTCGAGCTGTTCGGGATGCGCTTCGGCCTGGACCGGATGCGGCGGATGATGACCGCGCTGGGATTGCCGGAGCGGCGCTTTGCGAGCATCCACGTCGTCGGCACGAACGGCAAGTCCTCGACCACGCGGATGATCGCTGCGATCCTGCAGCGCCACGGGCTGCGCACCGGCACCTACACCTCGCCGCACCTGATCTCCTACACCGAGCGCGTGCAGGTGGGCGAGCGCGACCTGCGGGAGAGCGCGTTCGCCGCCGCGATCGCGCGTGCGGCGTGGGCGGAAGAGCACGTCAACCACACGCTCTTCGAGCGACGATCACGTGACTCAGTTCGAGCTGCTCACGGCCGCCGCGCTGTGGGCGATGGCCGAGCAGCGAGGTGGAGGTCGCGGTGATCGAGGCCGGGCTCGGCGGGCGGTATGACGCGACGAGCGTGATCGACTCGCGCGTGACGGTCTTGACGAACGTCGGCCTGGAGCACACCCGCTGGCTGGGGCCGACGGTCACGGACATCGCCGAGGAGAAGCTCGCGGTGCTGCGGCCGGGCACGACGCTCGTGCTCGGCGCCGAGCTCGCGCCGGAGGCGGCCGCGGTGGCCGAGCGGGTGGCGGGGGAGCAGGACGCGCGGATCGTGCTGGCTGATGTTCCGTCGGTCGAGGTTCCATCGGACGGTGCCCCCGTGGGCGATGTCTCGCCGGGCGCGGCAGCGTCTCGGCCACGATCTCGCCGGCCGCCAAGGGCTCGTTTCAGCGGCGCAACTTCGCGCTCGCGCGCGCCGCCGCGGAGACATACCTGCAGGTGGCCGGGATCGAGCTGAGCGAGGACGCGGTGCGCGCGGCGGCGGCGGAGACCGTCGTGCAAGGGCGCTTGCAGACGGTGGGGGAGGACCCGCTGACGGTGCTCGACGGCGCGCACAACCCCGACGCTGCGCGGGCGCTCGTGCACGCGTTCCGGGAGCTGTACGGCGAGCGCCCGGTCGGTCTCGTGCTCGGCGTGCTCGAGGACAAGGACGCCGCGAGCATGCTCGCGGCGTTGCTGCCGCTCTGCGAGCGCGCGTGGTTCACCGCACCCCCGAGCAGCCGTGCCCTGTCGCCCTCGGCGCTGCAGTCGCTGGCGCGCCAGCTTGGCTTCGATGCAGTGGTTTGCGAGCCGCGAGCCCGCCCGCGCGCTGGCGGCGGCGCAGCGCTGGGCGCGGAAGCGCGGCGCGGATGCGGCGGTGCTCGCGAGCGGCTCGGTCTACCTCGTCGGCGAGCTGCTGGCGCACGGCTCGGACGACGCCCCGATACGGCTCGCGGCGACAGGCCGCTCCGCGGAGGCTGAGCGGATGAACGACGAGGGGCCTTCCGTATTGAAGATGGTTGGCTTCGTCGCCCTGGCCGTCGCGCTCGTGATCCTCGTGTTCTTCGCGGCCGGCTATGGATTCGGCCGTTTGTTTCTCTAAACTCAGCCGGCCATGTTCCCGCTCGCATATTTCGGCATCGAAAGCAGTGGCTTGAACCTGGGGATCGATCTGCTGATCCTGTTCGTCGTCGTCCTGTACTTCGCGCTGATCTACTGGACCTACGCCGATGCCCGCCGGCGGATCTACGACCCGATGCTCGTCGGCTGCGCCACCGCGGCGTCGCTGTTCCCGTTCGTGGGCACGATCGTCTACATGATCCTGCGCCCGCCCGAGTATCTCGAGGACGTGCGCGAGCGCGAGCTGGAGATGCAGGCGGCGGAGGCGCGCCTGCACGACCTCGACCACGGGCTGTGCCCGCACTGCGACTACCGCGTCGAGCGCGACTTCATCCGCTGCCCGAGCTGCCTGCGCAAGCTGAAGGAGCGCTGCGTGAGCTGCTCGCGTCCGCTGGATCAGGCGTGGACGATCTGCCCGTACTGCGAGACCGAGGTCGCCGGCGCGGCGCCCGCTCGCCGCCCGCGCCGCAGGCGCCCGACGGCCGACAGCGAGTCCGCGGCGACCGAGGGCGAGCGATCGACCAGGCCGAGCCCGGAGAGCTGGCTCGAGGAGACCGCTGCCGATGGCGCCGGCTCGACGCCCGCGGAGAACGGCGAGGGCGCGGGGACGACCGCCGGTGAAACCGTCACAGCCTCCAAGCCGGCGAGCAGACCCCGCGGCAGCGGACGCGCCAGCCGTCCGCGCCCCACCTCCTGACCGCACCTCGCGCACCGCGCACCTCCTAAAGACAAACCTCGATCCGAAAAAGGACGTTATGGACCGCACGCTGATCCTCGTAAAGCCCGATGCCTTCGCCCGGGGCCTGACCGGCGAGATCCTTGCCCGCTTCGAGCGCAAGGGCCTTGAGATCGTCGCCCTGCGCGGACTGACCGTGACCAGGGAGCTGGCCGAGCAGCACTACGCCGAGCACTCAGAGCGCCCGTTCTTCGGCGAGCTCGTCGAGTTCATCACCTCGGCGCCGATCGTCGCGCTGGTGCTGGAGGGCAAGGACGCGGTGAAGGCGGCGCGGCAGGTGATCGGCGCGACCGATCCGCTGGAGGCCGCCCCCGGCTCGATCCGCGGCGACTATGCGGTGGAGATGGGCCAGAACATGGTGCACGGCTCGGACTCGCCGGAGTCCGCCGCGCGCGAGGCCGGCGCTGTTCTTTCCCGATTTGCGGAGGTCGGCAGAGACTCTCTCCGCTGGTCCTGGCCTCCAGCTCGCCGCAACGCAGGGCGATCCTGGAGCGTCTGGGGGTGGGTTCACGGTGCGGCCCGCCGATGTCGGAGAGCTGGACCGCGGCGATCCCGGCGAGGTGGCGCTCGAGAACGCGCTGCGCAAGGCGCGCGGCGGCACGCGGTGCGCTGGAGCGGCGCGAGCCTGCGCGGGTCGAGGCCGGCGGAGATCGTGCTGGGCTGCGACACGCTGGTGGCGCTGGACGGGGCGATCTACGGCAAGCCCGCCGACGAGACGATCGCCCGCGCGACGCTGCGGGCTCTGAGCGGGCCACGCATGAGGTGGTGAGCGGGCTGGCGCTGCTGCGCGGGAGGTGTGCAGCGCACGGCGGTGGCGCGCACGAAGGTCACTTTCAGGACGCTGGACGAGGGCATGCTCGACTGGTACCTCGCGACCGGCGAGTGGCGCGGACGAGCCGGTGGCTACGCGATTCAGGGCGCGGGCGCCGCGCTCGTGCGGTCGGTGGAGGGGGACTACGAGAACGTCGTCGGCCTGCCGCTGGCGACGCTGCTGGAAATGCATCCCGAGCTGCTCGTGCTCCCGTGATTCGCCTGCAAATAAGCTGGCAACCCTGTTCAGCGCCGCGGGGCCTTCGCTAGACTCAGCCCGCGGGTACGTTCCCGGGCGAGCGCTGGTCACCGAGGCGTGGTCGCGAGGTAGCGACACCTGACCGATTCCGAGCGTACCCCTCTCTCGATATATGGGCATCTTCAGCTATCTGACCGGATTCGGCGGCCGCGACATGGCGGTCGATCTCGGCACGGCCAACACGCTCGTGTACGTGCGCGGGCGCGGGATCGTGCTGTCTGAGCCGAGCGTCGTGGCGATCGACTCGCGCACCGGCGAAGTGCACGCGGTCGGGATCGAGGCCAAGCGCATGCTCGGCCGCACGCCGGGCACGATCCAGGCGATCCGGCCGCTGAAGGACGGCGTGATCGCCGACTTCGACGTGACCGAGGAGATGCTCAGGCACTTCATCCAGAAGGTCCACCAGAACCGCTGGGCGCACCCGCGCGTGGTCGTCTGCGTGCCCTCGGGCGTGACCGGCGTGGAGAAGCGCGCGGTCGAGGAGGCCTGCCTGTCGGCGGGCGCGCGCACCGCCTACCTGATCGAGGAGCCGATGGCGGCCGCGATCGGCGCCGGCCTGCCGGTCGGCGAGCCGACCGGCTCGATGGTCGTGGACATCGGCGGCGGCACCTCCGAGGTCGCGGTGATCTCGCTCGGCGGGATCGTCGTCTCGCAGTCGATCCGCGTCGGCGGCGACGAGATGGACGAGGCGATCATCAACTACGCCAAGAAGGAGTACAAGCTGCTGATCGGCCAGCAGACCGCGGAGGAGCTGAAGCTCGAGATCGGCTCGGCCTGCCCGATGGAGGAGGAGCTGCAGGCGGAGATCCGCGGACGCGACATGGTCGCCGGCCTGCCGAAGACCGTCGTGCTGACGAGCGAGGAGATCCGCCAGGCGCTCGAAGAGCCGCTGAACCAGATCATCGAAGCGGTCAAGGAGACGCTCGACCGCACCCCGCCGGAGCTCGCCTCGGACATCATGGATCGCGGCATCATGCTCGCCGGCGGCGGCGCGCTGCTGCAGGGCCTGGACGAGCGCCTGCGCGAGGAGACGCAGATGCCCGCGCATCTGGCCGAGTCGCCGCTGACCTGCGTGGCGGTCGGCTCGGGGCGCTCGCTGGAGGAGTTCGAGGCGATCCACCGCTCCAACCGCCGCTCGCGCAACAGCGGCGACAACCGCCGACCGCCGTTGAGGCCGGCGCCCTGCATCCGGCGGTCGCGGTTACTCTGTCTCATGAACGCTTCGGAAGGCCCTGATTCGTGTATGACAAGACGGTCCGGCGTCGACGTGCGGTGCTCGCGCTGCTCGTCGTGCTCTCCCTGATACTGCTGACCGCCTACTTCGGCGAGTCCTCCGACGGTGGCCTGCACTCGGTGCAGCGCGGCTTCCTGACGGTCGTCTCGCCGATCCAGGAGGGCGCCAACAAGGCGCTGAAGCCCGTGCGCGACCTGTTCAGCTGGTTCGGCGACACGCTGCACGCGAAAAGCCAGCTCGCGGAAGTGCGCAAGCAGAACGACAAACTGCGCAAGGAAGTGATCGCCGAGCGCGCCGACGAGCACGGCTACCACGAACTGCTGGCGCTCTACCACCTCGATCAGCTCAGCCTGAACAGCTACCGCCCGGTGACCGCCACGGTCGTCGGCAAGTCGCCGAACCTCTGGTACTCGACCGTCTGGATCGACAAGGGCACCTCCTCGGGGGTGCGGAAAAACGACCCGGTGGTCAACGAAGAAGGGCTCGTCGGCAAGGTCGCCCAGGCCGCCCCCGACGGCGCCGTGGTCGATCTGATCACCGACAGCGAAGTCGGCGTCTCGGCGCGGATCAACGGCACGAACGCGACCGGCGTGGTGCAGCCCAAGGTGGGCGAACCGAACGATCTGGTGCTGCAGTACCTGCCGGGCGGCACCTCGGCCAATCGCGGCGAAAACGTCGTCACCTCCGGGACCATCGAAACCCCCGGACTACTCGCTGTACCCGCCGGGGATCGCGATCGGCCAGGTGAGCTCGGTAGACGAAGAAAGCGCGTTCAAGTCGGTCAACGTGCATCCGCTGGCCGACCTGCACAACCTCAACGTCGTGCAGGTGCTCACGTACACGCAGGGCAGCAAGCCGGCGCGCTGGTCAGCCTCCAGGCCAGCCTGCCGAGCGCCGGGCAGAGCAGCGACGGCCGCCGGCGGCGAAGGCAGCTCGCTCACCTCGGCCTCGACGAGGGACGCGGCGGATGACGCTCTCCGGCTGGCTGCTCACGCGGATCGCGGTGCTCGTGGTGGTCGTCGTGTTCTTCCAGATCGGCGTCGTCTCAGAGGTCCCCGTGTTCGGCGTCGCGGTCGATCTCTCGCCGCTCGTGGTGGCCTTCGTCGGGCTGCTGTGCGGCTCGACGATCGGCGCCGCGACCGGTTTCGCGGTCGGCCTGCTCGTCGACCTCGCGCTGGTGCAGACGCTCGGGCTGACCTCGCTGATCTTCACGCTCGTCGGCTACTGGTGCGGGCGTCTGCGCGAGCTGCGCGACCCCCAGGCGGCGCTGACGCCGCTGCTGGTCGGGCGCCGCCGCCACGGCCGCCGCGCTGGTCGGCTACTCGCTGATGGAGTTCATGCTCGGCGTCGACGCGCCCGGTCAGCCTCGAGCTGCTGCGCCAGATCGTGCTCGGGGTGCTCGTCAACACGATCGTCGCGCTGCCGATGTGGATCCTCGTGCGGCGCTGCCTGATCGGCGGCCTGCCTCCCGATCCTCGCCGTCGCCGTCGCCGCGCGTACACGACCGGTGGGCTGAGCCCGCTGTCGAGGCCATGATCGCCGTATGAGCGCGATCGAGCGTTTTCGCCCAGGTGGCGCGTCCGGACGGCGGGACCTCCGGCTCGCGCACGCCGCCCGTCTCGCCGCAGATGGCCCTGCGCGTGGCGATCCTCGGCGGGATCGCGCTCGTGATGTTCGGGGTGATCTTCTTCCGGCTCTGGTACCTGCAGGTGCTGACCGGCGAACAGTACGTCCAGGAAGCCGCCGCCAACAGCGTGCGCGAACTGCCGATCGCCGCGCCGCGCGGGCAGATCCTCGACCGCGAAGGCCAGCCGATCGCCGCCAGCATGGTGACCAACGCGGTGCAGATCGTGCCCTCGGCGCTGCCGCCCGCGGGCCGGCCCCGGCTCGCGGTATACCGGCGGCTGGGCGCGCTGCTGGGGATGAGCGCCGGTCATATCGAGGCGCTCGTGATCAAGGGTCGCACGGCGCTGCCGTACGCGCCCGTGACGATCAAGACCGCCGCCGGGCGCGGGCGTGCTGACCGAGCTCGCCGAGCGCCAGAGCGAATTCCCCGGCGTCACCCAGCAGCCGGTCTCGATCCGCTCCTATCCCTACGGCGAGATGGCCGCGCAGGTGCTCGGCTACGTCGGCCAGGTCTCCAAAAGAGAGCTCGAAAAGCCCGCCTTCCGCGGCGTCCAGCAGGGGACGGTGGTCGGCCAGGAAGGGCTCGAGTACTTCTACGACCGCTATCTGCGCGGGCGCGACGGCGAGCAGCGCGTGCAGGTCAACTCGGCCGGCTATCCCGAGCCCACGCGCCTGCAGCCGACGCCGCCGCAAGGCCGGTTACAGCCTCGGTACGACGCTCGACCTCGGCCTGCAGCGCGAGGGCGAAAAGGCGCTGCTGCGAGGGGATCGAAAACGCCCGCGCGGGCGGCAAACCGGCGGTGGCGGGGGCGTTCACGGCGATCGACCCGCTCAACGGAGAAGTGCTCGCGATCGGCTCCTATCCGAGCTTCGACCCGAACAAGTTCGCCAAGCCGCTGACCGAAGCCGAATACGACGCGCTCGAGGGCAAGGCGCGGCGGCGAAGAAACGCCCTCACGCCTGGTCAACCGGGCGGTCAACGGCGCCTATCCGACGGGCTCGACGTTCAAGCCGATCACGGCGATGGCGGCGCTCGAAGGCGGCGTGATCAACCCGAGCGAGGCGCTCGGCGCGGGGCTCGTGCATCGAAGCGATCGGGGGCGGCGGCGAGCTGTTCTGCAACTCCGGTCACACCGACTACGGCCCCGTGGGGCTCGTGGAAGCGCTGAAGGTCTCCTCCGACACCTACTTCTTCACCGTCGGCGAGCTCGCCAACAGCCACGGCGACGTGATCCAGAACAAGGCTCGCGAACTGGGGATCGGCGAGCAGACCGGGATCGACCTGCCGAGCGAGCTCACCGGGACGATTCCCAGCCGAAAGTGGCTGGTCGAACAGAATCAGGCCGAATCGCAGTGCACGCGCGAACACCATGGCCACCCCTGCCACATCGTCGCCGAACCGGGCGAGCCGTGGACCGTCGGCTACAACATGGACCTGGCGGTCGGCCAGGGCAGCCTGCAGACCGACCCGCTGCAGATGGCGGTGGCCTACTCGACGCTCGCCAACGCCTACATGCACGGCGGCGAAGGGGACGGTCGTCACGCCCCATCTCGGGCGTCAGATCGACGAATCCAGCGGCGGCCTCGTGCAGAGCCTGAGCCAGACTTCCCGCCGCAAACGCCACGTGCACCTGAACTACGCCGACCTGAGCGATGTGATGGAAGGCATCCACGAGGCGGCCTCAGAGCCGGGCGGCACCTCCGCGGACGTGTGGACGGGTTGGAACCAGGCGCAGCATCCCGTCTACGGCAAGACGGGCACGGCCGAACGGGCGGGGCACGTGGAACAGTCGTGGTACATGTGCTACATCGCCGACCCCAAGCGCCCGATCGTGATCGCGGTGACCGTCGAAGAAGGCGGCTTCGGCGCCGAAACCGCCGCGCCGATCGCTCGCCTGATCGCCTCCAAGTGGTTCGGCAAGCCCGAGAAGTTCGTGGTCGGGAACCTCGAAAACCTTCTGATCGCCGATGCCCTCTTCGCTGACCAGCCCGATCAAGCCCGCCGCCGCAGAGCCGCCGGCCGTGCCAGGCGCGCGCACACAGCGCGGCCTGCCGTTGGATCCGCTGCTGACGCTCGCGGCGGTGGGGCTGGGGATCGCCTCGGTGATGACGCTCGGCGCGGCGACACGCGAAGCGATACCGGGCGACCCCAGCTACTACGTCACCCGCCAGGTGGTCTATCTGGTGATCGGCCTGATCCTGATGGTCGTGCTCGCACGGGTCGACTACGCGCGCCTGCGCCGGCTGAAATACGGCATCTACGCGCTGCTGATTCTCAGCATCCTCGCCGTCCTCGGGGCGGGCCACGAAACCAAAGGCGCCACGCGGGCGATCAGCCTGCCGTTCTTCTCGTTCCAGGCATCCGAGCTCGGCAAGGTGCTGTTGATCCTGGCGCTGGCGGCGTTCATCGTCGACCGCGCTCGTCGGCTGCGCGAGCGCGACACGACCGCCCGCGTGATGCTCGCGGCGCTGGTGCCGGCGATGCTGGTGATCGCCCAGCCGGATCTCGGATCGGGGATGGTGTACATGGCGGTCGCGTTCGTGATGCTGCTGGTGGCGGGAGCGCCGTGGCAGCAACTGGCCGGACTGCTGGCGCTCGTGTGCGTGTCGATCGCGATCGTGCTGGTGGCGGCGCCCGCCGTCGGCGTGCACGTGCTCAAGCCGTATCAGGCCGAACGGCTGACGGCATTCCTGCACCCCTCCTCGAACTTCGTGGAAATCAAGGAAAAGGAATCCAAGACCGGCGAACCCGATCCCCGCTATCAACTCGCCCAGTCGAAGATCGCGATCGGCTCCGGCCAGAAGACCGGCCGGGGCTCCGCCGACTCCACCCAGCTCACGGGCAACTATCTCCCCGAGGACGACACCGACTTCGTGTTCGCGGCCGTCGGCGAGCAGTACGGGTTCCTTGGCGCGGGACTCGTGTTGTGTCTGTATGGGTTGTTGATCTGGAGGACGTTGCGGATCCTGGCGATGTCGAAGGACCTGTTCGGCTCGCTCGTGGCGGGGGGCATAGCGGCTATGCTCATGTTTCAGGTGTTCGTCAACGTGGGGATGACCATTGGGATCATGCCCATTACCGGCGTCACGCTGCCGCTCATGAGCTATGGCGGCTCGTCGGTGATCACCACCCTGTTGGCGGTGGGCCTGCTGCAATCCATTTACGTCCAGGCGCGCGCCTCAGCGGCACTCAAGGGCCGCGTGCCGATCTATTGAAGAACTATCCGAAAACCCCGAGACTCCCGCTCAACGATCATTGGGATCGTGGCTGCAGGAGCGCTCGGATGGATACCCAAATACCAATGTTTGCCGACTACTCCCGATCGCCAGTTGTGGCGCAAGCGCCGCCGAGGAATCTCCTCCGGCCTGCGCCCGCGCGGGACTCGGCCGGCATCGATACCGAAAGACTGGATCATCAAATTGAAAAAGCAAGTGCTTGTCAGCGTCGATCGCGCGGAGACGCGCGTCGCGCTTCTCGAGGCCTCCGGAACGCCCGGCGCCTCACGTCCCGCGGCCTCGACCCGCTCGCGCAAACGCCCGAACGGTGCTCCGGAGGCTGGATATCGCATAGCTGAGCTGTATCTGGAGCGTCGTGGCGGGCGCTCGATCGTCGGCAACATCTACAAGGGCAAGGTCGACAACGTGCTCCCCGGCCTGGAGGCCGCGTTCGTCGACATCGGCCTGGAGAAGAACGGGTTTCTGCACGTCGATGAGATCGTGCTGCCCGGCGTGGAGGCGCCCAAGCGGGGGCGGGGAAGCGGCGGCGCCCGCAACAAGATCTCCGACCTGCTCGGTCCCGGCCAGGAGATCGTCGTGCAGGTCGTGAAGGACCCCTTGAAGACGAAGGGCGCGCGGCTGTCGATGGAGCTGACGATCGCCGGTCGCTACATGGTCTACGCCCCTACGGGCGAGGGGATCGGCGTCTCGCGCCGCCTGGAGGATCGCGAGCGCGATCGCCTGCGCAAGCAGACCTCGGGCCTGGACATGGGCAGCGGCGGGGTGATCGTGCGCACCGCCGCGCACGGCGCCAAGCGGGAGGACTTCGAGCGCGAGCTGAAGTACCTGCACAAGCTGCACGAGGTGCTCGGCAAACGCGTCGAGGATACGGTCGCCCCGGATCTCGTCTTCCAGGAGGCCGACCTGTCGGTGCGGGTGGTGCGCGACATCTTCTCCGAGCACTTCGAGCGCGCGATCGTCGACGACGAGCAGCAGTACCGGCGCCTGGTCTCGTTCTTCACGCGCACCGCCCCCGAGCTGGTCGAGCGCGTCGAGCTGTGGGAGCAGAAGGAGCCGCTGTTCGAGGCCTACGGCGTGGACAAGGCGATCGAGGGGGTGCTCTCGCGGCGCGTGGACCTGCCAAGCGGTGGCTACCTGGTGATCGACTACGCCGAGGCGCTGACCGTGATCGACGTCAACTCCGGCAGCTTCATCGGCCGCGGCAAGGGCGCGGCGCTGGAGGACACGATCACGAAGACCAACCTGGAGGCCGCCGAGGAGGTCGTCAACCAGCTGCGCCTGCGCGACATCGGCGGGATCATCGTGATCGATTTCATCGACATGGCGCGCGCGCGCAACCGCGACGCGGTGATGAAGACGCTGCGCAAGACGCTCGACGAGGACCGCACGAAGACGTTCACGGCGGAGATCTCAAAGCTCGGCCTGGTCGAGATGACCCGCCAGAACGTGACCGAGGGCGTGCGCGAGATCATGAGCCGGCCGTGCCCGACGTGCGACGGCGAAGGCGTGATCCGCTCGGAGGAAACCTACGCGATCGAGTTCGAGCGCCGCCTGCGCGACGTGGCCGTCGAAAACCCCGACGTCGAGGCGTTCCTCGTGCAGATCAACCCGCGCGTGAGCACCGAGTTCACCGGGCATGGCTCGCGCGTGCTGCACGCGCTGGAGAAGGAGACGGGCAAGTCGTTCCTGTTCGAGGGCTCCGAAGGGCTGACGCTGGAGCACTTCGCGATCACCTTCCAGGGCACCCGCGCGGAGGTCGAGGAGCGGGCGCTGCCCTTCCGCCAGGGCGACGAGGTGCTGGTCGAGATCGTCGAGCCGCACATGTATGACGTGGACGACGCGGTCGCGAAAATCGACGGCTACATAATCTCGATCGCCGGCGCCGCCGTGCACGTCGGCGAGAAGCGGATGGTGCGCATCGACCAGGTGGGGCGCACCGCGGCGAGTGCGCTGCTACTGGACGAGTCCGGCGAGGTGGTCCGCCCGGCTCCGCGAGCGCCCGCCCCGGCGGTCAAACCGAGGCCCAGACGGAGGGCTCCCAAACCCGTTGTCGCCCCGCCGGTGGCGGAGCAGGCGGACAGTGGGGATGCCGCCGGGGCTGGTGCGGATGCGACTACGGATACTCCTCAGGGCAACGGCGACGGGTCCCAGGGCAACAGCGATGAGCCCCAGGGCAAAGGCGATCAGCCCCGGCAGAACACCGGCGGCGATCCTGCGCAGGACGAGGGCGGAGAGGATGACCTACAATCCAAGCCTCGGCGTCGTGGCCGCAGGGGCGGGCGACGCCGTTCGGCTGCCAAGGCGCAATCAAGCACCGACTAGGTAAAACATGTACGCAATCGTGAAGACAGGTGGCAAGCAGTATCGCGTCGAGCGGGGTCAGACCCTGCTCGTGGAGCGTCTCGCCGTCGATGAGGGTGGGGACGTCGCACTGGAGCCGATCCTGTATCGCTCCGACGAGGCGGTATTCGATCCGGCTGCTCTGAAGAAGGTGAAGGTCACCGCGAAGGTGCTCAGCCACGAGCGCGGCGAGAAGCTGCGGGTGTTCAAGTTCAAGCCCAAGCGCGGCTACAAGCGCCGCACCGGCCATCGTCAGGAGCTAACGCGGATCGAGGTCACGGACATCTCGATGAGCGCGGCGGCGAAGGTGGGCGCCGCAAAAGCCGCGGCCAAGCCCGAGACCGCCGCCAAGCCCGCGGCGAAGCCGTCCAAGCCCGCCGCAAAAGCCGCTGAGAAGGAGACAGAGAATGGCTCATAAGAAGGGGCTCGGCTCCAGCCGCAACGGCCGCGAATCCAACGCGCAGCGCCTGGGTGTGAAGACGTTCGCCGGCGAGACGGTCAGCGGCGGCGAGATCATCGTGCGCCAGCGCGGGACCAAATTCAAGCCGGGCGAGGGCGTTGGCATCGGCAAGGACGACACGCTGTACGCGCGCGCCGCGGGCACCGTGCAGTTCTCGACCAATCGCCGCGGGCGCGTCGTCAGCGTCCTGGCCGCCTCAGAGTAGACGGGGAGCGCCGGTGAATCCACGTCGCCTCGCCTGGCTGATCGGAGCGGGGCGGGCGGGGCTCGGCGTCGCTATCGTCGCGGCTCCCAGGCAGGTGACGGGACGCTGGCTCGGAAGGGAGAACGCGGAGCAGCCGATCGTGGCGCGGATGGCGATGATGCTGGGCGGGCGCGATCTCGCCCTCGGCATCGCGTCGCTGCAAACGCTGGACGACCCGATTGCGGGCCCGCGCGTGCTTGCGGCATGTGCTCTGGTCGACACGATTGACACAGTCGCGACGATTCTCGCTCGGCGGTCGATGCCGCGCGCCGGAGCGCTCTCGGCGACGGCTGTCGGGGGCGTCACGGCGTTGGGGTGCCTCTACTGCTCGCGCGCGCTGAAGCAGAGCTGAACTGGCGCCCCGCCGTTCGCGCGGCGGGCGGGCGCTCCGATCGGTGCAGACTGTCAGGATGAGCTGATGCTGCACGACCACGCGAGAATTCATCTGAAGGCCGGCGCCGGCGGGGATGGCAGCACGAGCTTTCGTCGCGAGGCACACGTGCCGAGGGGTGGTCCCGACGGTGGCGATGGCGGGCGCGGGGGGGAGGTGGTGCTGATCTGCGACGACGGCCTGCGCGATCTGCAGAGCTTTCGGCGCAAGGCGATCTACAAGGCAGGGCAGGGCGGGTATGGCGAAGGCTCGCAACGCCACGGGGCGGACGGGGCGACGTTGACGATCAGGGTGCCGCCGGGGACCGAGGTGATCGGGTGCGCCGGGCCGGCGGGCGAGCAGGGAGATCTGGAGGGGCGTCGCTGGGAGCTGCTGAGGGACGGGCAGCGGGCGGTGGTGGCGAAGGGCGGTAGCGGGGGGAGGGGGAACAAGCGCTTTGCGACGGCCACGAGGCAGGCGCCGCGCTTTTCCGAGCGCGGTCTGCCGGGAGAAGAGGGTTGGCTGGAGCTCAAACTGAAGCTGCTCGCGGACGTCGGCCTGGTGGGGCTGCCGAACGCGGGCAAGTCATCGCTGCTGGCGAGGCTGACGCGGGCCGCGCCGAAGGTGGCGAACTACCCGTTTACGACGCTGTCACCAGTGCTGGGTGTGCTCGACGATGGCGAGCGCCAGCTGGTGGTGGCCGATATCCCCGGGCTGATCGAGGGCGCGAGTGGGGGCGCGGGTCTGGGGCACGACTTTCTGGCGCACGTGGAGCGCACGCGCCTGCTCGTGCACGTGCTGGATCTGGCGCCCGAGCTGTCGAACGGCGAGGGCACCGACGCGGCGAGGAACTACGCGACGATCGAGAGCGAGCTGGCCGCGCACGACGAGCGGTTGGCGCGGCTGCCGCGCGTGCTCGCCCTGTCAAAGGGAGATCTGGTGACCGAGGCGCGCGCGGAGGAGGCGGTGGCGGAGTGGTGCAACCGGCTCGGGGAGGAGGTGCCGGTGATCGTCACGTCGAGCGCGACGGGGGCGGGGCTTCAGGAGCTGGCGGGTGAGCTGTTGCGGCGCGTGACGCCGCGCGAGGCTGTATCCGAGGAAGCAGGTGTCGGCGGTGCGACGGATCAGAGCTGGCCCGTTTCGCGCACGCGCGCATTGGGGGACCGCACGAGCGGGGTGGGTGGGGAGGAGGATCTGGCCGAGTACATGGTGTTCCGCCCAGCGGCGGGGAGGGGCTATCAGGTGGAGAAGACCGGGGAGGGGTCGTTCGCTGTCAGGGGGAAGGGGATCGAGCGGCTGTTGCAGCGCTACGACGTCGAGAACGAGGACGCGATGGCCTACTTGGAGGAACGGCTGCGTCGGATCGGCGTGATGGGGGCATTGGAGGCGGAGGGGTTTGAGCCCGGTGACGAGCTGGAGGTCGCCGGGGTGACCTTCGAGCTCGACCCGGACGCACCGGCATAGATGCCTGACGAGCGCTGAGACGACCGCGCTGACATGAGCGCGCCGCAATTGGCGGTCCGACATAAGCTCCAAGTCAATGAGACGAGTTGTAATCAAGCTGGGGTCGAGCATCGTCGCCGAGGACACGGGCGAGCTGCGGGGCGAGGTGCTCGCACGGATCTGCGACGCGGTCGCGGAGTTGCATCGCAGCGGCGACGAGGTCGTGATGGTCTCCAGCGGCGCGATCGCGAGAGGGATGCGCGTGCTGGGCCTGAAAACGCGCCCGGCGGCGATCGACGAGCTGCAGGCCGCGAGCGCGGTGGGGCAGGGCAAGCTGTACCGGGTGTACGACGAGCTGCTGCGCGAACGCGAGGTGACGAGCGCACAGGTGCTGCTGACGATCGGCGATCTGAGCGCGCGAACGCATTATCTGAACGCCCGGCAGACGCTGCGCAAGCTGCTGGACTGGCAGGCGGTGGCGGTGGTGAACGAGAACGATACGACCGCGACCGACGAGATCTCCTTTGGCGACAACGACTTCCTGGCGGCGCAGGTGGCGCTGCTCGTGGGGGCCGATCTGCTGGTGCTGCTGACGGACATCGACGGCCTGTACAGCGCCGATCCGCGCTTGGACGAGCACGCGAAGCTGGTCGAGGAGGTGACGGACTTCGAGGCGCTCCAGGAGCTGGAGATCGGCCATACGACCTCGCCGCTGGGCTCGGGGGGGATGCGCTCGAAGGTCGTGGCGGCCGACATGGCCACGGCGGCGGGGGTGGCGGCGGTGATCTGCAACGGCCTGCGCGAGGGCGCGCTCGAGGCGGTGCTGGGTGGACGGCGCGAGGGGACGATGTTCATGGCGCGGGAGACCGGGCACAGCTCGTTCAAGCTGTGGCTGAAGTACGCGAAGCCCGCGCACGGCACGCTGTTGATCGACGCGGGCGCCGCGCGGGCGTTGCGCGAGGGGAACGCGAGCCTGCTCCCGGTTGGGATTGTGGGCGTGGAGGGCGAGTTCGACGCGGGCGACGCGGTCGAGATCGCCGTGCGCGACAATCGCCAACCACCGGATCGGGGTTTGATCGCGAAGGGCATCTGCAACTACTCGGCGCAGGAGCTGAAGCAGGTGATCGGCATGCAGTCAGAGGCGGTGCGGGGAATCCTGCCGCACGCGACCGAGGAGGCCGTGCACCGCGACTACCTCGTCGTTGGCTGACCTCGTACCCTTAGAAGATGGCGACGATCACAACCTCGGTGGCGGATATCTGCGCGCAGGCCAAGCGCGCGGCCAAAGTGCTGGCGCGGGTCGACACCGCGACGAAGAACGCCGCGCTGGAGGGGATCGCGGCGGCACTGGAGGAGCGCGCCGAGGAGATCCTCGAGGCGAACGCGCGCGACATGCAGGCCGGGCGCGAGGCGGACTTGAGTGAGGCGCTGCTCGACCGGTTGCTGCTGGACAGGGGGCGGATCGATGCGATCGCCAAGGCGGTCCGGCAGATCGTCGCGCTGGGCGACCCGGTCGGCGAGGTGATCGACGGGCATCGCCTGCCGAACGGCCTGGACGTGCGCAAGGTGAGGGTACCGCTTGGGGTCGTGGCGGTCGTCTACGAGGCGCGTCCGAACGTGACGATCGACGCCGCCGCGCTGTGCCTGAAGTCGGGCAATGCGATCATCCTGCGGGGCTCATCATCGGCGCTGCACTCAAACGCGGCGCTTGCGCGGATCGCGGGCGAGGCCGCGGAGGCGGGGGGGCTGCCGGAGGGCTGCGTGAGCCTGGTCGCCGGCGGGGGGCGTGAGGAGCTTGCGGAGCTGGCCACGCAGAAGGGGACGGTCGACCTGATCATCCCGCGCGGAGGTGAGGGGCTGAAGGCGGCGCTGGAGGATGTGGCGACGGTGCCGGTGATCTATGCGGCCTCGGGCAACTGCCACGTGTTCGTGGACGCATCCGCGGACCTCGGCCAGGCTGAGGCGATCGTGCTCAACGCGAAGGTGCAGCGCCCGGGCGTTTGCAACGCGGCGGAGACGCTGCTCGTGCACGAGGAGATCGCGGCGGAGTTCATTCCACGTATCGTGCAGGCGCTCGGCGACGCCGGGGTCCAGGTGCGCGCGGACGAGCGTACGTTGGAGCTTGCGGCGGGCGGCGTGGCGGCGCTCGGCAGCGCCGAAGCGCCTGGTGGGGCGCCCGACGGCACGGGGCGAGGGTCACAGGCGAGGATCGAGGCGGCGAGCGAGGAGGACTGGGGCACGGAGTATCTGGCGATGACGCTGGCCGTGAAGGTCGTCGCTTCGACCGAGCAGGCGATCGAGCACATCGGCCGCTACGGGAGCGGGCATTCGGAGGCGATCGTGACCAGGGACACCGAGCGCGCGCGGGCGTTTCAGCTAGGGGTGGACGCGGCCTGCGTCTATGTGAACGCCTCGACGAGGTTTACCGACGGGGGCGAGTTCGGGATGGGTGCGGAGATCGGGAACTCGACGCAGAAGTTGCACGTGAGAGGGCCGATCGGGCTGCGGGAGCTGTGCACGTTCAAGTACCTCGTGGAAGGCGACGGACACGTCCGCGAATGAGCCGCAAGGGGGAGTGGACCCTCGATCGATCGGCATCCTCGGCGGGACGTTCAACCCACCCCACCGCGGGCATCTCGAACTGGCCAGGCACGCGAGGGCCGAGCTGGGCTTGGAGCGGGTGGTGCTGATGCCGGCGAACAGCGCGCCGCACAAGGTCGAGGAGGAAGACCCCGGTCCGGAGCGGCGCTTGGCGATGTGCCGCCTGGCGGTGGCCAGCGAGCCCGGGCTGGAGGTTTGCGGCCTGGAGATCGAGCGCGGCGGGCCGTCCTATACGGTGGATACCTTGCGAGCGATCAATGAGAGCCATCCGGACAGCGAGCTGACGTTCATCGTGGGAGCGGACATGGCGCTGAGATTGCCTGGATGGCGTGAACCGCAGGCGCTTGTCGGTCTGGCGAGCTTGGCGGTGGCCGAGCGCGAGGACGGCAGACGCGAGGATGTACTCAGGGCGTTGGCTCCGCTGGGGGCGGAGGCGACATTTCTAGGAATGCCTGCGGTCCACATCTCCTCTTCGATGGTGCGCGAACGGGTACACGCCAGCGAGCCGATCGAGGGTCTCCTCGAGCCCGCCGTCGCGCGATACATCGCCGAGCACGGTTTGTATCGGCCGACGGTGGCCGCCGGGGCGCAGGCGAATACAAAGGCGAAGACGCCGGAGGCAGAGGCGCACACCAAGGCTGGGCAGCTTGGGGCAAAGGCGCAGGCGAAGTGAAGGCCGAGGAGCTGCTCAGCGAGATCGCGCGCTACGCCGACGACAAGAAGGCTGTTGAGATCGTCGAGCTCGATTTGCGCGGCGTGCTGGGCTACACCGACTACTTCGTGATCTGCACGGGTAACACCGAGCGCCAGACGAAGGCGATTCATGACGGCATCCTGGAGGGTTGCAAGCGCGAGCACGAGCTGCAGCCGCGCCGGGTGGAGGGCCTCAGCAAGAAGGACTGGATCCTGATGGACTATCTCGACGTCGTGGTGCACATCTTCACGCCGGAAACGCGCGCGTTCTACCGCTTGGAGCAGCTCTGGGGCGAGGCCCCGTCGAGGGTGGCCGTCGGCGAAGAGGGTTAAGGGCCGGGCACGCTCGTGCCGATCCCCTCGCGCGGGCCAGCGCCTGCGCGTGTTGCGAGCGTGAGCAGCAGCCCTTGGACGAGCGCCGCCGCGGCGGTGGCGAGCGCGAATGCGCCGGCGATTCCGAGCGAGCGCAACGAGATGGAGAGCGTGAAGCAGAACAGCGCGAAGGCGAAGAACCCGGCGATCAGACCGCGGCCCAGGCGCAGGAACTCGTCGGCTCCGCGCTGCGCGTGGGTGAACACGGCGAGCACGCTCGCGACCACCGGGAAGGGCGCGAGCAGGCCGCTGAGCCGGGGGCCGAGCCAACCCGAGGCGGCGGTCAGCGCGAGCACGAGCAGCAACACGCAGAGCGCGCGCACCGGTAGATCCCAGCGCGGTGGCGCGGAGGTGGGACCCCGTTCGGAGAGCGGCTTGGGGAGCAGCTTCAGCCCGACCAGGAAGCCGGCGCCCGCCATCACGAGGGCGATGCCGATGGGTACCGTGAGCGTGCTGAAGATGAGCGTCCCGACCGCGAACGCGAGCCACCCGGTGAGCAGGCTCACGAGCCACGGGGCGTGCCCGGCGAGCCGGCCGTAGGTGACGACGAACGCGGTCAGCGAGATCAGCCCCAGCAGTGTGCCCGCGGCGGCGTCGGCGGCGAAGGCGGCTCCGTGGGTGAGCGCATAGACGAGCAGGATCGGGCCGGCCACGACGGGCAGGCCGCCGACCATGCCGCCGACCCGCGGCCCGAATCGGCGAGCGGCAAGCGAGGCGCCGACCACGAAGCTGGGCGCCAAAAGCACCTTGACCGCGAACGTGGCCACCACGCTCGGGATCATGACCGGCAAGCGCGCACGACGCGGCGTGGGTGTCGAGCTGGGCGCATGCTGGGCGACGCCACGCGTGTGTGCAGTACCGAGCGTCACGTCTGCCGTAGCGGCAAAAGACGCTCTCGCACGTTTATCGAATTCGTCTCGACGGGCCGCCGGGGTAGGAGTAGCCTTTTTGGTTCAATTCCAACAGGGAGGAAATGACATGGCAGGCGACGCATTATTTCTCGGCTGGGGCCCCGTTGTGCGGGGTCGTGAGAGCAAAGCGTTGGAGGTCTTCCAGGAGACCCTGACGTACTATGGCTCGCTGCAGCAAGACGGCAGGATCGATAGCTTCGAACCTGTATTGCTCAGCCTGCACGGCGGTGGCCTCGCCGGGTTCATCCTGCTACGCGGCGCCCGTACCTCGCTCGACGAGATTCGCTCCAGCGAGGAGTTCCAGCGGCTGGTCACCCGCGCCGCGTCGATCGTCGATGAGGTTGGCGTGATCGATGCCTACACCGGCGAAGCGCTGGGTCAGCAGATGAACAGGTTCCGCAGCGTCTCCGACGAACTGGGTCTTTAACTCCAGGTCGGCCCCACTCGGGGATTGCGCCGAGCCTGGGACGGGCTTGGCGCGTCTCCGCATGCCCGCCGCGTCGCTGTGTGGGTGTCGCTGTGCGCTGTTCTGCTGCGCGACACGGTGGCTTGCAAAGATGAGGAGGTGAGCGGCAAAGACGAGGGGGTGACCGACCACGACTCCAGCCGCGTCCCGCGTATGACGGCGGTGATGCGCGAAGGCGAGCGGGTGACGCCGCTGGAGCTGTTTTTCGACCTGGTATTCGTACTGGCATTGACGCAGTGCACGACGCTGATCGCGCGCACGCCGACATGGGAAGGCATGCTGAAGGGTCTGCTCGTGCTCGGGATGTTGTGGTGGTCGTGGGTCGGATATGCGTGGTTGACAAGCGTGATCGACCCCGAGGAGGGAACAGTGCGTCTGGTGATGTTCGCGGCGATGGCCGCGTTCCTGGTCTGTGCGCTGTGCGTTCCGGGCGCGTTTGGCTCGGAGGCATTGCTGTTCGCCTGTGCGTATGCGGTGGTGCGGGGCGCGCACATCGTGCTGTTCGTGCTGGCCAGCCGCTACGACGCGGACCTGCGCCGTTCGGTGAACGGATTGGCGGCGAGCACGGCGATCGGCGTTGGCCTGATCTTCGCCGCGGCGTTCGCGGGCGGCGCACTGCAGCTGGGGCTGTGGGGGCTGGCGCTGGTGCTCGACGCGGGTGGGCCGTACCTGTTCGGCGCCGACGGCTGGAAGCTCGTGCCGGGCCATTTCGCCGAGCGGCACGGGGCGATCGTGATCATCGCGCTGGGGGAGTCGATCGTCGCGCTCGGGATCGGCGCGAAGGCGGTGCTCAGCGTCGGCGTCGTCACGGCCGCGGTGCTCGGGGTGGTGATCGCGGCAGCGCTGTGGTGGGTGTACTTCGACGTCACCGCGATCGTCGCCGAGCGGCGCCTGTCACAGGCCAAGGAGGGGCGCGAGCGCAACGAGATCGCGCGCGACTCCTACTCTTACCTGCACTTTCCAATGGTCGCCGGAATCGCGCTGATCGCGGTCGGGATGAAGTTGACGATCGAGCACGTTGACGATCCGCTGAAGCTGGTGCCGGCCGCGGCACTGCTTGGCGGCGCCGCGATGTATCTGCTCGCCCACGTGGCGTTCAGGCTGCGAAACATGCGCACGCTGAGCGGAAGGCGCCTGGTTTGCGCGCTCGTGCTGCTTGCGTTGTTGCCTGCTGCCACCGCGTTGCCCGCGATTGCCACCCTGGGAATACTGGCGGCGCTGCTGACCGCGCTGATCGCGTATGAGGCCCTGCGTTACTCCGAGGCGCGCGACCGCGTGCGTCACAACATCGCGCGGGACCCGGTCGCCGAGTAGCTCATCCGGACAGCCTCATGGCGCGAAGCGGTTTGCGCGCCTGATCGTGCCGTCAGACTGTGCCGGGCGGTTCAGGTTTCCAGCGCCGGCGTCGGCTCGGGTTCGTCCACGGACAGCTGATCGCGCGCGAGGAAGAACTCGGCGCCCTCGATGCTCATGTGGGGAACGACGCGATCCATCCAGCGTGGCATCCACCAGTTGACCTTGCCCATCAGGAGCATCAGCGCGGGCACGAGCAGGCAGCGCACGACGGTCGCGTCGAGGATCACCGCTACGGCGAGCCCGACGCCGAACTGCTTGATCGTCGGATCGCCGTTGAGGACGAAGCTGCCGAACACGAACACCATGATCAGCGCCGCGGCCGTGATCACGCGCGCGCTCGTGACCAGCCCGGAGATGACCGAGGTTTCGTTGTCCTCGCCGGCGTGCACGTGCTCCTCGATCTGGCTGACGAGGAACACCTCGTAGTCCATCGACAGCCCGAACAGGACGGCGAACATGAACAGCGGCACGTAGGAAACGATCGGGACCGGACCGCTGAGGCCGATCAGGCCGCTGAGCCAGCCGTATTGGAAGACGGCGGTGAGCACACCGTAGGAGGCGGCGATCGACAGCAGGTTCATGACCGCCGCCTGCGCCGGGATCACCAGCGTGCGGAACGCGAGGATCAGCAGCACGAAGCTGAGTGCGATCACGACGAGGATCTGCAGCGGCAGCTTTTCGGAGATCCGCGAGGCGAGGTCGACGTAGCCGGCGGTGCTGCCGCCGATGTCGGCCTGCATGTCGGTGTTCTGCTCCGCGTTCGGGATCGTCGTGGAGCGAAGCCGTTCGACGAGTTCTTCGGTGGCTTTCTCCGCCGGCCCGGTTGTGGCGATTGCGTTGAAGTAGGCGGTTGTGTCCGCCTTGTCGAGCTGGGCCGGCGTGACTGTGGCTACACCGGACGTCGCGGAGATGTCCTTTTGCAGCGTCTGCAGGCGCGGGTCGGCGGTGCCCTTCGCCGGAGAACCGAGTGAGACCGCGACGACCAGCGGGCCGTTGACGCCCGGGCCGAAGCTGGCGGTGATCAGGTCGTAGGCTTTGCGCGCGGTGGTCGAGGTGGACAGCGCGGCGGTGTCCTGCTGGCCGAGGTTCAACGACAGCAGCGGGATCATCAGCGGCAGCAGGATCGCGAGCGCCACCAGGCCAGCGATCAGCGGGTGCTTGGCGATGTGGTTTGCCCATTTCGACCACATACCCTCCTTCGTGTCACGCTCGGGATGCAGGTCGCGGTGCTCGCCGCGCACGCGCAGCGAGTTGATGCGCGGCCCGGCGATCGCGAGCACGGCCGGCAGCAGCGTGAGCGCGGCGAGCACCGCGACGACGACGGCGATCGCGGCCATCAGGCCCATCGTCGTGACCAGCGGGATCTTGGCCACGGCGAGTGAGACGAGCGCGATCGTGACCGTCCCGCCGGCGAAGAACACGGCACCGCCTGAGGTCGCGGCCGCGCGAGCGATCGACTCGTCGAAGCTCAGCCCATCCTGCAGGCCGCGGAAGTGGCGCGTGACGATGAACAGCGCGTAGTCGATCCCCACGCCGAGCCCGATCATCGTCGCCAGGGTTGGCGCGACCGACGGGACCGTGGTGACGTGGCCGAGCAGGCGGATGATCGCCAGCGACGTGAGCAGCGCGACGATCGCGTTGAGGATCGGCAGCAGCATCGAGACGATCGTCCCGAAGGCGAGCGTGAGGATCACCATCGCGGCGATGATCCCGATCAGCTCGCTGGACTCGGTGGAGGGTTTGGAGACCTTCTGACCGAGCTGGCCCCCGGTCTCAACCTCCAGACCGGCCCGCTTGGCAGGGTCGGCGGCGTCGATGATCTTCTGCACTTCGTCGGTGGACAGTTCCCCCGGGGGGACGGCGAGCGTGACCGACAGGTAGCCGGTGGTCTGGTCCTTGCTCAGCGCGGAGGCGCCCTGGGGCGTGAGCGGGTTGACCACCGAGGCGACATTCGAGTCCTTCGCCACGTCTGCCGCCGCTTCGTTGACGGCCGTCTGGTACTTGGGTTCGGTCAGTTTGCCGCTGTGGGCGTGCAGCACGATCGGGCTCGTGCCGTTCGCCTGGTCCGGGAACGACTTCGCGAGTGTGTCCGAGGCGCGCTGGCTGTCGGTGCCGGGCAGCGACAGGTTGTCGTTGGTGTTTTCGCCGAGCTGGTGGGACACGGCGATCAGCGCGACCGCTGCGACGAGCCAGACAGCGAGCACGACGAACCGGCGCCGCACGCAGAACCGTGCGAGTCCGTACAGCACACCGGTCATCGCTTGACTACTCCCCTTTGCCTCTTCGGTTCACGGTTTGCGGAGGCGCATCCTCGCCTGCCGCCGCTCGGCTGTCAAGTTGTCTGAGATGCTGCCGGTGATGCAATCGCCCGCCGGCCAGAACGGATATCAGTCGGATGATCAGCCGGTCGCTCGGGACGAAGGGTTTGCGCAACGCAACCGGCTGATCGTGGGCGTCGGCGTGCTGTGTCTGGTCATCGGTGTCCCGCTGGTGTCCTTGCCGGACGGGACCGTCCTGTCCGTTGTCGGGCTCTGTCTCGTGACGGTCGCGGGCGCCTGCGTGATCTCGTTCGTCTACCGGCTGGCCGGGGAGGGCGAGGAGGATGAACTTGGGTCTCACTCGGACGAGTGGAGCTAGAGGGGCTCGAACCCTCGACCTTTTGGCTGCCAGCCAAACGCTCTCCCAGCTGAGCTATAGCCCCGAGGCGGCTCATTCTACCGTCTGAGCAGCTGGCTGAGCATCGAGGTTCTGGAGTGTCGGATGTGCGTCCCAATATCGCTGAAGCGCATGTCCAATCTCGTAGTCCTTGGCCCACCGAACGAGCTGGGCTTGGTTGTTGCGTGTCGGCTCGATGCGAAGGCTGAGCATGGTGCGGCCTACAACTTCGCTTACTGGGATGAGATAGCACCGGTCCGTGTCGGGCGCATATACGCCGAGGGCGTCAATTTGGTCAGCTGTGTACGTCGTTCTCACATAGCCATGCGGTGTATGCCTGTTCGTAACGCAGCGAGCGTTCAACACGTCTCCGTTTCGCGATGCCCACTTGCACTGGACGCGAAGGAGCTTGTCCCCGATATCGATCACGAGGTCGTAACGCCAACCCTCCCCCAGCGGACGTAACACCTGTAGGCGTAGGCGTATCGCTGCTGCGGCGATCTCGGCCTCTGCCGCCGCTCCCTTCTGGCTTCGTGTCAGCTCGATCACGAGTCGAACGTTAGCCGGCGATTCGTGACGGATGAGCCCCTTATGTGCCGACTTTGTGACGTGCCCGAGCCAATTTGGGCTCAATGGTCGAGTCTCGCCATGGAAGGCGAAGATGGTCCGGTCCAGGGCTTGCCGACCTCACCCCGGCGGAATGAACTCCGGCACGTCGAGGTCATCCCCGGGGTCATCCTCGCGGCCCCGCCGTCCAAGCAACCGCATGTCGTCCTCGCCCCTGGGGGCTCCCGGCCCGGCCTGGTCCAGCCGGGCGGTCATGCCGCCGTGGGCGAGGCGCACGTCGCGGATCAGGCGCTCGGCGTTCTTGTGCAGCGAGACGGACAGCTCGCGCAGGTTGCGCGACATCTCGGTTCCCTCGCGCAGGACCTCGCGCGCGACGACGTGGGCCTCGCCGACGATCTCGCGGGCGTCTTCGCGGGCCTTGGCGCGTACTTTCTGGGCCTGCTCCTCGGCGGTGGAGCGCAGCTGGGAGAGATCGTCGCCGCCGGCGGCGATCAGCCGCTCGGTCTGCTCGCGCGCCTCGCCGGTGAGCCGGTTCGCCTGCTCGGTGGCCTCGGCGAGCACCTGGGCGGCCTGGGCGCGTGCCTCGCTCAGCCCGCGCTCGGCTTCGGTCCGCGCGTCGGCGAGCGTACGCTCGGCCTCGGCCTGGGTGTCGGCATGTGCGCGCTCGGCCTCGGCGTGCGCGCTGGTCAGAAGCGACGCGGATTCTCCGCGACCGTCCGCGAGCGCACGCTCGGCCTCGAGCCGGCTGCCCGCGAGCAACTGCTCGGCCTCCCTACGCGCCTGCTCGCGCAGTCGGTTCGCCTCCGCGACCGCCTCGTCCCGGACGCGCTCTGCCTCGCGCAACCGCTCGTCGGCCTCGCTGTGGATCGAGCCAACCGTCGACAGGGCCTCGTTCCTCGTGGCCTCGGCCTGCGCGCGTGCGGCCTGGAGGATCTCCTGCGCCTCCTCCTCGGCCGCCGCCACGCGGTGCTCGGCCGCGCGGTCGGCCTCGGCGATGCGCTCTCGTCCACGCTCCTCGGCCTGCTCGCGCACGTCCCTCGCCGCGCGCTCGGCCGCCTCGAGGATGCCCTCCACACTGGCCGGGGCGCCGCTCAGGTCGCTGCCGGCGTCGAAAGTCCGGGTGGTTTGCTTGCCCGCAGGCCGGACACTCGCATCCGGCGCTTGCGAGGATGACGGAGGCTCCATCAAGTCATTTTAGACGGGGCCTTGCATGCCGAGCATAGCCCTAGACGGCGCTAGACCGGCTAGACGACGCTAGACGCGCTAGACGACGCTAGACTGGCGGGGTGGAGCGCAGAGAAAATCCTTATCGTCCCGGCTTCAACGAGCCGCCGAAGGAGCTCGCGGGCCGCGAGGCGGTGCTGGCGGATCTGCGCGACGCGATCGAGGTGGCGGCGCTCGACGGTCGTACACCGAGACCGACGATGCTCGCGGGCGCGCGCGGGGTAGGCAAGACGGTGCTGCTCGCGCAGGCGGCGGCGCTCGCCGGATCTCAGTTTGGCTGGCCGCGAGCTCACACTGAGATGCGACCGGACACGCCGTTCATCCCGGACCTGATCGAGGTGATCGGCCGCGTAAGCGAACTGTTCGAGCAACCGCCTTCGAAACGCGCGCTGAAAACGGAGTCGGTGACCCTCCGCGCGGGCATGCCGGGCGTTGGCGGTGAGGTTCGGTTCGCACGTACCGCCGACTCCGCGGAGGACCTGACACCCGCCCTGCGCCCGGCGCTCGTTAGGCTGGTCGAGCTTGCGCTGGCGCGCGAGAGCGGCTTCGTCCTGACGCTGGACGAGGCGCACCTCGCCTCGCGCCGGGAGCTCGCCGCGCTCGCCGCGCTGCTGCAGGAGGGCACGGGCGAGCGCTGGCCGGTGGTGGTGGTGATCGCCGGCCTGCCGCTGATGCGCGCGCCCGAGCACTCCGTCACCTATCTCGAGCGCGGCGCATGGCACGAGCTTGGCCTGCTCAGCGGCGAGGAGACGGTGCGGGCGCTGCGCCTCCCCGCCGAGGGGGCGGGCAGGCCGATGGACGAGGACGCGGCAATTCTGCTCGCCGAAGCCTCGGGTGGCTATCCCTACGCGATCCAGCTCTACGGCCATCACGCCTGGCGGGTGGCAAATGTCGATGACAGGATCGACCTCGCGGCCGCGCAGGCGGCTCTCCCGCGCGCCCAGCAGGAGCTCGAAGGGGGACTCTACGCCGCCCGCTGGAGTGCGGCGAGCCCGGGTCAGAAGCGTTATCTCGAGGCCCTCGCGGCTGTTTCCGCCACCGCGACCCCCAAGACCGCCCGCGCCGTTGCCGAGCGGCTCGGCCGCACGCCGAAACAGCTGTCGAGCGTACGCGACGACCTCATCAAAGCGGGAACGCTCACCGTCGAGGGCGATGAGCTTCGCTTCACGATTCCCGGGATGGGCGCTTACCTACGCGCGCGCTGATCCGGGCGCGCGGAGCAAAGCCTTCTTGCGGGCTGGGTCGCCCAGGCACAAGCGGGAGGGAAAGGCCAGAACCCGCGCGATGGCAGAAAACGTGGGAAACATGTCCTTGCGGACAGGACGCGAGTGGGCGATGATCGGAGGATGGACAGCGAGCGATCCTCTCGGCCGGCCCGGCCCGCGCGGCGGCGGGTCGCTCCCGGAACCCACTCGCGCACCCCGCGCCAGATCGCGATCGTCGTCTACCCGGGCGTGCAGAGCCTGGACTTCACGGGCCCGCTGGAGGTGTTCGCGGGCGCGCAGCGGCTGATCGAGCGGACGGGGCGAAGCGAGCGCGGCTACGAGATAACGCTGGTGAGCGCCGACGGCAAGCCGATGCAGACCTCGAGCGGCCTGACGGTGACCCCGCACGCGAGCCTCGAAGCAGCGCCCGAGGCGATCGACACGCTGATCGTCGCGGGCGGATACGGTCGCAAGCAGGCGGCGGCCGATCGCGCGCTGCTGGAGTGGATTGCCGCGACGTCGGCAACGGCGCGTCGCACGGCATCGGTATGCACGGGAGCCTTTCTGCTCGCCGCGGCGGGCCTGCTGGACGGCCGGCGCGCGACCACCCACTGGGCCTCCGCGGCGGAGCTCGCCGAGCGCTACCCGGCGGTGGAGGTGGACCCGGAGCCGATCTTCACGCGCGACGGGCCGATCTGGACCTCGGCCGGAGTCACCGCGGGAATGGATCTGGCGCTGGCGCTCGTCGAGGAGGACCTCGACCGCGAGGCGGCGCTGACGATCGCGCGCCATCTCGTGCTGTTCCTGCGCCGTCCGGGCAACCAGTCGCAGTTCAGCGCGACGCTGTCGGCGCAGGAGCCGGCGCGCGAGCCGCTGCGCGAGGTGCAGCGCCACGTGATCGAGCACCCGGCGGGCGATCTGTCGGTTGAGGCGCTGGCCGAGCGCGCGTGCATGAGCCCGCGTAATTTCGCCCGCGCGTTCCGCGCCGAGGCGGGGGTGACGCCCGGGCGCTATGTCGAGCAGGTGCGGATCGAGGCCGCCCGCCGGCGTTTGGAGGACAGCGGGGAGCCGATCGAGGCGGTGGCGCTCAGCTGCGGCTTCGGCACGGCGGAGACGATGCGTCGCACGTTCCTGCGCGCGCTGGACGTCGGACCGGCCGAGTACCGCCGCCGTTTTTATTCGCACACAAAGGAGACAGTGCAATGAACATCGCGATCCTGCTGTTCGACCGCTTGGCCGCGCTCGACGCCGTCGGTCCCTACGAAGTGCTGAGCCGGTTGCCGGGCGCGAAGGTCACGTTCGTCGCCGAGCAGGTGGGCCCGAAGCGCACTGACACAGGTCAACTGGCGCTGATGGCCGACGCGTCGCTCGCGGAGCTGGAGCACCCCAACCTCGTGCTCGTCCCCGGCGGCCCCGGCCAGATGGCGCTGATGGACGATGGACCCGTGCACGAGTGGCTGCGCGCAGCGTACGAGACGTCGGAGTGGATGACGTCGGTCTGCACGGGATCGTTGATCCTCGCGGCCGCCGGCCTGCTGACGGGCAAGCGCGCGACGAGCAACTGGCAGGCGCTCGAGGAGCTGGGCACGTTCGACGTTGAGGTCGTCCCCGAGCGGGTGGTGTTCGACGGCAAGCTCGCGACCTCGGCCGGGGTGACGGCGGGGATCGACATGGCGCTGGGGCTCGCGGCGAGGATCGCCAACGAGCAGGTCGCGCAGGCGATCCAGTTGGGGATCGAGTACGACCCGGACCCGCCGTTCGACGCGGGCTCGCCGAAGACGGCGCCGGCAGAGATCGTCGAGCTGGTACGCGCGTATTCGCGCTTCACCGCCTGAGCAGGCGGCGCTGACGTAAGATTGGGTCTATGTCCGACAACCCGTTCGCAGCCGGCACCTCGTCCAAGCCAAGCGCGCTGAGCGTCTTCGAGCCGAACGCCGCCGGCCGGGAAGCCAGCGCGACGTTCCTGCTCGGCCAGGTGATGTTCCTCGTGGCGGTCGCTCTCGCGTTCTTCGCGGCCGGCTGCTACATCGGGCGCGACCTGAGCTATGGCACAGGGCTGATCCTCGAGATCGCGGCGTTTGGGATGTTGATCGTGCAGATGTTCGTTCCGCGACTCAGAGAGGGCTCGACGGGGATGACCTGGATGTTCGCGCTGGCGCTGCTGCTGGGGCTTGGACTTGGCCCGGTGATCAACCAGTACGCGACGGTCGACCAGAGCGCGATCTACCAAGCGGCGGGCGGCACGGCACTGACGGTCGGCGTGATGGGCTCCTACGGCTTTGCCACCTCACGCGACCTGATCCGCTGGATGCGCCCGCTGTTCTTCGCACTGCTCGGCGTGTTCGGGATCGCGATCGTGTTGATCCTGATCGGCTCGGGCGAAAGCTTCCTGCTGAACCTCGCGATCTACGTGATCGTGAGCGCGTACCTGGCGATCTACTTCCAGATCATCCGCCGCAAGGCGACCGAGCGCGACGTGATCTGGATCGCGACGGGCGTGTTCATCAACGTGATCAACATCTTCCTCACGTTGCTGCGAATTTTCGGCGGCCGCTGAGCGGCGCCTCGCCCAGCAGTAAACCCGCTCCACAACAGCGATAAGTCCCGATCGGAGCGGTTCGCGCGGCGAGCCGTGTCAGGGGCGAAAGGGCGCCCGGGCGAACGTTCCGTCCTAACCCGAACGATAACCTGCGACGCATGGCCGAATACCGCTACGACCCCCAGGAGATCGAGCCCCGCTGGCAGGCATTGTGGGCGCGCGAGCACACCTGGGAGGTCGCCAACGACGGTGCCGCCGGCGCGCGCCGCGAGGACGGCGAGGCGGGCGTGCGCGCGGGCGGGCGGGCGTCTAGTTCGTACGTGCTGGAGATGCTGCCGTACCCGAGCGGCGAGCCGCATATCGGCCATTTGAAGGTCTACTCGGTCGGCGATGCGATCGCGCACTACCACCGGCGGACGGGCCACAGGGTGCTGCATCCGATGGGCTACGACGCGTTCGGTCTGCCCGCGGAGAACCACGCGATCAAGACGGGCGTGCACCCGCGCGATTCGACGGCGGCGTCGATCGCATCCTTCCAGCGCGAGTTCCGCCGCTGGGGCATCTCGATCGACTGGTCGCGCGAGCTGGCGACGCACGACCCGCGGTACTACCGCTGGACGCAGTGGATCTTCCTGCAGCTGTTCGGCGCGGGGCTCGCGTACAAGAAGCAGGCGGCGGTGAAGTGGTGCCCGAAAGACCAGACGGTGCTCGCCAACGAGCAGGTCGACGCGGAGGGGCATTGCGAGCGCTGCGGCGCGCTCGTGGAAGTCCGACAGCTCGAGCAGTGGTTCCTGCGGATTACCGACTACGCCGAGCGGCTGCTGGGCGACCTCGACGGGATCGAGTGGCCGGAGCACGTGAAGACGATGCAGCGCAACTGGATCGGGCGCTCGGAGGGCGCCGAGGTGACGTTCCGCTGCGAGGAGCTTGAGATCGAATACCCGGTGTTCACGACCCGCCCGGACACGCTGTTCGGGGCGACGTTCTTCGTGATGGCGCCGGAGCATCCCGACGTGGCGCGACTCGCCGAGGGCACGTCATACGAGAGCGATGTGCGCGAGTACGTCAACAAAGCGCTGAACGAGTCGAACGAGGAGCGCGGGAACGCCGAGAAGGAGAAGACGGGCGTGCCGCTGGGGCGGACGGTGACGAACCCGGTCAACGGCGAGCAGATCCCGATGTATGTGGCCGACTACGTGCTGATGGAGTACGGCACGGGCGCGATCATGGCGGTGCCGGGGCACGACGAGCGCGACCATGACTTCGCGCGCGCCTACGACCTGCCGATCAGGCGGGTGATCGAAGGGCCAGCCAGCGCCGCGCCGGATGCCGACCCGAGCGCGGCCGAGACCTCCGAGGAGGGTCTTCCCTACAGCGGCGACGGCCTATTGGTCAACTCGCACGGGGAGTTCGACGGGATGCCCAATCGCGAGGCCCTGAGCGCGATCGTCGACTGGCTGGATCGCGAGGGCAAGGGCCACGCGTCGGTCAACTACCGGTTGCGCGACTGGCTGATCTCCAGGCAGCGCTACTGGGGCTGCCCGATCCCGATCGTCAACTGCGAGCGCTGCGGGGTCGTGCCCGTGCCCGAGGACCAGCTGCCGGTGGAGTTGCCGGACATCGAGGACTACACGCCGAAGGGGCAGTCGCCGCTGGAGGCGGCGGAGGATTGGGTCAACACGAAGTGTCCGGAGTGCGGTGGGCCCGCGCGGCGGGAGACGGACACGATGGACACGTTTGTGGACTCGTCGTGGTACTTCCTGCGTTACTGCGACGCCCAGAACGACGAGGCTGCCTGGGATCAGAAGGCGCTGAAGGAGTGGATGCCGGTCGACCAGTACATCGGCGGCGTCGAGCACGCGATCCTGCACCTGATGTACGCGCGCTTCTTCACGAAGGCGCTGGCCGACCTCGGCCACCTCGACTTCGAGGAGCCGTTCAAGGCGCTGTTCACGCAGGGGATGGTCACGAAGGACGGCGCGAAGATGAGCAAGTCGCGCGGCAACGTCGTCTCGCCGGCGGCGATCATCGAGCGCTACGGCGCGGACACGGCGCGCTGCTACATCCTGTTCATCGGCCCGCCCGACCAGGACGCGGACTGGTCGGACGAGGGGATGGAGGGCGTCCATCGGTTCCTCAGCCGGCTGTGGCGGATGGCAGCCGAAACGTCGGAGATAGGAGGGGGGGAGATGCCGCATGCGGCATCTCCGGCAGGGGCGCATGCGCCCCTGCCCGGGGCGGTACATGTACCGCCCCGCGGGGTGGCGCATGCGCCACCCCGAACAGCAGAGATCCCCGACTCGGACGGCGAGCCCGCTGAAGCCGAGGACGTCGAGCTGTTGCGGAAGGCTCACTGGGCGATCGAGAAGGTGAGCAACGACCTTAGGAGGTTCGCGTTCAACACCGCGATTGCCGCGGTGATGGAGTTGTTGAACGAATGCTCGCGGTTGCGCGAGGGGACGAACGTGGAGACACGCCGCTTTGCATTGAGCACGGCCGCTTCGTTGTTGTTCCCGTTCGCCCCGCATGTGAGCGCGGATATCTACGAGCGGTTGACGGGCGAGCGCGTGTGGGAGCAGCCGTGGCCGCAGGCCGATCAGGCATATCTTGAGCGCGACGAGTACGAGCTGGTGTGTCAGGTAAACGGCAAGTTGCGCGATCGCGTCACCGCAGCGACAGGCGCGGATGCGGAGGAGCTGAAGGAGCTGTGCAGGGGGGCGCCGAACGTGCGGGCGCACCTCGACGGCAAGGAGATCGTCAAGGAGATTGTCGTGCCAGGCAAGCTCGTGAATCTAGTAGTGCGCTGATTCGCGGCCGCCCCGCGTAAGGTGATTGCAGGCGCGTCGGCGTGGCCGCATACACTCGGGGCAGATGGCAGAGCTGAAGCCCGCTTACCTGATTCACGGCGATGACCACGGCGCAATCGCCGAGCGGCGCGCGGGCTTGAAGGCGCTGGCCGAGCAGCAGGGGGACGCCGCCAGCGTGGAAGTGCTCGACGGGGAGGCCGGGACACCCGCCGGGGTGGCGTTGGCGCTCAGCGCAATGACGTTCGCGATCGGCCGCCGCGTGATCGTCGTGGACGGCGTCGAGCGCTGGAAGCAGGCCGAGGTCGAGCAGCACCTGAAGCCGGCGATGGCAGAGATGCCGCCCGACACCACGGTTGCGCTGTTCGCGCGCGAGGAGAATCGCAGCAAGGCGCCGGCGGCGGCCCATGAGGCGGTCAAGCGCGCGGGCGGGCAGATCGTCGCGCAGGGGACGGTCAAGCCGTGGGAGCTCGGCAAATGGGCGCGCGCGCAGGGTGAGCGGATGGGCGTGACGCTCGACGCGGCCGCGGCGAACGCGCTCGTGGCCCAGGTCGGAGGACGCCAGCAGCGGCTGCTGCGCGAGCTGGAGAAGCTCGCGCTGGAAGTCCCGGTCGAGGGGGAGACATACCAGCGCGTGAGTGTCGAGGACATCGAGCGGCGCGCCGCCCACTCCGCCGAGTACCGCTCGTTCGCGCTGGCCGACGCGCTCGTCGGCGGCGACACGGCGCAGGCGACGCTCGCCTACCTGCGCGTTCGTCGCCAGGGCGAGCGGTTGGCGGGGCTGACCTACCTGATGGCGCAGCGCGTGCGCGAGGCGCTGCAGATCGCGCAGCGGCTGCAGGCGGGCGAGTCGGTGGGGGATGTGCGGCGCACGCTGCGCATGCCGCCGCGGGCGGCCGAGCGCTTCGTCGCGGACATCGCCAAAGCGGACCCCGATCGCCTGCGCACGGCGCTCGGCGCGCTCGCGGACATGGAGCTCGACTCGCGCGGCGGCGCTGCGATCAGTGCGAGCCGCTCGCCCTACGCGGCGCTCGACGAGGACTCGATCGCGTTGCACGCGATCGAGGTCATCACGACCTAGGCGGCCGAACTAAGAGTCTGAGGAAACGCCGGCGCGGAGTCTTGCGGCGCGGGACTTGCGGTGCGCGCCGGTGTTCTTGTGCAGCGCGCCGCGCTTGACGGCCTTGTCGATCGTGCTGACGAGCTCACGATGCTCGGCGTCGGCTGTGGAAGTGTCGTCGCTGGCCATCGTCGCCTCGAGGCGACGGAAGTAGGTCTTGATCGCCGACGTGTAGCGCCGGTTCTCCAAACGCTCGCGCTCGGTGCGCAGGATGCGCTTCTTCTGGGAATGAATGTTGGCCATAGCTGTGTGCCGCGGGACGCCATGGAGAAGCTGCGGGGCGCGCCGCGGAGCGCCGTACTATAGCGACCTTGTCCGTCCCTGGAGAACCTCCCGTCCCCGCGGAGCCGCCTGAGCAGGGGGGGTCTGACGATTGGGGGATCGATCGAGAGCTGGATCCCGAGGGGTTGGAAGAGCCTCCGATGGAGCTGGAGGAGTCTCCGATCGAGCGGGAACCGCACGGGGAGGAAGCACCGAGCCCGCCCGGGGAGGAAGCACCGACGCCGGCCGAGGAGCTGCCGGACGAGGGCATTCAGCGGGTTGCCGGCGCGCAGTTGACGGGCTCCTCACCTACCCCTGATGCCGAGGAGTTAGCCGCAGAGGAGCCGCGGCCGGGAGACCCAGCCGATGAGGACGGCGAAAGAGAGGTCGCCCACTCGGCCACCGGCAAAGGCGTGGCGCGCAACACAGCGATCTTCTCGATCGGCACGGGCGTCTCACGGATCGTAGGCCTACTGCGGGAAATCGTATTCGCGAGCTACTTTGGGACGAGCGGCGAAGCCTCGGCATACACGATCGCCTCGCTGGTGCCGAACCTGGTGGCGCAACTGTTTGCCAACGCCGCCCTGTCGGCGGCGTTCGTGCCGGTGTTCACCGACCTGCTGCAACAGGGTCGCAAGAAAGAGGCGCTGCGGCTTGCCTCGACGCTGTTCTGGATCATGCTGATCGTGCTGGGCGCGGTCTCTGCGTTCTTCATCCTCGCGGCGCCCACGATCATGCCGCTGTTCATCGGTCCGACCTTCAAGCCGGCGTTGGTCGACCTGACGGTCGGCCTCTCCCGGGTGCTGTTCCCGGTGGTGCTGCTACTCGGCCTGACGGGCCTGCTCACAGGCATCCTGCAGTCCTACGACGAATTCACGATCCCCGCGATCTCGCCGGCGGTATGGAACCTGGTGATCATCATCCTGCTGGTCACGCTTGCGCCGCACTTCCATGGCGAAGACAGGGTCTACGCCTACGCGATCGGCATCCTCGCGGCGACTGGCGTGCAGCTCGCGCTGGCGTTCGGCGCGCTTGGGCGGATCGACTTCCGCCTGCAGTTCCGCATCGATTGGCACGACCCCCGCATCAGGCAGGTGTTCATGCTGATGCTGCCGGTGACGATCGGCCTGGGGATCGTGAACCTCGACCAGCTGATCAACTCGGCCTTCGGCAGCCTCGTCTCCGAAGAAGCGCCGCGCGCGATCGACAATGCTTTTCGCATCTACATGCTGCCCCAGGGCATGTTCAGCGTGGCTGTCGCCACCGTCCTGTTCCCGGTTCTCAGCCGGCTCGCGGCTCGGCGGGACTCCGCGGGGATGCGCCACACGGTGGGCACGGGGATGCGCCAGATCAACCTGCTGCTGATTCCCGCGTCCGTCTTCATGATCGTGCTTGCCACCCCGATCACGCGGCTCGTGTTCGAACGAGGTCACTTTGACGCCCAGTCCACCAAGCTGGTCTCCGAAGCGCTGTTCTGGTTCGCCTTCAGCCTGCCCTTCGCCGGTATCAACCTGCTGCTGACACGTACCTTCTTTGCGCTCCAGCGGCCCTGGATTCCGACCAGGCTTGCAGCGATGAACATCGTCGTGGACGTCATTGTCAGCGTGGCCCTCTACAAGCCGCTGGGGATCGCCGGGCTGGTGATCGGCACGGTGGTCGCCAATGCCGTGATGACCGCGCTGCAGCTACACCGGCTGCGAATCGGCTTCAACGGACGGCTCGAGGGCAGCCAGACGAGGATGATCACCGCGCGCGTCGCTGTTGCCTCCGTCCTGCTGGGCGGGGTCTCGTGGGTTGTTTGGTACGCGCTGCACGCCGTGCTCGGGCAGTCGCTTGTTGCACAGATCATCTCGATGGGCGCCGCGGGTGCCGCGGGTGTGTGGATCTATACGCGTGCGGTCCTCGCCATGCACATCCCCGAGGCCCACCAGGTCAACCGCATGATCCGCGCGCGCCTCGGGCGGGCGTAGGGCAGTCGTAGGCGCGCCGTCGGTGCCCCGGTCGTGGGGGCCGGTTCCAGGCACCGATGAGGTCATAGGCGGCGAGCAGAGGCCGGGTGAGCCGAAGCCCACCCGGCGTGCGCCCGAACATAGATCGCCGCTTACTACTTACGTCCCAGGACTGCGTGTCTTGCCTGGGCGGCGTGACACTCTCGACACCTGGACAGGCCGCCGGTCCGAAGATCGACGCGTAGCCGCGGCTGAATGAATCCTTGTCGAGTTGGCGATCCGCCGGACCGTTAAGGCTAGCGCGTGTGGGAAGCGCTGGCAGGCCTCGCGCTTTTCCGCGTCCGCTCATCCAGTGCCGTGCCATCTACGCTGTAGAGCAATGGACCAGGCACACATCCGCAACTTCTCGATCATCGCGCACATCGACCACGGCAAGTCGACGCTCGCCGATCGCATCCTCGAGCTGACGAAGACCGTCGCCGCGCGGGAGATGCGCGCGCAGTTGCTCGACTCGATGGACCTCGAGCGCGAGCGCGGGATCACGATCAAGGCGCAGGCCGTGCGCGTGTTCTACACGGCCAAGGACGGCGAGACCTATCAGCTGCACCTGATCGACACGCCCGGGCACGTCGACTTCACCTACGAGGTCTCGCGCTCGCTCGCCGCCTGCGAGGGCGCGCTGCTGGTCGTCGACGCCGCCCAGGGGGTGGAGGCGCAGACGGTCGCGAACACGTATCTGGCGATCGACGCCGGCCTGGAGCTGATCCCCTGCCTGAACAAGATCGACCTGCCCGGCGCCGAGCCCGAGCGGGTGGCCGGCGAAGTGAGCGATCTGATCGGCGAGCCGACCGAGGGGATCCTGCAGATCAGCGGCAAGACCGGCGCTGGGGTCGGCGAGGTGCTCGAGCAGCTGATCGAGCGCGTGCCGCCGCCCGGCGGCGATCCGGACGCCCCGCCGCGGGCGCTGATCTTCGACTCGGAGTTCGACCAGTACCGCGGCGTGATCGCCTACATCAGGGTCGTCGACGGGGTCTTCAAGAAGGGCGAGGCGATCCGCGCGATGGCGACCGCGACGGAGGCGGACATCGACGACCTCGGCTTCTTCAGCCCGCAGATGATGCCGACCGATCAACTCGCGGCGGGCGAGGTCGGCTACCTGATCACCGGGCTGAAGGACGTGACGCTGCTGCGCGTCGGCGACACGCTGACCACGCGCACGCGAACCTCCGGCCCGGGCAGCCGCGCCCACGGCGCCGAGGCGACAGAGGCGCTGCCGGGCTATCGCGAGGTCAAACCGATGGTCTTCTGCGGCCTGTTCCCGATCGACTCCGACGACTACCCCGACCTGCGCGACGCGCTCGAGAAGCTCGTGCTGAACGATGCCGCGCTGTCGTGGGAGCCGGAGACCTCCGACGCGCTCGGATTTGGCTTCAGGTGTGGGTTTCTCGGGTTGCTGCACATGGACATCGTCAAAGAGCGTCTGGAACGCGAGTACGACCTCGAGCTGCTGGCGACGATGCCCTCGGTCGAGTTCGACGTGACGTTGACCAACGGCGAGGAGCTCGAGGTGCACAACCCCTCGGACATGCCCGATCCCGGCACGATCGAGCAGATCCGCGAGCCGTTCATCACCGCGTCGATCATCGCCCCGAAAGAGTTCGTCGGCGCGGTCATGGAGCTCTGCCAGGAGCGCCGCGGCGTGCACTCCGGCATGCACTACCTCTCGCCCGAGCGCGTGCAGCTGAACTACGAGCTGCCGCTCGCGGAAATCGTGCTCGACTTCTTCGACCAGCTGAAGTCGCGCACGAAAGGGTACGCCTCGCTGGACTACGAGCTGAGCGACATGAAGGAGTCCGATCTCGTCAAGCTCGACGTGCTGCTCGCCGGCGACACGGTCGACGCGCTGTCGATGGTCGTCCATCGCGAGAAGGCGTATGAGATCGGCCGCACGCTGACCGAGAAGCTGCGCAAGCGCATCCCCCGCCAGCAGTACGACGTGCCGATCCAGGCGGCGATCGGCGCCAACGTGATCGCCCGCGAGACCGTCAAGGCATTCCGCAAGGACGTGATCGCCGGCTGCTACGGCGGCGACATCACGCGCAAGAAAAAGCTGCTCGCCAAGCAGAGGGAGGGCAAGAAGCGGATGAAGCAGGTCGGCCGCGTCGAGGTCCCCCAGGAGGCCTTCCTGGCGGTGTTGGAGCTCGGCGAGGAGTAGTCGATAGGCCGCCTTGGCGGGACGGCCGGGCATCGGCGGGTGGCCGCGCTACCTGCGAGATGCGGTGTGGGCTGTCCCGTTTGGGGCGCGTCGTCGGAGTAAGGAGATGTGCGCTCCGAGACGATCGCGACACGTCGCCGGCTGTACCTGCTCGCCCGCGTCGTGGTCGCGCGCCACTATCGTCGCCAGTTGACGCTCGCGGTCGTCGCCGCGGCCGTGTCCAGCTCGCCCCGACAGCTGCAGCGCGCCTATGCGCAGTTCGGTGAGATCACCTTCAAGGAGGAACTGCTCGCGCGGCGGATGAGCGTCGCCGCCGAGCTGCTGATCGAGCAACGGGCGATCCCGGTGCGCGATGTCGCGCGGTTGGTCGGCTACCGCCAGGCGCCGCACTTCGCCCGTGCGTTTCGCCGCCGCTACGGCCTCTCCCCGGCGTGCTTCCGCGAGCAGGCGATCAGCCGAAGGGACCCCCGTCTGAGGACTCCAGATCCCTCCTCGATTGCTACTGGAGCACTGCCCGAGCGGTTCTCGGGCATCTCCTAAGAGGCGGACAGCGCTCCCACGCCAGCCTCCCGGGAGGGCGGATCCGGCGCAACGATTTCCGCCCCGGGCAGGCGCAGGCGCATCAGCGTCCCGCCACCCGCGGCCCGCTCGGCGGTGACGCTGCCGCCGTGCTGGCGGACCACCTGTCGCACGATCGCCAGCCCCAGCCCCGAGCCGGGGCGCCCGCGGGCCTCGGCGCCGCGGTAGAAACGGTCGAACACGTGCGCGAGGTCTTCCGCGGAGATCCCCGGCCCGTGGTCGCGCACGGTCAGCTCCACGCCGCCGATCGACGATCCACGGGATCCCCGATCGGCCAGTACGATCTCGACCGGCTCATCCGGGGGGCTGTACTTGACGGCGTTGTCGAGCAGGTTAGCAACCGCGCGCTCCAGGCGGGCAGGGACCCCCGCGACGAGCGTGGGCTCGAGCTCCAGCAACAGGGGAGTGGTGGGGGAGTTCCTGCGCGTTCGTTCGGCGACATCGCTTACGAGCACGTCCAGTCGCAGGTCCTCGGTATCGGTGCTGGGCTCCTCGCCGCGCGCGAGTTCGATCAGGTCGTTCATCAGCAGCGTGAGCTCGCCGATCTGCTCGACGACGTCAGCCAGCAGGCGCCGGCGTTCGTCGATCTCCATGTCCTCGGCCTGCTGCAGGATCTCGATGTTCGTGCGCAGGCTGGTGACGGGCGTGCGCAGCTCGTGCGAGGCGTCGGCGACCAGCTGGCGCTGTGCGTGGACAGACGCGTCGAGCGCGCTCATCGAGTGCTCGAGCGCGTCGAGCATCGCGTTGAAGCTGATCGCCAGGCGCCCGATCTCATCTTCCCCGACCGACTCGATCCGGCCGCTGAGATCCTGGGTCAGGGCAACGTGCTCGGTGGCCTGGGTAAGGCGCTTCAAGGGCAGCACGGCGGCGCCGGCGACCAGCCGTCCGAGCAGTGCGGCGAGCGCGATGCCGCCGATGTCGAGCAGCGCCAGGATCAGGCGCAGGCGGCGGAGCAGGCTGTCGACTTCGCTCAGCGGCTGGGCGTACTGAACGGCACGCCCGATATCCAACGGCTCGGCGAGGATGCGCAGGTCGGTGCCGTCGACGGAGGCGTCACGGAAGAACGATTGACCACCGTGTGCCGCCAGCAGGCGCGTGCGGGTATCGACCGGCAGCGAGATGCCGCGCGCCGAGCGCACGAGGATCGTCCCCTGCGCACCTACCACCTGCTGGTAGCCGCGCACCTGATCGGGTTCGGGCGGGAGGTTGCCGAAGGGGTTGGCGGTTCCGCCGGTCCGGTTGACGGTGCGGGCGGGTGTTTTGCTCGCCGACCCCGTCCGTCCGTTCGCGGTCGAGCCCAGGGCCAACCCAAACGGTGGGTTGCCGCTCGGGGTGGGCTGGGCTTGCCGGGTGGGATCGTTGAGAAACCGCAGCAGGCGTTGGGACTCCCGCCCGCGATTGCGCAGCTGCGCGTCCACCTGGCTGTGCAGCTGGTGGGAGGCGAGCAGGTAGGTGAGCAGCGACGCGAGCACCACGGCGACCGCCACGGCGGCGGCCGTGGCGAAGGTGATGCGTCTACGAAAGCTCACGCCGGTTTCCAAGGGCTCGAGGACGACCTCGGCAAGACGCTCACCTCACTCGCCCCGGAGGCCTGTGGCCGGGAAAGCTCACGATGACCCCCGCAACACGTAGCCGACGCCACGCACGGTGTGCAGCAGGCGGGGCTGATCGTCGGCCTCGGTCTTGCGCCGCAGGTAGCCCATGTAGACGCCCAGCGAGTTGGAGGTCGCGCCGAAGTCATAGCCCCACACGTGCTCGAAGATCGCCGAACGCGTCAGCACCTGGCGGGGATGGCGCAGGAACATCTCCAGCAAGAGGAACTCGGTGCGCGTGAGTGGCAACACCCGCTCGCCGCGCCACGCTTCATGGGCGAGGCGGTCCAGGCGCAGGTCCTCGAAGGTGAGCATGTTGTCCTGCTCGTCGTCCTCGCCGGCGCGGCGCAGCAGCGCACGGACGCGCGCGAGCAGCTCGCGCAGCGCGAACGGCTTGACGAGGTAATCGTCGGCGCCGGCATCGAGTCCCGCGACGCGATCATCGACCCCTTCGCGGGCGGTGAGCATCAGCACCGGGGTCCGATCCCCGCCCTCGCGCAGGCGCCGGCAGACCTCCAGGCCATCGATGTACGGCATCGAGACGTCGAGGATCACGACCTCGTAGGCCATCGCGCCCAGGCGCTCGAGCGCCTCGCGCCCATCGGCGGCCTGCGCGACCTCGTAGCGCTCCAGCCGCAGTGCTCGCGACAGAGCCGTCTGGACGGCAGGCTCGTCGTCGACAACCAGGATGCGGGTAACTAAGTCGGCAATGATGTGATTAAAGCCGACGGGAGTAAAGAAATCGCCGAGCAGCAAAAACCGATGCAGGAGAGCACCGATGAGCTTGCCGCGCATTCGCGCACGTTGCGCAACAGCATCGTCAGCCTCGCCGTGTTCTTCGGCATCGTCGTGGCACTGCTGCTCGCGGTGCCGGGCCTGCACTCGGTGGCCGAGGAACTGACCGATGCAAATGCCTGGTGGGTGGCGGCCGCGGTCGTCCTGGAGCTGCTCTCGTGCGCGGGTTACGTGGTGCTGTTCGGCCTGGTCTTCGGGATGCTCGGCAAACGCCTGGTCTCCCGCCTGTCGCTGTCGGAGCTGGCGGTCAACTCGGTCGTCTCGGTCAGCGGCCTTGCCGGCCTCGCGCTGGGCGCCTGGGTGCTGCGCAGCAAGGGCGTCTCGGTGCAGCGGATCGCCAAGCGCTCGGTCCTGATCTTCGTGCTGACGAGCGCGGTGAACGTCGGCGCCGTGGTCGTGATCGGCGTGCCGATGTGGCTGGGCCTGATCCCCGGCTCGCGCAATCCCCTGCTCACGCTGTTGCCCGCCATGGCGGCGCTCGCGGCGATCCTCGGCACGCTCGCGCTCGCGGGATGGGCCCGCCGGGCAGCCTCGCGCAGGCCCCTGGAGCAGGGACGTTGGGCGGTCACGCTCGTGGCGCTCAGCGGCGGCGTGGAAGACGCCGTGCGGCTGATCCGCGAGCACGACTGGCGGGTGCTCGGCGCGGTCGGCTACTGGCTGTTCGATAACCTCGCGCTGTACGCGTGCCTGGCGGCCTTCGGCGCCACCCCGTCGGTCTGGATCGTGGCGATGGCCTATCTCGTGGGCATGCTCGCCAACTCGCTGCCGATCCCCGGGGGCTTCGTCGCGGTCGAAGGCGGGCTGGTGGGGATGCTCGTGCTGTTCGGCGTTCGTCCGGCCTCGGTCGCGGTGGCGGCGGTGCTCGTCTACCGGGCGATCTCGTTGTGGATCCCGGCGGTGATCGGCTCGCTGGCGTTCCTCAGCCTGCGCCGCGAGATCGGCGAGCCGCTGAAGCCCGACGCCGTGGGCGCCGCGGGGTCCTGATTACAGAGCCCACCCGCCCCGCCTCGATCGACTTGCCTCGATCTGTTTGTGGTTCGGGTCGTCTCGCGGCTGGATCGACTCAGGTTGAGCCCGACAGGCGCTTGGCTTGGGCTTCGACAGCGGCCGCTCGCTGGCAGGCGCGCCCCGGCAGGCTCGCCATCACGCGGCTTAGTTCTGAATCGATCGCACCGGACAGGCCGGGGCAGTAGACGGGGGGCGGCAACCTGCCGGTCGCCGAGCCGGGCGCGTTGAGCGGACGTAGTTCCAGCGCCGCTCGGTGTGCGTGGGCGAAGGTGTCGGAGAAGATGTCGATCGCCAAGCGCCCGCTGTAGAGCTCGATCGAACGACCTTCGTCGTATACGGTCGCGGGAACCCCGCGGATCACCATGTTGCTCTGCGGGCCCAGCGTGGCGTTGGAGTGCAGGCCGTAGATCACGGTGGTGACCTGCAGCGGCAGCAGGCAGTTGCCGCCGCCGAAGATCCCTTTGCGGTGCACGCAGTCGCCGTAGTAGACGCTGTCGCCGACACCGCTCGAGTAGTTCTGCTGGCCGTCGACCGCGGCGAGCGGCTGTCCGGCGAAGCTGCGTCCCACCCAGTAGACGGGGAAGTAGGGGAACGTCTCGGCTTCGGCGAGCGTCCCCGCGGCGAGCGGGCGCGGGGACCCGGTCGCGCAACCGCCGAGCGCGAGCGCGGCGCAGAGCGTCGCCGGCGCAAGGGCCGGGCGGATCGAGATGCCTCGCGCAGAGCATGTGCGCCAGAATGCCCTCGCGGGCCTGCTCGTCATGATCTGCACGTGCCGATTATCGAGCGTCTGCGATCGAGAGCTACTTACGGGTCGCCCGAGGGTTCCTATGCATGCATGTCCGTCGCATCCGCGACGGGTCGGCCGGGGTCCGGGGCGGTAGCTCCCCGGACGCCGGCCGTTTTTGCTCGCGCGCTCCCGGCCTGGGGGCTTGCCGCCGCGCTGGTGGCGATCTGGCTGCTCGTCGATCCGCGCACGCCGGACCTGGCGGCACAGGTCTATCGCGTCGGCCTGTACGAACATTTCGGGTTCACCGTGTGGGACGAGCACTGGTACGCGGGGCATGCGTTGCCCGGCTACAGCCTGCTGTTTCCGCCGCTCGCCTCGCTGCTCGGTCTGCGCGTGGTGGCGGCCATGTCGGTGCTGACCTCCGCGGCGCTGTTCGAGCGGTTGGTCCTCGGCGTGTACGGTCGATCGGCGCGCTGGGGCGCTTTATGGTTCGCGGTTGCGGCCGTCGGCGACATCTGGCTGGGGCGGCTGACGTTCGCGCTGGGAGTCACGTTCGCCGTGGCCGCGGTGCTGGCGCTCGTCCGCGGGCGTGTGCGCTGGGCGGTGCTGCTGGCAGCGCTGTGCGCCGCCGCGAGCCCGGTCGCCGGGGTCCTGCTGGGGATTGCGGCGCTGACCGATGCGCTCGCGCGGCGCTCGCCTCGCGCTTTGCTGGTGCTGGCGCTGCCTGCCGCGGCTGTCGTTGTGCCGCTCGCCCTGCTATTCCCCGAAGGTGGGTTCGAGCCGTTCCCGACGATCTCGTTCGCGGCGACGGCGATCGTGACGCTGCTGTTCCTCTGGGCGCTTCCCGCGGGGGAACGTCTGCTGCGAATCGGGGGGGTTGTGTATCTGCTGGCCTGTGGGCTCACATTGGCGGTGGAGAGCCCGATGGGGAGCAATATCGAGCGCTACGCAGTTTTGCTGGCTGGGCCGTTGCTGTTGTGCGCCCTGTTGCGCGAGCAGAGCCCGATACGTCGCGATGGAGCGGATGTCGCCGAGGGCCGAGGGTTGACCACTGGCGGGCGTCTGGCCCCAATGTCATTGGTCGCGCTGGTCGGGATCGCGGTCTTCACGTTGTGGGGTCCCGTGCGCGAGACGCGGGCGGTGGCGGGGAACGAATCGACGAGTGCCTCCTATTACGCGCCGGTGCTCGGTTTTCTCGCACGTGTCGAGGCTCCACCCGGGGCGCCCGTGCGCGTCGAGGTGCCGCTGACGCGCTCGCACTGGGAGGCCGCGCTGATGGCGCCGTCGGTGTCGCTGGCGCGGGGCTGGGAGAAGCAGATGGACACCCGCTACAACGATGTCCTGCTCAGGCCCGGGCTGAGCTCAGCTGGGTATCTGAGGTGGTTGCATGGGCAGGCGGTGAGCTATGTCGCGCTGCCCGACACGCCGCTCGATCCGTCCAGTGCCCAGGAGGGTCGCTTGATCCGCCGCGGCCTGCCCTACCTGCAGGCGGTGTTCAGCAGCAGGCACTGGACCGTGTATGCGGTGGACAACCCGACGCCGCTGCTGGAAGGCCCGGGGCGGCTGACCTCGCTCGGACACGACTCCTTCGGGCTGCGCGCCGATACGCCGGGGAGGTTCCTCGTGCGGGTGCGCTACACCCGTTTCTGGACGCTCACCGCCGGCATGGGACACGTCGGCGAAGCGCCGGGCGGGTGGACCTACGTGACGGCGGATGCGCCCGGGCGGTTGCACGTCGTGGCACGCCTCTCGCTCTCCCACTTGCTGGGGTGAATTGAATGGACCTGTAGGGAGGGCCGTGGACCAAGCGGCGCTAGGACGCAGTGAGCGAAGTGTGCTTCGCACACGAGTGATCGCCTGTACCCGAAGGGTGAGGACAACGCGACGCGCCGCGTCCACGGTTCTCCCTACCTGGGCGTGAACGCGTACAGGCCGGTGTAGCCGGTGATGTAGAGGTTCCGCCCGTCGCTGATCGCCGGATCGAAGGCTCCGGTGGGCAGCGTGAAGACGACGCGGCCGGTCGAGATGCCGAGACCGTAGGTGCGGTGCTGGCCGAGGTCGGAGAAGTAGACGGTGCGCCCGATGATCGTCGCCGACCCGGAGATGCGCCCGTGGGCATTGTATTTCCAGTCGATGTGGCCCGAGCGGGCGTCCAGCGCGTAGAAGGTCCCGTCATAGGAGCCCAGGTAGATCGTCGGGCCGAGTCCGGGGGCGTTGGTGACGGCGGGCGATGCGTATACGTAGGCGCCGGTCTGCACGGCCCAGTCGAGCCTGCCGGTGGAGGCGTCGTAGGCGTAGACGCGGCCGTCGGTGTTGCCGAGGAACACGCGCCCGTAGATGACGGCCGCGGTCGAGTAGAAGGTGCCGCTGCCGAGCAGCGCCCCTTCGGAGCCCGCGATCCAGATCCGTCGCCCGGTGCGCTCGGAGATCGCCTGCAGGTGCCCGGAGTAGTCGCCGAAGTAGAGAACCCCGCCGGAGAGCGTCGGGCTGGCCTTGACGGCGCCCGCGGCGTGGTAGGTCCAGATCGGGTTGCCGTTGTGGATGTTCAGCGCGTAGACGGTCCCGTTCTGTGAGCCGAAGAAGATCATGCCGTGGTCGATCAGCGGCGAGGACTCGCTCGGGCTCGGCAGCTCCCGCGCCCAGCGGATCGCCCCGGTGGAGTAGTTGACCGCGGCGACGAGGCCCTTTTTGATGCCGTTGCTGCGTGCGAGGACGGTCGCGTAGACGGTGTCGCCGAGGACCGCCGGGGAGGAGGCGGCGAGCGAGCCCAGGCGGCGGTCCCAGAAGGTGTGTCCGGTGTGCCTGCTGATCGCCTCGAGCATCCCGTCGTCGGCGAGCTGGAACAGGTGATCGCCGCGGATCACCGGCGGGAACTCGAGCAGCGCGCCGCCGTTGTGCACCCACAGGCGCTTGAACGGCGGGTGCAGGTTGGAGGGAGCGGGGAAGAAGCGCGTGTGGTTCTTGGCGTAGCCGTAGAACGGCCACGCGAAGCGGTCCGGGCCGCGGGTCGGCAGCCGCGGGGTCGGCTCGGGCACGAAGCGCGCGTTCGGGTGATAGATGCTGCCGGTGCGGTGGCGCTCGTACAGGTAGACGCCGAGCACGACGGCAAGCAGCAGCACGAGCAGCGCCGCCGAGCCGAGGAGGACTCGTTTGGAGCGAAGGGAGATACGTCCGATGCGCTCAGACCCTAGTCATATGATCGCGTGCATGATGCAAAGCGAGATCTTCGTGCCCGGCCTGCTGAGTGGCAAGGTCGCGCTCGTGACCGGTGGTGGCACGGGCTTGGGCAAGGCGACCGCGCTGGAGCTCGCCCGCTGCGGTGCGACTGTCGTGATCGCCGGACGGCGCGCGGAGGTGCTGGAAGGCGCAGTGGCGGAGATCGGCCCCGCCGCCGACTGGATCGCGGGGGACATCCGCGAGCGGGAGGACGCGGAGCGGTTGGTGGCGACGGTGCTGGAGCGATACGGCAGGCTGGACGTGCTCGTGAATAACGCGGGTGGTCAGTACTTCACCCCGGCGGAGGGCATCACGGCGAAGGGCTGGCGAGCGGTGTGGCGGTTGAACGTCGACGGCATGCTGAACATGGCCGAGGCGGCGTTCGCGCAGGCGTTTGGGCCGGCCGGGGGAGGGACGATCGTCAACGTGACGCTGTCTCCCCACCACGGGATGCCGGGCATGGCGCACTCCGGAGCGGCGCGCGCCACGGTGGAGGAGCTGACCCGCGAACTGGCGCGTCGGTGGGTGGAAGAGGGTGTCGCCGTGACGGCGGTCGCGGCGGGACACTTCGATACGGAGGCTCTGGAGAAGTATCCGGCGAGCCTGCGCGCGGGAATGGCGCGGACGGTGCCGCTGCAGCGGCTCGGTCGGGTGCAGGAGCACGCTTGGCTCGTTGCGCTGCTGGCGTCGCCGTTGGGCAGGGCGTTCAACGGGTCGACGGTCACGCTGGACGGCGCCCGCGACAACTGGTTCGGGCCCTGGCCACCGCCGGGGTTGGCGGATGCTTCGGGGGAGGTGCCTACGGAGGAGCGGAAAGGGCCGTCGGGGGCTGGGTAAGCGGGGGACGAGGATCGAACTCGCATCATCGCCTTGGAAGGGCGAGGCTCTACCATTGAGCTACCCCCGCACGCGCGAATCCTCCCCGAAGGGAGGTTCGTCAACGGTGACAGTTTGCACAAACCGGGCCGCAGGTGGCGATCTCGGCGATCGGAAGCCGCGGTGTAGGGTGGCTTGTCCGTAGAATCGACGCGGTCACGGGGAGTGGCGCAGTCTGGTAGCGCACCCGGCTGGGGGCCGGGCGGTCGCAGGTTCAAATCCTGTCTCCCCGATAGAAGTCTTGCTAGATGCTGCGCCGTGAAAGCGCCGGTCATGGCGATAACGTGATCTTCGGAATGAGCGCTGTGCCGACCCAATTCGATCTCGCTGGGCTCCGCGCCAGGAGGCACGAGATCTTGGCGTATGCCGCCGAGCACGGTGCCCGCAACGTGCGCGTGTTCGGCTCGACCGCTAGGGGCGAGGCGGGGGCGAGCAGCGATGTGGATCTCCTCGTCGAAATGGAGCCAGGACGCAACCTGCTCGATCTCGTCGGATTCTGGCAGGATCTGGAGGATCTGCTTGACAGCCATGTTGACGTGCTCACCGATGGGGGCGTCAGCCCATACATGCGGGACCGCATTTTCGCCGAGGCTGTTCCGCTGTGAAGGATGAGCGGGCACGTCTGCGCCATGCGATCGATGCTGTAGACGCGATCCAGCGCTACACAGCGGACGGCCGCGAGGCGTTCTTCTTGGACGATAAGACTCAGGATGCGGTGATCCGCAACATCGAGATCCTCGGTCAGGCGGTCAAGGGCATATCCGACGACACACGCGCTCTGGAGCCGGAGATTCCGTGGCGAAAGATCGCGGGTATGCGCGACAAGCTGATCCATGAGTATTTCGGGGTGGAGCTGGGGCTGGTCTGGGATGTCGTCGAGGACGAACTGCCGGTTCTCCGTCCGCAGCTCGAGCGTCTGAGCAAGCGCCTGGAAGAAGGAGCAGGCATGGAGTCTCCGCCGACTTCCTGACCGGGTTGTAGGCAGGCGCACTCATGGGTCAACCGCCCACGATTCCGCCACCAATTGCGGAATCGCTAGTCCACGAGCCGACTGCTATCTGTCTCCCCGATAGAAATGCTGGTTGGTGCTCGTCGTCGAGGCGGTAAATGCGCGCCGTGGGCAACGGTGTTGCCGTTGTGTGCCGGAAGCTCGCGCGATGATCTCGCCACCGAGCGCGATCGACGGGCGCCGATGGGCAATAAGGTGACGCGAAGTCGTTATCTGCAGAACAATGGGGTCCAACCGAGGGAGGACCGTGATGCGGAAGCTGATCTATTCGATGACTGTGTCGTTGGACGGCTACATCGCCGGGCCCGATGGCGCGAGCGACTGGTCGGTGCCAGACAAGGAGCTGTTTGGGTTCCATACCCGGCAGGTGCGGGAGATCGGTGTGCATCTTTGCGGACGGCGGCTCTACGAAACGATGGTCTACTGGGAGACCGCTGAGGAGAGTCCGCTGGCGGCGGATCAGGTCGAGTTTGCCCGGATCTGGAAGGCCCTGCCGAAGGTCGTGTTCTCGACGACGCTGCAGAGCGTGGTGGGCAACACCAGGCTGGCCACCGGCGGCGTCGGCGAGGAGGTCTCGAGGCTCAAAGAACAGCCCGGCAAGGACATCGCCGTCGGCGGCGCCGGCCTCGCCCGTGCGTGTATGGAGCTGGGGCTGATCGACGAGTGGCGGCTGTTCGTCAGCCCGGTCCTGCTCGGCGGCGGCACGCCCTACTTCCCGACCCTGGACGAAAGGATCAACCTGGAGTTGGTCGAGACGCGGAGGTTTGGCTCTCGCGTCGTTTACCTTCGCTACAGGCGCGTGCCAGGCGGCCTATAGGTGACGAGGCCCCCGGGTCCGCTGCTGCGCCAAAGCCTGAACGATCGCGTACCGTGGCCCCCACTCGGCTCTTTCGCGCCTCTCCAGTTTGGCTCTGGAATGCCGTTTCTGGGCTTGGGCGGTTCGGGGTTGCAATGTCAAGCGGAAACGCATATAGTGTTTTGCGTTAGGTGCTCCTCGGGTTTGGGGCACGGGAAATAGATTCAGGTTTGGGTTGGTCCTTGTGGGATCGATCGCGAGCGTTTTGCAGGGGACCTTGGGAGAGGGCCGGATCGCATGATGAGGGGTTGTTTTGGCATGAGTCCTTCGGGGGCAGATGTAACAGGGGTCGTTGTGCGCCCGTTGGGTGCCATAACTAGATGCGTCAGCCTCGCTGACACATCTCTCTCTCTCTCTCTCTCTCTACTCCGGATCTAGCAGGCAAAAAGCCTAGCTCCGGCGCCGAAAAGGGCGCCTTTGATCGTCTTTTAGTTGGTTCTCGCCGCGCCTTTCGCGCGGTTTTTGTCGTTCCTGTTCGCGGGGTCTGTTCGAGCGTCGTCATGGACCCCTCTGTGGTGGCGCTCGAGGAGGCTCCGTCGCGTGTCCCCTCACGCGGTGGTGCTCGTAGTGCTGGGCGCCGCGGCCCTACTGATCTGGGACCGCGGCGCCCTGGATGCTTACTGGCTAAAGCCGTGGGGGGTGGTTGCTGATGGCTGCGAGTGGTCGTTTGCGGATGCGTCATCCCGTGCCGGGCCGGCATGGTGGTGGCCTGTATGTCTCGGAGTTGCAGCGTGGCAGGTTGTTGGACGCGACGTTTGCGGTTGTTGGTGAGGAGGGTTTTCGGGGGATGGCGGTGCGGAAGGTCGCGGAACGTGCGGGTGTGTCGAGTAAGACGTTTTATGACTTGTTCAGCGATCGGGAAGATTGTTTTCTCGCGGCGTTTGATCATGGTGTCGAGGAGTTGCTCGCCCGTGCGCGTCCCGTGTATGAGTCCGAGCGGGATTGGACCGCGAGTGTTCGTGGTGGCCTGGCGGTGGTGTTGGGGTCTCTCGAGGGTGAGCTGGCGTTGCGGCGGCTGGTGTTTGTGGAGGCGCTTGGCGCGGGTCCGCGGGTGCTTGCGCGGCGCGCGGAGGTGTTGGAGCAGTTGGCGGGTGTGATCGATGAGGGCCGTGTGGGTATGAAGGCGCTGGATGGGTTGCCGCCGGTGACGGCGGAGGGAATTGTGGGTGGGGCGTTTGGTGTGATCCATGCGCGTCTTGCCCAGGAGCGTCCTGGGTCGTTGATGGAGCTGTTGAACCCGTTGATGGCGACGATTGTGTTGCCTTACCGTGGGAGTGTGGCCGCGGCGCGGGAGTTCGCGCGCTCGGTCCCGCGGATCACGGTCGGTGCCCCAGGGAGTGGGTGTGTGTTCGGGAGTCGGTCAGGCCCGCTGGATTTCCGTTTGACGGTTCGTACGCAGATGGCGTTGGCGGCGGTCGCGGTGCTGGGCGGCCGGGGGGCGAACCCGAATAACCGCGAGGTCTCTGAGTACATGGGTGTCGCTGACCAGGGCCAGGTTTCGCGTTTGATGATGCGTTTGGAGAATCAGGGTCTGGTGGAGAACGCCCGCGATGGTCGGGGTCATACCAAGGGTCTGGCAAAGGCATGGCGCCTGACCCCCGGTGGCCAAGCGATCATCGATGCGCACCGTCCCCTGGAGCCGGCCCAGCGCAATAGCATCAAGCCCGCGAAGCCGGCCGTGAAGCATAGGGGTCCGCTCACCAAATCAGCTGCGCCTTTTCGTCTGACCGTCCGTACCCATCTCGTCCTGACCGCGATCGCGGACCTGAGCGAGCGGCAGTTGAACCCGCCGAGCAACCGCGAGATCTCACGGGCGGCCGGGGTGAGAGACCAGGGTCAGATCTCGCGGCTGATGCGGCGTTTGGAGGGCCACGGTCTGATCAGAAACTCCGGTGGCGCGACGGCGGGTGTACCCAATGCGTGGCATCTCACGCCCCGTGGTGAAGAAGTCCTATCCACCAGTCGTCCTTCGCAGCGCAGCGATGCCGGGAGCGCAAGGCAATGACAAAACCAATCAGGGAAGAGATAAAGCAAGCAAAGGCTAAGCATCACAAGAAGAAGTCAACCCACCGCAAGGGGAGCAAATAGACAATGCATATCTCACAGAAACACGGTCAGGCACGCTGGGCGGCGGTCTCGGTGGCCGCGGTCGCGCTGCCGCTGGCCGCCTTGTTGTCGTTTAGCTCCGCGGCGCTCGCGCTCCCCGAAGGCCGGACGTATGAGATGGTGAGCCCTGTCTACAAGGGCGGGTACGGCGCGAAAACGATCGAGGCCGTCGCGCCGGACGGTGAAAGCGTGGCGTTCTACTCGGCGGGCGCATTCGCGGACGCGCCGTCTGGTCCGGAAGTGGGATTTGACTACATTGCGCGCCGGGGTACGTCGGGTTGGTCGACCACTCCTATGATCGTGCCTGCCACGCTGCTGCCGTATGTGGCGAGCAGAGACGTGTCATCGACCTTGACCACCGTGCTCGCATTGGGTAAGCCGGGAGCCAATCACGAAGAAGCCTTCCAGACCAGCACCGAAGCGGAGGTCGTGCTGCATTCCACGAATTTACCGGACGTGCCCGCGAACTGGGAAATGGCAGGGCAGCCCTTCAAGGTGTTCCCCGAAACACCGATCCTCCTCGGGTATATCGACGCCAGTCCAGATCTCTGCCATATCTTGCTTGCACCGAGCCTAGGGTTTTTGTCGGCCGAAGAAGCGGGTGTCACGGCGGAACAGGTTTACGAATTCGATCGTGGATGTGGTGGCGAACCCGTCACGGTGCGTCGTCTGGGTTTGAATAACAAAGGCAAGTCGCTCAGCCCAGCCTGTGACGTACAGGTAGGCGACAACAGCAGCACGACGGATCACTTCAACGCCGTCGCCGATGGTGGAAATGAGGTGTTCTTCAGTGCGAAGACGCCTTGCACTGTGATAGGTGAAGGGGAAAATTTTCAGTTGTTCGTGCGTCTGGAAGGATCCAGGACGCTTGAAGTCTCTAGGCCGCTTGGGGAAGCGTGTGGGGAAGTCCCCTGTCCCGGTGGTCCGGCGCGAGCAAGGGCGCACTTCATTGGTGCCTCCGAAGACGGGTCGAGTGTGTTCTTCACGACGCCGGCGCCGCTCGACCCAGTCGGGGACAAAGACAATGGGAACGACCTGTATATGGCGAGGATCGGCTGCCCTGCGGCCGAACCTGGTTGTGAAGTAAAGAACAGGGTGGTGACCTCGCTCGTGCAGGTCTCGCATGATCCGAACGGCGGGGAAGCCGGCGTGCAGAATGTGATGCGGGTCGCGCCGGATGGGTCGCGGGTCTACTTCGTCGCGTCCGGTGACTTGCTGGGCGGGGCGCAGCAGAAAGCGCTGGAAGGTGAAGGCCGCGCTGTGCCGCACGCTGGCGCGAGCAATCTGTACATGTATGACGCGGTCTCTGGCCAGATGGGGTTCGTCGGCGATCTGTGTTCGGGTAAGGAACTCTCGGGAACTGTGGCAGACTTGCACTGTCCCTCGCGGTCGGACGGCTCGGATGAGGATGCCCAGACGGCGGGCCCCGATGGCCGATTCCTGGTCTTTGCGACCTATGCGCAACTGGCGGCGGGCGATACCGACAGCGCCCAGGACGTCTATCGCTATGACGCGGTGACGGGTGCGTTGCAGCGCGTGTCGACGGGCGAAGACGGTTTCGATGCAAACGGCAACAACGACCGGTTCGAAGCGTCGATCCCACCGGGGCACTGGGGAGGGGAAGGGGTGCGGTCTCAGTATGAAATGGACAATCGTGCGGTCAGCGAAGATGGTTCGCGGATTGTGTTCGAGAGCGCTGAGCCGCTGTCGCCGGCTGCGGTGAATGGCCTCGTCAACGTGTATGAATGGTATGAGGCGCCTGGGTCGAGCGAAGGCGGCGTCTCGTTGGTTTCCAGCGGCAGTGATCTGGAACCGGATGAAGACGCGGTGATCTCGCCGACGGGCAGGGATGTGTTCTTTGTGACCTCGCAGGGGTTGGCGACGCAGGATACCGATGGTTCGGCTGATATTTATGATGCGCGTTTGGGGGGTGGGTTTCCGCAGGCGCCGGCTGAACGCCGGCCGTGTGAAGGCGATGCGTGCCAGGGGTCGTTGACGAACCCTGTGCCGTTATTGGTTCCGGGGAGCTCCTCGCAGGCGCCGGGTGGGAACTTCGCGGCGCCCGCGCCCACACCGGCGGTAACGCCGAAGAAGGCCACGAAACCCAAGTGCTCCGCGGGTAAGAAGCTCACCCACGGTCGGTGTGTTAAGGCGAAGCGCGCAAAGGCCAGAGCCAAGCGAGCCGGCAAAGGCGGGAGGGCGGGACGATGAGGCGTCTTATGTGTATAGGGGTGTTGGCGATCTCGCTGATGGGTGTGCTCGTCGCGGCGCCCGTGGCTGGTGCTGCGTCTGAACCGGGGGCGTTTGGGATCGCGAAGTTCTCGATGCAGATGACGGAACGGACGACGGAAGTACTCAAGAACGCAGGAACGGACGAAGAAGGGTATGAATTTACCAACGAGCCGTACGGGTTGCCGTTTACGCAGGCTGGTGGCCACCCGTGGGCGTTGACAACAACGGGTGTATTCACTTCCTCGGAAATATTTTCAAAAAATTTCAATGGGAAGATTCTTGTGCCGACTCGTGATCCGAGGGATGTGGTTGTTGGTTTGCCTCCGGGTTTGTTGGGTAATCCGCAGGCGGCGCCGCGGTGTCCGTTGGCGCTGCTCAACGGTGTCAGCGCTGGGCATTGTCCCGCGGATACCCAAGTTGGTTGGTATGTGCTGCATGTCTTTGGTGGGAAGGAACTACTTGGGCCGATTGTGAACGTGGTGCCGGAAGCGGGCCAGTCCGCGGAGTTCGCGTTGGAGAACAATGCGGGGGTCTTGACGCCGTTGTTGACGGCGCATTTGGTGCGTACCGCGGGCGGTGAATATGGTTTTACGGTCACCAGCAACGAGATCCCGACGATCGCCCTGTCGGCCTACGAACTAACTTTTTGGGGTGTTCCAGCCGACCCCAGCCACGATGCGATGCGGGGACGGTTCTGCGATCAAACGGAACGGACGGCGCCGTTGACTTGTTCTGGTGGGGGTGAGGCTGCGGGTGTTACCGCGGTGCCGTTTTTGTCGTTGGGTACGGATTGCGTGGCTGGCCGGGAGGATGCGACGATGCGCACGGACTCGTGGGAGGAACCGGGTAGCGTCGGCGTGAACGGACAGTATTCGGGGTACGCCGAAGAAACTGTGATGTTGCCGGGGTTGACGGGTTGTAATGCTTTGGGGTTTGAACCGTCGATCGGGGTGCAGCCGGATACGTTGCAGGCGGATGAGCCTGTGGGGTTGGGTGTCGGTATCGATGTGCCGCAGCCCGAGGCGCCGGGTTCGTTAGCGACGCCGCATTTGCGTGACGCGGTCGTGACGTTGCCGGAGGGCATGTCTGTGAGTCCCGGTGTGGTGGATGGTATCCAGGCGTGTAACGCGACCGGCCCCGAAGGGATCAACTTCACGGGCCCGGAATCTGAAGAAGTGGGGTTGAACGGCGAACTGCAGCTCGCGCCCGGGCACTGTCCGGATGCGTCGATCGTCGGTACCGCGGAAGCGATCTCCCCCGATTTGGGGGTCCCGGTGAAGGGGCACGTCTACCTGGCGCGTCCGGGTTGCGGCGGGTCTGGCCAGGCGCCGTGTACTGACCAGGATGCGTTGGATGGCAACTTGTATCAGTTGTATTTGGAATTGGGTGGTACGGGGGAATTCGCGGATGCGGGTATCCAGATCAAGGTCGCGGGCAAAACAGAGGCAAACCCCGCAACCGGACAGCTCACGACAAAGTTCTTGCAGAACCCTCAGGCGCCGTTCAGCGAACTGAAGATCCACCTGAACGGTGGTCCCCGCGCGCCGTTGGATAACCCTGCTGTGTGTGGGCCTGCGGTGACGACGGCGGACTTCACGCCGTGGAGTGCCCCGGGGATCACGCCCGAAGGGTTGTCGGTTGCGGGTACGGCGGATGCGACGCCGTCTTCGTTCTTCAACGTGGGGGGTTGTGCGGGTTCGCCGGGTTTGAGCCCAGGATTTCTCGCGGGGACGGCGACGCCGCAGGCGGGTGCGTTCAGCGCGTTCACGCTGAACCTCTCCCGTCAGGATCGCGAACAGTTCGTGAAGGGCATCCAGGTGCATACCCCGCCGGGGCTGTTGGGGATGCTCGCGAGCGTCCCGTTGTGCGGTGCGGGCGAAGCGGAAGCTGGGTCGTGTGGGGAAGCGTCGAAGATCGGGACGACACGCGTCGCCTCAGGCGCGGGCTCCCACCCCTTCGAAATCGAAGGGAACGTCTACCTGACAGGCCCCTACAAGGGCGCGCCGTTCGGCCTCTCGATCGTCACGCACGCGATAGCGGGCCCGTTCAACCTGGGGCTGGTGGTGGTTCGTGCACGGATCGATGTGGATCCTGTGACCTCGGAGTTGACGATCACGACCGATGAAACAGGGCCGCATGCGGTCCCGCAGATCATCTTCGGTGTCCCGCTGCGCCTGCAGCGGATCGCGGTCGACATCGACCGCCCCGACTTCATGTTCAACCCCACCAGCTGCAACCCGCAGCAGATCACAGCGAAGATCTCCGGTAGCCAGAACACCGTGGCGGATGTCTCCAGCGCGTTCGCGGTCGGTGGCTGTCAGAGCCTTGCGTTCAAACCATCGTTCGCGGTCACCACGAGCGGGCACACCAGCAAAGCGGATGGTGCGAGCCTTGACGCGAAGGTGTCCTACCCCGCGGGTTCGGTTGGTAGTGAGGCGAACATCGCGAGCGTCAAAGTCGAACTGCCGAAGCAGCTGCCCTCGCGGTTGACGACGTTGCAGAAAGCGTGTACGGCGGCGCAGTTCGAAGCGAACCCCGCGGGCTGCCCAGCGGCATCGGTCGTCGGGGTCGTCAGAGCAAGCACGCCGTTGCTGCCGGTCGGCCTAACAGGCCCCGTGTACTTCGTCTCTCATGGTGGGGAAGCGTTCCCGTCGCTGATCGTCGTCCTCCAGGGCGACGGCGTACGAGTCGACCTGACGGGCAGCACGTTCATCAGCAAAACCGGGATCACGAGCAGCACGTTCAAGACAGTGCCCGACGTCCCCGTCAACACGTTCGAGCTGTATCTACCCGAGGGCCCCCACTCGGCCCTCGCGGCAAACGGGAACTTCTGCGCGCTGACGAGCACCACGACCATCAAGCGCAAGACGACGCGCAAGGTCCACGGCCGGACCGTCCACCGAACCGTGACGACAAAGGCGGTGAAGCCCACGAGCCTCGTGATGCCGAGCGAGTTCGTCGCGCAGAACGGCGCGGTGCTCAAGCTGAACACCAAGGTCGCCGTCAACGGGTGTACGACACCGAAGGCGACGGTAAAGAAGAAAGCCAAGGCCAAGAGGGCCGAGGCGCGAGGGGCCGGTATCACCGGCCGGGGAGGAGCACGCTGATGAGCATTCATCCGATGAAGTCGAAAATGTTGCTGCTCGCCGTGCTTGCTGTCGTGCTCGTGCTGCTTACGGGTGTCACTTCGGCGTTTGCTGCGCCGCCGGTGAAGCTTGTCCTTGCCAGCCATTTCGGCCGTGAAGTGAACCTGACGGAGGTCAATGCGAAAGCTGGCGCTGCGCTGGAAGACGTCTGCGCCATCGGCCCCGGCAGTGAATGTGAGCCGGCAAGGGAAAGCTCGGCCCCCGGTGGCTACCTATATCCCGAAAGCGTTGCGGGTGCGGCTAATGGTGATGTGTATGTCGCCGATCAGGGTAATGCTCGTGTGCAGGAGCTCACGTCCACAGGGGCGTTTGTATTGATGTTCGGCAGGGAAGTAAACGAGACGAAGATCAAAGAGGCTGCTCCACTTGCCGAACGGGACCTCTGCACAGCCGCCTCGGGTAATGTCTGCAAGGCCGGCGTCAGCGGAGCGGCAGCGGGACAGTTCGGCACTGACATTAGGAGCGTGACCGTCGATCCCACGAGCGGTGATGTCTACGTCGCGGAACGGACGACTGAATCGCCGGATGTCCTGAGTGAGCGGGTGCAGCAGTTCACCCCAGAAGGCCAGTTTGTGTTGGAGATCGGCAAAGAAGTCAACAAAAAGACGAAAGGCGATCTCTGCATACACGAAGAAGAAGAAAAAGGCGTCGTATGCACCGCACCCGCGGAGTCCGTGCCCGGTACGAGTGAACATGGCGCGTTCAATTTGACGGGGCTGGCTAGTGGGAATCTCTTGGCGGCTGGTGGCGAACATGACCTGTTGTATGTCGGTGATGAAGGCCGGGTGCAGGAGTTCGACGCCGCTACCGGCGTGTGGGTGGGCGAAATCCCACTCCAGCCAGCGGGCGAGCAGGTGCAGAAGCTCGCCATCGACCAGGAAACCAGCGATCTATACCTCACGTACGCGACCAACGAATCATCGACCGTCATCGAGGAGCTCAACCCCAACGGCGAAGCGGTCAAAGACCTCGAAGTGACCCCCAGGGAAAAGGCCGGGACGGTCGCACGGATCGCAGGGTTCGCGATCGATGGCGGTGGTCATCTCGCGGTCACGGCAGTCGAAGTAACACCCGGTCGAGGAATTAACAATGAAACACCTTTTGGTGTGCTTTATAACGCTGCCAGCGGTCATCAGATCACGGAATTCGTGGTACCGTATGTCGGTGTAAGACCGGGGTTCAACGGGCAGGGCGCACTGTATGGTGCTGCCACCAGCCAGCATGAAGTCCTGGCGTATCAGCCTGAGCCTGTCGCTGAACTGCTCACGGGGGCCGCCGGCTGTGTCCCAGGGGCTGAAGTCGAAACGTCCGTGACGCTGGATTGCACGCTGAACGGGGAAGTGAACCCGGAGGGCGTGTCCGGTACCGAAGCATGGTTCGGGTGGGGCCGCAGCGAAACGCTCGGCGAACAGACGCCCAAGCAGCAAGTCCAGGCGGCAGGCCCGGTGCAGGCTAGTGTCGCGGCGCGTCCTAACGAAACGTTCTACTACCAGCTCGCGGCAGAAAACGACAACGTCAAAGCGCCGGAAACGCTGACAGGGGAACGCCTGTCGTTCAGCACGCCGATCGTCCCCGCGAAGGCCATCGGAGAGCCGAGCGCATCGTTTGTGAAGGATGCCTCGGTCGTGCTGTTCGGGGAACTGAACCCCGAGAACACCGACACCGAATACTTCTTCGAATACGCGCCAGGCGAAGCGCTGCAGTCCTGCCCCGGAGTGAATAGGGCGAGCTGTCCGGGTGTCTCGAGGACCGCGGGTGCGCAGTCCTCGGTGTACGGCAGGATCGCGACAACGATGGAAGCCAGCGGCCTGCAACCAGACACCACCTACCACTTCCGTCTCGCTGCGAGCAACGAACACGAAGTAAACAAAAAAGCAGAGGGCGGCGAAGCGATCGGGGAGGAAGCGAGCTTCACGACCGCCCCGGGGCCGCTCCCCGGCGCGCAGACGGGGTCGGTGAGCGCGGTCGGCGCGACCAGCGCGACCGTCGCGGGGGTCGTGAACCCCGACGGGCTACCCGCGACATACGCATTCGAAATAGGGGTCTATGAAGGTGCGAGCACGCAGTACGGGATCGTGCTCTCGGGCTCCGCGGGCACGAGCACGATCCCTGTCGAAGAGGCGCTCGGGTTGACCGGTTTGCAGCCGGGGACGAAGTACGCGTACAGGATCGCGGTCTCCAGCGGGTACATCCCAGGCGCTTCGCACACCCTGTGGGGCGCGCCGGCCACGTTCACCACCACAGGACTGCCATCCGTGCTCGCGTTGCCCGTCACGCTGGCGCAGCTGCCGGTCCCGGGCATCGTGTTCCCGGTGGCGGTTGTTCCGGTGAAGAAGGCGGTTGCGCCCACCAAGAAATCGAAGAGGAAGAAGGCGGGCAAAGCCAAGAAAACCGGGCGTAAGAAAGCCAGGCAGACAAGTCGTGTGCGAAAGGCCAAGCGATGACCTTCCTGTTTGATCTATCTATAAGGAGAGCGAGTGATGTTTAGAAGAATCCGGATTACCCCCAGCACGGCGATCGCCGTGCTCGCCCTGGTTTTCGCGGCCACCGGCGGAGCCTTCGCAGCAACCGGCAACACAGGCAGCGGCGGCGGTGGAGCCTTGCAAGCGAACGCGGGTCCCGCCGCGTCAGCGGCGAAGGCCAAGCCGAAGGCCAAGACAGGCCCCCGCGGCCCCGCGGGACCAGCCGGGAAGAACGGCGCGAACGGCCCAGCGGGAGCGACCGGGCCAGCGGGAGCAACCGGCCCAGCAGGCCCGGCCGGCGCACAGGGCGCCGAAGGCCACGCTGGCGCAACCGGTAGCAACGGCACGAACGGGACGAGCGTGACGAGCAAGGAAATCGCTACAGGTGTGGCCACGTGTAACGAACAGGGCGGCACGGAATTCACGGCCGCTGAAGGCAAAAAAACAACGGCATGCAACGGTACGACGGGTTTCACCGAAACGCTGCCTGCTGGAAAGACCGAGAAGGGGAGGTGGGTGCTTACGGTCCCGCCGGCTAACCCGAGCTTTGGGAGCCCTACGCCAGAGACCGCGGTCTCATTCGTGATCCCGCTGCAAGCTGCGCCGGTGGCGCATTATCTCAAAGAAGGAGAACAAGAAACGCCGGAATGCCCCGGGACCGCAGAAAACCCCCTGGCGACAAAAGGCAATCTATGCGTATATGTCGCCTTTGAATTGAACGCTCCACCGGCAGCGACAATCAAAGTCGAACCGTACACATACGGTGCCCAGATCGGCCCAGAGGCAGGTGGCGAACCAGGAGGCGTCGCCAACGGATCCTGGGCGGTAACCGCCGAATAAACACCAGGACGCTCCGCCCTCGGGGCGAGCGCAAGCATGCATGGGCACACCGGACGGCAACGAATAACGCTGCCGTCCGGGTGTCGGTTCATCAACAATGTTGGATACGCTCACGCCTCCCGGCGCGGCGGTCGGGGCCCGGGCCGGCCGCCCGGTCTGGGCGTGTTGCCTGGTCAAGGCGCGGCGGATCGGTCCGTTAGGGACCTGCCTCGGCGAGCACGCGCTCGATGTACGGACCGAGCAGGGTGGTCACTGAGGCCGCGGTCATGCCCGTCGGCCCGGCCGGGAGCGCGGCGTAGCTGATCGCCAGGCTTACCAGGCACTCGGCCAGGAGCCTTGCGTCGGGTTGGCTGACCGGGGGCCAGCCGGTTCCGATGATCGCGGCCAGGCGCTCGGCGGCGCGGGCCACGACCGGCTCGCCTTGGACCGCGTATCGCGCAATCCGGTATCTGTGCCGTCTCCGACCCAGGCAACGTATCCGTCGGGCCGGATCAACACGGAGAAGCTCCATCCCTCCCTGTTACGACCCCGCCGCCGGCGGTTGGTCGATCCGCACGAGGTTGCCGGACGGGTCGCGCACGGCACAGTCGCGCGTGCCCCAGAACTGCTCGGTCGGCTCCTGCACGATCTCGGCCTCCGAGGACTGCAGCTGTGCGAAGGTGGCGTCGAGGTCGTCGGTGTGGAAGTGGACGCCGTTGAGGGCGCCCTTGGCGAGCAGGGCGGCGAGCGCGTCTCCGTCGGCGGGGCTGCCGGCGAGGTAGTTCGTGAGGACGATCGCGACGTTGGGCTGCTCGGCGGCGCCGACAGTGATCCAGCGGAAATCTCCGCGGGCGACATCGTTGCGCAGCTCGAGGCCGAGCGTGTCGCGATAGAAGGCCAGCGCGAGGTCGGGTTCATGGACGAGGACGAAGCATTGGGAGAGAGTCAGGTTCATGTCCATCAATCTTCCGGAAGCTCGGCAAAATCACGCTTGGCCTTTTTGTACCAGGCCATTCCCGATCGGGGATGCTTCCACCTGCCCTGCATCTCCTTCAAGGCATCCCGGTGGATTTCGTCACCACCGGCGACGATCTCCTTCAGATGCTTGTCTTGTGCCTTGATCACCTCATTGGCATTGTCTCCGTGGTGCGCGAGGTCGCACGGTCCACCCAGTTGTCGACATGTCATCGTCTTCATAAGTCTCGCTTCCTTTCATGGTATGCGGCCGGCATCGGCTCTCGATGTGCCGGCTCGGCCTCGAAGCCAGCGTGGTATGACGAGTTCATGCTCGCAAGGCTAGGGGCTCGGCGCTCGGCGCGTTTCTCCGGGCCCGGGTTGGGTATCGACACGCCAAGCCGCTAGCGTATGGCCATGTCCGCGGTATGGCCGGCGCTTGCCTACGAGGAGTGGAGTGAAACGTGCGACACGCTGCACGCGCACACCCAGGTGCTCGGCAAGCTCGCGGCGGTGCTCGCTCCGCCCGAGCCCGAGCTCCAGCACGCGGCGCTGCGTTTGACAGCCCGCGGCTGGGAGACCGGCCCGCTGCCGGCGCCGGACGGCTCGGGCGCGTTCGTCGTCGCGCTGGATCTGCACACCCACGAGGCCACGGTGGAGCACAGCGGGGGAGAGGTCAGACGCGTCGCCCTCACCCCGGATCGCCCGGTGGGCGAGGTCACACGCGAGGTTCTGAGCGCGGTCGGTGCGTTGGCCGGCGCAGTCGAGATCGACCCGACGCCGCAGGAGGTGGCGTGGAGCGTGCCGCTCGACGAGGACACCGAGCACGCGCGCTATGACCCCGGGCAGGTCTCCACCTACTTTGCCGCCGCGACCCAGGCGGCAGGCGTGCTGGCCGCATTCCGCGCGCCCTATCGCGGACGCTCGACGCCGGTGAACGCATGGTGGGGCTCGTTCGACCTCGCGGTGAGCCTGTTCTCGGGCCTGCCGGCCGAGCCGCCGTCGGATGACTTCATCATGCGCAACGCGATGGACGCTCAGGAGGTCGCGGTCGGCTGGTGGCCCGGCGACGCGCGCTCGGGCAAGGCGGCGTTCTACGCCTACGCGCACCCGGCGCCGGAGGGCTTTGCGAGCGCGACGCTCTCGCCCGATGCGGCGCACTGGGATGAGACGCTCGGCGAGTACATCCTCGAATGGGAGGACGTTCGCAACAGCCCCGACCCGCACGCGCTCGGGCTCGAGTTCGCGCGCTCGGCGTTCCGCCACGCGTGCGTAGTTTGCGAGTGGGACCCGGCGCTTCCGGCGAGCGCCGAGGGGACGCCCCCGCCTGTCGTGTAGCACCCATTCGTCCTACAACATCCAGCCGTATAACCGCCAAACCGCGTTATGCCACCAACCACCCAGCCGTATAAACCACCCGCTGTGTAGGTACCCATGACGGACGACCCAGTGACCGACAAGCCCTTCGCCGACGCGACCTTCCCCGGTTCGGTCTTTCCCGACACGGCCTGGGCGGCGCTGTGGGCACAACCCGAGCGGGCGAGTCCGCCGGGAGATCGTCCGACGATCACGGGGATGATGGTCTCCTCGCTGGATGGGCACGTGACGGAGGACGGCCGGGTCTCATCCCTGACGGGGCCGCCCGACCAGGCGCTGCTCCATCAGTTGCGGGCGGTCCACGATGGTGTGCTGGTCGGAGCTTCGACGGTCAGGATCGAGGGATACGACGCGCTGTTGACAGCCGAGGAGCAGAAGCAGCGGAAGGAGCGGACGGGGGTGGCACAGCCGGCGCTGTGCATCGTCAGTGCCAGTGCGCGGCTCGAAAGCTCGCTGGCGGTGTTTGCGGCGAAGGACCTCGAGGTGGTCGTGCTGACAAAGAAGGAGTCCTCAACGAAGGAGATCCCACGCGGCGTCGAGGTGATCGGCGGCGAGAGCGATGTATCCGGCGCGCTTGATCTCCATCCGTTGCTACGCGAGTTGAAGGCGAACCATGACATCGATCGCCTGCTCTGCGAGGGCGGCCCGACGCTGCTCGGGTCGCTGCTGAGGGGTGGCCTGCTCGACGAGCTGATCATGGTGATCTCACCGCGAATCTCCGGTGGAGACGGGCCGCGGGCGATTCTCGAAGGCGGCCCTCACCCGAGGGCCATCTCATTGACTGCACATGCGGTCGTGGATGAGTTCGTATTCCTTCGATACGGATTGCCACGTGAAGCTGCGACTTAGGCAGCAGACGGTCGAGCTGCAGCCGGGCAAGCCGCTGATCATGGGGATCGTGAACATCGGCGATGACTCGGTCGCCGACAGTCGAACGCTGCGCACGTTGGATGCTCAGCTGGAGTTTGCACTGCGCCAGAGCGAGGATGGGGCGCAGATAATTGACGTTGGAGTGCAGTCGGGGAGAACCGACACGCCGATCATTTCTGAGGACGAGGAGATCGAGCGTCTGATTCCATTGGTCGGAGCGCTGGCGAAGGAGGGCGTGGTCGTTTCCGTGGACATCTGGCGCCCGCGCGTCGCGGAGGCCGCGCTACAGGCCGGCGCCGCGATGATCAACGACGTCAGCGGGCTAGCGGACCCGGCACTCGCTGAAGTGACGGCGCAGGCGGGAGCGGCGCTCGTCGTGATGCACACCAGGGCGGCGCCGAAGGTGGAGCATTTTCCCGGCTATGGGGACCCGATGGCGGATGTGATCGGGATGCTGGAAGAGCGGATCGAGGTGGCATTGAGTCGCGGCGTCGATCGGGATCAGATCATCGTCGACCCCGGTCTCGACTTCGCGAAGACGCCCGAGGAGTCGATCGCCGTGCTGCGGCGGCTGGTCGAGTTGCGGCGCTTCAATCGTCCGATCTTGTTGGCGGTTTCGAGGAAGTACTTCATCGGGATGTTGACGGGAAAGGGACCCGAGAAGCGGCTCGCGGGCACGCTCGCGGCGGTCCAGTTCGGCGTCGATACCGGGGCGCAGATCGTGCGTGTGCACGACGTGGCGGAGGTGGTTGAGTTCCTGAGAACTCGCGCTGCGCTGAGCGAGAATATGGCGCCGGAGCTGCGCGGAGACGCCGAGGACGAGGCGCTGAAGTGGCTCCCGCCGAGGTAGCGGCGCGCGGCATGGAGTGTGCCCTGATTACACAGCTGATGTCCTACTCTGCCGCTGTGCATCGGGGATGAGCCTGTGATGAACGCGCTCGTCTATGTCGCCCAGCTCTGACCGGGCCCGACGCCCTTGACCGCACATGCACTGTGGCTCGTCACTCGTATTTCGATCGTTGATTAACGAGGCTCAGCGCGCGGCGGGGGAGCGGCTGCGGCGCGTCAGCTCCTGGACGAGCGCCGTGATCGAGCGCTCGAGCTGGGGAATGCTGGCTGTCTCCACGCGGTCCACGCCGACGGTGCGGTTCAGCCAGGAGTTGATCTCGCGGTGGCTGCGCCCGTCGCGGCGGTGCAGGTCGGCCACGAGGCGGCTGCGCTCCGCGCGTAGATCGGCGCGGCGCTCGAACGCCGCCGGTGGCGCGAGCTCAGGCGTCGGCAAGCGCGTCGAGCTGCTCGCCGGCGCCTTCGCCGCCGGGCCGAACAGGGTCATCTGGGGCGCGAACTCGGCCGAGAGCGGGACGAACTCGGCGTGCTCGGAGGGCTCGCTCGCGAGCCGCTCGGGCGGCTCCTCAAGGCCCTCGTCGAAGTCCGGCTCACGCAGCGCGCGACGCAGCTCGTGTTCGATCTCGCCCGCGTGGCCGCACAGGACGGGCTCCGCGGGCAGGTACAGCCAGCTCGGCTCGGGCAGGCGGCCAGGGAGCGTGCGCACGAAGCGCCCGACGATCTGGCGGAAGATCAAAGGCGTTTTCGCCGCGGTCGCGTAGACGCCGACGCGCAGCCGGGGAATGTCGACGCCCTCGGAGACCATGTTCACCGCGACGATCCACGGATCGCGCGAGTCGCGGAAAGCGGCGAGCTTCTGTGAAGCACGCGCCTCGGTATGCAGCACGACCACGGGCGCCCGCCCGGTCGCTTCGGTCAGCAGCTTGGCGATCCGCCGCGCGTGGGTCGCATCGGCGGCCACGGCGAGCGCGCCGGCGTCGCGATGGCCCGCGGCGCGCAGCGCGCGCAGCTTCGCATCGGCCTCGCGCAGGATCCGCGGCAGTCCGTCGGGCAGCTCGGTCGAGATCGCGGTGCGGTAGCGGCGGCTGGCCTCGCGTCCGCTGAGCACGGTCTCGAAGGAGGACTCGATCACATCCTCGCCGCTGCGCCACGACAGCGTGCCGTCGAACGTCACGAAGCTCACCGGGCGACAGATCCCGTCGGCGACCGCCTCGGCATAGGTGTAGGAGACGTCGGGGATCGCCAGACGCTCGGCGTCGTAGCGCACGCCCGGGATCGGCGTGGCATCGGAACGAAACGGGGTCCCGGACAGCAACAGCCGCCGCGGCGCGGCGGCGAACGCCTGCTGAAAGCCCGTGCCCCAAGCGAGATCCTCGCCCAGGTGGTGGGCCTCGTCGAGCACCACCAGCGTGTCGCGCGCCACCTGCCCGGCCCAGCCGCGCGGGTCGCTTGCCACCCGCGCGTAGGTCACCGCCACGCCGTGGAAGTCGCGGGGCGGGCGCGGTCCCGGCGCGTCGGGTTGCAGTTGCACGCCGAGCGTGGCGGCGGCGCTCGCCCACTGGCGGGTCAGGGGCGTGGTCGGGCAGAGGACGGCAACGCGGCTGATCGTCCGCTGGGCGAGCAGCCGCTTGGCGAGCTCGAGCGCCGGGCGCGTCTTGCCGGCGCCGGGGGCGGCCGAGATCAGGAACGGGCCGTCCCGCCAGTCGGCGAGCCGGTCGAGGGCGAGACGCTGCCACGCGCGCAGGGATGTCGGGTCGGCGAGCGTCGTCGTTCTCAAGGGCCCGGCATCCTGCGACATGGGACGGACGGACCGAAAAGCCGGCTCGCCGGGGTCCGCCACGCTGAACCGTTCCAAGCTGTCTGTATGGTCAGATCGACTGGAAAACGGTGGTCCGGCGCGGCTTCAGACGAGACCGCCCGGCACGAAGGGATTGGCTCCCATGGACATAGAATCGAAAGGGTCGCGGGCCGCGGACGGCGTGGGGCTCGAACGGGCGGTCATCTTGCAGTTGCTGCGCGACGACCACGAGCGGATGTGGTCCCGCGAGCAGCTGTTGAGCGAGCTCGACTTCGACCGCTCGCAGATCGGCAGGGATCTCGTCGAGCAGACACTGAAGCGGCTGGAGCGGGAGGGCGTGATCGGCGTCTCCGCAGCGGTGGTATGGGCTTCGAGCGCTGCACGGCGCCTGGACGAGCTGGGGTTGATCGGCGTGTGATCACCCCTACAGGGGGCGGTGCGGCGCCGGGGGAGATAGGGTGCCGGGATGAGCGAGAATCGCGTGCTGCTCCTCTCCTGGGAGTACCCGCCCGTGATCGAGGGCGGCCTGGCACGACACGTGTGCAAGCTCGCCGAGGCGCTCGTCCGTCAGGGAGTCGCCGTGGACGTGCTCACGCGCGGCGCGGCCGACCAAGCGGCGCCGTCGGAGCGAAGCGTGGTGGACACCGACCCGAGCCTTCCGGCCGAGCGCCCCGGCGCTTGGATCGTGGAACAGCGCGCGGGCGTGAACGTCTACCGCGTGCCCGAGCCGAGCTGGCCGCGCGACCTCGACCGCTTCGTCGCGTGGGTCGAGCACATGAACGAGGACATGCTCGCGGCGGGCGTCGCGCTCGCCGAGGAGCACGACTATGACCTCGTGCACGGCCACGACTGGCTCGTCGCGCACGCCTCCGCGGCGCTCGCCGATCGGCTCGGCGTTGGCTATGCGACGACGATCCACGCCACCGAGCACGGCCGCCACCAGGGCTGGGTGCAGGATCAGCCGCAGGCGCACATCCACGCCGTCGAGCGCTGGATGGCCGGGCGCGCGGACGCAGTGATCGTCTGCTCCTACTACATGCGCGGTCACGTGGCCGACATCTTCGACATCGACGAGCGGCGGATCGCGGTGATCCCCAACGGGATCGACCCCGACGAACTGCGACCGGTGGACGACCTGCAGGCGCTGCGTGCGGAGTTCGCCCGGCCCGAGGAGAAGCTCGTGCTGCTGATCGGGCGGCTGGTCTATGAGAAGGGCTTCCAGCTGGCGCTCGACGCGCTGCCGGGTGTGATCGAGCGAGTCGAGAACGTGCGCTTCCTGGTTGCCGGCTCAGGCACGCACGAGGCCGAGCTGAAGGCTCAGGCAGAGCGCCTGGGGCTGAGCGAGCACGGCGTGTTCCTCGGCTGGATCGGCGACGACGCGCTGCACTCGCTGTACCGGATCGCCGATCTGTGCGTTGTGCCTTCGATCTACGAGCCATTCGGGCTGGTGGCGCTCGAGGCGATGGCCTCCGGTTGCCCGTGCATCGTCGCCGACACGGGCGGCCTGCGCGAGGTCGTGCCGGAGGGCGAGCGCGTGGGGTTGCGCTTCAACGGCGGGGACGCCGAGCATCTGGGCGTGATGATCGAGCGGCTGCTCGTCGACGGCGAGCTGCGCGACCGGCTGGTGGCGGAGGCCTCCGAGCACGTGTTGAGCTTCGACTGGGATGACATCGCGCTGCGCACGCGCGCGATCTACGGCGAGCTGGCGCCCCGCCGGAGTGCGCCCGAGCAAGCGCGAAGCGAGGTTCCGGGGATACGGCCGCGCGAGGACACGCTGGGAGAGACTCCGCGAGGGCAGGTGCGCGGGGATGCTCGGGAGAACGGTCCGCGGACGAAAACGCGAGGAGGAGTGCAAGGGGTGAAGCGCTCGTGACCAAGCCGCTGATGGGCCTGATGCAGGACGACTTCCCGCTGAACCTGCACCACATCCGCCGCCGCATGCGCGACGTCCATCCGCAGGCCGAGGTCGTGACGCTGACCGCCCCCGGCGAGCTGTCGCGCGCGACGTTCGGCGAGGTTTCACAGCGCGTCGATCGGCTCGCCCGCGTGCTCGGCAAGCTCGGCATCGAGCAGGGCGACCGCGTGGGGACCTTCGCCTGGAACAACCAGCGCCACTTCGAGCTGTACATGGCGGTTCCGTGCGTCGGGGCGGTGCTGCACACGCTGAACATCAGGCTGTTCGAGGAGCAGCTCAGCTACATCGTCAACCACGCCGAGGACAAGGTGATCTTCGTCGACGAATCGCTCGTGCCGCTGCTGGCGAAGCTCGCGCCGAGCTTTGAGCATGTCGATCACTACGTGGTGATGGGAGATCTCGCCCAGCCCCCCGTCCACCCCTCGGATTCAACCCAGGCCTCGAGTCCTCCAGCCACAACACTGCCAAACGCGCTGCGTTATGAGGATCTGCTGGAAGAGGCCGGATCGGATCCCTTCGACTACCCGGAGATCGACGAGCGTCAGGCGGCCGCGCTGTGTTATACGAGCGGCACGACCGGCAACCCGAAGGGCGTGCTCTACTCGCACCGCTCGATCAGCCTGCACTCGACGGCGACGTTAATGAAGGACGCCCTCGGCCTGTCGAACGTCGACAAAGTGCTTGCGGTCGTGCCGATGTTCCACGCCAACGCCTGGGGGCTGCCGCACGGCGCGGCGCTCGCCGGCGCCGACCTGATCCTGCCGGATCGGTTCTTGCAGGCGGAGCCTCTGGCGCAGCTGATCGCGGCCGAGCGCCCAACGCTGATGGGCTGCGTGCCGACGATCTTCGCGGACATGCTGCGCTACGCCGACGAGCACCCCGAGGTCGATCTCACTTCGCTGCGGAACGCCGCCTGTGGGGGCTCGGCGGTGCCGAAGCAGCTGATGAAGGACTTCGAGGAGCGTCACGGCGTGCGGATCTTCCAGGCCTGGGGGATGACCGAGACGAGCCCCGTCGCGACCTACTCACGCCCTGATGAGAGCGGCGAGCACGACGATACGTACTGGGACGGCCGCGCCAGGCAGGGCAAGCCGCTGCCGTGGGTGGAGCTGCGCCTGGTGGGAGACGGCGGCGAGGAGGTCACGTGGGACGGCGAGTCCACCGGCGAGATCGAGGTGCGCGGGCCGTGGATCGCCGCGCGTTACTTCCAGGAGGACGACCCTGAGAAGTTCGACGCCGGCTGGCTGCGCACCGGCGACATCGCCGCCGTGGACGGAGCGGGATCGGTGCAGATCACCGATCGGGCAAAGGATGTGATCAAGTCCGGCGGCGAGTGGATCTCCTCGGTGGAGCTGGAGATCGAGGTGATGGCGCATCCCGATGTCGTCGAGGCGGCGGTGATCGCCAAGCCCGACGAGCGCTGGGCGGAGCGTCCGCTGTGCTGCGTGGTGCTGCGCGAAGGGGCCGGTACAAGCGCGGAGGATCTCGTCGAGCACCTGCGCGGACGGGTGGCCAAATGGTGGCTGCCGGACGAGTTTGCGTTCATCGCGGAGGTCCCGAAGACGAGCGTCGGCAAGTTCGACAAGAAGGTGCTCCGCGGCAGGCTCACAGAGGGAACGCTCGAGGGTCGCGTGCGGGTGTAGCGACCGTCAAAGCTGATAGACCTTGGTTAATGATAGGCAGGCCACCTGCCGAAGATGCTGAATGAAGACCAAACACGACCAAAACCGGGAGGTTGGCATGACTCGGACCAATGTCATGGCCTCGAGCAGGCCACAGACAGCAGATGCAGCAACGACGAGGAGCGGATCGTCCCGTGCGCGGCGTGCGCTCCTGATCCTTCCGGTGGTTCTGGCCCTGGGCCTTGCGCCCGCCGCGCCGGCTCTGGCGGTTGAAGGCACATCGACAGGCACCTACACCACGCCACCGCCGACACCAACGACACCAACGACGACCACCCCGGCGACAACGACGCCTGCGACAACGACCCCGGCGACGACGACCCCGGCGACAACCACGCCGTCACCGGGCAGCGGCACTTCGCCGTCGAAATCGACGAAGGAAGCGGAACCGACGACGCCGGCTAAATCTGTTGCGCCCGCGACCGCGAGCAGCGCTCCGGCCACGAGCGGTGCAAAGCCCGCGAAAGCATCCGCGAGCACACTGCCGTTCACCGGTTTTGACCTGCGCTGGACGGTCGGCGCCGGGCTGCTCCTGCTGGTCGCGGGTGGCTCGATCATGGTGATGCAGCGCCGGCAGCGTCGCGACGACGCCGGCCTGTAGAGACAGACGACCTGAGTAAGACGCGAGCGTGCCCGCCGGGTTATGCCGGCGGGCACGTTGCAGCGTAGGTGGTGGCGCAGTGCTCCGAGCAGAAGTAGTGCGTCTGCCCGTCGCGCTCGACCGCGAGCGCCTTTGAGCGATCGACCTGCATCCCGCAGACAGGGTCGGTGACGCCGCGGCGCATCGTCAGGGCGAAGAGCACGACGAACACGACGAGGCCGAGGATGTTGGTGAACAGCTTGTAGTTGACCTGCACCGAGCCGAAGATGTCCGCGCGTGAGGGGCGGGTCTGCGGGATCAGCCCGGCGAAGCTGAACAGGCCGTCGACGGCGAGCGCCGCGAGGACGATCGTGACGAACATCAGCGCGACGATCCGCAGGGCGAAGCGCGTGCCGTAGTACTTGCGGTAGATCGCGACGATCGGCAGCACGATCAGGTCGGCGAAGATGAACGCGATCACTCCGCCAAAGCCGATCCCGCCCGACCAGAGGACGGCGGCGAGGGGGATGTTGCCGACCGAGCAGACGAAGCTGAGCACGGCGATGATCGGGCCGACGATCACGTTCTCCAGGAGCTGTATCGGCGCCGGGGCGTGAACGACGAACAGGCTGTTGAAGAAGCTGTTGGGCAGCAGCCCGATGAACCCGGCGAGCAGGAACCCGGCGAGGATCTCCTTGTAGAGCATCGTCCAGTCGTTGCGAAAGTTGTGCGCCACGTCCGACCAGGAGGAGACCGAGGTGAGACGCTCACGGACGGTCATCGACCCGCCGGCCGAGTAATGCTGGTGGCCGCTGTCGGCCTGCTGGGCATGGATGCGGGCCTGAGCTTCCAGACGCTCGGAGACGAACAGGCGCAGGAGCAGCGTCATCACGAGGATCAAGATCAGGCCGCCGACGAACTCGGCGAGCGTGAACTGCCAGCCGAGGAGGACCCAGATGACGGCGCCCAGCTCGACGACGAGGTTTGTGGAGGCAAACTGGAAAGCCAGCGTCGAGGCCGTCGAGGCGCCCTTCTGGAAGAGTGACTTGGCGATCGCGATCGCCGCATATGAGCAGGATGAGGAGGCTGCTCCCAGCCCTGTGGCCACGGCGACCGGACGGAAGCCGCCGCCGCCCAGCGCTCGCTCGATCCGCTCGCGCGGTACCCAGGCCTGCACTACGCCGGAGATCGCAAAGCCGAGCACGAGCGCCCACCACACCGCCCAGGCCATCAGGAAGGCGTTGGAGATGCCGTGCCAGAACGTGTCGAGGATGCTGTTCAGGTCTGGAGCTTAATCCGCACCGTCGCCGGCTGGCTTTCGAGTGCCCGATCAAGATCTCCCGGCGCCGCTTTGGTTATGCTCGCCCTGTGAAGCAGAGAATCGTCGTTCTTGGAGCAGGTTTTGGCGGTCTCGAGCTCTCGACGATGGTCTCGGAGGCGCTCGGAGACATCGTCGAGGTGACCCTGATCGACAAGAACGACTCGTTCGTCTTTGGGTTCTCAAAGCTCGATGTGATGTTCGGTCGCACCACGGCGGATGCGGTCCGGTTGCCGTACAGCGAGATCGCAAAGCCCGGCGTGCGCGTCGTAAGGGAGACGATCACGGCAATCGACCCCGAGGCCCGGCGTGTAACGACAGATGCGGGGACCCACGAGGCGGACGTTCTCGTGGTCGCGCTCGGCGCCGACTACGACATGGGTGCCACGCCAGGGCTGGCAGAGGGTGGAAACGAGTTTTATTCCGTCGCCGGCGCCGAGCGGTTGGCTGGGATCATCCCGAAGTTTTCGCACGGTCACGCGGTGATCGGTGTGTGCGGCGCGCCGTTCAAGTGCCCGCCGGCGCCGAGCGAGTGCGCGTTGCTCCTGCACGACGAGCTGACGGCCCGCGGCGTGCGCGATGCCTGTCAGATCTCGTTCGTGATCCCGCTGGGCACGCCGGTACCGCCTTCGCCGGAGACCTCCGCGGCCTTGACGAAGGAGTTCGCCGAGCGGGATATCACGCTGATCGCCGGTCGCCGCGTCAGCGCGCTCGATCCGCGGCGCGGCGTGGCAATCCTCGACGACGGCGCCGAGTTGCCGTTCGACCTGTTCCTCGGCGTCCCGAAGCACCGTGCTCCCGACGTGGTGATCGAGAGTGGCATGACCGAGGATGACTACATTCCGGTGGACTCCGCCACGCTGCAGACGAACTTCCCCGGTGTGTACGCGGTCGGGGATGTCGCGACGGCCGGCGTGCCGAAGGCCGGTGTGTTCGCCGAGGGCGCCGCACGCGTGGTCGCACAGACCTTGATCGCGAAACTGCAAGGCGGCGAGCCCCCGGAACGCCACCTCGGACGGGGCACGTGCTACATCGAGTTCGGCCGGGGGCGGATCGGCAGCGTCGACATCGACTTCCTGTCGGGCCCGACCAAAACGGGCACGTTCAACCCGCCCTCGGCTGCGCAGATGGCAGAGAAGGAACGATTTGGCTCAAGTCGCCGCACGCGCTGGTTCGGCCGCTGAGCAGCGGTGTGCTCGGCCGGGGTGTCGCTCATCCAGCCGCGCCGCTGATCTAGCTGCGCGTTGCCGCGGCCAGGCGTTTTTCGGCCTTGTGTGCGCGCTTGGCCGCCTGGTAGTCGGCGAGCGCCTGCGCGGAGTCGACATCGCCGAGCGTGGGGTGGGGAGGGACGAGATCCTTGGCGACCTTGACCCGGAAGCGCTTGGCGAGCACGGCGCCGAGCGCCTTGACCTTCATCTCGCCGAAGCCGGGCAGCGCGGCGATGTTGGCGCGCAGCTCGGCGCTGTCGGCGGCATCTGTCCAGACGCGCTCGGCATCCCCGTCGTAGTCATCGCGGATCTGCACGGCGAGGTCGTGCACGCGCGAAGCCATCGATCCGGGAAAGCGATGGATCGCGGGCTTCTCGCGAAAGATCGGCTCCAGATCAGCGGCGGCGAGCGCGCCCGCGTCGAGCGTGCCGAGCCGTTCGAGCAGGGCGAGCGGCCCGGAGAAGGCCTTCTGCACGGAGACCTGTTGGTCGAGCAGAAAGCCGATCAGCAAAGCCATCGGATCGGAGGCGATCAGCCGGTTGGCCTCGGCGGAGTCGGTGAAGTAGAGCTGGGCGGGCACTCGACCAGGCTAGCGAGGAACGAGCCGAACGATCGGGATGACCCGTCCAGCCTCGCCGGCCCGCCGGCGGATTAGTCGACTCTCGTAGGTCGAGTACGGGGCTGGCCTGCAAGCCCATTACCTCGACGTTACAGTTGGCTGCCCTCTCTTGACGCTCTTGACGTGACGGACTTGACGCGGTAGTGTTTGGGCTATGGCTTCTTATGTGATGGCTTTACAGGCGTTTCAGCAGACGCTAGAGCGGCTCGATTTCCCAGAGGGTCGGTTGGCCGATCCGGAGGTGCAGGCGCGTCTGGGGCGCCGCGCGGCGTTGCTGGCGACGTCTGAGCTGACCTGGGATGAACACCTCGGGCCGCTGTATGAGTGGTCTGATGTGGCAGAGGTACTTGGGACGGTCGGAACGAGGCAGGGGGTCAGTGACCTCGCAAAGCGCCGTCGTCTGCTGGCGCTGCCGACGAAGGTCGGCAAACTGCTCTACCCGGCGTTTCAGTTCTCTGGCACGCGGACGATTGCAGGGCTCCATGAGTTGCTCGTTGAGTTGGATGGCTCGGGTGCTAGTCCGTGGACGCAGGCGTCGTGGTTCGTGACGCCGCAAGACGAGCTAGACGGCGAGTCTCCGGTGGCGTATCTGGGCCGTCACCCGCTCGACGAGCGCGTTTTGCAGGCCGTTCGTCGCGTGACCGCACGCCTTGCCGCCTAGACGGGCGACGTCGTTCCTGGCGTCACCACCGCAAGACCTCAAGGAGCTCGAGGACTTCCCTGAGCTCGTGCTGCGCTCCGGCACCGAGATTCATCGAATCCACTCTGCCGGGCTCGGCGCGTGGTTCTTCAACGCGGAGGACACCTGGCGCTTCAATCCATGCTCGATTGTCGGTCTCGGAGCTTGCTACCTCGCCGAGCGTCCGGTGGCCGGTCTGCTTGAGAGCTTCAAGGGCGTGGCCGTCGTCGATGAGCAGGACGTCGCCGGCAAGGCGCACTTTACGGTCACTCTTGAGGCCGAGATTCGTCTGGCGGACTGCTGTCTTCCGGCTGCGGGCGAATTCGGCGTCAACGGCGAGATCCACACGACGACTGATTACGATATGACCCAGGCGTGGGCGGGGGCGCTCGCCCAAGCCGGCTTTGCAGGGGTGCGCTATTTCTGTCGCTCGGACCCAGCGATGTCGCTGATCGGCTATGCGTTCTTCGACACGGCGGGCGAGGCGTCGCCGGGACGCTGGCCCAAAGGCCGCGATGCATCGATCAGCGAGGAGATCCTGGAAGAGGCCGAGGTCTATGGGCTGTATGTGCGGTCGACACGGTGACGAACAGGCGGATTGGTGCGGGGTCAGGGAACGGCAGTGTCCCGCGTCGGGTTGTGCTCGGCGCGGCGTGGGCACGGAACGAGCGAGGCGGACACGGCCCCGCGCAGCTACCCACGATGTGGCTGAGGAGATGGCTGAGGCCGTGCTCGCGCCGTTGCTATTGCCTATCTGCATGGTCGGCTGCCGAGATCAGCGCTATAGGACAGGGATTAGCAGGGCTTTTCATGAGTGCGGATGAGAGGACTCGAACCTCCACCTGATTTCTCAGACACGGACCTGAACCGTGCGCGTCTACCAATTCCGCCACATCCGCGTGCCGCTGAAAAGCGAAGATATCGTACTGGCCCGAGGCTCAGCCGATAGGTTGGGAGCTAGGTTTCGGACAGGGCGGTAGCTCAAGGCCGCCGGAGGGGGCTCGCACCGGCGCCTTTGCTAGCCTCGGCATCCGCAGATCGCGCGCCGCTATCGTCCAGGGGACTAGGACGCCGCCCTCTCATGGCGGAAACCCGGGTTCGAATCCCGGTAGCGGTACTCGTTTCGCCCCGTGTTTACGGGGCGTTTCGCGTTTTAGGGCCGCTGGGTGAATGGCTGGGTGAGTGTTGCCAGGCCCCGGTAGGCTGCGATTTGGGCCAGTCGTGCCGAGAATCACGCCTACTAGATGGCGGTGTGGGGCGTTAGAAGGAATGAATGAGGCCCTACGGAGCCCAAACTCTAACACTAAAGCTAGACTCGAGATCGAGCCTATGAGAAGGGCAATTCTCAGGGGGTGGTTGAGAGTTCGGCGATCTGCAAGGAATCTTGCGAGATTGGACGCCGTCGTTGACAGGGCGAAGATCCCTGCATAACGTGACGATCTGGGCGTCTCAGATGAGGTAGGCTGCCCAACCCTTAACAACTACTGAAGGCTTCGGATAGAACCCATGGAGAACGGCGGCGGAAGCTACTTGGCAGTGATCAAGGTCGTGGGTGTCGGCGGCGGCGGCACGAACGCAGTCAGCCGGATGGTCGACGCGGGGCTGCGCGGCGTGGAGTTCATCGCCGCGAACACCGACGCCCAGGCGCTCGCGATGTGCGACGCCGACGTGAAGCTGAACATCGGCCACGAGTCGACGAAGGGCCTCGGCGCGGGCGCCAACCCCGACGTCGGCCTCGGCGCCGCGTCGGAGTCGCGCGACGACATCAAGGAGGCGCTGAAGGGCGCGGACATGGTGTTCGTCACGGCGGGCGAGGGCGGCGGCACGGGCACGGGCGCCGCGCCGGTGATCGCGGAGATCGCCAAGAACGAGATCGGCGCGCTGACCGTCGGCGTGGTCACGCGGCCGTTCGACTTCGAGGGCTCCCAGCGTGGCCGCCAGGCGACCGAAGGGATCGAGCGGCTGCGCGAGGTCGTCGACACGCTGATCGTGATTCCGAACGAGAAGCTCCTCGCGGTCGTCGAGCGGCGCACGTCGATGCTCGACGCGTTCCGCGAGGCCGACAACGTGCTGCGCCAGGGCGTGCAGGGGATCACCGACCTGATCACGATTCCCGGCCTGATCAACCTCGACTTCGCCGACGTGCGCACGATCATGCACGACGCCGGCTCGGCACTGATGGGGATCGGCACGGCCGGCGGCGAGAACCGCGCGGCGGACGCCGCGAAGGCCGCGATCTCCTCGCCGCTGCTCGAAGAGTCCGTCGACGGCGCGACGGGGATCCTGCTGAACATCACCGGCGGCAAGGAGCTCGGCCTGTTCGAGGTCAACGACGCCGCGGAGATCATCCAGAACGCGGCCGACGCGAACGCGAACATCATCTTCGGCGCGGTGATCGACGAGTCGATGGGCGAGGAGGTGCGCGTGACGGTGATCGGCACCGGCTTCGACCACCGTCCGGGCCGCGGCGCGCGCCGCGAGAGCAGGGCCGGGCGCCCGGACAGAGGCCCACGGATCGACGATCGTCAGCGCTCTACGTTGGAGATAAGCGACGACGACATCGACGTCCCGCCGTTCTTGCGCTGAGATAGCCTGCGGGCTGTGCCGTCCGCCCCTCGCCGCACCGTTCTGTACGACCGCCACGTGGCCGCGGGGGCGAAGATGGTCGACTTCGCCGGCTGGGAGATGCCCGTGCAATACGCCGGCGTGCGCCAGGAGCACCTGGCGGTGCGGGAGAACGTCGGCGTGTTCGACGTGTCGCACATGGGCGAGATCGAGACCTCGGGGCCCGGTGCCGAGGCGCTGCTACAGCGGCTGCTCTCCAACGACGTCGCCAAGATCGCCGTCGGCGGGGCTCAATATTCGGTGCTGTGCCGCGAGGACGGCGGCGTGCTCGACGACCTGTTCACCTATCGCCTCGGGCACGACCGCTATCTGACGGTCACGAACGCGTCCAACCACGAGCGCGACCTCGCGTGGTTTCGCGAGCACGCGGAGGGCGTCGCCGATGTCGAGGTGAACGACCGTTTGGACGACTACGCGATGCTCGCCGTCCAGGGCCCCGGCGCGCGCGAGCTCGTGCAGGCGATCTCCGACGCGCCGCTGCCACCGCGGATGACTGTCTCCACAAGCCGCCTAATGGGCGCGGATGTCTTGGTATGTGGAACCGGTTACACTGGCGAGGACGGCGTCGAGCTGCTCGCCTCGCCCCGCGACACCCCCAATTTGTGGGACGAGCTTCTGCAGCGCGGCGCCGTTCCTGTCGGCCTGGCCGCGCGCGACACGCTGCGGTTGGAGGTCTGCTTTCACCTCTACGGCAACGACCTGTCGCTCGACCGCAACCCGATCGAAGCGGGGCTCGGCTGGTGTTGCAAGGAGGACACTGGGTTCATCGGCGCCGAGGCCGTACGCGCCGCGCGCGCGGCGGCCGCCGGCGGGTCGAACGCCACGGGCTCGGACGAGCCGGAGAACGCGCCGGAGAAGCTCGTCGCGTTCATGATCGACGGCCCGGGAATCGCGCGCCAGGGCAACCCCGTGCTCGGCGGCGGCAAGGTCACCAGCGGGACGCTCTCACCCTCTCTGGAGGTTGGCATCGGCATGGCCTACGTGCCCGCCGCCCACGCCGCGGTCGGCACGCGCCTGGAAATCGACGTTCGTGGGAAGATCCGCCCCGCCGTCGTCAAGCAGAAGCCGCTCTACCGAAAGGGCACGTAATGGCCGAGGCCAGTTATCCCGCAGACCTGCTCTACCACCCCGAGCACGACTGGGCGAGAATCGACGCGGCAGATCCGGAGATCGCCACGCTCGGCATCACCTGGTACGCCCAGGACGCGCTCGGCGAGGTTGTGTTCTTCGACCCGCCCGCCATCGGCAGGACGCTCGTCAAGGACGAGCCCTACGCGGAGGTCGAGTCGGTCAAGGCCGTCTCCGACGTGCTCGCGCCGCTGTCCGGCGAGATCATCGAGGTCAACGACGCGCTCGCCGATGAGCCGGGCACGATCAACGACGATCCCTACGGCGCGGGCTGGCTGGTCAAGATCCGGCTCGCCGACGCCACAGAGCGCGACGCGCTGCTCGACGCCGGCGCCTACTCGGCGACTTTGGGCGGCTAGGCTGAGCAGTACTTGAGCCGCTACACCTCCATAACTCCGCAGGATCTCGACGCGATGCTCGACGCGATCGGTGTCCCCTCCGTCGAGGCGCTGTTCGACCGGCAGATCCCCGAGGCCGTGCGCCTGCGCCGCCCGCTCGAGCTCCCCGCCGGCAGGCCAGAGCAGGACGTGTTCGCTCACCTACGCGAGCTCGCAGCGAAGAACGTCTCAGCCGAAGACGAGCTGAGCTTCCTCGGCGCGGGCATGTACGACCACTACGTACCGGCCTTGATCGACATGCTGATGGAGCGCTCGGAGTTCCTCACCCCTTACACCCCCTACCAGCCGGAGATCTCCCAGGGCGGCCTGCAGGTGATGTTCGAGTACCAGACGGCGATCTCCGAGCTGACCGCCCTGCCGGTCGCCAACGCGTCCGTCTACGAGGGGCCCTCCGCCGTCGCCGCGGCGGGCTACCTGGCGAAGCTGCACAACGGAGGCAAGCGCTTCGTGGTAAGCGCCGGATTGCATCCGCACTCGATCGAGACGCTGCGCACGCACGCGCATGGGTTCGGCATGGAGGTCGTCGAGGTGCCGCTCCGCGACGGCGTGACCGATCCCGACGCGTGGGCCGAGGCGATCGACGGCGACTGCAGCGCCGCGATCTTCGCCCAGCCGAACTTCTACGGCGCTGTCGAGGACGCCGCGGCGCTGAGCGCGAGCGCGAAGGCCGCCGGGAATCCTGTCGTGATCGCGCAGGTCGACCCGATCACGCTCGGCATCCTCGCGCCGCCCGGCGAGTGCGGCGTCGACGTGGCCGTCGGCGAGGGCCAGCCGCTCGGCAACCGCCTGGACTTCGGCGGGCCGTCGTTCGGCTTCTTCGCCGCGCGCGAGGAGTACCTGCGACGGATGCCCGGGCGGATCGCGGGGGAGACCGTGGACGTGGACGGCCGCCGCGGGTTCGTCCTCACGCTGCAGACCCGCGAGCAGCACATCCGCCGCGAGAAAGCCACCTCCAACATCTGCACCGCCCAGGCCCTCAACGCGCTCGGCGGCGTCGTCTACCTGACGTGGCTCGGCCGCCAGGGGATCGTCGAGTTGGGCGAGCTGCTGCTGGCGCGCACGCACTACGCGCGCGAGATGCTCTGCGCGCTCGCCGGCGTCGAGCCGCTGCACACCCAGCCGGTGATCCGCGAGTTCGCCGTGCGTATCGACGCGGACGTCGCCGCGGTCAAGCGCCGCTGCGCCGCCGAGGGCGTCAACCCGGGCGTCGACCTGCACGCGATCACCGGCCGCGAGGAGGATCGCGGCGGGCTGCTCGTCGCGATCACCGAGCAGCGCTCGCGCACCGACATCGACCGCCTGACGGAAGTCCTCGGCGCGGCTGTCGCCGCCGAGCGGCAAATGGTGACCGCATGAACGGGCTGGTTACCGAGCTGCCGCTGCAGCGCGAGCGTGCGAGGACGATCTTCGAGAAGGGCGCCCCCGGGCGCCGTGCGTTCACGTGCCCGGAGCTCGATGTGCCCGAGGTCGACGCGGAGCTCTTGCCCGAGCGCTTCCGTCGCCGCGATCCGCCGCGGCTGCCGGAGGTCTCAGAGCCGGAGATCGTGCGCCACTACGTCGGCCTGTCAAAGCGCAACTTTGATCTCGACTCCGGCTTCTACCCGCTGGGCTCGTGCACGATGAAGCACAACCCGCGCCTGCACGAGCGCGTGGCGGCACTCCCCGGCCATGCGCGGCTGCACCCGCTGCAGGATCCCGCGCGCGCGCAGGGCGCGCTCGAGCTGATGTGGAACCTGCAGGCCGCGCTCGCGGAGATCTCCGGCCTGGCGCACGTCTCGCTGCAGCCCTCCGCCGGCTCGCACGGCGAGCTCGCAGGAGTGCTCCTGACCCGTGCCTACCACGAGGCCAAAGGCGAGCACCGTCACAAGGTGCTCACTCCCGACACCTCTCACGGCACGAACCCCGCGACGGTCACGATGGCCGGCCTGGAGGTCGTCAAGGTCGCGACCAACCCCGACGGCGGCGTCGATCTGGACGACCTGCGCGCGAAGGCCGACGGCGACGTGGCGTGTCTGATGCTGACGAACCCGAACACGCTCGGCCTGTTCGACCAGAACATCCAGGAGATCGCCCGCGTCGTGCACGAGGTCGGCGCGACGCTGTATTACGACGGGGCGAACCTGAACGCGGTGATGGGCCTCTCACGCCCGGGGGACATGGGCTTTGACATCGTGCACTTCAACCTGCACAAGTCCTTCACCCAGCCCCACGGCGGCGGCGGCCCGGGCTCAGGCCCGATCGCCGTGTCCGACCGCATCGCCCCGTTCCTGCCGCGCCCGCTGGTCGTGCGGGGCGAGGAGGGCACGTACGACCTCGACTACGACCGCGAGCAGTCGATCGGCCGCTTGCGCGGCTTCCAGGGCAACTACGGCTGCTTCGTGCGCTCCTACGCCTACATCTGCTCGCTCGGCGGCGACGGTCTGCGGGACGCATCGGAGACGGCCGTGCTGAACGCCAACTACCTGCTCGCACGGCTGAAAGAGCGCGGCGTGGCAGAGTACCTGCCGCTCGCTTACGGCGAGCTGTGCCTGCACGAGTTCGTGCTGTCCGGCGGCCCGATGAAGAAAGAGCTCGGCATCAAGACCCTCGACCTCGCCAAGCGGCTGCTCGACCACGGCTTCCACCCCCCGACGGTCTACTTCCCGCTGCTCGTCGACGAGGCGCTGATGGTCGAGCCGACGGAGACCGAGACGAAGGAGACGCTCGACGCGTTCGCCGACACGATCGCTGAGATCCTGCGCGAGGCCGCCGAGCAGGGCCCGGAGATCGCGCGCAATGCCCCGTATACGACGCCGGTCAGACGCCTGGACGAGGTCGCCGCCGCCAAGCACCCGATCATCCGCCAGGGTATTCGTGCGCTCCGGTTCGCCCAAGAGGCCAACCGCCAGTCCCGTGCGGTGGCCGCCAGCCCAGGCGCAGTCGACGATCAAGCGTTCGTGGACTCGATCTCCGAATAGTCTGAGGCGCGAAGTGCTCGTCAAGCTGAGCGCCACATCACCGCGGTGGGTTGGCGTATAGCCTCCCCGCGAATGCGCATCTTCTCCGGCATCCAGCCGACCGGCACCAAGCACCTCGGCAATTACATCGGCGCGATCGCGCAGTACGTCGCCGGGCAGGAGCGCGGCGAGGCGATCTATTGCATCGTCGACCTGCACGCGTTGACGGTGGCCTACGACCCGGCCGACCTGCGGGCGGGGCTGTACGACCTGCTCGCGGTGTTGCTGGCGGCGGGTCTCGACCCCGAGCGCTGCGTGCTGTTCCGCCAGAGCGACGTGCGCGAGCACACCGAGCTGACCTGGCTGCTGTCGGGCGTCACCTCCTACGGCGAGCTGTCGCGGATGACCCAGTTCAAGGACAAGGCCGGCTCGGCACGCGAGCTCGCCACCGCGGGACTGTTCTTCTACCCCGTGCTGATGGCCTCCGATGTGCTCGCCTACCGGGCGCAGGAGGTGCCGGTCGGCGACGACCAGCGCCAGCACGTCGAGCTGATGCGCGACGTCGCGCAGCGCTTCAACGCCCGCTTCGGCGAGACCCTCGTCGTGCCCGAACACCGGATTCCGGCGGTCGGCGCGCGGATCATGGACCTGCAGCACCCGGAGAACAAGATGTCGACCACGACCGGCTCGGTCGAGGGCACCGTCTATGTCACCGACGAGCCGGCGGCGATCGAGAAGAAGTTCAAGCGCGCGGTTACCGACTCCGGCAGCGAGGTGCGACGCGCCGCCGAGAAGCCGGGCATCACCAACCTGATCGAGATCCTCGCGGCGGTCCGCGGCGAGACGCCGGAGGAGGTCGAGAAGGAGATGAAAGACGCGCGTTACGGCGATCTGAAGGGGTCGGTGGCGGCCGCGGTGGTCGACTACCTGGCGCCCGTGCGCGAGCGCTACACAGAGCTGCGCGCGGACGAGGAGACGCTCGAGGCGATCCTCGCCGGCGGGGCCGCCCGCGCTCGGGAGATCGCCGGGGAGACGCTGGCGGACGTGCGTGCGCGCATGGGCGTGGGCGCTCCGAGCGGATCCCGCCCGCCCCGATCGGTACGGTGAGCAGATGAGCATCGCCACGCTCGATCTGGATCTCGACCTGTTCAGCGGCCCGTTCGATCTGCTGCTGACGTTGATCCTGCGCGAAGAGGTCGACCTGCTGGAGTTGGCGCTGGCTGATGTGGTGCTCGCCTACCTCGACCACCTGGAGTCACAGGGCGAGCTCGATCTGGAGACCGCGACCGAGTTCATCGTGCTGATCGCCGCGCTCTTGGAGCTGAAGTCACGGTTGATGCTCAGCGCCGAGGACGAGGAGGAACTGCTCGACATCGAGCCGGCGCAGGCGGCGGAGGAGCTGCTGGAGCGGATGCTGGAGGCCCGGCGCTACCGCGCCGCGGCCGGACACCTCGGCGAGTTGTTGCAGGCCGAGGAAGGCGTGCGCTTCCGCGAAGCGCCGCTGCCGGCGAGCCTGCGTAAAACGATTACCCAGCCGACGGACGGCTCACAGAACCCGGATGTCTTGGGTCAGGCGCTCGGTCGGCTGCTGCAGATGCCGCCGGCGATCAGCCTGCGTCACATCGGCGTGCCGCGGATCACCGTCTCAGAGCGCCTGGCCCACCTGCGCGGGCTGCTGCGGCGGGGGCGCTTCAGCTTCGACGAGGCCGTCGCCGGCGCCGACCGGATGACGGTCGCGGTCACGCTGTTCGCGCTGCTCGAGCTGTACAAGCGCGGTGAGGCCGTGTGGGAGCAGGAGGAGAGCTTTGGCGAGATCGCCGTCCATGCGCTGACGGAACCGATGGAGCGATACGCCGCCGAGGGGATCGCCGGGTGAGCGGAAGCGGGACAATCGAGACGATCGTGGACGCGACCGAGCAAGGGGGGGATCCTCTCGAGGAGGGGAGTCTCCCCAACGAGCAGGGCTTTGCCCCACAGGAGGGGGTCGGCGGCTCGCGAGAGGAGGACGGCGCCAATGTCGCATCGGCGGGGTCACCGTCGCTGGAGCGCACGGTCGAGGCGTTGTTATTCCTGGCATCCGATCCGCTGAGCGAGGTGGAGCTGGCCGAAGCGACGGAGGTCGACACGCAGGAAGTCGAAACGGCGCTGGGGGTACTTGCGGAGCAGTACGCCGAGGGCCGGCGCGGGATTACACTGCGCGAGCTGGGCGGCGGCTGGACGCTGGCGAGCGACCCCGTGGCCGAGGACGCCGCCCGGCGCCTGTTCAGCCGCAAGCGCGTCGCGACGCTCAGCCCCGCCCAGGCGGAGACGCTCGCAATCGTCGCCTACCTGCAGCCGATCTCGCGCCCGGAGATCACCCGCATCCGCGGCGTCAGCGCCGACTCGGCCACGGCGACGCTGTTGGAGCGCGGCCTGATCGAGGAGGGGGGGCGCTCGCAGTTCGGCGCGGTGCTCTACCGCACGGGGACACAGTTCCTGAAGCTGTTCGGCCTGCGCACGCTCGACGACCTGCCCGACGTCGCCCGCTGGGACCCCACGCCCGAGGAGCAGGCAACTTTGCGCGACCGGCTGTTACGCGCAGGCGAGGCCCGCGCGGGCAACGGCCCCTAGCGCACCGCTGAGCGGCGCGAAGCTGCGTCCTCGGTCGCTCATGTGCGGAGCACATTTCGCTTCCTGCGTCCTTGCCTCGCTTGCTCATCGGCACGCTAGGGCTCTCCACGATGGAGTGCCCTTCAGCCAGTTCTAGCTGCCAATTGACCGCAGGCCGCGTCGATGTCACGGCCGCGCGTGAGGCGGACGGTCACCGGGATGTTGCGCGCTTCGAGCGCTGCGCGGAACGCCGCGATCGACTCGCGCGATGAGCCTTCGTAGGGCGAGTCCGTCGGGTTGTACGGGATCAGGTTGACCTTGTAGATCGATGGCTCTCCCTCGCGTTTGCCGGCCAGCGCGCGGGCCAGCGCGAGCGCCTGCTGATAGCGGTCGTTCACGCCCGCCAGCATCACGTACTCGACGAACACCCGACGGTGCTTGCGCTCGTAGAACGCGCGGCAGGCGTCGAGCACGTCCTTCAACGGATAGCGATCGTTGACGGGCATCAGCTCCGAGCGCAGCGCCTCGTCGGCCGCATGCAACGAGAGCGCCAGGCGCAGCGGCATCGGCTGCTCGGCCAGCCGTTCGATCCCCGGTATCCAGCCGACCGTCGAGATCGCGGTGCGCCGGTGGGTGATGCCGATGTCGGGCAGCCGCTCGCACGCTGCGAGCACGTTCTCGAGGTTCAGCAGCGGCTCGCCCATGCCCATGAACACGCAATGGTCGATCGCCTCGACACGGCGGAAGTGCAGCGCCTGGTCGAGGATCTCCGAAGCGGTCAGGTTGCGCGCGAATTTCATCCTGCCGGTCGCGCAGAACGTGCACGTCAGCGGGCAGCCCGACTGTGAGGAGACGCAGATCGAGCGCCGGCCGTCGCCACCTCCCGGAGGGTTCCGATATCTCATCAGCACCGCCTCGATCGGCCGGCCGTCGGCGGTCTGGAACAGCGCCTTGACCGTGCCGTCGCTTGCGTGGGCCTCCTCGGTCAGGGCGAGACTGGAGAACGGCAGCTCGCGCGCGAGCGTCTCGCGGAGGGCTTTCGGCAGGTTCGTCATCTGCTCGTATTCGTCCACGCCCTTCGCCGCCCACGCCCAGATCTGGCCGGCGCGAAAGCGCGGCTCACCGTGCGCGGCGAGCGTTTGGTCGAGTAGCGCGAGATCCATGCCCCTATGGTGGCAGCCAATGCGCTTCCCTTTCTCCATGTCGCATCGTTTTCCCGGGCCGATGCGCCTGAACGACGAACCTGAGCCGGTGATCGAGCCGGTGATCGGTCCCGACGGAACCCGGGTGATGAGCTCGGCGACGGACCTCGGCCAATGCGCCTAGCCAAGTACCTCGCTCATGCCGGGGTCGCCTCGCGCCGCGCCGCGGAGACGGTGATCGCCGGCGGGCGTGTGCGCGTCGACGGGGAGATTGTGCGCGACCCGGCCCGCGATGTGGGCGATCACAATCACGTGACGGTCGACGGTCGCGCTCTGCGCGGACCGGAGGCGCGTGTCTCCTACGCTCTGCACAAGCCGCTCGGCGTGGTCTCCACCGCGCGCGATCCCCGCGGTCGCCCGACCGTCGTGGATCTGGTTCCCGCGGAAGGATTGCGCCTGTATCCCGTCGGCCGCCTGGACGCCGACTCGAGCGGTTTGATCCTGCTGACGAACGACGGCGAGCTCGCCAATCGCCTGACCCATCCGCGCTTCGAAGTGGAGAAGACCTACCGCGCGCGGGTCGGCGGCGGTCCCGTCGGAGCTGGCGTCCTGCGGGCGCTGCGCCGCGGCGTGGAACTGGAGGACGGCCCGACCGCGCCCGCCCGCGTGCGCCGCATCGCGAAGGATCTGATCGAGCTGACGATCCACGAAGGCCGCAACCGTCAGGTGCGGCGCATGTGCGACGCGGTCGGCCGGCCGGTGCTCGCGCTGGAGCGCGTCGCGTTCGGGCCGTTGCGGCTGGACGGTCTCGCGCCGGGGGAGCACCGGCGGTTGAGTGATCGGGAGATCGCGTATCTGCAGGCTCTGCCGGCCATGTGACGCAATCGTGACAGGGATGTGACGGGAAGATAAGGGCGGGGTTGTAGGACTTACTCAAAAAAAGTGCGTATATCTATGGTTATACGCACTCTAAAAAGTACAAGTACACTCACGCCGTCTTTAACCAGCGGAATCGCTCAGCGTCGCCGCCCTCGCCATCGGCGGCTCGGGACAACTGACACAATCGCCGCCATGCCCGAACGTCTCTTCGCCCTGCGCGGCGCCATCAGCGTTCCTCGCAACGACGCCCAGGACATCCTCGACGCGACCTCGCAGCTGATGCGCACGATCATGGAGCGCAACGCGCTCACGCCGGACCACGTCGTCAGCTGCATCTTCACCGCGACGAACGACCTCAACGCGGAGTTCCCCGCCGTCGCCGCCCGCGCGCTCGGCTTCGACCGCGTGCCTTTGCTCTGCTCCCGCGAGATCCCCGTCCCGCGCGCTTTGCCGCGCGTGATTCGCGTGCTGATCCATTACTACGCCGACGAGTCGCACGAGTCCCGACACGTCTACCTCGGCGACGCCGCCGCGCTGCGCGAGGACCTGCAGTCGGCGCAGTAGTCGCCGCGTATTGGACGACCTTTTTTTGGGAGACTGTCGTGCACGGTGGGCCCGCAGAAAGGTTCCTGTCGCCGGTCAGACCGCACAGTTTCGCCACGATCAGGCGTCTCGATCCGGCGCGCGGCACGGCACAGTTTGGCCGCCGTCCGGCGTCTTGATCCGGCGCGCGGCACGGCACAGTTTGGCCGCCGTCCGGCGTCTCGATCCGGCGCGCGGCACAATAGGGCCGAAATGACCCTCGAGTTCACCGAGCGCATCGCGCGCATCCCCATCTATCCCGCTGCCGGCGGCTACGCCCAGCGGGAGCCTTTGGTGCGCCTCGCCTCAAACGAGTCGCCCTACCCGCCGCTGCCGGCCGTGCGCGAGGCGATCGATCGCGCGCTCTCCACGCTCAACCGCTATCCCGACCCGACCAACGCGATCCTCCGCGCCCGGCTGTCCGACCGCTACGGGGTGCCCGCCTCGCGGATCGCGATCGGCAACGGTTCCTGCGACATCCTGCTCGCGGCCGGCGAGGCTCTGCTCGAGCCCGGCGCCGAGCTCGTCTACGCGTGGCCCTCCTTCTCGGTCTACCCGCACCTCGCCGCCGCCTCCGGCGCCCGCGCGGTGACCGTCCCACTCGACTCTGAGGAGCGCCACGACCTGCCGGCGATGCTCCGCGAGATCACCGTCGCCACGCGCCTGGTGATCGTCTGCAACCCGAACAACCCGACCTCGACCGCGCTGGGACTCGCGGAGATCGCCGCGTTCGTCGCCGAGGTGCCGCCCCATGTGTGCGTGATCCTCGACGAGGCCTACTGCGAGTTCAACCTGCTCGATGACCCCGATTCGTCTTTGGACCTGCTCGATCGCCACCCGAACCTCGTGCTGCTGCGCACCTTCTCGAAGGTCTACGGTCTCTGCGGGCTGCGCGTCGGCTTTGCGCTGTGCGGCTCCGAGGACCTGCCGCGCGCGGTCGACCAGGTCCGCCAGCCGTTCTTCTGCAACGCGCTCGCCCAGGCCGCCGCGGTCGAGGCGCTCGCCCACCAGGACGCGGTCACCGAACGCGTGACCCGCACGATCGCCGAGCGCCTGTCCGTTGATGAGCGCTTGCGCGCGCTCGGCCTCGACCCGGCGATCTCGCAGACCAACTTCTGCTGGTTCTCACTGGGTGATTCCCGCGACGAGGCCGAGGTAATGGAGGGCCTGCGGGAGCGCGGCGTGCTCGTGCGCGGCGGCGGCGCTCTGGGCCGTGAGGGCGCTTTGCGCGTCACCTACGGCACCCCCGAGGAAAACGAACGCTTTCTGGAGGCGCTCGCCGAAGTGCTGTAGCTCCTCTGCTGGCGAAACTGTGCGGGCTGGCCGGCGACAGGAACCCTTGTTCGTCCCACCGTGCACGACAGCCTCCCCCAAAGTCCCCCCTACCTGCTAAAACTTGCTTCGATGACCACATCAGCGCTCGTATCGAAGCTTCACCCCCTCGCGTATACGTGGTCGTCTTCCTGCACCTGGCGATTTAGCTAGGCGCTTCGGCCGCACCCGTCCGTGAGCGGGTTGCTCTGGCCGCCTTGGGTCCTCAGCCGGACCGAGTGCCGTCCCGCCGGCGTTTCGCGCCCTCCTCACGCCCACAGGCCATTAAGCTTCCAGGTGCAGTAGAAAGGATGAATCGATGATGATCGTCATGAAAGAGACCGCGAGCGCCGAGGAGATCGACGCGGTCGTAGCCAAGATCGAGCGAGCCGGCGCGCTCGCCCATCGCTCGCAGGGCGCGCGCGTGACCGTGATCGGCGCGATCGGCGACGTCGAGCAGGACGTCTCTGTCGAGGGTCTCGGTCTCGAGGGCCAGCCCGGCGTCGACCGCGTGGTGCCGATCCTCAAGCCCTACAAGCTCGCTTCTTCCCAGATCACCCATGGGGAGCGAACCGTGCTGGATATCGGTGGGCGCAAGGTCGGCGGCGATAACTTCGCGCTGATCGCTGGCCCCTGCACGGTCGAGACGCGCGAGCAGACGCTCGAGACCGCGCGTGTCGTGCGCGACGCCGGCGCGACGCTGCTGCGCGGCGGCGCCTACAAGCCGCGCACCTCTCCCTACGCCTTCCAGGGCCTCGGGCTGGAGGGCCTGCGGCTGCTCGCCGAGGCGAAGGCCGAGACCGGTCTGCCGGTCGTCACCGAGCTGATGGACATCTCCGATCTCGATGCGGTTCTCGAGGTCGCCGACGTGATCCAGATCGGCGCGCGCAACATGCAGAACTACCCGCTTTTGGCCGAGGTCGGCCGCTCCGGCTGCCCCGCCCTGCTCAAGCGCGGGCTCTCCTCGACGCTCGACGAGCTGCTGATGGCGGCGGAGTACATCCTCAAGGAAGGCAATCCCTCGGTGATGCTCTGCGAGCGCGGCATCCGCACGTTCGAGACGGCTTATCGCTTCACGCTCGACCTGATGGCCGTGCCCGTGCTCAAGGAGCTCTCCCACCTGCCGGTGATCGTCGACCCCTCGCACGCCGCCGGTCGGCGCGACCTCGTGTTGCCGCTGTCCTTGGCCGCCGCCGCGGTCGGCGCCGACGGGATCATCGTCGAGGTGCACCCCAACCCCGACGAGGCGATCTGCGACGGACCGCAGGCGCTGCGCGCCGACGGCTTCGCCGAGTACGCGCTCGCGGTCGAGCGCGCGGCGGCGCTGGCGGGCAAGGCGCTCAGCGCGGTTTGATGGTCAGGGGGATGGAGCGCCCGCTGATGCGGCATCGTCGGATCGGTCTGTCCTGGCACGTCTCCTCCTCGACCGGGGCTGTCCCGCGCGTTCAATGATGCCGCTGACCCGCGCGCGAGCAGGCGCTTCTCACCGGGTTCGGCTGTGAAAGTCGCAATCCTCGGGGTCGGGTTGATCGGCGGATCGATCGGCCTGGCCGCACGCGCCCAGGGCGTCGAGGTATGCGGGTATGACCCCGACCCCCATGTGCGTGCGCTGGCGCTCGAGCTGGGCGCGATCGACACGCAGGCCGGTGAGCCACGCGACGCCGTGCGCGATGCGGATGTCGTGTTCGTCGCCGCGCCCGTCGGCGCGCTGGCAGAGATCGTTTACGCGGCCCTCGCCGCCGCCGGGGCCGATGCCGTCGTCACGGATGTCGGCTCGACCAAGCGCGCCGTTGCCGAGGCGGGTCTGGCGGACGAGCGCTTCATCGGCGGGCATCCCCTCGCGGGGGCGGAGACCGCGGGGGTGGCGCACGCGCGCGCCGACCTGTTCGACGGCGCCGTCTGGTACCTCACGCCCGCCCGGGGGAGCACCGCCGGCGTGCTCTATGAGCGGCTGCACCGCCTCTTGACGAGCTTCGGCGCGCAGCCCACCGCGATCGACGCCGACACACACGACCGCCTGATGGCGTCCGTCTCGCATCTGCCGCACGTGCTCGCCAACCTGCTCGTCGCGCAGGCCGCAGGCGTGCTCGGGGGCGAGGACGACCAGCGCTTGCCGGCGGTCGGCCCCTCCTTCCGCGACGCCACGCGCGTCGCCGGCGCCAACACCGCGATCTGGACGGACATCTACCTGTCCAACCGCGACGCCCTGATCGCCGGTATCGATCGGCTTGCCGAGCGCTTGGGCGAGGTGCGCGCCGCCTTGGCGGCAGGCGACGCGGGGGCTGTGTCCGCTTGGAACGAGCGGGCTCGCGCCGACCGCGAAATGTTGCTCGGCGCCGGGCTCGTCGGTGGAGTGGGCGGGGATCGGGTCGTCGAGCTGCGCGTCTCGGTGCCCAACCGTCCGGGCGTGATCGCCGAGTTGGCGCTGGCCCTCGGCGGGGCGAATGTGAACATCATCGACATGGTTCTGTCCCCCTCCGAGGACAACCGCCAGGGGGTTATCGCGCTGTGGGTCGCCGGCGAGCGCGCCCGCGCGGCCCGTGCGGAGCAGCTGATCGCGGGCCTCGGCTTCCCGGTGGCGCGGGCATGAACATGCGTTTTGAGCCCTCCGGCGGGCTGCACGGGAAGCTGACCGCGCCGGCGGACAAGTCGATCTCTCATCGCGCGGCGCTGCTCGGCGCGATGTCCTCCGAGCCGGTGCGGATCGCGAACTACCTGCACGCCGCGGACACCACCTCCACGTTGGAGGCCGTGCGCGCGCTCGGCGCGCTCGTGGAGCTGCGCGAGCACGAGGTGGTGATCCGCGGCACGGGCCTGCGCGAGGCGCGCGAGCCGGACGGACCGATCGACGTGGGCAACGCGGGCACGCTGATGCGCCTGTTGCCGGGCTGGCTGGCGGCCCAAGAGGGGCGCTCGTTCACGCTCGACGGCGACGCCTCGATTCGCCGCCGCCCGGTCGATCGCGTGGCCGAGCCGCTGCGGCTGATGGGCGCCGAGCTGAAAGCGACGAACGGTCGCTTCCCTCCCCTGGAGGTGCACGGCGCACGCCTGCGCTGCATCTCCCACGAGCTGCCGGTCGCAAGCGCCCAGGTCAAGTCGTGCGTGCTGCTGGCGGCGCTTGCCGCGGACGGCGCCACGACGATCGGTGAGCCGGCGCGCAGCCGCGACCACACCGAGCGGATGCTCTTGCGCGCGGGCGTGAACATCCATCGCAACGGTCGCCACGTGACGGTCGTCAACGCCGACGAGCTGGTGCTCGAACGGGTGCGCGTGCCGGGGGACCTGAGCTCGGCCGCCTTCATCGTGACCGCCGGGGTGCTCGTCCCCGGCTCGCGTCTGTTGATCGGCGATGTCGGCGTCAACTGGACACGTACCGGCTTTTTGCGAATCCTGCGCCGCATGCGGGGGATCGCGCTCGGCGACCTCGAGGACGAGTCGGGCGAGCTCTCGCTGGATGAGCCCGTGAGCGACCTCGACGTCGCCCACGGCGCGCTGGAGGGAACGGTCGTCGAGGCCGAGGAGGTGCCTTTGGCGATCGACGAGCTGCCGCTGGTGGCTTTGCTCGGCTGCTTCGCCGAGGGCGAGACGGTCGTCCAGGGCGCGCAGGAGCTGCGCGTCAAGGAGTCCGACCGGATCGCCGGTGTCGTCGAGGGTCTGCGCGGCCTCGGGGCGGAGATCGAGGCGACCGAGGACGGCTTCGCCGTGCGCGGCACCGGTGGGCTGCGGGGCGGCGTGATCGAGGCCCGCGGCGATCACCGTCTGGCGATGCTCGGCGCGGTGGCGGGTCTCGCCTCGCGCGAGGGCGTCGAGGTGGTCGGGATGGAGGCCGCCGCGGTGTCCTACCCGGGGTTTGTCGCAGATCTGGCGGCGCTCGGATCGTGAGGATTGGCATCTCGGACGAGCGAATCGCGGGCACCTGGGAGGCAGCCGCGTGCTCATAGCGATCGATGGCCCGGCGGGGGCCGGCAAGTCGACGGTCGCGCGCGTGGTTTCACGGTGGCTCGGCTTCACCTACCTGGACAGCGGCGCGATGTATCGCTGCGTCGCGCTGCTCTCACTCGACTCGCCCGAGCGGCAGCCGGCGGCGCTCGCGCGCGACGCGCGCATCGTGCTGGGCGACCGGGTGATCCTCGACGGGCGCGACGTGAGCAAGCAGATCCGCGCGCCCGAGGTCTCTGAGGCGGCCTCGCGCGTGGCTGCCGACCCGGGCGTGCGCGAGGTGCTCGTGGCCAAGCAGCGCGCGCTGATCGCGCATGGCGATTGGGTCGCCGAGGGCCGTGACATCGGCACCGTGGTTGCGCCCGACGCGGATCTGAAGATCTTTCTCACCGCGTCCCCCGAGGAGCGCGCCCGCCGGCGCGCCGCCGAGCTGGGCGTCGAGCCGCAAATGGTGTTCGCCGAGCAGACGCTGCGCGACGAGCGCGACGCCACGCGCGAGCACAGCCCGCTCGCGGCCGCTCCGGGCGCGGTGATGCTCGACACGAGTGGGCTGGCGGTCGAGGCCGTCGTGGAGCGCATCGCGACGCTCGCCCGGGCGAGACGAAGCTCAGACCCTGCGCGCTAGGTAGTCGCGGAACTTTGGCGCTGTATAGGCGTACTCGCCCTTGCGGATGCGGTACAGCGCGCCGGCCTCGACCAGGCGTCCGAGCAGGACGTTGACGTTGCCGGGGGTCTTTGCGGAAGTGCTGCCCAACTCGGCGGAGCGCAGGGGAGGATAGGAGCATCTGGCGGAGGCGAGCAGGAGGTCCTGCTCGGCGGGGGTCAGCGTGGCGAGGCGTGGATCATAGAAGTCGCGGTCGAGCCGGTCGTAGATGTCGGAACGCGTTGTGTCGAGCATCCGTGGCGTGAGTTGCTCCACCCCGACGAGGTCGGCGGCGTCCCACAGCTCCGATCCCCATAGCTGGAGGAAATACGGGTAGCCCTCGACTTCTGTGGCCACGGCCTCGGCGAGCGCCGGGGTGGCGCTGCGCGCCGTCTGTTCGAGCGGCCTGGTGAACGCCTCCAGCGCTTGGTCCGGCGGGAGCGAGCTGATTTCCTCGCCGCGGAACAGTCGCTCGCTGTAAGAGCGTGCTTTCTGCAGGTTGCCTGCGAGTGTTGGCAGACCGCACAGGACGAGTCCAAGCGGCAGCTCCTGACGCTGCAGCGCGACGATCGGTGCGATCAGCAGTGAAAGTGGATGCTCGCCATGACGGTCGCGCTCGTCGTGGATCAGCTGTGCCTCGTCGAGCAGGAGGATCAGGCCCTTCCGGCCTTTGGCGAGGGCGAGTTGGATCGTGGTGAAGAGCTTCTGTGCAAGATCTTCCTCGCGCTCGGAGCCGAATGAGATCGACAGCGAGATCTCCTCCCAAGTCACCGACAGGCTGTTCGAGCGTAGTGCCCTGCCGGCCGCAGAGCGCAGTCGGGCCAGGCGCGAGAGTCGCTCGCCTGTGCGCTCCAGCAACGATCCGAGCGCCGCTGAGATTGCTGTGTCGGTGTTGTGCGCGGGTTGCAGCTCGATGAACGCCGGCTCCCAGTCGAGCGTCTGTGCACGGTCGGCGAACGTCTCCAGCAGCACGGTCTTGCCTACCCCTCTCAGGCCTGTCACGCGCATGTTCGCCTGTTGCTCAGGCGCCGCGCGAAGCATCGCATCGAAGCGCCGCAGCGGCGCGTCGCGGCCCGCCAGATAGAGCGGGCGCACGCCCACTCCCGGTCGGTAGGGGTTCTTGCTCGAAGCTTCAGTCATTACAGAGACCTTGTAATGATAGGCGATCCTAACAGAGATCTTGTAATGATCGCCCGTTCTAACAGAACCTCTGTAATGACCCACAAGCCGGGATAACGCCAGCTTCGGCCGCCACACCACGCCGCAGTCATACTCTTTCAATGCTGAAGGTCGCCGTAGTCGGCTATCCAAACGTGGGGAAGTCCTCGCTGATCAACCGCCTGACGGGCACGCGCGAGGCGGTCGTGCACGAGCGCCCCGGGATCACGCGCGACCGCAAGGAGCTCGAATGCGAGTGGAACGGGCGGCGGTTCATGCTGATCGACACGGGCGGGGTGGACTTCCAGGACGAAGATCCCCTGGCCGGTTCGATCCGCGACCAGGCGCGCGCGGGGCTGGCCGACGCGCAGGTGGCGGTGCTCGTCGTCGATTCGCGCGCCGGGGTCAGGCCCGGCGACGAGGAGATGGCCGACCTGCTGCGCCGCTCGGAGCTGCCACTGATCGTCGCGGCGAACAAGTGCGATGGCGTCGCTGATATCCCATTGGCCTCGGAGTTCCACCGCCTCGGCCTCGGCGCGCCGATTCCCGTCTCCGCCGCCCAGGGCCTCGGCACCGGCGACCTGCTCGATCGGATCGTCGAGCTGCTGCCCGAAGCAGACGATGAGCCCGACGGGGACACCGTGCGCCTGGCGATCATCGGCCGGCCGAACGTGGGGAAGTCCTCGCTGGTCAATCGTTTCCTCGGTGAAGAGCGGGTGATCGTCTCCGACGTCGCCGGCACCACGCGCGATGCGATCGACATGCCGCTGATCGTCGGCGAGCGCAAGCTGATCCTCGTCGACACCGCCGGGATGCGTCGCCAGTCGAAGGTCGCGGATTCGGTCGAGTACTACACGGCGCTGCGCTCCCAGCGCGCCGCCGAGCGCGCGGACGTGGCGCTGGTCGTGTGCGACGCCCGCGAAGGTGTCACCGCGCAGGACCTGCGGATTGCCGAGCTCGCGATGAAGGCCGGCTGCGCGACGGCGATCGTGCTGAACAAGTGGGACGTACGCGAAGGCTCCGAGGAGGATCTCGACCACGAGCGCGGACGCGTTGCCGCCAAGCTGCGCCTGCGCCCACGCGTGCTGACCGCGAGCGCGCTGACCGGTCGCCATGTCGCGCGCCTGCTGACCGAGGCGCTCGCGCTCGGCGACCGCATGTCCGGGCGGATCCCCACCGCTGAGCTGAACCGCTTCCTCGCCGAGACCGTCCAGGCGCGCCAGCCGCCTGTGGGCACGCGCCGGGGCTCAAGCCAACATCGGCTGAAGCTGATCTACATGGCCCAGATCGGCGAGCGCCCGCCGCGCTTTGCGATCCAGATCAACTCCCGCGCGCGGGTGACGCGTGACTACGCCTACTTCGTGGAGAACCGCCTGCGCGCCCGCTACGGGATGGACGGCGTGCCGCTGGTGATCGACTTCGTCGAGCGCGGCCAGCGCGGGCGCGAGGCCCCGGTGCGCGAGGATGGCACAAAGCGCGCACGGCCGAGAAGCGCCCCGATCTCCTGACTTCATCGGCTTCGCCACAGCCCCCGATCTCCGAACTCCCCCGAACTCCCCTATTCTCTATCGACTTTTCGCCTGCGACCCCTGGAGCGATTCCCGAACCCATGAGCCAGCTTTCCGACAGCGCTGACAACGAGTACCTGTTCACCTCCGAGTCGGTCACGGAGGGGCACCCGGACAAGATCGCCGACCAGATCTCCGACGGCGTGCTCGACGCCGTGCTGAAAGACGACCCTTACGGTCGCGTTGCCTGTGAGACGCTCGTCAACACCGGCCTGATCGTCGTCTCCGGGGAGATCTCCACAGATACCTATGTGGACATCCAGGAGATCGCGCGCGAGACGGTCCGCAAGATCGGCTACACCGACGCCGAGCTGGGCTTCTCGGCCGACTCCTGTGCCGTGCTGAACGCGATCGACAAGCAGTCGCCGGACATCGCCCAGGGCGTCAACGAGGCATATGAGAAGCGCACCGATGCAGCCGATGAGGATGAGCTCGACATCGCCGGCGCCGGCGATCAGGGAATGATGTTCGGCTACGCGAGCAACGAGACACCGTCGCTGATGCCGCTGCCGATCTCGCTCGCCCACCAGCTCGCTAAGCGCCTGGCCGATGTTCGCAAGGACAGGACGCTCGACTACCTGCGCCCGGACGGCAAGACCCAGGTCTCGGTTCGCTACCTCGACGGCAAGCCGGTGGGGATCGAGAAGCTGCTGATCTCCACCCAGCACGCCGAGCACGCGACACAACAGCAGATCACCGACGACCTCTGGGAGCAGGTCGTCGTCCCGGTGCTGCCGGCCGAGCTGCTCGACGCCGACGCGCTGCGCCGCGACTTCCTCGTCAATCCGACCGGTCGCTTCGTGATCGGCGGGCCGGTCGGCGACTGCGGTCTGACGGGCCGGAAGATCATCGTCGACACCTACGGCGGGATGGCCCGCCACGGGGGCGGGGCGTTCTCCGGCAAGGACCCCTCGAAGGTCGATCGCTCGGCCGCCTACGCGGCGCGCTGGGTCGCCAAGAACATTGTCGCCGCGGGCCTCGCCGACCGCGCCGAGGTGCAGGTCGCCTACGCGATCGGCGTCGCGCATCCGGTGTCGGTGATGGTCGAGACGTTCGGCACCGAGCAGATCGGCCGCGCGCAGATCGCGAAGCTCGTCGACGAGCACTTCGACCTGCGTCCCGGAGCCTTCCGCGAGGAGCTGAAACTGCACCGCCCGATCTACCAGAAGACCGCCGCTTACGGCCACTTTGGCCGCGACGACGAGGACTTCACGTGGGAGCGTACGGACAAGGCCGAGGCCCTGCGCTCCGCCGCCGGCCTTTAGCGGGAGGGGGGCGGGCCCCCCTCCCGACCACCCCCCGTGGTAGACAGAGGTCGGGCCGGCAAAGCCGGCCCTTGTGGCGCGTTCTGAGGCCCTGCGCTCCGCCGCCGGCCTCTGACCGCGAGCCCATCTAATGTGGCGGAGTGTCCGCCATCGCCCAGGTCGAGGATCAGACAGTTGAAGTCGCGGCCGCGTCGGTCATCGCCCAGGTAGAGCCGATGACGACGGCCCGCGCGCTGCGCGGGCCGTTTGACTACCGCCTGCCTGCGGAGCTGAGCGATGGAAAGATCCAGGTCGGCTCGATGCTCGTCGTGCCCTTCGGCCGGCGCGAGGTGCTGGGTGTGGTCGTCGGCCTGGCCGAGCGGAGCGAAGTCGCCGAGGAGAAGCTGCTCGCCCCGCTGCGCGCGCTCGACGAAGGCCCTCCTGCGCTGCCCGGCGATCTGATGGCGCTGGCAGAGTGGATCGCCGCGGAGTACTGCTCGACGATCTCCCGTGCGCTAAGTCTGGTGCTGCCTCCCGGGGCCGCCAAACGCCTGAGTGGGCGTAAACGCCGCGCGGTCGCCCGCCGCGTGCACCTGCCCGTCGGCGCCCGCAGCCCTGAGCCGCCGACGTTGACGGTGGAGCAGAGCGAGGTGCTCGAATCGTTGACGGCGGCGCTCGACGCGCGCGAGCCCGCGCGCAGGCTGCTGCACGGGGTGACGGGCTCCGGCAAGACGGAGATCTACCTGCGCGCCGCGGCGACCGCACTGGAGCAGGGACGCGGCGCGATCGTGCTCGTTCCGGAGATCGGGCTGACGCCGCAGATCGTCGGGCGTTTCTCGGAACGTTTCGGCGATACCGTCGCGGTGCTGCACTCCCAGCTGCGCCCGGCCCAGCGCTACGAGGAGTGGCGACGTTTGCGTTCAGGCGAGGCACGGGTTTGCGTCGGCCCGCGCTCGGCCGTGTTCGCGCCGATCGAGGACCTCGGCCTGATCGTCGTCGACGAGGAGCACGACGCCTCCTACAAGCACGAAGGTGACCCCCGTTACGACGCTCGCGATGTCGCCGCCGAGCGCGCCAAGCGCTGCGGCGCGCTGCTGTTGCTGGGCAGCGCCACGCCGCGGCCGGAGAGCGCACGCGCCGTGCCCAACCCGCTGCGGCTGCCCGGCCGTGTGGACGGCCGCCCGCTGCCGGAGGTGGAGATCCTCGACATGCGTGGTGTGGCCCAGGGGCTGCATCCGCTGACCGCCCGAGCACTCGCGGCGGTGCGCGGCAACGGGGGCAAGGCGATGGTGCTGCTGAACCGCCGCGGCTGGTCAAACTTCCTGTCGTGCCGCTCCTGCGGGCGGGTGTGGAGCTGCCCGGACTGTGACGTGGCGCTCGTGCTGCATCGCGCCGGCGGCTATGTGGCCTGCCATCACTGCGGACACCGCGAGCCCGCGCCGGCGCGCTGCAATGACTGCGGCTCGACGGCTGTTGCCCGCCACGGCGCGGGGACCGAGCGCGTGCAGCACGAGCTCGCGGCCACGCTCGACGACGGGAGCTTCCCCGTGTTTCGCCTGGACGCGGACGTGGCGGGCGCGAGCGGAGAGGGGGAGGATCGTGTCGGCGCGGTGCTGCGCCGCTTCGAGGCGGCGCCTTCGGGGGTCCTGATCGGCACGCAGATGGTCGCCAAGGGCCACGACTTCCGCGATGTCACGCTCGGGGTGGTGCTCGACGCCGACGCGACCCTGCGCTTTCCCGACTTCCGCGCGGAGGAGCGCACGTTCGCGCTGATCGCCCAGCTCGCCGGGCGTGTCGGGCGCGGGGGGGAGGGCAAAGTGCTGGTGCAGAGCATCGCGCCGGAGGCACGTTCGATCGTGCATGCCGCCCGCCACGACTCAGACGGCTTCCTCGCCGGCGAGCTGGAGCGCCGCGAGGCGCTGCGCTACCCGCCCTACTCGCACCTGATCAGGGTCGTCTGCGCCGCCGTGGACCCCGCCCCGGCCTATGCGGCGGCGAATGCGTTGCGCGAGCGCCTGCGCTCGATGCCTCCCGGCCCCGATTCGAGCGTGCTCGGCCCGGCGTCGCTATTTCGCCTGAGAGGCCGCGAACGCCAGGTGCTGATCGTGAAGGCCGCCGAGCGCCGTCCGGCGGTGCACGCGGTGGGGGAGGCCGTGCGGCGCGTGGCGGCCGCCAGGGAGCACGCGGGCGTGAGCTTCAGTGTGGACGTCGACCCGCAATAAACTTAGTCGTCATGGCCGAGACAGAGGAGCTGGAGGAGCTTGTCGAGTCCGAGCGCGACGCGGATGAGCCTCCCAAGGAGCTGGACGCAGAGACGCGCGAGCGCCGCGACGCGGCGCTGAGCCACGTACGTAAGCTCGGTGACCCGGTGCTGCGCGCGAGCGCGCTCCCGGTTGATCGCTTCGATGAGACGCTGCGTGCCGAGGTGCAGCGGATGGGCGTGCTGATGGAGGACGCGCTCGGGATCGGGCTGGCGGCGACCCAGATCGGCGTGCTGCACCGCGTGCTCGTCTACAAAGCCGACCCCGATGACCCGCTGACGGTGCTCGTCAACCCGGTCTTGGAATGGTCGAGCGAGGAGACGGAGATCGCGAGCGAGGGGTGCTTGAGCATCCCCTTTGTGCACGTCGAGGTGGAGCGTCCGGCAGAGGTGCGGGTTCGCGCGCGGGACGCGCACGGCGCGGAGCTGGAGGTCGAAGGGAGCGGGTTGACAGCGCGGGTGATCCAGCACGAGATAGACCACCTGGACGGCGTCCTGATCCTCGACCGCATCTCGCGCGAGGAGCGCAAGGAGGCGATGCGCGCAATGCGCGAGGCACAGCGCGAGGTGCGCGAAACCGGCGACGGCGCCAGGCGTGCTTCAGGGAACGCCGATGAGGCCGGGCCCGACGCTGACGAGGACCTCCCGGACGCGAACACCGCCTAGCGGCGGCTCACGGCTGGGTCTCGATCTTGCGCACCGTCTACCTCGGCACATCCGAGTTCGCCGCCGCCGTACTGGAGCGTCTGGCCGCGAGCGAGCACCGCCCGGTATTGGTGCTGAGCCGCCCCGACAGACCCCGGGGCCGTGGCCGCAAGCTGGCCGCGCCGGCGGTTGCCGAGCGGGCCCGCGCGCTGGGGATCGAGCTGGAGCAGCCCGAGCACGTGAACGATCCGGCAGTCGTGGAGCGAATCGCGCGGGCGCGGCCGGACCTGCTGGTGGTGTGCGCCTTCGGAGCGCTGATCAAGGAGCCGCTGCTCTCAGCGCACGAGATCCTGAACGTGCACCCTTCGCTGTTGCCGCGCTGGCGTGGTGCGGCGCCGATCGAGCGCGCGATCATGGCCGGTGACGCCCGGACAGGGGTGTCGATCATGCGTTTGACAGCGGGCCTTGACAGCGGGCCAGTGTGCCTGACCGCCGTTGAGTCGATCGTCGCGCAGGACACCTATGGATCGCTTGCGGCGCGCCTGCGGGAGATCGGTGGCGCGCTGCTCGTGCAAACGCTGGACCTGGCCGCGGCGTGTGAGCCACCGGCATTTGTCGAGCAGGAGGAGACGGGTGTGACCTACGCTGAGAAGATCGGCCCTGAGGACCGCCTACTCGATCCCACCAGGCCGGCGAGCGAGCTGGAGCGCATTGTGCGCGCCCTTCACCCGCACATCGGCGCGCGGGTGACGCTGGAGGACGGGACGCTGCTGGGTGTTCACTGCGCGCGCGTCGCGCTTGATACGGCATCGGCAGGAACGCTGACGGCCGTCGAAGGACGGCTGCTGTACGGGGCCGGCGATTGCGCGCTGGAATTGCTCGAGGTGCAACCGCCCGGCGGACGGCCGATGGATGCGGCTGCCTATCTACGTGGCCGCCGGCCCGCACGCAACTGACGGGCCGATCCAGAATGACCCGATACCAATGAGCACAATGAGTGACACACCGGCCGGAAGTCTCACGCAGGCGCGGGTCGCTCCGGCACGCCGCTGCGCCTACGTGGTGTTGCGCAGGGTGTTCGAGGACGGCGCCTACGCCGATCGTGCGCTGCAGGGGGAGGCAAAGGAGCTCGACGCGCGCGACCGGGCGCTGGCGATGCGCCTGCTCTATGGGACGGTGCAACGCAAGGGCACGCTCGACTATCTGATCGAGCACCTGGCCGATCGCCCCCAGGGGAAGCTCGACGCGCGGCTGCTGGCGGCGCTGCGGCTGGGGCTGTATGAGCTGCTGTATCTCTCCGGCGCGCCCGACCACGCGGTCGTCGCCGACTCGGTGGAGTTGGCGAAGGGCGGCGCGCGCGGCGGTCACGGTCTCGTCAACGCGGTGCTGCGGCGGGCCACGCGCGAGGGTCCCGCGCTGCTCGCCGGGATGAGCGACGCCACGCCCGCGCAGGCAGCCGTCATGCACTCCCACCCGGAGTGGATCGCGCGCCTGTGGTTCGAGTACCTGGGGGGGCCTGAGGCCAGGGCGCTGATGGCCTACGACAACGAGCCCGGCGAGGTGGCGCTGCGCGTCAACACGCTGCTCACGGACGCTTCGACGTTGGCGGCGGAACTGCCGGTAGCCACCCATGCCGACCCGGCCCTGCCCGAGGCGCTCGTGCTGGAGGGCCCGTTCGACGCGCACGAGTCGCCCGCGTGGCGCGCCGGCGCGTTCCTGGCGCAGTCGCGCGCGGCGATGCACGTGTCCCGGTTCCTCGACCCTCAGCCGGGTGAGCGAGTCCTCGACCTGTGCGCCGCCCCCGGGGGCAAGAGCACCCACCTGGCCGCGCTGATGGGAGGCCAAGGCGAGGTGGTCGCGGTCGAGCGCAACGCTCGGCGGGCCGGTCTGCTCGCGCGCACCGCCCAGCGCCTGCATGCCGGGAACGTGCGCGTCGAGGTTTCAGACGCTGCTGTTGAGCGCCCGGAGGGCGCGGTGTATGACCGGGTGCTGGTCGATCCGCCGTGCTCCGGGTTGGGAACCCTGCAGGCGCGCGCGGACCTGCGCTGGCGGGTCACGCCCGAGGACGTCCGCGAGATGACGCGCACGCAGGCCGGGATTCTCGCCGCCGGGGCGGCCGCTGTCCGTCCGGGCGGCGTGCTGGTCTACTCTACGTGCACGATCTCCCCAACCGAGAACGAGCACCAGGTCGCCGCCTTCCTCGCCACCCATCCCCACTTCAGCCGCGGTGAGTCGATGACGACGCTGCCGCATCGCGACCATACGGCCGGCTTCTACATCGCCCGGCTGCACCGGGCCTGAGCTGGTATCGACTGATGGCTGACGACCCGGGAGCTTCCAGTGGCGCGCCCGTCGACCTCGGGCCGAAATGCCCGAACTGCGGCGAGCCGTGGCTACGCTCGACGAACCTCCCTGGGCGCTACCGCTGCGTTTACTGCCTGCACCGCTTCGAGCTCACCTCCGTGTGTCCGAACTGCGGTGAGCACTCGACGATCGTGCGGATGGCCGACACGGCGCTCGTCAAGTGCAATAACTGCGGCGATTCAATGCTTCAACCGATATGACGCACATGGCATCGCGCGCGGAGATAGGAAAGGATGGTTGAGGTGAACGGCTTGGCGAGTGAACTGCTGAGTGGTGTTCGCGTCGCGCCGTCGATTCTCTCGGCCGACTTCGGCCGGCTGCGCGAGCAGGTCGAGGAGGTCCTGCAGGCAGGTGCGCGCGTGATCCACGTGGACATCATGGATGGACACTTCGTCCCCCCGATTACGATCGGTCCGCTGGTCGTGGGTGCGCTCTCCGAGGCGGTGCACGAGATGGGGGGGATACTCGATGTGCACCTGATGATCGAGCGCCCCGAGCGGCAGATCAGCGAGTTTGTCCGGGCCGGCGCCGACTCGATCACAGTCCACGCAGAGGCCACGCCACACCTTGCCTACGCGGTCAAACTGATTCGTGAGAGCGGCGTGAGCGCCGGCGTGGCGATCAATCCCGCGACCCCCGTCGGCGCGCTGGCCGAGATAGTCGACCTGCTGGACATGGCGCTGTGCATGACCATCAACCCCGGCTGGGGCGGGCAACCATTCATCGCGCACTCCCCACAGAAGATCGAGCGTGTTCGCGCGATCGTAGGCACCGGCGTGGCCGTCCAGGTGGACGGGGGGGTCGATCCCGAGACTGGGCCCGTGTGCCGGGCGGCCGGCGCGAGCGTGTTCGTGGCCGGCTCGGCGATCTTCGGCGCGTCTGAGCCCGGGGAGGCCTACCTGGCGATCGCGCGCTCCGTCGAGGCCGGCTGAACCTCGCCCCCCGCCGGGTTGACCGACCCTGATGTAGCCGACCCTGCCGCATCCCCCCGGCGATACAGCATCGCCAGCGTGGTGGCCAACAGCGCGGTCGCGCCCGCGTAGCCGACCTCGGTGCGCAGCAGCTGTTCGCTGACGATCGGGGTCAACATCCACACGAGGAACAACGTCGCCGCAAGTCCCCAGCAGCAGGCGGCGGCGCGCGCGCGATCACGCGCCAGGGCGGCCTGGTTCAGCGCGCCCGAGGTCAGATGCAGGCCCATGCCCAAGCCGATCGACGCGAGGCCGAAGCGTCCGTAGGTGAAGTGCTGCCCGAACAGGTGGCTCATCACGAACGGGCCGATCAGCAACAGGCCGAGCGCCACCGCGGCGGCGAACGCGGCGATCGCGCGCACCGTCAGACGGATCGCGTGGGCGAATGCCTCATGCCCGTCCGTCACCTCCAGACCCGTCAGATGGGGCAGCAGCGATGTCTGAATCGCCTGGAACAGCTGCAGCGGCGCGCGGGCGATCAGCAGCACGTTGAAGACGATCCCCGCGAGCGCCTTGTCGGGCGAGGTCGCCGCCACGGTCAGCACCGCGGCGTTGAGGATCGTCTGCTCGGAGAGCATGATCCCCGACACCGAGCCGGCGAAACCAGTCCCCCGTCGTAACGACAGGTCGTCGTGCGCCGCCGCCTCCTGAACCCCCTCCGTCCCCGGCCCGGCCAATGCCGCGACCGCCTCGTCCACAGTGATCGGCGCGCCCGTAAGCGCGGCTTCGGTCTCCTCGATCGCGGCGGCGGCGGAGCTCTCCCGTTCGTGTTCGTGGTGCTCGCCCCCCTGACGCGCAAAGGCCAGCGGCACCACCACCAACGAGACCAGCGGCGCCGCCGCGATCCCCAGCGCGACGGCTGTCTGGCCGCTGGTGATCCCCAGCGCCGCGGCGATCACAAAGCAGATCCGCGAGACCGACTCCATCAGTACCAAGCCACCGAACAGGGCGAAGTACTCGTGCCCAGCCAACCACCCCCGCGCGAAATAGCTCGCCGCGTAGGCCAGGGTGCCCACGATCAGCACGTCGTACAGCGCGCTGTAGCCGTCGAACACGTGGTTGACCAGCTCGTCTTTCAGGGCGAGCGCGACCACCAGGAAGATCAACGCAAAGCTCGCCTGGATCGCGATCGGGACGCGCAGCGGATGCTGCGTCTGGCCGCGTGCGCGGCGTTCGGCGATCGTCCGCGAGAGCAGCTGTTCGATCGGCCGGTAGATCACCGAGATCACGACGAACATCACCGACCACAGCACGTCCAGCCGCTGGGCCGATTCTTCGCCCAAGACATGGCTGGCGATCGAGAAGAAGGCGAACGTCAGCAGCCCGGTCGAGGCGATCCCGATCGAGAGAATCCTCGCGCCACTCCCATAGGAGCGCGACGAGCGGCTAGAGCCGGACAAGCAGCATCGTCCAGGGGAACGGCGAGCGGACCTCGACGACCTGGCCGTGGCGGGAGAGCAGTTTCACAAACGAGCGCCGCGACCAGTGGTTCAGGTGCCCGGGGGTGTTGCCGAGCGCCGGCCAGTAGGCGCCGCGCGCCATGTTCAGCATCCGCCACAACGGCTCGCGGGGGACGGAGACGAGCAGGTGGCGCTCGGCGCAGCGCGCCATCTCCGCCACGGTGTGCTCGGGGTCGGGGACGTGCTCGAGCACCTCGATCGCGCTGGCGAGGTCGAACTCGTTATCGGCGAACGGCAGGTTCTCCGCGTGCATCACCCGGTATTCGAGGTTCGGCGCCTGGCGCTGCGCCCAGCCGGCCTGGATCGAATCCTCCCGCAGGTCGATCCCCACGACACGCCGCTCGCCCAGCCGCTGCGCCCACTGGTGCACGAGCACGCCCTCGCCACAGCCGACGTCAAGCACCGAGGAGGGGTCTGACCGCTCGAAGAGCTCGTCGAGCCTGCGCTCGAAGGCGCCCATCAGGCGGCGAACGACGGGATTGGTCGAGCCGTACTTGTCGTAGGTGTTGCCGGTGATGATCCCTTCCTCGGAGACGGTCACCTCGCTCATCGGGCAACCTCTCGGTTGGCGTGAGTGGTGAGGCTCATAGCCGCACCGCCTCGTGTTCTTCGGTGCCGGCTCGCCCGGTTGCGGGCTGGCCCTGGTCGGCCGGGGCGCTCTGCCTGGGCTGCGCGTGCTCTGTGTCCTCCGCGGGGTTTGGCTCGTCGTTGCCGCGGTTCGCGGCGGGCAGGGCACCGGACTCGTAGTGGGACGGCGCGATCTTCAACTCCAGCTCGATCCGCCGCACGCGCTCGAAGGTCTTCTGTGTCATCACGCGCTGCGCGGCGAGCAGGTCGCCGATCACGCCCAGCGCGAACAGCACGACCGCGGCGATGAACAGCACCGCGCCGAGGATCAGCGACTGCACGTGGCCCTTGCCGCCGCCGTCGATGTAGGAGACGACGAAGCGCACCCAGACCGCGAGCGCGACCACGCCGATCAGCGCGGACAGGCTCCAGAACACGCGCAGCGGCTCGTACTGGGCGTAGATCCGGAAGATCGACACGGCGTTGCGCCGCACGTAGGCGCCCATCGAGGGGAACAGGCGCGACTCGCGCGTCTTCGGGTTGGTGCGGATCGGGACGTGGTCGATCGCGACAAGCTGCTTGCCGGCCTGGATGATCGTCTCCAGGGTGTAGGTGAACTTCGAGACGACGAGCAGCTGGATCGCGGCCTCGCGGTTATAGGCGCGAAAGCCCGAGGTCGTGTCCGGCACCGAGGTCGAGGAGGCCTGGCGCACGACCCACGAGCCAAGGCGCTGCAGCGCCTTCTTCAAGGGCGAGAAGTGCTCGATGCCCGTGATCTCGCGGTCGCCGACGACCATGTCGGCGCGCCCGGCGAGGATCGGCACCACGAGCCGCGAGATGTCCGGGCCGTAGTACTGGTTGTCGGCGTCGGTGTTGACGATCACGTCGGCGCCGAGCTTCAAGCAGGCGTCCAGGCCCGCCTGGAAGCCCGCCGCCAGGCCCTTGTTGTTCGTCAGGCGCACGATGTGGTCGACGCCGTGTGAGCGTGCCACCTCGATTGTCGCGTCGGTCGAGCCGTCATCGATCACCAGCCACTCGACCGTGTCGAACCCAGTGACGGCTCGCGGCAGGTCATCGAGCGTCGCGGGCAATTGCTCCGCCTCGTTCCAGCAGGGGATTTGAATGATCAGCTTCATCAGGAAGAGAACCTTGTCACCGACTGCAGGGGCAGGGCAGGAGGGGGACCTGTCCCCCTCCTGCAGAAGCCTACCCCGTGGGGTCGTGTGGGGAGGGGCATGTCCTTGCACAGATAGGCTCTAGACCGAATGGCCAGCGCCACACTCAGCAAGCCGCGGGAGGACTCGACCCCGCTGCAGCGGATGCGCGGTGTGGATGCCTCGACATGGGCGAAGATCGCGTTTGCGGCGTTCTGCGCGGTGGCGCTGTTCGGGTACTTCGCGTTCCCGACATATCCGACGTACGACTCCTTCTACGCGCTGCTGTGGGGCCGCGACCTGCTGCACCTGCACCTGCCGGACTTCAAGGTCTACCGCGGTCCCACCGAGCATCCCCTGGCGATCGCCTTCGGCATGTTCTGCTCGCTGTTCGGCCAGGGCGGCGCACGGCTGATGGTGCTCGGGTCGATCGCCTCGTTCGTCGCGCTCGTGGCGGGCGTATACCGGCTCGCGCGGCTGTGCTTCGGGCCGGTCGTGGGGATGTTCGCCGGCCTGTTGATGCTCAGCCGCTTCTTCGACGAGAACCTCGCCGCGCAGGGTTATCTGGACATCTCCTACATCGCGCTGATCGTCTGGGCGGTCGCGCTCGAGGTCGAGCGGCCCCGGCGCGGGACGCCGGTCTTCCTGTTGCTGGCGGCCGCCGGGCTGCTGCGCCCGGACGCGTGGGTGCTGAGCGGCGTCTACTGGCTGTGGTGCGCCTGGCCGGCAAGCGGGGTCCGCGGCACGCGCGGCGGGCGATCCGCAGGCCGGGCGCCATCGGGCAAGGGCTCGGCGGTCGACGGAGGTATCGAGATCGACAAGCGGCTCGGTGCTCCGCAGCAGGCCGCCGATCGATAACCGCAAGCGTCTGCGTACCTGGCCCTGGCGGCGATCGCGCCGCTGGTGTGGGTCGGCGCCGACGCGGTCGTCACTGGCAACCCGCTCTACTCCCTGCACTCGACCGCCGGGCTGGCGCAGGAACTCGGACGTACGCAGGGGTTCTCCAGCGTCGTGGCCTCGGTGTGGACGTATTCGGTGCGGATCGACAAGCTGCCGGTCGTGCTCGGTGGCCTGATCGGCGTGCCGATCGCCGTGTGGCTCGCTCCCCGGCGCGTGATCGTCCCGCTCGCGGTGCTCGTCCTGTTGGTGTTGGTGTTCGTGGCCGAGGGCGCCGTCGGCGCGTCGGTGATCGATCGCTACATGATGGGTGCCGGGGCGGTGCTGATCGTCTTCTGCGCGGTGGCGATCGGCGGCTGGTCGATGCTCGAGCGCGGATCGAAGCTGCGCCGCGTATGGGTGGCCGGCGCCGCGGTGCTGGTGCTGTACGGCGCGGTGGCCGCCGCGACCACGCTGAGCCTCTCCAGCCTGCGCACGACGCTGGCCTACCACGAGGACTTCCACAAGGGGCTGGTGGTCGCCCTGGCGAATCCTAAGGTGAAGGCTGAACTGAAGCGCTGCCCGCTGGTCTCGCTGCCGAACAACAAGCTGATTCCGGATGCCCGCTGGATTCTCGACAGCACCGGGCAGCGCGACATCGTCGCCCGCAGCCAGGCGCGCGCGGATGCGGACAAAGGCTCGCACGCGCTGGAGGACCGGATCCGCCGCGGCAGCGTCGCGGTCTACCCGCTGGGCAGCGCGGTGTTCTTCGAGGCGATCGTCGACGTCGGCGACGATCCGCGCGACCAGGTCCCGCTGGCCGGCTTCAAACGGATCTTCACGAGTCGCTACTACGCGGTCTATGGCAACTGCTGAGCCCTCGCCGGCCGGTGACTCCACGGGATCGGCCGATCGGGCACGGCCCGCCGGCGGTCTTGGCCTGGCTCCGGCTCCCGCTCCGGGGCGGTGGTGAAGCCCGGCGCCGCTCGGCAGATCGGCATGCTCTCCCGGCGCCAGGCGTGGCCGGTGCTGGCGATCGTGCTGCTGGGTGGTCTGGGGTTGCGGCTGTGGGGGGTCGCGCAGGGGCTGCCGTATGCGTACAACGCCGACGAGGCCGACCACTTCGTGCCGAAGGCGATCGCGATGTTCGGGCACGACCTGAACCCGCACTACTTCGCCAACCCTCCGGCGTTCACATACGTGCTGCATCTCGCCTTCGCCGTCTGGTTCGGGGGCGGGGCGGGTGCACGGCACGCGTTCGCACTGCATCCCGCGGAGGTGTACACGCTCGCGCGCGTGATCGCCGCGCTGCTCGGCACCGCCGCGCTATGGCTGCTGTATGCGGCCGGCGCGCGACTGTTCAACCGCGGGGTCGGCCTGCTCGCGGCGGCGATCGAGGCGGTCGCGTTCCTGCCGGTGTTCTACGCGCATCTGGCGCTGAACGACGCGCCCACCTTGGCGCCGGTGACGCTGTCGCTGCTGGGGAGCGCCGGGGTGTTGCGCAAAGGCCGTCTGCGCGATTACCTGCTGGCAGGCATCGGGCTGGGTCTCGCCTGCGCGAGCAAGTACACCGCCGGGATCGTCCTGTTGCCGCTGCTGGCGGCTGGCGCGACGCGCTATCTGAGCGTCCCGCCGGGCGCTCGCGCATACCTGGTCGGTCGCCGGGCGATGGTCGGCCTGCTGCTGGCGGGCGCCAGCGCGCTGGTGGCGTTTCTGATCGCGAACCCCTACGCGGTGCTCGACTTCAAGAGCTTTCACTCCGAACTGGTGCACCAGTCGACGCTCTCCGCCGAAGCCCAGGGCAAGCTCGGCGCGCCAAAAGAGGGCGGGTTTCTGTACTACCTGTGGTCGCTGACCTGGGGGCTGGGTTGGCTGCCGGCGCTGGCCGCGCTGGGTGGGGCCGTGGCGGTCTGGCGCAGGGAACAGCGGCTTGGCTGGCTGCTGGTGCCGGCGCCGCTGTTGTACCTCGCGTTCATGGGTCTGCAGGGGCGCTACTTCGGCCGCTGGCTGCTGCCGATCTTTCCGATCCTCTGCCTGCTCGCGGCGTTCTTCGCGCTGTGGTTGGTCGGGGCGGTCATGCGGTGGGCCCGCGGTCGCCGCGGGGAGAGCGCGGGCGAGGTGTCGGGCTCGGGCGCGGAGCGGGCGCGCCCGAGGTCGAGCAGGGCGCCGGGCGCGGTCGCCGCGCCGGCTGGGAATTGCGCGGTCGTTGTGCGTGGCACTGCTCGCCCAGGGCCTCGTGTACAGCGTCCACGCGGGCCTGGTGCTCTCGCGCGCCGACACGCGCAATCTGACGCGGGCGTGGATGGTGGCGAACGTGCCGAAGGGCGCGCTGATCGTGGCCGAGCCCGTGTCGCCGGACGAATGGGCGCGCGAAGTCACGCCCGGCAGATCGACCGCGGGCAATTCCTATCGCTGGCCGAAGTACCCCTCGATGCTGTCGAGGATCTCCGCCGACGGCGCGCTCCAGGAGAGCTCGGCCCCGCTGCGGAAAGTCGGGATCGAGGACTACGTGCGCACGCTCAGCCCGGCGCTGATCGGCTATTACGAGCGCAATGGATACTGCTGGGTGGTGAGCGGCTCCACGCAGTCCGGGCGAGCGTTCGCCGACCCCACGGCGGTGCCGCTGGCGATCGCCTACTACGCGGCGCTCGCCAGGCAGGGTGAAGTCGTCTATCGCGCGTCTCCCTACGCGCACGGACTGGGTGGGCGGGGTCGCCGTTCGACTTCGACTGGAGCTTTGACTACTACCCGCTCGCCTACCAGCGGCCCGGGCCGGAAATGACCGTGTACCGGCTGCACGGCGGCCGGTGCGGCGGAGGCGGCAGCGAGCGCACCGCGGGATATCCTGAACGGCGATGAGCACCTGCACCGATACCGACCGAGGCGCACCTGGAGCGCGCGATCGAGCTCGCCGGCAACGGCTTGGGCGCGGTCAAGCCCAACCCCGTGGTGGGCGCCGTGGTCGCCCGCGACGGCGAGGTGCTGGGCGAGGGCTGGCACGAACAGTTCGGCGGCGTGCACGCCGAGGTCAACGCGATCGAGGCGTGCGGCGTGGCGGACCTGAGCGGGGCGACGCTGTATGTGTCGCTGGAGCCGTGCTGCCACGAGGGCAAGACGCCGCCGTGCACCGACGCGATCCTGCACGCGGGGATCAGGCGCGTGGTCGTGGCCTCCGACGATCCGACGGAGAAGGCCTCGGGGCGCGGCCTGGGGATCCTGCGCGACGAGGGCGTGGAGGTGCTGCTCGCCGACAGCGAGCTCGCGGCGCGCGCGCGGCTGCTCAACCAGGCATTTCGCAAGCACGCCCGCGTCGGGCGGCCGTGGGTGCTGTTCAAGTCCGCGATGACGCTCGACGGCAAGGTCGCGACCCGCACCGGCGACTCGCAGTGGATCAGCGGCGAGGACAGCCGCGAGCTGGCTCACCGCTGGCGCGCGTCGGTCGACGCGGTGGTCGTGGGCATCGGCACGGCGCTGGCGGACGATCCGCGGCTGACGGCGCGGCCCGGAGGGGCTGCGCGTCCGAGCTGCCCGACCAGCCGCGACGCGTGGTGTTCGACTCGCTCGCGCGCCTGCCGCCCAGCTCGCAGCTGGTGGCCGCGGCGGAGGAGATACCGCTGACGGTCGTGGTTTCGCGGGCGGCGGCGCGGGCGGACACCGACGCGCTGGAGGCGGCGGGCGTGCAGGTGATCGTGGCGACCGGAGAGAACGAGCCCGCACGGGTCCGCTCGGGGCTCGAGCAGCTGGGGGCGCTGGGTGTCACCGCGGTCCTGCTGGAGGGCGGCCCGCATCTCGCCGGCGCGTTCCTGGACGCGGGCGAGATCGACGAGATCCGCCTGTTCCTGGCGCCGCTGCTGCTCGGCGGAAGCGCCGCGCGCGATCCGCTGGAGGGAAAGGGCGTCGAGCAGATCTCCGAGGCGCTGCGCGCGCTCACGTTCGACTGCGAGCGCGTCGGCGAGGACCTGTTGGTCTCGGCGCGCCTGCGCGAGTGGTGCGTGGCGATCGAGCGAGCGGGAGCGGCGATGTTCACCGGCCTGATCGCCGACCTCGGCGAGGTGCGCGGCTGGACGCGACGGCGAGGGCGCGACGCTGCAGATCGCCACGCGGCTGGCGGGGGAGCTGGGCGAGGGCGACTCGATCGCGGTGAACGGCGTGTGCCTGACCGCGACCGAGGTGCGCGACGGGAGCTTCGCGGCGCAGGCGATGCGCGAGACGCTGGAGCGCTCCGCGCTGGGCGGGTTGGCAGATCGGCGCGCGGGTGAACCTCGAGCTGGCGTTGCGGGCCGCCGACCGTCTGGGCGGGCACGTCGTGCAGGGCCACGTGGACGGGACGGGCACGGTGGGCGAGATCCGCGAGGAGGGCTTCTCGCGGGTGCTTGAGATCGAGGTCGAGCGAGCCGAGCTGGCGCGCTATCTGGTCGAGAAGGGCTCGGTTACGGTCAACGGGGTGAGCCTGACGGTCAGCGCGCTGCTCGACGACGGCTTCGAGGTCTCGCTGATCCCGGAGACGCTGCGAGCGCACGAACCTGGGAGCGGTCGGCGTCGGCGATCGGGTCAACCTGGAGGCCGACATCCTGGCCAAGCACGTCGAGCGACTGCTGGAGGTCACGGAGCATGAGCGAGACCAAGACAACCACCCCGTTCGCGACGATCGAGGAGGCGCTCGAGGAGATTCGCGCGGGGCGGATGGTCGTGGTGTGCGACGACGAGGACCGCGAGAACGAGGGCGATCTGACGCTGGCGGCGCAGTTCGCGACGCCGGAGGCGATCAACTTCATGGCGAAGGAGGGTCGCGGGCTGATCTGCCTGTCGCTGACGCCGGAGCGCTGTGAGGAGCTGGGCTTGGAGCTGATGGCGGCGAAGAACGAGTCGTCGTTCGAGACGCCGTTCACGGTGTCGGTCGAGGCGCGCGAGGGCGTGACGACGGGGATCTCCGCGCACGATCGCGCGCGCACGATCCAGGTGGCGATCGACCCCGAGAGCCGCCCGCGCGATCTCGTGCAGCCCGGGCACGTGTTCCCGTTGAAGGCGCGCGCCGGGGGCGTGCTCGAGCGCGCCGGGCAGACCGAGGCGGCGGTCGACCTGGCGCGCCTGGCCGGGCTGAACCCCGCGGGGGTGATCTGCGAGGTGATGAACGACGACGGCACGATGGCGCGGGTGCCCGACCTCGTCGGCTACTGCGCGCGGCACGGGCTGAGATGATCACGATCGCCGACCTGATCGCCTACCGCCGCCGTCACGACAAGCTCGTGGAACGCGTCGTCGAGGCGCGGCTGCCGACGGCGTTCGGCGAGTTCGAGGTCGTCGGCTACCGCTCGCTGGTCGATGAGAAGCACCACGTGGCGCTCGTCAAGGGCGAGGTGGCCGGGCAGCCGCGACGTGCTCGTGCGCGTGCACTCGGAGTGCCTGACCGGCGACGTGTTTCACTCGCTGCGCTGCGACTGCGGCGAACAGCTGGAGTCGGCGCTGGCGATGATCGAGCGCGAGGGCGAGGGGGTGCTGCTGTATCTCGCCCAGGAGGGCCGCGGGATCGGCCTGCTGAACAAGCTGCGGGCCTACCGCCTGCAGGAGGACGGGCTGGACACGGTCGAAGCCAACGAGCGCTGGGGCTGCCCGCGGACCTGCGCGACTACGGGATCGGCGCGCAGATCCTCGTCGACCTCGGGCTCTCCTCGATCCGGATCCTGACGAACAACCCGAAGAAGATCAGGGGCCTGGAGGGCTACGGGCTGTCGGTCAGCGCGCAGATCCCGATCGAGCACGCGCCGAACGAGCACAACGAGGCCTACATGCGCACGAAGGCCCAGCGCATGGGCCACACCCTGCACCACCAGGGCCTGAACCTCGACGAGGAGCTGCTGCACGAGCGCGAGCGGAGCGCGGCCGCGAGCGTCGCGAGGAGCGCGTGAGCGCGTGAGCGCTCGTTCGCGATCGTGGTGGGCCGCTTCTACGCGGACCTGGCCGAGCGGCTGGTGGCCGGCGCGCGGAGGCGTTCGCCGAGGCGGGGCACGCGCGACGTGGAGGTGTTCGACGTGCCGGGCGCCTTCGAGCTGCCGCTCGCCGCGAGCTACGCGGCGAAGTCCGGGCGCTTTGCGGGCGTGGCCTGCCTGGGCGCGGTGATCAGGGGCGAGACCGACCACTACGACTTCGTCTGCGCCGAGACCGCGCGCGGGGTGATGGAGGTGGGCTGCGACACGGGCGTGCCGTGCGCGTTCGGCGTGCTGACCTGCGCGACGATGGAGCAGGCGCTCGCGCGCGCCGGAGGCGGCAAGCGCGACCAGGGTCGACATGCGGCCGAGGCGGTGCTGCGATGGCGGCGCTGCGCGGCGAGCTTCGCGGCAGCTGATCCAGCGACCGGGGAGTCTCTTCGAAAAGGCTCTAGACTGCCGCGCATGGCAAAGGTATGTCACAGCTGCGGGAAGGGTCCGGCGTTCGGCCAGAGCCGCAGCCACTCGATGGTCGCCACCAAGCGGCGCTTCGATCCGAACCTGCAGAAGGTGCGGATCCTCGTGGGCAAGGCGCCGAAGCGCGTCTACGTGTGCACGCGGTGCCTGAAAGCCGGCAAGGTCACCAAGGCTCTGCTGAGGGCTCGCTCCGTGCCGCGCGAGCCGGCGCGGCGGTGCCGCGCGCAGGCTGGAAGGTGATAGAGGTGTGGGTGTGACCGATACGAATCTGGTCCGTTTCCGCGCGGCGGTGGCGGGGGCGCTGGCGCACCTGGAATCCCGGCGCGAGGAGGTCAACGACCTCAACGTGTTCCCCGTCGCCGACGGCGACACGGGCGACAACATGGCGCTGACGCTGCGCGCGGTGCTGGACGAGCTCGACCGTTTGCAGGGGAGCGACGGGACGCGCACGATCGACGAGATCGGGCGCGAGGAGATCGTGCAGTCGGTGGCGCGCGCGGCGCTGCTGGGCGCGCGCGGCAACTCGGGCGTGATCCTCTCCCAGCTGATTCGCGGGGCCGCCGAGGAGCTGGTCAGCCGGCCGGGCGAGCTGATCGACGCGACGCTGATCGGCGCGGCGCTGGCGAACGCCGCCGATCGCGCCTACTCCTCGGTGCGCGAGCCCGCGGAGGGCACGATCCTGACGGTGGCGCGCGAGATGGCCCACCAGATCGTGACCGACCTCGCGCACAGCCCCGAGAATCCGCGCCTGGACCCGCGACGCGGATGCCGGGACTGCAGGACGCGGCGATCGCCGCGGCGCTGGAGCGCGCGGTACGACCGGGCAGGAGTCGGTCAAGCGCGGTCCCGAGCTGCTGGCGGCGCTGCGCGACGCGGGCGTGGTCGACGCGGGCGGCTACGGGCTGACGATCATCTTCGCCGGCGTCGTGGCCGCGCTGCGCGGCGACGATCCGCCGGAGCTCGACCACTACGCGCCCGCGCGGATCAGCCATCCGGAGCATCACTCGAGCACGTATCGCTTCTGCACGAACTTCGCCGTCACCGGGGTCGGGCTGAGCTCGGGGCGCTTCATCGCGCCGCTGGAGGCAGCTCGGCGACTCGGTGCTGGTCGTGGGCGATGCGACGACGCTGAAGGTGCACGTGCACACCGATGAGCCCGAGCGGGCGACCGCGGTGTTCGCCGAGGCGGGCGAGGTCTCGCGCCTGGACGTCGCGGACATGCGCCTGCAGGTGAGCGAGCGCGAACGGCGGCTGGGGGACGGTGCGGATGGCGTGTCCGCCGCGGGCAGGGACGGCTGGACGGAGCGGCCGGCGGCGTCGGAGCGGGAACGGCCGGCGGACGCCGCCGGTGGACGGCCGGCCGCCGCCGGCGCGCGGGTGCGCTGCGGCGCGGTGGCGGTCGTCAGCGGCGACGGGCTGCGGGCGATGTTCGAGGAGCTGGGCGTGCACACGATCGACGGTGGCCCGACGCTGAACCCGTCGACCTACGACCTGCTGGCGGCGATCCACGAGGTGCAGGCCGAGGAGGTGGTGCGTGCTGCCGAACTCGGCGAACGTGATCATGGCGGCCGAGCACGCGGCCGAGCTGTCGGACAAGCAGGTGCTCGTGGCGCCCGCCACCAGCCAGCAGGCCGGTCTCGCCGCGGCGGTCGCGCTGGAGTCCGAGCGGACGGTCGAGGAGAACGCGCGCGCGCTGAACGAGGCGCTCGCGCACCTGCGCACGGGCGCGGTCGCGCAGGCCGCGCGCGATGACGCGCAGGGACGCTTCGGGCGCGGCGAGGCGGTGGGGTTCGTGGCGGACGAGGTGGTCGCGTGGGGGGAGCCCGAGGAGACATTGCGGGCGGTCCTGACGACGCTCGCCGACGGCGCCGGAGCTGATCAGCGTGCTCGCCGGCCAGGACGCGCCGCTGGAGCCCGACGACGTCGGCCGGCTGGTCAACGGCGGCGTCGAGCTGGAGCTGCACCACGGCGGCCAGCCCGCGTACTGGTGGCTGCTGGCCGCGGAGTGACGACCGCGGTGCGGTGCATGATGGGCGAGGAAGATGTCCACGGTCGCGACAGCCACGGAGCAGCCCCGAGCGGGCAGCGCTCAGACGCAGGCTCGCGTCGCCTCGAGCCGCGAAGGGCCACGTGCGTTCGCGTCCGAGCGAGCGTCTGAGCCGCGAGGAGATGCTGGGCGCCCGTGCGCTGGCCGCGGCCATCGCGCCTGGAGGAGCCGCTGGATGTGCCGAAGGGCAAGCTCGCGGAGGGCCTGAGGACGCTGGGGCTGACGAGCGTCGGCGCGCTGCTGGAGCACCTGCCGAGGGACAGCCGCGAGGCCAGGACCGTCGCCGCGCTGAAGACGGGCGAGCAGGCGACGGTGGCGGTGCAGGTGCGAAGCATCGCCGCGCGGTCGGTGCGCCGGCGGGGGATGAAGCCGCTGGTCGAAGCGAGCGTGTTCGACGAGACGGGGACGATGCGCGCGACGTTCTTCAACCAGCCGTGGCTGGCGCAACGGTATGAGCCGGGGACGCGGCTGGTGCTGCACGGCAAGACGACGGAGCGGGGGCGTTCAACGTCGCCCATCACGCGATCGGCTCGGCGCGGTCGCAGCCGACCGAGCGTCGACGCGCCGGCAGCCGGCGCCGAGCGCCGGCGACGGCGTCGCGGGGCGCGATCGCCCACTATCCGGCGACGGACGGCGCGAGCTCGACGCAGATCCTGGCGCTGGTGCAGGGCTCCAGAGACGCGCTGGGGGACGTGCCCGAGGCGTTGTCGGCGAGGACGAGGGTGAGCGAGGGGCTGGCGGACCGCAGAGCGCGCTCGCCGCGATGCACTTCCCGCGCGATGCGGAGGACCGGGAGCAGGGCCGCGAGCGACTGGCCTACGAGGAGCTGCTGTTGACGCAGCTGGTGTTCCTGAGAAGACGCGCGCGGCGGCGAGCGAGCACGAGGGCGCCGCGGGCTGGACGAGCCGGCGGCGTTGAGCGAGCGCTGGCTGAAGGAGGGCCTGCCGTTCGCGCTGACGGGGGATCAGCGAAGGGCGGTGGAGACGATCGGGGCGGAGCTGGCGAGCGAGCGCCCGATGCAGAGGCTGCTGATGGGGGAGGTGGGCAGCGGCAAGACGGTGGTGGCGCTGTACGCGATGCTGAGGGCGGTCGAGCACGGGATGCAGGCCGCGCTGATGGCGCCGACGGAGACGCTCGCCGAACAGCACTTCGCGACCCTGCAGCGGCTGATCGGCGGCGAGCAGGTGTCCGCCGCGCTGCTGACCGGCACGACGACCGCGCGCCGGCGCGAGGACACGCTGGGCAAGCTCGCCAGCGGCGAGCTGGGGCTGGTGGTGGGCACGCACGCGCTGATCGAGCCGGACGTCCAGTTCCGCGCGCTGGCGGTGGCGGTGGTCGACGAGCAGCACCGCTTCGGCGTGCGTCAGCGGGCGGCGCTGGAGGAGAAGGAGGCGCCGACCGGGGCGCGAGCGCGATCGCGGAGCGACAGGCGCCGCACGTGCTGCACATGACCGCGACGCCGATCCCGCGGACGCTCGCGCTGGCGAGGTACGGAGACCTGGACGTGAGCGTCCTGCGCGAGCTGCCACGGGGGCGGCAGGCGATCGAGACGCGGATCGTGGCGGGCGAGCGCGCGCGGGCGCGGGCATATGAGGTGCTGCGCGAGCAGTGCGGCGAAGGCAGGCAGGCGTACGTGGTGTGCCCGCTGGTCGAGCAGGCCGACCGGCCGATCGGTCGGGCTCGGCGGGCGAGCATCGGACGCGGCCGGCCCGGGCTCCTCTGCCGCGCGGGCGCGGGCGGCGGCACGGCGGCGTGCAGAGATCGAGATGCGGGCGGCGACCGCGGAGTACGAGCGGCTGGCGAAGGGCGAGCTGAAGGGCTATCGGCTGGTGCTGCTGCACGGGCAGATGCACGCGCGGGAGAAGCAGCGGGTGATGGCCGAGTTCGCGGCGGGCAGGGCGGACGTGCTGGTGGCCACGACGGTGATCGAGGTCGGGATCGACGTGGCGAACGCGACGGTGATGCTGGTGGAGAACGCGGAGCGCTTCGGGCTCTCGCAGCTGCACCAGCTGCGCGGCAGGGTCGGGCGGGGCGAGCACAGCTCCAAATGCCTGCTCGTCGGACCACCCGGCGCGCGGCGGCTGCGCGCGATGGTCGAGCACGCCGACGGCTTCAGGCTGGCGGAGATCGATCTGCGAGCTGCGCAGCGAGGGCGAGCTGGTGGGGACCAGGCAGTCGGGGCTGAGGCAGTTCGCGATCGCGTCGCCTGCCCCAGGACGAGGCGCTGCTGGAGCGCGCGCGCGCGCGGGCGGAGGCGATCGATCGCGGCGGACCCGGAGCTGGGGGCGCCCGAGCACGCGTTGCTGGGCGATGCGTTCGCAGCGCGGCGACAGCGGCGAGCCGATCCGCGCTAGAGCCGATCGCCGCGCGCTGAGGCCGGTTGACGTCGCCGGGACGCGTGCGGCGTGAGGGTGATCGCCGGGCGCTTCGGCGGCAGGCGGCTGCAGGCGCCGAAGGGCAGGGCCACGACCCGGCCGACGTCGGACAGGGTGAAGGAGGCGATCTTCGCGATGCTCGGCACGGTCGAGGGCGAGGCGGTGCTCGACCTGTTCGCGGGCACGGGCGCGCTGGGGATCGAGGCGCTGTCGAGGGGCGCGCGAGCGGGCGGTGTTCGTGGAGCGCGACGCGGCCGCGCTGGCGGCGTTGAGGGCGAATCTGGGGGCGCTCGGGCTCGGGCGAGAGCGAGGCCGAGGTGCGCCGCGGAGAGGCGCTCGGCGCGCTGCGCAGTGCACGAGCAGCGCGCGGAGACGTACGATCTGGTGCTGATCGATCCCCCGTACAGGCGGGCGGGCGACATGGGGGGCGAGCTATCGCCGGCTCTCGAGTCGCTGCTGGCGCCGCAGGCGCGCGTGGTCGTCGAGAGCGATCGCCGGGCGCCGCTGGAGCTGCCTTGGGAGATCGTGAAGGAGCGGCGCTATGGCGACACAGCGATCACAATCCACCGTCACGACCGATGATCCCCGCGAAGCCGATCGCGTCAGCACAGGCGATGACCTCGCGCGAGAAGTCGATCGTGGTCTGTCCGGGCTCGTATGACCCGATCACGAACGGTCATCTGGACGTGATCAGCGGGCCGCGGCGCTGTATGACGAAGTCGTCGTGGCGGTCGTCAACCGCTCGGTGCGCAAGAACAAGGCGCTGTTCGGGATCGAGGAGCGGATGGGCTTCATCGAGCACGCGATCGCCGATCTGGAGGGCGTGCGCGCCGAGCCGTTCTCGACGCTCGTGGTCGAATTCGCGCGGCACGTGGGGGCGAAGGCGATCGTGAAGGGATTGCGCGCGATCTCGGACTTCGAGTACGAGCTGGAGATGAACCAGCTGAACCGCCGGCAGGACCCGGAGATCGAGTCGGTTTACCTGATGGCCAGCCCGCAGTACAGTTTTCTTTCCTCCAGTGGCGTCAAGGAGCTCGCCACGTTCGGGGGCAGGATCGACGATCTCGTCCCCGGCGAGGTCGCCAGACGATTGCAGGAAGAGCTGAAGCGCTGACGAACTTGGAGACGCAATGGATGTCCTGGTACTCATAGACAAGCTCGACGACCTGGTGCACAACGCCAAATCGGTGCCGATGACCGATCAGGTGCAGGGTCGACAAGGAGGAGATCTACGACATCCTCGACCAGATGCGCGCGACGATCCCCGAGGAGATCAAGCAGGCGCGGTGGATCGTCAAGGAGCGCCAGGAGATGCTCGCGGAGGCCAAGAAGGAGGCCGAGCGGATCGTCAAGGACGCGCGCGAGCGCCAGGAGAAGCTGGTCGGCGAGGAGGAGGTCACCAAGCAGGCCGAGCGCGCCGCCGAGGACATCGTCGAGGACGCCCGCACGCGCGAGCGCGAGATCCGCCTCGGCGCCGAGGACTACGCGGATGAGATCCTGAACACGCTCGAGGTCAACCTTTCGAAGTTCATCGCCGCCGTGCAGCGCGGCCGCGAGCGCCTGCAGGGCAAGGACGAGCCCGCCGAAGTCAGCTAGCGCCAGCCGGCGCGCCGGCTCGCTGGGCGCGCGCGGCTTTGACGGCAGCGGTCGAGGGTGCCGCCGCGTGGACGCTGCGCAGCAGGCGAAGCACAAGCTGCAGGTCGCCAAGGACGCTGCTCGGCACGGGCATCCTCGAGCCGATGCGCCCGGACAGGGCCGTGCGCTCGGTCGGGGCGCTGCGGCGCTGGGGTCCGACGCCGGCGGCCGCGTACACGGGCTCGGCGGCGCGCTACCCGCACGGGCGGCGCTGATCGACGAGCGGGGGACGCTGACGTTCGAGCGAGGTGCACCGGCGCACGAACGCGCTGGCCCGCGCGCTGGCGCAGGCGGGGATCGAAGAAGGCGACGGCGTCGGCGATCATGTGCCGCAACCACCGCGGGTTCATCGAGGCGACGGTCGCGCTGCTCGAAGCTCGGCGCCAGCGCGCTGTATCTGAACACCGCGTTCGCCGGGCCGCAGATCGCCGACGTGACTCGCGCGCGAGGACCCGGTGGCGCTCGATCTACGACGAGGAGTTCGCCGGGCTCGTCAGCGAGGGCGCGAGGGGCGGCAAGCGCTTCGTCGCCTGGCGCGAGCCCGGCGAGCGAGGCGCGCAGCCGGCCACCGAGCCGACGCTCGAGCGAGCTGATCGCGAGCGGCGACGACGGCCGAACTGGCAGCCGCCGGCCGAGAAGGGCCGCGTGCGTGATCCTCACCTCCGGCACGACCGGCACGCCGAAGGGCGCCGCGCGCAAGCAGCCCGACTCGCTCGAGCCGCTCGCGGCGCTGTTCTCGAAGATCCCGCTGAAGGCGCGCGAGACGACGGTGATCGCCGCGCCGATGTTCCACTCGTGGGGCTTCGGGCACTTCACGCTCGGCCTGCCGCTGGCCTCGCACGCTCGTGCTGCGCCGGCGGTTCGACCCGGAGGACACGCTGCGCGCGGTCGCCCAGCACCGCGCGAGCGCGCTGGCGGTCGTGCCGGTGATGCTCCAGCGGATCCTCGAGCTGCCGAGGAGACGATCGCGCGGTACGACATGCACTGCGCTGCGGGTCGATCGCCGCTCAGCGGCTCGGCGCTGCCGGGCGAGCTGGCGACACGCGCGATGGACGCGTTCGGGGACGTGCTCTACAACCTCTACGGCTCGACCGAGGTCGGCGTGGGCGACGATCGCCACGCCCGAGGATCTGCGCGCCGCGCCCGGCACCGCCGGCAGGCCACCGCTGGGGACGGTCGTGAAGCTGCTGGACGAGCGAGGGCCACGAGGTGCCGCCCGGGCGAGGGCGGGCGGATCTTCGTCGGCAACGAGATGGTCTTCGAGGGATATACCGGCGGCGGCGGCAAGGAGATCGTCGACGGGCTGATGAGCACCGGCGACGTGGGCCACTTCGACGCGCGGCGGGCGGCTGTTCGTCGACGGCCGCGACGACGAGATGATCGTCTCCGGCGGCGAGAACGTGTTCCCGCGCGAGGTCGAGGACCTGCTGGCCGACCACGCGCAGGTCGAGGAGGCCGCGGTGATCGGCGTAGAGGACGACGGAGTGGGGCCAGCGGCTGAAGGCGTTCGTCGTGCCCCGCGGCGGCGCGCAGCTGAGCGAGGACACGGTGAAGGAGTACGTGAAGGAGAACCTCGCCCGGTACAAGGTCCCGCGCGAGGTGGTGTTCCTCGACGAGCTGCCGCGGAACGCGACGGGGAAGGTGCTCAAGCGCGAGCTGCAAGGTACGCTGAGCTGACGCGGCGACGCTAGCCTGAGGAGCAATGACCGCGAGCGCCGACGAGTTCGACCTGGGTGGCCTGCGGCTGAACGTCGGCGAGGGGCGGCGGCTCGAGCTGAGCGTGGGGATCGAGCCGCTGGAGCTGGGCGGCGAGCGCTATGAGATCGAGCCCGAACGGGTGCCGGTGAAGCTCGAGGTCTCGCGGATGACCGGCGGCGGGTACGCGCTGAAGCTGAGCTTCGCGGCGGCGCTGACGGGCACGTGCATGCGCTGTCTGAAGGCGGCGAGCCCGCGGATCGAGGTGCAGGCGCGCGAGGTCGACAAGCCGGGCGAGGGCGAGGAGCTGGAAAGCCCGTACGTGGACGGCGAGAAGCTCGACCTGGCGGCGTGGGCGCGCGACGCGTTTGCGCTGGCCGCGCCGGTGAAGGTGCTGTGCAGGGAGGACTGCGCGGGGCTGTGCCCGATCTGCGCGGTGGATCTGAACGAGGTGGACCTGGCCGGCCCCGAGCACCGCCACGAGCCCGAGCCGGATCCGCGCTGGGCGAAGCTGAGCGAGCTGAAGCTGAGTAGCGCCGTCGCACGACGTCCCGGCCTGACCGGCGCGGCTGATAGCCTTCTCGACCGATGGCCGTCCCCAAGAAAAAGCAATCGCACAGCCGCACGGCGAAGCGCCGCGCGCAGCACAAGATCGGCACGCCCGCGGTGAACGCGTGCCCGAAATGCCACAGTCCGCGACGGCCACACAGGGTCTGCCCGGTGTGCGGGTCCTACGCGGGCAAGGAAGTCGTGGTGCAGGGCACGCACGACCACGGCGAGCACGACCACGACCACGAGTAAGTCGCGCGGTGACCGTCTGCGGGCCTCGCTGCTGTGATAGCGCGGTCGAGACGCCGGTCGTGGCGGTCGATTGCAACGGCGCCGACCTGGGCCCGGCCGAGGTCGCCGCCGGCGCCGCGCTGGCCGCGGCGGAGGGCGCGAGGGTGCTGCTGTTCGGGCCGGCGGCATGAGCTGAGCGTCGCGCTCGCCAGGCGAGGGCGTCGAGATCGTCGACGCGCCGGTCTCGATCGCGAAGAGCGCCGACCCGGTGAGCGCGGTACGGGGCACGCCCGAGGCCTCGATCGTGCAGGCCGCGCGCGCGGTCGCGGAGGGCCGGGCGCAGGCGCTGGTGTGCGCCGGCGGCACGGGCGCGGCGCTCGCGGCGGGGCTGTTCAACATCAAGCGCGCGCGCGGCATCTACCGCCCGGCGCTCGCGATCCCGCTGCCGGTGCCCGGCCATCCGGTGACCCTGCTCGACGTCGGCGCGAACGCCGAGGCCAGGCGCGAGCACCTCGTGCAGTTCGCGTTCATGGGCGCGGCGCTGGCGCGGACGGTGCTCGGCGTGGAGCGCCCGCGCGTGGGGCTGCTGTCCAACGGCGAGGAGGCCGCGCGCGGAAGCCGGCTGATCGTGGAGACCGGCGAGGAGCTCGCGGAGAAGGCGGCGAGGGGCGAGGCGCTGGAGTTCGTGGGCAACGTCGAGGGCGGCGACGTGGTCGGCGGGCGTGGCGGACGTGATCGTGACCGACGGGCTGACGGGGAACATCGCGCTGAAGTTGATGGAGGGGGTCTCGCAGACGCTGCTCGGCGCGGTCCGGGACGCGGCGATGGCCTCGACGCGGGCGAAGCTGGGCGGCGCGCTGCTGCGGCCCGCGCTGCGCGAGGTGCGCGACGAGCTCGACCCGGAGGAGCAGGGCGGCGCCTACCTGCTGGGGCTGCGGAGCCTGGGGGTGGTGCCGCACGGGCGCTTCACGCGGAAGGGCTTCGCGCAGGCGATCCTGCGCGCGCGGCGCGGCGCGCGAGGAGGACCTCGTCGGCAGGACCCAGCTCGCGCTCGAAGCGGCGGGGGCGTTGCGAGAGCGGCGGTGCGCCGGTATCCGCGTCGAGCGCTAGCCTGCCGCAGGCGAGATGATCGAGATCACCAGCGAACAGACCCGCGAGCAAGTCTTCGACCTGATCCAGAGCCCATCTCGCCGACGAGCTCGACGTCGATCCCGAGAACATCGAGGAGGCGAACGCGCTTCAAGGAGGACCTGGAGGCCGATTCGCTCGACCTGTATACGCTCGTGCAGGAGCTCGAGGACACCTACGGCGTGAGATGGCCGACGAGCAGGCGGCGAAGATCCTGACCGTCGGGCAGGCGGTGGACTTTGTCCTGGCCCACGCCGAGAGCGACGGCTGATGCGCGATGAGATGACGTGCGATGAAGCTGCTCGAGCGAACTACTGGAGGAGCTGCCGGAGGAGCTGGAGCGGCAGGTCTTCACGCACGCCTCCTGGAGCGAGCGCTCGAGCGACTCCTACACGCGCCTGGCGTTCCTCGGCGACAGCGTGCTGGCCTGGCGGTGACGACGCACCTGTACCCGCGCCTGGAGGCGGAGCGCTTCGGCGCCGGGCGGCTGACGAAGATCCGCGCGCAGGCGGTCTCGGGACCGTCGTGCCGGGTCGTGGCCGAACGCCTGGAGGTGCCCGGCGGTTGCGCGCGGCGGCGCCGGCGGGGGTCGAGGCGAGCGTGACCGCGGCGCTGCTGGAGACCGAGCGCGTGCTCGCGTCGGTGATCGAGGCGGTGATCGGGGCCTGCTACCTGAACGCCGGCTACGAGCGCACGGCGGCGGCGGTGGTCGAGGCGTTCGAACCGGAGATCGAGCAGGCACTCGAGCACCCGCTGGACTTCAAGTCGGCGCTGCAGGAGCTGCTGGCGCGGCGCGGGGCGGAGGTGAGCTACGAGGTCACCGGCGAAGACGGGCCGCCGCACGACCGGACGTTCGCGGTGCGTCGCGCGAAGGTCGGACGGGCGGACGCTGGGCAGCGGCAGCGGCCGCAGCAAGAAGCACGCCGAGCAGGAGGCCGCGCGCGAGGCCGTCGACGCCGACTCGAGCTCGGTCGCAGCGCACGCGGCAGCGCGCGGACCGCGAGGGATGCGGCACGCGTGACGATGCGCCTGAAGTCGCTGACGTTGAAAGGCTTCAAGTCCTTTCCCGACCGCACGCACCTGGACTTCGGCCCCGGCGTGAGCGTCGTGGTCGGGCCGAACGGGTCGGGCAAGTCGAACGTGACCGACGCCGTGCTGTGGGCGATGGGCGAGCAGTCGCCGCTCGCGGTCAGGGGCCAGTCGATGCAGGACGTGATCTTCGGCGGCGGGCGCGGCGTGCAGGCGCGCAGCGCGGCGGAGGTGGAGATCGTGCTCGACAACTCCGACGGCACGGTCGACCTGCCGCTCAGCGAGATCTCGATCGTGCGGCGCCTGGACCGCGCGGGCGAGGGCGGATACCGGCTGAACGGCGCGCGCTGCCGGCTGACCGACGTGATCGAGGTGCTGTCCGACACGGGCCTGGGCAAGGAGACGCACTCGGTCGTCTCGCAGGGCCGCGTGGAGGCGATCGTGACCTCCAAGCCGCGCGATCGCCGGCTGCTGATCGAGGAGGCCGCCGGGCTCGGCAAGCACCGCAAGCGCCGCCGCCGCGCGCAGCTGAAGCTCGAGAAAACGCAGGAGAACCTCGATCGCGCGCTGGACGTCGAGCGCGAGGCGCGCACGCGGCTGCGGCCGCTCAAGCGCCAGGCGGAGGCGGCCGAGCTGCACGAGCGGCTGGAGCGCCAGATGCTGGAGGCGCGCTGGGAGCTCGCGCGCGAGGCGCTGCGCGCGCGCGCGGCGTGGAGCTGGCGGGAGCGGAGGCCGCGGTCAAGCAGGCGCGCGACGCGCGCGAGCGAGATCGAGGCGCGGCTGCAGGCGGTCGATCGCGCGGCGCGGCGAGGCCGAGCGGGCGCTCGGCCGAGCGGGCCGAGCGCCACGACGCGCTGGCCAGACGCGTCTACGACGCGCGCTCCGCGCGCGAGCGGCTGGGTTGCGCGGGGAGCAGGCCGGCGCGAGCGCGCAGGCGCTGGCGCGGCGGATCGAGCGGGTGGAGACGGAGCTGCGGAGCTGGGCCGGCGCGCGCTGAGCGAGACCGGGGCCGGGACGCGGCGAGGGGCCGAGGCGACGGCGCCGAGCACGGCGCCGGCGATGGCGGCGGGCCAGGCGCGAGCGAGCAGCGGATCGCGCGCGCTGGAGGGCGAGCTGGCGGAGATCGAGCGCGAGCGCGAGCGGGAGATCGAGCGCGAGATCGAGGGCTTGGAGACCGAGCGCGAGCGCGAGGTCGCGCGCGTGGCGGAGCTGGAGCAGGCGCTCGAGCAGGCGCGCGCGGCGCGCGACGCAGGCCGACGAGCTGGCCGAGCAGGCGCGCGCGAGGCTGCAGGCGGCCGAGCGCGAGGCGCAGGACACGCGCCGCGAGGCCGCGCGGGTGGGCGGCGAGCTGGCGGTGGCAAACCAGTTCCTGCGCAGCCACGCGGCGCGTCGGCGGCGGCGGCGCGGAGCGCTCGCCGCGAAGGCGCTGAGCGAGGAGCTGAGCGTGCGCGACGGGTACGAGCTGGCGCTGGCCGCCGCGCTCGGCGGGCGCTCGAGCGCGGCGCTCGTGCGCGACCTGGCCGGGGCCCAGGCGCTGCTCGACCGCGCGGCCCCGACGGCGGCAGCGCGCTGCTGGCCGAGCTCGGCTCCCTCGCGCGAGGCTCGCTGCCGGCGATGCCAGCGGTCGAGCCGCCGGTGGCCGGGCGGAGCGGCTGCTGGAGCTGGTGAGCGGCCCGGCGGAGGTCATCGCGCTGGCGCGAGCGGCTGCTGGCGGACGCATGGGTGGTCGAGCGCCTGGAGGATCTCCCGCAGGGCTTCGCCGGCATCGCCGCCACGCGCAGCGGGCGCGTGTGGTTCGCGGCCTGGGGCGAGGTGCGCCAGCTGACCGAGGGCGGCGAGGAGCGCGTGCTGGCGCGGCGCAACGAACGCGACCGGCTGATCGCGGCGAGCGAGCTGGCGGTGCAGGCCGAGCACGCCGCGCGCGCGGCGTCGCGAGCGCGTGCTGGAGGAGGTCCACGCCGCCGAGGCGGCGCGCGCGGCAGGCCGAAACGGCGCTGCGCGAGGCCGAGCGCGGCTGCGCCGAGGCGCGCGAGGCGCGGCGCCGGACGGAGTGGCTGATCGAGCAGCGCAGGGCCGCGCCCGAGCAGGGGCCGCTCGCCGTGCGCAAGGCGCAGCTCGAGGGCGAGCTGGCGGCCGAGCGCCGCCAGGCCGAGCGCGTGGCGCGGGAACTGGCCGAGCGGCTGGCGCGGATCGAGCGCCTGCGCGCACAGCACGCCGCCGACCTGGCGCTGGCGCCGCTGGCGGAGCGCCTGGCGACGACGCTGCGCAGCGCGCGGCGAGGCGGTCGAGGAGCGCGTGGCGGAGCTCGAGGCGCAGCTCGCGAGCGACCGCGAGGCGGGCGAGGCGATGGCGGGCGAGCTGCGCGCGTGCGCCGGGCAGGAGGCCGAGATCCAGGCGGCGCTGCGCGGCGCGGGCGAGGCCGTGACCGACGCCGAGGTCGCCGCGCAGCGGCTGCGCGACCAGGCGCAGGAGGCCGACGCAGGAGGCGCAGGCGGTGGCCGAGCGGCTGGAGCTTCGCAGAGGCGCGCGCCGAGCAGGCCAGCCGCTGGAGCAGGAGGAGGCCGAGGCGCTGAGCGCGCGCGTGGAGCGGCTGCAGCGCCGGCGCGAGCAGCTCGGGCCGGTCAACCCGCTGGCCCAGGAGGAGTACGCGGAGGCGCGTCGCGCACGTCGAGGAGCTGGAGGGCCAGGCGCGCCGACCTGGAGACCGCGTTGCGCGAGCTGAGAGCGGTGATCCGCGACACCGACCGCCAGATCGAGGAGACCTTCGAGGAGACGTTCGCCGCCGCGGCGCGCAACTTCGAGGAGCTCGCCGGCGACGTGTTCCCCGGCGGCTCGGGCCGGCTGCGGCTGGTGCGCGACGAGCAGGCGCCGCGGCCGGTGCTCGGCGGGCAGCCGCTGCCGGCGGGCCGGCGCAACGGCGCGGACGGCGACGGACGGACGCGGACGGCGGCGAGGCGCGGAGGCGGCCGCCGAGGCGGAGGCCGAGCGCGAGGAGCTCCAGGGCGAGGACCCTGGAGATCCGCTCGGCGTGGAGATCGAGATCACCCCGGCGGGCAAGTCGGCCAAGCGCCTGTCGCTGCTGTCCGGCGGCGAGAAGTCGATGACCGCGCTGGCGTTCCTGTTCGCGGTGTTCCTCGCCGCCCGTGCCCGTTCTACATCCTCGACGAGGTCGAGGCCGCGCTCGACGATCTCAACCTCGACCGCTTCCTGGCGCTGCTGCGCCGCTACTGCAGACCGGGCGCAGTTCATCGTGATCACCCACCAGAAGCGCACGATGGAGGCCGCGGACTGGCTGTTCGGCGTGTCGATGGGCGGCGACGGCGTCTCGAAGGTGCTCTCGCGCCGCCTGCCGCGCCGAGAGACGGACGCGCCGGAGGCGCCGAGGTCGCCGAGGTCGCCTGAGCGCCGCCGCTGCTATCGTCGCGCGGCCCGTGGCGCGCGACTGGAGCGATCTGTTCATCACCGGCGAGGCCGCCGCGACGCGGCGAGGCCGAGCCCGCCGCGGCCAGCGGAGAAGCGCCGCGGCGTGTTCCGCCGCCTGCGCGAGAGCCTGGCCAAGACGCGCCAGGCGCTCGGCTGCGAGATCCAGGCGACGCTGTTCGGGGCGCTCGACGAGCACACCTGGGAACGCCTGGAGGAGGCGCTGATCATGGCCGACGTCGGCGCGAGCACGACCGCCTCGGTCGTGGCGACGCTCGAGGCGGAGGCGACCGCCGGCGAGCTCGAGGGCGGCGAGGCGCTGAGCGAGCGGCTGATCGAGCTGCTGGCCGAGACGGCGCGGGTCGGCGACGGCCGCATCGACGTGCGCACGAGCCGACGGTGATCATGGCGGTCGGCGTCAACGGCACCGGCAAGACGACGACGATCGGCAAGCTCGCCTGGCACCTGCGCAACGAGCTCGGGCTGACAGCGTGCTGCTGGGCGCGGCCGACACGTTCAGGGCGGCCGCGAGCGAGCAGCTGGAAGGCTGGGCGCAGCGGGCGGGCTGCGAGATCGTGACCGGCCCGGAGGGCTCGGACCCGGGCGCGGTGGCCTTCGAGGCGATCGCCCAGGGCGCAGCGCACGGGCGTCGACGTGGTGATCGTCGACACCGCCGGGCGCCTGCACACCCAGGACGACCTGATGGCCGAGCTGGCAAGGTGCGCAGGGTGATCGCGCGCCAGCTCGAGGGCGCCCCGCACGAGACGCTGCTGACGATCGACGCGACGACCGGCCAGAACGGGCTGCGCCAGGCGAAGCTGTTCGCCGAGGCGGCCGGGGTCACGGGGTCGTGCTGACGAAGCTCGACGGCACCGCGCGCGGCGGGATCGCGCTGGCGATCGCGCAGCGAGCTGGAGCTGCCGGTGAAGCTGATCGGCATCGGCGAGGCGGTCGAGGACCTGCGCCCGTTCGATCCCGAGGACTTCGCCCGCGCGCTGATCGCCGAGGACGCCGTGACGCTGCGCAGGGTAACCTGGAGCGCATGGACATCTGGATCATCTGGCTGGTCGCTGCGTGCGTGCTCGGCGTCGGCGAGATGCACCAGGGCGGCTTCTACCTGGCCCCGTTCGCGCTCGGCGCGGCGCTGGCGGCGATCGTCAGCCTGCTCGGCGTCGGCGCGCTGCTGACCGCGGTCGTGTTCGTCGCTCGCGTCGGCGATCGTGTTCGCGACGCTGCGCCCGGTCGCCCGCCGCCACCGCCGGCTGCCGCCGTCGATCCGCACCGGCGCGGCGGCGCTGGTCGGGCAAGCGCGCGATCGTGCTCGAGCGGATCGCCAACGACGAGGGCGTCGGCTGCGTGAAGATCGACGGCGGCGAGGTGTGGACCGCGCGCAGCTACGACGAGGACGAGGTGATCGACGCCGGCGAGCGCGTCGAGGTCGTCGAGATACGCGGCGCGACGGCGCTGGTGATGCACTGAGGCCGCGAAAAGGCAAACGAAAGGAAACGCCAAATGGTCGCTCTGATCGTCGTCGCAGTGGTCGTCCTGTTCGTGCTGGTCGTGGCCGCGCGCACGATCCGCGTGATCCCGCAGGCCCGGGCGGGAGTGGTCGAGCGGCTCGGCCGCTACAGCCGCACGCTCGAGCCGGGCCTGACGATCGTCACGCCGTTCATCGACCGCGTGAAGCCGCTCGTGGACCTGCGCGAGCAGGTCGTCAACTTCGCGCCGCAGTCGGTGATCACCGAAGACAACGTCGTCGTGGGGATCGAGACGGTCCTGTACTTCACGATCACCGACCCGCGCTCGGCGACCTATGAAATCGCCAACCCGCTGCAGGCGATCGAGCAGCTGACCGTGACCACGCTGCGCAACGTGATCGGCGGCCTGACGCTCGAGGCGACGCTGACCGCGCGCGAGAACGTCAACACCGAGCTGCGCGTGGTCCTCGACGAGGCGACCGGCAAGTGGGGCATCAGGATCAACCGCGTGGAGATCAAGTCGGTCGACCCGCCGCCGGACATCAGGACGGCGATGGAGAAGCAGATGCGCGCCGAGCGCGACCGCCGCGCCGCGATCCTCACCGCCGAAGGCGAGAAGCAGGCGCAGATCCTGACCGCCGAGGGCGCCAAGCAGGCGGCGGTGCTGACCGCCGAAGGCGCCCAGCAGGCGGCGGTGCTCGACGCCGAGGGCGAGCGCCAGGCGGCGATCCTGCGCGCCGAGGGCGAAGCGAAGGCGATCGACACGGTCTTCAAGGCGATCCACGAGGGCAAACCGGACCGCGAGCTGCTGAGCTACGAATACCTGCAGATGCTGCCCCAGCTGGCCGAAGGCGACGCGAACAAGGTGTTCGTGGTGCCCGTCCGAGTTCGCCGAGGCGTTCGGCGGCATCGGCGAGGCGCTCGCCGGGCGGGCAGCGACGGACCGCGCGAGCGGACCGCCGGCGCCACCGCTGAGCCCGGCTCGGGCGCGGCAGCCGACGCCGAGTCCTGACGCGCCGGCGCCGCACATGACCACGGAGCGCGCTGCTAGAGTCAGCATGTTCGACTCGCTCGCCGAGAAGCTGCAGGCCACGCTCGCCGACGTCCGCAAGCGCGGGACGCTGACCGAGCAGGACATCGACGCCGCGATGCGCGAGATCCGCCTGGCGCTGCTGGAGGCGGACGTCAACTTCAAGGTCGTCAGGCAGTTCACCGCCCAGCTGAAGGAGCGCTGCCTGGGCGCGGAGGTGATCGGCAGGCTGAACCCCGGCCAGCAGGTCGTGAAGATCGTCGCCGAGGAGCTGACCGAGCTGATGGGCGGCGACCGCGCGCGCGGCGCTGAGCTTCTCGCCGCGCCCGCCGACGGTGATCCTGATGGCGGGGCTGCAGGGCTCGGGCAAGACGACCGCGACCGCGAAGCTCGCGCGCTACCTGCGCGAGGAGCACTCCTCGTCGGTGGCGGTGGCGGCCTGCGACGTCTACCGCCCGGCGGCGGTCGAGCAGCTCGTGAAGGTCGGCGCGCAGGCCGGCGCGGAGGTCTATGAGCAGGGCACCGAGCGCGACCCGGTGGAGATCGCCGCGTGGGCGCTCGAGCGCGCCAAGCAGGAGGGCAAGGACGTGCTGATCGTCGACACCAGCGGGCGCCTGCACGTCGACGAGGAGCTGATGGCCGAGCTCGTGCGGATCCGCGACGCGGTCAAACCGCACGACGTGCTGCTCGTCGTCGACGCGATGACCGGCCAGGACGCGGTCAACGTCGCCGAGAGCTTCGCCGAGGCGGTGCAGTTCGACGGCGTGGTGATGAGCAAGCTCGACGGCGACGCCCGCGGCGGCGCGGCGCTGTCGGTCAAGGCGGTCACGGGCAAGCCGATCCTGTTCGCCTCGACCGGCGAGAAGCTCGAGCAGTTCGAGCGCTTCCACCCCGACCGCATGGCGCAGCGGATCCTCGGCATGGGCGACGTGATGAGCCTGATCGAGCAGGCCGAGCGCCAGTTCGACGAGACCGAGGCGGTCGAGCTGGAGCGCAAGCTGCGGCGCAACGAGCTCGGCCTCGACGACTTCCTCGACCAGCTGAAGATGATCCGCAAAATGGGCCCGCTGACGAGCCTGCTCGGGATGATCCCCGGGCTTCGGCGGCGCAGCAGCTGCAGAACATGAAGGTCGACGAGCGCGAGCTCGACCGGATCCAGGCGATCATCCTGTCGATGACCCCCGAGGAGCGCCGCCGCCCGAGCTGATCAAGGGCTCGCGCCGGCTGCGGATCGCGCGCGGCTCGGGCACGAGCGTGCAGCAGGTCAATCGCCTGGTCAAGCAGTTCGGCCAGATGCGCAAGGTGATGCGCCAGGTCGGGCGCGGCAAGATGCCGGACATCGGCGCGCTGATGCGCAACGCGCGCTGAGGCTGCCGCGCGCGCTCGAGCGCGGCCGTCACAGCTCGGCTTCCGCGTGCGCACCGTCTAAGCTCTCTGCGCAGCAATCAGCGTACCCAGCCGAGAGGAAAACGTGGCGGTAAGGCTCAGGCTCACGCGAGTGGGCGGCAAGAAGGACCCGATGTGGCGCGTGGTCGTCGCCGACCAGCGCTCTCCGCGCGACGGCCGCGTGATCGAGACGATCGGCCACTACAACGCGCAGACCGACCCGTCGACGATCGTGATCGACGAGGAGCGCGCGCGCAGCTGGCTGGCGCGCGGCGCGCAGCCGTCGGACACGGTGCGCAAGCTGCTGCGCATCCAGGGCATCGAGACGCGGACCGGCTGAGCGCGGCTGACGTCCGAGGCGCGCGGAGATGGCCAGCGAGAACCCGAAGCGGCTGCTGGAGTATCTGGCCGAAGGCCTGGTCGACGAGCCCGAGGCGGTGGCGGTCGAGCAGTTCGAGGAGGACGACGGCACGGTCGTGCTCGAGCTGTGCGTCGCCGACGGGGACTACGGCAGGGTGATCGGCCGCGGCGGGCGCACCGCGCACGCGCTGCGCACGGTCGTCAAAGCCGCCGCCACGGGCGAGGGGCAGCCGCGTGCTCGTCGACATCGTCGATTGACGCGCCGCGCCGGCGCGGTCGGAGACGAAGCGGCGCAGGCGATGGCCGAGGAGGCGATCCGCCGCCGGAGCTGCAGGCGGGTCGCGTCGGGCGCGCCGCACGGCCTGGACGGGAGCTTCTACGTGACGGGCCCGCGGCCGCGGCTGCTGACGCTCGGCACGGGCGTGACGCGTGGCGGGCGCAGCGCGCGACGATCGTGCGCCGCGCCGGGACCGAGCAGCGCCCGATCGTGCGCTTGGAGGGCGTCGAGGATCGCGCGCGGCGCCGAGGCGCTGCGCGGGCATGGCGCTGACGGTCGACGCGCCGGACGCGCCCGCGCTCGGCGAGGGCGAGTGGTGGGCGCACGAACTGGAGGGCTGCGCGGTGCTCGACGGCGAGCGGCTGCTCGGGACCGTCAGCCGGCTGATCGAGCTGCCCTCGTGCGAGGCGCTGGAGGTGCGCCGCGAGCGCGGGCCGGCGGCAGCCGCTGCTCGTGCCGATGGTCAAAGACGCGATCCGCCGCGATGGCCGTCGCCGAGCGGCGGATCGAGGTCGACATGGACTTCCTGGCGGCGAGGCCCGGCAGCCGCGCGAGCCGGTGGCACGCGAGCGCAGCGGCGAGGCGGCGCTGATGGAGATCGACGTGTTCACGCTGTTCCCCGAGTGGTTTGACTGGTTCGCCTCCCAGCGCCACGTCAGCAACGTGCTCGCGGCGGGCTCGAGCTGCGAGTGCGTGAACTTCCGCGAGCACACGCCGCTCAGCGGCGGCCAGGTCGACGACACGCCGTTCGGCGGCGGCGCGGGAATGGTGCTGCGCGTGGACGTGGTCGACAGCGCGCTGCGCGCCCACTACGGCGTCGACCCGGTGCGAGCTGCGCGAGCAGCGCCGGGTGATCGCGCTGGCGCCGGGCGGGCGGACTGCTCGACGACGGGCTCGTCGACGAGCTGGCGGCCGAGCCCGCGCTGACGCTGCTGTGCGGGCGCTACGAGGGCTTTGACGAGCGCATCGTCGAGCACTTCGCGAGCGACGTCGATCTCGATCGGGCGCTACGTGCTGTCCGGCGGCGAGCTGGCGGCGATGGTCGTGTGCGACGCGGTCCTGCGCAAGCTGCCCGGCGCGCTCGGGCACGAGCAGCTCGGCGGTCGAGGAGTCCTTCAGCGCGGCGCTCGGCGGGCAACCCGAGTACCCGCACTACACCCGCCCGGCCGAGTATCGCGGCTGGCGCGTGCCGGAGGTGCTGCTGTCCGGCCATCACGAGCGGATCGAGCAGTGGCGGCGCGAGCGCAGCCGCGAACGGGGCGAGCGCCGCGCGGCGCGGACGCCGCGAGCAGCTGAGCCGCGGCGCGCGCGGTGGTGCGGCGCGCGCGGCGGTGTCCGCTACCATTCTCCCCGCGCCGGCCGAGACCCCGCTCGGGGTCTCATCCGGTCGTCAAGGCGCACCCTCCTTTACGTCATGAGCAGCGTCATCGAAACCATCGAGCGCGCGCAACTGCGCCGCGTTCCCGACTTCGCGCCGGGCGACCGCGTGAAGGTCCATTTCCAGGTGATCGAGGGCACCCGCCGTCGCGTGCAGGTCTTCGAGGGCGTCGTGATCAAGCGCCAGGGGCACGGCGCGCGCGAGACGTTCACCGTCCGCAAGCAGTCCTTCGGCGTCGGCGTCGAGCGCATGTTCCCCGTGCACTCGCCGAAGATCGAGCGCATCGAGCTGGCCGCGCGCGGCGACGTGCGCCGCGCGAAGCTCTACTACCTGCGCGACCGCGTCGGCAAGCGCGCGCGCGTGCGCGAGCGCCGCTACACCGGTCCGGAGGAGACGGTCGAGCCCGGGCTGCTGTACGAGCCCGACGGGGCGACCGACGCGGATGGCATGACCGCCGAGGAGGCGGTCTCGAGGACGCCGCCACGAGGCGGCCGAGCAGGAGGCCGCTGAGCGGAGCGACGCCGACGTCAGCCGCAGGCGGCGGCGAGGCCGAGCGAGCAGGCAAGCGCCGCTGGCCGAGACGCTGAGCGCCGACGGCGAGCGAGCACGCCGGCCGAGGCGCGCCGCGAGCGGCGAGCGGAGCGCGGCTGAGACCGCCGCCGACGAGCCCAGGCGACGACGGCCGCCGCCGATGTCCCCTCCGATGCCGGAGGACACGCCGGGAGGCGTGCCCGCCGGCGACCCGCCGGCGTGAAGCCGGTGCGCGCGCGATGGGTTTGCCGGGTGCGCATGAGCTCACTCGCAAGGCCGGCAAAAGCTCGATCGTCGAGCTGATCGTGATCGTCGCGGTCGCGCTCGGCCTGGCGCTCGGCATCCAGGCGTTCATCATCAAGCCCTACCGCATCCCCAGCGGCTCGATGGAACCGACGCTGGCGATCGGCCAGCGCGTGCTGGTCGATCGCATCGGCATGCACTTCAGCAAACCGCACGTCGGCGAGATCGCCGTGTTCCACCCGCCGAAGGAAGCCCAGAAGGAGGTGTGCGGGCCGACGCCGCACATCGTCAAGCTCGGCGGGGCGGCCTGCTCGGAACCGGAACCGGTGAAATCGAGCGTGAACTTCATCAAGCGGGTCGTCGCGGGGCCCGGCGACGAGATCTACATCAAGGAAGGCCACGTCTATCGCAAGGCCGCCGGCAAGAGCCAGTTCGTCCGCGAGCAGGACTCCTACATCCGCGAATGCGGCTCGAGCCCGGAGTGCAACTTCCCGACGCCGATCACGATTCCCGCCGGTCACTGGTTCATGATGGGGGACAACCGTGGCGAATCCGACGACAGCAGATTTTGGGGACCCGTCCCGACCGGGTGGATCATCGGCGAAGCCGTCGCCACCTACTGGCCGCCCGACCGGATCGGCATCTTCTAAGCCAACCGCGATCACCGCGGCGTCGCGTGTTTCTGCCGGGCGACCGCGGCTGTGCTCGAGCGTCCGACCGCGCTTCCGGGCGAGCGAGTGGGAGCCCGAGTCGCGCCAAGCGTCGCCGCGCGAAGCGGGCACCAGCGGACAGCGGCTGTTCGCCTTCGACCGTCGCCTCGGCGTGCGGTTCGTGGCGGGCGCCGACGAGGCCGGCCGCGGCTGTCTGGCGGGGCCGCTGGTTGCGGCCGGCGTGCTGTTCGACTACGAGGCGCTCACCACCCGCGAGCTGCGCGCGCTCGGCGCGCTGAACGACTCCAAGCAGCACACGCACGAGGCGCGCGAGGAGCTCTATCCGCTGGTGCTGCGCAGCGCCGCGCGCGTCGTGGTCGTCTCACGCTGCGCCGGCGGAATCGACGCGCGGGGGCTGCACAAGACGAACCTCGCGGCGCTGCGCGACGCGATGCGGGGGGTCACCGCCGGTGTCACGGGCGAGGTGGCGTGCCTGCTGGACGGCTTCTCGGTGCCCGACGTTCGAGCGTCCCCAGCGCGCGGTCGTCAACGGGGATGCCACGAGCGCGGCGATCGCGGCGGCGTCGATCGTCGCGAAGGTCACGCGCGACCGCTACATGCGCCACGCCGACGAGCTGCATCCGGGCTGGAGCTTCGCCGAGCACGTCGGCTACTCGACGCCCGTACACCGCGAGGCGATCCAGCGCCAGGGCGTCTCCCCGCTGCACAGGATGTCGTTCCGCTCGCTGGCGTATCAGCAGCTCGCGCTCTGAGCCTCGAGCCTCGGAGCCCTTCGGGCGGCGATCGGGCAGCGCGCGAACCTACGCCGGAACGAGGTCTGTCGCCGGTTCGACCTGGAAGACCGTCGGGAAACGGTCGGCGAGCCCGGTGGCGTGCAGCGCCTCGCTCGACGACCCGGGCGGCGTTCTCCGCGGCGGTCGCAGGGTCAGGCTCGTCGTTGGCGAGGATGAACACCATCGTCGTCTCGTCGTCCCAGGACGCGATCGGGCCCAGCTCGGAGTACTTACGCGTCCAGATGCCTGCTCAGCGGCAGCCACGTAGGTTCGTCGCTGAACGGCACGTCTGCTACGGAGGTCCAGGTTCGATACTCCATGCTCATGCTTTATACCCCTTTCGCTTCATGCATGAGAGGAAGTTCACCCACGATCGGCGAGGACGACGGTGTGCCCGTCGATTCTACAGGGGATCCTCTCTTGTCGAGGGGATAGAACACCCAGTACTCCTTGCCCTTCTCTACACGCCACCCTTGATCTTCGGCGCGACGCGATCTGCTGATCTTCTTCAGGTCGTCCGACTTGAAGCTCATCATAGCCCTCACCACGCCCCCTCGATGTGGTCGAGGCTGATCAGGCGGTCTTTCGTGTCGAGGATCACCCCGATCGCGTCGAAGCGAATCGTGTGGGCGGTTGGCCTGATGTGCTTCTCCTCGCGCAGCCACGCGGTGGCTGATCGTCGTAGACGTGCGCGCTGGCGCGGACGCAGCCACACGAGGGGCTGCTGATCGGGGCGGATGCCCTGTCGCTGCGCGTTTACCCGCCGAGTCTTCACCTCGGCGAAAATCAGCGTCTCCCCGTCGAAGGCGATCAGGTCGATCTCGCCGTAGCGCGTGCGTTCGTTGCGGCCCAGCGGCGAGAACCCGAGCCGGTGCAGGTGGGCCATCGCCAGCTCCTCGCCGCGACGGCCGAGCGCGGGGCGCTGATCGGTGCTGTCGGCCGTGCTGCCTGAAGAAGCCTTGGAGGATGGGGAAGGGCTGTCGGAGCGCACAACCGATCACGCTAAAGCGCAAGATGCGACGTAAGACGCCTATCTGTGCCAGTTTTGTGCCCGTGCCGTAAAGAACCTGTGCTGACGAGGAGGAGCTGTGCTCGGGCCGGCTGGCAGGTTGTGCTGAGGACAGCCAGGAGGGGCCTGCCTGCCTGGCAGTTTGCTTGCTTGTCGCTATTCGCCCGCTTGGCATTGTCACGACCCACTCACCAGCGGGGCGAGGCCGCCCATCGGCCCGCTCGCGTAGCCTCTCGTCCATGGAAAACGCTCCCTCCGATCCAACAATTGCCCCTGTGTCGCCTCCCGCGCCATCCCCGGACGACGGCCGGCCCGCCGCCGGGCCAAGCTCGCTCGACGGCGTCACGACCTTCATGGGCATGCGCTGGGACGATCCGCAGACGGTCCGGTTGACGATCAGGCCCGAGTTGATGAACAACGGCGGGCTGCTTTCCGGTGTGGTCACCTACGCGCTCGTCGACTACTGCATGGGCTCGACCCTCTGGGCGCAGACCGCGCGCGAGGAGCGGATCGCGACGATCGGCATCTCGATCAACTACATCCAGACCGCGACCGAGGGCGAGATCGTCTGCCGGACCGAGCTGGACCGGCGCAACCGCACCGTGGGGATCCTCAAATCGGAGGTCCGCCACGAGGACGGCCGGCTGCTGGTGACCGCGGTCGGCAGCTACTCGATCCGCGTGCCGCGGGAGCTGCGCCAGTGATCCCGCGGGGTCGTGATGCGGGAGTTGCGTCAGTGATCCGGCGGGCATGATGTTGCCGAGTCGTGTCGCGGATAGCGCGGGCAATGAACTCGCACTGATGACAGTCTCCGCCCGCGAGATGCCCGCGACCCGACCAGAGCGCTGACACCCACAGCGCTCACGATCGCCGGCTCTGACTCCGGCGGTGGCGCCGGCGTCCAGGCCGACCTGAAGGCGTTTGCGCGTTGCGGTGTCCACGGGTGCAGCGCGATCACGGCGATCACCGCGCAGAACACCGTCGGCGTCACAGCGATCCACGCGCTACCACCCGAGATCGTGCTCGCCCAGGTGCGCGCCGTGCTCGCCGATATCCGCGTCGACGCGGTCAAGGTCGGGATGCTCGGCACGGCTCCCGTCACGCACGCGGTCGCCAGTGCCTTAGACGAACTGCCGGCGGGCACGCCCGTGGTCGTCGACCCGGTGATGGTCGCCGAGTCCGGTGCGCGCCTGCTCGACCCCGACGCGCAGCGGGCCCTGGTGGAGGAGATCCTCCCGCGCGCGACCGTGCTCACCCCGAATCTTCCGGAGGCCCGTGTGCTCGTCGGCGAATCGCCTCGCCCGGCGGTGGATCAGGCGGATCAGGCGGATGAGGACGAGGAGGCCGAGGCCCTCGCCCGCGCGCTGCTCGCCCTCGGTCCCCGCGTCGTCGTGCTCACGGGCGGTCATCGCACGCGCGCGGCTGTCGACCTGTTCATCGACGACGCCGGCGATGCGTCGCCGGTCAGCATCGAAGGCGAGCGCCACCCCGACGGCGCCGCGCACGGCTCCGGTTGCACGCATTCCTCGGTGCTCGCCGCGCAGCTGGCCCTCGGTCGCTCGCCGCTCGATGCCGCGCGCACCGCGCGCGCGGTGGCCGGGGAGGCCGTCGCGAACGGTCTACGCGAGATCGGCCAGGGCGCCGGTCCGGTCGATGTGCTCGGTCTCGCTCGCCTTCGCTCCCTCTGAGGTTCCCTCCGCACAGACTCGTCCCCCCGGGGGCTGCGCCTAGCTCTCATCCGACCTGAGCAGGCCGGTCTCGCGTGGGCGGCTGGTCCTGATACTAAACTCGCCTAACAACCTAAACTCGCCAACAACCAATCCGCTCCGCCACTCTCCGATCACCGGCGCTGTTGTCGATGACCCGCGCGGGCGGGGTTCTGTTTGCCATAATCGGAGGACGATGAAGCTCCTGCGTATGAAGCCCGGTCATGGCGAGATCGTGCTCGCCGAGGGAGATGTCGAGGTGCCGGAGCAGGAGCGCGAGCTGATCGAGGCGTTTCGCCGCCAGCTCGACGCCGGCATGTGGGCGGCGGTGCCGACCGAAGCCCCCGGCGCCCGTCGCGAAGCCGAGATGGTCAAAAGCTTCGCCGAAGTGCCGCGCGACGCCGAGCGCGTGATCTTCTTCCCGCGCGCCGCCGGTGGGGCGCCCCGCGCGCAACGGCGACGCTCCAGCTGAGATGCCGCTCGCGCTGGGCACCGCTGCGATCCTGCTCGTCGTGCTCCTCTGGGAGCTCGCCCGGCCCACGCTCAAACGCATCCTCGCGCGCGCCCGGCTGGCCTACTCGCAACGCCAGGGACGCACTGCCCCGCCCGCGGGCTATGACCCGGGCCGCGAGCGCCGCGCCGAGCAGCGTGCCCGCGCGTTGCTGCGCTCGTGCATCGACGAGGCCGACTGGGCGATGTATCGGGATCTCGGGTTTCTGCGCGTGTGGGGTGGGCTTTCCAAGCACGAGCGCGGCCAGGAAGCGCCGTACGCCTATCTGATCTACCCGCACAAGCCGATCGTCGCCTTCGTGCCGCAGACGGGCGCGCTGCTGAACGAGTATTGCGTCGCCTTCCCCGACCACTCGCGTCCATATGGCAGCTCGCGGCTGCCGGACTCCGACGATGTGCTCGCCAAGTGGATGGCGCTGACCGCCGACGAGCGCCGCCTGGTCGCCGACGCGAACATGCACCTCCCCGGACGTCAGGTGGACCCCGGCCGGGTGCGCCGCGACCTGAGCCGGCTCGCCCGCTGGGAGCGCGAGCGGCTGGGACACGACCCGCGTGACGCCGATCGCGTGGATGCCGATCTCGTCGCCCCCGATCGCGCCGGCTCCGATCGCCTGGGCGCGGATCGCACCGCCGGCCCGGATCGCCCCGGCGAAGATCGCACCGATACGCTGCGCGCGTGAGCTTCGACGTACGCCACAAGAGCCGCGCCCTGACCGAGGGCCCCGAGCGGGCCGCCGCGCGCGCCTATCTGCACGGCATCGGCTATAGCGCGGAGGACCTGGCAAAGCCGATCGTCGGCGTCGCGCACTCGTGGATCGAGACGATGCCATGCAACTTCAACAACAGGATCCTCGCGGCGAAGGTCAAGGAGGGGGTCCGCGCCGCGGGCGGCACGCCGATGGAGCTGAACACGATCGCGATCTCCGACGGGATCACGATGGGCACCTCCGGGATGCGCGCGTCGCTGGTCTCCAGAGAGCTGATCGCCGATTCGATCGAGCTCGTCGCCTCCGCCCACGCCTTCGACGCGCTGGTGACGATCTCTGGCTGTGACAAGACGATCCCCGGCACGGTGATGGCGCTCGCGCGGTTGAACATCCCCGGTCTGATGCTGTACGGCGGGTCGATCAAGCCCGGGCATTACAAGGGCGCCGAGGTGACGATCCAGCAGGTGTTCGAGGCGGTCGGCCTCCTCGCCGCCGGGAAGATCACCGAGCAGGAGCTGCACGAGCTGGAGGAGGCCGCCTCGCCGGGCGCCGGGGCGTGCGGCGGGCAGTTCACCGCGAACACGATGGCGATGGCCTTCGAGGCGCTCGGCATCTCGCCGGCGGGCTCGGCGATGGTCCCCGCCGAGGACGGACGCAAGCTGCAGGTCGCGAAGGACTGCGGCGAGCTCGTGATGGACGTCCTGCGCCGCGGCCAGCTCCCGAGCGAGATCATCACCAAGCAGGGTCTGCAGAACGCGATCATGGCGGTCGCCACCAGCGGCGGCTCGACCAACGGCGTGCTCCACCTGCTCGCCGTCGCGCGTGAAATGGGAGTGCCGCTGGAGATCGACGAGTTCGACGCGATCTCCGAGCGCACGCCGCTGCTCTGCGACCTGCAGCCCGGGGGGCAGTACGTCGCGACCGAGCTGTACGAGGCCGGTGGCGTGCCGCTCGTGCTCAACCGCCTGCTCGAGGCGGGACTGCTGAACGCGGATGCGCAGACGGTCACCGGCCAGACGATCGGCGAGCACGCGCAAACAGCCCAGGAGACGCCCGGGCAGCCGGTCGTGCGTCCCCTGGCGGACCCCCTGAAACCGACCGGCGGGTTCGCGATCCTGCGCGGCAACCTCGCCCCCGACGGCTGCGTCGTCAAGCTCGCGGGCCACGAGCGCCGCCGGCACACCGGTCCCGCGAAGGTGTTCGACGGCGAGGAGGCCGCGATGGCCGCCGTGCTGGCAAAACAGATCAGCGAGGGCGACGTCGTCGTGATCCGCGGCGAGGGTCCCGCGGGAGGGCCGGGCATGCGCGAGATGCTCGCGGTCACCGCGGCGATCCAGGGCGAGGGCCTGGGCGAGAGCGTCGCGCTGATCACCGACGGGCGCTTCTCCGGCGCCACGCACGGTTTCATGGCCGCCCACATCGCGCCGGAGGCCGTCCGGGGCGGGCCGATCGGGGCGCTGCGCGACGGTGATCAGATCACGATCGACGTGGACTCCCGTCGCCTCGACATGGCCCTCTCGGAGGCGCAGATCGCCGAGCGCCTGCTCGCCTACACACCCCCGCCGCGTGCCGACGAGCACGTCGACGTGGCGATCAAGAAGTACGCAAAGCTGGTGGGCTCCGCCGCCGAAGGCGCTGTCACGAGCTGAAATTTAATGGGGCCGCCTGCCGGCGGCTGCGCTGACGTTCGCTGTTCGAATACAGGCGCGGTTCCGCGTTACAGGGCGCCGACAGAACAGGGGCGATCGATTCTGGGCTCGAGACGGAGGGGATGGGCATCGGAATGAGAGCGCTTCGATTTCGCGCCCAGCAACGACCGGGCCCGGCGCTGTTCGCTGACGCGATCCCTGGCAACTCGTCCCCCGACAAACCGGCAATCTGGGGGGCTATTCGCTGAGGAACTCCTCGAGCAGGGCGTTGAACGCCTCGGGGCGCTCCAGCATCGACATGTGCCCCGTGTCCGCATACATGACCACGCGCGAGTCGGGGATCAGCTGCTCGAACACGGCCGCGTCGCGCGCGGTGATCAGGCGGTCGTCCTCGCCCCAGACGATCAGCGTCGGACACGCGATCTCTCCCAGGCGCTCGCGGAAGTCGTAGTTCAGGTTCGCTTCGAGCGCCTGCATGAAGCCCGGCTTGCCCGAGCCGCGCAGCTGCTCCGCCGCCAGCGCCGCGGGCAGGCGCGACGGGTGGCGGATGACGACGTTCAGCGTCGCGTCGCGCAGGCGCGGACGGCGGGCCACGGTGTTGGACTTCGCGGCCGACCAGGCCGTGGCGGCGGCCAGGATCCGCTCCGCGCGGCGCAGCAGCGGGACGGTCCGCACCGCGCCGCGGTGGTCGTAGGTGGAGATGCCGGCGGCCGAGACCAGCACCAGGCGCTCGACGCGCTGGGGAAAGGCGATCGCCAGCTCGGCGCCGATGAAGCCGCCCATCGAGTTGCCGATCACCGCCGCCGCGTCGATCTGCAAGGTGTCGAGCAGCCGGTCGAGCAGGCGTGCGTAGCCGGAGATCGAGATCTGCTCACGCGGCATCGGCGAATAGCCGAAGCCCGGCAGGTCGAGCGCGATCACGCGATGGTTGGCCGCGAGCACGGGCAGCTGCTCGAGCCAGTTCGGCCAGGATCCCGACAGGCCGTGCACGAAGATCAGCGGCTGGCCGCTCGACGCTGGATCCTCGCCCAGCTCGATCACGTTCACGGGCTGGCCGTCCAGGATCACCCAGCGCTGGTGCTCACGCCAGTCGACGTCAAGCCACGCAGAACGCCCCTGCGGGCCGTAGACTGACGGGGTATCCAGTCGGTTGAGTGAGGAGGGGGCTGTGGTGGTCGCCGTGGTGGTCGGGTTCATATCTGTGCAATCTACCCGAGGATCAGCGTGAACATGAGGATCGCGATCGACATCGACTCGACGCTGCACCACTACTGGGACATCCTCTCGGAGGTCTCCGTCCGGCGGTTTGGCATCGAGCTGCCCTACGACGAGCAGTTCACCTGGGGCATCACCCGCCTGCGCCCCGAGCAGCTGGAGCTGTGCATCGAGGAGAGCCACGCCGACGAGCGGATCCTCGCCGGCGTCCCCTACCCGGGCGCGGTCTCCGCGGTGCGCCGCTGGCACGCCGCAGGGCACTTCATCCACATCACGAGCCACCGCGCGCTCGACCGCAAGGACGCCACCGCGGCCTGGCTGCGGCAGATCGGGCTGCCGTTCGACGATCTGCACTGCTCCTACGACAAGGTTGCCCGCTGTGCCGAGCTGGAGATCGACCTGCTGATCGACGACGGTCCGCTGAACCTCGCCGCAGCGCTCGAGCGGGGGATTACCGCCGCCACGCTCCGCCACCCCTGGAATCGCGATCTGTGCGAGGAAGAGGATGTCCTCTGCGCGCGCGACTGGCCCGAGCTGGAAGGACTCCTCGAGCCATTGCTTGTCAGGCAGGGCATGGTGCTCGGGGCGGCGAAGTAGCCATGTATGGGCATATCCTCCGCTTGGAACGACGCGCTGGCGCTGCTCGAAGATGACTTGCTCAGGCGCGACGCGGCCGTGCGGACCCGCCGCGCGTATGGCGTCGATCTCTCCCAGTTCGCGCGCTGGGCGGCCGAGCGTGGCTTGCGGCCGGTGAGCGTCGGCCCGCGCGACGTCCGTCGCTACGTCGCGCTGCTCTCCGCGGGCGAAGCGGCCCCCAGCACCACTGCGCGCAAGCTCTCCGCCCTGCGCGCGCTGTTCTCCAGCCAGCGCGAGCACGGCCTGATCGCACAAAACCCGGCCGACCTGGTCTCAACACCACGGCGCTCCTCCTATCTGCCGCGCGTGCTCAAGCCTGGGGAGGCCGCCAGGCTGCTCGACGCGATCCCCGCGGGCGGCTCTCTGGCCCAGCGCGACCGCGCGCTGTTCGAGCTCGCCTACTCGTGCGGTCTGCGCGCCGAGGAGCTCGTGTCGCTGAAAACCGCGGACATCGACTACGAAGGCGAGCAGCTGCGCGTCGAGGGTAAGGGCCGCAAGACCCGCTACCTGCCGGTCGGCGAGCTCGCCCTGGCGGCAGTGAGGACCTATCTCGAACAGGGACGCAACGGGCTCACGGCCCCGGGTGAGCCCGGCGCGCGTGGCGATCGGGACGCATTGTTCCTTTCAAAGACGGGCAAACCGCTTGGCACGAGCGACGTGCGCAGGCGGCTGCGGGCGTGGGCGACGCGCGCCCAGATCCCCGGCGGGGCGACGCCGCACGCGCTCAGACACAGCTTTGCGACGCACCTGCTGGACGGGGGCGCGGACCTGCGGAGCATCCAGGAGCTGCTCGGCCATGCCAGCGTGTCGACCACCCAGGTTTACACTCGGGTAGAGTCCGCCAGGCTTAGAAGCGCTTATGCGCGCAGCCACCCGCGGGCATGACTGGACGCCCGCCCGCCTTTCGGAGAAGTCATTGGAGACGAGTGTCAAAGCGATCGAGCTGCGGGAAGTCTGGCGGCGGTATAAGACCGACGATGATCGGCGTGCCCGCGAGCGGCTGGTGCTCGCCTACTCGCCGCTGGTCAAGTACGTAGCCGGGCGCACCGCCGCCGGGCTGCCGCCGCATGTCGAGGAGGCCGACCTGATCTCCTACGGGCTGGTCGGGCTGATCTCCGCGATCGAGCGCTTCGAGCCCGCGCGGGAAATCAAGTTCGAGACCTACGCGATCATGCGCATCAAGGGCGCGATCATCGACGAGCTGCGCTCGATGGACTGGGTGCCGCGCAGCGTGCGCTCGCGGGCCCGCGAAGTCGAGCGCGCCAACGCCAAGCTCGAGCACACCCTGCAGCGGGCGCCGACCGACAAGGAGATGGCGGCCGAGCTCGGCATCACGGTCGACGAACTGAACGAATCGCTGCTGGCGATCTCGCATTCGTCGATGGTCGCGCTGGACGAGCTGTGGAGCGTGTCGGACTCCAGCGGCGACCAGGTCTCGTTGATGGACACGATCGAGGACCACGGCGCGCCCGACCCGGCGAAGGCGCTCGACGTGGGCGACCTGAAGGACCGGATCGCCGAGTCGATCGCCAAGCTGCCCGAGCGCGAGAAGCTCGTGATCGCGCTCTACTACTACGAGAACCTGACTTTGCGCGAGATCGGCGAGGTGCTCGGCGTGACCGAGTCGCGCGTCTCCCAGCTGCACACCAAGGCGGTCCTGCGGTTGCGCTCGCGGATGCAGGAGGACTCTTTCGAGAGCTGAGCCGGTGGGGTCGATCGGCGCTTACTCGGCCCGCGAAGCTCCCGCACCCGCGCTTCAGGCGCAGATCATCACGGTCGCCGCGGCGCGGTGTGTTCCGCGAGCGACTACCCTACCGACCGATGGCCACCCGTCTGATCGTCACCTCCCAGCCCGACGTTGCCTGCGACGTATGCGAGCGACGGCTGCTGCGCGGCGAGTTGCCCGACGTGTTCCTGGCCGGTGGCCAGCGCCGCACCGTGTGTGAGCTGTGCGCCCCGCGCGCGGCGCACGAGGGCTGGCTGCGCGAGGCGGACCGCCACTCGGTGAGCCTGCCGCCTTCGCGTTCGCGACGTGGGCGCAATCTGTTCGATCGCCTGCGCTCACAGCGCGGCGCGGCAGTCGGTCGGTCCAGGGAGGATTTCGCGGGGGAGGGATTAGGATCGCTCCCACTCGTGCCGCCGGTGGAGGTGGAGGGTTTCCAGGCGCAGTCCTACGACTTCCTGCAGGCGATCGCGGTGGCCCCGGAGTCTTCGCTCACGGCGCCGGCGCTCCTGTCGAATGAAGAGCCACCGACGGCGATGACCGGCGGAGAAGTGAAGGTCGAGCGGGCGCTGTCGGTGTTCAACGGCGGTGAGCATCCGCGGCGCGTGGCTGGTGTCGCCCGCTCCTTGGGCGAGCCGAGCGTCACCGTGCGTGCGCTCGCCGATTCCGGGAGCGTGGTCTCGATCGTCGTCGCCTGGGAGCTCAGCTGGTACCGGTACGAGGTGGACCTCGGCGATGAGGCGGCCGGCGCGCGGGTGACCGCGCAGGGGACGGAGCTGGGAGAACTCGCCGAGCAGGACCGGCTCGTGAACGCCCTCGCCGACGCGCACGGCGCGCTGTCGCGCGTCGGCGTCTGAGCTTGCGTTCCCCGCGCGGACGTCCCCCGTGCGGAGGATCCCTCGCCTGAGAAGCCCTGCCGGCGTGTGGTCGCGTCGCTTGCTTATTCGTGGGCGCGGAGTAAGATTGCGGTACATGATCTATTGCGTCGTTCCCAAGCCACTCGCCGATGAGCTTTACCCCAAGCTCGTCGAGCACTATGCCGACGAGGACAACGTCACGGTGATCGTCGACCGGCGCAAGTTCGACCGGCGCGCCCGCCGAGGTAGGGCGGCCACGAAAGCCTCAGCGCCAGAGAATGCCGCCCGGCGCGTGATCCGCGATCGTCGCAGAGCCCGCGTGGCGGGCGATATGCCTCCGCTCGCACGCGCTGCCTCATAGCTGGCCGGCGCCGGCGCGTTTCGTCGTAGTCGATTGGAATACTTCAGCCGATGAAGGTGATCGTGCATGTCGACGGTGGCGCTCGGGGCAACCCCGGGCCGGCCGCGGCTGCCTGCGTGATCTCCTCGCCCGCCGGCGAGTTGCTCGGCGAGCATGCCGAGTTGCTCGGCTCCACGACGAACAACGTGGCCGAGTACCGGGCGCTGCTGCTCGGCTTGGCGCGGGCGCGCGAGCTGGGTGCTACCGAGGTCGAGGTCGTCGGCGATTCGGAGCTGATCGCCAAGCAGGTGCGCGGCATCTACAAGGTCAAGCACGAAGCGATGAAGCCTTTGCATCGCGAGGCGCTGGCGGCGCTGAAGCAGTTCGAGCGCTCCTCGATTCGCACGGTCCCCCGCGCGCAGAACGCGGATGCCGACGCGCTCGTCAACGCCGCGTTGGATCAGGCGCGCGCGTCAGCTTCGATCTAAGGGCGGTACCCGCCCTACCCGGGTCAGTGCAGCGGCTGGGCCGAGCGCGCGATGCCGAGCATCTGCTCGTTGGTCAGGTCCTCGAGCAGTGTGTTGGTGACCCAGTACAGGACGTTGCCCTGGCGCCAGGCGACGATGTGGATGTGGTTGCCGTCGGCGAAGATCCTGTAGTCGATACCGCCGATCTGACGAGTTTCTGAGGGGTGCGCGACGAACGGCGGGTTCAGCCAGTCGCTGCCCTCGAAGTCGTAGTAGCCGCCGAGGCTGTTCTGTTGCCACACCACCACGTAGGCGTGGTGCACGTGCTTCTGCTGGTCCTGCAGGGCGTAGGCGCGCATCTGCTGCTGGGAGGAGGGACCTGTCTCGAGCGTCGGGTAGAGGACCGGGAAGGGCACTTCGACGGCGGCCTTGACGACTTCGTCCTGGCCCGAGCTGGAAGTTGGGTACAGGCCGATCGAGGCGGGGCTCGCGCCGGCCGAGGCGTGGTGGTGGGCGTGACCGTGGCCGGCGTGTCGCGCGGGAGCGGGCGGCTTCGGTGTGCTGAGCTTCTGGTCGCCGTGCAGGAAGTCGTTGAGCGTCCCCCGTGCCAGTTCCGGCGTCGTCGTCACGAAGGACTGCCCCTTGATCACATCGTCGACGTTCCCAACCTGGAACTTCACCTGGCGCAGCGGCTTTGACTGGGAGAACCCGATCAGCTTCGTCAGTTCGATCAACTGGTTGGCCGAGGAGTTGAATCCGGCGGTGACGATCGCCCGGCCCACGGCTTTCGCCACCTTGTCGAGCTGGCCGATCACGTTTTCGGGCGCGATCTGCTCACGCAGGTCGCGCAGGAAGTCCTGCTGGCGGGCGACGCGCACGAAGTCCGAGTCGAGGTGGCGATAGCGCACGTAGCTGAGCGCGTTGTTGTAACACAGCTTTTGATAGCCGGGCTGGAGGTTGATTTCGGAATAGTTTTCTTCGGGCGCCCCGGTGTTGACGTGGTAGTAGCGATGGTCGACGTTGACATACACGCAGCCGAGCGTGTCGACGACCTTGATGAAGCCGGAGAAGTTGACGTCGATGATCCCGTTCAGCTTCAGTTCGGGGAACACTTCGTGCTCGATCGTTTCGGCTGCCAGCACCATCGAGCCCTTCACGCCGCCGAGTTCGGCGCCGTAGGTGTAGGCGGCGTTGATCTTCGACTGCGGGTAGTACTGGCCGGTGGCGCTTTTGATGTTCACGAGCAGGTCGCGGGGGATCGACAGCACCGAGGTCTGGCCCTGTTCGGGGTCGAAGCGCACCAGCAGGATCGTGTCGCTGTGCGGCGGGTCGGAGCGGTCATAGACGTCCTTTGCTCCTTCCCGCCGGTCCGAGCCGAGGATCAGATAGGTCTCCGGGCCGCCGTTGTATTCGGGGACGACGAGCCCCTTCGGCGCATGGATCTGGTTGACGGCTGGGAAGATGTCGTGGGCCAGGCCGCTTGCCGTGTTCAGCGCGACAGTCGCCGTCGCGCCACCGGCGAGCAGCACGATCAGCACGCCGGCGATCGCGAAGCGCGTCCACATGCCGACCCACAGCGAGGGCGGACGCTCGTCATCCATCGGATGTCACCAGGGAGCAGCTCATAGCGGGGGCAAAGCAAGGCGCCGCCCCCCGGCGACGCTCGTCGATAAAGGGTATCGAGCCCCTCGGCGTGCCTGCGCCGGTGCGGTCAGGGCCATCCCGATCGCCCCAGGGCCGGCCGCGCCGACGACAGGTCGGACCGGTACCCTCGAGAACGTGCTCAGCCCCCGAAATCGCGAGCTGCTGGGGCTGGTTCCCTCCGCGCTGCTCGTCACCGCGGGCTTCACCGCGATCTTCATCCAGGCCGAGAACAACTCGCCGGGCGCCTCGACGAACTTCACGCTGAACCACGCCTCGGGCGTGTCGCTGACGTACGGCGCCCTGTTCCTCGGGCTGTGCCTGGCGGGGCATCTGGTGATCCGCTTCGCGCTGCCCAACGCCGACCCCTACCTGTTCCCGCTCGGGGCCGTGCTCGCGAGCGTCGGGATCGTGATGATCTATCGCATCAACCCCTCGCTGGCGCGCCAGCAGGCACAGTGGATGGTGGTCGGACTCCTGCTGTTCGCGGCGACGATCCTCGCGCTGCGCCGCCGGGGGGTGGGCGTGCTCGAGCGCTACCGCTACACGATCGCCGCGGTCGGCATCGGCATGGCCGTGCTGCCGCGGTTCCCGGGGATCGGCGAGCAGGTCAACGGCGCCTATCTGGACATCCACGTCGGCAGCGTCTCCTTCCAGCCGGCCGAGCTCGCGAAGGTCGCGATCGTGATCTTCCTCGCCAGCTACCTGCACGACAACCGCCAGATCCTCGTCACCGGCGGGCGGCGCATCCTCGGGCTGACGATCCCGCCGATGAAGCAGTTCGGCCCACTGCTCGTCGTCTGGGGGGCGGCGATGGCGACGCTGCTGCTGACCCGCGAGCTCGGCACCTCGCTGATGTTCTACGGCGCCTTCCTCGCGCTGCTGTACGTCGCCACGGGTCGCTTCTCGTTTCCGTTGATCGGCCTCGTCCTGTTCGCCCTCGGAGCGTGGTTCGTGGCCGTGCACGTCAGCCACGTGCACGCGCGCGTGCTCGCCTGGGAACATCCCTTCGACCCGGTGCTCTACAACCGGCTCGGGGGCGGCAGCTATCAGCTCGCCCAGTCGCTGTTCGCCCAGGCCGACGGCGGCCTGTTGGGCACGGGCTTCGACCAGTCGCTGCTGCGCCTGCCCCATGGCGGCTCCTCGATCCTGCCGGTCCCCGAAAGCGACATGATCTACGCGGTGATCACGAACGAGCTCGGCCTGCTCGGCGCCACCGGGCTGCTGCTCGTCTATCTGCTGTTCGTCGCCCGCGGGCTGAAGACCGCGATGCTGGCGCGCGACTCCTTTTCCAAGCTGCTCGCGACCGGGCTGTCGTTCATCGTCGCGATCCAGGTGTTCGTGATCGTCGGCGGCGTCACGCGCCTGATCCCGCTGACCGGGGTGACGCTGCCGTTCGTCGCCTACGGAGGCTCGTCGGTGGTGATGAACTTCGTGCTGCTGGCGCTCCTGCTGGTCGTGTCCGATCGCGCGCGAAGACCCTACTCACGGGCCTGAGCGGCGCGCTGCGCCTCCTTGCGGTCCCTTTGCGCCCGGCACGCGGCCCTTTTGCGCTCTGTGGGTGACCCCTTGCGCCTCGGGCCGCCCTTTGCGCGCGTGCGCACAGGTTTGCTGAGGTTCTGCACGAGAACTTCCACATGCGCGGCCGCGCAGGGGAGCCCCGAGCGCCGTCGAAGATCGAACCTGTGCTGAGCACCACAATCGCCGCTACGCCACGCCTGTTCCTGCGGACGCCGCCCCCGCCTGCGCACAACCGCTACATGGGGCTGGCCGATACCCGCACGCGCAGCGGTGGGCTCACTTCTCCCGGTGCTCTGGCCTCTCCGGGTGGCATGTCCTCGCCCGCCGGGCTGCACCGCCGGCCGTGGCTGGCGCGCCTGCGTCGCGCCTTGGAGCAACAGCTGTTCGTGCTGCACTACCAGCCGATCGTCTCGCTGCGCGACGGTGGCGTGTCGCATTACGAGGCGCTCGTGCGGCTGGCCGACGAACCGGACGGAAAACTGGTCGCGCCCGGCCGGTTCCTGCCCGCGGCCGAGCGCTATGGCCTGATTCGCGAGATCGACCGGATGGTGCTGGCCCAGGTGGCCGTGCTGCTCGCGGGGGAGCACGGCAAGCAGGGCGTGCGGATCGCGATCAACTGCTCCTCGCTGTCGATCACCGACGGCGAGATGCTCGCCCAGATCGAATCGCAGCTCGCGCTCGCGCGCGTCGATCCCGCCCAGCTGGTGATCGAGGTCACCGAGACGGCCGCGATCTCCGACATGACGCGCGCTCGCGACTTCTGCGCCGGTGTGCGGGCGCTCGGCTGCGCGGTCGCGCTCGATGACTTCGGCGCCGGTTTCGGCACCTTCCAATACCTCAAGCACCTGCCGTTCGAGTATCTGAAGATCGACGGCGACTTCATCCGCGGGCTGCCGACTTCGCCGCAGGACCAGCTCGTCGTCAGGGCGCTCGTCGAGCTCGCCCGCGGGATGGGCAAGCAGACGATCGCGGAGTACGTCGGCGACGCGGCGACGATCGAGCTGCTGCGCGAGCTCGGCGTGGACCACGCGCAGGGGTTCGAGGTCGGACGGCCGCAGCCGCTCTCGCGCCTCCTCGCCCCTGGCGGCGTTCTCACCCATTCGGGTACAGGCGATCATTAGCGCGCGTAGCGCGCCACGTTTCCCAACTGTCATACGCGCGCTTCTGAGCTTCGCCTGGATTGGCTTTGCGAAGCCGTTTTCTTGCCCCTATGTGGTTCTTACTTGCAAAGGTCAACCCTTTGTGCTTATAGTTTGCAGGAGAGGTGCTCCTGAAGGGGGCATGGAAATAGATCAGGTTTGGGTTGGTCCTTTGCGGATCGATGTCAAGCGCTTGTAGGGGATGTAGGGGAGAGGGCCGGATCGCATGAAGAGGGGTTGTTTTCGCGTGAGTCCGATTGGGACGGATGTGAGGGGGGTCGTTGTGCGCCCGTGGGGTGCCATAACTAGATGCGTCAGCGTCGCTGACACATCTCTCTCTCTCTCTCTCTCTCTCTCTGCTCCGGATCTAGCAGGCAAGAGCCTGCTTCCGGCGCCGGAAAAGGCGCTGAACATGAGTTTTTAGATCGTTCTCGCCGCGGCTGCGCCCGCGGCGTTCGTCGTTCCCTGTGCACGCGTGCGTTCTTGGGGGAGGGGCGTTGATGGCGCCCGCGGCGGCGTTGGCGCCGAGGGCGCGCTTTGGCGCATCGGCTACACCCGGGGGCGCCGGGGCCGGCGTCGCACACTTTCGTTTGACGGCTCGTACGCAGATCGTTCTTGCGGCGGTCGCGGAGCATCCGGGTGCGAGTAATCGCCGGGTCGCGGACCTCGCCGGTATCAGGGACCAGGGGCAGATCTCCAAGCTGCTGCGGCGTCTGGAGGGCCACGGGCTGCTGCAGAACAGTGGCGGCGCGACCGCAGGTGTGCCAAATGCCTGGCGGCTCACCTCCCCTGGTGAAGAAGTCTTGTCGGCATGTCGTCCTTCGGAGCGTAGTGGCGCCGGGAGCGCAGGGCGATGACCGCTCATATCAGCCAAGCAGGCCCGGGCATGCGGGCCGGTGGTTGCCACCGCTTCGGCGTGCCGTGTGTAGGAGCGTTTGGTTTCTGTGTCACCCGAGGGGCGTTCCCCTCCGTACTCGAGGAGGAGATGTGCTGATGAATGCTCGCAGGTTGCCCAGGGGTCCTGTTCCCTCATCGCGTGCAAATGCATGTGCGCTGGTGTCCCTGCTCGTCATCGCGATAGCTGCTGTGATGGCTACCTCGGCGCTGGCGTTGCCCGAAGGTCGTGTGTATGAGCAGGTCTCCCCGCAGTTCAAGGGTGGTTATGGCGCGGCTAGCATTTTGGGTGTCGAACCGGGTGGCGAAGCCGTCGCGTATTCCTCGGCTGGGATTTTTGCGGGGTCTGCCGGTGATCATGGTTTTGTTTATTATCAGGCGGCTCGTTCTGGGTCGGGGTGGTCGACGGTGTCGCTCTCGCCCTCGGCGAGCTTTGCGCCTGCTGCTTCTTTGATCGGTTTCTCGCCGTCGCTTGATGCTTCGCTGTGGGAATTCTCTGTCGGGGCGAAGAACACAACCGGCGATACCAGTGAAGTTCAGTTTGCGGAGCATGCTCCCGGGGCTCCGCTCACGCAAACAGGGTTTCAGGCGGTCGGCCCGGTCTTGAAGTCGCTCACCGGCGTGCCGCTCGGGGAGGGCTTCACCTCGTTTGGTTTCAGCGCCGATCTTTGTCACCTCATGGTCAACCCTGTTGTGCCTGTGGTGGGTGAAGGTGGCGATGACAATGCGCAGATCTATGATCTGTCTGCGGGTTGTCATGGTGAACCGTCGTATCAGCGTGTGCTGGGTTTGAATAGTGCGGGCGGGCTGATATCTGCATCTGACACTTGCACCACGGCGCTCGGAGGAGGGCTGGGCGGAATAAAGAATTTTAATGCTGTCTCGAGGGATGGGAGCGAGATCTTCTTCGATCTGGGACGCCCCGCCGGAGTCGGTTCCTGTTCGTCTACGCAGGTGTTTGTGCGTGTTGGTGGGGCGCGGACGCTTGAAGTGTCTAAGCCGTTGGGGGAATGTGCGGGTGGGGAAGTGCCGTGTGGTGGCGGCGCGTCGCGGCCTGAAGCGAAATTTTGGGGTGCCTCTGAAGATGGGTCGCGGGTGTTCTTCACGACGGCGGCGCGGTTGGATCCGGTGAGCGATCTCGATTCCGGTAGCGACCTGTATATGGCGAAGATTGGCTGTCCGGGTGAAGTGGGGGTTTGTGAAGCGGGGCAGCGGGTCGTGACGGGTCTCGTGCAGGTCTCGCACGATTCGAACGTTGGCCAGGCCGCTGAAGTGCAGCAGGGTGTTGTAGGTGTTGCGCCTGATGGTTCGCGGGTGTATTTCGTCGCGCGTGGCGTGTTGAGCGACGCCGCGAACGGGCAGGGTCTCACAGCGAAGGAGGGCGCGGACAACCTGTATGTGTATGACAGCATCACGGGCGAGACGGCGTTCGTGGGCGATCTTTGCTCCGGGCCGGAACTCTCGGGTGTAGCGGCGGATGTGGCGTGCCCCGCCGACCTCGACGGCGAAAGTGGGACGACTCTCTCTCGTAACGATACAAATTTATGGTTGGGATTTCCTGATTCGCTGGCGCAGACTACCGGTGGTGATGGTCGGTTCTTGGTGTTCTCGTCGTATGCGCGGTTGATCGTGTCGGGTCCGGAAGCGGACGCGGACGATGCGCAGGATGTGTATCGCTATGACGCGCAGACGGGTGTCTTACAGCGCGTGTCGCTGGGTGAAGCGGGCACTGATGGCAACGGCAACGCAAACGATGAAGGATCAGTGGCGGGCCAGGCCGGCTTAGAAGGCGCGAGGTCTGCGGACGCCCGGATCCAGCCGGGTGTCGAGGCGGTGATCGCGCAGGAAGAACGTGATGGCGTGCGTCGCGCGATCAGTGAAGACGGGTCGCGGGTTGTGTTCATCTCGGTGGAGCCGTTGTCGCCAAGGGCGATCAATGGTGTGGAGAACGTGTATGAATGGCATGATGGTGTGGTGTCGATGGTGTCGTGTGGTTGTGCGACCGAACCGGATCACGAACCGGTGATCACACCGTCGGGGCGCGATATCTTCTTCAACACGACCGCGGGTCTGGTGCCGGGGGATACCGATGGTGCCTCCGATATTTATGATGCGCGGTTGGGTGGTGGGTTCGCGCCCGCCCCGGCGGCACAGGAGGAATGCTCTGCGGATGCGTGCCAGGGCCCGTTGACGAACCCGGTGCCGTTGTTGGTGCCGGGCAGCGCGGTGCAGGTGCCCGCCGGAATCCTCGCCGTGCCGGGCGCGCCCGCGACGGTCGTAAAGCCGAAAACAAAGGCGAAGACTGTGAAGTGCGCGAAGGGCTATGTAAAGCAAAGGAACAGGTGTGTGAAGAGATCCAAACGGCCGAAGGTGCGTCGTGCTGTCAAGTCCAACGGGAGGGCTGGGTAAATGTTCAAGTCATTGAAGTCTCGTCCTGCGCTGGGTGGTATGATCGTGGCCGCGGTCTTTCTTTTGGGTCTTATGTTCTCGGTGGGTGCTGCGTCGGCGCGGAAGGCGTTTCGGATCGAACGCTTCTCATTGCAGACGACCATCCCGCGACAGGAAGGGACAGGAGGGTTCTTCAATGTCGTGAACGAACCATACGATTTCACGCAGGCCGGCGGGCACCCTGATGCGGTGACGTTCACGATCGAGTTCGCGAGTGAACAGGAGCTCGGCAGCGGTGACGTGCTCGAATCGGTTGTGACGCAGGATCCGAAGGATATCGTAACGGTGTTGCCGCCCGGGTTGTTGGGTAACCCGACGGCGGTGCCGCGCTGTTCGCTGACGGCACTGGCCGCCGGGGTGAACGGGAGCGGGGCTTGCTCTCCCAGTACTCAGATTGGGCTGGTCAGGGTCAAATTCGGGGAGGTAGTCCAATCCGGTGATGAACATGAAGCTCTCGCGCCGATCTATAACATGGTGCCGGAAGCGGGGCAGTCCGCGGAGTTCGCGCTGAACGTGCAGGGATCTGTTTACTTTCTCACGGCGCATCTCGTGCACACGGCTCAGGGTTACGAGTTCATCGTCGCCGATAACGGGATTCCTCCGGTCAACATTCGCGAAGCGGAATTGACGTTCTGGGGTGTTCCCGCAGAAGCACGGTATGACTGGATGCGGGGACTGCACTGCAGCAAGCCGGAAGGGGAAGCCGTGTTGTGCAATAACTTCAAGCAGGGTGGTGATGAGAGTGCGGGTGTGGCGCCGGTGCCGTTTTTGACGATGGGCACGGATTGTTCGGCGGGTCCGCAGGTCGCTGAAGTGCGGACGGATTCGTGGGAGACACCGGGCAGCGTGGGTGTAGATGGCGCGTATAGCGCGGGTTATAAGACGGCGTCGTGGGTGATGCCCGGGTTGACCGGGTGTAACGTGCTGGCGTTCGAACCTACTATTGAAGCGACCCCGGACTCGGTGCAGGCGGACGAGCCGGTGGGGTTGGGTGTGAATATTAAGATGCCGCAGCCGGAGGCGCCCGCGTCGAATGGTGCGCCGCACTTGCGTAACGCGGTCGTGACGCTGCCGGAGGGCATGTCGATCAGCCCCGGCATCGTCGACGGCATCCAGGCCTGCAACGAAACGGGTCCGGAAGGCATCAACTTCACCGGCCCCGAATCCGAAGAAATCGCCCCGGACGGCGAATGGCAACTCGCCGCAGGACACTGCCCCACAGCGTCGACCGTTGGCACGACAGAAGCCGTCACACCGGACCTGAACGAACCTGTACACGGCCACGTGTACTTGGCGCGCCCATCGTGCGGTGGCGCCGGGCAGGAACCGTGCACCGCGCAGGACGCATTGGACGGACATCTATACCAGCTATATCTCGAATTCGGTGGTGAAGGGGCGTTGGGGAGCACCGGTATTCATGTCAAGGCGCATGGGTATGTCGAGGCGAACCCCGCGACGGGACAGCTAACCACCGTCGTGGATGAAAACCCGCAGGTTCCTCTCAACGATGTGAAGATCCACCTCAACGGGGGTCCCAGAGCGCCGTTGGATAACCCCACGGTCTGCGGTCCCGCGACGACGACGTCTGATTTGACGCCGTGGAGCGAGCCCGGCACCACACCCCTACCCGAAGCATTGTCGATGCCGGGTACACCCGACGCGACACCCTCCTCATACTTCGATGTAACGGGCTGTCAGGGCAATCCCCCTCCGTTTGTGCCGGGGTTCCTCGCGGGCACGGTCTCGCCGCAGGCGGGGCAGTACAGCTCCTTCACGCTGAACCTCACGCGCCAGGACCGAGAACAGTTCATCAAGGGCATCCAGATCCACACCCCACCCGGCCTTCTCGGAATGCTCTCCAGCGTCCAACTCTGCCAAGAACCGCAAGCGGATGAGGGGACCTGCCCGGAAGCGTCGAAGATCGGCACCACCCGCGTTGCATCTGGCGCCGGGTCGCACCCCTTCGAAATCGAAGGGACGGTGTATTTGACCGGTCCGCACGACGGCGCGCCGTTCGGGTTGAGCGTCGTGACACCCGCGGTCGCGGGCCCGTTCAACCTCGGCCTCGTGATCGTGCGGGCACGAATCGACGTGAACCCCATCGATAGCACGTTGACGGTCACGACCGACGAAACGGGGCCGTACGCGTTGCCGCAGATCCTCGATGGTGTCCCGTTGCGGTTGAAACAGGTCACGGTCAACATCAACCGCCCCAACTTCATGTTCAACCCCACCAACTGTGGTGCGCAACACATCACCGCGGTACTCTCCGGGTCACAGAACACGAAGGCCACCGTCAGTACCCCGTTCGCCGTCGCGGGCTGCGCGAGCCTGCAGTTCAAACCGAAATTCGCGGTCTCCACGAGCGGGAAGACGAGTAAAGCCGCTGGTGCGAGCCTCGACGCGAAGCTCTCCTACCCCACGGCGTCCGTCGGGAGTGAGGCGAACATCGCGAGGGTCAAGGTTGACCTCCCCAAGCAACTACCCTCGCGCCTAACGACGCTACAGAAAGCGTGCACCGCCGCGCAGTTCGAAACGAACCCCGCTGGTTGCCCGGCGGCGTCGATCGTGGGGACGGTGCGGGCGAGCACGCCGCTGTTGCCTGTCGGGTTGACGGGTCCTGTGTATTTCGTCTCCCACGGCGGCGAAGCGTTCCCCAGCCTGATCGTCGTCCTGCAGGGAGATGGTGTCAGGGTCGACCTCACCGGCAGCACGTTCATCAGCCATACCGGGATCACGAGCTCGACGTTCAAGACCGTCCCCGACGTCCCCGTCAGCACGTTTGAGATCTATCTACCCGAGGGTCGCTACTCCGCGCTGGCAGCGAACGGCAACCTCTGTACGAGCAAGCTCTCGATGCCGACTGCGTTCGTCGCGCAGAACGGCACGGAAATCCACGAGACGACGAAAATCGGCGTCACGGGCTGTGCCAAGCACAAAGCCAAGGCCGCGCGACGACGCACTAAGGGGAGGCCGGTTCGATGAGCTATACGACTTTGAGGCACCTCCGATTTACTACATGCATAGTCACGCTCGCGTTGCTTTTATCTGCGTGGCTAGGCTCCGGGTCGGCATTTGCTGTGGAACCAGCAAAGTGGATCTTTAGCTTCGCGGTCGGTCATAACGTGGACCAGACTAAGGTCGGCGATCCAAGCGCATCTCAGGAAGAACGAAACGAGTGCAGCGCCGTGTCAAAAGATCTATGTAGGACATTTTTCGAAAATGAAACTGGTGCTGGACCACGCGAATTGTCGGCTGTCAGAAGCGTTGCTGTGAGCAAGCCTAGCGGTAATCTGTACATAGGGGATCTCAACCATCGTATTGAGATACTCGGTTCGCAGGGTGAATTTTTGTATATGTTTGGGTGGAATGTAAACAAGACAAAGGTTGCACTCGGTTCGGGTGCCACCCAGGACGAAAAGAATCTCTGCACCGCAGTTTCCGGGAATGAATGCGGGGAAGGTGAAGCAGGCAGTGGATTGGCTGGGCAGATAGCTGACCCCGAGAGCGTGGCGGTCGATCCAGCATCTGGAAATGTCTATGTGCTCGATGCCGAATACAATCGGATAGACGAGTATTCGGCCGGTGGCCAGTTCATGTTGATGATTGGTGGAGATGTCAACAGGAAAGGTGGCAACCTCTGCGCAAGCACTGAAGCGCAGGAATGCCAGGCGGGCGTAGAAGGCGGGGGCCATCTTGCCTTCAATAAACTTCAACATGGTGGCTACGGGAATCTGTTGGCGGTAGGTGGCCCGGAAGATCGACTGTATGTTGCCGATCGAGAACGAGTCCAAGAGCTGGAAGCCAATGGAGCTTGGGTCGGGCAGATGTCCGTCCCCGGAGACGCTTTGGCTGTAGCCGTAGATGGCAGCGGGGATATGTTTGTAGCGAACAGCTCTGAGGCAGGGGTGCATGAGTACAATGCTGCAGGCGCTTTGCAATCGTGCGTCTTGGATCCTGCGGGCGCGGATGTGAGAGGTCTAGCCTTGGACGCCTTCGAAAGGCTTGGGGTGATTGAAGGTAGTGGCGGCCATGTCTACGATACGCAGGCCTCGAAGTGCGGCACACTGGTGACTGAACTCGGGACTTCAGAAACCGGGCTTCCTACGGGACTTTCTTTTAGCTTGCATGAAAACAGTAAAAGCGAAGCTGACGATTCGCTCTATGTCACAAACCAGAATCTTCAGACTGTTAAAGATTATAGACCCGCGATCTTTCCGGAAGTAAACACATGTGAACCACGGGCAGTCGGATTTACAAGTGCCGAATTGTGCGGTGAAGCCAATCCAAACGGCATATTTACGCATGGATTCTTTAAGTATGGGGTCAAGGGAGGATCGCGCCCGTTCCGGACGCCTAATGCGCTCCTCGGGGAAGGCACGAAATTTGAACCTTGGGCCGCCGAGCTGACCGATCTTGTCCCTAATCAGGAATATTCTTATCAGGCATGGGTGGAAGCCGAAGTAGAAGGCGTGGAGCGGCAAGAACCGGCGCCGGAAATCCTCAGCTTTCACACCACGACGCCGCCGCCGGAAGTGCCGGGTGCGCCGTCCGCGTCGGATGTGACGAGTGCGTTTGCGTTGTTGACGGCGTCGGTGAACCCGGAGCACGCTCCGGCGCGCTACCACTTCGAATACGGTCAGTGTGCGGTCCTCGCGGGCTGCGCGGGAGTGGCCAGTACCCCCGACCAGGAATCCTCGGTGTACGGGCAGATCGCCGCGATCCAAGAAGCCACCGGGCTGCAACCCCAGAGCACCTACAGCTACAGGTTGGTCGCCGACAACGAGCACGAAGAACCCGGGCATGTGATCCAGGGCGGGGAAACGGTTGGGGTGGAAGGTCATTTCACGACGGGTGCTTCCCCGGTCCCCGTGGTGCAGACGGGTTCGGCGAGTGGTGTCGGTGTGGGTGGCGCGACGATCTCCGGCCTGGTCGACCCCGACGGCCAGCCCGCGGTATACGCCTTCGAACTGGGTGTGTATGAGGGTTCGGGCACGCATTACGGGGTCGTGTTCTCCGGGCCCGCGGGCACAGGCACGACCCTTATCGCGGAGAGCCTGCCCCTATCGGGTTTGCAGCCAGGGACGACCTACGCCTATCGCGTCGTCATCAGAAGTGGCTACGGCGAAGCGGTCGGTGAGACCATGACGTTCACGACTGAAGGGTTGCCGTCGGTGCTCGCGGTACCGGCGCCGCTGACGCAGTTGGCGGTCCCGAGCATCGCGTTCCCCGGGGAAGCGCCGCAGGGGGCCGCGGCGGCGAAGAAAGCGACCGTCAAGTGTAAGCGGGGCAAGAAGCTCACGCGCGGCAAGTGCGTGGCGAGCAAGCGCAAGAAGCAGGCAAAGAAGGCCAAGAGGGCGAGTCGTGCTGGGAGGGTCGAGCAATGAGGCTCTGTCCTGTTTGGGCCCTGGTTTTTTCATTTACTAAGGAGAGGTAGCAATGCTTAGAAGATTCCGTATCGCCCCCAGCACGGTGATCGCCGTCATTGCGTTGGTGTTCGCTATCACCGGCGGGGCTTTCGCCGCGACCAACGCGGGTAGTTCGAGCGCTAATCACGCGATAGCCAGGGTTGCCGCGAAGAGTAAGGCCAAGGCAAAGACGGGCCCCCGGGGTCCCGCGGGCCCTGCGGGTAAGCAGGGCGCCCAAGGTCCCGCCGGCTCGGCTGGCGCGCAGGGTGCTACCGGCGCGCAGGGCGCGGGGGGCGCCAAGGGTGACGCGGGCGCGAAGGGTGAAACGGGCGCGGAAGGTCCGGAAGGCCCCGAAGGTGAAACCGGCCGTCAGGGCGCGCAGGGCAACACCGGCTCCCAGGGCCCTCAGGGTGTACCGGGCCAGCCATGGACCCCAGATAACGTGCTGCCATCCGGCGCGACCGAGACCGGAACATGGGGTGGCAGGCCGACCGAAGGACAGACAGATTTCATCCCGATCGCGTTTCCGGTCCAGCTCTCCGAAGAACTCGAAGTATCCGCTGTCCACATCGTCACAGTCGAAGAACAGAATAAAGAAAACGGCAAGGAACCACCTGCCGGATGCCAGGGCACCGCAAAAGCGCCGACGGCGAAAGCGGGTAGCCTATGCGTCTACGTCGGGACGAACCTCTTGAACAACGTAGAAGTCAAAGCTATCTATAAACCCTACGGAACGATCGAAGAAGGAGCAGGCGTTGCAGGCGCCCTCCTGGAAATCGTGGGTCTGCATGCGGAAAACCCGGTCTACTACGCGGTCGGCTCCTGGGCGGTAACAGCTCCGTAGCCACACACGCGAACAGGCATCCCGGGGCAAAACCCCCGGGATGCCTGTTCGAAGCTCGATCGAGATCCTCGAGCGGGCGATCGGGATCAGCCGGCGTGGGCAGACCGGTGCGGCATGTAGGATTTGCGACCGTGGAGCTGGACCGCCAGAGCATCGAGAAGCGCGACTTTGCGATCGCCCGGCGGGGCTATGACCCCGCCGCCGTCGACGCGCACCTGCGCGTGCTTGCGACCGAAGTCGAGGAGCTGCGCTACGCGCTGGAAAGCCGCGAGGGGGAGACGTTGGGATCGAGCGCCGGCACCCAGGTGCAGGGGATCCTCGAGGCCGCCGAGGCGACCGCCGCCGACATCGAGCGGAAAGCCGCCGATGACGCGCGCCAGACGCGCGCGCAGGCCGACGGCGACGCCGCCGCCACGCGCGCCGACGCGGTTGCTCGCGCCCAGGCGCACGTCGCCGCGGTCGCTCGCGCCACGGCCGTGCTGATCGAGCGCGTCGAGGCGATGGACGGTCAGTCCGCCGCGCTCGTCGCCGCGTTGCGTGACGGCGCCTCGCGGCTTGCTACGGACTTGTCGGCGGTCGAGACGAATATGGCCGAGCTGTACGACGCCGCCTCCGGGCGCGCGGGTGACACCACGCCCCGCGCGGACTCTCCGGCCGTGATCGCGCCCGCGCCGGTGGAGGACCCCGCACCCGTCTCCGCGCCCGTCTCTGCACCCACCTCCGCATCGCGGCCGCCCGCGCCGGCGCCGGCCGCCGCTAGCGTGGCGCCGCCGCTGCCGGCTCCCGTGACGCCCCCGTCACCGCCCCCGCCGCCCCCGCCCGTCGAGCCGGCAGGCGGCTCGAGCGACGATCTCGACGGAGCGCGCCTGATCGCCCTGAACATGGCCCTCAACGGCGAGTCGCGCGTGGCCACCGACCGCTACCTGGCCGAGCACTACCAGCTCTCCGACCGGCACAAGCTGCTGGACGAGGTGTTCGCGGCGGTCGAGGGGTGAGGGCTCCGCTCAGCAGTCGCTGACGAACGAGCTGAAGTACGGCGGCAGGAATTCGTACCAGGTGCCGACGTAGACATAGCCGATGTTCTGCTGGGCGAGCGAGTTGCAGACGGTTTCCGGTTGCGCGGGCAGGCCGAAGCTCGTGGTGTTGTAGACGAGCGCGGCGAAGTCTTCGGCCGGGTAGCGCCGCTCCCAGGCGGCCTGCGTCCAGGCGGTGTAGGGATCTTCGCCGGGCGTGTCATAGGAGCCCTCGAACGTGACGACGATGTCGGCGTTCTTCGCGTTGCTTGCCTTCAGCATCCAGTCCGAGGCGGGGTTCGCGCCGAAGTTGAACACGACCTCGTCGTTGTTGCCCTCGTTCTGGTGCACGTAGGCGGCGAGCGTCTGGTAGAAGCTCTGGTTGCTCGTCGTCGTGCCCGGCACGGTGTCCGAGACGCCGTCGAAGAAGATCCCGGCGATGTCCCCGTGGTAGAAGCTGTACCAGCTCTTGATCTCGTTCTCGATCGTCGTGATGCTCGCCGCGCCGCCCTCGCCGTAGTCGGTCCACACGTAGCCGATCACCGACGCGCGTCCGTAGGCGTAGCAATTGTCGATCACGCTCGTCCAGGCCGGGATCGGCGCGGTCCCCGGCCCGCTGCCGACCGGGTCGGCGATGATCCACGACCCGTCGCCGGATCCGTTGACCTCGGAGCACGCGCTCGACCAGTCGCTGGGGTTCGCGTTGTCGTACAACGGGATCAGCTCGTTGCGATGCTTCCCCTGCGCGCTCGCGACGCCCGGCGAGCCGCCGAGGATGCACAGCACGGCGATCGCGATCAGGCTCGGTGTTGTGGCAAAGCGCTTGATGAGCTCAGTCTCCGCTCGGCCGAGACTTCCGTCAATGGCCCGCCCGTCGCATTCGCCTGTTCAGGCGGTGAACGTCGCCGACGGCGAACGACCTCGCTCGTTGCCCCGGTGCTCGGAGGGGAATGGCTCCACGGAGGAGTGGCGCCGGAACCCGAACGTCTGTTCGCCGTCATAGAATGACCGGCTACATGCCGGTAAGCGATCAGATCGTCGTCACAGGCGCGCGGGAGCATAACCTCAAGGACATCTCATTGTCGTTGCCGCGCGACGCCCTCGTGGTGATCACGGGCCTGTCCGGCTCGGGCAAGTCGAGCCTCGCGTTCGACACGATCTACGCCGAGGGACAGCGCCGCTACGTCGAGTCGCTGTCCGCCTACGCGCGGCAGTTCCTCGGCCAGATGGACAAGCCCGACGTCGACTCGATCGAGGGGCTGTCCCCGGCGATCTCGATCGATCAGAAGACGACCTCGCGCAACCCGCGCTCGACGGTCGGCACGGTCACCGAGATCTATGACTACCTGCGGCTGCTGTGGTCGCGTGTCGGCAAGCCGCACTGCCCGATCTGCGGGCGGCCGATCGTCGGCCAGTCGGCCGAGCAGATCATCGACCAGGTGATGGAGCTCGGCGAGCGGACGCGCTTCATGGTGCTCGCCCCGGTCGTGCGCGGGCGCAAGGGCGAGTACGGCAAGCTGCTGGACGAGCTGCGCGCGGAAGGCTTCGCGCGCGTGAAGATCGACGAGCGGCTGCGGATGCTCGAGGAGTCGATCGTGCTCGACAAGCGCTACAAGCACGACATCTCGGTCGTCGTCGACCGGCTGGTGATGCGCCACGACCTGCGCAAGCGGCTGGCCGATTCGATCGAGACGGCGGTCGGACTGGCCGAAGGGCTCGTGGAGATCGAGATCGTGGGCTCCGGCGAAGATCGTGAGGCGGGGGAGCATGCCACGGGCGCGAAGGGCGTGCGGGCGGCAGCCGCGCAGATCGTGCCCGGCGAGGTTCCCGCGGACGGCACGATCTTCACCTTCTCCGAGCGCTTCGCCTGCCCGGTGCACGGACCATCGCTGGTCGAGCTGGAGCCGCGCATCTTCTCGTTCAACTCACCCCACGGGGCGTGCGAGCACTGCACGGGGCTGGGCGCGCAGATGGAGATCGACCCCGAGCTTGTCGTGCCCGACCCGACGATCTCGATCAACGAAGGGGCGCTCGCGCCGTGGGCGGGTAGCTCTTCGAGCTACTACGAGCAGGTGACCGAGGCGATCGCCGAGCGCTACGGGGTGGATCTCGACACGCCGTGGGAGGAACTGCCAGAGGAGATGCGCGACCTGTTCCTGAACGGGACAGACGAACGGCTGGCGATCACCTATCGCAACCGCTTCGGGCGCACGCGCTCATACGCGACGCGCTTCGAGGGGATCGTCAGGGGCCTGGAGCGTCGCTACCGCGAGTCCGACTCGGAGGGGACGAAAGAGAAGATCGAGCAGTTCATGTCGCTGCGCGCCTGCCCGGTGTGCGGCGGCGCGCGGTTGCGCGCGGAGTCGCGCGCGGTGCTCGTCGGGGACACGCCGATCGACATGTTCTGCGCGCTGTCCGCGCGGCGGGCGCTGGAGTGGTTGGAGGAGGTCGAGCTGTCGGAGACCGATCGCCACGTGGCGCGGCTGATCCTGCGGGAGATCCGCGAGCGGCTGCAGTTTTTGGAGAACGTCGGGATCGGCTACCTGTCGATGGACCGCTCGTCCGCGACCCTGTCCGGGGGCGAGGCGCAGCGGATCAGACTGGCGACGCAGATCGGCAGCTCGCTCGTCGGCGTGCTGTACATCTTGGACGAGCCTTCGATCGGGTTGCACCAGCGCGATAACTCGAAGCTGATCGGGACCTTGGAGCGCTTGCGGGATCTGGGTAACACGGTGATCGTCGTCGAGCACGACGAGCAGACGATGCGCGCGGCAGACCACCTCGTGGACATGGGCCCGGGCGCGGGTGTGCACGGGGGAAAGATCGTCGCGCAGGGCACGGCGAAGCAGGTGGAACGCGTGAAGGACTCGGCGACGGGTCAGTTCTTGGCGGGTACGCGCACGATCGAGGCCCCGGGGAAGCGGCGCACCCCGCGCGGGTATGTGGAGATCGAAGGCGCGAGCCAGCACAACCTGAAGAACATCGACGTGAAGGTTCCGCTCGGCGTGCTGACGTGCGTGACGGGCGTGTCGGGGTCTGGCAAGTCGACGCTCGTCAACGAAGTGCTGTTCAAGTCGGTCGCCAGCCGCCTGCACCGCGCCCGCCGCCGCCCGGGCGCGCACCGCGCGATCCACGGCCTCGATCAGCTCGACAAGATCATCGCCGTCGACCAGTCGCCGATCGGGCGCACGCCGCGCTCGAACCCGGCGACGTACACAGGCCTGTTCGACGTGATCCGCGACATGTTCTCCAAGACCCAGGAGGCCCGCGCGCGCGGGTACAAGCCCGGGAGGTTCTCGTTCAACGTGAAGGGTGGCCGCTGCGAGGTGTGCAAGGGCGACGGGCAGATCAAGATCGAGATGCATTTTCTGCCGGATGTGTATGTGCCCTGCGAGCAGTGCCACGGCAAGCGCTACAACCGGGAGACGCTGGAGGTGAAGTTCAAGGGGAAGAGCATCGCCGACGTGCTCGACATGGCGATCGAGGATGCGTTGGGCTTCTTCGAGCACATCCCCAAGGTGCGCCGCCGGCTGGAGACGCTCAACGCGGTGGGGCTCGGCTACGTCAGGCTCGGCCAGCCGGCGACGACGCTGTCGGGCGGCGAGGCCCAGCGCGTGAAGCTCGCGACCGAGCTGTCGAAGGTCGCGACAGGGAGCACCCTGTACATCCTCGACGAGCCGACCACGGGATTGCACTTCGCCGATGTGGAACTGCTGCTGGAGGTGCTGCAACGGCTCGTCGACGCGGGCAATAGCGTCGTCGTGATCGAGCACAACCTCGACGTGATCAAGTCGGCCGACCGGCTGATCGACATGGGCCCGGAGGGCGGCGAGGAGGGCGGCATGGTGATCGCCCAGGGCACGCCGGAGCAGGTGGCGGCGGAGCCGATCTCGCATACGGGGGAGTTCTTGGCGGAGCTGCTGACGCCGGCGAAACGCGCGAGCGCGAAGAAACCACGGGCGAAGGTCGCCCCGAAACGCAAACCTCGGGCAAAGGTTGCCGCGTGAGCGACGGCGAGTTGGCGCGCCAGGCCCGGCTGTGGGTGGCGAAGTGGCGCTGGTATGAGCGCAGCTCGCTGCCCTGGAACCGCGCGTGGATTCACTGGGAGGCGCTGCGTGGCGAGGCGTTCATCCGCTGGCCCGTGCACGGGAACGTATTGGAGGCGCTGCGCGAGGGCAGGCTGGAGCTCGGCAAGGGCGTGCTGTTGGAGCCCGGCGTGTGGATCACGGCGCCGGGCAAGGCGCGTGTGCGAATCGGCGAAGGCACGTTTCTGAACCTCGGCGTGATGATCGCCGCCGAGGCATCGGTGGAGATCGGCGATCACTGCATGCTGGCGAACGGCTGCTTCGTGACCGACTCCAGTCACCGCTACGACGATCCGGCAAAGCCGATCACCTGGCAGGGCTTCGAGACGAAGGGCCCAACGAGGATCGGCGATAACTGCTGGCTGGGCGCGAACGTGGTCGTGACGAGCGGCGTCACGATCGGCGAGCGCTGCGTGATCGGCGCGAACAGCGTCGTCACAAAGGACATCGAGCCGTTCTCCGTCGCCGCCGGAGCGCCCGCGCGCGTGCTCAAGCAGATCGAGTATGGATCGCGCGAGCGATAACGCTCGGCGTCAGGTCAATTCAGCCGCGCGTGCAGGTCGGAGAGCTCCGCGGGGTCGATCGAGTAGGTGTGCTCGGGGCCCGGGTAGCGTCGCAAGCGCACGTCCTCGGCGTAGGCGGCCACGCCAGCGTTCATCTCTTCTTGAAGGTTGGCGTAGCGCTTGACGAAGCGCGCGCCGAGGCCATCGCGGATCCCGAGCAGGTCGTGAAACACGAGCACCTGCCCATCGGTGGCGGGGCCGGCGCCGATGCCGATCACGGGGATTTCGATGCTGGGCATCAGCTCGTCGGTGACGGCGGCGGGGATCGCCTCGAACACGAGCGCGAAGCAGCCCGCTTCCTGCAGCGCGAGCGCCTGTGCGCCGATCTGCGCGGCCGCGGCCGCCGTCCGGCCCTGAGCCTTCCAGCCGCCGAGCGCGGTCGCGGTCTGCGGGGTGAGGCCGACGTGACCCATCACGGGGATGCCCGCGGCGACGATCGCACGGGCGCGAGCGACTGAGGATGGCCCGCCGCCCTCGAGCTTGACGGCCTCGCAGCCGGCCTCCTTGACCAGGCGCATCGCGTTGGAGATCGCCTGCTCGTCGGAGACCTCGTATGAGCCGAACGGCATGTCGCCGATCAGCAGGGGAGTGCGCAGCCCGCGACGCGCGGCGCGCGCGAGCACGAGCATGTCGCCGAGCTCCACCGGCGTAGTCGAGTTGTAGCCGAGCACCGTGGTCGCGGCGGAGTCGCCGACGAGCACCAGGTCGACACCGGCCGCCTCGGCGGCGCGGGCGGAGGGGTAGTCGTAGGCGGTGACCATCACGATCGGTTCGCCGAGCCGCTTCTTTTCGGCGAGCAAAGGCAGGGTCATCGGCAGACGGCCGGGGTCGGAGGGGGCGTTGACTTGGACGTTGGCGTGGCTTGACATGGTGTTTGTGATTCCTCTCTGACGGGGTTGACGCTCTACGCGAGCAGGGTCGCCACCTCGTCGTCGATCGTGATGATGCGGTTGGTGTTCGCCTCGACGTGCACGACGCGAGGCTCGTAGCGGGACAGCTCGGCCTCGTCGTACTGGCCGTAGGAGATGACGATGATCGTGTCGCCGTGGTGCACCAGGCGGGCGGCGGCGCCGTTGACCTTGATCTCGCCCGAGCCGCGCACGCCTCCGATCGTGTAGGTCTCAAAGCGCGCCCCGTTGTCGACATCGACGACGTGCACCTGCTCGTGCTCGAGGATGTCGGCGGCCTCCAGCAGGTCGGGGTCGATCGTGATCGAGCCGACGTAGTGCAGGTCGCAATCGGTGACGGTCGCCCGGTGGATCTTCGACTTGAGCATCACGCGCTGCATGTGGTCATTGCCTTTCCTGGAGGGGTGGTGGGGGAGGGCGCGGCAAGGGGATCGAGGACCAGGTTGTCGATCAGGCGGGTGGCGCCCACCTGGGCGGCGACGGCGAGCAACGCCGGTCGCTCGAGCCACTCGATGCGCTCGAGCGTGTCGGGCTCGACCAGCTCCAGGTACTCCGCATGGACGCCGCGCGCGACGAGCTTCTGATGGCCGGCCTCCAGCAGCCGCTCGGCGCGGCGCTCGCCCCGGGTGGCGTAGCCCTCGACCGCGCGCAGCGCGGCGTAGAGGGACAGCGCCTGGTCGCGCTCGCGCTCGTCCAGGAGCGCGTTGCGGCTGGACATCGCCAGGCCGTCGGGCTCGCGCACGGTCGGGCAGACCTCGATCCGGATGGGCAGGTTCAGGTCGCGGATGAGGCGGCGGATCACGAGTACCTGCTGGGCGTCCTTCTGGCCGAAGTAGGCAACATCGGGGAGGGCCATGCAGAGCAGCTTCGTCACGACGGTGGACACGCCGCGGAAATGCTCGGCGCCGCGGTGGGCGCCCTCGAGCCGCTCGGTGATGCCGAGCACCTCGACGCTAGTGGCGAAACCGGGTGGGTAGACCTCCTCGACCGACGGGGCGAACAGCACGTCGGCGCCCGCCCGGGCGGCGAGCGCGGAGTCGTGCTCCAGCCGTCGCGGGTAGCGCTCGAGGTCGGAACGCTCGTTGAACTGCGCCGGGTTGACGAACAGCGAGACGACCACCTGGTCGCACTGCTCGCGTGCGCGCTCGATCAGCGAGAGATGGCCCTCGTGCAGCGCGCCCATCGTCGGCACGAGGCCGATCGTCGAACCCTCGCGACGGGCGGGCGCAAGCGTGGCGCGCAGCTCGGCGACTGTGCGCACGGTTCTCATGCGCACAGCGGGGTGAGGTGGTGGGGGCTCATCGGATTCGGTCCAGTTCCCTACGGATACCGGCGCGACTTCAGAGGCGATACGGATGCTGCATCGGGTCCAGTTCGAGCAAGCTCGATAAAGGCCTGACGAAAATGATACCGCTGCTCTCGGCGCTTGGGAAGGGCATTTCGCTGTGTGCGCAATCTCACACTCGGGTAGCGACTGTATAAGCGCCCAACCCCAGGTTGTGGGCCCAGGCCAGCGCTCGGCAGAGCCCGTCCGCAGATTTCCCGTGACATGGGACACTCAGACGTCCCTAGGAAGGGGACATTGTAAGGGACAAAAATCGTGCTATAATTAAGTCTTTCCTGCAAATGGAGGCTTTTTGTGGCGACCACAACGGACATTTATGCGGACACGAGGAGGAACTATCTAACGTCTCATCCGTGGATCACCTTTCGCCTTGATCTGGTTCACGCGCCTTGGTCGTTTTGGAATCACATTGGGGAAGCCCACTCCAAGTGCCGTCATCTCTCCAAGACACCACTGCCGCCAGCGCTGGCACGCAAGATGGAACGCGTCTACCTCGCAAAGGGAGCACGCGCAAGCGCGGCCATCGAGGGCAACAGCCTCAACGAGGAGCAAGCTGTCGCTGCGGTAGAGGGCGAGCTAGAGGTCCCGCAGAGTCAAGAGTATCTACAGCAAGAGCTAGAAAATGTCATCCGTGCACTCGTCAACATCGAAATGGAAGTGCATCAAGAGGGCAGGTTCGAGGTCACGCCAGAGAGGCTGCGGGCGCTCAATGCACAGGTGCTGGATGGTCTCGATGTTGAGGACCATGTGGTGCCGGGTGAGTTTCGCACCGCCGGCATCGTTGTAGGGAATGTCTACCGAGGAGCCCCCGCTGCCGACTGCGAGTTCCTAATCGCAACTATGTGCGACTGGCTCAACGGACCAGACTTCCAACGCGACGGCGCTGACCACGCAAAGGACTTCTTGTACGCCTTCCTGCGCGCCGCCGTTGCTCATCTCTATATCGCGTGGATTCATCCGTTTGGGGACGGAAACGGACGCACAGCCCGTCTTGTCGAGTTTGGCATTCTCACCGCCGCTGGGATTCCCTCGGTCGCTGCACATCTGCTGTCCAACCATTACAACGCGACGAGAACGAACTACTACCGGCAACTTGAGCACGCCTCAAAGTCGGGCGGCGACCTTATCCCGTTCCTTGGCTACGCAGCCGAGGGATTCGTGGGCCAGCTGCAGCAACAGCTGCAAGATGTACACGAGTTGATCGTTGAGGCTATTTGGATCAACTACGTCCACTCGATGTTCCCGGACCGGACCCTGACGGCGCGTCGTCGGCGTGATCTCGTACTCGCGCTCAAGCACGACGGATATACCCGTCGTGCGCAGCTTACGGGCCTCACGCCGGGGCTGGCCGACGCTTACGCGGGCAAGGGGAGCAAGACGGTCACTCGCGACCTCAACGCAATTAGCGAGCTTGATCTGATTGAACGGACACCTAAGGGCGTCCGCGCCAGACGTGAGCTGATGCTCTCGTTCCTGCCCCGTGCAACTCCTGGGAGCGAGGAGGATCTAGAGGCCCTATTCCCGGCCATTGCCTAGTGCGTCGGGAACCGCCGAGCGCCACGCGCAGGCCGTGGTGGTCCTTGTGGGCGCCCAGCCACGCTCACCAGGCGTCGACGTTCGGGCGCTTCTTTCCCGCCCGTCGCCACCACCGGCCGCTGTTCTCGTCAAACAGCGTGGCGATCCAGCGCCGCGAGTCGGCCGGGTCGATCACGTCGTCGATCTCGCCGTAGGCCGCCATGTTAATGCCCTCGCCGTGCTCGTATGCCGCGGCGACCGTGGCCTGGAAGACACGTTCGCGCTCCTCCGGGTCCGCGATCGCCTCCAGCTCGCGCTTCATCCCCAGGCGCACTGCGCCCTCCAAGCCCATCCCGCCGAACTCCGAGGTCGGCCAGCCGACGGTAAACAGCGGCGCCTTGAAGCCGCCGGCCGCCATCGCCTGCGCGCCGAGCCCGTAGCCCTTGCGCAGCACGATCGTGCCCGTCGGCACGGTGAGGTTCGCGCCGGTGAGGAACATCCGCGCGAAGTGGCGCACCGTCGCCGTCTGCTCCGCCGCGGGGCCGACCATGAAGCCGGGCGTGTCGCAGAGGAACAGCACGGGCAGCTCGAAGGCGTCGCACAGCTGCATGAAGCGCGCCGCCTTGTCCGCGCCGTCGGCGTCGATCGCCCCGCCGAGGTGGGGTGGGTGATTGGCCACCACTCCCAGCGCCCGGCCGTCGACACGGGCCAGCGCGGTCACGATGCCCGCCCCGAAGCCGCGGCGCAGCTCGAGCACGGAGTCCTCGTCGAACAGCCCGTCGAGCACCTTGCGCACGTCATAGATCTGCCGGCGGCGCTCGGGGATGATCTCCCGCAACAGCCGCTGGTCGGGGACGCGCACCCGATCCGCGGGCGCAGGGTCACCAAAGTAGGACAGATAGCGCTTGGCCGCCGCGACCGCGGCGCGGTCGTCGGCCACGCGCAGGTCGACCACTCCGTTGGCGTCCTGCACATCGATCGGGCCGACCTCCGCCGGCTCGTATACGCCCAGCCCACCGCCCTCGATCATCGCCGGGCCGCCCATCCCGATGCTCGCGTCCTCGGTGGCGATCACCACGTCACAGCACCCGAGCAGCGCGGCGTTACCAGCGAAGCAGTTCCCGGAGGCGATGCCGACCAGCGGCACCAGCCCGCTGAGGCGCGCGAACAGATTGAAGGCGCGGCAGTCCAGGCCCGCGACCATCGGCACATCGACATCCCCCGGTCGTCCGCCGCCACCCTCGGCGAACAGCACGACCGGCAGCCTGCGTCGCTCGGCGAGCTCGAACAGGCGGTCCTTCTTCTGGTGGCCGCGCATCCCCTGGGTGCCCGCCAGCACGGTGTAGTCGTAGGACATCGCCACGCAGCGCCGGCCCTCGATCTCACCGACCCCACCGACCAAGCCATCCGCGGGCGTGCGGGCGATCAGCTCCTCGCGTGAGCGGCGGCGCTCCTGGGCGGCGAAGAGGAGCGGACCGTACTCGACGAAGCTGTCCGGATCGACCAGTTCCGCGAGGTTCTCGCGCGCGGTGCGCCGCCCACGCTCATGGCGTTTGGCGACGGCCTCGAGGCGGGCGGCGTCCAGGCCGATCGCGTGGCGCTCGCGCACCGCCTGGAGGTCCGCGCGCTCCTTGCCGTCCGTCTCGGTATCGGACTCGGAGGGTGGCGCCATCGCGAGATCATCGCTGATGGACACCGGGACGGTCGGACGCCCGTGCCGTTCGCGGGGTGTGCCGTTCGCTCGTGCATCCCGGCGGGCACAGGAACTAGCATGCAGGCCGTGTCAGTCCAGGAGAGCGAGCGGTCCGCATCCGAGCGACGCGAGGCCCTGAAGGAGGTCTTCGCCCAGGCGCGTGGGTGCCTTCGCTGTCCGGAGCTGGCGGCGACGCGTAAGACGGTTGTGTTCGGCGCGGGCAACGCGAACGCGGATCTGATGTTCGTCGGGGAGGCCCCGGGCGCGAGCGAGGACGAGCAGGGGGTGCCGTTCGTCGGCCGCGCGGGCAAACTGCTGGAGAAGTTGCTCGAAGAGGTCGGGTTGGCGCGTTCGGAGGTCTTTATATGCAATGTCTTGAAGTGCCATCCCCCCGGCAACCGCGACCCTCAGCCGATCGAGATCGAGAACTGCCAGGAGTACCTGCACCGTCAGGTCGAGCTGATCGAGCCGACGGTGATCTGCACGCTCGGCAACTTCTCGACGAAGCTGCTGCGCGGCGACCCGACGGGGATCACGCGGCTGCACGGACAGCCCGAGGTGCTGACATTGGGCCGGCGCGCGGTGCGGCTCTACCCGATCTTTCATCCGGCCGCGGCGCTCTATACCCCGCGCATGCTGGAGACGCTGCGCGAGGACTTCACGCGGCTGCCGGAGCTGCTGGCGCTGGGGGCGCCCGACCAAAGCCGGGAGACACTCGCCTCCGGCGAGCATCCCCGTTTTGGTCAGCCTCCGTCAGCGGAGATGCCCGAAGTAGCACCCGATGCGCAACACGCGGCAGAGGCGAAGGAGCGGGACGCGGAGATCGACCAGCTTGGGCTGTTCTAGACGCCGCCCGGACCATATTTTCCCTGGAAACCCTGGAAAGAGGGGATCTTCGGCAATTGTCGAACTTTTCCGGATAAGGGCTAAAGCAAGCAGCGATGGTTGCCGATACGAGCCCTGTCTCCATCCTCAATGCAGTGAGACCGGTCCGCGCTTCCCTCTCCCGCGGGCCGGTCGCATTTAACGCCCAGTCGCGTCCGCTGCCGTTCAGCGTGTGATCCCGCGTTTGAAGCCTGATCCGCTCTAAGGTCTCGGCGTGAGCGTGAGCGTCGTCGAGACAAACGATCCCCTGGAAACCGAGGCGCTGGGCGCCGCGCTGGCCACTGGCCTGAAAGACGGGGATGTGGTGCTGGTACGCGGTGAGCTCGGCTCGGGCAAGACGACGTTCGTGCGCGGCGCCGCGCAAGCGCTGGGTGTGACCGATCCGATCACGAGTCCGACGTTCAGCATCGGACACCGTTACAAGGCGACGAACACGACCGTCTCGCACCTCGACCTCTACCGCCTGGCGGGTGGCCTGCAAGCGGAGGACCCGGCGCTGCTGGACGACTACCTGGGTCCTGGCCGGATCGCCTTCGTGGAGTGGCCCGTCTCAGACAGTGCCGAGCTGGCGAGCGCGCGAGTGAGCGTGACGTTGACCCACGGGGGCGCCGACCGCCGGCGGATCGAAGTGGTCGACGGGCGATGATCGTGCTCGGTTTCGACACCGCCACACAGTCCACGGCGGTCGCCCTGCGCCTGGACGATGGAAGGACCTTGCAGGTACGCGATGACCCCGGCCCAGGGGCCCATCCAGGACATGCCACGCGGCTGTTGGGCATGGCGAACGAACTGCTCGGGAAGGTGAGCATCCGTTGGCGCGCGATCGACCGAATCGCGGTGGGGGTGGGACCGGGAACCTTCACGGGCCTGCGTGTGGGGATCGCCACTGCGCGCGGTCTGGCGCAGTCGCTCGGGGTGGAGCTGATCGGGGTGTCGAGCCTGCGGGCGCTCGCCGAACCGGCGCTGCGGGCCGAGTCGGAGGGCTCACGCGTACTCGCGGTCCTCGATGCGCGCCGCGGAGAGGCGTTCGTGGCCGCCTATGAGGTGCGCGATCGGGGCTCCGTTGAGGAGCTCGTGCAGCCCCGTGCGTTGGCCCCCGAGGCTCTGGGAAGCATCATCGGGCAGGTGGCGGCGCAACCGGGAGCCGAGCAGGCCGGGCGGTGGCGGGCGATCGGCGACGGGGCGGTGCGTTTCCGCGGTCAGCTCCAGGACGCCGGAGTGATGGTTCCGCCGGATTCCTCCCCGCTGCACCTGCTGAGCGCCGAGGTGATCTGTGAGCTTGGAGCGCTCGGAGGGGCGGCGGGGGCAGTGGAGGGGATCCTGCCCGAATATTGCCGGCGCCCGGATGCAGAGATCGCCCTGGAGCGCGCGCCCTCATGACAGAACCCTTTGTCACCGGCCCGGCAATGGGCGATCCTCGGCCCTTGAAGATCCGGCGGCTGGTCTATCCCGATCTGCCACAGGTGATGGCGATCGAGCGCCGCGTCTTCCCGACGCCGTGGTCGCTGGCGATGTTCGTGTTGGAGCGCTCGAAGCAATCCGGGATCTGCCTGGCGGCGGTACTCGACGCGGAGCACGGCCGGCGGTTGGCGGGGTACCTGATCTGCTCTCGCTACGAGCACGTCTGGCACGTGATGAACGTGGCCGTGGATTTCGAATACCAGCGCTCGGGGGTGGCCTCGGCGCTGCTCGCCGAGCTGTATGCGCAGGTCGGGGATGACCGTGCGCGCTTCACGCTGGAGGTGCGCCGGTCCAACCACGCCGCGATCCATCTATATGAGCGAGAGGGCTTCCGCGCTGCCGGTGTGCGGCGGCGCTACTACCAGGACAACGGCGAGGATGCGCTCGTGATGTGGCGTACCCCGGCCACGCTGCGGGGCTCGCTCGATGACGTGCCCAACCCCGGGCCGGTATGAACATCCTGGCGCTGGAGAGCAGCTGCGATGACACCTGCGCGGCGGTGCTCGGCGCGGACGGGAGGCTGCGCTCGAATGTGATCTCCTCACAGGAGGTGCACGATCGCTTTGGCGGGGTCGTCCCCGAGATCGCCTCCCGGCATCACCTGGAATTGGTGAACCTCGTCGTCGAACGGGCGTTGAGCGAGGCCGGCATGACGCTCGAGCAGGTCGAGCTGGTGGCCGCGACACAGGGGCCGGGCCTGGTGGGCGCTCTGCTCGTGGGTCTGTCGACCGCGAAGGCGCTGGCCGCTGCTCGGGAACTGCCGTTTGCGCCGGTCGACCACCTGCAGGGGCATGTCGCGGCGAACTTCCTCGAAGAGGCCTTCGAGCCGCCGTTCCTCTGCCTGATCGCCAGCGGTGGCCACACGCTGCTCGTACATGTGACAGAGCACGAGGGGTACGAGGTGCTCGGCCGCACGCTCGACGATGCGGCGGGAGAGGCGTTCGACAAGGGGGCGCGGATGCTCGGGCTGGGCTATCCCGGCGGCGCCGCGCTGGAGCGGTTGGCGGCCGGGGGCGATCCGGAGGCCTTCTATTTCCCGGGCTCGCGCGGTGAGCGCTCCCGTGGTGGGCGGGGACAGGGCCGGGAAGCGTTCGCGAGGAGCCTGGACTTCTCCTTCGCGGGGTTGAAGACCGCGTTGTTGTACAAGCTGCGCGAGCTGTCTGAAGCCGAATCGGAGGAGCGCCGCGCGGACCTGGCGGCCTCCTATCAGGCGGCGATCGTGGACAGCCTGATCGCGCGTGCCGAGCACGCGCTGGAGCGGACCGGGATCGGTCGTCTGGCGGTGGGCGGCGGGGTGGCCGCCAACGGCGAGTTGCGCCGTCGGCTGGGCGAGCTCGACGTGGAGCTGCACGTTCCGCCACGCGTGCTGTGCACCGACAACGCCGCGATGATCGCCTCCGCCGCGCGCTTCACCCGGGTGCTCGCATACCCGGAGTATCTGGCGCTGGACGCGTATGCCACCGGTGAGCGCCCCCAAGCACCGCAACCGCAAGCTTCATGACCGCGGGCCGTCCAACCGCGGGCCGTCCAACCGCAGGTGTCCGGCAAGCGGGTATCCCGGCCGCGCGCGGTCGCCGGACCGGGCATCCTTTAGAGTCACTGCGATGACCTACAGGGAAGCGACGACGGGATCCGCGAGCGCCGAGCTGGGTGACGGGATCCATTCGACCGAGCGGCTGTCGCTCGGCGTGGCGGCGCGGCTGTCGCGCTATCTGCAGGTGCTGACGCAGGCGAAGAAGATGGGCAAGGAGACGATCTCCTCACAGGAGCTCTCCGACTACACCCACGTCAACTCGACGCAGATCCGCCGCGATCTGTCGGGCTTCGGCAAGTTCGGCAAGCGCGGCGTCGGCTACAACGTCGAGGCGCTCGTCTCGCAGATCCGCAAGATCCTGCGCACCGCCGGCCAGCACAACATCGCGCTGCTCGGCGCGGGGCATCTGGGCAAGGCGATCGCCTCGTCGGACATCTTCGCCGACCACGGCTTTCGCGTGGTGGCGATCTTCGACGTGGACCCGGCGAAGGTCGGCACGAACGTGGGCAGCCAGGTGGTGCGCAACACCAGCGACCTGCGCCAGGTGGTCGAGGAGGAGGACATCGTCGTCGGCGTGCTGGCGGTGCCGACGAACGCGGCCCAGGGGCTCGCGGGCGAGCTGGTGGAGGCGGGCGTGAAGATCATCTTCAACTACTCCGAGTCACTGCTCGACGTGCCCCCCGAGGTGACCGTCCACACCTCCAGCCCGGCCGTCGATCTGCTGTACGCGCTGTACTTCTATTTGACCTGAACTGAGCAGAACCTGAGCGATGATGAGCCTCGACCTCGACAGGGTGGAGCAGACCTTCGCCGCGGCGGCCGATATGACGGTGGGCGTCGAGGAGGAGTTCTCGATCCTCGACCCGCGCACGCTCGACCTGGAGCCGCGCTTTGAGGAGCTGCGTGCCGCCGCGATCGGGGATCGGCTGCTGCACGAGCACATCACCGGCGAGCTGATCTCCTCGGAGATCGAGATCATCTCCGGCGTCGGCGCTGACCTGGGCGACGCGCTGGCGCGTCAGCGCGAGCGTCGCAGGCGTCTGTTCGCGCTCACCGCCGCTCACGGCGCCGCGCTGGGCGCGACCGGGACGCATCCATGGGCCGACTACCGCGAGCAGCCGATCATCGACACCGAGCACTACCGCCGGGTGGAGGAGGGATTGAAGTACGTGGCCTGGCGTAACAACACCTTCAGCCTGCACGTCCACGTGGGCGTGCGCGACATCGACCGCGCGGTGCGGGTCTGCGATCGGCTGCGCCCGCTGCTGCCGGTGTTGCTGGCGATCTCCGCGAACTCGCCATATCTGGACGGTCGCGACACGGGGCTGCACTCGGCGCGGACGCAGAGCTTCACGAAGAGCTTTCCCCGCTGCGGGGTGCCCGACGCATTTGGTGGCTGGGCGGCATATCGCCAGTACATCGAGCTGCTCGTGAAGACCAGGTCGATCGTGGAGTTCACCCAGGTGTGGTGGTCGGTCAGGCCGCACTTCAGCTTTGGCACAGTGGAGGTGCGGATCTGCGACGCTCAGACCACCGCTCAGGAGTCCGACGCGCTCGCGGCGTTGATGGTCGCGTGTATCGGGCAGGCGATGCGCGATGTGGACGAGGGCAGGCCCTTCGTGGAGGAGCCGCCGCGGCTGATCGAGGAGAACATGTGGCGGGCGATTCGCTTCGGGCTCGACGGTCGCCTGGTCGATCTGCGGCGCGGCGAGGAGTACCCGGCGCGCGCGGCGATTGAGCGGCTGGCCGCCTGGACCGCGCCGATTCGCGGCGAGCTGGGCATCGAGCTCGCCTTCCCGGCGGGCAACGGCGCGCAGCGACAGCGACGGATGATCGAGGCTGGCGCATCTCGCGAGGAGGTGTTCGCGGCCACCGTCGCGGAGACCAAGCAGACCTATTCTGAGGAGGTGGCGGTATGAGACAGCTGTGCTCGGCCGCCACCCGACATCGGTATAGACGACAGGAGGACGATCAGCGATGAGCAGCGATCCAACGGCACAGGCGGCACAGGCGGCACAGGCGGGACAGCCAAGCGAGGAGGAGCTCCGCGCGGCCTACGAAGCGGAACTGAGCCGGATCACCAGCGCGGACATGATCCTGCAGAGCGCCGTGTCGTTGCTGAACCTGGGCGGTCGCCGCCTGGGCCTGGCGCCGGGCTCGGAGGGAGAGCGCGATCTCGCGCAGGTGCGCGACGCGGTGGATGGCGTCCGTGCGCTCTTGGAGATCCTCGAACGGAGCGCATCCGCGCAGGAGCTGCGCCCGCTGCGCGACGCCTTGTCCCAGCTGCAGATGGCCTACGCGCGCGAGGCGCAGGCCGGCGCCGGCGCGACGAAGCAGAGCTCACAGCCCCGGCAGCCGGCCGCGGAGGAGCCCGTCAAGCCGGCCGCGGAGGAGAAACCCGGCGCCGGGCCGGCCGAGTCGAGCGGCAGGCTGTGGGTGCCGGGCCGCTGAGAACGCTTTCCCGGGGCCGGCACGATAGACTGCGCCCGCCTTTACGCCGAGCAGCGCTCCGAGGAGCGCGCCGGCGGACATATGTACGCGCGAATCCTCGCGCGGCACGCTAACTAAGACCGCGGAGGATTTCTGTTGAGCAGCTTTCTGACGAACCATGGGGTCGTCGTCGCCCTTGTATGCGCCGCCTGTGCCGTGGTCTATGGCCTGGTGACGACACGCTCCCTGCTCGCGCTTTCGCCGGGCAACGAGAAGATGCAGAACATCTCGCTGGCCGTCCAGCAGGGCGCGCGCGCCTACCTGAACCGTCAGTACATGGTGATCGCGATCGTCGGCGTGTTCCTGTTCATCGCGCTGATCTTCATTCAGAACATCGCCGTTGCGTGTGGCTTTCTGATCGGCGGCGTGCTGTCCGGCTCGACCGGCTACATCGGCATGAACGTCTCCGTGCGCTCGAATGCACGCGTCGCCGAGGCGGCGCGCGGCGGCGTCTCTCCGGCGCTGCAGGTCGCCTTCCGTGGGGGGGCGATCACCGGCCTGCTCGTCGTCGGGCTCGCGCTGATCGGCGTCGCCGGCTACTACGGCGCGCTGACCTCGATCTTCAACGACAGCCCGAAGACGGCGGTCGACGCGCTGATCGGGCTCGGCTTCGGTGGTTCGCTGATCTCCGTGTTCGCCAGGCTCGGCGGCGGAATCTTCACGAAGGCCGCCGACGTCGGCGCCGATCTGGTCGGCAAGGTCGAGGCCGGGATCCCCGAGGATGACCCGCGCAACCCGGCGACGATCGCCGATAACGTCGGCGATAACGTCGGCGACTGCGCCGGCATGGCGGCCGACCTGTTCGAGACCTACGCCGTCACCGCGATCGCGGTGATGCTGCTCGGCGTGCTGACCTTTCACGAGTCGACGCGCGTCGTGCTCTACCCGCTGGTGATCGGCGGCGTGGCGATCATCGCCTCGATCATCGGCACGTTCGCCGTGCGCACGAAAACCGACAACGTCGAGCGCGCGCTGCTGCAGGGCCTGCTCGTCTCCGGTGTGCTCGCCGCGGCGGCCTTCGCGCCGATCACCTACTGGCTGATGCGCGACATCACCTTCCGTGTCGTCGGCAACACCGTCAACGCCCCGAGCTGGGGGCATCTGTACCTGTGCTCGCTGATCGGCATCGCCGTCACGGCACTGTTGTTCGGACTAACCGAATACTACACCTCGACCCGTTTCTCGCCGGTGCAGAAGACCGCCAAAGCGTCGATCACCGGCCACGCGACGAACATCATCCAGGGCTTCTCCTCCGGCCTGCAGGCCACGGCGCTGCCGGCGATCGTGATCGTGCTCGGCATCCTCGGCTCGTGGAAGCTCGCGGGCGGCGGGATCACCGGCATCTACGGCATCGGCATCGCCGCGATGGGCCTGCTCTCGTTGACCGGACTGATCGTCGCGCTCGACGCGTTCGGCCCGATCACCGACAACGCCGGCGGGATCGCCGAGATGGCGGACCTGCCGGAGGAGGTCCGCAAGGTCACCGACCGCCTCGACGCCGTCGGCAACACGACGAAGGCCGTCACGAAGGGCTATGCGATCGGCTCGGCGGTGCTCGCCGCGATCGTGCTGTTCGCCGGCTTTGAGAAAGAACTCGAGCTGAAGGCGGGGCACCTGATCTCCTTCGGCATCAACGAACCGCCCGTCCTGATCGGGCTGATCCTCGGCGGCATGATGGTCTGCCTGTTCGCCTCGCTGTCGATCGAGGCCGTCGGTCGCGCCGGCGGCGCGGTCGTCGAGGAGGTGCGCCGCCAGTTCCGCGAGCACCCCGGGATCATGGACTACTCCGAAGAGCCCGACTACGCGGCCTGCGTGGACATCGTGACGAAGACCGCACAGCGCGAGATGATCCTGCCGTCGCTGCTGCCGATCGTGCTGACGCTGATCGTCGGCCTGATCGACGAGCAGGCGCTCGGTGGTCTGCTGATCGGCGTGATCGTCGTCGGCTACTTCTTCGCGGTGATGATGACGGCCGGTGGTGGCGCGTGGGACAACGCGAAGAAGCTGATCGAGGACGGCGCGTTCGGCGGCAAGGGCTCCGAAGCCCACGCCGCGTCGATCACGGGCGACACGGTCGGCGATCCCTTCAAGGACACCGCCGGACCGGCGATCAATCCGATGATCAAGGTCGCCAACATCGTCGCGATCCTGATCATCCCGCTGATTACCTGAGACCGGTGCAGGCGGGGCCGCTACCAAGCCCTAAGCTCAGTCAAAGATGAACGGTCAACAGGCCCATCGCTCGGCGACGTTGATGTTCTCGTTGGTGATGATCGTGATCGGCGTGGCGCTGATCGCTCAGGTGGTGGGCGGGCATGCGGGCATCGTCTCGCCGCGGATGCTGCTCGGCCTGCTGTTCATCGCGGCCGGCGGCGCGCGGATCTACCTGGAGGCGAAGAAAGGCCGGGCGCAGCCGTGAGCAGGCCCGGAGAGGACGCCCCGGGTCCACTCGGGGAGACCGCCGAGCGGGCCACCGCGGAGATGGCGGCGCGCTCGCGCGTGATCGTGCGGCGCAGCATCGGCTCGCCCGTCCTGTTCACGGTCGTCTACACCTCGCTGGCGAGCGCGATCTACTTCTCGCTGGGGGTGATCTCCGGTCACGCGCTCGGGCTCACGCCGCTCGTGTTCCTGCTGGCGGCGCTGCTGTTCGTGCTGACGGCGATGACCTACGCCGAGGGCGCCTCGCTGCATCAGGATCGCGGCGGCTCGACCGTGTTCGCGCGCTACGCGTTCAACGAGCTCGTCAGCTTCATCGCCGGCTGGGCGATCCTGCTCGACTACATCATCCTGATCGCCGTCACGGCCTACTCTGCGACCCAGTACCTGAAGGTTTTCTGGCACCCGCTGGGGAACCGAACCGAGTCGCTGTTGCTGGCGCTGGCGTTCATCGCGTTCGTCGTGCTCGGCAACATCCGCGGCTTCGGCAGCGGCCGCTCGCGGCGGGTCGGGCTGCTGGTAGCCGGCGATCTGCTGGTGCAGCTGCTGATCGTGGTGATCGGGCTGGTGCTGTTCTTCAGCCCCGACGCGCTGCTCGACCCGATTCACCTGGGCAGCTCGCCGACGTGGTCGAACCTCGTGTTCGCGCTGACGGTCGCGGTGATCTCCTTCACCAGCCTGGAGTCCGCCGCCGGCCTGGCGGGGGAGGTGCGGATCAGCCGGCGCGGCCTGAAGCACATGGTCGGCAGTGGCGCCGTGACAGTCGTCGTCGGCTATGTCGGCATCGCGCTGGTGGCGATCACCGCGCTGCCCGTGCACGACGGTCACACCGAGTTGGCGGGCCGCTACCTGAACGATCCGGTGATCGGGATCGTCACGCAGATGCACCCCCATTGGCTGCAGCAGACGCTCATTTACTCGGTCGGAGCGCTGGCGACGCTCACGCTGGTGGCGGCCGCCAACTCGGCGATGCTCGGCCTCTCGCGGCTGGCCTACTCGCTGTCGACGAATCGCCAGATCCCAAGTGGCCTGGGGCGGTTGCATCCCCAGCGCTCGACCCCGTATGTGCTGATCATCCTCGCGGGTCTGCTCGCGGCGGCGCTGGTGGTGCCGGAGAACCTCGACTTCCTCGTCGGGATCTATGCCTTCGGGGCGATGCTCGCATTCACGATCGCGCACCTGTCGATCTGCCGGCTGCGCTACTCCGAGCCCGACCGCGACCGCCCCTACAGGGTGCCGCTGTCGGTCCGCGTGCGCGGCGGCGAACTGCCGTTGCCGGCGGCCTTCGGCGCGCTGGTCTGCGCCGCCGGCTGGGTGGCTGTTCTGTGGCTGCACGAACCGGCCCGCTACGTCGGGCTCGGGTGGATGGCGGTGGGGATCGTGGGCTACGTGGTGTACCGGCGAGCGGATGAGACCTCACTGCTGAAGCGGGTGACGGTCTCGCCCCAGGTCCTGCGCGCCGAGCCGCCGAGCGAGCGCGACTACGGCTCGATCCTCGTGCCGCTGTTCGGCACGAAGCTCGACGAGGACATCGTGCAGACGGCGGCGCGGCTGGCCGCGGGGGAGTCGACCGAGGAGACCGAGACCGAGACGGAGAATGAGACCGCGACGATCGAGGCGATCTGGATCTTCGTGATGCCGATGTCGCTGCCGCTCGACGCGCGGCTGCCGGAGGAGCAGGTCAAGCACGCGCGCCAGGCGCTGGCGCGAGCGAAGGCCGTGGGGGAGGAGTACGGCGGGGTGTATGTCGCGACGGCCACCGTACGCACGCGACGCGCCGGTTACGCGATCGTGGAGGAGGCGCGCCGTCGCGGCGTCGAAGCGATCGTGCTCGGCGCCGAGGAACCTTCCCGGATTCGCGGTGGCGCGGGCCTGGGGGGACGCGGCGGTTCGCTGGAGAACTTCGTCGGCGAGATCACCAAGTACGTCGTCAGCAAGGCCGATTGCCGCGTGATCGTGACCGCGCCGGCGGCCGGCCCGCCGGAGGATCGCTCAGCGCCCGAGCAGTCTTCCGAGCAGCAGCCCGGGGCGCCTCGGCAGGCAGAGGCCCCCATCGTCTAATCTCCGCATCCGCGCAATGTTCGTCCTTTCCTCACCCCGTCTCCGTGCAGTGACGCTCCCTACTCCGCCCGCCCCGGCGCAATGATCCTCCTGAGCATGTCCCCGGTCCGCACGATGTTCGCCACAGCCGCATGTTCGTCCTGATCGTCGGCGCCGGCCGTGTCGGCTCGGCCGTCGCGAAGTCCGCGCTGGCCGCGGGGCACGAAGTCTCCGTGCTGGACGCCGATCCGCTCTCCCACGAGCGCCTGGACGCGGGCCAGAGCAAGAGCTGGGAGGAGGCCGAAGGCCAGTTCACGGTCGGCACAGCGCTGGAGATCGATGCGCTGATCGAGGCGGGGATCGAACGCGCCGACGTGTTCATCGCCTCGACGGCCGGCGATAACACCAACCTGATCATCGCCCAGATCGCCCAGAAGCGCTTCGGCGTGGAGAAGGCGATCGTGCGCGTGATGGACCCGGCGCGCGCCGGCTGGTACGGCGCGCAGGGCCTGCAGACGATCTCTCCGACCCGGCACGCGATCGAGATGTTCGAGCGCGCGCTGGAGATTCAGCCGGCGTGAGGGGCTAGAGGATGTACGCGATCATCGTCGGCGCCGGCAAGGTCGGGCGCAACCTGGCACGGGAGCTGATCGTGAAGGGTCACGAGGTCACCCTGATCGAGTCCTCCCGCTCCTGCTACCTGGCGATCGAGGAGGAGTTCGAGCACGCCGCGCAGTACGGCGACGCGACCGAGCTGTGGGTGCTCGAGCGCTCCGGGATCCAGCGCGCCGATCTGGTCGTCGCAGTGACGGGAGACGACGAGGACAACATGCTGGTGTGTCAGGTCGCCAAGGAGAAGTACCTGTGCGATCGGATCATCGCGCGCGTGAACAACCCGCGCAACCACGACCACTTCAGGATGCTCGGCATCCAGCCCGCGGTCTCCGCGACCGACCTGATCCTGCGCCTGATCGAGCACGAGGTCCCGCGCTATGGCCTCGTGCACCTGCTCGCGCTCGAAGAGGAGCGCCTGGAGATCATCGAGCTGGAGGTCGACGACGACGCGCCGACGGTCGGCGAGCGCGTGGCCGACATCGCCCTGCCCGAAGGCAGCCTGATCATCTCGGTGCTGCGCGACGGGACGGGCTTCGTGCCTAAGCCCGACACGGTGATCCAGACCGGGGATGAGGTATTGCTGGTGCTCGACACGGGTCTGGAGGAGGAGATCACCGCCTTCTTCGCGCCGAACGGGCAGCCTGTCTGAGGCGAACGAGCTACTTTCTCTCAGCCGAAGCCTGCTCAGCAGGCGCAGCGAGATGAAAAGCGCTTGGCGCCACGACGGTGGTGGGTACAGAGCGGCTTCATTTACTATTCTTCTGAGCGAAGAAGGCAGCAAGAAGACACTGTCCGGGATAGTCCAATTGGCAGTGACGCCCGGTTCTGGTCCGGGAGATTGGGGTTCGAGTCCCTGTCCCGGAGTACGCATGCGCCCCGTTAGCACGGGGCGTTGCGCGTTTCAGCAAAGCCTTGGGTCAGGATTTGGGTCAGTCGTGCGATCGTGGTCTGGGCGAGTGCCGGAGGTCCAGTTCCTGGACACCGGAGGCGTGTTCGACGGAGATCAGGGGCAATGCGGCTGCGGATCACATGACGGCCCAGGTGTGTTGTCGTCGAGAGTATTCGGTTAGAACTTGTGCCAAGGACTCGCGTGTGAAGTCGGGCCATAGCTCGTCACGGAATACCAGTTCGGAGGACGCGGATTGCCATAGCAGGAAGTTGGAGAGGCGCTGCTCTCCGCTGGTACGGATGATGAGGTCTGGATCGTGCATGTCGGGCGCGTACAGCAGCTTGCGAAATTCCTCCTCGGTGGTCCCGGAGAAGGCGCGCGCCGCGTCGATGATCTCGGCGCGGCCGCCGTAGTTGAGTGCGATGTACAGCGTCATCCGGTCGTTCTCGGCGGTCAGAGCTTCGGCCAAGCACATCTGCTCTATGAGCTCTTGCGCGAGATTGGCACGGCGGCCGATGAAGCGCATGCGTATTCCGTACCGGTGCAGGTCCGGGGTCTCTTGGGCGATGCGTCTTGCGAACATCGAGATCAGTCCCTTGACCTCTTCCTCGGAGCGTGCCCAGTTCTCGGTTGAGAATGAGTACACCGTGAGCTCGCGGATACCGAGCTCGGCGGCGTCGTGTATGCGGGCCTTCAGTGTGTCGGCGCCGGCCTCGTGGCCTCGATTGACAGGCAGGTCGTGGGCGTGGGCCCAGCGGCCGTTACCATCGGTGATGATCGCGACGTACCGAGCGATCGGGCGCTGCCAGCCTTGCCTGTCCTCCTGCGCAATTATTTTCGAGGGGCTAGGTCTTGCGATTGGTTTGCTTTGGCACGATTGGCGCGTTCGCTTGGCAAATCGCCAGGTGCGCATTACCGCCAGCACTGGGATGATGAGCGGTTGCAGCTCCTGTTGTGTTCGAATAACGGCTGGTCGGGCAAAATCTCCGGTCGCGGTCGGCGTGGAGGTGTAGTAGGCGACGACGCCGGCAAGCGTCATGATGTGATGCGCTGCGTTTGGCAAGGTGCGAGCCTGCCCTAAGACGAGTCTGATGCTGCTTGTCAGTCGCTGCGCCAGTGCGTCGGGATCGGTGTAGTAACGACTTATATATCCGACATTGTCGGTAGCTATGTCTTGTTCATGGTCGACGAGGCTGTCGAGGATCGTGCTCAGGGCGCCGATCGACAGATAGGTGGTGTCGATCGCTGCCGCCTGCCGCGGTGTGGTGTGCTTGTCGGCGGTGGCGAGTATCGCGTATATGCTCATCACGGATGTCAGCGTGCCGGCAACGAACTCGTGCCAGTGAAGCGGTGTGCCGGCGGCCTCGTGTTTTGCCCATTGCTCCAGCTGGGCGGTCCCGACGTTCTTTGCGGCATGAGTCTGCGCTTGTCCTTCGGCACAACGGGCGGCTGCACTGTGTATGGCCGTGGCGAGTGTGCCCATCGCCGGTAGCTCGGCGATGGCGCTTCTGATTGTCGTTACAAGTGTTTGAAGATAGTCACCGTCATCTGCTTGCGGGCTGTGCCGGTAATAGTCTGGGTTCGATTCGGGCGGTTGTGAGACGGCGTCGGTGAGCGCTTTGAGCAGTTGGCGGCCATTGCGCAGTGGGTCGGGGCTCGGCTGCTCGACAAGGCCGTCGAGGTAGTCGTACATGACTTGGAATGCGACGATGGCTTCGATTACGCGTGGTCGGTGCGCGCGGGAGGTGAGCGTGGCGAGTGTCGCCCCGGCCTCGGCGTTGAAGCCCTCTTTGCTGAGATTTTCCAGTGCGAGCTCTCGCAGCGCTGGGTTGGGGATCCGTTGGGCGTGCTGGCGCCAATGGTGAAGCTGGGCGCGTACCGTGGGCGCTACGTTTGTCCAGTAGCGGATGTTTGCGAGCGCGAGGGCTAGGACCGCTCGCGCCGTGAGCCGGCGGCCTAACGGTGGTTGCTTCACTTCACCGACGCGCTCTGTCTCGCGCGACTTATAGTGGGCAGGTTGGAGGTTTGAGTTGTTGTTTACTCATCAACGGCGAGTGTCAGCGAGACTCGTGAGGCGATCCAGGCAGGGACCGCTGCTATCCCATTTGTGGGGGATATTACATGGCTTGAATCTTCAAGCCTTGCGCTGTACTCGCGCTCTACGCCGCGGCCTGCGTGGCCCAGTCGCGGTAGAGCTTGTAGTAGTTCCCGCCCAGCTCGATCAGCTCGTCGTGGGTTCCCTGCTCGACGATGCGGCCTCCTTCGAGCACGACGATCCGCCCGGCCTGGCGGATCGTCGACAGGCGGTGAGCGATCACGATCGATGTGCGGCCGGCCAGCAGGCGGCGCAGGCCGGCCTCGATGCGACCCTCGGTGTGCAGGTCCACGTTGGAGGTCGCCTCGTCGAGCACGAGGATCCGCGGGTCGGCGATCAGCGCGCGAGCGAAGGCGATCAACTGGCGCTGGCCGGAGGAGAGCTGGGCGCCGCGCTCGCCGACCTCGGTGTCGTAGCCGTGGGAGAGCTCGGAGATGAACTCCTCCGCGCCGACCGCCGCGGCGGCCTCGCGGATCTGGCTCTGGTCGGCGTCGGGGCGGCCGAAGGCGATGTTCTCGGCGACGGTGCCGGAGAACAGGAACGCCTCCTGCGGCACGATCCCCATCTGCGAGCGCAGCGAAACGCTTGAGACCTCGCGCAGGTCGTGCCCGTCGACGAGGATCTGCCCGGAGGTGGGGTCGTAGAAGCGCGCGACGAGCTTGGCCATCGTCGACTTGCCCGCGCCGGTGGCGCCCACCAGCGCGACGGTCTGCCCGGGCGGGATCGTCAGGTCGATGTGCTCGAGGGCCTTGACTTCTTCCTGCGCGTCTTCCGGTTCGATATCCGAGCCGGTGGCGACTTCGCCGGCGCCGTTGTTCGCCGTCTCGCCGGCGGTCGTGAGCGCGGAGAGGCCGTCGGCGCCGGGGCGGCCGGCGGAGCCTTGCTTGGCCGAGCGCTTGCGCGGGTTGTAGGCGAACGAGACGTCCTCGAAGCGGATTTCCCCGCGGATCCGCTCCAGATCGAGCGCTCCCGTGCGATCGGTCAGCTCGGGGGCGACGTCGAGCAGCTGGAAGATCTTCTCCAGGGCGGCCATCCCGGACTGGTAGGTGGTGTAGAGCTGGGAGAGCTGCTGGATCGGTTCGAACAGGAATGACAGGGTGCCGACGAACGCGACGACGGTGCCCGCCGTGATGTGGCCTTCGAGCGCCTGGAAGCCGCCGTACAGGACGATCAGCGCGAGCGCGACACCGGAGAGCATTTCGACCGTCGGGAAGTACGCGGCGTTGAGCTTGACCGTGACCATGTTCGCGTCGCAGTTCTCCGTGTTCAGCTCCGCGAACTGCGCCTCGTGGTAGGGCTCCTGGCCGAAGCTGCGCACGACGCGGATCCCCGACAGTGTCTCCTGCAGGTAGGCGGTGATCGCGCCAATCGTCTCCCGTGTGCGGCGGAACGCGCCGGCTGAGACCAGCCGAAACCAGATCGAGGCGGCGGCCACGAAGGGGACGACGCAGAACGTCAGCAGCGCCAGCCTCACATCCAGGAACAGCAGGACGACGACCGCCCCGACGAGTGTCAGGCCGGCCTGGAAGAGGGTCACGACGGAGTCGGTGACGAGGCTTTCCAGCGCCTCGACGTCGTTGGTCATGCGCGAGATCAACACGCCGGCGGGGCGGCTCTCGTAGAAGCCGATCGGCTGCTGTTGCAGGTGGGTGAAGATGCGCAGGCGCAGGTCGGCGAGCGCGCGCTGGCCGACCCAGCCGACGAGGTATGTCTGCACGTAGGTCATCGCCCAGACGAGCAATGCGGAGAAGAGGAACGCGATCACGACGAGTACGAGCGTGCGCGTGTCGTGGCGTTCGATGCCTTCGTCGATCGCGACCTTGGCCAGCAGCGGGGGCGCCAGCGAGGCCGCGGTGCCGAGGATCAGCGCCGTCAGCATCGCGCTCACGCGCAGGCGATAGGGCCCCAGCAGCCGCAGCAGACCCCGCAGATTGCGCCCGCGCGTGCCCTTCGCGGCGCGCTCGCCGGTCCACTGCGAGCCCCCGCGCGCAAACCCCGGACCGAGCCCGCGCCCGCCACCGCCGCCACCCATTCCCCGGCCCCCATGCGCGCTCATATTCCGCTGACCTCGCGTTCTCTTGGCAACTCACGTGTGAGGAACACCTGGTCGGGCAACCCCTTTTCGACGATCTCGCGATACAGCTCCGAGGCAACGAGCAGCTCCTCGTGGTTGCCGTGCGCGACGATCCGCCCGTGGTCGAGCACGACGATCTCATCCGCCAGCGCGATCGTGGAGAGGCGGTGGGCGATGATCAAGGTCGTCCGCCCGGCCATCGCCTCGTCGAGCGCGAGCTTGATCTGGCGCTCGGTGGAGGCGTCGACGGAGGAGGTGGCGTCGTCGAGGATCAGCACGCGCGGGTCGGCGAGCAGCGCGCGGGCGATCGCCAGGCGTTGGCGCTGGCCGCCGGAGAGGGTCAGGCCGCGCTCGCCGACGCGCGTCCCGTAGCCGTCGGGCAGGCGTGCGATGAACTCGTGGGCCTGGGCGCGGCGCGCGGCGCTCTCGATCGCCTTGCGGGTGATCGGAGGCCCGCCCACCCGCGCATAGGCGATGTTCTCGGCGACGGTCTGCGAGAACAGGAACGGGTCGTCGCTGACGACCGCGACGGCCTGGCGCAGCGAGCGCAGGTCGACCTCGCGCACGTCCGCACCGTCGAGCAGGATGCGCCCGGAGCTGACGTCGTACAGCCGCGAGATCAGCGAGGCGAGGCTGGTCTTGCCCGAGCCGGTGGCGCCGACGAGCGCGACGGTGCGCCCGGCGGGGATGTCCAGGTCGATGTCGCTCAGCACCGCCCGGGCCGCGGCACGAGTGGGCGACGCTCCGTTTGGTGCCGCCACCCCGTTCGCCGGCGTCACACCGTCGGGTTCGGTCTGCGCGCCATTAGCCAAGCCGGCTCCGTTTGCCGGGGATGCTGGATGCACGAGGGAGCCAGAAGAGCTCGTCGTCGAAGGGGCAGGGGGGCTTGTCGCAGTGTCCGGCGTGTTCGTCGCCGAGTACGCCGCGCCGAACTCATCCGATTCGTCGTAGCGCAGGGTGACGCCCTGGAACTGCACGTGCCCGTTGCCGGCCGGCAGCGGTGGGGCGCCGGGGGGCGCCGTCAGGCGCGGGGGGCGGTCGAGGACCTGGAACAGGCGCGCTCCGGAGGCGGTGGCGCGCTGGGCAAGGTTGAGGATCACGCCGAGCGTGCGCATCGGCGCGATCAGCATGTTCAGGTAGAGGTAGAACGCGGTGAACTGGCCGAGCGTGAGGTGCGCGTGGATCACGGCGTTACCGCCGATCAAAAGCACCGCGGCGAGGCCGAGCTGGGGCAGGAAGCCGATCATCGGGTTGAACTTCGCTTCCAGGCGGGTCGCCACCATCGCCTGGCTGAAGACGCGCCCGACGCTGTGCTGGAAGCGCTGCAGCTGGCGGGGCTCGCGGGCGAAGGCCTTGACGACGCGCACCCCGGAGATGTTCTCCTCGGCGTCCGCGGTCAGCTCGGCGATGCGCTGCTGTGTCTCCTGGATCGCCGGGCGCGAGCGGCGGCCGTAGCGGTAGGAGATCAGCACGACGAACGGCACGGGAATCAGCGAGATCACGCCGAGGCGCGGTTCGGTGATGATCATCACCGTGCCGGCGAGCAGGATCGTGAGGATCGACTGCAGGATGAACACGAGCCCGTAGCCGAGGAAGAAGCGCACGGCCTGTAGGTCGACGGTCGCGCGCGACATCAGCTGGCCCGTCTGCTGGCGGTCGAAGAAGCCGAGCTCGAGCTCCTGCAGGTGGCCGTAGAGCAGCTTGCGCAGGTCGTATTCGACGCCGAGCGAGAGCCGCCCGGCGACCATCCGCCGCCAGTACATGAACCCCCAGCGGACGAGCACGAGCAGCGCGATCGCACCGGCGATCTGCGTCAGTTCGTGGCGTGCGCTCGCGTGCGCGGCGGCCTGGTGGTGCTGGGGGGCGGTGCTGATGATCTGCACCGCGCGCCCGGTCAGGGCGGGCAGCGCGACGGTCACCACCATCGCGAGGCTGGCCAGCGTCCAGGAGATGATCATGCCGCGCTTGTATGGGCGCAGAAAGCCGAGTAGTCGGTAGAAAGTGGTCATAGTTGTTCAGTCAACGATTATTGCAGGGGTCGGCGGGAGGTCGCACTACGCTGCGTCCATGTCCACACCCGCGACACCCCGGCCGAGGAGCGATCCGCGGGGATTGTGCGTCGAGTGCAGACACAAGCGAGAGGTGCCGAACACACGGGGATCGACGTTCTGGCTGTGCGAACGCTCGCGCGAAGACCCAGCCTATCCACGTTATCCCCGGCTGCCGGTCCTTGACTGTCGCGGGTATGAACGGCGGGAAGCTGAAGATTCTTAATCAGGCCGGCACGGCCGGCCACGTTGAGGTTGTGGGTGGGAACACAGGCGTGGCCAGGCCTTACCAGCGTGTGCGATTCTCGCGCGAGCTTTGAGAAAAACGCTGATCCGCGGTGGGCGGAGGGGAGCTTGCTGATCCGCGACGAGGCGGCCGGCGGAGAGTCGTGCCGCGCGGGAATCATCCCGCGGCGACCGCGACGGGCTCTTCTGACTCCTGCTTGGCAGGCAGCTCGCCGGCGGAGACGAAGTCGCGGCTGCGCACGAGCACGAACGCGAGCACAGCGCCCACCAGTGCGATCGCGGCGGCGATGATCGCGATCGTCGTGAATGCTTCGGTGAAGCCCACACGGTAGGCGTGTTCGATCGCCGTGTGGGCGGCGAGGGGAAGGGATTTCGCGAAGTGGCTGACTTCGCCGGACTCAAGCAGCGTGCCCAGCTGGCCGTGGGCCGCGCCGGCGACCTGGCGCGCTTGCCCACTGGCCGCCAGCGCGGCGCCGGTGCCGTGGGTGACGCTGTGCTGGAAGACGGCGCCCAGGCCGGCGATCCCCGTGGCGATCCCGACCTGGCGGAAGGTCGAGTTGATCCCGGAGGCCATGCCTGAGCGCTCCTGGGGCACCACGCCGATCGCGGTGGAGGCCAGCGGCGGGTTGACCAGGCCGACGCCCGCGCCGGCGAGGATGAAGCCGGGGATCAGCACCGTCCAGGTCGAGGAGGCGTCGATCGTCGTCATCGCGAGCAGGCCCAGTCCGATCAGCGTGAGGCCCGCGCCGAGCAGCAGGCGGACCGGCATGCGCACGCTCAGCCGCCCGGCGATCGGCGCGACGATGAACGACAAGAGCGTCGTCGGCAGAAAGCGCAGGCCCGCCGCGAACGGGCTGTAGCCGAGCACGTCCTGGATGTAGAGCGTCAGGTAGAGGAACATCGCGAAGAACGAGCTCGACAGCGTGAACGCGACGATGCTCGCGCCGGTGAAGGCCGGGCGGCGGAACAGCGCCAGGTCGAGCATCGGGCGGCGCTGCAGGTGCTCGACGACGATGAACGCCGCCATCAGCACGAAGGCGCCGCTGAGGAAGGCGACGATCTCGGTCGAGCCCCAGCCCTTTTCGTTGCCCTGGACGAGCGCGTAGACGAGCAGGAACAGCGACCCGGAGAAGGTGACGAGGCCCGCCCAGTCGACGCCGGTGGCGTTCGGGTCACGCGAGTCCTCGACCTGGGTGAACGCGATGAACACCGCGACGATGCCGATCGGCACGTTGACGAAGAAGATCCACTGCCAGCCGATCCCCGAGGTGATGATCCCGCCGATCACCGGGCCGATTGCCACCGCCGCGCCGGTGACGGCGCCGAACACGCCGAAGGCCGTGCCGCGCTCTTTGCCGTGGAAGGCCTGGGCGATCAGGGCCAGCGCGGTGGCGAACATCATCGCTCCGCCGGTGCCCTGGACGGCGCGCGCGAGGTTCAGCTCAAGCGGCGTCGTCGACAGGCCGCAGACCGCCGAGGAGATCGTGAACACGAACAGGCCGGCGATGAACACGCGCTTGCGCCCGATCAGATCGGCGACCGATCCTGATGTCAGCAGGAAGGTCGCGAGCGTCAGGGCGTAGGCGTCGACGACCCATTGCAGGTCGGAGAACGAGGAGTGCAGCGAGCGCTGGATGTCGGGCAGCGCGACGTTGACGACGGTGATGTCGAGGAGCAGCATGAAGATCGCGATCGAGACGGCGATCAGGGTCCACCACTTGCGCTCCACTCAAGCTCCTCTGTCGAAACTGCCGAAAATCGGATTCCCCTCACCTTACAAACGGACTACTGCACTCCCGTCCGCCGTTGCTTTCAGCTCAAACGCCGGGAGGCACCGGCCTTGGGTGTCTGGGGCGGGAAGGCGCCCCCGGCATGGGCGTCCAGCTCGCGCAGCTTGCGGCGCACGCGCTTGTGTGTCTCAGACAGCTCCGCTTCCAGGCTGGCCAACTCCGCGGCGCGGCCGCGGACGAGCTCGAGCTGACGGTCGAGGTGGCCGAGCGCCTCGCTGAGCAGCTCGCGTCGGCGCTCGGGGTGGACGTCGTCCCGTCTCAGCTGCGCACGGACCGCGGCGCGCGCGTCCTCGGCGGCGAGCAACGTCTTGAGTTGCTCGAGCGATACCCCGAGCAGGTCCTTCAGGCGCATCACCTCGCGCAGGCGCTCGACCTCGTCCTCGGTGTACAGCCGGTGCTGACCGGACGGGCGCGCGGGGGAGGGGGGGAGCAGGCCGATCTCCTCGTAGTAGCGAATCGTGCGCGGCGTCGTGCCGACGAGGCGCGCGACGTCGCCGATCCGCAGGCTGGGATCGGTGGATGTGGCGTCGGTGCTCATATGTGCACTCGCGACCGCGCTGCGGCGATCTTCCCCGGTGCGATCTTGCCCGGCTCGACCTCTGCCGGCTTGGCCGTTCTTGGCATGACCTCTGCCGGACCGACCGTTCCTGGCCCGACCTTGTCTGGCCCAGTCTTGTCTGGTCCGGTCTCGGCTGCATTGTCGGGCCTAGCTCCGTTGCGTGCAGGGGACCCCTGCGCGGTGTGCTCCTCGAAGGACAGCGTCTCTGACTCCGCTTCGGACATATGGCTTGGCCGCAGTAGGCAAACTCCGGCGCCTACCAGCGAGGTCGCGGTGAGCACCCACAGCGCGACGTGCATGTTGGCGATGAACGGCGCGAGCTTCGCTTCTGAGAGTCCCTTCGTCAGGCCGGAGAAGACCGCGAACAGCGTCGCTTTCGGCACGGCCGACGTGATGATCGCGAGCACGAACGCAATTGACAGCACGGCGCCGGTGTTCTGCAGCAGCGTTCTTGCGCCCGCAGCGATACCGCGGCGGTCTGGCGGTACGGTGCCCATCATCGCGGCGGTGTTCGGGCTGTTGAACATGCCCGAGCCGACGCCGACGAGCAGCAGCCACAGGCCGCTCTGCCAGTAGGGGGTGTGCACGCCGAGCGTCGTCATCCCCGCGAGGCCGGCGGCGGTCACGAGCATGCCCAGCGAGGCGAGGATGCGCGAGCCGTGGCGGTCGGCGTAGATGCCGGCCAGCGGCGAGGCGACGAGCATGCCCAGGGCGAGCGGGATCAGCTTGATGCCGGCTTCGATCGGCGAGTTCGACTGGGCGCCCTGGAAGTAGAAGACGAACAGGAACATCAACGCGAAGCGCGCCAGCCCGTTGATGAACGAGGCCGCGCTGGCGGCCGCGAACAGGCGGTTCTTGAAGATCTTCAGGTCGAGCATCGGCGCGCGCGAGCGGCTCTCGATCAGCACCCAGATCGGCAGCAGCACGGCGGCGGCGATCAGGCCGACGATCACGATCGGATCGTTCCAGCCGCTGATCCCACCGCGCGAGATTCCGAGCACCAGGCCGGTCAGGCCGATGATGAACGTGATGTTGCCGAGCACGTCATAGCCGCGCACCTGATCGGGTTTGACGAGCTCGCGCAGGATCAGCGCGCCCCAGGCGGCGCCGGCCAGCGCGAAGGGCACGTTGAACCAGAACACCCAATGCCAGGAGATCGCCACCAGCGCGCCGCCGAGCACCGGCCCGATCGCCAGGCCGATCGCGGCGACCATCGTGTTCGTGCCCATCGCCAGCCCGAGTTCCTCCTTCGGGAACGCGTCGGTGACGAGCGCGGCGGCGTTCGCGAACAGGAAGGCCGAGCCGATCCCTTGCAGCACTCTCCACACGATCAGCACGTCCGCGTTCGGGGCGAATCCCGCTCCGAGTGAGGCGAAGGCGAACAGGAGGAAGCCTCCTACATAGGCACGCTTACGGCCGAACAGGTCTGACAGCCGTCCCGCCATCAGCACGAGCACCGTGGCGGCGATCAGGTAGGCGAGGATCACCCACACGAGCGCCAAGAGGCTCGCGTGCAAAGAGCGCTCGAGATCGGGCAGGGCGATGATCAGCGTGCCCGAGTTGGTCGCCGCGAGCAGCATCCCGAGGCTCGTGCAGGAAAGGGCCCACCACTTGTAGTTCTCGTGGCCGGCGGCGACACCGAAGCGTGATCTTGGGGAAATTGACGTGAACGTAAACATCATGATAACAGGCGTTGTATGTGGTCCCGGGGGTGCTAAAACTGGGAGTCGATGGCCGACACGAAAGTCGAGAAGTCAGAGCAAGAGTGGCGCGAACAGTTGACGCCCGAGCAGTACGACGTCCTGCGCAAGGCGGGCACCGAGGCGCCGTTCACCGGTGAGTACGTTCACCACAAAGAGGGTGGCTCCTACCGCTGTGCGGCCTGCGACGCGATGCTGTTCGGCTCGGACACGAAATTCGACTCCGGCACCGGCTGGCCTAGCTTCACCGAGCCGGCGGTCGCCGAAGCTGTCGAGCTGCGCCCGGACAACGGTCTGTTCATGCGCCGCACAGAGGTCATCTGCCGCACCTGCGGCGGTCACCTCGGACACGTCTTCGACGATGGCCCCGGCCCGACCGGGCAGCGCTACTGCATCAACTCCGCCGCGCTTGCCTTCCAGCCCGGCGGGGAGCCCGGTTCAGACACGCCGGATGCACCGCCCGCCGCGCAGTAGCTCCGCGCGGCGATCGCGACATTTCGGCCACGCGGTAGGCTCGCGGCGATGACGATGATCATGCAAGACCAGTCCAAGCGGCTGCGCGAACCGCTGCGCTGGGGCCGTCGCGAGAAGACCGCCGTGGCCGTCCTGCTCAGCTGCCTGGCGGTCGCGCTGGTCGGCCTCGGCGCCTACGCGCTCACGAGCGGGACCGGCTCCTTCGAACGGGCCGACTGCATCCGCGTGACCTTCGCCAGCACGCTCGGCGGCGCGGACCTGCATGGTTGCGGCCCGCAGGCCAGGCGCATCTGCGCCTCGGGAAGCTTCCGCAACATCCAGCAGGAGCTGAGCGAGGCATGCCGCAAGGCCGGCTTCCCGTACGTCGCTCCCACTGGCTGAGCGCCCGGCCGGCGGGGACGTCGAGGCAGGCTTGAAGTTGCCGTGGCCGGTTGACTCACCTCCTTGTTTGGAGTTGGCGATCACGATGCCTCAGTGCGGAGGGGATGAGCCTGTGTCCAAAGCGCTCCTTTCCGCCACCCAGTCCCGACCGGGCGCATCGCGCGTTGGTTGAACGGGCTGGCGGCTCGATACCAGGACAGCTCACTTCCGGGTCGTCTAGCCAAATGTCGAAAGTCCTCCCCCAAGTGTTGGTCACGGTGTCCCTACCCGCGGTGTTGCAGGCCGGATTTCATACCGGGACGTAATCGGTGTGCGCTTGTCCGCTCCTGTTGGGTGGGCCTCGCCACAAACAATCGCAGGGAAACGGAGGCATATGTCCTGGCTCGCATACCCAAGTTGGCTGAACGCCGGCGACAACGCGTGGCAGATGACCGCGGCGACTTTTGTGGGGCTGATGAGCCTCCCGGGTCTCGCTGTCTTGTACGGCGGGGTGATGCAGAAGCGCTGGTCGGTCAACAGCATGATGCTCACGTTCGTGGCGTTCTCACTAGTGCTCGTCGCCTGGTGTCTGTGGGCCTTCAAGATGGGCTTCGGCACACCGATTGGCCACGGGAAAGGCTTCTTCGACACGATGTGGGGCAAGTCGGGGACCGTCCTATCGACCGGGGCCGAGGAGGGCCAGGCGGTCATTCCGTCGATCACCGAAGGCCCGCCGTTCCACTTCCCCGAGGCCTCGCTCGTCTACTTCCAGTTCGTGTTCGCCGGCATCACGCCGATCCTGATGCTCGGATCGATCCTCGGCCGCGTCAGCTTCAAGGCCTGGATTCCGTTCGTGCTCTTGTGGATCACGTTCGTCTACACCGTCAACGCCTTCCTGATCTGGGGCGGCGGCTACTTCGCGGCGCACGGCGCGCTTGACTACTCCGGTGGTTACGTGATCCATCTCGCGGCCGGCATCTCCGGCTTCGTCGCGGCGGCCGTGATCGGGCCTCGATTGCAACGAGATCGCGAGGTCGACGCGCCGAACAACCTGCTGATGGTCGCGGCCGGCGCCGGTCTGCTGTGGCTCGGTTGGAATGGCTTCAACGGTGGAGACTCCTACTACGCCGGCGCGAACGCCTCGGCGGCCGTGCTCAACACGAACCTGTGCACCGCGGTCGCGATGCTCGTGTGGATCGCCTGGGACTACATCTTCCGCGACAAGCCGTCTCTGCTCGGCTCGGTCAACGGGATGATCACGGGCCTGGTGGCGATCACCCCTGCCGCCGGTTTCGTCAACGGCTGGGGGGCGATCGCGATCGGCGTGATCGCGTCGACGGTCGTCTGGATGGCGATCAGGTTCCTCAGTCGAGCCCCCGTCTTCCGGCATGTGGACGACACCCTGGGGGTGATCTATACACACGGGATAGCTGGTTTGCTGGGCGGGCTGTTGGTCGCCGTCTTTGCCGACCCGCACCTGGTCGAGTACATCGGCGTCGGTGGTGCCTCGAACCTGCCCGGCAAAGACAGCATCCTCAACGGTGGCAGCTTCACGCTGCTGCGCTGGCAGGCTGAGGCCGCTGCCTGGGTGATCGTGTTCAGCGGCGTGATGACGTTCGTCCTGCTGAAGCTCGTCGGGATCTTCGTACCCCTGCGCCTCTCCGACGAGGAGCTGGAGATCGGCGATCACGCGATCCACGGCAACGAGGTCTACCCCTCGGACGTCCCCACCCTCGGCGGGCCTCACGCCCCGTCGTGGCAGCCGGACCCGGTTCCGGCCGGCTAGTCGCACGGTGGCGGTGAGTGCCGTGGGCAGGGATGCCCGCGGTTCCGCCTCCACCTCAACTCAAGCTCAACCCCTCCTCACACACCACAACCAGCGGCCCCGCTTCGGCGGGGTCGCTGCTGTTAAGGGAGCGGCGTCAGACAGACAGACATGGAGAGAGGAAAGAGGCGGGTGTATCGCTATGGCGCACGGCCTGGAATGTTGACTTAACTTTTTAAAGTGCGTATAGCGATGGTTCTACGCCCGGTAGAAGTCTGCGTTGAGGGACCGCTGACGTTGCCGGTCAACTGCTCGTCAAGCCAACAGGGCAACTCACCCCGGTACCGCCGACGCCGCAGTAACCGCCGGGGTTCTTCGCCAAATACTGCTGGTGGTAGTCCTCGGCGTAGTAGAAGGGATGCGCCGAGCCTCCCTCCGCGATCTCGGTCGTGATCTGGCCATGACCGGCGGCGGTCAACACCTGCTGGTAGGCGTCGCGCGAGGCTTCGGCTGAGGCGCGCTGGGACTCGTTTTCCCAGTAGATCGCCGAGCGGTACTGGCTGCCGACGTCGTTGCCCTGGCGCATGCCCTGCGTCGGGTCGTGGCCCTCCCAGAACAGCTTCAACATCGCCTCGTAGTTGGTGGCCGTCGGGTCGAGGACGACGAGCACAGCCTCGGTGTGCCCGGTGCGTCCCGAGCAGACCTCCTCATAGGTCGGGTTCGGGGTGAACCCGCCCGCATAGCCGACGGCGGTCGTATACACGCCGGGCGCCTCCCAAAAGACCTTCTCCTCGCCCCAGAAGCAACCCATCCCGAAGACCGCTTGCTCGAAACCCTCTGGGAACGGTGGCTTCAGCGGGGTGCCCAGTACGTCGTGCAAGGCTGGGACGTCCATCGCACGCTCGCGGCCCGGCAGGGCGGAGGCGGGGTCGACCATGCTTGGGTCCGGTCGGCTGAAGAAACGCATGGTGGTCTCAGGCTAGCCGATGGTTGGGGTCGAACCCAGCGGGGCGACTGTCAGCGCGGGTCGAGCACGAACAGGCGGATATCGCGCGTCGTCCTCGAGCTGTAGTCGTCGAAGCCGCTGTACTGCTCGTTCATCTTCCGCCACAGCTCGGCGCGCTCCTCGCCCTCGGCGATCCGTGCCTGCACCGTCCGGCGATCACCGCCGACCTCGACCTCCGCGGCCGGGTTCGCCTCGAGGTTGAGCGACCACGCCGGCGCGACCTTATGTCCGGCGTTCGATCCGATCACGATCATGCGATCGCCGTCGGCGAGATACACCACTGGCACCGTGCGCGGCTGTCCCGAGCGGCGGCCGATCGTCGTCAGCAGCAGCACCGGTGTGCCGGCGATCTGGCCGAACAGCCGTCCTTTGCTGGCGCGGTAGAGCGGGACGTTGAGCTTGCCGAAGGCCTTCAGCGCCCAGGCCGAGGTTGTGGAGAGGCGCGTGTAGACGCGATCGCTTGGCATCTGCGGAGTATCTCAGCAATGCCTTTGCGCGTAGCTCCGCTCACCGTGAGATCCGGTCGCGCCAGGCGCCTCTATAATCGGCGCTCGCGCGGATGTAGCTCAGTTGGCTAGAGCGTCTGCTTGCCATGCAGAAGGTCGAGGGTTCGAGTCCCTTCATCCGCTTACACAAGCCCGCTGGAAATCAGCGGGATTTTGTTTGGGAGTAGGCAGAACGCAGAAACTTTGTCACGTGTTTTTGTCACTAAATGGGGCGTAGAACGACCTCGGACTCGCCTCTGCGACGGGACCGGGGCGGCGCTGATTGACAAGGAGGGCGGGGGAGGCGCCTGCGGGATCAGGCGGCTGTGAGCGCTTCGGAGAGCGCGTCGGGGCCTACGACGACGCGCTTGGGAACCGTGATGTTGATGGCGTGGTCGCGCTGAAGTAGCCACTTGACGTTGGTGATCGTGACGCCGATCACCTCGCCGCGGTCGTTGAAGCGCAGCACGTGTCCCTCGGGTGTCTCCTCACTGTCGGCGGCGGCCTGGCGCTCGCCGATGTGCAGGTAGAGGACGTCGCCACGGTCGTCGTAGGTGGCGTGGTCGAAGGTCAGGCTGCCGATCGTCACGGCGGCTATGCGTCTCGAATCCACTGACGGAGAGCGTATTCGCTGCTCAGGCAGCTTGGTAGCGGCGGCTCGAGCGAAATTTGTTGGCCGGTCTCGGCTGCTCACGGTCATTAAGGGGGACAGGGACGGATCGGCCTCAACTCATCCGGGGGGATCGCGTCCTGTTTCACGACAAGTCAACGGAGCGAGCAGATGACACGAACGAACAAGACCTCTGAACCGGCCGATGGCGCCGCTGTGTCGTTGAGTGAACCGCTGCTCGACTGCGAAGCGGCGGCGGCGCTGTTGAACGTGCGCGTCTCATGGGTCCGTGATGCCGCGCGGCTTGGACACCTGCCGTGCCTGCGCGTGGGGCGTCACTTGCGATTCACGCGGGTGATGCTCGAAGGCTGGCTGGCCGAGCAGGTCGAGCGGCCGTCTCAGGACGGACGGGCGTTTGTCAGGCCAATCGCGGGATCCGGTGGCAGACCGCCCCGAGGCGCTCCAGGCGCGCGTCGACGCCGCACCCAGGCGGCACTTCTGGCGAGCCTGGCCGAGAACCCAATGAGCAAGGAGGTTGACGATGACCAGTAGCGATCCAGGTAGGCAACTGCGGACTGGAGGCAATCGGGGACGGGTGGATCGTCCGCCGGGTTGGGCGGACTCGTTGTTCGCGGGGCGTTCACGCGCGGATAAGGAAGCTGAGCAAGATGCGATGTTGCGCGTTCTGCTCGTGATCGGCGGTGTGGTGGCCGTGTTGCTCATGGGGCTGCACGTACTGTTTACGGCGGTCGGCCTGCAGCTCGGGTGGTGGTCGGTGCCGGTGTTCGTGCCGCTATTCGTGTGGACGATGATCGCGGCGGGTTTGCGTCGTTCCCTGCGCCCGGTCGAGCTTGACGCGCTGCGCTGGCGCCAGCGGCTGGCTGGGGGTGGGCTTTTGCTCGTGCTGTTGTGGTTGGTTTGGCCGTTGTGGGCCGGGCCGACGGCAGAGGCGTGGAAGGCGGCGCACGGGGGCTTTGGTCCTCTCGGGCCGCGCTACCCGCTCGGCGCGGTTCTCTGCGCCTCGCCGGTGGCGATGGGTCTCGTCGCGTTCCTGGTGCTCGCGTTTGGAATGGTGATAACGCCCCGGGTCCGTGAGCGCGAGCCAAAGTGGCCGGCACCGCCGCGTGGCCCCGAGCCGCTGCGAGCGCCACTCGTCTCTCCCGAGCGCCATCCTCGACCTCCCCGCTGGCCATGATCGCGCTGCTGCTCATGCTCGCCAGTTTCGCTACATGCGCGACTGCCGGCTTGTGGGCGGTTCGTGCGATCGGCGACGCCTCACGTACACGTGACGCCGATCCTCGTACGACCGCGGTTGAGCCCGATGATCCGTGGCTCGCCCGACCCGGGCCTCCGACGGTGGGGAGGCATGTGTGGGCCGGGCGGACCGGAGATGGTGTGCTGCGCACCCCGGCTGATTGCGCCGCGATCATTGTGGGGCCGCCGAAGTCGGGCAAGACGCGGAAGGTGATCGCGCCGACGCTTGCGTGCTGGGATGGACCGGCGCTTGTCACCTCGACCAAGGGCGACATTCTGGCGAGCGCCGGCCATCGCGCGCGGCGGGGGCCGGTTGCGGTGTATGACCCGACGGGCTCGCTCGGGTGCCCGGAGGTGAGCGTCGGCTTCTCGCCACTCGCGTGCTGTGAGACGTGGGACGGTGCGGTCGAAGTAGCCGCTGCGTTGCTCTCGCCGGCGTTGGCTGATGAGAGTGTCCGTCACGGCGAGCATTTCGCGATCGCGGCCCGCGCGTTGCTTGCGCCGTTGTTTCACGCGGCGGCGCTCTCGGGAGGCGGTGTCGATCGCGCGCGTGGTTGGCTGGGGCGCTCGGAGTTCTCCCAGCCCGCGGAGATCCTCCGTAAAGCCGAGGCTCAGATCGCTTTGGAGGAGCTTTCGGGGGTCGCGGCGCAGGCCGTCGGGGATTACCGGACCTCGGTGCTCGGCACCGCACAGGTCGCGCTCGCGTGGGCCTCGCGCGCTGCCGTCAGAGCATCCACCGATCCGGCGTTCACACCGCAGATCGATCTCGGGGAGCTGATCGACCAGCAGGGCACCCTTTACGTTGTCTCTCCGTCGCGGATTCAGCAGGAGCTCGCGCCGCTGATCGCGGCGCTTCTCGACGGATTGTGCGCGCAGGCGATCGATCTGGCGATCACCTCGCCCTCCGGGCGTCTCGAGCGGCCGTTGCTGCTCGCGCTCGATGAGGTGGCGAACATCGCGCCGATCCGCTCGCTTCCCCGCCTGCTCAGCGAGGGCATTCAGCAGGGCATCGTCCCCGTGTTGGGGGTTCAGGATATGAGCCAGGCCCGCGCGCGCTGGGGCGAGCACGAGACCGCGACGATGTGGTCAACGCCGGCGCTTCGACTCGTACTCGCGGGAGTCGCCGACCCTTACACGGCGCAGCTCGTCTCAGACGCTTGCGGCGAGCAGCTCGTGTGGCGCCCCCAGGTCAGCGAGAACACCTCGACCTCGCAGCAGGTCGAGCGCAGCGGCAAGACCTACACCGGCGGTGACAGCCACTCCTATGCCCAACAGCGCGAGCGCGCAGTCCAGCCTGCGGACCTCCGCGCGATGCCCGCCGGCAGGGCGCTCGCGCTGCCCCAGGGCAGAGAGCCGATCGGCGTCGACCTGTTCGCCGGCGCTCCTGGCCTCAGCGACTGCGACTGGCGGGCACTCTGCAGCGCTGGCCGCGAGCGGCTATGCAAGCCGGGCCGTCGGTGAAGCGTGTTGCGTTGACGCAGGTGGTCAGCTGGGCGGTGCGAGCACGCTCGCCACGTACTCGGCGGGCGGCATCACAAGGATGCCCTGGAAGGAGCCGAGTCCGAGGAGGTGATCGTCGCCGGAGACGATGTAGTCGGCGGCTCCCTCGACAGCGGCCTCGAGGACACGGTTGTCGCTCTCATCGTCGATGACGGCAAACAGGCGGCTCGGCAGCACGACAACGCTGCTCTCTTCAACGAGATCGGCGAGCTGTGCCCCGCCTGTAATGACCTTTGCGAGCTTCGGATATCTGAGGACGCGCCGCAACTCGGCGAGCAGGGGAGGACTGGTGACGAGCACAAGCCGCCCGTCGAGTGCCGCATCGAGGATCGCGGCAGGCGCCCCAGGCCACCCAAAACCGGACACGATGACGTTCGTGTCGAGAACAGCTCTCGGCGTCACTCGGCCGTCCGTGCCGCCGCGATCGCCTCATCGACAACGGATACGTCGAGACCCGCATCGGCAACGCTCTGGCGAACCTGAGCCAGCCGTGCTCGCAATTCTTCCTGGGCTGCCCGGCGGCTAGTCTCGATCAGCCGCTCGTACTCGGCTGGGCTAACGAGAACCGCCAGAGCCTCTCCTCGGCGCGTCAGGATCACCGCGTCATCGTCGGCCGCGACCTCCTCGGCGAGCTGGCCCAGCTTTGCTCGTGCCTTGTCCACTCCGATGGTTCGTTCCATGCCGTGCTCCCTGTCAGCGTATCGTAATGCAAACCTTACGCTAGACCGTAAGCTTTGTCAACGAGCATCGAGCGGGGCAGTCATGCGCGGAGCCAAGATGGGATGTGAGCATGTGCGACGATTCGGTGATGAACGTCGATCCTGTCTTCCAAGAGTTTGTAGATGTGCTGAACGCTTTGGCCGGCGCGCACGCCTTCGCGCTCGCGGGCCTGAGTAAGGAGCGTGAATATTGGAGCGAGCGGCTCGCTTCAACTGAGACGCCAGTCACGGAGGATTCGACGGTTTACATATCCAACGGCCGCCCTGAGTACCCATCGACGGTTGCATATTCGAAGTGGCGCCTTGGCGACCTTCCCGAATTGCTGGAGGTGGGGGGCGCCGTGATGACGCGGGTTAGTCAGCAATGGGTTATATCCGTGTACGCCGAGTGGGATGAGCATTACCGCGGGCTCATCTCGAATGCCATGGGCCTGGCAGAGCCGCTCAAGTTGCCAATGTTCGGGGATCTACGCCGTTTTCGCCACGACATTGTGCACCATCGCGGTATTGCTACCGCAGAGAACTCGGGCAGATGCGAGGTCTTTAGGGATTGGTTCCGACCGGGCCAACCGATGTTCTTCGATGTGTACAGGGTTGCCGAGTTTATGACCAAGGTAGAGGCCGTCGAGACGCTTCCACGTCAAGGTTGGAAGTGACGGCGACGCCGGTATGCGCCTGTGATTGATTATGTTCCCCGAGTACTGCTCGATGCTTGCGTCATTGTTGAGGCTGGTTATGGCCGATCAACGGCATTCCGTCACCTTCTGCGGGACGTGGCCGACCAGCGTGTCGAGCTAATTGTGCCCGAGATGGTCGTAGCTGAGACAGTGTTTGTGTATCGGCGTAGGCTCGGCGATGCACGCAAGGTACTTGAGCAACTGCCGACTCTGATGGCGGCCGCCGGGTATCCCCGCGAGCAGCCATCTCGCCCAGCACTCGAACGATGCATGGAGAAAGAGCTGCGTGGCCTGCTGGCGGGAGCTGGTGTCACCCCATCTCCCGCGCCAGCCATCGATAACGATGCTTTGGTAGCGCGCATCCTGAAGCGCCGAAAGCCCACCAAGCAACTCGCACGTGACGACAAAGGTCATGAGGTCAAGGAACAGAACGAGGGTTTTCGAGATCAGTTGCTCTGGGAGCATGTCCGTGCGGCGGGCGAGGATGGGCCGCTGATCTTCGTCTGCGGCAATACTCACGATTTCGCCGACCGTAAGACCGTCAAGGACGGGCATGCCAAGCTGCATCCCGAGTTGCTGGAAAACCTTGAGTCTGACAAGAGGGATGGTCGATCGACCGGTGACGTCACTCTGGTGCTCGATGTAAAGACGCTTATAAGCGACTACCTCCAGGACGAGAACGAGAGTGCAGACATGGAACGCCTGCTTGCCGGCTCTGCCGGTGAGCAGTTGCGCGAGGCGGTGAGAGACCTTGTGAACGAAGCCGGCGTAGCAGTCGAGGAATTCGAGCCACCGAGAGCCCTGGAAGCCCACGTGGAAGATGCAACGCTAGTAGCCGTCGACAGGGCAGATGACATCCATTTGGTTGACGCCTTCCTTGAGTCATCCGACGATGAGCCGCGCGAGTACGCCGTCACGGCGGCAGTCAAATGCAGCGGCCCAGTTCAGTGGGAGGTCAATGCGCCAACATCCTGGGATCTCGAAGCATTTTCCGGACTCGTCGAGGGCGACACCGCGGGAGGCGGATTCATTCATGATATCGATGGCTCAGATGTTCTGGTCACTGTCAACGGGCGGTTCTCGCCAAGTGACGATCGATGGGAGTACGTAGAGCTTGATGTATCCCAGGAGACACCAGACGAGGCGCAACAACGCCGCAAGGAAAACATGAACGCGCAAATGCGAAGAGAACAGGAACTGGGCCTCATTCCGTCCGATGACGAAATCGATGACCTTGAGGGGCTTGAATGATGACCGGCACAGAACAGTTCATCACCTCGCTGGTCCACTCGGTGGTGTTGCCGCTGGCGGTGGTCGGGCTTGTTTTCCTGTCCCGGGGCAAGCTATCGAAGCTCACGGAAGGCTCGGCGCTGCTGGTTGGGCTGATGCGTTGCAGGTGTGGCATCGGTCGGGCTGTTGCGCAACGATAGAGGTCGATATGACGTCTCCGGGAGAACACGCTCTCAGCCCTTCGGCACTCACCGGTTTGATCCGGCTTCGCATGATGCTCGAGAGGGGGCTTCGCGAGGCCAAAGACACCTCAGAATCTGGCCGACACATAGCGCTGGTGACCTTGGATGGCGCGTGTGAATACGCAATCCGTTTCTCCGCTCACCACCACGCGCTGGGGCTGAAGTCCCAAGCTGATTTCCACGAAGGCATCAGAGAGGTGCGAAAGCTGTCGAGATGGCAGTCGTCTGGACCGTCGGGGTTGCGGGGCGTTTTGGAGTTACATGCCGCTCGGAATCAGACGCAGCACATGGGCTTGCTCCCAGACGGCGAGCTGATGTCCCGATGGGTTCTCGATGCTGAGGTATTCATCGCGGAACTCGTGGAGGTAGCATTCGGTGTTCAGTTGGGGCAGGTGTTGCTCGCCGACGCTATACGCGACGACCAGCTTCGTGGATTGCTGAGTCAGGCGGAGCGTGAGTTGAACGCTGGCCACTCACCAGCGGCGTTTCGGTACGCCGACGAAGCACTTCGTCAAGCGCGGTTGCGGTGGCAGGCGCAGCGCGATTATTCCCGGGGGTATGCCTCAGTTGGTCTGCCTACGCCAGCCGACGCCGAGGATCAGCTCGAAGTGCAGATCTTTGCGGCCGACATGACCGCCTACACACAGCTGCTGACTACCCAGCGCCATGTAAAGACGGGCGGCCCGGAGCCAGATGAGTCTGAAGCGCGTTCTGCGCTCTTGTTTGCCTTCGACTGGATCGTGCAGTGGGAGGTATTCAACGAGGGCTATCCGGTGGAGCGATATGTCGAATACTTGCGGACCCGTAGTTCACCGCAGCTCGATGATGGTGGACCGCCTCGTATCGCTTGGCATATCGAAAACTTCCGCCTGGAAGTAGGTGCCGGCCAGGAGGAAGAGTTTGAATTACTGCTACAGCTCGCAAATATCCCAGTGGACGATGGTCGGGACTGGGGGCTTGATTTTCCGGTGGCATTGGCGTCTGCCGAACAAGAGCTCGCGGCTAGTTTCCAAATCGGCTTCCACGGTATTGAGCCTGATGGGGTGCTACGCGTGCGCGTCCCGGTGAGTGTTGACCCAGGCGATGTCGTATCGGTTCTCAACCGTGCGACCGAGCTCGCTACACAAAGCCACGAGCGTCGAGATGAGGATATGCGAGAATGGCGACTGTATGCGCTTGAGCTGCGTGAGAGATACGCGAACGTGTTGCGCGAAACGGTCAGCACGGGAGGCGTGTTTGGAGACGTGGAGGTCACTCCGGAGCTACATGGCGCTGGAGTTCGATACATCGTCAGCGTCGAGATGCCGTCAGCCAGCGTTTCGGATCTGTATCACGCGACATCGATCTTTAGTGGCCAGGGCGGATATCTCGCTGGTACCTCACAACAAGCTGGCAAGATCGTATTCGAAGCATTCGCTCTGAAGGGTGACGGGCTCAAACGTCTCTGCAAGGCGATCCAGGACAGCGAAGAGGAAGTTCTTCGGCGCCGGAAGATCGTCGCTGAACGCGAGCGAGAGCGTCAGTCGTTCACACAGCAGATCGAGAGCCTGATAGGCCGCGTCCCAATCGATACTGCGTCGACGCAGATGGCAGGCCAAGACGAGACGGTGTAGGACGATTCGTATGTGTGTAAACGACCAGCCGATGATAAACACGCCGCACTATGTAACCCACTCCGCCGGCGGCGGCCCGCCCGCGAATCTCGCGGCGGTCGGGTCGCCGGCCTGTGTGAGTTGGCGCTCGAGCAGCTCGAGGCGGTCGTGGAATAGCAGCTCCGCGCGGGGGTCGGGGTTTTGGCCTGTGTCCAGTTCTGAGCGCCATGCGCTGAGTGCTCCCAGGATCTCGATGAGCGCGCGGTCGGTGTACCAGTCGGCGATGAGTTTTGAGAAGGGTGGGGGATAGCGCTCGGCGAGCGCGCAGACCGCTGCCCACAGCTCACGCCGCCAACGCTCGCGCTCGCCGGGTGGCTCGATCCATCCCGGTGATCCCGCACCCGACGCCTCGGCTGGTTTGCGGGCGGCGGCGGGCGGTGGATCCCCGGTGTTCTGTGCCTGGGTGCTGAGCAGCCCGTCGCGGACCATGCGCGCCGCCGTGCGGGCTACCGGCTCTCCGGCTGCCTGCGCACGACGTCCCAGCTCTGCGAGAGCGTGCTCGTCCAGCGTGATCGCAACGCGGCTCATGGCCCTGTGCTCATCCCTGAATCTCTCTGGATGCCCGTGTCGGGTGCGAGCTGGCGGGCGGTGGAGCGCTCAAGTTCCTTGCCCACATCCGTGTCGCCCGTGATCGCGCGGAACGCAAGGGAAGGGATCTGCGCGCGAGAGGCCCGCATCAGCTCAGCCAGCCTGCCGACTCGCTCGGCGTCCACGCCCTCGGTCCCCAGGTCCTCTCGTGCAACGTGCCAGTCGGTGCCCTCCCGTGCGCGGGACGCCTGCACGTAGGCGCCCTCCTGGCTCGTCTGCCAGCCCCCCGTCACCACGATGGCCCGCTCGACGGTCGCGCCTTGCTGGCGATAAAGATGCTGTGCGTAGGAGAGACGCAGATTCTCAAGATCCTCGCCGCCGACGGTCACTTCGCGCGCCCCGTCGGTCAACACTTTCACGCGCTGCTGCTCGGGGTCCACGCCGATGATCTCGCCGCGTGTTCCGTTCTCCACGCGGCGCTGACCCTCGGGTCGGTGTTGCGCCACGAACGCAACGCGGTCATTTTCACGCACGCCATATGCGACATTTGGAAGCTGTACCTCGGTTTCGCCCAGCTCGCCGCGCTCGCCGCGCAGATGCTGGGCGCGTGCGTTCATCCTGTCGATCTCGGCGGTGGAGGCATCAGACATCAGCGCGACTTGGCGCACACCGTCACGCGCGGCCAGGTCGGCCCATTGCTTGACTGCTCCCTCGAGCGCCTGCTCGCGGGTGTCACTGAAATGCAGTTGTCCGCGGGCCTGGTAGTGCGCCATCGCCTGCTCGGCGCGACCAGCGCGCAGGTCCCCCCACGCGCGGCGCTCGTCCGGATCGGTCGTGCGGCGCACCTCGGAGAGGCGGGCCGTTGGGACGTTCTCTGAGAGTTCCTGGAACATACCGCCCGCGCCGATCGCGGGGAGCTGCCGCGCATCTCCGATCACCACCAGCTTGCCCCCGGACTGCGCGACCACTTCGCTCAGCGCGTGCAGCCGACGCGTGTCCGCCATCCCCGCCTCATCGAAATATACGGTTGTGGACTCGTCCAGAGTGAGGCTCCCGGTGCGCGCTTTGGCGACCAGTGAGTCCAACGTCATCGTCCTTCCTTCCAAGGATGGGCTTTCCCGGCCCAGCCGCTCGGCAGTGTCGCCAGCCACCGCGACACCCAACGGCTTTCGGCCCGTGCGCTGCTCCGCGCGCACGGCGGCATCGATCACGACCCCCTTACCCGCGCCGGCCTGCCCGACGAGCATCGCGGCGCGCTCCGGGCCACCGAGTACCTCAAGCGCCTGCTGCTGCTCGGCGCTCAGCGAGCCGCCAATCCGCTCCGCAACCTCGCCCATCGCTGTCGTGCGAGCCTGATCGCTCACCGCCTCACCGACACCGGCTGCCATCTCGTTCATGCGCTCCTGTACTGCCAGCTCCATGCCCCTGATCTCGCGGGTCGTCATGCGCCCGTCCTGTAGCTCGATCACCTCGCCGGAAGCGACCAGTTCCCGTGCGTGCTCAGAAACCCTGTCGGGCGCAAGCTCCCCGACGCCCTGCTCGAGCACGCTCGCGCGCAGCTCCCGTTCTGAGAACGTCGCGCCCTGCGCCGTCAAAGACCCCGTGACCCGCTCACGCCAGCCCGCATCGTCGGTGCGCTGGACACCACCCCGGCGCTCTCCTCGCAGACCTTCCACGTAGGCACGGTCGCCCTGCTGTCCGGCCACCCGCTGCTCCCATGTGGCTTGCAGCTCGGGACGATTCTGCGGTGTCTTCGCCTGCCGGTTTTCCAGCTTCACGTTGCGCAGCTCGTCACGCTCGGGAGCGCGGCCGTAGCGCGCGCGGAACCGCTCGGCCGCCAACCACACCTCGCGCGATCGTCCACTCAACGCCTCCCTGACGTTCTCCGAGATCCCGGCGACCTCGAAGTAGCGCCGATTGCGTCCAGTGCCGGCGAGGACCTCATAACCCTGTCCTTGCAGCTCCTCGGCCAGCGCGCCACGGTAGAACGCGCCCAGCTCCCGCGCCGCCCGAAACAAGGGACGGCTTGCGACCGCCGCGAACTGCCCATCCCGTCGCACTACGCCCGTCACAACAACATGGCTGTGAAGCTGCGGGTCTGGCGCCGCGCCCCCGGCAACTCCCCTCGCGGTCGTGTGACGAAACTCCGCCGCCAGCACATCGCGCGCAGGGGACAGCACCCGTCCGCCCGCACCTTCACGAACCACCGCTACCTCACCCCGCAGATGCGCAAGCGCCCGCGAGACGGCCCGACCATGCGCCAGCTCCACACCCGCACGCTGCTCCGCCGAGCCGAGAGCCCACACCGCCGAAACGGACTTCGGTGCGCTGAACGTCAAGTCGATGCCGCCCGCCCGTCGGCCGTCGGCACCCGCCTGGCGAATGAACTCGCCGCTGACCGGATGGCGACCCTCCATCAACGCGACCAACTGCTCCGCGCGCACCGCCTCGCCCGCCTCCAACCCCAGCCGCTCGCAGGTCTCATCCAGCACATGCCACACGCCCTGAGCCTCCGTCGGCTCCCCCTCCGCCGAGAGGTAGTAGTCCCCGCGCGCGGGGGCCACCGTCCGCGACTCCAGATAGGCGGCGTACCCCGCCGCCTGGCCCGCACCGATGCTCGCAGCCGTCATCATCGCCCTGTAGACTACCACCAGAAACTGTCACGCTCTGGCACAGTGCATCTAGTCTGTTTGGATTTTCGGGGAACAGGGCGGCTGCGGAGGCGCCAACTGCGCTGTCGGCGTGTAGGCGCAATGGAAACGCCGAGCCGGGAGGCTCAGAGCAAGGTCATCGAGCAGCCATGCCGCTACACGTACGTGTGGGCACCGGGGTTGAAGGTTGGGTTGTGCACACAGAGCGGGGGAGTCGCGAAAAGCGACCGGCGCGCGTTTCCGGGCGGCGAAGCCGGACCGAACCCAATCCCTAGTTCCTCTCCCTCCCGCTCACACCCACACCACCGGCGTCAGCGTCGCGCCCCAAGTGGCGGCAGATGTCTGGCTACGCTGCGTCTTCCGCCAGGCGGTGCCCGGTCCCGCGCACGACAGAGCGTCGGAGTTCGCTACCTTGCTCGCCGTCCCATCGTGGCGTACTTGTCCTCCGCTTGCCGCTTGCAACTTGGCCGCTTAGCCTTTGACTTTTTCTCGCAGACCTTGAGCGCCTTGGCGAGCTTCGGCGCGTTGGTGAGTCGATCGAGCTTGGTGGTCTTCGCGCCCAGCAGGATGTCAGGAGACTGGACGCTCGGCGTCGACGAGGACGATGAGGCTCCGGATCCGGCGGGCTGACCGGCGCCGGACAGGGACGAAGTCGTGATGCCGGTGCCGAGCGGCTGAACCACGTTTTCGGGTGTGGTGAAATTATGAGGAGCACCTTCTGTCGTGCCCGAGGCGTTTGTCGCGTTGACCGAATAGGTGTAGGTACCCCCAGGCTGCAGGGTGACGCCCGCGGCGTTCAGGTCTAGGCTGACGCTCTGATCGACGAAGGAGCCGAGCAGCAAGCCGCTGGGCAACGGGTAGTTGACCACGACGAGACATGCGCCCTTTCCCCCACAGATAGCCGAGAGCTTGAACTGGTAGCTGGTTTCGAGGCCATCGGTGTCGATCTGCGCTTGCAGTGTCGCATCCTGTTCCGTGATGTGCGACACAGATTCAGAGATGATCGAGGGCGGGGACCCGACCGTGAAGCTCGCTTCGTTGCCGAACACGGTGCCGTCGGCGTTGCTGGCGACGAGCCGGTAGTGGTACGTGACTCCCGAGGTCAGGCCGGTGATTTCGATCGGTGGGGGCTCCTGCTGGGTGTCGCTGGCGATCGGCCCCGCATGTGCTGTTTCGTGCCAGCATCTTTCCATGCCCGGTTCGATATCGAGGCATTGGACTTCATTGCTGCCGATGTATTCGTAGTAGTACGTCGTCGGCAGACCGTCGGGGTTGAGCTTGCCGTTCAGGTTGTAGCCACTCGGGGTCGGTTCGGCCGATCCGGTGAGCACTTCGCTCGGCGGCGTGCTCGGCGGGAGCGTCGTGAAGGTCTGGTCGGGGCCTGCGACGAACGGACGCTGCCAGTCGACCCCGTCTTCGCTCTGCACCCGTTTGGCCACCAAGACGCGGTAGTGGTAGGTCGTGCTCGGCTGCAGGGTCACACCCGCGGTCGCCATGTCGAGGCTGACCGATTGGCCTTGCGGCGCTTTGGCGATGTAGCCGATCGGGAGGGCGCCCGGTGTAGGTCGTTGGCTGTCGGGGCTGTTGCAATCATCAGGCCTGGACGGCGGCTGGACTTCAGGTTCGGGACAGGTGAGTTCGGGCAGGTATTCGCTTGTGTTCTTGACGAGTTGGAACTGGTAGTAGGCGCCTTCGGGCAGTTCCTTCGAGTTGATCGTCGCTTCGAGCGTCGCGTCATTGTGCGTAACGTACGACACGGACTCGCTTTCGATCGACGGCGCGGGGGGCGTCGTGAACGTGAGCTCTCGGCTGCGCACGGCCTCGGGGTTGGCGTTGCGGGCGATCAGCCAATAGATGTAGTTCGTCCCGGGGGTCAGGCCGGTGACTTCGGCTTGCACTTCCTGCTGGGTATCGCCCGTGAGAGGCCCGCCCTTCGGTGTTTCCGGGCCGCAGCCTTCCAGGTCTTCACATTCGACTGCCCCGGCCTGCTTGTAGATGAAGTAGTAGCTCGTCGCCGAGCCTTCGGGGTTGACCTTGGCCTTCAACGTGAAGCCGGCGGGAGTCTGTTCGGCCGGCTCGATCTGAACTTTTGGCGGCGAGGCCGCGAGCGCCGCGGTAGGTAGAACGGCGACGGTCAGGGCGACGACGATCGTGGCAAGCAGGGCGAGCAGGCCACCATGTACAGGCCATCCACCACAACGCCGCTGGATCAGTTGAGAATGCCGCACGACCCTATCCTCACAATCCCCTAGGACACCTGCTCCTATAGTACACCCTGAGGCTCGCGGCGGCGGTTGACCAGCAGCACCGCCGTCAGGACGGCGATCAGGAGCAGGACGATCGCGCCCGCGATGTAGCGCAGGGTGTGGTGGACAGCTTTGGGCTGGCTGGCCGTTGTCGTCGTGGCCGTTAAAGGCTGTGCCGCATTGGCGGTGTGCGACGCGGTCGTGCCCGTCGAATGCGGCGCCGTGGTGGCGCTTGTGCGCGGGGTCGTGGTGTGAGACACCCTTGTGCCAGGCGCCGTGGCGGTCGTCGAATGCGGGGCCGTCGTGGTGCTATGTGGTGTGGTGGTGTGCGGAGCCTTCGCGGTGGCGTGCGGCACCGACGTCGCGGTCGAAGGCGGCGCGGTACTCGTGGTGTGCGGCGCTGTGGCCGTCGAATGTGGGGTTGCTGGTTCCGCGCTTGCGTTTGCGGCGATCGTCAGGAGTGCGAGCGCCAGGCACGCCGTCAGCGGCGGTAGATGGAGCGCGAGCCGGGGAGCTCTGCATGAGCCCGCGAGGCGCCACAGGCAGGACCATGGGCTCGGACGAACGGTCATGCTCGGCGCAAGGTGCCGTACCGTTTGTGAGCCTGCTTCCTACAGCTCGCTCGCCGGCGCTTCGGCTTCTTGGCGCATAGCTTGAGTGCCTTGGCGAGCTTCTGTGCCTTGCTCGGTGGCCCGGTCCTGATCGGGTCGATAAGGGGACCGATCGGGGGTCGGCCAGCCGTCAGCGGCGTGAGGAGCGGCAGCGGCGGTTCCGATTTGGGCTGCTGTGCGGGGCTCGGTCCACCCGGGCCGTTGGTGCTTTCAGGCGGGGCGGTGAAGGTGAGTAGGCGCCCGCGCGCGGTGCCGTCGGCGTTCTTGGCGATCAGCCAGTAACGGTAGGTCTGACCCGGGGCCAAACCCGTGACTTCGATCGGCGGCACTTCCTGCTGGGTGTCGCCGGCGAGCGGGCCAACCACGGCAGTTTCCAGAGCGCAGCCTTCCACTTCCTCGCATTCGAACCCGGTGTTGTACTTGAAGTAGTAAGTCGTGGGCAGGCCGCCCGGGTTCAGATCGCCCTTCAACCTGAAGCCGTGGGCGGTCTGTTCGGCCGGCCCGGTCACAACTTCGCTCGGCGGCAGCTCGGCTGGAGTCACGAAGGTCAGTTCTCCTCCACGCACGGTGGCGTCGGCGTTCTTCGCGACGAGCCAGTAACGGTAGGTCTGACCCGGGGCCAGTCCAGTGACTTCGATCGGGGGGACCCTCTGCTGGGTGTCGCCGGCGAGCGGGCCGACGATCGCAGTTTCGCGAGCGCAGCCTTCGACTTCCTCACATTCGAACCCGGTGTTGTAGTCGAAGTCGTAGGTGGTGGGCAGGCCATTGGGGTTCAGCTGGCCGTTCAACTTGACGCCGCCGGGGCTCGGTTCAGCCGCTTCGGTCTGGACTTCGGTGGGCGGCGATGACGCCTGGGCTGACGTCACACTCACGAGCGGTCCACCGACGATCGAGCCGGCAAGCACGACGAGCAAGAACAGGCGGCGCGGTGCGATCCGAGTCAGAGCCCTATGGAGCATCAGCATCTCCCTCCCACGTAGGCTACAAATTAGCACCGACAGGACGGCGAATCAATCGCCCGGACGGGGGCGGGAGCACCCGTCCGGGTTCATGATCGTCGCAGGGCCGGACTGCCATACGGTTGCTACCTGATCCACTCGTCCACGCGGTTGTTCTCGTCGTCCGCGATCCACACGTGCCCGCCGTGATCGACGGCGACTCCGGTCGGGTACTCCATCTCTTCGCTGCCCGTTCCGTAGGTGCCGAACGACCTCAGGAATTCGCCCCTTTCGTTGAACACGTCGACGCGGTCGTTGCTGCCATCGGGCACCCACACGTCGCCGGCGGAGTCGACCGCGAGGCGCTTGGGCTCCCGGACCTGTCCCTTGCCTTCGCCGCGGGTCGCGAATTTCTGCACGAGCACGCCCGTTTCGCTGTGCTCTTCGATCGCGCCGGTTTCGTCTTCGTTATCGCTCCAGACGTTGCCTTTGGAGTCGACCGCGACGCCGATCGGGTTGGTGCCGGCGGCGAACTGGCGTACGTATTCCCGTTTTTCGTTGAACTCCTCGATCCGGGCATTGCCGCTGTCGGCGACCCAGATGTTGCCTTTGGAGTCGACCGCCAGACCCTTCGGTTCGGTGAAGTCGCCGTTGCCGGTACCCGCCGTCCCGAACTGGGCCAGGTATTCGCCTTTTTCGTTGAACTCCTGCACCCGGTCATTGCCCGTGTCCGTGACCCAGATGTTGCCTTTGGAGTCCACGGCGACGCCGCGCGGTTCTTTGAAGTCGCCGTTACCGGTGCCTTCGGTCCCGAACGTCCGCACGAATGCGCCGGCTTCGGTGAACTCCTCCACGCGGTTGTTTTTTTCGTCGGACACGACCAGGGTGCCGTTGATCGGGTTGACCGCGATCCCGGTCGGTTCGTCGAACTCGCCGTTGCCGGTGCCCGCCGAGCCGAACGTGCTCGAGAACGTCGGACGGAGAACCGAGATCCGCCAATGGTCGACGCGGTTGTTTTCGTCGTCGGCGACCCACACGTTGCCGTGGACGTCGACGGCGATACCGGTCGGGTCTTCCATCTCTTCGGGTTCGCTCCCGGCGCTAGCGAACTTCGTCACGTAGGTGCCTTTTTCGTTGAACACATCGACGCGGTCGTTGCCGGCATCGGGGACCCACACCAACCCATCGACGACCGTGAGCCGCTTCGGATACAGGACGTCCCCGCTGCCTTCGCCGCGGGTGGCGAATTTCTGCACCAGTTCGCCTTTTTCGTTGTGCTCTTCGATCGCGCCGGTTTCGTTTTCGTTGTCGGTCCAGACGTTGTCTTTCGATTCAGTCGCGACGCCGATCGGGTTGGTGCCGGCCGCGAACTGCCGTACGTATTCCCGTTTTTCGTTGAACTCCTGGACCCGGTCGTTGCCGCTGTCGGCGACCCAGATGTTGCCTTTGGAGTCGACCGCCAGACCCTTCGGTTCGGTGAAGTCGCCGTTGCCGGTACCCGCCGTCCCGAACTGGGCCAGGTATTCGCCTTTTTCGTTGAACTCCTGCACCCGGTCGTTACCGGTGTCCGTGACCCAGATGTTGCCTTTGGAGTCCACGGCGACGCCGCGCGGTTCTTTGAAGTCGCCGTTACCCGTGCCTTCGGTGCCGAACGTCCGTACGAATTCGCCTTTTTCGTTGAAAACCTGGACCCGGTTGTTTTTTTCGTCAGACACCACCACATCGCCGTTGATCGGATTGACGCCGATGCCGGTCGGTTCGTCGAACTCGCCGTCACCCGTACCCGCCGAGCCGAACGAACTGACAAATTCCGTGGTCAGCGCAGACGTGGTGAAGGTGGCGTCTTTCCCGTCCACCGTAGCTTCGCTGTTTTTGCCGACTATCCGGAAGTGATAGGTGGTATCGGGCAGCAGTCCGGTGAGGATGTAGCCCTTGTCAATCACAGTGGTCCCCGAACCGGCGCTTTCGGCGGTACTCGGAACGGTCGTCCCGTACGACGTGGTCAGACCATATTCAAATTGGTCCGTCGTGGCGAGGCCATGCGGGTTGACCGTGCCGTGCACGACGGCTTCGGTCGCCGTTATCCCGTTGGCCGTCCCCGTGATCGCCCAGTTCAGAGTCGTGAATGTCAGTTCGGCTCCGTCCACGGTCCCATTCAGGTTCGTGGCGACGAGCTCGAAGTAGTATTTCGTGTTTCGCGTCAAGCCCGTGATTTCTTTGCTCACTTCCACGTTGGAGCGGCCCGAACCCGCACTCACTTCCGCTGTTTTGAGCGTCAATTCTTTTTCTTTTGTCCCGTACTCGAAGTAGTATTTCGTTTCGGTGCCATGCGGGTCGAGGGTGCCGTTGAGTTTTGCGGTGGTTTCGCCGATACTCGTCGCCGCTTTGGTTTCCACCGTCGGCTTGCCCGAAGTCTCGAAGGTTTTTTCCGTTCCGTCGGTCGTACCACCGGTGTTCGATGCAACGAGGCGATAGTAATAGGACGTATTCGCCGTCAGCCCGGTGAGAGCTTTGCTCACTTCCACAGTGGTCGTGCCGGAGCCCGCACTCACTTCCGCTGTTTTGAGCGTCAATTCTTTTTCTTTTGTCCCGTACTGGAAGTAGTATTTCGTTTCCGAGCCTTCCGGGTTGACGGTGCCGTTCAGGGTTGCTCCCGATTCCGTTATGCTCGTGGCCGAACCCGTGGTCACGACAGGCGCTGGGTAGAGCGCGAGCGCGCCATCGGGCGTGCCGTTGCCCGTCGGACCGTCATAGCCCACCTCGGCGGTGCAGAAGTATTCATCTTCAGTGGGAGGCGTGCATGTGCCGTTATCGCCTTTGGTGATGTCGAAGAGGTAGCTTTTGGCGAGGGGAAGATAGAACGCTTCGGCTCCTATTTTGCGATCGTAAGCCGTTGACAGGCCCTCGAGGGCGGCAATGATCGGGGTCGAAGCGCTGGTGCCCACGCGGGGAGTCCAAAGTTCTTCTCCGGTGCGGTCGTAGCTGTCGTAGGCGGAGAGGTTGTATGCGACCGCCGACGCATCGTTGTCCATGCGTTTTGTGCAGGCTTTGTCGGTCTGCCATTTCGGCTTGGGCTCGTATGCGCTGCAACCGCTGCCGGTACCAAGTCCTGCTTCCGGCTCGTTGTGCCAGACTTCCTCAGTCCAATGTCTTTCGGTTTTAAACGGTTCTTTTTCTTTAGTCAGCTGGGTGCCTCCCGCCGCGATGACGTATTGGGACGTGGCGGGATATTTCGGGCCATAGCCGTAGTCTCCGGCAGCGAACACGATCGGGATGCCCGGATGATCGAAGTACACATCCTCTTCGGCCTCTGTGGAAGACTCTCCTGAGCTACCCCAACTGTTGCTGACGGCAGCCGGTTTGAGGCTGGCCGCCTCATCCTCGGCGATGTCGAGTGGAGAGCCGACTCCACCGTCATTGTTTTCTGCCTCGACGAGGTCGATTTTACATTCAGGACAGATAGCCGAGACCATGTCCATGTCGAGCGTCATCTCTTTAGCCCAGCCCGGATTGGGTTCAGGGTAGATCGAGGAGGTTTCGTTGGTAGACGATTCGCCTTTTTGGTTTAGCTTCTCAAAACACCCGTCAGCCCTAGTGCAAAAGGTTTTTTCTGTCGAATTGTAATAGAGTTTGTAGTGTTCGCGGTAGACATTGAGATCCGTTTCGGCTTCGGGGTGGTTAAACGCATCGACGATTGCGATTGTCTCGCCGGAGCCGCCTTTTTCAGGCAGTTTGTAGGCATGTTTCAGGTTTTCCGGAGACCATCCGCCCTCTTCTCCGGTGCCTTCTTCGTCTGGGGTAATTGCGCCCGATGCCTTTCTGGCACTGACGTACGCAGCAGGCATCGTGATTTCTTCACACTCAAAGTATTCAGGAGTGGCCATCGGACACGCACGAAATGGTTCGGTCGTCGAAGGCGTGTCGGAGGTGATAGACGCAGCAGCCGACTGTGCTCCTACCAACGCCAGCAGAGCGGCGGCGAGAACCGCCACACAGATCAGGCGGCTCACTCGGCGGCCGACGAGGGCACCATAGGGATCGTCTTGCGCTACTGAACCTGACTGCAAAGCACTCATGCGATCTCCCCTTTGCTTGACCCCGCCAGCGCGGACGCGGCTGATTTGAGCCGCATCCAAACACTCTTCGGCGTCCCGCGCTACACCAATGTGCGGCATTCGGCGAGAGGGGAGGCACCACTTTGCGACATCGCTACGCGAAGACGCCGGGAGGCGGTCAGCCCAAGCGCTCAGCAGGTGCGCGTTTGGCGCCGCCGTGCGCGCACAACTCCTCCAGGCGCAGCGCCACCTCGATCTCGGCTCGGCGTTCGTGCAGCCGGCAGCCCAGCCGCTGCTCGATATCGCCGCGCCAGCGTCGCACGGTGCTGCGATCGACCTTGAGTCCGGCGGCAGCCGAGGACACGTTGTGTTCGGCGTCGAAGAACGCACGCAGCATCCGGCGTCGTATTGCCCCACCGCCATGCTCGTCGTCGAGCGGGGACAGATACGTCGCGACCAGAGAGTGCGCAAGCGCCTCGTCCTGTAGTGCCGCAGCCTCGAGCGCCACGTCTTGATACTGCGTGAGCGTGCGGGGCCTGTGCCGCGCGACGAGCAGCGCGGCCTGTGCCTCCCGGTGGGTCAGGCGCCAACCCTCGACTCCTTTCGCCACCTCGCCGATCACCAGCGACACGTCTGCGAGTCCCTGCGCCGAGAGAGCTTGCTCGACATCCGCGATCATGAGCTTGCGCTTTCCGCCGAGCCACGCCCACACCTCCCGCTCACGCGCGAGCAGCAACAGTTCGCGGCCGAGCGCCGCCGCCAAGCACTGGACGACCTTCCCGGCGTTCGCGCCCGTGGCGATCACGCCGACATGCCACCCGTCGAGCTCATAGCCGAACTCTCCGATATCGACCGGCACGCCGTCGAGCAATCTCTGCACACGCTCGGCGCGACGCCGCTCGGGTGAGCGTTCCACTCCCACAAGCTCTCGCTCGTCCTCATCGGCGATTGAGGCGATCATACGTTCGACCAGCGCGAAGACCGCCGCCTCGATCTCCGGCTGGCGCTCTCGCAACCGTTCGACCAAACCGGCGCGATCGTCCTGGAGCGATGGGGCGCGACTGCTCACGTCACGCGGCCCCGTCGTCACGGTCCGCAAGACCACTGCCGGTGCTGGCTGAGTATCCGGGGCATTCCCCGCAAGTCCGTGCTTCCAGAAAGGTCATGCGACTGCCCCCTTTCCAGTCGAAGATTGTCGAAGTATTGAATCAGAAGCGCAAGTCCAGATGTAACGAGATCGTATACCCCTGGACGATTGTTCTATTCTTCGGTATCGGGGGTTAGTTTTCATGCCATTGAGGCATCTCCGTCAGTCGTGTTCTCGGACTTGAAGGCTCCGGCGAGCATCTCGGCTTCGTTGGCGCGGCTCTTGTGGTGTAGGTATCGCATGGTGGTCTTGATGTCGGCGTGGCCCATCCAAGCCTGGACCTGGACGATCGAGGCCCGGTTGATCGCCAGCGAGCCGAAGGTGTGGCGCAGGTCGTGGAAGCGCAGCGGGCGGATGCCGGCCTCATCGCGGGCGGCGATGTAGCGGCGCCGCAGTGCGGAGGCGTCGATGTGTTCGCCATCCTCGCTGATGAAGACCAGATCGCCACGCCCGGCGTGGTGGCCGCGGTCGTGTAGTCCTTTCAGCAACTCGGCGACCTCCTGCACCATCGGCACTGTGCGGGCCTTGCGCGACTTGGTGCGCCCGCTGCGTTTGCGGGTGTAGCCCTCGAAAACGCGGATCGCTTGGTTCTCGAAGTCCACCTCACCCCAGCGCAGCGCCAGCAGCTCGCCACGGCGAAGGCCCGTGAACGCCGCCGTCTGGAACAGCACGGCGTCCTGCTGATCCTGGACCTTGCGGGTCTGTAGCTCGGCGTCCGTCAGTTTGCGCTTGGCCTCCTTGTGGTGGCCGCCGTCGGCGGTGGTCGTGGCGAGCTTCCTGACTTCCTCGGGCGCGTAGAACTCGAAGCGCGCGGCGTCGTAGGACTCGCGCAACTTGCGCACCCCGGCGGCGGGGTTCTCGTGAAGGTCGTGGTGCTCGCGGGCACGCTCGAAGACCGCGTGCAGCACCGCTTGGATCTTGTTCGCGTTGCGTCGCGAGAGCCCCTTCTCGCTGACCAGCTCGTTGCGCCAGCGCTCGATCCGCGTGGGGGAGACCGACTCGACGCGCAGCTCTCCGAACTCCGGGAGCAGATGGCAGTTCAGGACCGAGCGGTAGTCGATCTCGGTGTTGTGCGACCAGTCGCGCTCGAGCGTCCCGGCCGCAAGCCACTCCTCGGCCAGCGCCTCGAAGGTCAGGCCGGTGCGGCCCTGCTCGGTCGCGCCGCGCCGCGCGTCGGTGAGGATCGCCGCGAGCGCGGCCTTGGCCTCCCGCTCACGGAAGTAGCCGGGGTCCGGTGGCCCCTTGTGCGGCCAGGCGGGGCCGAGGCGCCGGCGGTGCTGGCCGGTGTGGTCGCGCCAGCGCGCATACCAGGTGGTTACGCGCTTGCCCTCGTAGCACTCAACCACGCCGCTGACCGGCGCAGCCATCGGATTCGGTCTCACAGTCGCAGGCATTGCGCCCTCCTTGCCGAAGCCCTACCTTGGATGTGCAGCTTGAGAAGCCTACCCCTTCAGCCGGACAGATTGTCACGAACTTTGTCACAGAACAGCCCCAAACAGCCCGTATCTGCTTGACCTAAAACCCAGTATCTGTGGGGATGTAGACCGTACTCGGCATGGTCAACTCCAATTGCCATGCAGAAGGTCGAGGGTTCGAGTCCCTTCATCCGCTTTTCGTAGGAGTCCTGCTCAACGCAGGGTTTTTCGCTTCGGGGTGAGGGCAGGTGAAGGCCAGCCCGCGCGCTAGTGCGAAGCAGGCTCGGGAAGCAGCGTGCGCGTGCTGCCATCGGCGGCGACGAGCACAATCGCTCTGTCTTCGTCGTACAAGCGTACTGTTTCCATCGTACCGTCGACTTCGACCAGTAGGACGATCGAGTAGTCGACGACGTCACGCCGGTAGGTCTTGAACTCGACGTGCATGAATATCCTGAGTAGGCGATCGAGCAGGCGTGTGTACTCGGCACTCATGCCTCAGCCCTACCCACCCGCAAGGCTCTCCCGCGGCACGTACCGACCGCCGTCGCCCCGTGTCAGCAGCCCCATCAATTCCAGCTCACTCAGCGCCAGCAGCACCTCCCCGGTGTCTCTGCTTGCGCCCGTTAGCTTGGCCGGCGTATCCCGGCCGGCGCCCACCTGCTCCAGGGTCTCCTTCAGCCGCGGCTCGAGCTCGGCCGGCCTGGGCGTCGTTGTAATCCTCGGCGTGGCGGCTGCCCTCCCAGGCGTGCCGGCCGGCCTGCGTGACGGGTTCCCCTTGTACAACAACTCCAGCGCATCTCCCGGCCCTCGCACGAGCGCGGCCCCCTCCATCAGCAGCGCGTGGGTTCCCCGAGACACCGGCGAGGTCACACGTCCCGGAACCGCCGCGACGGTCCGTCCTAGCGCCTTCGCCACGCGTGCGCCCACCAGATCGCCTGGATCCTCGTCGGCCTCCACGACGATTGTCAGCTCCGCCAGGCCGGCCAGGGTTCGTTCGCGCGCGCTCTGGCACCACTGCCGCACGCCGCAGCCACACGGCGGCTCCGCCACGGCGCAGCCGGCCTTCCGCAGGCGCTTGTACAGCGCGCGTCTGCGCGCCGGGCAGGCCAGATCAAGGCCACCGTCCAGCACCGTCAGCGTCTTCCCGTCCACTTCCAGCGCGCCCGCCTGGGCCGCCACGGCGATCCCGTCCGACAGGCTGCCCGCGACCGTCACGCCGCTTGCCGCCAGTCCGCGCGCCAGGCTGCGGGCCATCTCCATGCCGTAGTCCGTCGCCCGGCGGCTGCCCACGATCGCCACCGTCGGCTCGCGTCCCAGCTCCACCAGACGCCGTGCCTCGTCCGCCACATGCAGCATCCGCGGGGCTCGGTCGCCGGCGAGCCTCAGCCCGCGCGGGTAGCCGGGGTGGTGGTGGCAGATCGTCTCCACGCTCGCCTCCTGCCGGATGTCCTCCCGCGTAAACCGCGCGTACCGTGCTCGCAACTCGCCCCGGCGCCTGCCGCCGATCGCCTGCACCAACTCCTCGTCACCGAGCGCCAGCAACGCCAGCAGCCGTCCCCGATCGCGCGCATGGTAGGCCAGGCGGGTGCTCAGCACCGCCAGCAGCCAGCTGCGGCGCAGGCAGGCTTGGCAGGCCTCGATCGTGTCGTGCTCGTCCTGCGCGTCGAATGCGTCCTGCGCGTCGAGTGGGTCCCGCGCGTCGAGCGCCTCGTCCTCTACCGACCGCGGACGACTTCGAGCTGCGCCGATCATGCCGCTCGGCTCCCCGCGTGCTCCGCGTCGGAGCGCATCGCCAGCGCTGAGCCGACGTCCCGGGCGCGCACCTGCTCGCTGCCGTTCAAATCGGCGATCGTGCGCGCCACGCGCAAGACCCGATGCAGTCCGCGCGCGCTCAGCAGTCCTCGCTGCTGATTCTTTTTCAGCAGCTCCTCGGCGCGCTCCTCGAGCTGTGCGTGGCGCTTGAGCATGCGCACATCCATCTGCGCGTTCACCGTCACTCCCTCCTCCGCCAAACGCGCCGCCTGGCGCTCGCGTGCGGCCAGCACCTGCTCGCGCGCCTTCCGCGAGCTCGTCAGCGGCGCCGTGCTCAGGCCGAGCGTCCCTTCGCCTTCCAGCTTCGCCACCAGATCGATGCGGTCGAGCAGCGGCCCGCTCAGCTTGCGGCGGTGCCGCGCCATCTCCGTTTCGCTGCATCTGCATCTTTCCGACGGCCCTGCGTAGCCGCACGGACAGGGATTGGTGGCGGCCACCAGCATGAACCGCGCCGGGTACACCGCGGAGTGCTGCGCTCTGACGATCGCCACGCGGCCGTCCTCCAAGGGCTGGCGCAGCGCCTCGAGCGTCGGGCGGGCAAACTCCGACAGCTCGTCTAAAAACAGCACGCCGTTGTGCGCGAGCACGATCTCGCCGACCCAGCCGCGCCGCGCGCCGCCGATCAGGCCCGCGGCCGTGATCGAGTGGTGTGGCGCTCGGAATGGCCTGTCGCTGGCCAGATCGCCCTCCCAGCCGCCCGCCATGCTGTGGATCCGCGTCACCTCGATCGCCTCCGCTGGACTCAACGACGGCAGGATCGTCGGCAGTCGCTGAGCGAGCATCGTCTTGCCCGTCCCCGGCGGTCCGCTCAACAGGCTGTTGTGAGCGCCCGCGGCGGCCACGATCAACGCTCTCACGGCATGGTGCTGGCCGCGCACGTCGCTCAGATCCGGTCCCGCGAAATCCGCCACGTGCGTCGCCGTCGTGGCTGCTTGGGCCGGCTCTGACGCCTCGGGCAGCGAGTCGGCCGGACCGCCGCCGAGGACCCGCACGGCGCTCGATAGACGCTCGACGCAGGCGACCTCCAGGCCCTCGATCAGCCGCGCCTCGCGGGCCCGCTCGGGTGCGAGCACCAGCGTTCGCAGGCCGGCCTTCAGCGTCGCCTGGGCCACCGCCAGCGTGCCCTGCTGGCAGGCTCTGACGGCGCCGTCGAGGGCCAGCTCGCCGAACAACGCGTGGCTCTCAAGCGGCTCGCTCGGGAGCTGCTTGCTGGCTGCCAGCACCGCGCAGGCGAGCGCCAGGTCCAGGCCCGGGCCGACCTTCGGCACATCGCCGGGGGCGAGGTTCGCGGTGATCCGCCGGGCAGGGAACTCATAGCCCGAGTTGAGGATCGCCGCCTGCACGCGCTCGCGCGCCTCGCGCACGGCCACGTCGGCCAGCCCGACGATCGTGAACCCGGGCAGCCCCGGACGGATGTCGACCTCGACGGTCACATGCCGCGTCTGCAGGCCCTCGATCGTGAACGTGTGCGCCCGTGCAAGCATCGTTTTTCTCTCCTGTCGCCTTTTGTGGACGGGGAGAAAAAGCTAGGCCGAGCTTGAGACGGGACGTTCGATCGTGGGCTGTTCGTGGTCCTTCCGGGCGGTTCTCGGTAGGCCTTAAGGCCTACCGAGCCGAGGCGTCACAAAGTCACAAACCGTCCGGGTGGCGCACGACGTAGCCCGCCGTGGAGGTCATCGAATCCGACCAGCGCGTGCCCGTCTCCTGCTGGGCGACCGTGTCGAAGCGCCGTCCGTCGATCGTCATCCAGGCGTGTTCGGCGTTCGCGTAGATCGTGATGTACCTGCCCGGCCCCGCTTCGCCGTAGGACTCAAGGCCGCTCGAGTCCTCGGGCGAGCTCAGCAGGCCGCCGCCGTGCAGCGCGTAGGAGACCGAGCCCGAGCAGTCATAGCCGACCGACTGGAACGAGCCGTGCCCGCCGCCGAACACGTACGGCCTGGTCGCGATTTCATTCGCGGCTGCGATCACTTGAGCCACGACACCTGAGGAGTCGCCTTCGCCGCCACCCGCGGTGTTGCTGGAGGAGCCGCTCGAGCGGCCCGGGCCGAATCCGGCCAGCGCGTCGCTGGGCGGGTTGAGCGTGCTCGCGTTGTTCACGCCGATCACACTCCAGGTCGCCGGTCCGACGACGCCGTCGACGGTCAGCCCGTGGCGGGCCTGCAGGCGGCGCACCGCGCCCTCGGTTTCCGGGCCGAAGGTGCCGTCGACGGGGAGGTGCAGCGCCTGCTGCAGACGCGCGACCGGGTTGGCGGCGACCTCCGCTTCGGTGGCGCTGGTGCTGCTGCTCGTGTCGGCCACCGTGCTCATGTGGCCGGTCGAATCGGTCGCGGTGCTCGTGGCGCTCGCGGCGGCCAGCGCGGAGGGGGGAGGGGTCAGCGTTTCCTCGCTGTGGATCCCCAGCACGCCCCACGTCTCCGGGCCGACGATCCCGTCGACGGTCAGCCCGTGGCGGGCCTGCAGGCGGCGCACCGCGCCCTCGGTTTCCGGGCCGAAGTCGCCGTCGACGGGCAGCCTCAGCGCGTGCTGCAGCCGCGCGACGGCTGTTTCACTGCCGCCGGCCGGCGCCTGTTCTTCGGAGAGGGAGGTAGTCGGTTCGGCGGCGGCGACTGCGCTTGCGATGCCGGTGACCGGCCCGACCGTGAGTGCGGCCAGCGCGCCGATCGAGATGCGTTTCGCGCGAGAGCCGGCCGGCACGAAGCGCAGCTCGGCGGCCCGTCGGCGAGCGCGGGAGCGGCCCAGCGACAGATCCCACGGCTGCTCCTCGGCCAGGTCGCGCGTCGTGGCTGTCCGGTTGCCCGTATCCATCATCGCCGCCAAGGACATGGGGGAGGCGTCGTGCTTGGCGGGGGCGGAGTGTCCGGCGAGGGCAGCGCCGCGGGCGCGCTCGGCGGGGGAGGAGTGCTTGGCGACGACGGCGCCGCGACTACGCCCGCGGGCAGCCCGCCGGCGGCGGGCGCGCGAGCGGATCGCTGAAAGCTCCCAGGGCTCGAGCACGGCAAGATCACGCGGGAATCCCGACATAGAAAAGGCGTCCTTTCGATATCTCTGCTTGGCGCCTACGGGGTTAGCTGTCGGGCTCGCGCTTTCCGAAAAAAGCGCTACGCCACAATCGTTGTGGCGATTCGCCCCCGCAGTCTCTCGACTGCAAGTGGGTCCCCCGATCCTTCACCCCGTGGGGCAGAGGACTCGGCACGAACGGGCGGGAACCTAACAGGTCCGGCTGCAAGATGTGTAACACGGGGAGGTCTGCAAGATTTCTTGCCGACGCTCTTTCGATAGAAGAAGCTAGGCTTTCGAGATGGCCGCTTGCACGCACCTCGACCACGTCCTCGTAACCCAGCTGCCGGAGTCGAGCGACGGCTGCGAGGAGTGCCTGCTGACGGGCGAACCCTGGCTGCATCTGCGGATCTGCCTGGAGTGCGGCCACGTCGGCTGCTGCGATGACTCGCCCAACCGCCACGCCACGGCGCACGCGCGCTCCAGCGGCCACCCGATCATCCGCTCGATCGAGCCCCGCGAAGTCTGGTCGTGGTGCTACATCGACGAGCTGATGATGAACCTGCCCGAGGTGCACGGCCAGACCCGGATTCCGCCTTCGCCCTTGGGTGGGTGAGAGACTGATTCATGGGCCCGCCTGCCGGCGGGCGTGCTGAGGTTCTCTGTTGAAACACAGGCGCCCTTCCGCGTTACAGGCGGGCGGCATGGAGGGGGAAGCTGCCGGGAACGGGCCGATCGGTGAGAAACGCTCCAGCGCATCGGGGGTGAGTGGCCGTGCGAACACCGGTGACGATCGATCGGTAGGGCGATGTAGGGCGATGACCGGATCGGGGCAGGTCCGCTACAACCCTGCGATGGCCGCCCCTCGTCCTTCCACTCCACCGGTGGCAGCACCATTCACGAAGGGCGAGGTCAACCGGGCGGGCATGCTGATGCTCGAGCTTCGCAAACGAATGCGGGATGACGGTGACAGCGCCATCGTGGAGCTCGACGAAGACAAGCTCGATTGCGCGTGGGAGGCCCTCAGATGGTGGCGGAGCCTGCACGCCCGCCCGCTCTCCATAGTTGCTGCGAACCTTCGTTACCACGTAGGTCAGGAGGGAGGCTACGTTGACGGTCGAATAGACGTGACGCAGCGCCTAAAGCGCCTGAACACATTGATCGACAAGCTTGCACGCGAGGAGGGTCGGGTCACCCCAGATGCACGACATCGGCGGGGTTCGCTCTGTTCTACCGACCCTGCGGCATGTCCAGGTCGTGAGTCGCCGTCTGCGCAAGTCCTGGACGATTATCCGGGTCAGGGACTACATCGCCGAGCCCAAGGACTCCGGCTATCGCGCTCTGCACCTGATCGTGAAGCGCAGCGGCTATCCGATCGAGGTGCAGCTGCGCACCATCGCCCAGGACGTGTGGGCCAATACGGTGGAGGAGCGCGGCAGGGAAACCGGTATCGGGCTCAAGTTCGGTGCCGGCGGGGCCGAACTACGCGCGTACTTTGTGACACTGGCCGATCTGCTGGCTCGCTTCGACCGAGGCGAGTTCTCCGCCGAGCAGCTGCGTGCGACCTTGGACGCCGTGCCATGATGACTGATGTGACCTGGCGCCGATCTGGAAGGGTCCAATGAGTATCGTCGATATCAAGCATTTCCTCGTGATCTATGACATAGACGCCAGCCAGGCTGATGTCAAGGAGTTTGGGACCGACTACGACGAGGCGCTCCGCGCGTATGACCAGTGCGAGCAAGAGACGCGCAACCGGCCGAGCATCGAGGTCGTTCTGTTGAGCGCCGAGTCGCTTCAGACGATCAAGCGCACGCACTCGAGCTATTTCGAGAGCGGACGCCTCGACGAGCTGCTGCCGGCCTAGTCCAAAGAGAGGCGACGACCGGAGTCGAACCGGTGTAGACGGCTTTGCAGGCCGCTGCGTAGCCACTCCGCCACGTCGCCAGGAAGCTCTTCAAGGGTATCGGGCCGCTGTGCGATAGCGATCCCAGATCCGCAGGTCATGCCCACCTTGACCCGCTCACTGTCTACTTGTCTTATCAGTTCCTTCGGATCCGGTTAGAAACTCTTTCTTCCTCCGTTAGTCGAGCTTAGGGGCGGCGTTAGCGTCGGCACAGGCGGCACGCTCATCATGGGCCGATCGCTTCAGAACCCGGATGGAGGTCTCCCGTGAAACGTCTCTTCGCACCGCTGTTCCTCGCCGCAATGCTGGGAGCGGCCGCCGCGAGCGTGGTGGCCGTGCTTGTCGGCATCGGCGCGCAAAGCTCCGCTCCAGCCGCGCGCGCGAGCACCGCTTCGAGTCGGGACTCGTCCGCGGGCACTCGCGAGGTGTCCTCCACGGCGGCTCCGACTGCCACCCAGATCTACCAGCGCGACTCCTCCGGCGTGGTGTCGATCAAGGCCGTCACCGCCGAGGGCGAAGACTCCGGTACGGGGATCGTGCTCAACGACGAAGGTCTGATCCTCACGAACGATCACGTCGTCGCGGGGGCCTCGTCGATCGTCGCCGGGCCCGGTAAGTCCTCGTCCGTCACCCGTCCCGCGAAACTGGTGGGCGAGGAAGCGAACGATGATCTGGCGCTGATCAAGATCGATCCCTCTGGGTTGGGTTTGAAGGTGTTGAATATCGTCAGCTCGAGCTCGCTCCAGGTCGGCGACCCCGTCTACGCGATCGGCAATCCCTACGGTCTGAATGAGACGCTCACGCGCGGGATCGTCTCCGCGCTCGGGCGCGAAATCGCGGCTCCGAACGGTTCGAAGATCGCGGGTGCGATCCAGACCGACGCGGCACTCAACCCCGGCAACTCCGGCGGGCCGCTCTTGAACGAACAAGGCGAAGTGATCGGCGTCAACTCGCAGATCGCCTCCGACGCGGCGCGGACCGAAGGCTCGCAGCCTGGGTCCACGGGCGTCGGCTTCGCGATTGCCTCGAACCTGGTCGCCTCTGCCGTCAAGAAGATCGAGGCCGGGGAAGGGGTTTCGTCGGCTTCTACCCAGCAGAGCACCGGCCAAACCCAGACCGAAGGTGGGTCTGGCTCGGAATCGGGTCTGCCGGAAGGCGGCTCCACCCGCGGGTCACAGGGGACCTTCGGGGAAGTCGAAGGTGCCGGGTCCGGCTCTGAAGTCGAAGGTGAGGCCGAAGCTGAAGCGCTCTCTGGCGCTCGCGGTGTGGAAGGCTCCAGTGGCGTGGAAGGCGCGCGCGGGGTGGAAGAAGGCTCCTCGGGTGTCGTCGGCTCCAGCGGCGTGGAAGCGGCCGGCGTCGGTGGTGGTGGCCGGGTCGTGATCGTGCCCTGACGCCGTGCTTTGGCCCGAGCGCCCTTGGGAGGCTCCGCCCGGGCCTTGCCGTTGCCTGGCTTGGCTGGTGCCGGGTTGGGGCCGGGGTCTGATCCCGCGCTCTGGCCGCCGTGGTGCCTGGCCGCGGCGTGGGATCCCGCACGATGCTCGTTGATAGGCTTCGACTCTTCCCAGGGCGATTAGCTCAGCTGGGAGAGCGCCGCCTCGACAAGGCGGAGGTCACTGGTTCGAGCCCAGTATCGCCCATCGCAAAAGTTGGCTCTAAGGCAGGAGATTCTCGCGCCTCAGGGCTCAACTTGGTAGCAAATAGGTAGCAATGTCCTCGGGGCTGCGTCAGTCCCTGGATCTGGCGGGGTCAGGTCGGCCGTGTGCTGATCGGGTCGCTACTGTTGGCGCTCGCGCTGTGGGAGCTGCATAGGCGGTGCGCGATGGGCGAGCGCCTACCACCGCGGCGGCTCGGCGGGTAGGGCGCCGATATATGTGGCGCACCCAACCGAGGGTATGATCGGCGCGTCGCGAGCTCCGTCCCGGCGGTCCCGTCTAGATAGGTCTGAGATGCCTCTGCACCCGTACATGCTCCACTCGGTTATCCGAATCATCGGAGATGTCCGCAGTCCCAAGACGGGAAAGTGGGAGCGACGAGCTAAGGGGACCGGCTTCTATGTGCGCGTGGAGAGTGAGACCCACGAGGGCGCGTGGTACTCGTATGTCCTCACGGCCCACCACGTCATCGACGGCCAGGAAAAGCCGGGACTTGTGTTCCCCGACCCCTATGTCCCTGGCGGTGTCTACCCGGAGCAGTCCACGGAAGGTCCCGACTGGAAGCAGCCACTCGATGACGTCGACCTGGCCGTCCTGCCTTATGGTCGACCAGAGAGCTTTTATATCAACGCTCTTGAGGTTGGCGGCTACATCCGTGAGCGGATTGAGGCGAATCTGCTTGCGATGCCGTTTCACTACGTCGGCCTGCTTGAGCCCGAGGAGGTGCAATGGCGCGGTCGGGCACGCTCGGCGCCATCTACGAGCGCGGCATCAAGCACAAGGATCACTATGTGTACGACTGTCATCTGGCCGATTGCCGGTCGTACAAGGGGTTTAGCGGGTCGCCTTGCTTTCTTGAGATCGCGCTGCCGGAATTGGAGGAGTGCGACCCAATTGTTCCGCCGGAACCGGGCGTCGGCAAGCTTGGCAGGATCAGATACCTGCACTTCGTGTGTGGCATGGTCACATGGCATCTTGAGCCCCCGGAGGGTAGCGACGCGGCGAATGTGGCGAGCACGTTCGGCGTGGTCGCGATCCTCCCTCACGACTACATCTGGAAGGCCCTTATGACTGGTGAGCTAGCGCAGAGGCGTCGGGAGGCCGACGCGCTCCCCGACGAGCCGAAGGCGGTGAAGGTGAATCTCAGCGCTGGCGACGCACTGTCGCCAGCGAGAGAGGATCATCCGTCTGTCCCGGCCGAGTCGGAGTATCAGACATTTGAGAACCTGACCTCGCGGCTCTTGCAGGTACCCAAGAGCGAGGTTGACCGGGCACGCGAGGGGCGGAGCTAAACGCGACCGTGACTTCTGCGTAGGTGTGAACCAACGCGACCGTGACTTCTGCGTAGGTGTGAACCAACGCGACCGTGACTTCTGCGTAGGTGTGAACCAACGCGACCGTGACTTCTGCGTAGGTGTGAACCAACGCGACCGTGACTTCTGCGTAGGTGTGAACCAACGCGCCGGGTCGCACCGGTGATTCCGTTCAGCGCTCGCCGAACTTCGGTCGCTCGGCGGGTGGCATCTGCTCAATCGCTTTGATCGCGTCACTCACACTCATGCCGTGTTCCTCGGCCCACGTCTTAAGCTCGCGAGTACTTCGCGCAATCAAATCCTCCGCAAACTGCTCGGCGGTCATCCCAGAATCGATGGCGGCTTGTCCCAGGGCCTTGACGCGCTGATCGCGTTCTGCTCGGCCAGCCCCCAGCGTGCGGCTAGCGTTCTTGATCCAGTCCTTCATCTGCCGCTGATCAACTTCGTGGGCTTGGCGCTCGCCATGCACGACGAGTAGCAACTCGGCCTCGATGTCTTCACCGCGTTGCACAAACGTTGCGAGTTGCGCGGACGTCTCGGGATCGCCAGGATCGCTGGGCGGTAGCTCAGCACGTAGCCGCGTCACCCGCTCATCGATCATCTTCGCCCATCCGGCAACGCGCCGACCTCGCCAGTCGAGCTCTCGACCGCATCCACAGAAACATTGCGCCACGCGCGCGACCCTACCACCCGTGTCGACATGCGCGGCCACATGAGGAGCGCTCGACGACGATGCCGACTAGAGTCATGCCGTGGCGCTAACCCAGTCTCAGAGGAAAGCTCTGGAGGATCTCGGCGATTTCACGGAGGACCAATTCCTCCAGCCGTTATACGCCGGGATGCTCCTACCTCGCCTACGTCAGCTCATGGCGGACGGTGAACCTCTTGGTGTAGATGCGGCGACGACGTGGGCGCGTGAGCGCGAGTGGAGCGAGATCAAGCAGGGAATGTTGGCGGGGATCGCGTGGGCTGTCGCCAACGATGATCGATCGGTGGCGGCGGCGCAGAGCAAACACGCGGACCCCTCATAGTCCATAGTTAGGCCCGCGACGGATAAGACGCCGGACGCACTCGATCGCTTCGTGGCCGAGTGCATAAAAGGGGACGTCAATGACGCCGGGGCCTACCCAGGTGCGCGCCGCTGTTCGCGCATCAGCCTCGTCATCCCAGGCTTTCCAGTCGCCTACAACCGCCCCCAGCGGACGCCGCTCCAGCGCAAGCACCACGTAGAGCAAGCCGCTGCTCGGGGTTACGCCCTCCGGGAGATTGTTCGGGTTCGGCTTTGGAAGCCAGTCAGGGTCCTGCCGATAGATTGCCGCAGCGCGGAACTCCTCGGTGTCGAACCCGGCCTCCGGGTACAACTCGTGCTCCCTGGGGCATATGTATGCCGCGACGATTGAACGGTCGATCCAATTGTCGGGCCAGCTCCGAGTCGGTGAGCGCGAACGATAACCGCGCTCGCGAAACGCGCGCCACCCATCGGCCCATCGATCGTGCAGCCTCATGGTTGAGTCTGCATCCCCCAATAGCCGATCAGACCGATGATGACCAGCAAGACGGTCGCGACGGTTCGGACGAGGCAAATGGGGAAGGAACGCAGCCGAGACAGCGAAGCGGATGGTACGTGTGTGCCTCGATAAGGGCTGCGATCCCCGCCACGACCAGAGTCGCTCACCCGAACACTCTCCACATGGCAACGACGATACAGGCTCAGTAGTGGTGGTTGCAGAGGCGTGTCGAGTCGTTGTAGCCGTGGGCCCGCTTGCGTCGCCGCGTGGGCCCTGGACGTCCGGCCGACAGGGGCCTTCGGTAGTAGCACTTAACTATCTCGTAACTCATCGTGTCCGCTCTGGTGTTCGTGGTTGGGCGATGCGGTTGATGGTGCGGGTGATTCCTGGTATCCGGCTGCGCCGGCTGGGCGCGATCGGGATTCGGAAGCCCGAGCCCCATTCTGGGTCGGGCAGCTCGGGGTGCGCAAGGGATGGGGTCTGGGCGTGGCTGCGGCGCATGTTTTGAGCGAGGCGCGTGATGCGGTCTGGGTCTTGTCCTTCGGTGCCGAGGTCGTCGCGGGCGATGAACCAGTCGGTGCCGTGCCGGGCGCGTGTGGCCTCGACGTAGGCGGTCTCCTTGCTGGTTTGCCAGCCGCCGGTCAGTACGACGGAGCGCTCGACGGTCGCGCCCTGCTGGCGGTAGACATGCTGCGCGTATGCCAGCTTTACCGAATGCAGGTCCTCGCCGGCGAGCTGGACCTTGCGCTGTGAACCGTCGAGCGTGATGGTCACGCCTTGCTCGTGGATGGCGCTCACTTGGCCGCGGGTGCCGTTCTCGACTCGTTGCTGCCCTCGCGGACGGTGCTGCGTGGTGAATGCGATGAGGTCGCCTTCGCGTAGGCCGTAATGGATATCGGGCACTGGGATCTCGTGGTGTCCGAGTTCGCCTCGTTGTGCTCGTATGTGTTGGGCGCGGGCGTTGAGCCGGTCGATCTCCTGATTGGAGGCGTCAGCGATCAAAGCGACCTCGCGGATATCGCTGCCCTCCGTGAGCGCGGCCCATGTTTGTACGGCTTGCTCTGCCGCCTGGTCGCGGGTATCGGAGAGGTGCAACTGGCCGCGTGAGGCGTAGTGAGCCATCGCGCGCTCGGGTTCCCCAGCACGTAGTGCTTGCCATGCGCGTCGCTCGGCGGGGTCTTTGGTGCGGTGAATGTCCGCGAGCTCAGCGGTGGGAGCGTGGTCAGAGAGCCGGTCGAACATGCCGCCGGGGCCAATCGAGGGGAGCTGCTTGCCGTCACCGACAGCAATCAGCTTGGACCCGGAGCGCTCCACCAACTCGGTGAGCGCGTTCAGGCGCTTGTGATCGACCATCCCAGCCTCGTCCAAGATAACCGTCGTGTCCCTGCCCACCTGGATGGTGCCCGTGTTTGCGCGTGCGACCAGGGCGTCCAGGGTAAGCGTGCGTCCGGCCAGGGCGGGGCTGTCCGCTCCGAGGCGCTCTGCGGTGGAGCCTGAGACGGCGATCCCGATCGTTTCGCGTCCTGCGTGCTGCTCCGCGCGTGCGGCGGCGTCGATTACGACTCCCTTGCCGGTTCCGGCGGGGCCAACGAGCACCGCTGCTCGCTCGGGGCCGGTAAGGACTTGGAGCGCGTGGTGTTGCTCGGGATTGAGTGGCCCGCCGATGCGCTCGGCGACCTCACGGGCAGCGTGATTGCGTGCGATCCCGCCGACGTCTCGGCCTGCGGGCTGCGCGAGCTGGGTGGCGCGGCGTTCGATTGCCTGCTCCTGGGCGCGCACCGCCAAGGTCGTCATCCGTCCGCCCTCCAGGGTCAGTACCCGCCGGTCACGGATCATCTCCCGAGCGATGCCGAGCGCCTGATCGGGCGCCATCTCCCCGGCGGCCTGCTCTAGCACGACAGCGCGCAGGTCACGCTCCTCGAAGACGGCGTGTTGCTCGGTCAGCTTCGCCTCGACCCGATCCTCGATCGCGCGCTCCGCTGTAGGGCGCTCGGATGCGCCGATCAGCCGCACGGCCTCATCCGGCCCGAATCCGTGATCGCGAGCGGTCTGTGTCCACACTTGTTGCAGGTCGGAGCGTGTGGTCAGCTCCTTAGACCGGCGGTTCTCGAGCGCGAGGTTGCGCAGCTCACCGCGCTCGGGTGCTCGGCCGTAGCGGGCACGGAAGCGCTCCGCCGCACGGGCGACCTCACGGGAACGCCCGGAGAACGCATCGCACAGCTCCCTGGGGACACCAGCGATCTCGAAGTACCGCCCATCCTTCCCGGTGCCCTGCTCGATCGCGTACCCCTCCCGCGCGAGCTCGTCGGCGAGCGCTGCACGGTAGAACGCGCCGAGCTCCCGCGCGGAGCGAAAGATCGGCCGCGAAGCGACCGCCACAATCCGGTCGTCCTCACGGACAGCGCCGGTGATGACGACATGGCTGTGCAGCTGCGGGTCCGGGGCCTGGGCGCCCGAGACGCCGCGGGCGGTGGTGTGCCTGTACTCGGTGGCGATCACGTCCTTGGCGTGCTCTTCCACGACCTGGCCGCTGTAACGCCGGCGCACGACAGGCACCTGCTCTCGCAGGTGGTGGATGGTCTGCTCAACCGCGCGACCGTGCGCCTGCTCGATCTGCTCGCGCTGCCAGGGATCACCGAGCGCCCACACCGTCGACACTGACTTCGGGGCGCTGAACGTCACGTCGATCCCACCACCCCGGCCACCACCGGCACCCTCGGGACGCAGCCACCGGCCCACCCCAGGATGGCGACCCTCCATCAGCGCGATGAAGTCCGCGCCATCCACCGGTCCGTCCGCTTGGACTCCCAGCCTGTCCAGGGTTCCGCCATCGGCGAGCCATCGGCCGGGGGCTTGGACCATCTCTCCATCAGGGGTCAGGTAGTAGTCCCCACGCTCGGGCTCAACCGTCTTGCTCTCCAGGTAGCGCGCGTACCCGCCACTCCGGGACGCACCTATGCTCGCCGCCGTCATCACATACGTGATGACCACGAGTACGCCGAAACGGCCACCGAATTTGCACAGCGCTCGCTGTGCCAGGGCACGGCCGTGCATGTTGTCTGTTCTGACTGTTGAAGCGCAGCGCCGGCAAGTGGTCGGTGTACATCGGCAAACGGCCGTGAGCAGGTGGGCTCCGACCACATGCGAGCTTTGAACCTGCCTATTGAGGTCGCGCGAGGTCGCGGCGCCGATGCCGGTGGGACCGCGGACGGAAACTCGTTGGCCGGTTTTCGTAGGTCGCGGTCATTAACCACATGACCCAAAGCTCACAACCACAAGACACGACCGCGTCTTTCGGCGTATCTCTCGTTGACGCGGCAGAGGCCGGCCGGCTGCTCTCGGTACCCGCTTCGTGGGTCCTCGCCGAGGCGCGCGCGGATCGGATACCGCACGTGCGCCTCGGACGTTACGTGCGGTTCAGCGCGGAAGACTTGGAGGACTGGTGGCGAACGCGAATGAGGGGTCCGTGGCGCGCGCGGGGCGCGGCGTCGCGTACTGCTCGCTCTCTGCGCGTAGATCGGCGGGCAGAGGTGGGGGAGCATCTTGACCCTTGAGTTGAGACGGCCACGTCAAAACAGCCGAGGTGCGCGCTAGCTTGAAGAACTCATGTTGGCGCGATGAGAAAGGCAAGGAGTGATGTCCGCATCGAGGAAGATCGCCCGGCGTCCCTATGGCGCCGGCTCGCTCTACACGCGGGGCGATGTGTGGTACGCGCACTGGCGCGCGGATGGCGGACGGCAGGTCAAGCGCCGCATCGGGCCGATGCGCGTCGAGGGCTCACGGGAGGGCCTGACTCGCCGTCAGGCCGAGGCGGAGCTGCGCCGCCTGATCGCGGAGACCGGGCCTGCCCGGATGGTCACCGGCGATGCGCTGACGATCGGAGAGCTGGGACGCCGCTACCTCGCCAACCTGGAGCGCCAGAGCCGCAAGAAGGCGACCACGACGGCCGTGGAGTCCATTCTGCGCGTATGGCTGGAACCGTTCTTCGCCGACCGGGACCTGCGCCGGATCGCGGCTCAGGACGTTCACGACTTGATGACGATGATGGAGAAGGGCGAGAGACCTGGGCCAAAGGCCAAGGGCGACCGTCGCTACGGGCGCCCGGTCGGCGCGAAGTCGGTCCGCAACTACATCGGGTGTCTATCGGCGCTGCTCGGGTTCGCCGAGCGCAAGGGATGGCTGCACGTCAACGTCGCCCGGCACGTCGAGCTGCCCAGCAAGCCGGAGAGCGTCGAGATCAGGTTCCTTGAACCGCTTGAGGTCCGGGCGCTTGCCGACGCGGCCGTTGCCGGGCCGTACCGGGAGATCGACCGCGCGCTGTATCTCGCCGCTGCGATGACCGGACTGCGGCAGGGCGAGCTTGTGGCGCTTCGCTGGCGCGACGTGGACTGGACTGCGGGCCGGGTTAGGGTGCGTCAGAACTACGTGCTGGGCGAGTTCGGCACTCCAAAGTCCCGCCGCTCGACGCGCAGTATCCCAATGGCCGATGAGGTCGCGGGAGAGCTGGACCGGCTCAGCCGCACCGTAGGGGCGACGACGGGTGATGATCTAGTGTTCGCCGATCCTCACACGGGCGGGCCTCTCGACAAGGCGGCGATCCTCCGCCGCTACCGCCGCGCGCTCAAGGCTGCGCAGCTTGAGCAGTCCCACCGCTTTCATGATCTGCGCCACACGTTCGGAACGCGGATGGCCGCAGCGGGCGTGCCGATGCGGACCCTTCAGGAGTGGATGGGGCACCGGGACATCGAGACGACCCAGCGCTACGCCGACTATGCGCCCAGCGCGCACGAGGCAGCGTTCGTCGCGGCGGCCTTCGAGTCGGAGGATGCCGGCGAGCAGCTCGCAGGCCACGCGGCGTGATCGGGCGCTGCGCCGCTCCCGCCCGACGCATCACAGCTTGGAGATTACGATCGTCTGCGATCCGCGCCTTCTGTTCGTCGAGCCCCAACTGCTGTGACTTGTCTGACGGCTCGGTTGAGTCGTCCGATCGACGGCATACCATGACTATCCCTCTTTAAACGAAGGGAGGTGAGCAATGAGCAACGACAAGACGAACAAGGCGCTGCTGGGGGTCGATAGGCCTCAGCCCCAGCGTCCGCAGGAGCAACGGCCGCTCCGTGAGGGCGGCTACGTCGAGAAGCACGGACTGTTGGTGGACGCGATCACGGCGGTGCCGATCGCGGCAGTGGCCCCGGCCGTCAAAGCGACGATTTCCAAAGGCCCAACAAAGAAAGACAAATAGGCGGGTGGGGTCGATGCGTGATCCGCTGATCTACTACGAGATTGTCGCCGGTGTCATCCCGGTTCTGTATCTCGCACTCCTTTTTCAAGCGAATCTGCTTGAGAACTCTCCGATGCTTCGACCACGAACTGAGCGAAGCGATCCGTCGTGGATGCGGCGGACTTTGGAGCCGCGATTTCCCTGGCTGTATTCGCGGGCCGCTGACGATCTCGTCGCGGCGTTCTTCGCGCTGTACCTGCTGCTCGTCGCCGGTATCGGCGAGTACGTCTGTCTCCGCGCCCTCTATGTCGGCAAGCCTCCTGGCCATTCGACGCGACCTGTCGTCGCTATGTCTCTGTTCGCAAGCGGGCTGACACTGACGTATCAGCAGCTGATGCTTGCGGTCGGAAAGCGGCAGGAGGCGCGCGATGAAGCCGACAAACCTTCCTTTCGTCGCTACGGGGCGGCCTGCTACTTCATCGTGCTGGCAGTCGGCTTCGTCGTGATCGCGGCTTAGGAAGAAGGGTTAGCCGAGCCGAGATACATCGGTTTCGTTACGTCGTTCGTCACCGGCCTCGCGCTTGCCAGCGATCGTCGTCCGCGATCCGTGGACGAACCCGCGCGCCGGCTCAAGAAGCTCGGCCGTCGGCGTGCGTTTCGAGCAGAAGATCGGGAACGTTGCGGAAGATCGTGTCGTTAGAGACGAGCGGCACTCCGAGTCGGATAGCCGTCGCGGCGATCCATCGGTCGGCGTTGTGCTCGCGCTGCGCCAGCGCGTGGCCGATTGCTGCGCAGTCGGCGCGCAGTTGGGCACACAGAGCTACCAACTCGGGGCCTGTGTGGACGACCTCCGCCCGGTGGATCTTGGCGTCGAGCCTCCGCATTCGGGCTTCTCCCCAGCGGCGGCGAATGGCTCCATAGCGCAACTCGGCAGCGGTCTGAAACGAGATGAATGCAGGTCTACCGGCGATCAGCGGCGCGTAGCGTTCAGCTAATCGTGACCCTGGCACGAGATCCGCGCTGAACACGTCGGTATCGATGATGATCGCGCCACGCGCCCGGGACGGGCTCACGACTCGATCGCAGCAAGGAAGGCTTCGCCCTCCTCGACGGTGAGATCCTCGATCACCATCTCATCGTGGTCTGGCAACGGCCGAGCACGGCGGAGCAGCTCCTCCACGGGAAGCTCCAAACACGTCTGTACGTTGTTGTTCGCGGGATGCGCCGACACGGTCCTTGAATTGTATTCGGAAGCGCCGCCGACACGGCCATGTAGCCGACGGGATCGGCTCACTCGGGCTTCCTGGAGGTCCGACACTCACCCGGCCTGGTAGCAATCTTGGTAGCAATTTGAGCGAATCCGAGGTGATCTGAGAGCACCTAAACCCAATAAAACCGGGCTATCTGGCCTAACCCGAGCCCCGGAGGCGAGTTCGAGCCCAGTATCGCCCATTGCAGGAAAGCCCGTTGTTACGGGGATTCTGAGGTTCTGCAGGGGTCTCGTGGTCCCGCGGTGGTCCCTCAGGTGGGCGTCGAGGCTGTCATCCGTTCGGCACGGCGAGGTGTGGGTGTCATGGATAGCGTGAGGGCCGATGCGTCCTGTGGTCGCCTTACCTTGTTGCCATGGCGAACTGCCCCGAGGAAGTAGCGCTCGAACTATCGCGTGCCGCGCTTGAATCCCAGGACGGCAGCGAGAATCAGCTCCGTGAGAAGGCGACGGCGGTCCTCTCAGCTGCCTCGATCGTGGTCCCCGTCGCTGCGGTGGCGCTCGGGAGCGCACCGGCTGGTGCGGCAATTCCGTTCGGCGTCGCGGCGCTGGCTTACCTGTGGCGTGCTCGTTCCTGTGGTTCTGCGCTCTTTCCGAAGGACAGGCAGGCCGGTCTCCTTGGTGGCGAGATGCTGCAGCTGGTGACCGATAGGGGCGCTGATCTGCCACAGATGCAGGCGTCCGCGGCCAGCTATCTCGATGGCTTCTATAAGCACAATCAAGTGATCCTCGAGGGATCTGCGGACAAGGTTCAGCAAGCACTCATCGCGCTTGGTGTCGAGATCGTTGCGTTGGCCGTCGCCCTAGTCGTTACAATTCTTGATTGAAATGCCTAATCCGCCTTCATCTCCCACGCCTGCTCCGCCCAGCCCGATGCCGTCGACTCCTCCGTCGAATGTCATCGCCGTAGAGATCCGCTCGCCCAAACCGAGCAATTAGACCGAAGCGGGTTGGACCTGGCGACTCGTAGAGGTGCCCGCCAGGGCGGCCGTTCTTGTTGCGCTGGGGGCGTGCCGTGGCGCGGGGGGACGCATCGACGGTGGGGTCGCGTCGAGTGCTTGGGAGTGGGATGATTTGTTGTGGTGCGGGTGACTGACGTGAGCGAAGCGCAGGCGTCAGGGGCTTGTGGCCTGCCGCGCGGCTTTGCCCTTCGAGGGCTTGTTGGATGCGCGCCCCGGTGTCGCGCCCGCACCACCTTTCGGTGCTGTTGAGCGCCAGTCATCGACCAGGCGCTGGTAGGCGAGTTCGGCCTGGGTTTGCAGCTGGAACTCCGCCGGCGCTGAAGGCCGCGAAGCTCGGGCCGACGCACCGCTTTCACGACCTGCGGTACACGTTCGGGACCGCGATGGCTGCTGCCGGGGTACCGATGCGGACGCTTCAGGAGTGGATGGGCCACCGCGACATGGCGACGACGCAGCGCTACGTCGACTACGCGTCGAACGAGCACGAGGTCGAGATGGTCGACCGGGCATTCGGCGATCCGGGCGCGTAGGTAGCCTCGGGGCCATGTTGTCCATCGTGGATCGCGAGGCGTGGCGCGTTCGTCCGGCACCAAAAGCGAGCCGGCCATGAGCGAGCGTCCGATCCTGGCTGAGACGAGGACGCCAGAGGGCACGCGAGTGGTGCTGTTCGAGGACACATGGCTGCGCCACATCCTGCTCCCGCAGCAGGGGCATCCAGAGCTTGAGCCTTATCTCGCCGTCGTGCTCGCCGTCCTTCCCGACCCCGATCATCGTGAGCCGGACCCTCGACCGTTGCGCGAGCGCTTCTTCAAGCAGGATGTCGGCCCTAGCCAGTGGCTGATGGTGGTCGTAGACTCTGAAAAGGAGTCGCCACGCATTGTGACCGCTCTCGGCTACGGACACGAAGAATCGCCAAGCGGATGGACAACATGAAGGTCAAGATCGACGATCTAGTATTCGAACGCGTCAACTACGACGCGGACGGCGACGTGCTCTATCTCACGCGCGGCGAGTCGAACATGGCCGCCGATGCCGTTCTCACGCCGGAGGGTCATGGTGTCCGCTATGGACCCGACGGCGAGGTGATCGGAGTGACGATCATCAACGCCAGATGGCTGCTTGAGCGCGACGGACATCTCACGATCACGGTGCCGCACTCCGTCCGGGTCGAGGCTGGTGAGCTGGCAGCCGCGCTTGCTTAAGTTGCGTGACCTGGGATTTGCATTTCCCAGAACGATCAGCACGATTAGGAACGCACCCTATGACGGACATGCCTACAGAAGATCTCAATCCCGAGCAGCGCTTTGCGGAAAAGGAGCAGGCTCGTCGCGCTGACGTGGAGGCGTTGCGGTCTGGAGGCAAGACGAAGGCGCAGCTCAAGCGCGAAACCGAGGCGTTTGCTTTGCCACCACATTTCCCGTGCGGTACGGTGCCGACGCTTGCAAATCGCAATCACTTGGAGGACGCCGATGCCGGACACCAGCTGCCACATGTCGATCTCGCTCGACGGCTTCGTCGCCGGGCCGGACCAGAGCCGGGAGAATCCGCTGGGGAAGCGGGGCAGGGAGGTCCACGGCTGGCATCTAGGCGACGCGCGCGCGAACGATGCCGACGCGACGGCAGAAGGCTGGCTCATGCGACCGCGCGGGGCCTACCTCATGGGCCGCAACATGTTCGGGCCGATCCGCGGCGAGTGGAATGAGGCCTGGGATGGATGGTGGGGCTCTGAGCCGCCTTACCATGCGCCGGTCTTCGTGCTCACCCACCACGCCCGCGAGCCGGTCGAGATGGACGGCGGTACGAGCTTCCACTTCGTCACCCAGGGCTTCGAGGCCGCCTACGCGCAGGCGCGTGAGACGGCCGGCGAGGATGGCATCGACATCGCGGGCGGCGCCTCGACCGTCCGCCAGGCGCTCGCCGCGGGAGTGATCGACGAACTCACGCTCGACGTGGTCCCCGTCCTGTTGGGGTCCGGCGAGCGGCTGTTCGACGGAGTTGAGTCCCTCGGGTTCGAGCCGGTCGAGGTGCTCCACTCTCCGCTCGCCACGCACATCCGCTACCGGCGGGCGGGGTGAGGGAGCTCCCCGCGCTACTCGGTGGGTTTAGGCGAGGTAGCAATATCCCGGGACTGCGGGCTTCGGACGGGCCTCGGCTTGATACGATCCGCGCTAAATGTCTGCCAGAAGTCGGATTAATCCGCTTCGGAGTGGTCGCGGGGGGTCGATGAGCTTGGCTGGGCTCGTCGTGATTGGCTGCCTTGCGTTGGGATTTCCCGCCGATGCGCTTGCGGCGTCTGAGCCGGCAATCGAAGGCGTCTCGGTTTCGTATGTCGGCCAGCACGACGCTGGCCTCACGGCGTGGATCAACCCGAAGGGCTTGTCTTTGCGCGGCGCGGTCTACCAGTTCCAGGTGGTCACCAACCCGGACGAATTTCAGCCCGAAATCGTCTGCCCCGAACATCCGAGGCGATGGAATGGATGTGTTGGCACTCAATCGCCTGGGGAGCTGCCGATCGGCTCGATACACGCCGGAACGGAAGCCAGAGAAGCACACGTGGAACTGCTCGCCGCGGGCGTGGGGCTGAAGCCCGGTACGACTTACCATTACCGGGTGCTCGCAGCCACAGCCAAGGTCAGCGAAGACACGCTCGAATGGGAAGGTCCTCCCGCCTACAGCGAGGAAGGGACGTTCACGACGCCTCCCTCGACGACCGCGCCGGTAGCGATCGAATCGGAGTCCGTCTCGCAAGTTACCTCCACTGATGCGACGCTCGAAGCGAAGATCAACCCCGAGAACGTTAAGAGCGGCGCGCGGTATCAGTTCCAGCTTGTAGGAAACCCCAACGAATACTTCTCCACGTTCGTGTGCCCGCCCGAGTGGGCAGACTCCTCACTGTGCCTTGGTCTCGATACCGAAGTAGAAGGTCTGCCGTTCGGTCACACTGATCCTGGCACCGAGGGCCAGACGGTGAGCCTCGACTTGGCCCACGCGGATCGCGCGGGCGTGACGTTGAAACCCGGTACGGCCTACCACTACCGGGTGATTGCGGCCACTTCCGTGCTCACCGAAGACACCACCCAATGGGAAGGCCCGACCGTCGAAGGCTCCGATCAGACGTTCACGACTCCAGGGACAGGAGAGCCGCCGAGCGAAGTCGTCACCGAGCCGGCTGAAGCGACCCCGACCGGGTACAAGCTGAAGGTCACACCGCTGGTCGTGACTTCGCCGATCAAGACGATGACCACGTACAAGTCGCTGACGAAGGCACAGAAGCTCGCAAGTGCCTTGAAAGCATGTGAAAGTAAGCCGAAGAAACAGCGGGCGACCTGCAAGAGACTTGCCCGCAAGAAGTACGGCAAGACGAGCTACAAAGTAGGCAAGCAGGCAAGTAAGAAAAGGTAGCGCTCGTCGATCCGCAATGCGTCGCAGCTACAAACTCGCCGCGACAGCTCGCTGCTCATGCTCGAATGCCGGCTCGAGCCGCTCGATCTGTTGACCGCCGAGGCCCATCCTCTGCGCAACATCCCGCCAGCGCTCAGTCGCCGCCAATACCTCTGCGACAACGGCACGTGCTTGCGCCGCTGAGATTCTGAATAGACCGGCAACTTCAAGCGCGGTCGCGAGGCTCGCCTCCGTGTTGTGCTCGTCGATCGCGGTCGTCAGATGCTTGGCTCCGCTTTCTGGGTTGGGGTTCAAGTCGAACGCGGGTGACAGCGACCAGCCCGCGGTGCTCAAGCGCAGGAACCCGTGGTTGCGCAGATGGTCGTCGGTGTTGGAGATCAAGATCGTGAAGACGATCCGTCGCCACAGTTCATGTAGGTCAGCGTCGGTCTTGGAGGAGCGCTCTTCGATGATCTCTGCGATTTCCAGATAGCTCGCCTGCTCGCCGTCCCTGGTCTGCAGCAGTGTCATCGCGCTCAGGTAGCCGACGCGTCCGTTGGTGTCGCGGTCGAACCGTCGCAATATGAGCACTGGCCTGTCCTCGATGACGTGTAACTGGTGCTCGGGCACAGTGATTCCGGCATGCCGTGCAAGCGTAAGCGCGACAGCCTCCCAGCGGATCACGTCCCACTCGTCGGTTTTGGGGGAAGGAAACTTGGCGATCGCAAGACGGCCATCGGGGTCGAGCACGTGAGCCTTCGGCCGTGCGCCGCCAAGCGAGCTGCCGCCATGAAGCAGCAAGCGCAGATCCTCGCTGGTCGGTTCGTCGCGTTCGAGCTCTTCGGCCGCGTTGAGCAGACGTGGAAGCCCGATCAGGTGGGGCACCCCTTCGCTGTCAACCGCCAGGTACTGCTCGCTGTCATGGCCTCTGAATCGCAGTGCCCCCTGGCGCAGGTCGTCGCGGGCTCCGAGCAGGAAGTCGATCTCCGTGAGCCCGCGCTGCCGGGTGTTTGCTTCGCGAGCCCGCTGCGCCGCTGCCCGTCTGATCAGACGCCGTCCCCACCCGTCGGGAGCACAGTCGGACATCGCTCCGAACAGTGGCTGGTTGACCGGTGTTTGATGTTGTCCGGCTTGGAGTGGCAGCCCGGGGTCCAGCTCGTAGGCGTCGTCCAGCTGCAGATAGTCCTCTCGGTAGCTGAAGGTGGCGGATTCGCTGCGTCCGTGACGATGCGTCCAAAGACGTCCGGCGGGAACGTCTCGGCCGGCGATCTGCACGTCTACCTCGATTGGCTGCTCAACCGTCATCGGTCAGCCTCTTCGGTCGCACACGACGCGGAAGCTCCTGGTCTGAACGCAGTCGTCCGACGTCGCTGGCGAGCGGGTCCAACGCTTCGATAAGCAGGTCCTGGATGCCAAGCGATCTGAGGACTCGAAGCAGGTTCTCGATGCTCACCCCGCCGTCGGCTGACTCGATCCGCTGAACGACCCCTCGCGAGGTGTCTGCGCGCTCGGCCAGTTGAGCCTGGGTGAGGCCGCGCAGCTTTCGCCATGCGGCGATGCTTGCGGCAAGGTTTCTTTGTGCACGGCGAACTGGAAGCGGGGTTATCCTGGGGGACTTTTTATGATCCATATATGGTGCATTATAGGTCATACCGCACTATATATCGACCATTATGAGTCACGGCTAAATTTGTATCGGTCCTGAGCAAATCCCGGATCGGCGCTGGTACTTTTCGCCACACGAAGGTTCGGCTGCACCTCACGCTCTCTTCGCCCGGACGCTAATTCGAGCTATAGTTAGGGTCACCTAACATGCTTCGTCTGTCCCTCAAGCCCAACGATGCTCATCGCGAGCTGCCCGTCACGAGCAAGCCTGCCACGGCAGTAGAGGCCGCGCCTGTCCGCCCCGGTGGTTGTGGGTATCGCCTCGAGGCCGCCAGCCGTCGCGCTGGGCTCGGTTCGGCGTTCGGCCGCGATCGTGGCCAGAAGCACGACGGGGTCGCCGCAGCACCTCACTGAGCACCTGAGCGGCAACTGAGCAACTGTCCAAACCTGGCCCGTAGATCCTGGCCAGTGGGCCCTGCGATCCCGGAATGGCGGCAGCGACTATCAAGGCATGGCAAACACACCGGAGATCATCAGCGGACCTACCCCGATCCCGGCCCCGCGCGTCGGCGAGACCTACCGCTGGAAGGTGCAGCATGGCCGCGCGGAAAAGCACGTGTACGTGCAGATCGCAAACCTGCTGAGCGCCGAGGCGTTCGAGGAGCCGCTGCGCTCGGGGATCGCGTCCAAGGGCGAGTCGGTGTTGCGCAAGCTGCTCGAGCGCGGCAACGTTCCGACGCGCATCAAGATCACCTCGGCGGGCATCACAGAAGTGGGCACGGACAGCCGCTCGCGTCCTTGCTCGATCTGACGCTCGGTCAAGCCAAGCGCGTCGAATCACACCACGTCGAGATCGTCGAGTCGGACGCGCGAGAGCAGCACGCGCTCACCGCGGAAGGGCACGGCCTCGGCTTCGAGCAGGCGCCGCTGGCGGGCGCCCTTCGCGAGCGACCCGTCGGCGCGCACGACGCGATGCCATGGCACGTCGCGGGCAGCGGTACGGCTCAGCACGGAGCCCGCCAGGCGCGGCGCCCCCGGCGAAACATCGCCGTAGGTGCGGACGTAGCCAGGTGGGATCGCGCGCACCCGTCGCAGGATCGCGTCGTGGGCGTTGGCCGTCGCCTGTGATGCCATCACCGCCGGATGGTGCCACAGCCTGCCTGCCTCAGCCGTCGGGGCCGTCCACCATCCGCACCTGCGAACCCATCGCGGCTGTTGGCGGTCGAGCTGTAGTTCCTACGAGCGTTCGTCAGGCGTGAGCCGGGAGCGTGGCTGAGGGCAAGCGCGGCGAGATCGCGCCGCGCGCGGAATACTCGTGTCGATGTCGCGTACGCCCGATCTATCCGGCAGCGCTCTGGACGGCCGCTACGAGCTGCATGCGCTGATCGGCGAAGGGGCATTCGGTCGCGTGTATCGCGGGCTGGACCGCCGCTTGGCACGGGCGGTCGCTGTGAAGGTGATCAAGCCGTGGTGGGCCGAGGACAGCGCGTGGGTCGAGCGCTTCCAGCGCGAGGCCCAGTTGCTGGCGCGGATCAGCGACCCGGGGATCGTGCAGATCTATGACATCGGTCATGCCGAGCACGGTCCCTACTACGTGGCCGAGCTCGTCGACGGCGAGAGCCTCGCCGAGCGGCTGCGACGCGGTCCTCTCGAGCCCGCCGAAGCGCGTGCGATCGCCGAGCAGCTCTGTGACGCGCTCGCCGGCGCGCACGCTCAGGGGATCGTGCACTGCGACGTCAAGCCGGCGAATGTGCTGATCGCCGCCGGCGCTGCCACGACTACCGCCGCGATCGCCGCCGGCGGGAAGGTGAAGGTGGGGGACTTCGGCGTGGCCCGACTCGCGGAGGGAACCTCGCAGGCGCCGTCGGCCACGGTCGCGGGCACCCCTCGGTACATGTCGCCCGAGCAGGCCCGCGGGCGCCCGACGGGTCCGGCCACAGATGTCTACAGCGCGGGCGTCGTGCTGTACGAGATGCTCGCGGGGGAGCCACCGTTCGTGCATGGGTCGGCGGTCGAGCTGGGGCTCCGCCACGTACAGGAGCAGCCACCTCAGCTACCGCCCGAGATCCCCGCGCCGCTGCGCGAGGTGGTCGAGCAAGCCCTGGCCAAGGAGCCGGCTGACCGCTATCGCGACGGAGGTGAGATGGCCGGTGCGCTGCGCGCGACGGATTCCCTGGCGGAGCCCTCGGGGCCGGTCGCGGGGGCCATCGCCGCCAGGCGGCCGGAGTCGCGGCCGGAGCCGTCGAGCAGCGATCGCTCGGCCGCCCCCACGGTGATCGATCGCTCGGCCGCGTCCACGGTGGTTGCCTCGCCCGCTCCGACCAAGATCATGATTGGAGGCGATGGTTCGCGAGGATCCAAGCCGCCTCGAGATCGACACGGCACGGGAACACGCGCGCTTCGTCCGCGGCGGATTGCGCTCGCGGCGGCGCTGCTCGCGCTGGGCGGAGGAGCCCTCGCCGTGGTCCTGCTCGGGCAGGCCGCCGCCGCTCGCACGGCGGTTCCCGAGTTGCGCGGGTTGCCCCGCGCGGGCGTGCAGGCGCGGGCGCAACGGCTGCACATGCACACGGTGTTCTCCACGAGTCATTCGCCGACCGCCGCCGGTATCGCAATCGCGCAGGACCCATCTTCCGGTACGCGCGTCAGCGCTGGCGCGACCGTCCACGTCGTGTTGAGCTCGGGCCCGCAATGGCGAGTGCTGACGACTTTCTCAGGTGTGGATAACGGCCAATCTGTCCCCTTCCAAATCCTCGGCAGCAAGTGGAGGGTCACCTACAGCATGGCCTACGAGGGCTCGTGCACACTGCTGGTGGTGTGTTTCGGGCCGAGCGCGGAAGTGGACAACCTGAAGACCGGCGCGAGCTTCGGCGGCTTTGAACTGGGCGAAGGTGAAACCGAAACGCACACCTTCGTCAGTGGCCCCGGCCTGTACCGGATGGTGATCTCAGGCGGTCATGACTCCGCGCGGTGGTCGATGACCGTGGAGGACTACGACTGAGTAGATCGCAGGCAAGCGTGAGCGCGGCCGTTACGCCGGAGCCGGCTCGCCCGGGCTGGGCTCCTGCTCCTCCTGATCCTCCTGATCCATCCCTCCGAACTGGCGACGTAAGAAGGCGTAGGCGATCCCGCCGCCGAGCAGCGGCACGATGAACCCGATCGCCTGGTAGAGGACGACGGCGGCGATCGCGTTGTTGTGGTCGACGCCGAAGACGACGAGCATCCCGGCCATGCCGGTGACCGCGCCGAGGTTGGCCGGCAGCGGGATCGAGCCCGCGATAGAGCCGATCAGGTAGGACATCGCCACGACCGCGAACGTGGGCACGGGGTGCGCGTCGATCGCCGTGAACGCGCCCCACAGCACGAGCATGTCGAAGCCGAGGTAGGCGACGGCGCCGAGCACGATCTTCGTGCTGCCGCGCCGGCGCAGGAGCGCCTCGGTGCCGTCGACGGCGGCGGTCAGCGTTGTGAGTCCCGTGGCGAGCTTCGGACGCTTGACCTGCAGGCGTGTGGCGTAGCGCTCGGCATGGCGCGTGACGAACAGCGTGAGCGCCAGGGCGATCACCACGAGTACTGCGGGGAGCAGCGTGAGCGCGAGATCGCTGGAGCCGGAGAACAGCCCGATCGCAAGGCCGAAGCCGAACAGGACGATCGCGAGCGCGTCGACGGCGGTGTTGAGGAACATCAGCACGAACTGGCGCTCGGCGACGCGATCCATCGACATGCCGAGCCGGTGCAGCATCCAGGCGCCGACGCCCATACTGCCGAGCGTGCCGCCGGGCACGATCATGCCGCCTCCCAGTTGCGCCCAGGCGACGCGCGAGCCCAGGTGCCTGCCGCGCTCGCCCTGCTGGAGCAGGCCTTCGGGATCGAGGATTCCACGCCAGGAGACGACGTAGCCCATCTCCGAGAGCGTCTCGATCGCCATCAGCCCGATCACCCAGGGGAGGCTGACTTCCTCCAGGCTCTTCAGCGCGTTCTCCAATCCGGGGATGACCTTCAGGAAGAGGTAGATGAACGCGAGAAAGCCGATCAGCCGAAGCACGCGTTTGGTCAGATGTCCGCGCATCTCGCCAAGCACACGTCGCGTGCGGCGCAGGCGCTCGCGCTTGGCTTCCTGAGCTTCCGGGGCGTCGGGCGCCTCGTCGATCACGGAGCTGCTGATCATCAGCTGGTCATTGGTCGCGTCAGCCATCGGGCCAGCGGCCGTGACGGTCGTAGTACTCGCGTGCGGCCTCCTCGGCGTCGCGTTCGTGCTCGCCGGTGACGCCGGTGCGGAACAGCCAGTTCAGAAAGAAGATCGCGAGGCCGGCGCTGACGATCCCGGCGCCGCCCTCGAGGTGGTTTTCGTCGCCGAAGGCCATCACGACGATCCCGCCGAAGACGACCACCGAGGGAATCCCGTAGCGGACCACCTCGAGCAGCCACCCGGCGCGAGCGCGTTTGGGCTCGTGCGCAGGAGAGCCGGTTGAGTGTGGATCGGCCATGGGGTCGTTATACCCGAACGGCGCCCGCGGCCGACAGCCCGAGGGTGCTCGCCGACGCCTCCGGGCGGGGGAGGTCCAGATTGATTGAAGAGCTGGCTATGGTGAGCCCGTGGCACTGATTCGAGCAAGTGGCCCGTTGAGCCGAGCGCTGCGCCGCGCCTTTCCGGAGCGGCCGTTCAATGTGCGCTTCTGGGACGGCGGGACGGTCGAGGCGACGCAGGCCGACGCGCCGACGTTCTTCGTGAGGCGCCCGTCGGCGCTGTCGCACTTTTTGCGAGCGCCGGGAACACTCGGTCTGGGCCGGGCATATGTCGATGGCTCGCTGGATACAGACGATCTGGACGGTGCGTTCATCGTGGTCGACGAATGGGAGCCGGCGGAGCTGAGCGTGCGGGATCGGACGCGCCTGGGGTTGGGCGTCCTCGCCGCCGCGCTGCCGGGCGGGATCCCCAAGCGCCCGAGCCTCGAGCTGATCCTGCGCGGCGAGCGCCACAGCCTCGAGCGCGACGCGGCGGCGATCAGATACCACTACGACGTCGGCAACGAGTTCTTCGGGCTGTTCCTCGACGCAACGATGACGTACAGCTGCGCGATCTATTCGAAGGGCGCGCAGACATTGGAGGACGCACAGTACGCGAAGCTCGATCTGGTCGCGACGAAGCTGGGCTTGAAAGAGGGGATGCGCCTGCTGGACGTGGGCTGTGGTTGGGGCAGCTTCGCGATCCACGCGGCCAGGCACTACGGCGTGACGGTAACCGGCGTGACCCTGTCCCCCTCGCAGGCCGAGCTCGCGCGCGAGAAGGTGAAAGAGGCCGGCTTGAGCGAGCAGATCGACATCAAGGTCTCCGACTACCGCCAGCTGCCGGGCGGATCGTTTGACGCGATCGCGAGCATCGGCATGTCCGAGCACGTGGGCGAGAGCCAGATCGACAGCTATGCGAAGTCGCTGTTTGCGTTGCTGGCGCCGGGCGGTGTGCTGCTGAACCACGCGATCGCCGCGCTCGATCCGGAGTACGACTCGCTGGATGACGAGTTCTCGATGCGCTACGTGTTTCCCGACGGCGAGGCGCTGCCGTTCTCCCGGATCCAGCTCGCGCTGGAGCGCGCGGGCTTTCACGTCGATCAGGTGGAGGGCTTCAGGCAGGACTACTCGGACACGCTGCGTGAGTGGACAAAGCGACTCGACGAACATCTGCCGCGCGCCGAACAGATGGCGGGCGTCGAGCGCACGCGGATCTGGCGGCTGTACCTGCGCGCGGCGAGGCATGGCTTCGACACGAGCATCACCGCCGTGTATCAGGTCCGCGCGCGCAGACCTGTCGAGGGCAGGGCTGCGGATCCCGTTTGATCGGGTCTTCGCTCAGACCCCAGGCAGCCGGTACTTGCGACTCTTGGGGTCGCGCTCGAGTAGGCCGAGCTCGACGAGCGTGGCGGCGTAGCGGTGGGCGGTGGAGGGGCTCATGCCGGCGTCGTGGGCAATTTCCACGATTCCGCGTGCGGCGCCATTGGGACCGAAGCAGGTGAGCAGCGAGAGGCCTCGCAGAAGCGATCGGGAGAGCCGCGGATCGCTTGGTCCGGACGGCAGATAGCCACCGACCTGCGACTCCTTCACGGCGCCGTTTGCGTCCTGCGCCGGCATTGGGGATGGAGCCCCGTTCGCGGACTCGAACGGCGTGTTGAGCGAGTCCGCGATCAGGGTGGAGATGCTCGGGGCGCGACTCTGTGCGGCGGCCCGCACGACCTCGTCGACCTGGGCGGGGGATAGCGTGATCGCGATCGAAACCTGTCCGCTGTTTTTCATGCGGAGGATGATTGCAGAAGTTGCAGACGATTGTCTGCAATCCGTGATTTCGTTCCGTGTTCTGGAAAGCCCTGACGGCGCCACGTGAGCGCTCTGCAAGCCCGCGGGCGGGCGGCCGGGTAGCCTCCGGGATTGAGATGACGGTCACGGTGACACTCCCCGACGGAAAGGCCCTGGAGCTAAAGGACGGCGCCACGGGTGCGGACGCCGCGGCGGCGATCGGGCCGGGCCTGGCGCGTGCGGCGTTGGCGATCGAGGTGGGTGGCGCGCCTGGCTCCTCCTCTCGTCCCGATCCCACTTCGGAGGACGCGTTTACGCGGGTCATCGGGCCGCGCAAGGGTGTGAGCGAGGTGGAGCGCCAGGGCGAACTGCGTGACCTCTCACGCGAGCTGCCGAACGGCGCGCGGATCGCGATCGTCACGGAGAAGGACGCGGAGCAGGCGCTGGCCCTGATCAGGCACGACGCGGCGCATGTGCTGGCGGCCGCGGTGATGGAGCTGTGGCCGGGCGTGAAGATCTCGATCGGGCCGGCGATCGAGAACGGCTTCTACTACGACTTCGAGTTCCCCGACGGGGTGGCGATCTCCGAGGCGGACTTCCCGGCGATCGAAGCGAAGATGAAAGAGCACGTGAAGGCGGGGGAGAGCTTCGAGCGCGCCGAGGTGACGCCGGCGCAGGCGAGAGAGCGCTTCCAAAATGAGGCCCAGGATTACAAGGTCGAGCTGATCGACGACCTCGTGAAGAACGCTGGCTCGGCGGGGGCAGAAGGGGCACTGGGGGCGCTCGAAACCGTGTCGTTGTACACGAATGGCCCGTTCACGGACCTGTGCAGGGGGCCGCACGCGCCGAGCACGAAGCGCGTGGGCGCCTTCAAGCTGACCTCGGTCGCGGGCGCGTATTGGCGCGGGGATTCGACGCGGACGATGCTGACGAGGATCTACGGGACGGCGTTCTTCGCGAAAGCCCAGCTGGAGGAGTACCTGGAGCGCGTGGAGCAGGCGAAGGAACGCGACCACCGCAAGCTCGGGAAAGAGCTGGGGCTGTTCATGTTCTCCGACGTGTCGCCCGGAGCCGCGTTCTGGCTGCCGCCGGGTGCGGCGATGTGGAACGAGTTGGTGGCGGTCTCGCGCGCGATGGGCCGCGAGCGCGGGTATGAGGAGGTGAAGACGCCGCTGATCTACGACGCGGAGCTGTGGAAGACCTCGGGGCACTGGGGGAAGTACCGCAAGAACATGTTCACGTTGGAGGTGCAGGAGGGCGAGCAGGGCGCGGCGGTGAAGCCGATGAACTGCCCCGGGCACGCGCATCTGTACGCCTCCCAGCGCCACTCCTACAGGGAGCTTCCGGTGCGGTATTCAGAGCCGGGGTTGCTGCACCGCAACGAGCCCTCGGGCGTGCTGCACGGGTTGCTCAGGGTGAGGCATTTCGCGCAGGACGACGCGCATATCTTTTGCACGGAGGAGCAGGTGCAGGAGGAGGTGCGAGGCTGTTTGGAGTTCGCGTTCGCGACGTACGCACTGTTCGACTTCGAGGTCAGCCTGGAGCTGTCGACCCGGCCGGAGCAGAGGATCGGCACGGATGAGATGTGGGACCGGGCCGAGGGCGCCCTGATGAAAGCCCTGGACGCGCAGGGGCTCAAATACGAGCTGAACCCCGGCGATGGGGCGTTCTACGGCCCGAAGGTCGATATGCACATGACCGATTCGCTGGGGCGCTCGTGGCAGCTGGGGACGGTGCAGCTGGATTATTCGATGCCTGAGCGCTTCGAGCTGACGTACACGGGCGCGGATAACAAAGAGCACCGCCCGGTGATGATCCACCGCGCGGCGTTCGGCTCGTATGAGCGCTTCATCGGGATCATGATCGAGCACTACGGCGGCGAGTTCCCGCTGTGGCTGGCGCCGGTGCAGGCGATCGTGCTGCCGATCTCCGACCCGTTCAACGAGTACGGCGCGTCGGTCAGGGACGCCCTGCGGCAGGCCGGCCTGCGCGTGGAGATCGACGAGCGCAGCGAGTCGATCGGGAAGAAGGTCAGAGAGGCCGAGCTAAGGAAGATCCCGCGGATGCTGATCGTCGGCGAGCGCGAGCAGCAGGAGGGCAAGGTGGCCGTGCGCGAGCACGGGAAGGGCGAGGAGGGCAGCGTGGCAATCAAGGATTTGACCCAGGGGTTGCTGCGAGACACAGCGCGTCCGGGGCAACCACACCGATGAAGCTGGGGACGAGTTGCAGAGCTCCGTTCATGGCGAAGCCGAGAGCCCGGTCGGAGCGGGTGTTCGCCGAGCAGCGCTTTCGAGACGGGCTCATCCCCTGCGCACGGGCTTGCAGAAGTGCCGAGCGTCGCTATACTCGGCCCCGTTGAAGCTCAATATTCAAAAGCGCCGCGCGTAAACTCAGCTTGACGCGCCGAGAAGACAGCTAGTGCCGGTCCCACGCCGTTTCGACCGGCGCCCGCCCGAGCGGGACACGACGAGGATCAACGAGCGCATTCGCGTGCCCGAGGTCCGGGTGATCGACGACGAGGGCAACCAGGTCGGCGTGATGAAGACGCCTGACGCATTGGTCTTTGCCCAGGAACGCGATCTCGATCTGGTTGAGGTCGCGCCCGAGGCGCGCCCGCCGGTGTGCCGGGTGCTGGATTATTCGAAGTACAAGTACGAGCAGGCGCAGAAGGTCAAGCAGGCGAAGAAGCACCAGCAGCAGATCACGGTGCGCGAGATCAAGTTCCGGCCGAAGATCGCCGAGCACGACTACGACACGAAGAAGCACCACGTCGAGCGCTTTTTGAAGCACAAGGACAAGGTGAAGGTCACGATCATGTTCCGCGGGCGCGAGGTCACGCACCCTGAGCGCGGCACGATGATCCTCGACCGGTTGGCGGAGGAGCTGGCGGAGCTGGGCGTGGTCGAGCAGCGCCCGATGCAGGAAGGGCGCAACATGACGATGATGATGGCGCCCTCGAAAGCGGTGCTGGCGGGGACGGTCGGCGAGGATGGGCACGGCGATGGCGACGCCCCGGCTGTAGTACCTGAGCCGCAATCGCAGGACGGCGCGGACGCTGACGCCAGCGCCATGTCATAATCTCCGCGCGATGCCCAAGATGAAGACCCACTCAGGCGCGAAGAAGCGCTTCAAAGTCACCGGTACCGGCAAGGTGCGCGGACGGCACCCCTTCACGAGCCACATCCTCGAGAAGAAGTCGCCGAAAAAGAAGCGCGCGCTGGGCGGGCCGAAGATCATGTCCGACCACGACACGCCGCGGATCAAGCGGATGCTGGGGGTCGGCAAATGACGCGGGTCAAGCGGTCGGTCCACGCGAAGAAGAAGCGCCGGGCGGTACTCGAGCAGACGAAGGGCTTCCGCGGCGAGGCGCACTCGAACTACAAGCGCGCGAAGGAGGCCTTGCTGAAGGCGGACGCTTACGCGTACAGGGACAGGCGCAACCGCAAGCGCGATTTCAGAAGGCTGTGGATCACGCGGATCAACGCCGCGGCGAGGCAGAACGGGATGAGCTATTCGACGTTCATGCACGGGTTGATGCTGGCCGGCGTGGAGCTCGACAGGAAGGTGCTGGCCGACATCGCGGTGCGCGACGCCGACACTTTTCGACGTTTTGTGGAGGTCTCCCGCGAGGCTTCGGCCGCCGCGGCTACCTCCGAGCCAGCCCGCGAGGCGTCGGCTGCTTAGCAGAGCACTCGACAGAGAAGAGCCCCGCGGGCGTCGCTCCTGAAAAGGACGGCGCCCTTTTTTGTGCCGTAGACAGGGCCGCCGAGCACCCCGCGACGCAGAAGCGTCCTAAGCAGTGAGGAACATCAGAGAGCGAACGACAGATGACCGAGATCAGATCACCACAGAACTCACAGTTGAAGTCCGTGAGGCGCCTGCAGAGCAAGCGCGAGCGGGCGCGCAGCGGCATGTTCCTGGCTGAGGGCGAGGACCTGGTAGCCGCGGCAAGGGAGGCGGGATGGCCGGCAAAGGAGGGCTATCGCGTGGCGGGCTCGGAGCTCGGCGGGCAGGATTTCACCGACGTACAGGAGAAGGCGCTGGCGGCCGTGACGACGCTCGGTTCGGGCACGAGGGTGATCGGCGTGTACGAGCAGCGCTGGGCGGAGCGGGCGGAGGGGCCGTTGTGCGTGTACCTGCACGGCGTCGGCGACCCGGGGAACGTGGGAGCGGTGCTGCGCTCGGCGAAGGCGTTCGGCGCGAGCAGCGTGGCGCTGGGGCCGGGCTGCGCCGATCCGTATGGGCCGAAGGCCGTGAGGGCGAGCATGGGCGCGATCTTCGATGTGGAGATCGCGCATGTGCAGGATGTGGGTGAGCTGCCTGGGGAACGGATTGCGCTGGTCGCCCACGCCGGGGAGCCCTTGGGAAAGCTCGAGGGCCCGCTGACGCTGCTGGTCGGCGCCGAGCGCGAAGGATTACCGGCGGATGTCGTGAAAGCGTGTGAGCGCACAGCGCGGATACCGATCGAGGCGGAGTCGCTGAACGCGGCGATGGCGGCGACGGTGGCGCTGTATGAGATGACCAGGCAACCAAATAGGGCAACCAAATAGGGTCACGGCGAGATGATCGAGCGGATCGAGCAACTGAGGAAGCAGGCCGAGGAAGAGATCGCGACCGCGAGCACCAGTGAGGCGCTGGAGGGGTTGCGCGTGGGCTATCTCGGACGCAAGGCCGAGCTGCCGCAGCTGTTGCGCGGGGTGGCCGAGCTGGAGCCGGCGCGGCGGGGCGAAGTGGGCAAGGCCGCGAACCAGGCCAGGCAGGCGCTGGAGGCCTTGATCGAGGCGCGGGCGGCGCAGCTGGGCGCGGCGGAGTTGGAGCGTGGTTTGGAGCAGGACCGCGTCGACGTGACGCTGCCAGGAGCCCCGAGCCAGAGTATCGGCCGGTTGCATGTGATCACGGCGACGATGCGCGAGCTGGAAGACATCTTCCTCGGATTGGGCTTCACAGTGATGGAGGGGCCGGAGGTGGAGACGGTGCATTACAACTTCGACGCGTTGAATCACAGCCCGACGCATCCGGCGAGGGCGAAGACGGACACGTTCTATGTCTCAGAGGACGTGGTCTTGAGGACGCATACCTCGCCGATGCAGGTGCGGGCGATGGAGGCGCATCCGCCGCCGCTGTACGTGGTGATCCCCGGGCGCGTGTATCGCCCGGACTCGGATGCGACGCACACGCCGCAGTTTCACCAGGTCGAGGGACTGGCGGTCGACGAGGACATCACGCTGGGAGATTTGAAGGGCACGTTGCTGGCATTCGCCAAGGCGGTATTCGGCGACGAGCGCGATGTCAGGTTGAGGCCGCACTTCTTCCCGTTCACGGAGCCGAGCGTCGAGGTCGACGTGTCGTGCTTTCACTGTGGGGGGAAGGGATACTTGAAAGACGGCGCGCGGTGTTATTTGTGCAAGGGCGAGGGTTGGCTGGAGGTGCTCGGCGCGGGCGAGGTCGATCCGAACGTTTACGAGTGTGTGCCGACGACAGAGGCGAACGCCCCGGGGTATGACGGAGAGAAGGTGCAGGGGTTCGCATGGGGGATGGGCGTGGAGCGGATCGCGATGCTCAAGCACGGCATTCCGGATCTGAGGCTGTATTACGAAAACGACTTGAGATTTTTGAGGCAATTCTGATGAGGGTTCCGCTGGGTTGGTTGCGCGAATATTGCGATCCGGGGCTCGATGCGAAGGCGATCGAGGAGCGGTTGACGATGACCGGGACGAAGGTCGAGGCGATCCATCACCACGGGGTGAGGGAGGTCGAGTGTTTCGTCGTGGGGAGAGTGCTGGAGGTCGAACAGCACCCGGACGCGGATCGACTGCGGGTATGCAAGGTGGATCTAGGTCCCGCCCACCCCGGGGGTGATGACGCCCAGCCGGCGACGATCGTGTGTGGCGCGCCGAATGTGGCGGCCGGGCAGACGGTCGCGGTTGCGACACCGGGCGCGGTGATGGGAGATGGGACGAGAATCAAGCAGGCGAAGTTGAGGGGGGTTGTGTCAGAAGGGATGATCTGCGCCGAGAGCGAGCTCGATTTGAGCTCGCCCACCCCAGGTGGTGGAGGGATACTCGTGCTGGACGATCTGATGCTCGACGCTGGGCTGGCGCCGGGAACGCTGCTCATGGACGTGCTGCCGATCGCGGGTGAGGTGTTGGAGTTGGAGATCACGCCGAATCGGCCGGATTGCTTGGGGGTGTACGGGGTCGCACGTGAGTTGCATGCCGCGACAGGGGCCGCGTTGGCGAGGGAGCCGTGGGGCGAGGACGAAGGTCCCGAGGGAGCGTTGGCCGGCGTGGAGGTGAAGGTCGAGTGCCCGGATTTGTGTAAGCGGTTTACTGCGCGAGTGTTCGAGGACGTCACGGTCGGCCCTTCGCCGGTGTGGCTGAAGGCGAGGCTGTGGGCCGCTGGGCAGAAATCGATCAACAACGTCGTCGATATCACGAACTACGCGATGCTGTTGACGGGGCAGCCGTTGCACGCGTTCGACCTCGACCACGTGGCGGGCGGGAAGCTGACGGTGCGCCGCGCGGGGGAGGGCGAGCAGGCGGAGACGCTCGATGGAGAAACGCGGACGCTCGACGCGGAGATGGTCGTGATCGCCGACGGGGATGGGCCGACGTCGATCGCCGGCGTGAAGGGCGGCGCCCGCTCAGAGGTGCGCCCGGAGACGACGCGAGTGCTGCTGGAGGTGGCGACATGGAGCGGTCCGAACATCCACAGGACCTCGTGGAGCCTCGGTCTGCGCAGCGAGGCGTCGGGACGGTTCGAGAAGGGACTGCAGCCCGAGCAGTGCATGCAGGCGCAGGCCGTGGCGACGAAGCTGCTGGTGGAGCTCGCGGGAGCGAAGGTCAGGCCGGGCACGTTGGACGTCGGTTGGGAGCGGGCGCCGGCGCAGGTGATCCATTTGCGCGAGGCGCGGGTGCAGGCGATCCTCGGGGTGCCTGTGACGAGAGAGCGTCAGGCGGAGATCCTCGAAGCGCTGGATTTTCAGGCGGTCGAGACAGCCCATTCCGCACCCTCTGAGGGAGACGGGCTCGACGTGACGGTGCCGGCGCTACGCCGTACGGATGTGACGCGCGAGGTGGACCTGATCGAGGAGGTCGCGCGGATCGACGGCTTGGAGAAGTTGCCGGCGACGCTGCCCGCGCGCCGCGGCGCCGTGGGCCTGTTGAGTCACGCCCAAAGGGTGCGGCGCGCGGCCGAGGACGCGCTCGTGGGCCGCGGGTTGAACGAGGTGATCGGTTGGAGCTTCGCCGACCCCGGCCTGCTCGACCGGCTGCGTTTGCCCACGGAGCACGCGATGCGCCGGGTGGTGAGGCTAGAGAACCCGATGGCGGAGACCCAGTCGATGATGCGCCCGACGTTGTTGGGCTCGCTGCTGGACGCCGCGCGGCACAACGTCGCACGGAACGGGCCGGACGTGGCGATCTTCGAGTCCGGGACCGTCTACCGGGCATCAGGTGACTCCGGCAAAGGGACGCCTGTCGAGGAACATCATGCGCTCGGAGCCTTGTTGACCGGCGCGCTGGCGTCCAAGTCGTGGCGCGGCGAGCAGAGCGAGGCGGACTTCTTCACGGCGAAGGCGTTGCTCGGCGCGCTGCTCGAGAGGTTCCATGTGGATTGGTCGGTGCAACCGGGCGACGCGTGGCCCTTCTTGCATCCCGGCCGCTCAGCGGAGGTGCTTACCGGCGGGGAGCGGCTGGGGTTCGTGGGGGAAGTGCACCCAATGGTGGCCGCGGAGTGGGACCTGGAGCGCACGGCGGTGTTCGCGATTGACGTGGGTAAGCTCGCTGTTGCGGCGCCAGAAGTGGTGGCTTTCAAGGCGTTCGCGTCGGTGCCATCATTGCGCCAGGACATCGCTGTCGTGCTCCCCGAGGAGATGGCCGCCGCACGGGTATTGGCACGCGTGGAGAAGGCAGGTGGAGAGATGCTCGACGACGTGAGCGTGTTCGATGTCTACACCGGCCCGCAGGTGGGCGAGGGAAAGCGCTCGTTGGCGCTGGCGTTGTCGTTCCGCGCGGACGACAGGACCTTGACCGACGAGGATGTGGCCCCCGCGCGGGCGAAGATCGTCGCGGCGTTGGGTGAATTGGGGGGTGAGTTGCGTGGCTGAGCAGGCCTTCGCCGAGGGCTCCCCAAAGGTGCTCGTCGCCGGCGCGACAGGTTTCGCCGGCGCGCTTGCCGCGCACCTGCTGTGGCGTCATCCCGGCTTCGAGCTGGTGGCCGTGACCGGGCGCTCGGAGGTCGGCAGGCGTTTGGACGACCTCTACCCGCGCTATCGCGTGCCGCTGGAGATAGAGGGGCTGGACATCGACCGATTGACCCACTGCTCCGACACCTCACGGGGCATCGACGCGGCCGTGGTCGCCTACCCGCACGCGGCAGCCGCTCCGACGGTCGGAGTGCTGCGCGAGCACGACGTGCGCGTGGTCGATCTGAGCGCTGACTTCCGGCTGAGCGATCTGGCCCAATACGAGCAGTGGTACGGCGAGCATCCGCGGCCCGACCTGCTCGGCGAGGCGGCGTATGGTTTGACGGAGCTGCACCGCGAGGAGATCGCGAAAGCGAACATCGTGGCCAACCCCGGGTGTTACCCGACTGCCTCGGTGCTGGGACTGGCGCCGCTGGCGAGAGCGGGGTTGATCGCCGATCTGGTGATCGATGCGAAGCAGGGAATTTCCGGGGCGGGGAGGAGCTTTGACGAGCAGACCCATTTGTCGATGGCGGGCGAGAACATCCTTCCGTACAAGGTCGCCGCCCATCGCCATACGCCGGAGATCGAGGAGCAGCTCGACGCGCTCGATCCAAAGCATCCCAAGTTGAGGGTGCAGTTCCAGGCACACCTCGTCCCGTTGGACCAAGGCGAGCTGGCCAGTTGCTACGTCACTCCCACGCGCCCGGTCAAACAGCAAGAGTTGGACGAGCTGTACGCCGCTGCCTACGACGGAGAGCCGTTTGTGGAGGTCACAAAGCGCCCACCGGGCACACGCGAGGTGATGGACACCAATTTCTGTCGTGTTTACGCCGCGTCCGACGGGCACACGGGCAAGCTTGTGGTGCTGTCGGCGATCGACAACCTGTGGAAGGGGACTTCTTCGCAGGCGGTGCAGAACCTGAACGTGATGTTCGCGAAGCCCGAGGAGGAAGGACTGACATGAGCGCGGGCAAAGACGTGTTCGGAGATCGGCCCGCCGAGGGTCCGCCACAGCCGTTCTTTCACTCGCGCTGGGTGCCCGCGCCCGCGCACGTGAGCGATCTTGGTCCCGAGGTTGGCTTGCCCGGAGGTTTTAGGGCGGCCGGGGTGGCCTGCGGGATCAAGCCCAGCGGACGCCCGGACTTGGGATTGCTCGTGTGCGACGCGGAGAACCCGGTGAGCGCGGCGCGCTTTACCGACACGGGAACGCCCGCGGCGCCGGTGCTGCTGACCCAGGAGCGCTGCAAGCTGGGTGGGCTGCGCGTGATCCTCGCAAACGCCGGCTGTGCGAACGCCGCGACGGGCAGACGGGGGCTCGATGACGCCGCCAAGACCCAGGGCGCCGCGGCGATCGCGGCGGGCGTGGACGAGAACGCGGTCGCGGTCGCTTCGACGGGTGGCATCAGCCAGTACCTGCCGGTGGACAGCATGTTGAAGGGCATCCTCGCCGCGGGCGGCGAGCTGCGCCGCGAGGGCGACGGAGATTTTCAGCAGGCGATCCAGACGACCGATGCGTTCGAGAAGCGCGCCTGCCTGGAGGTCGAGCTGTCGGGCGGCCCGGTGAGGCTGACCGCGCAGTGCAAGGGCGCGGGGATGATCTCGCCGCGCTTCGCGACGATGTTCTGCTTCGTGCAGACCGACGCCGAGCTCGCGCCGGAGACGGCGGAACTGCTGTTCGGCGTGTGCGTGAAGCGCTCGTTCGACCGCGTGTCGGTCGATGGGCAGCTGTCGACGAACGACACGGCGATCCTGATCTGCTCCGGCGCGTCCGGGGTGAAGGTCGCGGCGGAGTCGGAGGACGAGCTGCGCTTCGGCGAGGCGCTCGACGCGTTGTTGCGCCAGCTGGCGATCATGATGGTGGCCGACGGCGAGGGCGCCGCGCGGATCGCGCGGGTGGTTGTGCGGGGAGGTCATCTCGAGGGCGCCGAGGCGGTCGCGCGCTCGGTCGCCAATTCACCGCTCGTGAAGGCCGCGCTGCACAGCGGCGACCCGAACTGGGGCCGGATCGTCCAGGCGGTGGGGGCGGCCATGCCGGGGACTGCGCCATTGGCGGTGGACATCACGTTGGAGGGAATTCACGTGTGCTCGGCGGGCACGTCGATCGACTACGACGAGGGTGTGTTGGAGCAGGCGCTGAAAGCGAAGGAAGTTGAATACGAGATCACCCTTCCGGGCGATGGAGCCGAGACGGAGGTCTTCTTCTCCGATTTGTCCCATGAGTACGTGACGATTAACGCGGATTACACAACGTGAGTCCCTTCACGAGCCACCCGAATCGGAGGATCGACTGATGCGTGACGTAGGCACACTGTTAGAGGCGCTGCCTTACATCAGGGAGTTTCACGGAAAGACCGTAGTGATCAAGTACGGCGGCGCCGCGATGGAGGACCCCGCGCTGCGCGAGGAGTTCGCGCGCGATGTGGTGTTGCTCAAGTACGTCGGTTTGAACCCGATCGTCGTCCACGGCGGAGGCCCGGAGATCACCGCGTACATGGAGCGGCTGGAATTGCCCGTGGAGTTCGTGTCCGGATTGAGGGTGTCCGACGAGCAGACGGTCGAGGTCGCGAAGATGGTGCTCGTCGGCAAGGTGAACAAGGAAATCGTGCTGCGACTGGCGCGCCACGGCCAGCCCGCGGTGGGTTTGTGCGGCGATGACGGCTCGCTGTTTCGGGTGGTGCGCAGGACGGCGCCCGGCGGCGAGGACATCGGTTTCGTTGGGCGGATCGAGCGAGTGAACGTCGGCGTGATCGAGCACGTCTCAAGCGATTACATCCCTGTGATCGCCTCCGTCGGAGCGGACCGGGATGGGCGCTCTTACAACGTCAACGCCGACGAGGCCGCCGGCGCCGTGGCCGGTGCGATGGGCGCGCAGAAGGTGATCTTCCTGACGGATGTCCCCGGCTGGCTGCGCGACCCGGCCGACCAAGGCAGCCTGATCGGGCAGGCCTCGGCGGAGCAGGTGGAAAGCGAGCTGCCGAGCTTGGAGGGCGGGATGCGGCCGAAGTTGCAGGCCTGTCTGGACGCGATTCATCAGGGTGTGAGTGCCGCGCACATCCTCGACGGGCGTACTCCACACTCACTTTTGCTCGAGTTGTTCACCAACGCAGGCGTCGGCACCAAGATCGAGGCCGCTCCGTGACGCTCGCTGACCTCCAGCAGATCGAGGAGTCCAGTCTGATTCGCTCCTACGCTAGGTTCCCCGTGGAGTTCGTGCGAGGAGCAGGTGCGTTGTTGTGGGATGCCGATGGCAACGAGTACCTGGACTTCCTGTGCGGGATATCGGTGACTAACGTCGGTCACTGCCATCCTCAGGTCGTGGATGCCGTCCGCGAGCAGGTCGGCCGGTTGATGCACGTCGGCAATCTCTTTTACACCGAGCCCGCGATGCGTTTGGCCGAGCGTCTTTCACGTTCGGGATTGGGTGGGCGAGTGTTCTTCTGCAACTCCGGCGCAGAGGCCAACGAGGCTGCGCTCAAGCTTGTTCGCAAGGCACGCCCAGGTGGCGACATCGTAGTGGTGCACGGGGCTTTCCATGGGCGTACGTACGGTGCGTTGTCGGCCACCCCGCAAGAGGCCAAGCAGGCTCCTTTCGCACCGCTCGTGCCAGGTTTCCGTGCGGTGTCGACCGATCCCGCGGCGCTGCGGGCGGCGGTCGACGAGCACACCGCCGCGGTGCTGCTCGAGCCGATCCAGGGAGAGACTGGCGTCAACGTGATTGCCACAGAGTTGCTCGAAGTGGCTCGCGCGACGTGCGACGAGCATGGCGCAGCATTGGTTTTTGATGAGATTCAATGCGGCATGGGCCGCACAGGTTCGCTCTGGGCCTACGAGCAGACAGGGGTGCGCCCCGACGCATTCACCGCCGCCAAGGCACTCGGCGGCGGATTGCCGATTGGCGCGCTTGTCACCGGAGAGCGCCTCGCGGATGTGATCTCCCCCGGAGACCACGGTTCTACCTTCGCGGGCGGCCCGGTCATCGCTTCAGCTGCGCTCGCGGCACTGGAGATACTCGAAGACCCACACCTGCTCGTCCGTGTGCGCGAGCTCGGCGCGCGGCTGGCCGGCGGTCTGCGGGAGCTTCCGCACGTTCTCTCGGTGCGTGGACGAGGATTGATGCTTGCCTGTGAGATCGACGTCTCAGCCCCTGATGTCGTACGACGCGCGCTCCTCGAGCAACGTCTCGTGCTAAATGCCACCGGTCCGACCACGGTACGACTGCTTCCACCGCTGATCATCGAAGAGAGCCATGTGGATAGCGCACTCGAGCGGCTGGGAGCCGCACTGGAAAGCTGAATGGCCAAGCGAGAGCTGCCGGGCGGATACGAGCTCGACGACGATCCGCGGCGCGTGGATGTCGACGCCGTGCATGCCTTCATCAGCGGCGAGTCCTACTGGGGTCTGGGACGTAGCCGCGAGCTGGTCGACGCTGCGATTCACGGATCTACTCGTGTAGTCGGGCTGTACCGAGGCAGCGAGCAGGTGGGCTTCGCGCGGGCGATCTCCGACGGCGCGATCATCGCCTACCTCGCCGATGTCTACGTCCTGTCCCCCTACCGCGGACGTGGCCTCGGGTTGGAGATGGTGCGTGAGCTGGTCGATGGTGGCGCGGGCGGGTTCTCGTCAAACGTCCGCTGGATGCTGCACACCGCCGACGCTCAGGATCTTTATGCGAAACTCGGCTTCGGCGGCCCCAGCGCTCCGTATCCGCTGATGGAACGTACATCCATCGAGCAGCTGGACTGACCATCTCAGTAGCCTTCTCGCCCGTGAGCAACCAAAACCCGAGTTCCTTCCCGCCGCGCACCGCCTCCTATGAGGCCGACCCTGCGGAGGTGCATCGTGTGCTGCTGCTTTACTCAGGCGGCCTCGATACGAGCGTGATGCTGAAGTGGATCCAGGACGAGTACGCCGCCGAGGTCGTCTGTTTGACGGTCAACCTCGGCCAACCGGGCGAGGACTACGCGGTGATCGAAGACAAGGCCCGGCGTCTCGGCGCACTCGAGTGCCATGTCGTCGACGCGCGCGAGGAGTTCGCGCGCGAGTACGTCCTACGTGCGATCAAGGCCAACGCGCTGTACGGCGACTACCCACTGTTCACCGCGCTCGGCCGGCCGCTGATCGCCAAGCTCGCGGTCGACTACGCGCGCCAGAGCGGCTGCGACACGATCGCGCACGGCTGCACCGGCAAGGGCAACGACCAGGTCAGGATCGAGGCGACGGTCGCGACGTTAGCCCCCGAGTTGAAGGTGATCGCTCCGGTGCGCTCGTGGCAGATGGGCCGCGAGGAGGAGATCGCCTACGCGCACGAGCACGGCATCCCGATCAAGTCCTCGCCAAACACCGGCGCAGAGACCGCTCCATACTCGATCGACGACAACCTCTGGGGCCGCTCTTCCGAGGGCCGCTGGATCGAGGACCTCGACCAGGCCCCACAGGACGACGTGTTCCAGCTCGTCACGCCCCCCGAGCAGGCGCCGGAGGAGGGAGAGGTCGTGGAGATCGAGTTCGAGCGGGGCGTTCCGATCGCGGTGAACGGCGAGCGCCTGGGGCTTGTGGAGCTGATCGAACGGGTCGCCGAGCGCGGCGCACGGCACGGCGTGGGGATCGTCGATCACATCGAGGATCGGATCGTCGGGTTGAAGGTGCGCGACATCTACGAGGTCCCCGCCGCCGCGATCCTGCTGCCCGCCCACCGCGAGCTGGAGCGGCTCGTGAGCACGATCCACCAGAACCAGTTCAAGTCCGGGCTGGAGCGCCAGTGGGCCTATCTCGTCTACGCCGGGCTGTGGTGGGAGCCGCTGCGCGCCGACCTCGACGCCTACATGGACCACGCGAGCGAGCACGTCTCGGGGACGATCGGGATCAAGCTGTTCAAGGGCAACGCCCGCGTCGTGACGCGCTCTTCCCCGGGCGCCGTCTATGACGCGAGCCTCGCCTCGTTCGCCGAGTCCGGCGGCCTGTTCTCGCAGACCGCCTCGCCCGGGTTCATCGAGCTGTGGTCGCTGCAATCGCGCATGGCCTGGCGCCTGCACAACGAGTAGTTTCGCTCCGCCGGTCGTGTCCGGTCTCATCCATAGCCTGGGTGTCACCGTGATGGCCGAGGGATCAGAGACACCGGATGAGGCGTCGCCGCGCCCGAGCGAGCGCGATCTGCTGGCCGAGCGCCGCGCCCGTCGCGCAGTTGATCTGGACCCCGTCAACCCTGCCTCGAACCATCCGACGGACGCGCTCACACGCCGGGCCGAGGCGGCCGAGGCGACCGTGCAGACGCTCGAGACCCACCTCGCGAACCTGCGCCAGCAGGTGCGTGAGGCCACAGAGGAGCGAGCGATCCTCGCCGAGCGGCTCGCCGCCGAGCAGGCCGTCGTGGCAGAGAGCGAGCATGAGCTGCGCCGCGTCAAGCAGCGCGAGTACGCCGAGCAACAGCTGCGCGTCGAGTCCGAGGACCGTCGCGCCCACGCAGAGCGCGACAGCCGCGCCGAGATCGACCGGCTGACTCGCCGCCTCGGCGCCAGCGAGCACCACGCGCGCGAGCTGGCCGAGCGCTTGGAGAGCGTCCAGCGCGAGCTCGACGAAGTCGAACAGGCCACGGCGGCCGAGCTGGCCGATCTCCGATCGTTCGCGATCCGGCAAGGCGAGCGGGAGTTGCAGCTGCGGCTCACCGAGCTCGAGCGACGCGCACTCGAGATCAGCGGTGAGATCGACGCCGAGCGTCGCCTGCGCGAGCGCGCCGAGACCCAGCTCGCAGAGATGCGCGCGGGCTATCGCCGGGTCGAGTTGCTCGTCGTCGAGCTGAAGGGCTTCATGGCCCAGCTGCGGGCCGCCGTTGCGCGTGAGCCCGAGCACGAGCCTGTGTCCGGCGTCCCCGGCGACCGATCGGAGATCGGCCAGCGCGAGGAGCTGGCCGATGCTCTGGCGGCCGCCGTCGAACGTCTACGCGCACGCGCCGACGCCTCGGCGTTGGAGCCCGAGCTTGCGCACGAGGAGCCCTCTGCTACGCCGGCCACCGGGCACTCTTCGGAGCTGGAGCGGCCTGTCCCCGTGCCTGCAGGCGAGCGGGCACCGCACAAGCACAGCATGTCGCTGCTGACGCGCATCAAGAGAAGGCGCAAACAGCGGCGTGAGCGCCGCTCGGCCGCCGCCGAGCCGCCTAATATCCAGCCCCAGTGAGCACCCCTTCCTGCGCCCACCTGCACGTCCATTCCGAGTACTCGTTGCTCGATGGCGCGTGCAAGATCGACGCGCTGGCGGCGCGCGCGGCGGAGTTCGGACAGCCCGCTCTCGGCCTGACCGACCACGGCGTGATGAACGGCGCGGTCGAGCTGCACAAGGCCTGCGCCAAGCACGGCGTCAAGCCGATCGTCGGCTGCGAGATCTACCTCGTCGAGGATCACAACACTGGTGGGATCGTCTCCAGCGGCAAGGCCGAGCGCAACCATCTGACGCTGCTCGCCGCCGATGACGCCGGCTACCGCAACCTCGTCAAGCTGTCCTCCGCCGGCTTCCTCGAGGGGCTGCACCGCGGCAAGCCGACGGTCGACCTCGAGCAGGTGCAGCGCCACTCCGAGGGGGTGATCGCGCTCACCGGCTGCCTGGCCTCGCGCTTCTGCCAGCGTTTGCTCGAGGATCGCAATGACGACGCACGCGCGCACGCCGACGAGCTGCTGGGGATCTTCGGCGCCGAGAACGTCTACTTCGAGGTGCAGAAGAACGGGTTGGCCGATCAGGACAAGTGCAACGAGGGCATCGTCCGCATCGCCCGCGAAGTCGGCGGCAGCCTCGTCGGCACCGGCGACGTGCACTACCTGCGCCGCGAGGACCACAACCACCACACGGCATTGCTGTGCGTGCAGACCAAGAGCACGCTCGCCGCGCCGAAGATGATCTTCGAGACCAACGAGTTCTACCTGCGCGACTCCGCGGAAATGACCGCCGCCTTCGCGGAGTGGCCGGAGGCGATCCCCAGCACCCTGGAGATCGCCGAGCGCTGCTCGGTGCAGCTGGAGCTCGACAAGCAGCTGATCCCCAGCTATCCGACGCCTGAGGGTATGCCCGAGCGCGAGTACCTGCGCGCCCGAGTGCAGGAGGGCCTGCGCCTGCGCTACGGCGATCCGCCGCCGGCCGCGGCGCTGCAGCGGATGGAGATGGAGCTCGACGTGATCGAGCGGATGGGCTTCAACGCCTACTTCCTGATCGTCTGGGACTTCGTCAAGTTCGCCAAGGAGAACGGGATCGCGGTCGGCCCCGGCCGTGGCTCGGCGGCCGGCTCGATCGTCGCCTACTGCCTGGCGATCACCGACGTCGACCCGCTGCAATACGACCTGCTGTTCGAGCGCTTCCTGAACCCCGAGCGCGTGTCGATGCCGGATATCGACATCGACTTCTCCGTGCGCGGGCGCGAGCGGGTGATGCGGTACGTGACCGAGAAGTACGGGCGCGAGTCGGTCGCACAGATCGTCACCTTCGGCAAGATGTTCCCCCGCGCCGCCACCCGGGACGCCGCACGGGTGCTCGGCTTCGACTACGGCGCCGGCGACCGGTTGGCGAAGCTGATCCCCGACCCGATCATGGGCCGCTCGCCCTCCTTCGAGGACTGCCTGAAGCAGGGCCAGCCGCTGCGCAAGGCCTGCGATGAGGATCCCACCGCGAAGCAGATCATCGACGTCGCGCAGGGTCTGGAGGGGATCGTGCGCAACTCCTCGATCCACGCGGCTGCGGTCGTGATCGCCGATCGACCGTTGACCGACATCGTGCCCCTGCAGCTCGCCGACGGCGGCACCGACGAGCACGGCGAGCGCGTCTGGCGCACGGTGACCCAGTTCTCGATGAAGCCGATCGAGGACATCGGCCTGCTGAAGATGGACTTTCTCGGCCTGCGCAACCTCGACGTGATCGAGGACGCGCTGGACATCATCGAGCGCTCGACCGGCGAGCGTCCGGATTGGACGAAGGTGCCGCTGGATGACAAGGCCACCTACGAGATGATGGCCCGCGGCGACTCCACCGGCGTGTTCCAGTTCGAGTCCGAGGGGATGCGCGAGGCGCTGAAGAAGGTGCGCCCCGACGAATTCAACGACCTGGTGGCGCTCAACGCGCTCTACCGCCCGGGCGCGATGGATCAGATCCCGGTCTACGCCAAGGGCAAGCACAACCCGCAGGCGATCTCCTACCCGGACGAGCGCCTGCGCCCGATCCTCGAATCCTCCAACGGCGTGATCCTCTATCAAGAGCAGGCGATGCAGATCTCCAAGGAGCTGGCCGGCTTCTCGGGGGCCAAGGCCGACGATCTGCGTAAGGCGATCGGCAAGAAGAACCGCGCCGCGATGGCCGCGCTGAAGCCCGAGTTCGTGGAGGGCTGCCGCGCGTCGGGTACGAGGACCGAGGTGATCGAGTTCCTCTGGCAGACCAACGAAAAGTCCGCCGACTACTCATTCAACAAGAGCCATGCCGCCTGCTACGGGCTGATCGCCTACCGTACCGCCTGGCTGAAGGCCAACTACACGGCCGAGTACATGGCGGCGCTGATCTCCTCGGTGATGTCGACGAAGGACAAGGTCCCGTTCTTCGTCGCGCGCTGCGAGGACATGGGCATCGAGATCCTGCCCCCGGACGTGAACCTCTCAGACCACGAGTTCACGGTCGTGCAGGGCAACATCCGCTTCGGCCTGGATGCCGTCAAGGGCGTCGGCTTTCAGGCGGTCGAGGCGATCAAACAGGCGCGCGAAGGCGAGGGGTCGGGACCGGCCCAGACGTTCAGCTCGCTGTGGGACTTCTGCGAGCGTGTGGACAACCGCACGGTCAACAAGAAGGCGATCGAGGCCTTGATCAAGTGCGGCGCCTTCGGCTCCACCGGGGCCACCCGCAAGGGCATGCTCGGCGTGCTCGAGCAGGCGCAGGGCGCGGGGCAGAAGATTCAACAGGACGCGCAGATCGGCCAGGGCTCGATCTTCGACCTGGATACTCCGCCCGCGCCCGCGGGCAGCAGCGGTCTGACCGGAGAGTCGACCCAGCCCGGCGCCACGGCGCCGAATACGGCTGCCGCGGGTTTCGGGGTCGGCCTGGGGAGGCCGACCCACCCGCCGATTCCAACCGAGGAGTTCGATCAGGCCGAGCTGCTCGCGGTGGAGAAGGAGGCGATCGGGCTGTTCATCTCGGCGCATCCGCTGAAGCCGCTGCGCGAGGCGCTGCGCGCGCGTGTCGACTGCCCGCTCTCGGCGCTCGCCGATCGTCGCGACAAGGATCTGGTGATCGTCGGCGGGATCATCACCGAGGCCAAGCGGATTCGCACCCGCAACGGCGACCCGATGATGTTCGCGACGCTCGACGACCTCGCGGGCGCGGTCGAGATGATCGTATTCGGCAAGGCGATCGCCGAGCACGAGGCGGCGCTGGCGATCGACAAGGTCGTCCTGGTACGTGGGCGCGTCGATCACAAGGAAGCCGGCAAGATGTGCCTGGTGGTGCAGTCGGTCGAGGCCTTTGCGCCGTCGGATGAAGAGATCGAGCGTGCCCGTGCCAAGGCCGATGTTGCCGCGAAGACAGCCATTGCCCTGGCTAATCCGGTGCGCCTGCGTGTCGATGTGGCCGCGATCCGGGCGAGCGCGATCGATGACTGCAAACAGCTGATCGAGGAGAACCCCGGCCCCGCCGAGGTCGAACTGGAGATCAGCACGAGCACCGGCACGCGCCGGGTGCGCCTGGGCGAGACCTACCGCGTGCAGCACACTCCGACATTGCAAGCCGAGCTGGAACACGCGCTCGCCCCAGTCCAAGCGGCGGCCGCTACCGGCTGAATCAGAGTTTCTCACTCAATTCTTATTGAACTGGAGCTCTCGCTCGCTCCGCGCTGAACTGGAGCTCTCGCTCACTTCTTGCGGGCCGTGATTCCCTGCTCGCGAAGCTTCATCGCCAGGGCAATTTCCTTACGCCCCGGCCCTTCGCGGTTCTCGCCCGGGGTCTCCAGCACGCAGGGCAGCTTCTGCAGGCCCGGTGCCGAGAGGAACGCCATGCAACCCTCTTCCCCGAGCTCGCCCGCGCCGAGGTTGGCGTGGCGGTCGCGGTTTGAGCCGAGCGGAGTCTGGGAGTCGTTGAGGTGCAGCGAGCGGATCTTGCCGCGCCCGAGCTTGCGCGTCGCCTCGCTCAGCATCGAGCCCACACCCTTGATCGTGCGGATGTCATAGCCCGAGGCGAGTAGATGACAGGAGTCCAGGCACACTCCCAGCCGCTTCCCTCCGCCGGAGGCCTCGACGAGCGCCGCGAGCTCGTCGAACGAGCGCCCGAGCGTGCCGCCGGTGCCCGCGGTGTTCTCCAGATGCAGCTCACACCCCTCGCTCTCACCCAAGGCCTCTTTGATCGTCTCCCCGGCCCGGGCGATCGCCTCACCGACATCGCCGGTCTTCGCCGAGCCGGGGTGCAGGACCACGCCGCTGGCGCCGATCTCGTGGCCGACACGCAACGAATGGGTGAGCGACGTCAGCGACTTCGCGCGGATGTCCGGATCCTCGCTCGCGCAGTTGAGCAGGTAGACGGCATGGATCAGCACAGCGTCGATCGGGCTCTGAGCCATCGCCTCCTTGAACGCGGACACGTCCTCGGCGTGGTAGCTCGTCGGTTTCCACATCCGCGGCGACTGGTTGAAGATCTGGATCGCGCGAGCGCCGCGCTCCACGCCGCGCTCGATCGCTTTTGGCAACCCGCCGGCGGGTGAGACGTGCGCTCCGATTAGCATGGCGGCGATCTTATGACTTCTGTCCCGACCCAGCCCGACCGTCAGGACCCGTCGATGCGTGTGAGGTTCGCGCCTTCACCGACGGGGGCGCTGCACATCGGCGGCGCACGCACAGCTCTGTTCAATTGGCTGCTTGCCCGCCACGCCGGCGGGAAGCTCGTGCTGCGTATCGAGGACACCGACCGCGAGCGCTCGACGCCTGAGAACGTCGAGCAGATCCTCGACGCGCTGCGCTGGTTGGAGCTCGACTGGGACGAGGGTCCGATCCTGCAGACGGAGCGCTCCGAGCGCCACCGCGAGGCGCTGCAGGCACTGCTCGACGGTGGGCACGCCTATCGCTCCAGCGCGACGGCGGAGGATGTGAAGGCATATAAGGCCGAGCACGGCGCCGAGCGCGGCTTCCGCGGGCAGGACGAGCCCGAGGGCGCCGTCCGCCTACGCGTTCCCAGCGAGGGCGAGACGGTCGTGCACGATCTGATCCGCGGCGATACGGAGTTCGCGCACGTCCATCTCGACGATCCGGTGATCGCGCGCGCCGATGGCTCGGTGCTCTACAACTTCGCCGTCGCGATCGACGACCTCGACGCTCAGATCACACACGTGGTGCGCGGCGAGGATCATCTCTCGAACACCCCCAAGCAGCTGCTCGTGCTGGAGGCCGCCAGGGCCGTCGGCTTCGGCCCCGATCGGCCGTTACCGCTGTATGCGCACCTGCCGTTGCTGCACGGGCCGGACGGCAAGAAGCTCTCCAAGCGCCACGGCGCCGCCTCGGTGCAGGAGCTGCGCGACGCCGGCTATCTGCCGGACGCGGTGCGCAATTACCTGGCGTTGCTCGGTTGGGGGGCGGGCGACGATGCAACCGTTTTGTCGACCGCCGAGCTGATCGAGCGCTTCACGCTGGACCGTGTCAGTCGCAACCCAGCACGTTTCGACGAGACGAAGCTGAAGTGGCTCGACGGCGTCCACATACGCGAGCTGCCCTTGGAGGAGTTGGCCGAGCTCGTGGGGGAGTTCCTCGACACGGCGGCCGGTGGCCATCCGGGAGCGCGGGAGGACGAGCGCTTCGCGCGCGCGATCGCGATCAGCCAGGAGAAGATCCACACGCTCGCGGACTTCTGGCCACTCACGGGATTCATTTTCGACGGTCCCCAAGACGATCCCGCGGCGCGGGAGAAGTGGCTGGACGAGGATGGCCGCGCGGCGCTCGCCGAAGTGCGCGCGGCGCTCGCCGAACTGGTCGACTTCGACGAGACGGCGGTGCGCGAGGCGCTGGAGGGAGTGCTGGAGCGTCGAGGGTGCAAGCCACGTGCGGTCTACCAGCCGCTGCGTGTGGCGATTGCCGGCACGCCGATCTCCCCCGGGATCTTCGAGAGCGTGGCGCTACTCGGCCGCGAGGAGACGCTGCGGCGCATCGACCGGGTGTTGTAAGACCCGCGCAGCGCGCGTGGGTTGCCGATATTTCCCCTCAACCATCCGTCCAGATGTGCCGATAGGAGCCCGACACGGCATCACCCACTCGGGTGGCCGGCGATCACGAGGCAGGGTATTCGGACGTATGCAGGTCACAGCTTCCAAGCCAAAGCGAGCCGCGAACACGAAGGTCCGCTCAGCGGAGGTAGAGCGCCGGACGGGCGGTGGGTCCGCCGCGACCCCCGGTGCGCGCCATCAGAACGAGGGCCACGGCCGCCGTCTGACGATGGCCTTCGAAGCACTGGAGGCATTCCCCGCGCTCGCCGAGTCGCGTAACCGCCTGCTGGCTGTCATGTCCGAAGATCACGTCGCGACCGCCGACATCGTTACAGCAGTCGAGTCCGACGTCGCGTTGATCATCGCCGTGCTGCGCGTCGCCAACCAGGCACAGAGCTCTCGTGTTCGCGTTGACACGGTCGTCGGGGCCGTCGAGTTGCTCAGCCCGCAGATGGTCCAGGCGCTTGCGAGGCGGGTACGCACATTTGAATTCTTCGAGCGCTCGAGCGTATGGGACGCGGCGCCGGAGCGCTTCCGTCTGCATGCGCTTGCGACCCAGCGCGCGGCCGATCGTGTGGCGGCGGAGGTCGGCTACGAGCACCGTGACCGTCTGACCGTCACCAGCCTGTTGCACGACATCGGCAAGCTTGTGCTCCTGCACGCCTATCCCGGTTATCCGTCGCAGGTGCATCTCGGGGCGAAGACCCCCGAGGACCGCATCCATCAGGAGCGCCGCGAGCTGGGCGTCGATCACGCGTTGGTCGGTGGTGTGCTCGCCCGCCGCTGGGGTTTGCCGGGGACGATCGCCACCGCGATCGAGCGCCATCACAACCCCGACGCCGAAGGCGAGGCCGCCTTCATCCGCCTGGCGGACATGCTCGCCCACTACGAGCAGGGCGCTCAGGTCTCCTCCACGGAGATGCTCCAGACCGCGCGGAGCATTGGCATCGGGCCGCAGGAGCTCAGACGCGTGATGTACGAGCTTCCGAGCTCCTCCAGCCAGCGCCAGCGCCATGTCGATCCCTGTCCACTGTCTGGTCGCGAGCTCGGCGTCCTGCAGCGCCTGGCCGAGGGCAAGGTCTACAAGCAGATCGCCCACGAGCTGACGCTCTCGACGAGCACCGTGCGTACCCACCTGCACAACATCTACGGCAAGCTCGGTGCGGTCGACCGCGCCCAGGCGGTATTGATCGCAACTGAGCGCGGGTGGCTGTAGTTCCGTAGCATCGCCGTGTGATCTCGATCACGAGCAAGTCTCCCTACGCCGTGCTCGCGCTCGCCGAGCTCGGGCGCTCCGCCGGCTCCGGGCCGGTACCGATCGGCGAGCTGGCGCGCAAGCGCGATGTGCCCGTGCAGTTTCTCGAGCAGCTGTTCGCGGCCCTGCGACGCGCGGGAGTGATCAGCTCGCAGCGGGGAGTCAAGGGCGGCTACCAGTTCGCGCGCGAGCCTTCGACGGTGACCGTGCTCGAGATCGTCGAGCTGCTCGACGGTCCGCTCGGGCGCGACTCTGAGGGCGTGTTCGCCGATGCCGCCGAGGCCGCCCGCAAGGTGCTCGCGGGGACGACGATCGCCGATGTGATCGAGCGCGAGTCGCGCGACGCGGGCGCGTCGATGTACTACATCTGAGACATCCGAGCGGTCTGAGCGCCTCTTTCCAGGCCGCCCTCTATGCTCGGGAGGCGGATGTCCCAAATCCCGATCAACATTGCAGAGCTTGTCGGAGGCACGCCTGTGGTCGGGCTTCCTCAGATGCTCGAGGGCGCCGGCGCCGCGGACGGGGTGGAGCTGTTCGCCAAGCTCGAGTCGCTCAATCCCGGGGGGTCGGTCAAGGATCGGATCGGCGTGGCGATGATCGAAGCCGCCGAGGCCGAGGGTCGGATCGAGCCTGGGCGGACGACGATCGTCGAGGCGACCTCCGGCAACACCGGGATCGCACTTGCCTTCGTTTGCGCCGCGCGCGGCTACCAATTGGTGCTCACGCTGCCCCAGGGCATGAGCCGCGAGCGCGAGAGCCTCTTGCGCCTGTACGGCGCGCGCGTCGATATCACCGAGTCGCTCGGCGGGATGTCAGAGGCCGTCGCGGCCGCCCGGGAGATGGCGGAAGAGCCCGACGTGTTCCTCCCCGACCAGTTCTCCAACCCCGCCAACCCGGCCGTCCACCGGCGCACCACCGGGCCGGAGATCGACCGCGCACTCGAGGGGCGCGTCGACGTCCTTGTCGCCGGTGTCGGCACCGGTGGCACGATCACCGGCGTCGGCGAATACCTGCGCGAGCGTAATCCCGAGCTGCAGATCGTCGCGGTCGAGCCCCGCGGCTCGGCGGTCCTCTCTGGAGACTCCCCCGGCCCGCATCGCATCCAGGGGATCGGCGCCGGATTCGTCCCGGCGGTGCTCAACCGCGAGCTGCTCTCCGAGGTGATCGCGGTATCGGACGACGACGCGATCCAGACCGCCTGGACCTGTGCCCGGCGCGCCGGCCTGCTGGCCGGCATCTCCTGCGGAGCGGCGCTGTGGGGTGCGCTACAGGTCGCCGCGCGCCCGAAGTCTCGCGGTAAGCGAATAGTCGTGATCATGCCCGACTCGGGCGAGCGCTACATCTCGCAGGCGTTTTTCTCACCCTGACGCCACCCGACGCCTGTCCACGTGCCACCAGCACGCGGCCAGTCGCCGTGCGGCGTCAGACGCGTTCTTCCACGTTCGGTGCGTGCGGATTGCATGGGGGCTCAAACGCACGGTTTCTTACTACGCCCTATTCCTGTAACCGCGCTGATGCGCCACTGTCCGGCGCTACGCTGTTGCCATGTCTGGCTTCGGTGCCTTCAGGCAGGTTGTGAAAGAGCTTCGCCGCGACGTTGCCGCCGCCCGTGACCGCGATCCCGCCGCGCGGGGGGTGGGACAGGGCGAGATCCTTGCCACCTGGCCGGGGATCCACGCGCTGCTGGCCTACCGGGTCGCGCATGCGCTGTATGGCTCCGGCGTGCGCGTGATGCCGCGTACTATCTCGATGCTGACACGGGCGCTGACCGGCATCGAGATCCATCCCGCGGCGCAGATCGGCCGGGGCCTGTTCATCGACCATGGCGCCGGCGTCGTGATCGGCGAGACGGCTGACATTGGCGACGACGTCACGCTCTATCAAGGGGTCACGCTGGGGGGACGGGCTTTGCGACCGGCAAGCGCCATCCGACGGTGCAGGACAACGTCACGATCGGCTCCGGCGCCAAGCTGCTCGGGCCGATCACGATCGGTCACGGCGCGAAGATCGGCGCCAACAGCGTCGTCATCACCGATGTGCCGCCGAACTCCACGGTCGTCGGCAACCCCGGCCATCCCGTGCGCGTGGACGGGCGTCGCCCCGAGGGTCCCGACGCCGACTGGATCCACTTGCCCGACCCGATCGCCGAGGCGATCCAGGGGCTGGCCAGCCGCATCGGCACGCTCGAACGGACGGTCTCTGAGCTCGCCGGCGAGGATGCCGATGCCCCACTGGCGGAGGTGCGTCCGCTGCGCACCGTCAAGGGCCCGAACCCCGCGGGGGGTTAGCGGACGCTTACTCGGACTGACTCTTACTCTTACTCGGGCAGCCGGCGCGGCTCGGGCAGGGCCGGCGGGTAGAGCGAGGTTCGTTCGTCGCGGATCGACAGCCACGCTCCCAGCAGGATCGCCACGGCGCCCACCAGCCCCAGCCAGGCGCCGGCGCACAGCGATGTCGCATGGTCTGGGCGCTCCAGGACACGCACGATCGCCGCGATCACTCCGATCAGGCCGAACAGCACGCACCAGACGCCGGCGGCCACCGGCAGCGCTGGCGTGCGCTCGGTGAGGGTGGAGACGAACAGCACAAGTGCGGCGATCGCCGCGAGGATCAGCAGGACGACAGCTGGCCCGAACGTGCTCCAGGCGCTGAGCTTGCCTTCGGAGTTTTCATACCAGGGCAGCGTCAGTGCGACGATCACGCAAACAGCGCCGATCCCGGCAAGCAGCTCCCCAAGGCGGATACGTGTGAGTTTCATCGCTGGGACGGGAGCCTATCGACACAAGTTCGCGGGCAAGCGATCCGCGGGCGGGGGATCAGACCGATACGCATGGCCAGATGATCAGGCCGACGCCAATGCGTGGGCCTGCATACGGGCGGCGCGCAGCGTGTTCACAAGCAGATAGGCGATCGTCATCGGTCCCACGCCCCCCGGCACCGGGGTGATCGCCGAGGCGAGCTCGGATACTGCGTCGAAGTCGACGTCGCCGACCAGGCCGCTCTTGTTGCCGGCCTGCTCTGGCGTCAGGCGGTTCATGCCGACGTCGATCACCACGGCGCCCGGCTTGACGAACGCGCGCGTCACGAGCCGCGCGCGGCCAACCGCCGCGATCAAGACATCCGCGCGGACGCACACTGCACCGAGGTCGCGTGTGCGCGAGTGGCAGATCGTCACCGTCGCGTTCTCCGCGAGCAGCAGCTGCGCCATCGGCTTGCCGAACAGGTTCGAGCGCCCGATCACTACCGCCTCGGCGCCTTCCAGCTTCGTATCGACGCTCGCCAGCAGCTCCATCACGCCGGAGGGAGTGCAGGGCCGCAGGCCGTCCAGCCCGAGCGCGAGCAGCCCCGCGTTGACCGGCGTCAACCCGTCGACGTCCTTCTCCGGAGCGATCATCGCCGTCAGTGCCGCCCCGTCCAGATGATCCGGAAGCGGTAGCTGCAACAGCACGCCGCTGACGGCCGCGTCGGCGTTCAGGCTGCGCAGCTCGTTGGCGACCTGCTCGAAGGAGGCATCCGCCGGCAGGCGCCGGTCGAACGGAACCATGCCGACCTCCTTGCAAGCACGTTGCTTGCCGCCGACATACACAGCAGACGCCGGGTCCTCCCCGACGAGCACCGTTGCAAGCCCGGGCGGACGACCGAACTGCTCGGCGAACACCTCGACCTCACGCGCGACCTCGCCACGTACACGCGCGGCGATCGCCTTACCGTCGATGATCGTTGCGGACATATCGCCGGACTCTAACGCCGCGCGACCTGCGCATACTCGGCCATCAGCTTGCGCTCCGAGCCGTCGTTTGCGAAGCGCACGACGATCACCCCGCCCGGCTCCACGCCGGTGACGACGCCCTCGCCGAAGGCGGCGTGAACCACGTCCTCGCCCATCCGGAACGTCGCCGCGGCCGGTGCGTCCCGCGCGTCCCTCACACGCACCCCCTGCTCCGATTGGCCGCCCCAGCCGCCGGGTGGACGACCCCGGAAGGCGCCCCCACCATTGCTCGCGCCCACGCCGGCTGAAGCGCCGGCCCAGGAGTGGAGCGCAGGGGCCTGCACGCGGTCGAGCAACTCCGCGGGAATCTCGTCGAGGAAACGACTCGGCAACCCGTGAGTCTGCGCGCCGAACACCGCACGGCGGCGCGCGTGGGTCAGGTACAGGGCGCGCATCGCGCGTGTCACCCCCACATAGAACAAACGCCGCTCCTCCTCCAGCGCGCCTTCGTCGAGCGCCCGTGAATGGGGGAAGACGCCGTCCTCGCAGCCGACGATGAACACGGTCGGGTACTCCAGCCCCTTCGCGTTGTGCAACGTCATCAACGTCACCAGCCCCTCGTCCTCGGTCCGGGAGTCGGCGTCGGCGACGAGGGCGATCTGCTGGAGGAACACTTCGAGCGTGTCCTCGCCCTCCGGCGCGCTCGTGTCGAACTCACGGCCGACCTGCACCAGCTGCTCCAGGTTCTCGATCCGCCCCTGTGCCTCGATCGTCCGCTCGGCCTCCAACGCCTCAACGTAACCGGTCTGCGACAGCATCGCCTCGAGCAGATCCGCGACCGGGGTCTGTTGCTCCACGCGCGCGCGCAGGTCGTCCATCGTGTCCATGAAGCGCCTCAGCGCCTTGATCGCGGCCGTGCCGAGCCCGGGGATTTGTTCGGGTGCCGAGGCGGCCTCCCACACTGAGACCCCGACAGCGGCGGAATGAGCGACGATCCGCGACAGCGAGGTCTGTCCCAGCCCGCGCTTGGGCGAGTTGGCCACGCGCGTGAAGCTCACCACGTCAAACGGGTTCGCCAGCAGCGACAGATAGGCGATCGCGTCCTTGATCTCGGCGCGCTCGTAGTACTTAGTCCCGCCGATCACCTGGTAGGCGATCTCCCGGCGCACGAGCGTGTCCTCCAGCACCCGCGACATCGCGTTCGTGCGATACAGGACCGCGATCTCTGCGCGGCTGCCGCCCTCGTCTACCAATCGCTCGATCTCGCCGACAACGAATTGCGCCTCGGCGTGCTCGTCCTCGAGCTCGCGCAGCTGGATCTGATCTCCCTGCCCGAGGTCGCTCCACAGCTGCTTGGCGATTCCGCCGCGGTTGTTCGCGATCACCGCGTTCGCCGCCGAGAGGATCGTCTCGGTCGAGCGGTAGTTCTGCTCGAGCTTCACCACCCTGGCGTCGGGGAAGTCCTCCTGAAAATCCAATATGTTGCGAACATCCGCTCCGCGAAATGAATAGATCGATTGAGAGTCGTCGCCGACGACCGCCAGGTTGCGATGTCCCACCGGTCCGGCGTAAACAGGACGCTCTCCGTGTTGTGGGTTCGCGCCTCGCGCAGGCTCCTCGCGGTCCCGTGCTCCGCCTCTCGGCGGGCGGCCGCCGCCGACCAGCAGCTGCAGGAACCGGTACTGCGCATGGTTGGTGTCCTGATACTCGTCGACGAGCACGTGCCGGAAGGTCGATGAGTAGCGCTCGCGGACCTGCTCGAACAGCTCCAGCAGGTTCACCGTGCGGAACAGCAGGTCGTCGAAGTCCATCGCGTTCGAGCGCAACAGGTCGCGCTCGTACAGCCGGTACACCTCACCGACCATCTCCTCGAACGGCGAGCCCACGGCGTCCTGATACTCGGCGGCGCTGAGCAGCTTGTTCTTGGCCGCGGAGATCTGATTGTGCAGGGCGGTCGGCGTATAGCGCTTGGGATCGATGTTCAGCTCGTCGATGCAACGCTTGGTCAGCCGGCGCGCGTCGGCCTGGTCGTAGATCGTGAACTGCCGCGTATAGCCGAGGCGCTCGGCCTCGGTGCGCAGGATGCGCGCGCAGGCGGCGTGGAAGGTCATCAGCCACATCCCCCGCGTGGCTCTGCCGAGCAGTTGCTCTACGCGCCCGCGCATCTCCTTGGCGGCCTTGTTCGTGAACGTGATCGCGAGAATCTCTCCCGCCTGCGCCTGGTCGGTGTAGACGAGAAAGGCGATCCGGTGGACGAGCACGCGCGTCTTTCCGCTGCCCGCGCCGGCGAGGATCAGGAGCGGTCCCTCGCCGTGCGTCACGGCCTCGCGCTGGGGCTCGTTCAATCCCTCCAGTAGCTCTTCCAGGTGCTCGGCGTGGGGGTTTTCGGGCATCGCCATCCAGCATAGATGCGACTTCGGCCGGTAGCGCTCGGCGGCGCGGGTGTCGCGCCGGTGTCGATCTGTCGGGCGTAGCGTGGGGCGCTCCGTAGAATGCGGCCCGTGATCGATCGCGACGAGGTTCTCCATGTGGCCCGCCTCGCGCGCCTGCGGCTGAGCGAGGATGAGCTCGAGCCGATGGCGCGCGAGCTCTCCGCGGTGCTCGACCACATCGCCAAGATCGAGGAGCTCGACCTCGATGGCGTTGCGCCGACGACCCACGTTGTCGAGATGACCGGTGGGCTGCGCGCGGATGAGCCGCGTCCGTCGTTGCCGCGCGAGGTCGTGCTCGCCCAGGCGCCGGCCGTGGACGCCGACGGTTTCCTGGTCCCGAGTCCCCAGGCCTAGGCGCCCACGATGAGCTCCTCCGACATGCTCGAGCTGTCCGCCGCGGACGCGGTCGCGGCGATCGAACGGGGTGAGCTGAGCGCCGCGGAGCTGTTCGCCTTCTACCGCGAGCGCGCGCAGGCCGACGTGAGCGCAGATGGCGCGGGTCTGAACTGCTTCACATGGGTCTCTCCGTCGCAGCAGGCTCCGAATCAGCTCTCCGGGAGCACGCCGGCACCGTTGGGCGGAGTGCCGCTGGCAGTGAAGGATCTGTTCTGCACCGAGGGCGTACCCAGCCAGTCGGGGTCGAAGATCCTCGAGGGGTACCTCCCGCCGTACACCGCCACCGCCGTCTTGCGCCTGACCGACGCGGGGGCGAGCCTGCTGGGGAAGACCAACCAGGACGAGTTCGCGATGGGCTCCTCGAACGAGAACTCCGCCTACGGTCCGGTGCTCAACCCCTGGGACCGAGAGCGGGTTCCGGGAGGCTCCTCGGGTGGGAGCGCCGCGGCGGTCGCGGCCGGGCTGGCGCCCTGGGCGCTGGGCACCGACACCGGTGGCTCGATCCGTCAGCCCGCCGCGCTATGCGGGATCGTCGGGCTGAAACCAACCTACGGCTCCGTCTCGCGCTGCGGGATGATCGCGTTTGCCTCCTCGCTCGATCAAGCCGGGCCGCTGACGCGCGACGTGACCGATGCCGCGCTGATGCTGCGCCACCTAGTCGGTCGCGACGAGTGCGACGCGACCTCGCTGAGCTTCCCCGAGGAGATCGCGCTGCCGAGCGCCGAGCGTCTGGACGGCATCCGGCTGGGCGTTCCGGCTGAGTTGACCGGCAACTCCGGTGGCGCAGAGGGCGACGGGATCGAACAGGGGGTGCTCGATTCCTTCCGCGCCGCGCTGAGCCGTGCCGAGCAGCTCGGCGCGGAGATCGTCGAGAGCGTCCAGTTGCCACATGCGCCGCACGCGCTCTCGGCCTACTACGTGCTCGCGCCGGCCGAGGCCTCCTCGAACCTGGCTCGCTTCGACGGCGTGCGCTACGGGTTACGGGCCGAGGGTGCGAAAGACCTGCTCGATATGTACACGCGCACGCGCCACGACGGCTTCGGGGCGGAGGTCAAGCGGCGGATCATGCTCGGCACATACGCACTGTCCTCCGGCTACTACGACGCCTACTACGGACGCGCCCAGCGGGTGCGCACGAGGATCGCCGAGGACTTCCGCACGGCGTTTCAGCAGGTCGATCTGATCGTCACGCCGACCGCGCCGACGGTCGCGTTCAAGCTCGGCGAGAAGACCGCGGATCCGCTGGCGATGTACTTGAACGACTACTGCACGGTGCCGATGTCGCTCGCGGGTATTCCCGCGATCTCGATCCCCTGCGGGCTCAGCGATGGGCTGCCCGTCGGGCTGCAGATCGCGGGTCCGGCGTTCAGCGAGAACCGGCTGCTCGACGCCGCCCACGCGCTCGAGCTGGCGCTTGCCTTCGACGGGTCGCGGGTGCGCCGATGACCGCTTCGGCACAGGGCTCGGGCCAGAGCTCCGCCGCAGGGGTAGCCGCGGATGCCCTCGCCTACGAACCGGTTATCGGCCTGGAGATCCACGTCCAGCTGAAGACCCGGACGAAGATGTTCTGCGGCTGTGAACTGTCGTTCGGCGACCCCCCGAACACGCACACCTGCCCGGTCTGCCTCGGGCTACCCGGGAGCCTGCCGGTGGCAAACGCGCAGGCGGTGCACTTCGGCCTGATGATCGGCATGGCGCTCGATTCGCAGCTCGCGCCGCGTTCGATCTTCCACCGCAAGAACTACTTCTATCCCGATCTGCCGAAGGGCTACCAGATCTCTCAGTACGACGAACCCCTGTGCAAAGGTGGGCTGCTCGGAGAGGTGCGCATCCATCGGGTGCACCTCGAGGATGACGCGGCGAAGCTGACCCATGTCGGCTCCAGCGGGCGGATTCAGGACTCGGACGAGAGCATCGTCGACTTCAATCGCGGCGGCACACCGCTGGCGGAGATCGTCACCGAGCCCGACCTGCGCACCGCCGAGCAGGCCGGCGAGTGGCTACGGCTGCTGCGCACGACGCTACGCCAGCTGGGGGTGAGCGACGTGAACATGGAGGAGGGCTCGCTGCGTTGCGACGCGAACATCTCGCTGCGCCCAGCCGGCACCAGCGAGCTGGGGACGAAGACGGAGCTGAAGAACATGAACTCCTTCCGCTTCATCGAACGTGGCATCCGCGCGGAGATCGCCCGTCAGGAAAAAATCCTCCGCGCGGGGGGGAGGGTCACGCAGGAGACGCTTCACTTCGACCCGATCTCCGGCGCGATCACAACGCTTCGCTCGAAGGAGGAGGCGCACGACTACCGCTACTTCCCCGAGCCCGACCTCGTGCCGGTGAAGATCGAACAGGCGATGCTCGACGCGGCTGCGGGAGCGATGGGTGAGCTGCCCGCCGCGCGGGCGGAGCGCCTGGAGAAGACGCTGGGCCTTAGTCGTGAGAGCGCTCAACAGCTGGCCTTCCGGGCCGACCTCGGCGACTATTTCGAGGCCGCGCTGGCGACACCCCTCGAACCCGGTGAGGTCGCTCCCCCCGCTCAGGTGCTCGCGAACTGGGTTTCGGGCGATCTCTTGGGTCGTCTGGAGGACGGTGTGGACCCGGCTGCATCGCGTGTGGAGCCCGCGGCGATGGCGGCGCTCGTGGGCCTCGTCTCATCCAAGTCGATCAGCGTCGGCGCCGCGCGGCAGGTGCTCGACCGGCTGGTGGCCGGCGGTGGCGATCCACGCGCGATCGTCGAAACGGAGGGGCTCGCGGCGATCGGCGGCTCTGAGGATCTCGCCGCGATCGTCGCGTCCGCGTTGGCGGCCAACGCCGACGCCGCCGAGCGGGTGCGGGCGGGAAACGCGAAGGCGATCGGGCCGATTGTCGGATATGTGATGCGCGAGACCAAAGGTCGCGCTGACGGCGGTGAGGTCACGAAGCTCGTGCACAAGCAGCTCGGGATTTGAAGCCGTGTGTGGGTCTGCTGTCGTGTGGTCTGCTGTCGTGGTCCGAAAAGTGCTGCGGGTCTGAAGTGCTGCGGGTCTGAAGTGCTGCGGGATTGAAGCGCTGCGGGATTTTGAACCCCTGATCTGAATCTCGCCGTTTCATCCCCCAGACGCGCGCCGCGCATATTTTGGACCGCAGGCCAAAGGCGGGCCGCCGGTCCTACGTCACCATGCTCGTGGGGGCTGGCTCTCTCCTCACACGAATTGCACCCCGGCTTCCCCCGGCCTGGTGCGAGCGAATGCGGCCGGGCAGGGGTAGTTAGCGCCCTGCTCGGTCGCATAACCGTCTACGCTTGTCCTATGAACGAGTCTTCATCTCCGTCGCTCGGCAAGATGCTCCTCGCAGGGCTGGTCTTGGTCGTGGCGGCCTACCTGCTGCTGCACTTCATCATCGGGATCGTCACGTTCGTCGTCGGCATCGCCGTCTTGGTGCTCGCGGTTGGGGCCCTGATATGGGCCCTGCGCATCCTCTTCTAACGCGGGGGAGCGCCACGTGGCCTATGTCGTGATCGCGATCTGCTTCGGTCTGGCCGGGGGTATCGTCGGCAAGATCAAGGGCAGCTCGTTTTTTCTGTGGTTCCTGATCTCAGGTCTGATCCCGGTGTTCGGCCTGCTGGCCGCGATCGCCTACCGCTTCGAGCGCGACGAGCTGCGCCGGCAGTGTCCGCGATGCGGGCGCGTGACGAAGATCTACGACGCGCTGTGCACCCGCTGCGGGGAAGAGCTCGAGTGGGTGGGCGGGGATACCGATCAGGCGATCGCGCCGGAATCCTGGGAGCACGTTCCGGCCGCGGATAGCTCCCCGACGAGCCTCTGAGATAAGGGAGCCCGAAGTCGGAGACTGTCTATAAATCGCGTATGGACGTAGACGCGACGACCACCGCCACCCCTACGCACGACACGCAGATCGCCCGTCTGATCCATCGCGCGGGCTTCAAGGACGAGCCGGAATTCGTACTGCGCGTCGTGCAACCCGCGCTGGTCGGGATGATCGACGGCACGGTCTCCTCGCTGGCGCCGATCTTCGCGGCGGCGTTCTACGCCAACTCCCATACCGCGCTGGTCGTCGGCCTCGCCACCGCGCTGGGCGCCGGGGTCAGCATGGGCTGGTCGGAGGCGCTGTCGGACACCGGTGAGCAGACCGGTCGCGGCTCGGCCGTGGTGCGAGGCTCGATCACCGGCGGGATGACGACGCTCGGCGGCCTCTTCCACACGCTGCCGTTCATCATCTCCGACGTACACACGGCGCTGCTTGTGGCGGGCTGCGTGGTGGCGGTGGAGCTGTTCACGATCGCCTGGATCCGCAAACGCTTCCTCGAGGTCTCGATGCGCTCCTCGTTGCTAGTGGTCACGGTGGGCGGCCTGATCGTCCTCGCGATCGGCATCGGGATTGGTTCCTCCTGAGAGCAGGAGTTCGCTCGCAGACCCGAAACCTTCCTTAGGAGTTCTCTAAGAGGCCAAAAACCCGCTGGTACACTGGCCTTTCAACAGGTTTCCCCGAGCACAAAGGAAGGAGGTTGGCAATATGCGTGCGGTAGACGCGGTGATGGAATGCTTGAAGGCGGAGGGTGTCGATGTGGTATTCGGGCTGCCTGGTGGCGCCAACCTCCCGACCTACGACGCCTTCGTGACGGGGGGCATCAGGCACATCCTCGTCCGCCACGAGGCCGGCGGCGGTCATGCCGCCCAGGGTTATGCGAAGGCGACCGGAAAAGTCGGGGTCGCGTTCGCCACCAGCGGGCCGGGGGCGACGAACCTGATCACGCCGATCTGCGACGCGATGATGGATTCCGTGCCGGTCGTGTTCATCACCGGCCAGGTGCGCACCGAGCTGCTCGGCACCGACGGCTTCCAGGAGGCGGACACGCTCGGGATCACGATTCCGATCGTCAAGCACTCATTCATGATCCAGGACCCCAAGGAGATCCCCCGCGCGATCCACGAGGCGTTCTACATCGCGCGCAGCGGCCGCCCGGGTCCGGTGCTGGTCGACATCCCGCAGGATCTCTCGCGCGGCGAGATCGACTATGAGCCCGTGACCGACGTGCGCCTGCCCGGCTATCAGCCGCGGATCGAAGGCAACCAGAAGCAGATCCGCCAGGCGGCGAAGGCCCTGGCGGCCGCGCAGCGCCCGGTGATCTATGCCGGCGGTGGCGTCGTCAACGCGAACGCCTCGGAGGAGCTCGTCGAGTTCGCGACGAGCGATCGGTTTCCGGTCACCTGCACGCTGATGGGTCTCGGCGCTTTTCCCGCCACGGTGGACGGAGCGAATGGGCGGGAACCCAATCCTCAATGGCTGGGGATGCTGGGTATGCACGGCACCCGCTCGGCGAACTACGCGATGGACGAGGCCGATCTGATCTGTGCGGTGGGCGCCAGGTTCGACGACCGCGTGACGGGCAAGCTGTCGGAGTTCGCGCCGCACGCGAAGTTCATCCACATCGACGTCGACCCCGCGGAGATCTCGAAGAACATCCCCGCGCACATCCCGATCGTGGGTGACGCCAAGCACGTGCTCGCGAAGCTGTTGATCGAGTATCGCGCGCTGGGTGTCGACTCCGCCCGCCTGGGGGCCTGGTGGGAGCGGATCGAAGGCTGGCGCGAGAAGTACCCGCTCGGCTATGAGGACTCGACCGATGATGAGATCAAGCCGCAGTACATGATCCAGGCACTGTATGAGGCGACCGGCGGCGAGGCGATCGTCACGAGCGACGTCGGCCAGCACCAGATGTGGACGGCGCAGTACTACGACTTCCCGGCGCCGCGCCGCTGGATCAACTCGGGCGGTCTCGGCACGATGGGCTTCGGGTTGCCATCGGCGATGGGCGCGGCGGTCGGCTGTCCCGATCGCCTGGTCTGCTGCATCGCCGGCGATGGCTCTGTGCAGATGAACGCACAGGAGCTCGCGACGTGCGCGCAGGACAAGATCCCGATCAAGGTGTTCATCATGAACAACGGCTATCTCGGGATGGTTCGTCAGTGGCAGGAGCTGTTCTGGGACGGCAAATACAGCCACGTCGACACGGGGGAGTTCCCCGACTTCGTGAAGCTCGCGGAGGCCTACGGCGCGACGGGAATGCGCTTGACGAACAAGAAAACGCTTGTGCAGGACATGAAGCGGGCGATCGAGACCGATGGCCCGGTCGTGGTCGACGTGCGGGTCACGCGTGAAGAGAACACGTATCCAATGATTCCGGCAGGCCATGCCGCAAGGGAAATGGTGGGATGAGCGCGATGAGCGAGTCCACCACCAAGGAGCCACTGAGCCTGGAGGGGCTGCAGGCCTCCGGCAACCTGCGTACAGGGCGCAAGCACGTGCTTTCGATTCTCGTGGAGAACAAGTCCGGTGTTCTCACACGAATCGCCGGCCTGTTCGCCCGCCGGGGCTTCAACATCGACACGCTCACCGTCGGCCCGACCGATGACGATCAGATCTCGCGCGTGACGCTGACGGTCGACGGTGCGCTGCACCCGATCGATCAGGTCACCAAGCAGCTGCACAAGCTGATCAACGTGCTGAAGATCCGCGACCTGGAGCCGGGCGACACGGTCACCCGCGAGCTGGCCTTGTTCAAGGTCTCAGCCGACGGTACACAGCGTGGTGAGCTGATGCAGATAACCGAGATCTTTCGTGGCAAGGTCGTCGACGTGACCAAGCGCTCGGTGATCGTCGAGGTGACGGGCACGACGGAGAAGATCGAGGCGTTCGAGGGCATGGTGCGTCCGTTCGGGCTGATCGAGATGATGCGCACGGGGGAGATTGCCATCTCCCGCGGCCGCTCAGAGACCTAACGGGCCCGCGGTGCGATTGCCGCCCCTCACCAAGTCCACCAAGGAGTCAAGCTCGCCGTTTCAGCTGGGCGAGCACGATCGGGAGCGGCTGCTGAAGCGCTTGCAACTGGCGGTCAAGCGCGCGCGGCGCAGTGGCGAACAGACGCTCGCGACGATCGGCCTGGCGCTCCCGCCCGAGGTCGATCCGAGCGCCGTTGTCTGTGCCTCGCGCCGAGCGGGCGAGGCGTGGTTCGTGTTCGAGCAGCCAGACCGGCGACGGGCGGCGCTGGCGACGCTTGGCGAGGTGGCGCACTTGAGTGCATCGGGCAGGGGCCGCTTCGTGGAGGTGGCCGAGCGATGGCGCTCCCTATCGGGGGCTGCCGTGACCGACCCCCCGGAGGCTCCCGGTGTCGGGCCGGTCGCCGTGGGCGGGTTTGCGTTCGCGCCCGAGGGAGGCGACTCGCCGCATTGGCAGGGGTTCAGACCGGCATCGCTGATCGTGCCTGAGATTGCGCTGAGCAGGAGAGTATCGCGACGATCGGGAGGAGACGAGCGGGGCGAGGTGCGCTTGACGCTGGCGGCGATCGCCGGTCCCGACGATCTGGCGGAGGAGCTGATGGCGCGCTTGGAACGTCGTCTGTCCGAGTTGCGCGATGAGCCGCTGCCGCTGCTCGATCCCGCCCCCGCGGGGCGCTACCAGGTGGCGAGCGCGATGCCCCCGCAGCATTACGAGGCCGCGGTCGCAAGCGCGGTGCGCGAGATCGAGCGGGGAAAGATCGAGAAGGTGGTGCTGGCCCGCGAGGTGCAGGTCCACGCGCCGCGCGACCACGACCCGGCGGCGGTGTTCGGTGTGTTGCGCGAGGCGTTCCCGTCGTGCTTCGTCTTCTGTGCGGGGCGCGGCGAGGCGACGCTTGTGGCTGCGAGCCCCGAGCTGCTGGTGCGTCGTGAGGGTCACCGCGTGAGCACGCTTGCACTGGCGGGGTCCACCCGGCGCAGCGCCGATCCCGCGGTGGACGACCATCTGGGCGAGCAGCTGTTGCGGGACGCGAGCTACCGCGAAGAGCATGCGATCGTCGCGCGGCGGATCGAGCGCGTGCTGCGGCCCCACGCCGTATGGGTCGCGGCGGCGCCGGAGCCCGAGCTCGTGCGAATCGCCAACATCCAGCATCTGGCAACTCCGATTCGCGCCCAGCTGACCGACCCGATCGAGGCGCTGGAGCTTGCCGGGCTGATGCATCCGACCCCCGCGGTGGGCGGTGAGCCGGCAGAGCCGGCGCTGGAGCTGATCCCGGCGTTGGAGGGTCTCGACCGAGGCTGGTACTCAGGGCCGGTGGGCTGGACTGACGGAGCCGGCGACGGCGAGTTCTGTGTTGCCCTGCGCTGTGCGCTTCTGCGCGGCGGCGTCGCGCGCTGCTATGCGGGGAACGGAATTGTGCGCGACTCCGATCCGGCGAAGGAGCTGGCGGAGACCGAGATCAAGCTTCAGGCGCTATTGCCACTGTTGGCCGGTTGAGGCCCTTCCGGCGAGCCGATGCGAGATCACGCCGGCGGGGAGGCTTGCGCCGCGCGATCTTCAATAGCTCGCCGGCTGAACCGCGGCAGCCACCAGTTGCGCGCCCCGAACAGACGCATCAAGGCGGGTACCAACACCAGCCGGATCAGGGTCGCGTCGATCGCAATCGCCAGCGCGAGGGCCAGCCCGAACTGCTTGAGTTCGAGCACGTTCGCGGTCACAAAGCTGCCGAAGACGGCGACCATGATCGCGGCCGCTGCCGAGATCGGACGCGCCGTGTGCTCGACGCCGGTCGCCACAGCGAGCTCGTTGTCCTGGGTTTGCAGCCACGTCTCGCGCATCCGGCGGATCAGGAATACCTCGTAGTCCATCGACAGGCCGAACAGCAACGCGAAGATACTCAGCGGTAGATAGACCTGGATGAAGCCGACGCTGGTGAAGTCGAGCAGGTGTGCTCCGTGGCTGTCCTGAAAGATGAAGATCACGATCCCGACGGTTGCGCCTGTCGCGAGCAGGTTCATCGCGACGGCCTTCACGGGCAGCACGACGCTGCGGAATACCACCGTCAGGAACATCAGCGACAGTGCAAGGATCAGTCCGAGTACGAGCGGGAACTTGGCATCGGTTTCGTTGGACAGGTCGACGACTTTGGCCGTCGCGCCGCCGACCGCGATCTCGAGCCCGCCGGCGCGCAGGGGTGGCAGGAGCGTGGCACGGATGCGGCGCACGAGCTGTTCTGAGGCATAGGAATCGATCGGCGTCGTGGGCGCGACGGTCACGAGCACTGCGTCGTGGCCGGCCGTCACGGTAACGGCGGCGATGCCGTTGTGACCGGTGGGCGCCAGCTCGCGCGCGAGCAGCGCGGCGCGTGCGGTGTCCGCGGGGGCGAGCGGGCCGGCGCCGTCGCGAGGGCCGCTGAGCACGATCTCGATCGGCGCCAGGGCGCCCGCCCCGAATGAGCGCGCGAGCACCTGCTCGCCCTTGCCCGACGGCGTGGCCGACAACGAGGAGATGCCGAAGTCGACGCCCGTGTGCAGCTTCAGCACGGGCGTGGCCGCGAGGATCAGCACCGCGGCGATCGTGCCCGCGGCGAGCACCGGCCGGCGCATCACCGCCAGCGCCCAGCGCGCCCATACCCCGTGCTCCTCCTCGGCAACAGGCCGTGCATCGCGGGGCTGCATGCGCGCGGGCAACGCGCCCCTGTTGATGCGCTCGCCCAGCAGCGCGAGCGCAGCCGGCAGCAGCGTCAGCGCGACAATCACTGTGCAGATCACGACGGATGCCGCCCCGAGCGCGAACTCGCGGAAGATCGGCGCCCTGATCACGACGAGTGTCGACAGCGCCAGCGCCACGATCGCGCCCGAGAACAGGATCGTGCGCCCCGAACTCGCGATCGTCGCGCCCACCGCATCCTCGACCTGTTCTGCCGTCAGAGTGTGCTGGGGGTTGTGCTCGCTCACCGATGGGTTCGCGTGGACAGCTGCGTGCACTTGGCCGCCGGTGCGCATCCGCTGGACGAGCTCCTCGCGGAAGCGGCTGACGATGAACAGCGCGTAGTCGATCCCAACCCCGACGCCGATCATCGTCACGATCGTCGTCAAGAAGCTGTCGAATGTGAGCACCGTGGCGATCAGCGCGAGCAGCCCGTAGGTCAGCAGCAGACCGCTGCCTGCGATCGCGAGCGGCACCACCGCGGCGACCGCCGCGCCGAGCGCGAGCAGCAGGACAAGCAACGCGACCGGCACGCCGATCGTCTCCGCTCGCTCGACGTCTTCGTTCTCAACCGTGGTGATGTCCTTTGCCACAGGCGAGTAGCCCGTCAGCCACACGTGCACACCCGCGCCCGCGCTTCGTGCCGCCACGCCCTGCAGGTTGTTGGCGCGTTCGACCAGCTGGCGCGGGTCGCCGGCGATGCCCACAAGGGCGATCGCGGCGTGACCGTCCTTGGAAACCTGGTCCCGAGCGCCGCTTTCGTTCGGGCCGGCGACGCCCCTGACATAGCTCTGACGGCGGGCGCCGGCCAGCGCACGGGCGATCACCGCGCGATAGGCCGGCTGATCCGCTCGGCGCGCCGGCGAATAGAACACGAGCAGATCCTGCTCGGCGCCATGCGCGGCGAAGCGCTGTTCGAGCAGCTGTGCCGCGCGCGAGGACTCCGCCCCTTCGATCCCGTAGTTGGGCGCTCCCAGCGAGCGCTTCAGCGCCGGGTAAGAGGCCGCGCAGGCGATCAGCACGAGCACCCACACGACCAGCACCACGCGTTTGTGGCGTGCGATCATGCGACCCCAGCGGTAGGCGGCGGCATTCATCGTCTCGTGCCCGTTTCGTCTGGGGAAGGGTCGCCGCCGCCGTCCGCGTCCGCGCATGCAAGCGACACCGCGCTCCAGACGCGGCCATGCAGCTCGACATTGTCGGCGCGATCGGTCTGTAGCTGCACGATCGTAGAGCCGGCCTGGGGTGAGAGTGCCCGCTCCAGGGCGGCGCGGAACGCCGGCACGGAATCCGCGCGCTCGTACGCCAGGCCATACAGCGCGGCGGCGTGGGCGAAGTCGAGACCTGGGGGGGTGGCGATGTGGCGGGTGTAGGTGTCGTACTCCTGAGCCATCGCCGTGTGCGAAACCGGCAGAAAGTCGAAGATCCCCCCGCCGCCGTTGTCCACCAGCACGATCGTCAGCTTCAGGTCGAGACGTTTTGCCGCGAGCAAACCGCCGATGTCGTAGGCGAGCGCCACGTCGCCGATCAGCAGCACAACCGGTCCGTCCGCGTCGGCGGCCGCGCCGAACGCGCTCGAGACGATCCCGTCGATGCCGTTCGCGCCGCGGTTGCACAGCACCCGCGGAGGGTCCTCGCGGACGGGCCAGAAGGTCTCGAGCTCGCGCACCGGCATCGAGGAGGCGACGAACAGGGTTGCCGTCTCCGGTAGCAGCACGCCCAGCTCGGCGGCGAGGAGAGGCTCGCTCAGATCCGCGGAGTCGAGCACCCCCAGGATCGCCTCAGCAGCGCGCTCGTCGGCGGCTCGCCAGCCGGCCAGCCAGTCGGGGTCGGCAGGGGACAGGCGGGGCCCTGTCCCTGTCGACGCGGCTGTGGGACCCGTCGAAGGGCTTGCCTTTGGGAGACCGACGAGCCGGGTGAGGCGCGCGAGTGCCGCCGCCGGCTCCAGCGCGAGGGAGTCGCTTAGAACGGATGCGGGATCCTGCCACGCATGTTCGAGGTCGAGCGCCACTTGCGGGACATCGCTCAGGCCCGCCAACCACGTACGCAGCGGCTTTGAGACGGGGAGATCCCCGACGCGGAGGATCAAGTCCGGGTTCAGCGCTCCGAGGGGCGTCTCGTCGCGCAGCAACGCGTCGTAGTGAGCGATCGCCGCAGAACCGCGTCGCGCTCCGGAGAGTGGATCGGCGAGCAACGGCCAGCCCACCGTCTCGCAGAACGCGGCAGCGAGCTCGCCCAGTGGGGTATGACGCTCATGGCGTCCGGCCACCACTACACCGCGCTTCGCCGCGGCCACGAGCGCTTGCAGATGTGCATTGCCGGCGCCTGTCGGGGGCGTCTCGCCGGAGGTCACTGCATCGCCACGCGCTGGTGTCCGCGTGCTCGGCGGTCGCCGCAAGTAGGGGACGCCGTCGGGGCGCCCGGTCAGATCCTCGGGCAGATCTTCGTCGGTCACCAGGGGCTCGCGCAAGGGAAAGTTCAGGTGTATGACGCCGGGGCGGCCCTCGAGGGCCGTGTAGTAGGAACGGCAGGCGAGCGTGCGTATCCAGCGCAGCCGCTCAGGACTCGCGTCGTGCGTACCGACTTCGAAGAACCACTTCGCCGCGTCCCCGAACAGCTTCAGCTGGTCGATCGCCTGGCCCGCGCCGTTCTCGCGCAGCTCCGCCGGACGGTCGGCCGTCAGCAGGAGCAGCGGCACGCGCGCCTCGTGCGCCTCGATCGCCGCGGGCAGCAGCTCGGCGGCGGCGGTTCCGGAGGTGCACGTCACGGCCACCGGTAGACCCGATGCCTTCGCGAGGCCCAGCGCGAAGAATCCGGCGCAGCGCTCATCTATATGCGAGTAGCAGTGCAGACGCTCCTCGCGCGCGAGCGTCAGCACCAGCGGTGCGCAGCGCGATCCGGGTGAGGTACAGGCCGCGCGCATGCCGCAGCGCGCCAGCTCATCGACGAACGCCCGCAGCAGCAGGTAGGTGTCGGTGGTCGGGGTCATAGGATGGCTGTGTGCCGGAGAGCGTCGTCCTGTTGCATGGGTTCAGCGGCACCCACCGCGCCTGGGACGGCGTGGTGTCGCGGCTCGACCCCGAACGCTACCTGCCGCGGGCGCTCGACCTCCCGGGGCACGGTGAGAACGCCGACCTTTCGCGTCACCCCGCGCGCGCTGTACCAGTCGTGGGGGGTCCGTGGGGGGAGCCTGCTCCCCCCACGGCTTCGATCCCGGGGCACGGCGATGCCGCCGACGCGGAGCGTCCGATCACGTTCGCCGGCTGCGTCGATCAGGTGTTGGCCGGCAGCCCCGAGACGTTCGTCCTGTGCGGCTACTCGCTTGGTGGACGCGTCGCGCTGCACGTCGCGCTGGCCGCTCCCGAGCGGGTGACGCGGCTCGTGCTGGTCTCGACCACCGCCGGTATCGAGGACGCTTCCGCGCGCGCCGAGCGCAGCGCCTGCGATCATCGTTTGGCCGACGAACTGGAACGCGGGGGCTGGGCGGGGTTCGATTCTTTCATCGAGCGGTGGCGCACCCAGCCGCTGTTCGCCACCGAGCCACCCGCGGTGGGCGCTCTGGCTCGTGAGGACCAACGGCGCAATCAGCCGGATACTCTTGCGGCTGCTCTGCGCGGGATCGGGACGGGGGAGATGCGGTCACTATGGAGCCGGCTCGCAGAGTTGACGATGCCAGTCACCGTGCTGGTGGGTGACGGAGATGCCAAGTTCTTGGCATTGGGGGAGCGGATGGCGAAGCTACTGCCTGCCGCAGAGCTGGTGGTCACATCCGGGGGGCATGGCCTGCCGCTGGAGAATCCTGACGCCGTTGCCCGCGCGATCGACAGGCAATAGTCAATCGATCGCCGAGCTGGTCGACCCCAAGGTAGCGAGTCGCGTGACCGAAGGGGTGGCCCCCGCGTCCTGGTCGCTTCCAGAGACCTAGAACCACCACCAGATTTTGGACGTTTCCCAGAGCTACTGGAAAACAACTGGAAAGGCGATTTGGCAGTAGGTTTCCAGCTTGGGAGGGTGGACCTATCTGCGTTGGAGGTCAGGTCCTAGAACAACGTCAGAGCGGATCGACTCCAAGGCCGCCCGCCGTGGGTAACGCGATCTCGCCCCGCTTGGCCGGCAGCGGGTTCTCGAAATCCTCGAACAAGGCCAGCGTTGCCAGGCCGCAGGGGGGGACGGGGCCGCGGGATGCCAGCGCCGCGGCGGCGTGCAGCGCGGCGGCCACGCCGAGCGGACCGTCGAGTGTGGAGGCCACATAGACCTCGGCGCCGGAGGCACGCACAAGTGTCGCGGCCGCGATCAGGCCGGAGATGCCTCCGCAGCGGGAGATCTTCAGGCAGACCGCGTCGGCTACGCCCGCGCCGAGCGCTCCGTGCTCGGCGGCCGTCTCATCGATCGCCACGCGCACCGCCACCCGCTCGCGCACTTCACGTACCGGTCCGAGGCCATGAGTCGGCTCCTCGACGAGCTCCAGGCCGGCGGGGGAGAGGACTTCGATCGCCCGCACCGCCTGCTCGACGTTCCAGGCGCCGTTCGCGTCCAGGCGCAGCGATGTCTCTGGGCCGGCCGCGGCCCGCACCGCGGCCACCCGGCCGGCGTCATCGCCGATGCCGACCTTCACCTTCAGACATTTGAACCCGTTGGCGACCGCATCCGCTGCCTGCGTGGCGGCCCCGGTGCGGTCGAGGGCCGACAGCGTCGCGTTGACCGGCACGGCGGATACGGGGCTGTCCGTTAGTAGTGCCGCCACGGGCTTGCCAGCGCGCCTTCCCGCACGGTCCCACAGCGCCATGTCGACCGCCGCGAATGCGGCGGGCAGGTCATCGACGCCACGGCAGGCGTCGATCAGCTGGGCGCCGTTCTTGCCCTCTGAGCTTGCCAGCACCGGCGTGTAGGCCGCCAGCGCCCGTTCCACCCGCTCGACGCTCACACCGTCATATGCCTGCAGTGGCGCGGCCTCGCCATAGCCGCTCAATCCGTCCGCGTCGGTCAGCGACACGCTTACGATCTCCCGGTCGCTCACGGCTCCGTACGAGGTCTCCAGCGGTTTTGTCAGCCGCAGTGCACGCCGCCGCGTGCTCAGCTTCACGAGCCGATCCCGCCGCCGGCCAGTATCCCGGCCGCGAACAGCAGGCAGAAGACCAATTGCAGCGCGCCCGTCTTCGCCAGCGCGCCGTTCAAGGCCGGTCCGTCGGTGTGGGTTCTGACGACGCCGATCGTGCCGATCGCCAGTGGGATCGCACCCCAGCAGAGCATCAGCCACGGTGTCATCGAGCCGAGCACCCACAGCAGCGGCGCGCTGAGGAAGGCGCCCGCGACCATCGCCGTGTACAGCATCCGGGTGCGCTCGCGTCCGAGGCGTACCGCGAGCGTGCGCTTGCCGGCGCGGCGGTCGGTCTCGAGGTCGCGCACGTTGTTCACGACGAGGATTGCGCTCGCCAGCAGGCCGACCGGTACCGCGCAGGCAAACGCCTGCCACGGCAGTGCCTGTACCTGCACGAAGTAGGAGCCCGTGACCGCGACGATCCCGAAGAACAGGAACACGAAGACCTCGCCGAGTCCCTCGTAGCCATACGGCCGCGGGCCGCCGGTGTACAACACTCCCGCGAGGATCGAGGCGGCGCCGACCGCGATCAGCTCCGGCCCGGCGATCGCCACGAGGTAGACCCCGCAGAGCACCGCCAGCCCGAAGGTGACATACGTGGCGAGCAGCACCTGGCTCGGTGGCACGAGGCCGCCCGCGGTCACCCTGACGGGTCCCAGGCGATCCTCGGTGTCGGCGCCACGCCGCGCGTCGGAGTAGTCGTTTGACAGGTTCGTCCCGACCTGGATGAAGATCGCCCCCAACAGCGCTGCGACGAACACGAGCGCGCGGAAGTGCCCGGCGCCCAAGGCCAGTGATGTGCCCACCAGCACCGGCGCCACGGCCGCCGGCAGCGTGCGCAGGCGCGCGGCCATCACCCAGATGCGCACCGCGCTGGGACGCTCGATATTCGGCGTCGTCGCCGGTTTTGGCGGGGCGGTGGGCGTGGTTTGCGTCATCGCGATCGGGGGCTCTCCTCGGCTGTGAAGACGCGGCTATGCGCGCCGCGGGAAACGGGAGAAGTCGGGCTTGCGCTTCTGCTTGTACGCATCGCGGCCCTCCTGCGCCTCCTCGCTGCCGTAGAACAGCAGGTTGGTGTCGTGCGCGAGTTGCTGGATGCCGCTCAGGCCGTCCTCGGCGGCATTGAAGCTCGCCTTCAACAGGCGCAGCGCGAACGGCGAGAGCGCGAGCATCTCACTGCACCACTGCACCGTCTCCTCCTCCAGTCGATCGAGCGGAACGACCGTGTTGACCATTCCCATCTGCAGGGCCTCCTCGGCCGAGTACTGGCGGCACAGGAACCAGATCTCCTTCGCCTTCTTCGGCCCCACCAGGTTCGCGAGCAGCCCGGCGCCGAAGCCGCCGTCGAACGAGCCGACCTTCGGGCCGACCTGCCCGAAGCGCGCGTTCTCGGCGGCGATCGTCAGATCGCACACCAGGTGCAGCACGTGTCCCCCGCCGATCGCGTAGCCGGCGACCATCGCCACGACCGGCTTTGGCAGGCGGCGGATCTGCACGTGCAGGTCGGTCACGTGAAAGCGACCGACGCTCGCTCGGGCGGCCGGGGACTTCAGCTGCTCGTCGTCCATGTACCCGGAGTCGCCGCGCACGCGCTGGTCGCCCCCCGAGCAGAACGCGTCGGGTCCCTCGCCGGTGAGCACGATCACGCCGACGCGCGTGTCCTCGCGCGCATCCTCCAGGGCGTTGGAGATCTCGACGATCGTCCGCGGCCTGAACGCGTTGCGCACCTCCGGGCGGTCGATCGTGATCTTCGCGATGCCTCCGTCGAGTGTCTCGGACTTCTCGTAGCGGATGTCCTCGTACTCGCCGGCTGCGATCCAGGTGGTGGTGGACAAGCGTTCCTCCGGGCAGTGTTGGAGATGAGCGCGTTGAAGGCTAGCCTGTGGGCGATGATCGTCGAGGGATGGCTGCCGCGCGCCGCTGCGGTACGGCCCGATGGGGTGGCGCTGCAGACCTCTGCCGGCGCTCTCTCCTACACGGAACTGCTGGCCGCCGCGAGCGCAGCTGCGGACAAGCTGGCCGAGCGTGGCGTGGGACGCGGGCAGCGTGTGGCGATCGCCCTGCCTCCGGGGCTTGCCTTCGCGCAGGCGCTCCATGCCTGTCTGTTGCTCGGCGCTGTCGCGGTACCCATCGATCTGCGGTTGCTGCCGGCGGAGCGTGAGCTGGTTACGGACGGCGCCGTCGTGCTGGTTGAGGAGCCCCTGTCGGGTCTGATCGGTGGGCAGGGCCTCATCACCGCCGGCGCCGAGCGCTATCTCGGGGCACGCCACGAACTGGCGGCCACAGCCGTGGTGATCCACACCTCCGGGACCACATCCCGGCCCAAGCCGATCGAGCTGACCTACGGCAACATCCTCTGGAGCGCGCTCGGCTCGGCCGTCGCACTCGGCCTCGATCCTCGCGAGCGTTGGCTGTGCACGTTGCCGCTGGCCCACGTCGGCGGTCTCTCGATCCTCTTGCGCTCGACGATCTACGCGACGACCGCGGTGCTCCATGAGCGCTTCGATACCGAAGCCGTGCTCCAGGCCCTGCACGGGCAGGGGATCACGCTCGTCTCGCTCGTCGCCACGACCTTGACCCGCCTGCTCGACGCCGGCCTGCAGCATCCGCCCTCCCTGCGCTGCGCCCTGACCGGTGGCGGACCGGTTCCGCCTGCGCTGGTTTCCCGTGCGCGTGAGGCCGGCGTTCCCGTCAGCCTCACCTATGGCTTGACAGAGGCCTGCTCGCAGGTCACGACCGCGCCGGTCGCGGAGCTGGAGGACGAAGATCTGAGCGCCGGGCCGCCCCTGTTCTGCACCCGGGTGCGCCTAGTCGATCCGGCGCAGATCTCGACGGCGCAGACTTCGGTTCAGCGACCACAGGCGGGGGAGGAGGGGGAGATCCTGGTGGCCGGGCCGACGGTCGCGCCGGGGGCGCTCGACGATGACGGCTGGCTGCACACGGGCGACCTCGGAACCTTGGACGAGCGCGGCCGGCTGTGCGTGACCGGGCGCAAGGCCGACACGATCGTCAGCGGCGGCGAGAACGTCGCGCCGGCCGAGGTCGAGGCTGTGCTGGAGGCACACCCCGACGTGCTCGAGGCGGCGGTGATCGGCCGCGCGGACGAGCGCTGGGGCGAGGCCGTCACCGCGATCGTGGTGGCACGGCCCGGGGCGGTGGTGGAGGAGGAGGCATTGCGCGCCCATTGCGCTCGTGGCCTCGCTGCGCATAAGGTGCCCAAGCAGGTGTCGTTTGCCCACGAGCCACTGCCACGCACTCGCTCGGGAAAGCTCCTACGCAAAGAGCTCCACCCCGTCGGTGCAGAGGAGCGATCAGATGAACTTTGACCCGAGCGCCCATCGCGATGCGAGCTTGCAGAACTGGGAAGAGGCGGCGTCCGGCTGGGCGCGCCAGCAGGGAGCCATGCGCGAATTCAGCGCCCCGGTCTCACACTGGATGATCGACGCGGTCGCCCTGCAGCCCGGCGAGCGCGTGCTCGAACTGGCGGCCGGCCTGGGCGAGACGGGCATGCTGGCGGCGGAGCTGGTGGCGCCGATGGGCGGGGTGATCATCTCCGACCAGGCTGAGGCGATGCTCTCGGGCGCACGTGAGCGGGCGATCGCGCTGGGCCTCAGCAACGTCGAGTTCCGCGTGCTGAACGCCGAATGGATCGACCTGCCGGTGGCGAGCCTCGATGCGGCGCTGTGCCGCTGGGGCTACATGCTGATGGCCGATCCCCTCGCGGCGCTTGTCGAGACCCGTCGCGTGCTGCGCCCCGGAGGTCGCCTCGCGCTGGCGGTCTGGGACTCGATCGAGCTGAACCCATGGGTTCAGCTCCCTGGCCTGGAGTTGATCGAGCGTGGCTTCACTGCCCCGCCCGCCGCGGGGGCGCCTGGGATGTTTGCGCTGGCGTCCTCCGAGCGGTTGACGGTCCTGCTCCAGGAGGCGGGCTTCGGGGACGTGCGGGTCGAGGCGCTGGAGTTGCGGCGCCGGCACGCGAACTTCGAGGAGTTCTGGGACTCGACGCTCGACCTCTCGCGCGCCGTGCACGACGCGGTCCTCGACCGCCCCGAGGCGGAGATCGCCGAGATCCATGCCTCGCTGGCCGAGCGCTTTGCGCCCTACACGGCGGCCGACGGCTCCCTGGATATTCCCGGGCGCACGCTTGTGGCCTATGCCGGCGCGTGAGCAGCAACTGTTGAAACGCGATCGGTGGTGTTGAAGACGACCGGCGCATTGAATACGACCCGGCGCATTGAAGGCGATCGGCGGCCGCCTCCACAGATGCAAATGGCCCTGAGCGCTGGACTCACGGCTGACGCGATAGCCTGCGCCGCATGCTCTACGACAACGACGCTGACCTCAACCTGCTGACCGAAACGGGGATTCGCGCCGAAGGCGCGTGTCCCCCGGCTTCGGTGGCCAAGACCGTCGCGATCATCGGCTACGGCTCTCAGGGCCACGCCCACGCCCTCAACCTGAAGGACTCCGGCGTTGCCGTCGTCGTCGGCCTGCGCGAGGACTCCGCCTCGGTCGCCAAGGCGCGCGAGCAGGGTCTGGAGGTGCTGTCCGTCGTCGAGGCCTCGAGCCGCGGCGACCTCGTGATGATCCTGCTGCCCGACGAGCTGCACCACGACGTCTGGGAGAAAGAGATCAAAGACGGCATCGCCGAGGGCAACATGCTGCTGTTCGGGCACGGCTTCTCGATCCACTACGGCGAGATCGAGCCGCCGCCGGGCGTCGACGTCGGCATGGTCGCGCCGAAGGGCCCGGGTCACCTCGTGCGTCGCCAGTTCCTCGAGGGCAGCGGCGTTCCCGGCCTGATCGCGGTCGAGCAGGACGCCACCGGCAACGCGCGCGCGCTCGCGCTGGCCTACGCAAAGGGAATCGGCTGCACGCGCGGCGGCGTGATCGAGACGAGCTTCAAGGACGAGACCGAGACGGACCTGTTCGGCGAGCAGGCCGTGCTCTGCGGCGGCGCCTCCGAGCTCGTCCAGGCCGGCTTCGAGACGCTCGTTGACGCCGGGTATGACCCCGAGATGGCCTACTTCGAGTGTCTGCACGAGCTCAAGCTGATCGTCGATCTGATGCACGAGAAGGGCCTTGCGGGGATGCGCTACTCGATCTCCAACACGGCCGAGTACGGCGACTACACGCGCGGCAAGCGTGTGATCACCGATCAGACCCGCGCCAGCATGCGTCAGATCCTCAAGGAGATCCAGGACGGCGACTTCGCGCGCGAGTGGATCGCCGAGAATCGTGCCGGGCAGGAGAACTTCAAGCGGATGCGCGCCGAGCAGGCCGACACCCAGGTGGAGCACGTCGGCGCCGAGCTGCGCGAGGGCATGGACTGGATCGAAACCTCTTTTTAGATGCTCGCCTATGTCTTCTGGCATCGCCCGCTCGACGACGCGGCGGTTGAGGCTTACGAGCAGGCTCAGATCGCATTTCACCGCTCGCTGGGGCACGCTCCGCCCGCCGGTTTTCAGAGCTCGGCCGTGTTTCGCGTCACCGGGCTTCCCTGGCAGGAGGGTCCCGGCTACGAGGACTGGTACTTCGTCGAGGACTACACGGCGCTCGGCGTGCTGAACATGGCAGCGGTCAGCCATGGGCATCGAACCGTCCACGACGAGGTGGCGCACCGCTTCGGTGGCGGCGCCGGAGGCCTCTACGGCCTGATCGAGGGACATCCTCCGCTCGGCCCCGGTTCATTCGATCAGGAATCCGTCGCCGTCTGGGTCGGGCGCTCGCCGGGAACCGAACGCCGCGCGCTCGGCGATCTGCTCGGCGACGGCATGGACTCTCAGCACGCGAGCCTGTGGCGTCGTCAGCTGGTCTTCGGACCTGCGCCCGAGTTCTGCCTGCTCGCGGGCGATAGAGCGAAGCTCGGACTGCCGGCGGGCGTGGCGCCGACCCGCCTGCCCGAGGGATGGACGGCGAGCGTGTTTGAGCGGGAGGCGCTCTGGACCCGCTGAAGCCGGGTTCGCTAGACTCGCTCACGTCGTCGCGACTGGCGCTCAGGTGGAGCTAACCACCGGGAAGCGACGTACTGGTTTCATCGCCGCGCGCCTGGGCATTCTTCGAACCGCGACATTCCACGAAGGAAGCCCATGACGCCGACATCGCCGCAACAGACCACACCACTCGTGATTCCCGACGGGCTGAAGCCGTCCGACGGACGCTTCGGCTGCGGTCCCTCGAAGGTCCGTCCTCAGGCGCTCGCGCGCTTGGCGGGTGAGGGCGCCGCGGTGATGGGCACCTCGCATCGTCAACAGCCGGTCAAGGCGCTCGTCGGCGAGATTCGCGCCGGTCTGCGCGAGCTGTTCGCGGCGCCCGACGGCTATGAGGTGGCGCTCGGCAATGGCGGCGCGACAGCCTTCTGGGATGCCGCGGCTTTCGGTCTCGTGGAGCGCCGCGCGCTGCATCTGACCTACGGCGAGTTCTCCTCGAAGTTCGCCCAGGTGACCAGCGGCGCGCCATTCCTTCAGGATCCCGTCGTCGTGTCTGCCGACCCTGGGGACGCGCCGGACCCGGCCGCGCTCACCGGGGTGGGTGGGGGCGATTGTCCGGTGGACGTCGTGACCTGGGCGCACAACGAGACCTCGACCGGGGTGATGGTTCCCGTTGAGCGGCCCGCCGCGAGTGGAGAGGCCCTGGTGTTGATCGACGCGACCTCGGGCGCCGGGGGCCTGCCGGTGCGGATCGAGCAGGCCGACGCCTACTACTTCGCTCCGCAAAAGAGCTTCGCGGCCGACGGCGGGCTGTGGATCGCGCTGCTCAGCCCAGCTGCGCAAGAGCGGATCAGGGCGCTCGCCTCCTCCGAGCGCTGGATCCCACCGTTCCTGTCGCTGCAGACGGCGCTGGAGAACTCGGTCAAAGACCAGACCTACAACACGCCGGCGGTGGCCAGCCTGTTCCTGCTCGCAGATGAGCTCCGCTGGATGCTCGACGGGGGCGGTCTGGATTGGTGTGTTTCACGTACGACCGCCTCATCCGAGCTTATGTACGGCTGGGCCGAGCGCAGCGGCTACGCGAGCCCGTTCGTGACAGATCCCGCAAAGCGTTCGCTGGTGGTGGGGACGATCGATTTCGAGGACTCGGTGGACGCCGCCGTGGTGGCGAAGACGTTGCGAGCGAATGGCATCGTCGACACCGAGCCATACCGCAAGCTCGGACGCAATCAGCTGCGAATCGGGATGTTCCCGGCGGTCGAGCCTGGCGACGTTCAAGCCCTGACGGCTTGCATTGACTGGGTTGTCGAGAGGCTGGCGGCATGACGCGCCCATGCCGGCTTGTGACCTATACAGAGGAGATGGCATGAGCGAGCGTTTGAAAGTCCTTGTCAAGGAGAAGATCGGCGACTCGGGGATCGAGTTGCTGCGCGAGCATTTCGACGTCGACCTCGGCGTCGACTGGAGCGACGAGGAGCTCGTCGAGCGGATCGGCGCCTACGAGGGGATCCTGATCCGCTCCGCCACGAAGCTGACCGCCGAGCTGATCGACCAGGCCACGAACTTGCGCGCGATCGGGCGCGCGGGAGTGGGGGTCGATAACGTCGACGTCGAGGCCGCGACCAAGCGCGGGATCATCGTCGCGAACGCGCCGCAGTCGAACGTCGTGACCGCGGCGGAGCACACGATGGCGTTGCTGCTCGCGCTCGCGCGGAACATCCCGCAGGCCTACGCATCGCTGACGAGCGGCAAGTGGGAGCGCTCGAAGTTCTCCGGCGTGGAGGTGTACGAGAAGACGCTCGGGATCCTCGGCTTCGGGCGCATCGGCCAGTTGGTCGCGACGCGTGCGCGCGCCTTCAACATGCGCGTGCTCGCGTTCGACCCGTTCGTCAGCGCCGAGCGCTACCGCGAGCTGGGGGTCGAGAAGGCCGAAAACAGCGAGGAGATCTACGCGCAGGCCGACTTCATCACGATCCATCTGCCGAAGACGCCCGACACGCAGAACTGGCTGAACGCGGCGGCGTTCGCGCAAATGCGCGACGGGGTGCGGATCCTCAACGTGGCGCGTGGTGGCCTGATCGACGAAGCGGCGCTGGGCGAGGCACTGGATTCGGGCAAGGTCGGTGGCGCTGCGCTGGACGTCTTTCCCTCCGAGCCGATGACCGAGAACCCGCTGTTCGCCAACCCCAAGGTGATCGTCACCCCGCATCTGGGCGCCTCGACCGCCGAGGCGACCGACCGCGCGGGCTATCAGAGCGCCGAGCAGGTGGTCGCCGCGCTCACCGGGGGGGTCGTCTCGACGGCGGTCAACATCCCCTCGGTCGGAGCCGAGGACATGGAGGTGCTCGGGCCGTTCCTGCCGCTCGCGAAAAACCTCGGACGGCTGGCGATGGAGCTCGCCGAGGGCAGCTCGGTCGAGCGGATCGAGGCCGCGTTCATGGGCCGTATCGCCGACTTCGACACGCGCCTGTTGACGCTCGCGGTGATCGGCGGTGCGCTGGAGGGACGCACCGAGGAGCAGGTCAACCTCGTCAACGCTCCCGCGATGGCCGAGGAACGGGGGATCGTGATCGAGGAGAAGTCCGTCTCCGAGGCGCAGGACTTCAACGAGCTGATCCGCGTCACCGTGATCGCCGGAGACGACCGCGTCGCGGTTGCCGGAACCGCGATCGGACCGAACCGTGTTCCCCATCTGGTGGAGGTCCAGGGGCGACGTTTCACCGTCGAGCTGGAGCCGTTCGTGACGATCTTCCGCTATGAGGATCTGCCGGGGATGATCGGCCGCGTCGGCACGATCTTCGGCAAGCACGGGATCAACATCTCCTCGGCTGCCGTCGGGCACACGCCGGACAAAGGCTCAGACGGAGAGGACGGTGGGGTATCGCAACGCCTGGCAGCGATGGTCGTGACGACCGACGCCGCCGTGCCCGACGCGGTCGTCGAGGAGATCGTCGCCTCGGAGGGCTTCGTCGATGGCTGGTCTGTCGACCTGGGCTGAGACGGTCGAGGACTTCCGCCGGCCGATCTCCGATCGGTCGGCGTCGCCGGTCGTCTCAGGTGACGGCCTAGCCTCTTAGCAGTCACTAACCAAATCGAGTAAGGTCTCGCGTATGCGGGCGATCGTCATCACCAAGCACGGCGGTCCGGGCGTACTGCAAGTCCAGGAGCGCCCGGACCCCGAGCTCAAAGCTGGGGAGGTGCGCATCGACGTCGCCGCGGCGGGTATCAACTTCGCCGACGTGATGGCGCGCATGGGCCTGTATCCGGACGCGCCGAAGACGCCGTGCGTGGTTGGCTACGAGGTCGCCGGCACGATCCTCGAGCTGGGCGCCGGCGTTGCGGATTCCCACCCGACGCTCACGCCGGGCCAGCGCGTGCTCGCCTCGACCGTGTTCGGCGGCTACGCCTCCCAGGTTGCCGTGCCCGCCGCCGATGTGTTCGCGCTGCCCGACGAGCTCAGCTTCGAGCAGGGCGCGGCGATCCCCGTCAACTACGGGACCGCCTGGGCGGGCCTGATCGGCTACGGCGTTCTGCAGAAGGGAGAGCGCGTGCTGGTGCACTCGGCCGGTGGCGGCGTGGGCATTGCCGCCACGCAGATCGCCAAGCGCACGGGCGCGGAGGTCTACGGCACGGCTTCGCCCGGAAAGCACGAGCGCATCCGCGAGCTGGGTGTCGACAAGGTGATCGACTACACCACCTCTGGCTGGGAGCGCGGGCTGCCGCAGTTCGACGTGATCCTCGACGCGATCGGCGGCAAGAGCTTTCGCAAGAGCTACTCGCTGCTACGCCCCGGTGGGCGGCTGATCGCCTTCGGCGCTTCCTCCGTCGTTTCCGGCGAGCGCAAAAACGTTGTCACCGCGCTGCGCGCCGTCGCGCGTATGCCGCGTTTCAACATGGTCAAGCAGATGTCCGAATCGAAGGCCGTGATCGGGCTGAACATGCTGACGCTGCTGAAGGATCGCGGCACGATCGAGCCGTGGCTCGCGCCGCTGCGCCCGATGCTCGACGACGGCACCGTCAAGCCGGTGATCGCCGGCGCCTTCGGCTTCGACGAAGCCGGCGCCGCGCAGACGATGATCGTCGAGCGGCGCAACGTCGGCAAGGTCGTCCTGACTCCATAGAGCGTTTGCGGTGCTGCAACACCGGTGCTACCCTGCATCGCAGATGTCGTTCCAGCTGTCTCTTTCTTCGCTTCTCCTGCTCCCCCCTCGGGGGGAATAGCGCGTGGCGGCCGCGTAGCCGCATACCCAGCAGAGAGGAAGCCCGAAAGAGACCTAGAAGGAGAACGAACGACATGAGTGATTCAGTCTCAGTATCTGCAGCAGGCTCGACGAATGTAGGCTCCCAACGAGACGAGCGCAACCGCGTCAAGATCTTCGATACGACGTTGCGCGACGGCGAGCAATCGCCGGGCATCTCGCTGAACAAGCAGGAAAAGCTGGAGATCGCCCACCAGCTGTCGCGGTTGGGCGTCGATGTGATCGAGGCCGGCTTCCCGATCACCTCGCCGGGCGACTTCGAGTCGGTGCAGGCGATCGCCCGGGAGGTCGAAGGCCCGGTGATCTGCGGCCTGGCGCGGACGTCAAAGCAGGACATCGAGGCGGCCTGGCAGGCGGTGAAGGACTCCGAGCGGCCGCGAATCCACACGTTTCTGGCCACCAGCGACGTGCACATCAAGTACAAGCTGCAGACCACGCGCGAGGACGTCAAGGGGCAGGTCCGTGCCGCGGTCGCCCAAGCGCGAGAGTACACCGACGACGTCGAGTTCTCGCCCGAGGACGGCTCGCGCTCTGACGTCGAGTACATGGCCGAGGTGATCCAGATCGCGCTCGACGAGGGCGCCACCACGATCAACGTTCCCGACACCGTCGGCTACACGATGCCGGGGGAGTACCGAACGATGTTCGAAGAGCTCTACCGGCTGGTGCCCGACCTGCGCGAGGCGACTCTTTCGGTTCACTGCCACGACGATCTGGGCATCGCCGTCGCCAACTCGCTCGCCGGCCTGGAAGCGGGCTGCCGCCAGGTGGAGTGCGCGATCAACGGGATCGGCGAGCGCGCCGGCAACGCGTCACTGGAGGAGATCGTGATGCTGCTGCACACGCGCGAGCCCAGTCTCGGCCTGTGGACGGGGATCGAGACGACGGAGATCGCGCGCACGAGCCGCTTGGTCTCGCGGCTGACGGGCTATCCGGTGCAGCCGAACAAGGCGATCGTCGGGCGCAACGCGTTCGCGCACGAGGCGGGCATCCATCAGGACGGCGTGCTGAAGGAGCGCACGACGTACGAGATCATGGACGCGACGACGATCGGACTGAAAAGCAACTCGTTGGTGCTCGGCAAGCACTCCGGCCGCCACGCGCTGCGCGACGCGCTGGAGGAGATGGGTTTCCAGATCGACGGTCAGGCGCTGAACACGGCGTTCAAGCGCTTCAAGGAGATCGCCGACCTGAAGAAGCAGGTGACGGCGATGGACCTGGAGGCGCTCGTCACCGACGAGCTGCGCGAGGAGATCGCCGGCTATGCGCTGGAGTCCTTCGACGTCGAGTCCTCCTCACAGCGGCCCCCGCACGCGCACGTGTCGATCACCCTGCCCGACGGCGCTACGGCTAGCGGCTCGTTCACCGGGGATGGCCCGATCGACGCCGTGTTCCAGGCGATCAACGTCGCTACCGGCACGTCACCGACGCTCAGCGAGTTCACGATCGGCGCGGTCACCGAGGGTCAGGACGCGCTCGGCGAGGTGTCGGTCGTGGTCGAGCTGGACGGATTTACCGGCGCAGGCCAGGGCGTCTCGACGGACATCATCGACGCGGCCGCCCGTGCCTATGTGCGCGCGCTGTCGGTGGCTGTGGCCCGCTCGCATGCCGACGAGGCGATCGGGTTGCCGGAGCCTGCGGGACCGTAGACACGTGGGCGCGCGTCCGGCGTTAGGTCGGGCGCGCGTCAGGCGAAGAAGTCGGCGACCGCCACGTGCCAGCCAGGCACTGCGTCGCTGAGGTCGAGCGTGCCCTCGGTGTAGGACTGGACATCGCCGCCTGGTTTGTAGACGGTCGCCGAGCACGAACGGGGGTCGAGCACGAGTACCGCGTTCGCGCCTGCTTCCAGCCAGTTCAGTGCCTTCGAGCGCACGTAGGGGCGGCTGTCTCCGGGCGAGACTACCTCGACCGCCAGGTCTGGCGCTCCGCCTGGCCAGAAGCGTTCCGTTATACCGACGGCGTCTACGCGCGCCTGCGAGACGAACGCGACGTCTGGTGCGCGCACGGTGTCAGGGGCGGTTGCCAGGACGAAGCCGGTCTCGGCAGCGAGTGTCACCCCAATCCCGGTGGCGTGTACGTGAACGCTCAAGAGCCGGTTGGCCGTTGCGGCGACGCGACCGTGCTCGAAGTTCCCGGGCTCCATCATCCGCAGCTGCCCTTCGACGAGCTCGCTGTGCCCGCCATGGTCGGGCATGTTCCACAAATCCTCGGCAGTGGTCGTGAGTGTGCGCGTGGGCATGCAAAGAAGGCTAGCGCCACGCGTCGTGGGGCGCCAGCGGTGTCCTGAGCATTGTTTTCATTGGCTGGTTTGTTCATCGATCTTCAGGGTCTCGCTTGCTTGGGATGGGACGTTCGATTTGAACCCGCGTCTGTGATAACGTACGTTCGTATGACAGCAGTCAAGGACAAGCCGAAGCGGGCAAACCGGCGTTTGAGTGGTGAGGAAGCGGTGGATGCCGTTGGCGCTTCGACGCTCACCGCGTTGCCGTCAGACCCGCTCGATCCCGCGGTGATCGGCGCGCGCGTGAAGGCTTTGCGCGAGTCCTCTGGGCTCTCGTTGCGCGACCTCACAGACCGCAGTGGCGTGAGTGCACCGATGCTCTCCCAGGTCGAGCGCGGGGAGACGAGTCCGACCCTGACCGTCGCGGCGCGGATCGCCGCCGGCCTCGATCTGCGGCTCTCACAGCTGTTGCGCCTCGACGAGTCGGGCTCCGTCACGATCGTGCGTGCTTCCCAGCGTCAGCGTGGCGGCAACAAGCGACGCGGGCACAGCTTCGAGGTGCTGACATCCGGTCAGCCCGGCCAACGCGCTGAGCTCTCGCGCCACACGCTCGCTCCGGGCGGCGCCACCGGCGCGATCGACGACCCGCCGATGCACGAGCCGGGCAGTCGCGAGACGGCGCTTGTCGAGGAGGGATCTATCGTGCTTGTCTGTGACGGTCAACGCCACGAGCTGCATCAGGGCGACTGTGTCACCTTCGATGCGGACCTGCCTCACCACTTCGAGAATCCCACGGCCGCCGATGCCGCTTTTCTGGCGGTCGTCTCCGCGGGATTGCGACGCAGCTGATGTTCCCACCATTTTTTCGAGCCCCATCGCGAATGACGTCTCATTCGCTTAAATTCACCGTCGGTAACCACAGACTGAGCCGAATTAATTAAAAATCAAATCCTCACCCCCCGTAACGAGAGAGACAAAGACATGCCACAGACGCTGTTCGACAAGATCTGGTCGGCCCACGAGGTTGCCCACGGGCTGCTCTACATCGATCTGCATCTCGTCCACGAGGTGACCAGCCCGCAGGCCTTTGACAGCCTGCGCATGGCCGGCCGCCCGGTCCGCCGCCCCGACCGCACGCTCGCGACCGCCGATCACAACACGCCGACCGACGGCACGCCCGTCGCCGCGCGGATCAAGGATGAGCTCTCGCGCGTGCAGGTCGAAACGCTCGAGCGCAACTGCGCCGAGTTCGGCGTGCCCGTCTACTCGCTCGGCTCTGCGCGCCAGGGCATCGTCCACGTGATCGGTCCCGAGCTCGGCGTCACGCAGCCCGGCATGACGATTGTCTGCGGCGACTCGCACACCTCCACGCACGGCGCATTCGGCGCGCTCGCCTTCGGGATCGGCACCTCCGAGGTCGAGCACGTGCTCGCCACGCAGTGCATGGTCCAGCACAAACCGCGCTCGATGCGGATCTCCTATGTCGGCGAGCTCGGCTTCGGCGTGACCGCCAAGGACCTGATCCTCGGTACGCTCGGCCAACTCGGCGTCGGCGGGATGACCGGCCACGTCGTCGAGTACGCCGGCCCGGCGATCGAGGCGCTGTCGATGGAAGGGCGGATGACCGTCTGCAACATGACGATCGAGGGCGGCGGCCGCGCGGGGATGATCGCGCCCGACGAGACGACCTTCGCCTGGTTCACCGGCCAGGATCTCCCCGGCGCGCCGCGCGGTGAGGAGCTTCCCAAGGCGATCGAGCAGTGGCGCGAGCTGCGCACCGACGAGGGCGCCGAGTTCGACTCAGAGATCGTGATCGACGCGAGCAAGATCTCCCCGCAGGTGACCTGGGGGACGAACCCCGGGATGGTGCGCGCCGTCACCGAGAACGTGCCGGCGCCCGAGGAGTTCGACAGCCCGGCCGACCGCGAGTCGACCGAACGCGCGCTCGCCTACATGGACCTGCAGCCCGGCATGCCGATCGAGCAGATCTCACTCGACCGTGTGTTCATCGGCTCCTGCACGAACTCGCGGATCGGCGACCTGCGCGCCGCGGCGAAGGTCGTCGAGGGCCGCAAGGTCGCCGCCGGCGTCGACGCGATGGTCGTCCCCGGCTCCCAGCAGGTCAAGAAACAGGCCGAGGAGGAGGGGCTCGACGAGGTTTTCCGCGCGGCCGGCTTCGACTGGCGCGTCGCCGGCTGCTCGATGTGCCTCGGCATGAACCCCGACATCCTGCAGCCCGGCGAGCGCTGCGCCTCGACCTCGAACCGCAACTTCGAGGGACGCCAGGGGCGCGGCGGGCGCACGCACCTCGTCTCCCCGCAGATGGCCGCCGCCGCGGCAATCGAGGGCCACTTCGTCGACATCCGCCAGTACGGCCGATGACCGAAACCGGGAGACACTCGCCTACGGCTCGCATCCCCGTTTCGGCCAGCGCGATGCTGCGTCCTCAGTCGCTCGCGTGCGTAGCACGCCACGCTGGGCGGGCGGGCCTATTCGATCTTGCCTCGCTTGCCCCTCGACCATCCTGGAGGTTTCATTCATGGACCCGATAAGCGTCATCGCAGGTGCAGTCACCCACCTCGACCGGGCCGACGTCGACACCGACCAGATCATGCCCAAGCAGTTCCTCAAGCGCGTCGAGCGCACCGGCTTCGGCGAGTTCCTGTTCTACGACTGGGCCAAGCAGCCGGGCTGGGATCTGCCGGCGAACCCGATCCTCGTCGCCGGCGAGAACTTCGGCTGTGGCTCCTCGCGCGAGCACGCGCCGTGGGGTCTGCAGGATTACGGCTTCCAGGCGATCGTCGCGCCGAGCTTCGCCGACATCTTCTACTCCAACTGCACGAAGATCGGGCTGCTGCCGGTCGTGCTCTCCGGCGAGGACTGCCGCGCGCTCGCACATGCCGGGGCGGGCGAGGTCGACCTGCTCGAGCAGGAGGTCCGCTTCGCCGGGCGCGAGGTCTCCTTCGAGATCGACCACGAGATCCGCCACCGCCTGCTCAACGGGCTCGACGACATCGCGATGACGCTCGAGCAGGCGGCCGAGATCGACGAGTTCGAGCACCGGAGCGCGCACGTCGGCTGGGTTCCCACGCCGACGACCGCACTGTGAGCGAGCCGGCCGCGCGCCTGCTGGCGCAGGATCAGCTTGTGAGTAAGCCAGCCGAGCGCCCGCTGGCGCAGGATCAGCGAGGAAAAGCCAGAAGAGGAGACAGATGAGCCATCAGATAGTCACGCTGCCCGGCGACGGGATCGGCCCGGAGATCATGGAGCCGACGCTCGAGCTGCTGGAAGCGCTCGGCGACTTCGAGTTCGAGGAGCACCCGTTCGGCGGCGCCTCGATCGATGCGCACGGGATCGCGCTCACCGACGAGGTGCTTGCCGCGTGCCGTGCATCGGACGCCGTGCTGCTCGCGGCGGTCGGCGGCCCCAAGTGGGACACGACCGATCCCGCGAAGCCGCGCCCTGAGCAGGGCCTGCTCGGGCTGCGCCAGGGGCTCGGGCTGTACGCGAACCTGCGCCCGGTCAAGCCCTTGCCCGCGCTGTATGACGCCTCGCCGTTGAAGCGCGAGCTGATCGAGGGGACAGACCTGCTCGTCGTGCGCGAGCTCACCGGTGGCATCTACTTCGGCGAGAAGACGCGCACCGCGACCTCCGCCTCGGACGTCTGCTCGTACACCGCCGAGGAGATCGAGCGGATCGCGCGCGTGGCCTTCGGTGCCGCTCGGGCGAAGGTTACGAGCGTTGACAAGGCCAATGTGCTCGAGACCTCGCGGCTGTGGCGCGAGGTCGTCAGCGACCTGCACTCGCGCGAGTTTCCCCACATTCAGCTGGAGCACGTGCTCGTCGACAACGCCGCGATGCAGCTCGTCTCCGCGCCGCGTCATTTCGACACGATCCTGACCGAGAACATGTTCGGCGACATCCTCTCCGACGAGGCGGCGATGCTCACCGGTTCGATCGGCATGCTCCCGAGCGCCTCGTTGAGCGGCGATGGCCCCGGCATGTTCGAGCCCGTCCACGGCTCCGCTCCGGACATCGCCGGCCAGGGGATCGCCAACCCCCTGGCGATGTTCCTCTCGGCGGCGATGTTGTTGCGCCACGGCCTGGGTTTGGAAAGCGAGGCGGCGGCTGTAGAATCGGCCGTTGAAGGTGCGCTCTCCTCGGGCCTGCGCACCCACGACCTGGGAGGGACCGTGGGCACGGCGCAGGCGACGCGGGCGGTGCTCGATCAGATTGCATAGAGGGTTGTGCAGCCGGCCTCAGGGCGCGAGCAGGGTCCCTCTATATTTCTACTAAGGAGCTCATGAACGTGGACCCCACCGACCTGATCTGGATGAACGGAGAATTCGTCGCCTGGGAGGACGCCAAGGTCCACGTCCTGACGCACGGCCTGCACTACGGCACGGGCGTGTTCGAGGGCGTGCGCTGCTATGACACCGAGCTCGGCCCGGCGGTGTTCCGCAACGCCGACCACGTCGCGCGGCTGCTGAAGTCCGCCGAGCTCTACTACATGCCCGTGCCCTTTTCCGCCGAGGAGCTGCGTTCGGCGACGCTCGAGCTGGTCGCGCGCAACGGCATGAGCTCCTGCTACATCCGCCCGATCGTCTACCGCGGCTACGGCACGATGGGCCTCAACCCGCTGGACGCGCCGGTCGACGTGACAATCGCCTGCTGGGAGTGGGGCGCGTACCTCGGCGAGGAGGGCAAGCGCAAGGGCATTCGCGCGAAGGTCTCCTCCTGGGAGCGGATCAGCGCGCGCTCGCTGGTTCCCCACGCGAAGGCCTCCGGTCAGTACCTGAACAGCATCCTCGCGAAGGTCGAGTCGGTCAAGGCCGGCTACGAAGAGGCGATCCTGCTCGACGAGCACGGCCACGTCTGCGAGGGCACCGGCGAGAACGTCTACGTCGTGCGTGACGGCGAGATCGCCACGCCCGGGCAGCACAACTCGATCCTCGACGGGATCACCCGCCGCTCGCTGATCCAGATCGCCGGCGACCTCGGCTATGAGATCGTCGAGCGCAGCGTCGCCCGCGCCGAGCTGTACCTCGCCGACGAGGTATTCCTCTCCGGCACCGCCGCCGAGCTCGTGCCCGTGCGCGAGATTGACGACCACCCGATCGGCACCGGCGAGCCGGGCGAGGTCACGCGCGTGTTGCAGGCCGCCTTCGACGACGCGATTCACGGCCGCACCGAGCGCTACCGCGAGTGGCTCGACGTGGTTTCGCCGTCGGCGCTCCAGACTCCGACGGGCGAAGCGTCTCCCGCGGTTTCTTCTCCCGCTCCGACAGTCACGGGGTAGCCCGATGGCCGACATCCAGCTCTACGACGCCACGTTGCGCGACGGGATGGGCGGCGGCGGGATGAGCCTGACGGCCGAGGAGAAGCTGCGCGTCGTGCATTCGCTCGACGCTTTGGGCGTGCACATGATCGAGGCCGGCTTTCCGTCGTCCAATCCGAAGGAGGAGCAGCTGTTCGCGCTGCTCGCCGAGGAGACCTTCGAGACCTCCGAGATCGTCGCCTTCGGGATGACGCGCCGGCGCGAGATCGAGGCCGACCAGGACGAGGGGCTGCGGATCCTGGCTGAGTCCTTCGCGCCGGTCTGCACGCTCGTCGGCAAGTCCTCCGTCCTGCACGTCGAGAAGGTCGTCCGCGTCTCGCGTGAGGAGAACCTGGCGATGATCGCCGAGTCGGTCGCGTTCCTCGTCCGCCACGGCAAGCGCGTGCTGCTCGACGCCGAGCACTTCTTCGACGGCTTCGCCCTCGATCCGGGCTATGCGCTCGACTGCGCGCGCGCCGCCGCCGATGCCGGGGCCGAGCGGATCGTGCTGTGCGATACCAACGGCGGCTCCCTGCCGCCGCAGATTCGCGTCGCGCTGGCCGTTGTCACCGAAGCACTGCCGGGCGTTCCTCTGGGCATCCACACGCACGACGACTCCGGCTGCGCGGTCGCCAACACCCTCGTGGCGGTCGAAGGTGGCGCCACGCAGGTGCAGGGCACGATCAACGGGATCGGCGAGCGCACCGGCAACGCGAACCTCGTGACGATCATCGCCGACCTTCAGCTCAAGCTCGGCTACGAACTGCTCGCGCCCGCGTGCCTCGCTCGCCTGACCGAGACCGCCCACCTCGTCGACGAGCTGCTCAACCGCGTCCCCAACCCGGCGCAGCCCTATGTCGGCAAGCACGCCTTCGCGCACAAGGCCGGGCTGCATGCGGCCGGGGTGCGCGCCGACGCGCAGACCTTCGAGCACATCGATCCCGCGGTCGTCGGCAACGACCGCGACGTGCTCGTCTCCGAGCTCTCCGGGCGCGGCACCGTGATCGAGAAGGCCCGCGAGGCCGGCATCGAGCTCGACGACGCCGCCGCCAGGCGCACGGTCGAGCGCGTCAAGTCGCTCGAGCATCGCGGTTTCCAGTTCGAGGCCGCCGATGGCTCGTTCGAGCTCTTGATGCGCCGCGAGAGCGGTGACTATCTGCCGCTGTTCCAGCTCGAGTCCTGGCGCGTCACGGTCGAACAACGTGCCGATGGCAAGGTCGAGACCGAGGCGACGATCAAGATCGTGCTCGACGGCGAGCGCTATGTGCGCACCGCCGAGGGCAACGGGCCGGTCAACGCGCTCGACACGGCGCTCCGCGATGCGATCGGCGAGATTCATCCCCATTTGCGCGACATCGACCTTGTCAACTTCAAGGTCCGCATTCTCGATGAGACTCGCGGTACCGGGGCGGTTACTCGCGTGCTGATCGATGCTTCCGACGGGCAAAAGGTTTGGGGCTCGATTGGGGTCTCGGAGAACGTTATTGCTGCCTCTTGGGATGCTCTTGTTGATTCGCTTGAGTATGGGATGCAGCCAGCTAAGCGCCTGTCGTGAGCGAGACGATTCCACTGGCTCGGCCTGTGCTGGGTGAGGCTGAGGAGCGCGCTGTCTTGGACGTACTGCGTTCGGGGCAGCTGTCGCTTGGGCCTCATGTGCCCGCGTTCGAGCAGGCATTTGCTACCCGCGTGGGCGCGACCTGGGGGAGCGCTGTGTCGAGCGGGACCGCTGGGCTACACCTTGCGCTGCGCGCCGTCGGGGTCAAAGATGGCGACGAGGTGGTAACCAGCCCGTTTTCGTTTGTCGCCTCGGCGAACGTTGCCCTGTATGAGCGGGCGCGGCCGGTGTTCGCGGACATCGATCCGGTCACGCTCAACCTCGATCCGGATGCGGCGGCCGCCGCTGTGACGGAGCGCACGCGGGCGCTGTTGCCGGTGCATATCTTCGGGTATCCGGCCGACATGGCCGCCTTTGAGCTGATTGCGGACAGGCATGGGTTGGGGATCGTCGAGGATGCTTGCGAGGCGCTTGGGGCCGTCTACTCCGATGGGGTTGCGGTGGGGGGGCGGGGGCATTCGGCTGTGTTCGGGTTCTATGCGAACAAGCAGCTCACGACGGGCGAGGGGGGGATGGTCACGCTTGGCGAGGAGCGCCTGAAGGCGCGGATCGATTCCGAGCGCAACCAGGGGCGCGCGCCCGATATGGGCTGGTTGGATCACGATCGGCTTGGGTTCAACTACCGGCTGTCGGATATCGCCTGCGCGCTGGGGCTGGCCCAGCTGGAGCGGCTGGACGGGATGCTCGCGGCGCGGGCGCGGGTTGCGGGGCTGTATCGCGAAGCCCTGGCGGGGATCGAGGGCCTGGGGCTGCCCTGTCCCGACAGCGGCGACGCGCGGCGGGGGTGGTTCGTATTCGTCGTGCAGCTGCCCCCCGGCGTCGATCGCGACGCGACGATTCGCGCGCTGGCCGCGGAGCAGATTCAGAGCAAGCCCTATCTGCCGGCGATCCACCTGATGAGCTTCTACCGCGAGCGCTTCGGCCACCGTGAGGGCGAGTTCCCGGTATGCGAGGACATCGCCGAGCGCAGCCTGGCGCTGCCGTTCTTCCCCGAGATGACCGAGGGTCAAGTCGCGCGCGTGGGGGAGGCGTTGCGCGAGAATCTCCTGTGTTGAGGCCATTTTAAGGAGCGGCCTGCCGGCCGCAGCGCTGAAGTTCAAAGCTCGAACACAGGCACAGTTCCGCGTCACAGGGGAGCGCCAGGAGGTAGAGGTGGGGCCATCTCGGCAGTTGAGGGTTGACCTTTGGCCTGGTTTGTGGTTGTATGGTTTTGTCAAGGCAGCCGGGTCGGTTGTCGGGGCAGGGATAGAACATAGGATCGGGTTGGGGTTCGGGGCTTCCGTAGCCGGGCATCAGCGCAAGCGGGTTTCTTTGGAGAGGGACCGGGTCGAAACGGTGAAGGGGAATGGTTTTCGCGTGAGTCCGTTTAGGACAGATGTGATGGGGATCGTTGTGCGCCCGGTGGGTGCCATAACTAGATGCGTCAGCGTCGCTGACACATCTCTCTCTCTCTCTCTCTCTCTACTCCGGATTTAGCAGGCAGAAAGCCTAGTTTCGGCGCCGAAAATGGCGCCCGCGGTCAGCTTGTAGATCGTTCGCTCCGCGGCTTTGTCCGCGGGTTTTTGCGTTCTCGTGGCTCGCGCGTCCCGTGCCTGTGTGTGGGGGGTGGGCGTTGATGTCCTCCTCCTCGCCGACCCCGAAGGGGCGTATCCAGATGCGTCATCCCGGTGTGCCGGGTCCGCGTGGTGGGGGTGTGTATATTCCCGCGTTTCAGCGCACAAGGCTGTTGAACGCGACGTTCGCGCTGGTTGCGGCGGAGGGCTATAAAAGGTTGACGGCGCGTCGTGTGTCGGAGTGGGCGGGTGTGTCGAACAAGACGTTCTATGACCTGTTCAGCGATCGCGAAGACTGTTTCCTCGCGGCGTTTGACTACGCGGTCGAACAGATGGCCGGGATGGTTACACCCGCGTGGGAGGGTGAGCGGGAGTGGGCTGCGCGTGTGCGCGGCGGTCTCGGGGCGCTGCTTGGCTTCTTCGACGGTGAGCCCGCGTTATGCCGGCTGGTGTTCGTCGAGGCGCTCGGCGCCGGCCCGCGTGTCCTTGTGCGTCGCGCGGAGGTGCTCGAGCGGGTCGCCGGCGTGATAGACGAGGGTCGTGTGGGTGTGAAAGCGGGGGTCGAGCCGCCGGCTTTGACGGCGGAGGGCCTGCTCGGTGCGGTGTTCGGTGTGGTCTACGCGCGGCTTCTACAAGACGAGCCTGGCCCGCTCACAGAGTTGGCGAACCAGTTGATGGCGATGATCGTGTTGCCGTACCGCGGGCACAGGGCTGCCGCGCGTGAGCAGCGCGGGAGGCGGACGTTTTCATCCGGCCGGAAGAGTCCGGCCGGCGTGAAAAGTCCCGCCCGCTTGGCCGAGGGGCAGACAGTGCCGCCCATCGCTGCCCTGCGGCTTGATTTCCGTTTGACGGTGCGTACGCAGATGGTGTTGGCGGCGGTTGCGGAGTTGGGTGCGCGGGAGTTTGCTCCCGGTGGGTGGGGTTCTGCTCCCAGTAATCGTGAAATCGCCGATGCGGCGGGTGTCTCTGATCAGGGTCAGATCTCAAAGCTGCTCGCGCGCTTGGAGGGCCTTGGTTTGCTGCACAACAGTGGTGGTGCGACTGCGGGTATCCCCAACGCGTGGCATTTGACTGAGAAGGGCCGGCAGATAACAGAAACGTTCAGCGCTCACGCGCACAACAACAGGGAGGTCGCGTCGTGATGCGCTCGAAGAGAAATGCTGGGGTACATGTTTGTGCGTTGATGTCCCTGCTCGTTGTCGTGATGGCGGCCTTGATGGCTACCTCGGCCTTGGCCCTCCCCGAAGGCCGAGTGTATGAGCAGGTTTCCCCGCAGTTCAAGGGTGGCTATGGCGCGGCTGGCATCCTGGGTGTCGAACCGGGTGGGGAAAATGTTGCGTATGACTCGGCTGGGGTCTTCGCGGGGTCCGCTGCCGATCATGGTTTTGCTTATTATCAGGCGGCTCGTTCTGGGTCGGGGTGGTCCACGGTGTCGTTGACGCCCTCGGCGAACATCGTGCCTCTTTCCTCTTTGATCGGGTTTTCGCCGTCGCTTGGTGCTTCCCTGTGGGAATTGACTGTCGGGGGTAAGAACACTAGGGACGATACCAGTGAAGTTCAGTTTGCGGAGCATGCTCCGGGGGCTCCGGTCACGCAAACGGGGTTTCAGGCGGTCGGCCCGGTCATGAAGTCGCTCACCGGCGAACCGCTCGGGGCGGAGATCTTCACGGAAGGTTTCAGCACCGATCTTTGTCACGTCGTGGTCAGCCCAGCCTTTCCTGTGGTGGGTGAAGGTGGTGACAATAATTATCAGTTGTATGATCTGTCGGCGGGTTGTCATGGTGAACCGTCGTATCAGCGTGTGGTGGGCTTGAATAGTGCTGGCGGGCTGCTGTCTGACGTTTGCGACACGCAACTCGCAGGGCTGGGAAGAACAGCGAGTTTTAGGGCTGTCTCGGGGGATGGGAGCGAGATCTTCTTCCAGGTGGTCCCCGGAACCGAAATCAGTAAATGCCTGAATGGGCATGGTCAGTTGTTTGTGCGTGTTGGTGGGGTGAGGACGCTTGAAGTGTCTAAGCCGTTGGGTGAATGTGCGGGTGGGGAAGTGCCGTGTGATGGTGGCGTGTCGCGGCCTGCGGCGAAATTTTGGGGTGCGTCTGAAGATGGGTCGCGGGTGTTCTTCACGACGGCGGCGCGGTTGGATCCGGCGAGCGACCTCGATTCCGGTAGCGACCTTTATATGGCTAAGATCGGCTGTCGGGGTGAAGGGGCGGGGTGTGAAGCGGGGCAGCGGGTCGTGACGGGTCTCGTGCAGGTCTCCCACGACCAGAACGTTGGGCAGGCCGCTGAAGTGCAGGGTGTGGTGGGTGTCGCGCCCGATGGTTCGCGTGTGTATTTCGTCGCGCGTGGGGTGTTGAGCGGGGCCGCCAACGGGCAGGGTCTCGCGGCGAGGGAGGGCGCGGACAACTTGTATGTGTATGACAGTCTCACGGGTGAGACGGTGTTCGTGGGTGATCTTTGCTCTGGGCCGGAACTGTCGGGTGTGGCGGTGAGCGTGGCGTGTCCCGTCGACCTCGACGGCGAAAGTGGGACGGCTTCGCCGCGTAACGATACGAATTTATGGTTGCACTTTCCTGGTTCGTCGGCGCAGACCGCTGGTGGGGATGGTCGGTTTTTGGTGTTCTCGTCGTATGCGCGGTTGATCGTGTCGGGTCCGGAAGCGGACGCGGACGATGCTCAGGATGTGTATCGCTATGACGCGCAGACGGGCGGGTTGCAGCGCGTGTCGCTGGGTGAAGCCGGCGCTGACGCCAACGGCAACGCAAACGATGAAGGATCAGTGGGGGGCCAGGCCGGCCAAGAAGGCGTAAGGTCCGCGGACGCCCTGATCCAGCGGGATGTCAAGGGGGTGCTTCCGCAGGAAGAACGTGATGGTGCGCGTCGCGCGATCAGTGAAGACGGTTCACGGGTCGTGTTCGTCTCGGCGGAGCCGTTGTCGGTGCAGGCGATCAATGGTGTGGAGAACGTGTACGAATGGCATGATGGTGTGGTGTCGATGGTGTCGTGTGGTTGTGCGACCGAACCGGATCACGAACCGGTGATCACACCGTCAGGGCGCGATATCTTCTTCAACACGACCGTGGGCCTGGTGCCGGGTGACACGGATGGCGCGCCTGATATCTACGATGCGCGGCTGGGTGGCGGGTTCGCGCCCGTTCCCGCGGTACAGGAGGAATGCTCGGCTGATGCGTGTCAGGGCCCGTTGACAAATCCCGTGCCGTTGTTGGTGCCGGGCAGCGCGGTACAGGCGCCGGGCGGGAGCCTCGCCGCGCCGGTCGCGCCCGCTGCGGTCGCGAAGCCGAAGCCGAAGCCAAAGGCGAAGGTGAAGTCCGTGGTGTGTGGGAAGAGTTATGTGAAGCGGAAGGATAGGTGTGTTAAGAGATCAAGATTGGGGAAGGCGTTGCACGCTGCCAAGTCAAGTAAGGGGTCAAAGTAAATGTTCAAGCCATTCAGGTTCCGTCCTGCGCTCGGCGGTATGACAATCGCTGTGATCTTTTTCTTTGGTTTTGTGTTCTCGGTGAGTGCTGCGACGGCGCGGAAGGCGTTTCGGATTGAACGCTTCTCGTTGCAGACGACTGTCCCGCGGCAGGAAGGGGCGGGAGGGTTCTTCAATGTCGTGAACGAACCATACGTTTTCACGCAGGCTGGTGGGCATCCTGATGCGGTGACGTTCACGGTGAAGTTCGCGAGCGAACAGGCCCCTCCCGGCCCTCTCGGGTCCGAATCTTTTGTGACGCAGGATCCGAGGGATATCGTGACGGTATTGCCGCCGGGGTTGTTGGGCAATCCGACCGCGGTGCCGCGCTGCTCGTTGACGGCGCTGACCGGGGTAAACGGAAACGGGGCGTGCTCTCCCAGCTCCCAGATCGGGCTGGTCAGGCTCAAATTCGGCGTTGCAGAAGCTCTTGCTCCGATCTATAACATGGTGCCAGAAGCGGGCCAATCTGCGGAGTTTGCGCTGAACGTGCAGGGGACCGATTTCTTTCTCACGGCGCACCTCGTGCGCACGGCTCAGGGTTACGAGTTCATCGTCGCCGATAACGGTATTCCCCCGATCAATATTCGTGAAGCGGAATTGACGTTCTGGGGTGTTCCCGCGGAAGCGCGGTATGACTGGATGCGGGGGCTGCACTGCGCCAAGCCAGCAGGGGAAGCCGTGCTGTGCAATAACTTTAAGCAGGGTGGTGATGAGAGTGCGGGTGTGGCGCCGGTGCCGTTTTTGACGATGGGTACAGACTGCTCCGCCGGTCCGCAGGTCGCTGAAGTGCGGACCGATTCGTGGGAGACACCGGGCAGCGTGGGTGTGGATGGCGCGTATAGCGCGGGTTATAAGACGGCGTCGTGGGTGATGCCTGGTTTGACGGGGTGTAACGTGTTGGCGTTCGAACCTGCTATTGAAGCGGCCCCGGCCTCGGTGATAGCGGATGAGCCGATCGGGTTGGGCGTGAACATCAAGATGCCCCAGTCCGAGGCACCGGGTACGAATGGTGCGCCGCATTTGCGTAACGCGGTCGTGACGCTGCCGGAGGGCATGTCGATCAGCCCCGGCATCGTCGATGGCATCCAGGCCTGCAACGAAACCGGGCCGGAAGGCATCAACTTCACCGGCCCCGAATCCGAAGAAATCGCAGCAGACGGCGAATGGCAACTCGCTGCGGGGCACTGCCCCACCGCGTCGACCGTCGGCACAACCGAAGCGGTCACCCCCGATTTGGATGAACCGGTGCATGGCCACGTGTATCTTGCGCGCCCGTCGTGCGGTGGCGCCGGGCAGGAACCCTGCACCGAGCAGGACGCGTTGGATGGGCATCTGTACCAGCTGTATCTGGAATTCGGTGGTGAAGGCGCGCTCGGGAGTACGGGTATCCATGTCAAGGCGCATGGTTACGTCGAGGCGAATCCCGCGACGGGCCAGCTCACGACGGTTGTGGATGAAAACCCGCAGGTTCCCCTCAACGAAGTGAAGATCCATCTTAACGGCGGGCCCAGGGCACCGTTGGATAACCCCACGGTCTGCGGGCCCGCGACGACGACGTCCGATCTGACGCCATGGAGCGAGCCTGGCACCACACCCCTACCGGAAGCCTTGTCGATGCCCGGGACGCCGGATGCGACACCGTCGTCGTACTTCAACGTGACGGGCTGTGCGGGTGGCCCGCCTCCGTTTGCGCCCGGGTTCCTCGCGGGAACGGTTTCGCCGCAGGCGGGGCAGTACAGCGCGTTCACGCTGAACCTCACGCGCCAGGACCGCGAACAGTTCGTCAAGGGCATCCAGATCCACACTCCACCCGGCCTGCTCGGGATGCTCTCGAGCGTTCAGCTCTGCGAAGAACCGCAAGCCGACGCCGGGACCTGTCCGGAAGCCTCGAAGATCGGCACCACCCGCGTAGCCTCCGGCGCGGGCTCACACCCCTTCGAAATCGAAGGGACGGTGTATTTGACCGGCCCGCACGACGGCCCGCACGACGGCGCGCCGTTCGGGTTGAGCGTCGTCACGCCCGCGGTCGCCGGCCCGTTCAACCTCGGCCTCGTGATCGTGCGGGCACGGATCGACGTGAACCCGATCGACAGCACGTTGACGGTCACGACCGATGAAACGGGGCCGTATGCGTTGCCGCAGATCCTCGACGGTGTCCCGTTACGGTTGAAACAGGTCACGGTCAACATCAACCGTCCTAGCTTCATGTTCAACCCCACCAACTGCGGCGCACAGCACATCACCGCGGTACTCTCAGGGTCACAGAACACAAAAGCCACCGTCAGCACCCCGTTCGCCGCCGCGGGCTGCGCGAGCCTGCAGTTCAAACCTAAATTCGCGGTCTCCACGAGCGGGAGGACGAGTAAAGCCGCTGGTGCGAGCCTGGATGCGAAGCTCTCCTTCCCGGCTGGGCCCGTCGGGAGCGAGGCGAACATCGCGAGGGTCAAGGTCGATCTCCCCAAGCAACTACCCTCACGCCTAACGACGCTGCAGAAAGCGTGCACCGCCGCGCAGTTCGAAACGAACCCGGCGGGCTGCCCACCGGCGTCGATCGTCGGGACGGTGCGGGCGAGCACGCCGCTGCTGCCCGTCGGGCTGACGGGCCCTGTGTACTTCGTCTCCCACGGCGGCGAAGCCTTCCCCAGCCTGATCGTCGTCCTACAAGGCGACGGCGTCAGGGTTGACCTCACCGGCAGCACATTCATCAGCCACGCCGGGATCACCAGCTCGACTTTCAAGACCGTGCCCGATGTTCCCGTCAGCACGTTCGAGATCTATCTCCCCGAGGGCCGCTACTCCGCGCTGGCAGCAAACGGAAACCTCTGCACGTCAGCGAGCAAGCTCTCAATGCCAACGGCGTTCCTCGCACAGAACGGCACGGAAATCCACGAGACGACAAAAATCAGCGTCACGGGGTGCCCGAAGGCCAGGAAAGCCAAGAAAAAGAAGCAGAAGTCGAAGGCGAAGCAGGCCAGCGACTACCGGAGGGCTCAATCATGAGGACACCTATCCCTTTACGACTCGTGCTCGGTATCGCGACGATCGCGCTGTTTTCCAGTTCCGCGGGCGCCGTCAGCCCGCTGCCGGCGCTCGCCTCGGGCTTTACTCCGACGAAGTGGGTCTTTTCCTTTGACGTCGGCCGCAACGTCAACAAGACCAAGCTCGGCAATCCCGCCACCTCCCAGGAAGAACGCAACGAATGTACTGCCTTGTCGGAAGATCTTTGCGTCGGTGAAGAAGGTACGGAAGAAGGTACGGGACCGCGCGAATTCGCGTTTGAGCATGGCATCGCGGTGAGCAAGCAGTCAGGGGCGGTGTATGTGGGCGACAACGATCATCGTGTTCAAGTGCTTGGACCGCAAGGCGAATTCATGTTCATGTTCGGCTGGAACGTGAACAAGACGAAGGTGGCAAGCGGTGGTACACAGCAGGAAAAGAACATTTGCACCGAGGCGGAAATCAAAGGTGGAAGTGCGTGTGGAGCGGGTGAAGTCGGCACGGGTCTCGCGGGACAGATCAATGGCGCGCAGAGCATAGTCGTCGATCCGTCGTCGGGAGACGTTTACGTGCTCGATTCCGATTACAACCGGCTCGACAAGTATTCGGCTAGTGGCGAATTCCTCTGGATGGCCGGCGGCGAAGTCAACAGGAAAGGCGGAAATTTCTGCGCGAAGGCAGAAGAAGCAGAATGTCAAGCCGGCGTTCAAGGTGGCGGACACCTTGCGTTCGACAAAGTGCAGAACGGAGCTCATGGAAACCTGATGTCAATCGGGGGCGCAGAAGATCACCTCTATGTTGCAGACGAAGGGCGTGTGCAGCAACTGGAAGCAAACGGTAATTGGGTCGGACAGATACCCGTTCCAGGCGAAGTGCTCTCTGTTGCAGTCGATGCGGCCAGGGATATGTTTGTGGTCGATAGCTCTCAACCGGGAGTGCACGAGTACAACGCTAATGATGTATTGCAGTCCTGCGTGATCGATCCTGCGTCGGGATCGATCGCGGGCGTGGCGTTCGATTCGGCTGGGCGTCTCGGCGTGATCGGGTTTAATGCTGAAGTATATGACGCCGGCGGTGCCGAATGCGGCAAGCTTGTCGCCCAAATACCCGGCGTGGTGGGAAGCGCAATGACGTTTAGCTTGCACGAAAACGGTAAAAATGAAGCAGAAGACCGGCTTTACGTGGCCTATGGGGGTGACCAAAGGATCGAAGACTATCGACCAGTGGTTTTCCCCGAAGTAAAGACAACCGCGTGCGTGCCGGAAGTCGTCGAGGATACGAGCGCCAGAGTATGCGGTGAAGTGAATCCAAACAGCATAACGGCTCGAGGGTTCTTCAAGTACAGAACCGAAACGGATCACCTCGACGAAGAATCACCGACTGCGTTTCTGGGTGAAGGTACGGCATTCGAACCGATCGCCATCGAACTGACTGACCTTACTCCCAACCAGCAGTACTTTTACCAGACGTGGGTCGAAGCGCAGAACGAAGGCGTCGAGCAACGGCAATCCGCACCGGAAGTCGTCAGCTTCCACACCGCGACGCCGCCGCCGGAAGTACTGGGTGCGCCGTCGGCGTCGGATGTCACGAACGCGTTCGCGTTGTTCAGTGCGTCGGTGAATCCTGAGCACGCCCTGGCGCGCTACCACTTCCAGTACGGTCCGTGCGCGGAGCTCGCGGGCTGCGCGGGAATCGTGAGCACCCCGGTTGAGGAATCCTCGGTGTACGGGGAGATCGGGGCGATCCAGGAAGCTGTGGGGTTGCAGGCCCAAACGACCTACAGCTACCGTCTGGTGGCGGATAACGAGCACGAAGAAGCTGGGCATGTCCTGCAGGGCGGGGAAACGGTTGGCGTCGAAGGTCATTTCACGACGGGTGCTTCGCCGGTCCCGGTGGTGCAGACCGGTTCGGTGAGTGGTGTTGGTGTGGGTGGCGCGGTGATCTCCGGTCTGGTCGACCCCGACGGCCAGCCCGCGGTGTTTGCGTTCGAACTGGGTGTGTATGAGGGTGCGGGCACGCATTACGGTGTCGTGTTCTCAGGGCCCGCGGGCACAGGCACGACCCTTGTCGCGGAGAGCCTGCCCCTGTCGGGCTTACAGCCAGGGACGACGTATGCGTATCGCGTCGTCATCAGGAGCGGTTATGGCGAAGCGGTTGGTGAGACCATGACGTTCACGACCGAAGGGCTGCCGTCGGTGCTCCTGGTGCCGGCGCCGCTGGGGATGTTGGCGGTCCCTGCTATCGCGTTCCCCGGGGAAGCGCAGGGGGCCGCGACGACGAAGAAAGCGACCGTCAAGTGCAAACGTGGCAAGAGGCTCACGCGCGGGAAGTGCGTGGCGAGCAAACGCAAGAAGCAGGCAAAGAAGGCGGGGAAGACGAGTCGTGCTCGGAGGGCCGTGTAATGAGGCCCTGGTTTTTCATTTACTAAGGAGAGGTAGCTAATGCTTAGAAGATTCCGTATCGCCCCCAGCACGATGATCGCCGTGATCGCGTTGGTGTTCGCTATCACCGGGGGAGCTTTCGCCGCGACCAACGGTGGTGGCAAGGGCGCTCCGCGTATGACCGCGAGCGCGGCGAAGAGCAAGGCCAAGGCAAAGGTGGGCCCAAGGGGTCCCGCTGGCCCCGCGGGTAAACAGGGCTCCCCGGGCCCGGCCGGCCCCGTCGGTGCGCAGGGCGCCGCGGGCGCGCAGGGCGCGGCGGGTGTGAAGGGTGACGCGGGCGTGAAGGGCGAAGCGGGCGCAGAAGGCCCGGAAGGCCCCGAAGGCGAAGCCGGCCGTCAGGGCGCGCAAGGCAACACCGGCTCCCAGGGCCCCCAGGGCGTGCCCGGCCAGCCCTGGACCCCAAACAACGTGCTGCCATCCGGCGCGAGCGAGACCGGTGTGTGGGGCGGGAGGCCGACCGAAGGACAGACGGATTTCATCCCGATCGCGTTTCCGGTCAAGCTCTCCGAAGAACTCGAAGCGTCGGCTGTCCACATCGTCTCAATCGAAGAACAGAATAAAGAAAACGGCAAGGAACCACCAGCGGAATGCCAAGGCACCGCAAAAGCACCCACCGCGCAAGCCGGCAACCTATGCGTCTACGTAGGAACGAACCTCTTAAACAACGTAGAAGTCAAAGCTGCCTATAAGCCCTACGAAACGATCCAAGCGGGAGCCGGTGTCGCAGGCGCGCTTCTGGAAATCGTGGGTCTGCACGCCGAAAGGCCGATCTACTACGCCGTCGGCTCCTGGGCGGTAACGGCCCCGTAGCGAAGCAGAAAGCAGCGCAGGATCCGGAAGTTTCGGCCCGACCGGCGGCGCTTCGCGGGCCTCTTCGGCCGGGCCGAAATCCGGACCTGCTTGGCGATGGATTGATGACACACGGCTCGTTGCCCCACTCGCTACGAGCGGCTATCCTGGTTCCCGCTCCGAACTACGGGCACGCACGGCTCACCCAGCAACTGGCGGTAGCGCTCGATGGTCCCGCGCGTGCGGCTGGTCTGGAGCCGGCGATGGGCGAGAACTGACCAGGTCACCCAGGTCTGATACGATGGCGATATGTCCGAGGTCGTTACCGTCACCGAGGCTAAAACCCAGCTCTCGAGTCTGATAGCGCGCGCCGGCGACGGCGAGGAGATCGTGATCCGCCGGGGACGCAAGCCCGTGGCGAAGCTCATTCGTTACGAGGCTTCTGAGCGCAAACGTCGCATTCCGGGTGATCTCAAAGGGAAGATCTGGATGAGCGACGACTTCAACGAGCCGGATGAGGAACTCGAGCGTCTGTTCGGTACGCGCGATTGACCTCGCTGCTGGTTGATTCCCATGCCCTGCTCTGGTGGCGCGGGGATCATCGGCGGCTCAGTGTCCGAGCGCACCAAGCGATCGAGGATCCAGATGTGCCGCTGTTCTTCAGCGCGGCCTCGATCTGGGAGATCGCGATCAAGCGAGCCTCCGGCAAGCTCGACGTTCCGAACGACCTGCTCGACACGATGGAGGAGCGCGGGTTCATCGAATTGCCGGTGCGCTCCAGCCACGCGCTGATCGCCGGCGCGCTGCCCCCGCACCACCGCGACCCGTTTGACCGCATGCTCGTCGCCCAAGCACAGAGCGAGGGTTTCACGCTGATCTCGGGCGACGAGCGGATCGCGGCCTACGACGTGCCGGTGCTCTGGTGAGGCGAGTCCCTGCTCCGACGGCTCGTCACCCCTCACACCATCCTCGTCAACCACTCTTCAAGCGGTTATCCTTGCTGCCTGATGGCAACGTTCGTCCGTGATCCCGAGCCCGTCGAGCTTCAGCAGTTGCGCGAGCGTCGCGAACGGCTCGACCTCGACCACTACGACGAGGTGTGGGAGGGTGTGCTGCACATGAATCCGCCACCATCAACCGAGCACCAGTACCTGGCGCAGCAGCTAACGGAGCTGCTTACTCCCTTGGCGCGGAGCTCTGGTCTGTTTCCGCTGATCCAGGTGTTTGGGGTCGGCGAGGGCCGCGACGACTACCGCGTGCCGGACGGTGGTCTCTTCCGCACCCAGCCGCACGGGGTGTGGCAAGGGACGGCCGCGCTCGCGATCGAGATACTGTCGCCTGACGATAAGACATGGGCGAAGTTCGAGTTTTATGCAGCCCATCAGATCGACGAGCTCTTGATCGTCGACCCGAAAGAGCGCGGAGTGCAGTGGTTTGCGCTGAGGGACGGCGAGTACCGCCCGACCGAGCGCAGCGCCCTGATCGACCTCGGGCCAAGTGAGCTGGCCGAGCGGATCGACTGGCCGTAGGCGGAGCGTCGTTCCCACCCTGTCGGGCGCATCGTTGGGATCTGATGCTGTGGGATCCACATAGACTCAGGCCACCATGTCCCGCTTCCGTGAACCCCAGCACCCAGACTTCCAACGCCTGAACGCGTCGATCGACTTCGACCGGCGGCTGTGGCCGCAGGACGTCGCGCAGTCGCGCGCGCACGCGCGGATGCTGGCGGCGCGGAAGATCATCGCCGTCGAGGATCGCGATGCGCTGCTGGCCGGGCTCGACGCCGTCGAATTGGAGCTGCGCGAGGGACGCTTCCCGTTCCATGCGGACGACGAAGACATCCACATGGCGATCGAGCGGCGCCTGACCGAGCTCGCCGGGCCGGTCGGCGGCCGTCTGCACACCGCCCGCTCACGCAACGACCAGGTGGTGACCGACCTGGCGATGTACACGCGTAAGCATGCCGCCGAGGCGCAGGCGGCGATCACGAGCCTGATGGGAGTGGTGTTGGTCCGCGCGGAGGAGCACCTGAACTGGCCGCTGCCCGGTTACACGCACCTGCAGCGCGCCCAGCCCGTCTACCTCTCCCATCACCTGCTCGCCTACTTCTGGATGCTCTCGCGCGACCGCGCGCGCTTCGCCTACGCCGAGCACGAGGCCGGGCGCCTGCCGCTCGGCGCGGGTGCGCTCGCCGGCGTCAACTTCGACACCGACCGCCGGCAGGTTGCCGCGGAGCTCGGCTTCCGCGAGGTCGCGCCGAACTCGATCGACGCGGTCTCCGGGCGCGACTTCATCCTCGACTACCTCTCCGCCGCCGCGACCTGCTCGACTCACCTCTCCCGCCTCGGCGCGGAGCTGGTGCTGTGGTCCAGCAGTGAGTTCGGCTTCTGCGAGCTGTCGGATGCGTGGAGCTCGGGGTCCTCGATCATGCCGCAGAAGAAGAACCCCGACGCGGCCGAGCTGCTGCGCGGGAAGGCGCCGCGCGTGGTCGCCCACCTCGCGGGCCTGCACGGCGTGATCCACGCGCTGCCGCTGACCTACAACAAGGATCTGCAGGAGGACAAGGAGCACTTGTTCGACGCGGTCGACACGATCGAGCTCTCACTCGCGGCGGCTCGGGGCATGATCGAGGGCGTGCGCTTCTCGCGTGAGCGGATGAGCGCCGCCGCCTCGGACGAGATGCTTGCGGCCACCGACATTGCCGACCTGCTCGTGGCCACCTGCGGGGTTCCTTTCCGCGAGGCCCACGGTGTTGTCGCAGGGCTGGTGCGCACGGCGGTCGACAGCGGCCGGCAGTTGTCTGGGTTGACAAAGGATGAGCTGGCAGCGCATAGCGAGCAACTGGCAGCGCACAGCGAGCAGTACTTCCAGGCGCTCCAGCAGAGCTCCTGGCTGGAGTCGAAGATATCGGAGGGGGGGACCTCGACCGCGCGGGTCAAGGAGCAGATCGTCCTGGCGCGAGCTGTACTCGATGGCAACGCCCCGGACTGAGCCTCCGCCGCCGGCCGCGTCGGAGATCGGTGAGCTTCGCGCCCCGTCCCTTGCGGCCGACCCCCCGCAGATCGACCCGCTGCCCGCCGGCTTCTACGCCCGCCCGGTGCTCGACGTCGCCCGCGATCTGATCGGCTGCGTCGTCGAGCACATTCCCGTCGGCGGCGGTGAACCCCTGACCAGCGGCGTGATCGTCGAGACCGAGGCCTACCACGAGTCAGAGCCGGCCTGCCACGCGTTCGTCGGGCTGACGCCGCGCACGCGTGTCCTGTTCGGCCCGCCGGGCCACGCCTACGTTTATCGCTCCTACGGCATCCACGCGCTGCTCAACGCGGTGTGCGAGCCCGAGGGCGTTGGCGCCGCGGTGCTGATCCGCGCGTTGCAGCCGCTGGAGGGAATCGAGGCGATGCGCGTGCGGCGTCGACCGATCGTCGGTCGCTCGCTTGACCGTGATGGCCATTCGGCGCGTAGCGCCGCGATGCCGGACGAGGAGCTCTGCTCGGGGCCGGGCAAGCTGACGCAGGCGCTGGGCGTCGAGCTGACCGAGAACGGGGGCGACCTCTACGACGGCCCGGTTCGCATCCTGGCGCGTGGGCTCGGGTGGCTGGACCCCGACCTGGTCGCGGGCACGCGGATCGGGATCACGAAGGCGGTCGAGCTTCCCTGGCGCTTCTCGGTGGCGGGCAACCGGCACGTCTCGCGGCCACGGCCGAGCGTGCCGGCCTAACCCTTTGGCCTAACCCCCGGGGCTGACCCCGCCCGTCGGCGAGGCAGACGAGGGTGAGGAGGGTGCCGCCGGCGCAGAAGGAGCCGGCGATGACGGCGCGCTCGGAGCTTCCGGGGTGGGCGCTGCCGGCGCCGGCGCGGCGGTGTGTTCCGGTTCGGCCGCTTTGGGGGCATTGGGGGCCGCTTCACCGCCCCCAGGAGTGGCGGATTTACCGCCTTCCTTGCCCGCGCCCGTGCCCGTCGTCGGCGCGGACTGGCTGGGCGTCGAGCCGGTCGTGGACGGCGCGCCGACTTCCCCTTCGCCTGTGCTGGTGCCTGCTTCGCTGCTCAGCTTGGAGCCCTTCGGTTTCGCCGCGTGTTCGGCCCGTTCTTTTTCGATCTGCAGCGCGGAGGTCATGAAGTCGTGCCAGATCAGTGCGGGGAAGGTGCCGCCGAGGACGGGTGTGCCGTTGAACTCGGTCGTCATCGGGATCAGCTTGTTCGGGTAGCCGACCCACACGGCGACCGTGTACTTGTGATTCCAGCCGACGAACCAGGCATCGCCGTAGTTGGAGGTCGTGCCCGTCTTGCCGGCCGCGAATTCTCCCAGCGCGGCGGCTTTCGCGGTGCCGTACTGCAGGACGGTCTCGAGCATCGTGGTCTCGGTGGCGGCGACTTCGGGGGGCAGCACCGCCGTGGTCCTGACCTGGTTGACGTCGTGATGCGCGCCGTCGGGCAGCCTGTGCGAGCCGGCGTTGACTTCCTGGATCGCCACGGGCGCGTCGTCTTCGGCCAGCGTGCCGCTGACCCGCCGCCCACCGTGGGCGATCGTCTCGTAGGCGTGCGCCATGTCCAGCGGCGTGACGCCGGTCGTCAGGCCGCCGATCGTCATCGCCGGGTTCGTCGAGAGCGGGGTCGTGATGCCCATCCTGTGAGCCAGGCGCGCGATCTTGTGTGTGCCCACTTTCAGTCCGACTTCGGCATAGATCGAGTTGTCCGAATAGGCCGTCGCGTTGGTCAGCGTGTTGGAGCCCGTGTAGTTGCCTTCGTCGTTGTGCACGACGAACTTTTCCGTGCCGTGTGTGCCCGGGACGATGAATTCCTTCTGCTTGGAGGTCCACACCGATTCCGGTGAGATGCCGTCCTCCAACGCCGCCGCGAGGTCGAAGGCCTTGAACGAGGAGCCCGGCTGGCGCTCCCCGTTGGTGGCGAGGTTGAACGGGCTTTCGTCGTAGCTGCGCCCGCCGACCATCGCGCGCACCTCGCCGGTCGAGTTTTCGATCGCCACGACCGATGCGGTGGGGCCGCCGGAGTAGGCGAGGTAGTTGTTGACCGCCTGTTCGGCGGCGCGCTGCAGTTCGAGGTCGAGCGTCGTCTTCACGCGCAGGCCTCCGTCGAAGGCGCGCGGCGCGCCGTAGCGTTCGATCACCTGCTGCTGGACCCAGCTCGTGAAGTAGCCGGCGTCGACACCTTCGACCGTCTGCTCGTGGGGCGGCTGGATGTCCTTGGGCGCCGGGAGCGCCTGGTTGACGCTCGCTTCGTAGACGGATCTGGTCAGGTAGCCCTGCAGGAACATCTGACGCAGGACGATGTCGCGACGCGCCCTGGCCGCCATCGGGTGGGCCGTCGGGTCATAGCCCGTGGGGTTCTGAATGATCCCGGCGAGCAGCGCCGCCTCCCATGGTTGCAGCTGCTCGACGCACAGCTGGTGGTTCGGCATGCCGCAGCCGAGGTGGTTCACGTCCTGCCCGAAGTAGGTCTGCGCCGCCGACTCGATCCCGTAGGCGCCGTTGCCGAAGTAGATCGTGTTCAGGTACGCCGTGAGGATCTTTTCCTTCGACCACTTGTGCGACAGCTGATATGCCAGGGCGGCCTCGCGGAGCTTCTCGAAGATCGTGCGGTGGGACTGGGCCTGGAGCGCGTTCTTGATGAACTGCTGCTCGATCGTCGAGGCGCCCTGGATCGAGCCTTTGTGGATGACGTCCTGGACAAAGGCGCGAGCGATCCCGCGGATGTCGATGCCGCTGTTGGTCTGAAAGCGCTTGTCCTCGATCGAGATCACGGCCTGCTTGACGATCGGCGGGATCTGTGAGGGCGTGACGATCACCCGGTTCTGCTGGCTGACGACCCCGATCGGGTGGCCGAGGTCGTCGAGCAGGACAGAGCTCTGGGCGTCCTTCAGCTGCGAGAAGCGGGTCAGCGAGGGCAGGTCGGACGCGACGGCGACGAACATGCCGAAGACGAACGAGACGAGGCCGAGCAACAGCACGGCGAAGAGGATCGCCACGAAGCGCAGCCGCTTTAGACGCGGCCGGGGGGCGGGCTCGGAAAGCGTGGGTATGTCGGGGGCAACGGTCGCGCTCATCGGCTGCGGAGCATGATGCTCCGAGGGTCGGGAGAGGTGGGCGGGCTCCGGTTCCCGCGATCGGCGCGACGCTCTCCGACGCGACGCGATGGGACCCTCCAGAGCGCGGGAGTCTACCATTGGCCCCCGATGCCCGACGCACTTCAGGCGGCCTCGCAGGAGGCCGCTCTCCTCGCGCGCAACGCCGTCGACAGCCTGCCGCAGGGTGCGCTCGCGGCCAAGCTCCAGACCGCGCGCGAGCAGGACCGCCCGTTGCGCGTAAAGCTGGGGATCGACCCGACGGCGCCGGACATCCACCTCGGTCACGCGGTCGTGCTCGGCAAGCTGCGCGAGTTCCAGGACGCCGGGCATAGGGTCGTGCTGATCGTCGGCGACTACACCGCGCGGGTGGGCGATCCGTCGGGGCGCTCGAGCCTGCGCCCGATGCTCTCGGTGCAGGAGATCGAGGCCAACGCGGCGACCTTCCAGGAGCAGGCGTTGAAGATCCTCGACGCCGATCCCGCGCGACTGGAGGTCAGACGCAACAGCGAATGGCTGGACATGAGCATGATCGAGCTGCTGGGGCTGCTGCGCACGACGACGGTCGCGCAGATGCTGGAGCGCGACGACTTCGCCAAACGCTGGTCGGCCAAGCAGCCGATCTCGATGCTCGAGCTGCTCTACCCGCTGCTGCAGGGCTATGACTCGGTCGCGGTCGACGCCGACGTCGAGCTGGGGGGGACCGACCAGAAGTTCAACCTGCTGCTCGGGCGCGACATCCAGCGCGCGTATGGCAAGCCCGAGCAGGCGATCCTGACGATGCCGATCCTCGTCGGCGTCGACGGGAAGCAGAAGATGTCGAAGTCGTTGGGCAACCAGATCGGGGTGACCGACACGCCGGCGGAGATGTACGGCAAGACGCTGTCGATCCCCGACGAGGCGATGCGAGAGTACTACCGGCTGCTGTTGAAGCGCCCACCCGCCCAGGAGCTTCCAGGGGCCGAGAGCCCCGGCCGGGGAGCCTCGCCCGATGCCGGTGTTTCCCCGCGAGATGCCAAGCGCGCCCTCGCGCGTGCGCTCGTCGCGCGCCTGTATTCGGCCGAGGCGGCCGAGGCGGCCGAGGCGGCCTTTGATCGGGTGTTCGTCTCGCACGAAGCGCCCGAGCAGATCGAGGAGGCGAGCTTCCAGGCCGGCCCTGACGGGCAGGTCCACCTCCCGGGCGTGATCGCCGACGCGTTTGGCGTCTCCCGCTCGGAGGCCCGCCGGCTGATCGACCAGGGTGCGGCGACGCTGGGGGAGCAGCCGTTGGCCAAGGGCGAGCACGACGTCGCGGCGGAGCGCGCCGACGGGCAGGTGCTCAAAGTCGGCAAGCGCCGCTTCCGGCGGTTGCGCGCCGAGTGATCCCGCGCCCTGCGCCTGACTGTCCTCCGTGCCGTCCGCAGGGCGCTCTATGCTGCCAAGGCAGCAGCTCAGACTCGGACCGCCATGGCAGGCGACGTGCTTGCCACGGTGCCGCCTGAGCGCTATACTCCGCGGTCGGCCCGCAGGCGCCCTTGGGCGTAGGGTCGGAACGGACTTCTCCGGGGACGTCCTCCCCAAAGAGGCACGACGGTCTTTGAAAACTCAACAGCATGCGCATCTACGATCGAAATCGATCGTGGTGTGCGTCCAGGTTCGACCCGTCAACGGGAGCGCTCAGGCGTTCACGGAGGCGGTACAAAGAGTCAAGTAGATTGGTAGTACCCCGTCATGGTGCGGAACCACGGTGTATAGGTTTCGTGTAGTAACCAATGACAGGCTTTTCGTGAAGTTCTTCACGGAGAGTTTGATCCTGGCTCAGGACGAACGCTGGCGGCGTGCTTAACACATGCAAGTGGAGCGACGAACCAGGGCTTGCCCTGGGGCAGAGCCGCGAACGGGTGAGTAACACGTGGGTTACCTGCCTTGATGACCGGGACAACCCGAGGAAACTCGGGCTAATACCGGATGTGCCCGCAAGGGGAAAGGAAGCTTCGGCCTCCGCATCAAGATGGGCCCGCGGCCCATTAGCTTGTTGGTGAGGTAACGGCTCACCAAGGCTTCGATGGGTAGCTGGTCTGAGAGGACGATCAGCCACACTGGGACTGAGACACGGCCCAGACTCCTACGGGAGGCAGCAGTGGGGAATCTTGCGCAATGCGCGAAAGCGTGACGCAGCAACGCCGCGTGGGGGAAGAAGGCTTTCGGGTTGTAAACCCCTTTCAGTTGGGACGAAGCTTCTTCGGTGAATAGCCGAACGGAGTGACGGTACCTTCACAAGAAGCACCGGCTAACTACGTGCCAGCAGCCGCGGTAATACGTAGGGTGCAAGCGTTGTCCGGAATTATTGGGCGTAAAGAGCGTGTAGGCGGCCCCATTAGTCCGCTGTGAAAGTCCAGGGCTCAACCCTGGAATGCCGGTGGATACTGTGGGGCTAGAGTCCGGAAGGGGCGAGTGGAATTCCTGGTGTAGCGGTGAAATGCGCAGATATCAGGAGGAACACCAATGGCGAAGGCAGCTCGCTGGGACGTGACTGACGCTGAGACGCGAAAGCGTGGGGAGCAAACAGGATTAGATACCCTGGTAGTCCACGCTGTAAACGATGACAACTAGATGTGGGGGGTGTCGACTCCCCCCGTGTCGAAGCTAACGCATTAAGTTGTCCGCCTGGGGAGTACGGCCGCAAGGCTAAAACTCAAAGGAATTGACGGGGGCCCGCACAAGCAGCGGAGCATGTGGTTTAATTCGACGCGACGCGAAGAACCTTACCTGGGCTTGACATGTGCCTGACCGGCGTGGAAACACGTCTTCCCTTCGGGGCAGGTTCACAGGTGGTGCATGGCTGTCGTCAGCTCGTGTCGTGAGATGTTGGGTTAAGTCCCGCAACGAGCGCAACCCCCGTCGCATGTTGCCAGCATTTAGTTGGGGACTCATGCGAGACTGCCGGTGACAAACCGGAGGAAGGTGGGGATGACGTCAAGTCCTCATGCCCCTTATGTCCAGGGCTACACACGTGCTACATTGGCGTATACAGAGGGCTGCGATACCGCGAGGTGGAGCGAATCCCTTAAAGTACGTCTCGGTTCGGATTGCAGGCTGAAATTCGCCTGCATGAAGGCGGAGTTGCTAGTAATCGCGGATCAGCATTGCCGCGGTGAATACGTTCCCGGGCCTTGTACACACCGCCCGTCACACCACGGGAGTGAGCAACACCCGAAGCCGGTGGCCTAACCCGCAAGGGAGGGAGCCGTCGAAGGTGGGGCTCGTGACTGGGGTGAAGTCGTAACAAGGTAGCCGTAGCGGAAGCTGCGGCTGGATCACCTCCTTTCTAGGGAGCACATAACAGTGCCCCGATCGCAGCGACCGTCAGGCCTCGAGCTCGCAGAAGAGCGCGAAGGACCGGAGGGCATTCGAGCGGTCGGGCCTAGCATGTCGACCGAACCTGGCTGGATGGACGTGAATCACGCGTCTCCCTTACTACTTGGAGAGCACAAGTGACCACGGCCGCAAAACGACCCCAGCATGCTGTTGAGTTTTGAGAGACCGGCGTCCGTCGGTGATTGCGTGGACATGCCCTGAACGGCGTGACCAAAAATGCGCAAGACCGGCCGGCGTTATCGCCTCTCCACGGTCCTTGAAAACTGCACAGAAGCCACAAATCAGCCGCCTTCGATAAGCGGCGGCTGATAACGGGTATCACCGGGCCCTGCAAGGTTAACTACGTGAGCGGTGTCTCGCAAGAGATACAGTGACCGTCCGAGACCATGTTGGGCCAGATCACCGTCAAGATAGTAAGGGCACACGGTGGATGCCTTGGCACCAAGAGTCGATGAAGGACGTGAACGGCTGCGATAAGCCACGGTTAGGCGCTGAATAGCCTTTGACCCGTGGATCTCCGAATGGGGAAACCCAGCGCTGGTAATGCGGCGTTATCCCCGGTTGAACACATAGACCGGGCGAAGACAAGCGGGGGAAGTGAAACATCTCAGTACCCCGAGGAAAGAAAATCAAAAGAGACTCCCTGAGTAGTGGCGAGCGAAAAGGGATCAGCCCAAACCTCATAAGTGTAAGCGGACATGCGTTGCTTATGGGGGGTTGTAGGACGTCTGTTCCGAGTCGTGTCCGGCTCGGCAGGAGTTACAAAATCATGTGGTAGTCAAAACGCGTGGAACCGCGTACCATAGAGGGCAATCGTCCCGTAGACGAAACTGTATGATCTCCTGTCAGATGTTCCTGAGTAAGTCCGCGCCCGTGAAACGCGGACTGAACCTGGGGGGACCACCCTCCAAGGCTAAGTACTCCTTGGTGACCGATAGCGGACTAGTACCGTGAGGGAAAGGTGAAAAGTACCCCGGAAGGGGAGTGAAATAGTACCTGAAACCGCGTGCCTACAAGCGGTGGGAGCAGACTTGTTCTGTGACCGCGTGCTTTTTGCATAACGAGCCGGCGAGTTACTCGTCTGCGGCAAGGTTAAGCGATGAGCGGAGCCGTAGCGAAAGCGAGTCCTAATAGGGCGACATAGTCGTAGGCGGTATACCCGAAACTGAGCGAGCTACCCATGGGCAGGCTGAAGCGGGGGTAAGACCTCGTGGAGGGCCGAACCGACCTAGGTTGAAAACTGGGCGGATGACCTGTGGGTCGGAGTGAAAGGCTAATCAAGCTCAGTGATATCTGGTTCTCTCCGAAATATATTTAGGTATAGCCTCGGATAAATTACGTGGTGGCCGTAGAGCACTGTTTGGATTAGGGGCCCTACCAGGTTACCGACTTCAGGCAAACTCCGAAGACCATCACGTCTACTCCGGGAGTCAGTTGCTGGGGGATAAACTTCAGCGTCGAAAGGGAAACAGCCCAGACCGCCAGCTAAGGTCCCAAAGTACTAGCTAAGTGGGAAACGATGTTCGAGTGCATAGACAACCAGGAGGTTGGCTTAGAGGCAGCCACCCTTGAAAGAGTGCGTAACAGCTCACTGGTCAAGTGTTCGAGCGCGGACAATGTAACGGGGCTCAAGCTAGTCACCGAAGCTGCGGGTGCGTGAGATCTTCGGATCGATCGCGCGGTAGGAGAGCGTTCCCATGCCAGTAAAGCGGCGGCGTAAGCCAGCCGTGGAGGCTTGGGAAGTGAGAATGCCGGCATAAGTAACGAAAGAAAGGTGAGAATCCTTTCCACCGATTGCCCAAGGATTCCTGAGTAAAGTTCGTCTGCTCAGGGTTAGTCGGGACCTAAGGCGAGGCCGAAAGGCGTAGTCGATGGCCAACAGGTTGATATTCCTGTACCACGTCGCTTCCGTTTGACCGATGGGGGGACGGGGAAGGCTAAGGGAACCCAGGCGATGGTTGCCCTGGGGTAAGCATGTAGGGGTGGCCCATGTTAAATGCGGGGCCGCATAACCTGAGGTGCGATGCCAGCTGGCTCTAAGCCGGCGAGTCCCTGACGCCATACCTCCAAGAAAATCCTCTAGGGAGGAAGCGCGTGCCCGTACCAAAACCGACACAGGTGGGCAAGTAGAGAATACTAAGGTGATCGAGATAACCCTCGTTAAGGAACTCGGCAAAATAGCCCCGTAACTTCGGGATAAGGGGCGCCCCAGTAGGGTGAAGGACTTCGCGTCTGGAGCCCGAGGGGGCCGCAGTGAATAGGCTGAAGCGACTGTTTACCAAAAACACAGGTCTCTGCTAAGTCGTAAGACGACGTATAGGGGCTGACGCCTGCCCGGTGCCGGAAGGTTACGTGGAGTTGTTAGGGCTTGACCCGAAGCAGCGAAGCTAAGCCCCGGTAAACGGCGGCCGTAACTATAACGGTCCTAAGGTAGCGAAATTCCTTGTCGGGTAAGTTCCGACCTGCACGAATGGCGTAACGACTTCAGCACTGTCTCAACGAGGGGCTCGGTGAAATTGCAGTCTCGGTGAAGATGCCGAGTACCCGCGGCTAGACGGAAAGACCCCGTGAACCTTTACTACAACTTGGTATTGGGATTCGGTGCATCTCGCTCAGGATAGGTGGGAGGCTTTGAAGCGCCGGTTGCGGCCGGCGTGGAGCCAACCTTTAGATACCACCCTTGGTGTATTGGATTTCTAACAGCATTCCGTGAATCCGGGTGCTGGACAGTTCCAGGCGGGTAGTTTGACTGGGGCGGTCGCCTCCCAAAATGTAACGGAGGCGCACAAAGGTTCCCTCAGCACGGTTGGAAATCGTGCGTAGAGCGTAAAGGTAGTAAGGGAGCTTGACTGCGAGACTGACAAGTCGAGCAGGTGCGAAAGCAGGTCTTAGTGATCCGGCGGTAGCAAGTGGAAGTGCCGTCGCTCAACGGATAAAAGGTACTCCGGGGATAACAGGCTTATCGGGCCCAAGAGTCCACATCGACGGCCCGGTTTGGCACCTCGATGTCGGCTCGTCGCATCCTGGGGGTGGAGTTGCTCCCAAGGGTTGGGCTGTTCGCCCATTAAAGCGGTACGCGAGCTGGGTTCAGAACGTCGTGAGACAGTTCGGTCCCTATCTGCCGTGGGCGTTGGAGAATTGAGAGGATTTGTCCCTAGTACGAGAGGACCGGGATGAACGCACCTCTGGTGTATCTGTTGTCCTGCCAAGGGCATAGCAGGCTAGCTACGTGTGGATCGGATAACCGCTGAAGGCATCTAAGCGGGAAGCCGGCCTCAAGATGAGTTCTCCCATCCCCTAGAGGGAGTAAGACCCCTGGTAGACCACCAGGTTGATAGGCCGGATCTGGAAGGACGGTAACGTTCGAAGGAGACCGGTACTAATCGGTCGAGGGCTTGACGGATTTTTTTGTACCCCTTAGGGGGTACTTGATCCCCGTAAAGGGGAGTGATGCTCGTTTGTGGCGCTGTGCAGTTTTGAAGGACTGAGGAGGGCGAGGTCTCTCGCCTTTTTCCGGTGGCCTTGGCGAGGGGGAAACACCTCTTCCCATTCCGAACAGAGCAGTTAAGCCCCTCAGCGTCGATGGTACTTGGCTCGCAAGGGCCTGGGAGAGTAGAACGCCGCCGGTTTATTCATCACGCGGGCCGCCCTCGGGCGGCCCGTCGTGTTTAACCACGCAGAGCGCGTCGCCCAGAAGCGCGCACCCCGGGAGACTAGAGCTCCCGGGCTACTCCGGGCTCGCGCGGAGTCTCAGCGGGCCGGCGCGGGCGGCCTCGTGGCGTCCCGCGGGCCGGAGCGACGGGGGAGAGGCAGAGCTGTAGCGGCGGAGTTGGCTCACCCGGCCGGCGACGAAGAAACCTCCCGCGCAGCGGCACTCGATGCGGATGCGGCGCCTCACCTGAGGGCTCGTCCCGGTCGACCTCCCAGTCGACGGAATAGTCGTCCTCGAGCATCAGGAACGAGCGGGTGAGGCGGAGCGCACCAAGTACGCGCTGCGCGAGGGGCGTTGTTCTCGGTGAAGGGAACATGTGTTCGTAACGATAGGTCGGCGGACGGACGGAACCGATACGAACGTGTGTACGTGTTCGGGATGATCTCGAAAACCCGCGTGCTAGAGCCAAATATGCGCAGATGACCTGCAATGGAAATTGCATCGCGACTTACCGGGTCCCGCCTTCGGCATTCCGGAAGGTCAGGGCGCAAGGACCACGAACTGGACAGAAGAGATGGCTGTTAGGCTTGGAGAGCCCGATATGAGTGCCCCCGCGACCGCGAGTGAGTTCAGCGTGCCCGCGAGGGGCGAGAGGTTCCGCCGGAGAGAGCGAAAAATGGAGAAGTTCGTCATCGAAGGCGGGGTTCCGCTGGCCGGCACGATGAGGCCGGCGGGGAACAAGAACGGGGCGTTGCCGATCCTGGCAAGCGCGCTCTTGACAGAGGACGAGATAGTCGTCGGGAACGTGCCGAGGATCAGGGATGTCGACGCGATGCTCAGCATCCTCAGCGAGATCGGCGTGGAGGTGAGCTGGCGCGGGGCCAACGAAGTCGTGTTGTGCGCCGCCGACGTGCACGAGGTCGAGATCGAGCGCGAGCTGGCAGAGATGATCAGGGCTTCGTTCCTGCTGGCGGGCCCATTGCTGGCGCGCTTCGGACACGCGGTGATGCCGCCGCCGGGGGGCGATGTGATCGGCCGCCGGCGCCTCGACCCGCACCTTGACGCCTTCCGTGCGATGGGCGCAAAAGCCGACTGCGGCCGCGAGATCGTGTTGAGCGCCCCGCACGGGTTGAAACCGACCGATGTGTTCATGGACGAGCCGTCGGTGATGGCGAGCGAGAACGCGCTGATGGCGGCCGCGCTGACGCCCGGGACGACCGTGATCGGCAACGCGGCGTGCGAGCCACACGTGCAGGATCTGGCGCGGATGCTCGTGAAGATGGGCGCCGATATTCAGGGGATCGGCTCGAACTTGATCACGGTGAACGGCGCGAGAGAACTGCACGGCTGCGCGCATGAGGTCGCGCCCGACCACATCGAGATCGGCAGCTTCATGGCGCTCGCGGGTGTGACCGGCGGCGAGCTGAGGATCAAGGACACGGTCCCCGGCGATCTGCGGATGATCCGATTGGTATTCGAAAGACTGGGCCTGCGCAGCGAGCTGGACGGCAACGACGTGATCGTGCCGGGGGAGCAGAAGCTGACCGTGCAGGCCGACGTGGGCGAGTACAAGTCAAAGATCCAGGACGGCCCGTGGCCGGCGTTCCCGGCCGATCTGACCTCGATCGCGGTCGCGCTGGCGACCCAGGCGACGGGATCGATCCTCGTGCACGAGTGGATGTTCGAGAACCGCTTGATCTTCACCGACAAGCTGATCTTGATGGGCGCGGACATCGTGATGTGCGACCCGCACCGGGCGATCGTCACCGGCCCGCGGAAACTGCGGGGCGAGCGCGTGGAGTCGCCGGACATCAGGGCGGGGATGGCGATGTTGCTGGCAGCGCTGTGCGCGGAGGGAAAGAGCGAGATCGGCAACATCCGCCAGATCGACCGGGGGTATGAGCGGATCGACGAGCGGCTGCGCGAGCTGGGCGCGCGAATCGAGCGCGTGGCGATCGAGCCCGTGCCCGCGTGAAAAACATCGAAGAAACTGCCTTTGATGACGAGCCGAGGCGCCGTTGTCGCCGGGGCAGGGGTCCCGGAAGCATCTGGGTGGTGGAGCAGGGCGCTTTAGCGTCAGGCTCATCCCCGATGAACAGCGGTAGTTTCTAGCCTGAGCAGACGATGATCTATCCGATTCCCAGCGGCACGCGCGACGTGCTGCCCGACGAGACGCGCGAGGTGCGCGCGATCACGGACACGCTGCGGGGCGTGTTCGAGCGGAACGGGTACGGCGAGGTGTATACGCCGGCGCTGGAGTACGAAACCGTGCTTGCACGCGGGGACATGGCCGAGGCGCAGCCGGCGTACAGGGTGTTCGACGAGACGGGCGCGGCGCTGGTGCTGCGTTCGGACATGACGGTCCCGATCGCGCGCGTCGTGGCGACGCGTTATCCGACAGCCGAGCCACCGTTGCGCTTTTGCTACTTCGCCCACTGCTATCGGGGCGTGCGCCCGCAGCGCGGCCAGCCAAGAGAGCTGTTGCAGGCGGGGATCGAGCTGGTAGGCGCGCCGGCGCCGGAGGGGACGGCGGAGGCGTTGAAGGTGCTGTGCCATGCGCTGGATGCGACCGGCTTGAAGGACTACAAGGTGGGGCTGGGCGATGCGTCGCTGTTCCCGGCGTTGATGGCCAGTCTGGAGATACCCGAGGTCGCACGCGCGGGACTGCTGGAGGCACTTGTGTTGCGCGACTTCGTGAGCTTGGAAGAGACGCTCGCCGAGTCGGGGCTGAGGGGCGAGGCCGCGGAGCTGCTGCTGGAGGTGCCGCAACGCCGCGGCGGTCAGGAGGTGCTCGCCGATACGCCGAAGGAGGCGGACGCGGCGGTGATGGGGCTGCGCGATGTGCATCAACTGCTCGAGCCGCAGGTCGCCGAGCGCGTGATCTTCGACCTGGGCTTAGTGCGGAGCATCGGCTATTACACGGGCGCGGTGTTCGAGGTGTACGACCCCGCGCTGGGCGCCCCGATCGGCGGCGGCGGGCGCTACGACGACCTGCTGGGGCGGTTCGGGCGCAAGCTGCCCGCGGTCGGATTCGCGCTGGGGGTCGACCGGTTGCATATCGCGCTGGCGGGCGAGGAGCGCGGTACCGGGGCGCTGCTGGCGCAGCCGGTCGGGGGGCAAACCACATGACTCCGAACGGCCTGATGATCGCGGTGCCACGCGGCGCGCTGTTCAAGGGCACGGTGGACCTACTGGCGGGACTCGGGATGGACACCGAGGAGCTCAGAGAGAACGACCGGAAGCTGTTGTTCGAGGAGATCGGCGTGATCACGATGCGCCCGTCGGACGTGCCCACGTACGTGGAGGCGGGCGCCGCGGATGTGGGAATCACGGGCAAGGATGTGCTGCTGGAGCAGGCCTCGCACGGATCCGAAGGCCCCGCCCATCGCGAGGGCGGCCGCGAGGTGTATGAGCTGCTCGACCTCGGATATGGCCGCTGCACGATGGTGCTCGCGAGCAAGCAGGGTCCCGACCCGGCGGTCGAGGCGCTCAGACGGCTGGGGGTGATGCGGGTGGCGACGAAGTACCCGCGGATCGCCGCGCGCCACCTCGAGGAGACCGGCCGCCAGGCGGAGATCGTGGAGGTGAAAGGCTCGGTCGAGCTCGCGCCGCTGACGGGGATGGTCGAGGCGATCGTCGATCTGACGGCGACGGGGACGACGTTGAAGGAGAACAACCTGGTGGTGCGCGAGGAGTTGATGGTGTGCACGGCCAGGCTGATCGCCAACCCGGTGGCGCACAAGCTGAAGGCGGCGCGGATCGACGAGCTGATGGAGCGCCTGCGCGGCCTGAGCACCGTCGGCGCCGCAACCTGAGATGAGGATCGAGCGGCTGGACGTCGCGGACGTTGAGCGACTCGGCAGCAAGCGAGCGGCGGCAGCGTATGTGCGCGCGCTGATCCCCGGCGGCGCCTCGGTGGAGGAGGCCGTGAAGGAGATCGTCGAAAGCGTGCGCGCGGGCGGCGACGAGGCGGTGCGCGGGTACACGCGTAGGTTCGACACCGCCGGCGGCGAGCCAAGGCCGCTCGTCGTCCCACCAGAGGAGCTGGACGCGGCGATCAGGGAACTGCCGCTGGAGCTCGTGGCCGGCCTGCAGGTGGCGATCGCGAACGTCGCCGAGGTCGCGCAGGCGGGCGTGGACGAGAGCAGCAGGACGGTGAAGCTGCCGCAGGGACAGAGCGTGACCCTGCGCGAGGTACCGGTGGGGGCGGCGGCGGTGTACGTCCCCGGAGGGCGGGCGCCGTATCCGAGCACGGTCGTGATGGGCGTGGTGACGGCACGCGCGGCCGGCGTGCTGGACGTCGTGGTGTGCTCTCCGCCGCGCGCGGACGGGCAGATCGATGCGGCGATCCTGGGTGCGTGCCGGTTGTGCGGGGTCGAGCGCGTGTACAGGATGGGTGGCGCCCAGGCGATCGCCGCGCTGGCGTACGGCACCGAGACGGTGGACCGCGTGGACGTGATCGTGGGGCCGGGCAATCTGTATGTGCAGGAGGCCAAGCGGCAGCTGAGCGCGACGGTCGGAATCGACGGCTTCGCGGGACCGAGCGACCTCGTGACGGTGATCGGTGAGCAGGCCGGCGAGCGGGGTGGGCAGCTGGCCGCGCTGGACATGCTCGCGCAGGCGGAGCACGGCGCGGGGAGCCTCGTGGTGGCGATCGCGGCGAGCGCGGAAACGCTCGAGCAGCTGGGGGAGACGCTCGAGCGGATGATCCCGACGCGCCCGACGGTGGGCGAGGCGGCGTGCGCGCTCGTGGAGGTGGAGGACGCACGTGGGGCGGTCGAGCTCGCGAACGAGCTGGCGCCGGAGCACCTGGAGCTGATCGGCGCGGATGTGGAGGCGCTCGCCCCGAAAGTGCGCTCGGCCGGCGCGCTGTTTGTGGGTGAGGGGAGCGCGACGGCGTTTGGCGACTATGTGGGGGGCTCCAACCACGTGCTGCCGACAGGGGGCGCGGCGCGCTTTGCCTCGGGGCTGTCGGCGAGGCACTTCCGCAGGCGGATGCAGGAAGTTCGGATCGGGGGGGACGCGGTGGGCAGGCTCGCGGCGGCGGGCGCGCCGATCGCGAGGGCGGAGGGGTTCGAGGTGCACGCGGAGTCGATGGAGTCCCGTACGGCGGGCAACTAGACTCTGCCTTCTTCGGCTTTGCTCCTCGCTTCTCCGCTCAAACCCGCCCAACCCTTGCTACTTGACCTTTACGAAGTCCTGTCATGACATCTTCAACCGACAAGCGCACCGCGACGATCGAGCGGAAGACCGGCGAGACCGATGTGCGCCTGACGCTGGGCCTGGACGGCAGCGGCGAGGGTGCGCGCGAGACGGGCGTGGGCTTCTTGGATCACATGCTCGACCTGCTGGCTCGGCACGGCAGGCTGGATCTGGATGTGAAGGTCGCAGGCGATCTGCAGACCGGCGCGCATCACACTGCGGAGGACACGGCGATCGTCCTTGGCCAGGCTTTGGACGAGGCGTTGGGCGAACGCAAGGGCATCACCAGATACGGCGCGGCGACGGTGCCGATGGACGAGGCGCGGGCGAGCTGCGCGATCGATATCTCCGGACGCCCGTTCACGCTGTTCGAGGCCGATCTGCCGCCGGGCTCGACGGGAGGGTTCGAGCACGAGCTGACCGAGGAGTTCTTCCGCGCTCTGGCAAACGCGGCGAAGCTGACGCTGCACCTGAGGGTGGAGGCGGGGACAAACGCGCACCACATGATCGAGGCGTCGTTCAAGGCCTTCGCGCGCGCGCTGCGCGAGGCGGTGAGCATCGACCCGACGGAGCAGGGCGTGCCAAGCACGAAGGGCACGCTGACATCATGAGCCCGCAGATTGGAATAGTCGACTACGGCATGGGCAACCGCCGCTCGGCGGAGAAGGCGCTGGAGCACGTGGGCGCGCGGGTGGAGGTGAGCGGCGACCCGGAGCGGTTGCGTGAAATGGACGGGCTGGTGCTGCCGGGGGTCGGCGCGTTTCCCGCGGGAATGGCGGCGATCCGCGCGGCGGGCCTCGATCAGCTACTCCAGGAGCGCGTGGATGCGGGCGTGCCGCTGCTCGGCCTGTGTCTGGGTATGCAACTGCTGTTCGAGCGCTCCGAGGAGCACGACGGCGCCACGGGGCTCGGCCTGCTGGCCGGTACGGTGCGCCGTTTGAGTGCGCCAGGGCTGAAGCTGCCGCACATCGGCTGGAGTGAGCTGCGCTGGCTGCGGGCGACGCCGCTCAGCGAGGGGTTGCCGGACCCGGCATACCTGTACCACGTGCACAGCTTTGCGGTGTGGCCGACAGATGAGGATGTGGTGCTGGCAACAGCGGACTATGGTGAGCCGTTCGCGGCGATCGTGGGACAGGGAGACGTGTTCGGCACGCAGTCGCACCCGGAGAAGTCCTCGACGCATGGGCTGGCGCTGTTGGGGAACTTCACGCGCTTGTGCGAGCGCCGCGCGGCGGTAGCGGCGTGAACCTGTATCCGGCGATCGACATCCTCGACGGGAAGGCCGTGAGGCTCGTCAAGGGAGACTTCGATGCGAAGAAGGTCTATGACCAGGATCCACTGTCGGCCGCGGCCGGCTGGGTACAGGCGGGTGCTCGTTTCCTGCATGTCGTCGATCTCGACGGGGCAAAGACCGGTGTGCCGGTCAATCTGGAGCACCTGCGTCGAATCGCGAATGAGCTGGATGTTCCTGTTCAGTTCGGTGGAGGCCTGCGTTCGCTGAGCGCCATCGATGCAGCGATGGAGGCGGGCGCAGAGCGGGTGATCCTCGGTACCGCCGCGTTTACCGACCCCACGTTGCTCGACGAAGCCCTGAGGGACTGGCAAGACAAGGTGCTCGTGTCGGTGGACATCCGCGAAGGACGGGTTGCAACGGAGGGTTGGACGAAAACGATCGATGGTGACCCGAAGGATGTGATCGCCCAACTTTGGGGTAGGGGAGCAGGCAAGCTCGTCTACACGAACGTGGATCGCGACGGCATGCTCGATGGGCCGGATCTGGAGGAAATACGCGGCGTCGCGCAGGCGGTCGAGGGTAGCTTGATCTACTCGGGCGGGATCGGAAAGCTGGCTGACTTGGAAGGCTTGGCAGGCTTGGGCGAGCAGAGCTTGGAGGGTGTGATCGTCGGTAAGGCACTCTACGAGCGGCGGTTCACGGTGCCGGAGGCGCTTGCGGCACTCGGCTCTTTATAGAAACACGGTCCCCTGCGGGATCGTCGACCGCCCGGCCGGATGGTGCGCTGCGTAGGGCGCGGGCCGGATTTAGGGCTCGACCGGCCGGTCGGCCGCCGACGCCGCTGGGGACCTGCTCGCTGGGAAGAGCGGCTGCTTTCGGAGACAGACTGATCTGATAACCGACCCCGTTGGAGTACGTTCGACCGCTACGGTGGGCGGGTGCACCTGAAGCGCGTGATCCCCTGTCTCGACGTGAACGCCGGCCGCGTGGTGAAGGGCGTCGAATTCCTCGACATCCGTGACGCCGGCGATCCTGTTGAGCTGGCGGCGCACTACGACCGCGAAGGCGCGGATGAGCTGGTGTTCCTGGACATCGCCGCGACGCATGAGAAGCGCGACACGATCGTGGAGCTCGCTCGTAGAACGGCCGATGAGGTGTTCGTGCCGTTTACGATCGGCGGCGGGATCCGTTCGGTGGAGGATGCCCAGGCAGTGCTCGACGCGGGGGCGGACAAGGTTTCGATCAACTCCGCCGCGCTGCAGCGCCCGGAACTGCTCGACGAGCTGGCGATGCGCTTCGGCGCGCAGTGCGTCGTGCTGGCGATCGACGCGAAGGCGCGCACCGTTGGGGTCGGTGAGGTCCGGGTGGGTGGGGTTCCCGGTCCGGATCCGGGCGCCCCGACGGGGTGGGAGGCCTACCTCGCGGGCGGGCGCACGCCCACCGGGCGTGACGTCGTCGAGTGGGCGCGCGAGGCCGTCGAGCGCGGCGCCGGCGAGATCCTGCTGACGAGCATGGACCGCGATGGAACCAACGACGGCTACGACCTTCCCCTGACGCAGGCCGTGAGCTCGGCAGTCAGCGTGCCGGTGATCGCCTCCGGCGGCGCGGGCGAGCTGGAGCACCTCACCCAGGCATTGCGGGTTGGCGCGGACGCGGCGCTGTGCGCGTCGATCTTCCACTACGGGCGGCACACGATTCCAGAGGCGAAGGCCCATCTGGCGGAGTCCGGAATTGCAGTGCGCACTGCTTGACAGTATTCGCGAGCAGCCAGGCGGCGAGGCGCTGCTCGGGGCCGCGTACGAGGGCGTTCATCTCGTGGGCGGCGCCGTTCGCGACCTGCTGCGTGCCGAGCGTCCGCGCGAGCTCGACGTCCTCGTCGAGGGGCCGATCGAGCCGCTGCTGCACGCCTTGGGCGGCGAAGCGGTCACCCATGACCGCTTCGGGACAGCCAGCATCTCATTGGGCGATGCGCGTATCGACGTCGCACGAGCGCGTCGCGAGCGCTATCCGGAACCCGGGGCGCTGCCCGAGGTGGAGCCGGCATCGCTGGTGGATGACCTACTGCGAAGGGACTTCACCGTCAACGCGATTGCCGTGTCGCTGACCGACGCTCAGATGCGGGCGGTGCCGCATGCGGAGGCGGACATCGCACGTGGCGTGCTGCGCGTACTGCACGAGCAGAGCTTCAGCGACGACCCGACGCGTCTGTTGCGGTTGGCGCGCTACGCCGCCCGACTCGGGTTCGAGGTCGAGGAGCACACTGCCGCGCTGGTCCGGGCGGCACTCGGGGAACGTGTGCTGGAGACGGTCTCCGGCGCACGGATCGGCGCCGAGCTGCGACTTGCCCTGGGCGAAGCGGACGCGGTCGCGTCGTTGATGGCGCTGAGCGAGTTGGGAGTGCTCGGCTCGCTGCATCCGAGGCTGCGCTTCGAGCAGCCCGTGGCCCGTATGACGCTGGAGTTGCTCCCGGAGGACGGCCGGCCCGACCTGGCGCTGCTCGCGTCGCTGGTGCTCCCGCTGGCGCTGCGCGCGGGAGGGGACCGATCGGAGATCGGCCAACGCGCGGAGATCGTCGCGCTGCTGGATCGCTGGGACTTCCCGGCGGGCGATCGCGATCGCGTCGTCGCCGCGGCCGTCGCGGTGCCGCGTTTGGTCGAGGAGCTGCCCGCGGTCGAGCTTCCCTCGGCGCTGCGCGCCATCGCGCGGCGGGTGCCGGTGGAGGGCGTCGCCCTGGCGGGTGCGCTGGGCTGCGAGCGGCCTGCCCGTCGCTGGCTACAGGAGGTACGACATGTCCGCCTGGAGATCACCGGTGAGGATCTGCTGACGGTCGGGGTCGCCGAGGGTCCCGAGATCGGCCGGCGGTTAGAGGCGGTTCTACAACTGCGCCTCGACGGCGAGCTGGCCGATGGACGCGAGGCAGAGTTGCAGGCAGCCCGGGAGGCGTGAGAACGGCAACAAGTCTAGGCAGTGGCGCCAAAATACGCTTGACTAAAGCCATGGCTACCGTGCAGATCAAGAACGTACCGCCGGATGTTCACCAGATCCTGAGGGACCGGGCGCGCAATGCGGACCAGTCGCTGCAGGCTTACCTACTAGCTTGGTTGGAAGAACAGGCAAGCAAGCCGACAATCCAGGAACTACTTGAGCAAGTTGAGCGTCGAGGTGGCCGACTTTCGCCATCCCGTGCGACCAAAATTGGTGCGCGAAGACCGTGACGCGAGCTCGCGGTGATCGTTGTGCTCCCGCACTGCACTGTGAGGTCGAACTCATCTCATGATGCGCTATGCCCTCCCGGGTGGTGGCCACGCGCTGTTCACCACACGTGCGCACGGCAACCTGTCGAGCGTCGGCGGCGACGGCGCCGAGCATGGCTTGGAGTCGCGAGAACGACTGTGTGAGCAGATCGGCGTACAACGCCTGCTCCGCGGCTATCAGGTCCACGGCACGACGGTGCAGCGCGCGGGCAACGCTGTACAACCTGACAGCGAGTCCCAGCCGGAGATCGAGGCGGATGGTCAGGCGACCGCGCTGCGGAACCTGGGCACGATGGTGCTGACTGCGGACTGTCTCCCGGTCACGCTGGGCGCGAACGGCGCCGTGGCGATGGTGCACGCCGGCTGGCGCGGTCTCGCGGCGGGGATCCTCGAGGAGGGCATTCGCGCGGTCCGGGAGCTGGGCGGCGAGGGTCAGATCGTCGCGATCATTGGCCCCGGTGCTGGGCCCTGTTGCTACGAGGTCGGCGAGGAGGTGCACGCGGCGTTGGGGGACGCTCACAGAGTTGAGCGCCCACGCAGCCGGAACATCGACCTGAAGGCGATCGCGCGCGACAGGCTGTTGGCGGCCGGCATTAGCGAAGTGCAGGATGTGGCCGTGTGCACGATCTGTGACGAGCGCTTCTTCTCCTACAGACGCGAAGGTGCGCGGGCCGGCCGTCAGGGGGGAGTCGCATGGCTGGACTAGACGCCCGGGGGCACGCCATCTCAGCCCGAGCTGGATCGGAGTGACGTGGTTGAGCTGATCGCCGACCTGCGCGCGGAGGTCATTCGGGCGAACCTCTTTCAGGTGCGCGCGGAGATCGAGGCGGCTGCCGCGTCTGCGGGTCGCGATCCCAACGAGGTGGAGGTGCTCGCCGCGACCAAGTACGTGTCGGCTGGAGACCTGCCGGTACTTGTCGAGGCCGGCATCCGGCTCGTCGGCGAGAACCGCGCGCAGGATCTCACCGCGAAGGTCGCTGCCGGCCAAGCTTCGACCGGTGGGGAGGCATTCGAGTGGGACTTCATCGGTCGGCTGCAGAGCCGCAAGGTGAAGACGATCGTGCCGCATGTGCGGTTGATCCATTCGGTCGCCTCGGAGTCCGCGCTACGCGAGCTGGACCGGCACCAGGCCGATGCCCGCCCGGGCCTGGAGATCCTGATCGAGGTGAACGTCGCTCGCGAGGCCGGCAAGGGGGGTGTCGCCCCGGAGGAGCTCGACGCGTACATCGAGCTTGCGCCTGTCCCTGTGGCGGGGCTGATGACGATGCCGCCGTTCGCCGAGAACCCCGAGGAGAGCCGTCGCTGGTTCGCGGCGCTGCGCGCGCTGGCGGATGAGCGTGGCCTGGAGCGGTTGTCGATGGGCACCTCTCAGGACTACCCTGTGGCGGTGGAAGAGGGCGCGACTATCGTGCGGATCGGCACGAGACTGTACGATGGGGGCTGATCGGCAGCCGTGCCGGTCGACGACGATTGGTGAGGATCGTGTTCCGATCTCGCCCCTTGATGCTTGACGAACCCGTAGCATGAGCAGGGAAATTCGTCCAACGGGCGAAAACTCAATCTAACCATGGCCTTCCGCGATTCCTGGCACCGTGCCCTCGTCTACTTCGGCCTTGCCGAGGAGTATCACGACGATGACGGCTATGACGACGCGCCGGGCGGGGTGGGGGCCGAATCCGACCTGGAGGATCGCTACCGCGAGCGGCCGAACGTCCGCCGCCTGCGCCGCCGGCGCGATGAGTTCGACGACATCTTCGCCGAGGACGAGCCCAGGGGGGACGCGCGACGACGGCGCTGCGCCCGGTCGGGGGCCGCGGCAACGGCAACGGCGATGTTCGCGTGCATCTGGTTGTGCCGAAGTCGTTCAACGACGCGCAGCAGATCGCCGACAAGTTCAAGGACTCGATCCCCGTGATCCTCAACCTGCAGAGCTCCGACACCGACCTGTCCAAGCGCCTGATCGATTTTGCTTCCGGCCTCACCTACGCGCTCGACGGAGGCATGCAAAGGATCGCCGACAAGGTGTTCATGTTGACCCCGCGCAACGTCGAGATCTCCGCCGAGGAGCGGGCAAGACTGATTGAGAAGGGTTTTTTCAATCAGAGTTGAGCAGGTCGGGTCGGTAGCCTAGGCGCACTATGCAGATAGGACTTATTGGCGCAGGCAACATGGCGCGGGCGCTCGCGCGCGGGTGGAACCGCCCGGTTTTCGTGGCTGATCCCGTTGCCGAGCGCGCGCAAGCACTGGCTGCCGAGGTCGACGGCGAGGCGCTCGCGACCAATGCCGAGGTGGCCGAGCGCGCCGAGCTGGTCGTGCTCTGCCACAAGCCGGCCCAGCTTCGGGATGTCGCAGGCGAAGTGGCGCCACATGCGAAGGCGGTCGCCTCGATCCTCGCCGCCACGCCGCTGCCCGACCTGCATGCTGCCTACCCGGATCGACCGGCCTATCGCTTCATCCCGTCGCTCCCCGTCGAGGTGCGCCAGGGCGCCGTCGTCCAGGCCACACCCATCTATGAGACCGCGTTAGATACCGAGGTCAGCGAGTTGTTCGCCGAACTCGGCGCGCTCGTCACGCTTCCCGACGCGCTCGTCGACGTGGCGATGGGTTTGATGTCCTGCGCGCCCGCGTATGTGGCGCTCGTCGCGGAGGCGCAGATCGACGCGGGCGTCCGCCGCGGCATTCCCGCCGCGCAGAGCGCGGAGCTGGTCGTGCAGACGCTCGCCGGGACCGCGGAGCTGCTCAGCCGTCGCGGCAACGACACGCTCGCCGTGCGCCGCGAGGTCTCCTCTCCGGGAGGAGTCACGGCCAAGGGCCTTGCCGCGCTGGAGCGAGGCGGTCTGCGCGCGGCCTTCAGCGACGCCCTCGACGCGGTCCTTGAGCCGGCTGAGGCCCGGCGATGATTGTGGCGGCTGTTGTTTGGGCTCTTACGGGAGCCCAACGATGATCCTCGCCAGTGCGGGCACCGAGATCGCGGAATACGTGTCGACGTTGATCTACGTCTACACGCTCTTGATCGTCCTCTACATCGTGATTCAGCTGCTCTTCTCGCTCGGCTTGCGCCCGCCATATTCGCGGGCGAGCGACATCGTGCTGGGTTTCCTGCGCGACATCTGCGAGCCGTTCCTGCGCATCTTCCGCCGGTTTCTCCCCTCCTTCGGCGGGATCGACTTCAGCCCGATCCTCGCGATCCTGACTTTGGAGATCGTCAACAACGTCATCGTCCAGCGCCTCTTCCACGGCTGAGCTCAGGGATGGGCTGCAGGTGAGCGCCGCCGGCGCATGGGTGCGGGCCGGGTTGGTGATGCTCGTCGTGATCGCGGCGGACCAGCTGTCAAAGCATTTGATCCGCCACTCGATCGTCCCCGGCGAAGAACGCAAGCTATTCCCGGGGATCGGGCTGGTGAACACCCGCAACGACGGCGTTGCCTTCGGCTTCCTGCCGGGCAGCCACATCGCGGTCACGCTCGTGATCGCCGCCGCGCTGCTGGCGCTGCTCGTCTACTTCGCGCTGCACGCCACGCTTCCCCTGATCTGGCTGCCCACGGGCATGCTGATCGGCGGCGCGCTGGGCAACATCCTCGATCGCCTGAACGGTGGCGCGGTGACCGACTTCATCAAGCTTCCCCTCGGCTGGCCGCCCTTCAACCTCGCCGACGCCTCGATCACGCTGGGTGTGGTGCTGCTGTTCTTCGTGCTCGAGGCCCCGCGCAAGGATTCCTCGGAGGACTCCTCCAAGGATTCCCCTTGACCGACTCGTCACCCTTCACGATCGCCTACCAGGACGACGATCTCCTGGTGATCGACAAAGCCCCCGGTCTGGTCGTGCATCCCGCGCGCGGGCATCGCGAGGGGACGCTCGCGCAGCTGCTCGGTCCGCTCGCCGCCGGCGGAGATGAGGGGCGCGCGGGGATCGTGCACCGGCTGGACCGCGACACCTCGGGCCTGCTCGTCGTCTCGCGCTCCGACGAGGCCCATCGGCTGCTCCAGACAGCTTTGGCGGAGCGGCGCATCGAGCGCGAGTACATCGCGCTGGTCGAGGGCCGGCCGCCGGCGCGCAGCGGGACGATCGAGGCGCCGATCGGGCGCGACCCGCGGGTGCGCACGCGGATGGCGATCGGCGGGATCAACCCGCGCGAGGCGCGCACCCACTTTACGCTCGACCGTGCGCTTGCCGAGACGTCGCTCTTGCGGTTGCACCTCGATACGGGGCGCACCCATCAGATCCGCGTCCACCTGCAGGCGATCGGCCATCCGGTGTGCGGCGACCCCGAGTACGGCACGCCCGGCCTGCTCGGGCTGGAGCGCCAGTTCCTGCACGCCGCGCGCCTGTCCTTCGAGCATCCCTTCACAGGCGTCCCCGTCGAGGTGGTCTCACCACTGCCCGCCGATCTCCAGAGCGCGCTCGAACGGGCTGAAGAGCTATCCTGAGCGGCTAACCAGATCTTCTACCCGTGCGGTCATCGATCGCGGCCCTGCCCGGAGTGCGACTTTCGTCGTGAGTACCGGGTCCGCCTCACCCGCACGGCATTCAATCGCATAACAAAGGGAGTACCTCGTGGCTCAAGTAGGAATAGTCGAGCTGCTGGAGGCCGGCGTTCATTTCGGTCACCAGACGCGTCGCTGGAACCCAAAGATGCGCCGCTTCATCCACGGTGAGCGTGGCGGCATCTACATCATCGATCTGCTGAAGACCTCCACGGCGCTGAACCAGGCGCAGGAGTTCGCCGGAACCGTTGCCCACCGCGGCGGGACCGTGCTGTTCGTCGGCACCAAGAAGCAGGCGCGCGACACGATCAAGGACGTCGCCGAAGCGTCGGACATGCCGTTCGTCAATCACCGCTGGCTGGGCGGTCTGCTGACGAACTTCCAGACGATCAGCCAGCGCATCCGCCGCCTGCACGACCTCGAACGCTACGAGGCCGACGGCCAGCTGGCGCTGCTGCCGACGCGCGAGCGGATGGCGGCACAGGCCGACCTCGCGAAGCTCAGGGCAAACCTCGGTGGCGTGAAGAACATGCAGCGTGTGCCCGACGCGATGTTCGTGATCGACCTGAAAACCGAGGAGATCGCGGTCAAAGAGGCTCGCCGCCTGCGCATCCCGATCATCGGTCTGGTCGACACCAACTGCGACCCGGATGGGATCGACTTCGTGATCCCCGGCAACGACGACGCGATTCGCTCCTGCGCGCTGATCACCCAGGCGATCGGCCAGGTCGTCTCGGAGGGGCACTCCGTGTTCCGCGCCGAGGAGGATCGCGCGCGCAAAGAGGCCGAGGAGAAGGCCCGCATCGAGGCGGAGGCCCGCGCCAAGCGCGAGGCGGAGGAACAGGCCAAGCGCGAGGCCGCCGAGCAGGCGGCCCGTGAGCAGGCCGAGCGTGCGGCCGCGGCGGCCGCTCAAGCTGCGGCTGCCGCCCCGGCTCCCGCCGCTGCCAAGCCGGCCGCGGCTGCTCCAGCTCCCGCGGCCACGAAACCGGCTGCCGCGGCGCCTGCCGCCACACCGCCACCGGCCGCGGCGGCTCCGGCGAAGCCCGCTGCCACACCGCCACCGGCCGCGGCGGCTCCGGCGAAGCCCGCTGCCGCACCGCCGGCTGCCGCCACACCGGCGCCGAACGATAAAGAGGCCCCCGCGCCCGCCTCGAGCGATACTCCGGCGGCGACGCCGAACACGCCTGCCGAGACTCCGGCAGAGACGGCCACGCAGGCAACTTCGGCTACGGAGGCAACTCCAGCCGCGGAGACGACACCGGTAGCGGAGGAGGCGCCGAGCGCATGAGCCCAGTGGAGATCAGCGCCCAGGACGTGAAGGCCCTGCGCGAGCGGACCGGCGCGGGGATGATGGACTGCAAGAAGGCGCTGACAGAGGCCAGCGGCGACATCGATCAGGCGATCGAGATCTTGCGCGTGAAGCAGGGCAAGAAAGTGCAGGATCTCGGCGAGCGCGTGGCCACCGAGGGGACGGTGCAGGCATATGTTCATGCGGGGGCCAAGGTCGGTGTGTTGATCGAGGTCGACTGCAACACCGACTTCGTCGCCACGAACGAGGACTTTGTGACCTTCGCGCGCGATATCGCGATGCAGATCGCCGCTACACCGACGGTCAAGTACGTCAGCCGCGAGGATGTTCCAGCCGAGCAACGAGACGCCGAGGCGCGGGTCTACGAGCAGGAGGCAGCGGACAAGCCCGAGAACATCCGCGAGAAAATCGTCGCCGGCAAGCTCGACTCGTGGCTTCAGACGATTGTGCTGCTCGAGCAGGAGATGCACAACCCGAAGTTCGACGGCAAGACCGTCCAGCAGTTGCGCGACGAGCTGACCGCCACGACCGGCGAGAACGTGGTCATCCGTCGTTTCACCCGGTTCGCTGTTGGCCAATAGCCTCGCGAGAGGCGTGAGCGCACCGGTTGTGGCCCAGTCCCCGAGGGCCTGGGCCGGATAGGCTCCTTGGGATGGCCGACCCAGTTTTCAAACGCATCCTGCTGAAGCTCTCCGGCGAGGCTTTGATGGGCAAGCTGGCCTACGGCACCGACCCCGACCGCGTGGTCGAGGTGGCACGGCAGGTCTCAGACGTGCGCGACCGCGGGGTCGAGGTGGCGATCGTCGTCGGCGCGGGGAACATCTACCGCGGGATGAAGGGCGCCGCAGCGGGCATGGACAGGGCGACGGCCGACTACATGGGGATGGTCGCGACGGTGCTCAACGCGCTGCCCCTGCAGGATGCGCTGGAGAAGCAGGGCAGCCCGACGCGCGTGCAGTCGGCGCTCGGGATCTCCGAGGTCGCCGAGCCCTACATCCGCCGTCGCGCGATGCGCCACCTGGAGAAGGGGCGCGTGGTGATCTTCGCGGCGGGCACCGGCAACCCGTTCTTCACGACCGACACCGCCGCCGCGCTGCGCGCCGCGGAGATCCACGCGGAGATCATCCTGATGGCGAAGAACGGCGTGCAGGGCGTCTACACGGCCGACCCGGCGCTCGACCCGCGGGCAGAGTTCATCCCCGAGATCACGCACATGGAGGCGATCGAGCGCCGTCTGCGAGTGATGGACTCGACGGCGCTGGCGCTGTGCATGGAGAACTCGATGCCGTTGAACGTGTTCAACATGGACGATGCGACGAGCATCCCGCGGATAATCTCAGGGGAGCGCGTGGGAACCTTGGTATCGACACCCGGAGGAGACGGCGATGGCAACAACTGAGAACGTGATCGACGAGCTGCTCGACGATGCGCGCGAGCGGATGACGAAGTCGCTGGAGTCCGCGCACCAGGAGTTCTCCACGGTGCGCACAGGGCGCGCCAGCCCTGGGTTGCTCGACCGGATCGTCGTCGACTACTACGGCGCGATCACGCCGCTGAACCAGCTCGCCACGATCTCCGCTCCGGAGGCGCGCCTGGTGACCGTGCAGCCGTACGACAAGACCTCGATCAAGGACATCGAGAAAGCGATCAACGAGTCCGACGTCGGCCTGAACCCGTCGAACGACGGGAACCTGATCCGCCTGGCGGTGCCCGAGCTGACCGAAGAGCGCCGGCACGAGCTGGTCAAGGTCGTGCGCAACCTCGCCGAGGAGGGGCGCGTGGCGATCCGCAACGTCCGCCGTGACGTGATGCAGCATCTGCGCGAGCTGAAGTCCGACGGGCAGGCCAGCTCTGACGATGAGCACCGCGCCGAGGTGGAGCTGCAGAAGCTGACCGACGGGAAGGTCTCAGAGCTCGACGCGGTGTTGAAGGCCAAGGAGCAGGAGATCCTCGAGGTCTGATGCCGCCCGCGGCGGATTCGGCGCGCTACGTCGCGATCATCACCGACGGGAACGGCCGCTGGGCCAGTGCGCGCGGCTTGCCGGTCAAGGATGGTCACAGCGCCGGCGCCGACACCGTCAAGGCGCGCCTGCGCGACGCCGCCGAGTTGGGGGTCGCGGAGCTGACCGTGTATTCGTTCTCGACCGAGAACTGGTCACGGCCCGCGGCGGAGGTGGAAGGTCTGATGGCGATGTTCTCCCGACGGATCGCCGGCGAGACGCCGGAGCTGCACGAGGAGGGCGTGCGCATGCGTTTCATCGGTCGCCGCGAGGGCATCAGCGAGCAGCTCGTGGAGCAGATGGCAGGTGCGGAAGAGCTGACCGCCGCCAACGACCAGATCACCCTGTTCGTCGCCTTCAACTACGGCGGACGCGCGGAGATCCTCGACGCGGCGAAACGTTTTGAGGGAAGCACCGAGGAGGAGTTCCGGCAGTGCCTCTACGCGCCCGAGATGCACGACCCGGACCTGATCATCCGCACCAGCGGCGAGCGTCGACTGTCGAACTACCTGCTCTGGCAGTCCGCTTACTCCGAGCTGATCTTCCGCGACGAGCTGTGGCCCGAATTCACACGTGAGGCGCTCGAAGAGTCGCTGGCCGAGTTCTCAGAGCGCCGCCGGCGCTTCGGTGGACGCTGAGCGCGCGTGATGGCCGAAGATCGATCAGAGATCGTCCAGCACGCGTCCGGGGGTGGTTCACAGGGAGCGGCGCCCCGACGCCCCGCGCGCCGCTCCTCTGCGCGCGGCCGACGTTCTCCCGAACGAGGACCCTCCGGTACGGCGGGACGCGGGCAGCGCTCGGACTTCAGCGCCCGGCTGATCGCCGCCGTGCCGGCGATCGCCTTCGCGCTGTTCATCGTGATCGAGGGCGGCCTGATCTTCGCGTTGGGACTGTTCGCGCTCGGTTGCATCTGCATGCACGAGCTGTACGGGATGTACGACCGCGCGCACCCGGTCCGGCTGGCGGGCTTCATCGCGCTGGCGGGGCTGCTGGCGGCAGCCCTGTATGGCGGCCAGTTCCAGATCCTGCTCGTCGCGGTCGCCGCGCTGCCGATGCTGTTCGGGTTGACCTTGCTGCAGCGCCACCCGAGCGTGGGGGGGATGGCGGTGACGCTGCTGGGGATCTACTGGATCGGCTTCGCGCTGGCCCACGCGGTGCTCCTGCGCGGGCTGCCGCACGGCCTGGGAATCGTGATCGATGTGCTCGTCGGCACGTTCCTCGGCGACACCGGCGCCTATCTCGGCGGCAGGACCTTCGGCAAGCGTCCCCTGGCGCCGCACATCTCGCCGAACAAGACGGTCGAGGGGTTGGCGATCGGGATGGTCTGCGCGGTACTGGGTGTCTGGCTGGCGGGGCGCTACCAAGCCTGGCTGCCCGGAACGCATGCGCTCGTGCTTGGCCTCGGTGTGGCGGTCGTCGCGCCGGTCGGCGACCTGTTCGAGTCGTTCGTCAAGCGCGAGGCGGGCGCAAAGGACACCGGTCGGGTGTTCGGCGCGCATGGGGGGGCATTGGATCGCCTGGACGCGGTGCTGTTCGCGGCGGTCGTCGGGTACTACATCTGGAGCGCGTATGTCTGAGATAAGCCCGGTTCTCGATGCAAGCCCGGTTCTCCATGCCTAGGCGCCTGCTGATCCTCGGTTCGACCGGCTCGATCGGCACGCAGGCGCTCGACGTATTGAGCCGCAGCGAGGACCTGGAGCTGATCGGCCTGTCCGCGGAGCGCTCATGGGAGGCGCTGGTCGAACAGGCCCGCGCGCACGACGTGAAGCGAATCGCGCTGGTCGACATCGACGCCGCGGCGCGCGCGGCGGAGGCGTGGACCGACGGGGAGGTGCTGAGCGGACCGGAGGGACTCGTGCGGCTCGTCGTCGAGTCGGAGGCCGACCTGGTGCTGAACGCGCTCGTCGGCTCCGCCGGCCTCGGTCCGACGGTCGCGACGCTCGGCGAGGGCATCGACCTGGCGCTCGCGAACAAGGAGTCGCTGGTCGTCGGCGGCGAGCTGGTGAGCGCGCTCGCGGAAGCGACGGGCGCGCAGATAACGCCGGTCGACTCCGAGCACACCGCCCTGCATCAGCTGCTCGCCGGCCAGTCGCCGGGAGCCGTCGAGCGCCTGACGATCACCGCCAGCGGGGGTCCCTTTCGCGGCAGGACGCACGCGGAACTGGAGGACGTGACGGTGAAGCAGGCCTTGAATCACCCGACATGGGCGATGGGCGGCAAGATCACGATCGACTCGGCGACGTTGATGAACAAGGGTCTGGAGGTGATGGAGGCCCACCACCTGTTCGGCACGCCGTATGCGCGGATCGACGTCGTGGTGCACCCCCAATCACTCGTCCACGGGCTCATCCAGCTGGCCGACGGAGCGATGCTCGCGCACCTCGGGCCACCGGACATGCGGATCGCGATCTCCTACGCGCTGCACGGGGGCGAGAGCGTGGATCTGCCGATTGCGCCGCTGGATCTGGCCGCGGTGGGTGAACTGACGTTCGAGCCGGTCGACCTCGACGTGTTCCCATGTCTGCGCCTGGCGCGCGAGGCGGCTATCGAGGGTGGGACGGCGCCGTGCGTGCTGAACGCCGCGAACGAGGTTGCGGTGCACGCGTTCCTGGAGGGTCGCCTGCACTTCAACGGGATCCCCGAGGTGATCGAGCGAACACTCACGGAGCTTCCAAGCGCGCCGGTGCGCGCGTTCGAGTCGCTGTACGAGGCGGATCGCAAAGCCCGCGAGGTGGCTGGCGACGCAGTGGCGAACTCGGAGCTTTAGATAAGCCTCGCGCCGATTATTTGTCCCGTTTGGCGGCGGGCGTCGGATAGAGAGGTATGGCTCTACGAACATTTCGAGGAAAAGCGGCCGGCTGCGCGAGACACCAAATCTCGGCACCACGCGCAACGTTTTATGTTGCGCTAAGGTGGGGGGCATGCCCGTGAGCACCGCCGAGAAGGTCGTGGCGTTGAGTGGGGACTTCCGCTCCCAGCGCCGGCTTGCCGAGTTGTTGGGGGTGAGCCCGGCACAGGTCACGCGCTGGCGGCAGGGGAGCGGTATCGACGAGCTCAATGCTCGGCGTGTCGATCTCCTGGAGCTGGTTATGTCGAGCCTGCTGCGTTTGTACTCCGCTGAGGCGGCTGAGTTGTGGCTACTGGGTTTGAATCCGCACCTCGCCAATCGCAGGCCGATCGACCTCGTTCGTGGCGGGCGCTCGCGTGAGTTACTCGATGCGCTCGCGCAGGAGCGCGCCGGCAGCTTCGCATGATCCTCTGGCGGCTCTTGCCGCTGGCGCCCGATACGGATCCGGGCGCCCCGGGCGGAGCGTTGTGGTTCCCGCGCGAGCTGCAGGGGGCTGGACGACATGACAACCCGGAAAGCTACGGCTGCCTGTACGTATCCGAGAGTCCTGTCTCGGCGGTGGCCGAGGCGCTGACGCCCTTTCGTGGAACCGGCGTGCTCTCCCGCGCGATGTTGAATCGCGCGGGCCTGCCGCTTGTGCTGTCGCGGCTCGAGCTCGATGACGGCAGTCAACTGATCGACCTCGACGAGCCGCGTGTCCTTGTACGCACGCGGCTGCGTCCCTCCCGGGTGGCGACGGGTGTACGTGCTGTAACTCAGGCCTACGCGGCGCGCATCTTCAACGAGCACCCCGCGGCGGCCGGCCTGCGCTGGTGGTCGACGCTGGAGGCGAGCCTCATCAACCTCACGCTGCACGAGCGTTCCGCCGACGCTCTGCGGCTGCTCGACGCAGAGGAGCTCACGCCGGAGCACCCAGTCACACGCGAAGCGGCGGAGATGCTCGGACTCGCGTGAAGGCGATCGCTCGCCGATCACACGATGAGATTGGAAGCCGTCCTCTGAGACCTCCGCCGCCAACGGCCGAAGGAGCGCTGAAATGCAACCGACGGCAACAGCCAGATCGCCTGCCAAACTGAGCGCATGAGCTGGGTCTGGACAATCCTCGGGATCATGGCGCTGATCGTGCTGCACGAGCTCGGGCACTTCACCGCCGCGAAGGCCGTGGGGATGCGCGTGGAGCGCTTCTCGCTGTTCTTCCCGCCGACGATCTTCAAGGTCAAACGGGGCGAGACCGAGTACGCGATCGGCGCGATCCCGGCGGGGGGCTACGTGAAGATCACGGGGATGAACCCGGAAGAGATCGACGGCCTCGACCCGGAGGTGGCACGCCGCGCCTACTACGCGCAGGCGCCATGGCGGCGCGTCGTGGTGATCCTCGCCGGGCCGGGTGTGAACATTGCGATCGCGTTCCTGTTGTTCTGGGCGATCCTCTTCTCGGGCAGCCTCAGCGGGATGAGCACGCTGGAGAACCTGAACCCGTCGATCCAGACGCTGATTCCGGCGAGCACGGTCGGCGTCGTCGAGCCAAAAGAGCCCGCCGACGGAGTGCTGCGTGCCGGGGACCGGATCGTCGCGATCGACGGGCACCCGAGCACGGTCGCACAGGCGATGCACAGGATCGAGGCGCACCGCTGCGCCGGCGCGCTGACCGATGGTTGCCGTGCGGCCACGCCGGTGGCGCTGACGATTCGGCGCGCGGGACGGACGCTGACGCTGTCCGTCTATCCCCGCTACAACAAGATCGCGGAACGGATGCTCGTCGGCTTCGGCTTCGGGGCGGCGGCCAAACACTACGGCGTGTTCAGCGCCGCCGGGACGGCCGTGCACGAGATGTGGGGTATCTCCACGAGCATGATCTCGAACATCGGCAAGGCCTTCACCAGCGCGAAGGTTCGCCACCAGTTTCACAGCATCATCGGTGTCACCGAAATCGCGCACGAAACGGTCGTCGCCGGCGCCGGCTACGCGCTGGTCTTCCTCGGCTTCTTCTCGCTCGTGCTCGCGGTGATCAACCTGTTCCCGTTCCTGCCGCTCGACGGCGGTCACATCCTCTGGGCGGTCGCGGAGAAGGTGCGCGGGCGAAGGATCTCGGTGATCGCGATGTGGCGTTTCAGCTCGGTCGGGATCGTGCTGCTGGCATTCCTTGTGATCAACGGCGTGAGCAACGACCTCAGCCGGATCGCCGGCTGAATAGGCCCGAGTCCGCACACCCGACGCCTCAAGTGGTGTCTTGCGGTGGGCGCACGCAGACCCCATCTTGAGCTGGGGAAGGGCAGGCCTTCCCGCCCAGTACCTCCTCCCGGTCAATGAGAGGGTCGGTCAGTCTCCTGGGGTGCCGACGGCCCGCACGCAAACCCAGCTCTTCGCGAGCGGCCCGACCCGCTCGGCCTGGGCCGGCCCGAACAGCGCTTCCATCTCCGCGCGGCGCAGCAACGAGATCTCTTCCCACTCCGCTGTCGCGCTGAGCCGCCAGTAGGGACGGCGCAGACGCGCGGGCAGCCAGTGCGCGAAGGGCAGCAGCGCGTGGGGCTCGATCGGGAACGACCATGCGGGGGTCTGCACGAACCAGCCCTGGCCGACGCGGCGGATCTCCGCGGCGAACGCCGCGCGGCGCGCCGGCGGAACGTGCTCGATCACACTGGAGCAGTACACGAGCTCGAACTCTCCGTCGGCGAACGGCAGCCCCGCGGAGGCGTCGGCTCGGACGAACGGGCCGGGATATTCAGGGCGCGCGGTGAGATCGACGCCCGTGATGTCCAGGTCGGGCTCAAGCGCCCGCAGTCCGATCCGCCCGCAGCCGACGTCCAATACTCGCGCGTCCCCCGCCAACCGTGTGAGCGCGAAGAAGCGCGCGTGGCGCTCCGCCCGCGCACGCGCGGCCAGGGGCGAGGCCAGACGGGCGAGCGGTCCGCGGGCCGTGGCGTAGACCTCAGGTTGCGATTGCTCTGGTGGGGATTGCCAGAATCGGGAGCGGGGCATGCGGGCAGATTACGCAGCGCGCGTTCCCACGCGCTTTACCGGCAGTCGGGTCGACCAACGTAGAATGTGCACATGTCCTCCAAGCGACAGATCCACGTCGGCGCGGTCCCCGTCGGTGGCGGCGCGCCGGTGGCGGTGCAGACGATGACAAAGACCGAGACGGCGAACCTGCAGGCGACGATGGATCAGATCCGCACGGTCGCCGACGCCGGCGCGGACATTGTGCGCGTGGCGGTTCCCCGCGAGCAGGACGCCGAGGCATTGAAGACGATCGTTGCGCAGTCGCCGATCCCGGTGATCGCGGACATCCACTTCAACCACACGCTCGCTCTGAAGGCGATCGAAGCGGGCGCGCACTGCGTCAGGCTGAACCCGGGGAACATCGGTGGACCGGAGAAGGTCGCCGAGGTGATCGCGCTGGCGAAGACCACCGGTACGCCGCTGCGCGTCGGCGTCAACTCCGGCTCGCTGCCCAAGCACCTGCGCCAGCTGGAGTACGACAACCCCGTCGAGGCGCTCGTCACCGCGGCGATCGAGACCGTGCAGTTGATGGAGCGCCTGGACTTCGAGAACTTCAAGGTCTCGATGAAGTCGACATCGGTGCCGAACACGATCGCCTCCAATCGGATGCTCGCCGAGCGGATCCCCTATCCGCTGCACCTCGGCGTGACCGAGGCGGGGACGAAGTGGGCGGGCTCGCTGAAGTCCGCCGTGGGTCTCGGCACGCTGCTGGCAGACGGGATCGGCGACACGATTCGCATCTCGCTGTCGACGTTCCACGCCGAGGATGAGGTGAAGGTCGCCTGGGAGATCCTCAAGGCCTTGAAGCTGCGCGAGCGCGGCCCGGACCTGATCGCCTGTCCGACGTGCGGGCGGCTGCAGTTCGACATGGACAGCGTCGTCGTCGAGGTCGAGCGCCGCCTGGAAGCCTACGAGGACCCGATCGAGGTCTCGGTGCTCGGCTGCGCGGTCAACGGGATCGGTGAGGCGCGCCACGCGGACTTCGGGATCACCGGCGCGAAAGACATGGGGATGATCTACTCCAAGGGCGAGCCGTTGAAGAAGGTCCCCACCGAGCAACTCGTCGATGAGTTGTTCAAGGAGATCGACCGCTTCTACGCCGCCGGCAAGGTTCTGCAGCGCGACGAGGTCGCCGCCGCGGAGGCGCGCGCGTGGCTGGCCGAGAACGAGGACGACACACAGATGACCCCCGAGCGGGTCGCCGCGATGGAGGCCGCCGCCGCCGAGGAGGCCGACGCGGTGCTGGAGTCGATGCTGGAGCCCGCAGTCGCGCTGGACGAGGCCGTCTCGCCGGTCGCCGGCCGGCGCTTCAGCCGTAGCTGAGCGCTCGCCGGCTCCGAACGTCCGTTAGGACGCTGCTGAGAAACGCTCCGCGACCTTCGACCAGTCGACGACGTTCCACCATGCGTCGATGTAGTCGGGGCGCTTGTTCTGGTACTTCAGGTAGTAGGCGTGCTCCCACACGTCGACGCCCAGCAGCGGCGTGCTGTCGAAGGAGATCGGGCTGTCCTGGTTGGGCGTGCCCATGATCGCGAGGCCCGAGCCGTTGTGCACGAGCCACGACCAGCCCGAGCCGAACTGGCCGACGCCGGTCTCCTTGACCTGCGCCTTGAAGTCGTCGAACGAACCGAAGGCCGAGTCGATCGCCTGGGCCAGCGCGCCGTCGGGAGCCCCGCCGCCGTTCGGGGACATGCTCTCCCAGAACAGCGAGTGGTTGTAGTGCCCGCCGCCGTTGTTCTGCACCGCCGTACGCTTGCCCTCGGGGACCTGGCTGAGGTCCTTCAGCACGTCCTCGATCGCTGCGTCGGCCAGCGGCGTGCCCTCCAGCGCCGCGTTCGCCTTGTCCACGTAGGCCTGATGGTGCTTGTCGTGATGGACTTCCATCGTCGCCTTGTCGATGTGCGGCTCCAGGGCGTCGTAGGCGTAGGGAAGCGGCGGAACTGAATAGGCCATTTTGGGGCTCCTTGGTTGGGTCGGAATCGAAGATCAGTGGTTGACGGCTGTTCTATCAGAGGGCTCTGCCGCGCCGAGGGGCGGCGCAGGACGGGGTCGGGACGATCTCTTTAGGCTCTGCCCTCTAATGCCCGTCTTTCAAGCGATCCAATCCTCCTGACATGACGCGCCTGTCCGGATACCTGCTCCCAACCGAGAAGCAGCCGCCCGCCGATGCGGAGGCGCTGTCGCACAAGCTGATGGTGCGCGCCGGCCTCGTTCGCCAGCTCGGCGCCGGCATGTGGACGTGGCTGCCCGCCGGCTGGCGTGTGCACCAGCGCGTCGTTGAGATCATCCGCGAGGAGATGGACGCGATCGGCGGCCAGGAGATGCTGATGCCGGTGCTCCAGCCCGCCGAGCCGTGGCGCAAGACGGGCCGCCTGGAGATCGAGGAGCTGTTCAAGCTGACCGATCGCAAGGGCTCGGAGCTCGTGCTCGCGATGACCCACGAGGAGGCGGTCACCACCCACGTCGCGCAGGTCGTCCGCTCCTATCGCGACCTGCCGTTGATCCTCTACCACTTCCAGGTCAAGGAGCGCGACGAGCCGCGCCCGCGCGCCGGCGTGCTGCGCACGCGCGAGTTCATCATGAAGGACGCTTACTCATTCGACCGTGACGAGGCGGGGATGGAGCAGAACTACGCGCTGCACGTCGGCGCCTACGACCGGATGATGGACCGCACCGGGTTGCGCTGGTACCGGGTGCAGGGCGACGTCGGGATGATGGGCGGTCTCGGCGCGCACGAGTACATGGCGCCGTGCGCCGCCGGGGAGGACGAGGTGCTGCTCGGAGCGGACTACGCGGCGAACGTGGAGATCGTCGGCAACAGCCCGGACGTGGAGCGAGTGGGGGATGACTACATCAGGAACGGCGAGCGGCTGACGGTCGAGCCGGCGATCGAGATCGGCAACATCTTCAAGCTCGGCGTGCGCTACTCCGAGCCGCTCGGCGCCAGCTTTCTCGACGAGACCGGAGCCGAACTGCCGGTGTGGATGGCCTGTTACGGGATCGGCCCGGCGCGGATCGTCGCGGCCGCCGTCGAGCAGTTCGCCGACGAACACGGCATCTCCTGGCCGCGCGCGATCGCGCCGTTCGCCGTCCACCTGGTCAGCATCGGCAAGGCCGGCACACCCGAGCGCGAGGCCGCCAATCTGGTGTATGCGACGCTGCTCGCAGGCGGGGTCGAGGTGATCTACGACGATCGCGACGCCGGTCCCGGTGAGAAGTTCGCCGACGCCGAGCTGCTTGGCTGCCCGCTGCGGCTGACGGTCGGGCGCAAGTCCTTGGAGTCCGGCGAGATCGAGGTCCAGATCCGCCGCGGTCGCCGGTCGGCGGCTGCGCTGCCGCTGGACGGCGAGCCCGGCGAGCTGATCCGGGCGGTGGACGAGCTGTGGCGGAGCCTTCCCTAGATCCTTCGCGGCGTCCGAGCGCAAGGCCCCGTCTGACGTTCCGCCGCCTGTTTGGCTTGGATCGCTCAGGTCCGCCACCCCCGCAGGTCGCCGCCGGTCAGCCGCTGCGGCCGTGGACGGTGCCCAACGCGATCGGCTTCGTGCGGCTCGCGCTGATCCCCGTGTTCCTTGTCGTGGAGCTCTCCAGCGACGACGGCACGGGCGCGGTGGGCGCCGTCCTGTTCGCGGTGATCGCCTGGGGCGACTACGCCGACGGGATCGCCGCGCGCGTGACTGGTCAATACAGCCGGCTCGGCGCGTTGATGGACCCCGTGACCGACCGCCTGCTGGTCGTCTCCGGTGTCGTCGTCTGCTGGCATTTCCAGCTGCTGCCCCGCTGGGCGATCGCGGTGCTGGCGGCGCGCGAGCTGGCGATGCTCGCGCTCGGTCGCTACGGCCTTTCGCGTGGAGTCGAGCTGCGCATCAACTGGCCGGGGCGCCTGGCCGTCGCGCCGGTGATGGGCGCGTTCTTCTTCGCCCTGGTCGGTCTGCGCACGCTCGGCGAGGTGCTGCTGTACATCGGTCTCGCGCTTGCGCTGTTCGCCACCGGGCTGTACGTGCGCGATGGCCGCGCCGGGCTGCGCGCGCTTGCGGATCGCCGTTGACGATGTTGGGCGACTGGTGTCGGGATCGGTTTGCGTGGCCTTCAGCCGGCCTTGCGAGAGTCTCAAGCTCAGCCTGACCTTTTGGTCTATACTGCTGATCCCGCCGGCTGTGCCGGTCTGTCCTGTCCGGCAAGCCCGGCGTAACTCCGCGAGAGGAGAAAGTCCGCGATGGAGACGTTCCCCGACCTTGGCTCGCTGACGGATGTCGAGCTGAAAGACCTGATTCAGGAGTTGACCGCGGAAGAGACGGAGATCTCCTACAAGCGGCGCATCCTCCACGGCAAGATCGACATCCTGCGCGCCGAGCTCGTCAACCGCCTGCGCAAGAAGCACGACGGCGGCGAGGTGATGATCACCGGCGACGACGTCCAGCGGCTGACCGACATCCTCGCCCAGCGCCAGACGGACGCCCCGATCCAGGACGGCCAGTCGTGATCGGCGCGAGGGACAGTCGGACGCGCGGCGCTCGCTCGCGGGTCTCCTAGAGCAGGTTCGAGCGCCGTGGCCCTGCACTGCACCGAGTGCGGCTTCGTCAACGACGAGGGAGCCAACTACTGCCAGCGCTGCGGCGCCCTGCTCGAGCGTGCCGAGAGTACGGGCGGGGCGGGCGGGGATCCAGTCACTGCGACTTACCGGATCGACGAGGCCGGAGAGCTCGTGCCGGTCGAGCTTGTGCCGGGCACCGCGAACGGTCCGGCGCTGGTGATCCGCGTCGGTGGCGGACGGGTCGGCGAGAGCTTCGCCGTCGACCGCGAGCGGATGAGCATCGGCCGCCGCCCGGACGCCGAGGTGTTCCTCGACGATGTCACGGTCTCGCGCGACCACGCCTTGTTGATTCGCCGTGGCGAGCAGTGGTATCTCGATGACTGCGGCTCGTTGAACGGGACCTACGTGAACCGCTCGCGGATCGAGTCTCAGCGCCTGGACGAGGGCGACGAGGTGCAGATCGGCAAGTACAAGCTGACGTTCCACGCGCGCTGATGGCCACCCGAGCGCCACAGGCCGACGTGAGCGAGCTGCAGGACGAGCTCGCGCTCGACGCCGCCGTCGAGGTAGGTGGCTCGGGTAACACGGGTGGGTCACCTAAACAGAAGTCGATCACGATCGGTGCTGTGTGCAAGGCGCTCGTGCAGGAGTTCCCGGATATCTCGATCTCGAAGATCCGCTACCTGGAGGACCAGAAGCTGTTGACCCCACGGCGCACCCCGGGGGGCTATCGCCTCTACACGCAGGGTGACGTCGCGCGCCTGCGCACGATCCTGCGAATGCAGCGCGATGAGTTCCTGCCGCTGCGTGTGATCCGCCAAGAGCTCGCGGCGGGACGCGCGGGAGAGAGCACGCTCGATCAGGATCAGAACCCCGCTCGTCCCCGCTCGTCCCGGGACGGGATGCGGCCGTGGCGCACGAGCGTCAGCGTGCGCGAGGCGACCGGTGCGCTGTATTCGATCGACGACGTCCTGGAGGAGACGAAGGCCGACGCGAAGCTCGTGCGCGAGCTCGAAGAGTACGGCGTGGTCAAGGGCGAGCAGCGCGGCGGTGTGCGCTACTTCGACGAGACGGAGCGGGAGATCATCGGCGCCGTGGCCGAGCTCGCGCGCTACGGCGTCGGCGGGCGCAACCTGCGCGTGTTCCGCTCCTCGGCTGACCGCGAGGCGAACCTGCTCCAGCAGATCCTCGCTCCGGCGCTGCGCTCGCGCAACCCGCAGCGGCGCAAAGAGGCGCTCGAGGCGCTCGAGAACCTCGCCGCGGTGGCCACCCACCTGAAGCATCTGCTGCTGATCCGCGACCTACGCAAGATCGCCGGCTGACGCCCGATGACCGGCGCTGGCCGAACCGGGGATGCGAGCGAAGCGAGTGTCTCCCTATTCGGTCGGCGTCCTCGGTCGCTCGCGTGCGTAGCACGCCACGCGAACTGCCTGTGCCCGTCAGGGTGCGTCCTTGATCTGCTTGGTCCTCGGGCGTCAGCGCGCCCAATGGCTGCTCCGGGCAGGCACGAACGCGCGGCGTAGGGGATGCCCGACGCGAGCCGCACCCGCACGATCGCGATGCCCGCCGATGAGCTGTGGGAGATGATTCGCGATCCCCACCACCTGCCGCGCTGGTGGCCGCGCGTAACGCGTGTGGAGGACGTCACCCTTACGGGTACAGGCGACGACGGAGCGTTCACTGAGGTGATGAAGACGCGCAAGGGCAAACTCGTGCGCGCCGACTTCAAAGTGATCGCCTGTGACGAGGCCGCGCGCTCGGTGACGTGGGCCCAGCAGATCGAGGGGACGCCGTTTGCCCGAGTGCTGAGCTCTGCGGAGACGACGGTGCAACTCACCCCGGCGCATGCGAGCGCGCCCCCTTCACGGAGCAACGAAATGGACGCGCCGGGTGAAGGAGCGACCGTCGTGAAGATCGAGCTCCACCAGACGATGGCGGGCTACTCGTCCAACGTCGGCATGTTCGCCGGGTTCTCCTCGCGCTTCGGCAGCCCGATGGTGCGCCGTGCCGCGCGCGCGACGATCGACGAGGCGCTCGACGGCCTGGAGCGAATCGGTGGCTGACCCGGCTCCGGCGATGCGCTGGTGGGGGTGGGGCGATCCCGAGCATCCCCAGGCGCTGCCGCCACATGCGCTGAAGTTCCTGCGCGAGACGGTCGGCATCGCCGCGCGCCCGCGTCCCCCGGTCGCGCTCGGCCAGGTGGAGCTCAGCCCGCCGGCGCTGTCCGAGCAGGCGGCGAGCGCGTTGCGGCGGATCGTCGGCACGGAGGGCGTGCGCGACGATCACGGTGAGCGGGTCGTGCACGCCGCCGGCAAGGGCTACCCCGACCTGGTGCGGCTGCGCGCCGGCCGGCCCGAGGGGGCTCCCGACGCCGTGATCCGGCCGACCGACCGTGAGCAGGTGCGTGCCGTGCTCGAGCAGTGCGCGCGCTTATCGGTGGCGGTCGTGCCGTGGGGCGGGGGCACCAGCGTGGTCGGGGGCGTGGCGCCGCTGCGCGGCGAGCATACAGCTGTCGTCGCGCTCGACATGGAGCACATGGGGCGGGTGCTGGAGCTCGACCGGCAGTCGCGGATCGTCACCGTGCAGGCCGGGATCCGCGCGGTCGCGCTGGAGCGCGCGCTGGCGGGCAGCGGCTTCACGCTGGGGCACTTCCCGCAGTCCTACGAGTACGTCTCGCTGGGTGGCTGCGCGGCGACCAGGTCCGCCGGGCAGGCCTCGAGCGGGTACGGCCGGATCGAGCAGCTCGTGCTCGGCCTGCGCTTCACCTCGCCCGCGGGCGCGATCGATCTGGCTCCCGTTCCCGCGAGCGCCGCCGGCCCGGAGCTGCGCCGCCTGCTGGTCGGCTCGGAGGGGACGCTTGGCGTGATCGACGAGCTGGCGCTGCGCGTGCGCCCGGCGCCGCGCGAGCGCGTGTACGAGGGCGTGTTCTTCACCGACTTCGCCGCCGGCGTGGAGGCCCTTCGCGCGCTCGCCCAGCAGCGCGCCTGCCCCGACGTGGCGCGCCTGTCCGACGAGGCCGAGACGCGGATGTCGCTAGCGCTGGCGGGCGTCGGTGGCATGAAGGGGCGGCTTGGTCGCCTGTACCTCGGCCTGCGCGGATATCGCGAGGGCTGCCTGGCGATCTTCGGCTTCGAGGGGGAGCCGGAGGAGGTCGCCGCGCGTCGCAAGCGCGCGCTCGCGCTGGCCCACCGCGGCGGCGGTCTGGCGGTGGGACGCTCGCCCGGTGAGGCGTGGCTGAGATCGCGGTTCTCCGCGCCGTATCTGCGCGACGAGCTGCTCACGCAGGGCGTGATGGTCGAGACGCTCGAGACCGCGACGTCGTGGTCGAACGTGCGCGCGCTGCACCGTGCGGTCTGCGCGGCGATCGCCGAGACGCTCGGCTCGGGGGGCACGCCGGGCCTGGTGATGTGCCATGTCTCGCATCTTTATGAGACCGGTGCGTCGCTGTACTTCACGTTCCTCGCCCGCCAGCGCGAGGGTTCAGAGCTCGAGCAGTGGCGGGCGGTCAAGCGCGCGGCGAGCCGGGCGATCGTCGCCGGCAGCGGCACGATCACCCATCACCACGCGGTCGGGCGCGACCACGCGCCGTGGTTGGCGGACGAGGTCGGAGGAACGGGTGTGGCGGCGTTGCGCGCGTTGAAGGCCGAGCTCGACCCGGCCGGGATCATGAACCCGGGGAAGCTGCTTCCTTAGATTCCGAATCGGTCTTGAAACCATCCGGCTTCTTTTACGCCGGCTCCTTCGACTGACACGGCCCCCGTCGGGGATCGATGTCCGCTCGACCGGATTGGGCGCTGCTGTGGGCTCGGACGCGGGGGAGGGCTCGACCGGCCGATCGGACCTCGCCGCCCGCCGTGGGCCTGCTTGTTTGGATGAGGGGGGGCGGAATCGAGAGGAGCCGCAGGTGCTGCGCTGACCGGACCCTCGACGGATGTTCGAGTGGAGCGAACCTCAAATACTCGCCAGAACCTCGCAAATGGCGGTGTAATCACGCCGGCTTGCAAGACATCGAGCTTTTCTAGCATCAGGTATTGACGGCGACATGTCGCCCCATGTATGTTCGTCCCCGGCTTTGGGTTCGGTTGGGGTTGGGCATTCAATTGGGCGGGAGGCAGGTATGTGGGGATGGGTCCGGCGGCTGTTGGCGGTGTGTGTGGTGCTGTGCTGTGTGGTGGGATTGGCGGTTTCGCCGGTGACCGGGGCGGCGGTGGGGCCCTCGCGGACTGGTCGCGACTCGTTGGGGCATGGGGCGTCGTCGCGGGGGAGTGCTGCCGCTCGGCGTCGAGGGTCGCGCGGGCGCCAAGGTTCACGCCGGCGAGTGCATCCACACGCTCACCCGGTCCCGGGTAGCCGGGCTCGGATCATTGACAGGGCACGGAGTGTTGCCAAAGCGTCTGCCGCGGTCGCTGGCGCCGTTTCTCCGGGCGGCTCGGGCTCCTTGTCGGGTAGCCCTTTGGTTGTCCCGGCTGCTGAAGCGCTGGTAGGTGGCGAACAGCCCGTGTTGGTTGAAAAAGCGAAGCTGGCGAACCCCGAAGCGATCACGATTCGCGAAGAATCCCGCACGAAATACGAGGGACTGAGCTCTGAACAGGCTGCGAAGCTGGCTGGGGAAGCGTTTCCTGCGGTGATCGATGAACCGGCGGGTGGTCCGCCGAAGCTGCCCGAAGGGCAGCACATCACGGCTTTCCCGGCGGGCAATGTTGCGTCGGTGGATCTTGGTGAAGGTAAGCACGGTGTCGTTGAATCGCTTGAGCCGATGGCGGTCGAAGGCTCCTCTGGTCAGCGCGTGCCGATCGATCTGAGCCTGAGCGAAGCAGGAGGTGCTTTCCATCCGACGACCCCGCTTGTGAGTGTGACCATCCCCAAGCAGTTGGGCGAAGGGGTGCAGATTCCCGCTGTCGGGGTGTCTCTGACGCCTGTCAACGAACAGGGCTCGTCGCTGACCGGCGCGGAAGGAGTCGCTGACGGTGCCACGGTTTTTTACGGGTCAACGCAGACCGATACCGATACGGTCATCAAGCCGGTGACGTTGGGGTTTGAGGCGGACACTGTGTTGCGGTCGGTGGAAAGTCCTGAGCAGCTTTTGTTTCGGGTGGGGTTGCCGGTGGGTGCAAGCTTGGTGCAGCCTGGGAATGGGTCGGGGCCGGTGCAAGTCATCGATGAAGGCACCGTGCTGGCGGTTGTAATGTCGCCGAGCGCACGGGATGCTGCTGGGACGACCGTCCCGGTATCGATGAGTGTGTCGGGGGATACCTTGGCATTGACGGTGGATCATAGGGCAGGGGAATACCAGTATCCGATCGAGGTGGATCCAACGGTGACGGATAGCCGCGATGTCGAGGAAAATTCCCATTGGAGGACGGAATCGTACGGAGCAAACTTCGTTATCGGGCTGTACTACGAAGAAGGTCATCCCTATGAAATACGCGACAAGCTGTTGAGAGGGAATCACAACGCAAACGAATTCGGCGCCATGTTCTACACCTCACAGGGCGAATCGCATATTTATGAGTTCGTTGCCGAAACGTATGCCGCGATGCCGAGCGAAGTCGAAAATCAGATCGGTATCAGGGGTAAAAGCGGATGGGAACCTGAAAGGCACAAATTGCCGTCGTCGTATGGTCGTACGACGGAACCGAGCCCGATGTGCCCGGTATCTGGTTGCCCGTCGACGGGCGGCAGTGCCGAAAATGCCGCTCAGTATGTTCAGTATGCAAACGCAGCCGGTAGCGCTGAAGGCTACGCCAATCTTTCGAGCGCCTCCGTTTCACTCGCGCAAGAAAAAGGTACGACAGCCGAACTTAATACAACGAGCCCCACGACTGGCTACGCCCACGAACCCAACATACTGTACACAAATGGATGGATCAAACCAAAAAGCGGGGCTGGAATAGAAGTTCTCGCCGGCGATCCAGGCGTCGGTGTGTATGGGTGGAAATTCTCCTCTCCGACGTCGCCCGAATGGAAAGGTGAAACGGTTGGGGGGTGTGGCAGCGGGGCGATATGCTCGCCGACCGCGAAAGCCGAACTCAACTATGGAGGTTTGGCCGCGGCGAGCTATGGCGAAAGTTGGCATTTCTTTGCTCCCTCGATGGATGAACACTCACTCCACGAAGGAAATCAGACCGTCGAAATCACGGCGAACGACTCGATGGGTTTGTCGAGTACCGTTACAGCGCATATCAAAATCGACGGCGCTCCGCCTCACAGCCTCACCGTGTCCGGGCTGCCGAGCGTCGTCGCGGAACGGGAATACCCTCTGTCTTTCAGCGCGACCGATGGTTCTGGCTCCGTTGAAAGCTCGGGTGTCGCGTCGATCAAGCTGGCTGTGGACGGGCACGAACTCGGAACTATAGGCGGTGCGTGCTCGCCCGGCCCATGCACGGTGACGGCGCCCTGGACGCTCAACGGTGGCGAATACGGCGTGGGGGAACACAAGCTCAAGATCACGGCGACCGACAAAGCAGGCAACGTCGCCACGGAAGAATTCACGTTTCATGTTCATCACGCGGCGCCTGTAGCTCTGGGTCCTGGTGCCGTGAACCCCCAGTCGGGGGAGTTCGGCATGGGGGCTACGGATGTGTCGGTCAGTGCTCCAGGGGCGAGCTTGATGGTCAGTCGTAGCTATCGCTCGCGTCATCTGACGGCGGGCGCCGCGGGGCCTCTTGGGCCGCAGTGGAGCTTGAGCGTGGGCGGCCAGGAAAGCATCACGAAATTCACAAACGGGAACGCGACGCTAACGGCGTCCAGCGGCGGGCAGACGACGTTCACGAGCAGCGGCGGCGGAAAATTCAGCTCGCCTACGGGTGATGCCAACCTGACGCTCACGGAAGGCAAAAACTCAAAAGGCGAACTGACGGAATACGTGCTCAAGAACGCGGCGGATGATGCGACTACCGTCTTTGCATCCACTGAAGGTCCCACAGGGAGTATGTGGAAGCCGACCAGGCAGGAAGGGCCGCTTGCCTCGCAGGCGGTGAGGTACACCTATCAGACGGTGGAAGGCGTGACTGAGCCCAAGTACGCGCTTGCGCCCGAACCGGCCGGTGTAACGTCATGTATGACCCGACTGGAAAAAAAAGAAGAACTCGTAAAGGGTTGTCGGGCTTTGTCGTTTGTCTACGCCGAAAAAACCAAGGAAAGTATCGGCGAAAATCAGAGTCAATGGGGTGAATACAAGGGTCGCCTCAAAGAAGTCAAGTTCATCGCGTACAACCCAGCCGTTGGTAGCGAAAAAGTGGAAGAAAAGGCTGTAGCTGAATACTCGTACGATAAATTGGGTCGCCTGCGGGCGGAGTGGAACCCGCAGATCTCACCGGCGCTCGAGACGGTCTACGGCTACGACGCGGCAGGCCACGTGACGGCGCTTACTCCGCCTGGACAGGAGTCGTGGGCATTTACGTACGGCACGATTGCCGGCGATACGAATGCCGGTCGGTTGCTGAAGGTGACGCGAGCTCCGGTCTCTGCGAAATTGTGGAAAGGCGAAGCGCCGGAAAAAACCGAAGTGCCGAAACTGTCGGGTACGCCAGCCGTCGGTGTGAGGATGGCCGTCTCCAATGGCACGTGGAGCAATGAACCCGTGGCCTATAGCTACCAGTGGGAGGATTGCAACTCCAAAGGAGAAGCCTGCACGCCTATTCTTGGTGCGGATAACGCGAACTACACCGACGCGGAGACCGACGTTGGCCATACGCTCGTGGCGCTGGTTACTGCGACTAACGGTGGAGGCTCAGTGACCGTCCCGAGTGTCGCCAGCGGAGTCGTCGTCGTCCCCGAATATGAAGAAAAAACGGCACCCACGTTCTCCAGCTCGTTTGGCTCCTACGGCACCGGCTCTGGTCAGTTGCGTGAACCGGAGGGTGGTTTGGCGACTGATGCCTCGGGGAATGTGTGGGTTTCGGATACGTATAACGATCGTCTTGAGGAGTTCAACGCTAAAGGTGAATTCGTGCGTACCGTCGGCTCGTACGGCAGTGGTGCCGGACAGTTCGGGTGGACGTTCGGGGTGACGGTCGACTCCAGCGGTAACGTGTGGGCGACCGATGAGGGCAACAACCGTGTCGAGGAGTTCACCGGCGAAGGCGTCTTTATCAAGATGTTCGGTTGGGGCGTCTCCAACGGGGAAGCGAAATTCGAGACATGCACGAGCTCGTGTCACGCCGGTCTCCAGGGTTCTGGCAGCGGCGAGTTCTATGTGCCGGAAGGTATCGTCGTCGATTCCAAAGGTAACATCTTCGTCGCCGACCGCGGCAACCATCGCGTGCAGGAGTTCAACTCCTCGATTGCGTGGGTACGGAACATGTCGCAACCGGAAGAACATGAAGGGCCGTTCTATCTGGGCCTGGACTCAAGCGGCAACATTTGGGTGGCTTACTCGTGGGATAACAAGATCGGGGAGTTCAACAGCGAAGGCAAACTGATCCGTACTTGGGGGACGGCGGGCTCAGAACCGGGCAAGCTCTCAGACCCCTACAGTGTCGCGGTTGGCCCCAAAGGCGACATTTGGGTATCCGAATACGGTAACAATCGCGTGCAGGTCTTTACGCCGGCCGGAGAATACTTGTACGGGTTTGGCAGCAAAGGCAATGGCCCGGGGCAATTCAATGAGTCTCCCCACGGGCTTGCGTTCTCCGGTGCGGATGTGTATGTTCTCGATAGCGGCATATTCTGGGAAAACACCGGCAACAGCCGTATCGAGAAGTGGCTGCTGAAAACAGAACACGAGGAAGAAGGAGCACTCCTCACCCCTGAGCCCGGCACGACAATCGAGTATCACGTACCTGTGTCGGGTACGGGTCTGCCGACGATGACTAATGAAGAAGTGGAAAAGTGGGGTCAGACGGACGATCCCATAGAAGGCATGGCGATCATCGCGCCCGACGAACCGCAAGGCTGGCCGGCGAGCAAATACACGCGTGCCTCGATCACGTATCTGGACAATCAGTTCCGCACGGTCAACACCGCCTCGCCGACCGGTGCGATATCGACAGCGGAATACAACGAAAACAACGATGTGGTGAGGGTGCTAAGTCCCGACAACCGTGCGGCGGCGCTCAAAGAAGGATGCAAAGTAGTCAAAACGGAATGCAAATCGGCTGAAGTCTCCAAACTGCTCGACACTGAGAGCACCTTCAACACCACCGGTAGTGAACCGGGCACGGAACTGCTCAGCGTGCTGGGACCCCAGCACAACGTGGAGCTGACCAACGGGACGAAGGCCGAAGCGCGTGCACACACTCTCTACAGCTACAACGAAGGCGCTCCCACAGAAGGCGGCCCGTACCACCTGGTGACCACAATGACTGAAGGTGCCGAGATCGCGGGCAAAGAAGAACCTGCCTCCGTGCGCACCACGAAACCTCCTACAGCGGCCAGGAAAAAAACCTTGGCTGGAAGCTGCGCAAGCCGACCTCCGTGACGGTCGATCCCAGCGGCCTGAAACTCGTCCACACCACGGTATACGAAGAAGCAACCGGTAATGTGACCGAAACGCGCATGCCGGCTAGCCCGGGCGCCAACAGCCCGCACGATACACAGACGATCTACTACACCACAGCAGCGAACGAAAAATACAAAGCATGCGGTGAACACCCCGAATGGGCCAACCTTCCCTGCCAGAACCAGCCCGCTAAACAGCCGGAAACGAGCGGGGTGCCGAACCTTCCCGTCACGACCGTCACCTACAATATGTGGGGTGAGACGGAAAAGGCCACCGAAACAGTTGGTGCCACAACTCGCACAACTACCTCTAACTACGATGCGGCGGGACGCTTGAAAACCAGCGCAACGAGTTCGTCGGTAGGCACCGCGCTGCCGACGGTCACCGATGAATACAACAAAGAAACCGGCGCGCTGGAAAAGCAGTGCGCAAACGAAGGCAAAGCCTGCACCGAAGGCAAACCAAAGACGATCACCAATCTTTACAATACGCTTGGGCAGATGACGAGCTACACCGATGCGGATGAAAACACATCGACCTACGAATACGAAAAAGAAAAGGACTACCGCCTGACAAAAGCCGATAACGGTAAGGGCACTGAAACCTATAAATACAGCGAAACGACAGGGTTTCCGACCGAAGTACTCAACGAATTCGGGGCGACTAAACTGACCTTCACGGCGAGCTACGATCCGGAAGGTAACCTTCTGACTGAGGGGTACCCCAACGGGATGAACGCCGACTACACCTACAGCCAGAACGGCAAGCCAACCAGTCTCGAATACGTAAAGACCACGGACTGCACCGAAAAATGCACATGGTTCAGCGACACGATCGTTCCGTCGATTCACGGGCAGTCGCTCGAACAGACCAGCACCCTCGCGACCGGTACCCTCTCCCACCAGGCCTATGCCTACGACGCCGCCAGCCGGCTCACCCAGGTCCAGAACACGCCCGGCGGGAAAGGCTGTAGCACCCGCGTCTACGCCTACGAAGAAACACGAACCGCACGAGCCTCACCACATACCAGCCCAACACCAAAAACGAATGCTCAACCGAAACAACGAGCACCGTCGAAAAACACACCTACGACACAGCGGACCGCCTCACAGACATCGGCACGAAATACAGCGAATTCGGGAACATCACGACACTCCCCGCCGCTGACGCCGGCGGAAAAGAAACATCGGAAAACCTCACCAGCACCTACTACACAGATAACCAGCTCACCTCCCAGACTCAGAGCGGCGAGACGATCGGCTACAACCTCGACCCCACCGGGCGCACCCGCGAAACAGTAGCCACCGGCAAAACAACAGCAGACGTCATCAACCACTACGCCGCCGGTGGCAGCGCCCCGGCCTGGACGGTGGAAACACCCTCAGGCGACTGGACCCGGAACATCCAAGGTCTCGGCGGTGGGCTTGCGGCGATCCAGGTCAACGGTGCGACGCCCGTGCTGCAACTCAGCGACCTGCACGGCGACATCATCGCCACGGCAGCCCTCAGCGAAACCGAAACAAAACTACTCTCGAGCACCGAAATGAGCGAGTTCGGCGTGCCGACGACCAGCACCCCAGCCAAATACTCCTGGCTCGGAGCCGAACAACAGCCAACCGAACTCGCCAGCGGCGTGGTCGCGATGGGCAGCCGCTCCTACGTCCCGCAGCTCGGCCGGTACCTGCAAACAGACCCGGTACCCGGCGGCTCCGCCAACGCCTACACATACACCTTCGGCGACCCCGTCAACGAATCAGACCCAAACGGCGCAGACGGCATGCCAGCATGGCTACTCGAAGCTGACATCAACGAAGCCCACGAACTAACCGAAGCAGCAACAGCCCGCCGAATCGAAGAAGAAGAGCGCAAGGCAGCAGAAGAAGCCGCCGCACGCGCAGCAGCCCAAGCCGCTGCGGCCGCCGCAGCAGCCGCAGCCGCCGCAGCGGACGCCCCATCGGCCGAGCCCAAATGGATGGAAGAATACGCCATGGGCGGCCCAAGCCTCGACGAAATCAACGCCTCCGCAGGTGTCATTCCGGGAGGAGGGATGGTCGAAGAAGGCGGTGGAGGTGGCGGAGGCTTCGGCTTTATCACATATCCAGACGACCATACTCCACAAATCGAATCCGAATGCAACAGAACGGGCCAGGGCTGTTCGGGAACCCGTGGTGGTAATGGAGGCAGCGGTTCGAAACACGGAGGACCCAAAGAATCGAAGAAGGAGTGTCCCCCCAGCTATCACAAGATACCCGTCGTAAACGTTTGCATTAAGTTTGAATGGCCTTCGGGACCATCGCCTGTCCCGATAGGTCCGCCCATGTTCCCGGTGCCAGACGGATAATGGCTATGCGTTGATCTTGCCTGGATTCACAACACAACGTTGGGACCAAGATTCTATCCGGGGGGGCAGGACCGTGCGACATGAGGCCCAGTAAGCTACGATGCTCTGGGCTGCTCAGAAAGGCGACAGCGACGTGGATGTCTTTGAAATGATATGGGAGGTGCTGCGTGAAGTGCTGTTTACTCCGTGGTATCAAAGGCGGGAACGTAGGCGCGACCGTCGGCGCTGAAGCTCGAGTTGCGCTGCGATGGCTGGAGTAGCCCACACAACTCCAAGCCGTTCCGAGAAAGAGCGGTGGCTTGCGCCTTGGCCATGCCCAACGACGCGTTCACGGCAATGGACGGTTCGTTACGCGCTTACGGCATACGTGGTTTGGTGGCTGTTGGTGGGTGCGGTCGCACTCGGGCTGTGGATCTTCGGTGTCCGCATCCCAGGCGGGCTAGACGCATTGATAGCCGAGGCTGCATTTCTTGCCACTCTAGTTCCCCTCTATCGTTTGGGTTCTTTGCAGGCCGTGGATCTCGGGCTGCGCCGTGTTCCTGGAGCGCGATCGGTTGGGTTGGTGTTGCTCGGCCTGTTCGCATACGGTTGTTTCTCTCTGCTCTGGAGCTCCGTAGTGCATCCGCCGGTCGCTCACAGTCCTTTCTCAGGCATCGCTAACCAGGCTGCGATCGTGATCGTTCTGACTGGCTTCGCTGCGGCAGTGGTCGCCCCAGTCGTAGAGGAAATTTTCTTCCGCGGGTTTCTCTATAGGAGCTTTCGCAATCGGCTTGGGATCCTTCCCGCGAGCTTGATAGCAGGCGCAATGTTCGGACTGGTCCATACGAACTATCCGCTGATCGTGCGACCCGAGCTGGCGTTTTTTGGTGTGGTCGCCGCTCTTCTGTACGAGCGCACGGGATCGCTGCTGCCGGGGATCGCCATGCACTCATTCATCGACGCGAGCGGATTCGAGATCGCGCTCACCGGCGACGATCGAATCGTGTTGATCGTGTTCTTGTTGCTTGCGGTTGTCCTGTTGGTTCGTCCGCCCCTCAGGGGTTTGGGTCGTCTTCTTACGGGCAAACCGGTGTTTCGGAGGTATGGCGCATCCACGCCCACAACAAAGATACCAACCGTATGAGCTTGACAACTGGCGAACCGAACTCCAAAGACGAATGTGCCACCTCCCGCACGACAGAAGCCTACAATCTCGACCCGACCGGTCGTACCCGCGAAACGGTGGCCACCGGCAAAACAAGCGCAGACGTCATCGACCACTACGCCGGCGGTGGCGACGCTCCGGCCTGGGCAGTGGAAATACCATCAGGCAACTGGACCCGGAACATCCAAGGTCTCGGCGGTGGACTCGCGGCGATCCAGGTCAACGGCGCGACACCGGTGCTGCAGCTGACTGACCTGCACGGCGATATCATCGCCACGGCATCGGCAAGCGAAACCGAAACAAAACTCCTCTCCAGCACCGAAACGAGCGAGTACGGCGTGCCTACGACCAGCAGCCCAGCGAAATACTCCTGGCTTGGAGCCAAACAGCAGCCAACCGAACTCGCCAGCGGCGTGGTCGCGATGGGCAGCCGCTCCTACGTCCCGCAGCTTGGCCGGTACCTGCAGACAGATCCCGTACCCGGCGGCTCCGCCAACGCCTACGCCTACACCTTCGGCGACCCCGTTGATGAATCAGACCCAAGCGGTGCAGACGGCATGCCAGCATGGCTACTCGAAGCTGATATCAACGAAGCCCACGAACTAACCGAAGCAGCAACAGCCCGCCGAATCGAAGAAGAAGAGCGCAAGGCAGCAGAAGAAGCCGCCGCACGCGCGGCAGCCCAAGCCGCTGCGGCCTCTGCAGCAGCCGCAGCCGCCGCGGCAGATGCCCCATCGGCCGAGCCCAAATGGATGGAAGAATACGCCATGGGCGGACCAAGCCTCGACGAAATCAACGCCTCCAAGGGCATCATCCCAGGAGGCGGAATGGTAGAAGAAGGCGGAGGCGGTGGAGGAGCAGGAGGCGGAGACGGCCTGCACGTCATTACCTACAAGGGCGGACCTGGAGCGACATGTGGTAGCAATTCTACCAAACACCGTAAGTGCCCTAATCATTGGAAAGGTGGCGGGGGTGGAGAAACTTTCGGGGAAGTCATAGAAGAAACAATAGGTATTGTTCAATGTATCTATGAGGATGGTGATTGTCCCGAGTTTGGACAACCACCGGGCGCGAAATGAGTGATCCTGAAGAGAAGCGCTCATCGCACAATCACAGCGTGCCAGGTCGTTCCGTGAAGTCTCGCCTGCTGTTGAGTGCCGTGGCATTTTCTGTGATTGCCGTCTATTTGGCTCAGATCGTGCTGAAGGAGTCTGTGGAGGGCCACGTCTCGACGTCTCGCAGTTGGTTCGCCGCAGTGGTAATCGGGGTCTTGGCACTCCTGGCCGCCTGGCGGGCAGCACATTCATGGCGGCGGCTTGCCGAGACGCGCCGACGGAAAACTGCCCCCCCGCCCGCGTGAAGGCGGGCAGGGCGCCGAACCCGAAGTTGGCCTCAGCGCGGGCAGAGGCTCTGATCGCAAGAGCGCTGGGTCAGGCGGGGCGCCACGAGGAGGCGATAGCGGTCCTCGGCGAGCTGGTCGAGCGCTATGGTCGCGTCGAAGAGCCGGCCGTGCGGACGAGTGTTGCCAACGCTTTGGTCACCAAGGGCTTCAGTCTGGGCAAGGTGGATCGCTTCGAGGAAGCACTCGAGGTCTACCACGACGTCGTGGCGCGCTACGGCGACGCTCCCGAGCTGCAGCTGCGCGACAGCGTGGCCACGGCACTGTTCAACACCGGCGTCACGCTCGGTGCACTACATCGCTTCGAGGAAGAGCTCAGCGCCTACGACGACGTCGTGGCGCGCTTCGGGGATGCGCCAGAGCCGCAGCTGCGCGAGCAGGTCGCCAAAGCGCTGGTCACCAGTGGCGTCACGCTCAGTGAACTGGATCGACCCGAGCAGGGGCTCGAGGTCTACGACGAGGTGGTCCGGCGCTTTGGTGATTCCTCCGAGCCGGAGCTGCGCAAGCAGGTCGCCATGACGCTGGTCAACAGGGGCGTCACGCTCGATGAGCTGGATCGACCCAGGGAGGGGCTCGAGGTCTACGACGAGGTGGTCCGGCGCTTTGGTGATTCCTCCGAGCCGGAGCTGCGCAAGCAGGTCGCCAAGGCGCTGGTCAACACCGGCGTCACGCTCGGTGGCCTGGATCGACCCAGGGAGGGGCTCGAGGTCTACGACGAGGTGATCCGGCGCTTCGGTGATTCCCCCGAGCCGGAGCTCCGCGAAAGCGTCGCTATCGCGCTGTTCAACAAGGGTGTCGCGCTGGCGCGCTTGGATCGCTCCGAGGAAGCACTCAGCGCCTACGATGAGGTGGTAGCGAGCTTCGGTGATGCGCCCGAGCTTTACGCACGGAAGCACGTGGTTTACTCGCTTGTCAACAAGGCATCGATGCTGCTGGACGCTGATCGCAACCAGGAAACGATCGCGGCTGTCGACGAGCTACTACGACGCTTTGGCGAGCCGACCGACCCTGAGTTCAGTGTCCATGTGGCGAGGGCATTAGCCAACAAGGCAGTTGCGGTGGGAAGGCTCGGTCGTCGAGAGCAAGCGATCGCTGTCGATGACGACGTCATCGCGCGCTTTGCAGACATGGCCGATCCGGAGCTCAGCGAGTGGGTCGCCTGGGTGCTTGGGCACAAGGCGTCGTCCTTGAGGGAGCTGGGTCGGATCGAGGAGTCGATTGCGGTGTGGGGTGAGATCGTCGAGCGCTACGGCGATGCAAGCTCGCCGGTGCTGCGCGAGAGGGTCGAGAGCGCGCTGCGGGAAAAGGCCAGCTTGCTTCCTGCCGCGGGGCGGCCCGCGGAGGGTGTTGTGCTGGCCGAAGCATTGATCGAGCGCGCGGGCGAGGACACCGATCTCGCCCAGCGTGAGCGCCTCGCCGACGCGTTGGTCGCCAAGGGAACGGCCCTACTGACGGACGAGCGCTGGGAGGAAGCGGTCGAGGCGTTCGACGAGGTAATCGACCGCTGTCAGGACGCCCAGGAGCCGGGTTTGCGCCACTTAGCCTGGATTCACCGTGTAGCGCCGCTGGGTTCCGTCCGGCGGTGAATCTTAAATGACCTCCTGAGCAGGCAGAAAGCTGTCGTGTCGGGCGACGGCGGGCCTGCAACAGGAGGTCACCCATATGGTGCATGACGCGGCGGACGTTCCGGCGGGGCCGGCGAGCCTTGGCTCGGTAAGGGTGCAGTTCGACGAGCAGCGCCTGGTCAGTGATGCCGGGCTGTTGGTGTGCGCGTCGCTCGCGGAGCGCTTGGAGATCGAGGAGCTGGTGAACGAGTCGGTGTGGCTTGACCGGAGAGCGCCGGGTGCGGCGCTGCCCGGCCGGAAGGTGATGAGCCTCGTGCACGGGATGCTCGCGGGGGCGGACAGCATCGATGACATGAACGTGCTCCGGGCCGGGTCGACGGGGCTAATCCTCGGTCACAGGGTGATGGCCCCCTCGACGCTGGGGACGTTTTTGCGGGCGTTCACGTTCGGTCATGTCCGCCAGCTCGACCGCGTCCTGGACCAGTCGCTCGCACGCGCGTGGGGAACGGGCGCGGGACCGCAAGAGCTGCCGTTGGTGATCGACATCGACAGCTTTATTGGTGAGGTCCACGGCGACCGGAAGCAGGGCGCGTCATACGGGTACACCCGCCAGCTTGGGTATCACCCGATCCTCGCGGTCCGGACCGACACCGGCGAGGTGCTGCACATCCGCAACCGCAAGGGCAAGGCAAACACCCAGCGCGGGAGCAGCCGGTTCGTTGACGAGCTCCTCGCCCGTGTGCGTCGCGCCGGGCACTCGGGGCTGGTCGTGATCCGTGCAGACTCGGGGTTTGAGAACCACAAGCAGTTCAAGGCCTTCGACCGGCGCGGGGTCGAGTTCTCGGTCGGTGTCAAGCAGTCAAAGACGATCCGGGCGTTGATCGCGCTGATCCCCGAGACCGACTGGGTCACCGTTAAGGACTACCCCGACACCGGACAGGCACAGATCGCCGAGACCAAGCTCGGGAACTGGCGGCTGATCGTCAGGCGCACCCGCCTCACCGGCGCCCAAGCCGAACTGTTCCCCGACTGGCGCCACCACGCATTCGCGACCAACCGCACCGTGCCGATGATCGTGGCCGATATCGATCACCGCGACCACGCCACGATCGAGCTCGTGATCCGCGACCTCAAGGACCAAGCCCTCGCTCACTTCCCCTCCGGCCAGTTTCAGGCGAACAGCGCATGGACCGTGATCGCCGCTTTGGCGCACAACCTCGGACGCTGGGCAACCCAGATCGCTCTCCCAGCCCGTCCGGTTCAGACCGCCCGCGCCCGCCGCCGTCAGCTGCTTCAGATCCCTGCCCGGTTGACCCACACCGGCCGCCAATGGACCCTCCGGATGCCCGCCCGTTGGCCCTGGCAGAACGACTTCACGACCGTCCTGGACGCGATCCGCGCGCTCCCCACCCGAACCTGACCGCCACCGGCGGGTTGCAGCGAACACGAGAACACCCAAAACAAACACCACGGTCACCCCTGCCCGAAACAGTGACCCCCGGGGGCGTTCCATGGGAACACCACCGCTCGATACACCCCAAACCCGAGCAGGCCACCCCAGAGACACACCGAGCCAAGCAATCCCGCTCAAACGACCTCACCCGCCCAGCCGATCGGTGGATCCAGGCTCAGTTGCGCTAGCTCTATACAGCAAGGCTACGGCGCTTGACCGGCTCGGACGTGAGAAAGATTCAGAAAGCGTTTTCGAGGACATGCTGACCCGCTTTGGTGAGGAGGCGCTGTCGATTTTCGAAGAAGCCGCCAGTAATTTCGCGAACGCCCCCGAGGCCCAACAGCACGAAGTGCTCGCCTCAGCGCTCTACGCTAAGGCGATGGCCCTGCACAAGCTGGGTCGCCCACACGAGGCCGTGCCAGTACTCTCCGAGCTAATCAAGCGCTTCCAAGACGATGAGGATCCGAAAATCCAAGATGTCGTCGAGGAAGCTCGTGAGGCTCGCGAGGAGATGGGCGATGGGGAGAGCGGCTAGCGTCCTCGTATATCCTTTCTTTCTTTCTCTTTCTCTATCACATTCTCTTTAATTTGTCCCTTCCAAAACACAGCTATAACGCGGCCGACCGTCTGACCGACACCGGCATCAAATATAATGAATTCGGCGACATCACCAGGCTCCCCGCTACCGACGTGGGCGGCACTGAACTGCAGAGCACCTACTACGTCGACGGGCAACTGGACGAACAGACCCAGGGTGGACAGACGATCGGCTATCAGCTCGACCCGGCGGGGCCGCATGGGCGAAACGATCGACACGGGCAGGGTCAGCTCGACCGGCCCCGGCAGCTCGCCGTCGTGGACGGTCGAACCGATCTCTGGGCACTGGACGCGCTACGTATCGAGGATCGGCGGGCTGGCCGCGATCGAGACGGGCATCTCGGAACCGATGCTGCAGTTGACCGACCTGCACGGCGATATCATCGGCACAGCAGCTCTCAGCGAAACCGAAACGAAACTCCTCTCGAGCACCGAAACAAGCGAGTTCGGCGCGCCAACGACCAGCACCCCAGCCAAATACTCCTGGCTCGGTGGCGAACAACAGCCAACCGAACTTCCCAGCGGCGTCGTCGCGATGGGAGTCCGCTCCTATGTCCCGCAGCTCGGCCGGTACCTGCAAACAGACCCGGCACCCGGGGGCTCCGCCAATGCGTATGGCTACAAGCTGCCCTTGTGATGCTGGGAATATATTGTTCCCGACGTACGTCTAGACGTAGACGGCTCTATCATCAAGTTGACCGAGGATCATCTGGTTGTCGAATACCAACGGTATAGCAGACAACGAGAAGGAGATGGATTTATTTGGGTTAGCTCCAATGGAATTTAGATCTGCCAAAGAGTTTACGATCGTGAGTTCGTCCGGTTTGATAAGGCAAGGTGAGTACGATGACGTGGACGGTGTAATAAGCGCGAAAGGTGTCATGTTCACCCACACCCAGGCGGGAAACAATGTGCGTATCAAGTATTACTGGATGAGGTGCTACACGTTGGTGGCGTCATTGGAGGATGCGCGTCAAAGGGCCATGCGGCTTTTAGCGGTGAAGAGGTTGTTCGCCGTGCTCGGGTGCGCAGGATTGCTGTGCGTGTCGGCGCCGGCGCTCGCGGCCGGGCGGGCGGACGACACGGCTGCCACGCGAGCATACCTGCGCGCGAGCGAGGCGTACGCGCGTGGCGTGAGCGCCGCGGTCGGGGCGAGCGTGACCGCGATTGCAGCGCGTGCGAATGGGATCGCGGGGGAATGCCCGTCCGCTCTGACGTACGCCCCCCGTGACGTGGCGTTTGGCGAAATCGGCGAAGAGATGAGTGTGGCGTTGTTCTACGCGGGCGTCGCGCCGACGCGCACGACGAGGCTGGGTTTCGCCCGGGCGGTCGGTGGGCTGAGCTGGAGCGATCGTAGGCTTACCCGGCTGGTACGCGCGCTGGCCGCCGAAGAAGTCGCGATCGTGGCGGTTGCGCTGCCGGACGTGTGCGCTGACATCGGGGCGTGGAAGGCGAGCGCGTATGCGGCGCTGCCGCGGAGCACCACGGGGTTCCTCGTGCGCGTAGCGGCGGTTGAATCCGGATCGTATGTTGGGCCGTCCGAAGAATCGCGCGAAGCGGCGATCGGGCGCCTGCTCGCGCCGTATGAGGGGCCGGGCGTGACACGTAAGGCGAAGCGGCTCGAACGCCAGGAACAACGCACCGGCAGGATGCTCGGGGTGGCTGCTGAAGCTGCGCGGGCAAGGCTCGCGGCGGCGCTGGGAGTCTCGGGGCTGTGAGCGCGAGCGCCCGGCTGGCCGTCTCGCTCGCGCTCGTTTGCGCGGCGCTGTCGCTCGCGTCGCCCGCCGGTGCCGCGGCGCAGCCGCCGGCGCTGGCGTTCGGGGCGTGCTCCCCCGCACAGGTCGTCGTCCCGGCCACGGGGTTGCAGTGCGCGACGTTGAACGTGCCCTTCGACCGCGCCGTCCCGGCCGTCGGAGACGTCGCACTCGCGGTCCAGCGCGTGCCTGCGAGCGCGCCGCGCACGGGGGTGATCGTGCTGTTGGCGGGCGGCCCCGGCCAGCCGGCGCTGGGTCCGTTCGAGGCGCTGCTCGCGCCGCTCGCGCGCGAAGCCGCCCTGCGTGGCTTCGAACTGGTGGCGTTTGACCAGCGCGGGACCGGTCAGTCGCAGGGGTTGCAGTGCCCGGAAGGGGGTGGGTCGCTCAAGGGAGGGCTGACCTCTTATCTGGGCGCGTGTGGCACCGCGCTCGGCGCCACACGCTCGTTCTACACGAGCCAGGAATCCGTCGAAGATCTCAACTCGTTGCGTCTGGCGCTCGGCGGCACGCCGCTGTCCCTGTTCGCCGTCTCCTACGGCGGGCGCGTCGCGGGCATGTATGCGCGTGAGCATCCCGAGGGCGTGGCGCGCATGGTGCTCGACTCGCCCACACCGCCCGCTGGTGCAGATGCGCTCAACACGCAGCGCCTGCACGCGCTGCGGCGGGTGTTCGACGAAGGCATCTGCGGCGCCGGCGCCTGCCGTTCTTTCTCGAGCGATGTCTACGCCGAGCTGGCTCACGTGGTGGCGGAGCTGCGCGGCCACCCGCTGCGCACGATGATCTACAACGCCCACGGCCGGCTGGGGCCGACGAGCGTGACCGAAAGGGGGCTCCTGCGCCTGCTGTTCGGGCTCGACCTTGCACCGGGAACACGCGAGCTCACACCGGCCGCGATCGCCGCGGCCGCCCACGGCAACGCCACGCCGCTGGCGCGCCTGACGCACTCCCTGCAGATCGAAGCGCCCGGCAGCGGCGTGGCGTCCCCGCTCGTCGAAACCACGCCCCCCGTCGAAGACCTCCCCTCCGGCGGGCTCGGCGACGGCCCGTTCGCGGCCGCGGCGCCCCCGATCGACTCGGCGATCTCGACCGCGCTGTTCGCGGCGACCTACTGTCTGGAGAACGAACTGCCATGGTCGCCGGACTCCGCTCCCGCCGGGCGTGCGGCCACACTTCACAGCTGGCTCGCCTCGCTGCCATCCGGCGCCACCGCGCCGTTTGCCCCTGCCACGGCGGCCGCTTCCTCTGCGATCTCGCTGTGCACCGACTGGCCCGCCACGCCGCCCGCGCCAGCCTCCCCGACGGGCGTCTCGGCTACTCCCACACTGATCCTCTCCGGCGATGACGACCTGCGCACCCCCTACGAACAGGATCTCATCGTCGCATCCGGCTACAGCGACGCGCGGTTGCTGCGAGTCCCCGATGTCGGGCATTCAACGGTCGGCACCGATCAGACCGGCTGCGCCAGAGAGGCGATGATCGAGTTCATCGCCACCGGGCAGGCACCCGCGTCCTGCGCGCCCTCCAAAGAACCCCAGGCGCAGCCGCTGCCTCCCGCATCGCTCAGCAGAGTCCATCCAGCGCGTTCGGCGTCCCGTCTGGCAGGCCAGACCGCACAGGCCGCGGCGATCACGATCGAGGACGTCTTCGGCCAGCCCAGCTTCTCCGGTGGCGGGCTGCGCGGTGGCTCCTGGGCGCTACGAGGGACACGGATGGTATTCCAGGACACCCTCGATGTCCCGGGCGTCGCGCTCAACGGCTCGATCAATCTGCAGAAGCATCTCACCGGTCGCATCGCAGTCCATGGCCGTGCCCGAGGAATCCTCACGCTACGCGGCAAGACGCTCAGCGGCCGGCTGAACGGCACGCAAGTCCACGTACAACTGAGCGAATAGACGAAACCGAATAGGAACGAGAGGGTTTAGTGCCAAATCTATTGGAGAACAACCGATACCCGGGCCACTCACCTGTCGTGGTCAGGTCAGGCGGCGTCGGCTTGCTCGCGTTCGGCCTGCTCGGCTTCCGCGACCATTTTGTAGGCGTACTCGGGGTCGCCGAGGGCGAGCAGGTGCGCGTTCTGGGCGATGTCGCGCGCGATCTCCGGGGTACACGGGACGATCCTGCCGTCGACGACGGCGTAGTCGCCTTGGGGACCGTGGTAGTCGGTGTATTTGATTTTGGGCATGGTTCCAGGATAGGGCGTTCGTCAACCGAATTGGGCGTCGGAGACGAGTTCGGCGATGTGTTCGGCGAGCGCACGGTAGGGGTCGTGTTTGCCGACGAACGCGACCCCGAGCAGATCGTCGTGCAGTTGGAGGTCGTTGAATCGGATGCGGGGTAACCCGAGCGTGAGCAGGCCGGCGTTGAGCGTGACGGTCGTGGCACGGAGGTTGCCATCGACCCAGGGGTGCGCGCGCAGGACCTTGGCGTACAGGCGGGTGGCGGCGTGGACGGCGCTGTAGGTATCGGTAGCTCCAGACGCGCGGATAGCGGCGGCGGCGATGTTGAACTCGGTGCAGACCTTGCCCAGCCGGCGGGGGATCTCGCGGGGGTTGGTGCCGCGGTAGCCGCGAAGTTCGCGAGGTTGGCGGGTGCCGACGTTCCCGCCGAAGTAGACGTGCTCGGGATCCCAGCTGCCCGCGCGGCGCTTGCGCAGGCGTCCCGCGTCCGCGGGGAACAGCTCGCCAAAGATCTCGCGGTGCCAGGCGCAGAGCAGCGCGGGGGACATCTCGATCGGCCCGGCGGCCGTAAGTGCCCCCAGCGCCTCGATGATCTCGCCGAGCCGGTCGACGCTGAGATCCCAGGTTTCCTCCGGGGTACGTCCGGGCGCGCGGAAGAACGGCGACTCGTCGTGGTCGCGGAATCCCCGGAACGGCGCGCCGTGGCTCGGGGTCATCGCGCTCGCTCAATTGCAGTACCCACCTCCCCCTTATCCGACGCCACCCCGCAAACGGGACACGTCGGATCGAAAGTTTTTCAGCGCTGCGCTGGTACGCCTGGTGGGAAAGCGGTCCAGTGCGGGTGAGGAGCGCAAGACCAAGGGCCGGCGTTACGCTGGCCGCGGTCGGTTTGTTGCTCGTGCTGGAGGTGTGGTCGGCGCCCGGTGCGGTGGCGGCCGAGCAGCTCATGCAACACGCGGGGGAAGACGACGTTAGCGTCGGGGACGGCCTTCGGCAGCACTACCGAAGACGCCAGCGTCGTTCGAGCACTCGATGGACTCGTGCGCTCGACGCGGGCTCCCGAGCTATTCGCGCAAGATGCACTGGGCTCACTCTCGATCCCGCGTCGCGGGCCAGGGCGCGGCTGCCGCGGCGATCACGATCGAAGGTATCCTCGTCAGGTCAAAATCCGGTGATCTCACCCCGTGGTGGTGGTGACGGCAGAGAGGATCCACAGCGCCAGGCAGGTGAAGCCGACCATGATCGCGAGCATCCAGTATTGCGAGCGCACGGCGGCTTCGGGGGACTTGAACTCGATCAGTCCGCGCTCGTGGGCAAGGACCAGCCCGCCGACGTGCCCGGCGACGATCGCGGCGATCTGCACGTACCAGATGACGGCGAAGGAGATCAGGTTGTAGTTGACGAGGAAGCTCGAGGTTCCGAACAGGTCGCTGCCGCGACCCAGCGGGTCTGAGACGAGATAGCCGATCGCCTGGCCTTGGAGGATCAGCAGGGAGAAGTAGTGGGCGAGCATGTAGCCGAAGGCGATCGGCACGAGCGAGTAGAGGAAGGCGAGCGACAGCGCGCGGTGGTCCTCCGGGGTGATGTCGCGCAGAGCGCTGCGCATGCCGTAGATGCCGAGGTTGTACAGACCCGTCACGACAGCGATGCAGAGAAGTAGCCCGACGGTGCCGACGATCTCAAGCGAAGCGGTCGAGCCCAGCCCGAGGTCTGATTGCAGCGATGGGGCGTAGCGCACCCACAGCTCGCCGTTGGAGAAGCCGTCGAAGGTGGTCGAGCCGATCAGCACGAACAGGACGGCCGCCGTGCCCGGCCACGGTTCAAGGTCGACCAGGCCGGACAGCGGCACGCGCAGACGCAGCTCGCGATCGCGCCAGGACAGCGGCGAGAGGCGGGCCATCAGCCCGAAGTAGACGCCGAACCCGTCAGCCCGCTCGCTCCATGCCTCCACGCCGTACGCGGCCATGCCCGCCAGCTGCACGGTGCCGTAGACGAGCATCAGGATGGCCAGCAGCCGGGGGTCGTCTTTGCCGGGTAAGGGCAGAACGAGCTCCACCCAGGCGAAGGCCAGCAGCGTCGCCGCGGCCGGCCAGCGTCCCCACGCCGGTGGGTAGGACCCGAGCAGCGGTCGGCGCTCACGGCCGGACCTCGCCAGCAGCCAGCCGCTGAGCCTCGCGAGCGCACGCCACGGGTTGAAGGGTCGGAAGATGTCTCCGAAAAAGGCGCTCGCGATCGGGATCGCGACCCAGAAGATCACGTAGATGAAGGTCGGGGCGAGGTTTGAGGTGAGGTTCTGTTCGCCGGCCAGCCCCGCGTAGGCGACGATCGCGAACAGCGCGATCCCGATCCCGCCGCACAGCCATTCGAGGAGCTTGGGTATGTGCAGCAGCACCCTGCCCGGTGGGCGTTGCAGCCGCGGCTTTGACCACAGGCTCCACAGGGCGACGAACGAGACGACCATCACCGCCGTCGCCGTCCACGCGAACAGCCACGCGGGAATCGGCAGGTCGGCGCGGCCGACGATGCCGTGGGCGGACGCCGAGGCCGGGGTGAGCAGCGAGGCGAGCAGCGCCACCAGGCATGTCCACCGCAACGGCGGACGAGGGTGCTTGGCGACCACGATGCGGGATGCGGCCACGGCGCCCGATATTATCGTCCGATCGCGATCTTCACGCCGGCTGTACCTGCGCGGCGGCGGGGCGCGCCATGGTAGATTCGCGAGGATGATGTACGCGCGATCCCGGTGGCCAGAGCGGGCATGAGCGCCTCGACTTCAGAGCTTCAGAGCTCCGAGCCCGAGGGCGAGGACGGGGTTCCGGGAGCCGGCGAGGGCGGCAACGGCGACGAGCCGACCGGCTCTGGTCGTGGAGGCAAAGGCTTCGACCGTCGCATGGCGCTGCCACTGCTGGTGATCGTCGTGATCGCGGGTGGCTTCGCGCTGCTGTTCCAGCACACCAGCCACAACTCCCAGCCGCTGGCGGGCAACGTGCAGAGCGCCAAGTCGGCGAGCTTCCTCGGCAACGAACTTTCGCCGCCCAAGCAGGCCCCACCGTTGGCGCTGACCAACTATTTGGGCGAACACGTGAACCTCGCCCAGTACCACGGCAAGGCGCTGCTCGTGACCTTCCTCTACACGCATTGCCCGGACGTCTGCCCGCTGATCACGGCCAACCTGCGCGTGGCGCAGAACCTGATGGGCGCCAAGACCGCCGCCAAGACGCAGATCGTCGCGGTGTCGGTCGACCCTCATGGGGACACGCCGCAGACGGTGGCGGCGTTCCTGAAAGTGCACGAGATGACCGGCCGGATGCAGTACCTGATCGGCTCACCGAAGGAACTCGGGCATACCTGGCAGACATGGGGCGTGGGCTCCGAAAAAGACGCGTCGCAGCCGGAATTCATCAACCACTCCGCGCTCGTCTACGGGATCACCGCGTCGGGCGTGCTGAAGACCGTCTACATCGGCAGCAGCTTCAAGCCGAGCGAAATCGCCCACGACGCGCCGCTGCTGGCCTCACAGTAGGCGAGGGTTGGATGGCGAAGCCGTCGCACACCGGCAGACGGGTGCTTGCATGGCTGATCGCCGGTGTTGTGCTCGCGGTCGTGCTGATCGTCGGGCTTTCCGGCAAGGGCTCTTCCACGGGACACCCAGCGCCAGCGCTGCCCAGGGAATCGCTCGCCGGCTCTCCGGTGACGCTCGCCTCGCTGCGCAGTGCCGCGGCTGGCCGGCCGGCGCTGGTGGTGTTCTGGGCGAGCTGGTGTGGACCATGCCAGCACGAGGCTCCCGCGATTGAGCGCTTTGCGAGTAGTCCCACCGGCCGCGGACGGGTGATTGGCGTGGACTGGAGCGATGAAGCGGCGAGCGCTCGGCGATTTATCGCGAAGTACGGCTGGAGCTTCTCGAACCTGCGTGATGGTGAAGGCGCCGTCGGTCTCGCCTACGGGCTGCGAGGTCTGCCGACGACGTTCGTGATCGGCGCCGACGGGAGCATCGAGAAGACGCTGATCGGACCGCAGACAGAACAGACGCTCGGCCGCGCGCTGGCCGCGGCCGGCTGAGCGGGCGGTTGGGGCCTAGAGCCCGTGGGAGATACGGGACCTCAGATCTGGATCACCGCCGTTCGTGGATTTGACTTTCGCTGCCGGCGACCGGCCCGCAATACTTCACCCTCGGTATGAGCACCACGGCGAGCGCATTTCCGATCGAACACATCTACAACCTGGTGGTGGCCGACGAAGGCCGTCAACGGGCCTTCGTGTGCCTCGCAGCGATGCTGATCTCGTTCTTTCTGATCCGTACGAGCGCGCGGATGACGCGAGCGTTCACCTGGTGGCCGGGCGGCGTGGAGACCGAGGGCGGGATGCACCTGCACCACTTCGTGTGGGGCATTTTCCTGATGCTCGGCAGCGGCTTCGCGGGACTCGGGCTGCACCTGGGCCATCCCTGGGGCGGGATCGTGGCCGCGATCTTCGGGATCGGAGCCGGGCTCACGCTTGACGAGTTCGCGTTGTGGACGCGCATGGAAGACGTCTACTGGAGCAACGAGGGACGCTCCTCGCTGGAGGCCGTGGCGATCGTCGGCATGGTCGGCCTGCTGGTGGTGATCGGGGTACGGCCCTTCGCCCTGGAAGGACGGGAATCCGCCGATGTGGTCAGCATCACGATCGCCTTCAATCTGGTGGTGGCGATCGTCGCGATCCTCAAGGGTCGGATCGTGCTGGGAGTGATCGGCCTGTTCATCATTCCCGTCGGCCTGTTCGGCGCGATCCGCGTGGCGCACCCGACCTCGCCCTGGGCGCGCCGGCGCTACCCGGCGGGCTGTCGGCGAATGGTGCGCGCCGAACATCGCTTCGGCGATCCAACGCGCCGGGGAGCTCGGCTGCGGCTGCGACTTGCCAATGCCGTCGGTGGACGGCCAAGCGAGCCGGATCCGGCTCCGCCGGAGTGAGCCGAGTGCCAGCCCGGTCGATCGACCATTTCCCTGGCTATGCGGCGACGGCGATTCCGGCAGGCACGTAGTGCTCGATCGTCAAGTCGTCGCGGTCGAGGGCAAGGCGCACGCCCTCCTCGGCGAGTCTGTGCGCCTCTGGGTAAGAGTCGGCTACGACCCTCCAACGAGGCACCTCGGGGGACGTGGCGACCCATGTGTCTGCATCTTGCCGATATAGGACGCGCACGATCATGACGTTTTCAGAGTAGCGCGAGGGCGTCCGACTCGGCAAGGCCCACCTGGTTGCAGAGGATGTCTTTGACGGTCGCGGGACGAATCGTCTGGCGATCATGAAAAGAAAAAGGCGATCGAGGGATAGGTCGGGCTTTCCAGCTTGCGGTGCGAACCGTTTTGACGAACGATTCGATATTGCAGAGGCTGGGTTTGCAGTACGCGCAAAAGACGCTTTGCCTTCAACGAAGGAAACTGAGCCATCCAGAAAAGCTACGCATTGCTTAGGACCCCAGAGCGTCCCGGACAGGCCGGTAAGCTCTCCCAGGCAACGGTCTCGGGTCGCACCCGGTGCCGCATGCGCCCGTAGCTCAGTGGATAGAGCGCTCGCCTCCGGAGCGAGAGGTCGCAAGTTCGAATCTTGCCGGGCGCACTCGCTGCCTCTTCGCGGCAGCGATGTTCCGTGTGGACACCGTATGGACGGCCCAAGGATGCTCTCACCGCTACCGTTGCAGACTATGGACCTGTCGATCTTCTTTGCCGGCACCGGCGGCTCGGTGCCCAGTCCGCAGCGCGGGCTGCCGGCGATCCTGCTGCGTCGCGGGGGCGATCGCATCCTGTTCGACTGCGGCGAAGGCACACAGCGCCAGCTCGTGCGCTCGGTCGGGCTGACCGATGTGGACAGCGTGTTCATCACGCACTTCCACGCCGACCACTGGCTGGGGCTGCCGGGGATGCTCAAGTCCTTCGCGCTGCGCGAACGCGACCAGCCGCTGAACGTCTACGGACCTCCGGGCCTGAAGGAGCTGATGGGGGAGATGCGGGTCGTCTACGGCCGGATGCCCTATGAGCTGAGCTTCGTCGAGCTGCAGCCCGCGGAGACTGTCCAGCTCGATGGCTATGCGGTCACCGCGATCCCGGTTCAGCATCGCAGCCCGGCGTCGTTTGGCTATGCGATCGTCGAGCAGCCGCGCCCCGGCCATCTCGATGCGCGTCTCGCGGAGGAGCTGGGGGTCAAACCCGGCCCCGACTTTGGCCGCCTGCAGCGCGGGGAGACGGTCAACGGCGTGATCCCCGAGCAGGTGATGGGCCCGACGCGCGAGGGTCGCAAGGTCGTGCTCTCCGGCGATACCACGCCGTGTGAGACGCTCGCGATCGCCGCCCACCAGGCCGACCTGCTCGTCCACGAGGCGACCTTCGCCGAGGAGGAGTCCGAGCGGGCGCGCCAGACCTCGCATTCGACCGCGCGCCAGGCGGCTCAGCTGGCGAGCGACGCAGAGGTGCGGATGCTCGCGCTGACCCACCTGTCCAATCGCTATGCCGGCCGCGAGCTGCGTGAGCAGGCGCGTGCGGTGTTCGCGCGGACCGAGGCGCCGCGCGACTTCGACACGATCGAGATCCCGTTCCCCGAGCGTGGTCCATCGGAGCTGATTCGTTGGTCAGAGCGCCGTGAGCGCGAGGCCGCGCCCAAGGAGCCCGTCGCGGCGCATTGATACAGTCTCGCCAGATCCTTTAACCCGGTCCCGAGAGGCCAGGAAGGAAGCATGGAAGAGAGCCACGAGAAGGTCGTCCTCCACGAGGGGGACATCCAGCGAGCGCTGACGCGCATAGCCCACGAGATCGCCGAGCGCAATCCCGGAGAGGAGGGTGTCGCGATCATCGGCATCCATCGCCGCGGTGCCTTTCTCGCGCGGCGGCTCAAGGATCTTCTGGAAGCGCTATGTGATGCCGAGATCCCGCTTGGAGACTTGGATATCGGCTTCTACCGCGACGACGTGGCAAGTCGTCCCGATGCCCCCGTGGTGCATGCCTCGCACATCGACTTCGACGTCACCGGGCGCACTGTGGTGATCGTCGACGATGTGCTGTTCACGGGCCGTACGGTGCGCGCGGCGATCGAGGCGCTGTTCGACTACGGCCGTCCCGCGCGGGTGCAGCTGGCGGTGCTCGCCGATCGGGGTCATCGTGAGCTGCCGATCAGGCCCGATTACGTCGGCAAGAACCTGCCGACCTCGCGCGCCGAGCACGTGCACTTGCGTCTGAGCGAGCTGGACGGCATCGACGAGGTCGCAATCGAGGCTCGCGCGGTGGAAGGTCGCTCTGCGCAAGCCGCGTCGATCGAGGGCACGGCATGAACCATCTGATCTCGATCGAAGATCTCGACCGGGAGGAAATCGAGCGGATCGTCGCGCAGGCGGCCCGTTTCGCGGAGGTGTCAGACCGCGAGATCAAGAAGGTCCCGGCGCTGCGTGGGCGGATGGTGCTGAACCTGTTCTATGAGGCATCCACGCGTACGCGCAGCTCGTTTGAGCTGGCCGCCAAGCGCCTGTCGGCGGACGTTGTCAACTTTGCGGCGAGCGGGTCGAGCGTGGAGAAGGGCGAGTCGCTGAAGGACACGGTGCTGACCCTGAGTGCACATAAGCCCGATGCGATCGTGTTGCGCACACCATGGGCAGGCGCCGCCGCGCTGGTCTCTGGCTGGTGCAGCGCCGCGATCGTCAACGCGGGCGACGGCAAGCACGAGCATCCGACCCAGGCGCTGCTCGATGTCTACACGCTGCAGAAGCGCCTTGGCGGGATTGACGGCGCGTCGATCTGGATCGTCGGCGATGTCGCGCATTCGCGGGTCGCGCGGTCGAACATCATCGCCTTTCAGAAGCTCGGCGCGCGCGTCACCGTCGCGGGGCCGCCGACGCTGATACCCCGTGGGATCGAGGCGCTTGGCTGCGAGGTCCGCTTCACGCTCGACGAGCTCCCCGCGGCCGACGTGGTCTACGCGCTGCGGATGCAGCACGAGCGGATGAGCGAGAGCTTCCTGCCGTCGCTGCGCGAGTACGCCGCCTGGTATCAGATCAACGGCCGGCGGCTAGGATCGCGCCAGGTGTTGATGCACCCGGGCCCGGTCAACCGTGGGGTGGAGCTGTCCGGCGAGGTCGTCGACTCCCCGCAGGCAGTGATCACCGCACAGGTCGAGGCCGGCGTGGTGGTGCGGATGGCGGTCCTGTACGAGCTGCTCGCCGGTACGCGCGCGATCCAGCCGGCTCCGGAACCACAGCTGGCGTGATGGCCGAAAGACCGCTTGTCCAGGGGCCCGCCCTCCCCGCGAACCTCCTGCTGAAAGAGGCGCACGTCTTCGATCCCCGCGAGGGCATCGACGGTCGCCATGACGTGCGTGTGCGCGACGGGGAGATCGCCGAGCTGGCGGGCGCCGGAACACTGGAGAAGAGCGGGGACGAGGAAGCGATCGAGGGAAAGGGTCGCAGGCTGATGCCGGCGTTCTTTGACCCGCACGTTCATTTCAGAACGCCCGGGCAGGAGCACAAGGAGGACCTGGAAACCGGCACGCGCGCCGCCGCCGCCGGGGGCTTCGGCGCGGTGATCGCGATGCCGAACACAGATCCCGTGCTCGACTCGGCCCCGCTGTTGCGCTCGCTGCGCGATGCGGCGGCGCGCGAAGCGCGCATTCCGGTGGGTTTTCTGCCGGCGATCACGCGCGGGCTGAACGGCGAGGAGTTGACCGAGATGGCCGAGCTGCGTGAGGCGGGAGCGCTTGGCTTCACCGACGATGGGCGCCCGGTCGCCGGCGCGGGGATGCTGCGCAAGGCCCTGCAGTACCAGCGCCTGTGCGGGGGTGTGCTGACGCTGCACGAGGAGGATCCCTCGCTGTCCAGGGGTGGCGCGATGTACGAGGGCGCGGTCAGCGCCGCCCTGGGCCTGGGTGGGATCCCGAGCGTGAGCGAGTCGACGATGGTCGCGCGCGACGCCGCGCTGGCCGGGTACGAGGACGCGCGCGTACACTTCCAGCACCTCAGCTGCGCGGCCTCGGTTCAAGCTGTCGCGTATGCGAAAACGCAGGGCTGGAAGGTAAGCGCCGAGGTCACGCCCCACCATCTGCTGCTGACCGAGGAGGATGTCCGCGGGATGGACACGCGCATGAAGATGAATCCACCGCTGGCCACCGAGCAGGATCGCAAGGCGCTGGTGGAGGGCCTGCGCGACGGGACGATCGACTGCGTGGCCACCGATCACGCGCCACACGCGCGCGAGGAGAAGGAGGTGCCGTTCGAGCAGGCGCCGATGGGCACGACGGGCCTGGAGACGGCGTTCGCGACGCTCTACACCGGGCTGGTGCTGCCGGGCGTGCTCGAGCTGGAGTTGCTCGTCGAGCGGATGACCTCCGGGGCCGCGTTGTTCGGCCTGCCAACCCCAACAATTGCAAAGAGCAAGCAAGCAAACCTGACGCTGATCGACCTGGACGCGGAGTGGACGGCCGGAGAGCACGGCTGGGAGAGCCGCTCGGAGAACTGCTGCTTTGCCGGGCGACAGCTGAAGGGTCGCGTGCTGTTGACGGTGGCCGCCGGCGCGGTCGTCTACCGCGAGCGTGCCTTCTCGGTGGTGGCGGCCTGATGAGTCTGCTCGACCGCAACCGGACGGCGTTGATCGTCGTGGATGTGCAGGAGGGGTTCAGGCCATACGCGTCATTCGCGGGCGTTGCGGATGCGTGCGCGAAGCTCGTGCAGGCGACACGTATCTTGAACGTGCCGAGGGTGGTGAGCGAGCAATACCCGAAGGGCCTCGGACACACCGTGCCGGAGGTCGGGCTCGCGGACGAGGTGGCAATCGAGAAGAGTGTGTTCTCAGCCGCACGCGCCGAGGGGTTTGACTTGCAAGGCAGAGACCAGGCGGTCGTGTGCGGGATTGAGACGCATGTTTGCGTCAGCCAGACGGTGCAAGACCTGCTGGAGCGGGGGATTGAGGTGCATGTGCCGGCCGATGCGGTCGGCTCGCGTCACGAGCTCGACTACCAGCGCGGGCTGGAGCGGCTGGAGCGCGCGGGCGCGGTCGTGACCACTGTGGAGGCGGCGCTGTTCGAGCTGCTCGAGCGCGCCGGCACACCGGAGTTCAAAGCCGTCCAGAAGCTCATAATCTGAGATGGCCGTGAGCCTTCGCCATGCTGCGTCCTCGATCGCTCATGTGCAGAGCACATTTCGCTCCTTGCGTCCTTGCCTGCCTCGACTCACGGCCATCTCAGGGGCGCAATGACTTCGTCGAGCGCCTATGTGTTGCTGGAGGACGGCACGCGCTTTGACGGCGAGGCCTGCGGGGCATCCGATCGCGCTCGCCATGCGGTCGGCGAGGTCGTCTTCACGACCGGCATGTCCGGCTACCAGGAGTCGATGACAGACCCGTCCTTCGCCGGCCAGCTGATCGCGTTCACCTACCCGCACATCGGCAACTACGGCGCCAGCGCTCAGGCGATGGAGTCAGAGCGGGCGTGGGCGAAGGCGGCGATCATGCGCGAGGCGTGCAACCTCGAGGACGCGCCGACCGCCGAGCGCGGCTGGCTGGATTGGCTCGAGGACTGCGGCATACCGGCGATCAGCGGCGTGGATACGCGTTCGCTGGTCAAACACATCCGCGAGGCCGGATCGATGAAGGGCGGAGTGTTCTCCGGTGAGATCTCAGAGCGCGATGCCGGCGATCTGATCGCGGCCGAGCCGCCGATGCTCGGCCAGGACCTCGCCGAGGTCGTCACCCCGCGCGAGGTGACCCATCACGGCGCCGGCGACGGGCCGAGGATCGCGGTGATCGACACGGGGATCAAGGAGTCGATGGTGCGCGAGCTGCTGCAGCGCGGGGCGCGCGTCTCGCTGTATCCCTGTCACACCTCGGCCGCCGACCTGCTCGCCGATGATCCCGATGCGATCTTCCTCGCCAACGGCCCCGGCGACCCGGCCGCGCTGTCCTATGTCGTCGACACGGTCAAGCAGCTCGTCGGCAAGAAGCCCGTCTGGGGGATTTGCCTGGGTCACCAGCTGCTCTGCCGAGCGGTCGGCCTGGAGACATTCAAGCTGCCATTCGGTCACCGCGGCGCCAACCATCCCGTGAAGGACCTGCAGAGTGGACGGGTGGAGATCACCTCGCAGAATCACGGCTTCGCGGTCGTTGGCCCGGGCGGCGCGCGCACGATCGACACCGATGAGCCCGTGCGCTGGGAGACGGCCTTCGGCGCGGCGGCGCTGTCGCACGTGAACCTCTACGACCGCACCGTCGAGGGCCTAGAGCTCCTCGACGTGCCGGGCGGGACGGTGCAATACCACCCCGAGGCCGGTCCTGGGCCGCACGACAGCCTCTACCTGTTCGATCGCTTCCTCGCGCGAATCGCCGAGGCTGCATAGATGCCCAGGCGCGATGACATCCACAAGATCCTGATTCTCGGCTCGGGGCCGATCGTGATCGGCCAGGCCGCGGAGTTCGACTACTCCGGAGTACAGGCGTGCAAGGTGCTGCGCGAGGAGGGCTATGAGGTCGTGCTCGTGAACTCCAACCCGGCGACGATCATGACCGATCCGGAGTTCGCCGACGCGACCTACATCGAGCCGCTGCTCCCGGGTCCGGTGGCGCAGGTGATCGAGCGCGAGCGCCCCGACGCGCTGCTGCCGACGCTCGGTGGACAGACGGCTCTGAACGTCGCGACGGCGCTACACGCGGACGGGACGCTCGAGCGCTACGGGGTGGAGCTGATCGGCGCCAACCACGAGGCGATCGCCTGCGCCGAGGATCGCGAGCTGTTCGGGGCCGCGATGGCGCGCGCCGGGCTGAGAATGCCAAAGAGCGCGATCGCGTCCGGGTGGGTGGCAGACCTTGGGGCCCAGGGCACGGGCGCGGCGGACGCGGGGCAGATCGAGGTTGAGCTCGGCCTCAAACAGGCCCTGCAAGCGCTGCCTGAGATCGGCCTGCCGTGCATCGTGCGCCCCGCATACACGCTCGGCGGGCGCGGCGGCGGGATCGCGCGCAGCGAGGAGGAGTTCCGCTCGATTGTCGCGCGCGGGATCGAAGCCTCGCCGATCGGGCAGGTGCTGCTCGATCAGTCGGTGATCGGCTGGGGCGAGTTCGAGCTGGAGGTGATGCGCGATCACGCCGACAACGTGGTGATCGTCTGCTCGATCGAGAACGTCGACCCGATGGGTGTGCACACGGGCGACTCGGTCACCGTCGCGCCGCAGCAGACGCTGACCGACAGTCTCTATCAACGCCTGCGCGACCAGGCGATCGCGGTGATCCGCGCCGTGGGCGTGGAGACGGGTGGCTCGAACGTGCAGTTCGCGGTCAACCCCGCCACCGAGGAGATCCTCGTGATCGAGATGAACCCGCGCGTCTCGCGCTCCTCGGCGCTCGCATCCAAGGCGACGGGCTTTCCGATCGCGAAGATCGCCGCCCGGCTGGCGGTCGGCTACCGGCTCGACGAGATCGACAACGACATCACCGGTGTCACCCCGGCGTGCTTTGAGCCGACGATCGACTACGTCGTCGTGAAGTGGCCGCGCTTCGCCTTCGAGAAGTTCCCCGGCGCCGACCCGACGCTGACGACACACATGAAGTCCGTCGGCGAGGCGATGGCGATCGGCCGCACCTTCGGCCAGGCGTTCGGCAAGGCGTTGCGCTCGCGCGAGCTGGACAAGCCGCCGTGTCTGGGTGAGATCGACGACGATGCCCTGCTCGAGGGTCTGAGGACGCCGGGGTCAGAGCGCTACGAGGCGATCATCGAGCTGTTCGGACGGGGCACCTCGATCGAGGCGATTCACACGGCGACCGCGATCGACAGGTGGTTTCTGCGCGAGCTGCAGGTGCTCGCGCTTGACCCTGCCGCGCCGTTTGCGGGCGAGCGCTCGTTCCGCTCGGTCGACACCTGCGCGGCCGAGTTCCCCGCGCGCACGCCCTACTTCTACTCCGGCTGGGAGCGTCACGCCGCCGATGAGGTGCAGCGGGGGGAGCGCGAGTCGGTCGTGATCCTCGGCTCGGGCCCGAACCGGATCGGGCAGGGGATCGAGTTCGACTACTGCTGCGTGCACGCCGCGATGACCGTGCGCGAGTCCGGTCGCGACGCGGTGATGGTCAACTGCAACCCGGAGACGGTCTCGACCGACTACGACACCTCCGACCGGCTGTACTTCGAGCCGCTCACCCTGGAGGATGTGCTCGCGGTCGTCGAGGTGGAGAAACCGCAGGGCGTGATTGTGCAGTTCGGAGGTCAGACGCCGCTGAAGCTTGCGGCCGGACTGGTCGAGGCGGGCGTGCCGCTGCTGGGCACGAGCGTCGATGCGATCGACCTCGCCGAGGATCGCGGACGCTTCGGTGCGCTGCTTGCGCAGCTTGGCTACCAGGCGCCGCCATATGCGACCGCGCACTCAGTGCGGGAAGCCCTGGAGAAGACCGACGAGGTCGGCTTTCCGCTGCTCGTACGCCCGTCCTACGTGCTCGGTGGGCGCGCGATGGAGATCGTCTACTCCCGTGAGGGCCTCGCCGATTACCTGCGTCGCGAGGGAGGCGTCGAAGGCCGATCGGAGATCGAGCGAAACAGCATGTCCCCGCTCGTGAGCTCGCAACCCGCCGGGGATCGTGAGGAGCCTCGGAGTAGTAACAACGCTACCCCGAGCAGGAGCCCGCAGGGCTCCCCATTAAAAAAGACTCACCTCCCCGGGTTTCGCCCGGGACCATCTTCCTCGACCATTTCCTCGAGAACGCCATCGAGGTCGACGTCGACGCGCTGTGCGACGGCGAGGCCGTGTGGATCGGCGGGATCATGCAGCACGTCGAGGAGGCCGGCGTGCACTCCGGCGACAGCGCATGCGTGCTGCCGCCGCATTCGCTCGGCGAGGAGATGCTCGAGCAGATCCGCGAGGCCACGCGCGAGATTGCGCTCGCGGTCGGCGTGATCGGGCTGCTGAACGTCCAGTACGCCGTGCATGCCGGGCAGCTGTTCGTGATCGAGGCCAACCCGCGAGCGTCGCGCACGGTGCCGTTCGTCTCCAAGGCCGTCGGCGTGCCGCTGGCCAAGCTTGCCTGCCGGATTATGCTCGGTGAGCGAATCGCCGACCTCGACCTGCCCGCCGGCAGACAGGGGCTGGGATATGGCGAGCACGTCTCGGTCAAGGAGGCGGTGCTGCCATTCGACCGCTTCGAGGGCTCAGACGCGGTGCTCGGCCCGGAGATGCGCTCGACCGGCGAGGTGATGGGCATCGCGCGTGACTTCCCGACCGCGTTCGCCAAGGCGCAGGCCGCCGCCGGTGTGCCCCTGCCGCGCGAGGGCACCGCCTTCATCACGGTCACCGACTCCGACAAGGCCGGTGCGTTCGCCGTCGCGCAGATCCTCCACGACAACGGCTTTCGCATCCTCGCCACGCGCGGCACCGCGGAGGCGATCGCGCGGATGGGTGTGCCCGTGGAGCGGCTGAACAAGCTCGGCGAGGGCTCGCCGCACGTGCTCGACTGGATCGAGCGTGGGGATGTCGATCTCGTCCTCAACACGCCCACCGGCGTCGGCGCGAGGACCGACGGCTGGGAGATCCGACGCGCCGCGGTGATGCATGGGATCCCCTGCCTGACGACGCTCTCCGCCGGCGTGAGCGCCGCCCGCGCGATCGCCCGCGCGCGAGGAGACGGGGACCCGGAGGTGTTGTGCTTGCAGGAGTTGCACGGCGACCGCGTGCCGATCGATCGAGACCGAGCCGGCCGCGACGAGGCGGAGGTGTCGGGGTGAGCGACGGGCCGGCCGCCGCCTCGCCGATCTGTTCAGCGGGAAGTGGGCGCACGACGGCGCACTTCGGTCGCAGACGGTTGCAGGTTGCCGGGATCGACGAGCTGGGCGCATATCGCGTTCTGCGGGTGATCGACCCCGATGAGCCTTGCGGGCCCTCCATCGCCGGCCAGTTTGCGATGCTGGCGGCGGTGGAGCGCTGGGGTGGAGGGGCGGACGAGCGGCCGTATCTGGCGCGCGCGTTCTCGATCGCCCGCCGGCGCGACGGACAGGCTCACTATCTGATCGAGGACGTGGGACCGGGTACGAAGCGATTGTGCGAGCTGGCTGCGGGCGATCAATTGTGGGCGATCGGCCCGCTCGGACGGGGCTTCGCCGCGCCGCTGGACGCTCGCCGAGCGCTGCTGGTCGGCGGCGGGGTGGGGATCGCCCCGCTGGCAATCTGGCAGGACGAGCTGGAGGCTAAGGCCGGTCACAGTGCCGGGGCAATCGATGGGGCAATCGATGGGGCGCCGGCGACGACGGTGCTGCTGGGCTTTCGCGATGGCCCGCGGGCGCAGGGCGCGGCGTTGTTGCGAGGAGCGCGCGTGGCAACCGACGATGGCTCGGTCGGTCACCACGGCCCGATCACCGACCTGCTTGCGGAGGAGCTGGAGCGAGACGGGCACGCGACCGTCTACGCGTGCGGGCCGTCGCCGATGTTAGAGACGGTCAGAGCGATGTGCGCCACACACGGGGTGTCCGCCCAGCTCGCGCTGGAGGCGGGCATGGCCTGCGGTTTTGGCGCGTGCTACGGATGTGTCGTGCCCAAGCGGGGGGGCGGGTATCTGCGGGTGTGCATCGACGGCCCGGTGATTGACGCGGCTGATCTGGATCGTGTCGAGGCTCATCCAGGCCAATCTGCGATCGGTACGCCGGCATGAGCGTGGAGTTTTGCGGGCTGGAGTTGGCCCACCCGATCATCAACGGCTCCGGGACATTCGATGCGCTCGCGGCGCGGACAGCTTTCGGGGCGGCGCTGGACGAGCAGTTCCCGTTCGCGGCCTACGTGTCGAAGACGATCACGCTGGAGCCTCGCCAGGGCAACCCGCCGCCGCGGCTATGGGAGACACCCGCGGGACTGGTCAACTCGATCGGGCTGCCGAACAAGGGCCTGGCGGGCTATCTGGCCGAGGACCTGCCCGCGCTGGCAACCCTGCCGGTGCCGGTGATCACGAACGTGATGGGCTCGACGGCCGCGGAGATCGCCGAGCTGGTGGAGAGGTGCGACGCACGAGCGGAGATCGCGGCGGTCGAGCTGAACGTGTCCTGTCCGAACGTGCGGACGGGGCTCGACATCGGCGCCGATCCACGCCAGCTGGAGCAGGTCGTGCGGGCGGTCCGCCCGCGGACCGGTAAGCCGCTGATCGTGAAGCTGACACCGAATGCCGCCGATGTGGCGGCCTGTGCATTGGCGGCGGAAGCGGGTGGCGCGGATGCCGTCTCGCTGATCAACACGCTGCGAGCCATGGCGTTGAGACCTGGATCGTCTCGAAGCCGCCCGCCGGCGCCGCGGTTGCCCAGCCCATGGCTGGGGGGCGCTACCGGAGGCCTGTCGGGCTCCGCGATCCGCGTGGTCGCGCTCACCCAGGTGGCAGCCGTCGCCAAGCGCGTGGGAATTCCCGCGATCGGCATGGGCGGGGTGAGCAATGCGATGCATGCACGTGACCTACTCGACGTCGGCGCGCGACTCGTGGCGGTCGGCACCGAGAGCTTTCGCGACCCCACGGCAGGGGCGAGGATCGCCCGCGAGCTGGCGCTCGAGCTCGCCTGATCGCCGGTCATGATGGGTTTTCGCCGGGCCTGAGCGTCAACTGAAGCCAAGTGTCCGCGGCTGGCAACTCGGCGAGGATGCGATCGCCAAAATCCCTGCAAAGCAGTGGCGCGACCATCCACAAGCCTCGACACGACTAAGGCTCAAGTTGAGGTACAGGTGAATTGATCGTTTTTCCTTGATCGGCTGCCGTCGGTGTGTAGACTCGCCGCCCATGGCGATGGCGACCGAGACGGCGAGCGAAACGACCTCTTTGACGTCCGCGGCGGCCCCTGAGCGGTCGCTGAATCAGCGCATGGACGCGCTTGCCCGGGCCAACCAGATCCGCACTCGGCGAGCACAGCTGAAGCGCGATCTGAAATCGGGTCGCCTGTCGATCCACACGCTGCTGCTGAACCCGCCGGAGTATGTCGAGACGGCGAAGGTGTTCGACATGTTGCTCGCTGTGCCGAAGTATGGGCGAGTGAAGGTGAACAAGATCCTCGCCCACTGCCGGATCTCCCCGAGCAAGACGATCGGCGGGCTCTCAGAGCGCCAGCGCTCAGAGCTCGTATCTCTGCTTCGTCGGTAGATCACTCCCGCCGCTCCCGACATTAGGGTCCTGAGCGTGGCGCGCGTATTCGTTATCACCGGCCCTTCGGGCGTCGGCAAGGGGACGCTGATCAGAGGGCTGATGGAGCGGCTGGGAGAGCTCGAGTTGTCGGTCTCCGCGACCACTCGCGCGCCTAGACCGGGTGAGCGGGAGGGCGTCGACTACCACTTCCTGACCCGTGAGGAGTTCGATCGCAGGGTTCGGGAGGGAGAGTTCGTCGAGCATGCCGACTACGCCGGTCGCAGCTACGGGACGCTCCGTTCAGAGCTCGACGCGCGTGTACAAGCGGGTGCGCCGGTGGTGCTGGAGATCGAGGTCCAGGGAGCACGGCAAGTGCGCGCGTCTGTACCCGACGCCGTCCAGGTGTTCATCGCGCCGCCTTCTCTGGAGGAGTTGCGCACGCGACTGATCGGACGGGGAACCGACGATCCCGAGGAGGTCGAGCGCCGACTGCGCGTCGCCGCGGAGGAGCTCGCGGCCCAGCCGGAGTTCGCGCACGTGGTGGTCAATGACCGGCTGCAGGACGCGCTGGAGCAGCTGACGGCGGTCGTCGCCGATGAGTTGGAGGGGCGAGGCACTACACTGGGAGATCAACCAGGAAAGGCTCAAACCAAGTGATCTCCCCTCGTATCGACCGTCTGCTCGACAACGTCGACTCCAACTACGCCAGTGTGCTCGTCGCCGCCAAGCGCGCCCGGCAGATCAACAGCTACTACCACAATCTCGGCGAGGGAACCTTCGATGAGTTCCCGCCCCCGATGGTCGAAACGATCTCCAAGAACTACCTCACGATCGCCCTCGAGGAGGTAGCAGCAGGAAAGATCAAGTACCACTACAGGTAGAGCCCGGGATCGCAAGCTTCTCCTCAGGGCTTGCCCGCAGATGTCGCGCCCTCTAAAACCAAGCCATGTCCCGAATCCTGCTTGGCGTCAGCGGCAGTATCGCCGCCTATAAGTCGTTGGAGTTCATACGGCTCGCGACAGCCGCCGGGCACTCCGTGCGCGTCGTGCAGACACCCGCGAGCCAGAGGTTCGTCGGTGCCGCCTCGTTCGAGGCGCTGACCGGCGCGCCGGTGCTCAGCAGCGAGTTCGATCACGATCCCGCGCGGGGTGCGTTCCCCGGGCAGGGGCCACCGGCACACGAGCCGCTGAGCCACCTGGAGCTGGTGGGCAATGCCGATCTGTACCTGATTGCTCCGGCTTCCGCGAACACGCTGGCGAAGCTCGCCCATGGGTTGGCGGACAACCTGCTGAGCAGCTGTGCGCTGGCCGCCAGGTGTCCTGTGGTGGTGGCCCCGGCGATGAACAATCACATGTACGAGCACGCGGCTACGCAGGCGAACCTGCGGGTCCTGCGCGAGCGGGGCGTCGAGGTCGTCGAGCCGGGTGTCGGGGCGCTGGCATCGAAGGGTGAGGAGGGAGTGGGGCGTTTGGCTGAGCCCGCGCGACTGCTGGAGGCGTGCGAGACGGTCCTCGTCGGCCGGGCTTTGATCGCCGACCCGGGCGAGCGCTCGACCGGGGTGAGCAGGGAGAGCTGGCACGGTCTGAAGGTGCTCGTCACAGCCGGCGGCACGCGCGAGCCGATCGACAGCGTGAGGTTCATCGGCAACAGCTCCTCGGGGCGCATGGGCCTCGCGCTCGCGCGGGCCGCACATGCGCGCGGGGCTGAGGTGACGGTGATCGCGGCGAATGTCGCGTTGCCGATTCCCGCGGGCATCGTGCGTCGCGCCGTCGGCACCGCGGCCGAGCTCGAGCAGGCTTGCGCGGAGGAGTTTCCCGGGTGTGACGTGCTGCTGATGGCCGCGGCGGTGGCCGACTTCAGGCCTGTAGCGCCGGAGAACGGAAAGATCAAGAAGTCCGGCCGTGAGCGTCTCGAGCTCGAGCTGGAGGCAACGACGGACGTGCTGGCGGAGCTGGCCGCCCGCCGCCGCGACGGACAGATACTCGTGGGCTTTGCCGCCGAGCACGGCGAGCGAGGCATCGAGGACGGCCTTCAGAAGCTGACGCGCAAGGGCCTCGATGCGATCGTCGTCAACGACATCTCGCGCGAGGACATCGGCTTCGATGCCGAGTCCAACGAGGTCACGATCCTTGCCGCCGGTGAGCAGCGGGCACAGGCACAGAAGGTCGGGCGGGCCGCCAAGGCGCAGATCGCCGAGGCGATCCTGGATGTGGTCCAGAAGCTGCGCACGGGACGTTAAAATCGACCGCGATGGAGAGCCTCTACGACCTCTACCAGCGCGGCCGTGAGCTGCTCGAGCATGGTGACCACCAAGCGGCGATCGTGTCGCTCAGCAAAGCCCGGGACCTGGACCCGGACAAGGATTCGATTCGCGAGGCGTTGGGACGGGCGCTGTTCCACGCGCAGCGCTATGAAGGCGCCGCGGCTGAATTCCAGGCGATCGCGGCGAAGACACCTACAAACGACTACGCCCTGTTCTGCCTCGGCCGCTCGTTGCAGCTGCTCGGTCGCCATCGGGAGGCACGCAATCCCCTTGCGCTTGCCTGCTCGTTGCGCCCCGAGCGCAGCGACTATCGCTTTTACCGGGACCGTGCTCGTCGCGCTTGACCAGGCCGGTCAGGGCTATCGCGCGCCGCCCCGATGCTATGCTCGGTGGAGAGCTTTCGTACCGCCGATCGGAGATCGGCCAGCAGACGCCGTTAGTTGTACCGAGAGTGGGCGCAAGCCCGCTTTTTTTGCGTAAGGACTTAGATGAAAGACCAACGATGACCCCGCTACAGACAGATATCGAAAGGCGTCTCGCGCAGAGCGAGCCCGATGTCGAGGTGTTGCTCGCCGAGGTTCTCGGTGGCAGGTGTCTGCGCGTGTTCATCGATCATCCCGACGGTGTGTCGCTCGCGCTGTGCGAGCGGGTCACCGCGCTGCTCAGCGAGGAGCGGGAGCGCTACTCGTTGGAGGTCTCTTCACCGGGAAGCGAGCGTCCGCTGTCAAAGCCCGCTCACTTCCGCCGGTTCGTCGGCCGCCGCGCGCGGGTACGCACTCGTCATCCGAGGCCTGTCGGTCATGCGGATAACGCGAGGCCGACCGACCTGAGATCGGCAAACAGCTTCACCGGCGAGCTGGTGGGAGCCTCCGAGGATGAGATCACTCTGGCCGCCGACGGGGGCATCATCGCGATCCCCTACGCGGAGATCCGTCGTTCGAACCTGGTCGAGGAGTAGCCATGTCACGCGAAATCCTGGAAGCGATGCACGCGCTGGCGCGCGAGAAGGGGATCGAGCCCGAGAAGTTGATGATCGCGCTCGAGGACGCCCTGCTGTCGGCTTATAAGAAGCAGCCCGGCTCGGCCAAGTACGCGCGCGTGGAGATGGACCGCGAGACCGCTGACTTCCGGGTGATCGAACTGATCATTCCCGAACGTCTCGAGGCGCATCTGATCGTCGAGACGATCGACGAGGAAACAACCGTCGATCCCGAGACCGGCGAGATGCGCGAGCCCGAAGAACCGGAAATCGACCCGAAGAAGTTCGAGGAATATCGCGACCAGATCGACGAACGCGATGTCACCCCCGATGACTTCGGGCGGATCGCCGCGCAGACCGCCAAGCAGGTGATCCTGCAGCGCATCCGCGAGGCCGAGCGGGACATGATGTTCGAGGAGTACCGCGACCGCGTGGGCGAGCTGATCACCGGCATCGTCCAGCAGTCCGACTCGCGCTACACGCTCGTGCAGCTGCGCGAACGCGTCGAGGCGCTGCTGCCCAAGTCCGAGCAGGTCGAGGGTGAGCGCTACGACCACTCCCAGCGAATCAAGGCGGTGATCAAGGAGGTCTCCCCGTCGACGAAGGGACCTTCGATCATCGTCTCCCGGCGCGACCCGGAGCTGATCAAGAAGCTGTTCGAGCTGGAGGTCCCGGAGATCGCCGACGGCCTGGTGGAAATCGCCAACGTGGCCCGCGAGCCCGGCTACCGTTCGAAGATCGCCGTCGTCTCCAACACCGACGGCGTCGATCCCGTCGGCGCCTGCGTCGGCCCGCGCGGCTCACGCGTGCGGATGGTCGTCAGCGAGTTGCGCGGCGAGAAGATCGACATCATTCCCTTCAACGACGAGCCCGCGCGGTTTGTCGCCAAGGCGCTGTCTCCCGCACGAGTGCGCGAGGTGCTCGTCGATGACGAGGCCAAGCAGGCGACCGTGATCGTGCCCGACGACCAGCTCTCGCTGGCGATCGGCCGCGAGGGCCAGAATGCGCGCCTGGCGGCACGACTGACCGGCTGGCGCGTGGACATCCGCTCGGAGAGCGAGTTCGCCGCCGAGGAGGCCGAGAACGGCTACGAGGAGGAGGAGGTCCAGGGCCGCTGCGCCGCGATCCTCTCCAACGGACGACGCTGCCCGAACGCTTCGCTGCCGAATTCGCGCTACTGCGGCCTCGACAGCCACCAGGCACTGGCGAACATCGAGGGCGACCAGGTCGCCGACCTGACCCCCGGGGGCGAGGACTCCTCGGCAGGCGAGGAGCAGCCCCTCGAGCAGCCGGCAGAGGTTCCGGCAGCGCACGCCGAGGAGCAGACCCCATAGGGCCGCACGTGCCCCAGCGTCGCTGCGTTGGCTGTGGTCATGTCGCGTCGAAGGCGCAGCTGGTGCGCTTGGCGACGACCGATCAGAGTCCGCCCGCCAAAACAGATCGCCGCACCAGACGAGCGGTTCTCGACCGGACCGGCACGATGCCCGGCCGTGGGGCCTACCTCTGCCGCGAGGCCGACTCCGGCGAGCCCGCCGCGGGCTGTGTTGTCCTGGCCACACGACGTGGTGGTCTTGCCCGCGCGTTGCGTTGCTCGGTGACGATCAATCCTGAGCTCCTAGAATCGGTAAGTCGATGAGCAAGAAGCGCGTGCACGAGATTGCCAAGGAGCAAGGTCTTTCCAGCAAGGAATTGCTGGAAAAGTTGAAGGCTGCCGGTGTGGAGGCCAAGGCAGCGGCTTCCTCGGTTGACGAGGCGGTTGCGCTGAAGGCCCTGGGCAACGGTGCGGCCGGTAACGGCGCGTCGGATACATCTCAGGCAAAGGGCTCGACGGCGACGGTTGCCCCACCGGCCGCTATCGCAACGGCCACGGACGCGAGCACGACGCTCGCCGGCTCACCGGCCGCGCGGCAGGCGCCCACGGCCTCTGCCGGCCAGGCCCCCGCTGTTACCCCGCCGGTCGCGCCCGCCAACGGGTCTCCGGCCGGCCAAGCCGATCCCGCGGGAGCGAGCGCCACGGCCGAGCCCGGTTCCTCACAGGCCGCGGGCGAGCGCGTACGCCCGACACGAGATTCGCGCACTGGCGAGCGAGCTCCCGCCGCCGCCGCGCCAGGTGGTCGCAGGCGTGTGGTGATCGACTCCCAAGCATCCCGTCGTCAACAGGGAGGCCCGGCCAACCAGCCACAGCGTCGCCCTCGCCGTGGTCGTCGCCGGCGCGGCACCTACGACGACACGATCGCTCCGATCGACGCGGCCGCGATGGAGGCGACCGATGAGATCCGCGTCAACTCGGGATCCACGGTGAAGGATGTCGCCGAGTACCTCGGCGTGCCGGTGCCGGAGGTGATCAAGAAGCTGATGATGCTCGGCGAGATGGCGACGCTCACACAGACGCTGTCCGACGACGCGATCCAGGTGCTGGCCGACGAGTTCGACAAGAAAATCGAGATCGTCCACGCCGCCGATGACGTCGAGGTCGAGCCCGAGTTCGAGGATGTCGAGGAGGACATGGTCGAGCGTCCCCCGGTGGTCACGATCATGGGGCACGTCGATCACGGCAAGACCTCGCTGCTGGATGCGATCCGCTCGACCGAGGTCGCCGCCGGCGAGGCGGGTGGCATCACGCAGCACATCGGCGCGTACCAGGTCCATCACGGCGGCAAGGTCGTGACCTTCCTGGACACGCCCGGGCACGAGGCGTTCACCGCGATGCGCGCCCGCGGCGCGCGCGTGACCGACGTGGTGGTGATCGTGGTTGCGGCCGACGATGGCGTCAAGCCCCAAACCGAGGAGGCGATTGACCACGCCCGCGCGGCGGAGGTGCCGATCGTGGTGGCGGTGAACAAGATCGACAAGGAGGGCGCCCAGCCCGAGCGCGTGCGCACGGAGATGACCCAGCACGGGCTGCAGCCCGCGGAGTGGGGTGGGGAGATCGAGTTCGTCGACGTCAGCGCGAAGACTCGTGTCGGCTTGGATTCGCTGCTCGACACGATTCAGGTGGTGACCGACCTGGAGGAGCTGAAGGCCAACAGCGACGCGGAGGCCTCGGGCACGGTGATCGAGTCAAAGCTCGACCCCGGCCGCGGACCTGTGGTGAGCGTCCTGATCCAGCGCGGGACATTGCGCGTCAGCGACGCGCTCGTCGCCGGAGCGCACTTCGGACGAGTCCGCGCGATGCACGATTTCACCGGCGCGCGCGTGAAGGCCGCGACGCCCGGCCAGCCGGTCGAGGTGCTCGGCTTCGACGGTGTTCCCGAGGCCGGCGAACTGGTGCGCGTGGTCGAGAACGAGCGGCGTGCTCGTCAGCTCGCCGGCGAGCGCGGAAACCGCCTGAAGACCGAGGCACTGGCGCGGCGCTCGGGCCGGAAGATGTCGCTGGAGGACGTCTTCAAGCTGGCTCAAGAGGGCCAGGTCAAGGAGCTCAGCCTGGTCGTCAAGGCCGATGTCGCCGGCTCGCTGGAGGCAATCGAGGACGAGATCGCAAAGCTTCCGCAGGGCGAGGTCAAGGTCAACATCATCCATCGCGGCGTCGGTGGGATCAACGAGTCCGATGTGATGCTCGCCGCCGCCTCCAACGGGGTGATCCTGGCGTTCAACGTGCGCCCGGTCGGCGACGCCCGCCAGGTTGCCGACCGTGAGGGAGTCGAGATCCGCTCCTATTCGGTGATCTACAAGGCGATCGAGGAGCTGCGCGCCGCGATGCAGGGCATGCTCGAGCCGGCCGAGGTGGAGAGCGCGCTGGGGCAGGCCGAGGTGCGCCAGCTGTTCAAGGCCTCGAAAATCGGCACGATCGCGGGCTCGCACGTCAGCGAGGGCAAGGTCACACGCGGCGCGAAGGTGCGCGTGGTGCGCGAGGGCACGGTGATCTACGACACGACGATCGCCAGCCTGCGCCGCTTCAACGAGGACGCGCGCGAGGTGTCCGCCGGCTTCGAGTGCGGCATCCTGCTGACGAACTTTCAAGACCTGCGCGAGGGCGACCTCCTGGAGACCTATGAGACGCGCCAAGTGGAGCGCGAGCTCGTCAGCTAAGCCGCTGAGCCGGCCGATGGCCTGCGCGCTACGGCGTCCTCAGTCGCTCATGTGCAGAGCACATTTCGCTCCCTGCGTCCTCATATGGGGGTTTGTTTGTCTAGTGGGCAGGTTGGTTTGCCGGCTGGTGGGCTGGTTGTGGTTGGGCGTGTGGTGTTCTCGGGGCGTCACGGGTGGGTTTCTGGGTGTGTCGAGTGCTTTTCAGCCTCATATGCGAGGGCTGGTTACCTCATGACCGCCGATTCGTCGCGGGGCGCGCAGTCTTGTAGCGGGCGCGGCCGGCACGTGCTGGGTGCTGGTTGCCCGAGGACGCAGCGCGGGCCCGCTAGCCGCGACAGGCCAGGTCCCGGTGGTTCCCGTGTCGCCCCGACAGCACCATTGCCGTGGGGGCTGGCTGTTGGTTGGTGTTTAGGTCAGCTGTCCGACCTCCCATGTGAATGTCGCGAGCTCGCGCGCGAGTGCGATCGTGACGATGTTCGCGGGCTTGCCACGCTCCAGGCGCAGCCGGCGGTATTGGCGGTGCAGGCGTTGTTGAGCACGCCACGCGATCTCGCACGCGCGGGGGTCTTGGCCGTCTTGACGGCGTGCGAGTGCGAGGCCGATCGCGGGGGTGTGGCGGTAGTGGTGGGCTGCCTCGACGAGGAGGCGGCGTGCGTGTGGGGAGCCGGCCTTGGTGATCGGCCCGCGGCGGGTCTGCTCCCCGGAGGAGTGCTCGCTGGGGACGATCCCGAGATAGGAGCAGAGCAGGGTGGGATGCTTGAAACGGTGGAAGTCTCCGATCTCGGCGCACAAGGCGAACGCGGTGACCGTGTTGATCCCGCGCATGCAGCGCAACCCGGCGATCGTGTCCACCCACGGGCTCTCAGACCATGCCCCCTCGATGATGTCGTTCAGGGCACCGCGGCGTTGTTCCAGAGCACGGACCCCGGTCTGGTAGTCAGCGAGTACCACGCGGGATGGGGCGTCATCGAACTCGAGGCGGTTCAGCCATTTCCAGTGCGCGAGGGTCCAGTTGCTCTCCGGGCCGGGGAAACGGATGTCGCGGCGCAACAAGAACTTCCCGAGGCGGTGACGGGCGCGCATCAGATCACCTCTTGCGGCCTCGCGGCAGCGCGCGAGGTCACGGAAGCTCTCTTCCTGCACGCTTGGTACTCGCACGAAGGACAGCTCCCCCGCGATCAAGAGTCGAGCGAGGCGCTCCGCGTCACGGCGGTCGGTCTTGATCCGCTCATACGGACGCCTGAGGATCGACCCAGGCGCACACACACGAACGTCCAGGCCCCGCTCCGCGGCTGCCCGCGCGAGGCCGTATCCCGTAGGGCCAGCCTCATAGGTCGCGAGCACGCTCCCCGCCAGGCCCTGGAGAAAACCCACGATCTCGCTCGCCGATCCGCTGACCCGTCGAAACGACAGCTCCCCGGTCGCCATCTCCAACACAGCGGCCTGCGTTGCTTGCCCATGAACATCCAGACCCACGACCGTCTTATCGTTCAACATGTCGGCACCTCCCATGACTCAGGGTGTCGGCCGGAGGAGCACCCTCCAGCCCAGTCCCCGCATATTCATGCGCGGGGTGCCGACAATCTCCACCAACAGACCAAGCCGACACAACCCATACGGTCTTGTATCGCTTGACCCTCGACCGGCTCAGGGGCGTGATGACGATGCAATTGAAACGGAGCTTCGGGGAGCAGGAAGGGTAGGATGAGCTCGGGACGTATGCGCCGCGTCGACGAGGCCATCCGCCAGGTGCTCGGCGATGCGGTGGGGGGAGAGTTGAAGGATCCGAGAGTGGGATTTGTGACCGTGACAGATGTCAGAACCAGTGCCGATCTACGCCGTGCTCGCGTGTATGTGAGCGTGCTCGGCGACGGCGGGCGCACCTCTGAGCCCGAGCAGCGCGAAGCGAGCCTCGAAGGCCTGCGCAGCGCACATGGCTTTCTGCAGGGACGCGTCGCGGCGCAGCTGCGACTGAAGCGCACGCCGACGCTCGAGTTTGCCTACGACGACACGACCGACCGGGCGATGCGCGTGGACGAGCTGATCGAGGAGATCGGGCAGAAATGAGCGAGATCGAGAGCACGGAGGTCACGCGTGAGCGCGTGCTCGAGCGGATTCGTGGGGACTCCCGCTTCGTGCTCGCCGCGCACGAGCGCCCCGACGGCGACGCGCTGGGCTCGCTGGTGGGGATGCAGGGTCTGCTGAGTGCGCTGGGCAAGGACTCGCTGATGTTCATCGCGCCCGACGATCTGCCGTTGCCGTTGGAGTACCGCTTCTTCTCGCTGGACGGCCTGATTCAGGCGCCGCCGGCAGATGTCGCGGAGCGCACCGTGGTCTTCCTGGACTGCGGCAACATCGACCGCAACTCGGCGAGCGTGCTGCACGACGGAGAGCACCTGCTGAACATCGACCATCACCACGACAACACGCGCTTCGGCACGCTCAACCACGTTGTCCCCGAGGCCTCCTGCACGGCGGAGATCGTCTGGGATCTGATGCGTGGCCTGGGGGTGGCGCCGACGCCGGCCGTGGCGGAGGCGCTGTATGTCGGGCTGATCACCGACACCGGCCGCTTCATGTACGAGAACACCGGTCCGCGCGCGCACGAGATGGCGGCGGAGCTGATCGCGGCGGGGGTCGATGTGCAAGCCGTGTATAGAAGGCTCTACGAGGAGACGCCCGAAGGCAAGCTGGCACTGCTCGCGCTGGCGCTCAGCCAGGTGCAGCGGTTCGACGACGGCGAGCTCACGATCGCGTCGTTGAGCGCCGCGGACTTCGCCAAGGCCGATGCCGAGGAGAGCTACTCGGAGGGCATCATCGACCATCTGCGCGCGCTGCAGGGCACGAAGCTCGCGGCGCTGGTGCGCGAGTTGACGAGCGGTGAGCGCAAGGGGCAGTACAAAGTCTCCCTGCGCGCCACCGACGACGATGTCGACGTGTCGATGATCGCGCGGGCGCAGGGGGGCGGGGGGCACCGGCGCGCGGCGGGCTTCTCGACGACGCTCGAGCCCGATCAGCTGATCGCGTTCCTGCGTGGCGCGCTCGCGGCGCAGCTGCGCGTCGCCCCCGATGGCCACGCGACCGCGACGCTCGCCTGAGCTCTCCCGGCACGCCGATGGACGGCGTCCTGCTGATCGACAAGCCGGCCGGGATCACCTCCCACGACGTGGTGGCTGCCGTGCGCCGGGCGCTGGACGGCGTGAAGACTGGGCACGCGGGGACGCTTGACCCGTTTGCGACGGGGCTGCTGATCGTGCTGGTGGGCAACGCGACTAAAGCCCAGCGCCAGATGATGGAGCTGCGCAAGCGCTATGCGACGGTGGCGCGATTGGGAGCCGTGTCGAGCACAGGGGATACGGAGGGGGAGATCACCGAGACCGGACGCCTGCCGGACGACCGATCGAAGATCGGCCAGCCGCCGCTGCCGACGGGCGAGATCAGACAACGCCCGCCGCGGTATTCGGCGGTGAAGATCGGCGGCGAGCGAGCCTACAAGCGCGCGCGCCGCGGCGAGCGGTTCGAGATGCCAGAGCGGGTCGTGCATGTATATCGCTTCGAGCAACTCTGGCGCGAGCCGGATGCGCCGGCTGATCCGCTCGAGGCCGATGCGTCGGCCAGCCCGCTCGGCGCCGACACGTTGACCGGTTCACTCGTCGGCGTCGGCGCCGACGCCGACGCCGCGCGATCGGGTGAGCACCGGCTGGAACGAGCCGGGTATGAGATCGAATGCTCGTCCGGTACCTACGTCCGCTCGCTGATCGCCGATCTGAACGACGCCTACTGCCTGGAGCTCAGACGCACGGCGATCGGGCCGTTCGCGGTGGATGACGCGGTCGCGCCGCCACGACGGGGGGAGCCATGGGTCGATCCACCGTTGATCCCGCTTGACCAAGCGCTGGCGAGGCTTCCCAAATAGGCTTGCGCACACATGAAGATCACGCGCCTGGAAGATGTCGAGCAGCGAGCAGGCGGCCGGAGTGTCGCGGTGGGCACCTTCGACGGCGTGCATCTCGGCCACCGAGAGGTGATCGAGGGCTCGGACAGCGTGCTCACGTTCGAGCCCCATCCGGTGTCGGTGGTCGCCCCCCAGCACACTCCGAAGCTGCTGACGACGCTGGAGCGCAAGGCTGAGCTGATCGAGGGGTTGGGCGTGGAGGAGCTGATCGTGATCGGATTCGACGCGAACTTCGCGTCCAGGACGGCCGCCGAGTTCATCGACGATGTACTGGTGGGCGCGCTCGGAGCCACCCGGGTGGCGATCGGTGAGAACTTTCGCTTCGGCCACAAGGCACAGGGCGACCCGCAGCTGCTCGCGGCGGACGGACGCTTTGCGACGGTCGTCCACCCGCTGTTGGAGGTGGACGGAGAGGTCGTCTCCTCCAGTCACATCCGCGGTCTGGTGCTCGCCGGCGAGGTGGCCCCGGCCACTGACTTCCTGGGGGCGCCTTTTCAGTTGCGCGGTGAGGTCGTCCAGGGCGATCAGCGTGGCCGCGAGCTTGGCTTTCCGACGGCCAACCTGATCCCCGAGGAGACGCTCGTGTGTCCCGGGCACGGTGTTTACGCGTGCCTTTCGTATGAGGATCCCGCCCGCCCACGCCCGGCGGCCGTGAGCATCGGCGTGCGCCCGACCTTTCAGACGGGTAGGGGCGAGCTGATCGAGGCGTACATTCTCGACTTCGACGGCGACCTGTATGGGCGGGAGCTAAGTCTTGATTTCCTCGCACGACTGCGCGGCGAGCGCCGCTTTGAGAGCGCCCAGGCGCTGATCGAGCAGATGCACAGCGACGTGGCCAGCACGCGCGAAATCGCCCAAAACGCCTCCTAAGCGGATTGTCGGCGCGGGCCGTCTGCTACGGTGCCCGCTGATGGCCGCGATAACGACAGAACGCAAGCGCGAGATCGCCGTGAAGTTCGGCGCCAACGAGCGGGACATGGGCTCGACCAAGGTCCAGGTCGCGCTGCTGACCGAGCGCATCAACCATCTGACCGAGCACCTGCGCGAGCAGTCCAAGGATCATCACTCGCGGCGCGGCCTTCTGATGCTGGTCGGCCGCCGCCGCCGCTTCCTCGACTACCTGCGTCGCCGCGACCTCGAGGGCTACCGCGCGCTGATCAAAGAGCTCGGCCTGCGCAAGTAGGCTGAGACGAACGTGGGCACGGCGCGGATCCTTTGTCCTCGGTCGCTCGCGTGCGTAGCACGCCACGCTCCCTGCGTCCGCGGCCCGCTTGGCCCACGTCCGTCTCAGCACGCGAAGTGGGAATCCTCGCCGCTGCCCGTCCGCTAAGCTCCGTCCGTTCGGAAACGAGAGAAAAGAAAACGGACCGCCGACCGACGGGCGGTACAGGAAGGCAGTGAATATGAGTAGTGATGGAATTACGCGCGTCTCCGTGGAGATTGCGGGTAGCGAGATTTCGTTTGAGACCGGCAGGATGGCCAAGCAGGCCTCCGGCGCCGTCGTCGTCCGTCAGGGCGACACGATGGTCCTCTGTACAGCCGTCGCGGGCAGCCTCCGCGATGTGGACTTCCTCCCGCTGACGGTGGATGTCGAGGAGCGCATGTACGCCTCGGGCAAAATCCCCGGCTCGTTCTTCAAGCGCGAGGGTCGCCCCGGCGAGAAGGGCACGCTGACCGCGCGCATGATCGACCGTCCGATCCGCCCGCTGTTCCCCAAGGAATGGCGCTATGACACGCAGCTCGTGGCGATCCCGCTGTCGATCGACCACGTCCACCCGTACGACATCCTTGCGATGAACGGCGCCTCCACGGCGCTGATGATCTCCGACATCCCGCTGCCGACGCCCGTCGGCGCTGTGCGAATCGGCAAGATCGACGGCAACTTCGTCGTCAACCCCAACGAGGAGGATCTGCTGGCCGGCGGGGGTGGGGGGGCGGGCTCCGATCATGAGAACGCGACGGACCTCGACCTGATCGTCGCGGGCACCGAGGAGGCCATCCTGATGGTCGAGGCGGGCGCCAACGAGATCCCCGAGGCGGAGATCCTCGACGCGCTGGACATCGCCCACGCGGAGATCAAGAAGCTCTGCGCGCTGCAGCGCGAACTGGCCGAGAAGGTCGGCAAGGAGAAGAAAGTCTTCGACTCGATCCAGGTCGACCCGCAGATCCTCGACGCGATCCGCGCCTCCCACGGCGCGGCGCTCGAAGACGCGACGCAGGTCGAGGACAAGCTCGACCGCCAGGACGCCACCAAGGCAGTCGAGGCGGCGATCCTCGAGCAGCACGCAACGCCGGCTCCCGAGGGCGCCTCCGACGAGCAGGTCAAGGACGCCAGGAAGCTCCGCGCCGCGGTGCAGATGGCCTTCGACAAGCTCGAGAAGTCGATCATCCGCGAGCGGATCGCCGTCCACAAGAAGCGCCCGGACGGACGCTCGGAGAACGAGATCCGCGACATCTCGATCGAGGTCGGCGTGACGCCGCGCACACACGGCTCGGCGCTGTTCACGCGCGGACAGACGCAGGCGTTGAGCGTCGTGGCGATGGGCACGCTGAAGGAGGAGATGCGCCTCGACACGCTGGGCCTGGAGACGAAAAAGTACTACTGGCACCACTACAACTTCCCGCCGTTCTCGGTCGGGGAGGCGGGCCGGATGGGTGGCGTCAAGCGCCGCGACATCGGCCATGGAGCACTCGCCGAGCGGGCGCTCGCGCCGATGGTCCCCTCGATCGAGGACTTCCCCTACTCGATCCGTGTGGTCTCGGACATCCTCGAGTCAAACGGCTCCTCCTCGATGGCCTCGGTCTGTGGCTCGTCGCTGTCGCTGATGGACGCCGGGGTGCCGATCAAGCGCCCGGTCGCCGGGATCGCGATGGGGTTGATCAAAGAGGGCGATAACTACATCGTCCTGACCGACATCGCAGGCGTCGAGGACCACCTGGGAGACATGGACTTCAAGGTGGCCGGCACCGAGCGCGGGATCACCGCACTGCAGATGGACATCAAGATCACCGGTGTCACGTTTGACATCCTGCGCGACGCGCTGGCGCAGGCGAAAGAGGCCCGCACGTTCATCCTCGGCAAGATGGTCGAGACGATCCAGGGGCCGCGCGAGCAGCTCAGCCAGTTTGCGCCGCGGATCCAGACGATCCAGATCGACCCCTCGCAGATCGGCCTGCTGATCGGCAAGGGCGGCGAAACGATCCGCGGTCTCGCGGAGGAGTTCGAGTCCCAGATCGACGTCAACGACGACGGCCAGGTGCTGATCTACTCCGCCAACGGCGAGCTGGGCGATGCCCTGCTCGAGCGGATCAGGATGATGATGAAGGAGGTCGAGGTCGGCGACGAGTACGTCGGCAAGGTCGTCAAGACGACGACCTTCGGCGCGTTCGTCGAGCTCGCGAAGGGCACCGACGGCCTGCTGCACATCTCCAACGTCTCTCCCGGCCAGCGCGTTGAGAACGTCGAGGACGTGCTCAACAAAGGCGACGAGATCAACGTGCGCGTGGTCGAGGTCGACCGCGAGCGCGGACGGATCGGCCTGCGCCTGTCCGAGGACCCCGATGTCGCCGGCAAGTCGGCGGAGGACCTCGCGAGCGTCGGCACCGGTGGGGGCGGAGGTTCGCGTCCTCCGCGCGACGGTGGCGGACGCAACGGCAGTCGCGACCGTGGCCGCAGCCGCGACGGCGAGCGTGGCTCGGGCCGGCCGCGTCACGGCGGTAGTGACCGTTCCTGAGGCAGAGCACCGCATCACGACGCTTGACAGCGGCGTGCGAGTGGTCACCGAGCGCGTGCCGAGCGTGCGCTCGGTGGCGCTCGGCTTCTGGATCGGCACGGGCTCGGCGGCCGAGCACGACGGACAGGCAGGAATCTCACATCTGCTGGAGCACATGCTGTTCCGCGGCACCGAGCGCTTTGGCTCCGAGGAGATCGACCAGATCTTCGACGCGATGGGCGCGGAGATCAACGCGGGCACCGACAGGGAGACGACGACCCTCTACACGCGCGTGCTCGATCGTCACCTGGAGCGGGCGTTCGACGTGATGAGCGACATGCTCTGGCGCTCGCGCCTGCGCGACCTGGAGGCCGAGCGGGAGGTCGTGCTGGAGGAGATCGCGATGTACGAAGACGACCCCCAGGACAAGGTCTTCGACCTGCTCGGCGAGGCCGTCTTCGGCGAGCACCCACTCGGACGGGCGGTGATCGGTCGCGCGGAGGTCGTGCGCGCGGTCGACTGCGCGCAGCTGACGGCCTTTCACGCCGAGCGCTATGTGCCCGAGAACGTCGTGATCGGGGCGGCGGGATCGGTCGATCACGACCGGCTCGTGGAGCTGGCGATCGCGGCCGGTAGCGAGCGCAGCGGACAACATCCGCCTCTGCAACCACTGCAAGATCCGGACTTCGAGCGGCGCGTGCGTTTCTTCGCGAAGGACACCGAGCAGTACCACTTCTGCCTGGGTGGTCCGGGGCTGGCGCGCGAGGACGAGCGCCGCTTCGCGCTGAGAGTGCTCGAAGGCGTGCTCGGCGGGACGTCCTCCTCGCGGCTCTTCCAGGAGGTGCGCGAGCGCCGAGGGCTGGCCTATTCGGTGTTCTGCTTCTCGAGCCTCTATGCCCATACCGGCGAGGTGGGGCTGTACGTCGGCACGCGGCCGGACAACCTGGCCGAGGCGGTCGAGACGATCGCCGCAGAGCTCGAGCGTTTCGTCGAAGATCCGGCCAGCACGGCGGAGCTCGACCGCTCGCGCGAGAACTTGAAGGGCCGGATGGTACTCGCGCTGGAGTCCACCGCCGCGCGCATGAGTCGCCTCGGTATCTCGGTCTTGAACGAGCTGCCGATCCTGTCGGTGGATGAGGTGATCGAGCGGATCGATGCGGTGGATGTGGCCGCCCTGCGCGAGCTCGCCGACGAGCTGTTCGCTCCGGGGCGGCTGTCGGTCGCCTGCGTCGGCCCCGAGGAGGAGGCATTCCACGCGGCGCTTGTCCCACTGCAGGGTGTGGCGGCGTGACCCACACGGCGCCGGCCCCACTGCAGGCAGTACCGGCATGATCCGCGTGGCGGTCGCCGGCGCCGCGGGGCGGATGGGGGAGACGGTCTGCGCGGCGGTCGAGGACGCCGCGGACATGGAGCTCGTCGGGCGCGTCGATCCGCTGCTCGCAACCACGCTCGAGGACGTTTTCACCGCAACCCAACCACCCGAGGTCGTCGTGGACTTCACCCGACCCGACACCGCGCTTGCCAACGCGCTCAGCTGCGTGCGCGCCGGCGTGCACGTTGTGATCGGCACGACCGGGTTCGATCCGGCGCCGCTGCTGGCCGAGCTGCGATCGGTGGCGCAGCCGGCGCAGAGCGAGCCAACCGCGAACGTGCTGATCGCCCCAAACTTCGCGATCGGGGCCGTGCTGATGATGCGCTTCGCCGTCGAGGCGGCGCGTCACATGGCGAAGGCCGAGATCATCGAGTTACACCACGATCAGAAGCTCGATGCACCCAGCGGCACCGCTGCACGCACCGCGCAATTGATGGCGGAGGCCATCGGTGGATCCGGACCCACCCAGCCCGGGA
>CAVSEF010000004.1:0-1080683 GCA_963726985.1 uncultured Solirubrobacterales bacterium
CCGGTTCACCCCCGGACCGAGACCGCCCGAGATCGACCTGCCGCTTACGCGGAAGCCTCGCTCATCAGCGCCAGCGGAACCGTGAGACCCGCCGAGCGACGCAGGGTGGCAATCCGCCGGCCGGGCTGAACCGCGGGCCGGATCGGGCTTACGTGCGCGCCGAGCAGCTCAACCGTCCGGTCGAGATCCGCAACGCGCACCGCTAACCCCCAGAAGCGCGTGGGCTCCTTCCGGCCGTCTATGCCCTGCATCGCCTCGGGGGACATCTGAACCACCTCGAGGATCTCGCCGCCGAGGCGGAAGAACGCCTGGCGCGGAGCCCCGGCGGGGGTGGGCTGCTCACGAATCCGGCGCAGGTCCAGCCCCGCGCTCTGCAGCGCGCGGACGCTGCGATCAAGCGATGGCGAGAACGCGACGACGTGGTCGATCGCAAGGACGCCGTTGGGGTGGGCCGGCGCGGGAGCACGTGACGAATGTTCGGAGACGGTGCTGGGCAGCCCGTCGAGCACCGTGGAAACGAGGTCGCGGAGCGTCCAGCCGAGCAGGCCTCCCCCAGCCGCGTCGCCAAGAAATCGCAGCCGCACCGCGCCGAGATCACAGCATCCGTCCGCGATCGTGAAGCCGAGCTCGGCCCAGTGGCCGACGTCGTCTCCAACCAGTAGTTCGTCGATTGTCGGCACTGGCATGACCGTAAGTATCGACGACGCAACGGCACGGGACGGCACGGAAAGCGAGAGCGCCTGCGGGCTGAAGTCCCGCGCACCGCGCAGCCGGTGGAAGATTCCCGGAGTGAGCTAAGCGGCGAACCGCTGCTCGCTGCGCGCCCTGCGCCGCGCCGCCTCGACCTCGCGATCCTTCGGCGGAGCCGAGGTGACCAGCTCGCCGAGCAACCTCGCCGAGACCGAGGTGATCTCATCGACGGCCTGCTCGAATGCCTCGGCGTTTGCCTGCGACGGTTTGGTGAAGCCGCTGATCTTCCGTACGTATTGGAGGGCGGCGGCGTGAACCTCGTCCTCGGTCGCGGGCGGAGCGAAGTTGTGGAGTGTTTGGATGTTCCGGCACATGTTGTAAAGGGTAGCCCTTGGCGGCGGTGGCGACAAGGCAGTCGCGCAAAGAACGTAGGCTTGTTGGATGCAGTGGCTGATAGACGGGATGAACGTGATCGGCACGCGTCCGGACGCTTGGTGGAAGGATCGCCACGCGGCGATGATCAAGCTGGTGGACCTGCTCGAGCGATGGGCTGCGACGAGCCCTGCGGGAGAGGAGGTGACGGTGGTCTTCGAGCAGCCGCCCCGCCCGCCGATCCGCTCGACGGTGATCGAGGTGACGCACGCCCCGAGGGCGGGACGCGATTCCGCCGATCACGAGATCGTTCGCCTCGTCACCGCCTCCTCCGAACCGGGCGCCATCCGGGTGGTGACCTCCGATCTGTGGCTCGCCGACCGCGTGCACGCCGCGGGCGCGACGGTCGAGCCGGCGGGGCCGTTTCGGACGCTGCTCGAGGACCGATAGGGACGCCCGGCGCTAAAGCCGGCGGACATGCCCGCCGATGGGGGGCATGCGCCTAGCTCCGCTTTCACGGGGCGCCGGGTCGCAATGAAGGAAAAAGGCACCCCCGCCGCGAGGCGGGCTCGCAAAGCCAGGGGTCTCCCGCAGATCGCCCAGCCGCCCGGCACGTTCTGTGAATCTAGAAAGGAGCCCTGCCCATGTCCCGCTTTTTGAACACAAAGAAGAAACACGTATTGCGTTTGGTGTGGCCGTAGTCGCGCTGGCAATGGCCGCAACCGCGGTCGCCTACTGGACGAGCTCCGGCGAAGGGACCGGCACCGTCAAAGCGAGCTCCGGGGGCGCCACCTTCGAAGTCTCAAGCACTCTGGTCGAAGGCCTCTATCCCGGCGGCAGCTCCGCGGTCACCGTCAAGGTCAAGGACGTCGACGCGAGCCAGAACGAGTTCCTGACGAAGCTCGAAGCGGAAGTCGAAAAAACCTCGGTGGCGGAATGCAAAAAAGAATGGTTCGAAGTCACGCCCGCATCCCAGGAACCAAAAGTCGTGGTCGCGCACGGTGAAACCAAGGAATTCACCGTGAACCTGAAAATGAAAGAAGAAGCCGCTGTCAACCAGAACGCGTGCAAGGGCGCGTCGATCACGCTCAAGTACAAAGCCTCATAGGCACAGACGGAACACATCGGCTGCCAGCAGACTGGCGCGAGCTCGTGAGACGGATGTCGCATCCCCGACTCTCCTCGCTCGCGCCGGCGTTGGCGCTGGCGCTCCTCGCGACGGCCGCGGTCGTCTCGGCATTCTGGACGGCCTCCGGCCAGGCCAGCAATTCGGCGACCGTGGCCACGCTCGCGACGACCACGATCACGGGCGCCACGACCGGCGCGGAAACGGTCGCACTGAGCTGGTCCGCGGTCACCCCGCCCGGCGAAGGGACGGTCGAATACTACGTGACGCGCGACGGCTCCACGGCGAGCGCGGGCTGTCCGAGCTCGAGCTCGCACGCGACGGCCACGAGCTGCACCGACACCAACGTCCCGGTCGGGGCCCACAAATACAAGGTCACCGCGGTATGGCGCTCGTGGACGTCCACCGGTTCAGAACAGACGGTGACGGTCGCCTACGGCCCGGCGACCCACCTCGTGCTCGAAGCCGCGAGCCTGACGCCCACCGCCGGCGAAGACGACAACCTCACGATCCTCGCGAAGGACGCGAGCAATGATACGGTCGGCACCTACACGGGCGCGCACAGCCTGATCTTCGAAGGCGCAGGTGAAGCCGGCGGCGAAGAACCGCTGGTCATCGACAGGTCAGGCGTCGAAAAGAACTTCGGCGAAGAAACCGAAATCACGTTCACCGAAGGCAGGGCCACCGTGTCGAGCGCGACGAACGGCGTGATGAAGCTCTACAAGGCCGAAGCGGCGCACATCAAGGTCAAGGAAGGCTCGCTCAACAACGGCACCGGGCTGGCGGTGGCCGTCAAAGCCGCCGCGGCCAAGAGGTTCAGCGTGCCGACGCTCTCCGAACAGGAAGCGGGTGTCGCCTTCAACGTGACGCTCACCGCCGTCGACGAATGGGGCAACATCGCGACCAGCTACGCGGGCAAAAAGACGATCGCCTGGAGCGAACCCGCCAGCTCGCCCAGCGGCAAAGCGCCCAGCTACACGACAGCGATCACCTTCACGGCCGGCGTCGGCGCGGCTGCCTCGACCAAACTGTACGACGCGCAGACCACGACGCTCAAAGCGAAGGAAGGCACGCTCGAAGGCACCTCCGCCGGCTTCACCGTCAGGGCGGCGACGGCCAAGAAATTCACCGTGCCGACACCCTCAGAACAAGAAGCGGGCGCCACCTTCAACGTGACGCTCACCGCGATCGACGAATACAGCAACACCGCGACGAGCTACGCGGGCGCAAAGACGCTCGCCTGGAGCGGCCCGGCAAACGCACCCAATGGCACGGCGCCCGAATACCCGAGCACCGCGAGCACGGTGACCTTCACCGCGGGCGTGGGCACGGCCTCCGCGCTCAAGCTCTACGACGCCCAGAGCACGACACTCAAGGCGAAGGAAGGCACGATCGAAGTCACGTCGGGCTCATTTACCATCAAGGCGGCAAGCGCCAGCAGCTTCAGCCTACCGACGCCGGCCGAACAAACGGCGGGCACCGCCTTCAATGAGACCGTGACCACCTGGGACAGCTGGCACAACACCGCCAAGAGCTATGCAGGCGCAAAGACGCTCACCTTCAGCGAACCATCCAGCTCGCCTAACGGGAAAGCGCCCGTCTACCCGGCGACCGTCACCTTCACCTCCGGTGCGGGCACGGCCTCGATCAAACTGTACGACGCCCAGACCACCACGCTCAAGATCACAGAAAGCGCGATTGAAGGCACAACAGGCACCTTCACCGTCAAAGCGGCAGCGACCAAGAAATTCACTGTGCCAACACCCTCAGAACAAGAAGCGGGCGTCACGTTGAACGTGACGCTCACCGCGATCGACGAATACAGCAACCTCGCCAAGAGCTACACGGGCGCGAAGGCGATCGCGTGGAGCGGGCCCGCCAGCTCGCCCAACGCCACGGCGCCCGAATACCCGACAGCGGCGACGGCGGTCACCTTCACCGAAGGTGTGGGCAGCGCCTCCTCGCTGAAGCTGAGCGACGCCCAGAGCACCACACTCAAAGCGAAAGAAGGCACGATCGAAGGCACCTCCGGCGCCTTCACCGTCAAGGCAACCACCCCTGAACGCTTTGCCTGGGCCCACGCCGAAGTGAGCGCCGGCGCCCTGGAAGCGGGGACCTGTCCCTTTGCCTGTAAAACGACCAGCATCGGCGCCAGTAAGAAATTCAAGGCCCATGCCAGCATCACCGACGCCTACGCCAACATCGTGAGCAACCTCGGCGCGATCAACAAAGCGAAGGTCGAAAAGACCAGCGGCGAAGGTACCCTGACCAACGCCACCGCCCTCAGCATCCCCGCATCGGGCCTCGCCGAATCGGCGACGATCTTCGAATACACGAGCCCGGCATCCGGCACCAGCGAAGCCGTGCTGAAGCTCAAGTCAGAAGAAGGCGCCTACACGGAAGCCGAAGCGCATGTGAAGTATTGATCGGCGAGAGACAGATCGTGCGTAGCGACGCTGGATGTGGTGCTGAGCGGCCAGGGCATCGCCCGCCACGTCGTTGCGCTGGAGCCCGCTACGATCCTGGTGGTCCCGGCTCGCCGGGACGAAGGTCCAGTTGCCACCACTGGACGTCGTGCCAGGCCCCGGCCTTCCAGCCGATGCGCCGGTAGGTACCGACCGGGACGAATCCCATCGCGCGGTGCAGACCACTGCTCGCATCGTTCGGCTGGGTAATCCCGGCGCATAGCGTCCACAGGCCGATTGCTCGCAGCCGCTCAAAGAGCCGTGTGTAGAGCGCGCGCCCGACGCCCGACCGGTGGTGGTCCGCGTCGATATAGACGGCAACGTCTGCAGCCCAGCGGTAGGCAGCGCGCTCACGATGAGGCGAGGCGTAGGCATAACCCAGCGTGACACCGTCGCGCTCGACAACGAGCCAGGCGTAGGCGCCACCGATGCGGCTCGACATCTCCTCCACCGTCGGCGGCCGAGCCTCGAAGGACACGACCGTATCGGAGACATACGGCCCATAGATCGCCGCACACGCGGCCGCGTCATGCTGCGGATCGGCGTTACGGACGATCATGATCGGCAAACCATAGACCGCAACCCAGCCGTACAAAACCGTCCCTGATATGCGCCTTGTTGCATGTTGCACCCGGGCCACTACTGGAGGAGGTCATCCCAGTACGCTGTTGCGATGGAGCCCTTGAGCACTGGCGAGCTCGTCAAGGTCGCCGGCGACGGACCGGAGCGTGATGGGATCGTGTTCGACATACCGAGCAAGTCGAAGGTCGTCGTGGCGGTGGTCGATCCAGGCCGAGGTCCCCGGTTCCGGACGGTTCATCCGAAGCATGTGAGCGAGCGCTCGGAAGAGGGACCTGACGACCGGGCATTGCATCTTCTGATCCGTCGGACACCGCCACCACCGACTCGCGGCACAGCCGGCGGAGGGATGGGCGCCGCTGGACGGGGAAGCGCCGGTCACGCACGTGGCACGATGCACCGCACCACCGGTAAGTAGCGAGCGATGCCCCAGACGCGGAGCACGGAGGCTCCGCTCGGGCGGGCCAGGGGGATCGAGCTCGCGTTATCTTGTCCGGACGCAACATACGCCCACGCAATCTCCATAGAAAGGTCGCGCCCATGCATCCGTTTCGCAGCGCCATCGAGGCGGATGACATCGAGGCCGCGCTCGCGCTACTGGCCGTGGACGTCGTGTTCCATAGCCCGGTCGTGTTCAAGCCCTACCGCGGGCGCGATGCCGTCGCGCCGCTCCTGCGGGCCGTCTCACGGGTCTTCGAGGACTTCCGCTACGAGCGTGAGATCGGCGCACCCAACGCGCGCGATCACGCCCTCGTTTTCAGCGCGCGCGTCGGCGATCGCGAGCTCGAGGGATGCGACTTCCTACACATCGACGAGCAAGGTTTGATCGATGACTTCCGCGTGATGGTCAGGCCGCTGTCGGGGGCAATCGCGCTCGCGGAGGCGATGAGGGCCGAGCTCGCGGCATGAGGCTCACGAACAGCGAGCACGAATCCCACGCTTGGCGCATCTCCGAGGTCGCGCCCGACTTCAGGCTGGAGGATGTCTGGGCGTTGCCGGCGCAGGGCGGCGCCGAGGACTTTCCAACCTTGCTCGAGGTGATGGCTTCCCTCGATCCGGCCAACGGGGGGTCGTTCGCGACCCGCGCCCTGTTCAGCATTCGTTATCGCGTCGGCGGCTGGTTCAGATGGGATGACGCGCCAGGCCCACTTGCGATCCCGCAGGCCACCGAAACGACGCTGCGCGCTCGGCTGCCCGAGGATCTACGCAACACCGGCGCCGCGACAGGGCCGGGCCTCAGCCCATTTGGCTTCAGGCCCCTCTACCGCACCGACGTGGAGTGGGCTGCCGAGCTTTCCAATCGCACCGTTCACGCCGTGATGCACCTCGCCTGGGTGCCGGAGGAAGCAGGTCGCTATCACGGACAGATGGGGGTGTACGTCAAGCCCCGCGGAAGGTTCGGAGCGACGTACATGGCCGCGATCGCACCATTCCGACATCGCGTCATATACCCCGCCCTGATGAGACAGATCGAACACGCCTGGAACGCTCGGTCACACGGTTAGACAGCGGCGCGCCCAACGTCAGGCGCGTGTGCCCACGACGAGCAGGTACTCCATCTCAAGGCCCGCGTCATCAGGCGTGCCGCGATCAGTGCGGCCGAGGGATCAAGCGGCCGGGGCGAAACGCATAGGAGTATCTCGGGGTCGCGTCAGCTGTAACCGACCTGCCCACGATCACGATGATTACTGACTTAAGCTACCCGCATACGCTTGATGGCCTCCGCCGCACAGCATCGCGCCCGTCGTGAAAGTCCCAGAGCGTCCTGGACTGGCCACAGCCGGGAGAGCGGGGAATATTCAACAAGCTCACCCGTCGATTGCCCAGGCGAGCAGACCGGCCGGGATGGCCCAGATGTCTTTGCTCAGGTCGAGGATGTCGCGGGTGGCAATGATCCCTCGCTGGTAGTGCTGATCTAGAGCCTTACGCTCCTGCATCCATTTCTGGCTGACATACTTGGACTCGATGGGGGTCTGCAGGAGACCTCCAACGAAATCGATCTCACCGCCGGTGTTCGGATTGCGCTGCACGAGTATCGCGGCCTCGTCGAGAATCGCCAGGGGATCGGCGCGGGCAAGGACGCGTAACAGACACACGCCAAGCTGTTGCTCGGACAGGTGGGTGACATCGGGGGACGCAAGCGATCGATCACGCAGGGAGGGCAGGCGGGCGATCAACGGATCGGTGAAGTAGAGCTTGCTCTGTCCTCCGGCAACGGCCATTGCTCCATCGTGCGTGATCGAGGCCCGCCACGCGTAGAACGAAGCGCAAAGCCTGTCGATGCGGTCATCCACCGTATTGCGAGCGCCGATGTTCAGCGACCTGGCAATGTCAGCGACACTGAGCGGTGAGCCCACCCCGACCACGAGACGCTGCAGAAGGACCTTCACGTCCCGGTCGCTCATCGAGCCCACGTGGAGGACGTCACCGACGAGGATATTCCAGAGGCCGTTGGCTGTCGTGGCCTGCACATCGACTCCCTCGAGGGCATCCGCGACAGCACGCGGGAACCCGCCGATCATCAGATAACGCTCCCAGGCAAGAACAAGCTGGTCGATTTGAACCGCGAGGGACTCCAGATAGCGGCGAGCTCGATCGGACTGCAGGTCGAGCAGCGCCATCGCATCCCCCCGGAGGTTGGCGGCAAGGTTGGGGTAGATCTCTCCTACAAACGCACGAAACCCCATTGGCAGGAGCAGATGAACTCCGCCGGCCCTTCCCTCGCGACCTCCAAGCTCACCCTGGGCTTCGCGCAGCTTGGCTGCGGAAAACCCAGTGGCAACCACGCATCCACTGCGTAAGGAGGTCTGGTCGCGCAACTGCTTCAGCGCCGCGGCCCAGCCGCTGACGTAAGTGATCTCATCGAAGAACCAGTAGCGGTGCTCAGGATCGATCCCGGGTGTCAGGTCCTCGGCGAGCTTGATGACACGCCGTAGATCCTGGGGGCTCAGATCCTCACACGGGCAGAACACGATGCGCCGCGGATCCACGCTCTCGCCCAGCAGGCCGGCGATTGCGCGCTTCATGGCGACGCTCTTGCCGGCCCGACGAGGACCCATGAGGAGATACAGCGAGCCAAGCGCGATGTCGCTCAACGGGTGGGGATCATAGGAGGTGAGGGCGTTCAGCCGAGCCTCCCGCAGATCGGGGTCTCGCTCCTGCCACCGCCGGGGATCCTGCCACCACGGGTTGAAGTCGAGCAGATGCTGACGGCGCTCAAAATCCCTCATATGCCGGCCATCATAGCCTAAAACAAGAAAAACCTGATCATAACCAGGTCAATTTCAGATAGGCTACTGAACAAAACCAAGCCAATCTAGCGTCGGCTACTGAACAAAACCAAGGATGCCTGAGCCAGGATTGGTCCAGAACGCAACTGAATGCTGGTCCAAAACCAGTGGCAAGCCGTTCCTGAGGTGCTCGGAGCGGTCAAGCGGGCTGTCGATCAAGGATCCGGCGCCGGGCACGCGACCGCTGGCTCGATAGCTATCTCAATGAGCTGCTCACCCGCGACGCGGTGAGTCTCGATGGCCCCCGCAACACCTCGCTGCTGAGGACCGCCCTGCACCTGGACGAGCTCTCCGTGATGCGCGATGGAAACCTGCTGGGGCGTCTGATCGAGACCTACGTACTGGCACAGATCAGGCCGGAGCTGGAGCCGGCCGGCTTCACGCCCCGCCTGTATCACCTGCGCGAGAAGAACGGCCGTCACAAGATCGACCTGGTCGCCGAGCTCTCCGGCGGAGACACAGTCGCGATCGAGATCAAGTCCTCCGCGGCACCCACGCGCGGCGATGCCCGTCACCTCGAGTGGCTCCGGGAACAGCTCGGCGAGCGCTTCCTCGCCGGCGCGGTGCTCCACACAGGCCCACGGCCGTTCCGACTCGCCGAACGGATCTTCGCGCTGCCGATCTGCACGCTATGGGGATGATCAAAGGAGGCCAGCTGGGCGCACCCGACTATTAATCCGCCTATGTCCGAGCTGGCTTCCTCCTCGGCGGACAGGGCGCTTGATGGGCGGTGTCATGCTCTTCCGCCCGTGTGCTCGAGTCCGAGCTCGCGCGTGAGCTGTTCGTGCTCCTGCGCGCTGAGCAGTCCCCGGCCGCGACCATGGCGGGAGGCCTGCTCGAGCAGGCCGCGGCCGGTGTGAAGCTCGGCGCACTGGCGTATCGCACGCGCGAGCCGCACGACGGGCACTCCCTCGATCGCGGTCACCTCATGAGGGTCGAGGTCTTTGCGGTGGATCGTGTATGCCTTAGGAATGTCTCGCTGGGGTCGGTGCGCGCGGGGGACGGTGATATGGACCGTCGCGGGATTGACGTCGCTCACGTCCCACAGGTCCAGCGCCGTCTCATGGGTGATCACACCGCGCACGCCCTGCGGCCACAGCGCCGCGGCCATGTAGGCCTGCATCTCTCCGCCGGGAATGAACGGCACTCGATAGACGCCCCTGCTGATTCGCTCCAGTTGCCCCCGCTCGGCGAGCTTGACGATCGTCTTGGGCTCATACCCGATCTGCTTGGCGTCCTGGAGGGTCACCAGGCCGAACTGGTCGGCGGCAGCCTCTGCGAGCTCGATGAACCGAGGAGTGGGTATGGTCTCAATATACCCCAAAATGTCGTCTTATGAGCTCGCTGCGCCAAGCGGGTCGTGCCGAGCGTGGTGACCCCACACGGGGGCACGAGCGTCAGCACGAACGTTACGTTTCTACCGCTCGGCCTCGACGGAAGGACAGCCAGCGCCAGCGAAACCGGCGGCATGAGCACCGCGAGCAGTCTTTGCCACGTCTGTAGTGCTCGTGCTCATGCTTTGGATGGCCACAACGGCAGGTCATAGATTCGTGATACTCGCACATTTAGGATAAAGAGGAATCGTACCCATTGTTGGGTTCGGGACGTGAAGCTCGTGTTGCCCGCCCCTTAAGAGCGAGGAGTCCTGTCTCGTAAGAGCTTGACATTGTCCAGGCTACGCACGCCTCGTGAGACATCACCGATCTATCCCACGTGCAACCCCCAAACAGGTCGAGCAGATTGCCCTCATCATCGAGCATCTTGGCGCGCAGCGTGTGGTGGCGACCGCCGGATCGGTGGGGAGCTATCGAGCCGGAGCGCGGCCGGCCGAGCAGTCGATGTCGCCCGGTCGGGGCTTGGAGGGTGAGCAAAGCGCTTTCAACACAGGCTCATCCCCGAGGCACAGTGGCAGGCAAGTACCCCGGCGTGCTCTAACCTGCCGGCGGATGCATCCCTACCACGGCTGGCCCTTCCTCACCTCGCCTCAGTACCCGAACCTCACCGCCGTCGGGGCCGTGTTCATCCACGGGTGCATCAGCCTTTTCGTGGTCCTGCCAATCGTCCTGCGCAGCAACAGGCGCGCCCTCTTTGCCGTGCTCGCGTTCATCGGCGGGCCTGCGGTGGATCTCGATCACGTGGTTGCCGCGGGGAGCGTTCGCCCGACGGCACTCGAGACCCTGGATCATCGCCCCGACACTCACAGTCTGCTACTTGCCCTGGGCCTCGCGCTCGTGGCCTTTGCAATTACGCGAAGTAAGCCGATCACTTGGTCGGTGTTCGCAATCGTCGTCTCCCATCTGCTCTTCGATGCCGCAGGGGGCGACGAGCGCTGGCTATACCCTCTCGAGCACCCCGACTCGATCCCCTGGCTGGCCTGCCCGATCGGGCTGGCGGTGCTGTTCGCGATCAGCGTAGTCATGGCCCGAGCCGAGCCGTCACTGCCAGACCCGCACCCAGTCGACGGTCATCCGCGCAGGGAACTGGGTGGAGGCATTGAGTGAGCCAGGCCAGACGCCGCCCACCGCCAGATTGAGCAGCAGAAAATAGGGATGCTGAAACGGCCAGGCAGCTCCGGGAGGCAGGTCGGCCGGCGTGATCGTCTTGTAGACGGCGCCGTCGAGCAGGAAGCTGATCGAACCCGGGGACCATTCGACGCCGTAGACGTGGAAGCCGGCGGACAGCGGGGTGGACGATTCCGCCGTGCCGCCCACGCCGTCTGGGGCCCAGGGCCAGGGGCCGTGCAGCGTCCCGTTGACGATGCTGGGTTCCGAGCCCAGGACCTCCATCGCATCGATCTCACCACACCCCGGCCAGGATTCCGAACTGTCGTAGGCGTTGTTGCCGAGCATCCAGAATGCCGGCAGCAGCCCTTTACCAGACGGAACCTGGATGCGCGCCTCGGCCAGCCCGTATTGGAACTGAAAAGTGTTCAGAGTCTGAAGACGAGCCGATGTGTATTTGCTCGTTAGCCCACCAGGGTCCTTGTAGTTTTCGGCACGAGCCGTGATCACCAGGTCGCCCTGCCCGTCCAGTGAAGCGTTCTGGGGCCGCGAGGTGTAGGACTGCAGCTCGTCGTTGCCCCAGCCACCTCCACCGGTATCGAAGCTCCAGTTGTTCGAGTCAGGGCTTGCTCCCGCCGGACCGTTGAAGTCGTCGGACCAGATCAGGTGCCTAGTGGCTTCGACCGGCGCGGTCGGCGTCGGGATCACCGGAGCCGGCTCGCCACCGGGCGCACCGGTATCGATCGAGCCGGCGGTCCGCGGAGTGGCAGGCACCGGAGCGGGAGACCGCAAACCGACGGTCTTCCTCGCCGCCCCCGTCACCGGCGCTTTCCTCGATCCGTCCGTAAGCTTGTTTTTCGCCTCACCGCCCTTGAGTTTGCCAGCCCCCCGCCGGTGACTGCCAGCCCCCCGCCGGTGACGCCGGTGATGATAAGGTCGAGCGGTCGAGCGGCCTCTGGACTGGTGACGCAGCCGAGCCTCCCTGCCGACCGATTGAGCCATGACGGGCACGGCGGCGGCCAGCCCGACAAGGATGAACGAGCACAAAATCCATCTGAGTGTTCGCCGTGACATCCCACCGAAAGCATCGCTCCGACCCTGTCGGGGCTTGAGCTGATCCCCGCCGACTGGGCACTTATGCGAGCGGGGGTCGGGCCCGGCACCCGCGCTCTTTCTGTTACGTCCCCTACCTGGGCAGCCTTACCGGGGGCACCCGATGGGGACCATACTTACGGCGACTGCGCAGATAGGCCAGCGGGCCATAGAGAATCCCTCGACGCTCGAGCCAGGTCAGCTCGCGAGGGTAGCTCGTGGTCTTGCCCGAGTTCTTCGACGACCCGGAGCTCAGCGCGAATCTCAAGCCCACGGGCAGCTTGCGCGCAAAATCCTTGATCAGGCTTGGGTTGGCCAGCAGGGTCTTCAGGTAATAGGCGCTGAGCCCGGCACCGTACGCATAGACCTGCCGGCGCAAACCCTCATAGTCGGGCCGATGCGCATGTAGGACGATGGCCCGTGGCTCGTACACAACGGTGTGCCCGGTGAGCACGGTCCGGAGCAGGACCTCGCTGTCCACGCCACCCAGTGCCGGGGTGCCATTGCCCAGCGCCGGGTCAAAGCCGCCGATCTCCCGCAGCGCCGCTGTTCTGAAGGAGAAGTTGTTACCCGTGCCGAACAGCCCGGCCGTCCACGGGTAGAGCGCCTCGTCGCGCGGCCAGTGGCTGTCGAGGTCAAAGATACGGCGTTCGAATCCTCTACTGAAGCCGCCATACTCCTCGAACCACAACTGCGCTTGCGTATCCAACTCCAACGGCAGCAACAGGCCTGAGACAACCGCGGCCTCGGGAAACTCCGCGAAGGTGCGCGCTATCTCGGTCAACCAATGACGATCAACCAGGACATCGTCATCGGTCATCGCCACGACCTCTGTGTCGACCTCTCGCAGACCACGATTGCGGGCGCTGGCACTGCCCGGGGCATCCTCTCGCACGTAGCCGACCTTCGCGCGCCCCGCGTACTCCTCCACCAAGCGCCTGGTCGCATCGGTCTGCGGCGCATTGTCCACGACGAGCACCGTCACCAGCTCATTTGGATACTCGCAGGCCAGGACTGAGTCGAGGCAGCGTCGCAACCGGTCGGGGCGCTCGCGGGAGGGGATCAGAACGCTGATCTTCGGCGCCGTCTCCAGGAACTCCCGACGCTCGCGCAGACAAGCCGGCTCGCCGGAGATACCAAGGCCGGTGGGCGGCAGCATCGTCGGAGCTTCCTCGCCGTCGCTTTCCAGGTGGCTTCGCACGCGATCGATGACCTCGGGCCATATCGCCGCGGCCAAATCCGAGGATTTCAGTCCTTCGCCAGAGGCCAGCGGGACATCCACCCAGCCGAGGGGCTCGCCATGCAAACGCACAAACACGTTGGCGCGCCGGTATGGGCTGCCGTCAGGCGCTTGAGCCGCCTGCAGGTCGGGCACCGACTCGCTCAGCTCGACCTCCACGATTTGGGTCGGCTCGACGCTCGTCTCGGGAGGATTTCGCGCGCCCTTCATCGAACCATTATCAACGAAATCATCGGCTGTCGACCTGCCGAGCCGACAGCGACCACGCCGGCCCCACACGCACGCCCGCAGTGTCTTTCCGTCCAGCGGTACCACCCAGATTCTCGGCGCGACTCCAACCGGTCGATCTCGCACACGCGTGACGCATCATGAGCGCGTCGTATCCACCTGCTCCCAGCCGACCATCACACCCAGAATGCGCTCCAAGATACTTATCCCACACCATAAGCTACGTCGCACATACGTAGCCTTACTCGCGCTCCTCACGACAGCGACCCTCGCGGTCCCGGCCAGCGCCTCGGCGACCGTCGTCCTTGGCGCCTACACACGCGCACTCTACGGCAACTCGGAACTGGCCATCAACGAGCTCCAGACCGAACTCGGCGTGGAGCCGCAGATCGCCATGTATTACCAAGATTGGAACCCGAGATGGACAACAGCGCTCATCAATCCCAAGATCATCTCTCCTTTATTGAGGCAAGGGATCGTCCCGATGATCACCTGGGAACCGTCTTCAGCCGCCGTGGGCTCGCCAAACAAAGTCGGCTATTCGCTAAGCCGCATTGCGGAAGGCACGTACGATACCTACCTCTGGCGGGCCGCACGCGAGGCGGCGAGCTTTCAGCACTCCCTCTTTGTGAGGCTCGCGCCCGAGATGAACGGCACTTGGGACTCGTGGGGCGTCAGGCCAGGCAACTCGCCCGGCGACTACGTCGCCATGTGGCGCCATGTCGTGTCGATCTTCCGCGCCGCCGGCGCTTCCAACGTGCGCTGGGTGTGGTCACCCAACGTCTACGGCTCAAACAGCACCACGCCGTTCAACCCATATTACCCGGGCAACTCTTGGGTAAACGATGTTGCCCTTGACGGCTACAACTGGGGGACCATTCATGACAACTCGTGGGCGGTGAACGACACCTCCTGGATGACCTTTGACCAAGTGTTTCAAGCCAGCTATAACGCGATCGCACTACTGAGCCCCAAGCCGCTGATGATCGCCGAGACGGCATCCACCGAGCTCGGGGGCAGCAAGGCCACGTGGATCAGCGAAATACCGCGCGCCCTTGAAGCTCAGATGCCTCGAGTCCGAGCCCTCATTTGGTTCGACGTCGATAAGGAGACCGACTGGAGCTTTAACTCCTCTCCGTCGTCACTAAGCGCGTTCCGTGATCTAGCAAGTCGCGGGGTCTTCTCGAGCTCGCTGTCAGAACTGCTGAGCCCGACCTCGCAGGACGGTAGTGCGGCCAGGGTACACCGAGCACGACAAACGGCTCATCGCCGCCATCGCAATCGCCATCGGGCGCGGCGGGCACGGTAGTTCTAGCTATTGACCAGATCCAGCCCCGACAAGCCTGAACAGCGACTCGTATGCATCCAATGTGCGATCCCAGGAATGAACATCGGGAAACCGTTGCCCTCGCAGCTTGGCGGCCTCGTGCAGGGCCTCGCGAATCGCCTTGGAATCACGCGGCGGCACGCGGATCGCCCCCGCGTAGCCATCTGTGGCCTCGACCAAGCCACCCACTTCGGTCACAACCACCGGCAACCCGTACGCCATCGCCAGATGTAGGGGACCGCTCGCCGACGAGCGATGATAGGGAAGCACGACCACATCGGCCCCGGCAAAGAACTCCGGCACCTCGTCATCGGAGACATACCGGTTGACAAACTCAATCCGGTCCCGATGCCTACAGCTCGCGATCATCTCCGCGGGCAACGTCCAGTTCTCCCAGGACTCACCGACGACCGTGAGCATGAAGCCACTGGCCTCCTCCTCATCCATCGCGTCGAGGGCCCCCACGATATCCTCTACGCCCTTAAAGGGCCTGATCACCCCGAAGTACAGCAGGCGACAGGCACCTGAAGTAGAAGGCGCCGGACTCTCCTGGTCTGACGAGCAGTATTGATCGTAGGGGCCATGCGGTGCGATCGCCACATGTAGGCGATCGACACGGTAATGATGTTCCAGTGCCTGGCGATCGAACTCGTTGTGCACCACCGCACCGTGAGCGAGTCGCACAAGCAGGGGCACAAACACCCGGCCGTACCAGCGGATGGGTCGAAGCCGCTGCTCGCCCGTGTCCAATACCTCATGAAACTCGATCACGATCCGTGCACCCAGGCACCGTCCGGCGACCGCGAGGACGAGATAGGTATGCAGCACCGCTGCCGACCACCACTGCAGCACCACCACATCCGGGCGCTCCTCGACGAGCTGGCGCAACGCGCGCACGAGGCTCGCCCCCCAGTACCAGTCGACCCCGTCCACAACGGGCGTGTCCGGTGGGTAGTCAAACTGCACCAATTGCTTTCCAACCCGCGACTTACCGGGATAGAAGCGCGCAGGCAGCAGCTTGCGGATGAGGATCACCGAGACAGCGTGCCTCGGCGCGAATGTATGCACAAGCCTGTTTGTGTAATAACTGATCCCGCTCAGGAATCGTGGACCCGAGCCTACGACACACACCTTTGCCCCGCCACTCCGCGACTTGTTATTGATAGATGTTGCTCGCCCCTTACGCAATGGACCCTCTATCCTCAGCAATCCGTCCGACCAATATCGTGCTGGATCGATGCATGGCTACGTGTTGCTCTCTAAATCTCGGCGTAGCCAGTATCCGGCCGCACGGATCGCCTGGAAATACTCCGCTGGCGGAAAACTTCCGCGCAATGTCATACCCAAGCCTAGAATCATTCGACGTACCAGAAGAAAAAACGTCCCACCACCCAGCGCATGCTTGGCAAGGGTTGCCACAACGCCAACGTAATACGCACTCGGATGATGTGCCTTGTAAGGATGTTCCACAAATACCTCCGCCGGGCGATAGATGCCCGCAATACCGTGCCGGAGGGCTCTCAAGATGTAATCTACATCCTCAGACGAAGCATAGCGTGCGCCAAGCCCGAGCAGCTCATCGAAATCGCCCACCGCTTCGATGGTAGGAGCAGCAAAGAACATCGTATTCGAGCTTGCCGCCATCGCGTGAGCCGGTGAAAGCGGCTTCTCCGTCATCGGAAAGCGCCGGGTATCGATCTCGTTGAAAGCTGGACCGTAGGATCCACACACGATGCCGATCGTCGGGGTCATCAACTGCCCCACTCGTGTTAGCAGGCCCTCAGGATAGACGCAGTCGTCATCGGGAAACGCAACAATGTCGACCGCGCCCAGCAGGTCCCGCGCCCGTGCGTAAGAGAGAGCACAATTGCGGGCCACGCTAAGACCCGTCACCAATGGTTGCTCCAATGGATGTATGCGAATCCTGTCCGTGGGACGCTCCGGCGGAGAGCCTTCACCGCGCATGACAAGCACCAGATCGATCTCCGCCGACTGCCGTTCGAGACTTGCGAGCAGTGAGTCCAAGCGCGTCCGCGAGAGCGCGCTCGAATCGGTCACCGTTACGAGCATAAAGCGCACTCAATCCCCCTCAACCGCCAACAGCCTGGATATTCGGCTCAGCGAGTTCCCTGCCGCGTCTGAGAGTTCGCAATACACGTGGTACAGCCACGCATCCGGCGATGCTGTTGGCGATTAACCAGGCCAGGGCAACACCCTCGATGCCGTGCGCCTTGCCCAGCACAACCGTCAGCCCGATGACCATCACGAAGATTGCCGCTTGGATCGCAAGAATGCGCGACGCACGGCCTTCGATACGACAGATGACGACGAACAGAGTGACGATCGCGCGAAAGATGCTGGCACACGCGAGCAGCCTGAGGACAGGCGCTCCAGCCTGCACATAGCGCGGACCGAATGGCAGCAGGATGAGGCTCGCCCCGGCTATGAACAGAGCAACCCCGGGGATCAAGACAAAGCGGAAGCGCCGCACGATGACACGCGCGAGTAGCGGAAAGCGCGACTCAGCCATAGCGCCCTCGACGGTAAGCGAACCCGCCACGTTCACGAACAGCAAATCGAACGCGCTCACGATCGTGAACGGAATATAGAAGTAGGCGTTCTCGCTGGTGCCGAGCAGCGCCACGATCAGCACCGGGAGCATCGTGCTTGCCGCTTGGGTGAAGATCCCGGCCAGGTAGTCCTGCGCGAGAAAGCGCGTGAGACCCCCCCAGCCAAACCGCTCGACGGGAGAGAGCTCGGTTCCCCGCCCGGCCCAGTTGGGGATGACCTTCGCGAAGATCAGGTAGTTCACCGGCAGCACGAGCATCGCCATCGGCACCACCCAGGCGATGAAGACCGCGTGGCCAGAACCGAGTGCGAGCAGCGACGGCAGCGCCATGATCTTCAACGCGCCGAATGTCGAGTTCTCAATCGGGACCCAGGGCGCCCGGCGCAGCGCGGTCAGCACCGCGTCCTGCAGCGCAAACACGCCCCATAGCGTGGCGGCCACCACATACGTAACCGCGATCAGAGAGTCGTCCCGCAAGAAACGATAGTTGTGGGCAACGTCGGGAGCGACAACCACGAACAGCACGCCGAGCAGCAGCGTCGCGACCCCCGTGAGCCCGTAGGCACCGATCACGGCACGCGCCGGGTCGAGCTTGACGATCGGCAGGAACCGGAGGATCCCGGAGCTGAGGTTCAACTGGCAGATCGTCGACAGGGTGAGCATCGCCGAGATCAGTGCGCTGTCGCGACCCACCGTGCTGGCCGGAAACAGCCGCGCGGCGGCGATCCAGAAGACGAAGCCCAACGCCGAGTTGAGCACGACGTTGAGCATCAGGCTGTACGCGCTGCGCAGCAGCGGCACGGATGTATCTCGCGCGAGCCGGCTGCGGATCGGTCCGATACGGAGCGACGAGGTGCTGCTCATCGAACCGCCGGGCGGTCGTGAGGACTGCGCGCGGGCAGGGCCATCTCACTGCGTGAGGGCACCCTAGAGCGGAATACACTTAGCGCATAGGCAAGCGGGCCGGCGATCATGCCGAGCCTCTCGAGGACGGTGAGCGTGCGTGGATACTCGGCACCCCGGGAGACGTTCTTGCGCGAACCCGCGTCCAGCAGATATCCGACTCCCGAGGGAATCGCCCGCAGAAGCGGAAGCCGGGGTCCCGCGACCAGTTGCTTGGTGAGCATCGCGGTCAGCCCCACGCCATAGGTGAAGACTCGCCGCCGCAGTCCCCCGTCACCGGACGGGTGCTCGTGGAAGAGCACCGCCGCCGGCTCGTAGACGATCCTCTCGCCCGCGAGCAGCAGCCGGATGTACATATCCAGGTCCTCTCCTCCGCAGGCCGCCGTTCCCGTCCCGAGCTCTACGTCGAAGCCCCCCAGGCGCAGTGCCACGGACTTGCGTAGGGCAGTGTTCGCACCGGACCCAAACGCCCCGGGCGCGTACGGGAAAAGCGGATCCTCGTGCCTATCCGCGAGCTGGAACGAGAGGCGCTCGTGCCCCTTGTTAAAGCCGGCGAACCGCTCGAAGAGCGCCTGTGTCGACGTGTCGAGCGCGAGCGGCATGATCAGCCCGGTCACGCAGGCCACCTCCGGGGCGAAGGCGTTTGCAATGGCCTGTAGCCAACCCTCGTCGACGACAACGTCGTCGTCGGTAAACGCCACGACCTCCCCCTCGGCCAGCGTCAAGCCCGCGTTGCGCGCGTAGGACAATCCCGGTCGCCCCTCCCGCGTATATCGCACGCGAACATCGTTGGCAAAGTGCTCCGCGAGAAGCGCGCTGGTAGTCCCGGATCCCGGTCGATTGTCGACCACGATCACCTCGACGTTGTCATACTCACAGGCGAGCACCGAGTTAATACAACGTATGAGCATGGAGTTGCCCCCACATGTCGTCACAATTACGCTGATCGTCAGAGCGTCGGCCACCTCGTTGTCTACCTGACCCAGGCATGGTGTCTCTGCATCCATGATCAGCCGATCAGTTGGTAGATGCGAGTGTCGCTTGAGCTGTACCAGAGGCGGAAGTGACTGGAGGTTGCGACAGCGCGTTCGAGATTTTCAAGCGCCCCTGGCGGTGTAAGTTCGTTAAGGGTCGCGAAATGATAGTCACCGGCGGTGAAAACGACGAAGCCCCGGCTTGAATATTGGTGAATCACCCCAATGACAGCAGGGATGTCCGCACTGCCAAGAGGACGCTCCTCAAAGCTATGGATGTCAAGTAGATTTGGTTGTTCAGGTTCTAGCGGCCCGCGCATCACGGCATAGCGAGCCCCCAGCCTCGTGGGGAAGTCGCGAGAGGCTAGTAGCAACACCGAACCGGCCGGCGCGTGCGCGTAAAAATATTCGCTTGCGGTCACCTCGCCCTTGGGGACGATGTTTAACTCCGAATCAAAATAGAACGCTTGGATGAAAAAGACGGCCACAATCAAGCACGTAGCCAAGGCCGCAGCCTGGCGCAGACGATGATTGGCTAACGTCTGGATCCCTAATGCGATCAACACATCTCGCCAAGGAGAGGAAAAAAGGAACACTCGTAGCGACGCCTCACCACCATAATCCTGGGCAAATAGGATCCCAAACGGCGCTCCTGCAAGTACAAGGAGTGCGATCGCACGATGACCCTGGCCCCGCCGCGCCAACCGTAAGGCGGCAATAAGCATGAACAGGATCAGCGTCACGGAAAGCATTCCGCCCGCATTGGCCTGGAAGAAATTGAGGTGCGCAACCCCCTTGTCGCCCTTGTTGAGGTTGCTGATTGGATTTAGGCTGGTGAATAAGCCAAAGTTGTGAGAGACATAGGGTAGATTTGGGACCAGATAGCCCACAGTGATGACGCCCATGACAACAACCAGCCAACGTGCACGCGTCACTCCCAAGAGCAGGAGAGCGCCGAGCTCCAGCAGGATCGCGTAGGGCGTCAATTGGTGCGTAGCGACGATTATCACGTCAAGGCCGAGTATGATCACGACACTCGTCGTACGCCCCCAAGGCAGCGGCGCCGCAAACTCTACCGACGGCTGATCTCGGCGGACAACTCTCTCCATTAACCGTTTTGCCCACGGCCTGACATCGCCGTCCGCAAAAACGCGCACGAAGACGAGCAGTAGGGCAAGCGTAAGTGTGAAGGCCAGCGCCTGCGGCGAGAAATAGTTCTCGGCGACCCAGTTACTGAGCGTGAAGATGAGCGCGGCATATCCTGCGACGCGCTTGTCGCGTCCTATTGCGAATCCCACCGCCGCCAGCATTATCGCATCGAGCAAGGAGAAAAAGGCCTCTGCCCAAGCAGCAAATGACAGCGCGTCAAGGTGCGCCCAGCTCGAGAAAGATGCAGCCACCACAAAGAATCCAGGCCAGCGGTTGTAGAGATCAACGCTTTGGTCGACGCCGCCATGAGCCGCGATGAATCGTGTAACCCCAATGTGCTTGTAGACCCACCAGTATTGCGGAACGGCAGTTATCGCGGGTATTGTGCAAAATAGAATTATGATGGTCGCGCCGATGTAGGCGCTCATCAGCCACGCGTTCGGACGTCGCGCCCAGATGCTGAGAGAGGCACCCGAGACCACCGTTGCCAGAGAGCCGTACCAGCCCAACGGCAACGCCGGCGGAAGCCCACCCTTGCCGAGCGTGCTCACATTGATGTGACTAAGCGAAAGCGCCCAGACAACGAGGGCACCGACGAGCGGCGTGAGTGCGAGGGCATAGCGCATCGCTGCATTGCGCTGCATTGCGCTGCGCGCCCTTATGGGGATACCCAACGGTGTGCGGGTGCGAATCACTTTTTCCGAGCCCACTTTGAGATCGGTCACCAGCAGCACCACTGATACGACCCCCAGCACGATCCCCAGTACCTCCGGATGCCACCAGTGCGACCAAGCAAGCAGGAGACCACCAGCGCTCTCCACCGCGAGACTTAAGGCGATCGCAAGCGCCACATCGGTCAGCAACTCGCCCGTACGAAGCCTGGTGATAATTGCACCACCAGGAACAAAACATGCGGCCGCGAGAACCACGAACGGACGCACCGGTTGCACGTCAGCCGCAACTACAACCGCGGTTGCCGCAAGCAGCGTAAGCAGCGCGAGATCCGATAGCAATGACGATCGCAGGCGACTCACGTGACTGTCCTTCCCAGCCGCCGGCGCAAACGACGAACCGCACGATATCCGCGCGTACGCAACCGCTCGCGCCTCCAGGCCAGCGGTGCACCCACCCCGGTGAGCAGCATCTCGAGATCGCCAACGCTCGTGTTCCCCATGACGGTCACACGCGCGAGCGCGTAGGGATCGTCCCCGTCGTGAGAGATCGCGTTCTTCACGGCTGCCGCCGAGCTGAAACCCGCATCGATCACGGCCGCGCGCACGCGCCGGTCGTACGCCCCGTGCGGATAGGCAAACGATCCCACCGGGAGCTGCAGGACATCCTCCAGCGCATCCTTGGAATCCGAGACCTCCACCGCCAGCCGTACCGCGCGAAGCTCGTCGAGTCGCGGGTGTGTGACCGAATGCGCACCCAGCTCGACCCGCTCGTCGAGCGCGGCCAGCTCGCGCAGCCCGTCCTCTGTGAGCATCGCCTCGCGTCCAACCCAGCCCGCTGTCACATACACGCTCGCCGTGAGCCCAACGCCCAACAACAACTCAACAGCAGGTTGCACATTCGCGAAACCGTCGTCGAACGTCACCAATACCGGCCGGGACGGCAACGCCCGCTCGCCACGCAGAGCCCGCGCAAGCTCGCTGATCGTCAGCGCCGTACGATCGGCGTCGGAGATTGCGCGAACGTGCTCGCGGAAGACCGCGGGCGTGACCGTAAACGCCTCCTGCCCGACCGCCGGACGATCGCAAATCGAGTGATAGAGCAGGATTGGGATCGGCACGGTGGCGTTAGCGGTAGCGGTGGACTCGATCATCGTGCTCATCGCGGGCGCGCCAGCCGGCCGCGCGCGTAGCCGGCCACGGTGACAAGAAAGCCCGCGGCGATCGCGCCCGCTCGTGCAAGACCCGAGCTATCGCCACGCACCGCATCGGCCACCCCGTGCAGCATCCCCGTGGGCAGTGTGCTCAGCACGTAGTCGCGCTCGCTCTGTAGCGCGTCCCTTTTACCGACCCGGCGACTGAGCAGCGACTTGGAGAGCCCCTCCGCCCAGCAACGCGAGCGGAAATAGTCCCAGCTCATGCGCTCGATGGGGACAAGGTGCTCGACACGGGCAGTGGGAACATGAAGCACCACCCCACCTGGATATGCCCGTCGGACCCTGATCGACAGCTCCGTCTCCTCGCAGCCGAGCGGCGTGCACCCAACCCGTCCGATGTCGCTGCTGAAGCCCTCAACCTGGTCGAACACCGCCCTGCGAAACGACATCGACGCGCCGATCGGATTGCGAATCGGCGCGACTTGGGTTGGTAGGCCACGATAGCTGCAGCCGATAGTCCAGTAGAACTCCCGCGGGAGCCATAGCGGAGCGTCTCGCCCCACCCACCTGGGCCGGGCCACGCCTCCCGCGCCAACGACATTCGGGTCAGCGTACGCGTGCGCGAGCTCCTCAAGCCACGTGTCGTCAGCAACCGCATCGTCGTCCAGAAACGCAACGATGTCCCCGCGCGCAATGCGCAGTCCCGTATTGCGGGCCGCCGACAGACCGGGCTCGCCGACGCTCTCGATCACCCGGGCATCGAGGAGAATCTCCATGGCCCGCTCCAGCAGCTCGGAGTTGTGATCGATTACAACGATTGCCTCTAGCGCCTGATGCGTCTGGCAGCCAATCGAGGCAACGGCGGCAAGCAATGCCTCCCATCGCAGCATCGTGTAGGCGCATATGACAACGCTCACGGCAGGCGCCGTCGTCCCGTGCTCCGCGGTAGATGGGTCGCTGACAGGGGTCAACACTTCTTACCAACCTCCTAGCCTCGAACTCCAAACTGGCAGATCGAAACATCGGGATTCACTCAGCATGAGCCGCTGAGAGTACGGCAGTGATCCTCCCCAGCATTTCTGAAACTGGAGTGGGTGCGCCTCTAGACGACGCGCGTCATATGAACTTCCTGACGCCCTTCAAACCAACTCCACCGACGCAGCCTCACCGCTAATCGCCTCATCCTCGATCAGGCAAGGTGTCTTACGCACACGCTCACGTAGGATCGTCCGCAACACTCGTCCGCCGTCACGGAACGTGCGGAGATTGCTTTCACCATGGATGCGATCCCGCTCAAAGCTCGGGACCTCTCTGATGTCGAGGCCGGCGCGCGCGATCCGAATATTGATCAACGTCTCCACCTCGAAGCCTGTGCAATCGATGTTCATCGGTCCCAGACAGTGCCGCCAAAAGGCGTTGTAGCCGTAACAGAGGTCTGAGTATGACGTGCGGAAAAGCACATTCACGACGCCGTTGAGCGCGCGGTTGCCTAGCCTCCGCAGCGGGGTGATGTCGGAGCTTCCTCCCCCCTCCCGAAAGCGGCTGCCCTTGGCGAAGTCCGCTCCCTCCATCAGCACTTCGACAAAAGCAGGGATCTCCGATGGGTCGGCCGAACCGTCGGCATCAAGCATCACCAGGACATCGCCGGTCGCCGCCTCGAAGCCACAACGCAGCGCCTCTCCCTTGCCACGACACTCCTGCAAGACGATCTTGGCGTCCGGCCGCAGGAAACGCGCGACGTCGAGCGTCCCATCGGTCGAGAAGCCATCGACGACGATCACCTCGTGCAGGCGCCGCGGCAGCTTCGCCAGGACGTGCGGCAGGTTCTGTGCCTCGTTCAATGTCGGAATGATCACGCTCACGCTCGGCCACTCCGCCACAAGGTTCGCCCGGCGCGGGCGCGAACGCCGCTCGCGCCCCACGATGCTTGTTCTCCCAGGGGTTTGAGTATCGACGGCCCCGGACTCACTGACATCGGTGTCGTATGAATGTGTGCCGGAGATCGACTTCTTGTCCGTCAACGGCACTGAAGAAACGCTGCCGCTCATGTCCTGACTCCCTTGTTGGTCGCGTCCATACAACCCTCCCTGCCCACCATGTCAAGCTACCCATCTCTATCTAAAACTCGTTAACACGCTGTAGAAAATCTGACCGCTAAACCTCTGACGAATGTCGAGCCCTACGGCCCCCAACGCTCTCGCACGGCGACTACCCGCCCCACGCGCTCATCCGTCCGATGCATAAGAACGCACCAAACGACTAGCTCGTCACGTCATCCCTTCCGTCATCCAGGATCGACTAAGCACGGCCGCGGCGTGCCTCATGCACACATTCCTCCCCATCGATCCCCATTGCTCCTCCTGAGCTTTACTTGAGCGGCACCGTACCAGAATGGACGAATGTTTGGCAATTTTTTGCTACGCGTCGTGAACCCCCCACCCACCTCGCCCGCAAATGGCCCGGCGAACCGGCGAAAATCCCTGCTAAAACAAATAAACTGGTGATTATTCAGAAACCGATGTCGCAGCCGACAATGCAATGCCACTGTCAGCGTTCGACGGGCAAAACGGATCCGCGACCAGCGAAGGAGGGTCCTTCGACGTTTGAATTTCTTTGGTAATTCCACCTTTGCGAAAGAACTTCGACTTCCCCAACTGATATGACAGGACAGTCCAACGAAAATCGGGTACTTGATTCACATAAACGGAACAAGCGCCGGGCTGGGCGCGCGGGCCATAATGTTCCGGAACAATGATCGACCTACACACCCACATCCTGCCGGGGATCGACGACGGTCCCGAGACGATCGAGGACTCGCTCGAGCTCGCGCGCGCCGCCGTCGCGACAGGCGCACGCGTGCTCGTGGCCACCCCCCACGTCAGCTGGTCCTACCAGAACGACGCCGACACGATCGCGCCGCTGGTGCAGGAGCTGAACGAGCGCCTGGTCGCGGAGGGGATCGCGCTGGAAATACGCGCCGGCGCCGAGCTCGCGGTGACGCGGCTGATCGACCTCCCCTACGGCGAACTCTCACACCTGAGCCTGGGCGAAGGCCCGTGGCTGCTGGTGGAGCCGCCCTTCGTCCCGACCGTCACCGGCCTCGAGCTGTTGATCTTCGATCTCCAGCGCCAGGGCCACCGGGTCGTGATCGCCCACCCCGAGCGCTGCCCGGTCTTCCACCGCGATCCCGGGATGCTGCGGGAACTGGTCAGCGAGGGGAACCTCACGTCGGTCACCGCGGGGTCGCTCGTGGGCGGCTTCGGCGGTGAGGTACGTCGCTTCGCGCTGATGATGGCGCGCGAGGGCCTGATCCACAACATCGCCTCCGACACCCACGACACCGTCCGCCGTCCGCCGGGTATCGCCGCCGAGTTGCGTCAGGCGGGCCTCGAGCCGCTGAAAGACTGGCTGACCGAGGAAGTGCCCGCGGCGATCCTCAGCGGCGAGCAGATCCCGCCCCGGCCGGAGGTCGATCTCACAGGTATCGAGCCGGTCCACCGCACGTGGTGGCGGCGGCGCCCTTAGGCCCGCACGGGCACACGATGTCAAGCGAGACGATGCGGGTCGGGACGGCGCTCCACGAAGAGCCCGCCGCTGCGGCCGGGCGCGAGCCGCTGCAGCTGCTCGGGCTGAGCGCGCTCGTGCTGCTCGCTCCCGCCGCGCTGATCTACCTGTCGTTCAACGCCGGTGGCTTCTTTCCCAGCGCCCCCGGCTTCGTGGCGATCGTCTTCGCCCAGGCCCTGATTCTGCGCTCCACGCTCGCCGAGCACCCGTTCGAAGGCTTCAGCCGGGCACTCGCGATCCCGCTGATCGCGCTCGTCCTGTACGCCGCCTGGCAGCTGGCCTCGACGCTCTGGTCGCACTCCACCGCACGCGGCCTGGACAACTATGACCGCACGCTGCTCTACGTGCTCGCCTTCGCTTTGTTCGGCTCGCTGCGCTACACGCCCCAGCGCCTGCGCCGGCTGATCGGGGCGCTGTTCGCCGGGATCGCCGCCGTGTGCCTGATCGGCCTCGTCTCGCGCCTGCTCCCGCACAGCTGGCCGACCGCCAGCAAATTCTTCGCCAGCCGGCTCAGCTACCCGCTCACCTACTGGAACGCCGAGGGCATGCTCGCGGCGATCGCGCTGATCCTCGGCTTTCACCTGAGCGCCGATCGAGCCGAGCACTGGAGCGTGCGCATCCTCGCCGCCGCCCTGCTGCCGGGGATCGCGGCGACCCTGCTGCTGACCTTCTCGCGTGGCGCGATCGGCGTTGCGATCGTCGGCCTGCTCGCCTACTGCCTGCTGACGCGCCTCTCCACGCTCCCCGCCACGCTGCTCGCGGTCGTGCCGGCCACGGCGATCGCGCTGCACTCCGCGTGGGACGCCACCTTGCTGTCCGGCACCTCACCCACGAGCCCGGCGGCCGTGGTGGAGGGCCGCCACGTGGCGGTCGTCGTCGGCGCCTGCATGGTCGGCGCGGGCCTGCTGCGCGCGGGCCTGCTGCTGCTCGACCGGGCGATCGCGAACACGCCGCTCGCGGGTCGGTCGAGCTTTGATCGATCGTCGGCGCGCGGTCTGCGGCTCGGGGTGGGCGCCGCGCTCGGCACACTCGCCGTGGTGCTCGCGCTCGCGCTCGGCGCCGGGAGCCTTGCCCGCCGCGAGTACGACGGATTCGTCAACGGCAGCGTCGTCTCGCAGGGCGCCCAGACCCACGCACGACTCACCGACCCGGCGAACGACGGGCGCCTGGGACTGTGGCAGGCGGCCCTGCGGATCTACGACACGCAGCCCTTCCACGGCACGGGCGCCGGCACCTACCAGCTGTACTACTTCCGCTACCGCGGCAAATCCGGCTATGTCAGCGACGCCCACTCGCTCTACCTGCAGAGCCTCGCCGAGCTCGGGATCGTCGGCCTGGTGCTGATCCTCGTCTTCGTCCTCGGCATCCTCGTCGGCCTGGCCGCGCGAATTCGCGGTTCCGACCGAGCGCTCTATGCGGCGGTGTTCGCGGTGACGCTCGCCTGGGCGATCCACCAGGCGTTCGACTGGGACTGGCAGATGCCGGCGGTCACGCTCGGCGTTCTGATGCTCGCCGGGCTCGCCCTCGCGCGTCCCCGCGACGGCCGAGCCGGCCGCACCGGGCTGCCCGCCTCGCGCACGCTCGTCGGGCTCGGCTGGCTCGTGCTGGCCGTCGCGCCACTGCTCGTGAGCACCTCCTACGCGCGCCTGCATGCCGGCGGGCAGGACCTGAAGCAGGGCGATTGCGTGGGCGCCAAGCAGCAGGCGCTGTCCTCGCTTTCGCTGTCGGCCAAGCGTCCTCAGGCCTACACGATCGTCGGCACCTGCGACCTGCAGCAGGGCTTCGCCCAGGGCGCCGTGCCGGCGATGGCCACGGCGGCCTCGCTCGAGCCGCAGAGCTGGGAAGGCGCCTTCTGGCTCGCCGTCGCCCGCGCCGCCGCCGGACTCGATCCGCACGCGGCGATCGCCCGCGCGATCGCGCTCAACCCGCTCGAGCCGGGCCTGCGCAACGCCGCCCGGCAGCTCAGCTCGAGAGATCGCCGCGCGTGGGAACTCGCCGCGCCGCGCCTGCGCGGCGAAGCGCTCAGCTCGGGAGAGTTCTCGATCACGAACCTGTGATTTCGCTCCGCCGACGAGGCACCGAATCGTCCGCCGCGAAGTTTCTGAAGATCTCTGTCGGAAAACCGTGGGGCCGTTCGTATCGGCAGTCAGAGGCTGTTCCCGCCTCGCCAACTTCCACAGGAGGCCTGGGCACGAGCATGAGGCGCAAGCGCGACGCACACACCGATCGGTTCGACGACGTCACCCAGCGCCTGCGCGCGGAGCGCCCCGAGGCGAGTCCGCTCGAGCTCGACCGGGTCAAGACCTCGGCGATGTCCCACGCGAAGGTCGCGCGCGGGGGCTTCGGCGCACGTCGCCTCGCCGTCAGCGCCCTGACCGTCGGCCTGCTGGCCGCCGGCACCGGCGGCGTGATCGCCGGCGTCGGCGCCGCGCACCACTCCGGTAACGCCGCGATCGCCCAGTACGGCAGCGAATGCACCGGCAACAGCCCGAACAGCTTCGCCTGCACACCGCCGGCCAAAGGCGGCGGCGGCGTGCTCGGCTCGAAAACGGGCAAGGGTAAAACCGGCAAGCGCCGGATCAAGATCCACCTGAGCGTCCCGCGCGGCTCGAAGCTGACGAAGGTGACCATCCGAGTCAACGGCAAGGTCCTCTCCGTCCTCACCGGCGGCAGGGTCTCGGCGAATATCAAGCTCACCAACCTGCCCTGCGGCAAAGGCGTCACGAAGATCGTCGTGACCGCCGTGACGAGCAGCGGCAGGACGATCACACAGAGCTATCGCTACCACCTCTGCTAGCTCTCAAGCGGCCGGTTCGAGGGTCGCGTCGCGTCAAAACGCGAGAATGTCGCTGCGCATGCGACCCGACACCTTCGAGCGGCTGTTCGAAGAGCACGCCGAGCGGCTGTTCTCCTTCCTCGCCTACCGCACCGGCAACCGGGCGCTGGCCGAGGACCTGCTGTCAGAAACCTTCGAGCGGGTGCTCGGCTCGCGGCGGCGCTTCGATCCGCGGCTGGGCTCCGAGCGCCGCTGGCTGTACACGATCGCGCTGAACCTGCTGCGCGACCACGCCCGCCGGCAGACGCGCGAGGAGCGGGTGTTGCGCCACGTCGGCGCGGGCGCGCCGGCGGAGGAGCTCGACGTGCGGCTGGCCGCGGTGGAGCAGCGCGACGAGCTTCACCGGGCGCTCGCCACGCTGAGCGAGGACGAGCGCGAGGCGCTCGCGCTGCGCTTCGTCGCCGACCTGAAGCTGCGCGACGTCGCCGGCGTGCTCGGCGAGGGCGAGAGCGCCGTCGAGGGCCGGATCTATCGCGCCCTGGCCAAGCTGCGCCACGAGCTCGCCTGAGGCGGCGGGCCAGGTGTCTGAGCCGGCGGGGCGTCCAAGGTGGCCGGGCGTCTGAGATCGCCGGGCGGCCGAGGTGGCCGTGCGTATCTCCCTACGGAGTCTGCACGCAGCATCCACTGACCGTCAACGGTTTTCCCAGCGGCCTGCCTTCGGGCTCGCCCGAGCCGGAGATCGAGCGGTCGGCGTGCACCGTCACCGCGTAACGCACGCGCGGGATGCGCGGGTAGCGCACGACGCAACTCCAGGGGTTGCCCAGCCCACCGGACGTACGTGAGCTGCAACGCACCCCACGCGCGCGCCCCGAGTAGCCGGGACGAGGGTCGCTGGTGGTGAGCATCAGGGCGTCCAGCGCACTCGCGCTCACGGGTGCAAGAGACTGCTGCTGAAGAACGAACTGGGCGTTACCTTCGTGGCTTTTCAGCGCCACCACCGTACCGGCGACCCCCACCGCCAGAATCAACGCCACGAGCAGCCCCGGCCGTCTCAACACGCGCTCGCCCATCATCCTGCCCAGCATAAGCCGCCGGCTCGCTCGGCGAACCCCGCTCCTCTCCGTCCAAACCGCGCGATCCTGCTCAAATGGGCGGACTTCGCGACCGATACCGGCAGGGTGAGACTACGTCTGCTGCCTTTGATCACCACGGCGATCCTCGTCGGCGCCTGTGCGATTCCGGCGCTCGACACGGCCGTCGCCGCGCGGCCCGCGCGCGCACATCGCGGGTATCGCGGGTATCGCGGGTATCGCTCGACCGATGGCCGCGCGGCGGCCAGAGCTCGCTCGGCGGCCGCGCGCAGCCGGTTGCACGCCACGCTCGCGAGCGTGCTCGGGACGCCCTGCGCGAACACCGAACTGACGCCCACGCCAGCGGACCTCGCGGCGATCCAAACCGCGACCCTGTGCCTCGTAAACCAGGAGCGTGCGCGCGACGACGAGCTGCCGCTGCTGCCCAACCGGCGACTCGAACAGGCCGCGCGGGGTCACGGCGAAGAAATGATCAACGATGACTACTTCGCGCACGTCTCGCCGAACGGCCTCACGCCTGTCGCACGGATCGAAAACACCGGCTACGTGCCCAATCGCCAGGTCGGCTACACGCTCGGCGAGAACCTCGCCTGGGGCACACTCCAGCTGAGCACGCCCGGTGCGATCGTCGCCGCCTGGATCGCCTCGCCCGAGCACCTGGCGAACATCCTCTTCAGTCCTTACCGCGACACCGCGATCGCCATCGTCCCGGCGGTGCCCGCCTCGCTGGCCGCAGGACAGCCCGGGGCGCTGTACACGCAGGAGTTCGGCGTGATCGTCCGCTGAGCGGGGCGCGGTCGGGCGCGGCTACTCGGAGATCGAACGCGCTCGGCTACTCGGGGATCGACTACTCGGGAATCGAGGTGCCGGGCCCGGACAGCTCGAACGCCGCGTGCAACACCTGCACCGCGCTCGGGACGCGCTCGCGGTCGATCACGCAGGAGATCTTGATCGGCGAGGTCGAGATCATCTCGATGTTGACGCCCTCGTCGGCGAGCACCGCGAACACCTTCGCCGCGACGCCCGGGTGCGAGCGCATGCCGGCGCCGACGATCGAGACCTTGCCCATCTCCTCCTGTGCGATCAACTCCGAGAACGCCTTGTCGGTAAGGGGCTCGAGCGCCGCCTGCGCCGAGCGCAGATCCTCGCGCGGGACCGTGAACGAGATCTCGGCATGCCCGCCGGCCGAGGTGGGCACGTTCTGGTCGATCATGTCCACGTCCACATTCACCTGCGCGAGCGCCGCGAAGATCCGCGCGGCGGCCCCGACCTCATCGGGCACACCGATCAGCGTGACACGCGCCTCGTCGGTCGAGTGGGTGACGGCTGTGATCAGGGGCTTCTCTTCAGCGTCCATGTTCTCTCCTTCCGACACCACCATCGTACCGGGGGTGTCCGCAAATGAGGAGCGGCAGTGGATGCGCACGCCGTGGTTGCGCGCGTACTCGACCGAACGCAGCTGCAACACGCCCGCGCCGGAGGCCGCCATCTCGAGCATCTCCTCGAAGGAGACCGTGGCCAGCATGCGCGCGTCGGGCACGATCCGCGGGTCGGCGGTGTAGACGCCGGCCACGTCGGTGTAGATCTCGCACTCCTGCGCGCCGAGCGCGGCGGCGACCGCGACGGCCGTCGTGTCCGAGCCGCCGCGCCCGAGCGTGGTGACGTTCTTCGCCGTGCTCGAAACGCCCTGAAAGCCGGCCACGAGCACGATCGAGTCCTCATCCAGCGCCGCCCTGACACGGTCGGCGCGCACCTCGAGGATGCGCGCCTTGGTGTGCGAGTCGTCGGTCACGATCCCCGCCTGCGAGCCCGTCAGCGAGATCGCGCGGTGGCCGAGGTCGTTGATCGCGATCGCGCACAGCGCGCAGGAGATGCGCTCGCCGGAGGACAGCAGCATGTCCATCTCGCGCGGGTCCGGGTCGGCCGAGAGCGCCTGCGCCATCGCGATCAGCTCGTCGGTCGTCTTGCCCCGTGCCGACAGCACCGCGACCACGCGGTAGCCCGCCTCGCGCTTCTCCACGATGCGCTGCGCCGCGCGCTTGATGCGCTCGGCGTCGGCGACGGAGGTGCCGCCGAACTTCATCACGATGATGTTGCTCATCGCGCCAGGATATAGGCGTGTCAGTGCCCCGATCGGCGCAGCGCGCCGGGCCGTAAGATTTGGGCCATGTCGCGAGCGATCAAGCAATGACGCCATAGGTATGCCCGTCACTGATCGCGCAACGCTGCGATCCGGGGAGTCCGCCGAGCGCGGGCGCGCGGCCCGCGGGGACCTACCCCGCTCGGCGCACGGCGACTGGGCCCCGGCTCCCGATCGGCCCGATCCCGTCGCGGTGCTCACCACCCAGGCGGCGACCCGCGTGCCGGAGCTCGTGCCGATCCGCTACGGGCGGATGCTCGTCTCGCCGTTCACGTTCTTTCGCGGCGCGGCGGCTGTGATGGCGGCCGACCTGGCGGGCACACCCGATTCGGGCATCGTCGTGCAGGCGTGCGGCGACGCGCACATCTCGAACTTCGGCGGGTTTGCCGCGCCCGATCGCCGGGTCGTGTTCAGCCCCAACGACTTCGACGAGACGCTGCCCGGCCCGTGGGAGTGGGATGTAAAGCGGATGGCCGCCAGCGCGGAGATCGCCGGGCGCGACGTCGGCCTGCCGGCGGATCGCCGTCGCTGGATCGTCGAGGAGTGCGTGCGCGAGTATCGCGAGGGGATGCGCGGCTTCGCCAAGCGCAGCCATCTCGAAGTCTGGTACGAGCGCCTGACCGCCAGCGAGCTCGTCGATCGCTTCGGCGGGCGACTGGGCGCCGAGGGTCGGCTGGAGTTCACGAGGCCGTTCGCGCGGGCGCGGCGCAAGACGAGCCTGCGGGCCGTCAAAAAGCTGACCGAACGCGTCGACGGCGAGCTGCGCTTCAGCCACGTGCCACCGCTGCTCGTGCCGATCCGCGAGCTCGTCGGCCCGGTCGACGCCCGCGAGCAGACGGCTTTCGTGCAGACCGTGCTCGATCAATATGCCGAGAGCCTCGACGCCGACCGCGAGTACCTGTTCCGCACGCACCGCTTCGTCGACATGGCGCGCAAGGTTGTCGGCGTCGGCAGCGTCGGCACGCGCGCGTGGGTGTTCCTGCTCGTCGGCCGTGACGGAAAGGACCCACTCGTGCTGCAGGCCAAGGAGGCACAGCCCTCGGTGCTCGAGCCGTATCTGGGCGCAAGCGAGTTCGCCAACCACGGCGAGCGGGTCGTCCGCGGCCAGCAGATCTCCCAAGCCGCGAGCGATATCTTCCTCGGCTTCCAGCGCAGCGTTGGACTGGATGGCAAGGAACACGACTTCTACGTCCGTCAGCTGTGGGACTGGAAGGCCTCCGCCGACCTCTCCACGCTCAGCGCGTCGGGCCTGCACGCCTACACGCGCGCCTGCGGATGGTCGCTGGCGCGCGCCCACGCGCGTTCCGGCGACCGGCTCGCGATCGCCGCCTACCTCGGGTCGGGCGCGAAGTTCGACCAGGCGATCGCGCGCTTCTCCTCCTTTTATGCCGACCAGAACGAGCGCGACCACCGGCGGCTGTCCGAGGCGGTCGCCGCGGGCGAGGTCACCGCCGAGTTCGGCGTCTGAGCATCGCTACACAGCGCGGCGGCCGGCAAAGGCCTTGCCCAGCGTCACCTCGTCGGCGTACTCCAGATCCGAGCCCACCGGCAATCCGCTCGCCAGGCGCGTGACCGTGAGATGAGAGTCCCCCCCACCCCGCACACGCAGCTCCTCGGCGATGTGCAGCGCGGTCGTTTCGCCCGTAGTGGTGGGATTGGTGGCGAGGATCACCTCGCGTACCGGCACCTCGCCGTCAGATGCGACGCGTGCGAACAGCTCGGCGATGTGCAAATCCTCGGGGTCGATCCCGTCGATCGGCGACAGCGCGCCCCCCAGCACGTGGTAGACGCCCGCGTACTCGTGCGTGCGCTCCATCGGGATCACATCCGACGGCTCCTCCACGACGCAGATCAAGCCGTGGTCGCGGCGCGGGTCCTGGCAGATGCGACAGCGCGCCTCATCGGTCAGGTTGAAGCACACCTCGCAGAAGCCGATCTTCTCCTTCACCTCTTTAATCGCCTCCGCCAGGCCGACCGCGTCCTCCGTGGAGGCGCGCAAAATGTGAAAGGCGAGTCGCTGCGCCGTGCGCGTGCCGATCCCGGGGAGCTTCGACAGCTCCGTCACGAGCCGCTGTACCGGCGGGGCGTAGCTGCTCACGGCCTATAGGCCCGGCAGGCCTAAACCGCCGCCGAGGCCTCCGAGGTCGAGCCCGCCCGTGGTGGCCCCCAGCCTGCTCGCGGCCAGCTCCTGCGCCAAGCGCAGCGCCTCGTTGACCGCTGCCAAGACCATGTCCGAGAGCATCTCCACGTCCTCCGGGTCGACCGCCGCCGGGTCGATCCGCACCGCCTGGACCTGCAGGTCTCCGGAAACCTTCACCGTGACCATCCCGCCGCCCGCGGAGGCCTCGACCGTCTCGTGCTTGAGCTCCTCCTGCGCGCTCTCCATGTCCTGCTGCATCTTCTGCACCTGCTGCATCATCTGCTGCATGTTCGGCATCCGCTGCTGCTTTGCCATCACGCTTCCTTCGGTTCGCTGTTTTCAGAGGAGTGCCCGCCCTGGACTGTCTCTCCACCCGGTGTCTGGTCGCCGAACAGCTCCTCGGCGTCGAACTCCTCCATGAAGCGCCGCACCCACTCCTCCTCCGTCGGGGTGACCTGTTCGGAGGTGTCCTGCTCGTCGACCTCGGATAGTTCGTAGGACAACCGCCAGCGCCCCCCCGTGACCTGGCGCAGCGCCTCGGTGACGATCGCGCGGTTGTCCGGATGCTCGGCCTTCTTCTTCAAGAACGCGGCCGTCGAGGCGAACGCCACGGTCAGGTCCTCGCCGTCCACCGCGGCGGGGCGCGCGTCGGCGATCAACGCGCCGAGCAGGCCGTTGCCGGCGCGCACGACATCGACCACCGCCGGCCACACCGCGCGCATCGACTCGAGGTCGGTGACCTCCGCGATCGGCGCCTGCTCCGCCGCCTCTGTTGCGCCAGGCGCTGTGTTCATCGGTGCTGCAGCCTGTGTCGAAAACGTGTCTGTCCCCACCTCGCCCCGGTCCGGGCTGGAAGTTGCGGGAGGGGGCTCAGCGACGGCTCGTCCGGATGACGTTTGATCTCCCAACTCCGGTGTCGCCTCGCCCACGGGACCTCCGCGCTCGCCGGTGGGCACAACCCGATCGCCGGCGACGGCATTCACGCCGCCGCGCTCGCGCTCCAGGCGCTCGATCCGGGCAAGCAACGCGGCCGTCGAGGCGTCAACCTCGGGACGCGCCGCCTTCACCAGGGCCAGCTCCAGCCTGGTACGCGGGTCCGCGCCCGCGCGCACACCCTCCAGCGCCGCGCCCAACAGCTCCAGCAAACGCACGACGACCGCTCTGTCCACGCGCTCGGCCTGGGCGCGCAGGCGCGCATCGGCCTCCTCGGTCAGCGACAGTTCGGCCGGCAGCTCGCCGAGGGTCTGCACGACCAGCAACTCGCGCGCATGCACCTCCAGGTCGCCGGCAAACGAGCCCGCGTCGCGACCGCCCTCCACGCAGCGCTCCAGCGCGGTCAACGCCCTGCGGGCGTCCCCGGCATCGACAGCATCGACGAGCTCTTCCAGCAGGCCCGAGTCCGCCACGCCGAGCACCGCCAGCACATCCTCCAGCTCGATCTCGCTGCCACTGTAGGTGAGCAACTGCTCGAGCGTTCCCAGCGCATCGCGGAACGAGCCCGTGGCCGAGCGCGCGACCGCGGCGACCGCCTCCGGGGGAATCTCGATCGCCTCGGCCTGCGCCGCCCGGCGTACGACGCTGGCGATCTGCTCGACCGTCGGGCGATGGAAATCAAAGCGATGACAGCGATCCACGACCGTCGCCGGCACCTTTCCGGCCTCCGTCGTCGCGAGCACGAACACCGTGTTCGGCGGGGGCTCCTCCAAGGTCTTCAAGAACGCGTTCCACGCCGCTGTCGACAGCATGTGCGCCTCGTCCAGTATGTACACCTTGCTGCGCCCCGACACCGGCGAATAGGCGACGCTCTCCCGCAGCTCCCTGATGTCGTCGACCGAGTTGTTCGACGCCGCGTCCATCTCGATCACGTCCAGCGAGCTCGCGCGCGCGATCGAAATGCACGATTCGCACTCCCCACACGGCTCTATCGTCGGCGCGCGCTCGCAGTTCAGACAGGCCGCGAGGATCTTCGCCATCGAGGTCTTCCCCGTTCCCCGCGACCCAACGAACAGATACGCGTGGTGCACCTTCCCGCGCTGCACCGCGTTGCGCAACGTGCGCACCACCGGCTCCTGCCCGACGACATCGGCGAACGTCCGCGGCCGGTGCCTGCGATACAGGGACTGGGGCTGCTGCTGCTCGGCAGGCTCGTTTTGCTGGTCGATCGGCACCTTGGCTGAGTCTACCCACGCCCGCGGGACTGGCGGGACCGGGTTCGCGTCCCCGCCCGCCTCGCCCGAGCGGATAGCGTGCGCGCTCGTGAGAACGCCGATTCAGCACCTTCCCGCCCGCCTCGCGGCCCCGCTCACGATCGCCGCCGGGGCCGTCGTGCTGTGGCTGATCGCCGGCGTCGGGTTCGCCAACTACGACACGCTCTACGCGCTCGCCTGGGGCGGCCAGCTCGCGCGCGGCGAAACGCCCGCTTACGGGATACCGATCGCGCCGACCCCCCATCCGCTCGTCGAGGCGCTCGGGGTGCTCCTCTCGCCGCTCTCTCCTTCCTCGGTGGAAGGCGTGACCGTCGCGCTGGGCTTTCTCGCGCTGTCCGCGTGCGGCTGGGTGCTCTACCGGCTCGGCTCGCTCTGGTTCGGCCGCGCCGCGGGGGCTCTGGCCGCGCTGATCCTGGTGACCCGTGTGCCCGTTCTCTCCTACGGCGTGCGCGCCTACGTCGACGTTCCCTACCTGCTGCTCGTGCTCTGGGCTTTGTTGGTCGAGACCCGACGTCGCCGCGCGGGGGCACCGGTGCTCGTGCTGCTGGCGCTTGCCGGCTTGCTGCGTCCCGAGGCTTGGGTTTTCTCCGGGCTCTACTGGATCTACCTCATGCGCTTGACGCCGCGAACCGCGCGCGTGTGGGTGCGCGCGCGTACGCGCGCGCGCTCAAAGCCTTCTGGCGATGAACCGGCCCCGCCCGAGGTCGAGGCCGGCACATCCTCGCTGCCGGCTCAGGATGCGGCCGCCAATTGCCAATTCACGCCTCGCCAGATCGCGGGGCTAACGCTGCTCGCGGCCGCGGCCCCCCTGATCTGGGTGGCCGGCGACTGGCTGATCACCGGCCATCCGCTCTGGTCACTGACGAACACCCGCCACACCGCCACGACGCTCGATCGCATCACCGGGATCGCCAACGTGCCGCAGTACATCCCACGGCGAATCGGCGAGATCCTCAGCCCGGCGGTACTCCTCGGCGCCGCGCTCGGGGGGATTCTGTCGCTGTGGCTGCTGCCTCGCCGGGCCCGCCTCGGTGCGGTCGCCGGGGTCGTTGCGGTAGTGGTGTTCGCGGCCTTCGCCACAGCCGGCCTACCGATCAACACGCGCTACGCATTCCTCGCCTCGGCGATCCTCTGCCTGTTCTGCGGCGCGGGCGCCTTCGGCTGGACGCGCCTCCCGCGGTCGGACCCACGCCGGCGCTGGTGGATGGCCGGCGGCGTGCTCGTGCTCCTGGCGCTGGTCGCATCGATCCCCTCGCAGTACCACTCGGCCAACCGCGAACTGAGGAAACTGGCCAAGCAAGAATCGATCCAGAACGACCTCCTCGCGCTCGTCTCTGACGGCGCGATCACACGCCGCTGCGAGCCCGTCGGCGTGCCCAACCACGCGCCGATCCCGCTGCTTTCGCTGTACCTGGAAACAAGCCCGCGGCAGATCGTCAGCGCCGAAGCCAGCCCGATCACCTCCGGCACCTACGTCGACCCGGCGAGCAAGGAAGTGGAAGAGGACTACGTGCTCGACCCCCACGACCCGCATTCGGCGGTGAACGTGCCACCGGGCTTTACCGAGGTGCATGCCAACGGGTCGTGGTTCATCTTCGCGCGCTGCCCGTAGCGCCGGATGGACTGAGCTAGAAACCTGCGGACCGCAAGAACCCGCAGGCCGACTCCGTACCACGAGCTTTCAACGTTTCTCAGCTCAGCGGGAGACGGAGTTGGCTTGATGCCAACTCGAACGGGTCGCCGGTCTCCTTCGGTGCACGTGTAGATTGGATGCGCTTGCGCTGAGCCAGCACGCTTGGTTCGCCGGTGTAATAGCGTGCTCTCGTCTGGCCAATCGGCTGTAACAGCCTCGCGTCTACCAATGCTTTGAGATCGCGGCTGGTCGTCAGGCTCGACACGGTTTCGCCTGCTGTCAGCTCCACGATTCTCTTGTACGACGCGTGTGTAATGCGAAAGCCGTACGCGCCCTCCACGAGTACTCCCGAGGTGCGGTCCGGAAGCCCATGATCTTCTGCGATCCCGGCACACGCCGCATACAACCGCTCGGTCTCCTCAATCCGACGAAGCTGTGTCCTGGCCTGGTGATAGTGCGCCGTCAGACAAAATCGAAGCCACGGGCGGGGATCCCGGTGGGGGCTCCAGCGACCCTGTCCGACCTCACCCAACACGTCGTAGTAGCGCTGCGTGTTGTGACCGAGGTACTCCTCGATGCTCGAGAACACCGGCGCCATGATCTGCTCCCTCGCGAGGACAAGCGTTTGCAGGACTCGCGCCATGCGGCCATTGCCGTCCCTGAACGGGTGCACCATCACGAGATTGAGATGGGCCATCGCCGCGCGAGCGAGGACTGGAGCGTCACTTCCTTCGAGCTCTTTGATCGTCGCCGCGACCAGCTCTGGGACCTCTTCGAAGGACGGCCCTTCGTAGACCCGCTCCCCGGTGGACCCTCGGACCACATAGATCTGCCCGGGCCGCCAGCGCCCCGGACTCTTGTCCAATCGATCCTTGAGAATCATGAAGTGCAGCGACTTGAGCAGGCCCTCGTCCACACTCGCCGCCTGATCCTGCGCAACCTGGAGCACGTACGTCATCGCATCGCGGTATCCCGACAGCGCGAGACGTGTTTCCTCGTCTGCGTCCAGTGTCGGCTCGTCATCTACCGCGGCTAACACGTCGTCGAGGCTCGCGTCGTAGCCCTCGATGCTGTTGGACGCTTGCACGGCACGCGCAAAGGACATTCGGCGCAGCGTTCCAAACCATCTACGGGGCTCAGGATCGACATAGTTCCGTAGCTGATCGCGCAGCTCGTCGATCATCCCGAGAACCTCGACCTCGATGGGTTGCAGCTCAGGTGTTCGATAGACCAGGCTCATGATATAAGGATTCTATCATTATATCTTTGGACTGTGGAGCCATCAAAACATGGGCTTTAGGACCTATGACGGAATATATCTATCATTCAATCATTCGCTAGTACGTGGGCTCCAGGCCCCGGACGCACCTCACGTGCACCTCGCGGAGTGGGGATGTCCGGCGCAAGCAGGCCGAGCACGCTGCCACCGAAGCCCCCTCCCATCAGCCGAGCGCCGGACGCACCGTTCTGCAGCATCGCCTCGACGGTGCGCTCAACCGCCGCAGTGGAGACCTCGTAGAGGTCGCGCAGACTCTCGTGTGAGGCGCTGAGCAATGCTCCGACCCGCGGCAGGTCCCGTTCGCGCAGCGCGGCGACGGCTTCCCCGACACGGAGGTTTTCGCCGAGCACGTGCTCGGCACGCTTGCGCAGCGGTTGGGGCAACTGTCTCGCGGTCTCCAAGCTTGCATCGCGCAACGAATCGACGCCCAGCAGCTCGCACGCCCGCCGGCACTCGGCCCGGCGTTCGTTATAGCCGGAGCTCGCGTTCGCGTGCCGCTCGCCGGAATCGACCAGGACGAACCGCCAGCCCTCCAGCCGCAGCGGCACCCTTTCGATCTGCAGCGTCCTGAAGTCGATGCACAGGGCTTCCCCCGCGGCGCCGTACAGCGATGCCAGCTGGTCGAGCATCCCCGTCTGCGCGCCCACCCAATCGTTCTCCACGCGCGCGCACAGCTTGGCCAACTCGATTCTGTCGACCTCATTCGCCTTACCGGCCATAGCCAGCAACGCGAGGCTGAGCGCGACCTCGAGCGCGGCCGAGGAAGACAGGCCCGCGCCCTGCTCCAGGCTGCTCCCGATCTCCAACCGGGCGCCCGGGATCGAGTAGCCGGCCCGCATCAGCTCGGCGGCTATGCCGCGCACGAACGCACGCCAACCATCCGCGCCGGTGATCTCCTCTGCGGCGAGCTCGAACTGATCCACTTCGCCGAGGTCGCGTGCATACACGTGGATGCGCTGCCGGTCATCCGGCGATGTCGTCGTCTCGGCACGCACCGTGATCCCCTCGGCGATCGCAAATGGGAGCGCCAACCCGAGGTTGTAGTCGGTGTGCTCACCGATCAAATTCACGCGCCCGGGCGCGAACGCCTCGGCACGCTCACGCCGCACGGCGGATCGCCTCGCGCAGGCTCGCGGCCGACTCCTCGGGCAGCACATCGGAGATGAACGTGCCCGCGCCCTGCTCGGACCCGGCGAGGTACTTCAGCTTTTCGGCCGTGCGCAGCGGGGGGTAGAACTCGACGTGCAGGTGTCCGGCGCGTGCGCTCACGCCGGAAGCGAGCGACGGTTTCGCGGCGGAGGACGACGGCCCGGAGGACGAGGTCGCGGAGTACGAGGTCGCGGAGTACGGAGTCGCCGGGGACATGGTCGCGGTCGGGGCCTGGTGGACAACCATCACGTACGGGAACGGCCGGTCGAACAGCGCGTCGTACCCGCGCGCGACCCTCTGCAGCCCGTCGGCGAGCATCCGCAGCTCCGCGGGCGCGCAGTCCACCAGGCTCGGGCGGTGCTCGCGCAGCGTCACATGCACTTCATACGGCCAGCGCGCCGCATAGGGGACGTAAGCGACGATGCCCTCGTTCTCGTAGATCACCCGCAGTTCGTCCGCGAGCTCGCTGCGCAGGAGCGCACAGGGCACACAGCCGCCGAGGCGCTCGTCGGCGGCCAACTCGAGCTTCGGCACGGGCGGCAGAAACGGATAGCCGTAGATCTGCCCATGGGGATGATGCAGGGTGACGCCGACCTCGACGCCGCGATTCTCGAAGATCAGCACGTACTCGACGTCCTCGCGCGCGCCGAGCTCCTGGTAGCGCCGGCGCCACACCCACATCAGATCCTCGGCACGCTCCGCCGCGAGCGTCCCGAAGGAGCCGTCATGGCTGTCGGTGTACACGACCACCTCAGCCGCGCCTCTGGGCGGCGCGAAGGCCGGGAAGCGGTTATCGAAGACGGCGATCTCGAAGGCCGGGAAGGGAATCTCGGTCGGCTCGCCCCCGGGAGGCGTCGGACACAACGGGCAATGATCGGCGGGGGGCAGGAAGGTGCGGTCCTGACGATCGATCGCGTAGACGACCTGCTCGTCGCGCAGCTCGCTGTGGCGCTCCTCGCTCACGCTCGCGCGTCCCACGCCTGCGCGTCCCTGGTCGTCCCCCCGTGCGTCTCACGCGGCGTTCCGCGGCTGTACAGAGCCAGCGCGCGACCGTCCTCTTTGAGATACCGCCTGATCGTGAGCGGACCATATGTCTGCTCGTGCTCCAGCTCGACCGGCTGGGCTCCGGAACGAGCGGAAAGCGGAGATCCCTCGTCAGGGGAAGCCATTGATCGAGGGTATACCCTTGTGTGAGAACACACGAACCCAAAGGGGATCAGAACAAAAGAGATTGCCCGGATAGTTGACCGGGTAACAAATCAACACCACCGCAATAGAGCACGTCGAGTGCCCGGGTCGGCGCTGCGTGCGCAAACGCATCGAGGAGGAGGACCAGATGTCAGAGATCGATCAGGCACACGAGGCAGTGGAGAGCCTCGATCACCTCGACTCGCCGGACACCGGCAAACGCGGCTTTGACCGCCGCTCGTTCCTGCAACGCACCGCGCTGACCGGTGTCGCGGCCGGTTCGGTCGGCACGCTGCTGAGCGCCTGCGGGTCGAACTCCTCCAGCGCCAGCAGCGGTGGCAACTCCGCGAGCGTGTTCGGGTCCCACCCGGCCTACAAATTCGTATTCGTCAACCACGTCACGACGAACCCGTTCTTCACGCCCACGCAGTACGGCATCGCCGACCTCTGCAAGCTGCTCGGCTGCAGCTACCAGTGGACCGGGTCGGAAAACAGCAACGTCAGCCAGATGGTCAATGCGCTGAACACGGCCGTCGCCGCGAAAGCCGATGGGATCGCAGTCTCGCTGATCGACCTGCACGCGTTCAACTCGCCGGTCGAAAAAGCGCTCGCGGCCGGCATCCCGGTGATCGCCTACAACGCCGACGCCGTAGGCAACCCGCGGCTCGCCTACGTGGGCCAGGACCTGAAACTCGCCGGCGAAAAGATGGCGGAACGGATCCTCGAAAAGGTCCCGTCGGGTGAAGTCGCGCTGTTCATCGCGACGCCCGGCTCGGCCAACCTGCAGCCCCGCATCGAAGGCGCGGAAAAGGTGCTCAAGGCGAAGGGGATCACGACTCACGCCGTCGCGACGGGCGCCAACGTCTCCGAAGAGCAACCGGCGATCGAAGCCTTCTACAAGAGCCACACGGGCGTGAAGGGCATGTACTCCGTCGACGGCGGCTCGACCGAAAGCCTCGGGAAAGTGATGCAGAAGCTCGGGCTGAAGGGCAAGGTGCACGCCGGCGGCTTCGACCTCACCGAACAGACGCAGAACCTGATCAAAGCGGGCTACCTCGAATTCACGATCGACCAGCAGCCGTACCTGCAGGGGTTCGTGCCTGCGCTGCAGCTGTTCTTCTACCTCGTGTCGGGCACGCAGACCGGACCGTTCGAAGCGAACACCGGCCTGAAGTTCGTGACCCCCGAAACGGTCGCGCCGTACCTGACCAAGTCACGGTACGAGGGCACGACTTCCTCGGCGGTCGTCGTCAAATCCTGAAGTAGAGCCGGAGCGATCGTGGCAAGCGTGACTCAGGATCCGGTCTCCGGCAGCCCCGGCGGCACAGAGGGCTCGGTGCACCCGCGCCGGGCCCTCTGGCGCCAGATCGGCGAGCGGGTGATCTCGCTGCGTGAGGGCAGCATCATCATCATCACGATCATCGTCGCGATCTACTTCTCGGCCAACACCAGCACCTTCTTCACCGGCGGCAACTTCGAAACGATCCTGCCGTACTTCGCCCCGCTGGCGATCCTCGCGGCCGGCGAGGTCTTCGTGATGATCCTCGGTGAGATCGACCTGTCGATTGCGGCGATGTACCTGTTCGCGCCGATCGTCTACTACAAGCTGAACACCTCCGTCGGGCTGCCGCTGGGCCTGTCCCTGATCGGCGCGCTGATCGTCTGCGTCGGGGTCGGCGTCGTCAACGGGGTTTTCGTCGCCGTGATCGGGATCAACTCCTTCGTCGCGACGCTGGGGACACTGTTCACGTTCGAGGGCCTGTCGTTGATCATCTCGAAAGGCACGCCGGTAGCCACGCCAGGCGGGCAGATACCCGTCGGCACGTTCGGAAAGGTGTTCGGAGCCGGCCTGTACTCGGAGCTGATCTGGGCGATTGCGATCGTCGCGCTGCTGCAGGTCGTCCTCACGTTCACGAGATGGGGCCTCTACACGGTCGCGGTGGGCTCGAACAAGCTCGGCGCCGCCGAGGCCGGCGTCCGTGTCAACCTGGTGATGATCCGCAACTTCATGCTCTGCGCGCTGACCGCCGGCCTCGTGGGCATCTTCGAGGCGATCCGCTCCCAGACGGTGCAGCCGAACCCGGCGGGTCCGAACGAAATCCTGTTTCTCGCGGTGGCGGCAGCGGTGATCGGCGGGACGCTGCTGACGGGCGGCTCGGGGACCGTCGTCGGCGCGCTGATCGGTGCGCTGTTCCTGGGGATCCTCAAGGACGGGCTGATCCTGCAGGGCGTGCAGGCGAACTACCTCCTGTTCTACACGGGACTTGCCGTGATCGTCGCGATGGCGGCCAACGTGTACGTCGGGCGGGCTCGCAGGGGGCACACGGGCAGTGGCTAGTTCCGCGACACCCGAGCCACAAGCCGTCGCGCCGACGGACGCACCGGATGATGTCCTGCGCGTCGAACACATCTCGAAGCGGTTCGGCCCCGTCACCGCGCTACGCGACATCAACCTGCACCTGAAAAAGGGCGAGGTCCTCGGGCTGCTCGGCGACAACGGCGCCGGCAAGTCGACCCTGATCAAGATCCTCTCGGGGTTCCAGAAACAGGACTCGGGGACGATGTGGGTGCGGGGGCAGCCCTACGCACCGAAAAGCGTCGACGACGCGCGCTCGCAAGGGATCGACACCGTCTATCAGGATCTCGCGCTGATCGACGAACTATCCGTCTACCACAACCTGTTCCTGCGCCGGGAGCGCGTGCTGAAGCCGCTGCCGCTGCTACGCAACAGCGAGATGAAGCGCGAGGCCAGGAAGGCGCTCGACGAGATCGGGATCAACATTCCGCGGATCGACGTCTCCGTGGCGCGGCTCTCGGGCGGCCAGCGCCAGGCGATCGCGGTCGCGCGGACCGTGAACTCGGACGCGGACATCATCCTGCTCGACGAGCCGCTTGCGGCGATGGGGGTGAAAGAGGGCGCGCAGATCCTCGACCTCGTCGCCCGCCTCAAAGCCGAAGGGAACGTCTCGATCATCATGATCCTCCACAACTACGTCCAGGTGTTCGAGGCCTGCGACAGGGTGTCTTTGATCCAGGATGGCTTGATCACGCTCGACAAGCCGACGTCGGAGACCTCGGTCGACGAGCTCACCAACATCGTCGTCGACGAGTACCGCCGCGCCCGCGAAGAGGCGCACGCCGCCGAGGCTCCAGGGACCATCACACCGGGGTAGGCGTAAGAAAGTGGACCGTGCACCCCGCGTCGAGATCCTCGCCACCGGCCACCGATCGCTGCCCGCGACTCCGGTTCGGGTGTTCCCGCTGCGCCTGCCGGGGATCGCTTAAGGCTGCTTCCTTCCGGACCTGACCTGGTTCACAAGCCGACACCGCGCGGGACCCGAACCATCGACGCCCCGAACAGCGGAGCGACCGGGGCGAAACCCCTCGGAAGGGAATTCAGCCCCGCTAGAGCGGATTGCGGATTCAGGGCACCGCTACCTCCCCGCCTAGCACGGTCCGTGGCAATCGTAGCGCGGGAGCCTCGTTTTGCGTTAGGCTGCGCGACCGTGACCTACTTCAAAAGCATCCCAACCCGCCCCGCCACAGCCCTCGCGACGCTCGGCGTCGCAATCCTGATCGCCGGCTGCGGCTCCAGCGGCTCGAGCAGCTCGATCGGCGTCGGCGACGAGAACACCGCCGATCAGGCGCTGGCGACCGCCACCTCGAGCACACCCGCCTCCACATCGCCCACGACGGCGACCGTGAAAACGCCCACGACCGGGCCGCTGTCGAAAGAACCAACGGTAACGCCGCCCTCCGGACCGCCGCCGAGCAAGCTGGTGACCAAGGATCTGATCGTCGGCACCGGCCCCGAAGCGAAGGCGGGCGAGCAGGTGACGGTCAACTACGTCGGCGTCCTCTACAAGGGCGGCAAAGTCTTCGACGCCTCGTGGAAACGCAACGAAACCTTCCCCTTCCTGCTCGGCAAGGGCCAGGTCATCCCGGGCTGGGACCAGGGCGTGGCGGGCATGAAAGTGGGTGGGCGGCGCGAGCTGATCATCCCGGCCGAACTCGCCTACGGCGCGAAAGGCTCACCGCCGACGATCCCACCGAACTCCGCGCTGGTGTTCGTGGTCGACCTGCTCGCGGCCTAGCCGCGGGGCTTTGTGAAATCGCTCCGCCTCGCGGCGCTGCTGCTCACCCTGAGCGGCGCCGTGAGCGCGGGCATCGTGCTCGCCGGCTGCGGCGGCGCGAGCAGCGTCGCAGCCAACCCAACCGAGGCGAAACTCCAGCGCGAAGACCTGGTGGCTGTGAGCCGCGGCCTGCGCCAGGCCGCGAGCTCGGTCCAGCACGAGATGGCCGCCGCGAGGATCGCCTGGCCGCCGGTGGCGAACGGATTGCCGGCAAGCATCCCGCCGGCCACCCGGACCGCGATCGCCAACGCCACCGCGGCCGCGCGCGCGATCGCCGTTCCGACGCCGATGAACAAGGTTCAGGCCCGCTCACTGACCGGGCCCGCGGCCGGTATCGCGGGCCTGTTCCAGCCGTTCAGCGGACTGACCGAACGCGGTTGGACGCTGACCGGGGCCGCGGCCGACGAGATCGCAAGCGGTCCACCGGCGAGCGCGCGGTTCGCGCGCGAAAACGTGGCGCTGTACATCGACAGCGTCTACGACGGCCACTTCGACGCAGGGATGATCGGTAAGAGCCTGCTCAAGGGCTACAGCCTGCTCGGCGGTCCCGCGGCCTTTGGCGGGACGCTGACCGAAGCGGAAGTACGAGCGCTGGCGCGCGTCTACTCCCCGGCCGCGGAGCAGCTGCACCCCCACCCTGGGGTCCGGCTGGGGTCATGAGGCCGCACGGCGCTCGCCACCCGGCGCCGAGGCCCAATAGAATCGCTGGCCCAGGGCGCGTAGCTCAGTGGGAGAGCGCTCGCTTCACACGCGAGAGGTCGCAGGTTCGAAACCCGCCGCGCCCATCAGGACTTTCCTCAGTATCCAAGCCAATCTCAGTTTCGCCCGAAATGGCCGCTGAGGCTCCGAAATCGCTTGGTGGGCTAAACGGTGGGCTAAAGTCCTCGTGCTGTGCCCCGTAGAGGGTCGCCTGAGCGTTCGACAGGAGCGCGTCGAAGGCCGCGCCATGAGCACGCTTGCTGTGGTCCAAGAGCTGCGCGTAGACGTCCATCGTCAGCTTGGAGTCCGAGTGCCCGACCTGGCTCTGGACGAACGGCACGTCGAAGTTCGTCGCCAGCAGCATGATCGAGACGTATGTGCGTCGCAGCGTGTGGGGCGTTACGTGCGGCAGGGGAGGCAGACCCCGGGCGACCAGCCTCTCGCCGGCGAGCTTGGCGGCGGCGTCGAGGATCCTTTCGCGCACGTTGTTGTCGTCCCAGCGCGTCCCCTTGCGCGTGCAGAAGAACGGCGTGTCGGGGTCCGTGTGGTAGCCACGATGGATCTTGTCGGCGCGGTGGGCGAGCAGGATGTCGCGGAGCTCGGGCGTAACCTCGACGTGGCGCACACCGGTCTCCGTCTTGCTGTCCGCGATCCACAGGCGAGAGGCCGCGGGATCGTGCAGGCGGACATCGCGCTCCAGCAGGTCCAGCGCCTCCGAGATCCGAGGGCCGGCATAGCCGAGGGTCGCGCACAGCGCGCGCCAGCCGACCCGGCCCTGCTCGCCGCGGTAGGTCTTGCCGTTGGCCAGCATCGACATCGAGCCGCTGCTCAGACCGTAGTCGAGCCGCACCGCGTACTGCGTCTCACCGCGCGCGAGGCGAGCGCGGATCTCCTCGACCTGCGAGGCGGTGAGCTTCGCCCGCTTGTTAGACATTGGCGCCGCCTCCAGCTCAGCGGCGCCGTCGAGCAGCGCGACGAGCTGGTCGATCTCCAGAAACGTCCGGTCGGGCTTGGGGACGCGGACGCGTAGACGCTTGGAACGCGCGGGATTGTCTGGGCGCAGCTTATCCTCGACCGCGTCGTCGAGGATCTGTGCAGTCAGGCCCATGATCATCTGGATCGAGCGCAGCGAGAGCGGTTTACGCGGGCGTCCATCCTTGTCGGTGGGGGCCCCGCCCGCCTCGATGATCTTCAGGAGCCTGTCGCGGTCGGCGAACAGCTTGGCGCGAAGCATCTGGCAGTCCGTATCGCTGATGCTGGCCACGGGGATACGCCCGAGGAACGGGAGGATGTGCTTGCTCAGGCGCCACAGGTAGTCCGCATGGGTGTTCTCCGCGAGCGGCGCTTCGCCGATCTCGCCGATCCGCATGCGCTCGAGCCAGCGGGAGGCGTAGAGGTCGAACAGTACGCCGGGCCTGTGGTAGTCGTGCAGGTCGGGTAGGGGCGCCGGTTCGTAGCGGGCGAGGATCTGCTCGATCGGGATGCCGGCGTCCAGCTGCGCGTGGATGTTCTTGAGCTCTTGGCGCCCGCGCTGCTCGGTCCAGCCCTCCACGTCGCGGCCGAATGTGGCGCGATATCGCTCGCCCTGGTGACGGAAACGACCACGAACGCTGACGCTCCCATCGTGCAGCGGGACCATTTCCACGGTGCCCGCCTTGGGTCGACCCGTCGCGCCGGTCTTCGGCGCCGTTCCCTCCGACGCTGGGCCGCATGGCTCGTTGGGCGCTACGCCCGGACCCGCACCCCTTGCGTCTCTTGATCGGCGACGCTCAGCGCTCATATTGGATCACCTCCGTTCTCTCCACTCGGGAGTTTCGTCGTCGGGCGGGCGCCCGTCGCGTTGGCCTTGCCTCCGGCTCAGGCGAGGAAAGCACCTCGTCCACCTGCCGCAGATCGAAGCGTAGTCGTCCTCTTGGCTCAGTTAGCCGAACCGCACCGAGGCGGCGAGCGTTTGCGTAGATCCAGTCGCGCTCCACCCCGAGGATCCTTGCGAGGTCGCTCGCATCCACGTATTGCGGACCGGAGTGGGGATGCGTCGCGCCGACCACCTCTGCCACGCGCCGCGCGATCTGCTCGATGTCCTCGTCGTCCAGCGTCATTGCAGGCCCCTTTCGCGATCACGCTCCCACGCCGCGACCGTCGAGCGGCGGTAGCGCACGTAGCGATGCAGCCTGAGATGCGGGATGCGCCCTGCCCGCGTCTCGGCGTAGACCCACGCCGTGCTCACGCGCAGCCGCCGCGCGAGCTCGTCAGCGGTCATGTATTCGAGCCCGTCGCCGAGCTCCTCGGCGCTGACCTCATGCCCCATCGTCTGTCCTGTACTCATGGTCCTTCCCTTCTGTCCTGTGCGTCAGCGCGACCCATTTCGCGCGTGTGGGGCGGACGGGTCTGAACCCATCCCGGCCCCATCTGCCGGCTGTTCCCGGCTAGCGTCCCCCCGCCCCGCGGCGGTGCTCTTCCCAGCCGCCCTTGAGATGGATCCCGTCCGCGCGTTTGTCGAAGACGTGATCCTCATTACGCGCCAAATGGGCATAGACGTTGGCGACGGGTACTTCGAGTCCGGCGGCGATCTCCGCGGGCTTTGACCCGGGGTGTTCGTCGACATAGGCGGCGATGTCTTCCCAGGAGACGCGCTTCTTGAGCGTCTTGCCGGCGTCGAGCGCGGCCAAGGCCTTGGCCGCGCGGTTGCGGGCCTCGACGAGCTCGTCGTAGGGCTGGAGCTGCTCGTCGATCCGGTTGAGCTGTTCGGTGAGCGCTTGACGGGCCGGATCGAATCCGTCGTCGACGTTGCGACTACCAGGCACTGGGCGACCTCCATCGCAGGGTATTGACTTTCGATATTAGATCCTCTACCTTGCATCCTAACGTTATTCTATACATGGAGAGAGATCATGTCAAGAAGGATATCGAACCGCGTCGACGACCAGTCCTGGGGCCCCAGCCACCAGCAGATGACGCCACCGTGGCAGCAACACAGCCACAACTACTCCCTGATCTGGCGCGTGATCGGCTGGTTCCTCGCGGTGATGTTCCTGCACACGATCATCGACAACGCGGGCCACGACGAGTTCAACTGGTGCATCAACGTGATGGTCTACGGCGCACTGGGGAAATGGGTCATCAACAGAGTCCGCAGCGGAAAGATCCCGACGCGATGGCTGAAGAGACTGGGCGCGGAGATCCGCTGGTGGCTCGGCAAGCAGTTCGTCAGACGCGCCCCAGACCGGATCATCGGCCTCGTCGCCCGCTGGCGCCTGGGAGCACCGACCACAACACCCGAGATCGACCCGTCCCTCGCCGAGCAGGCGCGCGCGGAGATCACCTACCGCGGTGGCGGCGCGTACCTCGGCACGATCGAGGACGGCGAGGAATGGGTGACGGCCGAGGGTGAGAGCGCGGTGATGGTGTTGGGGCCACCGAGGAGCGGGAAGACGAGCGCGGTGATGATCCCCGCGATCCTCAGCGCGCCGGGGCCGGTGGTCAGTACGAGCACCAAGCAGGACGTGATGCAGGCGACGCGGAAGGCCCGCGAAGAGCTGGGCCAGGTTTGGCTGTTCGACCCCGCCGGGGCCGAGGGAGAGCAACCAGAGGGCGTGAACGAGCTGCGCTGGTCACCGGTCGCGGCGGCGGCAAGCTGGGACGACGCGCTCGTGATGGCCAAGGCGATGACGAGCTGCACACGAGCGGGGACGGGCACGACGAACGAGAATCACTGGACCGAGCGCGCGGCAGCGCTACTGGCGCCCCTCCTGTACGCCGCGAACCTGAAGGAGCAGCCGATCGAGGAGGTCCTGCGCTGGACCCTGAGACAGGACACGGCAACGGCACTGGAAGTCCTCGCAGACCAAAACCATCAGATCGCCGCGGACGTCCTCGTCGGGATCGAGCGCACGGACACCAGAGAGCGCTCGAGCATCTTCAGCGCCACCGCAGGCGTGCTCGCGGCCTACAACGCCGACACGACCAGAGCAACGGCCAAGGACCCGAACTTCGACCCCAGGAAGTTCGCGAGGGGGACAGACACGATCTACATCACCGCCCCCGAGCACAAGCAGGCACAGTGCGCCCCGTTGATCGTCGGCCTGCTCGAGCAGATCCGCCACGCCACCTACCAACACGCCGCCAGGCGCGGACAGCGCCCGCGCCTGTATTCAGCGACGAGGATGCTGTGGGCGCTGGACGAGATCGCGAACATCGCCCCGATCCACGACCTCCCCGCGCTCATCTCCCAGGCCGGCGGGCAGAACCTGCAAGTGATGATCGGCCTGCAGGACCTCAGCCAGGCGAGGACCCGCTGGGGCGACGCGGCAGCCGACGGCTTCATGAGCCTCTTCCAGACAAGGCTCGTGCTGAACGGCATCGCCGACGCAAAGACCCTGGAGTCGATCTCGATCACGATCGGCGAGTACGACCGCGAGCTCGCAAGCAGCTCAACCGGACGCAGCGAGAAAAGCGACGAGTGGTTCGGCCCGCACAACCGAAGCGACAGCGTCAGCTACCAAACCCACCGCCAACGCATCCTCACCCCCGGCGAAATCGCCCAGCTCCCCGACAGCCACGGCCTCCTACTCCGCGGCGGCGCCTGGGGCCTGCTCGAACTCACCCCCTGGCACGAATGCGAGCCCTGGACGAGCATCGCAAACACATGGAGCTGAACCTGATCAACCCAGCAATGCCCACGCCGGCCATAGCCACTATGCAGGCCGGCGTGCCGTTCCGAGGATGTGCGGGTCGGGCGGCAGGAACGGTGCGGGGCTGAACGGAAAGCGCTCGCACGTCTCGATCTGAAACCCGGCTCGCTCGATCCCGGCGGCCGTGTCCCGTGCCAGGTGACAACCCCCAGCGACATGAGGCCAGAAGGTCGCATCCGCGAACCGCTGAAAACGCGACTCAAACTTGCTGTGCCCGACGACGTGCTCGTAGAAGCGCAGCTCACCACCGGGTCGAATGACGCGGTAAAGCTCCGCGAGCGCAGACCCCTGATCGGGCACCGTGCAGAGCACTAGCGCGGCCACCCCGGCATCGAAAGATCCATCCTCCCCGGGAAGTAGATCGGCGGCGCCCTCCACGACGGACACGGGGACCGGTGCGTGTGCCGCTACCTGCTGCGCGCGTTCGCGCAGATAGCGCTCGGGCTCCACCGCGATGACCTCACTGACCGTCGCCGGGTAGTGCGCTAAGTTCGCGCCGCTCCCGGCACCGACCTCGACCACCCGACCGCTCAACCCCGCGAGCAACCTCTCACGGTGCTCGGCGCCACCGCGACGCTCACCGATCTCGGCAACCCTCGCATAGACACGAGCGAACACCGGATGCCGGATCTGCTCAGGCATCCTCAGCGTACTTCTTCCCGCAGTAAACGGCCGGCCGCGCGTCCTCGGTACTCACCAAGCCGAGACTAAAGACGAGCCATAAGCCATCTCTAAATCCCGAACAGAAGAGCCTGCCCACCCTCGGCCAAACAGGAACCAGACTTCCAACCCCAAACAACTGCACAAAAGGCGCGGAGAGCTTCGCAACGCCCAGTGGATACGAGCGTGAGCCGATCGTTAGTCAGCGCACTCGGAGGTCGTCCGACGTAGGCACCCACGAAGGGCCGATCGAGACGCCTGCTTTCGGAGGAGCGGGCCAGTAGAGACAAAGCTCAACTCAGGCTTGTGCTCAAGCATATTTGCGAGCTACATCGAGCAAGGTTCGAGTCCTCAAAGCGAAGCACGCTACGCCCAGCTGCTCGCGGAACGTGGCCTCCCGCAACGGCGTCGCGCTGAGTCCGCTACCGGAGCAGGTGCCAGTTACGCGTTGGTACAAGGGGCAGGGGCGAGCCGTGGCGTGGAAAACTCTCGTTTAGAAGCATGGTGAGACTGAGAAGTCCGCGAGCGGCGTCGTCAAAGACGCCGTCTGGGGCATCCTCTAGGGTGTTCCATCATGCTGAGCAGATCGCGTTTCCAGTTCCTTAGCTCAACAGCGGGTCTTGCATGACGGACTTCGAGGTCATCTTCCTCGACGTCGGCCAGGGTGACTGCACCCTGGTTGCGCTACCCGGCGGCCAGTACATGCTGGTCGACGTGTATCGGTGCCCCGGCCAGGGCACGGTCGACGTGTTCAAGGTTCTCCGCGACCTGCTGCCGCACGAGGAGAACGGCAAGCAGCGGCTGGACTACCTGGTGATCACCCACGCCCACGACGATCACATCTGGGGCGTCGGCGATCTCGCCGACGAGTTCGAGATCGGCGAGCTGTGGGTCCCCCAATACGGCACGAAGGAGAAGCTGGCCGACAACTATGAGGCATTCGAGAAGGTTGTCGATGACCAGCCGGACGACCGCAAGGTCTGGCAGAAGGGCTCGCGTAGCCCAGTGGCCGAGTTCGGCGACGACGGCAGCGTCTCGGTGCGCTGCTTCTCGCCACCCGGCTATGTCGAGGTCGAGGAGACCCTCGACGAGGATGAGGCGCGCAAGGTGGTGCACGAGAACTGCGGCGTGTATCGGCTGAGCTGCAACGGCGTGAGCGTGATGCTCACCGGCGACTCCAACCTCCCGGCGTGGGAGCGCATCGTTGGATACTACGATGGCAGCACGGACGAGATGGGTCTCGACGTTCTCGCCAGCCAAGTGCTCCATGCTTCGCATCACGGTTCGCGCACGTTCGTGAAGGACGGCAAGGATGACGAGCCGTGGCTGCTGGCGCTGGAGGCGATCGACCCGCAGGAGATCGTGATCTCGGTCGGCGAGGGGAACAGGCACGATCATCCCCACGAGGACATGGTCGAGATCTACGAGGAGCAGGTCGCCGCCGACAAGGTGTTGGAGACGATGAGTTCCGGCACGCTGGTGCTGACGGTCACCGGCGAGGGCACCTATGAGTTGCAGCCCGACGCGAGCTACGCAGAGAATTACGGCTGGGACGATGATGAGGGCGGGAGCAAGAGTGATGCCGGTCGGTCCAGTGGTGGCGGTGGCGGTGCCCGGCCGCCTGGTCCCCCGCCGCCGGGGTACGAGAAAACACCGCAGCGTCCCCCGCGCCGTGAGCGCTACGGCGCCTGAACCGTGGTTTGAGCGTCATCCCGAGCGCCGCGTGTGGGAGCTCGCGGAGTTCGCTAGGCGCGAGCTGTCAGCCGAGGAGTTCGTGATCAACGGGATCCTGGTGGTCAAGACGAGCATGTCGTTCCAGGGCGAGGACGTCGAGATCCAGGTCGTATTCCCCGACGAGTACCCGGACGTTCCACCTGTCGTATATGGGCCGCCGCTTCTCGGGCGCCATCAGGTGCTCGGGCCCCGTTGCGGCAACTTCTGCCTTCTCGAGGAGCCGGACACTGAATGGTGGCCCGCGATGTCTGCTGCGGAGCTTGTCGACGTCGACCTTCGCCGTTTGCTGCGGGATACCGAACAAGGCCCCGAGGTCGTGGCCGCGGGAGAGGCGGATATGCCGGAGCCGATGAGTGGCCACGTCGGCTACGAACGCGGCAAAGCGGTGCTGTTCCCGGATCCGTTCTGGGCGCTCGAGATCGAGGTGGGCCGCGGGGAGCTGGCATTTGTCGACGTTGAGCTGGGCGTGAGTTGGCTCGTTATCAGTGTCGACGGGCTGGCCGCACCGGATAGACGGCTCGTCGAGCAGTACGTCGCGACGAAGGGCAGCCGCCACGTCGCGACGTGGGCAACGCTGAGCCAGATTCCGAGCTGGCCGACCTCCGCGGATCTCTTGACGGCAGCCGAACAGGCCGACCCGGATCTCCTCCGGCGGGTGAAGAAGGGGCTCCGACAAGGCTCCCGCCGCGCGGCGGCGGATGGGTGGGTCGCAGTCACGTTCATCGAGGAGGGGCCTCACGTCGGGGAGAAACGACGCGCATGGGTGCTCCTGCGCGTGCGAGTTCCACGCCGAGGCGATAGGGAAGTGCTGGGTGCCGTGCGTGCGCAAGCGCTAACGCCGAGCGAGCGGGCACGTCGCATACCTGAGCTCGCAGGGCTGGGTGACGCACGCGTGCTCGTCGTCGGTGCTGGCTCTCTCGGAGGACCGGTGACGCTGGAGCTCGCCAAGGCCGGCGTCGGGCACATCGGCGTGATTGACAAAGACTTCTACGACGTCAACAACGCGGTTCGCCACGTGACCACGACGCGGTACGCCGGCATGGACAAGGAGCGGGCCCTCGTGCTCGACGCGAGGAACCTCAACCCGTTCATCGAGGTGCGCTCGCACCGCTTGAACGTCGGTGGTGATACGCCGAACGGGGTCCGACTTGATGAACTCCTCAGTGAGGCAGACCTCGTGATCGACACGACGGGATCGCAGTCTGTAGCGCGCGTGTTGCAGCGACGCTGTCGGGAACAGGGTAAGCCGCTCGTACTGGCCGCTCTGACCGCAGGGAGCTATGGCGGCGAGGTCGCGCTGTTCGCGCCTGATGGCCCATGCTTTCTTTGCTTCGTGCTGGCGCAGGACGCCGGGGACATCCCCACGCCGGCGGAGGGACCACGCAGCAACGTCACGCCGGTCGGGTGTAGCCACCCGGCGTTCTCGGGCGCCGGGTTTGATGCCACGGCCCTCGCGGCCCTCGCGGCTCGGACAGCCGTGTGTGCGACCGGCAGGAGCCAGTATCCGCCCCTCCAGTACAGCTACGTGATAGTGAACTTCCGCGGCGAGCATCCGTGGCGGCAGGGCAAGCTCAAACGTAGACCTGGCTGTCCGCTCTGCGCGGCGCCGTGACGGTCTTCCTCGATAGCCACGCGCGAGACGTTATCGCGATCGAGTCGCGGCGGCGCAGGCTTCGGGAGACCGGCGGGGCGCTGTTCGGGTTCGCGGACGGTGATGACGTCGTCGTGGCGTGCGCGTACGGGCCGGGTCCGTTCGCGCGTCATCGCCGCACAAGCTTTGAGCCGCACCGCCCCACCACCGAGGCGGTTATGGGTGCGGTGCGCGAGGCGAGCAGTCAACGCTACCGCTTTCTTGGTAGTTGGCATACCCATCCGGCCGGTGCCGCTGTTCCGAGCTTCCGTGATGCGCAGACGGTCGCCGAGATAGCCGTCGAAGCCGATGTCCTTCTACCGCAACCGCTTGCGATTATCCAGGCGACTCGTCCGCACCTGCGGGGCGCGGAACTCGCCGATCTGGCTGTGTGGCGATGGGAGCCCGCGACCCACCAGATGGTGCGCCAGGCACTGGAGCCAATAGACCTGAGCGAGCGTCGGTGTCCGGTAGTCACGGCACCTGGTAGCGATCCACCACGCCTGATCGACGGCTAACGCTAGCGAAGTCGGTCGCCTGTGCCGAGGCGGTGGCGTGGTCGGCGCAGCTCCTGTCCGAGCGCTCGCGTCTGGGCGTCGTCGATCGCGGCGTACTCTCGCCAGGACGGCGTACTGAGCGCGAGGCTAGCGTGAAGTGAGGCCAGCCGGGCGTGTGCAGACCAGTAGCCGTGGTAGGCGAGCAGCCCGGCCTCATCGACGGTGAAGCGGTCGAGGTCGGTGCGCAGGCCGGCGAGCGCAGGGATCAGCACGCTTGGGAGGGCACCGTCGTACAGGCATGGGTCGATCGGCGTTCCGTCGGGCAGTCGGTAGCAGCGGGGGTCGCCTGTAATCCCCAGGTATACCCCACGGCGATTGCTTGCTTCGAGATCCGCGACAAGCCAGCGAACGCGCGTCGTCTGCGTCTGCGCGTACTGCACACTGCGGCTGCGGTTCAGTGCGCGCAGGCCGCGGAATGCCTGTCGGCTCACGGACAGCGGTCCGGAGGCGTTCACGACCACGAGGAAGTCGGCGGTGACCGCTGCGTCGGGGCGTCGCGCGCGACTCCAGCCCTGGAACCACTCCACCCCCAGATTGTCGTAGACGCCCCCGTCCGTGATCGACAGAATCGGCGGTGGCTTACGAGGCAGCCCTAGAACCTCTGTCTCGAGCTGGAGTGGGGGAAAGGCCGGCGGCGCCGCGGCCGACGCGGCGATCGCGGTCGCGAGCCGAAGGTCGGGCGGGGTCGGAGCGTATCCCCAGTCGAAGCTGCCGATGAACGCCTGGCTAAAACGAAACGCCCGTCCGGCGGCTAGATCTGTCGCAGTGACGACCAGCTGTGGCCGGGAGGGGAGATCGGCGAGCGGGCGAGCGTGAGGGTAAAGGGCCTCAGCGAGGACATCCGCGAGCACCAGATTGCGGGGCCGGCCACGGGCGAGCAGACGCTCACGTGTCCATACGGCGAGCGCGCGGTTTCGGAGATTCGTGCTAGTGACGCGCCCGACGAACGGATCGAAGACCGAGTGGAGGAACCCGTCGTGACCGAGCGCTGCCGAGTCGGCTGCGACCCCAGCAACGACAGCCGCCGCTACGACCGACCCGCCAGAGACGCCGCAGACGACCTCGGCGCGGCCGAGGGCATCTGCCTCGGCAAGGTAGCGGAGCACCCCGAGGCTGTATAGCGCAGCGCGAAAGCCGCCGCCGGACAGGCAGAGACCGAGGGAAGGCCGTTGGTTCACTTCGTCACCGATGTTGACCTGACGGGCGTCGCTCCGGTCCGGTCGGTTTTGCTGGTGAGACACGAGGTCACCGTAAGGGGGAGTCCCGATGGAAGGATGGGAGTCCACCGTGTGGGCCATTGCAAAGGCGGTGTACGTCGACGTGATGTTGTCAGTGCGACCGACGGCGACGGTAGGTTTATCTGGCTACCGACCGAGGAGGTCAGATGCATCTGCGTGTGAGGCTCGATGAGCTGCTGCCTACCAAGGCTGCCGCGCGGACGTTGCCGCAAGCACTTGCCAGGTTGGAGAGCGGGGGAGGCCGAGCAGCTCATTCTGACGACCAGAAGCTACTCCTGACTGGCTGAACCGGTCCGCCTATTAGATCAACCGGGCCAGCGAGCCGGCCCGGCCATGATGGTCCCACACAAGCGTCTCGGACAGGCACTGCTGCCTGTCGTGGGCGGAGCAGGCGTCTCGCTCGACCCCCACAGACTGCCGTTCCGGGCGAACAGCGAGCCTATCCACCACGCGCTTTTCGCTTTCGCTTTGCGCGAAGCGGGCAACCAGAGAGGCTAGGTTCAGTCCCGCATCTCGGCGGAGTACCACCCGACCACTTGCTCGCCGACGTCGGCGAGTTGATCGGGCGTCGCCGGCAACCCCATACGCTGGGTCTGAATATCCGCAAGGTATTCACAGACCACCCGGGCGTCGGCTCCCTCACGGAGCTTCCCTGCCAATGCGCCCAAATACGTGTCGTACTCCTCGGAAGCCTCCGCAATCCCGTTGACCCCGATGGGATCCCAGTACGTCATCAGCAGCATGCGTAGCCCACGAGCGCCGCTCGTCTTCCACCAACGCTGCCACTCCTCCAACTCCACCTAGCAAGCGTAACCAGCGACGCGACTCCTCACCGGCCCACAGGCGCGCGACGCCACCGCCGCAGGCGCGTCCAGCGCGACGGCCCGCTGCGCACCAGCTTCGTGCCGGCGAGCACATCGGCGATCGTTCGCCGCTCCGCCAGGAAGGGAATCGGAGCGCGATTGGCAGCCGTCACCAGCACGCTACGGACGAGGATCGGCAGGCACGAATTCACCGGCGTCACGTGCCACTCGCGATAGACGCGCATGACCGCATCCTGCAACCCCTCCGGGTCATCGGCGTGTTCCGCGCCTACGCGTTGGAGCTCCCGCTGTAGCTCCGGGTCTAAGCGCTGCGGCATGGCACCCTGGCGGGGGATCGCGCGGCCGAGCCACTGGATCAGCTCCCGCACCCCGAGCACGACGATCGTCTGACACAGACTGGGTGCTGCCCCCGTCCGAGCATCGACCCGTCTAACCCGCCCGGAAGAACCTTTTGCGTCGCGCCGTCGCTCCTGCGCGACGGCGATCGCAAATACGCAGACCCGCAGCAACGCTCGACCCCTGGCCGAGGTCGGCGCTATCGCTCTGACGGATGGAAGCCGAGCCATCGCCGCAAAGTTTGCCTGCTGTACCGACAGGACGCAGATCCAACGATCAGATCGCCAGCAACCCCCGTCCAAGGCCCCAGGCCCGACAACGATTCGCGAGGCTCTTCCTCGCGAAATCGTTGGGCGGGGATGGGGCGGCAGCCACAAGGGCTGGCGCATCAGCACGGAGCCACAAGCGCCCGCGCGTCAGCCCGGGAGCCATCAGCGTGCGCGCCCAGGACGGACAACACCGCGCCCAAAGGAAGGTGAGCGTTTCGACGCCAAGTTGCCCCCTAAAACTTGACGAGCAACCAACACTTTCGAGATAATCGAAGGATGCCTGGAATGGAATCCGAGCCCCAAAGGAAGAGCGCCCTGTTCGGCGTCCAAAGAGCGTACGTAGACGCCCTGGAAGCAAGCCTCGCCCAAACAGAACAGACCCTCGCCGAAGCCAAGACTGAGAACACCGGCCTGACAGAAGACCTCCAATCAGCGCGCCTGGCTCTGAAGGAGACGGCGGGCTGGTCAGAGCGCCTCCCGTCAGCATTGCAACAGCTGGCGAGTCTCGCCGCGGGCGAGCTGGATGGCGAGTACGCCGAACAGGAGCTGGCGGAGGCGGTATTGGAGCTCGCGGGCGAGCACCTGCTGGCGAGCGTGGACATCAAACGCGGCGACCCGACGGGTGAGATCGCGAGCGAGACCCAGCGCAACGAGCACGGAAGGCCGATCCGCACAAGCGTGCGAGCGGGCACCTGCGCAGTGAATTGCGCCTGGCAGCCGGGCATCGAGGCGGGCCCGGACACGTCCGAGGTCGTGGAATCCCTATGCCGGGCGGTGGTCTTTTCGCTGGCGGGCGTCGAGGGGTCACGCGCCGAGCGCGACACGGTCACCCAGCTCGGCGGCAAGCGGTCGCTGGCGAGACATCTCGCGCTGCGTAAGCGCCTGGAGCAGCCGGCAGCGATCGTCAACGTGGCGGTGGACGGGCAGAGCGTGATCGAGTACCGCGAGCTGTACGGCCGGATGGCGTGGTCGGCGGCCCTCGCGCAGACCGCGGCCATCCTGGAACGTCTCGCGCGTGGTCACGGTGGCCAGGCCTATCAGGCCGCCGACCGCGAGTTCAGGCTGCTCGTGGACGCAGGCCAAGCCGAGCAGGCGTGTGAGCGGGCCGAGCAGGCGCTGGCCGACCAGGACGGCCTGATCTTCCGCGTCCAAATCGCGCGCCAATGATCGTCGGGGTAGCGATCACGAATCGCGTGACAACAAAGGTCAGCGGTATCGAGAAGCATTACGCCCCGGTCTGTGAGGATCTGAGCGAGGGCTGGACCCTGATCGCGCGCGACGATCTCGCGAGCACGCCGGAGCGCTTGCAGCTGATCGGCCGCCGCTACGCCTATATCGCGCTGTTGGAGGGGAGCCAGCTGTTGTTGATCGGCGCGCGGGAGCGCAGGCCGTGGGATGGCAGCGACGAGGACGTGTTGAGAAGCCCAAGGTATTACGAGCCCTTCGAGCAGTCCCATAGCCCGCTCGGCGGGCACGTGTGGGCGGTGTTGACCGAGCGTTGGAGTCGCGCGCACGCCCAGCGCGCGGCGATGCAGAGCGCCCGGATCGGGCAATGGCAGGAGCTGAACCGGATCAGGGCGTTCGTGGCCAAGGAGCACGGTGCGCTGGTTCCCCTCGCCGAGCAGGCATGGGACCCCGAGCGTCTCGCGGCGGGTCAGCTCGTCCTTCACACGTTGGACCCCACCGCGACGGCGGCGGCCGTCAGGGATTTCACCTACCGCCTACCAAACCTGGACGTCCCCCTGCGGATGGAGGACACAAGCGAAGGTGAGTTGCTGATCGACTGCGGCGAAGAGGATTTAGTCCGCGTCGAGCGCTACCTGCAAGCCCAAGACGGAAAGCCACTGCGTCTGACGATCGACAGCGAGGAAACGGACAAGCAGATCGAGCGGGAAGCAAGGACGCTGCGGGAAGCCGGCAAGGACGAGCGCCTGCGCATGCTGATCGCCGACCCGACGCTCGCGAAAACCACGCCCGCGCGCCGTCCCGAGGGGTTCAGCAATCTCGACCTGGACGAGAGCCAGCGGCGGGTCGTCCGGGCCGCGAGCGAAGCGGACGAGCTCCTGGTCGTCCAGGGACCCCCGGGCACCGGGAAGACGACGGCGATCTGCGAGATCGTCAGCCAGGCCCTCCAGCGCGACCCCCACCCCCAGGTCCTCGTGGCGGCGCAGACTCACCAGGCGGTCGACAATGTGCTGCTGCGCCTGGCGGCAGCAGACCCGGACCTGCCGATCGCGCGGGTCGCGAGCGTCCACACGATCGACCGCGTGAACGAGACGGTCCGCGAGCGCTACTGGATAAACAGCGATGAACCGTGGCATCCCCCGGTCGTCAGGCGCGCGCTCGCCTACCGGGCGTTGATCGACGCGCAGACACGGGCGGGCGACCGCAGCGAGGACGAGACGATGCGCCAGGTAATGAAGATCCAGGAGGACTACCTGGCGTCCGTCGGCCCGCAGCGAACCCCGGCGGAGCGTCTCGCCCAGGCGCGCGTGATCGCGGGGACGTGCGCGGGCGTGCAGGGCAACCAGGAAGTCCGCGAAAGGACGTTCGCGCTGGCGATCCTCGAGGAGGCCGGCAAGGCGACCCCGCCCGAGGCGCTGATGCTCGCCCTGCGCTCGAAGAAGAGCATTCTCGTCGGCGACAGCCGCCAGCTCCCCCCGCACATCTGGGACCCGATGCGCACCGTTCTGCTGAAACCCAAACAACTGCAAGCCGCAAACCCCGACCGGGCCGGCGAAGCAGGCGAGATCCGCGCCGCGATCGAGGCCCTCGGCGCCACCCCGCAGCAGCGCGAACGCGCCGACCAGCAAACCCTGTTCGACCACTTCGCCGAGCGCCTACAGGGCACGAAAAGCGAGGCAACGCTGCACACGCAGTACCGCATGCTCCCAGAGATCGGCGAGCTGGTCGGGCACGTCTTCTACAGCGACATCGGCGGCCTGGAACACGGCCGCGAACGGCCGGTGGACCCCCGCGTGGAGGCCTTCGCGGGACGGGCGCGGGTGCAGCTGATCGACATTCCCGGCCAGGAGGAATACGACGGCAAGAGCAAGCACCGAGGCGCCGAGGTACAGCACGTCCGCCGCGAACTGAACGCCCTGCAGGACGCGGCGGCACGCATGGGTCCTCCCCCCGACGGCCCGGAGCGGTTGGGCGTCGCGGTGATCACCCCCTACGCCGCGCAGGCAAGACGCCTGCGCGCGGCCCTGGACCTCACCACCTACCCCGCGCTGAACGTGAGGATCGGCATCGTCGACCGCTTCCAGGGCGACGAGGACCAGGTCGTGATCCTCACGATCGCCGCGACCAGAGTGGCCGGGTTCCTGAAACTGCCGAACCGGATCAACGTCGCGTGCAGCCGCGCGCAGGACCTGCTGATCCTCATAACGTCACTGGAACCTGCCCTCCGCGGCAAGATCGGCAGGCCTCTGCAAGCGGTCGCCAAGTTCATCGACCAGCAGGTGCAGGCGGGCCACCCCGGCTACGAGATCACCAGACCACAAAAACCAAGACGTAGAGGCGGCCGGCGCACCCACCGACCACAGGGAGACCGTGCGGCATGACCGTCCTCTGCGCGATCCCGATCCAGATCCCCGTCCACCGCATCCGCGTCACCGCGAAATGCCTCGCGACCGGCGGCCCGGTCCACACCGCGGCGCTGCGCTTGGCCGACTACTGGGGTGAGAGCCCCGAAGAGATCGCCGAGGTGCTCGGCCTGCCGATCTACCGCGCGGAGCACCTCCTCGAACAGCTGCAAAACGGCGGCGAGCCGATCGAACGCGACTTCGTCCTGTGGGTCGACCACGCCCGCGAACGCGTGCTGCCCTACAGCGCGCTGAGCGGCGTCGCAGTCAAGCCCAGCCGCAACGGGCCGTTCACCCTGCCTGTGGACCCGCCAACCCCCACCCGCCTGAAGGACATGGGCCTGGACGCGGGCATGTCCTGGGACCTCGGATTGGAAGGCCATGTAGAGGTGCTGAACGTCAACGACGTGGTAGCCGACATCCGCGACAGGACCCTCCCCCACGTCCTCAGGCTCCCGGACACCCAGCTCGTGATCTCAACCGCGCAGCGACCATCCGAACACGCAAATCCTAAAACCGGGTCCTCTACCCCAAAAGAGCTCGCCGACCCGGCCGAGCGCGCCGCCGCGAGCACGTACCCGGCGTTCGAGTGCAAAGTCGCCCAGCACGGCGTGATCGACCACCGCCTCACCAGCTGGGCGCGCAGCAATTACGCCGATGATCTGGCAAAGCTCACAGCCACCGCCGAGCTCGACGACACCGACAGCCAGCTCAAAGACCTCGCCGCGCTCACCAGACAGGGCCACTGGCAAACCCTGCAACCACACCCCGCGACCCTACGCGACCACATCGCCGAAGCCGCGCAGAACGCCCAGGAGCGCCTCGTCCTCAGCGCCCCCGACCTCCGCCACATCCCAATCTGGCTCCAGGAAGTCATCAGCGAAACGAGCGACCGCGACGTGCAGATCGTCCTCTGCCCCACCAAGCCGGACCAGATCCCCACCAGGGCGCCGTTCGAGTTCACCACGACCCCCGCACCGGACCGCCACCCCCACGCCCTCACGATCCTTGCCGACGAGACCCACGCCGTCACCCACACCGACCCCGCGGCCTTCCTCGACCGCCGCACCAAACCGCACCGCCAGCACGCCTACACAACCAACCAGGCGGACGCGATCGCCGGCCTGCTCGACCGCCTCGGCCTGGAGCGCCTGCGCCCCCGCGCCCCGCGCCAGCAACTCACCGCCCAGACGATCACCGCGATGCTCAGGCAGGCGCTGCACGAGCTACAAGCCGAGCTGCCAAAGAACATCAAGGCAACCATCCAGCCAGAGGACGAGCAATTCGCCGACGAGACAATCGCCCGCCAGCGCACCCCCGAGCACCCCACCGCCCAGGCCCGCCGCGCCGCCGCCGGCATCGCCTGGGAGCGCATCCTCACAACCCTCGCCCACCACCTCGCGACAGAGCACAGCCGGCTCGAAGTGATCGCCGAACGCTGGAAGCCCCCCGAGGCCCGCATCGACCTCGACCTGATCCTCGCCGACAAGCAGAAGGGCACCGTCTGGATCATCGACGCCAAGAACTCAAACCCAACCAACGACCAACTCCACAAAATGAGCGCCCAGCTCAGCCTCCTGAAACAGGCCCCCGAGCTGACCCAAGGCCGCCCGACGATCGGCGTGATCGTCCACCGCAGGCGCCAGCTCGACCCACCGGTCCAGCCGACCGAGCACCCCAACATCCTCCGCTGCACAGCCCAGCGCCTCCCCGACCTCCTGCTGGCCAAACGCCTCCCTGGTCAGCGACCGTCAGTTCACAACGCCCGCTCATAGACCTCCGCCTCCACGTCGACCTGCTCCTCCGTCTCCTGCGGCCAAAATCGTCCGCCGGCGGCGAATCGACCCGCCCGGCCCCCACCCGCACGACGCCGGCCCGTTCGAGCGCGGGCCGGCGCGGCGCGCGCATCAGCCGCGCGACCTTCAGCGCACCTGCGCGCCGGGGTCGCCCATCCGCATCAGCGTGCCCTTCCCGAACTCCCGCTCGAGATGCCCGAGCGCGCCGCGCAGGGCAACCTCCCGAGCCACCGCGCCGCGCTGGCGCAAGGCGCCTGAGGGCCCCGCGAGCATCGGCGCTGACGGACGGCCAGGCGGAGCGTTCGCGCTCCGCCTGGCCGTCTTGCCGCTAGCTGTGGCGCTCGTGGACGAACGAGCCGACGTAGCTTCCCCTGGTCAGGATCACGTGAGGATCACGCATCTGCTTAGCCCGTGGTTAAGCATGGGCCCCACCATCTCTCGAGGATGTTTTGGATTATTCGTAGCGCTCGACGACTGGCAACAGGCCTGCGCCTTCATTTTTGTAGAAGCCCACGGCGTAGCAGAGTTTGCTCGCTGGGCAGGAGATCCCCTGCATATGAGTTTCCAGCGCTCCGTTTTCCACCGGAGGTTGTTCGGCAAGACTCCACGCGGTCCCATTCCAGAGCTCGGCCAGCGGCTTCTTTTTGTGCGTTTCGGTTTCGTAATACCCAATCGCCATACATTCGGTCGCAGGGTGGCATGAAACGCCCGTGAGGTCGCTCGACGTGGTGCCCACCGGAGACGGTAGCGAGTGTTCGCTCCATGCTTTCCCGTTCCAGTAGTCGGAGAACAGCAGCAGCTTGCCTGGTTTGCCGATTTCTTCGACGGTGCCGACCGCGATGCACGTTTCGCCGGTGCAGGACAAACCGTTCAGGGAAGCGTTCGGCCAAAACGGAGGAGCCGGGGCGGGCGGCGTTTCCGCGACGGCGGTCAGGCCCGTCCAACGCTCGACGAGGGGTTTGGTTTCCCCTCCGACTGCCGTCCTCCAGTTTCCGACTGCGATGCATGATTTGCTCGTGCTGCACGAGACGCCGTTCTCCTGTCCGACCGTGCCGCCTTTGGGAAGTGGTCCTGTATTCCGCTGCCATTCATTGACCCCTTCGCCTTCGGTTACCCAGGTTTCGGGCAGTGCCTGGCCAGGCGTCTTTTCGGTCCCGACCGCCGTGCAGCTGTGAGGGGTTGAGACACACGAAACGCCCAGCACCGTAGCTTCGCCGGTGTGTGAGCTAGGAGTTTTAGATGTCCAGCTGAATCCGTCCCAGGTCTCAAGCAGAGGTTTGTGTTCGCTCGAACCTGCGGAAACGCAATTCGTAGAGGATGTGCAGCTTATGGCGTCCAATGACCCGTCGGTGGGCGAGGTCGGGTAGTTTCGCGTCCAATGTTTGCCTTCCCAGACCATCGAGAGAGGTGCTAGCGCTCCCCCTTCGAGCGAGTCTTCGCCCGCGGCAAGACACGAGATCCCACCCGCACACGAGACGGCCTGTAGCTTGGTTTCGAGATGACCGCTCCAAGGGGCCGTTTCAAAATGCCAGGTGGCAGCCATTGCAGGAGCGGTCGCCGCAAATGCCGTCAGGAACGACATGCCCATGAGTGCCAGACATCTGCGTATGGTTATTGCTCTCATACTGTGCTCCGTTCTATTGCTGTTCGTTGTTGTCTATCAAACCGATATGCGGGCGCAAGCGCGATTTACGGCCGAGCCGCTGAACGGTGCTCCCTGGGCATAGACGGGCCCCCAATAGGGAGTTCGACGACCGAACCCCCCACTGGAACAGCGAGCTATGCGATATTTATATTTGCTCCAGGTCATCCGCGCTAGGGTCAATGTGGTGAAAATCGCGGTGTGCGACTCCCCACATTGTGACGGTGACACGTCGCTATCGGCCACATACGAACGCCTACGCAAGAGAACTTCACTCACTAACTGAAATCCCGGCCGGTGCGGGCGCTCACCCGAGCTCGTCCAAGAGCAGCGCGACCTCCAGCTCGGCCGGCCACGGATGCAGCGACCGCCCCAGACGCTTCTCGATCGTACGCAACCGGCTGACGATCGTCTTGCGGTCCACCCCCAACGCCGCAGCCGCGGAAGAGACGCTGCGCTCAGCCGCCAGGTAGGCGCGCAACGTCTGGCGCAACACCGGACCGCTGCTCCGGTGATCTTCCAGCGGCGCGATGTAGATGTCGATCAGCGCTTTGACCAGCGCTTCGTCTTTGAGCACGGTCGCGAGCAGCGCGACGTCAGCGTAACGCGTGAACCCCCCCGGCCGGCGCAGCGCGACGACGAGCGCCGCCTGAGCCTGCCGGTGAGTCGAGCGCCACCCCTCGATCCCCCGCGCCGGCTCGCCCACAGCAAACACCACACCCTCCTGGGGTCCGATTGCGAGCACCCGCCGCTCGACATCCACGCAGGCGAGCTTCTCCGCACCGCCAAACCATGCCCACACGCTCCGCTCGTCCGCCGCCACGCTCAACAGCCGGCGATCCACCCTCACGGCCAGTTCCCGGACGGCCTCTTCCGCCCCCCTGCCAACGGCGATCGCACCGAGATGCCACACGTCGAACCGGTAACCGAGGTCATCGGTGTCGTCAGGCCCACCCGCAAGCAGCCTGCGCACCTGTTCTGAGCGGCGCTGCCGCAGCGAGCGTCCCGCGCGCTCGGCCTCCTGCTTGTACTCACTGGAGACCGCGGCCATCAGACGCTCGACCAACGATCCCAGCGAACCCAGCACCCGGCGCAGCGCCTGCGTCGATACGCCGTCGGCGTCGGTCATGACGAAGTCGCTCATCAACCGCTGGCCCGCGACATACCGGCGCAGCACCGTATCCAGACCCACACCACCCCGCGCCGCGCGACGCGCCTGCTGCAAGGCCACCGCCGGGATCGGCCCAGCCTCCTCCTCGCCGTGCTCGATCCCCTCGATCGCGTACCCCAGCGCCGCCGCGACCGTCGCGCGCAACCCCGCCACGTACTCCGCGTCCCCAGCGCCCACCGACCCGAACGCAGCATCACGCACACGCGTAAAGATCGCCTCCTCGATCTCCCCCCGGCGCGCCCGCAACCGCACGACGACACCAACACCATCTGCCATCTGCTAAGATCCTTCCGTGTATCGGTCTGATCCCGGGGCGCCGTCTCTTCCCAAAGGGACGCCCCGGGATCGGTCTATTCACACCAACGGACTACCCCACCCGGCTGGACAAACACAGACGACACCAGCGCAGCAGGAAAGATCGCGAGGACGAGGCGAAAGGCATGGGGAATGTGCAGGGCAGAAGCTTGCGCATCGAACCTTTCTCACCTCGGTCTAAATCGATATCTAAAGGATCACATCAATCTAAGCCCCCTCGCGCGCACCCGTCAAGATGTCACTTACCGATCGGATGCTGTTTCTGAAACTGACCCCCCTCCGCCGTCCAGCTCACGCCCAGAGACGGCCTGCGCCTCACAGCCCCACCCCTCGCACGCCGCCGCATCCAGCGGGGAAGGCGCGATCCTGTCGATGTTGAAGACAGCTCATCCATGAGATGGCCGGGCTAGAGCCCCTCCGCGCAACAAGATTCGGTTGACAGTAAAGACGGACCCGCAGCCGGGGGATTGCGGCCGCGGCGTCCAGTGGGGCAGGAAACTGGCGAGAGAGGGTGCTACCGCCATATCACGGCTCCCCTCAAACACCGCCCGCGAGGGACGCGAAACGATGCTCAAGAGATCAAATCTGCGTTACCTCCCGTTCTCACCTCACCTTCTTGCGGTAAACTTGTCATACCCCAGCCAACGACGAACCCGAACTCGTGTCTCGGCGCCGGGTCGGTCGGGGACGGCCTTGAAGGTGCTGCTGGCGATCCCCTGCTTGCGACGCTTCTTCCGGTTCTGCTTACTTGCTTTCTTACCCGTATCCTTCGCCGTCTTGGCGTACTTGTTGTACGCCTGCCGCTCACATCTGGCGCGCTGGCTCCTTGGCCTTTTCTCGCACACCTTCAAGGCCCTTGCAAGCTTTGCGGTGCTTCCTGTAACCGTGGGCGTCGTCATCATGTGGGGGCTGGATACATCAACCCTCGCAAGCGGCGGCGAGAGCAGCACGGACGATCCCGCGGGTTGAGCCCCATCGTCTGCAGCGCTTGGCTGGTCGCCGCCGCTGGGGGAAGCAAGGGGTTCTTCCGACGCCTTGGGCGGCGTACCTTCTGGGAGCGTCTGAAACTCCTGGTCGGGTGCTTTAGTCATGCCAGCCGAATTGGTGGCAACGACCCAGTAAGTGTATGAGTAGTTCGGGTGCAGGTCGGTCAACTCAACGCTGACGGTCTGAGCTTGATCGCTGGCGGTGATGTGCCCTTTCGCTATGGGACCGACGGCTATGGATCCGCAGTGGACACCCGAACCCTGACAGACCGCGTATTCGCGCCAGAATTCGTATGTGGTTTCCGAGCTGCCGGGGTTGATCTGCGCTTCCAGCGTCGCGCCGTGTTCAGTGATACTCGTGGCGGACTCGCTTTCGATTGATGGTGAGGACGTGGCTGGCGGGCCGGCAGTTTCAAACGAGGTCAGCGGGGATGTAGCTTCTCCAGCTTCGTTAGTGAGAAACTCGCGGACGTAATAGGTAGTTTCGGGACTGAGTCCGGTGAGGTCTCGGGCAGGAATACTTTGCAGCTTGTCCGAAGCAGCCAGGGTGCCACTGGCGAAGGTGGTCCAAGGGCCTGCTTCGACAGTGGCGTATTCAAGGCGCCATTGCGTTTCGAGATGGGGCTTCAACTGCCCCTGGACTTCGGCGGAGCTTTCGGTGATGCTGAGCACGGTGGTGCCTACAACGAGCGGTGCCGAGCTTTCGGTCGTGAAGGAGGTTATGGGGAGTTCGGTGGTGCCCACTGTGTTCTGGGCGACTACGCGGACGTAATAGGTCGTTTCGGGACTGAGTCCGGTGAGTTCGACATGGAGGGTCTTTTCGCCTTCGGCGGCGCTTACCAAGCCGCTACCCTCGGGCACCGGGGCCCAAGGGCCGGCTTCGACGGTCGCGTACCCGAGGCGATACTCCGTTTCATAGCCGTTGGCTTTGATGCTGGGCTCGAGAACGACGGAGGTCGCACCCACTTCGGCGACATCGCAACTGTCGGGCATGTCGCACTTGCCGATCGGAGGGGCACCGGCGGCAACGGCGGGTACGGCAGTGACGAGAACGAGCACCAGCACCGCGGGAAGGATTGCGAGGACGAGCCGAAAAGTGTGTGGGATGTGCAGGGGCAGATGCTTGCGCATCGAACTGGCCTTACGTTGTTCTAAAGGATCACATCAATCTAAGCTCCTCGTGCGCGCCCGTCAAGATGTCACTTGCCGAGCGGATGCTGTTTCTGAAACTGACCCCCCTCCTCCTTGTCGATGGTCGCGCCCGCGGATCAGCGACGCTCGCCACCAGAGGGGCTCACCTGAGCCTCGCTAGAGTGTGCGTTCCTCAGCGCGGCTGCGACCAGCAAGCCGCGTGGCGTGAGCGACCACGCGTTTGGGCCTCCTGGACGACTCGCGGGCTTGCTCAGGAGCCCCAGCTCCGCCAAGCGCGCAAGCAGCGCGGAGATCTGGGTATGACTGGCGATACCGACAGCCTCTCCGACCTGACGGTTGCTCGCCCCAGGATGTTCGGCCATATACAGCAGGCATGCGCGAGCACGGTGCGCCCTGAGATTACGCAACAGCCCGAGACCCTCCAACGGGTCCCCCACGGCGTACGCCAACGCGCGACGCGTTCTCGGCGCCGGGCGCACGAGTTCCTCTGCCGCCGCGGCTTGCCCAAGATAGGGCAGCACGATCATCGCCATCAACGGATTCAGCAACCCGGCCGGCGACGCGGCCGTCCGGCGCGAGGATGAGCCCGAGCGCACAGACCGCGTCCCGGCACCGTGGCCCTGTTCGAGCATCCGCGCATGGACCACGCTGAGAACCGCACCCACCACACCCTCAGCGGTCAATACCGAAGGATTAAGTCCCCGCCCATCCCCGGCCGGCGCCCGCGCACCGACTCTCTCCTCCACGCGGCCTTCATCGACGATCTTGCTGAGCATTTCGAGGCATTGCGCACGGCGCTCGAGCACACGGGGCCCGGCACCGAGCGCGTCCACGACCACGAGCGCTCCCAACGCCGGCTGATCCCCGATGAACCGAAGCACGCTCGACAGGCCGGCTCTGACTTTCTCCCGCCAGCCCCCCTCACGCCCATAAGCCACAGCAGCGACCGCCGCGATCCGGGCGACCGCATCATCAAACACCGCGAGAAAGCAATCTTCGCGGTCCTCGAACGCGTCATAGAACGTGCGCCGCGAGACACCCGCACGAGCGGTAACCCTCGCCACAGACATCCCCTGGTAGCCCAGCTCAGAAACAACCCCCGCCGCCGCAGCGAGCATCCGCCCACGCTGAACCAGCGCGAAACCCGAACGTTCGGAGATCATTCAACTCACTACTTCTTCTTACCGCCCTCACCCCTGGCCTTCTTCGTAGTTCTTCTTCGCCGGCTTGCCCTTCGCGCAACCAGTCACGCTGACCGGCGTGCTCTGATGGATCACTACCCCGTTCTGGCCGATGAACGCGGTCGGCATCGCGAGCGATCCCGCGACCAACTCCTTCACCTTGCGAGTTACGGTCCGCTTGTGACCCTTAACCCTGACCGTGACCTTCTTCTTGACCATCACGGTGTTCGTCAGCGAGCAGAGGTTGCCGTTGGCAGCCAAGGCTGAGTACTTGCCCTCGGGGAGCGTCAGTTCGAAGCTCGTCACGGGCTGATCGGGGACGGTGTGGAAGGTGCTGGAGGTGATCCCTGTTTTGGAGATGAATGTTGTGGCGACGAGGTCGATCGTGACGCCGTAGCCCTGCAGCACGATCTCGAGGCTGGGAAACGCATCTCCGCCGTGGGAGACGAAGTAGACGGGCCCTTCGAGCGGAACTGGGAGGATCGGGGTGATCGCCCTCGCGTGCCCGATGTTCGAGGCTGATGGGCACCCTGCCGGGTTGGTGTTGAACTGCGCGGCGGTGCAGGCCTTCTGCAGCGTTGTGAGGCGCGAGGGCAACTGCTTGGGGAGGTCGACCTTGACCTGCCGGATGTTCGCCTGCGTTCCCTGTGGCGCGGTGGGGTAGGTCAGCCTCGCGGTCAACGACGCGCCCAGGGCTTTGCTCGTCTTCCCTGAGGTTGTGACCTTGAATGTGGGTTTGAACTGAAGGCTCGAGCAGTCTGCGGCCTGGAAGGGGTCGGTGACACTGACCGGAACATCATCGACAGGGTCGGTGAAGCTTTGTCCCGACCCGATCACGGTCGCTGAGAGTGTCTGTCGTTCGCAGCTGGTCGGGTTGAGCGTGAAGTCCTGCTTGTCGATGTAGACGCGGATGTCGCGGACATGCACGACGATGCCTTTGATGATGTGTGGGATCTGGTCGGAGCTCCCCGCGGCGACGCTCACGGCCGCCGTCAGCGGGTCGATTCGCAGCGGGAGGTGCACGACAACGGTCCCGAGGTCGAATGGGCCGACCTTTGCAGAGGTGATCGCGGCGATCGAGAATGGGGCGTCTGGTTGATTGGGTCCCTGCGGGGGCATGGGGCCGGCCATGTAGATCTTGCCGGGTGCATAAGCCAGGACGGAGCCGACGCCGGCGCCGACCAGTGTGTGCCCGATCTGGCTCGCTGCTGGGCACGAGGGTTCCGTTTCCTCCTGGGCTCCCGTCTTGGTCTTCGCGAGCGCGATGTCCGCTTCGGAGCAGAAGGGGACATTCGAGAGGTTCGCCGTCAAACCTGGTGGTAGTTGTGAGGAGAATCCTGTGATCTCCTGGTCTCCATCATTGCGCGTGATGCGGAGGTCCAGCGGGCTGTAGGAGCCGCCGCTGTTGTCCAGGGTGCCAGCCGAGACTCCGGGTGTGAATGGTGGGATACCTCCTCCGGGGCAGGCGCCGCCGTCGAACCCGTTGGTGATCGGGAACGGTGGGATCGCGGGCGCCAGAACCTGTGAGGGTGTCGCATACGGTGTCAGTTCCGCCTGTACCGTGTAGTTCCCGCACGCTGGGGGGGTCACGAGCGGTGAGGTTGCGCCCTGGCGAAAGCTGAACGTGAACAGGCTGAATGGCAACGGTGGCAGCCCGGCGTGAGGGTCGGCCGGGCCGGCGGTGTCGAACGTCGTGACGAGTTGCCCGGTGATGGGGTTCGCCGCGACTTCGCCCGCGAGCCTGACGAGCACACCACGGGTTGGTATCCGCGCCACGACATACAGCGCGATCAGTGAACCGAACGGGTTCTCGTACGGCTCGGCGAGGAACACCGACCCGGTCGCTTCTTCCTTCAATGATGGGGTCAGGATTTTCACGGTGCCGAGCTTCGATTCGTTCGGGCAGCCCTGCCCCGGGACGAACTGCACCGCTTCCTCGGCGTACTGTTCGGGAGTGCAGGCCGCCAGCCCGGCGCCGGCCGAGGGGTTGACCGTCATGCCTTCGGGTAGTGTCACGATGGCCTTCTTCAGCGTTGATGTCGCGAGGCCTTCGGGATTTTCGTAGGTCTGTGGAAGTTTCATATCGAAATCCAGCCCCGTCGGGGCCGATGCGCTGCTCGTCGTCGCTTCGGCTGTCAATGACGGTTCCATTCCGAGCCGGTCGCATCCCACGATCGGGCCAAATGTCATCCCGGTGGGAGGCTTGTTGACGGGTTCGCCGCTCGGTTCGGGTTCCTGCCACGAGTCGGCTCTGAACGCCGCTTCGAGTGCTTCGCCATTGCAGGAGGTCGGGTTGGTGAAGAACGGCACGGGGGCGGCATCGGATGACGTACCGAAGTGGCCTTGAGGAGGGGTTCCTTCTGCCTTCCAGCGCAATGGGTCGTGGAGCGGGTCGGCCGGGACTCCCCAGAGCGTCAGCGAAACGTTGTCAAGCTCGGTGGCGGCCTCACTGATGTTGTGGAACGTCGTTCTGAGACCGTAGTCGCCGGGGCGCAGCGAGACGTCTCCCTCGACATAAACATTACCCGCGATCAGGAAGCCGATCTTCGCGACTTCGCCCGAGTTCGGTGAAAGGTTGTAGACCGGCTCCACTAGGGAAGTGCCGGTCGGCGCCAGGGTCACGGTGGTGACGCCGGCCTGTGTACCGATCGGGCATTCGCTCTTGAGGAACTGGGAGTCCGGGCAGACTGGTGTATCGACGAGATCGCCGGCGAAACCCGGCGGCAGATCGTAGATCGTGTCCTTCGTATCGCCCGCGAGCGAACCATTCCGGCCTACCGTATTGAATGCGACAGAGACGGTCAGATCGGGGTGAGCGCCGGCCTGGGTACTCGACAGGGCCGTAGTCGCGCCTCCTGGAGAGATACCAAAACTCGCCGGCGCCGAGGAGATCGCAGTCGGCGTTTCCATCGCGGCATCGCCAGCGCCGCCGCCCGCGACACGCACCACGTTTCTTACCGATGTCGGTTCGCTCAGCGATACGTCAACCGGGAAGCTGATGATCAGGGTCTCATTGGGCAGGACGACGCCTGTATAGGTACAGGTGCGAAACACGCACATGAAGTTTGCGTTTGGGGATTTGCCGTCGTAGGCGGCAAGCTCGTCTTCGCCCGAAGCTTCAGCCGAGTCGAGCGAGAGCCCCGGCGGCAGTTCATCGGTAATCGTAATCGGGGAACCGTCGCTGGCCGCGCCGCCGGTGTTCGTCACAGTAACGACATACGCATCATCACCGCTTTTATCATTTGGCGCAAAATTAGTGGGACGGGAGACCGACGCGACGGTCCATTGCGGTTCGGAGGTCACGGCCAGGGCCGGCGCGGCCGCGAACACCAGCAGCGCCACAGCTGCCGTGAACGCCGCTGCGCAGTAACTGGTCAGCCTTCCGGCGAAACGTGCTTTTGCGCTCATCGCTTGTCTCTCTTCTTTACCGGGGCGTATTTCTTCCGAGCCTGCCTTTCGCAGGTTGATCGCTTCTTCTTTGACTTCTTCTTGCAGACTTTCAATGCATCTGAAAGCTTTTGCGCCCGAGTCAGCGGCTTGACCTTGGACCGGGCGAGGACGGGGGCTGCTCCCGTTTCACTCCCAGGGTTGCCCGGGCCGGAGAACGTCAACGATGCCGGCGTCGCGTCGACTGGCGCCGGCGCCGGGTTCTGGCACGCGTCACCTTCGCACTGGCTGGTCCCCGACGATGATGGCTGGATACAAGGGTCGCTTTCCGTGCAGATACGCGCGTCGTAGATGTCACCCGCGGTGTCGGTGTCCTGACGCACCAGTCTTGCGTGGGTGCCAAAGAAGACATTGGCGCCCCCGGGGTCCGCGCCGAGGAAGTAGGACGGGGCCGGGTCCTGGCCTGAGCTAATCAAAGCGAGATGGCCTTCATGCCACTCATACACATCGAGCGTCCCGTTGCCGTCTTGCGGCACGAGCGCATCCGCCGTGTCGAAAAACACATATGAGCCATCGTCGGACATCGCACGCACAGGGCCTGCGGCTGGGCTGGCGAGGCCCGTCGAATAACCGAAGAATGCGTTTGACAGCGGTGGCGCTCCGCTCGGGTTACACGAAACACAGTTGAGATCGCCACTGACGGAGTCGTAACGGTACACCTCGTGGCAGTGCCCCATCGGCGCACCGTTGTGGTCCATTTCGGGACAGAGGCCACCGTGTTCTTTTCCTTCGGTAGTGCTGTAACCCGTGAGCTCACGGGCGCTGTCGAAGATCAGGTAACGGCCGTCCGGGGTGGTGTACCAGTTCGCATCGGTGGCCAGGGCGACGTCTGCGGAAAACCAGTCCGGGGTGTTATTGGGATAGTCATCCACGCTGACCGTGGCCACATAGACGGTCTCGCCGCTGGTGGTGTCATAACGGTAGAGATTGACTTCTTCACCGCTCACAGCGGGAGCGTTGGCGGTGAGTTGCCCGAAGGCGGTGAAGTAGACCGCCGCGCCGTTTGCGGAGATAGCCGGCACGGTGGCTACATAGGCCGAGCCACCCGGCTCGCGGGCCCGGCTACCCGGTTCGCCCGCCGAGATACGGGTCAGCTCGGCGGTTTCGGTGTCGTACTCATACAGCTCCTGGTCATGGATTCCCGCGTCGTCTTTAGTCAGCTCCGTTTCCGTCACAAAGAAGATCTTCGAGCCGTCTTCGGCAGCGCCAACGTAGGCGGCGGGATGATGCCCGGTGGAATCTGCGACCCCCGTTTCAGGCGCCGACACCTGGATCGTCTCACCACCAGAGCGCACGTATAGCTGCGGAGCGTTACCGGTAGTCCCATTCCAGCATCCGGGACCGTCGTTCTCGGCATCCGGGTCCGGCGCCGTGAAGATAATCTTAGAACCATCGTGGGACACCGCGTTATGGCTCCCGCCGGGCAGCGCGGGGGTTTGCCCGAGCAGCGCTCCACAGCGGTTGAGCAACGCCCCTTCGCTGTTGACGTTTACGAGCTTGAATTCGGGCTGGAGTTCACCGTCGATCGATTGATACCCGCCGGCCCATTCATAGAGCGCGTCACTCCCCGGATCCTGACTTTCAGCGCCGGGGGCCAAAGTATGATTCATACTCCCAAGGACGACATTGCTGAGATCATGCGAGGCACCGACGATTTCGGTCGCTTCTCCTTGTTCAAAAAGCGAATGCGTCGCGACATCCGCATGAAGAGACGTATAGGGACCCCCCGGAGAGCCGACCAGGTTCATCAGCCGTGACCCCGCCGGGCTCGGCAACGACCCGACGGCATCATCCAACCCGACCCGCGAGAAACCCGAGGGATCGAAAACGGGCGCAAAGACACCCTGCGCCCCAAGCGACGGGGAAACCAAGGAAGTATAAGTCCATTTTTTCCCTTCAGCATCACGATGAAAGACATAAACATTATTACCGGTCCCGGGAAACGGCCCAAAAGTGGCCTTTTGCGTTTCAAGGAGGAAACCATCCCCTTCTTCAGAGGGGTACCCGACGTCTTTGTTGTCGAAGCTGTTGACCTGCTGTTCAGGAGCGCTGAACAGATCGGGAGAGCTCCCCTTGTTGGGAGGCGTAACAAGCTCGTACGCACGATCATCGGGCAAGCCCGGAATGACCTCCGGCAACGTGGAGAACGTCTGGTCAGGTCCGTACACGATTTCAACCCTATTTTCTACGTCGTTCTCCGCCACGACACGAAAGTGGTATGTCGCACCGGCAGCAAGATCACCGATCTGCTGTATTACGCTCGCGTCAGCGCTCCCGGTAGCGCCACCGGAGCCGATGCCGACATCGGGAACAGGAACGCTGACCCCGTGGGCAGCGCCGTTCGGATAAGCGCTGGTGTCGTATTCAAAGTGGTAGCTCGTGGCAACGCCGAGTGGGTCGATCCGGGCACGTAGATCGGCAAACGTCGAGGAGACGTTCGTCGCGAATGTGGCGTCCACGCGAGGAGCATGCGACGCGGTGAAGGCAAGCGATTCGCTCTGAGCAGTACCACCGAGCGACCCTTCAGTGGTCGCGAGAAGCCGATAACGATAGGTAGTTCCTGAAACCAGCCCGGTGAGGTTGGCCTGCACAGGATGGGGACTGGAATCGATGGGAATAGAGCCCACCGCCGGTTCGCAGGGCACCCTGCCACCCGAGCTAAGGTCAGAGTATCCAGTCGCCTCAAAGGCCGTTTCGCTTACATATTCGAAGTGGCAGTCGGTCAGCGCGAGATCTTCGGGGTTTACCGAGCCCTTGAGAACAGCGCTCGTCGGCTCGAGCCCGCCGGCTTCAGCCAGCTCGAGGCCGGGCAAGAAATGACCGGGACCGTATACCTCGATAGTGTGACTCTCGGCTTCCACGACATACAGATCGCCATCTGCGCCGACCGTCATTTCAGACAGAGAGCCCAACGGCGCGAAGTCTGCCCCTACGGTGATCTGGTTGATGAAATGACCCGTGGCGTCAAATTCATCGATCGCCCCTTCTGTCCCACGAGCGCTGACCGAGACAAGCAGATGGCCACTAACCGGGTCGACAGCGATCCCCTGCAAGGCACCGCCGAAACCGCCCTTTTCATGACTCTCACCCAAACCAGGACTATCCTCGCCCGTAAAAGCACGCACGAAGATGCCACTGGGATCAAACTCATCAACTTCCTCAACCGTTTCCGTCGTAAATCGGCGAACCACCGCGTAAATATTCCCGTTGGAGTCAACGGTCATATTTTTGAGCCCGTCTTCAAAGCCACCCTTTGGACTGCCAACGATCTCGTTGCCTTTTATATACTCGGCAGAGCCTGTGAAAGACAGGGGTTCGCCGGACGCGTTGAGCCTCTCGATCCCCGGCGGCAGCCCATCGCCGCCTTCCTCGACATCAGCGTCCGCCTGAGCGTGCGCGACATAGACAGACCCCGCAGAGAGATCGAAAGGATCGGTCGAGTTGTCCACCGCAACATAAGCAGGCGACCCAAACAAACCAGACCTCCGCAGAAGAGTCCCTGTGTCATCGAACACTTCGACATGCGGGTCGCGACCTTCCCGATCGCCTTCACCCGTGATGTAGAAATGACCGGTCGAGCTTTCGATCGCAAGGCTTTGCGGGACAGTATGGTTTTCTTTGAGTTCCACAGACGCGAGAAAGCCACCGGACGAGCCGAACTCATCGAGCTTACCGGGCGCAGTTACATCGGCCACCCACAGGTCGCCCGCAGTATCCACCGACACACCGCCAGGATCACCAAACGGAACTTCAGAACCGCCCAGCCCGGTCGGGGTGCCCGTAATCTGACGCAAGAGCGGACGGGTAAACGCAGCAAGCGAGCAGGAGGGAGCGAGCAGCACGAGAACGAACACTGCCGCAAGGACGATCGGCATAAGACGGCTGGTGTGGCGCATGTCGTTGGCTCCGGAAGATAAGGCGTAGTGGTGGTGAAGCATCTCCCTGGCGCCCTTAAGGCCACCAGGGAGATGAATCAGGTCCTTAGGGCGCTGTCACGGCCCATGTTCCCCAGCCCAGACCGCTTCCTTCCGCGACGAAGAGAACACCCGCGCCGCTCCTACCGGCCCCGGCTTCGCCCCCGTAATGTTCCGGGAAGGACCCGGCAGGGAAGATTTCGGTCTTGGCTTCACCATTATCGGGGACCACATCTTCAACACTCCCCGCCAGCCTCTGGTATATGCAGAGATTGCCCGGTTCGGCTTCGGGGTTTTCGGCTGTCCCGGGACATGCTGCATTCGCCGTCCCACTCCCGCCAATGTAGTGCACGTGATCTTTGTCCAGTGTCGCCGCCAGCGGGATCGAGAACGAAATCGAAACACCGACCCCGCCCGCGGCGCTGGTCGAGTAGAGCCACGTACCCGTCTCCGTCTTCCCGGAGGGAAGCGTCGAGGTAAAGCCAGTCGTGCCATTGGTCCCGTTCGTGCCATTGGCGCCATCTTTACCCGGCTGCCCCGTTTCGCCTTTAGCTCCCGCCGGACCGGCGGGACCCTGCGGACCCGCGACACCGGCGACACCAGTAGAACCCGCGGGACCCTGAGCGCCGTTCGCACCCGCCGGGCCAGCCTTGCCCTGCAACGACTTCAGCACACTCGGCTTGATCTGCTTAGCCGAGGTGATCACGTACTTACCCGCGGCATACGCGCCGCCGCTCATCGCGAACACCAACGCGAGCGTCGCGATCACGGTCGCGGGACTGAGGTGTATCCGTCTGTGCAGTGCTGAGAACATGATCTTCGTTTCTCCCTTGTTTTCAAGTGGTTGTAGGTGCGCAGAAGCGCATGAATGGCGAGTCGCTTGATTGCGGGCTGGTTAGCCGGTGTGGCGCCGCGCCCCCCTCTTGCTTTGCTTTGTCCGCGAGCTCGCTTTCTTCACCTTCGCCGGACGGGCCTTCGCGCAACCCGTCACGCTGACCGGGGTGGACTCGTGGATTTCCGCGCCATTCTGAGCGACGAACGAGGTCGGCATCGCCAGGGATTCCGCCACCTGCTTGGTGGTCTTCTTCGTGACCTTCTTGATCTTGCCGTGGACCTTCTCCTTCACCGTTTTCTTCACCGTCACTGCCTTCGTGGGCGCACACAGATTCCCGTTCGCCGCCAGGGCGGAGAACTTCCCCTCGGGGAGCGTGATTTCGAAGCTCGTCACGGGCTGGTCGGGGACCGTGTGGAACGTGCTTGACGTGATCCCGGCTTTGCTGATGAACGTTGAGGCGGTGAGGTCGATCCTGATGCCATAGCCTCGGAGAACCATTGTCAGGCTGGGGAACGCTTCGCCGCCGTGAGAGACGAAGTACACGGGTCCTTCGATCGGGACCGGCAGGATCGGGGTGATTGCCTTCGCGTGTCCGATTACCGATGCAGCGGGGCATCCCGCTGGGTTGGTGTTGAACTGGGCGGCGGTGCAGGCTTTCTGGAGGGTGGTGAGCCTCGATGGGAGTTGTTTGGGTAGGTCGACCTTGACCTCCTTGATGTTCGACTGCGTGCCCAATGGTGCGGGGATCGTGAGCTTCGCGGTGAGGCTCGCACCCTGGGCTTTGCTCGTTTTCCCTGAGGTCGTGACGCTGAACGCGGGTTTGAACTGAAGGCTCGAGCAATCCGCGGCCTCGAACGGCGTGCCCACACCTACGGGAACCTGGCCCGCGGGGTTGGCGGGGTCCGCGCCGGCGCCGTCGATCGTGTCGGCGATCGAGAGTGGGCTGCAGTTGGTGGGGTTGAGGATGAACTTTTCCTTGTCCATGTAGACACGGATGTCGCGGACGTGCACGACGATCCCTTTGATGATGTGTGGAATCGGATCGGACCCATTCGCTGAGACTTCGACTTGCGCGGTCGTGGGGTTGATGTTCAGCGCGAAGCGGATCACGACCGTCCCGAGGTCGAACGGGCCGACCTTCGCTGAGGTGATCGAGACGATCGACAGCGGCGCGCCGTTGTAGGGGCCGGCGAGATAGACCTTCCCCGGTGTTTGCGCGAGGGTGCTCCCGACGCCCGCTTCGACGATCGTATGCCCGATCATGCTCGCCACGGGACACGACGGTTCTGTTTCCTCCTGCGCGCCCGTGACGTTCTTGGCGGCTTCGATGTTCGCGTCGGGACAGAACGGGATCCCCGAGAGGTTTCCCGTCAATCCTGGTGGGAGGGTCGTAGAGAAACGTGTGATCTCCTGTTCGCCGTCTTCACGCACGATCCGTAGATAGAACGGGCTGTAGGAGCCACCGGCATTGTTCTGAGTCCCCGAGACCACCTGCGGCTTGAACGGCGGCACACCACCCGACGGGCACGACCCTTCGTGAACGCCCTGGGTGACCTGGAAGGAGCTCGACAGCAATCTTGGTTCGAGCGGCGCCGACCACGGCGTCAACGACGCGCCGGTACTGAACGTCCCACACGCCGGAGGTGTCACCAGTGGCGCGGTCGCTCCCGGGCGGAACTTCAGGGTGAAGCGGCTGAACGGCTGCTGCGGGGTGTTCAGGAACGTCGTTGTGAGCTGCCCGGTGACGGGGTTCGGCGTGATCTTCCCCGCGACTTTGATCAACACACCCCGTTCCGGATCTTTCGCCACCACATATAACGCGAGCAGTGACCCGTCGGGGTGTTCGGGATCGCCGAACGACGGGACGTTGTCATACGGTGTCGCGATGTAGATCGAACCGGGGATCTTTTCGCTCAACAACGGCGTTTCGATTTCGATCGACCCGATCTTCGATTCCGCCGGGCAGCCCTGCCCCGGCAGTGAGGAGGCCGTCTCCGCCGCGTACTGCGCCGGGGTACACGAGCCAAGGCCCGCCGCCAACGACGGGTTCGCCGTCATCCCTTCCGGCAATGTGACGGTCGTGTCTTTCAGGTAGGAGGTCGAGAGGACGTTCGGGTCTTCCCAGGACTGCGGGACCAGCAGCGAAACTTCGAGACCAGACGGCGATTCCGCCGAACGAGTGCTCGGCTGCACCACGATCGAGGGTTCGAACGGGATCCGTTCGCAGCCAACGATCGGGCCGACCTGGCTCGTCGCGTGCGGCCATGCCGCGAGATCTTCACTGAAGGGTTCCAGGTTCTGCCCGAACGGTTCCTCCCACGAATCGGCCGCCAGCGACGCTTCAAAGGACCCACAACTCGTCGGGTTAGACAGAAACGGCTTCGCCGGAATCCCCGCCGACGGAGAACCCAGCAGACCTTGGCATCTTGCTCCTGTTTCATCGAGGAAGCGAACGCATTCTTTGCCGCGTTCGCTGTCGTGTTCGGACGCGGCGGGCACGCCCCAGATCGTGACCTTCACATCGTGCACTTCGCCGATCGGAGGGATGTCGATCGCCGCGGATGTCAACCCGAGATCCTGCGGGCGCACCTGGATACGTAACGAACCAACGAAAACCGAGGTCTTATAGCCCAGTTCCGCCGTCACACCGGGACTCGTGACTTCCATGTTATAGATCGGGACCGTCAGCTGCTCAAACCCTTCCGGACCGCCAGCGGTCAAGACGATCTGCAGCTGGCCGACCTGACTAGCGATCGGACATTCAGAGATACCCCCTTCGTGTAGTTCGTCTAACTGTGCCTGGGTACACGTGGGGACGGCCGTGTCGCTCGCGTCGAACCCGCCCGGCACGTTCACGACGATGTTACGCGCGTCGCCATACGTGCTGCCGTTTTCTTCGTGAGCAAAATCGAACGATGTCACCCAGTCGGAGTGCGCACCGGCCTGCAGCGTGCTCGGCGCGAAGCTGAACGACCCCGGCACGATTTCAAAGGGGTGTTCACTGACCTTCGCAAACGCCGAACCGGCAAACACCAGACAAGCAAGGAGGGTTAGGCAGGTTATGAGGGGGGTGAGGAGATATAGGGCCGGGACGGACCGAGGTGTGGTTCGCTTGAACATGTTACTTCCTCCCCCTGGCAGACTTCTTGGCCTTCTTGCTTAAGTTCTTGCCCTTGTGCTTCTTTTTCGGCTTCTTCTTCACGATCTTCTTTTTTGACTTTGGTTTGGTCACCTTGGCCTTTGGGGCCGCTGCCGACGAGAGGTTGCCGGAGCCCGTGAACGACGTGCTCGACGGCGTCACATCGTTCGGCGCGGCCGGCGGCGTCGAACACGCATCACCTTCGCATTCAACCGGCGGCGAGGGCGGCGGCGCGAACCCACCGCCGATCCGCGCATCGTAAATGTCGCCCGTGTCGTCGGTGTCCTGCGGCACTAGCTGGGAGCGGGAATAGAAGAACACATCACGGCCTTCGTCGGTCACACCCAGCAGATCGACGTGATAACCCTTACGACCGTCGCTGATCAACGCCAGACAGCCCTGCGGCCGCGCGCAGCCGTCCACACCATCGCGCCGCCACTCATACACATCACTCGACGGCGAAGTCGTACCACCAGGATCGAATGCCCCTTGCCCTTCTGATCCAGATACGATCGGGACTTCCCCGTTGGCGTCCTGCGGCACGAGCGCCGCGGGGGTCGTGAAGAACGCGAAATCGCCGTTCCCGGACACCGACGTGTACGCCGGCAGACCACCCGACAGGGCTGCGACACCCCCGTAGGGCGTGTCGTCGAGGAACGCAGGCTGCTTCGGGTTGGGATCGAACGGGGACGCGCAGGAGATGCACTCAACGAGATGTTCGGCCCTGTCGTACCTGTAAACCTGTTCGTCCGGGTGTTCGCCTTTAGACGCAGGGACCGGGTGCGCGCCCCAGTAGGTGTAGCGGGGATGAGCGAACGGTTCGGCTCCTTCACCCGCTTCGACCCTGCCAGGGATCCCGAGCAGCGCGAGTTCCCGGGCGCTAGCCACTTCCCCGGGGGACTGCTGCGTAAACGCGTGCGTTTCCGTGTCGTAGGCCAGCAGCGCACCGGTCACATCCTGCAGCAACAGCTCCGTGCCCCGCGCGTTGGCGCCCATGAACTTATATGCGCCGATTTCGATCGTTTCCCGGCCATCGACCCGCATATAGAGATGCGCCGCTTCCGAACAATCACTCGAGGGAACGGCTTCGAAGAAAACACGCGACCCATCGGCGGAGATGCTGTGCGAACTGCTATCTCCCCCCGAGTACTGCCCTGATTCTTCACCCCCACGGACCATCTTCGCGCCGCACGTGCCGATCGTTTCGGATTGTTCGCCGCTCACGTTCAACTGTCGCAACCCACCACCGGTCGTGTATTCGTACAGGTCGTAGCCGCTTTTGGTGCCCGTCGGTTCTTCACCGAGCGTCCGGTCGATCGTCGCGAGCACGAGCTTGGAGAAATCGCCGTTCGCGGCCTGCCAACCAGCCGACGCCTCCATCGCTAACTGCTTGGTCGGAATCGTCTCGACCGTTCGATACGGACCTCCCACAGGACCCACCTCGAATCTATGGAGCCCGGTCGCTTCAGCGGCGTCCCCCGTCCCGGAACCGGACCCGAACGCGATCTGCGTCGCGTCGGCGCTCGAGAGCTCCACCTGATAAACATTCGGACCCGTCTGCGGCTGCGGGGCGCCCGTCGTCATCGGCCAACCCGTGCCTTCCAAACGGGAAAACAGGTACGGACTCTGACCCACCGTACCCCAGTTCACACCCGAAGCGACATCCATCGTCACATGTTTCCCATCTTCACCGACGATCACGGACGCCGGCACACCCACATTGTGGTAGAAGAGCATTTCCTTCGCACCCTGCTTGTTCGCGGGACTCACCAGCTCATACGCGCGACAGTCCGGCAGGTTCGCCGACGGGCCCGTACGAAAGGCTTCATTACCACACGACCCCGTCCCGCCCACAGACGGTGGGACGGGCACGCTCAGCGACCCTTCGTTGCTGTACACGACGCCCGTGCCCGGAGCTTCGCTATGAGCCACCAGCCGGTAGCGATACCCTTCCCCAGCCGTAAGACCAGGCAAATCAAAACCCACTCCCTCCGCGTTCGTGCCCGTGCCCGCGTCTTCTTCGGGCCCTTCCACAGCTTCGGACCAGCCATGTTCCCCGAACGCCCGGTCGCTTACATATTGAAAACGGTAGTGCGTATCGTAGCTTTCCCCGCCCTGCTGGGTGACGGTCACGCTCACGCTCCCACCCAGCGCCAAACCCAAACCGTCCGCTTCGATCGGCGGCTGAGCACCCTGCGCACTCTGGGAAAAGAACCACACCGTGTACGGGCCTCCCGGCAACCCTTCCACAGCAACTTCAGGAGCACCCGCACTTGTAAGCGCCGCCTGTACAGCGTTAGCTGAAGCGTTATAGGGGATTTCGCCTGTCGTGTGACCATCGAACGACAACGTGAACGTGCCACCGGCCGCACCTTGCAACGCGATCACCTGTTCCGCCGTGCTCGTCGGGCTGTTTGGGTTCACCGACCCCAACAGCCGCAGCGATTCACCATCAAGGCCATGCACCGCGAACACGCTCGCACTGGGCGGACCGGCCGTTTCGAAGCTCGCCACACCGCTGATGCTCGTCCCGCAACCGGTCACGCAACTGTCTTCCGCGACGGTCCGCACGTAATAGACGGTCGCGGGCTTCAACCCCGTCAGTCGTGCACCATCGCTGAACCCCTGGTGATCGCCGGAAGCTTCGGCCAGGGCCTGCGGGATCGTACCCGAGCCACCCGGCACCGCCATCCACGGCCCCGACGACGCTTCCGCCCATTCCAAACGCCACCCCGTCTGCAATTCATGCGGAACGACCACGGCCGCGACAAACGCCGACGCCGCCGTCACGTTACGCACCGCCGGCCGCTCGGCTTCTGGCCTCGCCGACAGCGTCGTGATCGAACTGGGTTCCGACGCCTGCACAACTTCACCGACCGCGTTACTCAACCGCAACCGTACATAGTAAGTCGTTTCCGGCTCGAGACCGCTCGCCTGTGCTTCAACCTCCGCATATTCTTCCGCGGCGGTAATCGTGCCACTGGGATTGCTCGTAAACGGCTGCCACGCCGAGCTGCCGGCAGCTGGCGCACGACCATTTTCAGGCAGCGCATATTCGAACCGATACGCCGTTTCGGAGCCATTCGTCTCAACCAGCGCTGCGAAGCTGAAACCGGTCGCGACCTCAGGGGCGCTGAGTTTGAAAGTCAAGCCTAGGGAAGAAAGACCTTCATCGAAACTTATATGTTCGTGTACTTCGGGTCTACCGGCTGAAAGCGTTGTAAACGGGATCAGCCTGCGGGCTTCACCGCCGACACTCTTAGCTATGAAGCGAGCATAGTACCCCGTGCCGGGCACCAGGTGACGGAGATAGGGTGTCTGCTCGACGTCGGCGGGGCCCTTGGCGTCCGGGAAACCAATGCCGATTACACTAGACGACCCGTTTGCGCCAATTTCTTTCCCTTTGTTGACCGTCGTCCATGCAGAGCTGTTTTCCGGGGGCGCCTGCCCACCCGCTTCCGCAGGCGCATAACTGGCTTCCCATTCAAATTCCAATTCGCTTCTGATGCGGGCGCCAACGATCGCCCGCGTTGAGAACGATTTATGAAACGGTCGCGCAGTTTCGGCAGTGAATTCCGGCGCCCCGCCGCTCGCCAACGACGCCGATGCGAGCGTGAGCCCCGCCACGAGCAGGACGACGGCCGTCATCAGGGCCCGCGCCGTGACAGTACGCACGCCCGGTTTGCTCGGTCTGCTCGATGTATGTTTTGCGGAGATCACGTTTCGCCTTTCTCTACGAAGTGATGCGAGATAGAAAACAGCTGGATCGGAGACACGCGTTTGAGCCCCGCGCCCTGGCTCTCCGCGACCGCGATGCCTCCGCATCGCGATCTGGAGAGTCCTGGCGCATCTCACCCGTGCGGTTCACCGACGCTCTCGCTCAGCCCGCGGTCACAGCCCACGTGCCGGCGATCGCGACAAGCCCTTTTGCGGCCGCCGGGCCGGCAATATCGGCTCCGATAGTGGAGGTATTCGACGCCTTCAGCTCCGTCCCCACGCTACCTACGTTTGCTTCAACTTCGGCGAACACGCACAGGTTGCCTTCTTCAGCGCCCGGTTCGGCCACGCTGCCCTTACAACCACTGCCGCTGAGCGGAGTTTCTCCTACTTTGAAGTAGTGAACCGCCGGTTCGACCGCCACCGGCAACGCAAAGCTGACCCCGGTACTCACGAGACCGTTCGGATACGCGCCTTCAGCCGACCCCGACGCCGCGTACACGCCCGTCAGCGTCTTGCCCGCCGGCAGCGGTTCGTCGCCGAACGTGCCGTTCTTACCGGGCTTGCCGGGTGTGCCTTCTTTGCCGGTTTCGCCCTTTTCGCCCTGCGGCCCCTGAGGACCCTGCGGCCCCTGACCGCCGGCGGCTCCGGTTTCACCTTTAGCGCCCGCCGCTCCGGCGGGACCCGCAGGACCGGCGGGGCCGGTCGCGCCCGTCTTGCCCGCCGGGCCCGCGAGACCGCGGGGGCCGGCCTTCGGCTTGGCCTTGCTCTTGGCAGCGCTCGCGAGCGGCGTGGCCGACGCGGTCGCGCTCGCGCTCTTGCCGCCGTTACTGCTGCCGCCCGTGGCGGCGAACGCGCCGCCGGTGATCGCAAAAACAAGCGCGACGATCGCGATCGCCGTCGACGGGGTGAGGTGCTTGCGTATGATTGAGAACATTGGTTTATCTCCTCCTGGAGTACGGAGGGGACAAACACAGCCCCTCGCTCGTTGTGGTCTGAGAACACCCGAAAGGGCACGAAAAGAAATGGGCGATATGGCAGGTCATCGCGCCGCCCCCGGAGCGGCCTCACGGCCGGTGGCGGACAGGACTTCCTCACCACGCGGGGTCAAATGCCAGGCGTTGGGGACACCCGCGGTCGCGCCGCCGGTGTTGCGGAGCAAGCCGCAGCCCTCAAGTCGCGCCAATAGCTTTGAGATCTGGCCCTGGTCAGAGACCTTTGCCCGATCGGAGACCTCACGGTTACTCGGCGCGAAGTCCCGCGTCCCCAACTCTGCCACCGCACCGAGCACGAGGCGGGTGCGATCGGTAACCCGCAGGCCGCCGACCGGCGCCGCTGTCTGCCCCTCGGCCAAGCGGGCGGGACTTTTCGGTCCGGCCGGGCTCTCCCGGCCGGATGAAAACGTCCGCGTCCCGCGCCCCTGCGCCGGCGGTGAGACTCGATGCTCTGCCCGCAACGGGGGGTTGGCCTGTACGAAGTCTTCGCCCTCTGCCGTCAGACGCCACGCCTTGGAGTGGCCCTGGTTGCTCTGCTCCCGGGTGTTCTCGACCAGACCCTGCTCCTGTAGGCGCATCATCAACCGCGAGATCTGCCCCTGATCGGAGATCCCCGCAAGCTCTGAAACGCGCTGGTTACTCAACCCCGGACGCTCAGCCACGACCGCCAGCACCGTCTGGCTACGAACCGTCAAACGGAAATCGACGGGGTTCAAGGTGCCGATCAGCGGCGCCGGCCGATCTTCGATCGCTCGCCCCCCCGAGGGCGTTATTGGGCGCGCGAGCTCCCGCGCGGAGGCGGCACGCCCGCGGTAGGGCAGCACGATCATCGCCATCAACTCACCCAACAACCCCGAAAGCGGCTCGGGGTGCACCTCCAACAGCCGCGCGTGGATCACACCGAACGCCCCACCGACGACACCCTCGGAGATCAGCCCAGGCAACCTACTCCCCGCCCGCGCACCGGCCTGGCCCTCCTCGATTACGCCGCTCAGCTCCCCGAGAAGCTGCGCGCGACGCTCAAGGACACGCGGGCCCGCAGCCAACGCCTCCACGAACACCAGCCGCCGCAACGCCGGCTCACGATCCAACAAACCCAGCAGCACACCAAGACCGCCCCGGATACCCACAACCCAATCGCGCTCCCCCTCAAACGCAGGCCGCGCCTGCGCCGCGAGCTGCTCGACGCCGTGGTCAAACGCCGCGAGAAAACAATCTTCCCGGTCGCTGAACAAGTCATAAAACGTCTTTGACGACACACCCGCACGCTCCGCGACCGCACGAACCGCCATCCCCCGATAACCCTGCTCGCAGACAACCGCAAACGTCGCATCCAACAGCCTTGCGCGCTGCAGCTCCGAGACATACAAGCCGCCGCCATGCGCGCCCGGCACGGGATGACGCATCCGCAGACGCTCCCCACCCGAGCTCATACCCACCACCCGCCACAACCACAAACCGGGGGGCGCCGCGGCTTTGATACAGCAGGAAGGCCGCGGCGCCCAGTACTAACAGCACCGGCACGTGAGGGGACACGCGACGGAGCCTCCTCGAACGCCACCACCAGAGAGGGGCAATGGCCATGACGCTCGAGCAAGCCCCGGACGAACCGAGAATGCGAAATACCGCGCCCTTGGGCGCGGCGAGAGCCGACTAGAAGATCATGTGGGGCGCCGTTTCCGGCGCCGGAGCTAGGCTTTTTGCCTGCTAGATCCGGAGTAGAGAGAGAGAGAGAGAGAGAGAGATGTGTCAGCAGCGCTGACGCATCTAGTTATGGCCCTGGCTGGGCGCACAACGACCCCTGTCACATCTGTCCCCGCGGGACTCATGCCAAAACAACCCCTCGTCATGCGATCCGGCCCTCTCCCAAGGTCCCCTGCAAAACGCTCGCGATCGATCCCGAAAGACCAACCCAAACCTGAATCTATTTCCCGTGCCCCAAACCCGAGGAGCACCTAACGCAAAACACTATATGCGTTTCCGCTTGACATTGCAACCCCAAACCATCCCAGTGCAGAAACGGCATTCCAGAGCCAATCTGAAGGGAGGTGAAAGACCCAGCCCGGGTGACCGGTACGCGATCGTTCACGATTTCGACGCCCCTCGCGCGTGTTTTGAACCTCGCCCGGGACGCCCTGCGAGCGACAACCCTCCGGGTAGGAGCAGCCCCTCTCAACGCTCGTGCACACCGACGACATTCGATGTCCCCACAAGGAACGGGAAGTCCGCTTCGTGGGGCGCAAGGACGCGGAACCGGTAGGTGATCGCGCCGGGGAACTTGAAGCGGTAGGTCGCATGGTAGCGGCCCTTCGCGGTGGTAGTGCCTGAAAGCCACTCGCTCTCTCGCCTATCTATCCGGGGCCGTGGCTCCCAGCTCTTCGGCGCGCAGGGAAGAACGCAGAGGCCCTGACGCCGATGCCTTCCGCGAGCGTGAGCAGCAGGTCATAGTCCGCGTCCAGGCGCGCCCCGCTTCCAGCTCCGCGATCCGCGTCTCCTCTACATCGGTAGCGCCGGCCAGCTCGCCGGCGCTGACGCCGTGCTGCTCGCGGATCCCGCGGAACGCCTCGCCCAGGAGCAGCAAATTCTTCTCCGTCTGTCGGACCTCGGGCATGAAAACCTCCCAACACGCGATGAATACAATTGTCGGAGTCTACTATAGTCCGGCCCGGCCGGATCGCGTCTCCCGTCCCACTCTCGGCGTAGCGTTCCTGTGGGGGGTCGATTACGACCGAGGGAGCAGCGATGTCTGAGCATGAGATCAACCGTGTCCTGTTGAGCGGCCGCCTGGCAAGCGACCCCGACCTGCGCGAGCTGCCGGGCGGCACGCCGGTGTGTGCCCTGCGCCTGGCGAGTCAGACCAGGCGCCGTACCCCTGGCGCCTCGCGAACCGCCGCGAGCGAGTTCAACATCCTCGTCCTCGGCGTGAAAGCGCGCCGGATCGCCCCGTACCTGTGCCGGGGTCGCCGTGTGATCGTGCAGGGCCGTTTGCAGGCCGAGCGCTGGGAGGACGGCGAGGGCCCCGAGCGCGAGGCGCTGTGCGTGATCGCCGAGCGCATCCACTTCGCCGGCGACGCACCCCACGGCGCGCAGACACGCGTATTTGCGCAGCGCACCCGCGCGAACGACACCACGCTGGAGATGTCCGCAGCGATCGGGTTCAGCGTGCAGATCTGGGGCTGACGGTCACTCCAGATACCCCTGAAAGCCCTCGGCGATGGCCACGCCGAGCCGCTCGGCGTCGGCGGGAACTGCGACGCGCAGCTGAAACCGGGGTTCGGCACGTCCAGAGAATGGCTCGGGCGCTAGCCAGTCCTCAGGCGCCCTTCGGGTACCAGCCGCGGCCTTTCTTCACCAACTTGTCTTCTTTCTGCAAACCGGGGAGCACGCGGTAGAGATAATTCTGCTTGATCCCCATCTTCGCGGCCAGCTCGGCGATCGTAATGCCCGGTTGCCCCTGCACGAGCGACAGCGCTTCGGTCGCACGCTTACCGCCGCCTTTGGGACGTCCCACTTTGCCGGACCCTGCAGGACGACCTACTTTTTTCCCGCTTCCTTTGGGGCGACCTGGTTTTTTGCGCTCCACTGTCGCTGGCGTGTCGACGGCTGGCGTGCTGTCCGCAGCGGCTTTTGCGGCCTTTGTGCGGTTGGCCGAGCCGCGCGGACGCCCCCGCCCACGCCTGCGCGTGACGGTCGCGACGGCGGCCGAGCCGGCCTCAGACGCAGCTGAGCCGATCGCACTCGCGAGCGCAGTCGCGGCGGCCTCGAGCCGGTTGAACTCATCCACCAACGGCTCGAGCTCCTTCAGCCGGTCGGTGATTTCTCTGCGCCTGTCGTCAAGAAAATCGGACACGGTCACTCCTCGCTCGTCGGGTGGATGCAAAGACGAACATACACGACGCGATCTGTAGCAAGAAGGGCTGATTATCCCTTTGCGGTTCCTCACCCGAGCCGGTGAATGGGTGACGGCACACGGTGGGGTGGGCCATCGGGCTGAGAGCGACTGTCTCAACAGACCTCCCTGGGGTTCGGGGGTGCGTCGTTACTTGCCAATTATCGCCGCCGTCAACGCAGGCGGTCTGCTCCCCAGAGGTTCCTGCTTTGCCCAGCGCGTCGTGTGTCTCGCCGCGCGCTCGGCGGCGTGGGCGGCGTGCCTAGCACCCCCGACCACAAAGGAGCAGCGGCAATGACAAGCAAAGGCAAGCAGGCACAGCAACAGACAACGCTCGACGAGCAGACGATCGCGAACCCGAAGGCACGCAAGGCGCGACTGGACGCGATGTGGCGCATGAGCCCGGAGCAACGCATCACGGCGATGCGCAACGGCAAGCTCTCACTGGAGCAGTGCGCGGCATGGGCGGCGAGATATCCGGAGCAGGTGCCGCTCATCAATGGCGAGTTCGAGTATCTCGCGGCGTTCACTCCGGAGGTGCGCGATTAGGCCAAGCGGCCGGGTGCATGTCTCATCCTGGCTCGATCATGCCAAAGCCCGTCCGGGGATCGCACCGCAGACACCATCGATGGCCGGGAAAGCGGCCCCATATGCGCAGACAGTCGTCTCGCATGCGCGCTACGGTTGGGCTCATGGAAGCACGGCGCATCATCGATCTCGAAATCAGGCTGGGCGGGAACCCAACCAGCAGCGAGACGACAGCGATGTGGTCAGGACCGGACGTACTCACGATCGCCACGGCGCTGCCCGACCACGGTGTCGTCTTCCAGCTCACCTCGACCTTCGTCGGCTACCGCGGCGTGCAAACCCACATCACCCACCTGACGCTCGGCCCGCTCGGCGAGGACCCCACGATCGAAACCGAAGACCATCCACACGAGCAACTTGACCCCAGACACCGCCCAAGGCACTGCGTCTACGAGCACATCCACGTCCTCATGGAGCACCTCAGGAGACTGGGACACGACCCGGCGATCGACGTCCCCGACGGCGCCTTCGGCGAGCTGGAGCACGTCAAGCGCTGAGCGCCGGTCAGCCGGGGCAGTCGATCCAGCGGTACATCAACCCCTCGCGAACCTCGTCGAAGGAAGGCGGGGCCGGCGGCGGATCGCGCGAGAGCCGCGCGACCACTCCCCCCGGCCGCGAGATCCTCTTCGGCCGCCGTCGTCCAATGGATCTCAGGGTGCAGCAATCCAGCCAAGCGCTCCCACCGGCAAAGCTCGATCGCGTCGAGCACATCGCACACAGCTGGCACCTGCTCCGCCACGCCGCGAACTCTACCCGACAGCCCCTTCAAAAAACACGAGCAGGCTGAAGTAAGAGACGCCCCCTTCGGGGGCTGAAAGAACAGATACGGCCCTCCGGGCCAATAACGGTAACTGCCCAGGCAGTTACCTCCAAAACAGCGCAGACTATACGCACCCAAGGGAGCTGGATCTTTAGGTTTCATACGGTGAGTGTGAATTAGCTTCGGAGAGTGTTTCACAGTTAATACACCTCTTGACGTGGGTTTTGGTGAGAGCTACGTTCGGGGGGATGCAGACGACTCACAAGATCGAGGGAAGCTCCGCTGTCAGGTTCGCCAGGTATCTCCTGGCGGAAGCTTCGCGGGGTGACTACTACACCCACGACGGTCAGGGAGGGAAGTCGGCGCCGACGCAGTGGCATGGTCCGGAGAAGTTGTTGCGCTCGTTTGGGATCGACCCGGAGAAGGCGATCGAAATGAGGCACCTGGGCCCCTTGATGCAGGGTTTCGATCCCGTCACCGAGAAGGCGATTCGGCCGGCTGGATCTAACGGCACGAGGGTCGCCGGGATCGACCTGAGCTACGCCCCGCCGAAGGAAGTCTCCGCGCTCTGGGCAACGACCGACCCCTACCGCCGCGCGCAGATCGAGGTCGCGCACCGCAATGCCGTGAAGAGCACACTGCAGCGGATCGAGCGCGAGGTCGCACTGGTGCGGCGCAAAACCAACGGACACGTCCGCTTCGAGACGGCCAAAGGCTTGCTCGCCACGGAGGTCGTGCACACCACCAGCCGCTTGGGTAGGGACCAGGACGAGCACGGGATCCCCGACCCCCAGCTGCACTCCCATATCGTCGTGCTCGCCGCTGAACGACAGGACGGCACGCTCGCCGCCGTCGAATCCCGGCAGCTCTACAAGGCCGCCCGCGAGAACGGCGCGTGGTATCGCTCAGAGCTCGCCGCCAACCTGCAGGAGCTCGGAGTCGGTATCGAACGACGCCAGGGCAACGGCGAACGCTACTTCGGAGTACGCGGCGTCTCAAGGCCCCTCTCAGAACACTGGTCCACCCGCACCCAGGATGTGCACCGCGCCGCGAACCTCTTCCGCCAACGCTACGGCCGCGAGCCCGGACCCGGAGAGCTCGACTCCATCACCCTCTCCACCCGCGGGTCGAAGACCGCGGCCTCCCCGGAGGAGGTCAACGCGGCATGGCGCGCACTCGGCGAGGAGCACAACCAGTCCGTGAAACGCTCCGAGGAAGCCTTCCACGACTGGGGCCTACACAACAACCCCAACGTCGATCTCGCCAAGGAGCTGCTCGCCGCGGTCACGAGCGAACGATCGATGATCACCGAGGCCGAACTGCGCGCCAAGACCTACGAGCTGAGCGCCGGTGTCTGCCGCCCCGCTGAGGCGGACCGCCTGCTCCATGAGCTCACGCAGGCCGGCGAGCTGGTGAAGCTGGACGACGGCACTTGGACCACGAAGGCCCTGCGCGAGCTGGAGCAGCGAACATTGGAGATCGCCGAGCAGCGGACGACCGAGATCGCCACCCCTATCAGCGCGCAGTCCCTAGAGCAGGCGCGCCACAAGATCGGCAAAGAGATCGGCGGCTCCCTGACCGAGGAGCAGCGCGAGGCTCTGGCAACGATCACCGGCCCAGGCGGGGTCAGCGTCCTCGTTGGGCGCGCAGGAACGGGGAAGGGTGTCGTCATCTCCGCGGCCGCCCGCGCGTGGCAGCTGGAAGGCAACGAGGTGATCGGCACCGCGATCGCCGGCAGCCGCGCACAACAGCTCAAGGACGAGGCCGCGCTCGACCGCGCCTACACCGCCGACGGCCTGATCAAAGGCATCGAAACCGGCCGCATCCGCCTGGGCAAGAACACGGTCGTGGTGATGGACGAGGCCGCGATGAGCGACCACCACCGCCTCGCGCGGCTCGTGGAACTGACAGCCGAACGCGAGAGCAAGCTGCTGCTCGTGGGCGACTCCGCGCAGCTCGGCGCGATCGGCCCCGGCGGCCTCGTCAAAGAGCTCGAGAACAAGATCCCAACCGCCGAACTGACAGAGGTCCACCGCGCCAACCACGAGTGGGAGCGCCAGGCGTGGGAGCAGATCAGAGCCGGCGAACCAGGACCCGCGCTCGCGCAATACCAAGCCCACGACCGGCTGCACATCCACGACACCCGCGCGCAGGCAGCCAAGGCGATGATCGAGAACTGGGACCAATCCCGCAGACACCTACCGGACAGACAGGCGGTGATGATCACCGACGCGAGCAACAAGGAGCGCGACCAGATGAACGCCCTCGCCCAAGAACGCCGCGCGCAAGCGGGCGAGCTGGGATCCGACCGCGTCGAGCTGCCGGAGAAGCCCTACGGCCTCGCGACCGGCGACGAGGTGATCTTCACAGCCCAGTTCTACCCGCCCGGTCAGCAGCGGATCGAGAACGGCATCGCCGCCACCGTGATCGACACCAACCCAGACCAGAACAACATCACGATCAGAACCAAGGAACGCGACCCCCGCGAGGTGCAAGTCGAGACGAGCCAATTCGCGGACCTGTCCCTCGCCTACGCCATACACGTCAACAAAGCCCAGGGCATCACCGCAGAGACGAGCGGCATCCTGATCGGCGGCTGGCAAACAGACAGAGAGCGCGCCTACGTCGCCGCCAGCCGCGCCCGCGAGCAAACCCAGATCCACGTCTCCCGCGAGGACCTCGGCGAGCAGGGACTCGACACCGGCGCAATCGACCGCCTCACCGACCGCATCGCCCGCACGCGCACACAAGAAGCCACGATCACCAGACAAATCGCCGGGCGTGACCGGCCCGAGCACGACCGTACCAACGACCAGCGCTCACACGCCCGCCCCAACGACGGCGACGACGATCCACGCCCGCACGACCGATATGGCCGGCACAGCAATGACCGCGAGCAGACCATCACCCCAGACCCCATCCCCCCCAACCAGCCCGCCGGCAGGCCCGCCCCCACCGACATCCGCCAGGCTACCCCCGAGAACGTCCAGGTCACCACGCAAGACCTCGGCACCATCCGCCTCGCCAATACCCAGGTCTACGACCTGCACGCCATAACCGGCGAGCAAACCTACGTCCTCTTCGGCGGCTGGCAAACCCAGCAAGAGCAAGGCTTCGTCGCCGTCACCCAAACCCCCCGCGGCACCGACACCCAAATCAGCAAAGAACCCCGCGGCGAGCGACTCATCGAGATCGAGCTGACCGAGCGCATCGAACAAGGCATCGAACACGCCCACGCCCAAGAAGCAGCCCCGACCCAGGAGACCAGCACCCCAGCGACAACACGCGAACCAAAGCAAGAGCAGAACCACGAGCGCGAGCACCCGGCCGAACTCGAACCCGGCGAGCGAGACATCGACCAAACCAACAACCCCGACCACGATCCCAGCCCCAAGCAAGCCGACACGGAGCCCGAGCACGCCGAGCGCCCTGAGAAGACCGAGCGCGACCCCTACATCGAACAAGCCATCCAGCAAGCACGAGACCGCCAGCAAGCCTGGGAGCAAGGCATCGACCAAGACCGCGACAACGACCGCGGCTACGGCATCGAATAGCGCAGAGCCTCCAGCGCGCCCACCGAGGAACGAACAGCCAAGGCACGGCGCCTACGCCGCAGAATCGCGCCCCGTCCCTTCGGGACACACCCCGGGGCGCTCACAAACGCCCAACCCCGCGGAGCGAGGACCAACGCCCCAAAGCCGCGAACGCAAACGACGAGCAATGAGGTCGGCAGCAAAGCTGCCAACTCGATCAATGATGGGGCCGCAGAAGGGATCAGCGCCGCCGGCGTCAAGGCCCTCCGGCCCTGACGGGCGGCCCTGCGGGCCGGCCTTGACCCCGGCTCAGACAGGAACCGTGAGCGCTTCAGACCGGCATCTCCCGCCCGCAAGGCTTAGCTTTCGACCCTCGAAACCTATACGAGATCGCTCATTCGAGTATGAGCGAGACCACCACACCAGCCGCGGCGCCCGAGAACATCGCGGCGGTGAAGCGCGCCGCGCGCCGCGGCCTACGTGTCAACTTCTCCCAAGCGGTCACCCCAGTAAGAGCCGCCGACCACGCCAGTCGTCCCGACGGCACAGCGAGCATCACGAGCATCACCCCCCAGCAGGACGCAACACAGGCGCTGCCATTCATCAAACCGAAACGCGCCACTCCAGCGCTGGCGCGCCAGCCCCGAGGAGGCAGCGGCGAGCTGCGATGACAGCGATTGAGCGCGAATCGCTTCAGCGGCGTCAGCTCCCATACCGCGGCCAGAATGAGGCCGGCCGCGAGCAGAAACGCTGCGAGGCGGAAGCGAGGAGGGCAAGGCCAGCCATCGCGAAGAAGCCAAACACCAGCCAAAGCCCAAGATAGACGGCAAGAAACTCAGCTACCGCGCGCCACTGCCGCCGGCGGAAGCTGTTGACGGCGACGTGCTGCGTGGCTGGGACCGCTGCCGGCAAGGTCATTGCGAGCGCCATCAAAATCCACATCGGCCCTCCCGCGAACGCGGTGGCCAGCGGATCGCTCGACCCGCTTTGACCGAGACTCATCCCGGGCATGCACCACCATACGGACGGCTCTCCCGCGCTCGCTGCCGTTGCTTGAGTCGCTGCCAGCATCGCCGCGAAGCCAACCCAGGCGAGCGCGGCCGTGATCTGCACACCAACCACAGGCGATCTCCACCGACCAATACCCGGAGCGATCACGGAAAACAGGCCCGCCAGTCGCTGGCCGAGCACCATCAGGCGTCATAGAAGACGCTTACGCGCCCGATGCGAATCGGCTGGTCCTCACCCGCTGGAAGGCGGACCGGGTCGCTCACGTCAGGGATCTCTGGAGGCGTGAGGACGAGAGGGCGAAACGTGATTAGGAGCGTGTGGTCGACCCACTCGCCACGCACCTCCAATTCGCGGGCGAGACTCGTGATATCAGCTGCCACACGGAGATTGTGAGCAAGCTCGTCCCCTTGAGGGTTCCGCGCGCGCTCGATCCCGAAAAAAGAGACGTTGCCGACGTGATGCGCCGCCTCGAGATCAGGCGGGGCACCAACGGGCAGATTGGCGTAGACCCCGTAGACCGTTCCCGGATTGCTCTCGCCTTTGATGTCCTCGACATTGAGGTAGACATGCTGGTTGGCGGCAATCGGATCAGGCGCTGCCTTGCCGTCGATCAAGATCGAGACGCTGGCGGGAACACCGACGAGCTCGAGACTCTGCTCGGAAGCTCCAATCAGCTGAGGTTCTGGGGCTCTCACTGCTGCGGGTGTAGACGGTGGTGTCGAAGGCGGTGGGGGCGAAGACGGTGGGGGCGTCGTGTCGTAGGTGTAGCTCAGATCCGCAAGGGTCTCAAGAACATCGGCGCAGCGCATCGACACCTGCTGACCGGCCTTGTCGAAGAACCCGAAGGACTGGTTGCGCCATTGGGGTTCGGGGGGATCGCTATGTCCGGCGGCAGCGATCCAAAGCGACCAGATGCGGTCGATGTTGGCATGATGTAGCCAGAAGATCGGGTCTTGAGCCGCAGTGAGGATATTCCCCATGACCCCGGTTTCGCCGCCTACCAGAACGTGGATGGCATTGTGAGGCGTTTCCTCGAGTTTGCCGCCAGCCGTCGAGAACTGTGCCGGCACCGTCGCACCGCCACCAAATTCTGCCGCACCCACAAAATGAGGCCTGGCGAGTGCCGGTGCAGGGGAGGTCGCAGCGGAAGGCAGAGCGGCACCTGAATTGATACCCGGCGCGCGGGCACCGACATAGAGAGGGTTGGCGCTGCCGTCCGCAAGCTTGGGCTGACGGAAGGCGAGCGGAAGAGTCGCGTTCCTGCCACCAAGGCCATAATTCCAATAGGGAAGCGCCCAATCCGCCGGGCCACCAGTAGCGACTACAGCCGCCCGGACAATTTCCTCGAAACGGTAGAGAAGCATCCTGTGCCAAGGCAGGAAGTACCAACTTCTGTGCTGGCATTGATTCCAGAGCGGCTCTTCGGGAGATGCTTCGCTTCCGTGAATCGCCGCCTGATAGGACCAGCTCGTCGGATCGCTCGCCGGCCGCTCTCGCATGTGGGCGACGGCCCGCGCATAGGAAGTGATGACCGGATCATCGGGCGCGAGACTCCACACCTCGCGACGAACGAAAGTACCGCCTCCCCCTGCCATGAGGACCTCCAAATCGATCTGGATGCGTTGCCCGGGACAAAACCCGCCGAACCAACGATTGGGTTCATCCGGGTGCCTATGGAATCCGAGCAAGCTACCGAATCGGACCCGCCATTTCAACTCGTTTTCCGATTTTCAACATTTACTACCTCGGGTGAGCGACCTCAACGCCTATGGCGCCCATCTGCGCCCCGGAAGCCCGGTAGGCGACCAGGGGACGCCGTCGCTTTAGGAGAGCGACATCAGCTTCAAGCGGTCTCGCCGACAGGCCCCGACGGCCCGGTTTCGGACGGGGCCTGAATCGGCGGCGGATCCAGCAGCGCGGGCGGGCTCTCGAGATCTAGAAAGTCCATGACGGTGGCTGCGTTGGCGTCACGGTTGGTGAGTGCGGGCAGGTTCCACTTGTGCTCGATCGTCGCCAGCACGGAGGTGTGGTCGTGGACGACGCCGCTCACGCCTGCGGGCTTCGAGTACGGCGAGACGACCACCGCCGGGACGCGTGGACCGTACATGTCGTAGCCACCCGCAGGGTCGCCAGCGTGAAGCTCGGGCCGGATCTCATCAGGCTGGACCGCGGCCGGCGGCGGGACGTGATCGTAGTAGCCACCGTGCTCATCGTAGGTGTAGATCAGCAGGGTTCGCTCCCAGCTCGGCGAGCGCAGGACCGCTTCGATGACTTTGTGCGCCCAGGCCTCCCCGTAGTACATATCACCGGGGTCCTCCTCGGTCTCGGCGGGCGGGGAATCTGGAAAACTGGCGCCGAGCAGCCGGAGTGCGTCCTTGACGACGGATGGCGAGGAGGCGACCGCGGCGGCGATCGAGGACAGCAGGCCAACGGCGGGATCAACGAAGCTGACCGCCGGCAGGCTGCCGGCCTGGCAGTCGTCGAAGAACTTATCGATCCGGTGATGATGGTCGGCGTGTTTGAGGATGATCGACGGGATCACCGTCGTCATCGGCACGTCGGTGAAGTAGTTTCCCCAGCTGATGTGCTGGTCTGACAGGCGGTCGAAGATCGTGCCGTTTGGTGGTGGATGATCGAGCAGCGTGCCGAGGCCGGTGACGGTCCCTCCGTAGGCCGTCCCCGCGAGTAGGAAACGGCGGTTGGGGTAGGTCGGTCCCGGGACCGAGCAGAACCATTGGTCAGCGAGCGTGAACGTGCCGGCGAGCGAGTAGGCAAATGGGAGCACATCAGGCGTGTAGTACCCCATCGGCTCCCGCGCGTCGACCGATCTGACGAACCCATCCATTGCACCTTCGTTGATCTGCTCGTGGGTGGCCTTCCAGCTCTGCGACACATTCCTTGCCTGAGCGGTATTCACAAGCGGGAACGCCGTCACCGCCGCCGACGTGCTCCCGCTACCGGGGTTGGAGTTCGTCGCCTCGCCGGCGCTGTCGAAACTCAACCCGTCTACGTCTGAGCGCGTGCGGGAGAGAGCCCCGAGGAGGTTGTCGAAGGAGTGGTTCTCCATCATCACGACGACGAGATGATCGAACGGCATCTGCTCGTTGACCGTGCCGATCGGCCGCTCCGGGAACGGCACGCTCCCAGCCTCCCGCACCGGTGGCGCAGCCGGAAATCCCGTCATGTCGTCATCACGCGAGCCAATATACAACCGCCTACGGCCTCATACCCGGTCGGGCTGGGTGCCAGTGCCCCAGCCCGACGTTCCTATATATTGTCACCTAAATGAACGGGAAAGTCGAACGAATCGGTGACCTATTTGGTCCCGATGTCCTATATCGCCTGGCCGAGCGCCAGGCCGGCTACCTGACCGCCCGCCAAGCCGTGGCGACGGGGATGCCTCGCCCATCATGCTCGTCCAGGCGGGCGGCTGCAGCCGGTGTCCAGGGGCGTGTATCGCCTACGTAACTTCCCGCCGTCCCCGCACGAGCAGATCGTGGCCGGATGGTTGCGAACTCCGCCGTCCGCAGATGCCGTCGTCTCTCATCAGAGCGCCCTGGAACTGCACGACCTCTCGGATGTGATCGCCGATCAGATCCACGTCAGCGTTCCCCGCGACCGCCGCCGTAAGGCCGTGCCCGGCCTGACGCTGCACGTCACCCAGCTGCCGATCCTCGCCAACGAACGCCGGGAGATCCTCGGCGCGGCGGTCACCTCCCCGGAGCGGACGATCCTCGACGTTCTCCGCGAGGGCGGCCCAAACGAGCAGGTCGAGCTTGCGATCGGCCAAGCGCTGCAGCTCGGCCTGAGCACCCGCCGGCGCCTGATCCGCACGGCCGAAGCCTTCCCAAAAACCGTCCAACACCACCTCGCCACGATCCTGGAGCAGACGAGCACGTGAGATGCGTGAGATGCGTGAGCATCTGTGCGCACGCCGCTTGGCCCTCGCCGAGTGCTACTTGGTGCTGCGCTTCGCTGTGGCGGTGCTGCGACTGCGCCTCTGCGGCTGGGTAAGGCTTTTGAGTCCGGCCGTGGCCTTGCGGGAACCTTTGGCGAAGGCGATTTTGACGTCCTCGCGCAGCGGCGCACGATCAGCTACAACCCGGATCCCGTGGGAGTTGGTGTTGTCGAGCGGGCTCGTCATACCTCTAGTTTACGCCCTCCGGGCGGACGTCTAATCCCAGAACCTCACGAGCTGCTCTCCGAGCAGGGCGTCGATCGTCTTGCGGATGCCCGGCGCATGCTTCTCCGCCTCGTCGAAGATCGAGCTGCCAGACGGCTTGGTTGTCGTGAGCGTTGCGGCGCCCACGATTATCCGCTCGCGCTGCTCGGGCCTCGTCCAAACCAGTGGTAGGCCTCGGACCGATCGCCATCGGCTCGCGTAGGTGTCCGGGTCTGACTCGACGACGGAGCCTTGCGTGATCGCCTCTATAGCCACCCATTCCGAGTCCCACTCCAAGGGAACACCGATGACCGTCGAGATATCGACATGAACACGGTCCGAAGCTCCCCATAGCGTAACGTTTCGCTTCTCATAGTCGAGACCCCAGAGACCCAGTCCCAGCACCACATCCGTGGTATCGACACCTACTCCGTCCAAGGCGCTGCGCACCCCCGAGAGCGAGTCGAAGAGGATCTCTCGAACCTTCCGCTGACGGGTCTCCAGATGCGCGGCGGGCAAGCACCGGCGGCGACCTTGTGAGACACGTTTCTGCGCGCGCTCGAGATACGGACGTGGTGGTTTGCCGGGCCCTCGGCGTCGGCGGGCCTCGTGCATGAGCTGCGCCACCTCGGCGTAGAAGTCAGCCCAATAAGCAGTCACGTGGGCATGCTGCAGCCGCGCGCGGGTGGCCGACTCCAGCTCGCGGCGAACATCCGCTGAGAGTCGCGGCGAGCTCTGTCGCGTGAGCACCGCAACATGCTCGCTGCCCGACGCTCGATAGACCCAGCGCAACAGGTTCTGGTCGGTGAACGAGAGGCCGAGAAACACGCACACACCATCGAGCGCCTGGCGCATGAACTCGTCCTGCCAGCTCCCCTGAGGCCACAGCGCATAATCCCCCTCCGTGAGGATCACGGCGTCCTTGGCCGGCTTCCCGGTCAACAAACCGTGGAGATGACGGACGCAGGCAACATCGTCTGGCTCGACCTCGCAATCCTCCCGCGACTCGGCGGTAACGCCGAGATCCTCCAGAGCACGCTCGAGCAGCCGATCGTAGTTGAACGTCGCCAGCTGGATCCGCGGATACTCGTGCTTCCACGCCGCGATCTCGCGAGCAAGCGGGCCGGGGTCGAACTGGTCGGCTCCTCTACCGCGATAGAGATGGTGCTCGACCCGCGCAACGAACTCTTTATCCGTCCCGGCAAGCGCACGCGCGGTCGCCGCCATCCCAAGCAGCCCCGACTCGCCTGCCGCATCAAGCCACGCCACCCGATCACTCTCGCTGAGCGCTTCCGGCGCCGCCGCCTCCAGCAATGCACGCACGAGGTTCCCCCACGAGGGCAGACCGGCCTCCATTGACGCTCCCGCTCCGACCACAAACGTCAAGTGCTCAGCGCTCGCCAACCTCTCGATGATCGGCTGGGGATCATTGTCCGGCTGAGCCAGCAGAAAGCTGGGTCGATCGGCGATCCCCAACGCCGCGGAGGTCGTCCCGAGACCATCCACCAGCGCGGTGGCCCGCGCCAGCACCTCGGAAAGATCTGCCAGTCGATCTGGTTGCATGCCTGGGAACCGTACGAGACGGGACCGACGCCATCTCAGGAGCTGCACAAGCCTGCCACAAGCCCTCGCTCCGACTTTAGCCCACCGGAGCCGTTTGGTGGGCTAAAGTCCCCGGAAACCCCCGGTAACTGCGAGAATCGACACAAAATAGGCGCGAATCACATTTAGCTTGCTAGAGCCGTTTCTTGCGCTTTCTTGGACGTTTCGGGCCCTGTTTCACACGCGAGAGGTCGCAGGTTCGAAACCCGCCGCGCCCATTGGATGAATGCCCCACGGAAGGAATGGGATCGCGAGCGCCGGCAGAGGGTGATGCGGCCCGGAGCCCGGGCCCTGCCAAGACGATCGAGGGCGAGGACCGGCAGACTATCCGGCGCGATGACGACCGACCCATCAGCCGGATCGGGCGCACAGCCGCACGAGAAGCCCAAACATCAGCTGGCTTCGGCTATCGACCCGCTCGGCCGGACGGTTCATCTGACCGCCGAGCGGTGGGAGCACGTCGTCAATGGTCACCCCTACATGGCTCCGCACATGGCCGATGTAGTTCGGGCGATCGAGGCGCCCACCGACCGGATCGCACCGCCCCGTCCCAACCAGGATTGGTTCTATCTGGAGGGCGCAGGCCCCAGTCGATGGCTCAAGGTCGTAGTAGCCTTTGACGAGGAATCAGTCGGGAGCGTACGAACAGCATTCCCCAGGAGAAGCAAGCCATGAGCATCCAGATCGGCCCATACACCTTCGACCGCGTCCGCTACGACCACGACGCGGACGTGCTCTACCTCTCCCAGGGCGACCCGGCTCGCGCCGTGGACTTCGACGAGACACCAGACGGTCACGCCGTCAGCTACGACGAGAACGGCGATCTGGTCGGATTGACGCTCATCGACGTGCGCGAGCTCCTCAACGAGGCGCAGGGCACCGAGCTACTGCTCGAGCTGCCGGCGAAGGCCCGCTCGGCAGACCTCGAGCTCGCCCTAGCCTAATCCCTATTATCGACCCTGGCTCAACCCCCCGGAGACGCCTTGAGGTGCGTCGCGTGGCCGGCGGTAGGCCTCGATCGGGCTCTTTGCGTTGGTTCCGATAATCTTGGGGAGTCGTCATGAGCGAAAGACACCCTGTGTGGGCCAAGGCGCTGCGTCAGCGTGGGGCCAGACTAATCGTGTTCACGTTGCTGGGCGCGACTCTGCTCGGGGTAAGCGCGTACGCGGAATCGCCAAAGTCGGTGACGGTCACACGCTGCGGCTATGCAACCGCCACCTATGGCAGGAGTGCGCTTTACCCCTGGCACATGTCATGCGCCGCGGCGCACAACGTGGTTACAGCGAGCGAGAGTTCCCATGCCCACGTGATCGGCTTCGGGCCGGGCTGGGATGGCGAGGCCGTGCGTATCAACGGCCGCTACTGGGTTTGCACGGGCCAAATGGGCTACTACAACTGCGGCAATCCATACCGGCCTCGGAAGGTCAATGGGGAGCAAGGCTACAGGGGGCCATTTACCAAGGACGTGGAGTACCAGACGTGCTCCGCGATCACACCCGCAGGTTCCGGGTGCACTAATACAGTGGAATTCAGTCAGCCCCAGAGCTGAAGCATATGACCCTCCTCGGACCGTGTGGACTCGGGCTCCCTCACGGAGCTTCCCTGCCAATGCGCCCAAATACGTGTCGTACTCGTCGGAAGCCTCCGCAATCCCGTCGACCCCGATGGGATCCCCAGTACATTTGGCTTGCTAGAGCCGTTTCTTCCGCATTCTTGGGCGTTTCGGGCCCTGTTTCACACGCGAGAGCTCGCAGGTTCGAAACCCGCCGCGCCCATTGATCAGCGTTTGGCTTTGGACTCGTTCAGGGTCACGGCAGCGCGAACGAGAGCCTTCAACGCCTCCTCGTCTACCTGCTCGCCCTCGTGGACGTCGATGGCACGCCTCGTGTTCCCCTCGAGGCTGGAGTTGAAGAGGCCCGAAGGATCCTCCAGAGCTGCGCCTTTGGCGAAGGTCATCTTCACGACGTTCTTGTACGTCTCGCCCGTGCAGATCAATCCGTCGTGCGACCACACCGGAACCCCTCGCCATTTCCAGTCCTCGACGACTTCGGGATCGGCTTCCTTGATCAAGCTACGGAGCCGGCTGAGCATCGCGCCCCGCCAGTCGCCCAGCTCCTCGATCCTCGCGTCGATCAGCTGAGCGGGAGACTCGTCCTTCTGCGAGGCGCTGTTCTTCATGCCCGCTTCTCCTTCCCAGGCCCGAGGCGTTGATATGGGCTCACCACCAAGCCGAGTCTATCTAGAGACCTGACCACTCCTCCGCCAGCAACTCCATCAGCAGGCCATCGTGCCAGCCACCGCCACCGACGTCGCGCTCGGCCTGGCGCATCACGCCGACCGGCTTGAAGCCAGCCTTCTCGTAGGCCTTGATCGCGGCGACGTTCGTCGTTGCCGGGTCGATCGTGATGCGGTGGTGACCACGCTCGTCGATCAGCAGGGCAACCACGCGCCGCACGGCCTCGCTGCCGTAACCGCGCCCATGCAGGACGGGATCGAGGAACAGGTCGATCCCCGCGTGGCGGTACTTCGGCTCGTTCTCCTCTGTGTACTGGACCAGACCGGCGATCGCACCGTCCACTTCGATCGTCAAGCGGGTCGACTCGGGCTCATCCCAGGGGAAGTTCGGCTCCGGAACGTCCCACCAACGCGTGACCTCCGGGGTCGCGTGGATGCGCAGCAGTTCGGCCTCATCGCCCTTGGCCAGCGGACGCAGAATCATGCCTGCAATCGTAAGGGTCGCCCGTGACCATCGTCCTCGCCCTCCTCGCCTCGCTGTTCATCGGCGCCTCCGACTTTCTCGGCGGGATCGACAGTCGCACGCGCAACCCGCTGCAAACGAGCCTCGTCGTGTTCCTGGCCGCATTTGTGACGCTCGTCCCGATCGCCTTTCTGCTCGGCGCGAGCGATCTCACGGCCCACGACCTGGGCCTCGGCGCCGTGAGCGGTGTCACGACCAGCATCGCCTACGTCGGCTTCTTCGCCGCGATCGGCCATGGACGGATCAGCATCGTCGCGCCGGTCTCGGCAGCCGTAACGGCGCTCGTTCCCGCCGGCGTCGGGATCGCGCAAGGCAACACACTCTCGACGGTCGCCCGGGCCGGCGTCCTCTGCGCGCTCCTGGCAATCCCGCTCGTCGCCTACGAGACCGGCGACGGTGACGACGCCGACTGGTCGACGACGCGCCAAGCGATCGTGTCGATCCTCTGCGGGTTCGGCTTCGGGTTCTACTTCGTCTGCATCGGACACACCCATCGCAGCTCGGGCCTGTGGCCGACGGTGGCGACCCTCGTCGTGGCGATCGCGATAATCGCTCCGCTCGCCGCGCGTGCCGGCGTGATGCCCTCACTCGTCTCCCTCTCGCGGATCGCCGTCGCCGGCGGTGTGGCGCTGGGCGTCGCCGACTCCGCCCTCACGACCGCGCTGCAGCGCGGGCCGCTGACCGTCGCCTCGGTGCTCGGCAACCTCTACCCGCTGGTCACGATCGCCCTCGGCGTGACAATCCTCGGGGAGCGCGTCAGGCTCTGGCACGCGGCCGGCATCCTGCTCGCGGTCTCCGGCGTGGCGATGATCGCGACGGGACAATAGGCCAACCGGCGATTTGGCCTACGCGGGTAAGGTGAGCCCATGTCCGAGTACGCCGCGTTTCTTCGCGGGATGAACGTCGGGGGCCATCGACTCTCTAACGTCGAGCTGCGAGCGCGCTTTGAGGAGCTTGGCTTCAGCGAAGTCAGCACCTTCAGGGCGAGCGGCAACGTTGTCTTCGCCGGCGCCCGCGAGCCTATCGAGAAGCTGGCTGCGCAGATCGAAACTGGACTCGAGAGCTCGCTCGGCTACGCGGTGCCCGTGTTCCTGCGCACCGCCGACGAAGTCCGCCGGATCGCCGCGCACCGACCGTTCGAGCAGCCCTCGATCGAGGCCTCGAAAGGCAAGCTCCAGGTCGCGATGCTCGGAGCCAAGCCGACCACGAAGGTTCGCGAGCAGGTGCTCGCGATGGCCGGCAAGGAGGACCTCCTGGCGTTCGGCGCGCGCGAGCTGCACTGGCTGCCGAGCGGCGGCATCCTCGACACGGCACTCGACTTCAAAGCGATCGAGCGGCTGCTCGGGCCGATGACCACGCGTACGATGGGAACCGTCGAGCTCCTCGCGGCCAAGTACTTCACATGAAATGGCCCTGGAGCACCGGCGATCATGGCCCGCTACCCCTCCTGCTGCTGATGCTGAGCGTGATCACAGGACTGGTCGACGCCGTCAGCTATCTCGCGCTTGGCCACGTGTTTGTCGCCAACATGACGGGCAACATCGTGCTGCTCGGTTTTGCCCTCGCGGGCGCACCCGGCCTGTCGGTACCAGCGTCGCTGGCCGCGCTGGCCGCGTTCCTGCTCGGCGCGCTCGCGGGCGGGCGGATCGGCATGCATCTCCACGACCACCGGGGCCGGCACCTGCGGGCGGCAACCGCGTGCGCGGCCCCGCTGCTACTGATCGCCTTTCTCGTCGCGGTGCTCGTCGGCCAACCTGTGTCCTCGAGTGCGCGCTACGCGTTGCTCATACCAATGGGTTTGGCGATGGGCCTGCAGAACGCCACGGCGCGGCGGCTGGCCGTGCCCGATATCAACACTACGGTCCTCACGCTCACGTTGACGGGTATCGCGGCCGACTCGCGCCTCGCGGGCGGCCCCGGAGGACATCCCGCCCGTCGCCTGCTCGCAGTTGCGACGATCTTCCTCGGCGCGCTCGTCGGCGCGTTGTTCGTGGTCAACGTCGACTTCTCCATCCCGCTTGCCCTCGCCGCCGTCCTGATGGCGAGCACAGCGTTGATCGCCCACCGCCTCTCCAGAGACGCACCCAGCTGGGCGCGCCCGCCCGGGTCCTAGGAATCGCGCCTACCGATGCCAGGAGGCGTATCGTGCCTGTCGATGCTCGGCTCGCTCCGTAACCGTCCGTCTGGCCGGACGCGGCCGCCCGAGGCACCGCCGGGCGCATGATTCGCTCGTCCCGCAACCGTCCACGCGGCTGGGCCCGCCACTACGCAGGCTTCCTCACGCCGAACGCCGCCGCGGCCATGCCCATCCTGCTGGAGCGCGACCGCGCACAGCGCCTGCGCCAGCTCGGAGCCGTCGTCGGCGATCGCGCCGCCCAGAAACTCAGGCCCACGCGCCCGCGCATGCGCGCGCTGCAGGTCGCTCCCGGCACCCGACTGCGCTGGCGCGACGTGCCCGCGCCCGCGTCGCCCGGCCCGGACGGGGCGATCGTCCATCCGATCGCCGCATCCACCTGCGACCTCGACTGCGGAATCGCGCTCGGCGCCACGCAGTTCGCGCTGCCGCTGCACCTCGGCCACGAATGCGTCGCCGAGGTCCTCGCCGTCGGTGAGCGCGTGAGCACGGTCAGGCCCGGAGACCGCGCGATCGTTCCATTTCAGATCAACTGCGGCACCTGCAAGCCCTGCCGCGCTGGGCGTGCCGGCAGTTGCACGAACGTGCCCCCGGTGTCGATGTACGGCATGGGCCTCGCCGGCGGACCGTGGGGCGGGGCGTTCTCCGACCAGCTCGCCGTGCCCTACGCCGACGCGATGCTCGTGCCGCTGCCCGACGGCATCGACCCCGTCGCCGCCTCCAGCGTCGCCGACAACGTCTGCGACGCCTACCGCCACGTCGCGCCCCACCTGCCCGCGCTGCTCGAGACCGATCCCGATGCAGAGGTGCTGATCGTCGCCGCGATGAGCCCGCGCGTCGTGTTCGGTGCGAGCGTGCCGCTCTACGTCGGCCTGGTCGCACGCGCGCTCGGTGCGCGCAACGTCTACCTCGCCGACGCGCGTGCCGATGTACGCGTCCACGCCCAGCGCCTTGGCCTGAGCGCCCTGCATCCGCGCGAGCTGCGCCGACGGGCGCCGGCGCCGCTCGTCGTCGACTGCACCGTCGACGCGCTCCACGTCTCGCTCTCGAACACCGCGCCCGACGGCATCTGCTCGAGCGTCGGCGGCCTGCACCGAAGCACCCGCATCCCGCTCCTGCAGATGTACGTACGCAACGCCACGCTGCACGTCGGGCGCACGCACGCACGACACCTGATTCCCAAAGTGCTCGAGCTGATGCTCGACGGGCGTCTTCACCCGGAGGCCGTCACCACAACCGTCGCCTCGATCGACGACGCGCCTGTCGCCCTGCGCGAGCACTTCCTCGGCGGTGGAGTCAAGACGGTGCTGACCGCTTAGATGTCCGCTATGGATCACTGGTCGTGGCGTAGCGTACGATCCTGTTGGACCCTCACCAGCGAAAGAGCCCCTGGGCTCTGCCGTGCAAACGGCTAGCTGACGAGGGTCTTATTCGTTCCCGGCGGCGGAGTCAAGACGGTGCTGACCGCTTAGCTCGGTCTCAGTCCAGCCCGAGCAGCGCGGGCAGCTCGTCCATGGAGTGGAACGTCTCTGCTCCCGCCGACCGCAGCGCCGTCTCGTCGCTGTCGGCCGCATAGCCGAGCACGCGCATCTCAGCCGCGACAGCCGCCTCCACGCCGGAGGGCGTGTCCTCGACCACGACGCTGCACGAGGGGCTTACCCCCATCGTCGCCGCCGCCTGCAGGAAGAGATCCGGAAACGGCTTGCCGCGCGGCACCTCGTACGCCGAGAACAGCGCCCTCTCGGGGAACAGATGGCGCAGACCCGTCAGCTCGAGCGAGAGCCGGGTCTTCTCCAGCTTGCCCTGCGAGGCAACGCATACAGCCAGCCCGGCCGCCCGCGCGTGCTCGACCGCTTCCGCCACGCCGGCGATCGGCTGCAGCTCGCGGTGAAAGACCTCCGCGCGATCGCGCTCGAAGCGCTCTGCCCAGTCCTCGGGCAGGCGGCGACCGAGCTTCATCTCGGCGCGAGCGACGATGTCTTCGAGCAGCAGCCCCTGGTGATCGCGACGCGACTGCCCCGCCGTCGTTCGCAAGCCCTCCCTGTCCAGCGCCCGCACAAGGACCGCGTTGGAGATCGGCTCGCTGTCGACCAAGACCCCGTCGCAGTCGAAGATCACCAGCTTCAGGTTCCGCGCCGCTGTGGATGGCCGGTCGCGAGCGTCGCGCATTCCGCGGATCCTGACTGCTTCGCGCATCGCGCGCTGCTCGATAAGGTCGCCCGGTGAACCCGCCGCTGCGCGCAACCCTGCCCGTGCTCCTGTCGATTGTCTCGATCGCCGCCCTCTTCGCCCTTCCCGCCACGGCTTCGGCAGGCACGGATAAGTGGTCGCCGCAGGCGATCCTCGACAGCTGTCCCGGTGTGGGCGCTCCGTCTGTTGTGTTCCCGCAGGACAAGCCGACCCATGCGACCGGTCCGGGCGCGATCGTGTGGAGCGCCTTGGCCTCCTGTCCGGCCGGCGCCGGCGCGCGGATCGCCTCCCTCTCCCCGGAAGACCGTCCCTCCCAGCCAGCTCCCCCGCACACGGCGGCGGGGCGAACGATCGCACTGGGTGCTCCGCTCGCCGCGGCGGCCGGCCCCTACGGGCGCATCGTGATCGCGGGCGCCTCCTTGGGCGCCTCCACCGGCACTTCCGCAGGCGCCCCTGCCGGCACCTCCGCGAGTGTCCCCGCCGGCGAACCCACCGCGCCGGCCGGCGAACTGCTACTCACCGAGGGCCAGGCCACCGGCCCGTTCACGACACCGCTCGCCCTCGGCGGTCCGGCCGGCACGTTCGCCTTCACCACCGCCTATCTCGGCGATGTCGCGCTCGTCTCGCCGATCGGCCCCGCGGCCGGGAGCGACCCTCGGCCGGGGGGGCCCGTGCGCGACGGCGAACAGCTCGGCGGCCTGCAGCTGCGTGTCCAGCGCCATCACGCGGGGCGCTTTGCCGCGCCAATCCAGGTCACCACCGCGGGCGCGGGAGCCATCGACGGGCTCACGGTCGCGCTCGACTTCCGCAGCGATCGCCTGACCGTCTGGTCACGGCGGGGCTCCGTCTACGCTCGTGAGCTGCCGGCCTCGGGAGCGGCGCATCCCGTTCAGCGGCTCGGGCGGGCGGGGATCGCCCCTCCCTCCGGCGCGCGGATCGCGGCGGTCGCCAGCGACGATGACCGTGCGATCGTCGCCTGGAGCCACCGGCATGCCGGCCAGACCAGCATCTACGTCGCCCGCTCTCAGTTCGGCGTGCGCTTCACCGGCGCCCAGCTGCTCGAACGCTTTCCCGATCCATCCGACCTACCGGGCTACGTTGACTCGCCGCGCATCGTGCGCCTGTCATCGGAGAGCGTGATGCTTGCCTGGACCGGGGTCGAATCCGGCCATTGGGTGATCCGCACCGCGTCGATCGACCTGTCCGGAGTGCGCACTCCGGACACGATCTCACCCCCGGGCAGAGACGCCCTGCTCGCCGATCTGGCGCCCGGACCCGACGACGAGGCGTTCGCATTGTGGACCGAACCGCTTCACACGGCCGCCGGACTGGACCTCGACTCGCAGGCGATCTTCGCCGCGCGCGGATTCGACGCCTACCCCGGCCAGACGGCCTTCGCGGCAGGTGAACAGATCGCCCCGCCCGGCTCCAACAGCGACGCGACGATCGCGATCGATCCCTCCAGCGATCGCGCGATCGCGGCCTGGCGCACCGGTGCGGGGCAGCTCGCCTACGCGATCCGCGCCCCCGGCGGATCCTAGATCTGCTGGAAGATCAGAAACACGTTCAGCGCGGTGATGATCCCCACCAGACCGAACGCCGCGACCGTCGTCAGCCGGCGATTCACGTGCTCGCCCATCACGTCTTTCTTGCTCGTCAGCAACACGAGCGGGATCAGCGCGAAGGGGATCCCGAACGACAGCACCACCTGGCTGAACACCAACACGCTGGTGGGGCCGATCCCAATCGCGAGCACCACGATCGCGGGAATCATCGTCAGCAATCGGCGCAGGAAAACAGGAATGTTGAAGCCGACGAAGCCCTGCATCACGACCTGCCCCGCGTACGTGCCGACGCTCGACGACGACGCCCCCGAGGCGAACAGCGCCACGGCGAACGCCAGCGCGGCTCCCCCGCCGACCATCTGCGCGAAGCAGCTGTGCGCCTGTTCGATCGTGCTCACCTGCGTGTGCCCGGTCTGATGGAACAGCTTCGCCGCGACCGCCAGCATCGCCAGGTTGACCACCCCGGCCAGCCCCAGCGCGACGATCACATCGGTCCGCGCGAAGCGCAGCACCCGCGCGCGCTCGCGCTCGTCGCGCACTGGCACGCGCCCGTTCGTGAGCGCCGAGTGCAGATAGATCACGTGCGGCATCACGGTCGCGCCGATGATCCCGACCGCCAGATACAAACTGCCGCTGCCCGCCAGATGCGGCACCAATCCACCGAGCGACTCGCGCGCGGACGGGCCGATCTTCAGCGTCTCGTACAGAAAGCCCAGGAAGATCAACCCCAGCAGCGCCGTGATCGCCAGCTCGAAACGGCGGTACCCGCGCGACTGCAGCCCGAGGATCGCAAACGCGATCACGCCCGTCATCAACGCGGCCGGAAACAGCGGCACGCCGAACAGCAGGTTCAACCCGAGCGCCGCGCCGACGAACTCCGCCACGTCGGTCGCCATCGCCATCACCTCCGCCTGCACCCACATCCCCCACGAGAGCGAGCGCGGGTAACGCGCGTGGAACAGCGCGGGGAGGCTGTGCTCGGTGACGATGCCGAGCTTCGCCGACAGATACTGCACGAGCATCGCCATCAAATTCGCCACCAGCACGACCCACAGCAGCATGTAGCCGAAGCGCGCGCCGCCCTGGATGTTCGTCGCGAAGTTCCCCGGATCGACGTACGCGATCGCCGCGACGAACGCCGGGCCCAGCATCGACAGCGTCGCCCTTAGCCGGCCTTTCGCCAGCACCAGATCGAGCGGGCTGCGGCCGGCCGGGGTGGGGAATGCCTCGGGCAGCACCCCGGCGCCCTCGAGCACCGGTGTCTGCGGCGCCAGTGGGGGAGGCGTCACGCGGGCGGTCCCTCATCGTCGGGCGGCGATTCGCTGTCGAGCCCAGCCGCGCCGTGGGGCTCCCGCTCGCCATCGAGCTCGACCCGCATCGCCCTTGCCAGCGCGCCGCCGAGCGCGTGCTCCCGAGCCGCGCCACCTTCGAAGCTCACCGTCAGCGGGCCGCCAAACGGCTGGCGCTCGCGCACCTCCATCCGCTCGCCCGGGCTGATCCCGCGCTCGGACAGATACCTCAGCATCTCCGGGTCCGCATCCGACACGCGCACGAACACACCCCTGTCACCCTCGCGCAGGCTCTCCAGCGACACCGTCTCCCGCTCGCGCAGCTCCAGCTCCGCGCTCGGGATCGGGTCGCCGTGCGGATCGAGCGTCGGGTCGCCGAGCTTCGCCGCGATCAACTGCTCGAGCTCCTCCGAGATCACATGCTCGAGCACCTCGGCCTCGGCGTGCACGCGGTCCCACGGCATCTCCAACGTCTCCGCCAGGAACAGCTCCAGCAGCCGGTGATGGCGAATCACCTCGAGCGCCACCCTGCGCCCCTCCTCCGTCAACCGCACGCCGCGGTAGGGGATGTGCGTGATGAAGCCGAGCTCGCCGAGCTTCTTCAACATCGCCGACACCGATCCCGGCGTGATCTCCAAACGCTCGGCCAGCGCGTTCGTCGAAACCGGCTCCTCCGCGCGCGACTCGAGCGTGAAGATCGCCTTGCAATAGTCCTCCACCGCCGGCGTCCTTGCCTGCTCCACTGTCGACATAAAACTTATCTTATGGCATTCCAAATCTTTTTTCAAGGCTCGGCCCGAGACGCGCCGGGCGGGTGCTTTAGGAAAAGATGCTCTCCGATGGATCGCGACTACGAGCTACAGACCCACCAGGCCGAGGATCGCCACTGGTGGTACCGCGGGCGGCGAACCGTGCTCGAGCGCGTGATCGCCCAGCTGCGCCTGCCCGCCCGCGCGCGGATTCTCGACGCCGGCTGCGGCTCTGGTCGCAACATGGTCGACCTCGCCCACCACGGCACGGTCACCGGGATCGAGCTCTCGGACACGAGCGTCGCCCTCGCCCGCGAACGCGACTGCGGCGAGGTGATCGCGGGCTCCGTCCTGGAGATGCCGTTCGCCGCCGACTCGTTCGACCTGGCGGCCTCGCTCGACGTGATCGAGCACCTCGCTGATGACCTCGCCGCGCTGCGCGAGCTGCGCCGCGTCGTCGCGCCCGGCGGCGCGCTGCTCGTGACGGTCCCCGCCTACCAATGGCTGTGGTCCGGTCACGACGAGATCAACCACCACCATCGCCGCTACACGCGCTCCTCGCTCCTGCAGGTCGCGCGCGAGGCCGGCTGGGAGCCCGTGCGCACCACCTACTTCAACTCGCTCCTACTCCCCGCCGCGATCGCGCTGCGCCTGCTCGACCGCTTCAGCCGAAAGACGACCGAGTCGAGCCTCGACCTGTGGGTCCCCCCGCCGGCGCTCAACTGGCTGCTCGAACGACCGCTCGCCCTGGAGGCCGCCCTGATCGGCCGCGGCCGCCGGATTCCGGCGGGGCTCTCGCTGCTGGTCGTCCTGCGCTGAGCGCCGCTCAGGCCCCGCCGGCTCACGCGTCGGCTGGCTCGCTCGCTGACCGGCGATACCGGCCGTGCTCAGCACCCTATGCACGACAGTCTCCCTCGATCTATCCCGCGGGGGTGGCGGGATGCATCTTGAAAGTCCACGCGCGGTTGACAAAGAACGTCGTCACCGTCACCACGGCGGTGGCGCACACCTGCGCGAGCAGCTTGTCCACGTGCGCGTCGTGCACGAACAGGTACAGCAGCGCCTCGTCCACGGCCAGGCCGCAGGTCTGCACGATCCCCCAGCGCACCGGCGTCAGCCTGTCGCCCACGTGCTCTTTGAACGTCCATTTGCGGTTCAGCAGAAAGCCGTTCGTCGCCCCGACGATGAAGCCGATCGCCGACGCCGCCAGGTACCACACGCCGAATCCCTTCAACAGCACCGTGTACACGACCAGCGTCAGCAGCGTATTCGACACGCCGACGATCCCAAACTTCACGAACTGGACGACCACCGGTGCATTCAGCCGCCCAGCCAGCCCGGCCGGCGCCGGTAACCTTGAAGATCCTCGCTCAGGTGCTGTCGGCTGGGACATACACAGACAGGATGAACGATAGATTCATCCTGGGCTTATCCACTGCGTGAACACTGGTCATCAGTCCGCCGCTGCACCGAGAAGGCAACCTCATGTCGAGTACAACCACACCACCGCCACCCACGCTTCGCACCCACACCCTCCTCTCCGTCGTCGCCCCCGTCTACAACGAGGAGGAGCTCGTCGTCGAGTTCGCCACGCGCGCCTGCGCGGCCGTCGCCGGCCTGAACTTCGAGCTCGTGCTCGTCAACGACGGCTCCTCCGACCGCACGCCCGAGCTGCTCGACCGCCTCGCCGCCTCGGACCCGCGCATCCGCGTGATCCACCTGTCGCGCAACTTCGGCCACCAAGCCGCGCTCACCGCCGGCCTCGAGCACGCCGCCGGCGACATCGTCGCGATGATCGACGCCGACCTGCAGGACCCCCCCGAGCTGATTCTCGAGATGATCGAGCGCTGGCGCGAGGGCTCCGACGTCGTCTACGCCGTGCGTCGCGCGCGCGAGGGCGAGACCGCCTTCAAGCTCGCCACCGCCTCGTGGTTCTACAAGCTCTTCGACAAGCTCGCCCAGGTCGATTTGGAGCCCAACTCGGGCGACTTCCGCCTGCTCGACCGCCGCGCTCTGGACGCTTTGCTGGCGATGACCGAGCGCTCGCGCTTCCTGCGCGGGATGACCGTCTGGGTCGGCTTCACGCAGACCGCCGTCCCCTACGAGCGCGACGCGCGCCACGCCGGCGAGACGAAGTACACGCTGCGCAAGATGCTCCGCTTCTCTCTGGATGCGATCGCCTCGTTCTCGCATCTGCCTCTGCAGCTGGCTACGTACGTCGGGCTCTTGTCTGCCGGTGTCGCCTTCATCGCGATCCCCGTCGTGATTCTGTTACGGATCTTCGACTCCTACCTCCCCGGCTTCGGCTCGATCACGATCGCGATCCTCCTGCTCGGCGGCATCCAGCTGATCGCGCTCGGCGTGATCGGCGAGTACGTCGGGCGCATCTACGACGAGGTCAAGCACCGGCCGCTCTACATCGTGCGCGAGGAGCGCAACCGGCCGGCGGACCTTCCCGGTGGCCCCGTGGCGCCCGTCACCCGCGCCGGGCTGCCCGCGCGCACGCCCGAACGCATCGGCTGAGCCCTCCCGCCTACCATCCAGGTGGCATGCGCCTGTTCGTAGGTTTCCGCCACCGCTCCGTCCGCGCCCACCGTGTGTTCTGATCGAGCGATGACGTTCCTCTCCCCGCGTCACCGTGCCGCCCGTCTGCTGCTCGTCGCCTGCCTGCTCGCCTGCGCCTGGGCCACGACGGCAGCCGCCGCCGCGCTCGCCGCCTCCTGCCCCGGCGCGGGCGGGGAATGCCCGTACGCGTCGACCTCGATCATCGGCGCACGCGCCGAAGGTGTCCTGCGCTTCCCCGAGGCGGTCGCCGTCGACACGCTCGGCAATGTCTACGTCGCCGACCAGCTCTCCTATGTCGTGCAGAAGTTCAACGCCGCCGGTCAATACCTCGGCCAGTGGGGCTCCTTCGGTGGCGGTCACGGCCAGTTCGGACCGATCGGCGGCCTCGCGACCGACGCCGCCGGGAACGTCTACGTCGTCGACTCCGAGCACAACCGGATCGAGAAGTTCAGCCCCTCCGGCGAATACATCAAGGACTGGGGCCACTTCGGCAGCGAACCCGGCCAGTTCAACTTCGGCTCCTCGCTCGATCCGACCAAGCCCCCCGGGGGCGGGATCGCCGTCTACGGCTCCTACGTGTACGTCGCCGACTCCGGCAACGACCGGATCGAGCGCTTCAACCTCGAAGGCGGCGAAGCCCTCGAATGGGGCTCCTACGGGACCGCCGGGGGGCAGTTCTCCTACCCGCGCGGCGTCGCGGCGAGCGCCTCGGAGGTGCTCGTCTCAGACGACGACAACCATCGCATCGAGAAATTCACCCCCGCCGGCCAGTTCGAAGGCGCCGACGGCTCGGAAGGCACGACCGGCGACCGCTTCGACTTCCCCTACGGGATCGCGCTCGACGCGGCCGGCAACGTCTACGTGGCCGACGACATCAATCATCGTGTCGTCAAGCTCAGCCCCTCGCTCGGCTACCTCACCGAATGGGGCGGCTTCGGCTCCAAGCCCGGCCAGCTCGCGTTCCCGCGCGGGCTCGCCGCGGACCCCGCCGGCGACACCTACGTCGCCGACACCGCCAACGACCGCGTCCAGGTGTTCAACCCCGAAGGTCACTTCCTGCGGATTATCGGCGCCTCGGCCCGCGGGCCCGGCCCGATGACCGGGCCGCGCGGGCTCACGGTCGACCCCACCGGCCGGCTGTTCGTGTCCGACACGGTCGACTCGCGCGTCGAGTTGTTCGCGCCGGAAACCGACGCCTTCGTCGGCGCCCTCGCCGCCCCGGGCGGCTACACCTCCGGCTTCAACCGCCCCGCGGGCATCGCCGTCGACCCGCGCGGCTCGATCTACATCACAGACCCCGCCGACGGGCGGATCTCGCGCTTCTGGGGCGACGGCACCTACCTCTCCGAACTGGGTGGCCCGGCCGACGTCGGCGGCGCCGGCCTCTCCGAAGCCGGCTCGGTGGCCGTGGCCGCGGGCTCAGGCGATCTCTATGTGGCGGACACCGATCACAACCGGATCCTCGTCTATTCCCCGGAAGGCAAGCTGCTCGCGCGCTTCGGCGCTGCCGGCGGCGACGGGTCCTCGGGCTCGGGACCAGGCGAATTCGACCACCCCGCGGCAGTCGCCGTCGACGGCGCGGGCGACATCTACGTCGCCGACACCGCCAACAACCGCGTCGTCGAGCTCTCCCCCGCCGGCTCCGTGCTCGCGCAATGGGGCTCGCGCGGGACCGGCGACGGGCGCTTTCACTCGCCGACCGGCATCGCGCTCGACGCGGCCGGCAACGTCTACGTGGTCGACTCTGAAAACAACCGCGTCGAGGTGTTCGACTCGAGCGGCCATTTCCTGCAGAAGTGGGGCGAGCGCGGGATCGGCCCCGGCGAATTCTCCTTCCCGACCGCCGTGGCCGTGGACTGCGACGGGGATGTCTACGTCGCCGACACGAACAACAACCGCGTCGAGCGCTTCAACCCCGTCTCCCCGTTCGGCTCGGGCTGCCTGGCGCCCGGCCTATGGCCACCGCCGCTGGATGTTGCGCCGGTGCTCCACGTCAGCCTGCCGCGGCCCTCCGGCGCGCTCGCACACGGAGCGCTCACGCTGAGCGTCGGCTGCGAACGCGCGTGCAAGGTGCTCGTCTCAGCGACGCTCTCGACGACGCATCCCCGGCGCACCGTGCGGCTGATCTCCGTCGCCGCGCCGCTTGCTCCCAAGCACGCCCGGCTGCTGCGCGTGCGCGTCGGCCGCGCCGCGCTGCGCGCTCTGCAGCGCGCGCTCGGCAAACACAGGGGAATGCTCGCGCGGGTCACCGTCGTGGCCGCCGGCCCCACCGGCCGGCGCGCGACGGCCGCCAAGACCTACGCCGTCACGCGATAATCAGCTCATGAGCACCCCCGAGGACGATCAGCCGGACATGGATCACCGCCAGGAGCGCGTCCGGATCGAGACCGACCGGCACCGCATCGAAGGCTCGCTCACGCTCGCCCGCGACGGCTATCGCAGCCGCGTCTCCGACGTGCTGAACGCCTCCGAGCGCGACTTCCTGACGCTCACCGAAGTCACCGTCGAGCCGCTCGCCGGTGGCCCGGTGGAGCTGCATCCGTATCTCACGCTCGCGCGGCGGCACATCGTGTTCGCGGTCGCCGCCTCAGATCCCAGCTGAGCAGTCGGTACCCGCCGGCCGTTCAGGCGCGTGAACGCCGATGGCTCGTACGGGCCATTGGAATTGGCGGCCCGCCTCGTGAGAATGCTGTCCCAGGACAGGAAGTCCGACTGATTGGCAGGACGCCCTTCGTGCGCACTGCATCCCATTTGGCTAAGCGGTGCTGGTCCGCATGGAGGTAGACCCGGTGCAAAAGCTCTTCCGACCGATCCCGAAGCTCGTCTATGTCGTCCTCGCGATGGCGAGTTGCCTGTTCGTTGCCTCCCTGGCCTCCGCCGCACCGGCGCCGACGCCTACGGCTCCAGTGACCACGACCACAACTTCCACGGCCCCGGGACAGCGGATCGATCTGAAGGTGCTCCTGCTCGGCGGCACCGGCGCCGAACCCTCCTACCTGGCCTGGAAAGCGGAGCTGCAGCGTGAGGGCGTCCCGTTCGAAGCGATCGCGGCGACACCCGGACACACGCCGATCACCGCGGCCAGCCTCGCCGACACGCTCCCGGGCGCCATCCAGGAGGGCAAATACCAAGCCGTGATCCTCGCGACCGGCGGCCTGGTCGTGTGCGAAGCCACCTGCGCCTCCGCGCTCTCCAGCGGCGAATGGTCGGCGCTGGAAAGCTACGAGCAGACCTTCAACGTGCGTCAGATCAGCGCCTACGTCTACCCGAGCTCGACCTACGGGCTGAACTCGCCGACCGTCTCCGGCCCACTCGACGGTTCGACCGGCTCACTCACCCCCGACGGCAACCTGGCCTTTCCCTATCTGAACGGCACGGTCAAGATCGACACCGGCACCTACGGCTACCAGGCCACGCCGCTGGCCACGCAGGTGACCGGGGCGAGCTTCGACACGCTGCTCACCGGCCCCTCCGGCTCCGCGCTGGTGGGCGTCTACACGCACCCAAACGGCACCCAGGAACTGGTGCAGAGCTTCGACGGCAACGGCGGTCAGCTGCAGAGCGAGCTGCTGCGCCACGGCGAGCTCAACTGGGTTACGCGCGGGGTCTACCTCGGCGACCAGCGCAACTACCTCGCGGTCAACGTCGACGACGTCTTCCTGTCTGACGACAGCTGGAACACGACCACGCACACGACCGACTACAACCCCGCCGACGCGATCCGCATGACCCCCGCAGACGTCGACAGGGCGGCGACCTGGTCCGCGCAGAACGGGATCACGCTGGGCATGCTCTTCAACGGCGGCGGCTCCGACCAGTACGCGGCCGAACACGCCGGCTCGGACCCGTTGCTCAGCGAGTTCAAAAAAGACGCCGCCGACTTCTACTGGCTCAGCCACACCTACGACCACCCGAACCTCGACTGCGCGACCCAGGCCTACACCGACACCGAGTTCCAGAGCAACACCGCCTGGGCCACGAAGAACGGCTTCTCCACGAACCCGGCCGAGGTCGTCACGGGCGAGCACTCGGGCCTCGCGAACCTCGTGCCCGGCAACCCCGGCACGGTCGATCCCCCTGACCTCGACTCCGCGTCGGTTTCCCCGACCGGCGGCGCGCTGCCCGCCGGCAGCTACGAATACGCGGTGACCGACACCTCCTCCAACGGCGAGTCCACACCGTCTGAAACGACCGCCATCCCGGGAGGCAGCGCGGAAACCAACTCAACCACGCTGACCTGGCAGGCCGTTTGCCACGCCACCGGCTACCGGGTCTACCGGCGCGCAAGCGGGACGGCCAACCCGTGGTCTTTGATCGCGAGCGTCCCGCCGCCCAGCCCGTCGTTCACGAACACCGGCGCGGTCGAGGTGTCGTTCACCGATACCACCGGCCCCTCCGCCGGTGAAGCGGCAACGCCGCCCGCGGTCAACGGCGCGACGGAGAACCCCTACGCGCAGAACCCCGTGTTCACGGCGGCGCTCACCGACAGTGCGATCAAGTACTTCGGCTCGGACGCCTCCAAGCCGTACCCGTCGAACCCGCTCGAAGTCAACAGCCCGCAGATCCCCGCGGGGCAGACCTTCACCGACGGTCCCGCCCAGGCGGTGCCCCGCTATCCGGAGAACATCTACTACAACGTCGCCACCCAAGCCCAGGAGGTCGATGAGTACAACACGCTCTACCTGCCTCCCTCGCTCGGCGGGGTCTGCGTGAACACCGCGGTGACCACCTGCGAGTCGACGCCCGCCAGCTTCCCGCAGATCGTGGAAAGCGTCGCGACGAACATGTTCGGTCACATGATGGGCAACGACCCGCGCCCGCACTACTTCCACCAGACCAACATCACCGGCGAAGGCATCCTCTACAACGTCCTGGGCACGCTCCTCGCGGAGTACCACCAGTACTTCAACTCCAGCGCCCCGATCGTCCAGCTGACCGAGAGCCAGAGCGGCGCGCTGCTGGCCGAGCAGCAGGCCTGGAACAACGCCCTCGCGGCTGGACAGGTCAGCGGCTATCTGCAGGGCAACCAGGTGACCGTCACGAACACCGGCGGCGCGATCTCCGCACCGCTCACCGGCACCTCGGTCGGGACGCTCTACGGCGGCATCAAATCCGGCTGGACCAGCGTGCCGGCCGGAAGCACGAGCTACACCACCACGGCCCCGTCATCGGCACCGACCGTCACCCGCGTCAGCCCCACCTCGGGTCCGACGGCCGGCGGCACCACGGTGACGATCGCCGGCAGCGGCTTCCTGTCGGGCTCGACCGTCAAGTTCGGCGCCGTTGTGGCCACCCACGTCACGGTCAGCGCGACGGGCACGATCACCGCCGTCAGCCCCGCCGCCGGCGGCGGCACGGTCGACGTGACGGTCACCAACGGCAACGGCACCTCCGCCACCGGCGCCGCCGACAGGTTCACCTACGTCGCACCGCCCCAGGTGACGGGCGTCGCGCCGAACACCGGGTCGACGCTGCTCGGCGGCATCACGGTGATCACCGGCAAAGGCTTCACCGGCGCCACCGAAGTCGACTTCGGCAGCACGCGGGGGCTGTTCGCGGTGCTCTCCGACACGATGATCCTGGCCTACGCGCCGCCGCACGCGGCGGGAGCCATCGACGTGACGGTGCACGCCGCCTCGGGCGTCAGCGCGATCTCCAGCGCCGACCGCTTCACGTTCCTCGCGCGACTGTAGAACCCAAACTCGGCCGGGGAGCGGGGGGACAAGACCCCGGGGCGCGCGCCGTGCCCCGGGGTCTGACTTTTGACGCGGTACCACGCTCTGCTCCACCATTCCTACCGTAGTAGGATTGACTCATGGCGAGCCAAAAGCGATCGATTTCATTCGATGAGTCCGTTCTGAATGAGGCAGAGCAACGTCTCGTCGGGTCTGGTGGAAGCCTGTCGGCGTTCGTCAACGCCGCAGTCCTGCGTGAGTTGCGAGTCACTCGCGGCTTGGAGCTGCTCGCCGAGGACAACGCACATTTCGGTGCAGTACCCGCCGACGTGGGAACCCAGGTCGCAGCCGAGTGGCCGGCCTGACTCTCGATGCAGGCGCGCTGATCGCTTACGAGCGGGGCGATGAGCGTGTGCGTGAGATCCTCGCAGTAGCGTACGCGCGCGGCCTGGTGCCAACGATCCCAGCGGTTGCGCTTGCCGAGGTGTGGCAGGGCGATGCCAAAGACGCGCGCGTTGCGCGCCTGCTCAAGGCGTGCTCAATCGAGGCATTGGATGAACGATTGGCGCGGGCCGCAGGTCGCCTGCGCAGAGCAACCCCTGGGGCGGACACAATCGACGCGTGCATCGCTGTCGGAGTGAGCCAACGCGCCGATGCTCTCGCGACCTCTGACCAGGACGACTTGCGAAGGCTGCTCGGACCAGGCCTTACGATCCTGACGGTGTAGGCGCACAGTTGGCGTAACAGCACCTCAGCGAGCCAGGGTATATCAGGGGTGGACGGAGAGGGCGGGATTCGAACCCGCGATGGAGTTTAACCCCCATACTCGCTTAGCAGGCGAGTGCCTTCAGCCACTCGGCCACCTCTCCCTGGGATCGATGGGCCAGTGTAAAGCCTGGCCGATCGTCGTGCGCGAGGAGCTGAACGGAGGGGGCGGGATTCGAACCCGCGAGACGAGGTTCGCCCGCCTGCTGGTTTTCAAGACTAACGCAACTCCGCATGATTGAGCCATAAACTGACTGCTCGCGCCACAACTCGCGCCAGTCCTGGCAAAACACTACTTGAGGGTTGGCGAACATCGCGGAATCGGCGGCCCCCGAGATCGAGACTCGGCTTCTTGTCGTCAAGGTCCTTTTGCATCGCTTTCTGCACGCGAGCGGCTCGCCGTCAAGCTCCGTTCGTTGCAGGCTGATCCCCATAAAGTATCGCCACCCGATACGATTGTTTTTGTGGTGGCGAAGAATGGTCATGCTGAGCGGTTTCCCGGGGACGCGATAGCTCCACCGGATATGAGGGCAGCGGGTGCCCGTGAGCGTGAGTTGGGAGACTTCAGCACGCCGCGGTCGGTTCTCGGGCTGGCTGCGGCAGCGGTGCTTGTGGGGGCGGTTGTCGCGTTGCTTGCGTTGGCGTTGTTGGACTTGATTGGCTTGATCACGCATCTTGCCTATACGGGCACGGTCAGTACCAGTCTCACGGCTCCGGATATCCATGTGTTGGGGGTGTGGAGTGTCTTGGTGCCGGTGGTCGGGGGGCTGATCGTGGGTGTGATGGCGCGTGTCGGCTCGGAGCGGATTCGTGGTCATGGGATCCCCGAGGCGATGGAAACGATCCTGTTGCGCGGCAGCCGGATGGAGCCGCGCCTGGCGGTGCTGAAGCCGATCTCCAGCGCTGTGAGCATCGGTACGGGCGGTCCGTTCGGGGCCGAGGGGCCAATCATCGTGACCGGCGGTGCGCTCGGGAGCATTGTCGGGCAGTTGTTGCACCTGACCGCGGCGCAGCGGCGAACGCTGCTGGTGGCGGGTGCGGCGGGCGGTATGACCGCGGTGTTCGCCACACCGGTCGCGGCGGTGCTGCTGGCGGTGGAGCTGTTGTTGTTCGAGTGGCGTCCGCGCTCGATGGTGCCGGTTGCGCTCGCGGCGTGCTCGGCCGAGGCGGTTCGGGAAGCCCTCGCGCACGCTGGGCTGTTGCGGGCGGCTCCGCTGTTTGCCATGAGCGCTCATGGCTCTTTGGGCGTGTCGGTGACGCTCGGGGCGGTGCTGGTTGGGGTTGCGTGTGGAGGGCTGGCGTGGGTGATGACGCGCTGTGTGTATGGGGCGGAGGATCTGTTCGGGCGGCTGCCTTTTCACTGGTCGTGGTGGCCGGCGATCGGTGGCCTGTTCGTCGGTATCGGTGGTCTGATCGATCCAAGGGTGCTCGGTGTGGGCTACGCGACGATCGGGGCTGAGCTCGCGGGAGAGCTTGCGCTCGGGGCGCTGGCGGTGCTGCTCGTGGTCAAGCTGGCGGTCTGGTCGATCGCGCTCGGATCGAACACCAGCGGCGGAATCCTCGCCCCACTGCTGATGCTCGGCGCCGCCCTGGGCGGACTACTCGGTGCTGTGCTGCCGGGCGCCGGGGAGGGCACCTGGGCGCTGATCGGGATGGCCGCGGCGATGGCCGGCGTGATGCGCTCGCCGTTTACGAGCATCGTGTTCGCGCTCGAGCTGACGCACGATGTCAACGCGCTGCTGGCACTACTCGTGGCCTGCACGATCGCGCACCTCGTAAGCGTGCTGACGCTGAAGCGCTCGATCCTGACGGAGAAGATCGCCCGCCGCGGCTACCACGTCACCCGCGAGTACGAGGTCGACCCGCTGCATGCCCTACTCGTGCGCGACGTGATGAGCACCGACGTGCTGACGGTGCGGCCACAGACGCCTACCGAGGAGCTGTACGAGCGCCTGCCCGAGGGCAGCATCGAGCGCCGCCAACGCCTGTATCCCGTGCTGGACACCGAGGAGCGCCTCGTCGGTGTGCTGGCATTCTCCGATCTGCTCGCCGCCCGCCCGTCCACCAGCCCGATCAACGCCGGCGAGCTCGCACGCCAACCGATGGTCGCTTTTGCCGATGAGACCCTGCGTGAGGTCGCCGACAGAATGGTCTCAAGCGGACACGGGGTGCTGCCCGTCACAGGCCGGGAGGACCCCCGGCGGCTGGTTGGGCTGATCAGCCAGTTCGACCTGCTCAAGGCTCACGAGCGCGTGCTGATCGAGGAGCGCCACCGCGAGCGTCCACTCGGACCACGCCGGAAGATCTCAGAGCCCGGCAAGCTGCTCCCCATCCACGAACCAACAACATGACCCCCGCCGCCACCGCTCGACCACTACTCGACGAGGACTATCAGCGGCTGCTCGCTTTCCGCAAGGAGCTACGCGACTTCCTACGCTGGAGCGAGCAGAGCGCCAACGACAGCGGCCTGACACCCTCGCTTCACCAACTGCTGCTCGTCATACGCGGACACCCCACTACACCGGGACCGACGATAGGTCAGGCCGCGGAGGAGCTGCACATACGCCACCACAGCGCGGTCGAGCTCGCCCAGCGCGCAGAGACCGCAGGTCTGATTTGCCGGGCCCGTGACACCATCGACCGCCGCCGGGTACACCTTGAGCTCACCGACCACGGCCGCCAGCAGCTGGAGACCCTGACCAGAGCGCACCTGCCTCGCATCAAAGCGCTCGCCGGGATCCTCGACCACGTCCTGCAGGCACCCGGGGTCGCCCGCTAGTCGTGAGTCACGCCTGGTTTCTCATCCGCTGGCTACACCTGCTCGCGATGGCGTTCTTCGTGGGCGGGCAGATGATGCTCGTAAGTGTGGTCGTGCCGGTCGCGAGGCGCTCGGGTGATCGTGAGAGTCTGCGTGCGATCGCCCGGCGCTTCGGCCAGGGCACACTCGTGGCGCTCGGGGTGCTGATCGTCACCGGCACGGCGCTGGCGTTTCATCTGCACTTGTGGAGCAATCCCACCTTTCACGTCAAGCTCGCGCTCGTGGCCGCGGTCGGTGTCCTGCTCGTATGGCACATCCGGCGGCCGAACTGGCATGTCCTCGAGGCGGCGGTGTTCCTGCTCTCACTGGCGATCGTCTGGATCGGCCTCTACCTTGCCAACGGCTACTCCTAACACTCACCCACCGGCGCTCAACGTGAGGATCGAGGGGCTCGTCACCGCCATCCCCACGATCGGCTTACTCAGATGAACGCCGTCGGTCGAACCATAAAAGTGGGCATCCCCGAACGCGAAGATGTCACCATCGCGGGCGACCATCCAGTAGCCCTTGCCGTCGGGCGTTGCCGCCATCCCCACGATCGGCTTGGCTAGGTGGATGCCGGCGGTCGAGCCGTAGAAGTGGGCATCCCCGAACGTGAAGACAGCGCCATCGCGGGCGACGAGCCAATAACCCTGCCCATCGGGTGACGCGGCCATCCCCACGATCGGCCTACTCAGCTTGACGCCAGCGGTAGAGCCGTAGTAATGCGCATCCCCGAACGCGAAGACAGCACCATCAGATGCAACCAACCAATAACCCTTACCGTCCGGTGTCACTGCCATCCCCACGATCGGCTTGGTCAAATGGACGCCAGCGGTAGAGCCGTAGTAATGCGCATCCCCGAACGCGAAGACAGCACCATCAGATGCAACTAACCAATAACCCTTACCATCGGGCGTTGCCGCCATCCCCACGATCCGCGCGCTCAGCTTGACGCCACCCGTAGAGCCGTAGAAATGGGTGTCCCCGAGCGCGAAGACAGCACCATCGGAGGAGACCATCCAGTAGCCCTTGCCGTCGGGCGTCACCGCCATTCCCACGATCGGCTTACTCAGATGAACGCCCCCAATAGAGCCGTAGTACTTAGCTCCCCCGAACGCGAAGACAGCACCATTGGAGGCGACCAGCCAGTACCCGGTAGCGCGCGCGCCGGGTGGGGCCGCGACGGACGCGCTCGCGCTCGCGCTGCCGCCCGCGTTCGACGCGGTCACGGTGCAGGTCAGTGCCTGGGACTCGTCGGTGATGTGGACGACATATGTGGGACCGGTCGCCATCGGCTTGCCGTCACGGGTCCACTGGTAGCTGAAGCCGGTCGGGTTGTTGGTCCAGGTCCCGGGCGAGCAGGTCAGCGTGTACCCCGGACGTGGGCTCCCGGAGAGTATCGGCGGCGCCGTGTTGGACGGTGGGGCCGCGATCGAGGAGGAGGGCGGGCTCGAGGGCGAGGTGGTGACTCCCGTGATCGTGGGCGCCGAGGGTGTGACCGTCTGCGGCGGGTTGGTGATTGGGATCGTCTGCTGTACCTCTGGCGCGGACTGATACCCGCTGCTTGCAGTCTGGTTCGCGTCGATCACGCAGCCGCCAGCCCCGGTGAACGAGACGGTTGCGTCCAAGACCGAGCACGCGCCCGCTGTGCTCGAGAGGTCGATGCTGAACGTCACCGGGTTGCCCGAACCGCCGCCGGTCGCCGACACCGCGTAACTGCCGCCGACCGTCGCCGGTGAGGGAGGCGTCGAGGTGAACATAATCGTCTGCTGCGCCGGGGGCGGCGTCCCGCCGTTGCTCACCAGCGCCAGGCTGTGAGCCTCGCCAGCTGAGACGGCCGTGACCCCATTCAGGTCTCCTGAGATCGCTCCGCTCACCGCCACTGGAATCTTGCTGCAGGGATCTGCACCCTGGCAAGTTTCGGGGCCAGTGGTGGTGCCGTCGCCCAGCTCGCCAAAGGGGTTACTGCCCCAGGCCATGACCGTGCCGTTGCTCAGCAGGGCCAGACCGTTACCAAAACCGCCCGCGACGGACGTGACCGCGATGCCTGACGGTGGGCTCAGGCTGACGGTCACCGGCACGTCGCTGCTGGTTTCGGCGCCGTCGCCCAGTTCGCCAGCATAGTTGCCTCCCCAGGCCATGACCTCGCCGCTGCTCAGCAGGGCCAGGCTGTTATCCCAGCCGGCTGAGACTTCAGTGACCCCGCCAAGTCCGCTCACCGCCACCGGCACGTCTGAGCAATAGGCGGCACCATCGCAAGTTTCCGGGCCGGTGACGGTACCGTCGCCCAGCTCGCCGTAGTAGTTGGCGCCCCAGGCGAGAACCGTGTGGTTGCTCAGCAGGGCCATGCTGTGCCGCCCGCCGGCTGAGATGGCTGTGACGCCGTTCAGTCCACTTACCACCACCGGCACGTCTGAGCAATAACAGCCGCTGTCGGCCTTGGTGGCGCTGCCCAGCTCGCCCAAGCTGTTCTCGCCCCAGGCCATCACCGTGCCATTGCTCAGCAGAGCCAGGCTGTGATCGTAGCCGGCTGAGACGGCCGTGACCGTGACCCCGGCCGGTGGGCTCAGGCTCACCGGCACAGGCACGTCGCTGCTGGTCGTGGTGCCGTTGCCAAGTTCGCCAAAGGGGTTATAGCCCCAGGCCATGACCGTGCCGTTGTTAAGCAGAGCCAGGCTGAAGCCCGAGCCGGCTGAGACGGCCGTGACCGTGACCCCGGGCGGTGGGCTCAGGCTCACCGGCACAGGCACGTCGCTGCTGGTCGTGATGCCGTCTCCCAGCTGCCCGTGCTCGTTCGCGCCCCAGGCCATGATCGTGCCATTGCCCAGCAGGGCCAGGCTAAATTCCCCGAGTTCCACGCTGTATTTTCCGCCGGCTGAGACGGCCGTGACCCCGCTCAGTCCGCTCACCGCCACCGGCACGTCGCTGTTGGTCGTGGAGCCGTCTCCCAGCTGGCCGACGTCGTTGGCACCCCAGGCCATCAGCGTGCCGTTGGCCGCGGCCGACGCCGCAGCCACCATCAACATGCCGATCACGAGCACGGCCGCCACTACCGCAGTTCCCAACGCGCTTCCCCGGAACGAGACCAACCGTCGCATGCCTCACAACCTACCCCTTTTCACACCCTCCTCGGCCTTGGTCGTCTTGTGCTACGCGAAACGGACATCGTCAAACACAAGCGAAGGGCTGTGCATAGGCGAGACCTCTAGGCTCCGCGAGTGCATTGGCAATGGCTTCTCGCGGCGAGGGCGAGTACGCGGTCTGAGCAGACTCGAACCGATACCTGCGCAGTCAGCTCGACGGGCAGCCAACGAGACTCAACGCGCGACCGGCGATCAGGGCTGCGCTACTGCGACTGCGTCGTCCAGCGCGGCCTCGGTGGAGAGGAGGATCGCGCCCTCTCCTGTGGCGTAGGCCTCCTCGCCGTGCTGGACGATGTCCATGCCGAGTGCCTCCTCGTGTTCGGTGGCCCGTAGAGGCATGACCAAGGCGATCAGCCGTAGCAGCAGGAACGTGGCTGTGAACGCATACGCGGGTCCGGCGAGTGCCGCGAGGGCCTGGTGGCCGAGTTGGGCCGAGTTGCCGTAGAAGAGGCCGTTTGCTTTGCCGTTCCACGAGATCTGGGCGATGAGGCCGATGAACAGGATGCCTGTGAGGCCGGCCATGCCGTGGGCGCCGAGCACGTCGAGTGTCTCGTCGACGCGGGTCCGTGGGCGCCAGACGATGATCGCGTAGCTCGGCAGCGCGGCCACGGCGCCGAGCGCCATCGCCCATCCCGGGCTGATGTACCCGCCCGCGGGGGTGATCGCGACGCAGCCAACGATGATCGCGGTCGCCGCTCCGATCGCCGTCACCTTCCGGCCGCGCAGCGCGTCGAGCACGAACCAGACGGCGAGCGTGCACGCCGGGGTGAGCAGCGTGTTCGTGAACGCGAGCACGCTGGAGCGCCCGGTCGAGAAGCCGCTACCGCCGTTGAAGCCAAACCAGCCGAACCACAGCAGACCCGCGCCGAGCAGCACGTAGACAGCGTTGTGCGGCAAAAGGGCCTGGCGTCCGTAGTCCTTGCGCGCGCCGACGACGAGCGCGGCCGCCAGCGCGGAGAAGCCGGAGCCTATCTCGACCGGCACGCCGCCGGCGAAATCGAGCGTCCCGTGCGCCTGCAGCCAGCCACCGCCGAAGGACCAGTGGGCGAGCACCGCATAGACGAGTACTGACCACAGCGCAGCGAATAGGAGGAACGGACCGAACCGCATCCGCTCCACGACCGCTCCCGAGACGAGCGCGACGGTGACGATGCAGAACGTCGCCTGGAAGGCGAAGAACAACAGTTGCGGGATCGCCGTTCCGGCGCGCGGCGCGAAGGCGACCCCGTGCATGAACGCGTGCCCGAACCCGCCGATAAACCCGTTGCCCTTGGCGAACGCGAGCGAATAGCCGATCGCCGCCCACATCACCACGGCGACCGCGATCGCGCCGACCGACATCATGAACGTGTTGAGCGTGTTCTTCGAGCGCACGAGGCCGGCATAGAACAGGCCTAGCGCAGGGGTCATCAGCAGCACCATCGCGGTCGCCACCAGCATCCATGCCGTGTCGCCCGCACTCACATGCGAAGACACCGTCAGAGCGGTCATCGCGATCACCTGATTGCCGGATCGGCGGTCGCGATCATTTGCTCAACGGCGTCACGGCGCCTTCGTCGGTCTCGCCGGTGCGGATCCGGACCGCCTGCTCCAGCGGCACCACGAAGATCTTGCCGTCGCCGACCTCGCCGGTCCGCGCGCCCGCGCAGAACGCGTCGATCGTCGGCTGCACGAAGGCGTCAGAGACCGCGACCTCGAAACGGACCTTCTCGGAGAGCCCCATCTTCACGGTCGTGCCGCGGTAGGTCTCGACCCGATCCAACTCACCACCGTGCCCCTGGACGCGACTCATCGAGATGCCACCCACCTCGGCACGGTAGAGGGCTTCCAGCACGTCGTTGACCTTCTCCGGGCGCACGATGGCGATCACAAGCTTCACGAGGTCAGGAGATTAGGTCACCAAGGCTCACTTCGGAGCTCGCAAGGCGTCCGGCCTGCACCGTCTGCTCAGAGCGTACGAGTCGCTGAATGTCTTCGGCGACGTCCCGGACGTTGACGTTCATGCCCGCGAGCACACGACCGTTCTTCAGCCAGAAGGCGCCGGGAGGGCGGCAGGAGATCCCTACGGAAGGGGGGGGATTCGAACCCCCGAGACGAGGTTCGCCCGCCTGCCGGTTTTCAAGGCTGCCGCGATCAACCACTCTGCCACCCCTCCGGGGCGGGTCACTGGGAAATCGTACCCGGCGCTGCGTGGCCGACGGCTCGGGCGCGCAGGGTAATAGTCGCCGCTCTCACGCCGCAGCGGCCGCGCCGACAGGATGAGCTCCGGGCCATCGGCCGGTCGCTTTGCGAATACCGAAGCGAGCGGGCCATGCTGTTGCCGTTTCAGTCGGGTGGCTTGGTGGCGAATGCGCCGATCGCGGTGGGCCAGCAGCTGATCCGCCCGACGCTGCTGGTGCCGGCGCGCATCCGTTTGGCGAGTGTTGCGAGATCGACCTGGTCCTCTGTGGCGATCCCGGCGTCGAGGATCGTTGGCATGAGGCTCCTGATGAACTCGATGGTGTGGCCGATCGCGTCCTCGCCGACGGCGAACGCGAGCTCGGTCTCCAGGTCCGGGCTGGGCTCCAGGCCGGCTTGCGCGTAGGTTTCGGGGAGACGTATGCCCATGTCGGGCTGTGTGCCGAGTCTTGCGAACGCTTCAAAGATCCATTCGTTGACTTGTTCGGATGCGGGCGTCGGGGGCCAGGACAACAGCGATTTCGCCGGGTGTGCTGAGCCGATCGGCAGGTTGAGTTCTGCGAAGGCGACTATGCCTCCCGGCCGCAGGTGGCGTGAGGCTCTGCGGACGGCATCCGCGGGGTCCGCTTGGTAGAGGAGCACGAACCGCCCCACCAATGCGTCAAACGGTCCGCCGTCGATCTCTACCTCGCGGAAGTCTCCGCACACAAACTCGACGTTGGAATGTCCGGCGTCGGCGACTCGCTGGCGCCCGGCCGCTACGGCCTGCTCGTCACGCTCCACCCCCACGACCAGGCCTTCCGCGCCGACGAGCTCGCGGACCAGGAAGGTGACGTCGCCCGGCCCGCACCCGACGTCGAGCACCCGCATTCCGGGCTGGATGCCCGCGCGTTCGAGCAGGCGGCGCGTGAACTGCTCGTGTAGGCGTGACTGGCGGGACAGGCGCGCGTGCTCGCCCCCGTCCGAGGCGCTGAGCGCGTATCCGGGGTCGCCCGCCGCCGTGTGCCGAGCGTCAACGCTCACGGCGAGCCTACCCTGGCAACCTCGGCGAGCGTCTCAACGAGGGCGCGTTCTGTGAGGCGCACCCGCAGCCCGATCGGGATGTTCGTGAACGCGAGCCGCTCACGAACACGCATCGCGCTCACGCCGCGTCGCCTCGGCGCAGGCCGACACATGCGAGCGCGAGCGTCGTGCCCGCGGCGATGAGCCACAGACGCCGTGTGTGAGGTCTACCGATGAACCGGTCGTAACGGCGGCCGATCGCGCCCATCGCGGCTAGTAGTTGCAGTTCGATCATATGGCGGCTGCCACCCGGCTCGTGACGGGCTGAGCTGCGGAGGCGCGCTCGCGCAGGCGGACACGAAGCCCGCGAGGGACGATCGCGAACTCAAACGCCTCCCGTACTCGGCGCCGGTCGACCTCGACGTGGAAGCTCGAGGCGATCATCGAGAGCGCCGTCTTTGACTCGAGCAGCGCGAGGTTGCGCCCTGGGCAGAACCGCGGCCCCGCGCCGAACCCAAGCGTCTTCACCGGCCGCGTGTCATCGCTGTCCGACAGCCAGCGCTCCGGCAGAAAATCGTCCCCGCGCCCGGCGGTCTCACGGCCCGCCTGACGCAACAGCAGCAGCAGGCGTGTGCCGGCCGGCACCTCAACATCGCCGACAGTCACATCGTTCGCGGGTTCGATCGCGAGCATCGCGCTGACCCCGCGCAGGCGCATCGACTCCTGCACCACCGCTTCGCTGTAGCGCAGCCGATCAACCAACTGCGGGTCTCCGGCGACCGGCTGGTCGCCGAGCTCTCGCGCTGCCTCCTCGCGAAGCTGCCGCTGGACCTCCGGGCACGGGCCGATCAGCGACAGCGTCCAGGCAAGAGTGTGCGCCGTCGTGTCCTCACCGGCGAGGAGAATCGTGAACACGTTCCCCGCGATCTGATCGTCGGTGAAGGTGCCGTCGCTGGCCTGGGCGGCGATCATCGCCTCGAGCATGTTCCGCGGCTCCTCATAGAGCGCGGGCGCTCGGTCCATCCGCTCGCGTGCCTCCCGGACGAAGCGGCGGATCGCCCGATTGACCGCGACGATCGAGCGCTCAGCGCGACGATCGACGGGCAACTTGAAGTGCCGCCAGTAAGGAAATGGGGCGGTGAGCCGCCGTGCGATTGTCTGCATGACGACGCGAAAGTGTCGCTGGAGCTCATCGTCGCGGCGCTCCAGCGTGTTCAAATCGTGCCCGAGGGCAAGCCACGAGGTGACATCGACGGTGAACGAGGTGAGCTCCTCGGTGATGTTCAACCACGCCCCCGAGTCCGCCGCGACTTTCAGCCGGGCATGAAGCCGCTCGGTACAGGTGCGCACGGCCTCGTAGTAGCGGTGGAGGTGGTTCGTGTTCAGCGCGGTGATCACGAGGCGACGCTGCGCCTTCCACTCCGTGCCCTCGGCACTGAACAGGCCGGTCGGACCCATTTCATCGAGAACGCTGCACTGCTCCGCCCAGCGCCGGTACCCCTCGGGGCGCTCGCGGAGGATCTGGTTGATCGTCGCCGCGTCAGCGATCCCCACCATCTCGCGGCGCCCAACATGCACACGGACCATGCTGCCGTAGCGGCGCGCCCACGACTCTGCTTTTAGATGCGCTCGCGAAGGCGGGATCAGCTGCACGGCGTTGCCGAGCAGCGGCAGCCCGCGCGGCCCAGGAAGGTCAGCGATCGAGCGGGGCATCAGCCGCTACTCCGGCAAGTAGAATTGGACCTGTCGTTGGGCACTGCCGGCAATCTCGCACAACGTCGTCGCGACAACTACGGCCATGTGGCCACAGTTTCCGCGTCGTTTTGGGAGGATCGCGCGATGGTCGCACCAGGGCCGTTCATCGGCCGGGAGTCCGAGCTGGCGGAACTGCGAGGAGCGCTTCGCTCCGCACGGCTGTTGACGATGACAGGCGCTGGCGGCTGCGGCAAGACGCGCCTCGCGCTCGAGCTCGCCCGCGGCGCGGGTGCGTGCGTGACCGTCCCGCTGGCGAGCGTGGCGGGCGAGGAGCATCTGCTCGACGCGCTGCTCGGAGCGCTTGGCGCCAGGGAGCACTTCGGAAGCACCGCCAGGCAGGTGCTCATCCAGCACGTCGCAGGGCGCAGACGACTGCTGCTGGTGCTCGACAATTGCGAGCATCTCCTCGACCCGCTTCGCGGCCTGGTCGGCGAGGTGCTGGGCGCGGCCCCCGGGGTGCAGGTGCTCGCGACGAGCAGGGCGCCGCTCGGGGCCGACGGCGAGCGGGTTTTCCGTCTTTCGCCGCTGCGGCTACCGGACGGCGAGGATGTGGCGGCGGTCGTACAGTCCGACGCTGGGCGACTGTTCATACAGCGGGCGAGCAGCGGTGACCCGGCGTTCGCGGTCACACCGTCCTCGGCGCGTGCGATCGCGCGGATATGCCGTGGCCTTGACGGGCTTCCGCTGGCGCTGTCGCTCGCGGCGGGCCAGCTGCAGAGCTCCTCTGCGGAGGAGGTCGCCGACCGCCTGGCACAGCAGGGACGCCTCGCGGCGGCGGCAGGCGACGACGGCCTTTCGCCACACCGCTCGATCCGCGCGTCGCTGGAGTGGAGCTACCAGCTGCTCGACGCGAAGGAGCGACTGCTGCTGCGGCGGCTCGCGGCGTTCGCGGGCGGGTTCACCATCCCCGCTGTGCAGGCTCTCGCACCGGACGGCATGAGCGACGAGGACGTAGCAGATGCGCTCACCGCCCTTGACCTGAAGGGCCTGCTCGCGCCGGCCCAGGCGAGCGGCGGCGAGAAGCGCTGGACACTGCTCGAGACAGTCGGCGAGTACGCGACCGAACACCTCACCCTTGCCGGCGAACGCGAGGACGCGGCGCGGCTGCATCTGGCGTGGTTCGCCGCCTACGCAGAGTGGGCAAGCCTCACGCTACACGACACCGACGGGCACGCCCGCGTCGATGACGAGCGTGCGAACCTCCGCCGGGCGGTGGATTACGCGCTGGAGTGCGACCCGCCCTCCGCGCAGCGGATCGCGGCAGCGTTGATGAGGCACTGGCTGCTCGCAGAGCACTACCACGAAGCCCGTGCCACCTGTGCCCGCGTGCTGCCTGCCACGCCCCAGGCGTCCACGGCGGTGCGCGCGACCCTCCAGTGCGGCGCGGCGATGGTACAGATGCTCGCCGAGGAATACGAGGAGGCGGTTCAGAACGCCTATCGGGGCCTCGCCCTGGCCGAGGAGACACGAGGCGCCCCGAGCGACGCGCTGGCCGGCGCGGCGATGGTGCTGATCCAGACCGCGACGGACCTAGACCGAGGCACGGGCTGCGCCGAGCGCGCCGTCGAGATCGCACGGGCGGGAACCGACCGTCTCGGGCTGGCGTTCGCGCTTGTGAATCTGGCGGTCGCGCGGATGCTGCGGGAGCGCTTCGACGAGATCGCGGCGTTGTACGAGGAGTTCCTCGAGATCCCGCGAGCGTGCGAGCACCCGCGGCTGCGGGCTTGGGGCGAGCAGGCGATGGCGTGGGCGCAGGTCAGCGTCGGCTCGCCGGAGCGCGCACTGGCGCACGCCGACCGCGCCCTCGCGCTCGAGGGAGACGACCGGGCGATGACCTACTTCCAGGTGGTGAGCTTCCGCGTCCATGCGCTCGCCCGGATGGGGCGGACACGCGAGGCCATCGCCGAGGGCGCCGCGGCTCTGCGCGCCGCGCAGGAGTCGCGGGCGATGCAGGCTGCCCCGGCGATCTCGCTGGCGCTCGCGGTCGCCAACTACATGCACGGGGACCTGGACGCAGCCGAAACGCACGCGCTCGGACTGCTCGACATGCCACACCTCCACACACGCGCGCTCGCCCGTGAGACGCTGGCGCGCAGCGCGGCAGCCCGCGGGCAGCCGGAGATCGCGGCCGGACACGCCGACGAACTCGAAGCGCTGGCCTCCCACGCGGACAGCGCGAGGCAGCAGGCGGTCGTCTGCTACATAAGAGGCCGCGCGGCGCTACAGGCGGGGGAGCGGCGCCGGGCGCGCGACCTGCTGCACAAAGCACTGGAGACCTGCGCTGAGAGCGACCTCGAGCGAGACGCCGCCGACGTGCTTGACGCGCTCGCCCACGCGGAGCAAGGACACGACAGCAACGAGGGCACGACTGAAGACAGCGAGCGCGCCGCGCGCCTTGCCGGCGCGGCGGCAGGCGTACGCTCGAGGCTCGGGTGCGCCGCTGGGCCGGACAGCCGGCGGCAGGAGAGATACGCGGCACAGGGCGCCTGGGATGAGGGGCACACGCTGACCCTGACGCAGGCGGTGGCGTATGCCCGCCGCGGGCGGGGAACGCGACAGCGGCCACCGGACGGCTGGGCGAGCCTCACAGCGAAAGAGCTCGAGATCGCGCGCCTGGCTGCGAGCGGCAGAACCAACCCGCAGATCGCCAGCGCGCTGTTTATCGCGCGCAGCACCGTGAAGATGCACCTCGCAAGCGTGTACCGGAAGCTGGATGTGGCGAATCGCACCGAACTGGCAACGACGATGACACGACACGACACCGACGACGGCGGCGAGACGACGCCGCGGGCAGCGACCGCGAGGTAGCAGGCACAAGGAGTGGGACCGCACCCACCAGCCCTGGTCATGCTACTGGCGCCAAACTCGCGCCAGGCAAACTGCGGATCAGGCGGTTATTCAGACGGTGAACGGGGACCGCGCAGGCTGGCGGAGCGTGGCCAGAATCCCGCATAGACATGCAGAAAACGACTCAAACAAGTCAAAATCCAAGCGGTGCGAAAGATGGTCCAAACATGGACCCCTGGATTTCAAGACCGGTGCATTCAACCGCTCTGCCACCCTTCCAGGGCGAACCACAAGGCTAGCGATTCAACATTTGCTGCCGACCTATCCAAGCAGTCCGCGGATGTCCTCTGCGGTGATGCTGCTGGCGAACAGGTCGCCCTCGTCCATGACGCCGCTGAACAGCGCGGCCTTGCGGCGCGCGAGGGCCGCGACTTTCTCCTCGATCGTCGCACGAGCGATCATGCGGTAGACCATCACGGGGCGCGTCTGGCCGATGCGGTGCGTGCGATCGATTGCCTGTGCCTCCGTCGCGGGGTTCCACCACGGGTCGAGCAGGAAACAGTAGTCGGCCTCGGTGAGGTTCAAGCCGAACCCGCCCGCCTTGAGGCTGATTAGGAACACCGGGTCATCTCCAGTTTTGAAGCGCTCCAGCACGCGCTCGCGCTTGTACGTGCGGCCGTCGAGGTAGCAGTAGCCGATTCCCTCCGCGTCCAGGCGCTCGCGGGCCTTCGCGAGGAAGCCTGTGAACTGGCTGAACACGAGCGCGCGGTGCCCGCCACCGACGACGTCCCCCAACTGCTCCACGAGCGCGCCGAGCTTCGCGCACGGCACCGCGTCGTGGTCGTCGTCGACGAGCCCCGGGTGCAGGCTGAGCTGGCGCAGCAGCGTGATCGAGCGCAGGATCGTGAAGCGGTTGCGGTCGAAGTCGCCGAGCAGCCCCAGCACCTTCTTTCGCTCGCGCTGCAGGTGCGTGTCGTAGATCTTGCGATGACGCGGATGCAGGTCCACGTCAAGCGTCTGTTCCTGCTTGGCGGGAAGATCCGCGGCGACCAGCTCCTTCGTGCGGCGCTTGAGCAGCGGCTTGACGCGGCGCCGCAGGCGCGCGAGCCGCTCGCTGTCGCCGCCGCGTTCGATCGGCCGCGCGTACTGCTCGGCGAACCGCTGCGGGTCGGGGAACAGTCCGGGCGCGGTGATCGACAGCAGCGACCACAGCTCCATCAGGTTGTTCTCCATCGGCGTACCGGTGATCGCCAGCTTGAACGGCGCGGCCAGCTCGCGAACGCAGCGGTAGGTCTTTGCCTGGTGATTCTTGACGTACTGCGCCTCATCCAGGATCAGTCCTGCCCACGACACCGCGCGATAGGCCTCCGCCTCGAGCCGGAAGAGAGTGTAGGTCGTGACGACGACGTCGGCGGCCGCAACCCGCTCGATCGCGCGCCCCGACCGCGCGAGCGTGTCCGTGATCGCATCAACCTTCAACCCCGGGGCGAAGCGGCCGGCCTCCACCACCCAGTTCGACACGACGCTCGTCGGCGCGACCACCAGGAACGGGCCGATACCGGGGTCGCGCTCGCATGCGTGGCAGATCAGCGCGAGCGCCTGCAGCGTCTTGCCGAGTCCCATGTCGTCCGCGAGGATCCCGCCGAGCTCGAGTTCCCGCAGCGACGCCAGCCAGCCGAACCCCTCGCGCTGGTAGGGGCGCAACTGCGCCTGCAGTGTCGCCGGCGGATCGTGCTCGGCGATCGCATCGATCTCGAGCAGCGCGCCGACCTGGCGCTGCCATGTCTCTGCCTGCTCGCGCACGACGCCCAGCGCGGCGAGCTCGGCCCACAGCCCAGCCTGATAGCGGCTGATCCGCAGCGACCCCGCCGGCGAGTCCGCGAGCGCTGCGGCCTCTTCGATCAGACGCCGCAGCTCCTGCAGGTCCGGTGCGAGCAGCGAGAAGTGGGCGCCGTCCGCCAGCAGCATGTGCGTCTCGCCGCTCGCGAGCGCCGTGAACACCTCGGCGAATGGCAGCTCGTGACCCTCAACGCAGATCGTCACCCCCAGGTCAAACCAATCGCGCTCCCCCGCGATCTCAACGGTGGAGAGGCCGATCGTCAGCGACTCGCCGACATCGCGGTAGTCCGCCGGCTCACCGAGCACCGCCACAACCACATCCGGCCGCTCCGCCACACGCGGCAGCACCTCCGTCGTGAGACGCATGCTGTCTAGATCCGTCAGCGACGTCACATGCGCGTCGCCGGGGCGCCCCGCGCCGTCGAGCAGCCCGAAGCGCTGCAGACCCGTCGCGGAGAAGTCGGCGCCCGCGAGGATCGCGCGCTCGGCGTCGAGGTCGCGAAACCCCGGGCCGTCCCCGTTCACCGCGAACGCTGTGTGCCGCGTGCTCGCGCCGACCTCGTAAGACCACTCCCAGCCGACGTCGACGCGATGCCCGCCGCCGTAGCTCGCACGCAGCACGAGCGTCGGCGCGGAGATCTCCGGCGGCACGAACGAGCCGTCCGAGGACACCACCGTCGCGACATGGCGCAGCGCCGGACACAGCTCGTCCGCGAAGCGCTCAAGCTCGCCCGCCGGGATCCGCAGCCGCTCGTCGCCCAAGACCATTCGCTGCAGCGCCGCCGGCGCGGGCTCTGCAAGATGCACGAGGGCCAGCCGGCGGCGGTCGGGCCCAGTGATGGCGGCCTCACCGCCGCCGGCCTCACCGCCCCTGCCACCGCGCACAGCGCACACGACGCCGTGCCCGCTGGAGCCCAGGAACAGCAGCGGCTCCAGATCCTCGGCGTCCTGCCCGTCGACTCGCAGCACCGCGCGCACGATCGATCCCCGATCGGCCCCGCGCGTGACGTCGATCAGCAGCTCGCCCCGCTCATGGCAGCGCACCTCACCGAACGCCGGATACGCGTGGATCAGCTTCACCCCGAGGCGCTCCGCCTCCGCCAGCAGCGACCACAACTGCACGCTGTCGCAGCCCCCGAGATCGAGCACCTTGTCGGCGGCATGGGTGTAGTAGGTCGGTCGTTCATCGCGCGCGCGATGAACTGCGTACAGCTCGCGGATCAGCGCCAGGTGATCGGCGCGGTACTCGCCGCTCTTGACATGCCACGAGTCCAGCCCACTCCAATTCAGCGAGCCGTTGACCCAGCCGCCGCGCGCGCCCTCCCGCATCAGCCTCGCCATCAGCCGCGGCGTGGCACCGTCCGCGACACCGCTCGCGTGCAGATCCAGCTCGATCGCCAGCGGCGTGCCCGCCGCCCGCGCCGGCGGCGGATCGATCAACGCGCGCAGCGGCTGCTCCCACGATGGTGGCTGTGGTGGGGGCGATGATGATGATGATGATGATGGGGACACGACCCGCAGCTGGGAGCGCGGCCTTCCCCGCTTCCGATCTGCCTCTCTCCCGTCGGCCACAGCGATCACGATCGCCGCGACGTGCTTGCAGTTGTATCCGACCGGACATGTGCACTCGCCGTCGTCAAACGCCAGCGCGCCATCACGATCGACGGTGAAGAACGCCGCGGTGTCATATAGCGCGCCCCGGCCCACCACAGAGCCGGTCAACGTCCCTGTGCTCGCGTCCCACTCGATCGCCAGCACCCTGTTGTTTTGCGCGTAATCGAGCCCGCGCGCGTAGGACCGCGACCCCACGACGGCCTCGATCTCGGCCAGGTCCATACCGCTCAGTTGGCTGATCACTACAGGCACGTCGCAACAATAAGCGCCCGCTCGGACCATACGAGCGCATACAGAGAGGCTTCTCTGCTGGGCTCGCTCAGGGCATTCGTCGAACGATGGCGGGGGCATCGGTACGCTCGGTAAGCCATGCCTTCGCGGCGGGCTCGATCCACCCAGCGATCGTGAGCATGTCCTCGAGGCGCGCCTGTGCGTCTTGGTCGAGCAGCGAGTCGTGGTGGGCGACACGGTTGCGGAAGCGCTGGATCAGCCGCATCCTGGAGCTGAGGTCCTTGCGCGTCAGCGCGGCGTGCGGGAACGCGGCTCGCAGCTGGTGCCTCCACAGCTCCTCGTAGCGGCGCCCGAAGAGTCCGGCCCAGAACCTGAAGGAGACGCCAGCGACGACCCGTCCACGGGTAACGAGCTTGCCCTTCTCCAGTCGCTCGATCGCGACGATGGCCTGCTTGATCCCATCGGGCTGGAGGATCTCGAAGTCGAGCAGCCACGTGTCCCTGATCGGCGTTTGCGGCTGGCCCACACCGAGGACTCCGTCAACGGTATTGCGCAGGAGCACCTCGAAGTGGTGGATCAGGCCGAACGATGCGATGGTGAGCTCGGCGTGCCACTCGTACAGCGCCACGGCTCGCTCGTGATCGCCGCCAGCCGCATCGAGGAACCGCGCGTAGCGCGGTTCCTCGATAGCCAGGCGCGTGCTTGCTGTTCGTCCACGTTCGCGCTCGGCTAGCCGACGAGAACTCGCCATACCCCTTCGCGGACGAGGAGATGAGCCGTTGGGATGTCGAGGGCAGGCTCGCTCGCGTTGCCAGAGAGGACGCCCCGGCCCGCCGCTAGTGCGCTTCGCCGTGCCGGATCGCATTGCGGTAGGCCTGGATCAGGTAGGGCCGAGTCTCGTCGAGCAGATCACGCTCGGCGTCCGTGAAGTCGGTGTTGCTGGGCATGCGGCTGAGCGCGACGCCGAGGATGCGGTTCTTGTCGTGAGGAGGGTGAATGCGATCTGATGCTCGACCCCTACCAGCGCGTAGTACTCGTTGTAAATCTCGCGCGCGTGCAGCTCCTCCCGGTCGATCACGTCCGAGAAGCGCACCGCGCGGCCGTCGTGCGTTCTCGATATCCGCTCGATCAGCGGGTTCTGGTAGGCGTAGCGCGAGAACGCCTGCTGCTGCTCGGCGGTGATCGTGAGCGGAGGCTCGACGATGCCCCATATCGTGTCGGGGTCAGGGCCGATGTCGTTGAGCGACACCCAGTCGGGACGGCACGGCTCGGTGCAGCGAGTGCAGCAGCCCTCCCCGAACTCGTCGACCTCCAGCAGATCGGCCGTATCCCCGACCAGCTGCAACAGCCGGGGGTCGGAAACGACGGATCGGCGTACTGGGTGGCTGACCACGGTATAGCGGGTGTCCCACGCGGCTACGTACTCCTACGTACCAGGTGGCCCAGAGGCTGTTGACCGGTGAGGGTGGCGGCGGATATGATCGAGACCATGTGCCGAGGGCCCCACCTTCACGCCCGATCGACGGGGGACGAAAGCGGGCGAACCGCGTGATCCGCCGCACGGCCTCCGCGCTGCTTCTCACAAGCCTGCTCGCAGCGCTGGGCACGACGAACAGTGCCCCGGCAGCAATCGGAGAAGTGAGCGAATTCTCGACCGGCATCACCGCCGACAGCAATCCGAGCAAGATCGCCGAGGGCCCCGAAGGCAACCTCTGGTTCACCGAGCGCAACCCGTTCAACGGCAATCAGATCGGACGACTCACCCCCTCGGGCACCGTAACGCAGTTCCCTGTCCTGCTCGACAGCATCCCCCAGGGGATCGCCAAGGGCTCGGACGGCAACCTCTGGTTCACCGAGACCAACGACCCCGAATGCGAAGCCGGGGGCTGTCGGAGCAAGGTCGGCCGAATCACACCCTCGGGCGCAGTCACGGAATTCAAGACCGGGATCACCGACGACAGCGAGCCGTGGGAAATCACCGCAGGGCCCGACAGCAACCTGTGGTTCACCGAGTTCAACGATCCGTCGCCGTCCGATACGAACAAGGTCGCCCGCATCACCACCGCGGGCTCAGTCACCGAGTTCCCGCTTTCGACCACCGGACAGCACGCGCTCACCGCGATCGCCACGGGCGCGGACGGCAACCTGTGGTTCACCGAGCGCGAAGCGGACACGGTCGGGAGGATCACCCCGGCGGGCACGATCACCGAATTTGCGATCCCCACCGCGACCAGCCAGCCTGTGGCTATCGCTGCAGGCGCCGACGGCAACCTCTGGTTCGCTCAGGAAAACACCAAAGAGATCGGGCGGATCACGCCGGCGGGCACGATCACCGAGTTCTCTGCCGGGATCAGCGTGGAGGCGGAGCCGCGCGCGATCGCGGCGGGCCCCGACGGCAACATGTGGTTCGGTCAGGACAACGGCCAGATCGGGCGGATCACTCCGGGCGGCGCGATCATCGAGTGCTCGACAGGGGCCGGCAGCGAAATCGAAGGGATAACTGCCGGGCCGGAGGAAAGCATGTGGTTCGCCGAGTCACACGAAAACAGGATCGGGCGGATCACCGCGACGGGCACGGGCCTCGCGGCCAACTGCGTGACCCCAACCGGACCACCACCGAGCAGCACAACCACGACAGCCACGACGACAACCACACCAAGCACGCCGCACGTCGTCATCCTCCCGACCGCAGCGATCTCCTTCCTCGGGTCGGGGCTCGCAGTGCAGCGAAACGGAGCCGTGGCGGTCAAGCTCGCGTGCAAAGGCGAGGCCACATGTGCGGGCACGCTCAAGCTCACCGTCAAGGGCAAAGCGGTGAAAGGCAAGAAGGCCAAGCTCGAGGAGGTCGGCAGCGCCCACTTCTCGATCTCGGCGGGAAGAACGGGGTCGGTCAAGTTCAAGCTCACCGCAGCGGGCCGCGCACTTCTCGGCGCCGCTCACGGACATCTCACCGCGACGATGACGATCCACAAGTCCTCCCCCGGCCCCGGTGAATCGGCGATCCGAACCGTTCACCTAAGCGAGGCGAAGGCCAAGAAGCGCTGACGGTCACGCCGCGCGAGCACGCTCGACGTGAAGTAGTCCGGCGGGAGCGATACGGCCTTCTCGGGATGAGCAGGATCGACCTCCAGACGGCACTCCAAGCGGTTGAGCACATCGGCAAGTCGCGCGAGGTTCTGCTGCGCCCAGTCGGGCGTGACGTCGATGTCCTCGGTCTCGTAGCGCTCACCGTGGCTCTGCAGCGCGGCGCCGCCAATGACCACGAACCGCACGTCCCCCTCGCGTAGTGCGCGCAGGAGCGTCTCACGCCCGCTATCTATTGGGTCTGCCTGGTCAGCCATGCGTCAGCGCGAGCGCGCCGCTCGTGCAAGCTCGGGGGTCTGCTATCCGTGGGACTCGGGCCGCGCGCGGTGAGCTGCTGCGTCGCATCGAGGGCAAGCGCGAACCGCTGGCTGTACGCGTGACGGCAGGAAAGGCACCCAGCAGGTCAACTACGGCCTGATCTGCTCTCCAGAGGGCCGGCCTGTCGCTGTCCACGCGTTCGACGGGTCGACCACCGACTCAAAGACGCTTCCCGACGCCCTCCAGACGGTCACTGAGCGGTTCGCGATCAAGAACGTGGTGCTCGTCGGTGACCGCGGGATGATTACCCAGGCACACGCACAAACGTTCAAGGAGAACGGCGTCGGTTTCATCAGCGCGCTGAAGAGCGCGCAGATCCGTACGCTCGTGAACGCCGGGGATATCCAGCTGTCGCTGTTTGATGAATCAAACCTCGCGGAGATCTCCTCGGAGAAGTTCGACAGTGAGCGCCTGGTCGTTTGCCGCAACCCCGCGGTCGCCGCTGAGCGCGCCAGAAAGCGCCAGGAGTTGCTCGCCGCGACCGAAGTCGAGCTCCAGAAGGTCAAAGCGATGGTGGATTCTCCACGCGGCTCCCTGCGCAAAGCCCACGCGGGCGAGATCGGGACGCGCGCCGGCAAGATCGTCAACAAGTACAAGGTCTCAAAGCACTTCGAGCTTCACATCGCAGACGGCGCGTTCTCTTTCGCTCGCAAGCATCAGCAGATCAATGAGGACGCCGCGCTGGACGGGCTCTACGTGATCCGCACCACCTGCCCGGCCGAGCAACTCTCAAGCCAGGCCGCGGTCCGTGCCTACAAGCAACTGAAGATGGCCGAGCGAGCATTCCGCACGATGAAGGACACCCTCCAGATCCGTCCCATCCACCACCACCTCGAGACCAGGGTCCGCGCGCACATCCTCCTATGCATGCTTGCCTACTACGTCACCTTCGAGCTCGCCGCGCGCCTGACCCCCATCCTCTTCACCGACCAAGCGCCACTCGCTCCCGCAGACCCCGTCGCGCCGGCACGGCGCTCAAAAGCCGCCAAGACCAAGGCCGCCAGCGCCATGACCGAGGACGGGCACCCAGCCTCAAACCTGCCCGACCTGCTCGCTGAGCTCGGCACCATCGCCCGCAACACGATCCGCATCGGAGAAGCCGAACACACCTTCACGCGCCTCACCAAACCCACACCGCTGCAAGCCAGAGCACTGGACCTACTCGACGTCAAGCTCGCCGCGTAGACAGAACCCCGCCACCCCAAACACAGTCAAATCCCCGCCACCCCACGGAATTCAGCGCCCCAGCCGCAAAAACTTCCGGCTAACCGCGATACTGACAGCGCGGTTCCCCGAAGACCCGCTCACGATCCCACATCGCGTATGGGCGGTCACGGCACGGGTGCCCGCGTCGTGAACGACACCAACGAGCGGCTATTGCGCCGCGCCTACGAGGCGTTCAACGCTCGCGATATCGACGGCGCGCTCGCGACATGCACGTGGATGTCGATTGGCCGAACGGGCTGGAGGGCGGGCGCCTACACGGCCACCAGGAGGTCCGCGAGTATTGGCGGCGCCAGTTTGACCTGATCGACTCTCGTGTCGAGCAGCTGCACATAGAGGAGCGACCCGATGGTCAAGCGGTTGTGACGGTTCGCCAGGTCGTGCGTGACCGCACGGGGAATGTGATCTCCGAGAATACGGTCGAGCACCGGTACGTGATCAGCGAGGGGTTGATCGAGCGCATGGACATCTACGAGCTCTGGACGATCCGCAGCGTCAGCGAGGAGGACATCCCGTCCGTGCTCGATTTGTGGGCTGCGGCAGGCAGCCTGCCGAGCGTCACTGACTCCCTCGACGGACTGATCCGGCTGCTGGTTGCCGACCCCCAAGCGTTGCTGGTCGCTGAGCTCGATAGTGTCCTGGCCGGCTCGTTGATCGCCGCGTGGGACGGTTGGCGCGGGAGCTTCTACCGGCTGGCGGTATCGCCAGAGCACCGGCGCAAGGGGCTCGCGACGATGCTGCTCAGAGAGGGCGAGCGTCGCCTGTACGAGCGGGGCGCGGTCAGGCTGACCGCAATCGTCGCCGACGACGATCCGACCGCGATGAGCTTCTGGCAGGCCACCGGCTATGAGCAACAGCGGCACAGGGCGCGGTTCGCACGCCATTCCAACAGGTAATGGCGTGCGCCAGCAGTTGTGTCGTCGCGCCCGTCCCGGCAGCTCTGCCTAGGATCCGGTGCGTGCATGACGTGAGCGGAAGCCTGCCCGTGCCGGTCGATGACGGAGCCGCCGATTATCTGCTCGGCAGCAAGGTGCCCAGCCTGTCGTTGCGCTCGACCCTCGGCGATCAACTCGACCTCGCCGAGGCTGCCCGTGGACTGCTGGCGATCTATGTCTATCCGCGAACCGGCCGGGCGGGCGAGCCGCTCCCCGAGGGCTGGATGAGATTCCGGCAGTGGATATGGGAACAGGCGCCGATCACAGACGACCCAAACACCACCAATCCGCTCACAGTTCGTCCAACTCAGGCGTCTCCGTTGGCTACGCTGGGGCGCCTGCTTTCCGCGCAAAGCGAGGTGAGTGAAGGACGCGAAGCCGTGTCGAGCGAGGAGTGCTCACACCTCGCGTCACGGCGCCTTATGCTCGCTGTGCCTGCGATGCCCTCGATGAAGCGGGCAGCCCGCTTCATCTCATGTCTGCGGACGGGGGGTCAGCCTTCGGCTCGGTTGAGGAGTGCTCGAAGGTGCGCCAGGTTCGCGCGACCTTCGGTATAGCCCACAACCCGGCCGGCCGGGTTGACGACGAACGTGACAGGAAGCGGCGACTGGCTACCGAGGAACGCCCGGTAGAACGCGCGGCCCGCAGGTTCCGTTGGGTTCGCAGACAGGATCGGCACAGAGAGGCGATCCCGCCGTACCATTCTCCGCGTTTCTGCGAGCGAACTCTCTGCCGAGACGAGCACGACAGTGCCGGTGTTCTTAGCGCGCAGTTCTCGATTGATCTTGGCCAGCTCAGACTCCTGCTGAATGCACGGTGCGCACCACGGCGCCCAGAAGGAGACCAGGACGACTTGCCCACGAAACTGCGCCAAGGAGACCTTGGCTGGCCCTTCCAGCGACCGAACGGCCGTCGCCGGAACTGATGGCTGCGCGCCGTGGCGGATCGCGCTGCGAACATTCGGCCAAACGCCGACCGCAACGGCAACGCTAGACCCGACAAATGCCGCAGCAACGAGTGCGAGCGTGGCACGCCGAGCAACTCTCTGGCGCCCATTCCCACCCTGCTGATCGCGGCGGATGGCGTCCAACAGCGCGCCTTCGACTTGGGGCATGATCGTCACGATGAAGCTCCTCCATGTGAGAAATGTTGTCTGAGTTGGTGCAATCCTCGACTTACGCGCTTGCGGGCGACCTGCTCCGTCACGTTGAGACGCGTCGCGAGCTCCCCGTAGCCGAGGTCCTCCACCACTCTCGCGCGCACAGCATCGCGCTGTCCTTGAGGGAGATCGTCAAGAAACGCGAGTAGCTCTGAGCCGTCGATGCTCGCGATCGCCGCGATGGCATCATCATCTATCTGCACCGTGCTCATGGCCAATCGTCGGCGGGCCGACGCCTCGGTCCGCTCCTTCCTGAGACTGCGAAGCAGCTTGTTTCGGGCGATTCCCAGAAGCCACGCGGCAGCCGGCTCTGGGCCAGGACGGAATCGTGGAGCCGCGATGTAGGCGGCAGCAAAGACCTCCGCCGTCAGGTCCGCAGCCAGGTCGGGACGACCCGTCTGGCGCACCAGCCACCCCGCCACAAGGCGCTCGTGACGGCGATAGAAGGCAGCAAATGACTCCTCGCCCGAGCGGGACCTACGCAGCAGTTCGTAATCGCTAACCCCGTCCAGATTCTGCGGCATTCATGGCGATACTTCCACGAGCCAACGGTTTTGTGACCTGAAGAGCCTATGACTCACAGTGCAGGCCACATTGGCGCAGGTGGAGAGCGCGACAGCAGCCATGCTCCGGAGGCACCTGCGCCGCGCCAGACGCAGGGCTCGCAGGCCAGACGGTCACAGCCTCGCAATTCGCCAAAAGCAGGCACGTCGTCGGCCCCGAGACGAGACGCTTGCCTGGGACGACGAGCAGCAGCCCGAGCCGACGCCGACCCTGCGCTAGCTGTCCACGCCAAGCAGCAGCCTGTCGGCTGGGGTTCCGCTCTTAAGTCAACGGTATTGCGGCTAGCGGCGCTGGCGTCGTGCGTGGTACTCGTTGAGGATCTCGGCTGCCTCCAGCCTCGCCGCCTGGCAGGAGGTGGCCGTAGCGGTCGATTGTGACGGTGATCGAGGCGTGGCCCATGAACTTGCTGACCTTGTCGATGGTGATGCCGGCGTCGAGCATGTGCGAGACGGCGGTGTGCCGTGAGTCGTGCAGGCCGATCGGTCGGATGCGTTCGCCCTCGGGGATGGTGTCCGCTTCGTCCTCGAGCTGTCGCGCTTCCTTCCACGCGCGCTTGGCTTTGTTGTGGATGGTGCCGGGGCAGAATGGCTCGCTCGCGGTCTTCCCGAACACTAGGTCGCGGCCGGATCGGCCCGTGCGCTCGAGGTGCCTGATGAGCAGGTCTTCGAGGAGGTCGATGACGACGGTCGTGCGCCGCCCCTTTTCGGTCTTGGTGTCGATTTCGCCCTCGTATTGGTCCCAGCCGGCGTGGACCTTGATGCGCTTGAGCGCGAGGTCGATCTTTTCGGCGCGGAGCGCGCGTAGCTCGCCGAGGCGTATCCCGGCGTACATCGCTGAGCCCCATAGCGCCTGATCTTCCTCGTCGAGCGCGGTGATCAGGCGGTGCGCTTCGTCGGCGGTCGCTATCCGTTCGCGGGTGAGCGGTACCGCGGGGAGCCGCAGGCCCTTCGTCGGGTCGATCACGAGCAGGTTGTTGGCGCCGGTGACAAGGTCGAAGTCGCGCCAGAGCACGCGGGCGGCGTTGACGGCGGGGATGCTTGCGCCGACTGATTCACGCGTTCGGTGTCAGAACTGGCTGAGGCCGGTGTCGGAACCTACGTCAGGCGGCCCGGTCAAACAGGCTTTGGAGCCCCGTCGATCCGTGCGACTATGGCCTGGATGTCGATCGCGGCCTGATCGACATCACCCGGCTCGAAGCCGAGCTGGTGGGCGAGTGATCGGTAGCCATCACGCCACTCAGGAGGGACTGTGATGCGCGGGGGCCACGCGTGCTTGGCGCGCAGCCGGAAGATCTCCACGCATACCTCTCGCACGCTGGCGTCGTCCTCGGTGTGCACGAGTCGGTCCACGAGGATCAGGTCGATAAGGTCGCGGTAGCGATCGTTCGGGCGCTCTAGGTCGGTGTGGTCGGTACAGGCGTGAAGCTTTTGCGCAATGAGGTACGCAATCGTGACGAGCGGCAGCTCGCCGGGGGAGCGCAGACCCAGACGCTCTGGGTTGATGAACGTGTTGTTTGTCCAGTGGATCTGGTGGCCGGCGGTCCCTTCGGCGGGCGAAACCTCGAGCTGCACGGTGCTCCACGGGTCGCCCTGATAGCTGACCTTGACGTCGCCTCGGAGGGCCGTGGTGTCGCGAACCTGCTCAAGTCCGGTCAGCCTGAAGGTGAATCCCTCCCAGCCGTGAGCCAGCGCGGCACGCAGCCGCGGACCGATCTCATCGCCGGCCAGGCGCGCTGTGGCGTCGAGATCCTTCGTGGCGCGCGCCCGGAGTCCGAGCAGCAGCTCGACCGCCACGCCTCCCTTGATCAGGAACACGGGCTCGTCGTGCTCGTCGCGTGCTTGGCGCATGAGCGTGGCAGCGAGGGCGACGTTTCCGAGCTGCCGGCGTGCGCGCTGTTGAAGCTGCGTGTCCGCGATGACGTTACGCAGTCGCTGCTCAAGCGCGCGGCGGTTCCGGGGCGGAGTGTCATAGCGTCTATCGCTCACTGCTCGCTCCCGGATGACGTGCGGCGAGGGCGTCCTGTGCGCGAGCGGCGTCAGCGGGGGTGATGAGGCTCTGCTGCTCGGCGGCCTGTATGGCCTGTTCGATCAGCGCGCCGCGCACATGGGTCTCGATCCCATCGAGGATCGCTCTCAGTGGCGTCACGATCGGCAGTCCCTGCAGTCGCCCCGTCTGCTCATCTGCCATGTCGCGAGGATGCAGCCGGTACAGCGACGGTAACGGGCGGTGGGTGCGATAGCGGCGCGGCACGGTCACATCGATGACCGCGGGGTTCACGTCGCACAGCTCATACAGGTCGAGCGCCGTCTCGTGGGACAGAACCCCGGCCCCCATCGGCCAGAGCGCTGCGCGCATGTACTCCTCCAGCTCATCTGGCGGGATCGCCTTCATCCGGTAGACGCCATAAGCCACGCGCTCGGCCACGCCGCGACGCTCATAGTCGACCAGGCGCTTGGGATCGAAGCCCGCCTCGCGCACGTCCCCGGCACGCAGATACCCATGCTGGTCATGCGCCAGATCCAGCAGCTCGGTGTAGACACGCCCCGGCATGTTTGTACAGGATACCGCAAAAAGAAGTATCTCGTACATCACCCTCGGGATTCGTCGGGGTCAGGGGTGGCATCGGCAACCCTCAACCAACTTCCACATCTTCGCGCCAATCTCGCGCCAGTCCGAGCGCGGATCGTGCGGTCTCAGGCGGTTTTCCAGCGGTCTCGCGGCATCGCCGACCGCGTCGCGTGTCCGGCCGAAACCCCGCTCAACCATGCGGCAAACGGCTCAGGAAAGCCAAGAATCCGGGCGCTGGCAAAAGGCGCGACTTTTCGGCCGGTGGGATTTCAACTCGACTTTCGGGACCTACTGCGCCGCCCGCAGGCGTGACGGTGGGCAGGCCGTGATTTGTCGTGGTGAGGGCGCCCGCCCCGCTGCTTGACGAAATTCCGCTCGGATCAGCTGGCGGCGCAGCGCGGCGAGCACGTCGAGCATCGAGGGATCGCGCTTTTGCGAGTACCAGGGTGCCATCCGCCGTCGCCGGGCCACGTCCGTCGCGGGGTCTGCATGGAGCGCGTACCAGGCGACGGCGAGGGTCTGGCAGAGCAGGCCGAAGGGCACGGTGCGCTCGACCGCCGGCTTGACCCGGTTGCGGGCCTCGCCCACCCCGACGACGTGCTTGGCGTCCTGGAAGGCGACCTCGATCGACCAGCGATCGGCGTAGCGGGCGAGGATCTCGGCCGCCCCTGCCTCGAGGTCGGTCGTGATCAGCGCGATCCGGTAGCCCTCAGCATCGGAGGGCTCGCGCACGATCACGACCCGGACCGTCCGCGGGCCGAGCACCGAGTACAAGAGGCCCTCCACGACGAGCGCACAGACCTCGCCGCGACCGGAGACCGAGAGGCGCCACCACTCGCCCTCCTTGGCCCGCGCGAGGATCTCGGCCGGGGTGCCGAGCCGCTCCCCCTTGACCCGCGGCCGCCCGCGGCGCCCGGTCGGCGGTGGCTTGGGGGCGTGGATCACCGCGTTTGAGCGCAGCCTCGAGGTCAGGGTGATGCGATCCGATGCCGGCGCCATCGCCTTGCAAGCGAAGGCCGAGTCGCCGACGACGTCGATCCGCCGCTGTGGATGGCGCTCTGCGATCAACCCCACGAGCGCCGCGGCCAGCTCCTGCTGGGAGGACCGGCGCTCGGGGCCGGGACGCTCCTTCGTCGGCTTCGGAGTGGGCAGCCACAGCCGAAACAGCACCGGCAAGCACCAGGCGCGCTCGCCGAGCGCCCTCACCCTGACCACGAGCCCGACCACGACGAAGCAGTTGCCGAACTTGAAGCCGCGCCCACCGGGAGCGGCAGAGGAGTCGTGGTGCCAGCTCGCCCCGTGCACCTTGGGCCCCGAGCGGCCGAACACCGAGCCGTCGAGCGCCAGGCGAATCGGCTCCTCGGCATCGACGATGCGCTCCAACAGGAAGTCGAGCAAGAGCAGGCCGAGGCGGTCGGGGCACCAGGCCGAGCGGGCGAAAAAGTCATGGGCGCGGCTGTGATGCAGCTTCCCGGCCAACCGCGCGGCCTGCCACATGCCGCAGACCGTGTGCTCGCCGACGCGGCCGATGAACCCCGCCACCAGCGCCTCGAAGGTCTGGAAGGTGGGCGCGGTGAAGACGGGGCGCAGCAGGGACAGGATCGCGGTAAGCGAAGATGGCAGGGCGGGCATCGGCGGCGGACCTCCTTGGAGACGTCAGAACCTCCTCGGTTCGCCGTCGATCGCCCCATCCTTGCCGCCGCGTCAACACCTCACCCCCTCGGCGCCGGCCTCCGATCTCCTGCAAGTCGGGCGAAGATCACGAAAGTCGGATTTCAAGACCGGTGCATTCAACCGCTCTGCCACCCTTCCACGCGCGGAAACAGGAAGGCTAGTCGATTCGCGGCTGGCTCAGTCGTCGTCGCTGCGGTCGCTGGCGAGGACGATCATCCAGCGGTCGGGCGCAGCGGCGGACTCCTTGATCAGGCCCTGGTCGGCTAGCGCTCGGAGCCGGTTCTGGATGCGGGGTTCGGGCTCGTTGAAGAAGGTGGCGAGGTCCGCCGCGATCGCGGTCCGGTCCCCCGCTTGCTGGGCGCGACGGAGTCGCAGCCGGCTCAGGATCAGCTCGTCGATTTCCTCATCGCCCATGCGGGCCGGAACTGTAGCTGCCTCCCGGACGGTTGTGGGCGCGCTACAGCTGCGCCAGCACCGTCTTCACCTCCGTATACAGCTCCAGCCCCTCCGCGCCCAGCTCGCGGCCCCAGCCCGAGGCCTTATAGCCGCCGAACGGCAGCGCGGAGTCGAGGACGTTGTAGGTGTTGATCCACACCGTCCCCGCCCGCAGGCGCTTGGCCGTGCGGTGAGCCTTGGAGATGTCGCGCGTCCACACCCCCGCCGCAAGGCCGTACTCGGTCTCGTTCGCGTCTGCGATTAGTTCCTCCTCGCTCTTGAACGGCCTCACCGTCACGACCGGGCCGAAGATCTCCTCCGCCTCCACGCGCATCCTCGGGTTCGTGTTCGCCAGCACCGTCGGCTCCACGAAGTAGCCGCGCTCGCCGTGGCGGCGCCCGCCCGTCACGGTCTCCGCGCCCTCCGACTCGCCTGCCTGCAGATAGCCGCACACGCGCTCGAGCTGCGTCTGCGAGACCAGCGGGCCCATTTGCGTCTGCGGGTCAGAGCCCGGCCCGAGCTTGATCGAGCGCGCCGCCTCCGCCACACCGCTCACCACATCGTCGTAGACCTTCTCCTGAGCGAACAGGCGCGAGCCTGCGCAGCACATCTGGCCCTGGTTGAAGAAGATGGCGTTCGCCGCGCCGGGGATCGCCGTCTCTAGGTCCGCATCCATGAACACCACGTTCGGCGACTTGCCGCCCAGCTCCAGTGAGACCTTCTTCAGGTTCTTCGCCGCCGCGCCCACGATCAGCCGCCCCACCTCCGTGGAGCCAGTGAACGCGATCTTGTCCACGTCGGGATGCGCCGCCAGCGGCGCGCCCGCCTCCTCGCCGAAGCCCGTCACCACGTTCAGCACGCCCGACGGGAGGCCCGCCTCGAGCATCAGCTCGGCCAGGCGCAGCGCCGATAGCGGCGTCTCCTCCGCGGGCTTCAGCACCACTGTGCAGCCGCACGCGAGCGCCGGCGCGAGCTTCCACGCCGCCATCAGCAGCGGGGCGTTCCAGGGGATGATCTGCCCCGCCACGCCCACGGGCTCGCGCAGGGTGTACGCGTGCCAATCCGCGCCCGGCATGAACTCCACCGACGGCGTGATCGTCGAGCCCATGATCTTCGTCGCCCAGCCCGACATGTAGTGGAAGCTGTCCGCTGACAGCGGCACGTCCGCAAAGCGCGCCACCGTCAACGGCTTGCCGTTGTCGAGCGTCTCGAGCGTCGCCAGCTCGTCGCCGTGCTCCAGGATGAGGTCGCCGATGCGGTGTAGAAGGCGCCCGCGCGCTGCCGGTGTCATCCGCGGCCAGTCGCCATCCTCGAACGCCGCACGCGCCGTTTTCACGGCCCTGTCGATGTCCTCGGAGTCGCCCCGCGGCACCGTCGCCAGCGGCTCTCCCGTCGCCGGGTCCACCGTCTCGAACGTGTGCCCCGAGTGCGACTGCACCCAGTCGCCCCCTATCAGCATCGAGTGGCCTTCTGTAGCGAAGGACTTCCCCGACGGGTCGATGCCCAGATCAGTAGCCATCCGCGCTCCCTTTCGCTCTGCCGGCCGCGTCGGACATCGCGAGTGACGCCTCTGTGTAGCGCGAGCCAGCACCCTGGACACTACGCCTGTCGTGCGGGCGCGGCAGCGCGCCAGCGCGAAAGAGCGAGCGATTCGGCCGACCAACGTCACCGTCGCCGCTTCGATGCTGCCAGCGCTCACGATAACGCTCAACGAGGGGCAGGCACCAACCCTTCCGGTTTCCGGCTGGAAGCGAGCGTGTGACCGGACAGGGGCGCGCTGCTGATCTGGACGTCCAAGGCAGGAGCGAGTGGGGTTCTTGCTGGGACGCTCGCTTGTCCGCGAGTGCAAGAGTCGGCGAGCCAATCTGCAGCTGATATCTGGTACAGGACGTGGGGACGCAAGATATCCGTCTCTTCCAGCTCCGGGTGATCGAAGTCATCGTCTGGGTTGTGGGTCATCCCGATCGATTGCATGACGGCTCGTGACCGCGCGTTGGCCGCGCTCGTGAACGACACGATCTCATCGAGGCCGACATCTCGAAACCCAAACGCGACCGACGCCAGACCAGCCTCGGTCGCGTAACCCTGACCCCATGCGGACCGCGCCAGACGCCAGCCAACCTCGACAGCTGGTGTGAAGTGCGCTTTGAACGACGGAACCGCCAGGCCAGTGAATCCGACGAACTCGCCACTCGCCCTTACCTCCAGTGCCCATAGGCCATAGCCGCGCGTCTCAAAACCAGCCTCGATCTTGGCAACCAGATCGTCGCTCTCGGCCTGAGTAAGCCGGCTCGGGAAGTACTCCCTCACCATCGGGTCGGCATTCAGCGCTGCGAATGGTGCGTGGTCGGTCTCACGCCAACGCCGCAACAACAGCCGGGCGGTTCTCATCTGGCTTGGGCTGGACATCGGACAGTGTTTACTGGGTGCTCTCGTTGGCGTCGATCGTGACGTGGCCCGGCTGCGCGGCGACGCGTTCGAGCCAGGCGCGGATCGCCGGGTAGGGCTTGAGCTCGAAGCCCCCCTCCTCGGCGACATGCGTGTACGCGTACAGCGCGATGTCGGCAATCGTGTAGCGCTCGGCGACGAGGTAGCGGCGGCCACGCAGCCACTGCTCCATCCCCGCGAGCGCCTTGTAGCCGGCCTTGCGCAGGCCCGCTACGTACTCCTGTGGCACTGGGCGATCGGAGATCGACAAGAGAAAGCGCGCCACTGCGAGGTTCGGCTCGTGGCTGTACTGCTCGAAGAACAGCCACTGCATGACCTGGGCTCGCTCGAAACGATCCTCGGGCAGGTAGGCGCTGCCCTCGCCGAAGTAGCAGAGGATCGCATTCGACTCGGCCAGCGCACGGCCGTCGTCCAGTACCAGCGTCGGCACCCGCAGCGCCGGGTTGAGTTCTCCAAGCAGCTGCTCGCGTCCGGAGCGCTCGACGACGTCGACTTCCACGGTTTCATAGCTCAAACCGAGGTAGGCGAACAGCAGGCGAACCTTGTAGCAGTTACCCGAAACAGGCGAGTTGTAGAGCAGCATCACGCCGCCACCGTTCGATCGGCGGTGAGCTCAGCCGTCGGTGGCGCGTGGTGCATAGCGGTGGTGCAACATCAGCGCGTTGCCGTCGGGGTCGGCGAAGAACGACATGTGGCAGACGCCGGTGTCGAACGTATCGCCCTGGAACTCGATGCCCTGTGTAGTCAGCTGGTCACGCGCTGCCTGCATGTCCTCGACGTGCAGCGCTATTGGGTTGACGTTGGGGTGGTAGCCGAAGGGGAAGTTCTCGGCCACGACAACGCTGAGGGTCAGCGGCCCTGCCTCGAACTCCGCGTAGTGGCGCTCGGGTATCTCGACCGAGCAGGGAAGGCCCAGCGTCGTCCCGTAGAACTCGACCGCGGCCTCGAAGTCGTTGGTGGGAACGGTGACAAAATCGACACCGGCGATCGGCCCGGGCGAACTGGCCATTTCGGTCTCCTAACGGTTGGTTGGTATCCAGACGCCAGATGCTAGAGAGCCCGCGGCTCGTTCGCCGCGAATTGCTGGTGCGTCGCGTCCGCCTGCCCTAGCCGGCCCCGGCGAAAGACGGCACCAAGATGTGGCGAAAGTGAGTACCGAGGGCTGTCGAAATACGGTAGTCTGAGGTTGTGGTCGAGATGCGTTACCGCTGTCGTATGCTCGATGTACTGCTCGCTGAGCTCCTCGCTGAGCTGCCGGCGGTGATGGTGACGGGGCCGCGGGCCGGCGGCAAGACGACCACCGCGGCACGCCACGCGGCGAGCGTGGTGCGCCTCGACCGCGCGCTCGAGGCGGAAGCCTTCCGAGCCGATCCGGACGTGGCGCTGCGGGAGTACGAGGAGCCGATCCTGCTCGACGAGTGGCAGGAGGAGCCCGGCGTCCTCGGGGCGGTCAAGCGGGCGGTGGACGCGGATCCTCGGCCCGGCCGGTTCCTGCTCACAGGCTCGGTCCGTGCGGGACTCGACGCGGCGACGTGGCCCGGCACTGGACGGGTGGTGCGCGTGGTGATGTACGGGATGACGGTGCGCGAGCAACTCGGACGCGCCGAGGGTCCGACGCTGCTCGACGTGCTCGCAGCTGGAGATGTTCCGGGCGTGCCCCGCGATCCACCGGACCTGCGGGGTTACGTGGAGCTCGCTCTACGGGGCGGCTTCCCCGACCCCGCGCTGCGCATGACCGAACGCGCGCGGACGCGATGGCTGGACGGGTATGTCGAGCAGCTGCTCACCAGTGACGCCAGCAGTGTCGAACACGGCCGCGACCCAGCGCGTCTCGGGCGCTACCTCGAGGCGTATGCACTCAACACGGCGGGCACCGCGGCGGACGCGACGCTGATTGAGTTCGCCGGCGTCAACCGCAGGACCGCCGTCGCATACGAGCGGCTGCTTACAAACCTGTTCGTCGTGGACGCGCTTCCGGCATGGAGCTCGAATCGGCTGAAGCGCCTCTCCAAAGCCCGCAAGCGTCACCTGGTCGATCCGGCGCTGATCGCGTCGATCCTCCAGTTTGACGCCGGCGCGGTGCTTCGCGACGGCGATCTGCTGGGCCGAATATTGGAGAGCTTCGTCGTGGCCCAGATCAGGGCGGAGTTGCCGCTCTGCGCCTCGCGACCCCGCCTCTACCACCTGCGAGAGGAACACGGACGCCACGAGATCGACCTCCTCGCCGAGCTTGGAGCCGGAAAGCTGGTGGCCTTCGAGGTGAAGGCGGGAGCGGCCGACCTACGGGCGGCACGGCACCTGGTGTGGCTGCGCGAAGAACTGGGAGACAGGTTCTCCCGTGGTGTGGTGTTCCACACCGGACCACGTGCGTACGAGCTTGACGATCGAATCATCGCGCTACCGATCTGCGCGCTGTGGGGCTAGTGCCGTCCCTCACGCAGCTCGGCGCCCGCCGGCGATGTCCCTCATCCAGCTCTCGAAATCTCCCCTAAGGACCAGCTTCTGCCGAAGCCCCCACGGCACTTGATCGCCGAACGTCCCGAGCTAGGTCCAGCCGCGTGCCGCGTAGGGGCGCGCGAGCGCCCGTTATCGTGGAATGCATGGAAGGAGATCCCCAATGAACCCCCGCTGGCAGGTCTCATTCAAGGGCAGCACCTTGACGGAGGATGCCCTGGACGAACTCGCTCACAGGGGTATCACGCTTGCCTCGCATGAAGCGCGTCCTCTGGGTGACGGCACCGACCTGGCCGCAACGGTTTGGGGTCCGTGCGGTCGATGAGGCAGAAGCAATCAGTCTGGTCAAAAACGCCATAAACCTGTACGGGCAGTTCACCAGTTTAACTGCCGAGCCCGTGAACTACACGATGTATCTCGGCTTCTTGGAGTCCGACCGCCAGGCGCTGGAAGAGGTGACGCATGAGGTGGTTCGAGAAGAGCGGCCAGACCCCTTCGCTCATCGATGACCGGTTGCGGCAGCTATGGACTTTGCTCACTGGCGACAAAGTTCAGGGCCAAGACAAGTGGTGGGACGACTATCGGAAACACGTCGTCAGGCGACACGGGATCGTCCACCGTGGCTACGAGCCAACCAAGGCTGAGGCTGATGAATCGCTGAAAGCCACTGATGCCTTCCGGACTCACATCAGTCTGCAAATCGTGAAAGTCCTGGAAGAAGACAAAGCGTAAGCGTCAAATGCTTCAGCCGCTCGGCGGCAAGACCGGTTTGACCATGTCCGACACCTCACGATGTACACGCGTGTGCGCGGTGATTCGTACGCCCTCGTAGGCCCCGCCCGTGAAGATGCAGTTGGTCTTCCAGCCCTTGCCGGCCACGTCGTCGTATTCCACGGTCAGAGCAAACGGGAGCACCGTGGTTATCCCGTAGGGAAAGATCAGCGGCTCAAACTTTGCGACTCCCAGTCCGGAGACTCGGGCTCGGGCTGGTGTCCCGGATGGCTCCTCCGCCTCGCTGAGGACCTCGAGTGATGCTTCGATGTTCAGGGCGGGCCCCGACCCGATGTTTTCGATCGGCACCACGAGCTCGGTGTCCTCATGCAGGCCGATCGGTCGGATGCGTTCGCCCTCGGGGATGGTGTCTGCTTTGTCCTCGAGCTTCGACAAGTACCTATTCGAGTCAGACCCGCACCTGCTGCGCGAGATCGCCGAGGGGCTGGTCGGGCTGTTGCCCGCCGACGTGGACGTGCTCGCCGGACTTGAGCTGGGTGGCGTGCCGCTCGCCGTCGTCGCCTCCCAGGTGTGCGGCCTGCCGGCCGTATTCGTCCGCAAGACCGCTAAGACCTACGGGACGTGTCGCCTCGCCGAGGGCGGCGAGGTCGCAGCTCGCCGGGTCGCTGTGATCGAGGACGTCGTGACCTCGGGCGGGCAGGTCATCGACTCGTGCCGGGAGCCGCGGGCGCGAGAGGCTGATATCTCGGCGGTGTTGTGCGTTATCGACCGCGAGGCCGGCGGCCGGGAGAACCTTGCCGCCGAGGGCCTTGACCTGCGCTCGCTGTTCACCATGAGCCAGCTTCGACAGGGCCGCTCCACCGATCCCGAGGTAGCAGCGCATTCTTGAGCTTCGGGTAGAGCTGACGGGCAGCCGGTGCGCGTCAGCGCGCACGTTGATGAGCACTTAACGATTTTCAGGGCAACGAGTGGGGCCTGTTCGGATGATTTGAGTGCGAGGACATCCGGAGTCGGCACACTCACCGGCCGCACCATTACGCATCTCGCCCGACCGACTGCAGGAGCGCCAGTACATCGCGGAGATCTTCGGTATCGAGAACGTGGGCTGCGACTGCCCGAGCGTCAGGCGTGGCGTTCAGCGCGATCGACATGCCTGCACGACGAAAGAGCGGGACGTCTGAACGCGAGTCGCCAATCGCCGCGACCTGGCTCATCGAAAACCTGTTCTGTGCGCACCACTCCTCAACGAAGCGCGCCTTGTCGTGCTCATCGAAGTGGCGGCTGACTGTGCCTGACAGGACCCCGTTGCTCACCTGCATCTCGGTCCCGCTGACCGCGGCGAACCCATAGCGGTCCCGCAACATCTCAGCCGCGAAGCTCCAGGTAATCGTGCCCAGCAGCAGACTAACCCCGGCAGCGTCGAGCGCTCGGAACGTCTCAGCCATCCCATCAATCCAGTGGCCGTTCGTCAGCACTCGCCAAGCTTCGGCCGTGCTCTTTCCCGCGAGCCATCCAGCGGAAGTATCGGCCACCACACGATTAGATATCTCGTGTGCATGAAATGCTCGCTCAAGCTCGGTGATCTCCGCTGCCTGCCCGAGCCATTCTGCGAGCAGTAGCGACACGGTCGTGCCGCGCAGCAGAGTTCCGTCGAGATCGAAGACCACGACAGGGAAGGCGGTGTCCGGCATCTCTCCCGAGCCCGGTCGCCTCAGCGCGGCTCGGGGGGAGGGTCCTCCTGCTCGACGCCGAGCGCCCGCTGCATCCACGCGACATCGTGCCAGGCGCCGAGCTTCCAGCCAATCCGCCGGTAGACGCCGACCGGCTCGAAGCCCATCGCTCGGTGCAGGCCCGTACTCGCATCGTTCGGCAGCGTCATGCCCGCGACCATCATCAGGTAGCCGCGCGCCGCGAGCCGCTTGAACAGCGCCTCGTACAGCGCGCGCCCCGAGCCGCTGCGTCGCCGGCCCTGCTCGACGTAGACGCTGACCTCGCACGAGAAGCGGTACGCCGCCCGCTTCTGGTGCGGCCCGCCGTATGCGTAGCCGACGACGCGGTCGTCGTCTTCGAGCACGACCCATGCGTGCGTGGGTGTCGCCGCCGCGATGCGTTCGGCCATCTGTGCGGGCGCCGGCGGCTCGCCCTCGAAGCTGACGGCCGTCTCGCGCACGTACGGCGCGTAGATCGCCGCGCACGCCCGCGCATCGTCCTCGCTCGCATCTCTTACCGCTGCACCGGACATGTTCGGCCGTAGCATACGCGGACACGTGCGAGGCGTTCATCTCTGAGCAGCCACACGCGCCAGCGCGTCTCGTGGCGGCGGCGTCCTGCGGCTTATCGCCATAGCCTGCCTCAAGGTCGGCGCTGAACGCGTAGGCGGAGCATGTATCGTCGTCGCAGTGCGACTGAATCACGTCACGCTCGCAGTCGAGGATGTGGAGGCGTCGGCGGCTTTCTACGCTCGCCTGGGCCTCACACAGATCGTCGCGAGCTATCCGGACTATGCCCGTTTCCTCGCCCCGCAGGGCGACACGACGCTATCGCTCCATCACACCGAGGACTCCCCGTCGGTTCCGAGCGCAAGCATCCACTTCGAGGTCGATGACGTCGATCGTGCCGTGGCCGAGCTCAAGGAGGCTGGCATTCGCTTCGTCCGTGACCCGGTTGACCAACCCTATCTTTGGCGTGAGGCGATCTTGCTCGACCCCGATGGGCACCGGGTTTTCATCTATCACGCCGGCGAGAACCGGCTCGACCCACCGTGGCGCGTACGCGAAGCTGACTCGGACCGCTAACCGTACGACCAGATGGTACGAGTCGGCTCCAGGCACCCCATGCGCGATCTCCAGTTGGTCATCTTCGATTGCGATGGCGTCCTCGTCGACAGCGAGGTCAGTGGTCGTCGAGGACTCCGTCTCGGGCGTCACGGCGGCCGTATCCGCTGGAATGCGAGTCTTCGGCTACACCGCCGACAGCGATGAGGCGGCACTGCGACAGGCCGGCGCCGAGGTAGTGCGATCCTTGGATGAACTACCGCAGCTGCTCGGACTCGCCTGACACCGACAGTTATGGTCCGGCGGGCTGCTGGGCGGGGCCCGCGCGGTCTTCCCCGGCGCCCAACGGCAGTGTCAACGCATGCACGAGTCTGACGAGAACCCTGTTCTGATTTTGACCGGAGCTCCGGGCTCGGGCAAGACGACTGTGGCTCGTTCTCTCTCTGCCAAATCGCAGCGAGCCGTCCATCTTGAGTCCGATCGGTTCTTCCACTTCATCCAGGCTGGCTACATCGAGCCGTGGAAGCCCGAGTCCCACGAGCAGAACACCGCCGTCATGCGCATCGTCGCGCAGGCCGCGGCCGGCTACGCAAAGGCTGGTTACTTCACGATCATCGACGGGATCGTCATCCCCAGATGGTTCCTGCAGCCACTGCGCGATTCGTTGAGCGTCGCCGGCCACCGGGTCGCCTACGCGGTGCTGCGGGCACCTCTCGCCGACTGTCTCCAGCGAGCTGGGAGTCGTGCATCAAACCGGCTCTCCGACGCCGCCGTCGTAGAGCGCCTATGGCACGACTTCGCCGATCTCGGTCCGTTCGAGACCCACGTCATCGACAGCGGAGCCCAAGCTGCCGACGCCACGGCCGATGCGCTTGCCGAGCGATTGCAGGGCGATCTGCTGCTCTAACCTGGTTGAGATAGCTCACGCAAGCACGCTGACGACCGATAACCGCAAGTCAGCGTGGTGGCTGCTCGCCCTCGTGGTATTTAACGGTGTCGCTGAGACGGAACATCGCCCGCAGACCTGCACCGGCCGGTAGCCGCTCGAACGCGCCGAGCTTGCCGGAGTCGGGGTAGAGGACGATGTCCGGCTCGCCGTTGGTGCTGAACGCCAGGAACCGCACGGTGTCCTCGGTGCGGTTGACGAGCTGATGTCCGCCCTGCTCGCCGCGTAGGAACGGCACGACCTCTCCCGCTTGCAGATCACGCCACCCGTCGGGCGTCCGCAGGCTCGGCCGGCCGTCGAGGACGAGCACGAGCTCCTCCTCTGCGAGGTGGTAGTGATACGGGTAGGCCGCTTCGCCTGGAGGCAGCTCCCACAGGCTCAACCCGAGCCGGTCGCTGCCGGCTTGACGGCTGAGACGAGCGCGCCGGCAGCGAAAACCGGGGTGCTCGCGCGGCTCGTCGAAGTGTGGGTCGTTGATGTTGGTCACAGGGCGGAGGGTATCTCGGCGTGGCGCGCCGTGCCCGAGGGTGATCCCGCTTTCGCGTGGACCGTCTCGCTCAGCCGGGACAATCGATCCAGCGGTACATCAGCCCGTCACGGGCTTCGTGGAAGGAGGCTGGAGCCGGCGGCGGGTCGGTCGAGAGCCGCGCGATCACCTCGTGCGGACCGTGTAGATTCTCTTCGGCCGCCGTCGTCCAGTGGACCTCCTGGTGCAGCAGTCGAGTCAGGTGCTCCCAACGGCGAAGCTCGATCGCATCGAGTACGTCACACACTGCGGGGACCTGCTCCGCCACGACGGCGATCATTCCATAGGGCCGCGATGTCATAGCGTCTGCGATCCTCCCCGCGTGAGCGAGCTCGCCGTCGTCTCAGTCCCGCAGAACCGCCTGGACGATCTTCAGCCGGTGTGGCGCGCCCTGTATGAACATCACACCGCGCTGACGCCGCAGCTGCGCGACCGCGAGGTTCCGTTCGAGCAGGCATGGCAGTCGCGCCGGGAGATCGAGCGAGGGTGGTTCGCGTCAGAGCCCGACTCGTTCGTCCTCGCAGCACGGGACGCCGGCGGTTACGTCGGCTACGCCTTCGTGCGCGTTCGTCCCGGAGCGGGCTTCGGCGCTTCCTGGAGAGCCTCGGACCCGCTGGCCGAGCTCGCGATCCTCGTTGTCTTGCCCGAGGTGCGCGGACAGGGAGTTGGATCGATGCTGCTGGACGCCGTGGAAGCGAAGCTTCGAGAGCTGGGCATCGAGGACATGCTCATCGGGGTGATCACGACGAACACCGACGCGAGGCGCCTCTACGAACGACGGGGCGCCGTACCATTCCTCACCCAGCTCGTTCACCGCGTCCACCCGGACCCTGACTGACCAGCGGGTGGCTCGACTGGTTCCGGCCGACGCGCGATAAGCCATTATCCCGTCGTCGTTTTTGACCTCGGCGGTGCGGTGCTGCGCGGCACCACGTAATCTCTCCTGCACGCGCAGTGGCTCGGACGGGAGAACGAGATGTAGATGCGGCGTCAGTGCCCTCCCACGAGTGAAGTCAGGTTCGGTCGTAGTCGTCGGCGACGCGCGCGATGTCGAGCTCGTCTGACGGTGAGGTAGCGTCGATGTGCTGCCAGATCTCGGCGACCACTCCCCAGGTCTCGAGTCCGATCAGTCGGTGGCGCTCGCCGAGCTCCAGGCTCAGAATCTCGCCCGGGTCGTAGTTGCGCATCGGTGCTTCCTCGTCGGTAAGACCTCGGCTGATGCCGACCGGCCCCTCGACGACACGCCATATCTCGCTGCGTCTGCGGTGGTACTGCCACGACAGACGCGCCCCCGGAGCGACCAGGAGCAGCTTCGGGCTCAGCGCCAACCGCTCGTGGGCGTGCTGTAGATCCGAGTCCGGGAAGTAGGTGTGGATGAACCCCCGGACGTCGGCCTGGGAGATCAGCAGGAATCCACCCCAGGGACGAGCCAGATCCTCACCGTCCACCGTCAGCCCGGCGGCGATGAGAGATGCTCTTGCCCGTGACACGACTGCGTCCATCTGCGACGGGGCATCGTGGGTCTTCTTGCCGGCGCTTCTACAGCCCACGGGCGAAGTGGTGCGAGTAGATCGACAGACCGTGGTTGTGGTAGAGCCGGTGTGCGTCAAAGCGCTCCGAGCCGACTCCCGAGTCCAGGTGCAGCTGACCGCATCCGAGCCTTCGGCCCTCCTCGATCAGCCACTCCAGCAGCACCCCGGCGAGACCCTGACGCCGTGCCTCGGGCGCGGTCGAGAGGTCATCGACGTACAGGTAGTGGCCCCAGGCGAGGTTGTCGCCAACACGGAATCCAGCGACCGCGCCGGCCGGCTCACGGTCCGGCGAGAAGGCGCCGAGGAGCCTGTAGCCGGCGGGTCGCAGCACCCCGTCGACATGCTCGACGAACTCCTGCTCGCTTTCATATGTCGTTCGCAATGCGCGCATTGCCTCGTGGGCGAGATGGGTCTCACCGGTAAGGATCTCCCGGGTTTGTGCCGCGTCGGCCTGCATCTCCTCGAACCCTATCCGGGGCTGCCCTGCGCAAGGTCCGCCACTCCTGATATTCGTCCAGACCGTGCCCGATTGGATGATCCGAAGCGCGATCGAGCAGGACATCCCGCTAGTGCTCAGACAATGGGAGGCGGCCGGTAGCCTGCCGAGCGTCACCGATACACGCGCGGGGCTGCTACGCCTGCTTGCGACCGACGAGCAGGCGCTACTCATAGCAGAGGAAGCTGGTGCTGCGATCGGATCGATAATCGCCGCCTGGGATGGGTGGCGAGGCAGCTTCTACCGACTCGCGGTCCATCCTGACAACCGACGTCAGGGGATCGCCACGGCATTGGTGCGAGATGGCGAGCGTCGCCTGCGAGCACGGGGTGCGGTCAGGCTGACGGCGATCGTCACCGACGACGATGCGACCGCGATGGGCTTCTGGCAGGCCGCCGGCTATAGGAGGCAGAGCGATCGCGCACGGTTTGTACGCCTCGTGGAGGACTGACCGCTGAGGTCCCGATAGGGCAGGCAACCCCAGGGTATGAGCCAGCTCGTCGTTTGAGACGCGCGGCTCTACGCTGCGCTCATCGACGCGTTCGTTGCATCCGGCTCCTCCTTGCTCGACCTGGTCGAAGCTGTGCGAGCGCTGCCCTATGGTCGTCCGAGTGACCGCAGCATCGAGGGGATGCTGCGCGAGCGTCGCGGCACCTGCTCCACCAAGCACCTGTTCCTCGCCCGGACGTTGGCCGAGCGCTTCCCCGAGACCAAACCGTTGATCGTTCATCGCGTCTACCAGCTTGACCGCGCTCGTGCCACCAAGCTTTTCGGCACCGCCGTTGCAGAGGTGATCCCCGAGAATGGGCTCGTCGATGTCCACCGCTACCTCACCATCATCAGCGGCGACCAGCGCATCACCCTGGACGCGACGTTCCCCGGACCAGCGTGGGATGGACACTCCTCGCTGCCGCTGGCCTGCGGTGACGGGAGCGACTATCCGGCCGGCGAGGATCCGGACGCGGAGAAGCGCGTGCTCGAGCGCCAGCACTGTAACCCCGCTGTCCGTGAGCCGTTCATCGCGGCGCTGGCGTCCGTAGAGCGGCCGTGGCGGTAGCCACGCCCGCTGCCGAGATCCGGGAGGTCCTCAGACACTCACCAACACATGACGTGGCAGTAGCGGCTGTTAGGCGAGCGCGTCTCCTCGACGGTTGCCCGCCCAGGTCGTCGCGATGATCAGCGCGACGATGCCTAGCCCGACCGCCAGGCAGTCGCCGGCGACGAGCAGGTAGCCGCCGCCGCGGTGGGGGTTCACGAAGAGGTACGGGTACCAGTCCACGATCGCGCCGCGCGCCAGCGTGTAGATGATGTACAGCAGTGGGAAGACCATCCACAGCACGACGGTCCGTACGGGGTCGAGGTGCACGCGCGGTGGATCGAGCAGCCAGTCGAGTGTCACCGCGACCGGCATCAGGTAGTGCAGGATCGCGTTTACCCACGGGTATGCCGGAGCGTGCCCGGAGAGCAGCAGCAGATACACGATCCCGGTCGTCAGGATGTACACGACCGCTGCGCCTCTGAGCAGCTCGACCGTTCCAGAGCGCTCGCGCGCGGGGCGGAGCGCTCCATACAGGAGCAACGTCACCGCGAACAGGTTGCTCAGGACGGTGAAGTAGCTGAAGTAATCGGCGTCGCTGACCCCGGGACCCGCGGCCACGTCGTAGGCGATCGCCGTGAGCACCGCCAGCGCCAGCAGCGCACGGCACACGCGCAGTACCGGCCCGCTCAGTGCGCGGCGTTCGACGCTCGCAGCCGAAGAAGGGTGAGAGGACACGAACCGATGCCAGTCCTCGCGTCAGCTCAGTCGTCGGCGGGCCTTCTGGATGGACGGCAGGGCCTCCTTGGCGGCGGCGAGTGGCCGTGCGCGTACGTCGACGCTGGCCGGTTTCGCCGCGATCGTGATCTCCTCGCCGGTTGCCGGGTTGCGGCCTTTGCGCGCCTTTGTCGCCGGCTTGAGACGGACGGTCAGCTGGACGAGCTTGCCGATCCGTACCTTCTCCGCCTCCGCGAGCTGCTCGAGGACGATCTCTTCGAAGGCGTCGAGAACGTACTTCGCGTCGGCTTTGCTCATCTCGACGCGCTCGGCGAGCGCGCTCGCCAGTTGGGTTTGAGTCAACGGCACGACAATCTCCTCCTTGTGGGGTCCAGAGATGCGGAGAGTAGTCAATCCGCCTCACCGGACATCCGTCCGTCCTTGTCGCGCTCATGTGGACATCGCCCGGCCACTGCTGGAGCAGGCGCGGCGTTTCAGCCCAGCGTCGCCGCGAAGTCGTGGAGCCTCTGCGTGGCATCGGTAAGGGGCAGCCCGTGACCGAAGAACACGACCCGTGGCTCGAGCGCCACCAGACGCCGCGCCGAGGCGCGCACGGCGGCCGGGTCCGGCTGGTCAAAGCGCGGCGGCAGGCGCAGGTCCGGGCGTCCGCTGAGCGGGTGCATGCCCATCAGCGCGTCGCCGGCGATCAGCACGCGGTCGGCCTCGCGCCACAGCGATATGTGCCCAGGCGTGTGCCCGGGGGTGGGCACGACAACGAACCCCGGCCCCACCGTCTCGCCGTCCACGAACGCGGTGCCCGCGACCGGCGTGAAGCGCCCCAGCGCGCGGCTCAGTGGCTGCAGCCACGATCGGAGCGCCAGTTCCGGCGAGCGTCCCGCGCGTAGGTCGGCAAGGTCCGCGGCACCACATGCCGCTCCGTCGAGGCCGAATGCACGGCATACGCGCGCGCTACCACCGGCGTGGTCGAGGTGGGGATGCGTGAGCACATGACGATCTACCCGGCGCGCGTCAAGCATGCGGATGACCGCTGCGCCCTGACCCGGCAGCCCGGCATCGACCAGCAGATCGCCGAGCAGGTAGGCGTTGAGAGCGCCGCGCGGAGCGAGCGCGAGGCGCTGCACATCGCCCACCGGCGTCGCGAGCAGCGCGCTCACCGGCCATTCCCTCCGTGTCCCGAGCACGCCGCCCGCGGTTGTGGCAGGTGTGCCATTCGGTAAGCGTACGGCTCCACGGCATCCCAGCGGCGGCCGGCTGCGGTTTATGGTCTGCGGGCATGCTTATCCGGGACGCCGATCCAGAGCGCGACGCGAGCGCGTGTGCGTGCGCGGCGATCTACGGGCCATATGTTTCCGATTCGGTCGTGTCCTTCGAGGAGCAACCGCCGGGCTTGGAGGAGACGGCGGAGCGCATGCGCAGCGCGTACGCCTGGGTCCTCGCCGAGCACGAGGGCGTCACGCTGGGCTATGCGTACGGCTCGCCTCACCGCGAGCGCACCGCCTACCGCTGGGCCGCGGACGTCACCGTGTACATCGACTCCGGCCATCACCGCTCGGGCATCGGGCGCGCGCTGTACACACACCTGTTCGAACAGCTGCGAGCGATCGGCCTGTGGACCCTGTGCGCCGGGATCACCCAGCCGAACTAGGCGAGCAACGGCCTGCACCGCGCGATCGGGTTCGTTCCCATCGGGACCTACCGGCGCATCGGCTGGAAGGCCGGCGCCTGGCACGACGTCCAGTGGTGGCAGCTGGACCTGCGCCCCGGCGAGCCGGGGCCGCCGGCGGGTACGCTCGCGGAGATCTGATCCGCTGGTCAGTGGAGGGGCTGGGGTGGTCCTCGTAGAACGAGCCTCCGCGCGGATCGTCAACGTTTGCAAACCCTGGCTGCGACCGCCGGCTTATCCCGAGACAGACGCTACCGCCTCCCTCGCGTATCGAATGCTGTCAGGACGTGGTCGCGCAGCTTCCGTTGGTCTGCCGCCTGGAGGTGATACCCGAAACGCGCTGACGTAGCTCGCCAGGTTGGCGTGTTCCGCGTCGGCCGTGTGCGAGGACGAGGTTGTCGAACAGCCGCAGTTCTCCAGGCTGCAGGTCGATATCGATCTCGGCGTCGTGGATGCGAAGGCCGTGCCGTGCGAAGAACGCGAGTTCGGCGGACAGGCTGTCGAACTCCAGCCCGCAGAGGAAAGCCTGGCTCGACCTTCACGCTCGGGAGGATTGGCGGGCGCTCGGCTGCGGCGGCCTCAACGATGCGCGCGAGGCTCCCCGCCATCGAGTGGCGGGAAGACAAAGTCACCGATGACCGACAGCGCAGGCAGACCTTGCTCCAGCCGGCAGATCTCGACCAGCTCCCGCGCCATGTCGAACGCCCCGTCGCCCGCCCGGAAAGGCCCGTCGATTTGCGCGAACCCGCAAGAACCCAGCTCCTGCGCATAGTTGCGCGTCCTCACGCCGGCAGCAGGTCGCAAAAGACAAACCCCTCGCGTTGCACGACCTCGCCGGTCTCGCACATGATCGACTGGGTGAAGATCGGGCCGGCATGGACAAAGGTGTGAAACTCACCGTTCTCACCACAAGGGTCAACGCCCACAGGCAGGTCGGCGAGCAGCTGCTCGTCATACGCCCGGCCCGCGAAGGAGGCGTCGAGCGCTCGCGGGTCCAGACAAACGATGGTCGCCTGAAAGCCAGCGGCGATGAACTCCCGCGCCAGGACACTGGTATCGCGTCCCCAGAGCGGGAAGAGACCGCGCCTATCGCTCGCGGCAAGCCGCTCCTCACGGTAAGCGCGGACATCCTCGAGAAACAGATCCCCGAACGCGACGGCCTCAACCTCGGACAGGGGCGGGGCGTCGAACGCCTCGGCCATGCGCGTCTCGTAGACATCGTTGACGCACGCCGGTGGGATGCGAACCTCGACCAGTGGAGCGCCGATCGCGTCAGCCTGCTTTGCGAGCAGCTCGCGGCGGACGCCGTGCATGCTGATGCGGTGGTACTCGTCGGTCACGGTCGTGATCAGGGCCACTGGCTCCACCCCCTGGCGGCGCAGGGTCCAAAGCGTCAAAGCCGAATCCTTGCCACCGCTCCACGACAGCGCGGTGCGGACGGTCATATCTCCCACCTGCACCTCCGGCCGGCGATCAGGGTCAATGCGCAAAAGCTCGTCGCTGTAACTGAACGCCACGATCCGGTCGGGAGCGATGGCGAGCGCGTCCTGCAGTTCGCGCGCACGGCGATGCTCGGTGCTCAGATCCGATGCCGGGTCTGCCACTGCCTCGATCTCGATGAAGCTGCCCAGACCGCGAACCTCATCGAGGTGGATACGGACGCCCTGCCAGAGCAACAGCCGCCGGGACTTCTCCACGACCACCAGCACACTGAGCGCATCGCTGAGGGCGTCCTTCAGCCCGGCAGGATCGCTGACCGACACCAGCCGGTAGCGGCTCTCGCGCGCCACCGCGTCGTCGGAGCGCTCGTAGGAGATGAGATGAGAGGTCGCATTCTCCTCGCGTAGCTTCAGCCTGCCATGTGCAACCTGGAAGTACGTGTCGGTCTGAAGCAGCCAACCCTCGTCGCTCGCGCCCATCTCGAGGGACACCTGCAGGGAGCGAGCCGGGTCGGGGTCGCGCGCCTTCAGCTCGATGTTCCGTCGGGGCGTCTCCACGCGCACGATTGTTGCGGGCGTGGCGGCGCTCTGTCAGGAGATGGAGCAGGAGGTCTGCTGATCGCCGTGTGCGGGGCTCTCGCTCTCCCTTCTCATCATGGGGAGAGCGAACGCGCGCCTGGTTGCCCTCACGCTGCGAGACTGTAGCGGCGGGGCTTCACGTTGTCCTCGCGCACCTGCTTGGCCTTCATGAGCCGGACGAGGCAGTTGCCGACCGCCCCGCCCGACTTGGTCGCGGCGGACCCGTTTGACGCAACCGAAGTCGAGGCAGCTCACGCGTCCTCGAGGCGTTGAGGATATTGCGAATAAGCCCGTCGAGAGATAAAAGGACACGCAAATGCAGGGTGCTCCGTTCAGGTACGGCCCAGAGTGGTGTCAGACGACGGAATCGTGATCGAGCTGTGCACGGCCCAGATCGACCAAGTCGTTCAGGAGGCTGCCGAACTGGACGGCCTGTTGCCCCTTCTGGCGGGCATCGAGGAGATCGTGGGGTTTCAAGCATCACCCGCGCACAAAGGCCGCATCTCAACCATCCGTGTAGGTCAGGGGCGAAGACCCTACGAGCGAGCGCTTCGCCTTACCAGCTGGTGCTTGATTCGCTTTTGCCCGGGCACGTTTTCGCTTTTTTTACCCCGACTTTGCATTCACGTGTGATTTCGCCTTTTGCGTTGCGCTTGATCGTGAATTTGTCTTTGGTGGTTGCCGCCACCGTGGTGACTTCGTAGGTGGTGCTCGTGCCTGTCGCGACGGTCAGCTCGGCTTCGTTGGGGTTTTTGTAGTTGATCGATGGCTCGATCGCGTTGAGCTGCTTCGCTTTTGTGAACGAGTACAGGCCGCTATTTTCGGTCGCGTAGGTCTCAGCTGTGCTCTGCGCCGTCTGGGCCAGCGTCTTTGCCGAGGAGTCATACGCCTTGCTTGTCTGACCGAGCAGCGCGGGGATCGCGATCGCGGCGAGGATGCCGATGACCAAGATCACCACCAAGAGTTCGATCAGGGTAAAGCCGTCCTCATCGCGCGAGCGGCCGGTGAAGCTGGTCATGGAGCCACTTTCGGCTCACCGTTGCTTACACGAGAGCCTGATTGTCAGATCTCTGACCCTGGAGGGATGCTCCCGGCTGTCTGGTCGGCTCCTGATCGGTCCTGCAGGTGTGCGTGGTAGGCGCGCAGCAGACGCCGGTGGGTGAGCCAGCCGATTGCCTTCCCGCCGTCTGCGTCCAGTACGGGTAGGCCCTCGTCGTCGGTGAGGGCGAGGGCCCGGACCGCGTCCTCGAGAGATTCGTCGACCCGCAGCTCGGGTGTCTCGTGTACGAGGCTGCTTGCGGTGAGACCGTCGCGAGCGTTGCCGATCGCCTGCTCGACGGCGATCGCAGTGACGATGCCAAGCAGCTCGCCGTCTGGGTCGAGGACCGGCAGCGCCTCGACGTGCTCGTTTGCGAAGCGCTCGAGGACATCGCGCAGCGGCTGCTCGGGTGCGAGCGGTCGTGGCAACTCGCCGGTCGCCTCGGCGACGGAGATCTGCGCCATCAGCGTTCCCTGCGGCCGGTCGATGTCGATCCCACGGCGGCGCAGCTTGAGCGTGTAGATCGTGTCTTTGCTCAGATGGTTGCTGAGCGCGGTCGCGACGATGATCGCGATCATCAGCGGCAGAATGATCCGGTAGTCGCCGGTGAGCTCGAAGATGATCAGCACAGCGGTGATCGGCGCCCGCGCGGAGGAGGCGAACACCGCGCCCATCCCGACCAGGCCGTAGGCGCCGGCGGCAACCGCCACGCCGGGCACGGCATCATGCACGATCGCGCCGTAGGCCGAGCCGAGCATCGCCCCCATGAACAGCGAGGGGGCGAACACGCCGCCGGAGCCGCCGATCCACATCGTCAGGCTCGTCGCGAGGATCTTCGCGGCCAGCAGCCCGAGCAGCGCGAGCACGATGTAGTGGCCAGAGATCGCCAGCAGGAGCACCGGGTAGCCGACGCCATACATCTCGGGGACCGCGAGCAGCAACAGTCCGAGCAGCACGCCTCCGACAGCGGGTCTCAGCCATTCTGGGCGACCGTTCCAGATCCGGTCGGAGATGTCCTCCCCGGCATAGAGCACCCGCACGAAGCCCAACCCGACACCGGTAGCGAGCACTCCCAAGCCGGCGTAGAGCAAAAGCTCAAGCGGCGAGCTGAACGTGAACGCTGGCAGCGACAAGAACGCGTGGTTGCCAAACGCGGCACGGCCGATCGCGTCCGCAGTGACCGAACTGAGCACGACCAGGCCGAAGGAGCGCGTCTCGAAGTTGCGCAGGATCAGCTCCAGCGCGAAGAACACGCCAGCGAGGGGCGCGTTGAACGTCGCCGAGATGCCGCCCGCCGCGCCGCACGCGACGAGCAGGCGCAGCTGGGACTCCGACACGCGCATCAGCTGTCCTGTGACCGAGCCGAGTGCCGAGCCGATCTGCACGATCGGCCCCTCCCGGCCGACCGAGCCACCCGCGCCGATACAGACGGCCGAGGCGAGCGACTTGACGACCGGGACCTGAGGGCGCATCCGCCCACCGAGCCTGTTCACCGCATACATCACCTCCGGCACGCCATGCCCCCGCGCCTCGGGGGCGAAGCGGCTGACCAACGGTCCGTAGATCAACCCGCCGACCACGGGTACCGCGACGACGAACCAGATACCCAAGCCGGGAAGGTGCGGATTGACCACGCGGCCCGCGGCGCCGTACTCGGCGTGCCCCGTAAACAGATGCGTGAAGCCGAGGATCATGTAGCGAAACGCGATCGCGCCGACACCGGCGCCAGCGCCCGTCAACAGCGCCAGCGCCGTCAGCCCGCCAGCGCCACTCGCGGCCGAGCGGCGCAGCCGGCCGAGCCACCCCCGGGCGAGTGGCTCTTTGCTTTCCTCGACCACGAGCTACGAGCGTACGCGACGCTAGGCACCACCTTGCCCACGAGCGGCCACCAATCTGCACACGGTCAGAAATCTGACCGAAATTGCCTGCCACACGCACAACGAGGTCTGCGACAGTGCACCGATGAGCGCCAAGGCGAGCACACGATCAGGGGTTTGCCGCGTACTCGATGAGGACCGTGGCCTGGCCGAGGCCGTGCCGATCGAACATCGGGAGCAAGCCATCGCGGAGTGCATCGCCAAGACGGTCTCGATCCCGGAGGGTCTGTGGAGCGGCGTACATACCCCGACGCCCAGCGACGGCATCGGCCTGCTCGTGCTCAACGGGCTGCTGATCCGCCGTGTCGGCATCGATCAGGGATTCGGCGCCGAGCTACTCGGCGAGGGCGATCTACTGCGACCCTGGCAGGGAGCAGACGAGCCGCCGACGCTGCCACAGACGACCGGCTGGCGAGTGTTGCAGTCGACGCGAATGGCCGTGCTCGACGAAGCCTTCGCTCGGCGGCTGGCGCGCTACCCGCAACTCACCGGCCGCCTCGTGGGCCGCGCGCTGTCGCGCTCTCGCAACCTCGCCGTGAACATGGCGATCGTCCACCAGCCACGCGTCGACGTGCGACTGCACATGCTCTTCTGGCACCTCGCAGGACGCTGGGGCAGGGTGCGCAACGACGGCGTCATCGTGCCGCTACGACTCACCCACAACGTCCTCTCAGACCTTACGGCGGCCCGCCGCCCAACCGTCACAAGCGCACTCACCGAGCTCGCCAAACGTAAGCTCCTACGTCCCGTCGACGACGGCTGGCTGCTGTGCGGAAAGCCACCCGGCGAGCTGCTCGAGCTCGCACCAGTCCCCCCGGCCCTCGCCACCGACACCTACGTGGCGACCAGCTGAATCAATACGAACAGAACGTACAGCGCAACCACTGACGCACCGCCTCGTCTGCGCATTCCATGTGGTGTCCCCAGTAGCACGATGGTCGTGGCCGTCATTGCCGCCAGCAGTGCCAGGTCGAGCCGGTCGGTCATAGAGTGGACGGCCAGCGTCACAAAGAGCGACGGGACGGCGACCCCGGCGACGAGGTTGATCGTGTTGCTGTTCAGCGCCTCGCTGACGAGCGCTGCGCCCCGGTTTGCCAGGCCAAGTCGCACCCCTGTGAGCGCGTTGGGTAGGCTCGTCAAGGGGCCAAGGACAAGTGCCCCGACTAGCGCGGGTCCAATCTCCCAGTGTTCGCTGAGTGAGAGTGCCGCGTGCACCATCCCGACGCTTCCCAGCACGATGAGCAGGATGTCGAGCGCCATGAACGCAATCTGGCGATGCGTTGCGAAATGGTGTTCAGGGCCCGTGCTACTGCGATGCTCGCCCTCCTCAGCGGCGTGCTCTATGACGCGACTGACCGGTCCAGGTACGTGTAGGCGCTTCGCAAGACGAGGACCAGCGATCACCAGCGCGAGATAAGGAACCAGCACGCAGGCAAGGAGGGTCACAGCGAGGATCGCGGACACTGCGCCGAGTAGCAGCGCGATCCCGATCGCGGTAACGGCAAGCCCGACGCCCCCCTCGAGAATCAGCGTCTCGCGTACGACGCGCACTCGCCCGGTGAGCATCGCGCTGAGCCCGACCATTGCCGCCAGGTTGAACGCGTTTGAGCCGACGATCACGCCTACTCCCGCCTCGTGAGCCCCGTTGGACAATGCAGCGAGGGCAGAGGACACCTCCGGACCGTCGGCCGCCAGTGCAGTGAGCAGTCCGATGAGCACCTCGGGCAGGCCGAACTTTGCCCCGAGCCGATCGAGGCGGCGCGCGAACGTCGAGGCGGCGCGCAACGTGACCGCGAGGGAAACGGCGAAAAGCGGCAGAGCGATCAGCGGTGCCATCACGGTGTCCTGAACGAATACCTCGCCGCCGGCGATCACCGTCGCGGCTTGGGCGGCAGCCGACGCGTGGCAATCTCTGCGCGCCACCCGCGCTCCTGACGGGCACGGCAACCAACGATGTTCGGGAGAACCATGATTTGCTCCGACGGGTCGATGAGGCAACTGCCGACCAGTCTTCCCTGCTCACCTTGGATCTACCCTACATGAGCAAAGGTGCACGTCGTAGTCTGATGTCAAACAGCCAGATATCGAGTCCCTGCGCACAGCGCCACGAAGCTATGAGCCCGGGACGGAGCTAGTCGGTTAAACAGAGCGCTTTCATCACTCGCTCATCCCGAGGAACGCGCTCAAATAAGATCCCCCGGGCCTCGTGAGCGGCCCGGTGAGATGCTGGGGCGGAGGGGCCCGGAGCCGGGCCGGAGAAGTTGAGTCGGGAGAGGGTGTGCACGTCGATCCATACATAGTCCTGGGCAGCGCCGTGATCGGGTTTCTGGTCGGGATGACCGGCGCCGGTGGCGGGGCGTTGATGACGCCGATGCTGATCCTGCTGTTCGGTGTGACGCCGTCGGCGGCGATCTCCAGCGATCTGGTCGCGGCCGTCGTGATGCGCCCGATCGGCGCGGGGGTGCATTGGAAAAAAGGGACGGTCAACCGCAGCCTCGTCGGCTGGATGGTGCTCGGCTCGGTCCCGAGCGCGTTCCTCGGCGCCTACCTGCTGCACCTGATGGGCAACGCGAAGTCCGCGCAGGAAAACATCGAGCTCGCGCTCGGGGCCGCGCTGCTGCTCGGGTCCGCGGCGATGGTGCTGCGCTACTACCTCGACCGCCGCACCGGGGAGAGCCGCACCGCACGGGTCCACGAGATCGTCACGCGGCCACTGCCGACGGTGTTGATCGGCGTCTTCGGCGGGATCATCGTCGGGATGACCTCGGTCGGCTCGGGGTCGCTGATGATCGTTCTGTTGCTGTTCCTCTACCCGATGATCGGCGCCAGCCAACTCGTCGGCACCGATCTCACGCAGGCCGTGCCCCTGACCGCCGCCGCCGCGCTCGGCGCGCTCGCTTTCGGGCACGTCGAGTTCGGCGTCACGCTCTCGCTGATCATCGGCAGCGTCCCCGCCGTGCTCGTCGGCTCGCTGATCTCCTCGAGCGTCCCCGACCGCTACATCAGGCCTGTGATCACGTTCGTCGTGTTCGCCTCCGGGCTGAAGTACGTCGGCGTCGGCACCGAAGCACTCGGCTGGATCCTCTGCGCCGTCCTACTCGCCGCCGCCACCGCCTGGCTGCTTACCGCCAAACCCTGGCTCAAACCGAACCTCGACACCGAGCCCCCGACGATCAAACACCAGCCCAACGCCACGACGAGGCGAACATGTCCGCCATCGACTGCTGACCCGTGATGGGGGCGATCAGCGGCGCCCGTGCCGATAGGCCAACGCTTGCCGATCCGCTCGTAGGTCCAGCGTAAGGTCACGGCGCGCGCGGCGCAGGAGCTGATCGCATGGCCGACGCGGGTGTCGTCAAGATCGCGAAGCTCCGCGCGAAGGCGCAGAGCACCGCCTACCCCGCCGAGGCCGAGACCTTCCGCCAGAAGGCGCTCGTCCTCATGGAGAAGCATGGGATCGATGAGGAGGCCGTGCAGCGCACGCTGGCCGAGATCTTCGACGGGCGCCGCGAGCAGCGCGCGAGCTCGGCGTCAGGGCCGACCGCCGGCCACCCGGCCGAACGCGGCAGCATGGTCGAAGCCGTCATGTGGGTTTTCGAAGAGCAGGACAACCGGCCGATGCGCGCCAGGGAGATCTGGGCACTGATCCAGGAGCGGCCTCTATATGCGTAGCCGCGGCCGAACCCCGTGGGCCACGGTCGCGTCGAAGCTCTCGACCGACCCCCGCTTCGAGCGCGTCGCCCCTGGCCTGTACCGCCTACGGCGCTGAATCGAAGGTTTGCGGGAAGCCGCGCCTGCCGCCAGCGACACGCCGTAGACCTGGAAAGCCGCAACGAAAACCGGCAGAAGCTCACGGCGCAAACCCTCAACCAACCTGGCCCGACTCGCGCCAAATCCGCGCCAGTCCGAGCGCGGATCGTGCGGTTTCAGGCGGTTAACAGCGGTCCCGCGGGGCTGGACACCCGCAGCCGCCAACCGGCCTAATGCGGCTCAACCATGCGGAAACCGCTCAAGAAAGCCAAAAAAAGATGGGCGGCCAGAAGGCGCGACTTTCCCGCCGGTGGGATTTCAAGACCTTGAATTGTGTGCTGGTTTTTGGCTTGCTAGAGCCAAATTGTGCGGGGCTTGCGCCAGTTTTCGCGCCAGACTTTCATGCAGTTTTAAGACCGTTGCAGTTTGGCTCTGTAGAGCCAAATATCGACTCCTCGCGCCACGACGCGGTTGGCGTCGTGCTTGTCGAAGCTCGTCGCACGGAAGGCTCAGCGGCGGCCTCGTCGCCGGCGTCGTCGCCGCTCTGCGAGCTGCGTGAGCGTCAGCGCCAGGGACGCGCAGCTGCTCGCGATCGAGCAGGCCAGGCCCACATCGACGAGACGCACTGGGGGCTCTTTAGCCTGGATCCACCGCGTAGTGGCGTCTGTTCTGTCCGGTGGTGAGATTTAAATGACCTCCTGAGCAGGCAGAAAGCTGTCGTATGCGGCGACGGCGGGCCTGCACTAGGAGGTCACCCATATGGTGCATGGCGGTTCGGACGTTCCGGTGGGGCCGGCGAGGCTTGACTCGGTGAAGGTCCAGTTCGACGAGCAGCTGCTTGTCAGCGATGCCGGGCTGTTGGTTACTGCGGCGCTCGCGAACCGGCTGGGGATCGAGGAGTTGGTGAACGAGTCGGTGTGGCTCGACTCCCGTGCGCCGGGAGCGTGCCTGCCGGGCCGCAAGGTGATGTCGCTGGTGCACGGGATGCTCGCTGGGGCCGACAGCATCGATGACATGAACGTGCTCAGAGCCGGGAGCACGGGTCTGGTCCTCGGGCACCGGGTGATGGCGCCGTCCACGCTCGGGACGTTCCTGCGTGCGTTCACCTTCGGGCATGTCCGCCAGCTCGACCGGGTCCTTGATGTCGCGCTCGCGCGGGCGTGGGAGACGGGCGCCGGCCCCGGAGAGGGACCGTTGGTGGTCGATATCGACAGCTTCATCGGCGAGGTCTGCAGCGAGCAGAAGCAGGGCGCCGGCTACGGGTACACCAAGAAGCTTGGCTACCACCCGGTCGTGGCGGTCCGCTCAGACACCGGCGAGGTGCTGCACATCCGCAACCGCAAAGGCAACGCGAACACCCAACGCGGGGTCGCGCGGTTCGTCGATGAGCTGCTCGCCCGTGTGCGTCGTGCCGGGCACTCGGGTCCGATCATCATCCGTGCGGACTCCGGGTTTGAGAACCACAAGCTGATGAAGGTCCTTGACGCGCGGGGCGTGGAGTTCTCCATCGGCGTCAAGCAGAGCCCGACCATCAAGAAGCTGATCGCCGAGATCCCTGAGGAGCGCTGGGTCACGATCGAGAACTACCCCGATACCGGTGAGGCGCAGCTCACCGAGACCACGCTCAAGGGCTTCAGGCTGGTCGTGCGCCGGACCCGCTTGGTTGGTGCCCAGGCCGAGCTGTTCCCCGACTGGCGCCACCACGCATTCGCCACCAACCGCACCAGCCCGATGCTTGTCACCGACACCGATCACCGCGACCACGCGCAGGTCGAGCTCGCGATCCGCGATCTCAAAGACCAAGCACTGGCTCACTTCCCGTCCGGCCGGATGCACGCCAACAGCGCCTGGGCCGTGATCGCTGCGCTCGCGCACAACCTCGGCCGCTGGAGTACCCAGATCGCCCAGCCCCATCTGCCCGTCCAGACCGCACGATCCCGCCGCCGTCACCTCTTCCAGATCCCCGCCCGCCTGACCCGCACCGGCCGCCGATGGACCCTGCGGATGCCCGCCCGCTGGCCCTGGCAGAACCAGTTCACCACCATCCTCGACGCGATCCGCGCGCTCCCTGCCCCCACCTGACCAACCCGCGACAGTCAAAACGACCAGAAACCCCGCACGCCGCACGCCGCGATCACCCCCTACCGAAAGCCCATGCCACAGACGGCCCCGCGAAACGCTGACACCCGACATCGCCACCAAAACCGAACCGACACCCCCCGCCCCGCGCTCATCCCCGCGATCTGACCAAAACTACCCCACCCGCACCATCACACGGTGGATCCAGGTTTAGGCGGCGTTGTCGATCAGGACCAAGCGCCGGCCGTCGGGTAGCACGCCGTCGGGGTAGGTCGCGGCGAGCTTCTTCGCTCGCGCGCGGTCGCGCACGCGCTGCAGCGAATAGAGGGCGGAGAAGAACACGTCGTCGCGCTTGAGCGTGTCTTGCGCACGGGCCTTCTGGTTATAGACCGTGCTCTCGCTGACCTTGCGCCGCGCGGCGATGTCGGGCACCTCGCTGTCGTTGAAGAAGTAGCTGTCGATCACCTCGCGCTGCGCGCTAGGCAGCCGGCCGACCGCGAGACGGCAGGCTTCGCGCACCGGGTCGTGCGCGAAGAATTCCTCGACTACGTCGAAGACGTCACGCATGCGAATTCGTGCGCGCCACTCGCGGTAGCCGCCGCGTTCGCTCATCTCGGGGCCCTCGACGGCCTCGAAGCCGGCCAGGGCGTTCTGGATCGCTTCGGCCTCGGCGACTGACGCGCCGCTGGTCAGCGCCTCGGGTAGTTCGCCGCGGAGCTTGTCGAGTGCGCGCTGGGCGATTGTCTCGCGCAGCCAGGAGAAGAACCTCGAGGGCGGTTTCGCTGGGTAGCGAAAGACGGCCTCGAGCGCCGCTTCGCGTGTCACGTCATACAGGCGTTCGCGCTCGACGTGGCGGATCATCCGCGCCTCCTCGCGGTTCGCCCAGTTGACGTCGCGCGGCTGCGCGCTGATACCGGCGTGCGCGGTGACGAAGGCCTTGCTGACGCTGCGCCTCACCGGCTCGAACACGAGCATGAGGAAGATCACCAGGTGCTCGTTGGCGGCGGGATCGCGGCGCACCGTCGCAATCAGCGGTTCCAGCCAGCGCTGCTTCTCCGCCGCTCCCTTCATTGCCTCCAGCCACTTCCAGTGTTCGAGCAGTTTGCCGACGGGCTCGCCGTGCGGTAGGCGTTCGAGCTCGGCCAGGCGGCGGATCAGCGCGACCGTCTGTGCGTCGTGCGCCTCGAAGGCCTTGCGCCGCGCTGGCACGAAGGAGAGCTCGCGGCTGTAGAGCACTTTCGGCTCCTCCCCTTCGGGCAGGCTCTCCTCGAACTCCTCTTCGCGCACGCGGCGCTGGCTGGATGCGAGGTCCGGTCGCCAGCGGTTGTCAACCACTCGGTCAAAGTTCGCCATGGTGTCTCCTGTTTATAGGGTGGTCGCCGGACCACAACTCCGGCCTCTAACCCCACAGAACAGAGGCGATCTCTATTCCCGACGCGATTGCCCGGGCGCGACCGCGTGGAGGAACTCGTCTTGGGTCAACGAGCGCCTCATCGCGTGGGCGCCGCACCGGCGGCTAAAGAGGTAGCCGGACCCGGCGCTTATCGTGAAGCCGTGTCCGACCCGCGCAAGCACCACTTCGTTGCGCAGGTTTATCAGCGAGGATTCGCGCGCCGCAAAGGCAAGTCCTTTCAGGTTCGCGTCCTGAACAAGAGGTCAGGAGAGGGCGGCATCCGCAACGTGCGCGACGCGTTCTCCCAACGCGACTGGAACACGATCAAGACCGAGAAGGGCCTAAAGGAGTTCGGCGTCGAGCGTGTCTTGGCCGAGTACATCGACGCTGAGGCAGCGTCCGCTCTGGAAGCGACGCGCAAGCACCGATTCCCCTTGAGCCGCCCCGATCGGGAGGCGCTCGCGATGTTCATGTCCGCTCAGCTATCGCGAGGACGCGCTGTTCGAGAAGGATTGGCCGAGTCGATTGTCGAGGTCAACCGACTGCTGCTTCGCCTGGGGGCTGTGAACTACTCCGACGAGCGGCTGCGGGAGATCACCGGCCAGGAGTTTTCCGCCGAGCTGCGGGAGATGATGGCGAACAGCGACAAGTACGTCGAGATCCGACCGACGAACGCCATGCTCCTGCAGGCGATGTTCTCGTCCGTGCAAGAGATCGCCGAAATGATCGACAAGCGGACGTGGACGCTGGTGCGATTTGACTCGCCCTGTCTCTTCACGGGAGAGCACCCGTTCGTCCACATCAACCCGTCCGGCGAGTCCATCGGGTTCGGTGTCGTGACCGCCGAGCAGCTGTATCTGCCGACATCCCCTACCCAAGCGGTTGTGCTCTCGCATCCGTGGACGAGCTGGCCCGAGGCACCCGTCGAGGGAACGATGGAGTTGGCGACCCGGCTCAACTGGGCGATGCTGAGCCATCCGTCGAATGAAGAGCTTCTGCTCCATCCCGACGTACCGAGTCATCCCCTGCCCTCGCCGGCGTTGCTGGCGAGAAACAGTGTGTGGCCGTGGGGAGAGGATCCCGAGACGAGTTGCGGACCACCAGGCGCGTGAGGACGCGCGGACCCGTCGTTCGTCGGCTGGCGGGACTCCGTTCCCGCACCTAGTTGAGGAAGTGCAAAACGACGATCGCGGTCGGCAGTACGGCTGAGAGGACGCGTCGCAGGAGGACCGTCCACAGCAGGCGACGCGCGAAGCTTTGCGCGGTCGGATCGTCGAGTAGGGCGAGCAGCTCTTGGGTCTGATCGGGCACACTCGGAAGCGTGACGAAGCGCTCGACCGATGCGAAGGACACTTCGCGCCCTCCCAGGCGCCCCGATCTGTCCGGTCCACCTGAGCTACCCGCACCCAGCACGGAGCTCGAGACGCTGATAGGTCAGCTGGTCCCTCCGGGTGGTCTTACGTGGCGCGTGCTGCCCTGCTCGCTGCCCTGGACGAAGGCTCCAGGACTAGGGCAACCGACCAGCCGCCCGCCTGACGCGGTCCTCAACGAGCTGCTTGAGGGCGCAGGCGTGAAGGAGCCGGCAGCGCGCGACTACATCCTCAAAGGTCCGTTCACCGACCTGATGGTCCTCTCGCCCAGTGAGCATCTCCGTAACTACGGACGGCCGGCCAGAGCGATCGAGGTCGCAGCCGAGCATGACATCTCGGGCAGGGCGCTCGTCGATCTCGCGTCCTCGCTCGATCTAACCGACCACCAAATGCCGGTCCCACACCAGGACGGCACGGTGACAGGCGAATCGCGCGGAGGGCGACGCTATCTGAGCCAGGGTCGAGGGTTGCTCAGGGCACTAGGCGTGTGGCCGTGGGCTCACGTCGAGGACTGGTCTCGAACAAGGCGCTGGTGGCTGGACCCCACCGTCTTTGCCGCGCTTTGCTCTTGGCACGACAAAGCCTGGATGAGGGCCGCAGAGCAACTCGCGTACAACGCGCGGGCGCGTTACGGGCAGGCCTCCTCATTCGTGATCACAGTGCAAGAGCACGAAGCCTGCCGCGATTTTCGCGGACGTCTCGCCGAGCTCGGTGCAGAGAGAGCGGGCCGCGCGGGCGAAAGGATTTAGCAGTCGCTTTCCATGGATACACGACTGCGGTCCAGTTGGTGGTAGGCATCGAGGAGCGCGATGGCGTCGGCTTCGCCTCCGGGTAGGAGGTGCCCGTAGCGGTCGATCGTGATCGTGATCGAGGCGTGTCCCATGAACTTGCTGACTTTGTCGATCGTGATCCCGGCGTCAAGCATTTGCGAGACCGCGGTGTGTCGGCAGTCCTGCAGCCCGATCGGGCGTATCCGCTCTGCCGGGGGCGTGCTGTTCTGGTGGTCCTCTCGCTTGCGCGCTGTGTCCCACGCCTCACGGGCGCGTTTGTAGACACGGTCGCTTCGGAACGGCTTGGTTGGGGTGTCTCCAAAGACGAGGTCGGCGCCTTCGCGCCCTGTGTCTTGGATGTGTCTGGCAAGGAGGTGCCGTACGAGCTTCGTGATGATGGTTGGACGGGTGCCCTTTTCGCTCTTCGGGTCAATTTCGCCCTCGTACTGATCCCAGCCTCGCTGCACGTCGATCCGCCGCCGCTCAAGGTCGACATCACCGACCTGTAGCGCGCGCAGCTCGCCGTGGCGCAGACCGGCGTACATCGCGGTCGCCCAGAGCGCACGATCTTGTGGTTGGAGCGCCTCGATAAGCCGACGGGCTTCATCAGGGGTGGCGATCCGTTCGCGTCGCCCGGTGCTGGCGGGCAGGCGCAGCCTGCTGGTCGGGTCGATGAGCAGCTGGTCATCGTGCCCGGTGATGAGGTCAAGGTCTCGCCACAGCACCCGTGCGGCGTTGATGATCGACCGGATCTTGCTCGGACTCATACCTTCAGCCAGCCAGCCGCTAACGAGCCGTTGCAAGTCCCCGCGAGCGACTCCGACCATGAGCTTCCCACCGAGGTTCGGAACCAGATACAGGCGCAGGTCTCCCTCGATCGTGCGTAGAGCACTCGGCTTATAGAGACGCCCCGAGCGGTTACGTATCTGCCCCGCCTTGGACATCTCAACCCACAGTGACGCGGTCTCGCCGAGGGTATGGTGGCTCGGCGCGTGTAGTCGCCCGACGCTCGCGAGCTCAAGCTGCCTGTGACGCCATGCCTTCGCTTCCCAGTGCTCGGCGAACGTCTTGCGGACCTTGCCCCTGTCCTTCCGGGAGTACACCCACGCCTCCCACCGCGGGGAGCACCCACATGCCGCATCTCGACGGCCCGGACACCACTGGGAATGCCTCACCCGTACGCCCTCCGCGGCGCGCGTACGGGGCTGAACAGAAGACTGCTCCGGGAACGTCGCAGACGCCAACAGCTTGATCTCGCGCGCAAACCGCCTGGTCTGATCCGGGGTCAGGCAGCCCACGATGCGCCATAGGCCCACCGCCGGACTCGGAGAGGTCTCCTTGCTCGAAAGATGTTGCATCTGGCCTCCTTCGCGACCTGTCTGAGATCTGCGCGCACCATCGCCAGCCTTCGGCCAGGCAGTTCGGCCGCATCTCTCGGACGGCATTGATCTATTAGCCTTGAGGATGTCGCCCAGGAGGGGTGGCGGAGCGGTTGAACGCGGCGGCCTTGAAAGCCGTTTTCGGGGTCTTCCTCGGACGAGGGTTCGAATCCCTCCCCCTCCGTCATTTGTTCGTAGATCGAAAATTGACAGCCCCCAAGCGAAGCTCGTCAATCTAGAGTTTCGGCCGCCTGCTCGGGTCCCAGCTCGGCCGGGCGGTGAGCTGGTTCTCAACGACCCAGCAGGCCAGCGCCAGCCTGGTCGCGCCCGGCACAACCGTCCGAACCGCAACCCGGACACCGCCAGCCCGCCGCAGCGGGTCAGATCCTTCCCGTGTCCGAACACCGCGCAGGCAAAGAACCTCACGCAGGCCTGGAAGGCGACGCACGAACAGATCGGCGGCGGAGCAATGAACGGCTTCGTGAGCTCCGAGAAGGGCGCGAGCGAGGCGATGGGTTACTACACGCCCGCGGTGCTGCCATTCGCGTACTCGCTGGCGAGCACGTTCACGCTCGCGAACCGTTGGTTCCCTTCAGTGTCCGGCCCGACCTACCCAAACCGCCGTTTCCTGCTCGCGGGGACGGCTTTCGGCGGGACTGCGACGAACAAAGACGAACTCCTCGACGCCCTCGAGCACCCACCGCCGAACGGCACGATCTTCGACCGCCTCTCCCCCTCCGCATGGCACGAGGTCCAACGCGGAGACCCGCCCGAGGATCCCAGCAACGCGCCCGCGATCGCGCAAGGCCGTGGCATAGGCACCCGCGTTCCCGCGCCGGCTCACAGCGACACAGAGCCTTGGGCTCCCCGTGAGGCCTTGACCGCTCCTGGCGCGCACGCCAGCAGAGCCGGACCGACGTCTGGTGGCCTCGACGCCGCCCTCATCACGTCCTCCTGGCGTTCCGTCCGTGCACGCGATTACGTTGCACCAATCTCTCCTCGCGCGACATTGTCCGGAGGTGCCGCAGTCCCCGTAGGTCACCCGTCGCCCTTGCCGGAATCCCCGATATGCGAGGATTCCGTGTCCAGTACGGTGGAAACGTCCACCGAGAACCTCTATCGTGACCCCTCGGCACGCTCACCCCTTCCGGGCACGGCGTCCAGATCAAAACGAAAATGGCAGCGAATCTGATGGCGGAGACAAAGCGCAGCGGGCTTGCAGCCCGGATCCCTCAGGATGTGCTTGCGCGCGCAAACAAGGCCGGCGTTCACGACGTCGACTGGTACGCGGGCCGACTCGAGCAGACGAACGGCCTCCACATCGCCTCCGCCGAGAGCGGCACGATCGACGCCAGGCACAGGCAGGCCGTCAAGCACTACCGCGACCACCGCGGCGGGAACCGCCAGTCACTGATCGTACGCTTCGCCGCGCTGTGGGCTCGCGCGGTGCGCCGCACCCCCCGCCGCGTGGGCTGACCCTCACGTCTCCCCGGGCGTCCCGGTCGCCCACCCCTGGATCGCCTCGAGGAACCGGCGCGCCGCGGCACGATCCTTCCTGGCACGCGCTCGCGCCAGGAGCCCGAGGCTCCGGCTGCTGTAGGCGCCCTGCACGCGCACCCAGCACCCGTCGCGCTGCTCGGAGCCGTCGTGCTCCTTGGCCGCAGCCGCACGCACAGCGAGCGTCGAGTCACCATGCCACGCGCTGCGTATGAACAGGATCTCCTCGATGTCGTGATCAGCGAGCTCGTATCCGTCGGGCAATAGCGAACCGGCTTCCACGAACGTGTGCACCTGCGCGCGCGCCACCGCCACGAACGCGCTCTCGGCAAAATGCGCGGCCTTGCGATTCCCAGCCGGGCGGCGGCCGCGCGCGTAGGTGATGCTCAACGCGACCATCAGACAGAACGCGAGGAACGCTAGTGGAATTAGCCACCATCGCAACCCGTCTGTGGCGTCTGCAACCGCCGCCGTCCCGTGGGCAGCGCCGCCGCTCAGGACAACCCTCGCCGCCGCCACGTACGCGATGAACGCCACGCCCATCAGCAGCGTCCGCGCGGTGGACAGCAGTCGCGTCGTCAGTGCATGCTGGTCGGGCCGCGCGATGTAGGTGGCGATGAAACCCGGCAGGAACAGCAGCAGCGCTGGCGCACTGCTCGGATTCGTCGCTATTTTTTCCGCAAAGACCGAGCACGCCGTGAGCGCCAGGAACGTGAGCAGCGCCGCCGTCAGCGCGCCGCCCGCGAAGTTCGAGCTGACCCGGAGCCACATCATCGCGGTGCCCGCACCGGCTCTCGACGCGTCGTCCCTGTACAGGTGTATGCGCCGCAGGAAGCCGTCGTCCACAACGGGATCCGGATGGCCGTCGTCGCTCAGTCGCGCCTCGGTGATGCGCAACCCCGGAGGTGCCTCCGCCTCGAAATGGTACGTTCGCGCCTCGACCAGCGGCGAGTCCACCCACACCCGGTAGGGGTCCCATCCAAGACTTGCCCGGGTGCGCAGCTCGGACTCGATCGGCTGCTCGAACGTCAGCTTGATCAGCTTTCGCCGCGGTGAGGCCGAGCGGAACAGCACGACGAGGATCGAGCTGTGAGCGAACGTCAAGAGCAGCCATCGGAACCGGTCGTCCTTCAGGAGCTTCGCCGCCTCGGCGGCGTACTCTTGCGTGGGCTGTTGTTCGAGGCGCAGCGCCCGCTGTTCTCCCTCATCCGCATCGGCGCGGGCGATCAGCTCGAGCTCATCGCCCAGGGCACCGTCGGGCTCGTGGCCCAGGACGCGGGCGGCCATTCGTCTCAGCGCCTTCCCGGAAATGTGCGCGTTATCGCTCCGACTCACGACGCGCAATGAGCGTCTGCTCTCGTCCTCAAGGTCGAATGCCATCAGGTTCGACGGGGCCTTCGGCAGCGCGAACACCGGCGCGCAGTAGATGGCCTCATCGCCCGGGCCTGACGCCTCGACAAGCGCCGGTGTCGTCGAGCGCAGCGTGAAGTCGACGCTGATCTGTCGCCGAAGCGCCGTGTCGTCTAGGATCGCCACGCTCTCCTTGCGGCGCTCGATCCAGGAGAGGCCGTCGCGCAAGAGCGGCTCGATGAGCTCTCCGACCCTCTCGATTCGCTCTGACGTCAGGAACCTGTGGCTCTCGCCCTCGGGCTCGTGTAGGTCGGACATGCGGCCTATCTTCTACACGCTTTCGGACATCTGTGGCGACGAGCGCATGACGTGTTCCGGCCAAGTTGACGCTCCCGTACCTGCGTACGTGAACAACCGCCGAGTCGGCAGAGCGCTCCACGACCACCAGTCGAGCGCCAGCCCTAGATGATCGATTGCACGGCGTTGTGCCGGGTTTCCGGTGGTCGCAGCCCGAACGCCTTGCCCGCAGACGGCGCCAATCCCGTTCATCGAGGGCTCGAACGGAAGCTTCGACAGATGCTCTCGCAAGGCCGCGAGGGACGTCGGTTTTGCACCGATCGCTGCCTCATCGACATACACGGATACATAGTCGAGGGAACTCGGCGGAGCACCAGCAAGCACGACAGGCGCCGACATCCCGGGAGGATCTACCTCTCCTAGCAGCGCGGATCGCTGCGTTGGTGTTCCATCGAGGTGCGTCGGATCTCGGCTGCGAGCGCGAAACCAGACGCTACCCCCGGCCCGCCGGCGAGGGAGGGAGTCTGCCAGGAGCGTCCGTGAAGCGCGCAGATGATGGCGGCAGTCGCCGACGTGACGGTAACCGCGAGCAAGATTGCCCGGCAGGCAAGGGCGAAACGTCGTTCGGTGAGCTCGAAGGCGAGGAGATCCAGTTCGAGCTCTCGGCGCCTGTTTCTGGCTGTTCGTGCCATCGCCTGCTGGCCCAGGTCAAGCGTTCGCGAGCATACTGTTGATCACGTCGGCGACCTCAGCGGGCATCATGTGGCGGGCTTCCTCGCGACCGCCGTCCCACTCGGAAATCCAGGGCTTCTGGTGACCGTAGCGGTTCTTTGACCGGCGTCCGAACGCGCCGAGCATGCCGGCGACGCCTCGCGAGCCCTTGGCGATGTCCAGGTCGGTGGCGACTTCCGCCGTGTAGGTCCACTCGTCTGGCGTCCTTGCCAGGAGCTCCATGAGCCGTTTGTGGCCTTCGTAGCTCTCGCGGTACATACGCCGAATGAGCTCGGGGTCCGGGATGGCGGCCGGATCCGGGTTGTCGGCGGGATTGCTAGCGGGAGATGGGATCGTGCTCTGGTCGACTCCGGCTAGGAGGCGGTACACGGCGGGCACGTGCTCGCTCGGGACGGGGACATAGACGAACTCGCTCATGGCTCTCCTTCAGGATGATCCTGTTGGGCAGGGACATCTAGCATTCTAACAATAGAACAACATCCAGTAGTATTTGGCCTCGGAAGCCAAAGGAGTGGACGTGGGTCTGGCGGGTAGCCGCCGCAATAACTGTGGCCTTTGGCGACCCTTCCCAGACCTCGGGTGGCGCTATCTTGAGGTTTGCCGGAGGCGAGTGCCGCCTAGCGGCGGTGCCGTCATGCGTGGGACTCGTTGAGCAGCTCCGCGGCCTCGGCCTCGCCGCCGGGATGGAGGTGGCCGTAGCGGTCGATCGTCGCCATAAAGCCGACGCCTTCCCTGTGGATCGCACACACGGCGAACCCTCAACCAGCCTGGCCTAACTCGCGCCAAATCCGCGCCAGTCCAAGCGCGGATCGTGCGGTCTCAGGCGGTTTCCAGCGGTCTCGCGGCATCGCCGACCGCCGCCACGCGTCCGGCGAAACCCCGCTCAACCGCGCCAAATCTGGCTTACTAGAGCCAAGAACACCGAGCATGCCTACGAGGCTCAAATTACCGCCGGAGGGTTTTCAAGACCAGTGCATTCAACCGCTCTGCCACCCCTCCACGCGCGGAAACAGGAAGGCTAGTCGATGCCGGCTACTTCACAATCATCGACGGGATCGTCCTCCCTGAATGGTTCTTGCAACCGTTGCGTGACTCGCTGGGCGCTGCCGGTCATCGGATCGGCTACGGGGTGCTGCGGGCACCTCTCGCCGTGTGTCTCGAGAGAGCTGGGAGTCGTGCATCAAACCGGCTTTCCGACGCTGCCGTCGTAGAGCGCCTATGGCACAACTTCGCTGATCTCGGTCCATTCGAGACCCACGTCATCGACAGCGGAGCCCAAGCTGCTGACGCCACAGCCGTTGCGCTTGCCGAACGATTGCAGGGCGATCTGCTGCTCTGACCTGGTCGAGATAGTTCACGCGAGCCAGTCGCCGACGAGCATCAAGTAGACGGCAAGGTCGACGTGGCGGCCACCTACTTGCTCGGCCTCGCGTGCGGCGCCCTCTTGGGTGAACGTGAGGCGCTCGGGGATCGCGCGGCTTCGGGTGTTATCGACTGCCGCGCGGATCTCGACCCGATGAAGTCGCCACGTCCCGAACGCGTGATCGACGAGCGCTCGAACAGCGCGCATCATGGTTCCGCGACCCTGCGCCGATTCGGCAAGCCAGTAGCCGACGCTGGTCGAACGGTGCTGCCAGGAGATACCGTGGAACCCGATCACCCCGACGATTCGACCGTCCTCGATGACGGCGGTTTGAAAGCCGTCGTTGCTCGCAAGCTGCTCGCGGGTGCGCCGGATGAAGGCCAGCGTGTCCTAGAGTGTCTGCCCGGCCGCCCACGGCATCCAGCGCGCCAGATGATCGCGGTTGACGTCGATGACCGCATACAGCTCCTGCGCATCCGACTCCTCGAGCAGACGAAGCCAACAACCCTCAGAGCGCCCAATTCGAAGACTGCACGGTGGCTTACCCGCGGCGGAATTCACGCTGACGACCGATAATCGCAAGTCAGCGTGGTGGCTGCTCGCCCTCGTGGTAGTCAACGGTGTCGCCGAGACGGAACATCGCCCGCAGACCTGCACCGGGCGGTAGCCGCTCGAACGCGCCGAGCTTGCCGGAGTCGGGGTAGAGAACGATGTCCGGCTCGCCGTTGGTGCTGAACGCAAGGAACCGCACGGTGTCCTCGGTGCGGTTGACCAGCTGGTGCCCGCCCTGCTCGCCGCGCAGGAAGGGGACGACCTCTCCCTCCTGCAGCTCGTGCCACCCGTTGGGCGTGCGTAGGCTCGGCCGGCCGTCGAGGACGAGCACGAGCTCCTCCTCGGCGAGGTGATAGTGATACGGGTAGGCCGCTTCGCCTGGAGGCAGCTCCCACAGGCTCAACCCCAACCGGTCGCTGCCGGCCTGGCGGCTCAGACGGGCACGCAGGCAGCGAAAACCGGGGTGCTCGCGCGGCTCGTCGAAGATCGGGTCGTTGATGTTGGTCACAGGGCGGAGGGTATCTGCAGCTTGCTCAGCCCGGCTTGCTGGGGTACGGCAACGTAGATGTGTGGCGGCGAGTCGCGAACCCCTCATTACAACATCCGCTCGTAGATGCGGTAGCGGCGCTTGATCTCGCCGCCCATGCCTTCCATCGCGCGGTTCATCGGCTCGTTGATCTCTAGCGTCCAGCCCATCTCGCCGCCCTACTGCGGCGTGCGTTCGGCCGCGTCGAAGTGCATCTGGTAGAAGCGCGCCGCGACGCCCGTATGGCGGTAGTCGGGCTTCACGCCAAGCACGATCACGCGGATCGCGTCGATCTTCTTGCGCTCGCGCAGTGCCGTCAGCCAGCCGAGTGGGAGCAGGCGGCCGTTCAGCTTGGCGAGCACCTGGTTGTAGTCGGGCAGCGTCAGTGCGGCGCCGACGACTTCGCCGGTGTCCTTGCGTTCGGCGACCATCGCCCAGTTCTCGTCAAGGATCGGCTTGAGGTCCTTGGCGTAGTGGCGGACCTCCTCCTCGGTCAGCGGCACGAAGCCCCAGTTGCGCTCCCACGCGGAGTTGTAGATCTCCACGAAGCGGCCCACCTCCGCCTGCAGGATGCTCGTGACCCTCGATCAGCAGGCCGCACTCGTCATTGGTCGTGAAGTCCATCGGACCGACCATCCGATCCCGCCCGCGCACGCGCAGCCATCCCTTCGCGGCGTTCAGCAGCGCACGGGCCGTCTCGGGGTCGTCCTCGCACTCGAACCAGCCGAACAGACCCCACTAGGTCCCGCTTGCGGAAGTTGCGACAGACGATCGTATATCGAGCGCCATGCGGGTGGGCACCCTACATGATCCATCTGGCCATTAACCCGCAACAGCTGCCCGACGTCAGGTTCGATCGTAGTCGTCGCAGACACGTACGATGTCGTGCTCGTCCGAGGGTGAGGTCGCGTCGGTGTGCTGCCAGATCTCGGCGACCACTCCCCAACTCTCAAGCCCGATCAGGCGATGGCGCTCCCCGAGCTCCAAGCGCAGAACCTCGCCCGGACCATAACTGCGCATCGGCGTCTCCTGATCATCCAGACTCCGGCTGATGCCGACCGGCCCCTCGACGACACGCCATATCTCACCGCGTCTGCGGTGGTACTGCCACGACAGACGCGCCCCCGGAGCGACCAGGAGCAGCTTCGGGCTCAGCGCCAACCGCTCGTGGGCGTCCTGTAGATCCGAGTCCGGGAAGTAGGCGTGGATGAACACCCGGACATCGGCCTGGGAGATCAGCAGGAACCCGCCCCAGGGGCGAGCCAGATCCTCACCGGCCACGGCCAGCCCGGCGGCGGCGAGAGATACTCGTGCCCGTGACACGGCTGTGTCTATCTGTGACGGCATCGGGGATCTTCTTGCCGGTGCCCTCTACAGCCCGCGGGCGAAGTGGTGCGAGTAGATCGACAGGCCGTGGGTGTGGTAGAGCCGGTGTGCGTCAAAGCGCTCCGGGCCGACTCCCGAGTCCAGGTGCAGCTGGCCGCATCCGAGCCTTCGGCCCTCCTCGATCAGCCACTCCAGCAGCACCCCGGCGAGACCCTGGCGGCGTCCCTCGGGCGCGGTCGAGAGGTCATCGACGTACAGGTAGTGACCCCAGGCGAGATTGTCGCCAACACGGAATCCAGCGACCGCGCCGGCCGGCTCACGGTCCGGCGAGAAGGCACCGAGGAGCCTGTAGCCGGCGGGTCGCAGCACCCCGTCGACACGCTCGACGAACTCCTGCTCGCTTTCGTAGATCGTTCGCAATGCGCGCATCGCCTGGTGGGCGAGATGGGTCTCGCCGGTAAGGATCTCCCGGGCTTGTGCCTTGTCGGCCTGCATTTCGTCGAACCCTATCCGGGGGCTGTTCTGCGCGAGGTCCGCCGCTCCTGATATTCGTCCAGACCGTGCCCGATTGGACGATCCGAAGCGCGATCGAGCAGGATGTCGAGCCGGTGCTCTGCCTGTGGGAGGCGGCCGGTAGCCTGCCGAGCGTCACCGATACACGCGAGGGGCTGCTACGCCTGCTTGCGACCGACGGGCAGGCGCTGCTTGTCGCGGAGAACGCGGGTGCTGCGATCGGATCGTTGATCGCAGCATGGGATGGTTGGCGAGGCAGCTTCTACCGGCTCGCGGTCCATCCCGACAAGCGGCGGCAGGGAATCGCCACGGCGCTGTTGCGGGATGGCGAGCGTCGCCTGCGAGCGTGGGGCGCGGTCAGGCTGACGGCGATCGTCGACGACGACGATTCGATCGCGATGGGCTTCTGGCGGGCCGCTGGCTATACAAGGCAGAGCGATCGCGCGCGATTTGTACGCCTCGTGGAGGACTGATCTTGGAGGTCCGCGACAAGGCAGGCAAACCCCGGGTATAGCCAGCTCGTCGTTTGAGACGCGCGTGGCTCTACGCTGCGCTCATCGACGCGCTCGTTGCATCCGACTCCTCCTTGCTCGACCTAGTCGAAGCTGTGCGGGCGCTGCCCTATGGTCGTTCGAGTGATCGCAGCGTGGAGGGGATGCTGCGCGAGCGTCGCGGCACCTGCTCCACCAAGCACCTGTTCCTCGCCCGGACGTTGGCCGAGCGCTTCCCCGAGACCAAGCCGCTGATCGTTCATCGCGTCTACCAGCTTGACCGCGCTCGCGCCACCAAGCTTTTCGGCACCGCCGTTGCAGAGGTGGTCCCCGAGAATGGGCTCACCGATGTCCACCGCTACCTCACAATCGTCAGCGGCGACCAACGCCTCACCCTGGACGCGACGTTCCCCGGACCAGCATGGGATGGACACTCCTCGCTGCCGCTGGCCTGCGGTGACGGGAGCGACTATCCGGCCCGCGAAGATCCGGACGCGGAGAAGCGCGTGCTCGAGCGCCAGCACTGTAACCCCGCTGTCCGTGAGCTGTTCATCGCGGCGCTGGCGTCCGTAGAGCGCCCGCGGCGGTAGCCACGCCCGCTGCCGAGAACACCAGGCCCCCGGATAGATCGGCGTCGACTTGTCCTCGGTCGCGTGCCTCGACCAACGCGGAGAGCATGTCGAACGCGTCGATTGCGATAGCGGCTACGGCGGCCGGCTGCTCAAGTCGCCGCCAGCGCCGGCTGGCAAGGCCCACTGCAGCTACGGCTATCTGATGCGCGCCGAAACCACGAACGAACAGGCGAGCCTCCGGGTGCTCGGCGGTATCCGCCACCAGCTTCAGCTCCGCCATCTTCGACGGAGCGAACAGCGCCCCTATTCCGTAGCTCACACGGAACAGGCTGTTGACGAGCATCAGGCTGCGTTTCGACACGTTCGCCGGAGCCTAACTGGTCTAGTCTGCAAGTCCGCGCACGTATTCGACGCACGGGCACGCCCGCTCCTGCGAAACTCAACGCGGGATCACGACGACTTCAGTTGGCGTGAAACCAACACATGACGTGGCAGTAGCGGCTGTTAGGCGAGCGCGCCTCCTCGACGGTTGCCCGCCCAGGTCGTCGCGATGATCAGCGCGACGATGCCGATCCCGACCGTCAGGCAGTCGCCGGCCACGAGCAGGTAGCCGCCGCCGCGGTGTGGGTTCACGAAGAGGTACGGGTACCAGCCCACGATCGCGCCGCGCGCCAGCGTGTAGGTGATGTACAGCACTGGGAAGGCCATCCACAGCACGACGGTCCGTGCGGGGTCGAGGTGCACGCGCGGTGGGTCGAGCAGCCAGTCGAGTGTCACCGCGACCGGCATCAGGTAGTGCAGGATCGCGTTTACCCACGGGTATGCCGGAGCGTGCCCGGAGAGCAGCAGGAGGTACACGATCCCGGTCGTCAGGATGTAGACGACCGCCGCGCCTCTGAGCAGCTCGACCGTTCCAGAGCGCTCGCGTGCGGGGCGGAGCGCTCCATGCAGGAGCAACGTCGCCGCGAACAGGTTGCTCAGGACGGTGAAGTAGCTGAAGTAATCGGCGTCGCTGACCCCGGGACCCGCGGCCACGTCGTAGGCGATCGCCGTGAGCACCGCCAGCGCCAGCAGCGCACGGCACACGCGCAGTACCGGCCCGCTCAGTGCGCGGCGTTCGACGCTCGCAGCCGAAGAAGGGTGAGAGGACACGAACCGATGCCAGTCCTCGCGTCAGCTCAGTCGTCGGCGGGCCTTCTGGATGGACGGCAGGGCCTCCTTGGCGGCGGCGAGTGGCCGTGCGCGTACGTCGACGCTGGCCGGTTTCGCCGCGATCGTGATCTCTTCGCCGGTTGCCGGGTTGCGGCCTTTGCGCGTCTTTGTTGCCGGCTTGAGACGGACGGTCAGCTGGACGAGCTTGCCGATCCGTACCTTCTCCGCTTCCGCGAGCTGCTCGAGGACGATCTCTTCGAAGGCGTCGAGAACGTATTTCGCGTCGGCTTTGCTCATCTCGACGCGCTCGGCGAGCGCGCTCGCCAGTTGGGTTTGAGTCAACGGCACGACAATCTCCTCCTTGTGGGGTCCAGAGATGCGGAGAGTAGTCAATCCGCCTCGCCGGACATCCGTCCGTCCTTGTCGCGCTCACGTGGACATCGCCCGGCCACTGTCAGAGCAGGCGCGGCGTTTCAGCCCAGCGTCGCCGCGAAGTCGTGGAGCCTCTGCGTGGCATTGGTAAGGGGCAGCCCGTGACCGAAGAACACGACCCGTGGCTCGAGCGCCACCAGACGTCGCACCGAGGCACGCACGGCGGCCGGGTCCGGCTGGTCAAAGCGCGGCGGCAGGCGCAGGTCCGGGCGTCCGCTGAGCGGGTGCATGCCCATCAGCGCGTCGCCGGCGATCAGCACGCGGTCGGCCTCGCGCCACAGCGATATGTGCCCAGGCGTGTGCCCGGGGGTGGGCACGACAACGAACCCCGGCCCCACCGTCTCGCCGTCCACGAACGCGGTGCCCGCGACCGGCGTGAAGCGCCCCAGCGCGCGGCTCAGCGGCTGCAGCCACGATCGCAGCGCCAGTTCCGGCGAGCGTCCCGCGCGTAGGTCGGCAAGGTCCGCGGCACCACATGCCACTCCGTCGAGGCCGAATGCACGGCATACGCGCGCGCTACCACCGGCGTGGTCGAGGTGGGGATGCGTGAGCACATGACGATCTACCCGGCACGCGTCAAGCATGCGGATGACCGCTGCGCCCTGACCCGGCAGCCCGGCATCGACCAGCACATCGCCGAGCAGGTAGGCGTTGAGAGCGCCGCGCGGAGCGAGCGCGAGGCGCTGTACATCGCCCACCGGCGTGTCGTGCAGCGCGCTCACCGGCCATTCCCTCCATGTCCCGAGCACGCCGCACGCGGTTGTGGCAGGTGTGCCATTCGGTAAGCGTACGACTCCCGACACCTCTTCTGCAGGCGGCTGCGGTTTATGGTCTGCGGGCATGCTCGTCCGGGACGCCGATCCACAGCGCGACGCGAGCGCGTGTGCAGCAATCTACGGGCCATACGTTTCTGATTCGGTCGTGTCCTTCGAGGAGCGGCCGCCGACCCTGGAGGAGACGGCGGAGCGCATGCGCAGCGCGTACGCCTGGGTCCTCGCCGAGCACGAGGGCCTCACGCTGGGCTACGCCTACGGCTCGCGCCACCGCGAGCGCGCCGCCTACCGCTGGGCCGCGGACGTCACCGTGTACATCGACTCCGGCCATCACCGCTCGGGGTCCTCGAGAAACAAGTCACCGAAGGCGACCGCTTCGACGTCGGACAGGGGCGGGCAAGCAAACGCCTCGGCCATGCGCGCCTCGTAGACATCGTTGACGCACGCGGGCCGGATGCGAACCTCAACCAGCGGAGCGCCGATCGCGGCAGCCTACCTTACGAGCAACTCGCGACGGACACCGTGCATGCTGATCCGATCGTACTCGTCGGTCACGGTCGTGATCAAGGCCTCGGGCTCCACCCGCTGGCGGCGTAGGGTCCAAAGCGTCAAGGCCGAATCCTTGCCACCACTCCACGACAGCGCGAAGCGGACGGTCATGTCTCTCCCGCCTGCATCTTCGGCCGGCGATCAGGGTCAATGCGTAGAAGCTCGTCGCTGTAGCTGAACGCCACTATCCGCTCAGAATTGATCGCGAGCGCGTCCTGCAGTTCGCTCGCGCGGCGATACTCGGCGCTCAGATCCGATGCTGGGTCTGCCACTGCCTCGATCTCGATGAAGCTGCCCAGGCCGCGAACCTCATCAAGGTGGATACGAACGCCTTGCCAGAGCAAAAGCCGCCGGGACTTCTCCACGACGACCAGCACACCAAGCGCATCACCGAGGGCGTCCTTCAGCCCGGCAGGATCGCCGACCGGCACCAGCCGGTAGCGGCTCTCACGCGCCACCGGGTCGTCGGAGCGCTCGTAGGAGATGAGATGAGAGGCGGCGTCCTCCTCGCGCAGCTTCAGCCTGCCGTTCCGAACCCGGAAGTACGTGTCGGTCTGATGCAGCCAGCCCTCGTCGCTCGCGCCCATCTGGAGGGCTGCCTGCAGGGAGTGAGCCGGGTCGGGGTCGCGCGCCTTGAGCTCGATGTTCCGTCGGGGCGTCTCCACGCGCACGATTGTTGCGGGCGTGGGGGCCGAACGCAATCCCGCGAAGCGAGGTGAGTGACGAACGTCAACCGCGCTGACGCTTCGGACGATGTCCAAGTGCTTTGGGAGTCCGGCATGGGCATCCTCAGAAAAATCGTCCGAGAGTCCGGGTCGTGCTCGGTGACCCCCGAGCCCGGTTTGGGGAGCGGAGCTGTCGGCTACCATGCAGAACGGCTCGCGCTCCGTCACACTCCGTGCATAGTCCGACGCAGCGTCCTTCTCGTGGTGTTCATTGCGCTCGTCGTCGCAGGAGCGTTGGGCGCGTCAGCGTCGGGGTTGAGCGCGACAAAAGTGATCTACGTCGCTCCGGTCAACCAAAGCGGGCAACTGCTGTCCGGTCTGAGGATCTCCCTCGACGTGGACGGCCACTGCGAGCCGGGGTCAGATTCGGTGCCCGGACCCACATACCGCTGCTTCGAGGCGAACTCCATCCTCGATCCGTGCTGGGCGGACCGCTCGCATGCGGGCTCTGTCCTGTGCATGGAGGAACCGTGGTCGGGAACGGTCGTACAGCTCGACACGGGGCGCCGCCTTCCGGCTTCGAGCTACCCGGTGCCCAAGAGCCTGAGCTACCCGTGGGGCGTCAAGCTGGCAACCGGAGAAGAGTGTCTTGCAGCGCAAGGGGCGCACGACATGTTCCGAGGGCGCGTAGTCGACTACTCCTGCGGCCACAGGTTCCATCTGGTTCTCCTGCGAGGCATGCACCAGTCGCGCGAGCCGTGGAGCTACGACAGCGCGATCTGGACAGGCCAAGACTACGTGGCCGGTCCCAGCGAGACGGTGAAGATCGCGTGGTACGGCGGGCCGGCACCCACCGGTTAGAGCCGCAAGCGGGCGCGCCCGCGTACCGGAGGCGTCCCGGGCCGTAACGTCACCACTTGTTCGGGCCCGCTGACTACCGCATCGCACCGTCACAGCAAGCGTCCCTACAAAGGGTCGAGCCACGCTCGCTGGGGACGACTTCGAGGCGCCCAGCCGAGGATCGGCACACGCTCGCTTGCGCCGGACGATGCGGAAGTATTCGCCCTCGCCGCGCCTCAAACCTGGTCCTCGTCCGTTGCGCAAGTGAGTAGGACCCCGCTGGAGACTTCCGCTTCGACGACAAAGGACGAGCCAGACGGATTGACGATGAGATTGTGAGAACGATTAAGAAGCAGAAGCGCGCTGGTTCGGCACGCTGCGCTGGAGGACGGGAGCGGCGCGTTTTCCTATGTCCCGAAGCGGGGAGCGCCTTGTCCTGGAGTTCCCCGCGCCGGACAAGGCGCCCGGCGCACAGCTCTGACTATTCGTCGACGGGGATGGCGAGACCTCGAAAGTGTTCCTCAACTGTTGGATGCGCTCAGCACTTGGTCGGTAGGAGGCCTCAGCCTAGCCGTGGGCGGGTCACGCGCCCGGCCGCGTCGAGTTCGAAGCCGGGCAGCTCCAGGCGCTCGGCCAGCAGCCGCGGCACCTGCTCGCGGGTCACCGGCGTCGAGACGGTCTCAGCGGCGGTCCGCTCGATCAGCGTCAGCTCGCCCCAGTCGGTGAGGATCAGCCGCCGCCCGTCGCGCCACTGGCGAGTAGCTAGGAAACCTGTGACGAAGCTCGACTCGGGGTGGGTCGCAGTCCACCAGTTGCTCATCTCGATGTCGACCTCCGGGACGGGGATCGGCAGGAAGCCGTAGATGTCGGTCCACTCGCCGTCATTGACCGTCTGCAGGACCCACTGTGGGGAGCGCTCAACCACGCGAAAGCGCCAGCCGGACTGCTCGTGCTCCTCCCCCGGCCCCCAAGGCAGCGGCTCGAGCAGCGTGCCGCTGCCGAAGCCGACATCGGCGTGCCAGCCGCGCTCCTCAGCCACGCCGTTGGCGCCGCTCTCGGAGCCACCGCCCTCGGGACCACCGCGAATGCGCAGCAACAGGTGAGTGGGCGGCCGGATCGCCCCCGGGGCGAGCCCGATCATGACGCGGGCCAGGTAGGGATCGACCTTGTAGCCGAGGGCTTGCAGGGCGGCTTTCAGCAGCAGGTTCTGCTCGTAGCAGTAGCCACCCCGGCGCCGGCGGACGAGCTTCTCGACGAGCTCCTGGGGATCCAGCTGGGGGGCGATGCCCATGTGCGGGTCGAAGCCCTCGAAGGGGATCGTCGTGGCGTGAGCAACGTGAACGTCGGCCAGCGAGGGTCGGCCGCTCAGGCCGACCCGGGAGAGATAGGCGTCGAGGTCGAACATCGCAGCCACTGTAACGAGCGCCGGAGAACACGCCGAGCGCAATACTGGCGCGATGGCCTTCGCTCCCCCCGCCCGCCACCTGTTGCGCGCAAGGGACCTCGCGGACGCTCGCTACGCCGAGCCGTTGGGGGTTGAGGAGATGGCCGCCGCGGCGGGGCTCTCAAAGGCGCACTTCAGCCGCGAGTTCCGGCGGGCGTTCGGGGAATCGCCCTACGCCTACCTGCTGACCCGGCGCCTGGAGCGAGCCGCCGCTCTACTACGGAGCACGGACCGCTCGATCTCCGACATCTGCCTGTCCGTCGGCTTGACGAGTCTCGGCTCGTTCACGACCAGCTTTACGCGCACGTTTGGGCTATCTCCGGCGGCCTACCGCCAGCGCTTCCCGGCGGCCGCCGATATGGCACTGGTTCCAGGCTGCATCGTGCGGGCCTACGGCCGACCCCAGAAGCGCACTTTTCGAGAAGACAGGAGCAAGCAGCCAGTCTAACTTGACTGCATCGTTCCCCCTGAAAGGAGAAACAATGTTCAAAATCACAAACGCCCAACTGTGGGTCCAGGACCAGCCGCCGACGTGACCCTGCCGGAGCTCGGCGGCTTTCGCTGGCTGGCGGTCTCACCTCCCGGCCAGCCCGACGTGTCGATATCTCCATGCCGACCTTCTCTGTGTAGAAGGTGAGCGCCTCCTCCTGATGGCGATCCCCGGTCCGCCGATCATGGACCAGGACACGACCGAGCAGGTCGAGACGCTGATGGCCCGGGGGCTTCGCCGGCACGGTGTTCCTGACGACCGACGACTGCCAGGCCACATATGAGGAGCTGAGCGCGCGCGGGGTGGAGTTCCACGAACCTCCGGAGGAGCGCCCCTACGGGATCGACTCTGGTTTCCGCGACCCCTTCGGCAACAACATCCGGCTGGGCCAGATCCGCGACCTCGCCGAGCTGGAAGCGGTCGCCTCAAGCGGCTGAAGTGGGGCATCGCTGAGATGGGGCGGGCGTATGAGGTCGGACTCCAGGAGATCGGGGACGGCCTTTACGCCTACCTCCAACCCGACCGGGGCTGGAGCAACGCGGGCCTGGTCAGTAACGGGGAGCGCTCGCTGCTGATCGATACGCTGTTCGACCTCGAGCTGACGAGCCGGAGGTGGCGAGGCGGAGGTGGCGAGGCGGAGGTGGCGAGGCGCTCGCATCGCCGCGAGAGCAGGCATACCAGTCGGCGAGATCCAGAGTTGCGCGACGGACGAGGGGCGAGCGGATGGGGTCTGGGTCGCCCTGGTTCGGGCGGGAGCGCTTTGGGGGCTCCCGCCCTGTGGAAGTCGGAGCCTTAGAGGCGCAGACCGGCGGTGGCGGACATCATCGGGGCACGTCTCATGTGGACGGCGGCGATGATCTCCTCGGTGTCGATGCCCTGAAGGTAGACCGATGTCGTTCCGAGGTTCGCGTGGCCGAGCTGGCGTTGGATGATGTCCAGCGGTACTCCCTCCCGGGCGAGCTCGACCGCATGAGCATGACGTAGCTGGTGTGGCGCGAACCGGCGCCGCACCCCTGCCTGGCTGGCGAGCCGGCGAAGCTCGACGCGCACGGCGGCACTCGACCAAGGGCGCCCGCGCGTCGGACCGTCGATGACGCAGAACAGTGGCCCGACAGGCAGATCGCGACGAGAGGTCAGCCAGGGTCGCAGTTGCTCCCATCCCCAGCCGTCCATCCCGATCTCGCGGCGGCGGCCACCCTTGCCGTGACGCACGAGCAACGACCCGCGGCGAGGGTCAAGGTCGGGCTCGGCGAGCGCGAGGGCCTCCTGGATGCGCAGCCCACCACGCCAGAGCACAACGATCAACGCACGCAGCCGCCAGCCGTGACGGTTATCGTCGGCCTGGCGCATCACGGCGATGATCTCCTCGACGGTCGGTGGGTCGGCCGGGTAGTGCATTCCCTTGTTGTGGGGCGGACGGCCGGCGTGGAAGCCGGGCAAGGTCGCGGGTGAGCGACGCCGCCCAGCGGAATCGAGAACAGCAGAGATAGTCATGGGATCCTCCTCGGGATCGAACAGCGGATAGTTCTCGCTGCTCTACCAGCCCGCCGGGCAACTCCCAACATGCCTCGCCAATCCAGTTCTCGTCGTGCTCAGGCGCTACCCTGGGATCGTGAAACATTCGGTTCTGAGCACCACCCCGACCGCCGAGATCCCCGCGCTGAACGATGCAGAGCGCGCCGAGCGCTTGCAGCGGCTCGCTGAGCGCATGTTCAGCCCGGATGGGCTGGATCGGGATACGCTTGAGCACATCGAGCAGCTGACGGGCGACGAGTCGTAAGCGACCTACGGTGGACGCTGTCGAGCTGCTGGGGAGCGATGCGCCGTTCATCGCCGACACTTCAGCGTGGTGGCGGTTCTCCTCGCTCCCTGGTGAGTTCGCCGAATTGATCAGGGCAGCGGTAGCCGACGAGCGGCTATGGACTACCCCGATCGTGCGGATGGAGATCCTGTACTCCGCTCGCAGCACCTCCGAGTACATCGCGCTGGAGACAGAACTCGATGCGTTGCGAATCCTGCGCAACGATCGCGCCGTTGCCGACGCCGCGATGAGCGCAATTGGCGAGCTGGCCGAACATGGCGACGGGTATCACCGCGTGCCGCTGACCGATGCGCTGATCGCCGCAGCAGCCGCTGAACACGGCGGCGTTGCGGTGCTCCACCGCGACACGCACTTCGACAAGCTCGCCGAAGTCCTAGCATTCGAGAACGTCGAGCTTCCAGGGTCCTAACCCGCTCCACACCGCCGAGAGCGCGCACTTGAACATCATTCTGGAGTGGCACCCCTTTGACGGCCTCTTTGGCCACAAAACGGGTACCACTCCATTCCCCCGCGAGACTATTCAGCATCGTCCGATCCGAAAGCGCGGCTCGTCGACGGGACGACGCCTCCTCTTGTGCCAAAGCACAAGTCTGGAGGCGGGCGGGTTCAGGAGGGGATGCCGGGAGGGCCGAGGATCTCTATCCCGTATTCGGCGGCGGTGGCCATCATCCGCTCGGGGTCTGGTGGCTCGGCGGATGAGGGCGGCAAGGTTAGGGTCTGTGCCGGCTCGGACAGCGCGTGAAGGAAGTTCTCGAAGCCGGCGGGCTCAGTGACGAGCAAGAAACGGGCCTCGGCAGAGTTGACTATGAAGGTGTGCGGGATCTCGCGGGGCCCGTACACGAACGACCCAGCTGGAGCGTTGATCACCTGGCCGCCGACCCAGAAGGTCAGCTCGCCGTCGATGACGTAAAACCACTCGTCGTCGCGATCGTGGACGTGCAGTGGCGATCCTGCGCCCCGCGGCGCCAGATGCTCTACCACGGCGACGCGGCCGTCGGTTGTCTGTGCCGAGGACTTGATCGTGACCAGGAACTCGAGGAACCAGCGCGCATCGCCCTCTCCCGGCTGTAATGCGATCGGCACTACGGACGGGGCGGCGTCGCTCATGAGCGTCCTTTCGGTCGAACGCAAGACACACGTCTTGCGTGATCAGTTCGCGGGGATTCTAACCGTGGCCGGGTAAGCTCGGCCTCGCGCAGGGCACAGGCGCCCCTCGGATTGGTGGCCCACTCGATCGAGGGCTACTGCCGATCGACGAGTGCTTTGAAGTTGCTGAGAGCTTCTCCGAGACTCTTCGCGTTCATGCGCTTGACCATGAGCGCATCAGCGATCTTGCCGAAAGCACCGCCCGGCAGCGAGTAGTCGAACGTTGTGGTCAGGCGGGTTCCATCGCCTTCCGGGGTGAGCTCCCAGCGAGCGCGCCCCGACAACATGCCGTCCATCTGGAAAAGGTGCAGCTTTTCCGGCTGGTAGTCGAGAACCGTCTCAGTGATCGGCATCGACACGCCCGCCGACTTCACCTTGAACATCACCTTGCCCCCCTCCTCGGGGAAGGGAGCGGCGATGTCGATCTCCGTCATGCCCGGATACCAGGTCGGCCAGCGACTGGCATCGCTGAGGAGCGCCATAGTCTCCTGCGGCGAGGCCTTGATCTGGACATTGCGTTGCACGATCGCCATCGTGGATCTCCCCGCCTTCTGCTGTCGTTATGCCTCCGTTGGGGTCAGCCGCTTGATGCTCCGTGCGCAGCGAGCACGGGACCCCGTAGCTCGGCGGCGATCTGCCGCACTCGGGGGTGACCCTACCCCATCGCTGGTCGTGCAGTCATCAGCCACTAAGCACACAAGTACCCCCAGTGCCCGCACCGCTGCTTAGTGATGTAAGGCAGTCAAGCGGCTCGGACTAAAGCGCGGCGACACGGTTCTCGAGATAGGTTGCGGTACGGGCCGGAACCTGGCACTGCTCCGCGACGCTGTCGGGGCCGATGGTGAGGTGATCGGCGTCGATGCCTCGAGTGGGATGCTCGCGCAAGCACGCCAGTTGGTAGCGCACCATCACTGGAAGAACATACGCCTCATCCAACAGGACGCTGCCACGCTCGAGCTCGACGACCAGATGGACGCGGTCTTCTTCAGCCTCAGCTACTCGGTGCTCCCGGATCGTAAGCCCGTGCTCTCGAAGGCGTGGGAGACCGTGCGGTCCGGGGGTCGTTTGGTGATCATGGACGCCGGACTTCCCGCCAACTGGCTGGGGCGGCTGTTGGCCCCGTTTGGTGAGGCGATCGCAACGGTGTTTCCCGGCGATCCCTACTCACAACCGTGGGAGGACCTGAAGGCGATCTCCGACACCGTCGACACCGAGCGCTTCCAGCTGGGCATCTACTTCGTCTGCACGGTGACCAAGCCAGGGGAATCGGCGCTAGCCGGAGTGTGGTTGGAGCATGGGGAGTAGTGTGAGGTTGACCAGGCGCCGGACGGAGTTTGGGTCATCGAGTGTGATGGTTCCCTCGCGGGTCAGTAGTAGTGAGATCGCGAGGCGTGCGATCACCTCGGCGACACCGTCTATGTCTGATGTCGCGGCACGGCCCGCGTTGACTTCGGCTTGGAGTCGCTGGGCGATGAGTGATCGGTAGAGCTCGAGGACGGGCCCGCCATCGAGGGTGAGCGGTGGCAGCAGGACGTCGGGTTCGCTGCGTAGGAGCCGGTCGAATAGTCGGTGCCCGCGGACGTAGCGCCCGGCGAACTCGAACCCCGCGACGAGTCGGTCCTCCAGCGTTCCCGCGCCTTCCCACAGGAGGTCGAGCTCTTGCATTCCGCGGTTGACCTCGCGTGCGATGACGATCTCGACGAGGCGTTGCTTGCTCGCGAACCGGCGGAACACGGTCATCCGTGACACGCCGGCACGGCGCGCGACGTCTTCCATGGAGGTGCGGCGGATGCCGTGCTCGGCGAACTCATCGAGCGCCGCCGCGGCAACGCGGTCAAACAGCGCATCCTCACCAACGACAGGAGCCATCTCGAGGATTTCGGCGATAGGCAGCATTAGCGACTATGTTACCATATCGCACACAGAGTAACTAGAGAGGATGTAGCTCATGGACCCAATGCTTACCGACCTGCCTCGACTGCGACGCCCCGCGCTCGTCAATGCCGCCCAGTACTGGCTGGCCCCAGAGCAGTTCGCGCGCCACTGCCAGCGGCTCGGCGATCGTTTCCTGGTGCCGATGCCGGCGACCGGGCCGTGGCTGTGCCTGACCGATCCTGAGGACATCAAGCGCGTCTTCACTGCCGACACCGGCGTGCTTCGCCTTGGAGCGGCGCTGGCCAAGGCATCCGCGCACCATCTCTTCCTCGGCCCGACGGGACTCACGAACATCGACGGCGCCGAGCACATGCGCAGGCGACGCACGCAGCTCCCCCCGTTCCATGGGGACGCGTTGAGCGGCTACCACGAGACGATGCAGCGCAAGACCGAAGAGGTTCTCGCACGCTGGCCCTACGGGCACCCCACTCCCTCCCAACCGCACATGGAAGCGATCAGCCTCGAGGTGATCATGGCCACCGTGTTCGGGGTAACCGACCCCGCGCGCGTCGACCGGTTGCGCTCGGCGACACTCGCGCTGCTCCGCGAGGGCCACTCACGACGGTTCTTCCTCCAAACGATCATCGCGACAAGCCGCGAGAACGGTTGGGACAGACCGTTCCCACGAGTCCGCCGCGCGATCGACGCGGTCGACACGATCGTGCTCGAAGAGGTCGCCCAGCGCCGCAACAGCGATCAACTCGACGGCCAGGACGTCCTCGGAATGTTCCTGCGCACACCCGATGACCAAGGCCGCCTGATGAGCGACGAGGAGATCTGCGACGCGATGCGCACCCTGCTGCTCGGTGGCCACGACACCACCGCCTCCACCCTGACGTGGATACTCGAGCGCGTCACTCGCTACCCCGACGCGCTCGCGCGCCTGCAAACCGCCGCGCTCGACGGAGACGACGAATACCTCGACGCGGTGATCAAGGAGGCGATGCGATTGCGCCCAGCCTTCCCGCTCACCGCACGACTCGCAACCGAGCCATTCGACCTGCCCGGGCTAACCATCCCAAGCGGCACAATGGTCGTCCCCTACATAACACTCGTGCACCGCCGCCCCGAGCTCTACCCCGACCCGCTCACCTTCCGCCCCGAGCGGTTCCTCGACACACGCGCCGGCACCTACACCTGGATCCCCTTCGGCGGCGGACCCAGACGATGCATCGGCGCCGCCTTCTCCCTCACCGAGGCCCGAATCGTACTCAGGACTATCCTCCGCCACGCCCGCCTCGAACCCTCGCGCCGACGTTCGGAGCGAGTCGCTCACCGCAACGTATTCATCGTCCCCGCACGCGGCGGACGCATCACACTCCAACCCCGCACACCACAATCCAACCGCCATCCACATGCTAGCCGCGCCCACGCGCATTGAAGCCTCCCAAACCTGCGCGGATGCGACTGCAGATTCAGGTGGTCGGCCGGGTCTTCGGCCGCGTGCCGCTCACGACAGCGATCATAATGAGTGGCGATGGCCAAGTTGATCTATGCGGCGATCGCCTCGCTTGACGGGTACGTCGAGGACGAGGAGGGCAGGTTCGACTGGGCGGCGCCGGATGAGGAGGTGCATGCGTTCGTCAACGATCTCGAGCGGCCGATCGGCACCTACCTATACGGGCGCCGAATGTACGAGACGATGGTCTACTGGGAGACCGACGACGATTCGGATGCTGTGGCGAGGGACTACGCCTCGATCTGGCGCTCTGCCGAGAAGGTCGTGTTCTCGCGGACACTGCAGACGCCGTCCAGCGCCAAGACGCGCGTTGAGCCCAGTTTCGACCCCGAGGCGATTCGAGTGCTGAAGGAGACCTCGCAAGCGGACCTCACGGTCGGGGGCGCCGAGCTAGCCGGTCAGGCGATAGCCGCGGGGCTGGTCGACGAGTGCCGTCTGCTCGTCGTTCCGGTGCTCGTGGGTAGCGGCAAGCGCGCCCTGCCAGAGGACGTCCGTGCGCAACTCAAACTTCTCGATCAGCGCCGGTTCCGAAGCGGCGTCGTTCACCTCCACTACCGCGTAAGCGTCTGACCGAGAGAGTCGCCGGGACGGAACGAGGTCTGGGCTCGCTGAGCTTAAGGCGGCTCGACAGAACCATCCCAAGCTCGGCTCAGAATGACGAGATGGCCCCACGAGGATCCAGGCCTCCCCAAATCGGGGCGACGCAGGCACCCGAATTTGTCTCCGAGGAGCTCGAGAGTGTTCAGCTCGCTGGGCTTGACGCACGTTTCGAGCTGGAAAACGTTCAGGTCTGCTCGGCGTCCCTCCTCGAGGTGGACGCAGGTTCAGGACGCCTCGTGCGGGTGCATCTGAAGGACGTCGATCTCGGCGAGTCCAAGCTCCGGGGCACCGACTTCGTCGACGTCATCGCTGAGCGTATCGACGCAGCCAACGGCGACTGGGGAGGCGCACAGCTACGGCGTACGGTGTTCAACGATGCTCGGCTGACCGGTCTCAGCTTTGCTGAGGCGCGGATCGCGGAGGTGAGCTTCAAGGGCTGCAAGCTCGACTACGCCAACTTCCGTCACAGCGAGATCGAGCGAGTGTCCTTCGAAGATTGTGTACTCACTGGAGCGGACTTCCAAGGGGCAAGCATCAAAGACACAGTTTTCTCCCGCTGTCAGCTCGTGGAAACCGATTTCTCCAAAGCAGCCATGTCACTCGTTGACCTGCGAGGCTCAGAGCTCAGGCCCGCGGGATCTATCCTGGGACTTCGCGGCGCGATCATCGACCCGCTGCAGCTCATGGAGCTCTCTCGAACGCTCGCGCAACAGCTCGGGATAACGGTAGAGGACGTCTAAGGAAACGGGCGTGAGCCGGTCATCACTCGCGGTCTCCATCGAGCACGCATAGCTGGCGCGCCAATCGGGTATCCGGTGAGCAAGGCGGAAGATGGAAGCGCGAATCGACATAATCACGCTCGCTGTAGCTGATCTGGAGCGGGCACTGGGCTTCTACCGAGATGGACTCGGATTGGAGTCGCGCGGGGTGATCGGCACTGAGTTCGTCGGTGATGAGGTCGAGCCGGATGGGGCGATCGCGATGTTCGAGCTGCAGGGCGGGGTGATCCTATGTCTGTACCCGCGCACCGAGCTGGCGAAGGACGCGAAGGTCCCGCTCGGTCCGCCGAAGACAGGCGAGTTCAGCATCGGACAAGCAGTGGCAAGCAAGGCTGAGGTCGACGCCCTGCTCACCCAAGCCCGAGCCGCCGGGGCCACCCTTACCGACCGACCGCACGACCGTCCATGGGGAATCTACTCCGGCTACTTTCGCGACCCCGACGGACACCTATGGGAGATCCTCTACAACCCCCGGCTCACCCCGCTGCAGGAGTGATTTGAGCCGGCTCGACAGATCGCGACGGGAGGTCAGCCAGGGTCGCAGTTGCTCCCATCCCCAGCCGTCCATCCCGATCTCGCGGCGGCGGCCGCCCTTGCCGTTGCGCACGAGCAGCGATCCACGCCGCGGGTCAAGATCAGGCTCGGCCAACGCGGGCGCCTCCTGGATGCGCAGCCCACCACGCCAGAGCACAACGATCAACGCACGCAATCGCCAGCCGTGACGATTGTCGCCCGCGTTGCGCATCACGGCGATGATCTCCTCCACGGTCGGCGGGTCGGCCGGGTAGCGCATCCCCTTGTTGCGAGGTGGACGGCCGGCGTGGAAGCCGGGCAAGGTCGCGGGTGAGCGACGCCGCCCAGCGGAATCGAGAACAGCAGAGATAGTCATGGGATTCTCCTCGGGATTGAACAGCGGACAGTTTCTCGCTGCCCTACCACCCCGTCGAACAACTCTCAACATGCGTTCGCCGATCCAGTTCTCGTCGTGCTCCGGCGCTACCCTGGGGGTCGTGAAACATTCGGTTCTGAGTACCACCCCGACTGCCGAGACGCCTGCGCTGAGCGATGAGGAGCGCCTCGAGCGGCGCAGGCGATTTATCGAGCGAGTGTTCAGTCCGGATGGGCTTGGTCGGGACACGCTTGAGCACATCGAGCAGCTGACGGACAACGAGTCCTAAGCGACCTGCGGTGGACGTCGTCGAGTTGCTGGAAGGCGACGCGTCGTTCGTCGTCGACACGTCGGCCTGGGCGGTTCTCGTCTCTTCCCAGCGAGCTCGTCGAGGAGGCGATCGTTGACGATCGTCTGTGGATCACGCCGATCGTACGAATGGAGATCCTCTACTCCGCCCGCAGCAATGCCGAGTACATCGCGTTCGAGATGGAACTCGATGGGTTCCGCGTCCTGCAACGATCGCGCCGTCGCCGACGCCGCGATGAGCGCGATCGGCGAGCTGGCCGAACATGGCGACGGGTATCACCGCGTGCCGCTGACCGATGCGCTGATCGCCGCAGCAGCCGCTGAACACGGCGGCGTTGCGGTGCTCCATCGCGACACCCACTTCACCAAGCTCGCCGAAGTCCTCGCATTCGAGAACGTCGAGCTTCCAGGGGCCTGACCGCTCTACACCGCCCGGGCCGACACCGAAGCCACCAGTGTTCGCCAACGGGAGCTTCCGAGTGCAGGGTGTCGACAAGCGAGCTCACGCGATCATGACTTTGCCGGCGTGTCGCTGCGCACGGCCTGGGCCTCGAGTGTCTGCTTGACGACATTGGTCCCTCGCCCCATCGCCTCGCCGGTAGGACCGGCCAGCTCGTTCGGCAAGAGATCGGCGGTCCAGACGAACCTGGCCCCACGCTCTCCCTCTCCGAAGACCTGCGCTGAGGCATTGTGGTGGGTGTACGGCCCGTCGACGATCGACCATACGAGCCGGCGGGTCTCGTGGTCGAGGTCGATGAGGCGCTCGCGGAGTACGGTGCCGTTGGCGAACGTGACCATCCTGTCCTCCCCATCGAGACGCGTGTCGATGACAAAGCCCGGCACGAGGCGCTCGTGCAGAGCCCCCCAATCGCGCACGGCCGCCCACACATCCTCGGGGCTCGCGTCGATCAGGATCTCCTTGCGAATAGAAGCCATCTATATCTCCTGTCTGTTCGTGGTTCTCGGGTGAGCAGAACCAGTAGATACGCATTCCAGCCAGCATCCCAGCAACCGTTTGCGAAGTCTTGGATATTCGTGCGCATCTGAGAGACTGGGTGTTGCATGCTGAGCGCACGTACCCTCCTGCGTCGCGATGGTGTCGAGATCGCTGACGTCGCCTGCCGGCACACACGTGGGCGCGGCCACGCCGGCGAGCAGGCCGGCGGTCATGCGATCGTGTTCGTTCGTCGCGGGTGTTTTCTGCGCAGCGCCGACGGCGTCGAGACATTGCTCGACCCCACACTCGCCTACTGCATGAACCCGGGCGAAGAGCAGCGCTACGACCACCCGCACGACGATGGCGACGACTGCACCTCGCTCACCCTCGCCCCCAACCTCGTGGCGTCGCTATGGGGCGGCGGGCAGACCCTGCCCTCGATGCCGCTACCAACCTCGCCGGAGATCGACCTCGAGCACCGGCTGCTGCTGAGCGCAGGGCATCGCGGCGGCGACCAGCACGAGACCCTGGAACGAGCGATCGTGCTTACCGCCCAGGTGCTCGAACAGGCCGATCCTCGCCGCCTCGCCGCCGGCCGGCCCAATGCCACCCGTGCTCGCCGCGCGGCAGTCGACGGCACGCGTGAGATCCTCGCGGCGAACCCCGAGCGCTCCCTGCCCTACCTCGCCCGCGAGCTCGCGGTCTCCCCCCACCACCTCAGCCGCATCTTCCGCACCGAGACCGGGCACACCATCTCCCGTCACCGCATGCGCCTACGCGCCCGGGGCGCGCTGGAGCAACTGGCCGGCGGCGAGCGAGACCTCGCACGCCTGGCCGCCGACCTCGGCTTCGCCGACCAGAGCCACCTCTGCCGCGTCGTGCGCGAAGAGACCGGACATACACCTTCCGCGCTGCGCCACATCCTCGCGTAGAACATTGCACCTCACCGCGATTGCAGGAGTCTGCACGACCACCAAGCTCACTATCGCAACGGACGGTGGGTGTCGCGTAAACTTCGGCTCCATCCGAGCAGATTAAGACACTTCAGGGTATGGCTGCGGTCATCCGAGCGTCCGCTTGACGGACTACTGCTTTGCGATGGCGAGGGAGTCGCTGCCCTGTATGACGCTGCGCTGCGCGCCGCTCGTCAGGAGTCAGGCGGCGTGCCTGTGAGCAGGACCTTCGGGGGATCGCCGCCAAAGACCTGCAACCAGCCGCCGCGCGTGTCCATGTACTCGCGAATCGCCATAACCCGGCCGTCGACGACCTCGTACACGAAGCAGTAGTCGTTGACGTATGGGCGACCGTTGGGAAGCGTCGCCGACATCCTGTGCTCGGCCAGCACCACGTCCCCCTCGCCAATCATCGAGCGGGGCTCGAACGCCACGTTTGCGAAGAACCGCGGATAGTCATAGGCCATGAATGCCACGATCGCATCACGGTCAAGGTCGTTGAGGCCCCGTGGCGACCCCGCGTCATCGGCGCTTCCCAACCCGAGCGCGACCTGTGTGGCATTGCCTGCAGGAGCCACCCAGATGACATCGGGATGCAGCAACGCCGCGATTCGATCCGGATCTCCCGTGGCGTAGGCCGCGTAGAGCGCTTGCACTGTCTCCTTCGCGGTCATTGCCTCAACCTACTCCAACGAGGCGAAAAAGACTCGCGGGATTCGGACAAGCACATTCATCCAAGCAGTCCGCGGATGTCCTCCGCCGTCAGGCTGTTTGCGAACAGCACCCTGTTGTTGTGGCCAAGCTGCTTCTGGCCGGCGCTTGTCCGATCTCCACCGTGCTGCAGGCGCGTGAGCCGGCCGTCCGCGCTTGCGGGCCGGCGAGCGTCATGAACCGTTATACATACGCGATGAACCGTTATGCAGGCGTGACCCACCGATGAGCAGAGTCATTCAATGGCGCGTCTGAGCGAGCATGGCCTGCGCCGCTCGGTCGGCGTTTCCGGACTGTTCGCGACCGCCTACGGCAACGTCGGCTCCTCGATCTACTACGCACTCGGCCTGGTCGCCGCGCACGCGCTCGGCCTCACCCCGCTGGTGTTCGTGTTCGCCGGCGGCCTGTTTGCGCTGACCGCGAAAACCTACGCCGAGGGCGCCGCGATGTTCCCCGAAGCGGGTGGCTCCTCCTCGTTTGCGCGCCATGCGTTCGACGACGTCGTCTCGTTCTTCGCCGGCTGGGCGCTGAGCCTCGACTACATCCTCACGATCGCGATCTCCGCGTTCTTCGTGCCCCACTACCTGAGCGCGTTTCCCGGCCTGCACGCGCTCGACCACAACCCCGACGACATCTTCGGCGGGCTGATCGTCGTCGTCGTGCTCGCCGGGCTGAACATCCGCGGCCTCGGCGAGTCGGCCAAGCTCAACTTCGTCCTCGCGATCCTTGACCTGAGCACACAGATCCTGCTCGTCGGGCTCGGCGCAGTGCTCGTGCTGAACCCGCATCTGCTGATCGCCCAGGTGCACCTCGGCAGCGTGCCGAGCTGGAAAGAACTGATCTTCGCGCTCTCGCTGGCGATGCTCGCCTACACCGGCATCGAGACGGTCGCGAACATGGCCGAGGAGGCACGCGACCCCGGCACCCAGGTGCCGAAGGCGGTCAACCTCGTGGTGCTCGCCGTGCTCGGCGTCTACGCCGGCATCTCGGTGATCGCGCTCTCGGCACTGCCGGTCATCCACCACGGCGTCGGCTACAGCCCGGCGCTGCACGAAAGCTTCACCTCACCGGGCCACGCGACCGCGCTCGGCGGCTTCTTCCAGAACGATCCGGTCCTCGGGATCGTCTCGCGGTTGGGCCTGCACGGAACGGTCCTGAAGCTCGCCCAGTACTACGTCGGCATCCTCGCGGCGACGATCCTGTTCATCGCGACCAACGCCGGCATGATCGGCATCTCGCGCCTGTCCTGGTCGCTGGCCGAGCACCGTCAGCTGCCGAGCCTGTTCTCGCAGCTGCACCCGAAGTTCCGCACGCCCTGGTTCACGCTCGTGTTCTTCTCGGCGCTCGCGAGCGTGCTGATCCTCTACGGCAACACCGAAGTGCTGGGCAACCTCTACTCGTTCGGCGCGATGCTCTCGTTCACGATCGCACACGCCGCCGTGATCGCGCTGCGGATCAAGGACCCCGACCGCGAGCGCCCCTATCGAATGCCCTGGAACATCAGGATCCGCGGCTCGGAAATCCCGATGACCGCGGTGATCGGCGGGATCGGCACCGCCGCCGCCTGGGTCGCGGTCGTCGTCCTGCACACCGAGGCCAGATACGTCGGCATCCCCTGGATGATCTTCGGGATGGCCGGCTACTTCTACTACCGCCACAGCCAGGGCCTCGATCCACGCAAGTCCTACCGTATCGAGCGCGCGCAGCGCCCGGCGGACTTCCAGGAGCTCGACTACCGCACCGCGCTGGTGCCGATCTTCGGCGAGGACATCAGCGCCGCGGCGTTCTCCGGCGCCGCGAAGCTGATCGGCGAAGAGGGCGTGGTCTATGCGGTATTCGTCCTGCCCGTACCCAGCCAGCTCTCACTGGAGGCCGGCCTGGAGGACGAGGAGGCGCAGGGCCGCTCGGTGCTCGAGAGCGCGCGGATCAAGGCCCGACGCTCCGGGATCAAGATCCACACCGGCCTGATCCGCACCCGCAACCCCGGGGCGGCGATCGTCGAGGAAGCCGAACGCGTCGGCTCGGACGTGATCTACTGGTCGACGATCCACGCTCCGGCGGGAGAGCGGGGCATCGGACCGACCGCCGCCTATCTGCTCAGCAAGCGACCCTGCCGGGTGATCATCGAGACCGAGAACCGGCCTCGCACCCAGAAATTGGCCATGGCGAGCACATCGGCTTGATCACAGGCCGGCCACGGCAGCGGTCGTGGTAGTGCCGAGTACCCGCCCGCCGGCGTCGAGTGCCTGCACGGCCAGATACCTCCCGGTCGTTCCCGCGGACAGCGGGATCGAAGTCTCAAATCCCGTTCGCGGGGCCTCCGCGACGACCGGCTTCAAGCCGTGCGGGGTAGATCCGGCAAACACCCGCCAGCCGGCGACGAGCGTTGCGCCGTTCCAGCTCGCATAGACAGTTCCCGCGCCGTGGGCGGCCAGCACCGAGAACACCGGTCGGGTGGTGGGGGCGCCCGTCCAGGTGAAGCGCAAGTCGCGGTAGGACTGATCGCCGGGCGGGAAATGCGCATCGAACAGCAGCTGGCCGGTGGGGCTGAACTCGGAGAAGTCGGGGACTTCCCCCCAACCGACGAACCAGTCGCCGTTGGTCTGCGCCTGGACGTTGCCCTGGCTCTGTGTGAGGATCGGCGACGGATGGGTGAGCTGGCTGACGAGCGTCGCCGTTTTACTCTGCGGTTCGAGGCTCACGACGATGCCGCGCGATTGACTATGCACGGTCGGGGAGGCCCCGTTGTCAAAGATGCTGAACGACCCGTTCGCGAGCTCCCGCGGATCGTGCTGCCAGGCCGTGGCGACCCCTGAACCCAGTGTGAAGCTCGAGTGCTTGCCCCCCAGCTGCCAAACGATCTGACCGCTCTGAGGATTGATGTCGTAGGCGGTCCACGTGTTCCGCGCGGAGATCAACAGGCTCCCGTCCTGGTCGAGGTTGATCGAGTTGATGTGGAAGAAGTCGAACGGAAATGCGGTGTCGCCGGCGCTCGCAGGCGCATAGGATTCGTCGAGCGCGACGTGGTCGAGGCTCGTCCACTGGTACATCACGAGCCCTGTCCTGACGTCGATCTCCTGGAAGGTTCCGTCGGTCACAGCACCATCCGCCAAGCCACCGACACTCGACAGGTTGCAATAGATCGGGTCATACGCGGTGATCAACGCCGTGCCCTGGGGCGTCAGCTGGAACTCGTGCAGGTCGGCCTGCAACCCGTTCCCGGCCCTCACATGCGCAATCTGCGCATAGGAGCTGTTGAGGATCACGCCTTCGCCCTGCCCAAACCCATGCACCGAGATATCACCCTGCCACCAAGTCAGGACCGGCTTGCCCGCGAATTCCTGCACCCGCAGGTTCGTCGCCGAGGTGTACTTCGGCAGCGCTTTGAACCAGATCAGACCGCCGCTCGGGTCGAGGATCATCGGCCCGCTCTGACCCGGACCGTTGTACGGTGCGACGAACTCGTCGCCGGGCGCCACCCCGGGCGAGCTCGCGGTCACCGTGACCGTCGGCGGCTGCAGATCCGGACGCGAGCGGAAGGTCTGTATCTCGCTGGGGCTGCCGGGGTGGAGCGTCTCGGGCGTGGTCGTCAGCGTGTCCTGACGGGCGATCGTGAAGCTGTCGCGCAGCGGCTGAACCGTGCCACCGCCCACCCGCACCCGCGCGTTGACCGTGACCGTCTCGCCTTCCGCAAACGGCCTGCTCGGGACGAAGCTGGCGCCATCGCCCTCGGAGTAGCCCTCGAAACGACCGGCGTGCGCGCCGCTGCGCGAGCCGACGACGTCGATCAGGCTAAGCTCGCCTTTAGGAACGCCGAGGAAGCTGATCTGCGTCCGCGGCGAAGCGTCGTGGCTGCCCGGCAGGGGCGAGACAGTCACAGATCCGCCAAGCATCGCGGAGGTATTCAATGTCGTTGGTTCGCAAATCGGAGCCGATCCGGCCGCCTGAGCACCTGGAGCGGCGGCGAGCACCGATCCCAGCAACACCGCCGTCAGACCAAGAATCCGCACGCGCACCGCAGGCATGAAACCAGATAAGAAGACCGACAGGCGCACTTTCCTCAAGACGGGTCTGATCGCCGGTGGCGTCGTCGCCGGCGCCGGGCTGGGCATCAAGGCCGTGGCCGACGCCACGAGCGACCCCGACACAAAACCGGTTCCGCCTGCACCCCCTCCCACGCCCGCGTCCGTGCATACCACTCCATCGGCGAGCGCAGTCAAGCGGCCGAACATCCTCGTGATCATGGTCGACCAGCTGCGCTTTCCACAGTGGTTCGGACCGATCCCGGGGGGTGGTGTGAGCCTGCCGCCAAACCTCCAGCGTCTGCGCCAGGGGGCGGTCTCCTTCGGCCGGCACTACACCGTCTCGAACGACTGCACTCCCTCTCGCTCGGCGATGCTGACCGGCCTCTATACCCATCAGACCGGCTGCATGATCACGGGCGGCAGCACCCTGGACCCCGGCTTCCCGACCTGGGGGACGATGCTGCGCGAACATGGCTACCAAACCCGGTGGTACGGGAAGTGGCACCTCACCCACCACGACAACAAGTGGACACAGGCGCAGGGCAGGCCCCTGCTCGCGGACTACGGCTTCGCCGGAGGCACCTACCCATCGCCCGACGGCGGCCCCGGCCAGGGCTGGCGGGTGGACCCGCAGATCGCACGCCAGTTCGATCACTGGTTCGCCCACGAGGGGGGCGGCGGCGATCCCTGGTGCACAACCGTCTCCTTCGTTAACCCGCACGACATCGCCTGGTGGTACAAGTGGAGCGATCGCGTTCCCGCCGAGGCGCTGGCGCCCAGCGCGGTCGGGCGCCTGCCACCCAACTACGAGACACCGGAGCTGCTGATCGAGCGCAACAAGCCGCTGTTGCAACGCTCCTTCCAAGACACCGCGGCGGCCTCGTTTGGACCGGTTCCCTTCACGGGTGCCGAAGCCGGCGGCAGATGGCTCGAATTCCTCGATCTCTACATGAAGCTCCAGCGCGAGGTCGATGATCACATCGGCCGCGTGCTGCACACGCTCCACAGCCGCCCCGAGGTGGCGGCAAACACGGTGATTCTCTTCACCTCCGACCACGGCGAGTACGGCGCCTCGCACGGGCTGCGGGGCAAGGGCGCGTCCGCCTACGAGGAGGGCATTCGCGTCCCGCTGCTCGTCAAGGACCCCCGCGGCGTGCTCACCAGCTCCCCCGAGCTCGTCCGCGAACAGCTCACCTCCAGCGTCGACCTCGCCCCGCTGCTGCTCACGATCGCCAGCGGCTCTGACGCCTGGCGACACGAGCCCCACTACTCCCACCTGGCCGGGCGGGCCGACCTCGCCGCGATCCTCGCCGATCCCACGGCGCCGGGGCGCCCCTATGTGCTGCACGCCACCGACGAGACCGTCACCGAGTTCGCGATCGAACCCTACGCGGCCGACGCGCCGCTGCACGTCGTCGCGCTGCGCACACCACGAGCCAAGTACGCGATCTACTCCAACTGGCCCACCCAGGGGATCACCCCGATCGCGCGTGGCGAGGAACGCGAGCTATATGACTACAGCACGCACAGCGGGCGCCTGGAGCTGCACAACAGCGCCGACGAAAGCCTGCTCGAGGAGGAACTGCGCAGCGCGCTGCAGCAGGCCTTCGCCCAGGAGCTGCGGGGCCCGCTGCCGCCGCGCCTGACCGAAGCCCACGCGCGCGGCTTCGCCGACTACTTCTCCACGGCCAAGCACGCCGCCACGGCCGCGGCCTCGCGGCGCAAGCAGCGCTCCGAAAGCGAAACCGGCCCCCTGGAGAATCCGGCTCGGACGTTTGAGCACCCGGCAGAAGGCGGGCGGATCGCGCCGGGGGGAGGCGCCGCCGGACCGGGCGGAGGCGGACCCGGACCAAGAGCGCGTACGCGAGGCCGAGCTAGCTTCTGATCGTCGCCGAGACGCCGACCACAGCACCTGCGCCGTTGAGCGCCTGCACGGCCAGGTAATGCCCGCTTGCCAACGCGGGGGTGGTAATCGCGGTCTCGAAGCCGGTCTTCGGAGCCGCCGGCGCCACCGGCGCCAGCGTCGTGGATGTCGGCCCCGCGAGCACCCGCCAGCCGGCCACGTTCGTCGCCCCGTTCCAGCTCACGTAGACGGTCGTTCTGGACGAGGAGCCGGCCGCCTGCCCCACCGACACCGCCGGCGGTTCGGCCGGTTGACCGGACCAGGGCTGCGCGTAGGTCCGGTAGGACTCCCAATCCGGCGGCAGGTGGGCGTTGAACAAGACCTGCCCGGAGGGGGTGACCTCCGAGAGGTAGCCGGCCTGGCCCCAGCCGACCATCCAGTCTCCGTTCGCGAGCGCCTGCACGTTGCCCTGACTGCCGGCGACGAGCGGGTTCTGATGCTCGTACCTGCGCACGAGGGTCGCGGTCATCGTGGTCGGGTCGAGCGCCAGTTCGATCGCCCGCGACTGCGGGTGCACGGCCGGGAACGCGCCGTTGTCGAAGAACGTGATCGCGCCATCGGGCTGCTCGCGCGCGTCGTGCTGCCAGGCCGTGGCGGTCCCCGGACCGAGCTTGAAGCTCGAGCGCTTGCCGCCCAACTGCCAGCGCACCTGACCGGTATTCGGACCGACGTCGTACGCGGCCCAGGTGTTGCGCGAGTCGACCAGCAGGTCTCCATCCCGCTCGACGTCGATCGAGTTGATGTGAAAGTAATCGAACGGTTCGCCCTTGCTCGTCGGCGCGGGCGAGGCATATGAGCTCTGCAAAGGCACGTGGTCGAGGCTGTGCCACTCGTACATCACCAGGCCCGTCTTCAGATCGATCTCCTGCAGCAACGTGTCCGCGACCGCGCCGCTGCGGGGGCCACCGACCGCTGACAGGTCGCAGTCGATCGCGTCGTAAACCGTGATCAACCCGGTGCCCTGAGGAGTGATCGTGAATTCGTGGAGGTCCGGCTGGTAGCCGTTGCCGGCGCGGATCACCGCGATCGTCCGATAGGAGCTGTTCGCGATCACCTCGCCCGCGGTCTTGCTGCCGTCGGCGATCAGCGGATCCTGCCACCAGGTGAGCACGGGCTTGCCTTGGTACTGCTGCACGCGAAAGTCCGCGGCACGGGTACCGGCAGGGGACAGCGACTTGAACCAGACGAGGTTTCCATGTTCGTCGAGGATCATCGGCCCGTACTGCCCGACCCCGGAATACGGAGCGAGGAACAGGTCACCACCCGTCGCCGTCTGGGCCTTCGCGGATACCGTCACATCCGGCGGGCGCAGTTCCGGGCGCGAGTGAAAGCTCTCGTATTCCTTCGGTGCAGGGGCAGGCGCGGTGCTCGGGCGCGTGCTCTCGGTCACAGTCGCGGACCCCGGGCGGTCGGGAACGGCCACGGTGAAGCTCCAGACCAGCGGGGAGATCGGCCTGCCGACTTCGCTCAACACGGCGTGCACCGTCACGAGCTCCCCTGGTGTAAACGGCTTCGTCGGGACGAAGCTCGCGCCGTCACCCTGGGAGTAAGCGAGCAGCCGGCCGGCATGCGCGCCGCTGAGCGAGCCCGTCACGAGCACGCCCGACAGCTTCGCACCAGCAGAACCCGCATTCCCGCCCGCCCCGCCGACCAGGAAGCTGATCTGCGTAGCGCGCGAGGCGTCCCTGGTGCCGGGAGCGGGCGAGACCGTCACTCGCGCGCCGGCGAGCGCCGCAGATCTGTTGAGCGCCGATGGCACGCAGCTCGGACTCGCCGCGCTCGCATCGGCGCTATTCGTGCCGACGCCCGTGCCCGTGCTCGCGCCCACACCCGAGCATCCCGAGGCAAGCAGCGCAAGCCCCAGCGCCGGCGCCGCGGCGGCGAGCAGCGCACGCCCGGCTGACCGGCGCGCTTTCAACCCTTGATCGTGTGCGAGGTGGCGAGCACCGCGCCGCTTGCGTCAAGCGCCTGCACGGCGACGTAAGCGGCGCCCGCCGGCACCGAGATCGTGCTCTGAAAACCGGCCTTCGCGGCGCTGGCCACCGGTGCAAGAGCGGTTGCGGAGGGACCGCCGAGCACCCGCCAGGAGGCCACGTTTGTCGCGCCGTTCCAGCTCACCGCGACCGCGGAGGAGCCGCTCATGAGGACTGACGGCACGCCCGGCGCCTGGCCACTCCACGGCGCGAGGTAGGTGCGGAAGCTCTGCACGTTCTTGCCGAGCGTGCCGTCGAGCAGCACATGACCGGAGGGGTCGTACTCGGTGAAGTTCGGCAGCCCACCGTAGCCCATCAGCCAGTTGCCGGCTGTGTTTTCGCCGGTCGACAGGTTGACGGTGTTGCCCTGGCTTTCGGCCAGCAGCGTGTTCGTCGGGTTGGTGAACTGCTTGACGAGCGTCACCGCGTGGCTGCTCGTGTTCGGGTCCAGCAGCAGTCCGCGCGACTGCTTCTCCTTCGGCGGGTCCGAGCCGTTGTCGAACATCGAGATCAGCCCACCGGGCTGCCATTCGGCGTCGTGCTGCCAGTAAAAGCGCGTGCCTGCGCCGAGCTTGAAGCTCGAGTGCTCGCCACCGAGACGCCAGTTGATTGCGCCACTGTGCAGGTCGACGTCATACAGCGTCCAGGTGTTGCGCGAGGACAGCAGCAGATCGCCCGGCTGGCCGGAGCCCGCGCCTGCCCCCACGCTGGAGCCCGCCGCGGACGACGGATCTGGATCGACGGAGTTGATGTGGACGTAGTCCCACGGGTAGGTCGCGTGTGAGGGAGTCTGCGATTCGCCGAGTGAGATGTGCCCGAGCGCGTGCCACTCCCACATCACCAGGCCGGTCTTGATGTCGATCTCCTGCACCACCGAGTCGAGCAGGACACCGTCAGAGGGGCCGCTCGAGGAGGGCACCTTCATGTGGATCGGGTCGAAGATGTCGATCCAGGCGGTACCTTGCGGAGTGATCCGGATTTCGTGCAGGTCGGCGTGATAGCCGTTGCCCGCGAAGATCGTCGCGACGTGCTGGTAGGACGTGCTGTACAGCACGTCCTCGCCCTGACCGAAGCCGACCTGCAGGATCCGTCCCTGCCACCACACGAGCACCGCCTTGCCTTCGTACTGCTGCACGTGGAAGTTCGTCGCGCTGTCCCCGGCGGGCAGTGGGTGAAACCAAACGAGGTTGCCGTTCTGTTCGGAGATCATCGGCCCCGGTGAGCCCATGCCTTGGTAGGGGGCTTGGAACAGGTCACCTGCACTCGCACCGGGCTTGGCGGGCGTGGCGATCGACACCGTCGAGGGCGTCAGTCCCGGAGCGGAGCTGTAGTGCTGAATCGCGCGCGGGTTGCCTGGGTTGATCGGAAATTGCTTCTGGCTGACCACGTCCTGGGCGGCGATCGTGAAGCTGGTACTCACCGTCTGCGTGGCGCCATCAGAGCTGACGCGAGCGTGAACGCTTACGCGCTCCCCCGTCTGGAAGGGGTGCGCCGGCATGAAGCTCTCACCTGTCCCGGTCGAGTAGGCCCGCAGGCTTCCACCGTGATTGCCGCTGTGCGATCCGACCACATGCACGTCTGACACCTGGGTGCCCTGGCCACCGAGGAAGCTGATCTGGGTTGCCGGGGAGGCATCCGGAGTACCCGGCAGCGGCGAAACCGTCACAGCACCCGCGGGCGCGGCACTCACAGCCGAGTCCGCGGCGAGCACGTCTGAGGTGGCCGACGAGGCGCCGCCGCACGCGCCGAGCGTCGCCGCGGCCGCCAGCCCAACGAGCAGGGCACCGGCTGAACCGCGCCGCGTACTCATCGTCGGATCACGCGCCCCGCGGTGGCATCAAATGTGGCGAGCAGGATCGTCATCGCGCCGCAGTCTATGACGTGAATCGCCGGGAAGTGCCGATCGCCCGGCCATCGGCATCGAGCGCTTGCACCCTGAAGCTCTCATAGCCCCGCGGGACCGGGATCGACGTCTCGAACCCCGACCTGGCGGCGGTCGCCACGACGGTCGGCGTGGCGGCGCCGGCGCCGTGCCCGGCCAGGACCCGCCAGGAGACGACCTCGGTGGCGCCGTTCCAGCTCGCGTACACAGTGGTCTTGCCGGCCGCTTGGCGGGCGGCGCCGACGGGCGGGGAGAGCGGCAGGCCGAGCCACTGCTCGAGCGTCGCCCGGTAGGTGAGGTTGGGTCCTGGCAGTTCCCCTTCGAACAGCAGCTTGCCCGATTGGCTGTACTCGGCAAAGTAAGGTTCCGATCCGAAGCCGACGAACACGTTGCCGTTCGGCAGTGGCTGGGTGTCGCCCATGTAGTCCGAGGTGAAGCCACCGCCCTGCCCGTACTGGGCCACGAGCGTCGCCGTGCGCGTCTGCTGGTCGAGCTCGAGCACGAGTCCGCGGGACGGGCCGGTCGGGTTGACGTAGGTGCCCCCACCGGTCAGCTGACAGCAGTGATCGTCGTACAGGCTGACTTTAAGATTGGTATCCCCCCCACCCTCATCCCTCCCACCCTGCAGACGCACGTCGTGCTGCCATTGGAAGGCCGCCCCCGGCCCAAACTTGAAGCTCGATCTGTTGCCGCCGAGCGTCCACTCGATCTTGCCGCTGTCGGCGTCGACCATGTAGGCAGCTCCACGTGTCGCGCATCGAGACGAGGAAGGTCCCGTTGCCGGTCAGATCGATCGAGTTGACGTGGTAGGCATCCCAGGGGAACCCGTTGGTCGGCAGCGAAGCCTGCGACTCGCTCAGCGGGATGTGGTCGAGCGCGTCCCAGCTGCGCAGCAGCTTGCCGGTCTTCAGGTTGTACTCCTGCACGGCCGAGTCGATCAGCGCGCCGTTGTAGGCGCCGCCGTACTTGGAGAGGTTCATCGGGATGTTCTTGTTCGCGGTCACCCAGGCGTCGACTCCGGAGATCGTGAACTCGTGCAGCGTGAGCACCCAGCCACCGGTCGCTTTCAGCCTGGCGACCGTCTGGTAGTGCTGGTTGACGACCACGTATTCGCCGCTTTCGGTGGCGCCGGTGTTCGTGGTGACACCCTGCCACCAGGCGAGCGCCGGCTTGCCTTCGTAGGTCTGCAGGCTGAGGTTGGCGGCGACGAGCTTTTCCGGCACGGGCTGAAACCAGACCGGCTGCAGGCGGCGGTCGAGGATCAGCGGCCCGCTCTGGCCGACGATCGGCGGTTCGTTCAGGTCGTAGAAGTTCGCGGTGAAGATGTAGCCGGGCGCGAGCTGTCCCGAGGAGGCGCCCGGGTGCTGCGGATTTCGGGCGGGTGAAGCGAGGGCTCGGTGACGAAGCTGTAGGCGCCGTTGGTCGTGTAGGCCCCGATCGGAGCGCCGTGGGAGCCCGCGAACGCGGCGGTGAGCGCGACGAACACCGCGAGCACGACGCCGATCGCGAGCGCAAAGCGCCGGGCGGCTGCCCCCAGCGCGGCATCGGGCCGGGGGAGCGAGGTGAACGTGATCAGCGCCGCCGCCGCGGCCAGGCCGGCGCCGATCAGGTAGGCGAGCCGGAAGCCGTGGGTCAGCGCCTGCGCGACCTGCTGGCCCGAGCCGATCAGATGCGTGGTGCGCTGGGTCGCGAGCGTGATCAGCAGCGCGAGCCCGAGCCCGCCGCCGACCTGGCGCGAGGTGTTGACGAGGCCCGAGGCGAGCCCGGCCTGTCCCTGCTTGGCGCCCTGGGTGGCGGCGATCGTCGAGGGGACGATCGACATCGCGATCCCCGCCGCCGTGAGCAGCCCGGGGATCATCACGTACACGATCGGGCTGCCGCTCGATCCGATCCGCGTGAACAGCAGCAGTCCGCCGGTCAGCATGATCAGCCCGCCGCCGAGCACCGGGCGCACGCCGAAGTGGCTGACGAGCTTGCCCGCGCGCGAGGCGACGAGCATGATCGTCAAGGTCATCGGCAGGAAGATCAGGCCGGTGTGCAGCGGCGAGAGGCCCAGCACCTGCTGCAGATACAGCGAGCTGACGAACCACATCGGGAACAGCGCCGCGCTGAACAGCAGGACGATCGTGTTCGCGGTCCGCAGCGTCTTGGTCAGCTCCTTGAACGGGATCAGCGGCGCGGATGCCACGCGCGTCTCGATCACGCCGAAGGCCCCGAGCAGGACCAGGCCGAGGACGATCGGGCCGAGCGCGGTTGAACGTGTCCCAGCCCTTCAGGCCCGCTTCCACGACCCCGTACACGAGCACCATCTGACCGATCGTCAGCGTCAGCGCGCCGGCGAGATCGAAGACGGCCTCGTCCCGCTCTCTGCGGCGCTCGCTCACGACCGCGTAGGCCACCAGCGCGGCCGCGATCGCGATCGGCGGGTTGATCAGCAGGACCCAGCGCCAGCTGAGCGCTTCGGTGATGATCCCGCCGAGCAGCACGCCGGCCGCGCCGCCGAGCCCGTTCATCGCCGCCCACAGGCCGATCGCCCGGTGGAGCTTCGGGCCCGGCGGGAACGACGCGGTGATGATCGCCAGCGAGGTCGCGGCCATCAGCGCGCCGGCGAAGCCCTGCACCGCGCGCGCGCCGACGAGCACCCCCTGGTCGGGCGCCGCGCCGCCGGCGAGCGAGGCGAGCCCGAACAGGAGCAGCCCGACGACGAGCATCCGGCGCTGCCCGAAGCGGTCGGCCGCGCGTCCGCCGAGCATCAGAAAGCCCGCGAACGTGATCGCGTAGGCGTCGACGACCCATTGCAGGTCCGGCGAGGAGAAGCCGAGGCTCGACTGGATCGAGGGCAGCGCGACGTTGACGATGCTCAGGTCGAGGATGACCATGAACTGGGCCACGCAGCAGACGGCCAGCAGCCAGCCCAGGCCCGAGCCCTGCTTGCCCTCGGGCGGAGGCCGCTCCGGAGCGCCCGGCGTTCGCCGTCGTCTCGACGCTCATGACGGCCTACCCGACTGCGAACGGCGGCATGAACGCTTGGTAGGGTGGGCTCCGAACCCTCGCGCGAGAACTGGAGCCCGGCCCATGAAAAGAACGCCACTGACCGCCATGCTAACGCTCGTGGTCGTCCTGGCGAGCACTCCGCGGTGACGGGGTGCGGCGGCAAATCGGGGAGCTCCTCCACCGCGAAGCCGGCGACGAGCAGCACCCCGGCGCACGACGCCCCGACGACGACGCACAAGCACAAGTCCAAACCGGCCTACTGAGTCGCCGGCTCATCGCAGCGAGGCGGCGTAGCTGATCGGGTGCACCGTCCGCGAGGTGCCGAGCACACGGCCGGCCGCGTCGAGCGCCTGCACCGCCACGCGGGCGTACTTCGCGGGCAGGGTCGTCGAGCTTTCGAAGCCGCTGGCCGGGATCGTCGCCCGGGCCGTCAGGGCCGCCGGCTGCCTTCGCCGCGAGCACGCGCCAGGACGCCACCCCGGTCGCGCCGTTCCAGCTCGCGTGCACGATCGTCTCTTCGCCCGTGTTGTTCAGGCCGGCGAGGACCGCAGGCGGGCTCAGCGGGCGCCCGCTCCAGGGGAAGCGAAAGGCGCGGTAGAAGGTCATGTCGAACGGCAGGTGGGCGTCGAACAGCAGCGCGCCGTCGGCGGCGTACTCGCTGATCGCGGGCACCCCGCCGTAGCCCACGACGGCGTTCCCGTCGGGAGCGTCTGCATGTTGCCCTGGCTCGGCGCGAGCAGCGGGCGCCTGGGTGCGTGTAGGCGGAGGCGAGGCGCGCTTCGTGGGTCTTGAGGTCGAGCGCGATCCGCAGGCCGCGCGACTGGCGGTGGATCGGCGGGTTCGAGCCGTCGTCGAAGAAGGTGACCTCGCCGTTGGGGAGCATGCGCCCGTCGTGCTGCCAGGCCATCTTCGTGCCCGGCCCCATCTTGAAGGAGCTCCGGTTGCCGCCGAGGCGCCAGAGGATCTTGCCGCTGCCGCCTTCCAGCTGGTAGCCGGCCCAGGTGCTGCGCGCCGAGATCAGGAGGTCGCCGTCTGTGATTGGAGTCCCACCCTCCGGGTCGATCGAGTTGAGGTGGAAATAGTCCCACGGCGTCGCGTCCGGTCGGCGCTTCGACTTCGGACTCCGCGGCGCCGACGTGGTCGAGGCTGTGCCATTCCCAGCGCACGAGGCCCGTTCGCATGTCGATCTCCTGGATCGCCGTGTCGACGATCGCCCCGTCCGCCGCTCCTTTGACCGCCGAGAGATTGCAGCGGATCGGGTTGAACGCGGTGATGTAGGCGACGTCGTGCGGCGCGATCTGGAAGTCGTGCAGGTCGGCATGCAGGCCGTTGCCGCCGGGGATCCTGGCGACCGTCTGGTAGCTGGAGTTCATGACGATGTCTTCGCCCTGGCCGAAGCCGAGCGAGAGCACCTTCCCCTTCCACCACGTCAGCACGCGCCGGCCTTCATAGGTCTGCTCGTTCAGGTCCTCCGCCGCTTCGCCCCGGTGAGCCTGTCGAACCAGACGAGCCGGCCCTGCGGTGTGTAGATCAGCGGCCCGTACTGGCCGGGGCCCGGGCCGTTGGTCGTGAGGATGTCGCCGGCCGCGGGATCGCGGTCGGGCATGGTGACGGTCAGGACCGGGGCCTGGACGCCGGGCATCGTGTAGAAGCTCTGATCGTCGGCGGGCGCGGCGGGCGGGTTGGGAAAGCGGGGGGGTGGCCGTCGGATACGGGGTGTCGACGCGGAACTGAAAGGCGATCGGCTTGCGCCCGCGCGCCGGTGCCGCTGCCGCGTGCCGCTCCTCGGGATCCGGTGCCGATCACGGCGCGCACGGTCACGCTGCTCGCCGGCATCGAACGGGCGTCGGGCACGAAGCTCGCGCCGTCGCCCTGCGAGTAGCCGCGCAGGCGGCCGGGGTGGGCGCCGCTGCGCTGACCGACGACCGAGACGTCGTGGATCTCCGCGGGCGGCACGCCGAGGAAGCTGATCTGCGTGTGCGGGGTTCGCGGTGCCGGTTTCCGGCGCCGGCGAGACATCGACGGGCGTCCCTGCCAGCTTGGCGCTGTGGTTGAGCGTCGCCGGCAGGCACGCCGGCGAGTTGCCGCTTTGTGAGGCCGAGCCATGCGAGCCGAGAGCCGCCGCAGCCGGTGGCGAGCACGACGCGATCGCGGCGATCGCGACCAGCAGGACGATGAGGCCGTTCCGTTTCATTTAGAGTCGACCCCGGCTGCGGGATCAGGCTCCAGGGCGGAGCAGACCATCGAGTCGGGATAGGAGGATACCGAGAGAAACCGCGCGCTTGCGGCCCAGGTGCGCCAGGCGGCGCGATCTTTACCAACTTCTTCGTCCTAGGCTCATCTTTGCGGTCGCAGGTGTCTGAGCATGCCAGCCTGGATGCACGCAACTGCCATCAGTCTCGGCGTTCAGTCGGCGGCGAGCTCGAGCACGAGCTTGCCCGTGTTCTCGCCCGAGAACAGTCCCAGCAGGGTGTCGGGAAGTCTCTCACAACGCCCACCGCGATGTCCTCGCGCGAGACGAGCCGGCCATCGGCATCCAGCCGGCCATCTCGCGCGCCGCCTCGCCGTAGCGCGCGGCGTAGTCGAAGACGACGAAGCCGGTCATCGAGCGCGGTTGACGAGCAGCGAGAGGTAGTTGGACGGGCCCGGCACGGCCCCGGTGGCGTTGTACTGCGAGATCGCGCCGCAGATCACCACCCGCGCGTCACGTGCCAGGCGCGCGAGCGCGGCGTCGAGGATCTCGCCGCCGACGTTGTCGAAGTACACGTCGATCCCCTCGGGCAGTGCTCGCGCAGAGCCGCGCCGCACATCCTCGGTCTTGTAGTCGATCGCCGCGTCGAAGCCCAGGTCCTCGGCCAGCTAGCGGCACTTCTCGGCGCCGCCCGCGATCCCCACGACGCGAGCAGCCCTTCATCTTGGCGATCTGCCCGACGACGCCGCCGACCGCGCCGGCGGCGCCCGAGACGACGACCGTCTCGCCCGCTGCCGGCCGCCGATGTCGAGCAGGCCGAAGTAGGCGGTCATGCCGGTCATGCCGAGCGTCGACGAGATAGACCGGCAGCGGGGCGAGCGACGTGTCGACCTTCGTCACGGCGCCGTGCCGTTGCGCGACGGCGTACTCCTGCACGCCGAGCAGGCCGGTCACAAGGTCCCCGGGAGCAAGGTCCGGGTGGTTGGAGGCGAGCACCTCGCCGGCCGCCAGCGCGCGCATCACCTCGCCGATGCCGACGGGCGGGATGTAGGAGCGGGCGTCGTTCATCCAGCCGCGCATCGCCGGGTCGAGCGAGATCAGCGGACCTTCACGAGCACCTCGCCCTCGCCCGGCTCGGGGACGGGCTCCTCGGCGTACTGCCAGTCGCTCGGCTTGGGCAGGCCGACCGGGCGCGCGGCGAGCCGGAACTGATGATTGACGAGATCCATGGGCCTGCCCTTCGTTTGGGGTCTTCAGATCCTCGGCGCCCGCGGCGCAAGCGGCGCCCGGGCGATGAACCGTACATACTCCTCCTATGCGCTTAGCGAGGCACCCATCGACGTGAACCCACGGCTGACTCGACCGAGCCAACCAACCCACACACTCCTTCCGTGCGCAAACTGACGATCCCGATCCTCGCCGCAAGCCTGGCCCTCGCGATGGCCCCCGCCCCGGCGCTCGCGAAGGCGGGGACGAAGGGATGAAGCCGAAGAAGAGCGACATCGCCGCGACGAAGGCCTACATCGCCGCCGACTACGCGCTGGTGCACACGGCGCGGACCAACATGTGACCGGCGAAGCGGCGCTCGAAGAACTGCGAAACAAGATCGGCGCCGAATGTCCGATGGCGGCCGCGGCCTCGCCGGAGAACGAAGCCGCCGAAAAACTGAGCAACGAGGTGGTCGGGACGATGGGGGTCGCCTTCATCCGCTCCGACACCCAGGCCGTCGCCGGCTTCGTCGGCGCGGTCGCCCATTTGCACTGGAGCAACCCCAAGCTCACCCGCAAAGCCACCACCTACGCGACCAAGCTGAAGGTGCTGGCCGCGCTGAGCGCGCCGGACGTGTGCGGGGATGTGCGCGCGTGGGCCGCAAGCGGCTACCGGACACTCCCCCCGAGCACCACCCGGTTCGATCAGACCTACAGCGCCAACGAGTCGGAATCGGCGAAGTGCCGGCACACCTGCTCGCCCCGTACGAGAATCGCGCCGAGCGGGTCACGCTGCAACACACGGCCAAGTTCGAAAACGAACTGGTCGACGCGGAAGCAAGAGCCGTCGAACCGTGGTCGAAAATTCTCGACTCGCTCGACCTGCAGCCATGATCAGCGCCGGGCGCGGTTTACTCAAATCACCGCTCACAACTTTCGCCAGCGTGCCGGGCGGGCGCCGCGGCGCGCAGTCGACGGGCGGCGAGCTCGTCTTCTTGGAAGGGCAACTGGTCGATCACGCCCGCCTCCTCGAACGCGCGCTGGATGAACTGCGGCCCTGGGATCAGCGCAAAGCTGCGTCCCTGCCGCTCGGCAGAGACGGCAGCGGAACACGATCACCCCCACCCCGATCGAGTCGATGTGCGTGAGCTGACGGAGATCCAGCGTGATGGCGTGACCCCCTCCTCGAAGAGGCGTTCGATCTCCACTTCGAGCGTGTGCGCCGAGCTATGCGTCAACTCCCCGGTGAGGATCAGCGTGTGCATCCGGACGCTCACGCTCTCCGCGAGCGGGTGGGGCTGGTTGCGGGCGGGCCACCGCGCGAGCGCTCCGCTCGAAGGCTGTATTCCTGTTGAGGGCGGTTTCGGCGCGAATGACCCCGATCCCCGTCGTACTTCCATCGTTTCGTGTGCTTTTGCTCCCTGTAGACGTCGTCAGATGACGTTCCATCGCGTGCTGCTCCTTCCAAAGAGGCTTCGAATTGATTTCCGGGGCCCTGGATCGCGAGATCCGGGCCGAAGCGAAGCGACCGGGAGGAGCTAGCCGGGCCGCTCTGGAATCAGAACGAAGAACGCCGTGAGCCACGGCTGAAACGAAAGTCGTAGGCGACGCATCGCCAGCGGAGCCCCCAGCAGCAGGTGGCCCGCAAACATCGGGAACCCTGAGAGCAGCGATACCGGATCCGCCCCCCGCCGCGCCGCCAAAGGCTCCGCCCGGTGCGGGCCCCGGCGGCGGGGCGATCGGGCTGCTCCCGCCGGGTGGAGCCACCGGAGCCGCCAGAGCCGCCACCGGCGGGCGCACCTGCCCTCCCCGCCCTCCCCATGGCCAGATCTTCCACGAAAGCCACCGAGATCAGGCTCTGATCATGCGACCCGACCGTGTAGGCGCCCGTCGAGGACGCTCCCAGTCCGCCGAGCTCGCGCGTGAAGTCCGCGGCGCGCTGCGCGACGATCGTCCGCGCCAGAGCCGCGGCATAGGCCGAGCTCGCGGCTGAGGCCGTCGAGAGCTCTTCAGGAGTAAACGGAGGGATCGTTGTGACGGGTCCGGCCGCAGCGCCCGAGACTTCCACCGCAACCGAGTCCGATGGGCTACCGGCCGTCGCGGCACTCTGCGAAGCCGCAACGAGCGGCGAAGACGGGCTTTCCGCGCCATGTTCCAGGATCGGTTTGCCGGCGGTGGCTTCCGCGGCTTCTTTGCTCGATCCGACCGGAGACGAGACTTCGGGCGCCGGTTCAACCACCGGTTCGGCTGGATGCGACACTTCCGGCGCCGGCTCAACGACAGGCTCGGCGGGAGGCGGGACGCTTCGGCGGCGCGGGCGGTTCAACGACGGCTCGGCGGGAGGCGACGCTTCCGGCGCGGGTTGACAGCCGGCTCGACGGGAGACGACGCTTCCGGCGCCGGCTCACGACAGGTTCGGCCGGGGGAGCGACACTTCTCGGCGGGGGTTCCGCCGAGCCGGTTCACCAGACGCGGAGAGGATGTCGACGAGGACGCTTCCGGCGCCGGTTCGGCTGGCGCGGGAGACGAGGATTCCGGCGCAGGTTCAGCCGGCACGGGAGCGACCTTCCGGCGCAGGTTCAGCCGGCACGGGAGACGAGATTTCCGCCGCGGGTTCACGGCAGGCTGCGGAAGACGGGGCTTCCCCGGCCGGTTCAGCGCCGACCCGCCGCGTGGGCGTTCGCGGCGAAGAGGAGCGTCCCGGTCAGCGCGAAGATGGTCACCCTCGCGCAGAGAGACCCTTTGACGAGCCTCCAGATCGACGGATTCGGGGCGATCCGGGGCATGTTTGCGCTGCCCTTCATCAGCCGGCCTCGCGAAAGGTCTTGCCCGGAGGGGTCAAGAGGAACTGCTCGCCGGCGCGGTCCGTGGGCGTGAGATGGCGATCGGCGAGACGGCTCGCCGTGATCCATTCGGTCAGGGCGACCGCGCTGTTGCGATCACTGAGCGCGGCAACGTGACACATGCTCAACCCGAGCACCGCAGCCACTACCGCCAAGGTACCTACGAACAGGAAAAGGAGCATTACTCCCTAAGGCTACGCAATCGGGCCAGCGCGCGCTTCAGATTGGATCTGGGGAGGACTACGTGCCTCTTCAGCTCTCTAGAGCTTCTATCTCGAGCGGGAAACGGGCGTTAGGGTGAAAGCGTGTCGGATGATCGCGGTGGAGCCATCGAGAGCAAGAGCATGGCACACGGGCCCGCCGGCCACTCGCACGGCGTGAGCGCCGACGCGGACGCGAGGAAGCTGACGGTGGCCCTCGGCCTGATCCTCGGGTTCATGGCCCTCGAGATCGCGGTGGGAGTGATCGCTCATTCCCTGGCGTTGCTCTCCGATGCCGGGCACATGCTCACCGATGCCGCCGCGATCGGCCTGTCGCTTGTTGCGGCGCGACTGGCCATTCGCCCGGCGAAGGGCGCGTTGACCTACGGCTTCAAGCGGGTGGAGATTCTCGCCGCGCAGGCCAACGGCGTGACGCTGTTGATCCTCGCCGCGCTGATCACCTATGCGGCAATCCGCCGCCTGATCGACCCGCCCCAGGTCAAGGCCGGGCTGGTGCTTGCCGTCGCGCTGGTGGGCATCGCGGTGAACCTGGTGGCGACCTGGACCCTCGCGAGAGCCAACCGGCGGAGCATGAACGTCGAGGGGTCCTTCCAGCACATCCTCACAGACCTATACGCCTTCATCGGGACCGCGATCGCCGCCGGGGTCATCTTGCTCACAGGCTTTGAGCGCGCGGACCCGCTCGTCTCGTTGCTCGTCGCCGCTCTGATGGCGCGCTCGGGCTACGGACTCGTCCGGGCATCCGCACGGGTCTTCCTGGAGGCCGCACCGGAGGGACTCGACCCCGAGAAGATCGGCCGGGCGCTCGTGCGCGAGCCCGGCGTCGTCGAGATCCACGACCTGCACGTCTGGGAGGTCACATCCGGCTTCCCCGCGCTCTCAGCGCATGTGCTCGTCGGACAGGAGAACGACTGTCATGCCGCCCGCCGCGGCCTCGAGCGGATGCTGCACGACGAGTTCGGCCTGCACCATACGACCCTCCAGGTGGACCACCAGGGCGGCGATCTACTCGCGATCGAAGTGCCCGACCAGCGTGACGCGACCCTGGCGAAACCGGGACGCCACCCGAAACCGGAACGCTGAAGACGGGACCATGCGGCGTGGCACCGCGTCCGGGGGCGTGGGAAGATGGACGGAGCGTGCACGCGACCCCCGCGACTCCGGGAAGCGACCTGGCGGCGCGGCCGCCGTTGTGGCCTCGTATCGCCGCGGTCGTCGCGCTCCTCGCGCCGGTTGTCATGGCTGTGGTGGCCGCGGTCGCGCTGGCGGGCGATGTGCCCGTCGCCGTGCTGGCGGTCGGGCTCGTGCTGGTCTGCAGCGCGGCCATCTGGTTCGCCTTGACCCGTCGCGGCCCGCGGCGAGCGGCCGGCGCGGCGCTCGCCGCGCTCAGCGGGATCGGGCTGATCGTGGTGCTGGTGACCAACTGGCAAGGGGTGGTGGTGCTGGTTGCGCTGCTGTTGCTGCTGGCCGTGTTCGGACTCGCCGCGCGCTACGCGCTGGGGCGGACCGGGGAGGCGGCGGTCAGCGGCGTGGCCGGTGCGGTCGTGCCGGTGGGCGCTGCCGGATCGGCGGTGCTGATCATCAACTTGAAGTCGGGCGGTGGTAAGGCCGAGCGCTTTGACCTCGCCGCTCAAGCTCGGCGACGGGGCATCGAGCCGGTCGTTCTGCAGCCCGGCGATGACCTGCTCGAGCTCGCCGAGAGCGCCATCGCGCGCGGTGCGCAGGTCATCGGGATGGCCGGCGGCGATGGCTCGCAGGCCCTCGTCGCGACGGTTGCCGCGCGGCACGACGTCGCCCACGTCTGCATTCCCGCGGGGACTCGCAACCACTTCGCCCTGGACCTCGGCCTCGACCGCGATGACGTCGTGGGCGCGCTGGATGCGTTCACGGACGGCGTCGAGCGGCGCATCGATCTCGCGCGCGTCAACGACCGCGTGTTCGTCAACAACGCCTCGCTCGGCGTCTATGCCAAGGTCGTCCAGTCCGACGCCTACCGCGATGCCAAGCTCGAGACCTGGACCGGCATGCTGCCCGACCTGCTGGGCCCCGACGCCGAGCCGATCGACCTCGAGTTCACCGCTCCCGACGGGAGCCGCTGCGACGACGCGCCGCTCGTGCTCGTATCGAACAACCCGTATCGGCTGGCGAGCCTCGCCGGCGCGGGCACGCGCGAGCGAATCGACACGGGCCGGCTCGGCGTCCTGGCCGCGCGGGTGCGCAGCGCCGCCGACGTGTCAAGGCTCGTCGCGCTCGAGCTGGTCGGCCAGGTGGGCCGCTTTCCGGGCCTCCTGTCGTGGTCGACCCAGGAGTTCGAGGTCCGCTCCGACGGCCCGGTGGAGGTTGGGCTCGACGGCGAGGCGCTCGTGCTCGATCCGCCCCTGCGCTTCGCGTCGCTGCCCGGGGCGCTGCGCGTGCGGCTGCCCAGCGGAGTCGGCCTGCCGCCGGCCGCCAGAGCCGCGGCGCTGACCACGGACAACCTGGGCGCGCTGCTGCGGGTGGCGGCCGGCCGGTGAGCCACCCGGCCGCGCGGCTGGTGCTCGGCTGGCCGTCTTCGTGCTCGTCGGCTGGGGGGTCGGGGAGCTGTGGACCTCGGTCGTGGGGTCGCTCGACTGAACGCGGATCGCGCGATGTGGCGGCTCAGCGCACGGCGGCGCTCACCGACGTGGCGCGGGTGATTACCTGGGCGGGCAGCGCGTTTCTGCTGGTTCCGCTCGCCCTGATCGCCTGCCTGGCGTTTGTCCGGGCGGGCCTGCGCCGAGAGGCTGCTCGCGGTCGCGCTCAGCCTCGGCGGCGCGATGCTGATCTCGGCCGGCGTCAAGCTGCTCGTGTCGCCGGCCGCGCCCGCCCGTGGAGCACCTGCAGGCGGTCACCGGCTCGAGCTTTCCCTCGGGCATGCGACGCAGGCGAGCGCATTCTGGTTCTCGCTGGTGTTCGCGCTGGCGGCGACCGGCGCGTCGCCGAAGCTGACCGCGTCCTCGCGCCGGTCCTCGTTCCGCTGGCGGGCGCCGTCGCCTACTCGCGCGTGCACCCGGGCGTCCACTACCCGAGCGACGTCGGCGGCCGGTGCCGCGATCGGGATCGGCTCGCGGCCTGCTCGCCACGCGCCTGCCGCGGTGGGTTCGCCGAGCGTCGCGTGGAGCGCGGGCGAGCGGAGGTCGTCCATGAGCGCGCCGAGCTCGACCCGGGCCGAGCGCTGGGTGCCGGGCATTCGCGTCGTCCGAACGTATCAGCGCTCGTGGCTGCGAGCGGATCTGGTGGCCGGTGCGGTGCTGGCGGCGATCCTCGTTCCGCAGGGCATGGCCTACGCCGAGCTGGCCGGGCTGCCGGCGGTCACCGGTCTCTACACGACGATCGCGTGCCTGGTCGGCTACGCCGTGTTCGGGCCCTCGCGAGTGCTGGTGCTCGGACCCGATTCCTCGATCTCGCCGTTGATCCTCGCCGCGATCACACCGCTGCTGGTAACCGGAGATCCCGCGAGCGCGATCGCCCTCGCCGGCATGCTCGCCGTCCTCGTGGGACTCACCGAGATCGGGCTCGGGCTGGGGAAGCTCGGGTTCGTCGCCGACCTCCTGTCGAAGGAGGTGCAGGTCGGATACATGAACGGCCTCGCGATCACGATCATCGTCGGCCAGCTGCCGAAGCTGTTCGGCTTCTCCACGCACGCCGATTCGTTCCTCGCGGAGCTGCGCGCGTTCGCTGAGAACCTCGACCAGACGCAAACGACGACGCTCATCGTCGGCGTCGCCGTGCTCGTCCTCCTGCTGGTGCTCCCCCGGATCACCACGCGGCTGCCGGCGGTGCTGGTCGGGGTCGTCGGCGCCACCGTCGCGTCGGCGGTGTTCGGGCTCGCCGGCAAGGGCGTGGCCACGGTCGGCGCCCTGCCTCAGGGGATTCCCGCGCCCACGCTCCCGTGGACGAACGCCGGCGACGTCGTTCCCCTGCTGATCGCCGCGGTGGGCATCACGCTCGTGTCGCTGACCGACACGATCGCGACCGCGACGAGCTTCGCGGCTCGCCGCGGTGAAGAGGTCGAGCCCAACCAGGAGATGATCGGCATGGGCGCGGCGAACATCGCCGCGGGGCTCTTCCAGGGCTTCGCCGTATCGACCAGCGGCTCGCGGACCGCGGTGGCCGAACAGTCGAAAGCCAAGAGCCAGCTCACCGGTGTCGTGGGCGCGGCCCTGGTCGCGGTGCTCCTGCTGTTCCTCAACTCGCTGCTGGCCGACCTGCCGCAGACGGCGCTGGCCGCCGTCGTGATCGTCGCCGCGCTGTCACTGATGGACGTGGGCATCCTGCGCCGCTACCTGCGCGTTCGCAAGAGCGCGTTCGCGGTGTCCCTCGTCGCGACCGCCGGCGTGATGCTGCTCGGCGTGCTGCAGGGCATCGTCGTCGCCGTCACGCTCGCGATCCTGCTGTTCTTCCGGCGCAACTGGTGGCCGCACGGCGCCGTCCTGGGCAAGCTCGAGGGCGACGAAGGGTGGCACGACCTCGACGCCCACCCGGACGCGAAGCAGATCCCAGGTGTCGTCGTGTACCGCTGGGAGGCGCCGCTGTTCTTCGCCAACGCCGGCGCCTTCCGCCTGCAGATCCGCAAGCTCGTGCGCGACCGCAAGCCGCGCTGGGTGGTCCTGCAGTGCGAGGCCGTCACCGACGTCGACGTCACCGCCGCCGAGATGCTCGAGCAGCTCGACAACGAGCTCAACGCCGCCGGCACCCACCTGGCGTTCGCGGAGATGCGCAGCCGCCTCCAGGACCTCACGCTGCGCTACGGCCTGCTGGAGACGCTCGATCGCGAACACTTCTACCCCACGCTCGAGGCCGCTCTCGAGGAGATCCAAGCCGAGGACTCCGAGCCGCCTGAGCGTGGCAGCGCTCGCGTGCGTGCCGGCCGGCGTCGATCGCGTCGCGTTACTGGCGCTCCTGCTCGAAACGGGTCGGCCGGGGCGCCTGCGGGCGCCTGCTCCTCGAGCCGCTCCTTGGCCTCGAGCAGCGCCTCGCGCTGCTGCTTGGTGACCGGCGGGAAGCGGGGGTCGATCTCCATCAGCGTGTGACCAGCACGGCCGCCGCTCCGAACCGGGCGAACCACTTGCGGTCGGCGGGGATCACATACCACGGCGCCCACTCGGTGCTCGTGTGCGAGAGCATCTCCGAGAACGCCCGCTGGTAGTCGTCCCAGCGCTCACGCTCGTTGACGTCGGCCGCGGAGAACTTCCAGTTGTGGTCGGGAAGGTCGATCCGCCGCAGCAAGCGGGCGCGCTGCTCCTCCTTTGAGATGTTCAGGAACAGCTTGACGATCCGGAACCCGTTGTCGGTGAGGTAGCGCTCCCAGTCGTTGATCTCGCGATAGCGGCGCTGCCAGACATCGCCCTTCTTCGCCGCCTTCGGGCAGCTTCTGGCGATCGAGGTTCTCCGGGTGCACGCGCACCACGAGCACCTCCTCGTAGTGGGAGCGGTTGAAGATGCCGATCTCGCCGCGCTCCGGGAGACGCTGCGCGTAGCGCCAGAGGAAATCGTGATCGAGCTCCTCGGCCGAGGGCACCTTGAAGCTGTGCACCGCCACGCCCTGCGGGTTCACGCCGCTCATCACGTGGCGGATCGTCCCGTCCTTGCCGGCGGTGTCCAGCGCCTGCAGCACCACCAGCACCCCCCACGTGTCCTGAGCCGCCAGCCGTGCCTGGTACTCAGAGAGCAGTCGCACTCCCTCGGCGAGCAGGGCGACCCCCTCCTTCTTCTTCTTCACCCCTCCCTTGAACGCGGGGTCGAAGTCCTTGGCGAGGGTCACCTTCGACCCGGGCTTCACCCGGAACGGCTCGATGAACTCCGCAACCCGTCTTTGACGCTTGTCGGCCATTGGCCGCCTCCATCCCCCTCCTCTGGGAAGCTAGCCGGGCGGGTGCCGGCCCGGAGCCGGGTCGTCGCGTCGGCATTCGCCCGACGAAGAAAAGCGCGACGGCTGCGATCAGGATCAGGACCGTCAGGCCGGCGCGGAGCCCGTCGAGGCGAGCGTGGGCGTTGGCGTCGAGCGCCGCCTGCGTCACCTCGTTGCTCGCGCCCGCCTGCTTGGCGGCGGCTTGGAGCTGCTTGTCGGACATGAACGGGATGCCGGCGGACAACTCGGTGTTCGCCTTGTCCTTGACGCTCTGCGGGACCGCGTTGTTCATCTCGATGTGCGTCAGAAACGATGCCGTCAGCACGGCGATCAGGATCGAGCCCGCGAGCGCCGTGCCGAGCGAGGCGCCGAGGTTGGTCACCGTGTTCTGCACGCCGCCGACCTCCGAGCTCTGCTCGTCGGGCACGGCCGAGACCGTCACGGCGCCGAGCTGCGATGCCAGCGCGCCGATGCCGAGCCCGACGAGCAGCAGCGGGACGGTCACGATCTCGGCCCCCGCATCGACGTCGATCGCGGCCAGCAGGACCAGCATCCCGAGCAGCATCAGGAGGATCCCGATCCGTACGACCAGCCGCGGCGAGACGTCCGGGAACAGCCGCGGCACTCCCAGCGCGGCCGCCAGCAGCGTCAGGGACATGCGGCATGATCCGAACACCGGTCTCGATCGCCGACAGCCCGAGCGCGACCGACAGGTAGAGCGGGAGCAGGAAGAAGACCCCCATCATCAGGAGGTACTGAAAGAAGAACATCGTCAGGCCGCCCGCGAGCTGCGCGTTGCGCAGCAGCGCCGGATCGACGAGCGGCTCCTTGTCGCGCGCGACCATGCGCGCCTCCCAGTGCAGAAACGACCAGACCAGCACGAGCCCGGCGACCATCAGCCACGGCACGGGCGACATCCCGAACCACTGCGGCGCGCCCGACTTCGGCACCACCCAACCCCAGGAGCCGGACTTGAGCACGCCGAAGACGAACACGCCAAGGCCCGCGGCGCACAGGACGGCGCCGATCAGGTCGATTTTCGGCCGGCGGTCGGGCGGGGCGTCCTCGGCACGGCGGGCGAGCACGAGGATCACCAGCACGAGCATCACCTCGCCGGCGAAGACCCAGCGCCAGGACGCATAGGTCGTCGCCAGCCCGCCGATCAGCGGGCCGACAGCGATCGCGATCGCCCCGGCGGCGGCCACCAGCCCGTAGGCTGCGGGACGGCGTGCCGCCGGGAAGTTGCCGGCGACCAGCGCCACGATCGACGGCAGGATCAGCGCGGCGCCGACGCCCTCGAGGAAGGACCAACCGAACAGCAGCACCGGCAGGCTCTGGGAGAGCGCGGTGGTGAACGAGCCGCAGCCGTAGATGACGCAGCCGATCATGAACGCGCGCTTGCGGCCGATCAGCGCGCCGACCTTCGCCCCGGGGATCATCAGCATCGCCATCACGAGCGTGTAGGCCGTGATCGCCCCCTGGATCCCGGTGACCGTCGTGCCGACATCCTCCGCGACGGTCGCGATCGAGACGTTCATCACCGAGCTGTCGAGCGCCATCAGGAACTGGCCGGCGGCCAGCGTCAGCAGGATCACCTGGGCACCGGCGGCGGCGGTCTTTGTCGCCTTTGAGTCGCTCACGGCGCCAGCCTTACAGCTATCAGGGACGTCGTGGAGCCAGGAAAGCGAGATACGGCCCCACCCCCCCCCAGCACCCCCCCCCCACACGACTACGCGGCCTGATGGGGCCCGAAGTTTCCGGCCTGCTTTAGCTCACTACACTCAAGCCGACGGGGGGACTCGAACTCCCGACCCCAACATTGAAACATGGGGGGAGCAGGCTCCTCCCATGGACCCCCCAGGTGAAAGCCGACGGGGAGACTCGAACTCCCGACCCCTTCATTACGAGTGAAGTGCTCTACCAGCTGAGCTACGTCTGCGCGGCCTCGGATGCTTGCGAGCCAAGCTCAGCGAGCAGCGACTCGCCGTGCTTCTCGCCGAACCCCGGGCCCGATGCCACGGATCTCCATCAGCTCCTCGAGGGTCCGCGGGCGCCGGGGCAGGTCTCATCCACCACGGTGCTCGCGCGCGGTGAACTCCGGCGTGCCTTCGGCGCGCTCGAACACACCCGCGTATGCAGCGCTTCGGACGAGCCTTCCGTCGACCGAGCTCGGCCTCCGGTTCTGCGGTAGTCAATCCCGTCGCCGCGGCACCCTGGCACCGACACCCCGCCGAAGCGGACGGGGAGTCCCCGCCCCCGAGACTCCCACAGCGTCGCACCTCCACCGCGTCCTGAAAGCGCCCAGCAGCGACTCGCCGTGCTTCTCGCAGAACGCCGGGCCGATCCCGCGGATCTCGATCAGCTCCTCGAGGCTCCGCGGGCGCCGGCGCAGGATCTCCTCCAGCACGGTGTTCGCGGCGACGGTGAACGCGGGCTTGCCTTCGGCGCGCTCGAAACGCCAGGTTTTCAGCGCTTCGAACTGACCTTCGTCGACCGGCTCGCTCTGTTCTTCGGGAGCCGCCTCCGCCCCGACGCCGGCACCCGCAAATACGCTCGTGGATCCGCGGCCGCCAGACCCCCCAGACCCGCCCCCGGCACGCTTGTCCCGCGAGCGGCGTGCAGGTCCAGAACCGGCCCGTCCCGCCAGCATCGCCCGCTCGAGCTCAGGGTCCGGGTCGCACACGTCGCAGCAGCGACCCTCGGGCGCGCCCTGCTGTGAGTCGCCGAAATGATCGAGGATCTGGCGGCGGCGGCAGACCTCGCCGCTTGACATGTAGCGCTCGATCGACCTATACGCCTCCCAGCCGCGGTCTTTCGCGGCTTTGATCGCCTGATAGGCCATCCGCGGTGAGCCCTGGCCGGTGAGGCGCACGCGCAGTCCGCCGCCGACGCCCGGCGCGAGCTCGACCGCGCCCGCGCGCTCGGCGATCGAGAGGAGGACGCGATCGCGCTCGAACAGCTCACCGGGCGCGATCGCCACAACGCCGTCTTGCGCTCCCTGACGGAGCCGCCCGACGTAGCGCTTGACATCTTCGACGCTCGTCTCGCGCTCGTTGATGAACCTGATCAGCCGGCCCAGGTCCATCCGCGCCGCGAGCAGCAGCGCCCGCGCCGGTTGCCCGTCGCGCCCGCCGCGGCCGGCCTCCTGGTAGTAGGCCTCGAGGCTCGTCGGCAGCGCCCAGTGGGCGACCGTCCGCACGTCCGCCTTGTCGACGCCCATGCCGAACGCGTTCGTCGCCACGACCACCTCGGCGCTGCCTTCCATGAACGCGGTCTGGCTGGCGCGACGCGCGTCCGGGGTCATGCCCGCGTGGTAGCGCACCGTCTGCACCCCGGTCTCCTCGGCGATCAGCGCGGCCACCGCGTCGGTGTCCTTGCGCGTGCCGCAATAGACGATCGCGGGCAATGATCGGGCCCCACCCTCCCCGCGCAGCACATGCAGCAAAGCCGCCCGCTTGCGCGCGACGGCGCCCTTGCCTTCGACGCTGACCACGTCAAAGGCGAGGCTCGGACGGTCGAAGCCGGAGCGGATCGACAGCCACTCGCGCAGCCCCAACCGTGCGGCGATCTCCTCGGCCACGCGCGGGGTGGCGGTCGCCGTCGCCGCCATCACCGGTGGGCGCCCGAGCGCCTCGATCGCGCTGTGCAGGCGCAGGTAGTCCGGGCGGAAGTCGTGGCCCCACTCCGCCACGCAATGCGCCTCGTCGACCACGAACAGAGCCACCTTGCGCTGCGCCAGGGCCTCGCGGAACGCGCGCGAGGCGAAGCGCTCCGGCGCCGCCAGCACGAGCTGACGTCCTACCCGCGGCGATATCGAGCGAGCGCCTGGGAGTTGTGCCCCTCCTCCATCCCCGAGGCCAGCATCGTCGCGTTCACGCCGGTCTCTTTCAGCCGGCGCCACTGGTCGGCCATCAGGGCGATCAACGGGCTGACGACGACGACTAGACCCCCGCCCGCCCGGGCGGGGTCCAGATCACCCGCCAACGCCGGCAGCTGATAACACAGCGACTTGCCGCCGCCGGTGGGCATCACGACCAGGCTGTCCCGCCCATCCAGGGCCGCCTGCACAGCCTCGCGCTGTCCGGGCCGGAACGCGCTCAGGCCAAAACGCGCCAACAGCTCCTCGGGCGTCGGCGCGGCCATCTGGGCAGTCATTGCCTCCATCTCATAGAAGCTACCCCCCGCTTCGGCCGGTTCTCTCGGCCGCGGCGGTAGACCGCCTGCGTCACGTCCGCCGCCATCGCCCGGTGGACGAGGCGCGGGTCGCCTCGATTCGATACTCGTGCAGCGCCTCGGCCACCCGCGCGCGCGTCTGCTCGACCTGCTCCCGCGTGAGCGCCGCCGGACGGCGCTCCAGATAGCCCGCAAGCATCCGTGCGGGCGTGACCCGCACGCCCTTGCGCCGCGCGAGCGGTTTGTCGACCCACGCCCGGCTGAACACGATCAGCGGCTCCACCGGGACGCCGACGATCCGTTCGATCGCCTTGCGCTGGGCCTGCGCCTGGCTCAGCGTCGCGCCGTGCACCCGCGCCACCTTGATCGGCCCGGGGTGGCTCTTCGTCTCGACCGTGAACACCCCCGCCGGACCGATCAGGATGTGGTCGACGTTGCCATGTCCCAGGCTCGCGTCGTGGATCACCTGCCAATCGTCACCCGCCAGCTCGTCGAGCAGCCCCCCCACCTGCTCCTCGCCCGTTGCCCCTCGGTCATGGCGCTCGACGAGCGGGAGCACGAACCGCAGGATCACGAAAATGCCCAGCAGCAGCGCGATCTCCGAGCCGAGGAAGCGCACGTCGCGCAGCCCGAACGCGCGGCCAAGCAGGGCGGTGGCCACGGCCAGCACGCCGAGCGCCACGAGCGTGCGCATGCGCAGCCGCCGCACGGTCGTGCGCTCGTGCTGACCGGCCGCGCGGGCCGTCGGGTCATAGCCGGCTAGCTGCATCTCTCCCTTTGCATCGACCGGTTCGAGGCTAGCCGTTAAACGGGATCGGCAAACCCGGGGGTCGCGCCGGAAGAGCACGAGATGAGACCTCGCGGCCGTTTGCGGACGGATATCTAAATCTCTCCCAAGAAGCGTGGAAACTCGTTCGATCCCCTAAAGCCGGGGTGGCCACCGGCCGAAGCCAAGAGCAGATCGCCGGTCCACGTCGATACGTCGATGCGTCGATCAATGTTGATCAAATGCCGAGCACGGATGCTTGCATGACCCACGACCCGGAACTATCTCCCCCATCTGACGTCTGCCTGCTCCTGCGCGCCCACGCCGAGCAGCGCTGGCTGAACCTCGAAGTGGGTCCCGTGCTGCGTCAGCTGCAGCAACGCGACTCGCTCCCCGAGGAGCAGCTCGGCGCGGCGATGGCCTACCTCGAGGTCCTCTGGATCCAGGCCGCACAGCGCGCCGGCGAGACCGACGCGGCCTACGCCCAGCTGGAAGCCTGCGAGTCCGCCGCCGCAAACGACGGGGGCCACGAGCAACCCGATTCGCCGGACGGCGGCGGAGGCACGCTGCCCAGCAAGGCGCGCCGCTACCACGCTGCCGTACGGACCCTGCGCGAGGTGCTCGGACGCCAGGTCGCCACGTTGCTCGCCACACCAAGCAACGGCGCGGTCAGCGAGCACGCAAGCTCCTGAGCGCGTCGCTCCCGCGCCGGATGAGCAGCCCTCTGGGTCAGCAGCCCTCCGGACAGGAGCTCGCGGGGCATTGAACGAGCCTCCGAGCCAGACGTTCCCACGGTCACATAGGCTCTGGGCGTGCCGGCGCGCTTCGACCTGCAGTCTCACTCCACCCACTCCGACGGCGTGCTCGAGCCCGCCCAGGTGGTCGAGCGCGCGGCGCGCGCGGGCGTGGAGCTGCTGGCGCTGAGCGACCACGACACCGTCTCCGGCGTCGCCGAGGCGTTGCGCGCGGGCGAGCGCCACGGCGTGAAGGTCGTCCCGGCGGTCGAGATCTCCGCGGTCGACGCCGCCGCGGGACAGCCGCGCGAACTGCACATCCTCGGCTACGGGATCGACCACGCCGGCGAGCAACTGACGGCGCGACTGGCCGAGTTCCTGGCCGACCGCGAGCAGCGCACGCTGCGGATGGCGGCCGCGTTGCGCGAGCTCGGCTGGGAGCTCGACGAACGCGAGCTGACCGCACGACAGGCGGCCGGCCGGCCGATCGGGCGCCCGCATCTGGCCGAAGCCGTGCTCGGGAGCCCCGCGAACGCGGCCCGGCTGCAGGAGGAGCAGATCGACGACATCGGCTCGCTGATCAAGGGCTATCTGATCGAGGGCAAGCCGGCCTTTCGCCTGCGCGAGACGCCGACCGTGGCGCAGGCGATCGCGGCGATCCACGAGGCCGGCGGCGTGGCGATCTGGGCGCACCCCTTCTGGGACATACCCGACCCCGAGGAGGTCCTGGAGACGATCGATCGCTTCAGGGCGCTTGGGATCGACGGGGTCGAGGCCTTCTACATCACCCACACGCGCGAGCAGACCGTCCTGCTGGCGGAGCGCTGCGCGCAGCTGGGCCTGCTGAGCACCGGCTCGGCCGACTTCCACGGGCCGGAGAACCGTCTGTTCTCGGAGTTCCTCGCGTTCGAGTGCTACGGCTTCGAACCGAACTTGGGTCCGCTTGCGAACCCCACCCCGCGGGCTTGAAAGACCGACGGAGGCGGGGAGTTTTATTTTTAATGTCTGGCGATCGTGCTTACTCCCCTGAGCGATCTTCCCCTACAAGCCGCCTCTCAACACGGTAGGACAAGGCCTCCAAGGCAAGCTCCTCCGACACGTTCAGTGAAAGCCGCAGGCGCGTGTCCTGAACCAGCTCGACGGCCGCGCGCAGGGACGCGCCGGAGCGCCCCTCCGCGTCACGGCGCAACTCGTCGAGACGATCCACCGCGTAGACGCATTCCGGAGCGCCTTCGACCACGCACAGCACGTCGCGCAGCCACAGCTCGGCCAGGCGCAACGTGAGATCGATCGCCAGCGTGCGCGCGCGGCGCTCGATCCGACGGCGTGCGTCGAGCCCTTCGCGTTCATAGCGTTTGCGCTCCTTGCTCGGGACCAGCTCGAGCTCGCCCGCCAGACGCTCCGCCTCGGCCTCGCCCGCGGACACCCCGGCGGCCTTCGCGACGTCGAGCAGCCCGCTCCAGCGCCGCTCGCCGGTGCGGCCGTTCAGGGCGGAGCGCACGAAGTCCTCGGCCCCCGCCCGCAGCGCCCGACCTTCCTCGCCGGCCAGGCGCGCCGCCAGGCGCGCGTCGCCGAGCGCCAGCCGCGCGCACGCCCGTGCGCGCTCTGGCTCGATCTCGGACTCCGTGTCTGCCAGACGGGCGGCGATCAGGGCCGGGGGCAGCGGGTCGAAGCGCACGGCCTGACAGCGCGAGGCGATCGTCGCCAGCACGTCCTCGCGCCGGTCGGTCAGCAGCAGCAGATGGACGAACGGCGGTGGCTCCTCGAGCGTCTTCAGCATCCTGTTGGCGGCCTGGTCGTTCATCGTGTCGGCGCCCTCGATCACGAACACGCGCCGCGAGGATTCAAACGGCGTGCGCGTCGCGGCGGCCACGACCGGCTCCTCGATGTCGCCGACGAGCATCTCGGCGGCGCCGCTCGGCGTGACCCAGGTGAGGTCGGGATGCGTGCCCCGCGCAATCCGCTCGGCGACGGCGCCCGGGTCGCGCCCCCCGTCGGCGAGCAGCGCAGCGGCAAACGCGCGGGCAACGGTGCGCTTACCCGTGCCGGAGGGGCCGTGGAAGAGATAGGCGTGCGAGGGCGCACCCGCGGGAGGCAGCGCGGGCGTGAGCACCGCGCGCGCATGCGGATGCGCATCGATGCCGGGGAGCGCCGGGGCGGGGTCCGCGGCTGAAGCGACAGGAGACACTGCGATGCATCGTAGGGCGCGTCCCCCGACGGCACGCTCGACCAGTCGCGCGATGGCATCCGGGAGTCCCACGCCCGCCGGGCCGACGACACGCTCGATCGTCAGCGCCGCGCCACCCGGGGAGCCCCGCGCGCAACACTCACACGGCGCGCTCGCCCCGCCCGTGTCGCGTCACCCGGCGACGCCGCTACCGTCCCCCCGATGGCTCGCGGCAGGCTGATCACGATCGAGGGGCTCGACGGCGCCGGCAAGTCGACGCTCGCCGAAGCGCTCGCCGGCGCACTCACCGCGCGGGGACAGACCGTGCAGCTGCTGCGCGAGCCCGGGGGAGTCGATCTGTCCGAGCGGATTCGCACGCTCGTGAAGGACCCCGCTCTCGCCGTCGCGCCGCGCGCCGAGGCGCTGCTGTATGCGGCCGCGCGCGCTCAGCTCGTGCAGGAGCTGCTCGCGCCGCTGCTCGCGCGGGGTGCTTTGGTCCTGCTGGATCGGTTCGTGGACTCCTCACTCACATATCAAGGCGCCGGGCGCGCGCTGGGAGTGGAGGAGGTGCGGGCGATCAACCGCTTTGCCACCGGTGGACTGACGCCCGACCGTACGTTGCTGCTGCGCATCGACCCCGCCACCGGCCGTGACCGCCAGCGCGAGCGCGCGCTGGAGCCCGACCGGCTGGAGCGCGAGCACGAGCGCTTCTTCGCGACGATCGCCGCCGCCTACGACGAGCTCGCCCGCGAGGAGCCAGGACGAATCCGCGCGCTCGACGCCGAACAGCCGCCGCAGGCCGTGCTGCGCGATGCGCTCGCGGCGATCGAGGATCTGCTGTCGCTCACGACGGACCTCACGACGGACCTCACGACGGACGATTGACGTTCATCGTGTGTCGCCCATGACCGGCGATTAACATTCATCGTCAGATGGCCATCGACACGAGCTCAACCCCGACCTTCCCGATACCGGCGTCGGCCCGAGTGCACCCCACCCCGGCGAACCCATCAACCTCGGGCGCGACGACCAACACGCCCGTGACAACCACGACCACGCCCGCCAAAATATCCGTCCCCACCACGACGGCGCCCCCCACGGCGACCGCGCCGAGCGCGACGGGCACCCCGACGACCACATATGTACCGGCGGGCGCCACGCCCCCGCCCAGCACCACTGCTTCCCAAGCGACGTTGACCGTGCACGCGGTCAAGCGCACGCCCGCGAAGCACTCCGAAACGCTCTCGACAGCGGCGATCGCGGCCGCCGTTCTCGCGGCCGTGCTGCTGTTGGCGTGCATCGGCTGGGCGCTCGCCCGACGCCGGGCGTTCGAGCCCCACTGGCTGCTCTCGCTGCGCCACGCGATGGCCGAGGCCGGTTTTCGCCTGAGCGCGACATGGGCCGAATTCACCGACTGGGCGCGCCTCGGCCACTGAGTCAGCGCGCTCCGATCGGCGCGATGCCTCATCGATCGAGGGCCCGCACACCACACGGGTGGGTGGGCGTCGAACCCTCGACCTGCTTGCCCAGCAAAACCGCCTCGACCTTGAAGTCGATGAATTTCACGGACGTTGCGGGGCTACCCTGACGCGCGCCGGGGCCTTCTAAAATAATCGGTGCAGCCCCGCCCTTTCCGTCCGAACAGAGCGGGACGATGCTCGGCCCAGACAACAGCTTCGAGTAGGCGCCGCGCGCGCCGGTACAGCGCAGAGGAGGCAGGCCGATGAACCCAGTCACACACCCCACGACCACCCAGGAGACGACGACCGGATCGGAGCTGTCGATCAGACGCCTGTTCAGCTCCGCGGAGACCCATCCGTTCGATGCCGTCGAGTGGGAGACGCGCGACGCGCGGATCGGCCACGGAGACCGCATCGCCTTCGAGCAGCGCGACGTCGAGTTCCCCAAGAGCTGGTCGCAGAACGCGACGAACATCGTCGCCCAGAAGTACTTCCGCGGGCAGATCGGCAACCCCGCGCGCGAGCGCTCGGTCAAGCAGATGATCTCCCGCGTCGCCGGCACGATCGCCGGCTGGGGCGCCACGCGCGGCTACTTCGCCGGCGACGAGGACGCGCGCGCCTTCGAGGACGAGCTGACCCACATCCTGCTGCACCAGATGGCCGCCTTCAACTCGCCCGTCTGGTTCAACGTCGGCTTCGAGGAGTCGCCGCAGTGCTCGGCCTGCTTCATCCTCTCCGTGCAGGACACGATGGAGTCGATCCTCGACTGGAACACCAAGGAGGGGATGATCTTCCGCGGCGGCTCCGGCTCAGGGATCAACCTGTCGAACATCCGCGGCTCGATGGAGCCGCTGGCCAAGGGCGGCACCGCCTCCGGCCCGGTCTCCTTCATGCGCGGCGCCGACTCGTGGGCCGGCACGATCAAGTCCGGCGGCAAGACCCGCCGCGCGGCGAAGATGGTCGTGCTCGACATCGACCATCCGGACATCCGCGAGTTCATCTGGTGCAAGGCCAAGGAGGAGGACAAGGCGCAAGCGCTGCGCGACGCCGGCTTTGACATGTCGATCGACGGCGACGGCTTCAAGTCGATCCAGTACCAGAACGCGAACAACTCGGTGCGCATCACCGACGAGTTCATGCGCGCGTGCGAGCGCGGTGAGGACTGGCGCCTGACCGCCCGCGCCACCGGCGAGCCCGTCGGCGAGCCGATCCCCGCACGCGAGCTGATGCGCGAAATCGCCGAGGCCGCCTGGCGCTGCGCCGACCCGGGCGTGCAGTACGACACGACGATCAACCAGTGGCACACCTCGCCGAACAGCGGCCGGATCAACGCGTCGAACCCGTGCAGCGAGTACATGCACGTGGACAACTCCGCCTGCAACCTCGCGTCGATCAACCTGATGAAGTTCCGCCGCGCCGACGGCACGCTCGACACCGAGTCCTTCGAGCACACCGTCGACGTGATGCTGCTCGCGCAGGAGATCGTCGTCTCGCCCTCCTCCTATCCGACCGAGGAGGTCGGCGTCAACGCGCGCGCCTTCCGCCAGCTGGGCCTCGGCTACGCCAACCTCGGCGCCTTCCTGATGAGCGACGGCATGCCCTATGACTCCGACTCCGGCCGCGGCACGGCGGCGGCGATCACCGCGCTGATGACCGGCCGCGCCTACCGCCGCTCAGCGCAGATCGCGGGCGCGCTCGGGCCCTACGAGCACTACGCGGTCAACCGCGCTGCGCACAACGACGTGATGGGCATGCACCGCGACGCCTCCCGCGCAATCCCCGACGCGACCTGCGCCGACACTCAGCTGCTCGAGGCCGCGCGGCGCTCGTGGGATGAGGCGGTGCAGCTCGGCGAGCTTCACGGCTACCGCAACGCGCAGGCCACCGTGCTCGCGCCGACGGGCACGATCTCCTTCCTGATGGACTGCGACACGACCGGCGTGGAGCCCGACTTCTCGCTCGTCAAGTTCAAGGAGCTCGTCGGCGGCGGGCAGATGACGATCGTCAACAAAACGGTGCCGCTGGCACTGCAGACGCTCGGCTACTCCGAGCAGCAGGTCGAGCAGATCGAGGCGCACCTGGCCGAGCACGGCACGATCGTCGGCGCACCCGGCCTTTCCGAGGAGCACCTGCCGGTGTTCGACGTAGCCGTCGGCGAGCGCGCGATCACGCACATGGGCCACCTGAAGATGATGGGCGCCGTGCAACCGTTCATCTCGGGCGCGATCTCGAAGACCGTCAACATGCCGCAGGAGTCGACGGTCGAGGACATCGCCGACGCCTACACCCAGGCCTGGCACCTCGGCGTGAAGGCGCTCGCGATCTACCGCGACGGCTCGAAGACCGCCCAGGCGCTGCGCACCGACGCGCAGAAGGACGTACAGGCCCCCGCCGACGTCGATGCGATCGTCGAGGCCGCGGTGAGCAAGGCCCTGAAGGAGGTCGGCCCGCGCCGTAAGCGGATGCCACGCGAGCGCGAATCGCTCACCCACAAGTTCTCGATCGGCGGCCACGAGGGCTACATCACCGCCGGCAAGTACGAGGACGGCTCGGTCGGCGAGATCTTCCTGACCGACATCGGCAAGGAGGGCTCGACGCTGCGCGGGATGATGAACTCCTTCGCCACGGCGATCTCGATCTCGCTGCAGTACGGCGTGCCGCTCGAAACCCTCGTCCAGAAGTTCTGCTACATGCGCTTCGAGCCAGAGGGCATCACCGGCAACCCGGAGATCCCCTTCGCCAAGTCGATGCCCGACTACATCATGCGCTGGCTCGCCTCGCGCTTCCTCGACGTCGACGCCCAGGAGGATCTCGGCATCCTCACCCCGGCCGTCCGCGCGCGCAAATCATCGCTCGAGACCGCCCAGTCGGTGACCTCCGACACCGCCGGTCCGAGCGGCGAGGAGGGCAAGGCGGACGACACGCCCAAGGCGTCGAACGGCGGCAATGGCGGTAACGGCGGCGTGAGCGCCCCGACGGCCTCGTTGACCGACACGCCGCCGGTTGTACCCGCTCGCTTGCAGGGCTTGGACCTTGGCCCGGCATGCAGCCAGTGCGGAGGCATGATGCAGCGCACGGGGTCTTGCTACACCTGTTCATCGTGTGGCAACAACACCGGCTGCGGCTGAGGGCGGACCGTCAGGCGTAGACGAGCTCGGCGCCCGCAGCGACCGCGATAGGCTCGAGATGCAACGTCCCCAACGTCACCGCCTGTGGCTCCTCGCCTGGACGGGTGAGGATAAGAGCGATTCCTTCCTGGAGGCTCTCGCGTAGCTCGTCGAGGTCATCGCCCGTCGCGAGAACACCGGGGAACTCGTCCACGGTCGCCCAGAAAGCGTCGTCCTCATGACGGACGTTGACATGAAGTTTCTGAGGCTTGGGCATGGTTTTCATCATAGATATCGGGTCAAGCCAGCGTGGACTATAGGCCGGCCTCGCGGCGAAGCTGCGCCTCGAAGCCCTTCGAGTAGGCGCGGCGCTTGTTCTCCGGGAGCGTGATCGGTCGCTGCCCGGACTTGGTCATCTTGACCTGATGCTTCCCGCCCCGGTCCAGCGTCCAGCCTTCTTTCTGGAGACGCTTAATCCATTCCTTTTGAGTCGCCGGCATGCACCGCGATCATCGCAGCTGGCACGCCGTACCCGATGGATCAGGTCGGCAGGTGGCCGGGCGCGTTGCCCGCGGCGTACTCGGCCAATGTCACGCGCGAGTCGTCGCGGCCGAGGATGCTGATGAAGACCGCTGCGAAGGCGATGCCAAAGACGAGGAACTCGACGAAGCACATCGCCGCGCCGGCGAGATGCTGGTCGTTAATGGCCGACAGGCCGTAGGCGCGGGGGGCGCTTGCGTAGAGGGAGTACTGGCTGGCTGTGAGCCATGTGAGGGGCAGGCACACGCAGGCGCTGGCGATACGCGTGAAGCCGAGCAGCGCGAGGCGCTCGCCGTTGGGGCGCAAGCGTGCGCGCGGAAGCGGATCGATGATCAGCCACCAAATCGCGAGGCCCGTGTAGAAGAGGGTGGCGTGCTCGAAGGCGTGCACGGCGGGGTGCTGGGCGGAGAAGTCGAACACGCTGGGGATCGCCCACACCCACGTGGCCAGGGCCCACAGCGGGATCGCCAGCCACGGCGAGGTGAGCCGGGCCAGCACACGGCCGGAGCGGCCCCCGGGAGCGACCGCCATCAGCGCGCGGCGCGAGAGGCCGAGGGGCAGAATCGGGGAGCGCAGGCCGAGGATCAGCAGCGCGGGGGCGATATCGGAGAGGAGCACATGCTGCATCATGTGCGCCGACAGCAGGTACTTGTCGCCGATCGTGTCCAGCGGCGAGAGCAGCGCCACGGCCAGCGTCACCAAACCGGCGGCGTAGGGCAGCCAGTGACCGGCGCCCGGCCCGTTGCCTGGCGAACAGCGCGCCTCGGCGCGGCGATACATGCGCGTGTAGAGAACCGCCGCGCCGATCAGCGCGAGGATCACGATCGGGTTGAAGCTCCAAGAGCCCCAGCCTGGGGGGGAGGCGACGGTCATGCTCGGCGGAATCCTATCGATCCTCCGCCCTGGGTGGCACCCCCGCCCGCCCAGTGCTCACCGGCCCTCGCGGGGCCGGTGACACCGGGGAGACAAACGCGGGAGATCTAGTTGAGACGCTTCTTCAGCGCGCTCGCCGCTGAGAATTTCGCCGCCTTGCTGGCCGCGATGTTGATTGTCTCGCCCGTCGACGGGTTGCGTCCCTGCCGTGCTGCGCGCTGGCTGACGCTGAACTTGCCGAAGCCCGCAAGCGCGACCTCACCACCGCCCTCCAACTCCTTGGCGATCGTCTCGATCGCTGCCTCCAGAGCCTCGCGGGCCTGGCTCGCCGCCAGTCCGGTGCTTGATGCGACCTGCTCAGCTAGCTCGTTCTTGGTCATGGCACTCCCTTCTCGAGTGTCGTTACTTCCCGCCAGGCTAACCGCTAGTTAGGACGATGGCGTACAGAAGCACCACCTTTCCGCCCGATAGAAGCCCGAATTTCCGGGGAACTTGCGCCCACTGGGGTCGCAAGGCTCAGGCAGAGACCCGCGCCGGAGGTACGACTCGCCGCTCCCCCGCGGGTGCCGTACGCGACGCCAGCGGCCCCGCCGCGCACGCGGCCCAGACCGTGGACAGCCACGTCAGACAGGCCAGGCCGACGTGGATCCAGACCAGCTCGGTGGGCAGATGCGTCTCGTACTGGTCCAACCCGACCACGCCCTGCAGGGCCAGCAACACGCACAGCGCCGTCAACGGCCGCCTGAGCTCCGGGCCCGCGGCACCCCGGCGCGCGAGGAACCACACGGCGACGGCCACGAGGCTGAAGGCGAAGGCGATCTCGGCGTGGCGATGGATCACGAAGTCCATCGTCCCGCGCCCGTCGAAGTCCAGGCGGTTGATCTTCTGGCCGGGCGAGCCACCGGCGTGCGGGCCCGCAGCGGTAGCGGCCGTCCCTGCGAAGATCGTCAGCGCGCCGAGGCCCACCAGCGCGCGCACCGACCAGACGAGCGTTCGATCGAACGGCGCCCTTGCCGTGATGGACCCGCCGCCGCCCGCGCCCAGCTCCCCGGCGTAACCCTCCTCCAGGCCCCGCTGGGCCCGCGCGGGCTCATGCGAGGCACGCCAGACGAGCACGGTCGCGTCGACGAGGATCAGCATCGACAGCGCGAAGTGGCCCATCACCCAGCCGTAGTCGAGCGCGCCTTTGACGGTGAAGCCACCGAGCACCGCCTGGCCGACCACTCCCAACGGCAGCAGCGCCCCCAGCCACATCAGGTCGCGGCGATAGGGCCGGCGGCGTAGGGCCAGCAGCCAGGCCAGGCCCGCCGCGACGGACACCGGGAAGGTGATCACCCGGTTGGAGAACTCGATCACCGCGTGCGTGTTCAGCGGCGGGTAGACGTTCCCGTAGCACTTCGGCCACGTGGGGCACCCGAGGCCCGACCCCGTCAGGCGGACCGCGGCGCCGCTCAACACGATCAGCGTGAGCGCGCCCAGCGCGACGTAGGCGACGCGCAGGTACTGCTCCGGGGTGACGGTGTAGCCGTTGGTGCGCTCGCGCAGGCTTTCCAGGCGATTGCTCATCGACCGTAAGGATGCCAAGATGCCTGCCAGTGCGAGCTACAGAGGGCATCGTCCATGTATGGCGGGCCGACCTGGCGGCCTCCGGTAACGGGCTCGAAGACCTGCTCTGTGCAGATGAGCTCGCCCGCGCGGCACAGATCGTGTCTCGACGCCGTCGGGACACGTGGGCTCGCTCGCGAGGCCTGCTGCGGACGCTGCTCGGCCGCTACCTGGATCGCGATCCGCGGACGCTTGACTTCGTGCTCGGCCCGCACGGCAAGCCCTCGCTGGATGAGGGGACCACCTACGTGACGGATTTGCGCTTCAACCTGTCCCATTCGGGCGGGTTCGCACTCGTCGCGGTGACCGCCGGGCGCGAGGTGGGAGTGGACATCGAGTGTGCAAACGAGCGGCACACCGTCGAGTTCTTGCGCGAATGGGTTGCCCGCGAGGCCGCGGTCAAGTGTCGGGGGGCTGGACTCGCCGGAGCGGCAGGCTCGCCGAAAGACGGCCTGTGGATGAGCGAGCTCGATGTCGGCCCGGACGCAATCGCGACCGTCGCGGTCGAGGGCGAGCCGTGTGATCTGCACTGCTATCTGTGGTGAGGCGAGCCTTCGGGTAAGTGCACGATCACGACGTGCGTGCGCGACACGTTTTTCAGTTTGTCGTAGGCGAGAATCGTCAGGGTGTGAGGGCCGAAGGAGATATGCCGCGCGCCCGACCAGTGGATCTGCGCGAGCACCGTGTGGGGGTAGCCGTGCCCTTCCACAAACGGATCGAAGTTGCGGATCGAATGACCGTCGTAGAGCAGGCGAATGCTCTCGATACCCTGACCGTCGCTTGCCTTCACCCTGATCCACAGATGGCCGGTGTAACGGTCACCGCGGCTCGGGGTCTCGACCGTGATCCGCGGGCCGGAGAAATCTCCGCAGGCGCCCTTGACCCGATCGCCGCGGCGAATATAGGAGCGCATCGCCAGATAGGCCGGCTTGCGCGAGGTATTCGTGCGCAGCAGGCCGGACTCGACGGCCGGTTCATCGATGATCGGGAACCACAGACCCAGCTGCACGTACGGGTTCTGCGCGAGACAGTGGTAGGCGTCGGACAGATAGCTGGCCTGCCGGACTTCGCTCACGCCCTCCGGCTTCATCCCGGCGAACACGCCTTCCGAGCACTCCGCGGCGGTCGTACGCCAGCTCATCTCGGTCATCCAGATCGGCTTGCTGTCGCCGTTTGCCAGCTCGGTGGCGTGCACTTCGCGGTAGCCGAGAAACGAGTCTGCATCCAGCCGTTCGTCGCTGTCGCGCAGGACGCTGTAGGGCGAGTTGACGTCGCAGGCGGTGTCGGTGTGCACGCCGACGGCGTCGAAGTAGCCCTTGCCGCCAGACTGGTAGACGCCCTGCAGGAAGTTGTAGTCGTTGCCGGCCAGCCCTCCGAGCACGACCTCGGCGGCGGGGTCGGCCGACTTGACAGCCGGGTAGGCCGCCTGCAGGAGACGGGTGTAGGCGGCGGGTTCGGGGGCGCCGGCCCACCAAGGTGCGATGTCCTCCTCATTCCAGATTTCATACGCCGCCACGCGTCCCGCCCAGCGCGTCGCGACGTAGTGCAGCGCGCCGGCGTAGTCACCGGGATTGGCCGGTGGGGCGTTCGGCGCGGCGGAGCCGCTCTCCCAGGAAGGGGCGCCGACGAAGTCGACGATCACTTTGGTGCCCTTCGGCAGCGTGCTGAACACCCGTTCGAAGCGCGGGAACCAGAAGGCCGAATGCACACCCGGGGACGGTTCGAGATCGGGCCACGGCGCGAACACGCGGACCCAGTGGGCGCCAAGCGCCCTGACCTGAGCGACGCCCGACGGTTCGAGCGTGTTCAGGTTCACGCCCGCTTCCGCCGCGGAGGCGCTCGTGGCAGACAGACCGCCGCCGCATGCCGCGCATGCAAGCAGAGCCGCAAGGATGGCCAGACGCGCGGCGATCTTACGCGCGGCAATCTTGTGTAGAGCTTGAATCCTCATCGTCATCGCTATCGACCAAAGGAGTACCCGCGGATGTCCACACCGACCCTTATTGGCCGAATGACCCAGCGTTCACGCCCCTGTGCTGCGCCCCGCCCTCCGCGACATACCGCATGCCGCGTGGCGGGAGCGCGGTATGGATCAGCTGGCGAAGACGAACGGCAGCTCGGCGGCGTTCCCTGTGCCACATCGTGACACCGGTGGTAGAATTTTGCCATGAGCGATCATTTCACTCTCCGTCTTCAGACCGGAGTAGGGGATCGACTGCGGCGACACGCACGACGGATGGGCCTTGCCCCGCGACCCCTTGCGCAGCGATACGTCGAGGAGGGGGTTCGCCATGACGATCACCCGCTGATTCATTTCCTGCCCGGCGTAGTCGGCCGGCGCTCGGTCGTGTTGGGAACCGGTTTGGACGTCTGGGAGGTCATTGCGACGGTGCGCGACAACAAGAACGACCTCACCGAGACAGCCTCCTACCTGGGAATATCGATCGGCCTGGTGGAGGCAGCCGTCAGCTACTACGGCGAGTACAGCGATGAGATCGATGAGCAGATCGCCGACAACGAGGCCGAGTACGAGCGCGGCTATGCCGCTTGGGAGGCAGGACAGAGAGCGCTCGCTTCGTGAAGGTGCTGCTCGACGAGCAGCTCTCGGTGGAGATCGCTCAGGAGCTTCGCAAGCGCGGAGGAGATGCAAAGGCGGTCACCGAGCGGTCAGAGTTGCTCAGAGCGTCCGACGAGCGTCTGATGGAGGTCGCCATGCAGGAGGAACGCGCAGTCGTCACCAACAACCTCCGTCACTTCCGCCCAATCGCCTCGCAAATACTCGCGCAGGGCAAACAACATGCAGGCCTGATCTTGCTGCCCTCGAATCGAGCTCGCAATCGCGCCGCCACGGGAGCGTTGGCCGATGCGATTGAGGCGGTGATGCGCGCCAATCCCAAAGGCATCCCAGATGCAGAGCACTGGCTCGCACCGCTGGGATGAACTTGACTCGGCGACAGACTGAAGTGGTGGACGTAAATGGTGGACGTAAAGAGTCAATAAACGAACGGCAGCTCGGCGGCGATCTCGGCCAGCTTGGGCGCCTGCTTGTCCCGCGCGGAGACGATCAGCTCGTCCAGGGGCAGCGGCCACTCGATGCCGATCTCGGGATCGTCCCAGGCGATGCCCCGCTCGACCGCGGGGTCGTAGTAGGCGGTCTGCTTGTACAGCACGTCGGCGATCTCGCTGAGCACGCAGAAGCCATGGGCGAAGCCGACGGGGACGTAGAGCACGCGCATGCGCTCGTCGTCGAGCTCTACCCCCTCCCATTGACAGTAGGTGGGCGAGCCCCTCCGCAGATCAACCGCGACATCGACGATCCGCCCGCGCGAGCAGCGCACGAGCTTGGCGACGCCGGGACCGATGTGAAAGTGCATGCCCCGCACGACCCCGCGCGTGGAGCGCGAGTGGTTGTCCTGGATGAACTCCTCCTCCGCGGGGATCCCCGCCTCGGCATGCCACTCGCGGCGGTAGGTCTCGCTGAAGAAGCCGCGCTCGTCGGGGAAGATCGCCGGCTCGAGGATCGTCAGGCCGGGGAGAGTGGTTTGGATCGGTTGCATACGGCGGGAGCCTACAACGGGCCACGACTACCGGCGGCGATGGGCCAAGGTATGGGCTTTGCGCGAAAAGCATTCATTCACGACCCTCGAAATCGTGGACTCAACCCCCTCGAAATCGTGGACTCAACCCCCTCGAAATCGTGGACTCGATGCTACTGTTAGCCCATGAACACAAACGACTCGCCGATCTCGGGCGTTGTCACGCGCCGGCTCCTGGAGGTAGCAGACGAGCGCATCGAGGAGGAGCCGGTCATCGCGCTGCAAGGACCGCGAACGGTCGGCAAGTCGACGTTGCTGGGCGAGTTGGCGGGCTCCCGCGGGGTCGACGTGGTGGATCTCGACGAGCCCGCCACTCGCGGCGCGGCACTGGCCGACCCCGAAGCGTTCGTCGACGGGCCGTCCCCGGTGTGCATCGACGAGTACCAGCACGTGCCGGCAGTATTGGACGCGATCAAGGCGGAGCTGAACCGCAAGCTGCGCGCCGGGCGCTTCGTGCTCGCCGGATCCACCCGCTACGACGCGCTGCCCGTAGCGGCGCAATCACTCACGGGACGCCTGCATTTGCTGACGGTGTGGCCCCTCACCCAGGGCGAGATCGCCGGTGTCAGGGAGAACCTGCTCGCGGCAATCCTCGAGGATCCGACGGGCGCCCCTCCCCGCGGGATCGTCTCGGCGACCAGCAAGGAGCAGTACATAGCGCGCATCACCGCCGGGGGCATGCCGATTCCCCTGGCAAGACGCAGCCCCGCGACTCGCAACCGCTGGTTCGACGACTACGTGGAGCTCGTCTTGGAGCGAGACGTGCGAGAGCTGTCGAGACTGCGCCAGCGCGAGCAGCTGCCGGCGCTGCTTCGCCGCTTGGCGGCCCAGACCGCAGGCGTCCTGAACGTCACGACGGCCGCCCGCGAGGCGGAACTGGAGCGGACCACCGCGGCGGACTACGTAAAGCTGCTCGAGGCCGTGTTCCTGATCATGCGTCTGCCCGCGTGGGGAACCACCGTGAGGGCGCGGGCGACCAGCGCACCCAAGGTACACGTGGTCGACGCCGGCCTCGCTGCCCGCCTGCTGGGACTCACCCCGGAGAAGCTTGCCCGACGCGACCCCTCCTCCCTATCCCAATTCGGCCATCTGCTCGAGACGTTCGTGGTGGGCGAGCTCGTGCGCCAAGCCTCGTGGCTCGATGGAATCGCAGCGTTGGGACACTGGCGCACCTATGACGGCGATGAGATCGACCTGGTGATCGAACGCGACAACGGAGGCGTCGTTGCCTTCGAGGTGAAGGCCGCAGGTCAGGTCTCCGGTGCAGACATGCGCCATCTGCGCAAGCTACGCGACGCGCTCGGCGAACGCTTCTTGGCAGGTGTGGCGCTTTATACCGGCACCCGGGCATACAACTTCGAAGACCGTCTGCATGTGATGCCGATCGACCAGATCTGGACCCCGATCTAAGTCGTTCAGCCATCTTTCCGGGCGAATTAGCCTGGCTTCTTCGTGCCGTCGGCTTCGATTAGGCCCCTGTTGGTGAGCGGCGGTTCGTCATGGAAGGCGATGCCCAGCTTCGATCATCGAGGCTCGTGCGCCGTATCCGGCCGTGCATCGGCGAAATCGCCTTTGTGCCGAAGCGACGGTCGGCGCTCCCGCAGAATCCGCATCCCCCGGGCGAACGCGCGGTGTCGCGCATCGGCGGCCGGTTGGAGGATCGTCATGCCGTCCAGACGCCGACGCAGAAGCCTGCCGGGGAGACGCTCGGGCGCATGGGCGAGCAGCCACCAACGCTGACGCGGGTGATGCCACGCGATCCGTACCGAAGACAGCCCGGACTCCGCGATCATGCGGCGGATGGTGCTCGGCCGGTACCGCAGCACGTCGGGGTAGGCCCATCCTGATCCCTTGAAGTCGGACGCAGGCCACCTGCACTCGACGAACGTCACCGCCGCAACGCCATCCGACGCGAGCGCGTCCTTGATGCCCAGGATCGCCTTGGCGGTCAGGTCCTGACCCGTGTGCGAGAGGATCGACTGCGCGAGTACGAAATCGAAGGTTCCCCCGAAATCGTCGGCGGAGAAGTCGTCGCGGTGCGCGAATCGCGGTTGCTTTTTCGTTATGACATCGCTTCCGAGATTGTGGGCGATGCCTTCCTCGACGAGCCACGCGTTCGGCTCGATGCCACAGTAGTTGCCGGCGTCGAGATGCGGGATCAACAGCCGCCCGGCTCGGAGCGAGCCGCAACCCATGTCCAGCAAGCGATGATGGGACCGCAGCCCAAGGGCGCATAGCAGCCGGAACTGTGTGGCTCCCATGAGGTCGTACTCCTCCGGGGGTCCCACGTATGCCCGGTACTCCGGGTCACCTGGTTGCAACATGCCATCTGGCCTCACCCCCGCGAGCGTACCAACGCCGCGAAAGTCGCGCCGCCCGGTCGGGACGCCCACCATCTCGCCGATGTTTTCACCGTCGAAGACCCGACGCCCGCCCAGCGTTGCCGGTCCCGTTCAGCCGTCTTTCCAGGCGAAGTAGCCGGGCTTTGGGGCGCCATCGGCTTCGATCAAGCCCCCGTTGGTGAGTGGCGGTTCGTCATAGAGATGGATCCAGCCGATCGCGTAGACACTCGGCAGGCTCTGCGCGATACGCAACCCGGCGGTGATCCAGCGAGCCTGAACTTCCGGGCTCGCGTAGTAGGTGAACTCCTCGTCGGGCTTTGTAGGAATGTTCCACTCCGAGAGAAACAGCCTGGGATCGCGATTGCCGGGTCTGCCGAGGTAACGGTCGACCAGCTTGTTCAAACGCAGCAGGTCGGAGAAACCGAACGACTGTTCAGGGCTGGGGGGATCGGCGAGGTTCGGTTCGCGCGCGGCGAACGGATTGTGGCCGTACAGGTCCAGGCGTGGAGCCTTGCCGTTGGGCAGGCGCAGGTTTTCGATCCATTGCGGCGTGGAGATGTCGTCTCCGCCGCTGGGCGTCATCCCGCCGATCACCAGGTTGGAGCGGCTTACCGCCTTCAGCCCGCCGTAGGCGGCGTCGAGGATGCGCGCGTAGAGGTGGGGCGCAATCTTCTGCTTGGCGTTCAGCTTCGCAAACGGCTTGGCCGGGTACAGCGGCTCGAAGTTGATCGAGCGCGAGGGCTCCCCCCAGATCATCCACAGGTGCACAGACGGATAGCGCCTCGCCGCGGCCCGTGCGAAATTGGCGTAGTCCTGAGGATTGATCGGCGCCCAATTCGATGGCTTGCCGCCGTTGGCCCATGAGGGCGCGCCGATGATCTGCAAGGCGACTTGCATGTGGTAGCGCTGGGCTTCGGCGACCGCTTGTGTGACCTCCGCGGGCCAGACGTAAGCCGGGTCGTTGGGGCTGGTGGGATGCTGCGGGCGCTGTAGCGCAACCAGGTTCCAACGCAGGTCGTCCTCGTAGATCTTCACCCCAAGATCCTGGTAGGTCGGGAACAGCGACACACCATCGCGGATCGAGGGTCCCCACACCGCCTTTGTCGCAGCCGCCTGCGCGACAGACGACGTGGCTGGAGCGAGCAGGCAAAGCGCCATCGCCAAGCTGAGGGTCATTCCTTTGACGCTGCGACCGCGGAGACTCATCTCCAGCCGCCACTCCATCGTCGGCACCGCCGACGAGGCGCACATGTTGGACCGCTTGTCATTCCGGTCGACGATAACCGACCGCGGGCCCGCCGGGCGCAGGTACGAGGGCGCGGCCGGCGACCAGTGCCCACCCCTCACCGAGCAGATGGCGGTATGCGCCGAGGGCCTCTGATCGTCTCCAGGCGCGGGCGATTCGGGGGAGCATGACCATGATCATCAGGACGCCCAGTAGGACTTGCTGCCAGCGCGGCAGATGCTGCTCGGCATAGCGCAGCGTCCCGTGGTACAGGCGCTTGTGCTGCTCATGGCGGGCCCAACTGCTCGTGCTCGCTCGGCCGACGTGCTCGAATATCGCCATGGGCACATAGAGGGCTCCTCCAAGCTCAGCCAGACGTCGAGACAGGTCCACATCCTCATACCAAAACCAGTAGCCCTCGTCCCATCCTCCCACCCGTTCCAAGGCCTCACGCCGGACAAGCAGACAAGAGCCTGCCGGTTGACGATCCGTTTGCGTGGTCGTGAGCACGTCGAGCGGGCGACGTAGATGCTGCCCGGTCCATGGATTGCTCGGCCACGCCCGCTCTACGCCGCTCAGCCGCGCCGTGAGTCCCAGAAGCCCCGGGAAGGCCCGCGGCTGGTAAGTCTCCTGCGTACGACGGGTGCCAGGATCCACGAGGCGCCCCCCGGCGCTCAGAGCAAGCGGGTCGTCTCTGAGCGCATCACACAGACGGCCGATTGCTCCATTCAGGGGAAACACGTCATTATTGAGGAACAGCACAAACTCGGCCGTTCCCCCCTCAGCGCCACGATTGAGTGCATACGCGAGACCACGATGACGGTCGAGCGCCACCACATGGACATCGGGGTGGCGCTCGGAGATCGCGAGCGAGGTGTCATCGGTAGAGGCATCATCGACGACCACGATCTGCGCAATCGCCGGATCGTCGAGACGTTGCAGGCAGCGCAGCATCAGCTCTCTGGCATTGAGAGTCGGTATGACGACGTCGACCGTGCGCAAGGGCCGATCGCCTCGCAGCGTAGACGACGATGCCGCCGACACGTTGTTGTGAGCTGAGCGCGCCCGACCCATTCGTCTATATCTGAAGTATTCGGAGGGCGAGCTCAGTTGTCGTGCGTGGCGTCGTATTGGTAGACGGCAAGACGATCTGCGACGCCATGCGCGAACTCCTGGAGCTCGGGACGACTCCGAAAGGCGTACGCACGATCGCTGTGAGCATGGCCGGCCGCCATCTGCAGCGCTCCGGATGAAGCATCGATCTCGCAAAATGCCGCCAACGCCTCCAGAGTCTCGAGGGGCTTCGCCAGAAGGTCCTCGAAGCGAAGCTCGATCGCACGGCTTCCCGTCAACTGCACCTGCCGTCTGGCCTCGGACGCGTATCGCTCCCAGACTCCGAAACTGCCCTCCAACGAGCTGCAGGCAACGGTGTCGAAAAACCGAGCGCGATAGGGCGTGAGCAAGTAACGTGTGCGGTAAGCGGCAAAGCTGTCACGCCCGCCCTCCACTCCCGCCAGGTGGCGTCTGGTGAGGCTGTCCGCGACGTCGACACCATGGCGCATCACGTGAACAACCCTCGCGTCGGGGAAGCATTTCCGCCATAGGGGCAACGTAAACGTGTTCCTCGGGTCCTTCCAACCCCACGAGAACCTCAACCGGTTCAGTCGCCTCTGACGGAGAAAACGTCGCCAGCCAAGATAAGAGATCGTATGCGGAGAGTTAATCATCGCCCGAGCACAGGCTTCAGCCACCGCCCTCGCATCCGCGGCACGCTCGCTCGTGAAGAGCTCACGGACGGGCTCGGGATGATCCCAGGTAGCACCACTACGACGCATCAACCACTGGTTGAACCGCAAGAAGAAAAACGCCTCGTTGTAGGCGTCCTGCCTACTTCCCGCAAACATACCGAGCGCTTCCAGCATCTCGACAACCATCGTCGTGCCCGAGCGATGTGAGCCGATGACGACGATCGGCGGCGTTGTGGAGATGGCGCGCTCGCGGCCCATGTGCCGTCAGCTTACAGATCGCCGGCGGCGCAATCAGGCAGGACTCCCCGGAGCTTCGCCCGTCCATGAGACGGCAAACCTTTAAGCTGCGCCATCGTGGACATTCACAAGCCCGCACATGTACCGCCGAAAATGTCTGACGGACGGATCCCGCGGGATTACACAAGGATCTTTCGCTCCTTGAGTCGAAGCTGGAGCCGTGAGATGCTGAGAGGTGCGCTCGGCACGCTCGTACTCAGGTGCGGGGCGGCAGTTTTCACGTTCCTGTCTACCGTGATCCTCGCACGCCATCTGGGCGCGTCGGGATATGGAACCTTCGCGTGGGCATATGCCTGGCTCAGCGTTTTGCAAATCACCACGACGTTTGGGTTCGACGTCTTGGCGATCCGGGAACTTGCCGCACATAAGGCCACATCGAAATGGTCGGCAATGCACGGGCTGCTCCGAACAGGTCCGGCGATCGTCCTCCTTGGCTCGTCAATCGTGAGCCTTATCGCCCTGGGGATCGGTTTCATCTTTATCGGACCAGCCCAGCGTTCGACGTTTATCATCGCGGTCGCCTTTGTCCCCGTATCGGCGCTTATGTTGGTCTGCCAGGGGGCCATTCAAGGATCCGGCTCGGTTGTGGCTGCCCGCCTGCCCAACGATTTCTTGGGACCAATCATTTTCATCGTCTTCCTGCTCCTTGCATGGCGGACGCTCGACCTGCGCCAGGACGCGCCGACGGCCATGGCGCTTCAGGGCGCGGCCGTGTCGATCGCCTTCATCTTCAGTTTGGTGATGCTTCGCCGGGTACGACCGTCTCCGGTCGCTATCGCCCCGGCACGCTCTCGAGCTCGAGCGTGGCTCAGACTGGCTGTCCCGCTTGGCCTGCTCAACACGATCGCCATCGTGCTCATCCAAATCGACATCATCCTGCTGGGTCTGCTGCGCAACTCGACCCAGGTCGGCCTCTACAGCACATCGGCGCGAGTCGCGAGCTTCGTGGGAATCGCGGAGTTCGCGGTGAACGCCGCATACCTTCCGATGGTCGCGCGACTCTTCGCGACCGGCCATGTGAACCGTCTCAGGAGAGACGCCCCGCTGGTGACACTTGGAGCAGTAGCGCTGTCCGCCGTGCTCGCGCTGCCGCTGATCGTGTTTGCCCCTCAGATTCTCGGGCTGTTCGGCGCCTCGTTCGAAAACGGCGCCTTTGTCCTGCGCGTGCTATGCGTGGCGTTTTTGGCCAGCGCCGTAGCTGGACAGAACGGGGCTCTGCTAACCATGACAAAACACGTCCGTCCAGTGATACTCGGGAGCTGCTGGGCCTTGGCTACCAATGTCGTGCTGAATCTGATCCTCATTCCGTTGCAGGGAGCGCGGGGAGCAGCGATCGCGTGGCTGTTGTCCGTGATCGTGTGGAACGGGTTTCTGAGCATGCAGGTACGACGCATATATGGTTTCACCGCGAGCCCCTTGGCGTTGATTTCCCTCACGCGCGGGCGGACTCGCCGCGCCCGTCGATCGGGGGGGGATACGTGAGGCTGTGTGACGTCGTTTTTGGGCGGCCGATTTGGGGGCTCGTAGTGTGAAGCGCATCAACTGACGAGTGATAGGATCGATCCGGTACAAGACAGGAGTATCGTCAAGGTCATGAGCAAGGACATAGCTCCAGTCCCCTGCTCCCTCGGGACTGTCGATTGGGATCTGCGTTCCATAGCCGCCGTAATCGCGTGAGGACAACAGTGTGTGGACCTCGATTTTGCCGCTACGCGTGGGTTGTTTTTCGGAAATAAACAGCAGATCGCCCGATGGCGAATCCACGCCGCCCACGGCAACGTTCCACTTGGGCCTTGGCCAAGAGTTAGCTCCCCCTAATTGCACGTCGCGCGCGACTGAATGAAAGCCGGTCTCTCCCTTGAGGACCCGAATGCGCATCACACCCGCAGCAGTCGTGGGTCGATCCACGACGATCAATTCTGCGTACCCGCGGCTGTCCCTGTTGGCGAAGACCGAGCGCGTGTCGCCGTCCCTGAGCGGCAGCGCAGGAGTGCGCGCATGCACGAGCACGGCGCATGACGGCGCAGCGCTACGCACCTGTACGACTAGGGAGCCACGCCGTTCAGACGCGAGCACGAATACCCGCTGGGAAGCTCCAGGCCAGGCGGCTACAGCGACGTATAGGTGACCGGCTGGCGGCGAGGTGCACAGCGATGCAGGCTGTGACGTGACAGTCGACGGAGTCACGGTCCAGCGCTGCACGTGGAGTGTAGCTCCCACAGGGGTGAACGACCACAGATCGGGGCCGCCTCCGGCCGAGGAGTCGGCAGCGAACAGCTCGCCGGCGCCGAGGATCGCCCGTTGCGGTATCGACGATGCGTCGGCGATACCCGGCACGGTGAGATGAGCGGTTTTACTTGTCCGATCGACCCCTCGGTCGGCAAGCGAAAGTGCTACGCCTCCAAGTACCAGCGCAAGCACAGCGACGCAGGCCCAGCCCAGCGCGAAGCGCCTGGATGAATCGCTCATCGCCGTGCCGCCGTCCAAGCGCGTGCACTCACTACCACACCTCTCGCAAATCCCCGCAGACGACCGGTTCGGGCGCGATCATCACCGGACCCTTCGAGCACTGAGCCGGCTACCATCAGGCCTGCGATCACGAGGATCCAGTCGCCATACACTGTAAATATATTTGTATATAGGCAAAAGACTGAGAGAAACAGCAGATAGCAGCTGACGAGTAGGTGCTGGATGCTGCCACTCCGTTGCGCGGCGCGATATGCGAACGTCGTAAGCGCACCGATCAGACCAGCGCCTATGGTGAGGGCGATGAAGCGGTCATCGGCCCATAACGGCCCAGCGAGAGTGGAAGTCGTCCAGGGTGGCGTGAGCTGGTCCGTAATGGACCTGAGGGAAGCCGCGTGGACGAATGTGTGCAGTGCCCCCGCATCGTAGGCGCCATGACCAAGGGCGTGATGAGCGGGAAAGTAGTCGACCAGCCGAGCGAGGCTGTTGAAGTTCATGGCAATCGCCAACCACAGCGGGAAGAGGGGGACCAGCGGCGCCGGCATATGGTGGACGACACGACCCAGCAGTTCTGTTGCCCACGCCTCGTGGGCCTCTTGTCCAGCGCGCAGGTAAAAGACGCTCGAGAAAGCCCCGAGCATGAATACGGTGATGGCGGCGAGTGACCAGAATGCTGGACGGCGCCCTGTTCGCCAGCGCACGAGTCCGGCGACGACGGGTGGCACGACCAGCTGGTCGCGCCCGGCCGTGAGTAGAAGCGCGGCGAGGGCGACGCCGGCGATGGCCAGATAGGGCACCGCGGCTCGACATATAAGATGCTCCGGCAGCACAAGGGCGATCGTCGCGGCGATCACGAGCATATCGAGCGACACGATCGTCGGCCCACCCGGCAGCGTTGTGCGCGCAGCATCAATGTGCGAAGCAAATAGGGGAACGCTATGAGCGCTTGCGAACTGATATGCGACCCCGGCGAGTCCGATGATGACCAGTCCGAGCAGTAACAGCATCACGGTACGTGTCTGCACACTGGCACGAAGCACCTCGGCAAACGGACGAGGATGCGGGTTTGCCTTAACCGTGAGCGTGGCCGTCTGCCAGCCAACGATTCCTCCGAGCAGGAAGGCGATTGGCGTCCAAAGCACGACCAGCCACGCTGTGCTCGACCAGGGCTGTTGCACGTTCAATACCTGTATCTGGGCCAGTCCGACGCCGACTAGCCAACATATCGGGAATGCGATGAGCGGAGAGAGGAAGTCGGGAGCTTTGAGCCAACGCCCGCGGACCCACGATTTGTTGGTCTCAAAGCGGTCGTCGGTCGCCGCTTCGGTATCGACTGCTGCCATGTCAGGCTGGAGCTTAGCCACTTCACTGAAGGGCAGCGCAGCATCGACAGCCACGTGTAGGGTGGCCCAATGAGCGAGCCGGCGCTATCGGTGATCGTCCCCAACTACAGACGCCCCGATCTGTTGATGCGTTGCTTGACCTCACTTCAAGATGGCTGCCACAGCACACGGCTGCAGGTGGAGGTGATCGTGGTGGATGATGGATCGGGCGACGAGTCCTGCCAGCTGGTGCGCGAAAACTTTCCGGAGTTCATCCTCGTGGCGTTGGAGCACAACAGTGGATACCCGACCGCCGTAAACGCGGGCATCGGTGTGAGCACCGGGGAGTGGGTGCTCACGCTCAACAACGACACGACGATCGAGAACGACGCGTTGGAATCGCTGCTCGAGACGGCGCGCTCCAGCGCAGACATCGGCTCGGTGGCGGCCCAGCAGAGGTTCCTCAGCAACCCCCAGGTGATCTACTCCGCCGGGGTGATGGTCGATCGCCGCGGTCAAGCGGCGGATCGCTTGATCGGCCATCCGCTCGCCGACAGCGAGCAGACGCCGATCGAGGTCTTTGCCGCCTGTGGCGCCGCGGCGCTATATCGGCGGGCGATGCTCGACGAGCTCGGTGGCTTCGACGAGCGTTTTCTGTTCGGCTTGGAGGACGTCGACGTCGCCTGGCGCGGGCACATGCGCGGTTGGCGCTGTCTGTACGCGCCGAACGCCGTCGTGTACCACGATCTGGGTGCGACCGTGCCGCACGGATCTGAGCTCCGCTTCGTTCAGGCGGGACGCAACCGGCTGCTGTTGATCGCGAAGAACATGACGACACGGCAGCTGCTCGAGTACGGCCCGGGCATCGTGTTGTTCGACCTGCTGTACGTCGCCTACGCGGTCCTGCGGCTGCGCACGCTCTCACCTCTGCGCGGTCGCTGGGACGGGTTGCGCCTGTGGCGGTCGATACGGCGTTCCGGAGCAGCCGGCCGCCGCCCTGTTGCTCTGGCACAAACCACGGGGTTCCGGGAGGTCATGCGCCGGCGGGGAGCGTGGCGGTTCGCCACGGGGAGCACGAATGATTCCCAATCCGAAGCGGCAAGCACGATCGCATGGAGATGACAGCGCCAGGCGATCGGATGAGCGGTCGAATGGAAGGCGAGCCCGACGCGGCAGCAGGCGATCGGCGACAGCGGGTGTTGATCCTCAATCAGTACGTGGCGCCCGACACGACGCCCTCGGCTCATTACGTCTCGACCGTCGCGGGAGCGCTCGCCGCGGCCGGCATGAAGGTCACGGTGCTGGCCGCCGAGCCGAGCTATGGCGAGGGAGCGATTTCCGCACCCCTCGAAGAGCTTCGTGACGGTGTGTCGATCCGTCGGCTGAGGATGGGCTCCTGGCGGGGTCGCCAGTCGAAGCTGCGACGGTTCGGCGGCTATCTGCGCTACCTCACCGCGGCGGCCCTCGTCGGGCGGCGGATCGTGCGAGCCGATCGACCCGACATCGTCATGTGCTTCTCCAATCCGCCCCTCGTCCCTCTGGTGGCCGGGTGGCTGGCACGCCAGGCCGCGGGCCGGATGGTCTACGTGATTCACGACATTCATCCCGACATCCTGTTGGCAACCGACTGGATGACCCTGCCGGGGTCGATCGTCCTCGCCTGGAACTGGCTCAACCGCGTCATGCTGGAGGGTGCCTCCGCCGTCGTCGTGCTCGGCGAGGGGATGAAGCAGTTGCTCGTGGCCGACAAGGGGGTTGCTGCCGAGCGGGTACACGTGATCCCACTGTGGGCCGAGCCCGAGCTTCAGCCGGCCGACCGAGACGCCGGCCTGCGCGAGGAACTGGGCGTCGGAGAGGATGAGTTGCTGGTCCTTTCGACCGGCAACCTCGGCGTGATGCACTCGCTCGAGGCAGTGGTGGACGGCGCTCGCAGGCTGGACGGTCGGCCGATCCGCTTTGTGTTCGTCGAATCGGGAGTCCACCTGGACCACTGGCGGGCACGCTTTCAGGGCCTCGCCAACGTGTCATTCGTGGCATATCGGACAGGTGAGGCCTTCGGCCAACTGATCGCCGCCTGCGATGCGGGCCTGGTGCCACTCAGTCCTGGGATGGAGCGCTTTGCGGTCCCCTCTCGCGCCTACACCTTCCTGTCCGCCGGTCGGCCACTGCTGGCGGTGATGGACCCCGCGGCAGATGTAGCACGGCTGGTATCGGATAACGGATGCGGTTTCAACGCGACAAGCGGTGAGACACTTGCCGCCTGGGCAGAGCGCAATCTCGCAAACCGCGCGGACCTACAGGCATCCGGCCGGCGCGCTCGCAAGATCTACGAGGCGCACTTCACGCGCAAGGCGGTCCTCGATCGATATGTCGCTTTGTGCATCCCCATACCGCCGCCCTAGCGAGTCGCCGGATGCTTTCCTCCGGAGTCCTTGGATGCGTCGATCAGCGATGTCGACGGCCCTGCCACGCGCGCCCGACGGCCGGTCGGTGGACGGTCCTTCACCAGGTGACGGCCGAAGCCGGAAGCGTCGAGCATCAGCATCAGCGAGCCACCGAGCACAAGCGCGCAGACCCCGGCCGTCAGCAATGCAGCCGAGCCCAAGTCCGCCGCGATGACCGCGATCGTGCCCAGCGTCGCCTGGATGAGCGCAAGCGCTAGCGCCACCCAGCGCGCCGATGGCAGCCTTGCTCGCAGCCAGTTGGCAATGCTGTCGGGACCGGCAGTGAGCAGCGTGTCTCCGCGCCGTAGCCGGGAGAAAATGCGGAATGTCATGTCGAAGATCGGCAGGCCACAGAGCAACACCGCACCGCAGATCGCGGCGAGCACATCTGTCCTTCCCCAGGACAGCGTCTCGATCAACACCGCCATCAGCAACCCGAGAGGCATCGTGCCGCCATCACCGAGGAAGATCGCCGAGGGAGAACGTAGGTTGTGCCGTAGGAAGCCCAAGCATGCCCCACACAGCGCGAGTGCAAGCACCGCGTTCAAGCCGTCGGAGAAGATCCCGGCGACCCCGGCGACCCCGATGGCACAGGCTGCGAGTGTGCTTGTCGCCGCGCCGTCCAGAAGATCGAGCAGGTTGATCGCGTTGACGATGAGGAGGACCCAGGCGACTGTCAGCAAGAGATTGGCTATTCCGCTGGAGAAAACCGACCAGCCAAGCCCGACATCCCACAGCAGGACGACTGCAGCTGCCGTGGCGAGAATTCGGATCCTCGCGGACAACCCCCAACGGTCGTCCACCGTCCCGAGAACGCACAGGCCGGCGCAGCAGACGAAGAGCCACGCCAGGTTGCCGAACCCGTCCGCGAATACGCCGACCGCGATGAAGAAGCCACACAGGAGAGCCGCGCCACCAAGATACGGCGTCGGCTGCACATGGCTCTTCCATCCCTCAGGACGATCGAGCAGGCCCCAACGTCGAGCGACCGAGATCGCGAGTGGGACGACGAGCACAGTGGCGATCAGGGCCAGTGCGCAGGCGGCGGGTAGGCGTAAGTCGATGGACAACGGAGGGCATCACTCTTCCGGGCTCCATCCAGCGTCGCCCGATTGGCTGTTATTGAAGGAGGAGCCGCACGCACGTACGCACTCGTTCCTCCGAGGAGCCTAGTCGATCCGTACGACGACGCGGGTCAGGAGCCGGTCCCTCGCAGACTGGTTATTCTCGCGACGGCAGTGCATCGGCCGTCAGCCCGACATTTCTTCTCAGCGCCCGCCGCGACTCCAATCGTCCGACATCAACGATAGATAGTGGAGGACCTAGCACCGATGGCCATGGACACCGCTCATTCACGGCCACGCTCGCCGACCTCCAATCGGTCGTTGCCCGCGCTGATTGGCCTGCTGCTGATTGGCCTCGGCGCGGGCGTGAGCCCCTTCTTCTTTGCTTACTACGGCGCGTCGGCGTGGGTGCCGATCGGACTAGGTCTCGTGGTTGTGAGCGCGATCGCGGTGGTCGCACGTCCAATTCGCCCCTCTGGCCCGGCAGCGCTGACGTTGGGCGGCCTACTCGGTCTGGGGATCTGGTCTCTGATCTCCACCGCGTGGGCGGAATCGGTGGAGAACGCAACCGTGACCGGGAATCGCTGGCTCGCTTACGGGGCGCTGTTGCTGTTGATGCTGGCGCTCCTACGTAGCGACAAGCGCTCGGCCGTGCTGCTCGGCGCCGCCGGACTCGGGGTCACTGCTGTGGCGATCTCGGTACTCGCACGGCTGCTCGGCGGGAATCCGGGGGCGCTCTTTCTCGGAGGTCGCCTGAACTCCCCCCTGGGCTACATCAACGGGGAGGGATGCCTGTTCGTGATCGGCTTCTGGCTGTGTTTCGCCGTCGCGGAGAGCCGACGGGCCCTGCTGGCGGCCCTGGGGTCCGGCCTGGCCACCCTGATGGCCTGCTTGGCGATCCTCACGCAGTCGCGTGGCACCGCGCTGGCAATGCTCGTCGCGCTGATAGCGGTGTTGGCGGTCGTACCCGGTCGCACCCGCCGGGTCTACGGTTTGCTGGTGGTGGCGGCCGTAATGGTGTTCGCTGCGCCGGATCTGCTGCATGTCTATGACAACACCACGGCCGGTGTAGTGTCTGTGGAAGCTGGCCACGCTGCCGGTCGAGCCGCACTACTTGCCGCAATCGTCGCGGGCGTGGCCTGGGGCGGGCTCACGCTGGCGTGGGAGCTGGTTGCCTCCCGCCGCCCGTGGACCTCGAAAGCCAGGTCAACCGGATCGTGGCTACTCGTGATTCCGATCATGATCGCGTTGGTCGTGGCGGTGGGCTCTGCGCATCGCATCGATCGCAGTGTCAGCCACCAATGGCACGCCTTCACGAATCTCGCTACGCCAAGCTACGGGGGCGGAGCGGCCTCAGCCGATCAATCACGGCTGCTGTCGGGTTCAGGCAACCGCTACGACTACTGGCGGATCGCGTGGCGGGTGTGGCGCGAACATCCGGTGCTCGGCGTGGGCGCGGGCAACTACGCCCGCTCCTATTATCAGCAGCGCGCCACGACCGAGGACATCGAGCAGCCGCACTCGATCGAGCTGCAGGCGCTCTCCGAGCTCGGCATCCTCGGCGCGTTGCTGCTGGCCGGCTTCATCGCAGGCATCGCCTGGGGGGCCGTGCGCATGCGTCCCGCCGCGAGACGCTCAGCAGTGACACGCTCGGTGATGGTGGGCGCCGTCGGGGCCTTTGTCGCCTGGCTGGCCCAGGCCAGCGTCGACTGGATGCAGCTTCTGCCTGGGCTGACCGCGATCGCGATCGCCGCGGCCGCGGTCATCGTCAGGCCACGCCGCCCGCCGCGACCGGCCGAAGCGACCTCCCGGAATCCCCGCTTCGGTAAGACCCTCGCCGGCAGACCGGCGCTCGCGCTCGGGGCCTCCGCGATCGTGGTCACGCTGGTCGTGGCGGGAGCCAGCCTCAGCCGTCAGGGGCTGGCCGACATCTACCGGGAACGCGCCCAGAACGAGCTGTCCGCTCGGCCCGCGTCGGCGCTCACCGACGCCAACCGTTCCCTGAAGATCGACTCCGACACGGTGGAAACCTACTACGTCAAGGCGGCCGCGCTTGCGCATTTCGACCAGGCCGCCGCGGCCGTGGCGGCGCTGCGAGGAGCGCTCGCCCACGAGCCGGACAACTTCGTCACGTGGGCGTTGCTCGGCGACATCGCCGTGCGCGAGCGTCGATTGGGGATGGCCGGGCACGACTACACGCGCGCCCATCAGCTGAACCCGCGCGAAACCATCCTCACGGAACTGTCGCGCAATCCGCGCCACGCGCCGCGCTAACGCGCTACGGCTGGTCGAACCGTTATCTTCCATCGACGTGCGTGCCCTCCGTGTTTACATAGCCGGAGCCCTGGCGACGTTAGCCCTCAGCTGTCTCGCGCTCTCTGCCCCAGCCCTCGGCCTGGAACCCGGCGTCCACGTCGATCCGGGCTCGCCCGCGGCGAAGCAGTATTCGCTACCCCTGAACCAGGCCCGGCAGACCGGGGCGGGTCCCGCCGGCCACGAAGGCTCCTCGGCGAACGTCCCGTTTGGCGCCGGCATCAAGCCGCCCGGCACAGGTGGGTCGTCACATTCGGGTACGGGCGCCGGGCAGGCCGTCGGCCGGAGCGGCGCTTCGAGACCGAACGCCATCAACACCGCCGGCCGGCAATCGACGCTTCCCCCGGCCGTGCTGCGCGCCTCCAGCTCGCAGGCGGGCGGCGATGACTCGACGCTCGCGCTGCTGGGGGGTGCGGTCGCCATCCTGATCCTCGGCGCGTTCGGGGGCACGCTGCTGCGCCGTAGCAACCGGTCCCTCCCATCGCCTTGAAGGCCGCTGGATATACACAAGATTCGTCCATGCGTTGACGTTCAAATGCCAGGCCGTCCGTGCGCGATGGCATCCTGCTCCCAACCATCTGTCCTCGGTGGGTCCTCAGCGTTATAGGGGAGACAAAGGTGACGCCGAAAGAAAGGCCCATATGCGGTTTCTGATCACCGGCGGCGCTGGTTTCATCGGCTCGCATCTGAGCGATCTGCTGATCGAGCATGATCACTCGGTGCACGTGCTCGACGATCTGTCCACCGGCGGGATCGAGAATATCCGCCACCTCAAGAGCCATCCCGACTTTGAGTACACGATCGGCTCCGCCGAGGACCATGCGGTTGTCGCCGAGCTGGTGGACGGGGCGGACATCGTGGTGCATCTCGCCGCGGCGGTCGGCGTCGCCCTCGTCGTCGACAGCCCCGTGCGCGCGATCGAGACCAACGTGCACGCCACCGAGGTCGTGCTCAAGCACGCAAGCAAGAAGAAGAAGCCCGTGCTGATCGCCTCCACCAGCGAGGTCTACGGCAAGAGCCAGGCGCTGCCGTTTAAAGAGGACGGCGACATGCAGATGGGCGCCACCGACATGGGACGTTGGGCCTATGCGTGCTCGAAGGCGATCGACGAGTTCCTCGCGATCGCCTACTGGCGTGAGCGTGCGCTGCCGACCACGGTCGTGCGCCTGTTCAACACCGTGGGACCGCGCCAGACCGGCAGCTACGGCATGGTCGTGCCGAGGCTCGTGAGCCAGGCGCTCGCCGGCGAGCCGCTGACCGTCTACGGCGACGGCCGGCAGACCCGCTGCTTCTGCCACGTCGCCGACGTGGTCCGGGCGCTGTTCGCCCTGGCGACCGAGGAGCGCGCCTATGGAAACGTGTTCAACGTCGGCGCGACCACCGAGATCTCGATCCAAGACCTCGCCACTCTGATCGTCGACGCGACGGGCTCCAGATCGGAGATCTCCCTGATTCCCTACGACGAGGCGTACGGCGAGGGCTTCGAGGATATGTACCGCCGCGTGCCCGACACGACCAAGGTCCGAGAGCTGATCGACTGGCGCCCAACGCGTACGCTCCAGGACGTCGTTCAGGACGTGGTCGCCTGCCAGCGCGGAACGCCATTTGCCGTGAGCTCGAGCACGACATAGCGGTTCAGGGGAATGTCGCGGATGCGGATGCTACCGACAGAAGGACGGCTGACTCGTGGGCTACCGGTCCTCGTCGAGGCGTTGGTGTCGGCGGCGCATGAAGTCGCCGAACATCGGGGCGGTGTAAGCGTAGACGCCGTGATCGTCGCGGTAGACGAGGTTGTCGGCGATCAGCCGTATGAGGCTCTGGGCGAGCGCGCCGGTCGAGCGGCTGGTGGCCGTGTCGAGGCCTGCCTTTGTGAAGCGCTCGCCACCGAGCGAGGCGGCGACCCGCAGAGTGCCCTGGTCAGCCTGCCGAGCGTCGCGGTAGCGTGGCTCGAAGAACTCCTCGTCGAGGCTCCGTTGAATGGCGCTGCGCTCGCGCTCGTAGAGCCCCGCCGTGATCGTGGTTGTGTCCTCAGATCGGCCGCGTCCCAAAGGGCCTCGCCGAACCATTGGATGAAGTACGGGTAGCCGTAGGCGATGTCGCTGGCGGGACGCACCAGCGCCTGCGCGGCCGCGCTGAGCTCCTCCGGAGACTGTCAAGTGGCTGGCGGAATACGGCGTCGAACTCGGCCAGATATGAATATTCGGCTGCGGCCCCGGCTCACCTACGCCTCACGGCGCGGCCAGCGAGAAGCACGAACGCCCGCCACAGCTTCGATTCGCCGCGGCAGCGAACCACGGTGGAGCATCTGCTACGTGATCACCGCGACGGCCCGGAAGCCTCACGCAGCAAACACTACGAAGAATGCGCACACCCTGATCGAGGGCCACAACAGCGAGAACCTCACCGGGCGTGTACAGAAGATGGAAACCGAAGGCCCGCGAATGCGACACACGAGAGGAGTGGTCATTTGGACTCCTGCGCCTCTTCCCGCCGCAACTTCGAGACCCGCAGGTATTCTACGAGTATGAATCGTGGCCTGCAGCCCCGGCTCGCCCACGCCCTCTGGCGTGCCCGGCGGGCGGGGCGGGACATGGTGCTGCGGCGCGACGCGTCCAATCCTAAGACGCTGCGTGAGGATGTCGCACTGCGGTACTTGAAAGGCGATGGGATCGAGATCGGGGCACTGGATTACCCGCTGCGCCTACCCCGTCAGGCCAGGGTTCGCTATGTCGACTATCTCGACGGCGCGGGCCTGCGTGAGGCGTACAGCAGCACCCTGCGCGCAGGCCGTCCGCTCGTCATGCCCGATGTCGTGGACGACGGCGCCCGCCTGGCCGCATTCGCGGACGCCTCCCTGGACTTCATCGTCGCGAACCACATGCTCGAGCACGTCGAGGACCCAATCGCCGCACTCGAACACCAGCTACGCGTACTCAAGCCAGGTGGGATTCTCTACCTCACCCTCCCCGACGCCCGCCACAGCTTCGACTCACCGCGACAACGAACCACGGTGGAGCACCTACTACGCGATCACCGCGACGGCCCGGAGATCTCACGCAGCGAACACTACGAAGAATGCGCGCGGCTGATCGAGGGCCACAGCGGCGAGAACCTCACGAAGCGCGTACAAGAGATGGAGGCCGAAGGCCTACGCCCGCACTTTCACGTATGGGAGCCAATCACCTTCGCCGGATTCCTCGCCACCCTCAACCTACCGTTCTCACTTGAACTACTTCAAGCGAGCGCAGGAGAGTTTATTGTAGTTCTCTGCAGAAAGGCAACCGCTGCGGGGAACAATCACAAAAATATATGACGAGCCCCAGCGCAGAGCACCACGACATCGTGACGCTCTTGGCGCACCTGCTCATCCACCACGTTGACGTAGAAGTTGATCTGGCCTGCATACTCGGGACGAAACTTACCGAGCTTGAGCTCGAGCACGACATAGCGATTCAGGGGAATGTGGAAGAAGAGCATGTCAATGAAAAACTCTTCGCCGTCCACGTCCAACTGCACCTGACGACCCACGAACGCGAAGCCGGCACCCAGCTCGATCATGAAGCGCTCGATCTCAGCGACCAGGGAACGCTCGATCCGGCGCTCGTGGACATCCCCGGCGAGCCCGAGGAACTCGAAGTTGTAATCCTCGTGGACGATCTGCTGCACCAACTCACTCTCCGAAGCGGGTAGCACCTTTGCAAAGTTCGTCAGCGCCTTGCCCTCCCGCTCATAGCGCCCGGTGGCGATGTTATGTTCGAGCAAATTGCGCGACCAGGCGTGCTCGACAGCATGCTGGGCATACCACGAGCGTGCGTCGCTCTCCGGGAGCTTGTCGAGCAGGCAGCGGACGTGGCCCCAGGGCAATTGGCCCACAGCCTGTGGGCCAATTGCGCCGTCCGGCCAACAGGCCGCGAACTGACGCATGTACTTCAGGTTCGTGTACGACAAGCCCTTCATCTCCGGAAACTCAGCACGAAGATCGGCCGCGAGCCGTTCGATGACCCTCCCGTGCGTCGCCCTCCTGCCACCTACCGTAGGGTGACGGCGGCGAAAGGCCCGTCCACGCACCTTCGTTGACTTCGTCGGTGGATGTCAGGGAGTCGCCGGTTCCGTGGTAGCTGCAGTAGTCGCCGCTGGCTGAATTGGCTTCGAGCGTGGGGACGGCATTGAGCGTGCGTGGTGGGTTGCTGCTGTTTAGAAAAGTTTCGCCAACTCCATCACAGGCGGAAAATGGCGCGCCGGGCTGTCCCGTCTGCCAACAGGTCGAGTTACCTTCTCCGTACCAGTAGAAATTGGAATTGGCGGACGCTACAGAGGCGACGCAAAACATCAGAGAGAGGGTCGTGATCGACACAGACACCACGCGTCGGATCGGCAAGTTGCTCCTGAGCCCACCCCCGCGCTCCCACTGCCCTCGTGATGCTGCATCCGACCCCCAACTCGACATTCCTGCCTCCTCGTTTGCATGCGCGGACCTAGTCGCAGTGCAGGATGGTCGCAATGCAGAAACTTGTCTATCCCCTAAAATAGGCGATCTTTGGGTGAATACGGGTGAGATGACTTTGTCAGACCGGACTCGCGATCGCATCCGTCGAGCGAATGCGATCTGAACTCCTCGCGCTGCTGCGGTGTCCTTCCTGCGGCTCGCCTAACAACTTCCAACTCGAGGCCACCGCGAGTGATGAGCGAGAGACCCGCCAGGGCCGGCTTCGCTGCCGGCTCTGTCAGCTGGAGCGCCCGATCCACGACGGCGTGGCCGATCTGATGCTCGACCCATCCCCGGAGGCCAGGGCGGAGGCCGAGGGACTGGAGCGCTTCGCACTACAGATGCGCAGGGACGGCTGGGATCGTGACCGGGTGCTGGACCTCCCCTACGACGAAAGCGGCTACTGGTGGACACAGCGGCAGTCGATGGAGCGGCTGCTCGAGACGGTCCCCTTCGCGCCGGGACAGAGCATCCCCAACGTCGGCGCCAACACCTGCTGGGCGGCCGCCACCTTCGCTCGTATCGGCCTGCGGGCAGTTGCGCTGGACATCTCGATGGTGGAGATGCAGGGTCTCCGTACCGCCGACTGGTGGTTCGAGGACCAAGGGACGTACTTCGAGCGAGTCCTGGCAGAGATGTCTATGCTGCCCTTTGCGGACAACAGCTTTGATTGGGTCTTCTGCTGCGAGGTGCTCCATCACAATGATCGTCGGGGCATGTCCGACGCGCTGCGCGAGGTTCACCGCGTGCTGCGCCCCGGCGGGAGCCTGCTAGTCATGAATGAGCCGCTGCGGTGGCCCACCGATCTCAAGCGTAGCCACGGCGCCGAGGTCGCGCAATTCGACGGTAACGAGCATGTGTACTTCTTCCTCGAGTACATATCGAAAGCAAGATGGGCAGGCTTTCGCCGCATCCGCATCACCGAGCCCGCCTTCGACACCTTCTACTCGCACTACCCGATCCACCTCACACTCGAGGCGAGCGTACTCGGCTCATTCAAGCTCGCGGCGATCAACATCGCCCGCCAGCGAGCTCTTGTGCGCCGCCTATACATGTGGTGGCGCTACCTCATGGGACCGCGGGTATCACTCCAGATGATCTGCACCAAGAACCAAGAGCACCCATAGTGGTCTTTGAAGTGCTTCTTGAATAGATCCAGTCGTGGAGCGGTCGCAGGCTACTGGATTTCCGCCTCCTGTTGGACCGGAAGCGTCAGGCCGATCAGCTCCCGCTTGTTTCGCACCCCGAGCTTGCCGCGGATATGGGCGGCGTGTGTGCGGATGGTCTCGACACCGAGTTGCAGGGCGTGTGCGATTTCTGCATGGGACTGGCCCCTGCTGAGAAACTCCAGCACTTCCGCCTCGCGCGGTGTGAGCGAGGCGGCCGTGACAGGGTGGCTTCGCTCAACCAGGTGACCATCGTCAGCCGCAAACACGCGTCTGCCGTCCGCAGCTATATGGACTGCCGCGAGGATGTTGTCAGCGGATGCCTCCTTGGCCACGCAGCTGGCTCCACCGGCGAACAGGCGTATGCCGTATGCGACGGTCGGAAGGTGTGCCAGCCGACGATCCCGATCGTCGGCTGGACGACCCTCAGACGCTCCAGGACGGTGGATTGGACTACCACCGCCTCATCAAGGGCGACCACCCGCGGAGCTTGCGATACGACAGCGTGTTCAAGCGCGGCGCGCGCGCTCGCGCATGCGGTTGGCTGGGCTGATAGCAAGCAGTGCCCGGCGCGCCATACGCGCGATCAACGGGCGAAAGTCGGTCTCATGGGTGATCCGCTCTTGGCGGTCCGAAAGCCGGCGTCCTCGGCGATCGCCTCAAAGGTGTTCAGCAGCACGGTCTTGCCCACCCCCCTCAACCCCGTGACGAGCATGCTCTTCTCCGGCCGGCCCGCTCGCAGGCGAGCAAGAAGGACTCGAAAGCTCTCGATCTCCTCATCACGACCGGTGAGGGCAGGGGGCCGAGAGCCTGCGCCAGGCGCGTAGGGATTGAGGATCGGGTCGATCCCCGAAGTATACAGAGATATATGTGGTTTAGCTAGATTCCGTAAGGTCACTAAACTTTGTATAACTTCCGTTATCCCCGAGCTCATGGAGGCTCTGAATAGCGGCGCGCCTGAGGCCAGCAGCAAAGTGACGTGACCCCAGGGTAATGTTCCAAGACCGCTTTGGAGCATTTCCCCCTCGGGCCACGCGACCGCGAAGGCGGATGTAGCGGAAGCTACTCACCGAGTAGCCACGCGTACGCGGGAAGGCCGCCACATCTCCACCAACTCAATCCGGTCCTGCGCAACCCTTCGAGACAGGGCTGGACATCGCAACTCCTCTAGACCTACCGAGTTAGGGCAGGAGATGATCGGAATGCGGGGGATCAAGCAATCGGTGCGTGGGACAGTCGCGCTCGCAATGGCGGCTGCGGTCGCGCTTTGCGGCGCGCAGGCCGTGTCCGCGACCCCGCCAACCCTCGCGTCGGTGACGGTACGCGCGCCGATCGGCGCGTACGGTGGCTGGGTAGTCTGGAGCGCGCCGATGAGCGGGGGGTGGGGCCTGGACGCCTACCACGCGGGCGAGGTCAAAACCCTGCACGTGGCGTCACGCGCACAGCCGTTTGACGTGGACCTGGGTACAAACGCGGCCGGTGAAGTGGTCGCAACCTTCTCGCGTTGTGTAAAGACACCGCGCTACTCGGAAGACCTCTTTCTAGAGCTGGAAGGGCTCGGCTGTCGGGTGCACATACTGAATCTCGCGAGCGAACAGGAACGCTCTCCCGCAATCCCCCACCCGGCCGACACATCGGACACAACACCGTCGATGTGGGACGGCGATATCGCCTTCGGGCGCTATGACCCACACCACCACGCCGACGTCACCCAGTTGCTGCTCTGGTCCGGGCGCACGCATCGGCTGCGGGTGCTACGACACGGCGCCACCCCAACTACAGAACCATGCCCCTCGATGATAGACGGGCGTGGTCGACGGATGCGCGAAAGCAGAGAAGCATGCCTCCACAACTTGCACAACAGCATCCAAGGGGCGGTCACCACGGGGGTCATCGAGAACGTCGACTTAGGTCCGGACCTCGTGTCCTTCCTGTGGAAGATCGACGGCCCTGGAGTGCTCAGTACCGGCAGAGGCTGGGAAGTACGCGCGGACCGCATCGCCACCGGCGCGAGCATCCTCGCCGGCTCTGGTTTGCACGGCGACGTATGCATGGCCGGGATCGACGGCAGTGTCCCTTCATACCCATCCGTCGAAGGGGAACGCGTGTGGTACACGCAGCTGGACTCGGAATGCTATGTCAACACCATCTCGGTTAAACGCTTCGACACCAGAGCCGACCGCCTGTCCTCCTCTGGCCCGGTAGACGGTGAAGTCCTGCAGATCATCCGCAGCGAAAGCGCTCTCTACGCGCTCGTCGCGCCAAAGCCGAAGATGGAGATCGACCCAACCTGCACCACGACAGAACCATGCTCGATCGAGCGCCTTGGGATACCGGCGCTCAAACCTGACAAGTGGCTCCCACAGTCACCATTCACCGAAGATTAAATAGCCAATCGGACCACACACGGGCAGAGGCAACACTACGAAAGCCATATATCGAGTCGTGAGCCGCCCTGACTACAAAGCTAGATCAGGGGCCCCGCGGGACTGAATACGCCGAAGGCAAGTCCGGTGACACACGCACCGGCTGGCAGGTCAAAGTCAATCTCATCTACCTGCGTAGCAAGGCTCAGTGGTGCTAGTTCCCCACCCTCCCCAGGACCCCATACGTGTTCGACGCCGTTGTCTACGGAGATACCCTGTGAGTTGCCAAGGAGGACGGACACGGCGATACGCGACGGCATCCGATAGTGAACGCGGATAGCATACGGCAAGCCCGTCGCCTGAGGGGCCATCATCTGCTTTCGGGAGAGTTGCACGTGGAGCCGAGAACGAGAGCCGCTAGGCACACATGCTGACGAGCTACTCAACGACACCGCCGGTGCAGCGCCGGTGCCATCAGTGTTACTAACGGTTGCTGAATCCAAAAGACCGTTAGCGAGACCGATAAAGTGTACTGGAACCAGAGACCCCCTTGCGCTGACGAAGTACCCTGTGCCTGCGAGCTGATCAACTTTCAAGCCTGGATCGACCAGACCGAGGAACTCGTCGTACCGATTATACGGCACATATGCGGCAGCCATGATGTTCACCGGCACTTCGTGATCTATGAGAACCGGCTGATGCCCTGTCGCCTTCTTTACCCGTGCAACGCTAGCCAGGAAAGTATCAACGTAGGCGTGCGCCGTACGGGGTTCCCAAGACGCATGAGCCATGGCTCCAACAGAAGTGACATACAGTACACCGTACCCGGCGATCGCCGTGGCACCAACAATGGCGATCGCGCGCCGGGGTAGGCGAAGGGACGTCATCCATGCATGGAAACGCCCACTTGCTCTTACGCGCTGCCCTCCCCACTTAGGACTTAGTGCGAATGCCAGAAGGATCAGGCACATGAACTGCAGGGACTGCTCATAGTACGACTCCTGAGCAATACTGACGCCAAACAATCGGATCCGGTTTAGCCCCACGGGAGCCATCGTGACTAGGAAAACCAAAATAAACGCCACGAGACAGCGCCACGCACGAGGTCGCAGGTAGATAATTGCCACCACAATCGAGCCGACGAGGAGCCCCGCAACCACAATGACCACAGTGTGACTACTCAGGGGGGCCTGAGGATCCTTGATGCCGATAAGCGCCGGCACAAAGGACTCAAAGAGCGCGATCTCCATATAATGGCCTAGTTCACGCAAGGTGGGATGGGCCATAGGCGAGTAGTAGTAGCTAACGTAATTTAGGATGGCCAGGATCTCCAGCAGACCGTACCCAATCCACGCCCAGCGCTCCCTCCATAGCGTCTCCATCCATGATCGCGGACCGAGGTGCTCCTCAAGTACGAGCAGAGAGATAAGCGCGAGATACACAGGGAACAGCATCGCTGTCTCATAGTCAAGCAGCGAGATGGCAAACGCTCCAAGGGACGTAAACAGCCACAATTGCGAGCCCCCCTTTCGCCATCGCAGATAGCCAGCAATCGCGATCAGCATGAAAACCGTCGCAGGAAGAATATTGGCAGTTGCGGTCCACCAATTGAGCAGACGCATTAGAAAGATTGACTGCCCAAAGAGCACCGTTAGAACCAAAGCGGTCCAGCTATTACCCAAGATGGTGCGCATCACAAGTGCGAAAGCCGTGATCGCTGCTGCATATAATACGAGCTGGATGCTGTGCGCTAGGAAAAAATCGCCAGGTGCGAGATCTACAAGAACCTTGTCGAGAATACGGGTCACCGGCGAGAAATGCTCAAATAGTGACTCACGAAGATAGGTGACTCCGAACTGCTGCGTTTGAGCCTGTCGAAGGAACAGGAAGTCATCGAAGAAGAAATAAGTGTAGCTAGTGAGCAAGGCGGCGCCAGCGACCTGCAGCGCGACAGAGACTGGCCAGAGCCAGCTTGGCGGATCACTCCACCGAAGCACGTTTTTCTCAGCGGACTCCACGATCAGGCTGGCAACGAGCCAGGGGTAAACACGACAGGCGCCCTCACGAAGAGGACCGCTGCTCGTCGATCAGCTCTGGCACTGCCGGGGCTTCGCACTGACAAACAAATTGGTAGCCAAAGAGCGTAGGACGAATCGCGACTGCAATGCGATCTAGGTTGTGTAGCAACCGCTTGAGCGGGCCGCTATTGCCAAGTAGCTCGAACGGAAGACCGGTGGCCTCTACCCGCACCGCGGTGAACCCTGCCTCACGCAGTCGCCGTAGAAGACTCCGACGGGTGAAGAACCTGACGTGCCCACGGTCCAAAACTCCCCGCTGGTCGTAGTCGAAAACGCCCAACATAGTTCGTCCTCGAGCATACCAGTGGCCGAAATTGGGAACAGAGACGATCAGGACACCGCGCGGTACCAGTGACCGGCGAACCTGGTCGAGCACCAACTCCGGATTGCGTACGTGCTCAAGCACATCTGCTGCAAGCACTAAATCAAACGGCCCCGCCTCAACAACCTCGTCAGGCAATCCTCGATCGAGATCTCCCCTAATAAAATGATCGACGCGAGCACGAATCTCGGGTAGCTCTATGACATCAACTCCCGTTACATGATGGCCAAGAGCCCGCACGCGCGCAGATAGAAGACCACCAGAACAGCCTAAATCGAGAATGCGCCCAGCGGACATCTGCTTGAGCCAGCCCAGGATAATCGCGTGAGAGCTATCGTCACTCTCCTTCAGCCCATACTCCTCGCCGACACCGACCAGCCCACCAGAAGTGAATCCGAGCTTGGCCAGTCGGTACCGTATGACATCGGTCGACACATCCTTGGCGTACTTCAGACCGTCGACACGGCAGATCTCATCACCGTAGTAGGTCGGAATCGGAACCTCAACGATCCGCTTTCCCGCGTCCGCTAGCTGGATGATTATTTGGGTATCGAAATTGAAGCCGTCGGAGTTGCGCTCATAAGGTATGGATGCCAGTGCGTTAACGCTATAAGCGCGATACCCGGAGTGGAACTCCGTGAGATTTGTTTCCAGCAGCCGATTCTCAAACCGGGTCAGAATCTTGTTGCCGACATACTTATAGAGAGGCATGCCGCCAGCTCGCGCAGCACCCTTGATCATCATCCGCGAGCCGAAGACGGCATCGCATTCCCCTCGCTCCAGAGGTGCCACGATCTCCTCTAGGCACTCTGGTGCGTATTGACCATCACCATGAAGAAGGACGACAATGTCGAGGTCGTGTTCGATCGCGAGGCGATAGCCGGCCTTTTGGTTGCCACCGTATCCGAGGTTGCCAGGATGACGAATAATTGTCAGTGGCAAATCATCGGTGACTTGCTTGTAGCCGAGACCAACCAGGTAAGTAGAATCCTGACTGGCATCGTCGCACACGAATACCTGCGTGATGCGAGGACGGAACGCCTTCGGAACACGATCCAGAACCTGAGCAAGGGTCGAAGCCGCATTATAGGCAACGACAAGAACGCCGATCCGTGGAACGCGATTAGTATCCGATGCCTTTGTCAAAGCTTTCTCCTGAGAGAGCATGCGGCTAATGGTATAGATATCGAGGATGGTGCAACGCATGGCACCGAGCTGGTGGCAGCCACGACAAGCATCCGTTCTTCCGATTCGGCGCAGGTTCCGATCACGCGATCGCTCCGCAAAGCGAGACCTGGGACGTCGAGGTGATTTGGACTTGCCACGCTACATGCGAAGCACCGGGAGAGGGCGACAAGCGAGATACGGTGTTGTGAGTCGCCGCCGGGCTCGGGAGCGGATCAAAGGCGTCGCCAAAATGCCTGACCGCTACGGCCATAGGCGCTGAGCCTTCGTTGCGTATCGCTATCCCGCTACTTGGCAGTTCAAGAGTCCCAATCAGCGAGGCACCCGCCAGAGGTTCCAGGGCCACACACGAGCCGTGCTGACGCCGTACCGCTCCGCTGAGCGAAGACACCAGGGGTAACGGAGCCAGACGCGACAATCGCATTGTCCCGAGTGGTTGCAGCCGCGGAGCCTCAAGGGCCAGTAGGACCGCATCGGCCGCGGCACGAGTCGTCGGATCGGCAGCAGCAATCTGAGCTGGTGTGTCGGCTGCAGTTGAGCCGATTGCTCGTACCGTGTGTAGATAGGGTCCGGCAAGGATCTGTGGTGCCCCTTGGGGATCGGGCTGAAACGTTGGCGGAGCGTAGGCGGCCGCAAGTTCGAGAGCCCCGAGGTCGGCCTTCACGGTCTTGGACGTCGTTCGCAGGCCCATAGCGCCGTCATGCATAATGGTGAGTCCGGTGACTGCACAGACAGCCACCAGCACCGTCGCCAACGCGGTCACCCGCGGGGTGATGGTGAGCCCGCGCAGAAGCTCGACTCCGCCGAGCACGATGACCACCGCCCCAAGATAGATATATCGGCTGGTTTCCGGTGTGGAGATGGTCGAGCGTGCAGCAGCCGTGACCACCCAAAGTGAGACGCCGGTGGCAATCAGGCCCACCATTCGAGCAGACACTGGCGCAGGCCTGGACAACTGGCGCAGGAGCACCCCCAATCCCAGCACGGCAAGAGGACGACCCCATTCCAAGGCCCTTCCCACGAGTCCACCGGCCGCTGCAGCGGCGAGATCCGCAGCGAAGCCCGGGGTGTTGATCAGGCTGTTGAGGGTGACCTCGCTTTCGCCGTAGTGCAGATACCAGATGATGTAGAGCAACGTCGGAATCGCGACGACCCATAAACGCTTCCAATCCCGTTGCCAGGCCAGCTCCGCAGCGACTCCGATTACCAGCGGTATGCCGAGGCTGGAACTGCCGATGGCGACCACCAGGCAAGCCATCGCACCGAGGTCCCCCCAACGATCGCGACGTTCGAGCAGCACCCAAGCGGCTAGGCCCCCCACCACCGAGAGCAAATAGCCAATCTGAAATGCCCACAGCAGGTCTTCCCAAACTGCCCCCAGGAACAGGATCAGGGCCATTGCCAACAGCGCCGGCACCTGGGGGATGCGTCGTGAGGCGAGGACAAAGATGAGTACCGCCGCGAGCAGATGTAGAACGACCACCACCAGGCGGAAGATCCCGTAGTGGTTGAGCCCCACGAGGTGAAAGAGCACCTTGTAGATGGCGATCGGGAAGATTGAGATGTTCCCGACGTGGGCGCGCAGCAGCGAGTGAATACCACCGCCATAGTCTTCGGTAACAAAATTCCAATCGTCGTAAAAGAACGTCAGCCCCCGCCCCATATAGAGCAAAAGCACCCCATCGGCGAGCATCAACACAGCCAGCGCCCACCGCCACCTCCGATCAACAGCGGCGAGAACTCGCTCAAACCATGGCCCTTGCGGATCCACGGGAGCCTGCCTTGATCGTTCCTCGGAGGGCGTAGCCCTCGCTGCGTACGACACTAGCTTGCCTTTGGGCCGGTTTGGGCGACCTTTGATCGTTTGCGCCCGCTGCCGTTTGCGTTGAGGACGCCGGGATAAGGACGTCCAGGATGCCCACCAGGCGGATCCGGGCGATGGTAGTCCCCCCTGCTCAGATGATGCTCGAGAAACACGTAGAGCACGATAAACAGATACCGGCTCCCCATCTCCTGCAGTTTGAGCTTGGAGACGCCATAGGCGCGGTTGGTCCACGAGATCGGCACCACGTCATATGAATGGCCTCTGACGATCGCCTTCAGCGGCATCTCGACCGTGAGGTTGAAGTGATTTGAAAGCAGAGGCTGGATGTGCTCGATCACCTCGCGCCGGTAGGCCTTGAACGCGTTTGTCGTGTCGTTGTACCCGTGGCGGAAAAGCATCCGGATGCCAAGGTTCACGAGCCGGTTCAAGATCAGCTTGACTTTGGGATAGTCGTTCACCCGCCCGCCGCGCATAAAGCGCGAGCCGAAGGCGCAGTCAAAGCCCTCCTCCAACACCCGGTAGTAGCGCACGAGGTCCTGGGGGGAGTCCGAGAGATCGGCCATCACGATCGCCACGGCGTCGCCGGTGTACTCGTCCAAGCCGGCGCGCACCGCCTGGCCAAAGCCGGGAGATCGCGGTGAACGTACACAGCGCACGCCTGGATCGCGCTCGGCGATGGCGCGCACGATCTCTCCCGTGCCGTCGCTGCTGTGATCATCGACCACCAAGATCTCGTAGGGGATTTCTTCGGCTCCCAGTTCTGCGCTCAATGCCTCAACCGTCGCGACGATCGACTCGTGCTCGTCGTGGGCGGGAATGACGACCGACAACTTCATGCAGCAGCGATCCAGCGCTCGGCATTGCTGTCGTGGATCTCACGCAGGATGTCGCGCACGTCATGGGTGATGTCCCAGCCGGGGTAATCGCGCTTGAACGGCTCCAGGTCGCTGATCCACCAGCGGTGGTCACCGATCCTGTTGTCCTCGCCGAGACTCCACTCAAGCTCGCGCCCGGCGATCTCCTGACACTGCTCGATCGCCTCCAGCATCGAGCAGTTGCTCTGCCGTCCGCCGCCGATGTTGTAGACGGCAGCCGCCCGTGGTGAGCGGTGAAAGGCCTCGAACGCGGCGACCAGATCCGCCGAGTGGATGTTGTCGCGCACCTGCTTGCCGCCGTACCCAAACACCGTGTAGGGATCGCCGGTCATCGTGCAGCGCATCAGGTAGGAAAGAAACCCGTGCAACTGCGTGCCGGCATGATTGGGCCCCGTCAGGCAGCCTCCGCGGAAACACACCGTGGGCATCTCGAAATAACGCCCGTACTCCTGCACGAGTAGATCCGCGGCGGCCTTGGACACGCCGAACAGCGAATGGGTGGTCTGGTCGATCGACATCGTCGTGTCGATGCCCTTGTGATACCGATGATCCTCAGGGAGCTCCAAGCGCTGGGGCAACTCCACGAGCGGCATCTGGTTGGGTTGATCCCCATAGACCTTGTTCGTCGAGCAAAAGATGAAGGTCGCGTCCGGAGCATTCTGACGCGTGGCCTCGAGTAGGTTGAGCGTGCCGTTGGCATTCACGGCGAAGTCCGTCTGCGGATCCGACGCCGCCCAGTCGTGCGAGGGCTGCGCCGCGGTATGGATCACCAGCTCGATCTCGCCGGCGCACTCGGCGAAGATCCCCGTCACGCCATCCGTGTCACGGATATCGATCTCGAGCGAACGGAACTCGCTGGGGTAGCGCTCGATCAGCGCCTCCGTTGTGTGCGCGGTTGAGGCGTCACTGCCGAAGAACCGGGCCCGCATATCGTTCTCCAAGCCAACCACTTGATAGCCGGCCTCGACGAAGTGACGGACAGACTCCGAGCCGATCAGGCCTCCTGATCCGGTGATGATCGCTGTGGGCATTCGTTCCTATCTTTTAGAGCGCGTTGGCCAGCGCCGCCTCGTGCTCGACGATCCAGGCGTGGATGTCCACCAGGATCTCGGCCGGCGTTTGGCGTGGCCGCCAGTCGGTCATTTCTTGCAGTCGCGTGCAGTCCGAGATGTAGATCGGGATGTCACCCGGACGATCCTCCCCTGAGGACCGGACATCGATGATCCTACCCGTGATCTCGCGACACAAATCCGTTGTCTCAAGCAGCGACAGGCTACCGGCTCGGCCTCCACCTACGTTGGCCGTACGTCCCGACCAGCGGTCGGGATCGCCCAGCTGCTCAGACACCAGATCGAGCAGATCCTCCACGTGCAACAGGTCACGGACCTGCTTGCCGGTACCGCCGAAGCCGATATAGGAGAGCGGCCGCCCAAAGTGGTGGGCCAGCATCCAATACGTGAAGACCCCCTGATCAACCTTGCCCATCTGCCAGGGTCCGGCCACCACGCCGAAACGGTTGATCGTCGTCTTCAGGCCGTAGGACTCGGCGTACTCGCCCACCAGCAGCTCGGCCGCAAGCTTCGTGGCACCGTACAGCGTACGCGCCCCCTCCAGCGGGAACGACTCGGCGACGCCGCGGGCAGAGGCTCCCGGCAGAGGTTGCTCCTCCTCCAGCTCTAGGCGCGTCTCGTCCTCCCGGTAGGCGAGATCCTCGAGCGCGCGTACGGGGTAGACACGGCTGGTCGAAAGGAAGACGAATTGAGCCTCCCTGCGGCGAGCCAACTCCAGGCAGTTGTAGGCGCCCACAAGGTTGGACTGCACGACGTAGTCGGGGCTGCCGCCGACCCCAGCCATCACCGACGGCTCGGCCGAGCACTCGACGATCGCGTCGAGCTCTCCGATCTCCAGCAGATCGTCCAGCACGCGCACATCGCCATGGTGGAAGGCCACACCTGCCTCGCGCAGGCGCGGCAGGTTCAGCTCCGAGCCGCGGCGGCGGAGGTTATCGAGAGCCTGTACTTCCCAGTCTGGGTATCTCCTCGCAAGGCCGACGCCCAAACTCGCGCCGATGAAACCCGCTCCCCCCGTGATCAGCACACGGCGTGTTGGGGGAGATGGCGCTGGGTGGGAGGTTGACGAGAGCATTTGAAATCGAAGGTCCCGCGAGGGGTAGGCCCAGGAGGTCGTGGCAGCCTATCGCCGCATGCCGCCCGCGCCGTCGACCAGCGCTTCCGTCGTGTACAGCCGCATCCATTCTCCTTCACGCTCGGCCTCGAGCCATGCAAGGAAGCCCTGCGTGTGCTCGCCGGGGACAAACGGGAAGGCGACCACGAGGTCCGGTCGGAGATCGCGAATCGCGCGCCTGTAGCGAGAGAGCCCGACGTCGCGGGAGGGATCTCCGGACGGCTCGACCAGCCAGCGCAGAAGGCCGTCGGTGTCGCCGTCGCTGAACGGGTTGGGGGGGAGCGGACCGCCGGATAGCTCCGCCTCGATGACCCCGCGACGGTAGGCCGCGCGCACGTGACGGTCCACCGGCTGACCGCCGGGCAGCGTGTCGTAGTGCTGTGGTCGTCGTCTGGCCTGAACCGAACCGTGCGCGAGCAGTCGCCGTGCGTACTCGCGCGCGAGCCGAAGCGCGCCGGGCCGCTCGTCCAGATATGGCAGCCATTGCTGCGCGAACTGCGGATTGCAGATGTGCTCGGGATGCTCTGGGTCGAACCCCAGCAAAAAATGGAAGTACCGGAGCGGCCCGTCCGGCATGCTCGGTCGACCCTCGTGCCACATCACGTCTCGGTAGTGAAGGTTGAGACACATGACGTTGCAGCCCGGGTCCTTGAGGATCTCGTGAGGAAAAAGCGCCGTCGCCAAATCGAGCCAGCGCTGATCCCCATAGAGCCCCTGCTCCAGCATATGGAGGCAGTGGCGCTCAAGTCGGGTATGCAACCAATCGAGGAATGCCATGCCCTTCGGCCCAACAGCGAGGAAGCCGCCGTTCATCACCCCGTAGCGAATCTGCACCAGCTCGAGGCTGTCCCCGGCGCCAGGGGGTGGATGAGCCACGAGAAAGTGCGGGGTCAATAGTGTTCCGCTCACACGCGCCCGCTCGGCGACTGGCTGCAGATCGCCATAGACGTAGCCATCCGCGTCCATCAGGATCACCGCGGTCGCACCCTCGCCGAGCAGGTGGCGGAGCAGCGCTGGCCGCAGCGAGCACACCAGCTCGGTCGGCGTGTACATCAGGCCCCTCAGATCCAGCTCGTGTGCCGAGATGCCAACGTCATCGGGACGAACCACTCGGAACGGCTCGTCCTCGCCGATGCGCTGCTCGTGATCGTCGATCAAGAGCACCACGAAGTCCGCGGCGGGATTGTGCTCACGGAACGACTTGGCCAGGACCCTCGCGTAGGGAAGGTAGCCAGACGTGATGACCGAGCAGCCTACGGTCGTTGTTGCGTTTGCCCGATCGTTATCCATCTAGATTGGAGCAGAGGCTAGAGGTTCTCGATGATCATGAGCAGCAAGCGGCCCGTCCGGCCGACGACGGCAAGCGGAGCCCGCAGCTGCAGGTCGGGGCCCTCAGCTCAGGCGGTTGTCAGACTACTGCCACATGCCGCCCAGATCCCACCAGGAGCACCTTCAGCAGAGTCGTGAGGAGATCTTGGGCGCGATCGGCGAGGCCCCGGACCTCGTCATGGTCCGGGGCCTCGGCAACCTGGGAGATGAGCTGATCTGGGCCGGCACTCGGCGTCTGCTCGAGGGTCTCGTCTACCGCGAGATCGGCGTCGATGAACTGCCCGGCGCCAGAGGGGATACAGCGCTGATCTGTGGCGGCGGGGCCTTTTGCCACCCCTTCCACGAGCTCATGCCCCACGTGCTCGCGGTGGCCGAACTTCGCTTTGCGCGGGTGATCGTGCTGCCGAGCTCCTTCGAGACCTCCGTCGAGGCGGTACGAGAGGCGTTGCAGCACTCGCGCGCCCTCGTCTTTGCGCGCGAGCAAGAGTCATATCGCCAGATCCAGTCACTCTGCGACGCCCGCCTCGCCCACGACTGCGCCTTCTTCTTCGACTTCGAGCCCTACCGAGCAAGCAGGCCGGGAAGCGGGACCCTGAACGCCTTCCGCACGGATGAGGAGGCGAGCGGCGATCACCCGCCGCCCGCGGGAAACGATGACATCTCGCTCACCGCGGGGTCCCTCGATGACTGGCTGCGCCGGATCGCCGCCCACGAGATCGTTCGCACCGACCGCGCCCACGTGACGATCGCCGCGGCGATGCTGGGCAAGACGGTCCAGTTCGCATCGAGCAGCTACTTCAAGGTCCCCGCGATCGCCGACTATGCACTGCGTGAATTCCCGGTCGAGCGCCTGACATGGACGGCAACCAAAGCGACGCCGGTACGCCTGGCGCCATCGCCCTGCTCCCCTGAAGGCGAGGCGGTGCGCGAGCGACTCAGAAGACGCGCGGAGCTCAACCCACCGACATTGATCGAGCGCTCCCCGAACGCCTCCTCGCCGCGGGTGACCGCCGTGATCCTCTCCCACAATCGGCCCGAGCTGGTGCTCGGTGCGCTGCACTCGCTGGTAGGAGTGACGAGCATCCCGGTGCAGATCCTTGTGATCGACAACAACTCGACGCCGCGCAACCGTCGAGTCTTGTCTGAGGCCTGCGCCGCGCACCCACAGATCCAGCTACACCTGAGCGAGCGCAACCTCGGTTGTGCCGGAGGACGCAAGCTCGCGCTCGAGCTCGTCGACACCGAGCTGGTCCTGTTCCTGGATGACGACGCGGAGCTGCTGCCCGGAGCGCTCGAGCACCTGGTGTCCGAGCTCGATCTGCATCCGGACGTCGAGGGCGTCACTCCCCTGGTCGTGCTGCCCGACGGGCGAGTGGCGGATACGGGCGGCTGGTACCAGGAGTCGCCGGAGATCGTCACCTTCACGTCTGTCGCCTCAGGTCTCCAGTTCGACGACCCCGACCTACCGCCATCGGGCCGCTGCGACTGGATACCGGGGCAGTGCCTGATTCGTACGAGCCTGTTTGCGCAATACCCACTCGACCTGGGGATGTCTGCCTATTTCGAGGACACCGAGTGGTCCTACCGGGTCGCAAAGTCAAAACCTGACTGCTTTCGCCGCTCATGCGAGTCGCTGGTATTGCACCACGTCGATCACAAGTCGGGGTGGCGCATGGACTTCGTCGGCCGCGCCAACCTGACCCGCCTGATCGCCACAACCGCGCATTTCTATCGAGTGCACGGCCGCCTGCTCAGAGCTCCGGGCGTGGACGTGTTCGCGATGATGCCCGAGCTCACGCGGACCAACGAGACCCTCGATCTGGTCGGGGCGCGCCTGGTGATGGAGTTGGTCAACACGCACAGCACGGACTGGCTGCTGATGGAATGGATGAACGGCGGTCTGGATCCAGTCCTCGGAGTCGAGCGCACTGCGCTCGGCGACGCACTGCACGTCTCGCGGACGGAGGTCGAGCAATTACGCGGCGAGCTCGCCACCGCCCACGCAGAAGCGCGGGACGCTCGCCGCCGGCTCGAGCTCGAACGTGGCGGGCGCGAGGAGATAGCGGCGCACCTTCAGGACGTATACGAGTCCCGGCTGTGGAAGCTTGGCGGCTCCTACGACCGGGCTCGCCGGCTGCTGTGGCGAACGCTGGCGCCGTTGCGCGGCTCGCCACCGGGCCGATGAATCTCATCACCCTGCGGTTATAGTCCCGCCGGGTGCACGTCTGCACGGTCATCAACAAGGCATGGCTGGCTCACGCCCGGGCGCTCGCCGAGTCGCTGCAAGCGCACGAGCCCGACGCTCGCATGTCGGTGCTGATCGTCGACGCGATCGACGGCTTCATCGACCCGGCGCAGGAGCCGTTCGAGGTTCTCGGTCCACAGGACCTGGAGATCGAGGATTTCGAGGGGATGAGCGTCCGCTACGACCTGACCGAGCTGTGCTGCGCGCTGAAGCCGTGGATCATCCTGCACCTCCTCAAAGCAGGCGAAGCGGTGGTGTATCTGGACAGCGACATGCGTGTTTTCGCGCCGCTGCGCGAGATCGAGCAGGCCTTGGAGGTAGATCCTTTCTTGCTGACACCCCATCTGCTGGACCCACTGCCCGACAATGGCCGGGAGCCCAGCGAGCCTGCGATCCTGGTCGCCGGGGCCAATAACCTGGGGTTCGTCGCCGCCGGCCCGAGTGCGGAGTCCAAGGCGCTGCTGGAGTGGTGGGCGCAGCGGATGCGCACCGGCCTGCTGCTGGCGCACTCCCCGGCGATGCTGTCCGACCAGCGCTGGGCCGACCTGATACCGGGCCTGTTCGAGCACGTCGGCCTGTGGCGCGATCCAGGCGTGAACTTCGGCTACTGGCGCCTGCCCACCAGCGATCTCGCGCGCGATGGCGAGCGCATCCTGATCGACGGGCAGCCGCTGCGCTGCTTCCACTTCACCGGCTTTGAGCCCGAGCGTCCCGAGCGCCTGAGCAAGTACGACAACCGCACCTCGCTCGACAGCAAGCCGCTGCTGGCCGAGCTGTGCGTCGAGTTCGCCAGACGGCTGGAGGCGCTCGGACACGCCGAGTCGAGCAAGTGGCCCTACGGCTTCGGCACATTGGCGAGTGGCGCACCGTTGACCAGCGAGCTGCGCGAGCTTTGGGATCGAGCGGCGCGCGAAGGAGCGGTGCGGGAGACTCCCTTCACCGACGAGGGCGAGCGCGCCTTTCTACGCTGGCTGGCGGAACCTGAAGCCACCGCGGGCGATGGCCTGCTCAATCGTTATCTCGTAGCCCTGCACGACTCCCGTGAGGAGCTGCGTGAGCGCTTCCCCGACTTCTCCGGAGCGGACCGCGAGGCATATCTCGCCTGGGTCGAGGAGCAGGCCGAGCGAGAGCCAAGCGGGATATTGGGTCTTCTGCGCGCGCGCCGCCTAACCACCCAGAGGCCCGGACTACACGAGCTGGCCCCCGGGGAAACGCTGAATGTCGAGCGCGGCGACGTGGTCGTGTGCATCCCCGTATATGGCGCGCCTGAGCTGCTGGCCGAGTCCCTGACCGCCGTCCTTGCCCATACGCCTACGGACGTAAAGATCCTCGTGGTCGACGACGCCAGCCCGGACCCGGCTATCCATGCCTTCGTGGCCTCGCTTGAGAGCGTCCTCGAACACGACGTCAGCTACCTGCGCCAGCCACAGAACCTCGGATTTCCGGGCAATGTGAACAGCGCGTTCGCGGCTGCCACCCCCGCGGATGTGGTCGTGCTGAACAGCGATTGCGTCGTCGCCGCCGGCTGGCTCGAGGGCCTGCGCAGGGCCGCCTACTCGGACGCGCTCGTGGCGACCGCGAGCGCACTCACCAACCACGGCACGATCCTCTCCGTGCCCGAGCGCAACCGGCCGCTGCCCGGCATCCCTCAGGATCAGGATCTCGCCCATGCGGCCGGGGCCGTGCTCGCGCAATCGCTGCGCATCCATCCCCACCTGCCGACGGCGATCGGGCACTGCATGTACGTGCGCCGCCAGGCCCTGGACCTGGTCGGAGGCTTTGATCTCGCCTTTTCCCCCGGCTACGGCGAGGAGGTCGACTTCTCCCAGCGCTGCCTGCTGCATGGCCTCGTGCACGTCGCCGCGGACGACGTATTCGTGCTGCACCACTCGGGCGGATCATTCGCCGAGGACGGGGTGTCGAGCCCAGTCCAGAAGGAGCATGAGCACATCATCGAAGCACGCTATCCCTACTACCAGCGCGCTCAGACCGCCGCTTCAACCACGTCTTTTGGGCGCCTTCCTCGGGCAATCGCGTCCGCCAGACGCGCAATCAGAGGCCTTAGCGTGACAATCGACGGACGCTGCTTGGGACCATTGGTGACGGGCACGCAGGTACATACGCTGGAGCTGATCCGTGCGCTGGACGCCACAGAACAAATTGGCCTGCGGGTAATCGTTCAGCCAGACCTCGGCGACTACGCAGCCCGGGAGTTCGCCGCGCGACCCCACATTCAGCTGATACCCCACACCGACGTCCATCCCGGCATGGACAAAGCCGACGTCGCACATCGCCCCTATCAGGTGAGCAACGCCAACGACCTGTTGATGCTGCGCTGCGCGGGAGAGCGACAGGTGATCACCCACCAGGATCTGATCGCTTATCGCAATCCCGGCTACTTCCCTGGCTATCCCCAGTGGGAGCGCTACCAGCGCCTCACCCGCCATGCGCTGGCCCTGGCGGACTACGTGGTGTTCTTCTCTCACCACGCCGCACAGGACGCGCAGAGCGAAGATCTGATCGATCCCGGCAGGGTCCGTGTGGTTTACATCGGCGTCGACCATGCCGAGCCGACGCTTGATGGGGGGCCGAAGGTGCCACAGAGCGTGGAGGGACGCACAGAGAGGCCGTTCCTGCTGTGCCTGGGCACGGACTTCAGACACAAGAATCGGGTGTTCGCGCTACGCCTGCTGGAGGCTCTGCGCGAGGAGCAGGGATGGGACGGCACGCTGGTACTGGCCGGCCCGCGCGTCGGCGACGGGTCCTCGGCCGGCGAGGAGGCCGCATACCTCGCCACGCGCCCGCAGCTTGCCAATGCGGTCGTAACGCTTCCCGCGGTCGACGAGGCGGAAAAGGCCTGGCTGTTCGAGCACTGCTCCGCCGTCCTCTACCCCACCACCTACGAGGGCTTCGGGCTGATGCCCTTCGAGGCCGCCGACCACGACCGTCCATGTCTGTTCGCCTCGCAGACGGCGCTCGCCGAGATCCTCCCCGCCGAGCTGGCGACGCTCGTGCCGTGGGACCCGAGCGCGAGCGCCGAGCGCGTCAGTCACCTGCTCGGCCGACCTGAGGCGGTCCATGAGCACGTGCTGACGATCCGTCGAGCGGCCGGGCGCTTCACCTGGCAGTCGACCGCCGAGTCGATCCTCGACGTCTACCGAGCAGCGGCTGCGGCGCCGGCACGTGAAAGCGCCCAGCTGGCCGAGGAATTGGCGGTGGTCGAGTCCGAGCGGAATGAGCTCGAACGGAAGTACAACGAGCTGTGGCAAAGCCTCACACCCGATGCGAGAACGCTCGTGGCGCCCGGGGGCCCACTGACCCCCGCCACGCGCCGCTCACTCGCCACGGTGGCCACTCGTCCGTTGCTACGCCGCCTGCTGCTCGGTCCCGTGCAGCTCGCGCACCGGATCAAACACCGCGGACGCCCCGACCCTCCGCCCGAGCCCCCGAGCACCTCGCCGGAGACCTTCGCCCTGCACTTCGCGTGGTCAAACCAAGCGTTCATGCGCGAGCAGCTCGCGGACAAGACGAATGTAACGTAAACAAGTCATATGTCTGGTATGATGGACACTGTGGACGTGTCCCGCACCTACAGTGCCGTTGCCCCCACGGTGGAGGGGGACGTGCTGGTTGTTCTGGCCGGAACCACACAGCCACTCACAGGCCGCCGGGTCGCTCGACTCGCGCGGCGCGGGTCGGTGGCGGCGGTCGCCAAGGCACTTAATCGACTGGTGAGCCAGGGACTAGTTCTGCGCCAGGACGCTCCCCCCGCCTCGCTTTACACGCTCAACCGCCGGCACGTCGCCGCGCCGACCGTCGAAACCATGGCCCTGATCCGTACCGAGCTTCTCGATCGCATGCGTCATGCCTTCTCGAGCTGGAGTATCCCGCCCGTGCACGCATCCATGTTCGGGTCTGCCGCTCGTCAAGATGGAGACATCGACAGCGACATCGACATCTTCCTCGTCCGGCCCGCCGCCATCAGCGACGAGGACGCGACCTGGAGCGAACAGCTGCATGACACAGGCGATGCAATCCTCGCGTGGACCGGGAACCACGCCAGCCTCATCGACTTCGCCGAGCAGGATATTCAGCAGATGCGCGACGAGAGCCCACCCGTCCTTGCAGACCTCCGCCGAGACGGCATCGATCTCGCCGGGACACCGCTTCGCGAACTCCTCGGGAGCACACGGTGAGCCGTGGCGGTACAAAAGACCCTCGCTCGCGCCCGTGCGACGCGGCCGACGCACGTAAGCGACTCGTCGGACTCAAGGACAAGGCCCACTACAGCTTCCTCAACGTATCCGGCCAAGACCGAACAGGCGCGATCCGCCGCGCCGGCAAACTGGTCGACTTCGCACGCGACGTCTTGCAGCGCTGACGCCGCCAGGAGGTGGGGAGCCGGCTTCATGGGCGGTCTTGGGCGTATTTGTTCGGTGCAATTGCTTTCGCCTCAGCCGCACACCTTTGAGGATGTTCGGTACAATTGAAGGGTGCCTCAGCCGCACAAAATCTCACGCGTCGGCCGCGGGCGGCCCACGCGCACTGCCGTCTACGAGCGCCTGCGCGTGCAGATCGGCGAGCTGCGTGACCGGCTCGGCGGGCTGTCCTCGCCTGGTGAAGCGGACGCCATCTGGCGCGGCATATGGCTCGAGGAGGCTCACCACTCGACTGCGATCGAGGGCAACACGCTCGTGCTCAAGCAGGTCGAGCAGCTGCTGGAGGAGGGCCGGGCGGTGGGTAACAAGGAGCTCAGGGAGTACATGGAGGTGCGCGGATACGCCGACGCCGCCAGCTGGGTCTACGGTCAGGCGCTCGACCCCGGCGCATGGTCGAGCGGCGAGCTGCTCTCGCTGACCGAGCTTCGACACATCCACCGCCTCGCGCTCACACCTTCGTGGGAGATCGCGCCTCACCCCAGCGCCGACCACAGCGAGCGCCCCGGCTCCTTTCGCAAGCATGACATCCGGCCGTTCCCAGGCGGCATGCGCCCGCCGCCGTGGCCCGAGGTCTCCGCGATGGTCTCCGACTGGATCGGCGAGGTGCAGGCACTGAGTCGCAAGGGGGAGGGCATCGAGCCCGAAGCGCTGGCCAAAGCGCATGCGAGCTTCGAGCAGATCCACCCGTTTCTCGACGGCAACGGGCGCACCGGCCGGCTCGTCCTCAACCTGCTCCTGGTCAGGCTCGGCTACCCCCCCGCGATCATCTTCAAGGGCGATCGACGACGCTACCTGGCCGCACTCCAGAGCGCTGATCAGGGCGATCCTGGCCCACTCGCGGAGCTGCTCGCACGCGCGATTCTCGACAACCTCCACAAGTTCGTCGTCCCCGCTGTCGCCGGCCCGTCGCTCCTGGTCCCATTGCCCGCCCTGGCATCCGAGCGGATCTCCGCAAACGCACTCCGCGTGGCAGCGACGCGGGGACGCTTGCAGGCCTCCAAGGCCGCCGACGGGACGTGGCGCAGCACGCGCGCCTGGGTCGAGAAATACCTCGCCGGGCGCTACGAGCGCGCTGGTACCTGAAAGTACCGGCGCACCGGTGCGGCGGGCTCCGCACCCGCCCCCGGTACCCTTCGCCGATGCCTCAACCGGCCGCCAGTGGACCGCCCCCGATCGTCGTCTCAGGGCTCAGCAAGACCTTTCGCGTGCCTGAGGAGCGGACCAACACGCTCAAGGAGCGCGCGCTGCATCCGCTGCGCCGTACTCGACATGAGACCTTCAGGGCGCTTCGGGACATCAGCTTCGACGTGCGCAAAGGGGAGTTCTTCGGGATCGCCGGGCGTAACGGGAGCGGCAAGAGCACGCTTTTGAAGTGCCTGGCCGGGATCTACGGCCTCGACACCGGCAATATCTGGATGAGCGGGCGCCTGTCGCCGTTCATCGAGCTCGGCGTCGGCTTCAACCCCGATCTCGCCGCGCGCGACAACGTCGTGCTCAACGGGATCATGATGGGCCTCACCCCGCGCGAGGCACGGGCGCGCTACGACGCCGTGATCGACTTCGCCGAACTGCGCGAGTTCGAGGAGCTGAAGCTGAAGAACTACTCCTCCGGCATGCACGTGCGCCTGGCCTTCTCCGTCGCGATCCAGGTCGACGCGGACATCCTGCTCGTCGACGAGGTGCTCGCCGTCGGCGACGCGGCCTTCGCGCAGAAGTGCTTCGACGTCTTCAACCGGATGCGCGACGAGGGACGCACGATCGTGTTCGTGACCCACGACATGGGAACGCTGAACCGCTTCTGTCACCGCGCGATGCTGCTCGAGAAGGGCTCGATGGTCCACATCGGCGAGCCCCACGAGGTCGCCGACCGCTATCTGGAGATCAACTTCGGGCGCGACCCCGAGGCGAGCGCGAGCGCCGGCGAGGAGCGCGGCGGCGACGGCGAGGCGCGGATCGTCGAGGCCTGGGTCGAGGACGAGCACGGCGAGCGCCATGAGTCGCTGCCCCAGGGTCGCCGGCTCACGCTCAAGGCGCTCGTCAACTTCGCGGTCGACGTCGAGGACCCGGTCGCGAGCGTCTATGTGCTCAACGAGGACCACATCGCGATCATCGTCGCCACGACCGCCCACGAGCACGAGCGCAGCGGCAGCTTCAGCGCGGGCGAGGACGTGCTGTTCTCGTTCTCGTTTGAAAACGTACTTTCCCCCGGGCGCTACAACCCGCTGTTCACGCTCGCCCATCGCGGCACCGGCCTCGACCTGATGGACCGCTTCGAGGGCGCCTTCTCGTTCGTCGTGACCGGTCCCGAGGCGATGGGCGGGGTGGTCGACGTGCCGATGGGCGTGAGCGTCAGCCGCGGAGCGCCCGCCGGCACCCCACAGGTGCGCGCATGAGTGCCGAGGCCGTCCCCCTCGACCCCGCCGCTCCCTACGAGGGCCTCGGGCGCCCGATCAGAGGCCCCCGCGCGCTGACCAACGATTGGACGCGCTTCTGGCACCTCACCTACAACATCGCGCGCAACGAATTCAAACTGAAGTTCTTCGGCTCGGCGCTCGGCTACATCTGGCAGGTGATGCGTCCCCTGCTGCTGTTCGGCGTCCTGTATGTCTTCTTCGTGGTGATCAGCCACGTCGGCCGCGGCGGCAAGCCCAGCGAACAGTTCTACGGCGTGCAGCTGCTCGGCTCGATCGTGCTGTTCACGTTCTTCGGCGAAGCCACCGCCGGCGCCGTGCGCAGCGTCGTCGACCGCGAGAACCTCGTGCGCAAGATCCAGTTCCCGCGGATGGTCATCCCGCTGTCGGTCGTCCTGCTCGCCTTCTTCAACCTGATGCTGAACCTCGTCGTGGTCCTGATCTTCGCGCTGATCTCCGGCGTGCACCCGATGCTCAGCTGGCTGGAGCTGCCGCTGATCCTGATCATGCTGATCGTGTTCGCGACCGGCATGGCGATGCTGCTCTCATCGCTGTTCGTCTACTTCCGCGACATCCAGCCGATCTGGGAAGTCTTCAGCCAGATCCTGTTCTACGGCTCCCCGGTGATCATCCCGGTGGAAAAGGTCCGCGAAACGCTGCTCCCCGGTCACACAATCCTGTTTCGCCTCTACACGCTGAACCCCTTGGTCGCCGTGTTCCAGCAGTTCCGCCACGCGATGGTCACCCACGCCGCACCCAGCGCCGGGGCGGCGATCGGCAGCTGGGCCGGGCTGCTGGGGCCCTTGGCGGTCGTGGCCGGGATCTTCGTCCTCGGCTTCTGGGTGTTCAACCGCTCGGCGCCGCTGGTCGCCGAGAACCTCTGACGGACCGGCCGCGATTCGCGCGGCCCGCTGTCTGCTCTCGCGGCCCGCTGTCTGCTCTTCTATTGCGGCGAGCCTCTCAAACGCCCGCCTAGGATTCGCCGCGCGCCGCCTGCACCACTGCCGCGGCCTGCTCCGGCGTGCGCGGCAGCCGTGGTGTGACGTCGGGTGAGCGCGCGAGGCGCGCCGCCGTGACCCGCGCGCCGGCGGCGGCGGTGCGCAACAGGCGCTCGGGCACCGCGATCGGCTCGTGTCGGCCGACGAAGCGTTTGGGCTTGGTGGCGATCATGTTCATCGAGACGCCTCCCCATACGTGGTTCAGCCAAGCCAGATAAGCCCGCCGCGCGAGCGCGTTCCCACGCAGTGCGAACCCGAGCTTCCGCCCTGTCGTCGTGAGCCGCGAGGCGCCCGGCGGGATGATCAGCTCCGCGTCACCGAAGAACGCACGGTAGTGCGGCTCGGTGACCTCGGTGAAGAAGCCGGCGCGCGTCGCCTCCCAGCGGTAGCTCAGCGCCCAGTTTGCATGCTCGTAGCCCTCATACTGCTCCACACCCTCGACGTGCACGCCGCTCGGGTCGCGCAGCGTCCTCAGCGTCTCGTTGACCATCAGCAGCCGCCCGCCCGGCCGCAGCACGCGGAAGATCTCCGCGAACGTGCGGCGCAGGCCGGCCGGGTCGTTGTGATGCAGCACCTCGCAGCAATACACGTAGTCGAGGCTGCTCGACGCCAGCGGGATCGCGTCCATCGAGCCGAGCACCCGCTCGAAGAACACCCGGCCGTCGTCGATGAAGTACTCAGCCGTATACAGCCCCTGCAGCTCGGGCGTGGCGATGTCCAGCGCGATCGCGCGCAGACCCCGCTCGGCGAAGTGGTTGGCCGCCCAGCACGTGTTCGAGCCGACGTCCAGGATGCTCTGGCCCGGCTCGAACGGCACGGTGCTCAGCAGCTGGTGCATCGAGCGCGCCTGCACGTACCAGTAGCCGTGCTCGATGTAGGGCAGGCGGCGCACCACCTCCCGATCCCAGCCCTCCCCGCGCATCTCCTCGGCGAAGCGCTCGAGCCCGGCGGCCTCCGCGACGATGTGCGCCGGGGGCTCGTGCAGCAGCTCGACCGCGCCACGGCGCACGGCGAACTCCGTCTGGCACGAGGCGCAACGCAAGAGACCCTCGCGTACCTCGCGCTCGTCGCCTGCGTCGACACACAGCCGCAGAACGTGGTCGCGGCGGCAGGCCGGACAGCGCAGCTGCTCGACGAACCGGGCCTTCACGCCCGCTCCGCCGGATGGACCTCCGAAGTCCCCGAGGCCTCCGAGCCGGCGGCCTTACGCACCTCGGGCACGCCGGCCTGGTCGAGCTTCACCCGCCGCTGTGTGGCCACCTCCTCGAGGAATCCCTCCAACGCGTCGATCCGCAGCTCCCACGTGTAGTCGCGCGCAGTCTCGATCCCCGCCCGCCCGAGACGCTCGCGCAGCTCGGGATCGCCCAGCAGGCGCGCCAGCGCCTCGCTCACGGCCTGCGGGTTCGGCTCGGGCATCAGGCAGTTCTCACCGTCGACACAAAAATCCCGGTTGCCGTGCGCGTCGGTGCACACGACCGCGCCGCCGGTCGCCATCGCCTCCAGCGGCGGCAGCGCGAAGCCCTCGTGCGTGGAGGTCTGGATGAACACGCCGGCCTCGTTGAACAACTCGTTGACGCGCTCGTCGTCGGGCGCCTCGACATAGCTCATGCCCGGCTCCGAGGCCAGCTCCGGCTCGATTCCGAACAGGCACAGCTCCGGGCGGGGCTGCTCCAGCGAGCGCCACGCGTCAAGCGTCAGCGGCAGGTTCTTCAGCGGGTTCGTGCGCCCCAGCGCCAGGACCATGTCCGCGCGGCGCGCCACGTCGGCGCGCGGGCGGAAGGTCTCCAGGTCGATCCCCGGCGGGATCAGCTCGGCGTCGAGGCCGAGCTCGCGCAGCCGCTCGCGGTTCCACGAGGAGATCGTCATGTAGCGGAACTCCGGGCGATAGGAGTCGAGCACCGCGTGCCGCGCGGACTCGTCGTCGGGGTAATAGGAGGTCTCGATGTCCTGCACGAAGTACACGGGGATGCCGTGCAGCACGCTCGCGCGCCACACCGGCGCGGCGGTGTTCCACCAGGTGGCGACCTTGATCGCGTCGAGATCCGCGAGCGCGTCGATCAGTTCGTCATAGAACTCGAAGCTGTGCACCGGCGCCTGCAGGGGAAACCAGTCGGGCTGCTCACCGAGCGTGTACAGCGCGACCTCGTGCCCGCGCTCGGCCAGCCGGTTGAGGTGCTCGAAGATGTCGCGATGCCCACCGCCGATACCCGTGCCCTCGGTGACGTATACGACGCGCAGGGCGCCGGTCTCCGTGCGCACCGAGCGCGCATCGAAGAAGTCACCCCAGCGCTCCCAGAACAACCGCTGTGAAGCGAGCTCGCGCTCGCCCACGTCCGTCCCCCGCGTGACCGACTCGTGGTGCACGAGCCGTGCCGCCGGGAAGTACAGGACGCGAAAGCCGGCCTGCCAGGCGCGCAGGCACCAGTCGACGTCCTCATAGGCCATCGGATAGGCCTCGTCGAGCAGCCCGATCCGCTCGATCACCTCGCGCCTGACGTACATGCACGCGCCGGTCACGGCGAGCGCCGGCCCGGCCATCCGCGCCGGGCCCCAGCCTTCGGGCTTGAAGCGGTAGCGGTGGTCAAACCACTCGGGGGCGTCGCGGTTGCGCACCGTTCCCCCGAACTGGATCCGCCCGTCGGGGTAGAGCAACTGGGCGCCGACGATGCCCACATCCTCCTCCTGCGAGGCGGCGTACTGCAGGCACGCAAGCCACCCTGGACGCGCCTCCATATCGGAGTTCAGCACGACCACGTCACCCTCTCCCACAGCGCGCAGGCCGCGGTTCACGTTCGCCGCGAAGCCGGCGTTCTCGGCGCCCGCGACAACCTCGATTCCCGCGATCCGCCGCAGCGCGGCGACGTGCTCAGATCCGCTCGCGTCGTCGGCGACGATCACCCGTGACATCCCCCGTGGAACCGTCTTCTGGATGCTCGCGACGAGCGTCGCCACCCGGTCGCCGTCGCGGAAGCTCGGGATCACGATGCTCACGGGCCGCCCGTGCTCGCGATACCACGCCTGCGCACGGCGCATCTCGCGATCGCGCGAATTTGTGCGCAGTCGCAACCAGTGTTTCAGCGGGGTCAGTCGCAGCGGCAGCGTGATCACCCGAAACAGCAGCGTGCGCCAGCCGAGGTAGCGGTAGGTCAGGTAGACGCGCCGGCGCAGGCCGGCCAGCGGCCCGCTGAACGTGCCGTCGAGCGCGCTCGCGGCGATCATCTCCGGCCGGGCGATCGGCGGCCTTGCGTCGGTGGAGTCGTGCTCGTCGGTCACTCAGCGTCCCGTACTTGGGGTGGTCGTGGGGATATCGGATCCTGTACCTGAGATGGGCGTGGGGATGTCGAGAGCGAGCGGCGTGAAGCCCGCCCGCCCCTCGAGCGACAGCCGCCGGCGAACCTCGCCCGGCAGCAGATCGGCTCGCGAGCCGAGCAGCGCGCCCGCGAGACGCACCACATGGTGACGGGCGGCCGCAAGCAGTGTCGCCCGCCGCCGGGATGGCGGGGCTGCTTCAGCGATCAGCGCGCGCCTGCTCTGCCCCAGCGATCCCCGCAGCTGCGCGATCACCCGCTTGGGAGCCGCGGGCTCACGCCAGCCGTAGACCTCGAGCAGGCCACGCCACTCGTCGAAACAGCGGCGCAGCTCCTGCAGCGCCGTGTAGTCGTGGGAATGCAGCACAGCCGCATCTGGCATGTATGCCTTCGCATAGCCGGCCCGCAGCATGTCGATCGCCAGCACGCGGTCCTCGGCGTAGGGGACCTCGCGGAAGGGCACCCGCTCCCAGGCGGCGCGCGCCAGGCAGGCGTTCGCGTCGGTGAAGAACCCGCGCCGGCCGATCAGCTCGCTCGCTCCCAGCGCCCGCTCGTGCTCCTCCAGGCGCTCCACCCGCGGCTCGCCGTCCGGGGACAGCGAGGCAAACCAGCCCTCCAGTTCGACTCGCACGGCCGCCGAGGCGTGCTCGCGCGGATGGTAGGGGCCGTAGACGAGCGCCACGTCCGGCGCCAGCGCGAAGCCCGCGAGCAGCCGCTCCAGCCAGCGCTCGCCGGCCGGCTCGGCGTCCTGGGTCAACAGCGCGACGTGCCTGCCGACGGCCTCGCCCATCAGCAGGTTGCGCGTCCCGCCGTGGCTGAACTCCCCGGGCGCGATCTCCAGCACCCGCGCGCCGTGCTCGCGCGCGATCCCAACCGATCCGTCACGCGAGCCCGAGTCGCACACCAGCAGCTCGTGCGCGACCGTCTGGCGCGCAAGCGCCCCCAGCATGCGAGCCAGCGGCTCGCCGCCGTCGCGGACCGGGATCGCCACCGTCACGCGCGCGCTCATCGGAGGATCGCCGGACCTCGACGAGCAGGATGTTCTCGCGCGCTCACGGGCGAACGAGCTCCACCCAATCGGCTTCGCTCCCGCACAGTGTCTTCCAACGAGCCGGCGGCACGGTCCGCAGACGCTCCGGCGCCTGCCGCTGCAAGGCGACGGCGCCGATCATCCCGGTCGCCGATTCTCCCGGTCCGAGGTGTTTGCGCCCGGGCGCCTCGTAGAGGCGGACGAGGTGTCTGCCCGGACGCAGGTGAAGCGTTGCGGCCTGCAGCCACTGGCCGGGCGTGTTCAGCCCCGACACCGACCCGACCCTGCGACCGTCGACATACACCGCCACCGGCCTCGGAAAGCTGCCCTGCACCCACACCGCATAGGGACCGCCCCTGACCGTGAGCACCTCTTGCGCGTGACCGCCGGTGGTGGTGAAGACCGCGCCCGGCTGGGCGGCATCGCCCATCCAGCCGCCCGAGCGGCGCTTGTCCGACCGCGGTTCGAACGAGACCAGTTCCGGGGGTAGCGCAACGATCAGCTCCGAGCCCCGCGGCGCGCCCGCGACGATCGACTGGAGCGCGCTGCACACGACGGGCAGGGTCGGCGAGTACAGCTGCTGCTCGGGGAGGTGGCGCAGGACCTGCGGTCGCGAGGTTCGGCGCCAGCCGAGGTAGTACTCGTTCCGATAGACGAGCCGGTAGTTGGCGGGAGGGCGGCTGGCCGTGGGCGAGCGGCGCGTGACGATGATCGGATAGCCCTCGACGAACGCGAGCGTCTCCTGGTCGAGATCGAAGTAGTGACCGTAGAAGTAGGTCGGCGCGCGCAGCTGCACCTGCTGCGGCGTGATCGCCTCGAAGGGCGAGCTGACTCGCGCGGCGCGGGCAAAGTACTTGGCGTACTCCTCGAACTCGTTCCACAACACCGGGCCCTCCCCCTTGAAGTGATCGCCCGTCGCGCGGATCGCTTCGATGCGCCCGGTCGGCGCGACCGAGTCGCGACTGTAGGCGAGCAGATCCGAGGCGAAGATCCCCAGCGACAGGGCGCCCGCGACGGCCGCCGCGAGGATCGCCGCGCGCCGGCCGCGCACGCTCGCCAGGCCGGCCAGCGCAACCAGCACGACGGCGGGGCTGGAGATCGCCAGCAGCTTGCCCTGCGCGTAGGGGCTGACCCGCGGATAGACGATCAGCAGCACCAATCCGACCATCCCAATCACCAGCAGCAGCCCGACCTGCCGCCGCCACAGCGCCCACGCGAGGCTCGGAACGAGCGCGAGCAGGATCACCGCGCTGGCGAGCGCGGTGAGCAGCCCGGCGTGGTGGGAGGCGATCGGCACCCGGTATTCGCCCGACAGCCACACGCCGCTGAGCTGGCTCAGCGGCAGCGCTCGCAGCAGCTGCCCCAACTGGGTCGCCCCGACCCCTTCGGAGCCCTGCCCCGAGCTTGCGGTCTGGAAGAACGTCTGCAGCGTGGTCAGCGAGGGGATTGCCAGCAGCGCGGTGAGCCCCGCCCCAAGCGCTACGGGACCCAGCCAGCGCAAGGTCGGCCGCGTGCGGTAGACGAGCACCACGCCCAGCCCTATGCACAGCGCCAAAGCACCCAGGAACGGGGCGGCCACGGCGTTGTAGGCAGCCAGCGCGGCCGCCGCGGGCACGGCGAGGAGCACCGCGCCCGTATACGGCCTGCCCAGCGAGATCGCCGCGCGTGCCAGGGCGGCAGCGGCGCACAACGTCGCCAGCAGGCCGATCTCCTTGATGCCGCCCTGCAGCGAGTACTGATAGGTGAGGTTGGCGGCGATCGCCACGAAGCCCACGAACGCCGCACGCCGCGCATTCAGCAGACCACGCGTGAGCGTCGCCAGGGCGACCGCGCCGAGCGCGGCCAGGCTTGCGACAAAGCCCTGATAGAGCACCTCCACGGGTGTGTCGGTGAGACCGCTGAACGTGCCCAACAGCGACTGCGTGCCGAGCGGGTAGCCACTGTTCAGGTACTGGATCAGGAATTCCCGCTCGCTGGACTGCGGGATGCTGCCCAAGGTCGTGCCGTACCCCTTGATGTGGCCGGCGAGCAGCATCTCGAAGGCCGTGTCGTTGACGAAGTCATAGCCCGACCACGTCCAGTGCCCATAGGCGATCACCGGCAGCATGTAGAGGACATACGCGGCCAGCCCCGCCGCGCCGGCCCAGCCCGGGTTCAGGCGCGCGCGCAATCCGTCCTTGGCGAACAGGAACCCGGCGAGCACGATCACCACGAGCAGCGTGACCGCGAGCCCATCGCCGGCGCCCGCGACATACCCCGGGAAGATCACCACGAGCGCGACACACAGCCCCAGCGGCAGCAGCAAGCCGTTTTCCAGGCGCAGCCGCAGCAGGCGCTCCAGTGCCAGGCCGCAACCGAGGCAGACCGCCCAGATCGCGAGCGGCGCCCCGATCACGGCCATCAGGTCGTAACGCACGGTGTGCCTCTCGTTGACCTAGGAATTCTTGCGCAGCCCGAGGATGCTCAGCAAGAACGACGAGAAGAAGATCTGAATCCCGACGATCAACAGCGAGGCCGCGACGACCGCGAGATGTTCGTCGGCAAGCGAGCCGAAGCCGTGCGAGATCCACGTCACCACGATCACCGCGCCCATCACCACCCCGATCAGCATGAACACGCCGCCCAGCAGCAGCCCGTGCTCGAGGCGAAAACGTCTGCGCATGCGATCAAACCAAGGGTCCTTCTCGCCCATGAAGTAGGTGCCGTAGGCGTGCGCGCACAGGCCGAGCGCGAGCACCTGCGTGCCGACGATCATCAGCAGCGAGCCGGCGATCAGCGTGTGCAGGCCCCAGGCGCGCCCGAAGAAGTCAAGGCCGGTGGCGGTGAATACGAGAATCAGCGTGCCGAGGCCCGCGAGCAATGTGCCCGGCACGATGAACAGGTGCGTCGGGCTGTGCACCAGCAGAAAGCGCAGATGGCGCCAGCCGTCACGGAAGCTCGACAGCTTCGATTCGCCACCGCGCGGGTGGTATTCGATCGGGAACTCGGCGATCTTCAGGTTCTCCTTGGAGGCGCGGATCACCATCTCCGAGGCGAACTCCATGCCGGTCGTGCGCAGGTCCAGACGGGGCAGCACGTCGCGGCGCAGCGCGCGCATGCCGCAGTGGGCGTCTTTGATCCCGGTGCGGAAGAAGAAGTTCAAGAGCCCCGACAGCAGCGGGTTGCCGATGTAGCGATGCAGCCACGGCATCGCACCCGGCTGGATGTTGTCCATGCGATCGCCCATCACGAGCTCCGCACCATCGTTCAGCTCTTCCACGAAGTGGGGGATCTCGTTGAAGTCGTAGGTCAAATCGGCGTCCGCCATCACGATGTACTTGCCTTTGGCCGCCGCAAAACCGGCTAGATAGGCGCTGCCATAGCCGCGCCTGGGCTCGGACACTACGCGCGCGCCCGCGGCCCTCGCCAGCGCGGCCGAGTCGTCTTCGGAGGCGTTGTCCACGACGAGCACCTCCCCCTCGATCGCGGCGTCCTTCAGCGCTCCGAGCGCGGCGGCGACGCACACCTCGATGTTCTCCTCCTCGTTCAGACACGGGATCACGACCGACACCAGCAGCGCCTGGCGATCATCGGCATCCGCCGGAATGGGGGGCTTTGTCTGGACGACTGTGCTCATGAGCGGTTGCTCAGCGCCCAGGTTTCCCTGCGGGCACCGAGTCATGCGGTTATAACGCGCGAGCGAACGGAAAGTGGCGCTGGAAAGAAGCGTCTTTTCGGGTCTCGATCCTATCGAACGCCCCGGCACCTCCACGGCGCCTGTAAAGATGAGCGACGCGCGTGAGACCACCCGCACCGCACAGCGGGCCCCGGAGGGGCCTCCATTAAAAACATCTTCTCATGCGCATCTGCGTCATCTATGACTGTCTCTTCCCGCTCACCGTCGGCGGCGCCGAGCGTTGGTATCGCAATCTCGCCGAGCGTTTGGTCGGCGACGGGCACGAGGTCACCTACCTGACGCTGCGCCAATGGGATCGTGGCGATCCCCCCGCGATCGACGGGCTGCGGGTCGTGGCGGTCGGTCCGCGGATGGCGCTCTACACCGGCGAGCGACGGCGGATCCTGCCGCCGCTCGTGTTCGGGCTCGGCGTGCTCTGGCACCTGCTGCGCCATGGCCGGCGCTACGACGTCGTGCACACCTGCGCCTTCCCCTACTTCTCGCTGCTCGCCGCGGCCCTGCTGCGGCCATTGAAGCGCTACGCGCTGGTCGTCGATTGGTTCGAGGTCTGGAGCCACGCCTACTGGCACGACTATCTCGGCGGCCTGCAGGGCCGGATCGGCGCGCTCGTCCAGCGGGCCTGCGCGGCCGTCCCACAGCGCGCGTTCTGCTTCTCCGAGCTCCACGCCGCGCGGCTGCGCGCGGAGGGGCTGCGCGGTGAGGTCACCGTGTTGCGGGGGCTCTACGCCGGTTCGCCGGAGCCGGCGACGGTGCGCGCGGCTGACCCGCTTGTGCTGTTCGCCGGGCGGCTGATCCCGGAGAAGCGCGTCACGCTCGGCGTGGCCGCCGTCGCGCGGGCCGCGGAGCGGATCGAGGGCCTCGAGGGCGTGTTCTACGGCGACGGCCCCGAGCGGGGCAAGCTGCGCGAGGCGATCGCCGAGCACGGCGCCGAGGCATTCATCTCCGCACCCGGCTTCGCCGGCGCCGAGTTGGTCGAGGCTGACATGCGACGGGCTTTGTGCATGCTCCTGCCCTCGCGACGAGAGGGCTACGGGATGGTCGTCGTCGAGGCCTCCGCCCACTCCACCCCGAGCATCGTCGTGGCCGGCGAGGACAACGCCGCCACCGAGCTCGTTGCGGATGGGGTCAACGGCGTGGTTGTGGCCAGTGCCGATCCCGAGGCTGTGGCGGCGGGGATCGTGCGCGTATACGAGAGCGGGCTGGCGCTGCGCGAAAGCACCGCCCGGTGGTTTGCCGAGCACGCCGGGGAGCTCTCGCTGGAGGCTTCGCTGGAGCAGGTTCTCGCCAGCTACGCGCGCTGAAGCGCACGGCGATAGCTCTGGAGCGTCAGGCGCGCGGTGCGCTCCCAGGTGAACTCGCGAGCGCGCTGCAGGCCGCGCGCTCGCAGCCGCCGCACCTCGGCCGGCTCGGACAACAGTCGCTCGATCGCGGCTGCGATCGCGGCTTCATTGTGCGGATCGAACAGCAGCGCAGCATCGCCGGCGACCTCCGGCAACGAGGAGGCGTTCGAGCACGCCACCGGCACCCCCCGTGCCATCGCCTCGAGCACGGGGAGGCCGAAGCCCTCGTAAAGCGAGGGGAACACAAACGCCCGGGTGAGCGCCCACAAACCCTCCAGCTCCTCGTGAGAAACCCACTCCGGAAAGCGCACGTCCGCCTCCACGTCGAGCACGCGTGCGCGAGCGCGCAGCTCGTCCTCATGTGCTGTGGGATAGCCGGGCAGCACGAGCACAGGCCGGCGCTCGGGGGGGATCCGCGCGAGCGCGCCGATCAGCGCCGGCAGGTTCTTATGCGGCCGCTTCGCGGACAGGCTCAGCAGCACCTGGCGCTCGCCCAGCGCCAGATGCGCACGCACCTCGGCCTCGTCCAGCGGCGTGGCGCGCCGCACGCTGCCCAGCCCGAGCGGCACTACGTCGATGCGATCGGGCCGCAGACCGAGCATCGCGACGAGATCGTCGCGCGTGCTCCGGGAGTCGGCGATCACCCGGTCGGAGCGCCGCGCCGCTTGAGGTACGAGCAGCTTCATGCCCTTGTCGCGAATGCCCGCGTGCGCCTCGGGAAAGCGCGCGTAGATCAGGTCGTGCACAGTCACCACCCGGCGAAAGCGCCCCCACAGCGGCGCGGTGCTGGCCAGGCTGTGCACCAGATCGACGCCGGCTCGCATCGCCAGCGGCGGCAACAGCGTTTGCTCGCCGAGCACCCACTGCACGCGGTTACGAGCGTTCACAGGGACAGTCACGGCGGGTAAGAGCTCCCCCCACGGGCCATCCTTCGCGGCGGCCGCCTCGCGGTTGATGAACGCCGTGAAGCGCATCCCCGCCGGCGCCGCGGCGAGCAGCGCCGGGATCAGCTCGCGCGCGGCGACCTCCATCCCGCCGGTCTCGCCGGGGACGAGGAATACCAGGTTCAGGCCGACATGAGTGGGCTTGGCGCAGTCCACGAGCGTGCAAGGTTATCCGCGAGCCAAAGGCTAGGATGGGCCACCCTGCCGCTCACAATCGACATCGTGATCCCGACCTCCGGGCGCTATGACCTGACTGCGAACTGCCTGTCGCATCTTGCGCGACAGACGCGCCCGCACACGGTGATCGTCTCCGACAACGGCGGCGATCGGGAAACCGCCGAGCGAGTCACTCGCGAGTGGTCCGCGGTCCGGCTGCTCCGCTCGGCGGAGCGGCTGAGCTTCGCCGCCGCGTGCAACCGTGGCGCACATGCGGGAGAGGGCGAGGTGGTGGTGCTGCTGAACAACGATGTCTACTGCCGCCCCGACTGGCTAGAGCGCCTGGTCGCGCCGCTGGAGCTCGAGCCGCGGACCGGCTCGGTGGCGTGCCTGCTCGTGCAACCCGGCGAGCATCTGATCGACAGCGTCGGGCTGTGCGCCGATCGCACGCTCGCGGGCTTTCCGCGCCTGGGCGGTCTGCCGGTCGCTCGGGCCGGCGATACGCGGCCTTCACTCGCGGGGCCGGCGGGCGCCGCGGGGGCATACCGGCGCAGCGCGTGGGAGCAGGTCGGCGGGCTCGACGAGGCGATCTTCGCCTACTCGGAGGACCTCGACCTGGCGCTGCGCCTGCGTGGCGCCGGCTGGGGCGCATCCGCGGTCCCCGAGGCGGTGGGGATGCACCTCGGCTCGGCCACACACGGACACCGCACGGCCTCCCAGCGCCGCCACGCGGGCTTCGCACGCGGCTACCTGCTGCGCCGCTACGGCGTCCTGCGCGGCCGTCAAGCGATGCGGGCGCTCGCCACCGAGGCGGCCGTCGTGCTCGGCGACGCCGTCCTCTCGCGTGACCTCGCGGCCCTGTCTGGACGAGTTGCCGGCTGGCGCTCGGCGAACGGCTCCGCGCGCCGCATCGCGCCGACCGATGCGCTCGATCCAGAGATCGGCATACGCGACTCGCTGGCGTTGCGCACGGGCATCTACGGGCGGCGCTGAGCTCAGGCACGCGCGCCCGCCTGGAGTCCAAGGCGGTGCGCATCTGCGGCGTGTAGCCTTCCGCCCTGTTCGGCCGAGGGGCTGTGGCAGATGCCGCGCCTGATGCTATGCGACGGAGGATCACGTGACTACCCGCAAACCCGCACCACGCACCAGCCTGACTACGCGCACCACGTGTCGCATCTGCGGCTGCCCGCACCTCGCGCCCGTCCTGTCGCTCGGCGATCAGCGCATCGCGGGAGCGTTCGCGGATCCCGGCGGCGATCAGCCGGTCGAGCGTGCGATCCCGCTCGAGCTCGTGCGCTGCGACATGACGCGCGAGCAGGAGGCGTGTGGCCTGATCCAGACCAAGCACACGGTGCCCGGTTCGATCCTCTACAGCTCCTACTGGTATCGCAGCGGCGTCAACCGCACGATGACCGACAACCTGCACGGCATCGCGCGCGGGGTCGAAGCGATCATGTCACTGGAGTCCGGTGACCTCGTCGTCGACATCGGTTGCAACGACGGCACCCTGCTGGATGGGTATGAGGCGGAGGGTCTGCGCTACCTCGGCTTTGACCCCTCCGACGTGGCGCGATATGCGATCGCAAAGGGGTACGACGTCGTCAACGACTTCTACTCGGCGCAGGCGCTGCGAGCACGTCGTCCCGATCAGAAGGCCAAGGCGATCACGAGCATCGCGATGTTCTACGACCTCGAGTACCCGCGCACGTTCGTCGCCGACATCGCCGAGGCGCTCGCCGAGCGCGGCATTTGGGTCATCGAGTTGCACTATCTCCCGATGATGCTGGAGGCCAACGCCTTCGACGCGATCGTTCACGAGCACCTCGAGTACTACTCGCTCGCTGTGATCGAGCGACTCGTCGGTGAGGAGGGCCTCGAGGTGATCTCCGCCGAGCTCAACGACATGAACGGCGGGTCGATCCGGCTGTTCATCGGGCACGCCGGGCAGCACACGCGCACGCCCGAGCAGCTCGAGGCGCTGAGCGCACTGCGCGTGAAGGAGTTCGAGTTGGCACTCGACTCACCCGAGCCCTACGAGGCGTTCCGGCTTGGCTCAGAGCGAGTTCGCGACGATCTTCTCGCGATGTGTAAAAAGCTCCACGACGAAGGCAAGAAGATCCACGTCTACGGCGCTTCGACGAAGGGCAACACAATTCTTCAGTACGCGGGTCTCGACAGCACCTACATCGAGGCGGCGGCTGACCGCAATCCGGACAAGTTTGGGTCGGAGACGATCGGCACGAAGATCCCGATCATCAGCGAGGAGGACTCACGGGCGATGAACCCGGACTACTACCTCGCGTTGCCCTGGCACTTCCTCGACGAGTTTCTCGAGCGAGAGCAGGAGTTCCTCGAGCGCGGAGGCAAGTTCATCGTGCCGTTGCCGGAGGTCCGGGTGGTAGGCGCCTCTTGAGCCAGACACAGCGACTGGTTCTCCGGGACACCTCGCTGATCGCTCCGCTCGCCTGGTCCGAACGGTGAGGATCGGGCTGGTCGCCCGCTTCTTGGGGCTGCCGATCGGCCTCGGCACCTACGCGGTCAACCTCCTGCAGGCCCTCGACCGTCGCGAGGACGAGAACGACTACTTCATCTACACGCCGACGTGGAACGACGTGCCGGCGCTCGGGCCGCGCTTTCAGATCCGCACATCTCCGGTTCCGCGGAGCTCACGCGCGGCGCAGACCCTGTGGGACCAGACGCTGCCGGTGATCGCGGCTGCCCGCGAGCCGGTCGACCTCATTCACTACCTCCACCCCGCGGCTCCCCCTTTCTCGCTCGGCTGCCCGGTGGTCGTCAATCTGCTGGATGCGATCCGCTGGGTGGTTCCCGGTTATCGGCTGCCATACCCCTACGACTGGCTGGAAAGACGGGCCGTCCGCCGTGCCGACCTGATCCTCACTCTCTCCGAGAGCGCACGCACAGACATAGAGCGCGTGCTCGGCATCCCGCGCGCCAAGATCCGTGTCACTTATCTAGGGGGCCCGCGGCTTGACCCAGCGCCGACCTCCAAGGAGCCTTATCTCCTGTTTGTCGGTGGCACCGAGAAGCGTAAGAATCTTGCCACTGCCTTGGAGGCGTTCAAGTCGATCGAGGGGTTTGAGCTCCGGGTGGTGGGACGGAACAAGGCCTCTCCAGTCCACGACGCGCGTCGCGATCAGAGCGGCGTGCGGTGGCTTGGCTTTGTCGAAGAGGAGGAGCTGGTGGACCTGTACCGCCACGCCACAGCGCTCGTATTTCCAAGTCGCTACGAGGGATTTGGGCTACCGGTGTTGGAGGCGATGGCGCGCCGCACGCCGGTAATCGCCTCCAACAGCTCCTCGATACCCGAGGTCGCTCGAGGCGCGGCGATCCTCGTCGATCCCGACGACGTGGAGGGGTTGCGCGATGCGATGCGGCGTGTCTGCACAGAGCCCGCTTTGCGAGCAGAGTTGACCGAGCGCGGCGCCGAGGTGGTCTCCGGCTTCAGCTGGGATGAGACCGCGCGCGCAACCGTGGCTGCCTACGAGGAGCTCGGCGCGGCGCGGTGAGCGCCGAGCGAGGCTCGTGCGGCGCGCAGCGCGCGCAGCGAATGACGCGCCGCGACGAACCCGCTATGCGGGGTGTGGTCGTAGAGCTCGCGGTAGAGCCGGTAGCGCGAGCCGGGCTCGCCGTAGGCCCGGAGGGTGATCCGACGCAGCTCGGCCAACTCCTCGGGCCGCTCGCGGGCGACCGCGTACCGCTTCTCGAGCGCCAGCCACAGCGGGAACTCCGCCCTCACCACGCGGCGGACGTGGGCGGCCTCGGCGCTGCCGGCCCCGAAGTAGGCCGCGGCGAGGCCGTGGTAGCCGTCGATCACCTTGGCGTACCGGTTGACGATCCCGCGGTCCATAAAGGAGTCGTTCCCGCCGCGCGTGAGCACATAGGAGTCGGGCAGGTAATCGAATGTGACGCCCTGCGCGATCATCGCGAACAGCCGCGCCACGTGAGCGAACAGGCTGCCGACGAATCGTTGCTCGAGCCCGATCCCATCCCATCGCTCACGGCTGAACACGATCGAGCCGAGGAAGCTGAAGAACGCCAGCGTGGTGCTCGCTCGCGCGAAATAGCTGAGCCGCTGCTCGCGTACGGAGAAGTCGAAACGCGTCTCGCCGGGGATCCGCGCGACCTCGCCCTCGAACAGCGGCTCCATCTGAAAGGAGCAGTACGTGACCCCGCATAGCAGCAGCTCAGCGCCGCCGTCGAGCCGGGCGAGCATTCGGGCCAACGCACCCGGTCGCATCGTGTCGTCAGCACCGAACAACCAGCAGTACTCGCCGCGTGCGAGCGCGACGGTGCGCGCCATGTCGCGGTCGATCCCACCCCGCTCGGGCCGGCGATGGTAGCGGATCTGCGGGTGGCGCCGCGCGAACGCGCCGACGACCTCGGCCGTGTCATCGGTCGAGCCGCCGTCGAGCACGACGATCTCGACACCGTCCTGGAGTTGCGCGGCGACGCTCTGGAGCGTCTCGCCGATGAACGCGCCGAAGTTGTAGGTGGGGATGCAGACCGACAGCCGCAGGTCGCTCATGAGCGGGTCGCCTTCGCCCACCGGCGCGGCATCAGCGCATGGCGTATCTCGGCGGGGACGATCCCGAGCGCAAGCAGCGCGGCGATGTAGAGCGCCGCCCCCACCACCGCCGAGGCGAGCGAGCTGAGGTCCAGGGAGAGCGCTACCGCGCCGGCGAGGACCATCGCCGCGACGGCCCGCAGCGCGAATCCAGAAGCGAGCCGCAGCTCGGGTCGTGCGAATGAAAGCGACCACTCGTAGCAGAGCGCCAGCGTCAACTCGGCGGCCACCATCGCGATCGCGGCTCCCTTGGCCCCATAGGCAATGATCAACGGTACCCCTGCCGCTGCAACGACCACGAGCGCGGCCCCGTTGGACGCGAGCATCGCGCGTAGTCGGTCGAGTGACAACAGGGCATAGCCACGGGCGCCGATGACAAATGTCCCCAGCAGCGCGATGGCCAGGATACGAAGGACATCGATCGATGGTCCGAATCCGGGACCGGCGATGAGCCGGATGGCGAACCCCGCCCCGAGGAACAGGCCGAGCGCCACGCCGCAGCCGGCGATCAGCATCGTCTCCGCGAGCCGGCGGCCCGCGTAGCTGAACCGCTCCTTGTCGTCGCGCGCAGTGCGCGCGAGCAGCGGGAGCGCTGTTGAGACGAGCAGCCCCGGCACAGTGGTAAACGCGGCCAACACACGGAAAGACACGCCGAAGTACCCGGTCTGAGCCGGGCTCGACAGCACCGACACCAGGATCTGAGCAATCTGGAAGTAGACGACCGAGAGAACCACGGCGGCGGAGTAGGGCAGGATCCGACCGACCATCTGGCGCCACTCCCGCACGTCGATCTTCGGGAGCAGGCGGGAATCGCGTCCGCCCACCACCGCGGTAACCACGAGCGCAGGCACGACCATGGGCAGTTGGAGCGCAAAGAAGGGGAGCAGGCCGGCGCCGGCCAGCGCCAGCAATACGGCCTCGATCGCCACCCCGACCTGGATCGCGAGCTGAAGGCCGGCCACCCACCCGAACCGCAGCCCGACCTGGAGCGGGATCGAGCACCCGTCCTGAACCATGAGCACGATCATCCCGGCTCCGGCGATGACGGTCCCGATGACCATCACGTGCGGGTAGCCGACGAGCAGGCCAAAGAGCACGGCGAGCGCCACTCCGGCCAGCGCGATCACGATGCGGATCCCGAGAAGGTTGCGCAGGAAGCGTTGACCGTCAGATCTCGGTCCGGACGCGTACTCGCGCACGGCGAATCCGGTGAGCCCCAGGTCACTGATCGTGGCGACGATCATGACGAGCGCCATGACGGTTGTGAAGTGCCCGGTGTCGATCAGGCCGAGGTGTCGGATGACGACGGCACCCGAGGCGACCGTGGCCAGCGTGCCGATCCCGTAGCCACCGAAGCGCAGCAGGCCACCGCGGATGACCGCGGGCCCAGCGTCCGTGGTATCGAGGATGTCCGGCTCGCGGTCCGGCGAATCGGACAGCGCCGGATCGCCGTCGGCTGGGAGCGTCGATACCATCCGGGAAACAGGATATTGGACCGTCGATGTCGCCTCATGCGCGAACGTCGTTTCCCGAGGCCATGGCGGGACTGCCTTAAAATGCACATCGCGCTCGTCAACCATCACGTAGGCGGAAAGGCGGGCGGCGGCGGCGGCGTGCGGCTGATGCTCGAGCTCGGGACGGGGCTGGTGGAGCGCGGCCACCGCGTCACCGTCGCCTGCTACGACTTCTTGGAGGGCAGCGAGTTCTCCTACGCGGCCGACAAGCTGGAGATCCGCTCGGTCAGGCGCGGCCCCTTCGAGCTGCCAGCCGACAACCGCGAGCTGGCGCGCCGCTTCTGGCTGGACATGCCGAAGGTCGCGAAGCTCGTCCCGCACGACGCCGACGTCGTCAATGCCCACGACTGGATCGCGCTGCGACCGGGGCGCATCGCCGCCGGGCGCCTGTCGATCCCGCTCGTATGGACGCGCAACAACGAATCGCTGTGGGAGCGCGCGATCGTGCCACGGATGTCGATCACGGGCGAGCGCTCGCTGCCCCACCGAATGTTGCAGGCGGCCCTGACCTGGCCCGACCTACTCGACGCCCGCCGCGCGGACGCGATCGCGGTGCTCAGCGCCCAGCAGGTGGAGATGGTCCGTCGCAGCTACCGCAAGGATGCCCTGCTCGTGCCCGTTGGACCGCCGATGCACTTCTTCGACCCACCCCAGCGGGCGGCGGCGCGCGCAAGGCTCGGCATCGCGGACGACGTCTTCCTGGTCGTGGGCATGGGCACCCTCGTCGAGCACCGCTGCTTCGACGATCTGATCGAGGCCAGCGCGCTACTGACCGACGATCCGCAACTGCACACGCTGATCGCCGGCTCCGACCACGAAGACCCCGCCTGCGGGGATCGCCTGGCTGCCCAGATCACCGCGCGCGGGCTGAGCGAGCGCGTGACGCTGCCGCGTCGATCGCTGTCCGATGCGGAGCTGAAGGACACCTACGCCGCCGCCGACGTCTTCGTGATCCTCAGCGAGCGCTACGCGTGGGGTCTCGCGCCGCTCGAGGCGATCGCCTCGGGAACGCCCGTGATCCTCACGCCGGGCGCGGGTGTCTACGACATCCTCGCCGGTCGCCCGGGTGTGCAGGCGGTCTCGACCCGGGACCCGCGCGCGACGGCGGACGCGATCCGCCGCTGGCGCTCTGGCGAGGGCCGGCAGGGCCTCGAGTCGACGCGCGCATGGCTGCGCGAGGAGTACGCGCTCGATGCCTACGTGGCGCGGATGGAGCAGATCTACGAGGATGTAATCGGCGCGAAGCAGTGCGCCTAACACGTTGGGCGAGGCGCCGAGCTCAGCTCGACGCCCGCCTCCGGCGCCTCCTGCCTGCTACCGCTCGTCGTCGCGCCTGTAGCCCAACCGCGCGGAAACCCGGTCGGCCGTGGACACGAGGTGCGGGCCCAGGGCGTCCACCAGCTCGCCCAGGGAGATCATCGAGCTGTGGGCCGCCATGTTCACGGCGGCGATCACCTCGCGGGCCTCGTTGCGCACGGGCGCGGCGATCGAGTACAGGTCCGCCGCCAGCTCCTGGTCGTTGACCGCGAAGCCCGCATCCAGCACCTGCTCCAGTTCCTCGCGCAGCGCTTTCTTGCTCGTGATCGTGTTCGGGCCCTTCTTCGTGAGCGTCATCTCGCCGATCAGCTCGCGCTGCTCATCCTCGGGCAGGTTGGCCAGCAGGATCTTGCCCATCGAGGTGCAATACGCCGGCAGCCGCGATCCGGGGTGCAGGCCGAGATCGATTTTGTCCTGCCCCCGCCGCCAGCTGCGTGCGCGCTCGACATACAGAACGTCCGTACCGTCCAGCACACCGAGGTTCACGGTGTAGGAGCTGCGCACGCGCAGTTCCTCGAGATCCTCCCGCGCGTGCTCGCGCAGGCCGGTCGCGTTCAGCGCCGACATCCCCAGATCGGTCACCTTCAAGCCCAGGCGGTACTTCCGCGAGGCGCCCTGCTCCAAGTAGCCCAGCGCCACGAGCGTGATCACGTACCGGTGTGTCGTCGAGCGGCTCATTCCGAGCTCATCGGCGATATCGGCGATCCCCAGCACCGGGCGCTGTGGGGTGAAGCACCCCAGGATCGCCAGCCCACGCTCGAGCGACTGCGAATACCGCGGCTCGCGCAACGACGGCACCGACCAAGCAGGATTCTCGATCGCGTTGGGACTTCTTCTAGGCATTAAACCTCCTCGTCACAGCAACATAGACAAGCACATTTGCTCATCCCTTACCCGCCAGCCGATACCGGCGCGAAACCGGATCACGCTCCAACAGGCCAACCTCGACGAATGTCGACGCATAGCGGTGCGCCGTGCTGACGCCCATACCAAGCTGTTTAGCCACGTCCGTCACCGCGCGATCGCCCCCGTCGGCGGGAAAGGCCGCGAGGACCATCAGGCCCCGCAACAGCGACCGCGAGAAGCGCACATCGTCGAGCCGCATCGCAAACGCCTCGAGATCCAGCTGCTCGACCCCCGCCAACGAGTCGAGCAAGCCGCCATCCTGCGCGGCTTCGCGAACCACTCGATTGATCTGGGCTTTGGACAGCTCGATTGAGACTCCGTTCTCGGACATTGTGGTCATACAGGCGATACTGACGACGGTCCGGCCTCCTGCCTAGTGACGCGTCGCCATTAATTCCGAGCACTATCGCGATTCCGGCAGTTCTCGGCAGAGAAGCGTAGGTTTGGCGGCCTCAGCCGCGGCGATGGAGCACCACGCGCGATCCCGCGTGCGGGGTGACGATCACGCTTCGCCAGCGCGGATGCTCCATCTTCCTCGCCGCCGGCAGCACGGTCATCGTCGCGAGCACCGTGCGCAGCACGGTCTTCATCTCGAGCATCGCCAGATGCAGGCCCGGACAGCGCTTGCGCCCTCCGCCCCACGGCAACCACGTATACGTGCCCGGCGCCGCTCCCAAGAAGCGCTCGGGCCGGAACTCCTGCGGCTCGGGATAGAGCTCCGGGTCGTGGTGCACGAGATAGATGCACCCCAGCAGTTGAGTCGGCGGGCGGTAGGTCCAGCCGCCGATCTCCAACGGCTGCTTGACCGCCCGCGGAATTGAAAACAGGAACACGGGCCGGTGGCGCAACACCTCCTTGATCGTCGCCGTCAGGTACTCCTCGCCGGCGCCGCCGTCGATCTCCTCGATCAGCCTCTCGAGCACCCTCGGGTTGTGCGCCAGGAGCTGAAATGCCCATGCCAACTCCGACGCCGTCGTCTCGTGTCCGGCGAGCACGATCGACATCAGGTTGTCGCGCACCTGTCGCGGCGACATCGCCGAGCCGTCCGTGTTGTGGGCGGCGAGCAGCATGCTCAGCGCATCGCCGCAGTCGTCCCCCTCGCGAGCCCGATCCTCGATGACTGCGTAGATCAGCTCATCGACCTCCGCTCGATCGCGCAGGAAGCGCGCCCAGATTCGCCGTCCGGGACCATGACGCAACAGTGGCTCGGGGAAGACCACGCTTCCCGTGACCGACAGCGTCGCCAGGAGGTGATCGCGCAGCGCATAGATGCGATCGTCCGCAAGACGTCCCGCGGCGCCAACGATCGTCCGTAGGACGTTCTCGAGCGTCAACGCGCGCAGACGTGGGTGCAGGGCAAAGGGAGTGCCTCGTGGCCAGGAGGCAACCTCACGCCGCGTGACCTCGGCGACCAGCTCGGCGTGCTCTTGCACCACGTTCGCATGGAATGGTGGAAGGATCGCCCTGCGGCCGTTGAGATGCTCCTCCCCCTCGCACAGCATGAACGATTCCTCGCCGACGAGCGGCTTGATCGTATCCGCGCCCTCTCCTGGATGGAGCACATCGGAAGGCGCTTTGAGCATCACCTTGATGTCATCGATGTCGGACAGAAACACAAGCGGGGGATGACTCGTAATGTTGATGGTGAAGCGACTCCCGTAACGGCGCCGACACCGCTCGAGACAGCTAAACGGCGACCTCCAAATCGCCAATGCCTGGACAGCCCGAGGCAACGGCAGACCTGGTGGCAGCGCACTCCGGACCACCGGCGGGGCCTGCTCCGTTGTGGTGGCGGAGGCGCGCTGTATATAAACCGTTCGCCATACGCGCAGCAGCGGCAGCAGCAGGCGCGTGAGGCTGCCACCTGCGTCGGCAAGAGCTCGCGTACCTGCACGCATATCGGGTGCGTAGGCACTGTCCTTGGACAGGTACATCGCGACCATGCACGCGACGATCGTTGCGTGACGATGACCGTCTCGTAAACCGCGCACTTCACGTGTGGTCTGCGCGACGATCTCACAGAGACGCCGAACGGCAATCTCACCGTTGCCGTAATGGGATACGTAGCTGTGATCCCCGTTGGCCGCGTCTTCGACTTGATCGACGTAGCTATCAAGCATCGTGATCGCCAACGACACCGACGGGAAATAGGTGGCTAGAGTCTTGGCGATATCGTCCTCGCCACAGGACGATTCCGAAGCAAGGGCCAAGAGTATGTGCGGCATGAAGCCGCTCGCGGCAGCGGTGAGCTCAAACCAGGTGATCGTCTGCTCGCCGACCGATCGCCCCTCGGCCCAAGCCCTGAGCGCTGCGTCACGACGCTCAGGGTCAAGATCATGATTGACACTCTGGACGGCACATTGCTCCACCCCCGCGAGCACATATGGACGCACACGTTCATAGGACGGCAGCGCCGCGCAACCAACGCGACATGTCTCTACGAGCGCACGTAGATAGCCGCCGTCGTCCTTCCACGGATGGTGTCTGTAGTAATCGGAGATCGGCGCTTCGGGATCGAGCGCCTCGCTGAGCGCCAGATGCAACTGACGAGCGTTCGTCTCACCCGTGTCTCGCTCGCTCACGTTGTCCAGGAAATCCCAGATCGTCTGATAAGCGACGAGCAGTCGCAGTAACCCTCGATGCCGTCGACTTGGTACTACGCAGAACAGCGCGGCGCCCTCGGCGTGATCGCGCTTCAGCTTGATCGAATCAAGCGCGTCTTCGCGCAACGGCACATCCGGGATCGCCTCTGCGCGGGCTCGCCAGGCATGGATCTCGCTCGAGACCGCCGGCATTCCCCACAGCAGCTGGCGCGTCGCGACGGCTAGTAGCGCCCAGGCTTGCCGTGGATTGAGCGGTGCCGAATCGGTTTTTCGCAGGGCCGGGATATTCCCCGAGCCTAGAAGATCGAGTGGATCGCAAACACCCAATCGTTGAGAATCGCCTCGGGCAGCCCGAAATCTTGCCTACACGGCGGTTTCCAAGACGATGGCGAGCACCCGGCCGGCTACACGTAAGGAGACACGCTGGCGGCGCGATAGCCGGGCACCGCGACAATCGCGACCGCGACCGCACTGACAAGCGTGAAGCTGGCAATCGCGACCAAAGCTCCCGCCGAGAAGACGACAGGGAAGCCCGTGACGCTCGCCAGAGCATGGCTGATCAGCAGCTGTCCGTACATGCCAAACGCCGCGCCGATCGAGCAGCCGGCGCCGAGCAGCACCCCGCTCTCGAACAGGAGTGCACGCCACAACACGCCGCGCTCGTAACCCTGCACCTTCATGCGAGCCAGGCGTGGACGACGCTGCCAGATCATCGTCCCCATCGCGATCGACATCGCCAGCACCGTGGCGATCAGCACAAGCGTGGCGATTTGCGTCAGGCGCGAGAGTCCCTGACGACTTGCCGTACGCAGGCTTTGCTCACGCTGCCTCGCCGTTTCAACAGCAAGACCCGACGTCGATCCAAGCGTGCGCTGGACCTCACGCTGCACCACCTCCGGATCGGCGCCGGGCGCCAGCATGACGTTGTAGGCGCTTGGATCAACACTTTCCCAGGCACGCTCATAATCTCTGGGGTTGAGGATGATCGCACCCGGCGCCCAGCTGAGATTTGTGCTCAACGCCGCCAGTCGGAAGGTCATCGGACGGGGCGAGGGAAGCGTGAAGGATTGGCCGATCTGAAGGTTGTGTGCAGCGGCGACAGCCTGTGAAAGGACTGCCCAGCCACCCTCGCGAAGCCTGGCCGTCGCGAGCGCGAGGTTGCCCTTGACGAGCTGACTCGGCGGAAGCGGGTGGGCAGCGGTACTCGGTGGCGCCAAGACCCATATATGACGGTCACCGTAGTCGAGGAAACCAGCCCGGTACAGGCTCACTGCCCGAACGCCAGGCAGACCCGCAAGGGCCACAGAACCTCGATTACGAAACGGGGTGGTCGCCAGCAGGTCTTGGGTACCCGGCGGAACGACCCACAGGTCGGTAACCCCGGCTACGTCGTGAGCCACGCGATCGAGACCGCGCTGCAGGTTGGCGTGCGCTCCCTGGATCGCGACGCTGCCGAACACCGCGATCGCTCCGGTTGCGGCGATTGCGATCGAGCGTGCCCGTGTCTTTGGTGACCGCAATTCAATCACTGCGATCCGCGTCGATGCCGACCCGAAGCGCAGTTGCAAACGATCGAAGACGGCGAGGACCGTATTCAGTAGCAAAGGGAGCAACAACAGCAGCGCGATAACCAAGATCACACTGCCCAGGACTGCCGACTGTGGCGCCGCGAGCAAGATCCCAGTCGTCGTCACGAGGCAAGCCAACCCCCCGATCAGAGCCCCACCCACCCCGATCGTCCACCAGCGGCGAACGTGATAGCCGCCGGATGATGAGACGACGCGACTGGAGCGCGAAAGGACCTCCCGGAGCGGAATCAGCACGCCGATACAGGCCGCGAGCAGCCCCGCGCCAGCCGCGATCACGATGCTCTGCCAAGTTACGATCCGCTGCGAGCCGACCGGGAACGCAAACGACAGATAACCCGGATTCGATCGAAAAACCGCGATTGACAACAGATCGCCGAGCGCCAACCCCAGGATCGCGGCCAATCCACCGAGCACGAGCGCGTCGAATAGCAGCGCCTTGACAATGTCCAAGCGCGTCGCGCCGTTGGCGCGCAACCCCGCGATCAGGCCCTGACGTAGAGGCAATGTCAGCAGCATCGCGTTGAACGCGAACAGAAACCCGACAAGCGCGCTGATGCCCGAGAACAGCCCCTCCCCTTGGTTGGCCGGCGCCGCCGCAACCCTGAAGAGCGTCACATCGAAGTCCGCCGGCTCGACGTTTAAACGACCCGCAGCCAGCCTCACCAGCCCTGCCCGTACCTCATGATCGTGTCCGGGTATCGCCCGGACGAAGACGCGCGTGACACGCCCGCGCATGCCGGTGAGCTTCTGCGCATAGACAAGTGGCGCCACCGCGACCGGGCTGTGGACGAGCCCTCCGATGGCCGTCGCATCCAGCGCCGTACCCACCAAGGCGGTTACGGTGCTTGCACCCGTTTGGAGCTGAATCGGTTGGAGCGGCTGGGCGCCGATCCCTTCGGCGACGGATGCAGGCAGCGCAAGCGCCTGCAGGCGAGCGATCTGAGCGTAGTGGAAATGCCGCAAAAGCGGGCTGTTTCGAAGTACCATGCGCGGATCGGCGCCGATCAATTCCACCGCCTGCCGGCCGGTCGACCCAATCACAACGGAGGGCTCCTCCAGCACCGCCACCGCGGCGCTGACGCCCGGGAGCCGACGCACCTCACCCAGCAGGTGTTCGTCAAAACCCCGTGGATCGCGTGACTCGAGCTGGAACTGCATCTTGCCCACGAGCTCGCTCGCCAATTGCTGCACAGAGCCGTTGAGGCTCGCGCTCGCCACCTGCGAGGCGAACAGCAATGCGACGCCGACTGACAGCCCGAGGACTGCCAACAGCTCCTGCACGAGCACGAGCCTGGCTTTCAGCCGGACGCGGTACAGGTGGACGATGCTCGACAGTCTCATGCCGGCTATGGACCGCTGATCGGAGCAAATACGCGGTCGGGCTCATAGTCCACCAGCCGACCATCACGCAGCGCGAGCACCCTGTCGGCAAACGCCGTCGCCTGGGGATCATGGGTGACGAGCAACACCGCGGCGCCGCGCTCGCGGCAGATCTCGCCCAACAGCTCCAGCACCTCGCCGCCGCGCCGCGTGTCGAGGCTCCCGGTCGGCTCGTCCGCGAGCACCAGCTTCGGTTTCGTCGACAGCGCCCGCGCGATCATCACACGTTGGCGCTCACCCATCGACAGCTCGTTGGGACGATGGCCAAGGCGCTCGCCCAACCCCAGGCGTACCAGCAACGGCTCGACCGTCAGCTCGGCGCGGCGGGGATCCTCGGTCAGCCACAGCTTCATCGCTGCGTTCTGCTTCACCGTCCCGCCCGGGAGCAGGTCGAAGGCCTGGTCCACATAGCCCAGCTCATGCAGCCGGTAGCGCGCGCGATCGTCGTCGGAGAGCCTGGAGATCTCCCGCCCGTCGACGATCACCGCGCCACTGTCCGGGCGCAGCAGCGCCGCGATCAGCATCAGCAGCGTCGTCTTGCCGGAGCCGCTCGGGCCGTACAGCGCCACCAGTTCGCCCGCGGCGATCCGCAGCGAGACGCCGTCGACCGCCCGGACCGGCTCCCCGTCGCCTACCGGGTAGCGCTTGACGAGCTCGCGCAGCTCGAGCACTAGCCCGAGATGCCGTGTCTGGGGTCGCGGTCCCCCGGCCTGGCGCCCGGGAAGTCAATGATCTTCCCCAGCTCCGCGGGTGGTCTCGGCGCCTCCAACAGCTCGCCGCCGGCCAACGTCGCGACGCGCCCGGACCAGCCCGTCGCGCCGGCATCGGAGACGCTCATCAGCACGGCAAATCCCTGCTCCTTGGCCAGCGTGTCGAGCAGCCGCGTAACGTCATCGGCCTCACCGAGACCGAGCGAGATCGTCAGGTCATCGACGAGCAGCAGCTTCGGCTCGCGTGCGATCCCCTGGGCCACCGCCACAAGCGCACGCTCCCAATCCGCCAGGCTCCCCCAGGACTGCTCCTCGCACTCCCGCGCTCCCACCCGCGCGAGCGCGGTCCGCGCCCGCGCATAGGCATCACGCTTCCCGTACGCCGCGAACAGCGGCAGCGCGACGTTCGCGAGCATCGGCACATCGAGATCCGGCGCCGTCGGCCCGACCCAGCCGATCTGCCCACCCAGCAGCCGTGAGCGCCGCCGCTCGGAGAAACCCCACAGGTCCTCACCCCCGAAGTAGACGCTCCCCCGGTCGGGCCGCTCGATCCCGGCCGCGATCCGCAGCAGCGACGTCTTGCCCTGCGCGCGCTGCGCCAGCACGGCGAGGACTTCCCCCGTATCGACCTCCAGCGAGACATCCGCCAGCACGCGAACCACGTGCCGCCGCCCGCGCGGAAAGCTCAAGCACACGTCCCTCAAGGACAGCACCGACATCGTCGGGCTCAGGGCAGCGAGGAGGTCGGCCGCTGCTCCTCCTCGTAGCGCTGTCCCTCCCTCTGCAGGTATTGGCGCAGCGTCTGCAACCACCTGATCCTCGCGTCCCACCACGCCACATCTCCGGCCGTGACGATCATCCCCACCAACTTCCTCCAGGGGTCGTCCCCCTGCAACCGCCGCTCTCTGCGCATCCGCTCGTTGAGCGCCTCCAGCTGCGCCGCACAGGCCAGCTCGGCTTCGCGGACGATCTCGATCATCCGCGGCAGATCATCCGGGCCACAGAACGCGATCTTCGCCTGCAGCTCCTCGCGCAGCGGCGGCGTCGCGGTCGAACCCCGCAACCAGCCCTTGAAATGCGTGATCCCCGCCGGGGTCGCCTCGTAGACCGTGGCCGGCAGGTCTCCGGCCTCGGTACGGACGTTTGCGTCCGCCTGGGTGGACGGGCTCGCATCGGTGACGGGCCTGATCAGATCCTGCTTCGCGAGCCGCTTCAACGCGTGATAGGCCGTCGCATGGCCAAACTGCGCCGAGCCGAACCGGCCCTCCAGGCGCTGCTCCAGCTGATAGCTGTTCCCGGGCAGCTCGATCACGAGGCCCAGGACGGCCTCACCCGCGGACAATGGCTGTGATGCGGTACGTCCCATACACGAACCGTAGCCGAAAGCATCCCAATGGGACTTTTCTAGTTGAGCGATTTCGCCTCGGCTCGGCGCTCATCGCTCCCGTACCCCCACCACGTTCGACGCCGCTTCGGCGAACGGAAAGTCCGCCTCGTACTTGGACAGAACCCGGAACTGGTAGCGCGCGGGGCCGGGAAACTTGAAGCGATAGGTGGCCCCGTAGCGACCCTTAGCGCCCGTGCGGATCACGTCGAACTCGATCCACGCTCCCCCCGGTGAGCGCGCCTCGAGCACCAGCTGCTTGCCACCCGCGGGCAGCGGCGTGCCCCGCAGGACACCCTTGAAGAAGATGCTCCGCCCGACGCTCGTCACGCGCGGGGCGACGCTCAGCCTGATGCCCGCCTTCACGCTCAGCGCCAGCGTGTGCACGACGACCGGCTGCGAATCGCCGATGTGGACGCGATAGGCGAAGGTCAGGCTTCGCGAGGACTCGCCGCGCGGCAGGCTCACCGTAAAGCGCCCGTCCGGCCCGGTCTGTGGACTGGCCATCGCGAGCGGCTTCGCGCCCGTGTACTCAGGGGTCGCGGTCAGGTCGATCGACGCGCCCGCGATCGGCATGTCCCCGGGGGCCGTCAACCTCCCCGTGATTGTTTCTCGCCTGCCCCATCCCTGCGTCAAATGCGGCTTCGTCGTGCTTTTCCAGCGCACCGCCAACGTCGCCTGGCTGGAGGCGTTCGTGCCGTTCGGCTGCGCCGGGCGCGGTGGTGTCGGGTTGTCCACGTCGATCTCCCTGTCGAGCACCGGCGCCGAGTTGCCCGCCGCGTCGATCACGCTCACGACCAGGTGATGGGCGCCGTTGCTCAGCCCCGTCGTATCGAACGGGACGTCAACGCTCTCCGTCTGTGGGCAGGGCTGCAGGTGCAGGAAGGCCGCCAGCCCGTCCGTCGTCTCGCCGACGTTCCTACAACGCCCGCCATCTTCGTCCGGGACCGTCGTTTGTACGGCCTTCCCGTCAACGCTGAGCGTCGTCTCGTACACGCCCGCGCCAGGGTCGCTCGCGCTGAATGTGACGTCGCTCGTCCCGCTCACCGCCGGAGCGCTCGCCAGTTCGCCGGCGACGTTGCTTGCGGTCGGACCCTCGCTCTGTTCTAGGACTATGTCTGCGGCGTACAGGTATACGACGGCTGCGTAGCCGTTTGCGTCGCCTTGGGCGTCCGGGCATTCATAAGTTTCGGGCCCCTCACAGGCAGTGTTCAAGAACAAACTAGAGCCGAGGTTGGTAGTCGGGACGACTATCCGATTAGTTTTAGACAGGGGTTGTACAAGGTTGCCCAGCACTGCTGTACATCCATATTGATATGCACAGCTATCGAAAGCTTTGCCCTCGTTCGGCCCTGCTAGCCAGAATTCATAGAAGACACTGGGTCCTTCGCCTCCCTCGGTATCACCAGCCCGCCACAAGGTAGCGGCCCGCATAGTATCTCCAGCAGGGACACCGTAAGTCCAGGTTGCTTTATCGAAGGAGGCCTTGTGCGTTGTCTGATCGCCCAGCGCAGCAATCAGCGCCCCGCCTTTCCCGCAAGTGTCTTCGGCGTAGTCGTCGTACGCGCCTTCGACCGACCCGCTCCACCCGTCCGTCGGAGCGACTTCCCCCGACGGCGTCCTGCACGAATACACGTGATACTCGCCCGCCCACGCCGTTGCGACACCCGGCAGACCAGGCGCACCGAACGCCACGACGAAGCTCACAAGGCCCGCCATGGCCATGCAAGCTCCCTGCGAGATGATCCCGTTCCGTCGCTTCATTCTCTCCGTGTGTCGCTCCCAGGCGGCCTCCGGCCCCCCTCCCAAATGCCCTCACCCAGCTATCGCGGTTCCCGCATAATCGCAGCTTTCCCCGGGCGGGAACGCCGTTTCCCCTCCCCGGCGTAGACAGCCGTGACGACCCGGCATCCCTGCCGCTCCCCCACGAGGCATCCTCGCCTGCGCATCCAACTCGCTGATCTTCCTGCCCTGCCCTCTTCCTGCCGGCTTCGTCCCTACATCGCTAACGCCCGTACCATCTGCGCCCTCCGCCATCGGCCACACCGCCGACGAAGAACCCGATCAGCCACAGGATGATGGCGATCACGAGCACGTACCACAAGATGTGCACGGCAAAGCCAAGCCCGCCGAGCAGAGCAAGTATCAGCACGAGTGCAATCAGAGCGACCATCTCGTTCCTCCTCCGTTCCTGTACCGGCGCGCGATTGCACCGGCCTGTCGAAGGCTTACCCGCTCTGAGCGTCCCCGAATCCCCGGCCTATTTCTTCTTCCCGCTGACGGCCTGCTTCAGCGTCGCGCCGGCGCTGAACTTCGGCGCCTTCGATGCCTTGATTTTCACGCGCTCGCCCGTCCGCGGGTTGACTCCCTGGCGCGCGGCACGTTTGACCACGGAGAACTTCCCGAAGCCGGTGATGATCACCTCGTCGCCTTTTTTCAGCGTCTTGGTCACGGTGCCCAGGATCGACTCCAGCACCACGGCCGAGTCCGCTTTTGTCAGACCGGTGTCGGCGGCAACCGCCTCGATCAGCTCAGACTTGTTCATTTGCTTCCTTTCCTTTCGTTATCCAAACAGACGCGCGCAGGCTACCGTGCCGGGCGGAAAGACCGCTCCCCTGCTTGAGATCGCCGTCGCCGAATCAGTCCGATCGAAGGTGCACGCGAGAGGGCGGCACTCACCCGGAGCGCTCCAGCACGCGGCGCAGCTGGTCGCTCATGCGCGCCAATCCCGTCTCCACATCCACCGCCGGATGGCCCAGCGCCACGCGGGCCCGCTCGTCGTCGAGCGCCGTATTCGGCGGCAGCGGCAAACGCTGATCTTCGCCACAGGCCTCCAGATACGCGCCGATGCCGCCCGGGCGCACCAGTCCCGGGTCACACCCGAACGCCCGCGCCAGCAGCCTCAGGTACTCGCGCCGGTGCATCGCGTCCGGACCGGCCGTATGCAGCACGCCCTCGCGCCTCTCCGCGACCAGCTCGCAGACCCGCTGCGCGTAGTCCCAAACATATGTCGGCGAGCGGTAGACATCGGCCGGCGCCGGCAACGTCGACCCCTCGCGCAGCCGCTCCACCAACTCCAGCGCACCGCCGGAGCGCTCCCACACGTGCCGCGCCGAGCTCCCCTCGGTCGGCTCCGCCAGGTTCACGCCGTACACGTCGGCTAGCCTCGTGATCAGCCAGCTCACGTTCGCCTCCTTCACGAGCTCCTCCGCGGCCAGCCGCGTGCGACCGTACTCGTTCACCGGCTCCGGCGCTTCATCCTCACTCCAGCGCTCGCCGATCGTGCGCAGGCCGCTGAACACCCAGTCGCACGACACGAGCACATACTGCGCGCGCACCGTCCGCGCGGCGGCGAGCGTGTTCTCGGCGGCCTGTCTCGTCACCCACGCGAGCTCGGGCTCGCGCTCGTACGGTCCCGGCGCGCCCGGCGCGCCCGCGTGCACGATCACATCCGGCTCGAAGTTCATCGCCGCCATCACGCACGCCGACCGGTCGGTCAAATCCAGGCCGATCGTGCTCGCTCCGGCAATCTCCACCGGCTCGCGACGCCAGGTGCCGAGCACACTCCAGCTCTGTTGCACCGCGGCGGCCGCCAGGTTGGAGCCCACCAGGCCGCTCGCGCCGGTGACGAGTATCCGCATCTATGACCAGGGTTCCGCCGCGCGGGCCCTTTGTCAAGCGGCTATCCAGAAGGCAGGAACTGGTTGGTTCCGTAACGCGTCGGCGAGATTGGCGCCTCGATCAGGTGGTTCGCCACCATCCACGCGCTCATCGCCGCGACGTTCCCACTCTGCAACGTCCCGAACGGCACTGCCCCACCGCCGCCGGCGAACAACGGCAGATAGACCTTCAGCGAAGCGGCCGTCAGCCTGCGCGACAGGGACGGGTTCATGCTCAGCAGCTCGTCCAGGCTGCGCTGCGGGTCCTTCAGGGTGTCTTCGTAGCCCTCGACCGTCGCCCGCACGAAGTCCCGCACCAGCGCCGGATCCGCCGCGATCAACCCGCGTGTCGTAAACGCCACCAACCCCGGGTAGGCCGGCCCGCCGTTTTCGTCGAGCGCAAAGGCCGTGATCGGATGGCCGCTCTCGCTCAGCTGCACCCCATCGTCGGGGATGAAGCCGGTGAACGCCGCGATCTTCCCGGCCTGCAGCGCCTGCGCGCCGTTGAAGCCGATCGTCACCACCTTCACCTTCGCCGGATCCCCGCCCGCGTGGCGCACCTCCGTGTCGAGCACCGCCGTGTCCGAGGGCACGCCTGTGATCCCGACCGTCCTGCCCTGCATCTGTGCGGGTGTCCGCAGGTGCTCGGAGGCCAGCGCGATCAACCCGCCGAGCGGGCGCTGCACCAGCGCCAGCACCGCCCGCGCGTCGCCACCGTCGTCGATCAGCCCCGCCACGTCGCTGCCGTCGGCCAGCCCGAACTGCGCCTTGCCCGCGTCGATCAGCTTCAGCGTTTCCTGGGTCGAAGTCGGCTGCACCACCTGCAGATCGATGTTCTCGCGCTTGTAATAGCCGGCCGCAAGCGCGCGGTAGATGCCCGCGTGCACCGCGTTCGGCACGAAGTCCAGGATCAACGTCACCTTCGTCGGTTTCGCCGGCGAGCCGGCCGTGGACGCGGCATGCGACTGCGACCCCGACCCCGACCCCGACCCACAGCCCAGCCAACAACCCGCCATCAGGAGGGCCAGCCCGAGGCAGCTTACATTCGCGACTCGTCTTCGCACGTCCGCAACTCCCCTTCGCAACTTCTTACCCTCCATCAGCAGCTTTCTGCGCCGCTCCGTGTTAGCAGGACGTTAGGATCCCTGACTTCGCCGAGCCCCGCTCGGCCGTGATGCCCGACCACCACGACGACGACACCCACCTGTCCAACCCACACCGCCTGCGCAAGCTACTGATCGGCGCGGGCGTGCTCGTCGTGCTGTCCAGCGCCACGGCGCTGGCCTTCGCCTCCAAGCGGATCGTCGCCGAGCAGTCCGCGTTCGTCGCCCCGCCCGCCGGACAGTGTGTGCCGAGCACGCTCAATCGCTCGGCCGTGCTGCCCGGGACGAGCCTCGCCGTCTCGCCGCTGCCCGACTCCTACGACGCCTCCCCGTACACGCAGATCAGCCTGCTCGGCGCGCCCGCCGGAGCGCTCAGCGACCTGAGCGTCTCGGGCTCGCAGACCGGCAGGCACAGCGGGCGCCTGAAGGCCTACTCCCAGGGGGACGGAGCCAGCTTCGTGCCGTCGAAGCCGTTCCGCCCCGGGGAGACCGTGGATGTGCGCGGCAAGCTGACGAGCGCCGGCAAGACGCACGCGTTCGCCTTCCACTTCGTGCCGGCCCAGCTCGACGTCCTGCCGCACGTCGCGGCGGCGAAGATCGCGGCGCAGCCCGGTCAGGTGCAGAACTTCCACTCACAGCCGCGGATGCAGCCGCCGTCACTGCTCGTCACGGCCCATTCGCCGCAGGCCTCCCCGGGCGATATCTTCTCGACCCCGTACAACGGCCCCGGCCAGTCCGGGCCGTTGATCCTCGACGAAGCCGGCAACATCGTGTGGTTCCACCCGCTGCCCTCCGGCACGGTGGCCACCAACCTGCAGGTGCAGCAGCTCGAAGGCAGACCGGTGCTGAGCTGGTGGCAGGGCTACATCCCGCCGCAGGGCTTCGGCGAGGGCGAAGAGGTGATCGTCAACAGCGACTACCAACTCCTCGGGCGCGTCCACGCGGGCAATGGCTTCACCGCCGATCTGCACGACTTCCACATCACACCCCAGGACACCGCCGTGCTGACCGTGTTCGACCCGGTCGACTGCAACCTCTCCAATGTCGGCGGTCCCAGTGGCGGCGCGGTCACCGACGCGATCTTCCAGGAAATCGACCTGCGCACAGGGCTCGTCAGGCGCGAGTGGCACAGCCTCGACCACGTCTCGCTCAGCGACTCCTACAGCACGGCGACGACCACGAGCACCAATTGGCCGTTCGACTACTTCCACATCAACTCGATCGACCAGCTGCCCAGCGCCAGGACCTGGATCTCGGCGCGCAACACCTGGACGCTGTATGAACTGAACACGCTCACCGGCCAGATCCTGCTGCGCGTCGGCGGCAAGCACTCGACCGTCAAGCTCGCCGGCGGCGCCGCCACGGCCTTCCAGCACGACGCGACCGTCCTGCCAAACGGGACGATCAGCGTGTTCGACAACGGCGGCGTGCCGAAGGTCCACCCGCAGTCGCGCGGGCTCGTGCTGGCGGTCAACCCGCTGGCCAAGACCGACACTGTCCTCGCCCAGTACGAGCACGCCGCCGCGCTGTCCTCCGCCAGCCAGGGGAACATTCAGCAGCTGGCCGACGGCGACATGTTCGTGGGCTGGGGAGCCGAGCCGTACTTCTCCGAATTCAGCGCCTCCGGGCAGTTGCTGTTCGACGGCCATCTGCACGGCTCCTACCAGTCCTACCGCACCTACCGTTTCCCCTGGACCGGCACGCCGGCGACGACGCCCTCGATCGCGGCCGTCGTGGGACATGGTGGCTCGGGCGGGAGGGGATCGGTCACCGTCTACTCCAGCTGGAATGGCGCGACCCAGGTGGCGAGCTGGCGTGTGCTCGCCGGTCCTTCGCCAAAGCAGCTCACGCCGGTGGCCACGGCCGCCCGCGCCGGTTTCGAGACCGCGATCGCCACGCCCGGCCCCGCGCCCTACGTGGCAGTCCAGGCGCTCGAAGCCTCGGGCGCGGTGCTCAGCACCTCCAAAACGATCAAGCCCTAGAACGACCTCAACCTGACCGCCGTGCGCGGTTTGATACTCTACGTTGGCTCGATGTCAAGTGGAGGTTCCTGAGCCTTGTCCGTACCCGATGCCAAGTCAAGATCGTCGTCAAAATCCGACGAGCGCTACAGGCGTCTGCCGACCGGCGCGCACGGCATCGATCCCGAGGAGGTCAAGCGCGACCAGCGCGAACGGCTGCAGAACGCGATCGTCGAGCTGATCGCCGAGCGTGGCTACCAGGCCGTCCGGATCCTCGATCTGACCAAGCTCGCACGCGTCTCACGCCCCACCTTCTACAGCCTGTACGACGACAAGGAAGAGCTGTTCCTCGCCGCCTACGACGAGATCGCGCAGCGCACCGCGAAGACGGCGCTGGAGGCCTACGAGCTGGAGGGCGCTCCGAGTGAGCGCCTGCAGGCGGCGATCCGCGCCTTTGCCGAGCTCGCGGTGGCCACACCGGAGGCGATGTCGCTGATGGTGCTCGGCGCCTTCGGCGCGGGACCGAAGGCGATCGAACGGCGCAACCGCACGCTGGAGGCGCTCGAGCAGAGCATCCGCGTCAGCCGTGGCAACGGCGCCTCCGCCGGCGCGCGGGGGCGTACGGCACGGAAAGCGGGATCGGGCACGGCGCGGGAGACCGAGGGGGATCTCACGGTCAAGGTCATCCTCGGCGGCATTCGCGAGGTGACCGCCGCACGCCTGCGCCAGGGCCGCGTCGGCGAGCTGCCCGGGCTGGCCGACGAGCTCGCCGCCTGGGCCGCCTGCTATCCCGTAAAGCTCCCCGCCGGGCTGGCAGCCCCAACCCCGGCCCCTCCCACCGAGGAGGAGTCCGAGCAGTCGGATGAGGCCGCGGATCAGGGCTCGGCGCGCGCGGGCTCCCCATCCGACCGCGCCCTGCGCGCGGAAGGCCGTCTACCGAGCGGACGTCACGACCTGCCGCGCCAGTTCATCGTCCAGAACCAGCGCGAGCGAATCGTCGACGCGACCGCGGCGATCGTCGCCGAGAAGGGTCTCGCCAGCCTCACGATCCCGGAGATCGCTCGGCGCGCGAACGTCTCCCATCAGACCTTCTACGAGATGTACCCGACCAAGCACGACGCCTTCCTCGGCACGCAGAAGGTCGGGCTGCACCAGGCGCTGCTCGTGGCGGTGCAGGCCTACGAAGAAAACAAGGACGATTGGCCGCGTGGAGTTGCGGCCGGCCTGCGCGCGCTGCTCGACTATCTCGCTTCCGAGCCGGCTCACGCGCACCTGATCCTCGTCGACACGTTCGCCGCCAGCCCCGAGGCGATCGAGATCCGCGACACGAGCATCCACGCGTTCGCCGCCTACCTGCAACCGGGATACCACCAAGCGTCCAAGGACGGGGCAGCCGCGCCCGGCGTCGCGCCCGAGGCGATCGCCGGCGGCATCTGGCAGGTGCTCAACTTCTACATCGAGGATGACCGCACCGACGAACTCCCCGATGTCGCTCCCCAGCTGATCTATGCGGCGCTCACGCCGTTCCTCGGCCCCAAAGACGCTGCCAAGGTCGCACGGCGGCCCGCCTCACGCGGATAGTAGAAGCTCACCCCGACCACTTCCCCTGGCCGTGCCGCGCGAGCTCCAGCCGGGCGATCACCCCGCGATGCACCTCGTCGGGGCCGTCGGCCAGTCGTAACGCGCGCGCCGTCGTCCAGGCCGCCCCGAGCGGCAGATCGTCGCTGAGGCCGGCGCCGCCGTGCAGCTGCATCGACATGTCGACGATCGACTGCGCCATGTTCGGCACCGCGACCTTGATCTGCGACACCGCCCCGAGCGCCTCGGGGGACTGCTTGTCGACCAGCCACGCCGCGTGCAGCACCCGCAGCCGCGCCTGGTCGATCGCGATCCGCGCGTCGGCGATCCGCTCGCGGTTGCCGCCGAGGTTCGCCAGCGGCTTGCCGAACGCCACGCGCGCTGACGCGCGGCGACAGGCCAGCTCCAGCGCCAGCTCAGCCAGTCCGATCAAGCGCATGCAGTGATGCACACGCCCGGGGCCCAGTCGCGCTTGGGCGATCGCAAACGCCTGCCCGGGGCCGCCGATGATCGCGCTCGCCGGCAGGCGCACGTCCGTGAAGGACACCTCGCCATGGCCACCGGGCGCGTCGAGGAAGCCCATCGTCGAGAGCATCCTTTCGACCTTCACACCCGGCGTATTCAGCGGGACGAGCACCATCGAGTGCTGGTGGTAGCGGTCCGCCTCGGGGTCGGTCAGCCCCATGAAGATGATCGCCTCGCAGTTGGGGTGCCCGATGCCCGTGCTCCACCACTTGCGACCGTTGACCACGACCTCATCGCCGTCGATCCGCGCCGTCGCCTGCATGTTCGTCGCATCCGAGGAGGCGACCTCGGGCTCGGTCATGCAGAACGCGGAGCGGATCTCCCCGGCGAGCAGCGGCTGCAACCAGCGCTCGCGCTGCTCGCCGGAGCCGAAATGCAGCAACACCTCCATGTTGCCCGTGTCGGGCGCGTTGCAGTTGTAGATCTCACTGGCGATCAACGAGCGACCCATCCGCTCCGCCAGCGGCGCGTACTCGACGTTTGACAGGCCGGCGCCGATCGCCCCGCCGGCGAGCTCGGCGCCCGGGGGCAGGAACAGGTTCCACAGGCCCACCGCGCGGGCCTTCTGCTTGAGCTCCTCGATCACCGGTAGCACCACCCACGGGTCCGGCCGTGCGAGCAGGTCGCGGTGATAGGCCTCCTCGCGCGGGTCGATCTCGCGCTCTTGGAAGGCGGTCAACCGCTCCAGCAGCTCCTGCGTGCGGGGTGAATGGTCGAAGTCCATCATCGCCTCGATTTTCGATCGGGTTGAGTTGGTTCAGCTCGTTCGGTGCCGGTCGTTCGCGTGGTGACGAACGCTCAGCCCCGCACGTCGAGCACGATCTTGCCCGTAGCGCGGCGCTCGTCGAGCACACGCAGCGCGTCCGCGGCCCGCTCCAGGGGAAAGCGCTCGCCGACGATCGGCCGCACGAACCCCTGCTCGATCAGGCGCGTGATCTCGGCGCCGATCTCCAGGTTGACCTGCGGGCGACCCATCACATAGCCGCCCCACCCGGCGCCGATCACCTCGGTGTTGTGAAGCAGCAACCGGTTGACCTTGACCTCGGGGATCGAACCGCCGGCAAACCCCACCACGACAAGACGTCCCGTCTCGCGCAGCGCGCGCAGGCTGTCGGTAAACCGATCGCCACCGACCGGGTCGAACACGAGATCCACACCGCCGCCCGTCAGCTCCTTGACCTCGTCCTTCCACGGCCCATCCGAGCGCACGACCTCGTCCGCGCCGGCCTGCAGCGCGACCTGCCGCTTGGCAACGCTTGAGACAACGGCGATCGTGCGCGCGCCCAGACCCTTGGCGACCTGCAGCGCCGCTGTGCCCACGCCGCCGGCGGCCCCGTGGATCAGTACGGTCTCACCCGCGCGCAACCGCCCGCGCAGGACAAGCGAGAAGTGGGCGGTGTGATAGTTGAGGATCAAAGCGGCGCCCTGCGCGAAGTCGAGCTCGTCTGGAAGCGCGAACGTGAGGAACGGGGGCGCCACCGCGGTCTCGGCGAAGCCGCCGAGCGCGCAGAACGCCGCCACACGGTCACCCGCCTGCACCGCCGCCCCGGCGGGCGCGCTGCGCACGACACCGGCGACCTCCGAGCCGGGCACGAACGGCAGTGGCGGTTTGATCTGGTAGGAGCCGCGAGTCTGCAGCAGCTCGGGGAATGCGACGCCCGCGGCGTGCACGTCGACCACGACGCCCCCCTCCGGACTCAGCATGTGCGTGGGCTCGGGCTCTGGTAGCTCGACCAGCTCGAGTGCGCTGTCGGGGCCGGTGAGGTTGACGATCTGGATCGCTTTCATGCCGCGTGATCCTACAGTGCAAACGGGGTCTAGTTTCAGCGGCGAGCTGCCGATGAGAAGGCCATGTATCGCATCTCCTCACCTCCCAAGCAGCTCCCTCAACCGCCAGAGCAGGCCGATCAACCGGAGCGGCGTACGGCACGCCACATGGCCCCGTTCCTTGGCGCCTCGCTGCTGGCCTGGATCGCGGTGCCCGTTGGCTCCTCGATGCACTGGGGCATCTACGCCGCATCGGTGGCCATGGCAACGCTCGCCGGCGTCTTGGGCGTCGTGCCCCTGCGCGGAATCCTCACGAAGGCGAAGGAGGCGATTCCATCGCTGGTCTTCCTGTTGGCGATCGGGCTGCTGCGCGACTCCGCCGGCGGCATCAACTCGGCCGTGGGCGCGCTGGCGCTGCTGCCGGTGTTCTACACGGCTCTCTACAGCAGTCGCGCCCAGCTGTGCACGGTGCTCGCCGGGATGACGACGGTGCTGCTCGCGCAGAACCTGCTGATCGGACCGCCGGCCTATCCGCACAGCCAGTACCGCGCCGGCGTGATCTTCATCGCGGTCAGCGCGATCATCGGCCTGGTCACCCAGCGACTGGTCAGCCAGCGCGCCGAGATGCTCAGCTACGTGAGCGACATGCTCAGCCAGGTGAGCGACATCGCGAGCACCGACGCGCTCACCGGCCTGCCCAACCGCCGCGCCTGGGACGCGCACCTGGCGGAGATGCTCACCGACGAGCGGTACATGACGGTCACGATGCTCGACCTCGACCACTTCAAGGAGTTCAACGACACCCAGGGACACCCGGCCGGCGATCGCCTGCTGCGCGAGACGGCCGCCGCCTGGCGCGAGGAGCTGCGCGCCGGCGATCTCGTCGCGCGACTCGGCGGTGATGAGTTCGCGCTGTTGCTGCCCGACTGCAACGCCGCCAACGCCCTGGAGGTCGTCGAGCGTCTGCGTCTGCGCATTCCCAGCGAACAGACCTGCTCGGCCGGAATCGCCACCCATGAGCCCGGCAGCCCGCCAGAGGCGCTGATGGGCCAGGCCGACACGGCGCTGTACGAAGCGAAGACCGCGGGGCGCAACCGCACCTGCCTGACCGCCTGACACGGGCTTGCCCAGCCGAACACGCCGGCCGTGCGAGATGAGGCTCCGGCCCGGCGAGATGAGCCCACTGCGGCTAGAGGGTGGGCGCCTTGACGGGCTGGGAAGCGATCGCCTTGGCGGCCTGGCGGTCCGGGCTGATCCGCTGTACGTCCCATGCAAGGCCGAGGCGCTCGAGGCTCGAGATCGTCAGACCCGACAGGTCGACCTCCCGTTTGGCCAGGCCGTGAAATGCGGAGGTGGGAAACGCGTGGTGGTTGTTGTGCCACGCCTCGCCGAAGGACAGCGGCGCCAGCCAGGAGAGGTTGTGCGAGTGATCGCTCGTGGCAAAGCGGCGGCGGCCGAAGAAGTGGCAGAGGGAGTTGATCGAGTAGGTGACGTGGTGCAGCACGAAGATGCGAACGGCGCCCGCCCACAGCATCGCCTCGAGCCCCGCGCCGACCGTCCCGCCGATCAGCCAGCCGAGCCCGAAGGGGATCGCCAGGCCGACGAGCGACCAGAGGATGAACGTCTGGTCGACGAAGTTGATCACGGGGTCGGACAGCAGATCGGGCGCGAAGCGCTCGCGGGAGCCACGCTGGGTATGGTCGAACAGCCAGCCGACGTGCGCGTGGGCGAGTCCGCGCAGGGCTCCCTGCCAGCCGCCGCCGCTGTCGATGTGGGGGCTGTGGGGATCGCCGAAGCGATCGGAGTAGGCGTGGTGCTTGCGATGGTCGGCCACCCACGAGATCACCGGCCCCTCGACGGACATCGTGCCGAGCACCCCGAACAGCCCGCGCATCGCGGGTGAGGTCTTGAAGCTGCGGTGGGTGAGCAGGCGGTGAAAGCCGACCGTCACGCCGAGGCCGATTGGGATGTACATGACGAAGAAGATCACGATGTCGCGCCAATGCAGCTCCTGATTCCACAGCTGCCACCCGGCGAGCACCACCAGCGCCAGCGGCACGACGGTGATCAGGCCGGTGACGAAGCGATCGAGGTTCTCCAGCACCGGCTCCTGGATCTCATCGGGGGTGGGGCCCTCCGGCAGCGTGCCGATGGGGGCGGAACGATCCTCGGGCGCGGAACCGCGGACCGGCGCGGAGGAACCGCGGACCGGCGCGGAGGAACCACGGACCGGCGCGGAACGATCTTCGAGCGCGGAACCGTCCTCGGGGGTGATTTCTGGCGTAGGGCGCTCGGGCGCGAGAACGTCGTCCGGAGAATTCATCTCGTCACAGTGTAGGGGCCGGGCTTTGGCCGAACCTTGCCACCCGGGAAGGCCAGCCGCAGGATCGTGCGGTGGACCGTGCCGAGCTGCTTGCCGAGCGGGCCGGTGTTATAGGGAAGCCCGTAACGGCGGCAGATATCGCGCACCCGCGGCGCAATCTCGGAGTAGCGACTCGAGGGCAGGTCGGGGTACAGGTGGTGCTCGACCTGGAAGCTGAGGTTGCCCGCCAGCAGATGAAACAGCGGGCCACCGTCGATGTTCGCCGATCCGAGCAGCTGGCGCACGTACCAGCCGCCGCGCGTCTCATCGGCGACCTCTGCCTGGCTGAACGTGTAGGTCTGATCGGGGAAGTGCCCGCAGAAGATGATCGAGTAGGCCCACACATTGCGGACGATGTTCGCGGTGAAGTTCGCTGAGAGCGTCGACTTGAAGCTGTCCCGCGGGGAATCCCTTCGCTCGGCGAGCGACCCACCCGACCCGGACCCCGGTCGCCCCGACGCTGACGCCGACCGCCCGGACGCCGACTGCGCTCGCCCGGCAGACGAACCCCGCAGCCCGGCAGCGACCGCCGCGGCGGCCGCGGAGAGCAGGGGGAAGGCGATGTAGTCCTTCACGACCTGCCGGCGCGCCTTCACGCCGATCGCCTTCAGCTCGCGATTGACCTTTCCCTTCGACTTCTCGCCCGCGCGGATCGCGTCGAAGTTGAGGTCGTGCAGCGCCACGCCCCACTCGAAGAAGCCCATCAGCACGAGGTTGTAGAGCGGCTGCAGCAGGTATACCGGGTGCCATTTCTGATGCGGGTCGATGCGCATGATCTCATAGCCGAGGTCGCGGTCCTTGCCGCGGATGTTCGTGAACGTGTGGTGCTCGTAGTTGTGTGAGTGACGCCACGCGTCGGCCGGCGAGGCTGTGTCCCAGTCCCAGTTCTGGGAGTTGATGTCGGGGTCGTTCATCCAGTCCCACTGGCCGTGCATCACGTTGTGGCCGATCTCCATGTTCTCGAGGATCTTCGCGACCGACAGCGCCGCGGTGCCGCCGAGCCACAGCGGCTTGTAGCGGGAGCCGATCAGCATCGCGCGGGCGGCCAGCACGAGCTGGCGGTGCAGCTTGATCGTGGAGCGGATGTAGCGCGAGTCGCGGTCGCCCAGCTCGGCGAACACCTCGTCGTGGAGCGCGTCGAACTCGCGGCCGAGCTGCTCGATCTGCTCTGCGCTCAGACGGGCAAGGGGGTTCTCGGGCTCGTCCTCGAACCCTCGCTGAGCCGGCCGCTGAGTTGGTCCGGCATCGGCAGCGGTGCGTGGCGGGGGGCCGGCAACCTCGTTGAGTCGCGTGGCGACGGTCGGGTTATCGATCTGGTTCGTTGCCATTTTTTGGTCCTCGGGTTGGGGAATCGTGGGGGGAGGTGGATCTTTTTTTATTAAGAGAGACGATTTTGCGGGGTTTGACCTACAGCTCGATTTCAATCGCGCCCTCGGGCGCGTTGATACATGTGCGCATCATTTCCCCGGCCTGTCCATGTACGCGACCGGTGCGCAGGTCGCGTACCTGCCCGGAGCGCAGCCGTCCGACACAGGTGTGGCAGATGCCCATGCGACAGCCGTACGGCAGCTTCGCGCCGGCCTGCTCGCCGGCGAGCAGGATCGGCTGATCGCCGTCGCTCTCCACCTCCAGCTCGCTCGAGCAGAAGTGGATCGTGCCGCCCTCGCCGCGCTGAGCATCGCCGCCGACGCTCTCGCCGGGCTGAAAGTGCTCGACGTGCAGCTTCGCCGGATCGCCGTCGCCTTGCCAGCGCGCGCCGAACGCCTCCAGCAGCCCGGACGGCCCGCAGAGGAACGTCTCGCGCGCACGCCAGTCGGGACACAGCTCGTCGAGCTGTGCCGGGCTCAGGCGGCCCTCCGCGCCGGTCAGGCGTTCTTCCAGTCGATAGCCCGTGTGCGCGGCCGCCAGCTCGCGCAGCTCGCGGCCGAAGATGACTTCCGCTTCGGTGCGCGCGCAGTGCAGATGCACGACATCCGCGAGCTTGCGCTCGCGCGCGATCGCACGGAGCATGCTCATGATCGGGGTTATGCCGCTGCCGGCGCTGATGAACAGCAGCTGGGACGGCAGCGGGTCGGGCAATACGAACGTGCCTTCGACGCCGCCCAGCCGCACAATCGTGCCGGGACGCGCGCCGGAGAACAAAAACGGGGAGACCTTGCCGCCAACGACGAGCTTTGGCGTGATCGAGATACAACCGTCAGCGCGCTCGGGGTCGGAGGTAAGCGAGTAGGCGCGCCAGTGATGCACCCCGTCGACCTCGACACCCAGCCGCAGGTACTGCCCGGGCCGGTGGCGCGGCCATTCCCAGCCGGGCTTGATCAGCACCGTGGCGGCGTTCGGCGTCTCGCGCTCGATCCGCTCGATCCGCCCGCGCAGCTCGCGTGTCGACCACAGGGGGTTGACCAACTCCAGGTAGTCGTCCGGCAACAGCGGCGAGGTGAACGAGCGGACCAGGTTCAGCACCCTGCGCCGACCCTCCGACACGCGCGGCACAGCCCCTCGTTCAGCCATTTGCGCCACTTTCGCCGCCACCGGCCGGGATCCCTGGCCCGGACACCATCACGCAGGGGGGCGCGCCACCAGCAGGGTGTAACGGGACGCACTTGCAGTCGGTTGGGCTGTTCATCGGATGGATCTCATGGACGACCTGAACTCATGCTACCTCAAATGAGGTTACATAGATAGTGGTATCTTCATCTGGAGATGGCGGCAACGAAGGTCGACAAGGCTCAGGTACCCGATCGAGGGCGGCGCGACACATCCCCCACTCCCCCCGATCTGACGATCGAGCAGTTGGCGGGCGAAGTGGGCATGTCGGTGCGCAACATCCGCAACCATCATTCCCGCGGCCTGCTCCCCGCGCCCGAGGTACGCGCACGCGTGGGCTACTACGGCGCCGACCACGTCGCGCGTTTGCGCCTGATCCTCGATCTGCAGGCCGACGGCTTCAACCTGGCCGCGATCGAGCGGCTGTTGAGCGGATCGGACGGACTGGCCGAGCGGTTGCTCGGCCTGCGCCACGCGGTGACCACGCCGTTTGAGGCCGAGACCCCCGAAGTCGTGACGGCCGAGGACTTGGCGAAGAGCTTCGGCGAGGTCAGCCACAAGGACATCGCGCGCATCCGCAAGCTGAAGCTGCTCGTGCCACTCGGCGGCGATCGCTTCGAAGTCCCCAGCCCGGCCCTGCTGCGCGCCGCGGAAGAGGTCGTCGCGCTCGGCATCTCCCTGCATGCGGCGCTGGCGTTGATGGAGCGCGTCAGCCGCGACTGCGAGTCGATCTCGCGAGCGTTTGCGAAGCTGTTCCTGAAGGAGCTGTGGGACCCTTTCGAGCAAGCGGGGCGGCCGGACGAGCGTTGGGACGAGGTGATCGAGGCCGTCGGCGCGCTGCGGCCACTCGCCTCAGAGGCGCTGCTGGCGGTGTTCAAGCAGCGGATGACGACCCAGCTGGAGGGTGCGTTCGGGAAGGTCTTGGAGCACCAGGCCAAGCGCTAAGCGACGAGCACGGGCTCCGACTCGACAGCCTGCTCGGGCACTCGGCGCGGGCGGCTGCGCACGAGCGTGCCGTTGCGCGGGGAGAACGTCACGTTACGCCGCGTCACCCGCTCGGCTCGCGCCCGCGGGCTGGCGTTGGTCAGCACGCAGCGTCGCAGAACCGCCTCGAGCACTATCCGCATCTCCATTTCCGCGAACGCGGCGCCCAGACAACGGCGGATGCCGCCGCCGAAGGGGATCCACCCGTATTTATTGATAGGCCCACCCACCCCCTCGAGGAAGCGCTCCGGGCGGAACGCGTAGGGCTCGGGGTATAGATCCGCGCGAGTGTGCGTCAGCCAGATCGCCGGCGTCACGTCGGTCCCAGCCGGCAGGCTGAGCCCATCGACATTCAGATCCGAGGCCAACCGCCGTCCGGCAAGCGGGATGACCGGGCGCAGGCGCAGCGACTCGGAGATCACCGCGCGCAGGTAGCTGTCCTCTTCCCCCGCGTCCACCTCGGCGGTCAGACGTGCGAGCGTCGCGGGATTGCGCAGGAGCAGATCGAACGTCCAGGCAAGCGCCGTGGCGGTCGTCTCGTGGCCGGCGAGCAGCAACGTGACCAGCTGATCGCGCACCTCGCGGTCGCTCATCTCCGCGCCGTCCTCAAAGCGGGCCGCGACGAGCAGCGAGAGGATGTCCTCGCGCTCGGCGGCGGCCGGATCGGAGCGACGCTCGGCGATCTCCGCGAGCAGCAGCTCGTCGATCTCGCGCAACAGCTCACCGAGGCCCTCGAGCGGCTTCATGCGGCGAAAGCGGCGAGAGAGCAGCACGCGGAACTGCAGCGCCACCGACGAGGTTTCACCGAGCAGCAACGGCAGCCGCTCGCGTAGACGCGCGCTGCGGGCTGGGTCGGTGACACCGAAGACCGCTTTGAGGATCACCTCGAGCGTGATCGCCTGCATCCGCGGATGCAGCGCGAACGGACGCTCGCCGTTGCCGGACCAGCTGTCGATCTCGCGCTCGGTCACCTCTCTGACCGTCGCCTCGTAGGAGCGCATCCGCTCGCCGTGGAACGGCGGCAGCATCAGCTTGCGTCGCGCGAGGTGCTCGCTGCCCTCCAGCAGCAGCACCGAGCCAGGGCCCATCACCGGCAGCAGCGCGATGCTGCGTCCGGGGGGCAGTTCATGCTCGTGCGCGGTGTACAGCGCACGGACAACCTCAGGGTCGGAGACCATCACCATCGGGCGCTCGAAACCGAGGAACTGCACGCTGAACGCATCGCCGAAGCGCCGCCGGTTTGACTCCATGAAGGCGATCGGCCGCAGCAGCCAGCGGGCGGTCTGGATTGCGGGGGCCTCAGCGGGGCCGGGTGGGAACGCGCTCACCCCTACAGCCTGACAGACCGCGCGCTCGACGCAGGACGGCGCGCGAGCTCCCCAGCACCTGGACGCGGGAGTCCTTCAGCTCGGCGCGGGCCGATCGGCGTTCGGCGTCGGTTCGATCGGCGCCGCGACGTGTAGGTGCGAGGCGGCGGCCTTTTCGCCCTCGCTCGCGTCCACGTCGAAGTAGTTGCCCATGCCCTTCGCGCGAGCGCTCTGGAGATAACCCGGAAGGGGGGCGTGCAGCTCGTTGGGGATCGCCTCTGCTTCGAGTGTCGTGCGCAGCTCTTCCTCCAGGGCGCTGATCCCCGCGACGTTCGGCAGCTCCGCCTGGCCGGCGAAGCTGCCGTAGTCGTAGCACTCGACTTCCTCGCCGACCGACTGTGCTTCGGTGCTTTCCGCAGCCCAGTTGGAGTACAGCCCCAGCTTGCCCTGTGCGGTACGCAGTGCTACGACGTGACGGGGCGCTTCGGCGTCGTGCAGGTCGGAGGCGAACTCGGTGACATCCTCGTCGGTGGCGTGCAGCACCCACGGCCGGCCGGGCGCCCCAGCGTCGGCGCAGATCGCGGCGAGGTCCTGGCGTGCGGCCAGATGCGCCAGCGAGCTGTCCCCGCGCCACGCCTGCGACCCCGTCGCGATGCTCAGCAGCAGCGGAACGATGTCGACACTGGAGGTCAGCTGCGAGCGGGGAACGCCCGTGGCGGCGGTCGCCAGGCCACGACGGTCGCTCACGTAGAGCGGGACGTGAATCGCCTCCTCGTAGGCGGAGGCGCCCTTGCCGCGCATACCGTGCGAGCCGCCGTACTCCCCGTGGTCTGAGGTGAAGATGATCACCGTGTTATCGCTCACGGTGGGATGCGCGGCGAGCTTCGCGAGCACGCGTCCGATCTGCTGGTCGACGTAGGCCTGCAGCAGCAGGTAGGTGTTCATCAGACCACTCCAGGTGCTCACCAGTTCGGGCCCCGAGAACGGCACTGCGCCGAACGAGCGGGCGGCGGTCTCCTGCAGCGAGCGGTGCAGCAGCGGCTTGCCGTGCGCCTGCAGCTGCTCAGGGGTCTCGAAGTTCGGCGGGATCTCACCTACCCACCGCGGCGGTTCGCTCTCCCGGGGGATTTCGCTCGTGAAGCGATACCACCAGGCGACGTCATGGGGGTTGACCAGCGAAACCGTCGTGCACCACGGCCCGCTCCCCGCTTCGCGATCGAACCAATCCTCGAACTGGTCGACGATCCGCGGATCGACCTCGGTGCCCTGCCCGGGGCTGCCGTTGGGCGAGGGATAGGTCCCCCCCGAGAAGCCATACGGCTCGAGCGAGGCGTTCGCGTGGGGGTTCAGGTGCCACTTTCCCCACCACGTGGTGTCATAGCCCATGTCCCTCAAGAGCGTGCCCCATGTCGGAAATCCCGGATTCAGCCGGCTGCGGCCGGTGATCATGCAGCCGGTCTGATGGGAGTACAGGCCGGTGAGCAGCGCGCCACGCGAGGGGGAGCAGTCGTTGGAGGCGGTGTAGTGGCGTTCGAAGCTGACCGACTCGCGACGCAGCGATGCGAGGTTCGGCAGCAGCGTGTCCAGTGCCACCGAGGCGGGGACCCACGCCGGCGCGCGCAGCTGATCGACGAGGACCACGAGAATGTTCGGCGCGCCGCGCACTGCCCGGGAGCGGTGCATGCGCGGCCGCCTGGCCTGCGCCGAGGTTGGAGCGCCCGTCGCGGCAAGCGCCAGCGAACCGCCGGCGAGCAGCCCGCGCTTGATGAACGTGCGACGGTCGCTGTCGTTAGATCGATCGGGCATGCCTACAGAGACTGCCAACAACCGAGAGCGCCCGGTGGAGCGGTGTCGCGCCGGAAAGTCGAGATAGTCTCCTCGGCATGGAGCTGAGCGGATGAGCACGATCGCGATCGAGCAGGACGGGCCGCTGACGGTCGTGAGCATCGATTCGCCGCCCTTGAACCTGTTCACGCGCGAGCTGATCGGGGAGCTGTCCGCCGCGGTCGACCGCATCGCCGCGGACCCGCCCCGTGGCCTGCTGATCCGCGCGGAAGGCCGCGCGGTGAGCGGCGGCGTCGACGTGAACCTGTTCGACGGCCTCACTCCCGAGCAGGCGGCGCAGCTGTGGCGAGAACTGCTGGCGATGATCCATCGCGTCGAGGAGCTGCCGCTGCCGACGGTGTTCGCCGCGCACGCGCTGTGCCTGACGGCGGCGTTCGAGCTGTCGCTCGGCTGCGACCTGCTGCTCGCGGCCGAGTCCGCGCGCTTTGGCCTGGTGGAGACCGTCGTCGGCCTGACTCCGGCGATGGGCGGCACCCAGCGCCTGGCCGAGCGCGCCGGTCCGGCACGGGCCCGCGAGCTGGTGATGACCGGCGAGCTGTACGACGCCGCGACGCTCGAGCGCTGGAACGTCGTCAACCGGGTGCTCCCCGATGCGGGCTTCGACGAGGCCGCGCGCGCGTTCGCGCGACGCCTGGCCGAGGGCCCCACGCGCGCCCACGCGGCGACCAAGGCGATCGTGCGCGCAGGCTTGGAGGGGGGCGGCGCGCGTGGGGCCGACGAGCGTGTGCCCGAGCTCGCCGGCGATCTGTTCGCGACCGAAGACCTGAAAAACGCCGTGCGCTCGTTCTTGGAGCGTGGACCGGGACACGCCGAGTACGAGGGACGCTGAGCGACAAGAAAGCGGCAAGCGACGTTGCGTATCAGGAGAAAGATTTGTCTGCCCTTCCAAATCCTCCTACGATCCATGAATGGCAATCGCGTCGGCTCACCCTGACCTTGCAGCTACCGGACATAGTCGTAAACGTGTCCTGCTCGGCATCGCGGTTGTAGTAGCCCTGATCGTCGTGTTGCTGGCCGTGGCGGCGCTGGTGTTCTCGGGCGCGACGCTGGCGAGCGACTCGACAGCGCTGGCGCGGGTCACGGTGCAGCCGCTGGGTGGCACGATCGAGCATGTTCAGGCTTACGGACCCGACGGTCGACCTGTGCCGCTGACGATCGCCGGCGGGCGCCTGACACCGCTGAAGCAGCTGACCCCGGGTGAGCAGGTGTCGGTCGATGTGAAGGTTCGCCGACCGGGCTGGCTCGGCTGGGCGCTGGGCAGCGAACACACCGAGCATCTGACGCTGCGCGCACCGGTGGCGAACGTGACCGAGCACTGGATGACCGTCCCCGCGGGATCGCAGGTGCACGTCAGCTTCGACAGCCCGGTGAGCGCGGTCGCCTACGGAAGCACCGGCGGCGTCAGGAACCACACGTTGAGCAGCGCACAGAGCTCGATCTCGCTCGGAGCACAACCGGCGACCGGCACCACTGAGATCGCCGCCGCGCCGCGCCCCTGGGAGACGCTCGGCGCGCCCACGCAGGTGAGCTGGTTTCCACCCTCGCAGTCGCCGGTGATGGTCAGCCTGCCCGCCGCGGGCGCGCGGATCTCCCCCGCCACGCACCTGCACCTGACGTTCTCCAAGCCGGTCAGCGAGGTGCTCGGCTCGAGCCGCCCTCAGATCTCACCGAGCACGCCTGGGAGCTGGCATGAGACCAACAGCCACACGCTCGTATTCGTCCCGGCCGGCGCGGGAGCGGCGCTCGGCTCCCAACTGCACGTCCAGCTCCCGCGCGCGGTCGCGGTGACGGCAGGCAGCGGCAACGGCCTGCGCACGACCAACCAGATCGAATGGACTGTGCCCCCCGGCTCGACATTGCGCCTGCAGCAGCTCCTCGCCGAAGCCGGCTACCTGCCGGTCGACTGGCAGGCGTCGGACGCGGCTGTCGCGCACACGCCCAGCGCCGAGGCCCAGGCGGCGGTCGAACCGCCGAACGGCAGCTTCAACTGGCGCTATCCCAACACGCCACACCAGCTGCAGGCGATGTGGACGCCCGGGCAAGCGAACGTGATTACGAAGGGCGCGGTGATGAAGTTTGAGAGTGAAAACGAAATCACCGTCGACGGGCTCGCCGGGGCGGCCGTGTGGCAGAAGCTGATCGCCAACGCGATCGCCGGCAAGCACCTCGGCAGTGGCTACAGCTACGTGTACGTGCACCGCGAAACCCCGGAGACGATGACGCTCTGGCACAACGGCCAGACGGTCATCACCTCGCCGGCAAACACCGGCATCTCCGGGGCGGAAACCGAACTCGGGACGTTCCCCGTGTTCGAGCACCTCCCGGAAACGACGATGTCCGGCACGAACCCCGACGGCTCGCACTATGAAGACCCCGGGATCAAATGGGTCAGCTACTTCAACGGCGGCGACGCCCTGCACAACTTCAACCGCTCGTCGTTCGGCACGCCACAGAGCCTCGGCTGCGTCGAGCTGCCGCTCGCGGCCTCCGCGCAGATCTACCCCTACACCCCGATCGGCACGCTCGTCACGATCGAAACCTGAGCTCCCGGCGCCCGAAGACCGGCGTGGCGCATCGGGTCAACGGGAGAACACGACGGGGTGAACAACGGGAACGACGGGACTCGAACCCGCGACCTCCGCCGTGACAGGGCGGCGCTCTAACCAACTGAGCTACGTCCCCGCGTGTGCGCTCGCATGCCTCTCGACCGCGTGCGTCCTCTCAGTATGCCAAGCCTCCTCGCCCGCCGGGCTCCAGTCCGCCGTCTGGGCCCATCCGCCGGCGATCGCTTCGCCGGTATCGCGCCGCATCGGCTGCTTGCGAGTGCCTCGCCCGCCGGTCCGCCGGGGCCGGATCGGTCGCGCCTGCGGCACTCCCAAAAGAAGCTGGCCAGCCAGCCAGTTTTGCTATAGGCTCATCCAATGGCGCTCGTCGGCCCCAAGCCGCTGCTCGACACGAACCCCTTCGCGGCGGTGTACGGCGACCTGCGCGAGGAGCGCGGGGCGAGTGTTCCCTTCCCGCCCGGCGAGACGCGTTTCTCGCTCGCGCGCACGCGACGCTTCGCCAACGACCCACTGCCGCTCTTGCTCGAGTCCTACGAGCGCTTCGGGCCGATCTTCACGCTGCGTCTGTTCCACGGCAACGTTGTCTTCATGCTCGGGCCCGCGGCCAACCACTACGTCACCGTCTCCCACGCCGCCAACTTCACCTGGCGCGAATCGCACTTTCGCGACCTGATCGGGCTGATGGGCGACGGGCTGCTGACGATCGACGGAGAGTTCCACCGGCGCTCGCGCCTGGCGATGCTTCCCGGCTTCCACCGCGAGCGGATCGCCGCCTCGGTCGATGTGATGGTCGCGGAGACCACCCGCGCGCTCGACCAGCTGACCCCGGGCGACCGCATCGACCTCTACGCCTGGACCCGCCGCCTCGCTCTGCGGATCGCGATGCGCGCGCTGTTCGGCCTCGATCCCGACGGCGCCACCGCGCGCTCGCTCGACGCCGCCGGCCTGTTCGAGCAGGCGCTCTCCTTCTACTCCCGCGACTACGCGCTGCGCATGCTCCGCGGCCCCCGCACGCCGTGGGCGCAGATGCAGCAGGCCGCGCGCTCGCTCGACGAGCTGATCTACGCGGAGATCGCCTCCCGCCGGGCGAGCGGTGAGCGCGGCGAGGACATCCTCTCGCTGCTGCTCGACGCCGCCGACGAAGACGGCGCGACGCTCAGCGACCTGCAGATCCGCGACGAGGTGATGACGCTGATGTTCGCCGGTCACGACACGACAACCTCGACCGTCGCGTTCATGTTCTACGAGCTCGCGCACCACCCCGAGATCCTCGCGCGGCTGCTCGCCGAGCAGGCCTCCCAGCTCGCGGGCGAAGGCGCGGGTGCGGACGGGCGCCAGGGCGGACGGAGTAGCGGGCTCCCCAACGCCGGGCTCCCCAACGCCGCGCAGCTGATCTCCGGCGAGCTGGCCGAGCTGGAGATGGTCCTCGACGAGACGCTCCGCAAGTACCCGCCCGCCTGGGTCGGCCCGCGGCGCTCGGTCGAGCCGTTCGAGTTCGCCGGCCGCACCGTCCCCGGCCGCGCGTTCGTCAACTACTGCTCGTGGGCCTCCCACCACCTGCCCGACGTCTTCCCCGAGCCGGAGGAGTTCCGCCCCGAGCGCTTCACGCCCGAGGCCAAGGCCGCCCTGCCCAAGGGCGCCTACGTCCCCTTCGGCGGGGGCTCGCGCACGTGCATCGGGATGCGCTTCGGCCAGCTGGAGATCCGCACGATCGCCACGCTCCTGCTCCAGCGCTTCACGCTCTCGCTGCCCGACGACTTCCGGCTCGCGATCCGCCAGATGCCGACGATCAGCCCAAAGGACGGCCTACCAGTAATCGTCCACCAGCGTAACGCCATCCCCAATCCGGAAGAGCTGGCGGCAGCGGCTTAAATCGCGCTTCTCAGCCACCCAGTCCCGACCGGGCGCCTCACGACCGTGGCACGCTCAGCGCAGGCTCGCCCAGATCGACAACCTGTAGCCCGCCACATCGCCCGACGGTCCCGCCACGGGGCTCGCGGCGACGCCTTCGACGTACACGCGCGGACTATCGATCAGGGTCAGCTTCAGCCCTTCCAGCAGGAAGCCCAGCGGGTGCACGACCAGTTTGCCTTCCTGCGCCCGCGCGATCGCATCGACCGACGCCCGCACGCCGAACAGACCGCCGCTCGCGCTCACCTCGACCTGGCCGTCGTGGCTGTTCAGCAGGCGCACTTCGATCCCCGCGCCCAACGCCTGCTTCACGTCGGCTTGCGAGGTCGACGCCGCTCCCTTCAGCGTCCTGCCGTGCTTTTCGAAGCTCGCGTCGTGCAGCCGCAGCGAGCCCTCCGTCACGCTTTCCGCCGTCAGGCTCATCCGCTTCACCCCGCGCGCTTGCACCAGCAGCTTCGCCGTCTGCGCCGGGGTCATTCGCAGGCTCCCCGCCCGCACGTCCACCGAGTCCGCCTTCCCCCACAGCAGCTCCACCGCCGGCCAGGCGCTCACGCTGACGCTCTTCACCGTTCCGTACTTGCCGACCCGCGCGCGCACCCTGCTCGCGGCGATGCGCGGAAGGAAGAACTGCGCGAGCACCAGCACGACGACGATCGCGCCCGCCACTCCCAGGGCAATCCGTCCCGCCTTGCCCTCGCCACCCGCTCGTGTTCGCCTCACGCGGCAAGCTTCGCACGACAGCACGAGAGACGATTTTTAATGAGCCCCCTCCGGGGGCCTGGCGCTCACGTTGTTCGATCCACCGGCCGCTTCCCTCGAGCCTCGGTAGCCTTAGTACCGCTGGCCCTGGGGGCGCGTAGCTCAGTTGGCTAGAGCACCTCGTTTACACCGAGGGGGTCGCCCGTTCGAGTCGGGCCGCGCCCATCTTCCGATCATCCTTCCATGACAGACACCCCCATTCGCATCGCCGTGATCGGCTCCGGGCCGGCCGGCTTCTACGCCGCCGGGCACCTGCTCAAGGATCGGGCGGGCGGGCATTCGATCCCGTTCGAGGTCGACATGATCGAGCGGCTGCCCACGCCTTGGGGGCTCGTGCGCTCCGGCGTGGCGCCCGACCACCCGAAGATCAAGTCGGTCACGCGCGTGTACGAGAAGACCGCCGCGCACCCGCGCTTTCGCTTCTTCGGCAATGTCGCCCTCGGCGAGCACATCTCGCGCGAGGAGCTGCTCGAGCACTACCACGCGATCGTCTACGCGACCGGCACGCCCCTGGACCGGCCGCTCGGGATCCCCGGCGAGGAGCTCCTCGGCTCGCACGCGGCCACGGAGTTCGTCGGCTGGTACAACGGCCACCCCGACCACACCGATCTGGAGGTCGATCTGCTCTCGGCCGAGCGCGCCGTGGTGATCGGCAACGGCAACGTCGCGATCGACGTCGCCCGGATGCTCGTGCTCGCGCCCGCCGAGCTCGCGCCGACCGACACCGCGGACCACGCCCTGGAGGTGCTCGCGCGCAGCCGCGTATCGGAGGTCGTGATCGTCGGGCGCCGTGGCCCCGCGCAGGCCGCCTTCACAAACCCCGAGCTGCTGGAGCTAGGCGAGCTGGCCGACGCCGACGTGATCGTCGACCCCGCGGAACTGGACCGCGCGCTCGCCGTCCATGACTCAGACGCCGAGGAGAACATCACCTCGCGGCGCAACGTCGAGATCCTGCGCTCCTACGCCGCACGCCCCCCCGCCGGCCGCCCCAAGCGCATCGTCCTGCGCTTCCTGCTCTCGCCCACCGCCCTGTTGGCCGATCTTCGATCGGTCGGCGCCGACGGACGTCTCGGCGCGGTCGAGCTCGCTCGCAATGAGCTCGTCGCGGATGCCGGCGGCAAGCTCCGTGCGGCGCCGACCGGCGAGCGGGAGACGATTCCCGCGGGCCTCGTGTTCCGCGCGATCGGCTATCGCGGAGTTCCGCTCCCCGGTGTTCCCTTCGACCGCCGCGGCGGCGTGATCCCCAATGACGGAGGCCGGGTGCTCGACACCGCATCCGATGTCGGTGCCGGCGCGGGTGTCGGTGCCGGCGCGAGCTCCGACGCGGGTGCCGGTGGGAACGCGAGTTCCAGTGGGGGTGCCGACTCCGATGAGCGCCGGGCGAGAACAGGCCGGCGGCGCGGCGAGTATGCCGTCGGCTGGATCAAGCGCGGGCCCTCCGGCGTGATCGGCACAAACAAGAAGGACGCGCAAGAGACCGTCGACGCGATCCTCGCCGATGCCTCCCCCGACGGCGAGGGCCTGAACACGCCGGCCTCACCCGACGGCGCCGCTATCGAGCAGCTGTTGCGCAAACGCCAACCCGAGCTCGTCACCTACGACGGCTGGGCCTCGATCGACCGCCACGAGCGTGCCCTCGGCGAAGCATCCGGCCGGCCGCGTGTGAAGCTCACGCGGATCGAGGAGATGCTCCGCGTCGCGGCGGGCGACTGACGGACCCCATCTGGCAGACTGTCGCCCGCTAGCCCCGTTAGCTCATCTGGTAGAGCGCCGGACTTTTAATCCGGTGGGGCGGGTTCGAGTCCCGCACGGGGCACTCCGGCTGATGAACTCTTCCGAGAACCACCATCGCATCGTGATCGTCGGCACCGGCTTTGCCGGGCTCGGCTCGGCGATCCGGCTCAAGCAGCGCGGCGAGCACGACTTCATCCTGCTCGAGCGCGCCTCACGGCTCGGCGGGACCTGGCGCGACAACAGCTATCCGGGCTGCGCCTGCGACGTGCCTTCGCACCTGTACTCGTTCTCCTTCGCGCTGAACCCCGACTGGACGCGTCTGTGCTCGCCACAGGCCGAGATCCAGACCTATCTCGAACGCGTCGCCGGTGAACACGGCATTCCGCCACACATCCGCTTTGACCACGAGATGCTCGAGGCCGCCTGGAACGACGAGCGCCGGCACTGGGAGATCCACACTTCGGCGGGAGACTTCACGGCCGACGTCCTGATCAGCGGCATGGGCGGCCTCAGCGAGCCCGCCCTGCCACAGCTCGAGGGCCTGCAGTCCTTCCAAGGGACCGCCTTCCACTCCGCGCAGTGGGACCATGCGCACGACCTTGCCGGAGAGCGAGTCGCGGTGATCGGCACCGGCGCATCCGCCGTCCAGTTCGTCCCCGAGATCCAGCCCGAAGTCGGCGAGCTGCAGATCTATCAGCGCACCGCTCCGTGGATCGTGCCGCGCCGCAACGCGATGATCAACCCGCGCCTGCGCCGCCTGTTCCAGCGCTTTCCCCCGGCGATGAAGCTGCTGCGCGGCGCGCTCTACTGGAGCGCCGAGCTGCTCGTGCTCGGCCTCGCCAAGGAGCCGCGCCTGATGCGCTTGCTCGAGCGCGTCGCCGAAAAGAACCTCCAACGACAGGTTCCCGACCCCGAGCTGCGCGCGAAGCTAAAACCCAGCTACCGCCTCGGCTGCAAGCGCATCCTGTTCACCGACCGCTACCTCCCGTCCCTGGCCAACGCGAATGTCGGGGTGGTGAGCTCTCCGATCCGCGAGGTGCGCGCCCATTCGATCCTCACCGAGGACGGCGTCGAGCGCGAGGTCGACACGATCATCTTCGGGACCGGCTTCCACGTCACCGATCAGCCGCTGATCGAGCGCGTCCGCGGACGCGACGGGCGCCTGCTGGCCGAGCACTGGCACGGGACGATGGCCGCGTTCAACGGCACCACGATCACCGGCTTCCCGAACCTGTTTGTCCTGCTCGGCCCCTACACCGGCCTCGGTCACACCTCGATCGTGATCATGATCGAGGCGCAGATCGAGTACGTGATGAAGGCGCTGGACGCGATTGACGCGCACCGGGTAGCAGCCGTCGACGTGCGCCCAGAGGCCCAGCGGGCCTTTGTTGGCGAGATGAACCGCATGGCCCAGGGGACGGTCTGGACCGCCGGCGGCTGCAAGAGCTGGTATCTGGACTCGCACGGCAACGCCTCGACGATCTGGCCCGACTTCACCTTCCGCTTCCGCGCGCGCACCAAGCGGTTCGACACCGGCGACTACGACCTGATCCCGCACAAGGAGGCACTGGCCGCATGAGCCGCAAGAGCACCACACCATTCGACGTCAATGGCCGCACCGTGTTCATCACCGGCGCCGCCCGCGGGATCGGCGCGGAGACCGCCAGGCGACTGCACGCCAAGGGCGCCAACGTCGCGCTCGTCGGCCTCGAGCCCGACCGGCTGGAGGAGCTCGCCGCCCGGCTCGGCGGTGACCGCGCCGCCCATTTCGAGGTCGACGTCACCGACTACGACGCCCTGCAGCGCGCCGTCCGTGGGACGATCGAGCGCTTCGGCGCGATCGACGTTGGGATCGCCAACGCCGGCGTCCAGTTCAACGGGGCTTTGGCGACGGCGCCGGTCGAGCAGATCGAGCGCGTCCTCTCGGTCAACCTGCTCGGCGTGTGGCGCACCGACCGTGCCCTGATCGAGCAGATCACCGCGCGGCGCGGCTACCTGCTGAACATCTCCTCGCTGTCCGCGATCACCCACGCGCCGCTGCTCGGCGCCTACTCGACCGCGAAGGCCGGCGTCGAGGCTTTGAGCGACGCGCTGCGCCTGGAGACCCTCCCCTCGGGGGCGCGGGTCGGCTGCGCCTACTTCGGCTTCATCGACACCGACCTCGTGCGCGGCGGCTTCGCCGGGCCCTCGGGCCAGGCCGCCCGCAGTCAGATGCCGGGCTTCATCGGCAAGCCCGCCCCGCTCTCCAAGGCGATCGACGCGATCGAGGACGGCATCGAACGACGGGCGGCACGCGTCTGGGCCCCGCGCTGGGTCGGCCCGATGCTGGTACTGCGTGGCCTCGTCCAGCCGCTGATCGAGCGCGGGATCGAACGGGACCCAGCGCCGCTCGCCGAGAGCATCCGCCTCGCCGAGTCGCCCGCCGGCGATGCCCCCGAGCCGGATCCCGTGCTCGGCGTCGCCGCCGCGGCGATCGCGCCAAAGTCCTAACCACACCGAGAACCCCAGCGGAACATCGGCTCCGCCGGGGTCTTCTCAGTCAGTCAATCAGTCGGCGGTCACTATGCCTCCGTGTCGGAGGCCGCCTCTGGATCGCCGTCGGCGAGGATCCGGTACAGGTCTTTCCTCGTCGTCGTGAGCACCTTGCGGGCCTCGGCCATCTGCGCCTCGCTGCCGGTCTTCACCACCTGCGTGAAGGCGGCCGCAACCTCGCGGATCAGCCTGCCCAGCTCGTGCGCCTGATCTGAGACATCGCCGCTCATCTGCTCCCACGGCGCCGGCTTGCCCTCGCCGCGCTCCTTCACGTAGTCGCGTCCCGCGTCGGTCAGCTGGAACAGCTTGCGCCCGTCGGACTCCTGCGCGCGGATCAGACCCTCGTCCTCCAACTGCTGCAGGGCTGGGTATGTCGAGCCCGGGCTCGGGCGCCACACGCCGTCGCTGCGCTCCTCCACCTCCTGCATGATCTGGTAGCCGTTGCGCGGCTCCTCGCTCAGCAGCAGCAGCGCCGCCGTGCGGATGTCCCCGCGGCGGGCCTTGCGACCACGGCCCCTCGGACCGCGGCCGGAACCGCCGGGACCGAAGCCCCCAAACGGACCACCGAAGCCGCCGCGTGGGCCACCGTGATGGCGATGCCTCGCGTGCCGGCTCGGCCCACCGTGTCCGAGCCCCTCGCCTTGATCTCCTCCGCCTCCGAGACCACCCATGCGTCCGCTCATCGCGTGCAGCACCGCGTGGAGGTCGAGTCGCTCGCCGCCATGGCAGCAACCATCTCCTGCCGTTGCGTAAATTGCATTCCCAAACATGTCTTTCTCCTATCGTGAACTATCAAGGTACGCTCACGATATATCGTTATCTACATTCTGTCAAGTCCTTCCGCGTGGAGAGAAGGATCGGTCCGCCTAAAGGGCCGGGAAGTTGTCTTACTTTTAAGAGCGCGATAGCTATGGTTATACGCACTTTTAAAAGTAAGTACTCAAACGCGGCTGACACACCTTCGTCACGGCTGACACACCTTCGTCACATATGACGGACGGGGCCCCCACAAATCGATGCCGCGCCGATTGGGAATCGGCCTGCCGCGATTCGTCCGTCAGTGGCGGAAGTGGCGCTTGTCCGTCGCGACCATTGCGACGTTCGCGCCGTCGGCGGCGGCAACTACATCCCCATCGCGGATCGAGCCGCCCGGTTGGACGATCGCCGTCACGCCCGCCGCAATCGCCAGTTCTGGACCGTCGGCGAACGGGAAGTACGCGTCGGAGGCCAGCGACGCGCCAGCCAGTAGGTCCGGCTGCGCTGCCTGGGCCTTCTCGATCGCGATCCGCACCGAGTCGACCCGGCTCATCTGCCCAGCGCCGATCCCGATCGTCGCGCCGCCGGCGGCGATCACGATCGCATTCGAGCGCACGTGCCGGCAGACCTTCCAGGCGAACATCAGGTCGTCCCACTGCGCCTCGCTCGGCTCGCGCTTGGTCATCACGTGCGTTTGCTCGCGTCCCTCGGTCACCACGTCGCGCTCCTGCACGAGCAGGCCGCCGCGCACGGGCTTGATCTCAACCTCGCTGCTCTGCTCAGGCCAGTCGGCGAGCTCCAGCAGCCTGACGTTCTTTTTCTCCTTCAACACCTCCAGCGCATCCTCGTCGTACCCGGGCGCCAGGAGCACCTCGATGAACTGCTTGCCCAGCGCCTCGGCACACGCGCGATCGACTCTACGATTCAGTGCGATCACGCCGCCGTACGCGCTCTGCGGGTCGCACGCAAAAGCCCGTTCGTACGCCTGCTGGACGCTCTCGCCGAGCGCGCACCCGCAGGGGTTGTTGTGCTTGACGATCACGCACGCCGGCTCATCCCCCGTACCCGAATGGGTGAAGTCCTCGACCAGCTCTCTGGCGGAGTTCAAATCGAGCAGGTTGTTGAACGACAGCTCCTTGCCATGCAGCTGCTCCACGCCCTCCAGCAGGTGTGTCGCGGCCCCCGCCTCGGCGTAATACGCCGCCCGCTGGTGCGGGTTCTCTCCGTAGCGCAGGTCGGTCACCTTCTCCCACGCGCTTGCCCGCTGCCGCGGGAAGCCCTCCTCGGTGCGCGCGGTAAACCACGTCGAGATCGCCACGTCGTAGCGCGCGGTGCACGCGAAGGCCTTCGCCGCTAGCTGCTTGCGGCGCTCCAGCGACAGACGTCCCTCCGACTCCCGCAACTCACCCAGCACGGCCGTGTAGTCCGCGGGATCGACGACCACCGCGGCGAACGCCTGGTTCTTCGCCGCCGCCCTGATCATCGTCGGGCCGCCGATGTCGATGTTCTCGATCGCCTCCGCCTCGCTCGCGTCGGCGCGCGCGATCGTCTGCTCGAAGGGGTAGAGATTCACGCACACGAGGTCCACCTGCTCGATCCCCTGCTCCTGCGCGGCCTGCAGATGAGACTCGTCGTCGCGTCGCGCCAGCAGCCCCGCGTACAGCCGTGGGTGAAGCGTCTTCACGCGCCCGTCCATCATCTCCGGGAAGCCCGTGAAGTCATCGATCGTGCGCACCGCGATCCCCGCGTCCGTGAGCGCCGCGGCAGTACCGCCGGTGGAGACGATCTCCACGCCCAACTCCGCCAGCCCGCGCGCGAAGTCGACGATCCCATCCTTGTCCGACACCGACAGCAGCGCCCGCTTCACGCGCGCCTGGCCCGGCGCGGACCGCTCTACTCCTGAGCCATTCGGAGCACCCCGGCCGGCCCTCCCGCTCTGGCTTTTCTCTGACATGGCACGCAGACTATCCCGCGACCACGATGCGACGCGGGTTGCTCGGATCGACGCTCAGCGCGCCACGCGCCACCAGCCGCACGGCCTCCGGCAACAACGCGTGCTCCAGGGGGCGCAATGCCCGCAACACCTCCTCAGGATCGCGCGCGTTCTGTCGCTCGACCGCACGCTGCAGGATCACCGGCCCACTGTCCACGCCCGCGTCGACGAAGTGCACGGTCACGCCGAACACCTTCACCCCGTAGCTCATCGCCTGCTCGATCGCTTCGAGCCCCGGGAAGGCCGGCAACAGCGAAGGATGCACGTTGATCACCGACCCTGGGAAGCGATCCAGGAACGTCTTGCTCAGCAGCTCCATATACCCCGCGAGCACCACCAGCCTCGCGCCCCGCTCCTCCAGCCAGCCGGCCATCGCTTGGTCGCGTGCCTTGCGGTCCTCGTACCTCGCGCGGGCGAACACCGCCGTCGGCACCCCGCGCCCTTGCGCGCGCTCCAGCGCCGCAACGCCGGCAACGCTCGATGCCACCGCCACGACCTCCGCCTCGTGTCCGTGCACCGTGTCGAGCAGCGCTCCGAGATTCGTGCCCGTGCCCGACACGAGCACGGCAATCGGCAATTTCCCTTGCACCGGCAAGACCATACCGGCCGGCGGCCTGTGACCATTGGGCCCTGTTCAGACGGTGTGACTCACCTCACAGAGGATCCCCCGCGGCGACTGTTCAATGAACAGCGAGGGTGAATAACCCCCTCCGAATCGAGGTTCCAAAATGCTTGCAGCCATCATCGTCGCGCTCGTCATCCTCGCCGCCCTGGCGAACGCCTTCCGGCCGGGCCGTGGCGACATCATCACCAGCCGTCCCTACAACAACCGCCACAACCCAGCCGCCGGCGCCCGCGATCCCCTGACGACCGAATAGCGGCGCGAAGCTGCGTCCTCGGTCGCTCGCGTGCTCTGCGTCCTCATATGGGGGTTTGTTTGTCTAGTGGGCAGGTTGGTTTGCCGGCTGGTGGGCTGGTTGTGGTTGGGCGTGTGGTGTTCTCGGGGCGTCACGGGTGGGTTTCTGGGTGTGTCGAGTGCTTTTCAGCCTCATATGCGAGGGCTGGTTACCTCATGACCGCCGATTCGTCGCGGGGCGCGCAGTCTTGTAGCGGGCGCGGCCGGCACGTGCTGGGTGCTGGTTGCCCGAGGACGCAGCGCGGGCCCGCTAGCCGCGACAGGCCAGGTCCCGGTGGTTCCCGTGTCGCCCCGACAGCACCATTGCCGTGGGGGCTGGCTGTTGGTTGGTGTTTAGGTCAGCTGTCCGACCTCCCATGTGAATGTCGCGAGCTCGCGCGCGAGTGCGATCGTGACGATGTTCGCGGGCTTGCCACGCTCCAGGCGCAGCCGGCGGTATTGGCGGTGCAGGCGTTGTTGAGCACGCCACGCGATCTCGCACGCGCGGGGGTCTTGGCCGTCTTGACGGCGTGCGAGTGCGAGGCCGATCGCGGGGGTGTGGCGGTAGTGGTGGGCTGCCTCGACGAGGAGGCGGCGTGCGTGTGGGGAGCCGGCCTTGGTGATCGGCCCGCGGCGGGTCTGCTCCCCGGAGGAGTGCTCGCTGGGGACGATCCCGAGATAGGAGCAGAGCAGGGTGGGATGCTTGAAACGGTGGAAGTCTCCGATCTCGGCGCACAAGGCGAACGCGGTGACCGTGTTGATCCCGCGCATGCAGCGCAACCCGGCGATCGTGTCCACCCACGGGCTCTCAGACCATGCCCCCTCGATGATGTCGTTCAGGGCACCGCGGCGTTGTTCCAGAGCACGGACCCCGGTCTGGTAGTCAGCGAGTACCACGCGGGATGGGGCGTCATCGAACTCGAGGCGGTTCAGCCATTTCCAGTGCGCGAGGGTCCAGTTGCTCTCCGGGCCGGGGAAACGGATGTCGCGGCGCAACAAGAACTTCCCGAGGCGGTGACGGGCGCGCATCAGATCACCTCTTGCGGCCTCGCGGCAGCGCGCGAGGTCACGGAAGCTCTCTTCCTGCACGCTTGGTACTCGCACGAAGGACAGCTCCCCCGCGATCAAGAGTCGAGCGAGGCGCTCCGCGTCACGGCGGTCGGTCTTGATCCGCTCATACGGACGCCTGAGGATCGACCCAGGCGCACACACACGAACGTCCAGGCCCCGCTCCGCGGCTGCCCGCGCGAGGCCGTATCCCGTAGGGCCAGCCTCATAGGTCGCGAGCACGCTCCCCGCCAGGCCCTGGAGAAAACCCACGATCTCGCTCGCCGATCCGCTGACCCGTCGAAACGACAGCTCCCCGGTCGCCATCTCCAACACAGCGGCCTGCGTTGCTTGCCCATGAACATCCAGACCCACGACCGTCTTATCGTTCAACATGTCGGCACCTCCCATGACTCAGGGTGTCGGCCGGAGGAGCACCCTCCAGCCCAGTCCCCGCATATTCATGCGCGGGGTGCCGACAATCTCCACCAACAGACCAAGCCGACACAACCCATACGGTCTTGCCTCGCTTGCTCTTCGGCCGTCAGGGAGCGTTGTTCAGCTCTATGCGCGAACGAGCGGAAGAGTGGGGCCCGTTGGCTCCCGCTCCTCCTCCAGCGAGAACTTACCGGCTGCGCCGTCGCTGCCCTCCAGCGGGTACTCGCCGGTGAAGCACGCGTCGCAGTGAGTCTCCCGTGAGCCGCCGATCGCCTCATAGACGCCAGCCATCGACAGGTAATGCAGCGAGTCGCAGCCCAGCTCTTCGGCGACCTCCTGGGTCGTGCGCCCGTGCGCGATCATCTCCTCGCGCGTCGACATGTCGATGCCGTAGTGGCACGGGTGCTTGATCGGCGGCGCCGAGATCCGCATGTGCACCTCCTTCGCGCCCGAGTCGCGCAGCATCTGCACGATCTGTCGTGTCGTGTTGCCCCGCACGATCGAATCGTCGACGACAACCAAGCGCTTGCCCGCGATCACATCCGGCAGCGGGTTGAACTTCAGCCGCAGCCCGTGCTTGCGCAGCTCCTGCCCGGGCTGGATGAACGTGCGAGCGACGTAGCGGTTCTTCACGAAGCCGTCGTCCTGCGGCAGCCCCGCCGCGCGCGCTAGACCCCTGGCGGCGGGGTTGCCCGAGTCGGGTACCGCGATCACCAGGTCCGCCTCCACCGGCGCCTCACGCCACAGGATCTCGCCCATCCGCCCGCGCGCCACCTGCAGCACCTGACCATTCATCCGCGAGTCGGGGCGAGCGAAGTAGATGTACTCGAACACGCACAACGCCTTCCTCGCGCCCTCGACCACCTGTCTACTCGAGCAGCCCTCCTCGCTCAGCGTCACCACCTCGCCCGGCTGCACATCGCGCAGGAACTTCGCGCCGATGATGTCGAACGCGCACGACTCGCTCGCCACGCAGTAGCGGACCTGGCCATCCCCTGACACCCCTGCCGTTTCAGCCGAGACTCCGGAATCAGGGGTCGCAACGACCTGCCCGTCCGGGGTGTCCGCCGGTGAGGCATACGCCCCGGGGGTTGTGGACGCGGGCTCCAGCGCGCCCAGCGACAGCGGGCGCAGACCGTGCGGGTCGCGGAACGCGACGACGCGATCCTTCGTCATCACGACCGTCGAGAACGCCCCCTTCAGCCGTGGCAGCACCTCCGCGATCGCGTCCTCGACACGCTCCGCCGGATGTGTCGCGATCAGCGCCGCGATGATCTCCGAGTCAGAGGTCGAGCTGAACGTCACCCCCTGCTCCAGCAGCTCGTTGTGCAGCTGCACCGCGTTGATCAGGTTTCCATTGTGCGCCAGCGCAACCTCGCGCTGGGAGCCGCGCGTGCCGACCGAGCGCTGCACGGGCTGGGAGTTCTCCCAGGCGTTCGAGCCCGTCGTCGAGTAGCGCACGTGCCCGATCGCCAGCTCGCCGGCGAGCGTGCTCAGATCGTTCTCGCTGAACACCTGATTCACCAGGCCGAGCTCGCGACGCGTGATGATGTGCCCACCGCGGTCGGCCGCCGCGATCCCCGCCGACTCCTGCCCGCGGTGCTGCAGCGCGTACAGCGCGAAGTACGACAGCCGCGAGACCTCGTGCCCGGGCGCGTATAGGCCGAACACACCGCACTCGTCGCGCGGTCCGTCGCGGTCCTCCAACTCGGGCCCCGTGGCCCTTCCGTCAGCCATCGCTGGTTTCACGCTAGCAGGACCTCATCCGAACAACTCCGCCAGAGCACCGTGCGCTTCCCTCAGCTCCATGAACGTCGCGCTCAGGGTCTGTCCCTCGATGGCGATCCGCAGAGCATCGCCGCCGACCGTTCCGATAACGCTTACCGCCGTTCGCTCCCCAAGCTCCCGCAGGCTCTGCTCCGCGCCACTGACGATGAAACCACCGGGGCCCTCCCCAAAGAGCGTCGTGAGCGCGTGCTCGCTCGCCGCCAACTCGACCTGAGCACCCAACCCGTCGGCCAGGCAGCACTCGGCCAACGCGACCGCCGCGCCGCCCTCGGCGATGTCGTGGGCGCTCGTCAGCTCCCCCGCGCGAACCGCTTCGCGCACGGCGATCTGAGCGTCGCGAACCGCCTCGATGTCAATCGCTCCGAGCCCGTCAGGCAGTGCCTCGCCCCGCAACTTCGCCAGCTCGCTCGCCGCCAGCCCCGGAGCGAACGGGCCGACGAGCGCGATCGCGTCGCCGTCCTCGGCGAACCCCAGCCGCCCTGCCTTGCGCGCGTCCGGCAGGCGCCCGACCATGCCGATCACCGGCGTCGGGTAGATCGGGCCGCTCGTCGCGCCCTCGTTGTACAGCGAGACGTTCCCGCCGACGATCGGCGCCTCCAGCGCGCGGCAGGCCTCGCCCAGGCCCCTGACCGACTCCGTCAGCTGCCAGGCGATGTGCCCCTTCTCGGGGTTGCCAAAGTTCAGGTTGTTCGTCGTCCCCAGCGGCTCCGCGCCCACGCACGCGAGGTTCGCGGCGCACTCGAGCACCGCCTCGATCGTGCCCGTGTATGGATCGGCGGCGACCCGCCGGCCATTGCAGTCGATGCTCACCGCCAGGGCGGGAACCGGTCCGTCCCGGCCGGGTGCGCGCGAATCGGAACGGGAATCGAGATCGTGGTCGATCGCCAGCACCGCGGCGTCGGCCTGCTCTGGCCTGCGCACCGTCCGCGACTGCACGATCGCGTCGTACTGCTCGAACAGCGGCCGGCGTGAAGCGATGTTCGGGGATGCCAGCAGCGCCAGCAGCGTCTCGCGCGGGGCGGCGTCCTCGGCGAGCGTCGCCTCCGGCGGCGCATAGATCGCCGTCGTCGACTTCTCCGGTCGCAGGTCATACAGCGGGCAATCGTCGACGAGCGCCCGCACCGGCATGTCCCCGACGAGCTGCTCTCCGTCGAACACGCGCATCCGGCCCGTCTCGGTGACCGTGCCGATCGCCGCGCTGTTCACCTCCCACTTCTCACACAGCGCTCGCACCGCGTCGACGTTCGCCGGCTCGACGACGCACAGCATCCGCTCCTGCGACTCGCTCACCATCACCTCGAACGGCTCCATCCCCTGCTCGCGCAAGGGAACCTTCGCGACGTCGAGGTCGATCCCGAGCTCGCCTTTCGAGGCCATCTCCGCGGCCGAGGAGGTCAGGCCGGCCGCACCGAGATCCTGCAACGCGACGATCAGCCCTCGCTCCAACAGCTCCAGCGAGCACTCCAGCAGCTTCTTCTCCTCGAACGGGTCGCCGACCTGCACTGTCGGGCGCTTGTCTTCGTCGGCGCCCGCCTCGCCGAGCTCGGCCGAGGCCAGCACCGAGGCCCCGCCGATCCCGTCGCGGCCGGTCCGCGCGCCGAACAGCAGGAGCGTGTTGCCGGGACCCGCGGCCGCGCTGCGCACCAGCCGCTCGCGCTCGCCCAGGCCAAGGGCCATCGCGTTGACGAGGCAGTTCTGCTCGTAGGGCCCCTCGAAGTAGACCTCGCCGCCGATCGTCGGCACGCCGATCGAGTTGCCGTAGTGACCAATCCCTCGCACCGCCCCGTCGAGCAAGAACCGCGCGCGCGCGCCTACGTGTGTCTGTGTGCGCGCGTTCAGCGTGCTTTGCGTATCGTCGCCCCCGGCGTCTTTATCTTCGCCGCCGGGTTCCATCACACCCGCGCCGGGCTCGCCGAAGCGCAGCGAGTCGAGCACCGCGATCGGCCGCGCGCCGATCGCGAAGATGTCGCGCAGGATGCCCCCTACCCCCGTCGCCGCACCCTGGAACGGCTCGACCGCGGAAGGGTGGTTGTGCGACTCGACCTTGAACGCGCACACTATCCCACCGCCGACGTCGACCGCGCCGGCGTTCTCCCCGGGGCCCATCACCACGTGCTTGCCCTCTGTCGGCAATGTCCGCAACAACCGCTTCGAGTGCTTGTACGCGCAGTGCTCGCTCCATAGCAGCGAGTACATCGCCAGCTCGACTTGATTAGGTGCCCGCCCACCCTGCTTCTCGCACACGAGCTCGTACTCCGCGCGCGTCAGCCCCAGCGCGAGCGCGTCGTCGACGGTGGGGAGTACCGCGCTGTCAGGCATGCACACCCTCGACCGTCAGGCGCATCGACTCGAAGATCTTCAACCCATCGGTCGAAGCGCCGGTCAGCTCGTCGACCGCGTGCTCGGGGTGGGGCATCAACCCGAACACGTTCCCCCGCTCGTTGCTCACGCCCGCGATGTCGTGCGTCGAGCCGTTGAAGCTCTCGCCCTCGGCGTAGCGCAGCACCAGCTGACCTGCGCGATCCATCCCTGCCAGCGTCTCGGGATCAGCGTAATAGCGCCCCCACGAGTGCTTTGCCGGGATGCTCATCCGCTCGCCCAACGCGCAGCCCTGTGTGAACGAGCCACCGCTGTTCAGCACCTCTAGATCGAGCTGCCTGAAGGTGAAGCGCCGGTTTGCGTTCACAAGCAGCGCCCCTGGCAGCAGGCGTGCCTCGCACAGCACCTGAAAGCCGTTGCAGATCCCCAGCACCAAACCACCGTCGCCCGCGAACTCGATCACCGACTCCATCACCGGCGCGAACCGCGCGATCGCGCCCGCCCGCAGGTAGTCGCCGTAGGAGAAGCCCCCCGGCACGACGATCGCGTCGGCGCCCTTCAGGTCGCGGTCGCCGTGCCACAGCAACTCCGCGTCGGCGACCCTCCTGGCGGCATGTAGCGCGTCGACCTCGTCGCAGGAGCCCGGGAACTGAAGGACGCCGAACTTCATCGCAGCGTCGCGACTGCTGCGGCGTCGGCCGGGTCGATGCGCTCCAAACCGGGGATCCCGTCGAAGCCCTTGTCGGGGCTGAGGATCGCATCGATGCCACGATTGAGCGCCTGCGCCGCGAAGATCGCGTCGCGCATGTCCAAGCCCTCGTGCTCGCACCACAAGTCCAGGGCGCGCTCGATGTCGCTCGGCTCGACCACATGCAGCCGGGACGTGCCGGCGATGCTACGCGCATCCGCGGCGGCGGCGCGACGAGTGGTGCCGCGCCTGCACCTCACATACGCAAACTCGTGGATCAGCTCCACGCTCGCCTCTGCGGCGAGAAGTTCCTGCTCGCCATAGCTCATGATCGCCCGACAGGGATCGCGATAGGGGTGCTCACCGCCGAGCGCGTAGATGAACACGCTCGTGTCGAAGAGGAAGCGCCGCACGGAAGCGCTACTCGTCCTCGTCGTACAGCTTCAGCAGCTTGCCGTACCTGCCCTCGACTATCTCTTGCTTCATCACCGGCCAGTCATCGACTGGCATAGGCTCCGCCGCGAGCAGTTCCGCGAACGCTTCAGAGCGCGCATCCTGAACGCGCGAGAGCTTCTCGTCGATCGCCTCGCGGATCAGCGCCCCGAGCGAGATACCGCGCTCAGCGGCGATTTTTCGCAAGCGCCGGTGCAGGTCGTCGTCGAGCAAAAGTTGGGTGCGGCGTGTCAGTGTTGGCATGTACTAACACTAACACAGGCGCAGGCGCAGGCGCAGGCGGATGTACAGGCACATACACACCTGCACATGTCACTTTCAGCCGCTCGCACCGTCGATGAGCTGGACCTCGTAGTCCTCAACCAGCGGGTTGGCCAGCAGCCGCTCGCACATCGCCTCCAACTGGGCCGGGTCCTCGACGTCGAGCTCGACCAGCCGGCCGACATGGACGTTCGCCACGCCCGCGAAGCCGAGCGCCGGCAGCGCGCGCTCGACGGCCTCGCCCTGGGGGTCGAGGATGCCCGCCTTCGGGCGGATCAGCACGCGGGCCCTCATCGCGAAGGAAACGCGGCGGCCGGGGAGATCGAGACGTAGCGCACGGTCACGCGTCCGCCGCGATCGGTGACCTCGAAGCGCCGCGCGCTCATGCGTCCGCGCCCGAGCGCTCCAGCCACGCCGCGAACGGCTCCCCCGTGATCAGCTCATAGGCCTCGACGTACCGCGCGCGCGTGCCCGCGACGACATCCTGCGGTATCTCCGGCGCGGGCGGACGCTTGTCCCAGCCGCTGCCGGCGGCCCAGTCGCGCACGTACTGCTTGTCGAAGCTCGGCTGCCCCTTGCCCACCTCATAGGTGTCGACGGGCCAGTAGCGCGAGGAATCCGGCGTCAGCACCTCGTCGCCGACGACCAGTTCGTCGTGCTCGTCCAAGCCGAGCTCGAACTTCGTGTCGGCGAGGATCACGCCGCGCTCGCGCGCGTAGTCCGCGGCGAAGGAATACAGCTCGATCGACACCTCGCGCACCCTCTCCATCAGCGCGCCGTCGCCGACCAGCTCTGTTGCCTGGGCGAAGTCGATCGTCTCGTCGTGGCCGACGTCGGCCTTCGTGCTCGGCGTGAAGATCGGCTCCGCCAGCCGCTCGGACTCGCGCAGTCCCACCGGCAGCTCGATTCCAGAGACTGTGCCCGTGGCCTGGTAGTCCTTCCAGCCCGAGCCCGTGATGTAGCCGCGCACGACGCACTCGACCGGCAGCATTTTGAGCTTGCGCACGACCAGTGCCCGGCCGCGCACTTCCTCGGGCACGTCCTCGGTCGCGGAGATCAGATGGTTGGCGACGATCTGCCGCGTCTTCTCGAACCAGAACACCGACAGCCCTGTCAGCACCTTGCCCTTGTCCGGGATCGGCGTGGGGTGGACCGCGTCGTACGTCGAGATCCGGTCGCTGGCGACCATCAGCAACCGGTCGTCCAGCGCGTACATCTCGCGGACCTTCCCTTTGGCGATCAGCGGCAGGTCGACGAGGGACGGGGTCACGTGGCGCGATGCTAGCAATGGCGGCGGGCGTGGAGCGCGCTCGACTTCAGGCGATCGCGTCGAGGCGCTTGATTATCTGCTCGGCGTGGCGGGTGTAGTGGTCGTAGGTGAAGATCGCGTCGAGGTCCAGTCCGGCCGCGCGGTCATCGGCCGCCAGTAGCTCACGTAGCGGCGTACTCTCGTCCCAGGCACGCTGCGCCAGCTCCTGGACGATCCGGTAGGCGTCGTCGCGGCTGATGCCGGGGTGGGCGGGATTCGGGTGGGTGGGATCCCCTTCCACCAGCGCCAACAGCACCCGCTGGGAGAACAGCGCGCCGTGAGTCAGCTCGAGGTTCTCGCGCATTCGCTCGGCGTTCACTTTCATGCCCTCCACGAGCGCAATCGTGCGAGCTTGCAAATAGTCGAGCAGGATCGTCGAGTCGGGCAGGATCACGCGCTCGACGGAGGAGTGTGAGATGTCGCGCTCGTGCCACAGCGCGACGTTCTCCAGCGCCGCCTGGGCGTTCCCGCGCAGCACGCGCGCGAGGCCGGAGATCTGCTCGCTCTTGATCGGGTTGCGCTTGTGTGGCATCGCGCTCGAGCCCTTCTGCCCGGCGCGGAACGGCTCTTCGACCTCGCGCACCTCCGTGCGCTGCAGATGTCTGATCTCGGTCGCGAAGCGCTCCAGCCCGGCCCCGGCGAGCGCGATCGCGCTCAGCAGCTCGGCGTGGCGGTCGCGCGCGACGACCTGCGTGGAGACGTCCTCGCGCTCCAGGCCCAAGCGTGCGAGGACCCGCGCCTCGAACTCCGGGCTCGTCGCGGAGTACGTGCCCACGGCGCCCGACACCGCGCCGACGGCCACCTGCGCGAAGGCGCGTTCCAGCCGCCGCGCGTTGCGATCGGCCTCGAACGCGTATCCAGCGAGCTTCACGCCGAAGGTCGTCGGCTCGGCATGCACTCCGTGCGTACGGCCCACGCACAACGTCTCCGCCTGCTCTCGCGCGCGTGTGATCAACGCGCCGGCAAGCGCACGGGCGCCGGGCACAACGACCTCGCCGACGGCCTTCAGCTGCAACCCAAGTGCCGTGTCGAGCACGTCAGAGGAGGTCAACCCGAAGTGGATCCAACGCCCCGCCTCGCCCGCCGATTCGGCGAGCACGTCGACGAACGCCGCCATGTCGTGGTCGGTCGTCCGCTCGCGCTCGTCGACCGCCTCGACCGTGAACGTCGCGCCCCGGATCGCCTCCAGATCCCCCGATGTCGGTCCGTTCCCGGCTCCGAGCAGCTGCGGCAGCTCCTCGCACGCGGCGACCTCGACCTGTCGCCAGGTCTCCATCCGTGCCGCGTCCGTCCACAGGCGGCCGAGCTCGGATCGGGTGTAGCGGGGAATCACCTAGTCATTATCCCCGACCGTCGCATGCGACGGTCGGCCGGACGGTGCATGCACCGTCCGGTGAAGCCGCACATGTGCGGCTTCAAGCAGGGGCCGCATGCGGCCCCTGCGGCCATGCCGCATGCGGCATGGCCCCCCTCAATTCAGGCGCCCAGGATCTGCGCGGCGAGGATCGCGGCGTTGCGCGCGTTGTCCAAGCCCACGCAGGCGACGGGCACGCCCGGGGGCATCTGCACGATCGAGAGGATCGCGTCGAGTCCGCCCGCGGCGGTCAGGCGACCCGACAGCGGAACGCCGATCACGGGCAGGTCGGTGTGCGCGGCCACAGCCCCGGGCAGCGCGGCGGAGATGCCCGCGCCGGCGATGATCACGCGCAGGCCGCGCATGTGCGCGTTCTTCGCGTAATCGGCGACGGTATCCGGTTCGCGGTGCGCGGACATCACGCGGATCTCGTGCAGGATGTCGCGCGCTTCGAGCTCCTTGGCGGCCTTCTCCATCGCCTCCATGTCGCTCTTCGAGCCCATCACGATGCCCACGCGCGGAGCGTCGACGTCGATGTCGTCGAGCTGCGCCTGGACTTCCGCCTCCCGCATCGGTTCCGGCGCCAGGGACAGGCCGGGTGTCTCGCGCTCGCTCATCGAGCGACCTCGGTGCTCGCCCCAGCGGTTTCCTCAGCCGCGTTCGCGGCGATGTCATGCCTCAGCTGCATACCCTCGAAGGAGATCATCTCGGCGGCAGCATACGCCGCGCCGCGGGCGGAGCCGGGGTCGGGGCCGAGGGCAGTGACGTTCAGTACACGCCCGCCCGCAGTGACCACGCCCGCATCGGTGCGTGCGGTGCCGGCATGGGTCACCTCGACAATCGCGTCGCCCGCGGTGCCTTCCCCGGCGACACCTTGCGCGTGGGCGTCCGCGAAGCGCTCGCCCACGCGCTCCAACCCGGCGATCGGATCGCCCTTCGAGGAGGTCTCGGGGTAGCCCGCACTCGCCAGCACGACCGTCACCGCCCAGTCGGGCGACCACTCCAGGCGCACGCCCTCGAGGCCGCCGGGGCGCGAAGCACGGAGCAGCACATCGAGCAGGTCCGAGCGCAACCGCGGCAGCACCGCCTGAGTCTCGGGATCGCCGAAGCGGACGTTGTACTCCAGCACGCGCAGGCCGCCGGGCGTGAGCATCAGACCGGCGTACAGGATCCCGTGGAAGGGCGTGCCACGCGAGCGCATCAGATCGACGATCGGTTGGTGCACGGCCGCGGCGATCTCCTTTACGCGCGCGTGGTCGAAGCCGGCCACCGGAGAGTAGGAGCCCATGCCGCCGGTGTTCGGGCCGAGATCGCCCTCGCCGATCCGCTTGAAGTCGCGTGCGGGGGCCAGCGGTACGGCGCGCTCGCCGTCGCACAGGGCGAGCAGCGAGAGCTCCTCGCCGACCAACCGCTCCTCCACCACCGCGGAGATCTCGCCGTCGCCGAAGCGGCCCACGACGAAGATCTCCCCCAGGGCGCCTTCCGCCTGCTCGCGCGTGTCGGCCACGGTCACGCCCTTGCCGGCGGCCAGCCCGTCGGCCTTGATCACCACGCCGGCGCCCGGCGATCCCGGCGCGCGCAACAGCTCGCGCAATGCGTCAAGTCCCTCCTCCAGCGAGCGCACGCGCGACCAGCGCGCAGTCGGCACGCCGGCCGCTTCCATCGCGTCCTTCGCGAACGCCTTCGAGCCCTCCAGCCGCGCCGCGCCCGCGCTCGGCCCGAAGGCCGCGTGACCGCGGGCGGCAAGCGCATCGACCAGCCCTGCCACGAGCGGCACCTCCGGCCCGACGACCGTCAGGTCGATCCCCTCGCGCTCGACCGCGGCCACCAGGCCGTCGACGTCATCCACAGCGATCTCCAGCACGCGGGCGTCAGCGGCGATGCCCGCATTGCCCGGCGCGCACAGCAGCTCGGGTTGCTGTGGCGAGCGCTTCAGCGCCCGCACGATCGCGTGCTCACGGCCTCCGGCGCCTACTACAAGGACCTTCACGTCAGAGCGAAGCTATGAACTCATCGATCGGGATCGCCGACAGCGTCTCGTAACGCCCGGTGCCGCGCGAGCCCAACTCCAGCGAGACGCGCGCCATCGTGCCCTCGTCGGGCGCCTCGATCACCGAGATGAAGTCGACGTGTCCAAGCGTCGCCCACTGCGCCTTGACGGTGGCGCCGAGCTGCTCGACCTCCTTGTTGACCTCGGTGATCCGCTGCGGGTTGTTCTTCACGGTCTGCACGCCCTCTGGGGTGAGGGTGCTAAGCATGATGTAGGTGGGCATGGTGGTTACGCTCCTCCGTCCGGTTTTGGCTGCTCGCGCGCCGCGCCGGCACGCTCCACGTCCGTTGTACCGGATCGGCGGGGCTCGCGGAGAACGGCGTACCGGCCGCTCGCTCAGACCGCGGGCGCTGCTTGGGTCTCCGCGATGTTCTCGAGCGCCAACTCACCATCGACCACATCCACGGTGACGGAATCCCCTTCGCGCAGCTCACCCTTCAGCAGCGCCAGCGCGAGGCGGTCCGTGAGCTGCTTCTGGATTACCCGGCGCAAGGGTCGCGCCCCGTAGGTCGGGTCATATCCAAGGTCGCCGAGCAGCGTGCGGGCCTCGTCGGTCAGTGTGACCTCGACACCGCGCTCTGAGACGCGCGCGATCACACGGGCGACCTGTAGATCGACGATCTCGGAAATCTGCTCGCGGGTGAGCGCCCTGAAGCGGACGATGTCATCCAGCCGGTTGATGAACTCGGGCTTGAAGTAGTCGAGCAGGCCCGCGCGCAGTTCGGCGTCGGCATGAACAGAGTCAGAGCCCGAGGAGCCCTGCTCGCCCGCACCCACGCCATCCCCTGCACCCACGCCAACAGGAATGTTCGACGTCATGATCAGGACGGTGTTCTTGAAGTCCACGGTCCTCCCCTGACCGTCGGTCAGGCGGCCGTCGTCCATCACCTGGAGCAGCGTGTTGAACACATCGGAGTGGGCCTTCTCGATCTCGTCGAGCAAGACCACCGAGTACGGCCGGCGGCGTACCGCCTCGGTCAACTGGCCGCCCTCTTCGTAGCCGACGTACCCCGGGGGCGCCCCGACCAGCCTCGACACGGAATGTTTCTCCATGTACTCAGACATGTCGATCCGGATCATCGCGTCCTGGGAGTCAAACATGAACTCCGCGAGTGCCCTGGCCAGCTCCGTCTTGCCGACGCCGGTCGGCCCGAGGAACAGGAACGTGCCGATCGGGCGGTCGGGGTCCTGCAGGCCGGCGCGTGAGCGGCGCAGCGCGGAGGCGACCGCCTCGATCGCCTCGCCCTGGCCGACGACGCGCTCGTGCAGGCGCTCCTCCATGTGCACGAGCTTCTCGGTTTCGCCCTCCAGCAGACGCGCGACGGGAATGCCGGTCCAGCGGGCGACGATCTCCGCGACATCGTCCGCGTCGACCTCCTCTTTGAGGAACACCGGCTCTGCCTGACCGTCCAGCTCGCCTCTCGCCGGACCGCGCCGCTCCTCGGACTCGCCGGCGCCGTCGTGATCTCCGCCGCCGGGTTGACCGACCTTCGCCGGGTCCGTGGCGGCGCTCTCCAGGGCGGCCAGCTCGCGTTCGATCTCGGGAATCTCGCCATAGCGCAGCTCGGCGGCGCGCTGCAGGTCGGCTTCGCGTTCGGCGCGCTCCATCTCGCCGTTGGCCTGCTCGAGGCGTTCCTTCAGATCAGAAACCCCGCGAATCGCGTCCTTCTCTGACTGCCACTGCGCCTTCATCGCCTCCGAGCGGGCCTTCAGCTCGTCCAGCTCGCGCTCGATCGACGCGCGGCGCTCCTTCGAAGCTGCGTCCTTCTCCTTTTTCAGCGATGTCAACTCGATCTCCAGCTGCATCACGCGGCGGTCGACCTCGTCGATCTCGGTCGGCAGCGAGTCGATCTCGATGCGGATCTTCGAGGCGGCCTCGTCGATCAGGTCGATCGCCTTGTCGGGGAGGAAACGGTCGGCGATGTAGCGGTGCGAAAGCGTCGCCGCGGCGATCAAAGCGCTGTCCTGGATCCGCACTTTGTGATGGACCTCATAGCGCTCCTTCAGCCCGCGCAGGATCGCGATCGTGTCCTGCACGGAGGGCTCGCCGACCGTCACCGGCTGAAAGCGCCGCTCCAGGGCGGCGTCCTTCTCGATGTACTTGCGGTACTCGTCCAGCGTCGTCGCACCGACCGCGCGCAGTTCCCCGCGCGCGAGCATCGGCTTGAGCAGGTTCGAGGCGTCGACCGAGCCCTGGGCTGCGCCGGCGCCGACGATCGTGTGCAACTCGTCGAGGAACAGGATGACCTGGCCCTGCGCGTCTGAGACCTCCTTCAACACGCCCTTCAGCCGCTCCTCGAACTCGCCGCGGTAGGCGGCGCCGGCGATCAGCGCGCCCATGTCGAGCGCGATCACCCGCCGCTCGCGCAAAGACTCGGGGACGTCGCCGCTGACGATCCGCCGCGCGAGGCCCTCGACGATCGCGGTCTTGCCGACGCCCAGCTCGCCGATCAGCACCGGGTTGTTCTTCGTACGCCGCGAGAGCACCTGGATCACGCGGCGGATCTCCTCGTCGCGCCCGATCACCGGGTCGAGCTTGCTCTGCTCGGCCATCTCGGTCAGATCGCGGCCGAAGCGCTGCAGCGGACTCTGCTCCTCCTCGGCTGGCGCCTGGGGCGCGGCGGGATTGGCTCCGTTGGGCGACATCTCTCCTCCTCTGCGTCGGCTATCCAAACGGCGAGCGGGCGTCGGCCGCGCGCACGAGCTCGGTCCCCCCACGGTAGGGCACGGTCAGCTCGGCGCGGAACGAGCGGCGCACCTCCTCCAGTTCTTCGGCGAGCTTCACCTGCGCGTGCAACGCCTCCAGCTCGAGCTGCTCGATCCGCGCGTGCATCCGCTCCAGCTCGGCCTCCTGCTCGAGCACGCGCTCGACCCCCGCGAGGTTCAGCCCGAGATCGGCCGTCAGCTCCTGGATGCGGCGCAGCTGCTCGACGTCGTCCTGGGAGTACAGGCGCGTGCCCTTCGGCGAGCGCTTGGGCTCGATCAGGCCGCGCGCCTCATAGACGCGCAAAGTCTGCGGGTGCATACCCGCGAGCTCGGCGGCGACCGAGATCATGAACACGCCGCGGCTGGTCTCGACCTCGATACGTCTCATCACGAAGCCTCCTGCGAGGACCCCGCACCCTCGAACAGCCCCGCCCGAGGATCGGCGCCGTCGAGCGCCTTCGCCAGCGCCTCGACCGCATTCGCCTGCTCGTCGTTCAGCTTCTTCGGCACATCGATCAGGAAGCGGTAGTGGATATCGCCCTTCGCCGGAGGTTTCCCGCTTCCGGGTATGGGGGGACCCTCGCCGCGCAGGCGCTGGACGGTGCCGTGCTTGGTCCCGGGGGCGACGCGCAGCGTCTTGGAGCCATTCAACGTCGGCACCTGCACCTCGGCGCCGCGCAGCGCCTCGGGGATCGTGAGCGGCACCTCGACCTCGAGGTTGTTGCCCTTGCGCACGAACACGGGCGAGGGCGAGACGTGCACTAGGAGGTAGAGGTCCCCCGCGGGCCCACCCCCCGGACCGGGCTCGCCCTTGCCGGCCAGGCGGATACGGCCGCCGTCGCGGACGCCTGCGGGTACGTTGACGCGCATCTTCTTGATGGTGCGCACGGCGCCTGAGCCGTGACAGGTCGGGCAGGGATCTTCGATCACCGTCCCCGAGCCGCCGCAGCGCGAGCACGGCTGGGAGATCGAAAACATGCCCTGGCCCTGGGACTCGACCCCGCGCCCTTCGCAGCGGGGACAGACGGTCGGCGTCGTGCCGGGCTTCGCGCCGGTGCCGTGGCAGGTCCCACAGGTGGTGCGCATCGGTACCGACAGGGGAATCTGCGCGCCGGAGATCGCCTGGTCGAAGGTGATCGAGACCTGCGCCTCGAGGTCATTGCCGCGCTCCACCCGCGCTCTCCGAGCACCGGGGCCACCTGCGCGACCGCCGGCGCCGCCCGGGCCACCGCCCCCGCCGAACAGGTTGGAGAGGATGTCGCCCATCGAGGAGGCGTCGAAGTCGAAGTTGCCGAAGCCGCCGAAGCCGCCCCCCGGCCCCCCGCCGGAGGCGAAGACGCCCGAGCCGCTGTCGTACTGCTTGCGCTTGTCCGGATCGCCGAGCACGTCGTGGGCCTGGGAGATCTCCTTGAAGCGCTCCTCGGCCTTCTTGTCGTCCGGGTTGGTGTCGGGGTGGTACTGCCGCGCGAGCTTGCGATAGGCCTTCTTGATCTGCTCGGGGGTCGCTTTTTTCTCGACCCCGAGCGTCTTGTAGTAATCGGGACGCGATGCCATGTGCGTAAACCTCCGGGCTATGCGGCGACGAGCACCCGCGCCGGGCGGATGATGCTCGCGCCCAGCCGGTAACCGGGCTGATAGACCTCGACGACCGAACCGCTCTCAGCCCCCTCCACCGGCTGCTGGGCAACGGCCTCGTGCTCGACCGGGTCGAAGGTGTCACCGGCGGCGCCGAAGGACTCGATCCCGAGCCGCGCCAGACTGGAGCTCAGTTCCCCGCGCACGAGACGCACCCCGTCGAGCAGCGGATCGTCCTGCGCCGCGGCATCGAGCGCCCGATCGAGGTTGTCGAGCGCGGGAAGCAGCTCCTTGGCAAGCTTAGCCACGCCACGCTCGGCCGCGGCAGCAGCATCGCGAGCAACACGCTTGCGGTAGTTCTCGAAATCAGCCTGAGTACGCTGAGCAAGCGCAAGGTATTGATCGCGCTCAGTAGCAACGCTGGCCAGCTGGTCGAGCTCACCCTCGATCTCCACCGCCCCATCCCCATCAGCCTCGTCATCCCGCTCGTCGTGAACGACCGCATCGTCGGGCGGCAGCTCACCCCCCGACGTGGACGCTTGATCAGCTGCAGAAGGGGCGGTAGCAACTTCATCCGGCGCGAGAGCGCTGGATGAAATTGCGGACGCCCCCTCCACCGGCGCCTGTGCGGCATCGGTAGGGACCTCCGACTGCTCCTCGATCGTCTGCTCTGAATCGGTCATGACGATCAACCCTGGGGCTCGTCGACGACCTCGGCATCGACGACGTCCTCCTCATCGGAGGACGTCGCGCCGGAGCCGTTCGCTCCATCCCCAGCGCCGGCGCCATCGGCGCCACCACCGGTGGCCGCGGACTCCTGAGCACGCTGATACATCGCCTCGGAGACCGCATGGAACGCCGTCTGCAGCGTCTCGGTCTTGGCGTTGATCGCGGCGGGGTCCTCGGACTCGAGCGTCTCGCGGAGCTCCTTGATCGCCTCCTCGATGCGACCCTTGGAGTCGGCGTCGACCTGCTCGCCGAGATCGGAGAGCTGTTTCTCGGCCTGATAGGCCGCGTTCTCGCCGTTGTTGCGCGCCTCGGCGAGCTCGCGTGCACGGGCATCCTCCTCGGCGTGGGACTCGGCGTCGGAGACCATGTTCTTGATCTCCTCGTCAGAGAGCCCGGAGCCGGACTTGATCTCGATCTTCTGCTCCTTGCCCGTGCCGAGATCCTTCGCGGAGACATTCAAGATGCCGTTCGCGTCGATGTCGAACGCGACCTCGATCTGCGGGATGCCACGCGGCGCCGGCGGGATGCCGGTGAGCTGGAACTTGCCGAGCGACTTGTTGTACTGGGCCATCTCGCGCTCGCCCTGCAGCACGTGGATTTCCACCGAGGGCTGGTTGTCCTCGGCGGTCGAGAAGACCTCGCCCTTGCGCGTCGGAATCGTCGTGTTGCGCTCGATCAGCTTCGTCATCACGCCGCCCTTCGTCTCGATCCCGAGCGTCAGCGGGGTCACGTCGAGCAGCAGCACGTCCTTGACGTCGCCGGCGAGCACGCCCGCCTGGATCGCGGCGCCGACCGCGACGACCTCATCCGGGTTGACCCCGCGGTGGGGCTCCTTGCCCGTCAGGTCCTTGACCTTCTCCTGCACGGCGGGCATCCGCGTCATGCCGCCGACCAGCACGACGTGCTCGATCTCCTTGACGCCCTTGTCTTTGGCGTCATCGATCGCCTGGCGCACCGGCGCGACGATCTTCTCCAGCAGGCTCGATGTCAGCTCGGAGAGCTTCGCCCGCGTGAGCCGCGTGTCGAGGTGCTTCGGCCCGGAGGCATCAGCGGTGATGAACGGCAGGTTGATCTGCGTCTCCTGCGTGGTGGAGAGCTCGATCTTCGCCTTCTCGGCCGCCTCGTACAGACGCTGCAGGGCCATCGGGTCGGTCGACAGGTCGATCGCCTGGGACTTCTTGAACTCGCTCACGAGCCAGTCGACGATCGCCTTGTCGAAGTTGTCGCCACCTAGGTGGTTGTCGCCGGCGGTCGACTTGACCTCGAACACGCCATCCCCGATCTCCAGCACGGACACGTCGAACGTGCCGCCGCCGAGGTCGAACACGAGGATCGTCTGGTCTGACTCCTTGTCCAGGCCGTACGCCAGCGAAGCGGCGGTCGGCTCGTTGATGATCCGCTTGACGTCGAGCCCGGCGATCTTGCCGGCGTCCTTCGTGGCCTGGCGCTGGTCGTCGTTGAAGTACGCGGGGACGGTGATCACCGCACCGTCGACCGTCTCGCCCAAATACGCTTCGGCGTCGGTCTTCAGCTTCTGCAGGATCATCGCCGAGATCTCCGGCGGGGAGTGCTGCTCGCCGCCGGCCTCGACGCGCGCGTCGCCGTTGGGTCCGGAGACGACCTTGTAGGGGACGATCGACTCCTCCTCGTGCACTTCGGCCTCCTTGCGGCCCATGAAGCGCTTGATCGAGAAGATCGTGTTCTGCGGGTTGGTCACGGCCTGGCGCTTGGCGACGGTGCCGACGAGGCGCTCGCCAGATGCCGTGAAGGCAACGACGGAAGGGGTCGTGCGGCCGCCCTCGGAGTTCTCGATCACGGTCGGCTCGCCGCCCTCGAGCACCGCCATGCACGAGTTCGTCGTGCCGAGATCGATGCCAATTGTCTTAGCCATGTGTGTTGCTCCTTCAAAGACGGGGATAAAAGGTCTGCTCGAGTACCTCGGACCGCGTTTGATGCGCGACGCGGAGGTATCTCGGAAACTGCGGGTCCTTCTGAAATCTAAGTGGCAGTGTGGCAGATTTTCTGCGGGATGTCAAATCTGGCGGGGGCTTCGACCAGCCCGCGTACAGGCGTTAGCATTTGGACATGAATCCAGCTGCGATACCGGCGGCGCTGGAGAACGCGATCGCCCCCGTCAAGCCCAAGCTACGCGGCGTCTCGCACCAGTACGCCTTCTTCGTCTCGCTCGTCTGTGGCGTCGGCTTGATCCTCGCGGCCTCAGATGGACGCGCGCGCGTGGCGGCATCGATCTATGCGGTGGCGGTCTCAGGCCTGCTCGGCACGAGCGCGCTGTATCACCGCGTGACCTGGCGCCCGGGACCGCGGCGCTGGATGCGAAGGCTCGACCACTCGATGATCTTCGTGCTGATCGCCGGCACGTACACACCGGTGGCGCTGCTCGCGTTGAAGGGTGGCCTGGCGAACGTGATCCTGATCGTGCTGTGGACGGGAGCGCTCGGCGGCGTGATCTTCAAGCTCGCCTGGATCGACGCGCCGAAGTGGCTGTTCGCGGCCGTGTACGTGGTGCTCGGACTGGTGTCGGCCGCGGTCTTCGGCGAGCTGCCAGCCGCGATCGGCTGGCTCGGGGTCGCGGGGCTGGCGGCCGGCGGAGCGATGTACATCGCCGGCGCGGTGATCTACGCGAGCGGTAAACCGAACCCCTGGCCGAAGGTGTTCGGCTACCACGAGGTGTTCCACGCGCTCGTGATCGCAGCCGCGGCGCTGCAATACGCGGTGATCGCGTTCGCGGTGCTGCCGCGCGGGTGAGGCCGCGCCGGCTCTAGCCCAGCGCCCACAGGAGCGTGTGAGCGGGCAGCAGCGTGTAATGCTCGGCGAGGAGAAAAGTGTTCTTCGTGGCCATCAGGACCGGGCGAGCGGGATGCGCCCGCCCAGCGGCGGCGGCCGCGGACAGGCTCGGGTCCTCGCGGTACTACGCCTGAAGCGGCGCGCGCAGGAAACCCATGCCCCTCAGACCGCGCAAACACTGAGCGAGCTGCTCACAGAACACCCCGGCGAGGACTCACTGCGCAACCGGGTCCACCACCTGCGCTAAATATCGACTGAGCCTCACGCGGCCTGCCGCGGCGTGTCCGGCAGCCCGCCGACGCCGAGCAGGCCGCGCATCTGCAGCTCGATCTGGTCGCCCAGCCAGGGCACGTGGCGGCTGGCGAGCATCGCGCGTGCGGCCAGCATCACGACGGCCGCCGCGGGCAGCGTCCGCGGGTCCCGGTCGGGCAGCCCCGCGATCGGGCGTAGCGTCCGCGGAACGAGCGCCGTGGCGGCGAAGCCGAGCGTGCGAAACGCCGGCTCGAGCGCCGCCAGGCGGCTCCCGGGCAGCCGCGGACGCCGCACGAAAGCGATCGTCGCGGCAGCGCCCTCGCTGGAGCACAGCGTCGGGAGCACCTCGGCGAAGTAGGCGCGGTAGGTCGCCAGCGAGTGAGGGATCATCGCGGTCGGGATCTCCATCAGCTCCGCGACCGCGACCTGCTCGGCCAGATAGCGATCCTGCTCGGACTCGCTGAGACGCCCGCCATAGGCGCGGTAGGCGGCGAGGAAGGAGTGGATCTCGACGCAATGGACCCACGTCAGCGTCTCCGGATCTCTGGCCGAGAACGGCCGGCCGGTGACCCGATCGACGCCCTCGACGCGAACGTGCAACCGCTTGACCCGCGCCGCCGCCTCGTGCGCCGTGTGCGTATCGCCGAAGGTCACCGCGTGGACATACGCGCTCGTCCCGCGCAGACGCCGCAGCGGATCGGAGCGGAAGTCCGAGTACTGCGTCACGCCCGCCATCGCCAGCGGATGCAGCGCCTGGATCAACAGCGCCCGCAGACCACCGACGATCATCACCGGGTTGGAGTGCACCTTCCACGTGACACTCCCCGGGCCGAACAGGCCACGGTCGACGGAGCGGGTCGCAGGCATCGGGTCGCACGTTATGGTGGTCATCCCCCGCAACACTAGCCCGTCGCTCATACCTGATGTACCCGTGTCGCAGAGACACATCGGGCCGCCTGCTTGTCCCGCAGTGCTGAAGGGAGTGCCCCCGGTCTACTTCTTTGCAGCCTTCTTCCCTGCTGCCGGGGTGTACTTCTTCCGGGCCTGTTTGCGGCAGCCGGCGCGCTGCTTCTTTGGCTTTCTCTGGCACGCCTTTAGTGCGACGGCGAGCTTCTGGGCGTTGGTCAGCGCCTTTGGTGTTGTTGTGTTGGGTGTTTCTTTGGGGAAGGCGATCGTGGGCGTGGCGAGTAGCGTCGTCGCGGGTGGCGTTGTCAGGATGGTGGGGAGTCCCGTGGTGGTGAACGTGACTGGTTGGCCTTCGGCGGTGCCGTAGCCGCTGTGGATGGTTATGCGGTAGGTATACGTTGTGCCGGGTTGTAGGCCGGAGAGAGCGAGGTACTCCCCTACAGGTGTGGTTTCTGGGCCTGTGGGGCCGGAGGAGACGACGCCGTACTGTGTCCCTGAGCCCTGGTAGACGCCGAGTTCGAAGGTGTACGTCGCGGGCTGCCCATCGGCGTTCACGGCCCCGGAGATGACGGCGCCGGTGGCTGTGATCGCGCTCGGGGGGCCTGTGGTCGCCTGGACGACGGTCGGCACACCAGTCGTGAAGGTGCCTTCCTCGCCGATGGCTTCGCCGCCCACGAAGACGGGGACGCCGCCTTCGCAGCTGACGATCACGCCTTCTTCTTCGACCGGGTTCCCACCTTCGCAGCTGGCGATATGCCGGTTGCTCGCCACGAGACGGTAGCTATAGGTCGTCTGTGGCGCGAGCCCGACGACTTCCTGGGTCGTGCCGATCTGCCCGTAGATGGCGGAGGTTTCGTCGGGGGTGCTCTGCACGGTCGCGCACCCTGTGAGGGTCGGGCAGGAGCCGTATTCGAAGTGGTAGTGGGTGGTTGTGTGCTCGGGGTTCAGTTGCGCGTTCAGGACCGCGGACTGCGTGGCGATGAACGACGCGCTCGGGGTCCCGGGGATGATGGGCGCGATGATGGGGGTTTTGAAGAGCTGGAACCCGCCGATGGTCTGCCCGAACTGGTTTTCCGGAAGGATGCGGAAGAGGTAGAGCGCGTTCGGGGTCAAGCCGGTGACTTCGGTGCTTACGTGCTTATCTTCGTTGGCGGACCCGGCGTCCGTGAGTGGGGTGAGTACCGGGGATCCCGTGAGCGAACGGTATTCGAAGCTGTAGTGGGTGTCGAACCCGTTCGGTTCGAAGGAGCCCGGCAGCGTCGCCGTGGTCGCCGTGACCGCGAGGGCGGCTTCGGTGAGCACGTTTTCGACCGCCGGCAGCGTCGTGAATTCGCTGTCGCTGCCGGGGTGCGTCCCGGTGGTGTTGCCCGCGACGAGACGGAAATGGTAGACGCTACCCACGGTCAGACCGGTTATTTGCGCGCTGACCGCTACCGCGCTCGTTCCGGACCCGGGGAGCGCGGAGCACGGCACGCTCTGCCCATACGCTTCGCTAGGGCCGTATTCGAACTCACACGAGGTGACCGCCTGCCCATCAGGGTTGACTTCCCCTTCGAGCGTCGCGGTCGTCCTATGGGCTTCGCTCGCTGTGCCTGTCGTCACGTCGGGCAGCAGGCCAAAGTTCAAGACAGCGACCGTGTCCGCTTCGCGTTGGGTCGCGTATAGGTCGTGTGTGGAGGCGTTCACGGCGAGGCCGAAGGAGGACGATAGACCCGTGATCGTTTCGGTCGGCGGGGTTCCTGGTTGTGCGCTGGCGGGGTAGACGGCGATCGAGCTGCCTTCGTCGAAGAGCAGCTTGCCCGCCGAACTATCGAACGCGAGCGCCTTCCCGCACCCACACGTCGTCAGGCCTTCCCCTATCAGCGTCGTTCCTTCTTTGTTGACCTCGATGACATTTGGTTCCCCCTTGAGGAGATACAAGTTCTGTTCGCCGTCGACGGCAATACCGGGACTGCGTAGCGCTTCGGAGTCCAGTTCCGGGGTGAGGCGTTTGTTTACAAGACCATTGTCGAACCGTTGCACCAGCCCATGATTTCCGCCTTCTTCGCTGCCTTCTTCAGCGACCCACACATCCCCGGTGGCGTCGACCGCGACGCCGAAGACAGGGGCTTTGAACCCGGTGAGCTGCGAGAGATACACGCCGGCTGCGGAGAACTTGTCGATCACGTTGTGCCCCGGGTCAACGACATACACATCACCCTCGGAGGGGCTGGAGTGGTCGTTATCGATCGCGAGGTTGAACAGGGTGCCGTGCGCGGCGTGTTCAGAGATACTCGCCGGTGGGGCGAACTGCCCGGTCGGGGATGTACTGCCGCTGAACTGCCCTTCGAATTTGCCGCCGCTCGAGCTGAAGCGCTCCACGCGCAGGTTACCCGCGTCGTACACGTAGACTTCTTTGCTCGCATCGTTGACCGCGACACCGGCGGGTTCTTTGAACTGGCCGTTCCCGGAGCCTTCCCCACCGAAGAACCTCGGCGGAACGTAACCCATAAACGCCACCGCCGGACCGGCGTCGAGCACCAGCTGAGCACCCAACAGCCCGAGCACCGAGAGGCCTGTCACCGCGATACGACGGGTTCTCTGATGAACGTTCATCGGCCTACCCTCCTGTTGCCATGAGCATCACCGGCGACACGGGCCCTTCGAGCCCGACGCGGCCTCCTCGCCTTCTTAGCCTTCGCCTTCACCTTTGGACAGTCCGTGACGGTGACTTTCGTGCTCTGCTTCATCACGGCGCCGTTCTGCGCGACGAATTCCGTCGGCATCACCAGCTTCGACTTGCAGAGATTCCCGTTCGCTGCGAGCGCGGAGAACTTACCCTCGGGAAGGTACAGCTCAAATGTATTCACCGGCACATCCGGCACCGTCTTGAACGTGCTGCTCGTGATCCCCGCATGGCTGATGAACGTCGAGCCCGTCAGATCGACGCGCACACCATCACCCTGCAACACCACGATCAAGCTCGGGAACGCTTCCCCACCATGACTGACGAAATACACCGGGCCTTCCAACCCCACCGGCAACAACGGCGTACTCGCCTGCACGATCCCCACGACAGACGCCGCGGGACACCCAGCAGGGTCAGCTTCGAACTGCGCGGCGGTACACGCTTTCTGCAACGTCGTCAACCGCGACGGGAGCTGCTTCGGGAGATCAACCTTGACGCGGGCGATGTTCGCCTCGCTACCGGCTTTAAACGGCGGATAGGTAACCTTCGCATCCAGGCTCGCACCATTCGCTTTACTCGTCTTCCCGCTCGTGGAGACCTTGAAGGCCGGTTTGAATTCGAGGCTCTTACAGCCCGCCGCCGCAAACGGGCTGGCCACGTTCGCCACCGCCTCCCCGGACCCCGAGACGGACGCCGTGATCTGCTGCCCAGAGCAGTTGGTCGGGTTGAACATGAAGTTCGGGCGATCGATGTTGACCGTGACCTGTTTGAGACGCAGCGGCACCCCGAAGATGATCTGCGGGATCGCATAGGGGCCGGTTTCATCGGTCGTGATCGTCAGCGAACTGTTGACCGGGTCAACAGCTATCTTCGCCCGCACCACGACCAGACCGAGGTTGAACGGGCCCGCGACCGCGTCGGTCACGATCGACAGGCCGAACGGCGCACCGCCATAGCCCGTCGTCAGATAGACGTTCCCGCCGATTTCAAACGGGTGCGAGCCCGCACCGGAGGCCACGCGCGTCGTCCCAATCTTCGAGGATTCCGGGCACGTCCCCGCATCCGCCTGCGGTTCGCCGCACAACGGGACGCTCGAGAGCATCCCCAACAACCCCGGCGGGGTATGGACCTGCACACCCTTGAGGAACTGTTCACGATCCCGACGCGTCAGGTTCATCGTGAAGCTGCTGAACGAACCAGCCTGCGAAGAAACCGTGCCAGAACTGAAGCCCGGGGTCAACCCCGCAGGGCTCGCACAACCTTCCACGTTGAAGAACGACGAGGACAGCGCATCCGGCGTACCCCCTACCAACAACCCTTCCGGCGTAAGACCCGGCGCGCTCCACGGCGTGAAATCACCCGCCGTGACCGCAGACCCACACACCGCCGGGTTATCCAGCGGCGCTCGCGGACCACCATTCAACCGGATCTTCACTTCGCTGTAAGGCGCCTGCACCAAGCCCTTCGCGATCGCCGTGAGCTGCCCCGTCGCCGGATTCGCCTCCGTTTCCAACGGAACCTTGAACACGATACCCGCATCAGACAGCGCACCCGTGCCTCCGAGTTCGAGATACAGCTTGTACAGGTTCCCGTCAGCCGCATCGTGAGGCGTGCAGGCAGCTTCGCCCGCGCCCCCACAGCCGGGCCTGGCCAAATACACATGCCCCTTCACCGGATTGGGCAAGTAAGGCGTGACCACTTCCGCTTCGCCAACGACCGACGCATCAGGACAGTGCCCAGGGGCGAGCTGTAGTTCTCCATTTGGTGCTTCCTGTTCGGATTCAGCTCCTGTGATGTTGATCCCTTCCGGCCCAGTCGCATTACACGCCTTGACCCCATCAACCACCCCCGGCGACACCGACATCCCCTCGGGCAACGTCACCACCGTCTGACGCAACAGCGGCGTCGCGCTCTGCTGCGGCTTTTCGTTCTGCGGCACCCGTAAGTTCACGCCCAAGCCGACGGGATCGTCCGCAAGCGTATTGTCGGGTTCCAAATCCAGACCCGTTCCTGACAGGAACTGCGACAGACCACAGCCCGTCGCAGCCGGGAGCGTCGCCTTTGCTTCGGTGTAGCCGGTATATTGTCCTTCGCTGACCTCTCCAGGTTCCTGCCACGAGTCGGCACGTATCGTTGCCGTCTCGGGACCGCCTGTGCAGGTACTCGGCAACGTCAGGAACGGAACCGGTGCAATGCCTGCATGCTCGCCACCTTCGCCTTGTCCTTCGCCACATTTCAAAGGTTCTTTGGCAAATGATCCACTACACGCCTTGCCGCGCATCGGGTCGTGACTCGGATCGGCGGGCACGCCCCAGAACGTCAATTCGACACCCGCCAGACCCACTTGCGGAATCTCGTTGCTCGCAACCTCGAAGCCGTACCCTTCTTCTCCTGCCAGTTCCTTGCCGGTGCGCACCAGGTGCGCGGTCAAGATAGCCGTATCGAACGGCGCCGGCGTTACGAGCGCAAACTCAGCCGATTGTCCCTTTTCCGGCGCGACATTCACTATTTGACCAAGGATCTGCGTTTCTGCATGCCATGCCAGCCGATAGACGCCCACCTGTGTATCGGGCGGACATTTATAGTTTCCTGCAGTGAGCAGGGCCAAAGAGCAGCGCGGGACAGCCTGCGGGTTCCCAAGCAGACCAGGCGGCAAGCTCACAACGATGTCCTTAGGATCGCGTGTTCCCTCCCGGGGTGAAGAAGTTGTGCCTTCCTCGGTTTCGAATTCGACGGTTGTCGTCAGCGCCCACGGGTGCCCCCCCGCCTGGGTGAACGGGACCGCATAAGGTTCATTGACGAATTCGACTCCCTGTGCCGTGGTCCCTCCTAATTGTGCTTCGACCGGCTTTTCGACGGTGGCCTTGGTCGGCTGCAGTGTGAACTTCGTGATCCGTAGCGGGCTGGCTCCGAGCGCGCTCGCGCTTGGCGCGAGTACTCCCAGCAGGACTCCCGTTATGAGCGCGCAGGCGCATGCGCCATGTTTGAGCATGGTTCTCATCGTTCCCTCCCGGCAGAAGGCCGCTTGGCTTTCCCGCCCTTTCTCGATGACCGCGGCCTCTTCTTTTTCTTATGCTTCTTGGACTTTCCCTTCGCCTTGGCCTTTGTTTTGGCCTTCGCGACGGTGGGTGGCGTCGCCGGCGTCAGGTTGCCGCCCGGCTCCTGCGAGACGCTGCCGGGTATCAAAAGCGCCACCGGGTTTGTCAAAGGCCCCTGGCACGCGTCGCCCTGGCACGGCTGCGTTTCCGCGGGGGCTTGCGGGAAACCCGCTCCCAAACGCGCGTCATAGACATCCGCGGCGCCATCGGTGTCCTGCGGCACCAAGCCCTGCGTCGTCGTGAAGAACACATCATGCCCACTCTCAGAGATCACCGGGTTAATCACCGCCTGTTCGGAGCTGCCCGTCGACACCAACGAAACACGGCCTTCCGCTCCACCCGGGCTCTCATGCCATTCATAGGCGTTCGTCAGACCGTTGCTCGCATCCGGCGACAGCGGCACCGCGGAGATAAAGACGACACGCGAGCCATCTTCGCTGATCGCCCGATTATCCAATTCATGCTGTGCAAAGACGCTCCCGCCCCAGTTACCCGGGAGAATGCTCGAGCCAAGCGGGCTAGCGTTGCCGTTCGCGTCAAAGCCGTCTTCACCGACGGAGACACGCTGAAGATTATCCGTTTCGGCGTCATACCGGTACACATCCCGCACCCTGTTCGTATCGTCGCGCGTTAGCTGCGCCACGCTCGCGAACACCAGAAAACCCCCTTCCGCGCCAGCGGTCTGCGCTTCATCCGAAGAGCTCGACGACCACAGTCCGGCATCGCTTTCCCCGCCGGGGCAACCGATGTCCGCGACGGTTCCGGAGAGGCCTTCCCCGGCGCACAGATCGCCGATAAAAGATGTCGTGCCCTGCCCGGCATCGTCATACACGTAGAGATTGTCAGCTCCGGCACGCGGCACCGGGCGCCCTTCCCGTTCCAGCATACCCTGCTCGGCCGTGCTCAAAAGATCACCGCGCGCGATGTAGTACACACGCCCCCCATCCGGCGCCACGCGCACTACACCCTGCACTTCCGCCGCGCCACCATTCATGTTATTGGAGACCTGCCCAAGCGAGCGCACTTCACGTTCACCATCCGCGCACCCTGGCCTACCTTCTGGACAACCGATCGTGGCCATGTATAGATCCTCTGCAGTGTCTTTATCCGTCGGCGCCAACGGCGCCGTCGTCGTGAAATACACCGTCGCGCCGTCTTCGGAAGCACCTACAAAATCAGCGCTCGCACGCCCAGACGCATCCGCACACGGAACTTCACCCGGCACAGCACAACCCCCCAACGGCCTAGAGACTTCGAGCGTCCGCGACCCACCAAGACGCACAAACAGTTGATGCGGGCTGGTCGGTCCCGTTGCTTCCCCACTCACGCAGACGGTGAAGAACACCGTTCCCCCTTCCGCGCTCATCGCATTGAACTTGCTGCTCTGTTCGGAATACTGGGCACCACCAAGGCCCGTGTGGCACTTGGGCGCAATAATGGCGTCGGCGTTGTTCACGTCGACCAGTTGCAACGAGGAAGCTTCGCCGTCACAGCCACGGCTGAACTCATATAGCGGTTCGACTGCGCCAAGGGCCGACGGCAAGAGGGCCAGGCTGACCTGAGTGAGCAGTATGTGACAGAAGTCATTGCTACTGGTGTCGTATGCAGGAGACGTCAATAGATGCCGATGTTCCGCAAGTTCCACTGAGCCCACCGATTCCCACTCAGTGCTTACGTCGGGCTGGTCTGTGGCGTGGAGCAGAAGATCCGCTTCGTCGGGGCGCGGCAGTTCGTGAGAGGATCCCGGTGAGGCGATCGTGAAAACCTGGTCGAGCGACTCGGACAGATCGCTTTCATCGTCATTGACGGCCAAACTGGAAGGGGGCAGCAGCGACGCGGTCGACCAGCCCGAGGCGTCCCGCCGCGCAAGATAATCGAACTTCCCAAAGAAGCCCGTGGGCGCGCCGTTGAACGCGCCGGCGGAGAAGAACGCCACGCTTTCGCCATCCGGCGCGACTATCACCCGTTCCCCGAAATCATTGGTAGTGCTGTATCCACCCTTATAAGGCGGGCTGACCATCTCGTAATGGCGTTCGGGGTTCGTGAGGGCGAGAGCGGAGGTGGCCGTGAGGGCCATCGCTAGCAGCAGGACGAACGACAGCAGCGTGCACACGCGCACCCCGGCATTTAACCTCTTCAAGCGCATCACGACGCGACCTCCCTGTTGTTGTGCGCGTGAGCGCGGAACGTTTGTGTTATCTGCCTGCCCTTATCGGTTAGTTGCCAGGCGTTGGGGGCGCCCTGGGTTTGGCCCCCGGTGTTCTGGATCAGGCCATGACCCTCCAGGCGTCGCAGTAGCCGTGAGATCTGACCTTGGTCTGTGATCTCGGCGGCGTCGGCGACCTGCCGGTTACTCGGGCTTGCTTCCCGGCCGTTCAGTTCCGCGACGGCGGCGAGGACCATCTGCGTACGGACAGTCACACGGAAATTGAGGTCCGCGATCCCCGCGGGTCTGACCGACGCGCCGCCGCGCACCCGCGACGAGCCAAGCAACGGCGCGCGATACCGGCGCGAAAGCTCCCGCGCGGCAGCAGTATGCCCGCGATAGGGCAGCACGATCGTTGCCATCAACGCGTTGGATAACCCCGCCAGCTCAGCGTCCTGGTCCTCCAACAGCCTGCCGTAAATCACACCGAACGCCGCACCGACAAGGCCCTCTGCGGTCAACGGCGGCAGCTCCCGGCCCGCCTGCACACCCGCACGGCCCCCGTCGATGACACCACCCAGCTCCTGTAGTACCTGTGCGCGACGCGCAAGGACCCGCGGGCCCGCACCGAGCGCCTCGACGAACACCAGCTGGCGCAGCTCACGCTCCCGGTCGAGCAACGCGAGGAGCGTGCCGAGGCCCTCGCGGACACGGGCAGCCCACTCACCCTCACTCTCATACGCGGGGATGACAATCGCGGCGAGCTCCTCGACGGCGTAGTCAAACGCAGCGAGAAAACAATCTTCGCGGTCGCTGAACAGGTCATAGAACGTCTTGCTCGACATACCCGCGCGGGCCGAGACCCTCCGCGCCGTCATCCGCTTATAACCCTCCTCGCAGACAACCGCGAACGCCGCCTCCAACAACCGCGTACGCTGCAATTCAGAGACAAACCCGCCGCCACCACGCGGACCCGGGGTACCCGGATGACGCACCGGAATACGACCGCCGGCAGCCATCAGCGCTCACCACAAATCAGAGCGCGCGCAGAGCGCCGAAAGGCAACCGCCTCAAACTTCGAGATCAGCCAAGCAGGTCCGCGACTTCGTCCCGGCCGATAAGCCCGCGAAGTCGGGCCGGCCGGGACGAAGTCCCGGTCCTGCGCTGCTTTTGGCCTGCTAGATCCGGAGTAGAGAGAGAGAGAGAGAGAGAGATGTGTCAGCAGCGCTGACGCATCTCGTTATGGAACCCCTCAGGCGCACAACGACCCCCATCACATCTGTCCCCAATGGACTCACGCGAAAACAACCCCTCTTCATGCGATCCGGTAACCCTCTCCCACAACAATTCCCCTACAACCGCTTGCAATCGATCAAGAAAACCAACCCAAACCCGGTCTATTTCCATGCCCCCACACCGGGGAGCACCTCTCCTAACAACTATATGCACAAACGCTTGAGGTTTGCAAGTGCGAAGCGCAAACGGCGTGAGAAGTCGCTTTGTAGAGCCAAACACCAAGACCGCCGGAAACGGACGCTTGAGAGCTTGGGAACGCTCGTGTTCCCATCTCGGTCCGGGCAGAGCCTCCCCGCCTCTGTCATGGGGTACGCCCGTAAGGCGGAAGGGCGCCTGTGGCTCAGCTGCGAACGTCAACATGCCCGCCCCCAGGCGGGCCTATAACCGGATCTTCTCAGGGTCTTCTCAGAGGTCTTCTCACGGGAACTCCTTGCGGCTCGGGCACATCCGCGCCAGAGCGCATTCCCCGCAGGCCGGCCTGCGCGCGTGGCAGGTTCTCCTCCCATGGCGCAGCAGGTTCACGTGCAGCTCCAGCTCCTCGCCCGGCGGGGTCAGCGCGAGCATCTCGTCGTGCAGCTCGTCGAACGGCGCGCCCTTGCGCAGCAGGCCCAGGCGCGTGCCCACGCGCGAGACGTGCGTGTCGACCGGCACGTCGTGCAGGCCGTACGCGAACAGCAGCACGCACGCCGCCGTCTTCCGGCCGACGCCAGGCAGGGCGGTCAGGTAGTCGCGGGCCTCCGCCAACGGGACATCGGGCAGCCAGTCCAGCGACAGCTCGGACGCTGTTTCGTCGAACACGCCGGGCGGCGAGGACCCATCGGGCTGCGTCGCGAGCTCGCCACCGCGCGCGGGTCGAACGGGGGGCCGGTCCGCGATCGCCTGCAGGATCGCCTTGATCCGCGCCGACTTGACCTTCGAGATCCCGCCCGGCCTGATCGCCTCCTCGACCTCCCCAACCGGCGCCCGCATCACCGCCTCGAAATCGATCCCCGCCCGCCCAAACCGCTCGCGCAGCCGCAGGTAGGCGACGTCCCGGTTGCGGTCGTTCGTGCTCTGCGACAGCACCGTCAAGACCAGCTCCGCGATCGGATCGCCGTGCGGCGCCATCACCGGGATCCCGTACACCGCGCGCAGACGGTCCCTGATCGCGCGCACGCGCCTGCGCGTCGGCTTGGTCCAGGGAGGCTTGGTCATGACCACCGCGCCACGGTAGCCGGATATCCTCGCTCGGTGCCCTCCGTCAGCGATCACCACGGCGAGCTGGACGGATTGCCGATCTTCTGGCGCTCCGCACCGGCGCCCGACGGGATCGACGCCGCGCCCGTGCTGTACCTGCACGGGGTGCCGACCAACTCGGACGACTGGGTCAGCCCGCGCGCGAGCTATCGGGTCCGGCCGTGGTGGAAACGGTGGTGGCGGGCGAAACGGGACACCGACGACTGGATGGAGCTGCCGCCGTACGAGCTGGGGTTCCTGGAGCGCAGCGGCGGGCTGGCCGTCGACCTGCCGGGGTTTGGCCGCTCGGGCAAGCCCGGCAATCTGCGGTACACGATCGAGGAGTATGCGCGGTTCATCGAGCGGTTTCTCGACTTCGTCGGGGTCGAGCGGGTCAGCCTGGTCGTGCACGACTGGGGCGCCGTCGGGCTCGCCTTCGCCCAGCGCCATCCCTCGCGCGTCGCGCGGTTGGTGATCATCGACGCCGTGCCGCTGCTGCCCGGCTTTCGCTGGCATCGTGTCGCGCGCGTCTGGCGCACCCCCGGGCTCGGCGAGCTGATGATGGGCTCGACCGGCCGCCAGACCCTGCGGCGCGCCTCCGCGGAGTCCAACTTCACCCCCGGCCCGCTGCCCGAGGCGTGGCTCGACTCCGTGCTCGACCATTTCGACCAGGGCACCCAGCGCGCGATCCTGCGCCTGTACCGCTCCTCGCCCTCGGACGTGCTCGCGGCGGCCGGCGCCGACCTGGGGCTCCTGACGATGCCCGCGCTTGTCGTGTGGGGCGCCGCCGACCCGTACATTCCCGCTCGCTTCGGCGCCGCGTACGCGCGCGCGCTGCCGAACGCCGAGCTGCTGGAGCTCCCTGACGCCGGCCACGTGCCCTGGCTGGACCGCCCGGACGTAATCGACCGCGTCACCGAGTTCCTGGCCGCGACCTGAGCGGGGCGGACCGCCGCATGGCAACGCACGCCGCGACCCCCTCACCGCATCTGTCCGCCGCGCGGACGGAGGACACAGAACAACATCCGCTCACTCGTCCTTGGGCGCTCGCACTCGCCGTCGCGGTCCCGCTTGTGATCGCCTACCTGCTCTGGATGCCGCCGGCCGCCGACCTGGCGGCCGCCACGTATCGCAGCGACCTGTTCGCGCGCGTCGGCTTCACGCTGCGCGACCACGGCTGGTACGCCGCACACGGGCACTACCTGCTCGGCTACTCATTGCTGTCCCCGGCGCTCGGGGCGCTCGTCGGAGTGCGCGTGGAGCTCGTGCTCTCGGCGCTCGCGGCCAGCGCGCTGTTCGGCCTGATCGCCGAGCGCGTCTTCGGCCTTGATCGGAACCCGTCCGCCCGGGTCGCCGCCGCCGTGTTCGCGCTCGGCTTCTGCGTCGGGCTGCTGTCCGGGCGCGTCCCCTACGACCTCGGCTTCGCGATCGGGCTCGGCGCGGCGCTCGCCCTGCTGCGCGGACGTCTCGCGCTCGCGCTCGTGCTGGCGCTGCTGACGAGCGCGGCGAGCCCCGTCGCCGGAGCGTTCCTCGCGCTCGCCGGCCTCGCCTACGCGCTCGCCGCCTGGCGTGAAGAGAACCAGGGTCGCGACCAGGGTCTCGCGTTCGCCGGCGCCGCGCTACTGCCGATCGCCGTCCTCGCGCTCGCCTTCCCCGAAGGCGGCTACGAGCCGTTCGCGGCCTCGGCCTTCTGGCCGGCGCTCGCGGGGGTGCTGCTGATCGCGCTGCTGCTGCCCCGGGGGACGCTCACCCCGCGCGCGTGGCGCACCGTGCGCCTCGGCGCCGCGCTGTACGCGCTCGCGCTGATCGCCGCGTTCGCGCTCGAGACCCCCGTCGGCGGCAACGCCACGCGCCTCGCCGCGCTGCTTGCCGCGCCGCTGCTCGCCGGGGTGCTGTGGGACCGCCACCGCGTGGCGCTGTGCCTGCTCGCCCCCGTGCTGCTCTACTGGATGCTGTTCACCCCGATCGCCAACGTCTCGGCGCTCGCGGGCGACCGCTCTGTGAATGCCTCCTACTACGCGCCCCTGCGCTCCGAGCTGCGCGCGCTCCGCCACGGCGCGCCGACGATCGTCGAGGTGCCGCTGACCGCGGCGCACTGGGAGGCCGCCGACCTCGCCGGCCACGACGGCATCTCGCTTGCCCGCGGCTGGGAGCGCCAGCTCGACACGCGCTACGCCGCGCTGTTCTACCGTCCGACACTCACCGCGGCGGCCTACGGCGCGTGGCTGGAAGAAAACCACGTCGCCTACGTCGCGTTGCCCGACACACGGCTCGACCACGCCGGGCAGGCCGAGGGAGCGCTGGTGGCCCACGGCCTGCCCGATCTGCGCGAAGTCTGGCGCTCGCGGCACTGGCGCCTGTTCGCGGTCGTCGACCTCCCGGGATAAAGCGATCGCCCGCGCAACGCGATCGCATCGATCCGAGCTCATTCCGCAGACCCGGCGCGCATCGAGCGCCCGGGAAGCGTTCTTCGATACGGCTTCTTTACATCGTCTAGGCTTCCCGGTGTGGTCGCTCGCGCTCGTCTCCTCCAGGCGCGCGTCCTGCCAGGTGGGTGGTTGGACGTGCTGCGCCAAGTCTCGCTGTTCGCGGCGGCTTACTTCGCCTATCGCCTGGCGCGCGGGCTGGTCGCGGGCGATGCGAACGTCGCCTTCCAGCACGCGCGCGATCTGATCCAGGTCGAGCGCACGCTGCACGTGTTCGTCGAGCCCAGCGTGCAGGCCTGGGCGTCGGGCTCGCACCTGTTGATCGGCCTGTCGAGCTGGCTGTATGTCAACGCGCAGACGACGGTCACGCTCGGGGCGCTCGTCTACCTGTACCTGTGCCACAACCGCTCGTTCTACTTCGTGCGCAACATGTTCATGATCGCGATGGCGATCGCGCTCGTCGGCTACATCGTGTTCCCCACGGCGCCGCCGCGGTTCATGCCCGAGTGGGGCTTCATCGACTCCGTCTCCGACGTGACCGGCATCCACGTATCGCACGCCTCCGCCACGGCGAACGCGCTGTTCAACCCCTACGCCGCCGTGCCCTCGATGCACGTCGCGTTCGCGCTGATGGTCGGCTGGCCGCTGGCGCGCCTGGTGAAGCCGCGGGCGCTGCGCGTGGTCTGGTTCCTCTACCCGTTCCTGATGGCGTTTGTGATCGTCGCGACCGCCAACCACTTCATCACCGACGCGTTCCTCGGCGCGGTCACCGCCGGGGCGGCCGCCTACGGAGCGCGCTGGCTCGCCCGGGCACGACCCGGGGTGTGGCGCTTCTCGGGCGCCGGCACTCCCACCCACCTCCAGGCAAGCTGAGCCCGATGGCGCCGCGACATCAGGCTCCTCTGCGCCGCGCGCGGCGCAGCGTCCCCCGGGCGCGGGCGAACGGCCGGGCCCCGATCGGCGCCGGCGAGCGACGCGAGCTCGTCCGCAACCGCCTGATCGACTCGCGCCTGACGCCCAACGCGATCTCGCTGACGGGCTTCGCGCTGAACCTGCTCGCGGCTGTGCTCGTATGGGAACAGCTGTACTTCCTCGGCGGCGTCGCGTTCATCGTCGGCTCGATCATGGACACGCTCGACGGGCGCTACTCGCGGATGTCCGGCAAGGGCACTCCGTTCGGCGCGTTCCTGGACTCGACGCTCGACCGGATCGAGGAGGGCATCGTGCTGACGGCCGTCGCCGGGGACTTCGCGCTGAAAGGCGACCGCGTGGCGGCGGCCGCGGTCGTCGTCGCGGTGCTCAGCTCGCTGATGGTCTCCTACACACGTGCCCGCGCGGAGGCGCTCGGCGTGGAGTGCAAGGTGGGCATCGCCACGCGGCCCGTGCGCGTCGTGATCCTCGCGATCGGGCTGCTGTTCGCCGATGTCGGGGGGAACCTCGCCCCGCTGAAGGCAGCCGTATATGTGCTCGCGGCGCTCAGCCTGATCACCGTCGCGCAGCGGATCGCACACGTGCGCCGCGAGCTGTCCAAGCCCGCGGTGTGACCTAGCCCGCCCCGCGGAGTAGTTACCCCGAACCTCCAGGAAGGACATACGACTTGACTCCCACCCAACACAGCAATGGCATCGCCGCCAAAGGCGCTGCCAAGAACGGCGCCGCCAGCAATGGTGTCGCGCGCTATCAATCTGAGAAGGTCCGCGTCGCGATCATCGGCGTCGGCAACTGCGCCTCGGCGTTCGTGCAGGGCGTGAACTACTACCGCGACGCGAACCTCGGCGAGGACGTCCCCGGCCTGATGCACGTCGACCTCGGCGGCTATCACGTGCGCGACATCGAATTCACAGCCGCCTTCGACATCGACAGGACGAAGGTCGGCAAGGACCTCGGCCAGGCGATCTGGGCCGGGCAGAACAACACGATGAAGTTCGCCACCGGCGCGCGCGCGGTGCCCAAGAAGATGGGTGTGCCCGTGTACCGCGGGATGACCCACGACGGGCTCGGCAAATACCTCAAAGAGAAGATCACAAAGGCCCCCGGCGAGACCGCCGACATCGTGCGAATCCTCAAGGACACGCACACCGACGTGGTCGTCTCCTACCTGCCCGTCGGCTCCGAGCAGGCGACCAAGTGGTACGTCGAGCAGGTGCTCGAGGCCGGCTGTGGCTTCGTCAACTGCATCCCCGTGTTCATCGCCCGCGAGGACTACTGGGACAAGCGCTTCAAGCAGGCCAAACTGCCGATCGTCGGCGATGACATCAAGTCGCAGGTCGGCGCGACGATCGTGCACCGCACGCTCGCCCGCCTGTTCGAGGAGCGCGGCGTGCGCATCCAGCGCACCTCGCAGCTGAACGTCGGCGGCAACATGGACTTCTACAACATGCTCGAGCGCGAGCGGCTGGAGTCGAAGAAGATCTCCAAGACGAACGCCGTCACCTCGATCATCGACCACGAGATGGCTCCCGAGAACGTGCACGTCGGTCCCTCCGACTACGTGCCGTGGTTGACCGACCGCAAGTGGGCGCACATCCGCGTCGAGGGCCAGGCCTTCGGCGACGTGCCGCTGAACCTGGAGATGAAGCTCGAGGTATGGGACTCGCCGAACTCCGCCGGGATCGTGATCGACGCCGTGCGCTGCTGCAAGCTCGCGCTCAACCACGGCGTCGGCGGTCAGCTCGACGGGCCCTCCTCCTACCTGATGAAGTCGCCGCACAACCAGCGGCCCGACAACCAAGCGCGCCTGGATACCGAGAAGTTCATCGCGAGGTATGCACACCCGCCCACCCCGGTCGGCAGTCCCCCGCGCGCGAAGGCGGCTGGCGGGAGTAAGGCGTCGACGACCGGGAGCCGGGCGGCGAGCAAGCCTCGGAAGGTGGCGCAGAAGGCGTGATAATGGAGGCCCGATGGCCTCCTCAGAACGGTTCTCGATCGCCCATGTCACTCCATACCCGTGGGAGGCACAGGAGAACGAGGTGAACGCCTACATCGCGCGTGTGACGCGCGAGCTCTCCGCGCGCGGGCATCGCGTGCTGATCCTCGCCCCGTCGCGCTCGCAAGAGCGGGTGCGCGCCTCGCGCAAGGCGCTGCGGGCGGTGCGGGGCGCCGGTGGAATGCCTGTGGTGGGTGGAGCGTCTGAGGGCGGTGGAGTACAGGGGGCCGGAACGCCGGGCGCAGGTGGAACGCGGAGGGGGAGCGCATCCCTGTTGGCGGGAACCGACGGCGGCACACCGCGGGTGATCGCCGTCGGCGAGGTGCTCGACCTGCAGAGCACCGCGCGGAATCGAACCCAACCCACCAGCTCACCCACGCGCCGGCGGGCGCCGGCGCTGCCGATCGACGTGGCGCGCACGATCGAGGAACTGTTGAACACCGTTCCGCTGGACTTCGTCCACGTGCACGAGCCGTTCGCGCCGAGCACCGCCAACGCCGCGCTGCGTCACTCGCGTTCGCTCAACGTCGGCTCGTTCCACACACCGACCGAACGGCTGCTCTCGACGCTCGTCGCGCGGCGCTTCGTCGAGACCTTCTTCGGGCGCCTCGACGCGCGCACCGCCAGCCTGCCCGCCACCGCCGAGCTGATGGCGCGGCACTTCCCGGGCGAGTACCGGCTGCTCGGGGATGGCGAGGACGACGAGGACGCGGCCGACGAGCTCGAGGAGATCTACCGGGGCCTCGCGGCGCGCCGGCACCCCGTGGGTGGGGACCCCACGCTGAGGCGGCAGCTGGCGAAACGGCCGTTGATCGACGTCGACCTGCACATGCATACCGACCACTCCGGCGACTGCGCCACGCCCGTGGAGGTGCTGCTGGCAACCGCGCGCGAGCAGGGCCTGGGCGCGATCGCGGTGACCGACCACAACGAGATCTCCGGCGCGCTGGAGGCGCGCAGGCAGGCCCTCGAGTCGAGCTCCACCCACCCCGCCGGCGGTGGCGGGGGCGTCGGTCCGCCGCTGAAGGTGATCGTCGCCGAGGAGGTCAAGACGGCCGACCAGGGCGAGGTGATCGGGCTGTTCATCGAGCAGAAGATCCCTCGCGGCCTGACCCTCGAGGAGACGGTCGCCGAGATCAAGCGCCAGGGCGGCCTCGTCTACGTGCCCCACCCGTTCGATCGTATGCACGCGGTCCCCGACTACGAGCACCTGTTGAAGATCCTCGACGACGTCGACGCGATCGAGGTCTTCAACCCGCGCGTGGCGATCGGCGCGTTCAACGAGGAGGCCGTGCGCTTCGCCGCCAAGTACCGAATCGTCGCGGGCGCCGGCTCGGACTCCCACGTCGCCCAGGGCCTCGGCTCGGTGCGCATCCGGATGCGCGACTTCGACGGGCCGACCGAGTTCCTGCAGTCGCTGCGCGACGCCGACATCCTCACGCGCCCGACCAGCCTGCTGTACGTGCAGGCGCTGAAGTTCCTGCAGACCAAGGCCACCCCCGCCTCCGCCCAGCGGGCGAGCAAGGCCCGTCGCGTGAAGCGCGCGAAGCGCAGCGACGGGGGTGGCGCCGCGGGCGGCGCCACGGGCGGCGCCACGGGCGGCGGGCGCAGATAGGAGTAGAAGCGTGGGTGCAAACCCGGGAAAAGCGCAAGTCTCGATGCACCGCCAAGGACAAAGCCACGCGTCGTCAAATCCCTCGGGGTCGATGCCCGTAACCGATGACGAGATCCGTGAGAAGTACCTCGAGCGCGCGATTCGCGAGCTGAACTCGCTGACGCGCGAGCTGCAGTCCTGCCCGCACTGCCCGCGCGGGAACCTGATGCCGGTGCTCGGTTCGGGCCACCCCCAGGCGGACATCATGCTGCTCAAGCACGCTCCCCTGCCATCGGAGATCGAGGAGGGCGTGGCCTTCTACGGGCGCGCCGGGGGCGCGCTGATGAAGTCGCTGAAGCGCCTGTCGATCGATCCGCTCGCGGTCTACGGCACGCTGTGCGTGAAGTGCCCGCTGAGCGACTCCTCGCTCGCGGACTTCGCGTGCGTGGCGCACGTCGTCGAGGAGCTCGCGATCGTGCAACCGAAGATCATCGTCGTGATGGGCCCGGACGCGCTCGCCGCACTCGGTGAGATGGAGATCCCGCTCGCGCGGCCGTTGCAACCTCGGTTCGGCGAGATCCAGCGGCTGACACCGACGATTGACGCGCTGTACGTGCCGAATATCGACGAGTCGCTGGACGAACAGGACGCCAAGCGCGCCTTCTGGGCGGCCTTCCGCACGCTCGGCGAGTGGTACGCGGCACAGCCGCCGTATTGAGTCGAGCCAGATGAAGATAAAGGGCCGGGGGTTGTGTATTACTTTTTAAAGTGCGTATAACCATCGCTATCGCACTTTAAAAAGTCTCTACTAACTTTCCGCGCCGGCACATCTCAGACACAATTCGCCTGAGCCCCGTCACAAAGTGAGCACGATCTTGCCGAGCTTGCCGCCGGCCGCGAAGCGCTCGTAGGCGGCGGCGGCATCCTCCAAGGGGAAGGTCTCGGCGACGGGCACGCGCAGCGCGCCGGACTCGAACAAGGGCAGCACCTCACGCTCGACGTCGCGTGCGAGGAGCGCTTTCTCCTCCAGCGGACGCGCGCGCAGCGTCGAGCCGTAGATCCGCGCGCGCTTGCCCATCAGCGCGAGCAGGTTCAGCTCGCCCTTTGCTCCGGCCGCAACGCCGATCACGGCGATCCGCCCGCCGGTCGCGAGCGCCTGCAGGTTCTCGGCGAGGTTCGGTGCGCCGACGAGCTCGAGGATCACATCGAACGGCCCGTGCTCGGCAAAACCCTCAGGCGCGATCGCCTCGGCTCCGAGTGCGGCGACGCCGTCGCGCAGCGCCTCGTTGCGAACCGTCGCGGTCACGCTGGCGCCGGTCGCACGGGCGAGCTGAATCGCGGCAGTACCGACACCGCCCGCGCCGCCGTGCACGAGCAGCCGCTCACCGGGGCGTAGCTCTGCCTGGGTGAAGATCGCGTCGTAGGCCGTGGTGAAAACCTCCGGCAGGCCACCCGCCGAGGTCCAGTCGAGGATCTCCGGGACCGGCATCAGCTGGCGCTCGTGGACCGTCGCCAGCTCGGCCTGCGCGCCACCGCCGACGATCGCCATCACGCGATCGCCCAGCGCGAAACGCCGAGCTGCCGAGCCGAGCGCGGCCACCTCGCCGGCGAGCTCCATGCCAGGGATGTCCTGCGGCGAGCCCGCGGGTGCGGGATACAGACCGCGTCGCTGCATCATGTCGGCGCCGTTCAGACCAGCCGCATGGACGCGCACGAGCACGTCTTCGCTGCCGGGGACTGGATCGGGGTGCTCCTCGATCACGATCTCCTGCTCGCGGATGGTGGCGGCACGCATCGCGCGGAAGACTACTCGGCGTCCGGTGCCGCGATCTCGTGCTCCCCCGAAGAGATCGCCGTCCCCTGCCCGTCCGGCGCCGGCGCACCTGGGAGACGCTCGAATAGGGCGACGCACTCGATGTGGTGCGTCTGGGGAAACATGTCCACGGGCCGCACCTTCAACAGCTTCCAGCCCGCCTGCTCCAGCTGCGCGGCGTTCGGCGCGAGCGTCGTCGGGTTGCAGGACACGTAGACGATCCGCTTCGGCGAGGCCTCGATAATCCGGCGCACGACTTTCTGAGAGAGCCCGGCGCGCGGCGGATCGACGACCAGGACATCAGGCCGGCCGGCGCGTTCCACCAACTCGGGGAGAGCAAGGCGGGCGTCGCCGGCGAAGAACTGGACACCCTGGATCTCGTTGCGCCGCGCCGCGGCGATCGCGTCGGCGACCGCCTCCTCGATCAGCTCGATCCCCCACAGCTCGCCGGCGCGCGCGGCCAGCGTGAGCGCGATCGTGCCGATCCCCGAGTAGAGGTCGTACACGCGCTCCCAGCCCTCCAGCGCCGCGTACTCGACGACGATCCCGTACAGCAGCTCGGCCATCTCGGTGTTCGTCTGGAAGAACGCCTCGGGAGAGATCCGCAGGTCGAGCTCGCCGAGTCGCTCGGGCAGCTCGCCATCGCCCCACACCAGCTCGGTGTCGCCGCCCGCGGTCGTCTCCGCGAGGCTGCGCGAGCGCGTCCACAGAACCCCTGACAGGCTCTCGCCCAACGCCTCGCTCAAGGCCTGCGCGAGCGCGCCCGCCTCGAGCTCGCCGGCGGTCGTGACGATCCGGATCTGCAGCTTGCCGGTGCGCCGCCCTTCGCGTACGACGAGGTTGCGCAGGCGGGCACGCCCGTCGGGCGCCGCTGCGGTCCGCTGGCGATCCTCATCGCGCGAAGCGCCCCTGCGGCCCTGGCCACGCTCCCACGCGGTGAGCCCCTCCGAGCGACACCAGTCCAGCGCGACCTCGCGCGCGAGGTTGCCCCGCTCGGAGGCCAGCAGACAGTCCTCGATCGCCACGACCGCGTTGCCGCCGGCCGGGGCGTGAAAACCGCAGACCAGGCCCCGGCCGGAGCCGTCGTCGCGACGGTCGCCGTCGCTACTGTCCCGCTCGCCCGCGCCGGCACTGCCAGAGGCGCCTTCGCCGTCGCTACCGAAGGAGTACTCGAGCTTGTTGCGATAGCGCCACTGTTCCAACGCGGGCACGATCTCCTCCAGCTCGAAGCCGTCGAGCCGGCCGATCCGCCGCAGCGCGTCATCGACCTGCGTGTGCTTGACCTCCAACTGGCGCTCGTAGGGAAGCACCTGCCAAGGGACACCCGGATGCCCGGCGCGCGGCGCGATCCGCTCCGGGCTCGGCTCGAGGATCTCGATCGCGCGGGCGTGCGCGTAGTTGCGCTTGCGCTTGTGCACGACCGCGCGCACGCGGTCACCGGGGATCGCCCCCGCGACGAACACCACGTAGCCGCCGTCGCCGAGCCGCGCGACGCCCTCCCCGCCGAAGGCGAGCGAATCGATGCTCAGCTCCAGCTCATCGCCCCGTTGCGGGCGCGGGGGCTGATCGCCGGACGGGCGATCGAGCGTGCCGGCGGCGGCCTCGGCGGCCGAAGACGGAACGTCGGGGACCTCGGCGCCGGGGGCGAGGGGGGGATCGAGCGTCATACGGGTGGCTGATCGTCGCTCGGCGCAACCAAAAGCTCTAGAAGCGCCTTCTGCGCGTGGCGCCGGTTCTCGGCCTGGTCCCAGATCCGCTGGCGGGCACCGTAGAGAACCTCCGCGGAAATCTCCTCGCCGGGGTGCGCGGGCAGGTCGTGCATCGCGAAGGCGCCCGGCGCGGCGGCGTCGAGCAGCGCGTCGTCGATCCGGTAGGCGCCCAGCGCGGCGCGGCGCTCGGCAGCGGTCGTCTCGTCGCCCATGCTCACCCACACGTCGGTATAGACGGCCTGCGCGCCGTCCACGGCCGCGAGCGGATCGGTGTGCAGCGAGAGCGAGCCGGTCGCGCCGGCGAGCAGCGGGAGATCGTCCTCCAGCGCATAACCGGGGGGAGAGGCCACCGCGACGTCGAGCCCGGCGAGCGTGCCGAGCAGCGCCAGCGAACGGGCGACGTTGTTGCCATCGCCGACGTAGGCGATTTGAGGGCGGGTGGGACCCTCAAAGGTGCCGAGCGCCTCGCGCAACGTCAGCAGATCGGCCAGCGCCTGGCAGGGGTGGTGCCGAGCGGTGAGCATGTTGAAGACGGGGATCGAGCTGTGCTCGGCCAATTCCGCGAGCAGCGCGTCGGGCCCCGTGCGCACACCCACGGCGCTGACATGCCGGGAGAGCACGAGGGCGGTGTCGCGCGGTGACTCGCCGCGGGAGAGCTGCAGCTCGTCGGCGCGCAGCACGACGGGGTGGCCGCCCAGCTCGTCGATCCCGACCTCGAACGACAGCCGCGTCCGCGTCGAGGGCTTCTGGAAGATCAGCGCGACGCTCCGCCCGGCGAGCGCCCGCGATGAGCGCGGCGCGGACTTCAGATCGATGGCGCGGTCGAGCAGCGCGCCCAGCTCCGCCGCGGTCAGCTCGGCGCCCGTGAGAAAATGTCGTGTCATGGACGGGCCAGTCTAGTCTGGACATTCAGTTAGGCTGAGCGCAACGCCCGCCGAGAAAGGATCGTCCGATGAGAAGAGGCCCACTGCTACCCGCCGCGATCGCCTGCTTCGCGCTCCTGTTCGCGGCCGGCTGCGGATCGAGCGGCTCCAGCAGCTCCAGCACGGCGACCGCGAGCACCAGCGCGTCCTCCGGCGGCCTGAAAACGGACACGACGCCAAAGTACGCCGCGCCGGCGGCCTCCGCGCCCGTGCAGAGCGGAACCGTGCAGGTCGCCTACCACAACATCGCGATCGACCCGGACACGATCAAGGTGAAGGTGGGAAGCACGATCAAGTGGACGAACTTCGACGCGGTCGAACACAACGTCACCAGCGAGGGTGGCCCCGCGAAGTTCGCTTCGAAGGACTTCGGCGAAGGCGGCACATACGAGCTCAAGGTGACCAAGCCGGGCGTGATCCACTACGAGTGCACGATCCACCCGGCGAGCATGAACGGGACGATCGAAGTCGTGCAGTAGGCGGCTTGCGGGGAGGAAGACTCCTGTTGATAACGGGAGGGGGCACGGGGGAGGGCCTGCCCTTCCCCCGAACTATGCGGGACGATCGAAGTCGTCAAAAAAGCAAGACGACGGCGCATGCACCGTCGTCCGCATCAACGAAAGTCCGGCAGACCCTCGTTCGGTGTCGAGGCCGTCGCGTAGCGCCGGCGCGGGATGCGACCCGCCGTACGGGCCAGGCGGCCTCCCTCCACCGCTTGGCGCATCGCGCGCGCCATCCGCACGGGGTCCTGGGCGCGGGCGATCGCGCTGGCGGCCATCACCGCGTCGCAGCCGAGCTCCATCGCCAGCGCCGCGTCGGAGGCGGTGCCGATACCCGCGTCGAGCACCACCGGGACCTGCACGGCCTCGCGGATCAGGCTGATGTTGTAGGGGTTGCGGATACCCATACCGCTGCCGATCGGCGAGCCCAGGGGCATCACCGCGGCGCAGCCGACGTCGACCAACCGCCGGGCAAGGATCGGGTCGTCGGTCGTGTAGGGCAGCACGACAAAGCCGTCGTCTACCAGCTGCTCGGCGGCCGTCAGCAGCTCGGGGGCATCGGGCAGCAGCGTGTCCTCGTCGCCGATCACCTCGAGCTTCACCCAGTCGGTCTGGAACGCCTCGCGCGCGAGCTTGGCGGTGAGCACCGCGTCGCGTGCGGTGTAGCAACCGGCGGTGTTCGGCAGCAGCTCGACACCGGCCGCCGAGAGCACATCGACCAGCGAACCGCGCGCCGCCGGATCGATACGCCGCAGGGCGACCGTCACCAGCTCGCTGCCGCCGGCCGCGATCGCCGCGCAGAGCAGCTCCAGCGAGGAGAACCCACCCGTGCCGAGCAGCAGTCGCGATCGAAACGTACGGCCGGCGATCGTCAACGCATCCTCGACGTGCGCGGCGCCGTTGAGGGCAGGTGCAGGACTCGCGGGATCGGTCGTCATCCCCAAGATCATCCTCCCTGCATCGCGGTTAGCACCTCCACGCGCGCATCGGCATCGAGTGCGAAGGTCGGCCACGCGGCACGCGGCACCACCTCGCCGTCGACGGCCACCGCCACTCCGCGGGCGTCGAGCGACAGGCCGAGACTGCCGAGCGCCGCGGCAACGGTCTCGCCGCCCCGCAGCTCAGAGCTCTCACCGTTGAGGAAGATCATGCCGCAACCCCTACCAGCGCTTCCACGACGAGCTCGGCGGTGAGTGGAGCAAGCAGGATGCCATTGCGATAGTGGCCGGTCGCCCACGTCAACCCCGCAAGCGCACCTGGGCCGATCACGGGCAGATTGTCAGGCGTGCCCGGGCGCAGCCCGACACACAGCTCCTCGATCTGCAACTCACTCACACCGGGGACAAGCTCGTGCGCGTTGCGCAACAGCTCGTACACACCGCCCGCGGTCGCATGTCGTTCGAAGCCGCGCTCCTCGACGGTGGCGCCCAGTACGTAGCGCCCGTCCGCGCGCGGAACCAAGTAGCCGCCGGCAAAGCGAACCACGCGCTTCAGCAGCCCCGGACCGCCAGGATCGCGCAGGCGCAGGATCTGGCCCTTCACCGGGCGCACCGACACACGTGCCTCGGGGGGTAATCCCTCCAGCTCGCCGCTCCAGGCGCCCGCCGCGATCACCACGTGTCGTGCCGATACGGACTCGCCATCCTCGAGCACGACACCCGTCACTCGCGTATCCGCGTCGTCCAGCTCGACGCGCGTTACGGGCGCAAGCGCGCGCAGCCGCACTCCGACAGCTTCACACGCCCGGCGCAACGCCCCGAGCACCAGACGTGGATCGACCGAGTGATCCTCTGGCGCTTCCAGCGCCAGACGCACGGTCGGCGCCAGCGCCGACTCCCGCGCGCGAGCCTCGCTTCCCAGCAGACGAGACGTGCGCAGGCCCAGCGACTCGCGAAATGCGATCTGGCGCTCCAGCTCGCGCGCCTCGTCCTCGTCGCGGGCGAGCACCAGCGTGCCCGTCCTGCGAAGCCCCACCTGATCGCCGCTCGCCTGCTCCAGCTCGGCCGCGAACTCCGGCCAGATCTCCGCCGAGCGCAACCCCAGCTCGAGCATCGCTCGCCCGGCCTCGCCGAACTCGGCCTCGGCCACCGGCGCGAGCATTCCCGCCGCGACATGCGAGGTTCCCATCCCGATCTCTCCGCGCTCGAGCACCGTCACCGACAGGCCCTTCCGGCGGGCGCGCCAGGCGACGGCCAGGCCGATGATGCCGCCGCCGACGATCGCCAGGTCCACCTCGGAGTCGATGCCACTGCGCATGGGTTGATGCTAACCCGCTGTCAAACTGCGGAGCGATGTCCGTCCAAGACCTCCAGGCCCCGACCGGCGCGCGCGTCTGGCCGCCGCGCGGCTTTACCTCGTGTGCGGTTCGATCTCCGATTCGTCCCCGAGCGGGCTCGCGCTTCCCGACCTCTTGCGCGAGGCGAGGGCCGGGGGAGTCGAGATCGTGCAGCTGCGCGAGAAGCAGCTTCCCGACGACGAGCTCGTCGCGGTCGCCAACGCCGCACGGGCTCTGTGCGAGAAGCTCGGCGCGTTGCTGATCGTCAACGACCGTCCGCTCGTGGCGGCCGAGGTCGGCGCCGACGGAGTGCACATGGGGCAGGACGACATGCCCGTCGCGGAGGTACGCGAGCTCGTCGGCCCCGACGTGCTGATCGGCCTCTCGACCCATGCGCCGGCAGAGATCGACGCGGTCGACGCGCGGCTGGTCGACTACATCGGCGTGGGACCGATCCACGAGACCCCGACCAAGCCGGGGCGCCCGGCCGTCGGCCTGGAGCTCGTGCGTTACGCCGACGCGCACTCGCCGGTGCCGTTCTTCGCGATCGGCGGCCTGCATGCTGGCAACCTCGCCGAGACACTCGACGCGGGCGCATCGAGGGTGTGCGTGCTGCGCGCGATCACTGATGCCGAGGAGCCACAGAGCGCGGCGCGTGAGCTGCGCGATCTGCTCGACGCGCGCCCCCTCGGAGGCCGGAGTTGAACCCGCCCCGCTCAAGCACCGGCTCCGGCTCCCGCTCCCGCTCCGACTCCGACTCCGGCTCCGGCTCCGGCTCCGGCTCCGGGCTCGGATCAGCCACCGAGCCGACCGGAGAGGCGTCCTCAGGCGTAGGCGGCACGGCGCCCAAACGCCCCGAGCGCGAGCGACGCGAAGAGTTGCTCCGCGCGGAGCTGGAGCCGCTGGGTGAGGACGAGTGGCCCCGCGCGTTGCTCGTCGCGATCGCCGTCTGCGTGCTGCTCGCGATCGCGGTGATCGTCGGCGCGGTGAGCATCCACAACCTCAGACAGCACGGCGGCTCGCTCCCCGGGGGAGCCTTCCTGGCGCTCGTCCTGCTGGCGCTTGCGCTTGGCATGTATCGGCACCGCTACTGGGCGGTGCTCGGCTTCGAGGCGCTGCTCGCCTTTCAGATCATCGTCACCTCGCTCGCCCTCGTCGTGGCCTCGACGCTGCTCGCTGCGATCATCTGCGTGATCAGCGTCGGGCTCGGGGGGTGGCTGTTCTGGAAGCTGGTCAGAGTGATGGGCCGCATCCAAGTCCAGGGCCGGCACGGCGCCGTTCGATAGGCTCAGGCCGACATGCCGGAGACAAGCTATGACTGCGTCGTGATCGGCTCCGGCCCGGGCGGCTACGTCGCCGCGATCCGGGCCGCGCAGCTCGGGAAAAAGACGGCCGTAGTCGAGCAGGACAAGGTCGGCGGACGCTGTCTGAACTACGCGTGCATCCCCGCCAAGGCCGTGCTGCGCTCGGCCGACCTACTCACCGAGATCAACGAGGCGGGGGAGTACGGGCTGAAGGTCGCGGGCGTCGAGGTCGACTACGCGGCCGTGCAGGCGCGCCGCGAGAAGGTCGTCTCCACGCTCACCGGCGGCGTGAGCGGCCTGTTCAAGAAAAACGAGATCGACCTGATCGAGGGCTCCGGCGCGCTGACGGCCGAGGGCGATGTGCGCGTCGATGGGCAGACGATCGGGGCGGAGACCGTGATCCTCGCGACGGGCTCGGTCCCACGGGCGATCCCGGGCGTCGAGTTCGGCGGACGCGTGATCGGCACCGAGCAGGCCTGGGCGCTGCAGGAGCTGCCCGGGCGCCTGGCGGTCGTCGGCGCGGGAGCCTCGGGCGCGGAGATCGCCTCGGGGTATGCCCGCCTGGGCAGCGAGGTGCTGCTGCTGGAGGCGCTCGACCGCTTGTTGCCGAGCGAGGACGCCGACATCTCGCGTCTGGTCGAGCGGGGGCTGAAGCGCCAAGGCATCTCCGTACACACCGGCACGCCGGTCGCGGACGTCAAAGGCGGCGAGGCGAGCGTGTCTTTCTCCTACGGCGCCGAGACAGCCGAGGTCGACTACCTCGTGATCTGCGCCGGGCGTGGAGCCGACATCGAGGGACTCGGACTGACCGAGGCCGGCGTCGAGCTGGATCAGGGCGGCCTCGTCAAGGTGGACGGCGCGATGCGCACGTCGCGAGCGGGCGTGTACGCGATCGGCGACATCGTGCCCGGCCCCGCACTGGCGCACAAGGCCTCCGACGAGGGCGTGATCGCCGCGGAGGACTCCGCCGGACTTGCAGACCCATCCGATCGCCTACGTCGACATCCCGCGCGCGACCTTCTGCACGCCGAACGTCGGCTCGTTCGGCCTGACCGAGGCACAGGCGAAGGAGCAGGGCTATGACGTGATCGTCGGCAAGGTGCCCTACGGCGCAGTCGGCGGCGGGATCGTCTACGGCGACCGCTCCGGCATGGTGAAGCTCGTCGGCGAGCGCAAGTACGGCGAGCTGCTCGGCGGGCACATCGTCGGCGCACGGGCGACCGAGTTGATCCAGGAGCTCGTGAACGTACGCGCGCTGGAGGGCGGCTTCGCCGAGGTGGCCCGCACGATCCACGGCCACCCGACGTTGTCGGAGGCTGTGATGGAGGCTGGACGCGCCGCCGACGGTTGGCTGATCCACGGTTGAGCCGAGCGCACTAGTCTCGGGCGTGATGCCTGAGATTGACGCAGCCTTCTATTTCGATTTAGCAAGTCCGATCGCCTATCTGGCGGCCGAGCGTGTTCTGCATGTGCTGCCGACCGCGGCCGAGTGGCAGCCGGTGCTTGCAGGGGGGCTTTCTCAGGCGGAGACGTTCGAGGCGTACCGCTGCCGCACCGAGAAGGACATCTTCCGCGCGGAAATCGAGCGCGCCGCCGCGGCACAGGGCCTGCAACCCGTGAAGTGGCCCAACCCATTCCCGTTCGACAGCAGCTTGACGATGCGCGTTGCTACCTACGCCAAGTCGATCGGTCGCACCGTGCCGTTCGTGCAGGCGGCCTTCCGCCAGGCGTTCGCCGGCGGGCACTCGCTGGAGGACCCCAACTTCGTGTTGCTCGCCGCCGCCGCCTGCGAGATGCACCCGGCCGCGGTGCTGAAGGGGGCCGAGCTGCGCTCGGTGCATGAGCAGTTGTCCGCGGCAACCGCACAGGCCGCGCAGGCCGGGGTGACCGACGTGCCGGCCGTGCGCATCGGCGAGCGGGTGTTCGTCGGTGAGCGCGCTGTCGAGGACGCGGCCGCTTACCTGAAGGAGATGCCGGCCATCGGCGATGCCGGTCGGGCGGCAAACGCGGGGATTGACCTGAACGTGCGGAACGCAGACGGGACGCGAGCCCCCCGATGAAGGCGAACCGCGCCTACCGGCTGATCCTCACGCGCGGCGGTCGCGCACCGGCGCTGCTCGCGGACACCGGGCGAGTCGATCACATCGAGGTGGTGGGAGTCGACGACGGTGAGGTGATCCTGTTCTGGGATCGTCCGCCGCAGGCCGCTTCGAAGCTCGCGCGGGCACTGCGCGCCGACTTGTCGCAGTTGGAGTCGGAGGAGTTCATCGCGCGCTGGGCTACCGTTGAGCATTGATGGGAAACCTGCCCGAGTCTGAGATCACCCCAACCGCGCCGGCGCCCGCAGCATCCGCGTCCAAGCCAAGCCTGCCCGGACCGGAGACCACGCCCAGCCTCCCCGAGCCGAAAGCCGCGCGGGAGTGGCTGCAGACGATGACGTTGATCCGGCGCTTCGAGGAGCGTGCGGGGGAGATGTACGCACGGGCGAAGATCGGCGGCTTCCTGCACCTGTCGATCGGCGAGGAGGCGACGATCGTCGGCAGCACACGGGCGTTGCGGGAGACGGACTATCTCGTCTCGACCTACCGCTCGCACGGCTACGCGCTGGCCCGCGGCACCAGGCCCGAGAACGTGATGGCCGAGCTGTTCGGGCGCGTCGACGGCTGCTGCGGCGGGCACGGCGGCTCGATGCACATGTTCGACCTGTCCCGCCGGTTTATGGGCGGCTACGGGATCGTCGGCGGCAATCTGCCGATCGCGACCGGGATCGCGCTGAGCAGCGACTACACGAAGACCGACGACGTGACCCTGTGCACGTTCGGCGACGGCGCCTCCAACCAGGGCACGTTCGGCGAAACGCTGAACCTGGCGGCGCTGTGGCGGCTGCCGGTGGTGTTCGTCGTGATCAACAACCAGTTCGGCATGGGCACATCGCTGGAGCGCCACTCGGCCGTGACCGACCTGCGGCGCAAGGGTCAGTCACTCGGCGTGCCGGGGTCACGCTGCGACGGGATGGACGTGAGCGACACCCACGCGGTGATCGCCGAGGCGGTGAACCGTGTGAGGGAAGACCGCCGGCCGGTGCTGGTGGAGGCGGTGACGTACCGCTTTCGCGGCCATTCGATGGCCGACCCGGAGGAGTACCGGACCAAGGAGGAGGTCGCGCACTGGCGCGAGCGCGACCCGATCCCAGTGTTCGGGGCGTTGCTCGAACGCGAGGGGATCCTCGATGCGCGAGGGCGCGAGGAGCTCGACCGGGCGGCGATCACGCGTGTGGACGAGGCGGTGGCGTTCGCGGAGGAGTCGCCGTTCCCGCGGCCGGAGTCGCTGTACGAGGATGTTTATGTGCTCGACGAGCGCTCACGCGGGGACTACTCGGCGAGGATCGCGAGCCGGCGGACGCCAAGCGCCGAGCCACCGCGGACAAGCGGCACGGATCAGGTCAGCGAGCAGCTCTCGGGCGCGCTGGAGCTCAGCGAGGACGCGCCCTGATGGCGGAAATGCGCTATCGCGAGGCGTTGAACGCGGCGTTGCGCGAGGAGCTGGAGCGCGACGAGCGGGTGGTGTTGATGGGCGAGGACATCGGTGTGTTCGGCGGGGCGTTCAAGGTCACCGCGGGCCTGTTGGAGGAGTTCGGCGAGCGGCGCGTCAGAGATACGCCGATCTCGGAGAACGCGATCGTCGGTGTCGGTGTCGGCGCCGCGATGAGCGGGCTGCGGCCGGTCGTCGAGCTGATGACGATCAACTTCGCGCTGCTCGCGTTCGACCAGATCGTCAACAGCGCGGCGCACATTCGCTACATGTTCGGCGGCCAGGTGTCGGTGCCGCTGGTGATCCGCATGCCCCAGGGCGCGGGGCACCAGCTCGGGCCGACGCACTCGCACTGCTTGGAGGCGATGTTCCTGCACGTCCCCGGCCTGCTCGTCGCCGTCCCCGCGACGCCGGCCGATGCGAAGGGCCTGCTGAAGACGGCGATCAGGGATGAGAACCCGGTGATCTTCATCGAGCACGAGTCGCTCTATGGGATCCGCGGCGAGGTATCCGACGACGAGGAGACGACGGTCGACTTCGGCCAGGCGCGCATCGCCAGGGAGGGCGAGGACGTGACGATCGTGGGCGTTTCGCGGATGGCGCTGACGGCGGAACGCGCCGCGGCGACGCTCGCCGAGGAGCACCGGGTGCAGGCCGAGGTGATCGACCCCAGGACGTTGCGCCCACTCGACCTCGACACGATCCTCGCGTCCGTGCGGAAGACCAACCGCTGTGTCGTCGTCGAGGAGGGCTGGCCGCACGGAGGCGTCGGCGCGAATCTAGCGGCGTTGATCGCCGAGCACGCCTTCGATGACCTCGATGCGCCGGTCGCGCGTGTGTCGGGCGCGGACGTGCCGATGCCCTACGCAAAGCCGCTCGAGGACATCGCCTTCCCCCACGAGCCGCAGATCGTCGAGGCCGCGTTGGCAGCCGTCGGCGCGCACCCGGCAACGATCGAAGGAGCGCGCTAGATGGCCGAGATCGTGATGCCGAGGCTGTCGGACACGATGGAGGAGGGCACGATCCTCAGCTGGCTGATCGCCGATGGCGAGCACGTGACGCGGGGACAGGAGCTCGTGGAGATCGAGACGGACAAGGCGAACATGACCTACGAGTCCGATCAGGAAGGGATTCTCCAAACGATCGCCGCCGAGGGCGAGACATTGCCGGTGGGCGCGGTGATCGCACGAGTCGTGGCTGGCGATCCCGAGAGGGTCAATTCGGCAACGATAACAACCAAAGATGATCATGGGCCGGCCTCGAGGCCGGCCGGCGTGCACGGTGTGGGTGAGGTGGCAGTTGCTGAGGTGTCCTCGATTTCTGGAGCTTCGCCAGAGGTGGTGGAGGGGGCGAAGGAGACACAAGGGGGTGAACGCCTGAGGGCGTCACCGATCGCACGACGAATCGCGAGGGAGAACGACATCGACTTGCATACGCTGACCGGCAGTGGCCCGGGCGGGAGGATCGTGAAGGCGGACGTGGAGGGCGCCGGCGGCGCGGGATCCTTACCCTCCGTCGCCGGGGCGCCCCCAACCGCCAACACATCCGCGGCAGCCGGCCCCGGCACGTCGCCCGCGCACGAGGCGCCGAGCACCGCGCCATCCCCGGCCGCGGGACCGGCGAAGGTGAGCACCGCCAAGGGCGAGACCACGATCGTGGAGCTGACCCGTACCCAGCAGACGATCGCGCGGCGGATGGCCGAGGCGAAGGCGACGATCCCGGAGTTCTCGCTGCAGATGGAGATCGACATGGAGGCGTGCGTCGCGTTGCGCGGTGAGCTGAAGAAATTGGGCCAGGCGGACGCCCCGACGTATAACGACATGGTCGTCAAGGCCGCCGCACTGGCCTTGCGCGAATACCCGCGAGCCAACGGCGGCTACCGCGACGGCCGGGTGCAGTTGCATTCGCGCGTGAACGTCGGCGTGGCCGTGGCCGGCGAAACCGACGGGCCGGCCGGCGCCACATTGGTCGTGCCGACGGTGTTCGACGCGGACCAGAAGTCGCTCGGCGAGATCGCCCGCGAGACGCGCGCGCTGGCCGGGCGCGTACGCGACGGCTCGATCACGCCGCCGGAGCTCGGCGGCGGAACGTTCACGGTCTCCAACCTCGGCATGTTCGGCGTGAGCGCCTTCACCGCGATCATCAATCCGCCCCAGGCGGCGATCCTGTCCGTGGGCGCGCTGGGACCGCGCGCCGTGGTCCACGAGGGCAAGGTGGAGGCGCGCAACACGATGACCGTGACGCTCGCCTGCGACCACCGCATTCTTTATGGCGCCGACGCGGCCACTTTCCTCGCGCGGATCCGCGAGTTACTCGAAGCGCCGGCCTCGCTCACGCTGTAACTCCCTAAACGATCTGTAGCTTTTTCGGCAAGGTCATCACCCACCGCCCGACCATGCCGACCCGAGGCCGATCGGCCCGGGAAAGGAGGTGATGAGATGAGTCAGTCTGTAACGCTCATCTTGGCGATAGCGATACTGGTTGCGGTCATCCGTAGCCAGACGTAGAGCCACCCAGCTGCGGCGGGAGTCGGCCTCGAGCCCGCCGCAGCACCTTTAACAAAGACGGGGCCCAGCGAACCGGACCCCGTCGGGTGATCAGATGAATCACTCCGTAGAGCTCATCTTGGCGAGCCTCAATTGTATCGAACGTATGACGGGATGAGTCAAGCGGACCATGTCTTGCCACTTCGCCCCGCCGCTAACCTGAGGGCATGACCCGCGACGAGCTATGGGTGTGCCACCTCGGCACGGTTCCCTACCTCGACGCAGTCGCCCTTCAGGAGCAGATTCGCGCCCGACGCCAGACCGAGGATCTGCCCGACACGCTCCTCCTGCTGGAGCATCCTCCTGTGTACACACACGGGCGGCGCTCAGCCGCGGGCGAGCTGCCCTTTCCGGAGGCTTTCTACCGGGCGAAAGGCATCGAGGTGATCGCGACCGACCGCGGCGGGCGCGTCACCTACCACGGCCCCGGCCAGCTCGTCGGGTATCCGATCATGGGAGTGACCGACATCGGCTCGCACCTGCGCACAATGGAAGCGGCGATCGTCGCCGCGCTCGGCGACGAAGGAATCAAGGCAAGCTCACGCGCCGATGAGGGTCCCGACTACACCGGGGTGTGGGTCGACTCCCGGAAGATCGCCTCGATCGGCGTTCATGTCTCCAGGGGAATCTCGACGCACGGCTTCGCGGTGAACGTGAATAACGACCTAGACCCGTTCTCGTTGGTCGTCGCGTGCGGATTACCCGACGTCGCGATGACGTCCCTCACCCGCGAGCGGTGGGCCTCAAACCCCGAACACGCGGATTATGATTCCGCTGCTCCAGCGACCAACGAGGCGCCAGAAGTCCTGTGCTTTCGCAAGCGCATGGCGCACGCGTTCTGCGAAGCCCACAGTCGCCGCCAGCGACTCGTCTCGCCGGGGCGTCTCGGAATCGACGCGCCGATCGCAAGCCCACCCGCGCGCCGGGTGGCGATGCCCGCATGAGCCCCCCCGCGACCGCCACGGAGACCGCACCGCCCGAGCGTGAGCAACGTCCGCCACCGAGCGCCGAGCGCGAGCACGTCACACGCTCGCGCAAAAACCCCGGCGGGATGAACGTGCTCGAGGTGCTCGGGCCAGAGGTGCGGCCCCTGCGCGAGCGCAAGCCGCCGTGGTTCAAAGTCCCGCCACCCGGCGGTGAGCGCTACCGCGAGCTGACCGAGCTGATCTCCTCAGAGAACCTGCACACGGTCTGCCAGGAGGCGGCGTGCCCAAACGTCGGCGAGTGCTGGGAGCGGGGCACCGCGACGTTCATGATCCTCGGCGACACCTGCACGCGCCGCTGCGGCTTCTGCAACGTGCAGACCGGCAAGCCGACGTGGAACGATCCGCTGGAGCCCGCGCGCGTGGCCCGCTCGATCGCACGGATGGGCTTGCGCCACGCGGTGATCACCTCGGTCGATCGCGACGACCTGCCCGACAAGGGCGCGTCGGCGTTCGTCGGCGTGGTCCGTCAGGTCCGCCGCCAGGCGCCCGAATGCCAGATCGAGATCCTCACGCCCGACTTCCAGGGTCAGGAGATGCCGCTCGCGAAGGTGATCGCCGAGCGCCCGGACGTGTTCAACCACAACGTCGAGGTCGTCCCGCGGCTCTATTCGATCGCGCGCCGTGGCTCGGAGTTCCAGCGCTCATGCCGCGTGCTGCGCCTGGCGGGCGAGATGGGCGAAGGCGAGGTCGTGACCAAGTCCGGCCTGATGGTCGGGCTCGGCGAGACCCACGAGGAACTCCTCGACACGTTCGCCGTACTCCGCGCGCACGGCGTCCAGGTGCTGACCGTCGGGCAGTACCTGCGCCCCTCCGAGCGCCACCTGCCGGTCGTGCGCTACTGGCACCCGGACGAGTTCACCGCGCTCGAGCAGGCGGCCTACGAGCTCGGCTTCGACCACGTCGCGGCGGGGCCGTTGGTGCGTTCGAGCTACCACGCCGACCAGCACGTCCCGCAGGCGCGGCCGGGAGTGGGACCGCTCGCCGGCGTGGGACCGGCGAGCCGCGGATAGTCTGCACCGATCCACCCCCGAGCGACACCCGACCACACCGGCAGTACCCGAACGCCGCGATGACGCGCACCGCGGTGCTCCTCGTGGCGCTGAGCTTCATCGTCGGCTTCGCCTTCCTGACGGTCAGCGCCGCGCTCAATCAGGGGCTCACGATCGCGAGCGTCCTGTCGGCCTTCATCCTCGTGCTGCTGTTCGTCGGGATCGTCGGTGCGCTGTTCAATCCTCCCCGCCGGTAACACTCCGTTTGCAATGAGCACCTCCCCGTTCATGACCCCCAGCCACCGGCGTCGCCGGCGCGAGGCGGCCTCTCGCCGACGCCGCCGCAGACGGGCGCTGTTTGCCGGCGCGCTCGCTCTGGCGATCGTCGCGGCGGTCGTCGTGATGGCCCTCGCGGGCCCGCGCGCCACGCGCGGTTCGACCTCGGCAGCGGCGCATCTGCGCCACAAGACGCGCACGGTTGCGGTGGTTCCCACTCGCCCGGCGCTCTCCCCGATCGGGCTTCCCCTCGGCACCCCACCGCTCACGTTGGGGCTGGCGGAACCTGCGCAAGACCCGGTGCACATTCCCTTCCACGAACCGCCGCGCGCCGGGGTGCTGTTCGACCTCGACAGCGGCCGCGTGCTGTGGCAACGCAACCCCACCACGCGATTGCGGATCGCGAGCCTGACGAAGATGATGACCGCCCTGCTCACCGTCAAGGCGGCTCCGGCGGACGCGCCGGTGCTGATCACCAAGGAAGCCGTCGACCAATCCGGCTCGAAGGTCGGCGTACTCCCGCTCGGTAAGCACGTGCGGCTGGAGACGCTCCTCTACGGCCTGCTCCTGCCGTCGGGCAACGACGCCGCTGTGGCACTCGCGCAACACGTCGCGGGCAACGTCAAGGCGTTCGTCGCCCAGATGAATGCCGAGGCGGCGAAGCTCGGGATGGGCTGCACGCATTACTCCTCGCCGTCGGGCTATTTCAACGAATACAACTTCTCCTGCGCCGCCGATCTCGCCGTGCTCGCCCACGAGGACCTCGCCCAGCCGCGCCTGGCGAGCATCGTGCGGACCTCCACGGCCAAGCTTCCATTCCCGATCAAGGGCGGCAGGCTGTACCTCTACAACAACAACCCGCTGTTGATCTACGGCTACCCCGGCACGACGGGGCTGAAGACCGGCTACACGATCGAAGCCGGCGACTGCCTCGTCGCGACGGCCGAGCGCCACGGGGTGCGCCTCGGCGTCGTGCTGCTGCACTCGCCCGACGCGGGCACGCAGGCGAGCCAGCTGTTGAATCGCGGCTTCGAGGGCGTCTACGGTCAAGCCCCCGTTCCCCAACCGCCGATCCCCGGCGGCGTTTGAGCGCCCGTGCACGACGGACGCTTGCGTGAGGGAGTACCGTTCCTGAAAGCGATTGACTGGTCAGTCAGCCAAAGGAGGAAGCCGTGGATCTCGACGACACACCGGAGCAGGCCGCCTACCGCGCCCAGGTGCGCAGCTGGCTACAGGAGCACAAGTCCGAGGCGCCGGTTCTCACCGGCCCCGGCGCGCTGAAGGACGAGGACGAGATCGTCGCCGCGCGGCGCGCCTGGCAGGGCAAGCTCGCCGAGGCCGGTCTCGCCGGTGTGACCTGGCCGAAGGAGTACGGCGGCCAGGGCCTCGGCCCGATCGAGCAGCTGATCTGCAACCAGGAGATCGGCCAGGCAAAGGTGCCCGGCATCCTCGACGCGATCGGCGTCGGCATGCTCGGCCCGACGTTGATCGCCCACGGCGCCGATGAGCAGAAGGGTCGTTACCTCGGCCCGATGCTCCACGGCGACGAGGTCTGGTGCCAGCTGTTCTCCGAGCCGGCCGCCGGCTCTGACCTGGCGGCCGTCCAGGCCCGCGCGCGCCTGCAGGACGACGGCAGCTGGCGCCTGAGCGGCCAGAAGGTGTGGACGACGAATGCGCAGTTCGCCTCCTACGGGCTGCTGCTCGCGCGCACCGACGCGGACGTGCCCAAGCACAAGGGCATGACGATGTTCATCGTGCCGATGGACGCCGCCGGCGTGACCGTCCGCGGGCTGCGTCAGATCTCCGGCGAGGCCGAGTTCAACGAGGTCTTCTTCGACGACGTCGCGCTGGACTCCGACGCGGTGGTCGGCGGGGTCGGCAACGGCTGGGGCACCGCCCTGACGACGTTGATGTTCGAGCGAGTCACGATCGGCCTGGGCGGCGAGGGCCTCGGCTACAACTCAAACCGCTTCGCCAAGGCGATCGCCGACGACGAGCAGGCCCGCCGCGACCCCGAGATTCGCCACCAGCTCGGCGAGATCGCTTCCGAACTGCTCGCCGTGCGCTTCACCGGCTACCGCACGCTGACCGCGCTGCAGAAAGGCCAGATCCCCGGCCCGGAGGCGGGCCTCGCGAAGGTCACGATCGTCAACGGCGCGATCAAGGCCGGAGACCTGATCACCGACGTGGTCGGACCCGACGCGCTCGAGGAGGACAGCGAGTGGGCCTACATGATCTCCTTCCTCCCCGGCCTGAAGTCGGCCGGCGGGACCGAAGAGATCCTGCGCAACACGATCGGCGAGCGCGTCCTCGGGCTGCCGCCCGAGCCGCGCCTGGACAAGGGCATCCCATTCTCGGAGCTGCGCTCCAAGGAAACGGCGGCGGCATGACTCGATTCGATAACCCTCACCACCACACCGCCCACGGGGCCCACGGGGCCCATGTGACCCTCGGCTCCCTCCCGACCTGCCCAGCCCTCACACGCCCCGTTCCTACCGAGGAGACAACCCGATGAACCTCGCACTCTCCGACGAGCAGGTGTTCCTGCGCGAGGCCGCGCGCGGCGCGCTGTCGCGCTTCAAGACGATCGAAGCCGCCCGCGAGGCGCTCGACGGCAACGCGCCGCTGCCCGACCTGTGGCCGACCGCGCGGGAGGCCGGCTGGCCCGGGCTGCTGATCGACGAGGAGCACGGCGGCGCCGGCCTGGACGCCTTCGACGCGATGCTCGTGCTCGGCGAGTGCGGCCGCGTCCTGGCAGGCGTGCCGCTGCTCGGCCATCTGCCCGCGACCGCGATTCTCAACGACTCGCCAAAAGTCGCCGAGTACCTACCCGCCCTGGCCGAGGGCGAGCGGCGCGTGGCCTATCTACCCAGCTGCCCTCCCGGCGACGTCGAGGAACACTGGAGCACCGACCCGGCAAGCGGCCTGCAACGCGGCTCCCTGCCGACCGCCGGCGCGCCGGGCGAGGACGGGCACGTGGCGCTCAACGGGAGCTTCGCCTTCGTGCCTGACGCCCCCGGAGCCAACGCGCTGGTCGGCGTGGCGCTGCTCGACGGCAAGCCCGTCGGGGTGGCGATCCTGAGCGACGCTTCCGGGCTGGAGGTGCAGCCGGTCAGCCGCTATGACGCCACCCGCTCGCTCGGCCACGTCACGCTGAGCGACACTCCCGCGGTCATCCTCGACGCTCCGCTGGAGTCGCTCGCCGGCGCCTGGTATCTCGCGCAGGCGTTGATCGCAGCCGAGTCGCTCGGCAGCGTCGAGACCGCGCTGGACGTCTCGGTCGCCTACGCCAAGGAACGCTTCACCTTCGGTCGCGCGATCGGCTCCTACCAGGCTGTCAAGCATTCCCTCACAGAGGTCCTCCGCCAGCTGGAGAACGGCCGCTCGCTGCTCTACTACGCCGGCTGGGCGCGCAATGGCAAGCCCGAGGAGTTCCCACTCGCCGCCAGCGCCGCGCGCTCGGTGGCCGGCCGTGCGCTCGACCAGGCCGCGCGCACGATGATCTCTGTGCACGGCGGCATCGGCGCCACCTGGGAGCACGACGCGCCGCTCTACTTCCGCCGCGCCCAGCTCTCCCGCCGCCTGCTCGGTGGGACCGCCGGCGCGACCGACCGGGTCGCCGGCGAGCTGATCGCCCAGTCCTGACCCACCTTCGACCCCGGTCCCGGGCATCGCGCGCAGGGTCGATCGAGCTGGGCGTCGCTCAGTCACGCCCGACGGGTGTCCGCGGTTTTCGCGTCCGCCAGCCAGGGCCGAGAAGGGCCTATTTGCGCGCCCGGGCGCTTGTGGCGGTGGTGAGGGTCGCCAGCACCGGCGCGCCGTAGGCCGCGTGTACCGCTTCGATCATCGCTCCTTCGACGCCGCAGTTGATGCAGAACCCATGCTGTGACCAGTCGATCGCACGCGCCAGCACTTCGTCGGCGTAGCTCACACCGGTGGCGTCGTGCCCGTAGTAGTCATACGCCGCATCCCACGCCGCGCCGTTCAGCGCGTATTCCGCGCCATCCGCCGACAGCAGATGCGCGGCGGCCATGATCGAGTCGAAGTCGTCGTAGATCGACGGGTGCGCCTGAGTCATGTGGTCGTACACCGCCGGGCGCCTGCCGTACTTGTAGGAGTCGCTCACGAGATCCCAGGTCGATCCGGTGGATCCGCTGCCCCGCCCACCATTCGTGACGTTGAACTGCATCGGCCCGCCACAACAGCCGGCGAAGTTCAGCCCGTGGTAGGTGGAGGGGGCGGTCGAGAACGCCGACTCCTGTTTGTGGATCGACGCGATCAGCAGCCAGTTGACGCCGAACGTCTTCTGTGCGGTCCCGTAGATCGGATAGAAGCCTTCCATCCAGCGCGTCGGGATCGCCGTTTCCGTCTGATCGACCAGGCGCCGCGCATAAAGCTCCTGTTGCGTGCGCGACGGCTGCGCCACGATCGCCGCGTGGTGCGGGCGCCGCCCCCGGCTACCGCCCGGCGCGGCATGCGCCCCGGCCGAGGACCCCTGGGTGCCCGCCGCGCCCGCCAGCACGCTCGCGGACTGCGCCGCGCTCGGCACCGGGGTGACGGCGGCCACAACCACCGCGGGAGGCGCCGCATGCGGCGCGGCGGTGCTCGTGCGCCCGACCACGCCGGTGAGCACCGCCACCAGCACGGCCAACCCGAGCCCCCCGAGCGCGAGCGCGAGCAGCCAGGCCCCTCGTTCGGAAGGCGGGCTCGGCACCTGGGAGCCCGGCGCCAGGGCATCGGGAGGAGCTGGTGTAGAGGAATCGGCCATCGCTATTCGAGCTACACCGTATCCAGGTCGGGTGCGCCAGGTAGTCGGTTGGCTTGCCCCAGCGCTTCCCACGCGCACCCCTCGGGCACCTCTCGCCCGGAAGGAGTGCAATCCGGCCCAGGTGCAGGACGCGTTCCGGGCACCTCTACACCCCGCAGGACAACGACCCGGCCTCGAACCCCTGGCGCACCCGCAGGACAACGACCCGGCCTCGAACCCCTGGTGCACCCGGCGCGTCGATCGCCTTACTCTCGGGTTGTGACCCACATGGGCAGACTCGTTTCGATCCTCTCGGCGCTCGCACTCACCCTCGTCCCGGCCGGCGCCGCACAGGCCGCCCCGACCGCGCCACTGTCCTCCGTGCGCCAGCACTACCTCTCACTGGCCAAAACCGGTGTGGCACGGGCCGAGCAGCGCTGGAGCGATCGGCGGCTCGGCTGGTACGACGCGCGACTCGGCGACCGCGAACGGTATCCGCTGGCCACGATCTGGGACATCGTGCCGCTGTTCCAATCGCTCGACGCGATCGCGATCGCCCAACCCACTCCGGCCAACCGCCACGCCGTGGCGCACTTCGCCGCGGGCGCCGAGCGCTACCTGAACCGGGGGTTGCGCCCGGCTCCCGGCTTTTCGCCCTACCCGGGCGATCGCACAGCCAACACCGAGACGTGGTTCGACGACAACGGCTGGTGGGGCCTGGCGTTTATCGACGCGTATCGAGCCACCGGCACGCGCCGCTGGCTCGCCGACGCCGAACGGGCGCTCGCCTACGTCGCCGCCGCCGGCTGGGACAACGAAGGGGGCGGGATTTGGTGGAACACCGAGCACCCTTACAAGGCCGGCGAGGCGCTCGCCTCGGACACGCTGCTCGCCACCCTGCTCTACCAGCAGACGCACTCCGCCTTCGCGCTCGGCCAGGCACAGAAGTTCCTCTTCTGGGGCAACACAATCGGGTTCAGCGCCGCCGACGGCCTGTATGCCGGCAGCAGCCTCAACCCAACCCCGATCGACTACATCGAGTCGCCGCTGATCTACGCACAGGCTTTGCTCTGCAAGGTCACGACGAACCTCGCCGACTGCGAACGGGTCGCGCCGCTTACGGCAACCTCGCTGCGGCGCTTCGGTCCGATCCTCGACTTCTCGCCGCAGTACGACGCGATCTATCTGCAATGGATGCTCGCGCTGTACTCGCTCGACCACGACCCGGCCCTGTATACGCTCGCCGCCGCCAACGCGCGCGAAGCCCAGATACATGCGCTGAACAGCCAAGGGCTCTACCTGCTCTCCTGGAAAGGGGAAACCCTGCCCGCGCAGGACGCCGAACCCGACATGCTGCAGACGCAAGCGGCCACCACCAGCCTGTTCGCATGGCTGGCCGTCTACCCGCCACCGAGCTGACTGGCTCAGACCCCCAGCGCGCGGCGTGCCACGCGGTCAAAGACGTGGTCCGGCAGCAGCCGCTTGGCGAGCAGCATCGCCTTCGCGTCGCGCCCGATCAGGTAGCGCGCCTTCATCCGCCGCGCGGTGAGCGCCCGCTCGATCGTCGCCGCCACCTGCTCCGGTGGGATGCCGCGCCGCTCGGTGTCCTGCAGCACCTTGTTCATCGCCGCCGGCACGTGCCCGTACTGGGCGGTCAGCTCCGCGGGGACGCTCAGACCGTCGCCCTGCGCGCGGCTCTTGTCCCAGATCGGCGTCGCGACCGACCCCGGCTCGATCAATGTCACCTGCACGTTCGAGCTGCGCAGCTCAATGCGCAGGGCGTCGCCGATCGCCTCGATCGCGTGCTTGGAGGCGGCATAGGGCGCGGTGAACGCCATCGCCACGCGTCCGCCGACGGAAGAGACGAACACGATCCGTCCGCGCGCGCGGCGCAGCGCCGGCAGCAGCGCCTGGGTGAGGGCCACGGGACCGAGCACGTTGACCTCGAACTGGCTACGCAGATCCTCGGCCGGGATCAGCTCCAATGGGCCGCCAAAACCGATCCCCGCGTTGTTCACCAGCGCGTCCAGTCCGCCGGGCGCGATCTCCTCGACGCGCTTCGCGGCCGCTGCGATCTGCGCCTGGTCGGTCACGTCGAGCTCCAGCGGCAGCACCCGCTCGCCCCCGGCGGCGCTCAGCGCCTCGCCATCAGCGGCCTTCCTGACGCCCGCGAGCACCGTCCAGCCGGACGCCACCAGCCGCAGCGCCGTCGCGCGGCCGATGCCCGTCGAGGCGCCGGTGATCAGAACGGTGGGCATTTTCGTGAGTATGACCTCAACTCACGACGATGACCGCTCTCACGTCGGGGGTGGTCTCATCGCCTCCTGACCAAGCGCTTAGCATGTCCTCTGATGATCTCCCGTATCGCCACCCCCACAGCCAGGCGCGCGACGGCGCTGCTCGTGCTGCTCCTCGCACTCGCCGCCGGCTACGTATCAAGCGTCGGGGGCGGCTCATCCGACCGCGCGAATGCCGATCCCGATCCCGTGCCAAGCGGAGCCTCCAACACCTGTGGCCCGGCGGTACTCGCAGCCCTCAGCCAGGTTGCGCAGCACGTCTACGACGAGGGCGTCTCGAGCGAACGCACCGAAATCGCGACCCGTGCGATCACGGGGTCGAGCGCCCTGCGCGAAGCCGTCGAAAGCGGCCACTCCGCCGCTGCCCGCTCCGCCGCGCAGGCGCTGCTCGCGAGCGGCCACCTGACGAACCTGACGGTGCTCCGTGGCACTCAAATCATCGCCCAGGTCGGCTCTGCCGGCGCGCTTGCGCCGGTGCGCGGGTCGATCCTCAGCAAGGCGCACGCGGCGATCGGCAGCTTCGTGACGAGCGTGTGGGCAGATGGAGGCTTCGTCTCCGAGCTGAAGGGCGTCGTCGAGGGCGAAGTCGCCCTGCGCCAGGCCGGCCACAGCATCGGCGGCTCGTTCGCGCTGCCCGCCGGCGAACTTCCATCGGCCGGCACGCTCACCGAGCATGGCGTCGCCTTCCAGTACGCCTCGTTCGCGGCCACGGTCTACCCCTCCGGCTCGCTGCGCGTCTACATCCTGCGGACCGTCCACTCGACCGCCGCCTTCTGCGGGCAGACCCCCCAGGACGCGCTCGTCAAGACGCTCGGCCGCGTGGCCTCGCTGATCTACGCCGGCGAGGGCGGCGCGCACGCGCTCGAACAGGTCCATCGCGTCCAGCATGACCCCGCCCTGCTGCGGGCCGTCGCCGAACGCAACCCGGCCGCGACGCGCAAGGCGGTCGTCCAGCTGGTCTTCGACCACACCCACATCGTGCGCCTGCGCGTCAGCGCCACCGGCGGTCAATTGCTCTCCGACGTCGGCGGCCCGTACGTGCTCGCGCCCGTCGGCGGCGCGCTGCGCCTGCACGGCAAGCGGATCGGCAACCTCGTGCTCTCGATCCAGGACGACGAAGGCTATCTGCGCCTGGCCAAGCGCCTGGTCGGCGTCGACGTGCTGATGTATATGAACCCCACCAGCACCCATCCCGAACTCGTCAAGAACAGCCTCGGCCCCGGGGTGGGCGGGTTCTCATCCGTTCCGGCGAGCGGCCTCTACAGCTACCGCGGGCTGACCTTCCACGTGTTCACACTCAAGGCCCGCTCGTTCCCCTCGGGAGCGCTGCGGATCTCGGTCCTGATCCCGATTCCCTACTCCTGAGCTTCCCCTCGCCCGCCCGCGGCCGGTCCCCGGGATTTGCAATCCAGCACGCCCGCCCCGCCGCCGGAGGCGGCCCTTAAAGCTCTTCCTCGCGCGTGTCGCCCAACCGTCAAGCGGCGAGCGCCGTCTGCTTGGCGCCCAACGCGCCCAGCAGCTCGTCGAACGAGGCCGCAAATTTGTCGACCCCCTCGCGCTCGAGCGTTCCCGTCACGTCGTCGTAATCGACGCCGGCCGCCGCCAGTTGCTCGATGACGCGCGTGGCCTGCTCGACTCCCTGCTCCAGGCGGGGCGCGGGCAGGCCATGGTCCTGGAAGTCCCTGATCGTCTGCTCGGGCATCGTGTTCACGGTGTCCGCCCCGATCAGCTCCTCCACGTACAGCGTGTCCTTGTAGGCCGGGTTCTTCGTCGAGGTGCTCGCCCACAGCACCCGCTGCGGCGTCGCCCCCTTGCCCGCGAGATACTCCCAGCGCGGTCCCGCGAACACCGCCTTGTAATGCTGGTAGGCGAGCTTTGCGTTGGCGATCGCGAGCTTGCCCTTCAGCTCGTCGCCTGAAATCCCGCCGGGGTGGGCAGGACCCGATTGCTTCAACTCATCCAGCCGGCGATCGGCCTCGGTGTCGATCCGCGAGACGAAGAAGCTCGCCACCGAGGCCACCTTCCGCGGGTCCCCGCCCGCCGCGATCAGCCGCTCGATCCCGCGCATGTAGGACTCCGCCACCTCCGCGTAGCGCGTCAGCGAGAAGATCAGCGTCACGTTGATCGAATGCCCCTTCGCGATCACGTCCTCGATCGCGGCCAGCCCCGGCTTGGTCGCGGGGATCTTCACCATCAGGTTCGGCCGGTCCACCGCCTTGTGCAGGCGGATCGCTTCGCGGTAGGTCGCCAGCGTGTCATACGCCAACCCCGGGTCGACCTCCAGCGAGACATACCCGTCGCGGCCCGCGCCCCCGTCCCACACCTCCCGGAACAGGTCGCAGGCGTCTTTGATGTCGCGCTCGGCCAGCGCCCAGAACGTCTCCTTCAGGTTGCTCCCGCGGCCGGTCTCTTTGCGCAGCTGCTCGTCGTACGCGTTCCCCGCGGCCATCGCCTTCTGGAAGATCGTCGGGTTCGACGTCGCGCCGACGACCGAGTCCTCCTCGATCAACCGTTTCAGATGGCCCTCGCGGATCGACTCGCGCGAGAGGTTGTCGATCCACACGCTCTGCCCGAGCGCGGAAAGATGATCGAGCGGTGAGAATCCCATCAGAGCCTCAATTCAAATCTCTGCTCGGCATTTACCCGGCGCACTTTTACCCGGCGCACCCGATCAATCCTCTCGCTTCACCAGCGCCGCGGCGCGGGAGACCACGTTCTCGACCGTGAAGCCCAGCTCCGCCAGCACCTTCGTACCCGGCGCGGAGGCGCCGAAGCGGTCGATCCCGAGCACGTCTCCGCCCGAGCCGACCCACTTCCACCAGCTCATGCTCGCGCCCGGCTCCACAGCCAGCCGCGCCGTCGTCCCGGGGGGTAGAACCTCGTCGCGGTACTCCTGCGGTCTGAGCTTCGAACAGCTCCATGCACGGCATCGACACGACACGCACCTTCGTCCCCTCCTCCGCCAGCTTGCGTCCGGCCGCGAGCGTCATCGGCAGCTCGGCGCCGGTCGCGATCAGGATCAGCTCGGGCGCGGGCGCGGGCGCGCCATCGCCGGAATCCCACAAGACGTAACCGCCGCGCTCGAGCTCCTCGGCCGCGCCGAGATCCGTGCGATCGAGTGTCGGCACGTTCTGGCGCGAGAGCAGCAGCGCCACCGGACCGTCCTCGCGTTCGAGCGCCACGCGCCAGGCCTGGCTTGTCTCGTTCGCGTCGCCCGGGCGGATCACCCACAGGTGGGGGATCACGCGCAGCGCCGCGTAGTGCTCGACCGGCTGATGCGTCGGGCCGTCCTCGCCCAAGCCGACGGAGTCGTGCGTCCACACCCACACGACCGGCAAGCCCATCAGCGCCGACAGCCGCACCGACGCGCGCATGTAGTCGGAGAACATCAGGAACGTCGAGCCGTACGGCTTCACGATCCCGCCGTGCGCGGCCGCGCCGTTGACGATCGCGCCCATCGCGTGCTCGCGGATCCCAAACGGCACGTTGCGCCCGGCGTGCACCTTCGAAAACTCACCGGCGCCCTCGAAGTAGGTCTTCGTCGACTCCACCAGATCGGCCGCGCCGCCGATCATCGTCGGGATGTGCCCGCCAAACGCCGCCATCGCCTTCTGTCCGGCCGCGCGCGTGGCAAGCTCCTCGCCGGCCGCGAACTTCGGCAGCGCCTCGCGCCAGCCCTCGCCCAGACGGCCCGCCCACGCTCGGTCCCAGTCCTCGACCATCGCCGGCTGCGCCTCGCGCCAGGCGTCGAAGCGCTCCTGCCACTCGCCACGCACCCGCGCGCCGGAGTCGCGCAGGCTCATGTGCTCGTAGACGCGCTCGTCCACCCAGAAGTGGCGCTCCGGGTCAAAGCCCATCGCCTGCTTCGTCGCGCGCACCTCCTCCTCGCCCAAGCGCCGCCCCGTGGGATGCGGCGGTGTCGACCGCGTGGGGCGCGGGGTAGGCGATGTGCGAGCGGATCGCGATAAACGACGGGCGCTCTGGTTCATCGCGCCCTGCCGCCAGTGCCGCCTGCAGCGCATCGAGATCCTCGGAGTCCGCGACCCGCTGCACGTGCCAGCCGTCGGCTTCCAGGCGCGCCGTGTGATTCTCGCTGTCGAAGGAGATCGTCGTCGATCCGTCGATCGTGATCCGGTTGTCGTCGTAACAGACAACCAGCTTGCCCAATCCGAAATTCCCCGCGATCGAGGCGGCCTCCTGGCTGATCCCCTCCATCAGGTCGCCGTCGGAGCAGATCACGTAGGTGTGATGGTCGACCACCTCGCGCCCGGGCCGGTTGAAGCGCTCGGCGAGGAAGCGCTCGGCGATCGCCATCCCGACCGCGTTGGCGAAGCCCTGCCCGAGCGGCCCTGTCGTGACCTCGATCCCGGGCGTGTGCCCGCGCTCGGGATGCCCCGGCGTGCGCGAGCCCCACTGGCGGAACTGCTTCAGATCGTCGAGGCCGAGCTCGTAGCCGGTCAGGTGCAGCAGCGAATACTGCAGCACACAGGCATGGCCCGAGCTGAGCACGAAACGGTCGCGATCGGGCCACTCCGTCTCGCCGGGATCGGCGCGCAGGAAGCGCTTGAAGATCGTGTAGGCCAGCGGTGCGAGCGCCATCGCGGTGCCGGGGTGACCGGAGTTGGCCTTCTGCACCGCATCCATCGCGAGACCGCGGATCGTGTCGATCGACAGCTTGCTGATCTCCTCGGGCTCCACCAAACCGATCCTAGCGGGCTACAGTCGTCAGTTGTGTCCGAGCTCATCAGCGATGTCGGCGGCGGGATCACCCTCTGCTACGAGACCTACGGCGACCCCGCCGATCCGGCGGCGCTGCTGATCATGGGCCTCGGCGCCCAGATGATCACCTGGCAGGAGGACTTCTGCGAGGAGCTCGCCGAGCGCGGTCTTTTCGTGGTGCGCTTCGACAATCGCGACATCGGCCGCTCGACCCATCTTCAAGGTCGGCCGCCGTCACTCGTCGAGCTCTTGCGTTACTCGGTCGCCCCGACTCGCTACACGCTCGCCGACATGGCTCGGGACACCGTGGGCCTGCTGGACGAGCTCGGAATCGACTCGGCGCACCTGATCGGCGCCTCGATGGGCGGGATGATCGCGCAGACACTCGCCGCAAGACACCCCACGCGGGTGCGCTCGCTGGTCTCGATGATGTCCAGCACGGGCGCGCGCCGGGTTGGGCGACCGGCGCTGTCGAGCTATGCGATCTTCCTGCGCAAGGCCCCCCGTGAGCGCGAGGCGTTCATCGCGCACGCCGAAAAGCTGTTCGCCAAGATCGGCTCTCGGGGCATCCCGCAGGACACCGAGGGAGTACGCCGGATCGCCGCGCTGTCCTTCGACCGCGAGCTCGACCGCACCGGCTCAGGGCGCCAGCTCGCCGCGATCATCGCCTCCGGCGACCGTACCGCGGAGCTCGCGCAGCATCACCGCGCCGACGCTCGTCGTCCACGGCAGCGTCGATCCGCTGATCTCGCCCTCGGGGGGACGGGCAACGGCGCGCGCGATCGCGGGCGCGAAGCTGATGATGATCGAGGGCATGGGCCACGACCTGCCGCGCGTCCTCTGGCCACGCCTGATCGACGCCTTCGACGCACACGCCGTCGAGGCCGACCGGTCGATCGAGCGCCGAGCGGCGCTGCAGCAGATCTGAGCGCCGACGCTCAGCCGCGCAGCTTCGTTCTCCGCCAAGGCCCCCGCGCCGCCCGCGCGCTCAATCGGGACACGGACGGCGGCGGTGAGGCGGCAGGCCCGCCATCGAGTGCGCGCGGCCTTTCCCGCACCACGCCCGGCGCGGTCGCACGCGCACCAGCCAGTGCAGATCGTGACGGCAGTGTGACCGACGGTAGGGCCAGCGACCGTGCAGCGCACGGAGCATCCGCTGCTCCTCGCAGTTGGGCAGTCGCATAACTAGGAACCCCCCCGACCCCACGCGCCGCGCACGGGCCGTCGCGTGAAGGCCTCGCACCGCTGAAGGCCCTTTGGCCAAGTTGGCCAGTCGAGACCCCCGGTGTGTGCCGGAAAGTCCCAACAAATAATCTGCTCCCTACAGAACTCCGACAACTCCGCCCGATACGCTCTGCATTCTCCCCGCCCCTTGCCAGATCTTTGCATTGTGCTTGCTTTCGGACCCATCTCCCTGCCTCTCCACGATGTTTTGCCCTTACCCCACCCGACCATGCTGCCTCAAAATGGGCGGAGATCCATTCCCATCACAGACATATAAATCATGTTTTACTCAATCTGTCAAATTTCTATCGCCGTGATGGAGCCCGGCAACGAGCACCATCGAGCCACCCGGCACGATCGCTCGGCGTGAGCGCGTGAACGCTACGCGGGGAGACAAACACGGGCCCGGTCTGCCACGCGGTCCGCAGGCGCTGCCCCGGGAGGCGGTCGCGGCGCACCAGCGCGAACGCCTGTTCAAAGCGATCATCGAGGCCGTCAACGAACAGGGCTTCGTGGCCACGACGATCGCCGACCTCGTCTCCCGCGCGGGGATCTCGCGGCGGAGCTTCTACGAGCACTTCCAGAACAAGGAGGAGTGCCTGCTGGCCGCCTATGACGCGATCGTCAAACGTCTCACTCAGCGGCTGGTCGAAGCAGCCGCTTCCGCCGAGAGCTGGCCCGAGCAACTCGAGGCGCTGCTCCGCGAGCTGTTCGAGGCCGCCGGAGACCGTCCGGATCTGGCACGGCTGGTGTGCGTGGAGATGGGCGCCGCGGGCGCGGTCGGCGTGCAGCGCTGGGCGCAGGACGCCGCGGCGCTGCAGCGCTTCATCACCGCCGGCTTCGCGCGGGCGGCCGGGCCCGGGACGGTCTCCGACCCGGTGGCCCGCGCGTTTGTCGGTGCGCTGCGCAGGATCCTGTACTCGCGTGTGCGCAGCGAGCGCTCCAACAAGGCCCTGAAGGAAGAGCTGCTGAAGGTGCTGCCCGACCTGCTCGACTGGATCGCGCTCTACTACCCGGCTCCCGAGCGGATCCCCAGCTCTCCGCAGCGCACGCAGACGCCGACACGACGGCTGATCGGAGGACGTGCGCCGGGTACCCTCTCACCACGCCCGCTGACCGGCGCGCGCGGGCTGCCGCGCGGCGAGCACAAGCTGCCGCGCGGGTTCGTGATCTTCAACCAGCGCGAGCGGATCTTCGACGCGATCGCCAATCTGACCGCCGCCCGAGGCTATTCGTCGCTGAGCCTCGACGAAATCGCAGCGGAGGCGGCGGTGTCGCTGCAGACGTTCTACACGCACTTCGCGAACAAGGAGGAGGCGTTCCTGGCCACCTACGAGGTCGGACACACCAAGTCGATGGCGTACGTCAGCCAAGTCCTCGCCGGGCAGTCGGGCTGGGTACAGGCCGTGCGAGCCGGCGCCCGGGCGCTCCTCGAGTTCCTCGCCTCCGAGCCCTCCTACGCGCATCTGGCGTGCGTCGACGTGCTGATCGCCTATCCGCACGTGGCCGAGCGCCTGGACGAAGCAAACACGTTCTACACGGAGCTGCTCAGCCTGAGGATCGGCGAGGACGCACCGGCGCTACCGGCGACGCCGATCGTCGGCGAAGCGATCGTCGGCGGCGTGTTCGAGCTGCTCCACGACTACATCCTGCGCGGCGACACGCGCGAGCTGGGAGAGCTCGCCGAGCACATCACATACATCGTGCTCACGCCCTTCATGGGCTCCGCTGGAGCCTGGGCGGCGAGCGCCGGCTCAGAAGACCGGCCGGGTGGTGGAAGGCCGGCCGGGGAGTAGCGGGCCGGGGTGTAGCAGGCCGGGGAGTAGCAGGCCGGGGAGCAACAGGCCGGGGTGCCGGTGCCGGTGTGGCTGAACCGCCCACTCGCGGAGCTCCGGTCGAAACCATTGGCGGGTTCTCGACATCTTGGCTAACTCCCCTCGAGCGTTGCCTCGACCGTGACAGCGATCCCCTCGGTGCGCATGCCCAGCCTCTCCATGCACTGGGTCATCGCCGCCTGCGCCACCACCTCCAGATGTGTCTCCTGCACGCCGGCGACGCGTCCCGACATTTGGCAGGTGATCCCGCTCAGCACCGCGTCCGTGAGGTCGTCGGCCTCACCTGAGAGCGTCAGCGTTACGCTGCTGACGAGCTCGTGAGCCTGGGTGCCTTCCTGGACGAGCTGCTCGGCAACCAGCCAAGTGAAGACACTGCCGATCGCTCCGGCGAGCAGCTCGCCCGGCAATGTCGCCAGCGGATCCGTGGCAGCGGGATCCACGTCAAGCGACAGCAGCGGAGCGATCGAATGGCTTCCGACGGAGAGGCGCGGCGCGCTGTCCGGAGGATGACCCAGCCATCTGATCGTGGCCTCCCGTTTCAGTGCTGACATTGGACCCTCAGCGCTCCGGCGCGATCAGAACAGGACGCCCGGCATGGGCGAGCACCACGTGCGAGACACTGCCGAGCAGCGCAGAGGCGACCGCGCCGAGTCCGCGCCGACCGCACACGATCAGCCGTAGCAGAACAACACCGGTCCAGGCATGGAGTCTCCTCAGAAGCAGTCGCCTTACACGTGCAGAGATTCGACATCCTAGGCGCTACAGCCAGGCAGAGCGAGGCGGGCGCTGTTGCCCTCGGCCGGCTAGGTTGGCAACCGCGGTGTTAAGAATTGTAAGACGACGGCGTCGTCTGAGGGGAGTGCCTGTCCCATCCGTGAAATGGCGCGTAGTCGCCCGCATCCCACGCTTCGCGCAGCCCGGGCTCGCTCAGATCCCAGTCGGGGCGGATTTCGCGGGTCACGGTCCGTAGGTCGTGCCAGAGATCCACGAAGGAGGGACGTCCCCAGAACCAGTAGCCGTTGTAGATGCTGTGGATGAGGAGCCCGGGCCCGAGCACGAGGGTGTGGGGGATCATCGGGTCGTGCTCGGGGTCGGTGTACTCCTGGATTTCGAGGTCCTTCTGGACGGTTCGCTCCGGGTCGGAAAGGAACGGCCACTGGGCGCCCGTTGACGCGCGGAACTCCTGGCTGGAGTGGTGGGTGTCGGTCGAGATCGTGACGACCTTCGTGTAGGACACTGCGATCTTGGCGTGGTTGGCGGCGAGCTCGAGGTGCTGCTGGTGCTCCTTGGGACAGTAGTTCCCGCGCGCCAGCGTGAGGATCAGGGGGTCCTCGCCCTGGATCTCGCTGAGCTTTCGAGGAACGCTCTCGTGATCGGGCAACTCGTAGTCGGGGAACGTGCCGCCGGGGGTGATGTCACTGCGCATGATCTGCTCCTGTCCATGTTCGAGTAGTGACGAGGGCTCGCGTTGAGCGTAGTCAACCTCAGGGGCGCACCGCCGGGGCGCCCCTCCGTCAGCTCGCCATCGGCGGTCCCGCACCGACGGCCTTGGACGCGGCCGCGATCTCGCCGCGGAGCGTCTTCAGCGCAGCGACGTAGACCTCCGAGAACGTCGGGAACGGCTGGATCGTGTCGACCAGGATGTCGAGCGGGACGTGGGCGCGGATCGCGAGCGTCGCCTGCTGCAGCCACTCGCCCGCCTCGGGGCCGAGCGCATACGCGCCCGTCAGCCGCTCGCCGTCGCTGAGCAGCGTCAGAAAACCGTTGCTGTCCGCATACGCGCGCGTGTAGGTGGCGGTCTTCGCCACCTCCGACACCGGAACCATCGCGCTGAAACGGCCGGCGGAGGCGCCCACCGCCGCGGCTTGCGGGTCGGTGTAGACGACGCGCGGAACGGCCTCGTAGTTGGCCTTGCGCGGCCCGCCGAGGATGTTCGCGGCGACCACTTCACCCTGGTACTTGCCGACGTGCGTCAGCGGCCAGATGCCGTTGACGTCGCCGATCGCCCACAGTCCCTCGGCCGCGCGCAGGTGCGCGTCCACCGGCACGCCGTGCGCGTCCACCTCCACGCCAACGGTCTCCAGGCCAATGCCGTTGACCCGCGGACGCCGCCCCGTGACGACGAGCAGCTTCTCCCCGCGCAACTCGCGTCCGTCGTCGATCTCCAGCACGTACTCATCGCCCTCGCGCCGCGCCGCGCTTGCGTTGGCGGACAGGACAAGCTCGATGCCTTCGCCACGAAGGACCTCGCCGAGCGCCTCGCCGAGCGGCGCCGGCTCCCGTCCGAGTACGTGCTCGGCCATGTCGATCACGACCGCCTCGCCGCCGAGCCGACACACCGCCTGCGCCATCTCCACGCCGACCGGCCCGCCGCCGAGAATCAGCAGGCGGCGAGGTACCGCTTTCATCGCCGTCACCTCGCGATTGGTCCAAGTGCCCTCCAGCTCGCGCAGGCCCGGCACGGGCGGTATGACCGGTTCGGCTCCGTTCGCGAGCACCACATGCTCGGCCGTATGGCGCACGCCGTCGACCTCGACCACGCCCGGGCCCGCGAGCCGGCCGCTGCCGCGCAACAAGTCGATGCCGTGGTCGGCCAGCCAGCGCTCCTGCCCCGCGTCGGTGTGGTCGGAGACCATGAAGTCACGCCACGCGAGCGCCGCCTCGACGTCGACCTCGGCACTCGCGGCCGCCTCGCGCGCCTCGTGGACCGCCTCGCCCGGTCGCAGCAACGTCTTCGAGGGGATGCAGGCCCAGTAGGAGCACTCACCTCCGACGAGCTCGCGCTCGACCACTGCGACCCGCAGGCCGCCCTCCGCGAGCGCTCCTGCGCAGTGCTCGCCCGGGGAGCCCGCGCCGAGCACGATCACGTCGTAGTCGCTGCTCATTTCGGCAACTCCTCCCCCGCGCGCTCGCGCACCATGTAGAGCGCATACCAGTCGGGCCAGTTCTCATCCGCCTCGCCGATCCGCTGCTCGTGCTCGCCGTGCGCCGCCGCGGCGCGCCTGAGCGCCGCCGCGAGATCCTCGACGGACTCATAGCTCGTCGTCATCGCTCCTCCTTTCAGCCTCTCAGCGGCCGGGCAGCCGGGTCGTGATCTCCTGCAGCAGCCAGCCGTTGCCGTCGGGATCGCTAAAGGTCGCGAACGAGCCATAGGTGCCGTGGTCGGGCGCCGGCCCGGGCAGACGACCAGGGTCGTGGAACCGGGCGCCCAACGCACGCTCGTGGAACACCTCACTCACCTCCACGCCGCGTGCCAGCAGATCCTCACGCGCCGCGTCGATATCGGAGACGCTCAGGTAGACGCTCTCGGCCGAACCGGGCTCGGCCGATGTGACGTTCGTGCCAAATTGAATAGAGCACCCCGAGCCCGGCGGCGTGAACTGGACCAGGTGCAAGTCCCCATCCGCAACCACGTCCGCGTCTAGTCTCCAACCCAGGCCCTCATAGAAGGCCTTCGCCCGGTCGACATCCGAAACCGGCACGACCACGACCTCGAGCTTGAACTCACCGGCGTTCACCGGCGCGGCGCCCGCCACACTTTGGCTGCTCCCCTCGACATTGCTCACAGCGCCTCCTCGATCCCGTCGGGTCGCGCATACTCTCCTCTCATCCGGGCAGAAGTCAAGGTCGTCGCGCGCGGCTTGTGGCGAGTCCGGCGAGGGAACAGCGAACCCGCTTTGTGACCACCTCGCCAGGCATGCGCACGACGCTGGATCGATGCCAGGAACCGAAACCGACCCGCGGATGCCAACATGAGCAGCATCGTTGTGAGCAATGAGGAGAAGGTCGCGATCATCACCGGCGCCTCGCAGGGAATCGGCGCAGGTCTCACGAGGGCTTACCGTGAGCTCGGGTATGCCGTGATCGCGACCGCTCGATCGATCGGGCCGTCAGAGGACTCCGGCATCGTTGCCGTCGAGGGCGACATCGCCGACCCTGATACCGCGCAGCGCATCGTGGACGCGGCGATCGAGCGCTTCGGTCGGATCGACACCCTGATCAACAACGCTGGGCTCTACATCGGCAAGCCCTTCACGGAGTACACCCTCGCGGACTTCAACGCCCTTGTCGCCGTCAACCTGGCGGGCTTCTTTCACATGACAACGCGCACGCTCGAACACATGCTCGACCAGGGCCATGGGCACGTGGTCAATGTCTCGACGACGCTTGTCGAGCACGCGGACAGCAGCAGACCGGCCGCGCTGCAAACGTTGACCAAGGGGGGTCTGGTTGCGGTCACCCGGTCACTTGCGGTCGAGTATGCCTCACGCGGCTTACGCGTAAACGCTGTGTCTCTTGGCGTGATCAAAACACCGGTTCACGACGAGAGCTCCTACACGGGGATGGGCGCGTTGCACCCCATCGGTCGGGTGGGCGAGATCGATGATGTGGTCGGTGGAGTCCTCTATCTCGAGTCGGCACCTTTCGTGACCGGAGAGGTCTTGCACATCGATGGCGGCCAGAGCGCCGGGCACTGACCGTGGGGCTGTCGTCGCGGAGCAAAAACACATACAGGCGCGATGCGCGGCGTAGCGATGCGCGGCGTAAGACGCAATTATGGAGTCAATTCCAACAACGGAGGTCATCATGAGCAACATCGATGAGCAGATGGCATTGGCCCACTTCATCGTTTCCGATGATGTCGAGCGTTCCCGTCGTTTTTACACTGATGTACTTGGCGGCAAGACGGTCATCTCCGGCGAGGCGGGTGACGAGGTGACGTACGTCGCGCTGGCCAACACCTGGATCATCATCAACGTCGGAGGAGGCCCGACCGACGACAAGCCGACCGTCACGCTCGAGACACAGCCCGACCCGGATCGGGTGAGCAGCTTCCTCAACATCCGGGTTGCGGACATCCAAGCCGTGTACGCCGAGTGGAGCGCGCGGGGCGCCCAGTTCCTGACGCCGCCGAAGCAGCACGAGACCGAGATCCGCTGCTACATCCGCGACCCCGACGGCTACATCATCGAGGTCGGTCAAACGACGCTGGCCAGAGGTTGGCGTCCACCGTCAAAGTAGGCGGCCAGCGCGGGGTGTGCGTCGCGGTCCAGCGGATGCACGACGTCGGCGTAATACAGGGCGGGCGCCGCGGCGCAGTCGGCCAGCGTGAAATCGTCGCCGGCCAACCAGGCGTCGTGCTCGCGTCCGGTTCCGCGTCGATCGTGCAGGGCGTAGAAGGTCAGCGTCTCGGTGCTCGCGCAGTGCAGCCAGCGTCCGCGGCCACCGACGCGAGCGCCGGTCTCATCGAAGTGCACGACCGGCGAGTTGATGATCTGCTCGTGCACGCCCTCGAGGAACTCGTCGAGGTCCTCGGCGCCGTTCTTGACAAAGTCCAGGAGCGTCGCGGGCGAGATCGGCGCGCCCAACCAATCGGCCAGCAACTGCGCGGCGCGCTGGTAGGGCAGGTGCTGGACGGCGATCAGATAGATCCCCAGCGCTCGCATTCTCGGCCCGTACTGCGTCGGGGCGCCAACGCCGGCCGGGAACGCCGCGGTCGTCACATGCCCGCACACGCAACGCCGCCGCTGGGCACGGTGCTCGCAGACGGCCAGTCACACCTCCGGCAAGTCGAACACCTGGCGCGCCTCCTCGCCAACCCGCTCGCCGCCGGTGAGATCACCGCCGCAGCGATCTGGCGCGTGCACGACGACCTCATCTGGCTGCTCGACCCGCTCAAGATGATGGCCACCATGGCCGGGCTGGCCACCCGGTTTGCGACCCGACCGACGACGAAGACTCCGCGGTGCAGGCGGCTTGGCCAGACCATCAGACGACGGCGGCCGAGACGAGTTACGCGAGTTCGCCGACAACCGCGCCCGCAACTCCGCGACCTCCACTCGCAACTCCCCAATCAAGGCCGCCTGCGAGACAACAAGAGCCTCCAGATCCTCATACGACGGCCGATCCACAGACACACAACAACATTCGCGCCATCCCCACAACCACCTGCCAGACCCGAACAGTCACAAATCCCCTGCAATTTGAACCCCCACAAAAAATGCGCCCGGCGGGAATCGAACCCGCGGCCTGCGGCTTGAAAGACCGCTGGTGATACGCCGAGCCGCGTAGATACAGAGATTTGATGCCCTAGACATGGCTTTGATAGAGGGAATCAGGCTGGTTTGGTACCCAAATTGGTACCCACGGCCAGGGTGGTACCCACGTGGTACCCACGGTGTAGATCGGTGTCAAGCACCCAGAGAGAGACCCGCATGGCCCACGCTCACCGGGGGCTTGAACACCAGGGAAGACCGATGCCAACACGCAGCCCCAGCGTCGTAGTCGTCGTCCGCGAGTACGACGATCAGCCGTTCTACGAGGCTAAGTTCGTCTACCGATGGGTCGAACAGGACCCTGGAACGGGCAAGCAGGTCAAGCGCCACAAGCAGGTCAAACGCCGGATCGGCCCCGCGTGGCTCGATCGGAACCCCGACACGAGCAAGTGGTAGATGCCACTAGCTATTCCGTCTGAGTTCTGTTTTGCTTCCGTTTCTTGCTACAGTAGGAGCATGAGCTTGGCTTACGCAGACGAGGCAATCCGAATCAGGCAGCTCGCGCCGCTAACCGAGCGCGACATCGCCCGCGCGACCGGAGCGGGCGTCTCGACGGTCAGCGCGTGGCTTCACCGCACCCGCGCGCCCACCGGCCGCCGGGCAGAACGACTGGTGGAGCTCTCGGCGATCATCGACCGGCTCGCGGCGGTGCTGGAGGCCGACTATGTGCCGGTGTGGCTGAACCGCCCACTCACAGCGCTCGGACATCGCAAGCCGATCGACGTGCTCGCCGGCGGCGGCTACGAGGAGCTCTCGCGTATGGTCGCCGCACTCGAATCCCCGACCTTCACGTAGCCCACCGTGGACGCGGCGAGCGTGACGCGCATGCCGGTGACAGGCACGTGGCTGCGCCACATCCCCGCCGGCAGCGACCCCCTGCACCGTCCGCCCACGCCCGCTGACGGGCGCTGGCAACGCGGCGAAACCGTTGAGGGCATCTACCTGGCCGCAGAGGAGGCGACCGTGTGGGCCGAGTGGTACCGATGGCTTGCAGAGCTCGAGATCGAGCCGCTGCGCGGACTGCCGCGTGAGCTCTGGCGCTACCGAGCGAGCCTGCCCTCGGTCGCGGACCTGACCAGCACCGAGACCCTCGCCGCCCTCGAGCTGCCAACCGCCGAGCCGACCAGAGACCAATGGCCCCAGTTCCAGGACGTCGGCAAGCAACTGCACGCCGCCGGCTGCGACGGCCTGCAATACCACTCCGCCGCGCGGCCTGGTGGGTTGTGCCTGTGCGTGTTCCGCGCCAACGCGACCGCAGCATCAGGGCGACTTGAGCCACTCGCGCGGGCGCGACGGGTGAACCGACCGCCGGCACCACCTCGGGGACTGCGGACCTGATTCTCGGCCGGCTCGGAGAGGAAGGAATCAGCCTTTCCCCGTGCGATGGCCTCCCCCCATCCTCAGCATCAGGTCTCACCCACGCATTGGGCTGCCGCTCGCAGATAGGCGACGATCAGCGGGTGCGGGGAGTCGGGTTGGGAGCTGAGTTGCGGAACGAACAGTGTCGCGAGATAAAAGGTCCGGTCGGGTAGCTCGACCACGCGTGCCTCTCCGTCCTGGTCGGTGCCGACCACGCGCAGACCGCCATCGTCCATGCGCTGCTGGTGCTCGGGGTTCAGGCCGAAGTTGCAGTAGTACTGCTCGGAGACTTCGCCCTTGCCGTCGAGGTATGCGCGCGCCAGTCGGTGTGCATGAGCGAGCACGTCTGTGTGCATGAGCGAGCACGTCTTCGTCGGTCACCGCCGGAACAGCTTATCCCGGCCGCAGCCGTATTCCGCTTCGAGGACGCAGGGGCAGCAAGACCAACGCTGATGGGCGCGCGTAGACTCTCCCGGCGTGTCGGCGGGAGACCCTGGGTATGCGTTGAGCTCATCCAGCGAGGACGAGCACGAGCGGCTGGTCCGCCAGGCCGATATGTATGCGCCGTTCACGCGCCGTCTGTTGGCGCGTGCGGGGATCGAGCCAGGGATGCGGGTCCTTGATGTGGGCTGCGGGCCGGGCGATGTCAGTTTGCTTCTGTCAGAGCTGGTCGGCGCCGACGGTTCAGTGGTCGGGGTCGAGCGTGACGAGCAGGCGCTCGCGAGGGCGCGCCGGCGGGCGGCCGGGTCTGACATCGAGAACGTCGAGTTCGTGTGCGGGGACTTTCGTGAGGTCGAGCTCGCCGGTGGCCCGTTCGACGCGTTGGTCGGGCGGCTCGTGCTGATGTACCAGGGTGACCCGCCCGCGGCGGTGCGGGCCGCCGCACGCCACGTACGCCCGGGTGGGGTGGTCGTGTTCGCGGAGATGTGCATGCGCACGGGCTCTGCGATACCGCAGAGGTTCTTGGTGTCTTGGCCGCACACCCCGGCGTCCGAGCAGCTCAGCGAATGGATCGATGGCGCTTTCAGCGGGCTGGGCACGCAGCCAGACATGGGAATGCGGCTGCCTGCGACGTTTGCCGAAGCCGGCCTGCAGCCCAACCTGGACCTCGACAGCGAAGTCGCGATCGCTATAGGCGAGGACGCCGTCTCCGAGGCCGTGGATTACGCCCGCAGCCTGCTACCCGGGATCGTCGCTGCCGGGGTCGCCACCGAAGAGGAAGTAGACATCGACACCCTCGGCGAGCGCCTACGTGCCGACACCGGACCGGTCGGACGCATCTCGCTCTGGCCAACAATCATCGGCGCCTACGCAACAAAGCCGCAATAGCGCTGGCTTTGCTCTGCTACGGCCTGCACCGGGCCAGAACGGCCCGCAACCGGCCCTGAGCAACGCCTGCCAACTGGGCCGGTGACGCCGCCGGTTTGGTACCCACAAGTGGTACCCACGGGACCCTAAAGACCACGCCAGCCATCGACCAACCCCCAAATCCCCTGCACTGGAGGCCCCAACAAAAATGCGCCCGGCGGGAATCGAACCCGCGGCCTGCGGCTTGAAAGACCGCTGCTCTTTGGCTCCCCGAAGAGAACCGTTGACCACTGAGCTACGGGCGCGCGCTGTCGGTATCTAAGCACGCGCCCGACGTGGCCGCAGCGAGGACGCGGCGAGCCGGGGTAACCGGCAGGCGGCCGGCGGACGAGCCGCTCAACGCCCCAGCGTGCGCACGAACTGACGGGCGTGCCCCGGGAGACCGCCGAGCAGCTTGCGCACCTCCTCCAGGCCGGCCCGCAGTTCCGGGTCGCCGACCTCGACCGGCAGCATCGAATCCTGAAGCGCGGCGAGCGTCCCATCCGCCCTGCCGACAGCGTCCACGGCGCTGTCGAGGAAGCCCTTCACACCATGTGACGGCGCCCCGCCGGTCGCCGGCTCGAACGTCCGGCCGGGCAGGTCGTGGCGCGCGGCGAACTCGGTGTAGGTGCGCTGCGCCCGGCCGTAGGCCACCTGCACCGGCCGGAACAGCTCCGCCTCGAGCCGATCGGCGCTCTGTTCGTCGAGTTGCTCGTACGCCTCGCCCAGGGACGCCAGGGCGAACCCGATCTCCTCGACCGCCTGCGCGATCGCGTCGAGCAACTGCTGTCTGGCCTGGGCGTTTGTGTAAGCCACCGTCCTAGGTTATTCCACAGACCTGGCGGCTTCGACTTGTGCGATCCTCGCCATGGTGCTATAGATGCCACGAGACGTGTCCGCGCCGGACAGGCTCTACCGGCTGGCCCGCAACACGGACACCGAGGAGACCCCGTCATGTGCCTGGCGATTCCAGGTCAGATCGTGGAGATCGTCGACGAGTCCAACCGACTCGCCAAGGTCGAGGTAGCCGGTGTCCGACGCACGGTGAACATCGGGTTGCTCGATGTCGACGGCATCTCCGCCGGCCCCGGCGACTGGGTGTTGATCCACGTCGGCTTCGCGCTCTCGAAGATCGACGAGCAGGAGGCACATGCGACGCTGCGACTCCTCCGGGAGATGGGGGCGGAGTACGAGCAGGAGCTCGAGGAGCTGAAGGCGAGTGTGATCGAGTGACCGGACCCGACGTATGACCGCCGCGGTCACATGACCGAGTGCGTCGCCGCTCACGGGTGCATCACCTGCGGCGACGTTGCGACCCCCATGCGGGTCGTCAAGATCGACTCCGAGCGCGCGCTCGCGCTCTGCGCAAATCCGCGGGGGGAGCACTCCAGCGTGGAGATCGCGCTCGTCGAGCCCGTGGCGCGCGGCGAACTGCTGCTCGTCCACGCCGGCACGGCGCTCGGTCGCGTCGCCGAGCAGGATGCAGACCCGGCGCTCGTCGACGGCACAGGACGGGACGCCGACCATCCACCGGCCCACACAACCGGACGTGAGGTGCACGCGTGAAGTTCGTCGATGAGTTCCGCGACGCCGAGCTGGGGCGCGCAGTCGCCGGGGAGATCCTCGCGGCGGTCGAGCCCGGACGGCACTACAAGATCATGGAGGTGTGCGGCGGGCATACGCACTCGATCTACAAGTACGGGGTCGACGATCTGCTGCCCGACAACGTCGAGCTCGTCCACGGTCCGGGCTGCCCCGTCTGCGTGATCCCGATGGGGCGCGTCGACGACGGCATCTCGCTCGCGCACGAGCCCGACGTGATTTTCACCTGCTTCGGCGACATGGTTCGCGTGCCCGGATCCACCCAGTCCCTGCTCGACGCCAAGGCCGAGGGCGCGGATGTGCGGATCGTCTACTCGCCGCTCGATGCACTGCGCATCGCCAAGCAGAACCCCGACCGCGAGGTCGTGTTCTTCGCGATCGGCTTCGAGACCACCGCACCCTCGACGGCACTAACCCTGCGCCGGGCAAAGGTCGAGAACGTGAAGAACTTCTCGGTGATGTGCTCGCATGTGACGATCGTCCCGCCGCTGCGCGCGCTGCTGGAGTCACCGGACCTGCGCCTCGATGGTTTCATCGGTCCTGGGCACGTCGCCACGATCGTCGGCGCGCGACCCTTTCAATTCCTTCCCGACCAGTACTCAAAGCCCGTGGCGATCTCCGGCTTCGAGCCACTCGACCTCCTGCAGTCGGTTCTGATGGTGCTCCGCCAGCTCGCCGACGGGCGCCGCGAAGTGGAGAACCAGTACGCGCGGGTGGTTCCTTGGGAGGGCAACACGCGCGCACTGGAGATCATGAGCGAGGTCTTCACGTTGCGCCCGCACTTCGAGTGGCGCGGCCTCGGCTTCATCTCCCAGAGCGCTCTCCGCCTATCCGACGAGTACGCCGAATGGGACGCCGAGCTGCGCTTCTCGGTCCCCGGCGTTCGCGTCGCCGATCCCAAGGCGTGCCAGTGCGGCGAGGTGCTGAAGGGCGTGATCAAGCCATGGGAGTGCAAGGTCTTCGGCACCGCCTGCACGCCCGAGCGGCCGATCGGGACCTGCATGGTCTCCCCTGAGGGGGCTTGCGCGGCCTATTACAACTACGGTCGCTTCGCGCGCGAGCGGGAGGTGGCCTAATGGGTCGCCTCGCGATCGGTGTGCCGGTGCCGGACCGTTTTACCGGCATCGTGACGGCTCGCCGCGCGACAGGACAGGAGGTCGCCTGATGGCGGAGATGGTTTCCGACCGCGAGTCGAAGATCCTCGGCATCATCGAGACGGCGCGGGCCAAGCGGCCGAAGTTCCGCGAGCCGCGCATCACGATGTCCCACGGCGCGGGGGGCAAGGCGACCACCTCGCTGATCGAGGGGCTGTTCGTACCCGCCTTCTCCTCACCCGCGCTGGATACCCTGGCGGACGCGGGCATCCTCAGCGTCGATGGGCTCGATCTCGCCCTCACGACCGACTCGTTCGTCGTCAAGCCGCTGCGCTTCCCGGGCGGCTCGATCGGCGAGCTCGCGGTCAACGGCACGGTCAACGACCTTGCGGTGGCCGGCGCGCGGCCGCTCGCGCTAACGCTCTCGCTGGTCCTCGAGGAGGGCCTCTCGGCGAAGACGCTCCGCGCCGAGGTCGAGGCGATCGCCCAAGCCGCCGGGGCGGCCGAGGTGCAGATCGTCGCGGGAGACACGAAGGTCGTCGAACGCGGCCACGCCGACGGGATGTACATCTGCACGACGGGCCTTGGCGTGCGTGACGAGCGCGCCCGTCTCGGCCCCGATCGCCTGCAGCCCGGGCGACCGGATTCTGCTCTCGGGCACGATCGGCGAGCACGGCACCGCGATCATGCTCGCCCGTGGGGAGCTCGGGCTCGACGCCGACATCGAGTCGGATACGCGCTCGCTGTGGCCCACGGTCGACGGCCTGCTCGACGCCGCCGGCCCGGGACTGCGCTGCCTGCGCGACGCGACGCGTGGTGGCGTGGCCTCGGTGCTCAACGAGCTGGCGCGCGCCTCGGGCGTGGCGATGGTCGTTCGCGAGGCGGCGGTACCCGTCCGGCCCGCGGTGGCCGGGGCGGCGGAGATACTGGGAATCGACCCGATGTACGTCGCCAACGAGGGCCGGCTGGTGGCCTTCATGGACGCCGAGCACACCGAGCAGGCGCTCACCGCGCTGCAGGCGATCCCCGGTGGCGAGGAGGCGGCGGAGATCGGCGAGGTCAAGACCGAACCGCCGGGCATGGTGCTCGTCGAGACCGCCTTCGGCGGGCGACGCGTGATGGACCAGCTCGTCGGCGACCCCCTGCCGAGGATCTGCTGATGCACGGGTCGCCGAAGATCTCGTTCTCCTCGACGCAGAAGCCACCGAGCGTGCCGCGGCCTTCTGCGCGCGCGTCGTCAAATGCGAGGAGCCGCTGATGCACGAGCTCTCGATCGCCGAGGCGATCGCCGACATCGCCACGCGCCACGCGGCGGGGCGGCGGGTCGTGAAGGTCGAGGTCCGGGTGGGACACCTGCGCCAGGTGGTCCCCGACTCGCTGGACTTCGCCTTCGGGCTGGTCACCCAGGGCACGGCCCTGGACGGCGCCGAGCTGGTAGTCGAGCACGTCCCGGCCGCCGGCCGCTGTCGGGACTGCGGCGCGAAAAGCGTGATGGAGGGCTTCCCATTGTGCTGCGCGCGATGTGGAGGGTTGGATCTGGATGTGCTCGCGGGTGAAGAGCTGCTGGTCGATGCGCTCGAGCTCGAGGAGGAACTGGTGACAAACGAAAGGGTCGGTCATGGCAGCCACGTTTGAAGCGAAACCGTCGGGCGTCGAGGAGGTTCACATCCTGTGGATCTCAGAGGGCATGAGCTGTGACGGAGACTCCGTCTCGATCACAGCGGCCGGCCAACCGTCGATCGAGGACGTGCTGCTCGGCGCGATCCCCGGACTGCCGAAGGTCCACCTGCATAACAAAGTCCTCTCGCCGACGCTGGGGGGCGAGGAGTTCCTGCTGCCCTTCCGCCAGGCCGTGCGCGACGAACTGGACGCCCCGTACGTGCTTGTGATCGAGGGCTCGATTCCGAACGAGAACATCAACGGCGACGGTTACTGGACCTCGTTTGGCAACGACGAGGTGACCGGCGAACCGCTCAACCTCAACTACTGGCTCGACCGTCTCGCGCCGAAAGCGTGGGGCGTGGTCGCGATCGGCACGTGCGCCGCCTATGGCGGAATCCACGCGATGGCCGGCAACCCGACCGGCTGCATGGGCCTGGCCGACTATCTCGGCTGGGATTTCCGCTCCGCGGCCGGTCTGCCGATCGTCAACGTTCCCGGCTGTCCGGTCCAGCCGGAGAACTTTATGGAGACGCTCACCTGGCTGCTCTACCAGGCGGCCGGCCTCGCGCCGACGATCCCGCTGGACGAGGCGCTGCGCCCGCAGTGGATCTTTGGCAAGACCGTCCACGAGGGCTGTGACCGCGCCGGCTACTACGAGCAGGGTGACTTCGCCAAGGACTACAACTCGCCGAAGTGCCAGGTGAAGATCGGCTGCTGGGGACCGGTCGTCAACTGCAACGTGCCCAAGCGCGGCTGGATGAACGGCGTCGGCGGCTGCCCCAACGTGGGCGGCATCTGCATCGGCTGCACGATGCCGGGCTTCCCCGACAAGTTCATGCCGTTCATGGACGCGCCCCCCGGGGGAACCATCTCCGCCGGAATCGGGAGCGTGTACGGACCCGTGATGCGCAAGCTGCGCGGGATTACGAACAAGACGATGAACAAGGAGACCAAGTGGCGTCACAACGGCGCTGAGCTCACCACCGGCTACAGCCCCCGTTGGGGCAACCAGGAAAGGTAGGAGAACGTCATGGCCGTAGCACGCGAGCGCATCAAGCCGGAGGCCGGCAACCTCGTCGACATGTCGTGGGATCCGATCACCCGGATCGTCGGCAACCTCGGGATCTACACGAAGATCGACTTCAAGAACCAGCGGGTCGCGACCTGCAAATCCACCTCGTCGATGTTCCGCGGCTACTCCGTGTTCATGAAGGGCAAGGATCCACGCGACGCGCACTTCATCACCAGCCGCATCTGCGGCATCTGCGGCGATAACCACGCTGTCTGCTCGTGCTACGCGCAGCAGATGGCCTATGGGGTAAAGCCGCCGCCGCTGGGCGAGTGGATCGTCAACCTCGGCGAGGCGGCGGAGTACATCTTCGACCACATCATCTTCCAGGACAACCTCGTATTCGTCGACTTCTGCGAGCAGATGGTGCGCTCGACCAACCCGAAGGTCTGGGAGCAGGCCGAGCAGACCGAGGCACCGGGGGCCGCGATCCACGGCTACCGCACGATCGGCGAGATCATGAAGTCCTACAACCCGTTCACCGGGGAGACCTACAAGGAGGCTCTGCACATGAGCCGCATCGGGCGGGAGATGATCTGCCTGATGGAGGGTCGCCACGTGCACCCCTCGACGATCTACCCCGGTGGCGTGGGCACGGTCGCCACGCCGACGCTGTTCACCGACTACCTGTCGCGGTTGCTGCGCTGCTTTGACTTCATCAAGTCGGCCGTCGCGATGAACGACGACGTGTTCAACTTCTTCTACGAGGCCCTTCCAGGCTACGAGGAGGTCGGGCGCAGGCGCATCCTGCTCGGCTGCTGGGGGGCGTGGAACAACCCCGACTACGTCGACTACGACTATCGCAACATGGACAGCTGGGGCAATGAGATGTTCGTCACCCCGGGCGTGGTCGTCGACGGTGAGCTCGTCACCACCAACCTGGTCGACATCAACCTCGGGATCCGCATCCTGCTCGGTTCCTCCTACTACGAGGACTGGACGAACGAGGAGACGTTCGTGCAGCGCGACCCGCTCGGCAACGCGGTCGACAAGCACCATCCCTGGAACCAGACGACGATCCCCAAGCCCCAGAAACGCGACCTGGACGGCGGTAAGTACTCGTGGGTGATGAGCCCCCGCTGGTTCGACAAGCGCACCGGCGAGCACCTGGCGCTCGACACCGGCGGCGGCGCGCTGGCGCGGCTGTGGGCGACGGCGCTCGCGAACAAGGTCGACACGCCCTATGTGAAAGCGACGGGGAACAGCGTGCTGATCAACCTGCCGAAGACGCCGAACACGCCAGAGCAAACGCTCGAGTGGAAAATCCCCAAGTGGTCGAACGCGATCGAGCGCGACCGCGCGCGCATCTACTTCGTCGCCTACTCGGCGGCGATGGCGATGCACTTCCTCGACAAGGCGATGACCGAGTTGCGCTCGGGACGCACGAAGGTGTTCGAGGACTTCGAGGTGCCCGAGGAGGCGATCGGCTGCGGCTTCCACGAGGCCGTTCGCGGCGTGCTCTCCCACCATCTGGTGATCCGCGAGGGCAAGATCGCCAATTATCACCCCTACCCGCCGACGCCGTGGAACGGCTCGCCGACGGACTCCTACGGCACACCCGGGCCATACGAGGACGCGGTCGCCGGACAGCCGATCTTCGAGGAGAGCTCCCGGGAGGACTTCCGCGGGATCGACATCATGCGCGCGGTTCGCTCGTTCGACCCGTGCCTGCCGTGTGGCGTGCACATGTACCTCGGCAAAGGCAAGACGCTCAAGCAGGTGCATTCCCCGATGTTCGGCGAGCACGGTTAAGGGTCAACGATGAACACCACAATTCAACTCAACGACCCAACAGTCCCGGTGGACGGCCCAGCCGAAGCGGACGACATCACCGCGGCAGATGCCGCGTCCCGGGAGCAGATCGCGCGGGTCGAGGGCCTGCTGGAGGCGCTCGAGTCGCTGCCCGACCCAGCGGCACGCGAGACGACTACCGAGATCGTGCAGGCGCTGCTCGACCTCTACGGCGAAGGCCTCGGGCGGATCGTCGAAGTCGTGGCGGCCCGAGACGACGGCACGATGGCCAAACAGCTGGGTAAGGACGAGCTCGTCTCGCATCTTTTGCTGCTGCACGGGCTACACCCCGTGCCCGTGGAGGAAAGAGTGCGCGGCGCGCTGGAGAGCGTCGTCCCCTATCTCGAATCCCACGGTGGCAACGTCGAGCTGCTCGGCGTCGAGGACGGCGTCGTGAACCTGCGCCTGGAGGGCAGTTGCTCGGGCTGCCCATCCTCCGCGATGACGCTCAAGCTCGCGATCGAGGACGCGATCTTTAAGGCGGCGCCGGACGTGGAGGAGGTGCGGGCCGACGGCGCGGTGGCCCCGCCGGAGCCGAAATCGCAGCTCTTGCAGATTGAGTGCCCCACACCACTGCGAGCCTCGACGGCTTAGCTCGATGCCACCGCCCTCAGGCACCCTGTCGAGCTCACGGCTGAGAAAGCTCGCTCAGCGTCCGGCGAGCCCGGCGAGCAGTGGTGTCCGAGGGGGCACCTTGAAGGACGGCGCCCTGGAAGCCGAACCCGAGGAGCGCTGCGAGCTCTGCAATACGCCGATCGGCGCCGAGCACCGTCACCTGCTCGAGCTCTCCTCGCGCGAGCTCGTCTGCGCGTGCCGTCCCTGTTCGCTGCTGTTCGACAAGGAGGGCTCCGGCAGCGGCCGCTACAAGCTCGTGCCCGAGCGGCGACTGCACCTAGAGGAGTTCGCGATGAGCGAGCAGGCCTGGGTGCAACTGCGAGTTCCGGTGGAGATGGCCTTCTTCTTCCACAACACCGCCAAGGGACGTGTGCTCGCCTACTACCCGGGCCCGATGGGTCCGACCGAGTCCCAGCTGCAGCTGGGCTCGTGGCGCGAGCTGGAGGCGGAGAACCCAATCCTCACCGAGCTCGAGCCCGATGTCGAGGCGCTGCTCGTCAACCGCGTCGGGGACGCCCATGGGTACTGGCTGGTGCCGCTGGACGAGTGCTACAGCCTGGTCGGGCTGATCCGCACACACTGGCGTGGCCTGAGCGGCGGCAGCGAGGTGTGGGGCGCGATCGAGAACTTCTTCGAGCAGCTCAACCGTCGCGCGCGAGGCGCGCCAAAAAGGAGATGACGATGGCAAACGTGAACACCGGCGCGGCCCAGGCCGGCCCCGCCGACTCCGCGCATGTGAAGGGCGTCAACGAGGGCAACGCGAAGGGCAACTACGAGAAGATGGCCGGCCACAAGCCGGACGGCACGTCCACCGCCATGCGCTCGACCGGCGTCGCGACGACGGAACCGATCGATCCGAGCATGCCCAACCTGTCTCCGGCTTAGACGCGCATGCCGGCCATCCCACTACCGATCGACACATCCGCGGGAGCGATTCCCGAACTCTCCTTCGAGATCGTCGAGGTCGTGGCTGAGCGTTACTCGGCCACCCCGACGCTGAACTTCGTGTTGCGCGTCGAGCGCGCGGGAGGCGGTCTGGTGCGCTCGATCCTGCTCGACACCCAGGTCCAGATCGCCGCGCGTCGCCGGCCCTATGGCGAGGCCGAGCAGGCGTGGCTGATCGAGCTGTTCGGGACGCCCGATCGTTGGGGCACGACCCTGCGAACGCTGCTCTGGACACGCACGACGCTCGTCGTGCCGCCGTTCACCGACGCCGCCCAGATCAACCTGCCGATCGCCTGTTCCTACGACCTCGAGGTCAACGCCTCGAGCTACCTCTCGGGACTGCGGGACGGCGAGGTGCCGCTCGAGTTCCTGTTCTCCGGCTCGGTCTTCTACACCGGCCCGGACGGGATGCTGCAGACCGCGCGGATCTCCTGGGAGCAGGAGGCCGAGTACCGGCTGCCCGTGAGCGTCTGGCGCGAAGCGATGGACCGCCACTTCCCGGATGCGGCCTGGCTGCGGATCTCCCGGCCCGCGTTCGACCGGCTGCGCGCCTACAAAGCCGAGCACGGGCTGCGCACGCTCGAGGACGCCGTCGAGCGGCTACTCGGGGAGGGGCATGATGGCGACTGAGCGCCGCGACGTCGTCCGCCGGATCGCCGACGCGGTGCTGTACGAGGGCTACCTGCTCTGGCCCTACAGCAAGTCGGCGCTGAAGAACCAGCAGCGCTTCACCTTCGGCGGCGTCTACCCGCCCAGCTTCCAGGACAGCTCCCAGATGCAGGCGCAGGTGCTGCTCGAAGGCGACGAGGATGTGGAGGTCGAGGTCCGTGTGCGCTTCCTCCACCTGGTCGAGCGCCAGGTGCTGAAGTCAGCTCCGTCGGGAGGGAAGCCGCCCGAGCCCGTCGAGGAGCTGCAGGCCGGCGGCGAGCGCTTCGTCTCCTGGGATGAGGCCGTCGAGCGGGATCTCGGGCCCGGAGCGATCTCGATCCCGGCCGGCGAGGAGCTCATGGAGATTCCGGGCGGGATGATCCGCCGCTCGTGGCAGGCGCTGCAGGGCGAGGTACGGCTGACACGGGAGGAACTGCGGCCCGGGCTCTCGCGCCTGACGTTGCGGATCCTCAACACGACCCCCTGGGAGCCCGCCTCGCACGAGGATCGACCGCATCGCCGCGCAGACGCCCTGCGCCGAACCTTCTGCTCGACCCACGCCTCGCTGCGCGCCGACGGGGGCGCCTGGGTCTCCCTGACCGACCCGCCGGACGACCTGCTCAGCGAGGCAGAGCGCTGCGAGAACATGGGGCTGTGGCCGGTGCTCGTGGGCGAGGAGAGCGAGCGCGACACGATGCTCGCCTCGCCGATCATCCTCCCCGACCACCCGGAGATCGCGCCGGAGAGCCCGGGGGATCTGTTCGACTCGGGTGAGATCGATCAGCTGCTCGTGCTGAACATCCTCGCGATGACCGATCAGGAGCGGGCGGACATGCGCGACTCCGATCCCCGTGCGCGCGAGATCCTCGAGCGCACCGAGGCGCTCAGCGACGAGCAGATCATGCGCCTGAACGGCGCCGTGCGCGAGTTCGGGCTGGTGCGCTCGCGATGATCGGAGACCGCCCACCCTGGGAGGAGCTCGAGCGCCGCGGACCGGACTCGGTCGACGTAGCCGGCGTGGCCGTACGCGCGGGAACCCTCGTGCGCCTGCAGCCGCGACAGACCGGCAGCGACATCTTCGAGGTCGCGCTCGCCGGGCGCGCGGCGCTCGTGCACGAGGTGCTGCAGGACTACGAGGGCCGGATCCAGCTAGCGGTCACCGTGGTCGACGATCCCGGTCAGGATCTCGGCGCGCTGCGCCGGCCGGGACACCGCTTCTTCTTCGACCCGGACGAGGTCGAGCCGCTGGACCCGGCCGCCGTGCGCAACGAGGCGCCCACCCGGCGCGTGCTGGTCGCGGGCATCGGCAACGTGTTCCTCGGCGACGACGGCTGGGGCGTCGCGCTGGCCGGGCGCCTGTCCACGCGCGAGCTGGCGCGCGGTGTCGACGTCGCGGACTTCGGCATCCGCGGGATGGACCTCGCCTACGCGATGCAGGAGGACTACGACGTGGTCGTCTTCCTCGACGCCACTCCCCGCGGCCAGGCGCCCGGGACCCTGTATGTGATCGAGCCGGACCTCGGGGAGATCGAGATGACGATTGATGCCCACGGGATGGACCCGCTGAAGGTGCTCGCGCTCGCGCGCACGCTCGGCGCGGAATCGCTTCCCAGAACGCTCGTCGTCGGCTGCGAGCCGCAGACCAGGATGAGCGCCGAGGACGAGCGGATCGTCGCCGAGCTGACCGAGCCCGTGCGCGCCTCACTGGAGCAGGCTGTCGCGCTCGTCGAGGATCTCTTGACAGACCTGACGACACCAACAGAAGCCCTGACAACACAAAGGGAGTGATCACCATCATGAGCGACATCACCATCACGCGCTCGGCCCAGGCAGGGCTGCTGCTCGCCATCCTCGCCGCGCTCGGAGCGCTCACCGCCGCGCAGCTACCCGAGCTCCAGCGATATCTGAAAATCCGGTCGATGTAGTCATGCACAGGGTCAAAGTGAGAGTCGTCGAGGACGCACTCGACGCCAACAACACGATCGCGCGGGCCAACCGCGAGGACTTCGACCGCGCGGGCGTGACGGTCGTCAACCTGATGAGCGCTCCCGGCGCGGGTAAGACCGCGCTGCTCGAGCGCGTGCTCGCCGATACCGGCGACGTGCGCGTCGCCGTGCTCGAGGGCGATGTCGAGGGCTCCCTCGACGCCCAACGCCTGGCCTCGTTGCACGTGCCGGTGGTTCAGCTGAACACGGCCGGGGGATTCGGCGGCGAGTGCCACCTCGACGCGAACATGGTCCGCTCCTCACTGGACGCGCTACCGCTGGCCGAGATCGACCTGCTGATCATCGAGAACGTCGGCAACCTCGTCTGCCCGGCCGAGTTCCGCGTCGGCGAGGACGTGCGCGCGATGGTCTGCTCGGTCGCCGAGGGCGAGGACAAGCCACTGAAGTACCCGCTGATGTTCCGCGCCTGCGAGCTGGCGATCGTCAACAAGATCGACCTGCTGCCCCACGTCGACGTCGACCTCGACACGCTGCTCGGCAATCTGCAGGCCGTGCACCCGGGGATCGAACACCTGCTGACAAGCGCACGCACGGGCGACGGAGTCGACGCGCTGCGCGCCTGGCTGCTCGACAAGGTCTCGCCGGCGCCGGCCAGCGACCCCACCGCGCCAGCGCCTGCCGAGCACCACGCCCACGCACCATCGCTGCCCGCGGAGCCCCACACCCACGCGGGCGCGACGGCGTGACCCAAGCGCTGGCATCCGCCGCGGCCGAGCACCGGCGAACCGCCGGCGAGGCGTTCTTCGGGCGCGAGGCCGATCGGGTCGCGCGCCTCTGCCACCGCATGGCCGAGTGTTTCGCCCGCGGCGGGCGGCTGGTGGCGTTCGGGGATGGGCCTGTTGCCCGCTCGGACGCGCGGCACGTGGCCGTCGAGTTCGTCCATCCGGTGATCGTCGGCAAGCGCGCGCTGCCCGCGCTGGCGCTGACGGCGGAGGGCGGCCCTGTGGGCGCTCAGGTTGAGCTGCTGCTCGAGCCGGACGACATCGCACTGGCTTTCGGGGAGCATCCCGAGACGGTGGCGGCGCTTGCCCTCGCCCGCGAGCGCGGCGCCCTCACGCTCGCCGCCGCGCGGATCGGCGCGGAGTGGGAGCTGGTACCCGACGAGCAGGATCCATTCATCGCCCAGGAGCTCGTCGAGACCCTCTACCACGTACTCTGGGAGCTGGTCCACGTGTTCCTCGAGCACCCCGGCCTGCTCGCGGGGCGATCGGCGCGTCCCGTGTATGACAGCGGCGCCTCGAGCTTTCTCTACCCCTTTCTCGGCGAGCGGGAGGACGACCTGGAGTCGGTGCTCGCCGACGTGCGTGCCTCGGTGCTCGCGAAGGCCGCGGAGGTGGCGGCGCTGCGCACGCAGACCCTCCACGACTGCGAGCGAGAGCTGCGCGAGGCGGCCGTCACGATGCGCGATCTCCTCGATCGCGGCGGTCGGATCCTCGCGTTGGGCAACGGCGGGTCGGCGACGGACGCGATGGACGCCGTCGCCGACCTGCGCTTCGCGCCCTACGACTGGCCCACGCGTGCGGCGATCGACCTCACCGAGGACCCGGGAATCCTCACGGCGATCGCCAACGACGTCGGGGTCGAGTCGATCTTCTCCCGCCAGGTCATCGCCCACGGGCGCCCCACGGACGTCCTGCTGGCGTTCTCCACGAGCGGCGGCTCGCGCAACGTGCTCGCCGCGCTCGCCGAGGCGCGGCGGCGGGGGCTGCTGAGCATCGCTTTCGTCGGCTACGACGGCGGTCAAATCGCCGACGGGCGGCTGGCCGACCACGTGATCGTCACACGCTCGGAGCACATCCCGCGGATCCAGGAGGCACAGGCGAGCGCCTGGCACGTGCTGCGCGAGCTCGTCGAGAGCGCGGGAGCTGTCGGCACATGAGGCACATGAGGTACTCGGAGATCCGCCGACGCCCACAGGCGTGATCGCCGTGGCCATGCCTGCGGACGCCAAGAGCAGCACCGGCGCGCTATTTCCGAGCTCCGGCGCGCGGCGGCGCGTAAGCGTGCGCGTGCGCGGTGTCGTGCAGGGTGTCGGCTTTCGTCCTCACGTGTACCGCCTCGCCGAGCAGCTCTCACTCGATGGGTTCGTGCTCAACGACGCTCGTGGCGTGCTGCTCGAGATCGAGGGCAGCGCGGGAACCGTAGAGCGCTTCTTGGAGCGACTGCAGGCCGAGCCTCCGCCGCTGGCCACGATCGAGCGCATCGAGCCCCGCGAGCTTGTGCCCACCGGCCACGCGGGCTTTCAGATCGCGCCCAGCCGTGACGCGGGCGGACGATCGAGGATCGCGCACCAGGCACTCGTCTCGCCCGACACGGCCGTCTGTGATGACTGCCTCGCCGAACTGAACGACCCGGCCGATCGGCGTTACCGCTATCCGTTCATCAACTGCACCAACTGCGGTCCACGCTTCACGATCGCGACGGATGTCCCCTACGACCGTGCCTCGACGACGATGGCCGCCTTTGCGATGTGCGAGCGCTGCCTCGCCGAGTACGAGGACCCCCGCGACCGGCGCTTTCACGCCCAGCCGAATGCCTGTCCGGAGTGTGGGCCGCGGGCGCGGCTGGTGAATGGCAAGGACTCCACGCGCTCCTCCACTGACGCGATAGCGGCCGCGGCGTCAGCTCTGGACGACGGCCAGATTCTCGCCGTCAAGGGGCTCGGCGGCTATCACCTCGCCTGCCGTGCCGACTCCCCGGAAACGGTCGCGAGACTACGCGAACGAAAGCATCGCGAGGATCGCCCGTTCGCGTTGATGGTCGGGGAGCTCTCCGGCGCAGAGGCCTTGATCGATCTGGATGCGGACGCGCGAGCGCTGCTGCGAGACAGAGCGCGACCGATCGTGATCGCCCGCCGTCGCGCCGGCGCTAGCGTGGCCGAGGCCGTGGCGCCCAACTGCCCGGACCTCGGGGTGATGCTCCCGTACACGCCGCTGCACCATCTGCTCCTGGCCGATCTCAGCGCGCTTGCAGGCGAGTGCAATCGGCGTCTGGTGATGACCAGCGGCAACCTCTCCGACGAGCCGATCGCCTATGACGACGAGGATGCGATCGCGCGGTTGCGAGGCATCGCCGACGCGTTCCTTGTGCATGACCGTCCGATTTACATGCGAACCGACGACTCTGCCCTGCGCCACACGGCGGCCGGCCCGTTGATGATCCGGCGCTCGCGGGGCCACGTGCCGGGCGCGATCAGCTTGCCCGTGCCGGCCCCCCGTCCGCTGTTGGCGTGCGGGGCGGAGCTGAAGAACACCTTTTGCGTGGCCACCGACGAGCACGCCTGGGTCAGCCACCACATCGGCGATCTGAAGAACTACGAGACGCTCGTTTCATATCGCGAGGGAGTCGAGCACTTCCAGCGCCTGTTCGCCGTGACTCCCGAGGTCCTCGTCCACGACCTCCATCCCGACTATCTCTCGACGACCTACGCCCTGGAGCGCGCGGCAAGCAGTCCCAGCGGTGACTTCTCCAACTCCCCTGACGATCCGGACACCCCGGACGACCCGGACGCCCGGCCAATCCAGCCGATCGCCGTCCAGCACCATCACGCCCATCTCGCCGCGTGTCTGGCCGAGCACGGCGAGATCGGACCCGCGATCGGCGTGATCTTCGACGGTAGTGGCTACGGCGCCGACGGGGCCGTGTGGGGCGGCGAGTTGCTCGTCGGGGACCTCTGCGAATTCGAGCGCGTCGGGCACCTGCGCGCCGTGCGCCTGCCCGGAGGGGACCGGGCCGTGCACGAACCGTGGCGGATGGCCTGCGCCTGGCTTGCCGAGGCTCATGCAGACGACGAGCTTCCGCCCCTTCCCACCTCGCTGTCAGCACAGGTGAGCACCGAGCGCTGGGAGACGATCGCACGGCTTTCGCGCAGCGATCTCGCGCCGATGACGACCAGCGCGGGACGGCTGTTCGACGCTGTGGCAGCTTTGTGCGGGGCCCGCACGGTCGTCAACTACGAGGGGCAGGCCGCGATCGAACTGGAGGGCTTGGTCGATCCCGCCGAGCACGACGCCTATCCACTCGAGCTCGTCGACCGCGACGGCGGGTTGGAGCTCGATCCGCGACCGGCGTTGCTGGCCATTCTGAGCGAGCGCGCCGCGGGAGTGTCGGCCGGAAGAATCGCCGCGCGCTTTCACTGCGGGCTCGCACGAGCGACGGCCGACGCGTGCGCGCGGATCGCCGGCGCGCACGGGCTCGACACCGTTGTCCTGTCCGGCGGGGTCTTCCAGAACCGCGTGCTGTTGGAGTCAACGATCGGCCGCTTGCGCGATGCCGGACTGCGTGTGCTCTTCCCGCGATTGTTGCCACCCAACGACGGTGGCATCTCTTTCGGTCAGGCAGCCGCCGCCGCGGCGCGCATGGCCAACGGATAATCGCTCAGTTTCATATCTGCTCGCGCACGTTCGCACTCCAGCGCTCCTCGATGTGACCCAGCCGCCAGACCGCCAGCGCGATCGCCCAGGTCGCGACGAACAGGCCGACGATGATGAAGCCCAGGGCATTGATGTCGATATGCTCGAACCAGCTCCAGAACGAGCCGTGGGCATCGAGGTGCTGGGCGAGGATGCCGCCCAGCTCGATTGTGCCGATCACCAGCGCGAGGAGCACCGACAGGCCGGTGATCGTGATGTTGTAGAAGACCTTGCGCACCGGCTTGGAGAACGCCCAGCCGTAGGCGAAGTTCATGAACGAGCCATCGATCGTGTCCAGCAACGACATCCCCGCGGCGAACAGGACCGGCAGGCACAGGATCGCGTAGAAAGGCAGGCCGGCCCCGGCGGCGCCGGCGGCGAGGAACAGCAGCGCGACCTCGCTCGCGGTGTCGAAGCCGAGACCGAACAGCACGCCGATCGGGTACATCTGCCAGGGCTTTGTGATCGTCTTTGTGAAGCGTCCGAAGCAGCGGTTCATCAGACCGCGCGTGTTGAGCTGGCGTTCGAGCTGCGCCTCGTCATAGCGGCCGGTGCGCATCTCGCGAAACACCCTGATGATGCCCCACAGGATCACCACGTTCAGCGCGGCGATCAGGTACAGGAACGCACCCGAGACGCCCGTGCCAACCCAGTCGGTCGCGTTGTGCAGCTGGGAGCCGCCGTTCTCGACCTGGCCGCCCAGCGCCCTGACGCCGATCGCGAACAGGAACGCGAGCATGAACACGATCGTCGAGTGCCCGAGCGAGAAGAACAGCCCGACGCTCATCGGCCGCTTGCCTTCGGCCATCAGCTTGCGCGTCGTGTTGTCGATCGCGGAGATGTGATCGGCGTCGAATGCGTGACGCAAACCGAGCGTGTAAGCGGTCACGCCAGTTCCGACCGCGAACGCTCCCGAGGCGCCGAGATGGTAGTGGTGTGGCGCGACGAGCACGATCAGCAGGAAGAAGCCGAGCGCGTGCAGCCCCAGGACCACCGTGGCCATCAACGCCACCGTACGCCACTGAGAGGAGCTGAGCGAGCCCATCGTCCCTCACACTAGCGCCAGCGAATCTCTATTGCAAACTAGTCGCGATTAGACTTTGCGACGCAGTCCTCGCACAGGCCGACAATCGGGAAGTGGGTGAAGCGAACCTCGTAGCCGAACCCGTCGCGCACCGCCGCGCGCACCGCGTCGAGCCGCTCGGGCGCGAGCGCCTGCGCCCGGCCACAGCCCTCGCAGAACAGATACTCCCGCTCGCCGTCGCCGATCAGCATGTACAGGCCCGGCCCGTGGCCGAGGTGCACGTGGCGCACGATCCCCGCGCGCTCGAAGGCCTCTAGGTTTCGGTACACCGAGGCCACGTCCAGCTCCGCCTCCGCGCCCTCCAAGCCGCCGGCGATGCGCTCGGCCGACAGCGGCCCGTCCGCCGCGAACAGCGCCTGCAGGACGAGCCGCCGCGCGATCGACACACGCAGTCCCTGCTCCCGTAGCGCTGCCAGCGCGCTGTCGAGATCGTCGAAGCGAACCAATGGCGCCGACGGTGAGAGAGTCACGATTCCATCGTAGTTCCTCGCCGTATCGATCCAGCTCCGGTCAGTCGCGCTCCAACGCCAGCAGATTCTCCGCGGAAGCCTCCTCACCGCCACCGCCCGCGCGAACCCGCAGCTCGACGCCGGGCGGCAGCTCGACCTCGATCTCGGCCTCGTGGTCGACGCGGACGGTGCCTTCGGCCAGCCGGCAGGAGAGCACGTGGCCACCGCGGGAGCGATCGGCGGAGAGGAAGTGCAGGTGGCTGCCGGGCAGGTTGAGCCGGCCGCTGCGCGCGGGGAAGCTGAAGCCGACCACGACACCGGAGACGTCGCTTTCCTCGAACACGCGCTGACCCGCGAGCACCTCGGCAAGCGGCGGATAAGGACGGTGCTGGGGAGCGACGGAGCGCAGGTGGACACGCTCGAAGCGACCGTCGATCCGCACCGCGGTGCACGTCGGCGCGGGCGGCAGGAGCTGCCCCAGCAGCGCGTCGATGTCCTGCGCCACACCCACGTACAGCTCGGCGCCGGGCTGAAAGGAGGTGACGACCGCGAACGGACTGCGTCGGGCAGGCTCGGCCGGCCGCACGGACCCGTCCTCGGCGGCGCGATAGACGATCCCATCGGCCAGCACGAGCTCGCCGTCGAGCGCGTTGAAGGTGCCAAGCCCCAGATCTCCCCGACCGGCCAGCTCGGAAACGGTCACGTCGCCGTCATAGGCGCCGTGCAGCAGCGCCTCGATCGTGGAAACCTGAAACAGCTCGGAGAGCTCCGCGTGGCGCACGGCCTGGACATGGAGCGCATGGAGCAGTTGAGCGTCGAGCATCGCGTGTAAGCCTACGCGCGCGGACCTCCGATTGTCGTGATAGGAGGGACGAGTTGCAGAGGTGGACGGTGCCTAGGAGCGCTGGGCCCGGTCGTGACTGGGTGAAGCGAACAAGCGCTTTAGACACGGGCATAGCCCCGAGGAACCGGGGAACGCTGGTGAACAGGGTGACTTGCTATGTCCAGCCGGGCAGAGCGCCGAGCCTGCCTGGCGGGGTCCCGAAAGACCCCGCCAGGGGCGGTCGGTCGACGTGGCGTGCTCACACCACGTCAGATTCCATCGTTATGCCCCCCAGAGGTCTCCCCCGGTGGACAGTTCGATCGTCTGGCTGCCTTCCAGTTCACCGGTCCCTGATTTACCTCCAATACAGGTGAATTTTTCTCTGTTGAATTTCGCGGTCACGTCGCGTTCACTATTAGTTATCCGTGCGTGGGGCACGACCGGGCAGGTGTCTGTGACGCTGGTGCCAGCGTCTTTGCATTTTAGCCTGAAGCCGTTTTCGGTCGTTTTGAACGTATCGTTCAACGCGCCTTCGACGGTGACGAGTTCTGTGTGCCAGGGTAGGTTCACAGCTTCGATCGAGGCGGTGTTGGCTTCACACCCTTTTAGCGACGTACAATTTGACATCGTCCACGACGTCATTTCGCCGTTGGCTCCGGCTCCAACGGCCCCTTTGCCCGTGTCTTCACACTTCACTGAGACCGAGCCAAGCGATGGGAGCTGGTCGGATAGCGTGATCGTCCCATAATACGTGGCCGGCGATTTTTCGGTGATCTGACTACCGTTTCTCATCCACCCAAGGGACAGGCCTTCAGCAGTGTGCAGCGTACCGGCGCTGGCTTTGATGCTCTGGGTCCCTGCGAGCGAGCCGCTGTTGGTGCCCGCGGCGCATTTTAGCTTTTCACCCGCGCCGAATTCGGCAGATATGCCGCCCGTCACGTTTTTTGGGGTCAGGTTGATCGTACCGAAGCATTCGTCATTGCTAAGCTCGCCCAGCTCTAGGCATCTCAAGTCGAACCCAGGAGTGCCGCTGCCGCCGTTCACGGCGACCTCGCGCAGCTGTCCTTCGACCGTTACGAGTTCCGTAGCCCAGGGTAGATGGAGCGGTTCGATCGTGTCCTTTTGGGTCCCTGTGGATTTTTCACACCCGGTCACCGCGGCGCAATTCGACACCGTCCACGATGTCACTTTTCCCACGTTGACCAGGCCCGCCGTGCCTTGGGCGGCGGTTTCGCATTCAACCGCGACGGAGCCGCCTAACGGCAGGTTCGAGTCGCTCATCTTCAGGTTGCCTTTCCACGCGGTCGCGGCAGATTCGGTCAGCGGCAGTTCGTTCAGCTCCCAACCGGGGGTGCTCGCGCTGGCCATCGCCGGGACGGCGGTACACAGTGCAAGCGACCCGAGGACGAGCATCGTCCCCCGGCGCAACAGCCGCGCCACCCGCGCCGATCCAACATCGAGCTCTGAGACAGGCCCACGATCGTCCATTTGCTTCCTCCTTGCTTGAGAACACACCCGACGCTGGTCTATTGGCGGACAATCCTGCCCTGGCGATCGCGCATCACACCAGGCCCGCAATCCGAGCAATCGAGCCGTACGTAGATCAATACCTGGTAATGACCCGTCGGCGCCAGGGGCAATATGCATACAAACGCATCAGCAAAAACTATGCAGATTGCAACGCGACATGTCACCGTTCATCTGTTTACCGCGATGCAGGGGCGAGCTCGTCAAGCAGCAGCGCGATCTCGAGCTCGGCGGGGAACGGGTGCAGCGTGCGCCCGAGATGCTCTTCGATCGTGCGCAGCCGACTTTCGACGGTCTTGCGGACCACCCCCAGCGCGGCTGCCGTGGAGGACACGCTGCGCTCGGTGGCGAGGTACGCGCGCAGCGTCTGGCGCAACACCGCGCCGCCGTTACGAGCGTCGCGCAGCGGCGCGAGGTACACATCGGTCAGGACGCCGGCCAGCAGCTCGTCTTTGAGCGCGCTCGCGAGCAGCGCGACATCACCATAGCGCGTGCACGGTCGCGGACGGCGACGCGCCACCAGCAGCGCCGCCTGCGCCTGCCGGTGAGTCAAACGCCACCCCTGAAACCCCTCCGCGGGCTCACCGAACGCGAACAGCACACCCTCGGCGAGGTCCGTACATGACATCCCGCGCCGCGCAATTCCGCCACTGGCGGACAGCCGCTCGATACCGGCCAGCGCAAACCGCCTGTCTGCGCCAAGCCACGCCCACACGCTCTCCGCGTCGCGCTCCACGCACAACAACCGGCAGCCCACCTTCGTGGCCAGCTCGCGCACCGCCCGCTCGGGCTGCCCCTCCTGCCTGTCCCGTGCGGCCCGCGCACCGACGGCAATCACACCGACGTGCCACCCATCGAGCGCATAGTCGAGGTCACGGACAGGATCGTCACCGCTACCGCGATTCGGCTCGCCGCCACCAAGCAAGCCGCGCTCAAGCAGGCCACGTAACCGCCCGAGCGCACCCTCGGAAACATCCGCGGCCGACCCACCATCACCGTGCATCTGATAAAATACTTTCTCGTATCGGTCTGATGCCTGGGCGCCGTCTCTTCCCAAAGGGACGCCCCGGCATCGGTCTTTAACCACGCGGGACCCGGACGCTCGTCCCGGATCCCGCTTCAGCTCACAACTTTCTCCCTTTCACCCTCACTACTACCAGCGCAGCCAACACCAGCGCGTCGGGTAACAGGTTCAGATAGCCACCTCGACCTTACGCTTTCTTCTTCTTTTTGGCGACCTTGCCGTACTTCCGGTGGGCCGCCGTTTTGCACGAGGCGCGCTTGGGGCCCTTTTTCTTGTGGCAGGCCTTCAACGCCGCTTTGAGCTTTTGTGCGCGGGTGAGGGTCTTCTTCACTTTGGGGCAGCTCGCAACACTGATTGGGGTGGTTTGGTGGATTTCGGCGCCGTTTTGGGCGATGAACGCCGTTGGCATCGTTAGTTTGGAGGTGCAGAGGTTGCCGTTGGCGGCGAGGGCCGAGTACTTGCCCTCAGGGAGCGTGATTTCGAAGCTCGTCACCGGCTGGTCGGGGACCGTGTGGAAGGTGCTTGAGGTGATCCCGGCTTTGCTGATGAATGTTGAGGCGACGAGGTCGATCGTGAAGCCGTAGCCCTGCAGCACGATCTCCAGGCTCGGGAATGCTTCGCCGCCGTGGGAGACGAAGTACACCGGGCCTTCCAACGGGACCGGGAGGATCGGCGTGACCGCCTTCGCGTACCCGATGTTCGACGCTGCTGGGCAGCCTGCGGGGTTCGTGTTGAACTGCGCGGCGGTGCAGGCTTTCTGCAGGGTGGTGAGGCGGGATGGGAGTTGTTTGGGGAGGTCGACCTTGACCTCTTTGATGTTGGCTTGGGTGCCGAGGGCGGCGGGTACGGTGAGTTTCGCGGTGAGGCTCGCGCCGTTGGCTTTGCTCGTTTTGCCGCTGGTGGAGACCTTGAAGCCTGGTTTGAATGTGAGGTTGGCGCAGTCCGCGGCCTCAAACGGCGTATTGACCGCCACGGGGACCTGGTCCGCCGGGTTGGTGAAGTCCGCGCCGGCGCCGTCGATCGTGTTTGAGATCTGCAGTGGGCTGCAGTTCGTGGGGTTAACGATGAACTTTTCGCGGTTCATGTACACGCGGATTTCGCGGACGTGCACGACGATGCCCTTGATGATGTGCGGGATCGCTTCCGAGCCGTTGGCTGAGACTTCGACCTGCGCGGTGCTCGGGTTGATGTCGAGTGCGAAGCGGATGACGACGGTCCCGAGGTCGAACGGGCCGACCTTCGCGCTGGTGATCGAGACGATTGAGAGTGGTGCGCCGTGGTAGGGGCCGGCGAGATAGACCTTGCCGGGCGTCTGCGCGAGGACCGTGCCGACGCCGGCGCTGACGATCGTGTGCCCGATTTCCGAGGCCTGGGGGCACGACGGGTGTTCTTCCTCTTCGGCGCCCGTCACGCCGCGGGATGCTTCGATGCTCGCGTCGGGACAGAACGGGATCCCGGAGAGGTTCCCCGTCAGGCCGGGCGGCAGCGTCGTTGAGAAGCGGGTGAGCTCTTGTTCGCCGTCTTGGCGGAGGATCCGTAGGTAGAACGGGCTGTAGGAGCTCGCGGCGTTGTTCTGCGTGCCGGAGACGACCTGCGGCTTGAACGGCGGGACACCACCGGACGGGCACGGGCCTTCACCGACACCCTCCGTCGTTTCAAAAGACGTCGAGACGAACCGTGGCTGTTCTTCAGGGGCCGCTGACCACGGTGTCAGCGCTCCCTGCGTCGTATACGTCCCGCACGTCGGCGGGCTGACGAGCGGCGCGGTCGCGCCGGGGCGGAACTTCAGCGTGAAACGGCTGAACGGCTGCTGCGGCGTTCCTTCGGCCGCGGGGATCCCATCGAAGGTTGGGGTCGCGCCGAACGTCGTGACGAGCTGACCGGTCACGGGGTTCGGTGTGATCTTCCCCGCTACCTTCACGATGATCCCCTTTTCGGGGTCCTTCGCCACGACATACAACGCCAACAGCGACCCGCCGGGATGGTCGGCTTCGGGGAACGGGTTTTCATATGGCTTGGCGATGTAGATCGCACCTGAGATCGGTTCCGCCAGCAGCGGCGTTTCGATCGAGATCGACCCGATCTTCGATTCTGGGGGGCAGCCTTCGCCCGGCAGCGACGCGCTCGTTTCCGCCTTGTACTGATCCGGCGTACACGCCCCCAAGCCCGCCGCCAGCGATGGGTTCGCCGTCATGCCTTCGGGCAGCGCGACGGTCGTGTCCTTGAGGTTCGCGGTCGCGACGGTCTGCGGGTTTTCCCATGCCTGCGGGACGACGAGCGAGACGGCCAGGCCGGTTGAGGATTCCGCCGCGCGGGTGCTGGGGTTCACTTCGATCGACGGTTCGAACGGCACACGATCGCATTCACCGATCGGGCCGACTTCGTTATCGATCGCTGCGCGGGGGCCGACTTCCTGGACGGGTTCTTGGATCCATCCTTCGGGCTGGGGTTCCTCCCACGATTCAGCCTTCATGCTGGCTGTGAACACACCACAGCTCGTGGGGTTCGCCAGGAACGGCTTCGCGGCGATGTTCGCCGACTGCGGACCATTGTATTCTTCACGGCAAACGGGGGGATGTTCATCGAAGATGCCACACGTCTCCCCGCGCTGCACATCGTGTTCCTTGGCAGCGGGCACGCCCCACACCGTGACGCTGATCTTCCGCGGTTCGGTGATCTTCGCGATGTTCGGCGTCGTTACCGTCAGGCCGTCGTCGCCGGGACGGACACGGACCGTGAACTCTGTCGTGAACAACGCTGTCTTGAAGCCGAGCTCCGCTGTCGTACCGAAGCTTGTGACTTCCATGTTATACAACGGCAACGTAAATTCCCCCGGCCGACCACCGGAATGACCTTCACTGCGCAGAAAAAGGCTGATCTGCCCAACCTGGCTCGCGACCGGACACAACGTGATCCCTTCATTTTTACCACCAATACCCAACAGCTGCGCCTGCGAACACGTCGGCACCGCGGTATCGCTCGCGTCAAACCCCGCGGGGAGGTTCACCACGATGTTCCGCACATCGTTATACGTACGTTCCTGCCCTTCTTCATGCGCGAAATCAAACGACGTCACCCAATTCGCATGACTCGCGGCCTGGTCGCTAGCCGTCGAGAAATGAAACGACCCGGGCACAATTTCAAAGGGATGTTCACTACTGGGAACCGCCGACGCGCCACCAACACCCACCACACCCATAACGCCTAGTATCGCAAACAACAGAAGGAGTCCTCGTGAAATACGCATGATTATTTACTCCTTCTGTTTGACTTCGCGGGCTTCTTGCTCGACTTCTTACCCTTCCGCTTCCCCTTCTTCGTCTTCTTCGCCGCGGTCTTCTTGTGCTTAGGCTTTGACTTTGTCGTCTTGGGTGTAGCCGGTGCCGCGGGTGCGAGGTTGCCTGTGCCAGAGAACGTCGAGCTTGCGGGGGTGGCGTCTGCCGGTGCGGGTGCTGGTGTGGAGCACGCGTCGCCTTCGCATTCCACCGGGCGCGTGGGGGGCGCGGGCTCGCCGCCGCCGATCCGCGCATCGTAGATATCGCCCGCGGTGTCCTGATCCTGGGGGACTAGCCGCGAATCCGTGTAGATGAACGCGTCACGGCCCGATTCATCGGTGCCGAGGAACAGGTTCAGATAACCGCCGCGACCATTCGTGATCAGCGCGAGGCAACCCTGCGGGTGGGTACAGCCATCGACACCGAGCTTGCGCCACTCATACACGTCACTCGACAGCGAGAACGACGGGCTGCCCAGTTCTTTATTGGACCCGGCTTCGGGTTCGACTTCGCCGTCGACATCCCCCGGAACCAGCGCCGCGGGGGTATCGAAGAACACATAATCCCCATCCCCGGACGCGAACTGTTGACGCGGATACCCCGTGCGGGAATCCAAGATACCACCGCTACCACCCACTTTACCAAACACCGCGCCTAACACGGGGGCGGGGTCAAACGACGATGCGCACGACATGCACTGAACCACCATTTCAGCGGCATCAAAACGATACACCTGAGTCGGAAGGTAATTTTCGCTCCTCTCCGGGTTAAACGTGCCGCCCGGTACACCACCAACGCCTTCGGCGGTGAAATACACCTGCTGCCCATCCGCGCTGACCTTGATTTCGGGTGGTTCTCTGTCAGATGCTTCGTCGATGAAGCTGAGCGTACCGGAGCTCATGTCGTACCAGTAGAGACCCCCGGCGATGAAATAGATTGCGTTGAAATCTTCCGAGACATGGAAGGTCGTTCCCTGATTGGCGGAGAACAACGCTTTGAACGTCGCCGACCCGGTTTCATACAAGAACAGTTCTCCCGTCGAACCGGACAACTTTTCCACCAGCACCTCTGTCCCATCGGCGTTCGCGCCGCGGAACGCGTAAGCGCCGATATCAACGGTGCTTTCGCCGCTGACGCGCATATACAGGTTCGTCGCTTCGCCGCAGTTCCTGCTCGGGACCGCTTCGAAGAACACCCGCGACCCATCCGCCGAGACAGCATGCGCGCTGCTGACCGCACCGTTTTCTTCATCGCCGTTGACGATCTTCGCGCCGCACCCACCGACCGTCACACCGGGCGAGGAGCCGGTCACGTTGACCTGCCGCAACGACCCTTCCGCGTATTCATACAGGTCTTCGCCCTGGGTGGTATGCGTCGTATACCCGGCGAGCGTGTGGTCCTCGCTCTGCAAGAACAATCTCGAGAAGTCGCTCGACGCGCCGACCCAACCTTTCCCCTGCTCCGCGGTCGGCACGACCGCCGCCGTCACATACGCCCCACCCACATCCCCAACCTTGAATTCGACATCCTTCGATTCATTACCAGGAGACGTCTCATACGACGTCACAAAAGCGAAACCGCTCAAATCACGCGAGAACAACTCCGGGAACGGCCTGTACACGCCCGTTTCCGGCTGTCGCGCCGCGCCGAAGATGCCCCACGCGCCAGTGTAGGTGCGCGAGAAGAAATACGGGCTCTGCCCCGCGCTAACACCGGAACCCCAGTTCACCGCTTCGTCTTCCAACACCACACGTTCACCTTCACCACCACCCCCAGTGTTTTCAGCGACAGCGACACCCGCACCGGTCGACGGACCATAAACGAACGGTTCGCGGGCGCCTTCCTTCAATACCGGCGTCAATAACTCATACCCACGACAATCGGGCAACGACGCCGAGGCGCCCGACCGCGACGCTTCATTGGGACAAGACACCGACGGAGACCCACCACCCGCCACCGCTGGAGCACGCAGCACCCGTTCCACACCATCGACGACCGGGTTCCCGGGAGCGTTGCTCGACGCGACCAGCCGATAGCGATAGCTTTCACCCGCAGCCAAACCCGGCAGATCCACACCCACCGACAACGCTCCCCGAACAGACGCCACACCGCTGACAGCGGTCTGCTTCAATTCCGGGCCGCCAAACCCACCAGCCGCTTCAAACGCTCCCTGCGTCAAATACTGCACCCAATACTTCGTTGCGTATTCTTCACCACCCTGCTGCGACAACACCACACCCACAGAACCAGACGGCTGCAAACCACCACCGTCAGCTTCAAGCAACGGCTCAGCAACGCTCGTACCAAAAAACACCGTGTAGGGACCACCCGGAAAACCTTCAACACCCCGAATCGGGGGAGCATCGGGCAAACCCCCAAGCGCATCATACACAGCGGTCGCCGTGGCGTTATACGGCAAGCTCCCCGTGCTGTGACCATCGAACCCCAGCCTGAACGTACCACCCGACGGGTCACCTTCGACGCTCACGACCTGTTCCGCGACCGTCGACGACTCATTCGGATCGACCGATCCAAGTACACGCAGCGCTTCACCATCAAAACTATGCGCCGCCAACGTCACAGCCGACGGCGGACCCTCAGTCTGAAAACTAGTAACACTATGCGTCTCACCAGACACCAGTTCACCACGCAGATTCTCTGCTTCTTCACCATTTACGTTTTCCGCGAACAAACGCACATAATACGGGGGGCTCGTCGGGGAGCTCTCCGCCAAACCGGTCAGCTCACCCTCGACGTTCGCCCCTTCCCCGTACCCCAGGACTTCCGCCTGCGCTTGGGAGACCGTACCCGACGCGCCGGGAACTTCCGTCCACGGACCCAACAACGACGGCGCGACTTCAAAACGCCAACGCGTTTCAACACGATTAGGAATTATTTCCGCGCTCACATGCGCACTCAACGCCTGCACATTACGCGATCCCGGATTCACAGCCACCGGCCTCTGGGTAGACGTCGTAAAAGGCTTTACTTCAGATACTTCACCATACTGATTCTTCGCCACCAACCGCCCATAATACGACGTTTCCGGCGACAAACCACCACAGCCACCTTTAGCATCCGCAAAATCTTCAGCCACGCTCACCGTGCCGGACGCACAAGTCGTAAACGGGCCAGATTCCGATTTCGAGTAGGCAAACGTATATTCAGTCGCGGCACCATCAGACTCAACACGCGCAGAGAATCCCGTGCGCGTTGGAATACTACCAACACCGTCCAGAAAAGTATTTTCACCCTTCGACTCAGATGGACGACCAAAGATTTCCGGCGGACCGGCAGGTTCCGTCGTGAATTCAAACGGAAGGACGGCCGTGCCACCCGAGCTTTCAGCGATAAACCTCGCATAATAATGCGTGCCAGGCACAAGATGATGAAGGGGCGATTCAGCGAACGACACTTCACCAGATAGCGCTTCGTCGGGCGCAAAACTCACAGCTCTTGTTTCTAGTGTGATTTCTCCGCTGTTTGTGACGATCCCAGAGCCACCTTCCAACGCGCTCTTACTGGTCGAGTATTCGGCCCGCCACTTCGTGGCCAGCCCTTCAGGACCAATAGATACACCAGCTATCATCTTTGTGGAATAGACAACTAAGGAATCTCCAGCATATCCGGGATACGGCTGCTTATTCGCTTCTACACCACCCGGCGGCGGGCTAAAGCCGACCCACTCGATGATCGGCGCCACACCCGCCGCCGACGCCGGCGCGGCATCCATCGCGCCGAACGACAGGCCGGCGGCGGCAAGGACGGCCACGATCGCTACAGCCCAGCAAGCACGCCCGGCCAGGCCCTGGAAGCGCGATCTCCTCGAGACCGCACGACCAGACACACCGATGGGCGCTACACAGACATCGCTGTCAAACGAACCGCTGGATCTGTACCTGATGGGCTTCACGATCATGACCTTCCCTAGAAAATGGAACCGAACCAAAGGAGCCAAACACCCCTGAAACAACGAGCGCATTGGCTCCCACCCCGCCTACGCGGCCGGAGCCGTCACCGCCCAACTACCAGAAGCTTCGACGACTCCTTCTTCTGTGCCGAGTGCATCGACGTCGAAGCCGAACATGTCGGCGACGAACTTGCCGCTGTTTGCACTGCCGATCCCGATTCCCCACTTCCAACCGAGCAAGTCGTTGTTGTCTGCTTCGTTCACCGATAGACCCCGTTCACTGGTGGCGTAGACGCAGAGATTCCCCGGTGCGGCTTCGGGAGTTTCCACGTTCCCGAGGCAAACCGTCGATTTCTGTTCCCCAGTTTCGGTGTATTCCATCGAGTTGACGTTGATAAGATGCACGGCGGGCGCTTCGCTCAACGACGCTGCGAAGCTCACAGCGGTTTTGTGTACCGCGACGCCCGTGCCGTACGCGGAGATCGACCACTCACCCGACAGCGACTTACCTGCGGGGAGAGGTTCATCGCCAAAAGTTCCGTTCTTACCGTTAGTGCCGTTGGTACCGTTAGTACCCGCTGTACCAGCGGGGCCTTGCGGCCCCTGCGCGCCACCCGGTCCCTGCGCGCCGCCCGGTCCTGTCGCTCCCGCGGGACCTGCCGGGCCTGTTGCGCCATTGGCGCCGTTCTTGCCCGCGGGACCACGGGGCCCGGCCTTGGCCTTGGGAGCGGGTTTTGACTTCGCGGCGGTCGCGGTAGCGCGCGCCGTCGACGCGGTCAGCTTCGCGGCCGAGCCACCACCGTTGCCGCTCGCCGCGAAAGCGCCACCGGTCACGGCGAAGACCAAAGCCATGAAAGCGATCAGCGTGCTCGGGGTCAGGTGTTTACGTATCGATCGGAACATCGGTTATCTCTCCTCTTCGGATTTGATTAAACGCGCGGGATCCGGACATTCCTTCCGGCCGACAAAAGTCCGCCCGGAAATGAGATCCAACCCCTCAGCCGGGAGGGTGCGCGGTCCTGCTTGGCTGATATGGACTGTCATTGCGCCGCCCCCGGAGCGGCCTCGCGGCCGGTGGCGGATAAGATTTCTTCACCGCGGGGGGTCAAGTGCCACGCGTTGGGGACACCCGCGGTCGCACCGCCCGTGTTCTCGAGCAGACCGTGACCCTCCAGACGCCTCATTAGCCGCGAGATCTGACCCTGGTCTCTCACCCCGGCGGCCTTTGAGATATCGACGTTGCTCGGCGGGGCGAACGCGCCCTCGCTCAGCTCCGCGACCGCGGTCAGGACGAGGTGGGTACGGGCGGTCAAGCGGAAAGGCGCAGCCGATTTGGTGCGTGGACCTCCGCGGTTCGCGGCTGGCTTCGCAGGCTTTGAGCTGATGCGCTGCGCCTGCTCCAGAGGACGATGCGCGTCGAATACCGCCTGGCCGGCGGGGGTCAGGCGCCAGGCCTTCGCCAGGCCCTTGGTGTGACCCTGACCCTCGCGGGTGTTCTCCACCAGACCCTGGGCCTGCAGGCGCATCATCAAACGCGAAACCTGCCCCTGGTCAGCGACGCCCATGTACTCAGAGACCTCGCGGTTATTCGGGTTCGCCCCCCGCTCACCCAGCTCCGCGACGGCGGCCAAAGCCATCTGCGTACGAACCGTCAAACGAAAATCGGCAGGCGCGATCGACCCCAACGGCCGCAGGACACCGATGGACGGCATCGTCTGCCCCTTGGCCAAGCGGGGCCGGACGTTCTCACGGCCGATAAGTCCCGCTTCAGCGGGCCGGCCGTGAGAACGTCCGGCCCCCGCGCCGCTCCCTCGGCGTCCTAACGTAAGTGGCCGTTTGAGTTCCTGTGCCGCGGCCGCACCCCCACGGTACGGCCGGACGATCATCGCCATCAACGGGTTCAGCAACTCAATCAGCGACAGAGGCCGCTGGAAGAGCCGCGCATGGATCAAACCGAACGCCCCACCGACAACTCCCTCCGCCGTCAACGGCGGCAACTTGCCCGCAGCCTCCACACCCACACGGCCCCCGTCGACCACGTCCGCCAGCTGCCCCAACACCTCCGCGCGACGCTCGAGCACGCGCGGACCGGCGCCAAGCGCCTCCACGAACACCAGCCGCCGCAACGCCGGCTCGCTTTCAAGAACCTCCAGCAACACCCCAAGGCCGCTACGGACACGCGCCGTCCAATACCGCTCACCCTCATACACGGGACGCGCACGCGCGAGTAACTCCTCGACCCCGTGGTCAAACGCCGCGAGGAAACAATCTTCACGATCGCTGAACAGGTCATAGAACGTCTTTGACGACACACCCGCACGTTCGGTGACCTTCCGCACCGCCATCCCCTGAAAACCGTCCTCACAGACGACCGCGAACGTCGCGTCCAACAACCTGCCGCGCTGCAGCTCCGAGACATACAGGCCACCGCCATGCGGGCCCGGCACGGGATGACGCATCCGCAGACGCCGGGGCTCGGACTCGGGCGAGGCCATCAGCACCCACCCCCCGCGGCTTCAGCCAGTAACCGTCCAGGGCGGCGAGGGCCAAGCAGGTCAAGGACGAACCGAGAACGCAAAACACCGCGCCCAAGGGCGCGGCGAGAGCCGGCTAGAAGATCGAAATGGGCGCCGTTTTCGGCGCCGAAACTAGGCTCTGGGCCTAGAAGATCCGGAGTAGAGAGAGAGAGAGAGAGAGAGAGAGAGATGTGTCAGCGAGGCTGACGCATCTAGTTATGGCACCCCTTGGGCGCACAACGATCCCCATCACATCTGTCCCCGAAGGACTCATGCAGAAACAACCCCTCTTCATGCGGTCCGGCCCCTCTCCCCTTACATCCCCTGCTACGTAGTCCGATCAATCCCAGAGGACCAACCCAAACCCTGACCTATCGATTGCCCGACAACCCACAGTTGGAAGTCGATGCCTAGACAACGTAACCCCATGCGCACAGAATGTCAAGCGACAAGCGCCGCAACCAGCCCAAAGGGCCGGGAAAGGGCTTCCCAGAGCCGATCGCTGTAGAACGCCGGCACGGAGAGCCGCAGCCCCGGGCGCGGACGATACACGCACGTGAGGGGCGGCTGACGACACAAAAAGCCCCAGCCGCATCATCCCGAGGGAGAGAGGCACGATCCGTGGTCTACGCTACCCGGTCGAGAGCCTTCTGGAGCTCCTGGCTTCGGGCATGACGATCGAGCAGATTATCGCCGATCATCCAGACCTCGAACGCGAGGATCTGCTCGCCGCTCTGGAGTTCGCGGCGCTCGCCGCAGCATGAAATTCCTGATCGATGCTCAACTCCCGCTGAGGCTGTCCAACCTGTGGCCGAAGCCAATCACGACAGTATCCATACCTCCAGCCTGCCAGACGGCAATCGAACCGGCGACCGCCGTCATACACGACGGCCGATGATCCGCCACGCCAGTGCAGGCAGTTGTCAGTGGAGCTAGGGGGACTCGAACCCCCGACCTCCTGGGTGCGATCCAGGCGCTCTCCCAACTGAGCTATAGCCCCGCGTGCTCGCACCGATCGGGACGGCGCGAGGGTTGAGGAAGTGTAGTCGTCGAGCGCGGTCGGCGAGCGCAGTATGGTTTCGGTGCCCGATGGGATTGCTCGACGACGCCATCCGTGAACACATGGAGCTCAAGCGCCTCCGCGGCGCCGATCCAAGCGAGGTCGCGCGACAGGAGCACGACGCGCTCGGCCCGGCGATCCGCGAGCAGGGCGCCGAGCGACAGGGCGACGAGCACGAGGACGCCACCCACGAGGAGCCCGTTGTAGCAGACCGAGCGCGCGCGGAGGACGATCCCCCGGCAGCTCCCCAGCCCGCTCGCGGTGCGGACTTCGCGAACGTCGGCCAAGAGACCGCGGAGCTGGACATGCGCACCGTGCTGGACGAACACGAACAGCACGAGGCCGAGGCCGAGGCCGAGGATGCCCCGGGCCCCGGTCGCCCCGCAGAGCCGGCGGCAGCACCCGACAAGGAGGACGGGCCGGTCGAGGACGTATTGGAGGAGACGCCGGACTTCCTGCGCGACACGCCCGAGCAGGAGCGGCTGTGGTTCGAGCAGCAGCCCCCAAGGGACTTCGACTTCGACAAGTAGCGCCCCCGCCCAGGTGCAGGCCCGGACCGGAGCGCTCACTTCCCTAAACTCGGTCCCCGCGGGGCCATAGCTCAGCTGGGAGAGCGCCTGCTTTGCAAGCAGGAGGTCGCCGGTTCGAGACCGGCTGGCTCCATCGGAGGAAGTCCCTGGTAATTGGCTAGTTTTGGGTTGCAGCCAGTACTCTGTCGCTATCGGATTTGGCCGTAGAGTACCGCAGGTGAGTACCACATCGGGCCTTATCTTGCGGGGGATCGGCGCGACGGTGGTTTGCGGGCAGGAGGTTGCAGGTTCGATCCCTGCTGGGTGGAGCCAACCCGACTCAATGCGAACCACCTTGCGAGGCTTCCCGGCGGGGGTATGTCGCTGGACGGCGCAGTATGAGCGGCGGTACCCGTCGAGATGACTACCCGTGCGCGCGAGCTTAAGGCCGCACGACCGCCGGCCGAGATCAGGAAGACCGTGGCTCCGGGGGTGCGGCGATCCACGGCTCGTGGTCGAGATCGCGGACCTGCGAGTCGGCGTGTAGGCGATCGAAGAACACGGCCAAAACGATTCCCTCTCCGGTCGCCGATGGCGCGAGTATGCCCTCCAGTCCGAGATGGTGGGCGGACTCTCCGATCTGCTGGCACTTCGCGGCGTCGTTGGTGCTCAGCTCGGGGTCGCTGAGCTGCAGGGCGTTACGGGTGGCGGGGTCACGGAGGTCGAGGAGAGCGGCGAGAGCGATGTCGTAGCGATACAGACGTCTCGGCAGGAAGTCCTCCGGGTCACGGCCCTGCCGTTCGGCGAGGCGATAGAACTCGCGGACCGTCGTCTCGCGATCGAGCGCGAGGTACAGGGTGGAGAAGCTCTCCGGTGGATTCCAACGCCCGCCGTGGATTCGGGCGCCCATGCCCGAGAGCGGATGATGGTCGTGAGACAGATGCCGGAATGCCTGACCGGCGAAGGGGGTCGGCTCGATCGCGTCGATTCGAGCGATGAGCTGCTGATCGATCACGCGCGGTTAGACGAAGACGCCCTCGGACATCGCGTCTATCGCCCCTAGCACGCGCCGGAACTCGCCCGTGCGCAGCAGGTCGACGGGCTTGTGATGGTCGAGCGAGTCGTTGGGGGTGAACAGCCAGTCGTGGGCCGGTTCGGGGCGTAGAACGCCCGAGAGCTTCTCAAGGACCACGATCAGCTCCAGCAGGCGCTCGCGAGCATCGGGGCGCGGGGCGGTCTGCCGTGAGAGCCAGCGCGACACGGTGCGTGGATTCGTCCCGAGCACACGCGCGAGTTCAGCTTGGTCAAGCTCGATTTGCCCGGTTGCCCTACCGAGTCGGTCCGCCAAGTCCGCCACTGGTCTACCCTTCTTTGTCGCCTGTCTTGACGCCCATTATGGCAGCTCAGTGGCGGGCTTGCTTGGGGGAAGCCCTCACACTGCCTTACTCTGCCAATCTCTGCCAACCACTGCCACACTCTGCCACTATGTGCCAGAGGTCAACTCATCCTCCAGTGACGAACGCCCTGGCGGCCACGAGCACGTCGCGGAAGTCGCCTTCGCGGATGCTCTGTGCGGGGGACTGGTCGTCGAGCTGTGGGTTCAGGCCGAGGAACCATGCGCGGACGGTGTGGGGAGACTCCTCGGCGAGCAGTAGCAGGAACGTCTGGTAGGCGCAACGCAAGCGCTGCTCATGCTCTCCTCGCGGAGCGCGCTCGCCGGCCGCCCAGCGCGCGACTGTTCTGGGGTCGGTCACTCCGGCGATGTGCGCGACCAGCTTCTGTCCAAGCACCTCCTGGAGGTATCCGACGACATCGGCGATGCTCGACTCGACGGACTTGCGGTGCGCTTCCTGTGGGGCTGAACGGAGCTTTGGCATGGGTCCTCGCTCTCGTGGATACATGACGGCCAGCATCTTGGCGTAGCTAGATCGTACCGCATACTGACCCGCTTGGCCCGCTCTCTGGCCGGGTCTTTGGCCGGCCTCCATGACGCGAGGCGTCGGGTGAGCCTGTTGGGCGCAAGGAGCGCGCAGTGCGTCGGTGTCAACGCCGAAGGGCCGTCAAATCCGCCGGCTGCCGGCGACTATTCACGGGCGATACTGGTTTCGCAGTGGCGGAGATGCGCATCGGAGGGTTCCGCTCCTCGACCGCGAGACGACCAAGAGGCACGAGCATTGCTTGAGGTGGCCTGGGTACGCAAGTGGCGTACTTTCCGGTCACGGCACGGACGCGAGCTATGCGTCTACCTGTTGAAACCAGTGCTCGCCCGTTCTACCATGTTCAACATGCGGTAGGCGCAAACGACATATTCCCATCTCGTCTGAGGGACTCCCAAATCAAACCCCAAAAGGAGTGAATGAAAGGGAACGAAAAGGAAATCCTGATGAGTTGGTGGTTGGGCTGGCTAGCGGATTTCGCTTATAGCGACAAGGTCTGCTAACCAGCCAGGCGGGTCGCCGTGCGGCAGACATTCCGCGCGGCGGCCCCTCAAGTGCTGTGTTTACGCCAAGCACAGCCCTTGAGGGGCCTTGAGCCCGTAACAGTCAACTCGAGTCCCCTTGGAGAGTGATGGGAGCGCCCCGCAAAAACAGCGGGGGCCGCTCTCCGTGGCCTCCCTCACAGAACGGCACCCCCTCGACCCGCTCAACCCGGGTTACGGTGATTTGGGTTCCAGCGGAGCACGAAGCTCGCCCGAAGCATGGCAGATTGGCGGCGCTAAATGGGCGTGCGCCGTTGCTAGCGCTCGGGGTATCCTTGCTGATGCTCGTGGTCGCGGTGCTGACGTTGGCGTGGATGGTGTACGGCTCTGCGCCCACTGTGGTGGTGATCCGACCAGCTCCACCTAGCGAACGTAGATCACATGAGCGCCCGGCGGCCGCGCCCGATAGTTCCGGTGCGCTTCGACGACCATGGTCGACCCGAAGGGAAGGAAGCGCCTAATTGCCGGCGTGGACATGCCGCGGCCGCTCAGGCGTGGCGCTGCTCTGCTGAGCCACCAGATGGCGAGGTTGTCGCGAACGCCACGTTGACCCGCTCAAGATCCTCCGGCCGAGCCTTGGCATGCATATAGCGCTCCGTGGTCGTGATGCGCGAATGCCCGAGGAACTCCTGAACGAAGCGCGCATCGGCGTGCCGGGCGATCAGGCTGCCGGCGGCATGACGCAGCGCATGGAAGCGCAGCGGGCGCAGCCCGGCGGCGTCACGGGCAGCCTTGAAGCGACGGCGGACGGCGGATGGATCCAGGCGCCGGTCAGTGCGCTGAGAGCAGTCGCTGTGAGCGGGATTGCACGAGTTCCCGAACGGGCTGGCGGCGCGAGCGTCACGTTCGGAAGCGGCTCGTGCAGCAGCGCAAGGTTCTTGCCGTGGGCGTCGGCGTTGCCGATCAAGACATTGAAGGTCATGACATTGACGAGCTTGTCGAGTTGCTCCTCCGCGCCATGTACTCGAGGGCCCGCCGCTCTCCCAGCAAGCCACGGCAGAAGGCCAGCGCATCCAGGCGTCGAGCGCCCACCGGCAAAGAACAGGACAGCGCCGGGCTATGATGGAATATCCCCACATCATGTTCCCGGGAGTATTTGCTGGAATATTCCAGCAGTAGACGAGGGGCCTGGAGGCACACCGCCACTCTCTGCCACCGGCGCCAGAGAGGCCAACTCACCCCCCGGCGAGGAACGCCGCATCCGGCACTCAACGTATCTTGGCATCAGTGAGATTCCTCGAGGAGATAGACCTTTCCGAGCGGATCCGTTTGCAGGACGATCTCATCATCCAAGCCGACAACGCCGAGGTTCTTCCGCGCCTGCAGAGCGGCACGTTCGACCTGATCTATATCGACCCACCGTTCAATACCGGCCGCGCTCAGGCCCGTACTCAGATCTCGGTCAGGCCCGATCCAGAGGGGGATCGCGTAGGTTTCGCCGGCCGTCGGTACGCGACCACCGAGAGCGCCAGTCGTGCCTACGGCGACATCTTCGACGACTACCTGGGGTTCATCGCCCCGCGACTCGAGGAAGCCCGCCGACTCCTCGCCTCGCACGGGACCCTCTACTTCCACATCGACTATCGCGAGGCGCATTACTGCAAGATCCTGCTCGACCAGATCTTCGGGCGGGATTGCTTTCTCAACGAGATCATCTGGGCCTACGACTACGGCGCGAGGACGAAGAAGCGCTGGCCCGCCAAGCACGACACCATCCTCGTCTACGTCAAGGACCCCGTCGGATACCACTTCAACTCCGAGGAGGTCGACCGGGAGCCCTATATGGCCCCCGGTCTGCAAACGCCCGAGCGTGCTGCCGCCGGCAAGCTGCCGGTCGATGTCTGGTGGCACACGATCGTGCCCACGAACGGGCAAGAGAAGACCGGCTATCCGACACAGAAGCCGGAGGGCATCGTCCGCCGGATGGTCGCCGCATCAAGCAAGCAGGGCGGCTGGTGCCTCGACTTCTTCGCGGGCTCCGGCACGCTGGGCGCAGTCGCGGCAAAGCTCGGCCGGCACTTCGTCCTTGTGGACAGCAATCCAGACGCCATCGACACCTGCCGAACGCGCCTGGATGCGCTCACGCGCCCAGCTGACCAGATGCAGCTCACGGCCTGAGACGTACCGGCCTGCACGTTCGTTCATCCGGCGAGGAACGCCTTGGCCGCTACGAGAACGTCGCGGAAGTCTCCTCGCGGGACCCGCGAGAGCCGACCGGAACGCCAAGTAGCCTTCCGCCATGGCTCGCCGCGCCACTTCCCAAGCAGCTGCCCGTGACGCACTCGAGGGCGAGATGCCAGTACTTCGACTCGCCGAGGTCGACGATGCACCCGTCCAGCTACAGGTCGACGCTCGCAACAAACTGAACGAGCTCACCTCAAAGGAGTGGATTGCCGAGACGAAGTCGTTCTGGTTTCAGAAGGGACTTGGCACCTCCCACGCTCACGCTGAGATCGAGCGCCTTCACCCTGCCCCATTCTCCTACCAGGACGTGTCGCGATTGATCCGCTTCTTCACGAAGGAAGGCGAGCAGGTGCTCGACCCGTTCCTCGGTGTCGGATCGACGCTGAAGGCCTGTGCACTCCTTGGCAGGCATGGAGTCGGCATCGAGCTGATGCCCACCTGGGCAGAGCTTGCGAAGCTTCGTCTCGATCGCGAGCTGGACGAGGCTCCTGGAGACTTTGCCGCCGCGCAGGAGATCGTCGTCGATGACGCTAGAGTCGCGCTGCCGCGTATCGCCGATAGGCGATTTCAGCTTGTCGTGACAAGCCCGCCGTACTGGAAAATCCTCGGCAAGGCACCGGACCACAAGACCCTCGAACGCGTCACCGATGGCCTGGCTACCACCTACGGAGAGGACGCTCGCGATCTCGGTAACGTCGCGTCCTATGAGGAGTTCCTGACCGAGCTGGTCGCGATATTTGCGGAATGCGAGCGTGTCACGAGTCCAGGTGGCCACCTGGCCGTCGTGGTCGGCGACTTCCGCCACGGGTCGACATTCATACCGTTCCACGCCGATCTCGCTCGTGATCTGCCCGCGAAGTCGGGTTGGGTTCTGCAGGCTGTCAATGTAATCCTCCAGAACCATAAGCGTCTATTTCCGTACGGCTATCCCTACGCTTACGTGCCGAATATTCATCATCAGTTTCTCTTGATTTTCAAGCGGCCCCGCTAGCTCCACGGTGCCCACGGCGACTACCCAACCGTCTCTGGACGCGGCGGTAGCGGACCTGGGGAAATTCGAGTACCAAAAGCCGCCGCTCAGTCGCCGCAACTGGGGACACCCCCTTCACTCGCTCTGTTCCTATCCGAGCAAGCTCAAGCCGGGCCTTGCGCACTGCCTGGTATCGGCGTTTACTTCACCACGAGATGTTGTCCTCGACCCTTTTTGCGGGGTTGGAACCGTCCCCTTTGAGGCGTGCTTCCAAGGGCGCATAGGCATTGGCAGCGACGTAAGCCCTTTCGCTGCGCTTGTCGCAAGCGCCAAGGTCGCCCCCTCCTCTGGCGCTGATCTCGAGGTCGCGCTTGACGAGCTGGAAGTGGCGATTGCCGCTGGGCGCGAAGGCGTCGAGCTGGATGATATCGAGCCCGAGATTCGTTCCTTCTTTCACGACGAAACCTGTCGCGAAGTCGTCGCCGCGAGGCAGCATCTGTTCTCGCCGGACCGGTTCGAGACGGAACCGACGAGAATGGTCACGAGTGCCCTGTGTCACATACTTCATGGCAATCGGCCATACGCACTGAGTCGTCGATCGCACGGGATTATCCCGATTCCGCCCAAGGGCGATTTTGTTTATAAGCCGCTGATGCGATCGCTGCGGGCGAAGATCGCACGCCTGGCCGTCGACGAGCTCCCGGACGATTTCTTCCCTGGGATGGCGACGCTTTCAGACGCCGGTGATCTTGACCTAGACGACGCGAGCGCCGACGCCATCATTACGTCGCCTCCGTTCCTCGGCACCACAGAGTTCCTTCGCCAGAACCGTGTCCGTCTGTGGTTTTGCGGGATGGAGTATGAGAACCAGCAAGCCGCCCGTAGTCAGTTTGCGGAGTACCAGAAGGACATGACATTTTATCGAGCCATCCTGGACGAGTGGGCCAGGGTGCTTCGCCCTGACGGGCCTCTGGTTATGCACCTCGGAGTCGTCCGCAGGCGAGATATGGCGCTCGAGCTCAAACCCCATGTAGAGGCCGCGGGATTTGAAGTCGCAGAGATCCTGTACGAGCCGGCTGGTCATCTGGAGAGCCACGGGCGCACCGCGCGAGGCGCGACCCACACACATCAGTTCCTGGTCGCGAAACGCCCGTAGCGAGCATCGCGGGGCCTAGAAGCTGACGCCAAAGCCGGCCAACGCCTGTGCCGCGCGATTCGCAGCGGTCCAGGTACCGCCGGGGAGGCGGCTGACCAAGCCGACCTCGTTTGCCTCGAGAAACACTCCCAGCTCTTGATCGAGCTCCGCGTCCACGACCAGCACTCGACTGATTGCGGCGTCAGGCCAGCCGGGTCGGACATCGAAGTGCTCGTAGTAGAGGAGCTGCCCGAGTCCAAGGCGCACCTGGTTCTCGGCGTCGGTCCGAATCGTCTTGACCTCCGCGAGCAACAGGTCGGGGCCGCTCTCAACCACGAGGTCGTAGTCCCCCTCCCACCGGTCGAACGATGCGGCAATCAGAGCGTCGAATGCCGCCAGGCAGTCCTCGTGGGACTGGTATCTCGCTGCCGAGAGGTCAGGGTCGTAGCTCCGAGTGGTGAGTTGACCTGTTTTGGGCCTGTTTCCACGCTCCCGGTTTCGGTCGTAGCGCCTGCGGCGTGATCTCACGGCCCCGGTGCTGCGTCTGCGACTCTCCTCCCGCGGTTCGAGTGGATCCTGAAGGGCGACGTAAGCGCATCCGCGCACGATCACCAACTCGCGAAGCTGCTTTGCAACCGCCGGGAAGATCTTGATCGAGTTGGCTTGCTGTGCGCGCGACACCCCGAGCTTCTCCCATACAGGGGCGGTTGTGTCGCCGTCGACCAGGGCTATGAGGCGGTGGAACTCCTCCTCCGAGTCATCCTTTGCCTCGAGCGCAAGACCCAAAAGGCTTTTTTGAATTCCCGGACGCTCGCCGACGAGACGAAGCAAGATCTCGTAGGGATGAGACGTCCCGTCCAGGTCTGTGATCGCAAGGTCATGAAACGCACGCCTCCAGATTGCGTGTGCCTCGGGTGCCGCCGGGTCTGCGGCCAGCTCGAGTAGTCGCAGGGCGTCGGACGTCGGGCGGAGCACTCCGGCGAGCGGTGAGAGCAAATCAAGCCCTTCGAATGTCCGGCGAAGCTCTCGCGCCGCCACTTTAGTGCCCTGGTTACCTGACGGCTTTGCGTGCTCGGCTAGGAGAAGCTCCTCGACATTCCCCGCGTCGGTATGCCCGCGGAAACGGTACGCCCCGGCGCGTACCAGAGCATCTCCAACCACGCCGTCGTCTCTCAGGTCGGCATTGTTCTCCGCCAGGGTCGAAAACACGGCGAGACCCCGCGTGAATCCGTCGATCCGGTTTACCTGGTGAGGGAAGTTCTTCACAGGGATTCCTATTCAGCGTCAGTGCAGTCAGGCTGAACCGTTGGCAAAGCTAGACTATCGTGAGTTCGGCTGCCACGCGGTCGGGATGGGTAGCGGATGCCGGCGGGCGCCCTTGCGACCGTCGGCCCTTGATATAACGGTTGATTATCTGTGATATGCGGCCTGGGCAACGGCCTGGCGCTGGAGAAGCTGGCCGATCCCGACGCCGTTCCCGAGACGATCCCGCATAACAAGCATCCGCATCTGACGGTTCCGGTTTCAGCTCCCAGCGTCAAACGGGCACGCCTGGGCCAGCGTCGCTTCGGAGCGCGCCCGGACCGGCGGCGGTTCGCCCCGATGGTTGGCGCGATCGCGGTCGCGGCTGTGCTCGATACATGGGCGCTGGGCCAGAACGGGTATGCGAACGTCTACTACTCCGCCGGGGTCAGGTCGATGCTGCTGTCGTGGCACAACTTCTTCTTCGTGTCGGCTGACCCCTCCGGTCTGATCTCGATCGACAAGCCGCCGCTGGGGCTGTGGATGCAGGCTGTGAGTGCGCGGCTGTTTGGCTTTTCACCGTTGAGCCTGCTGCTGCCGGAGGCGATCGCGGGAGTCGTTGCCGTGGGTGCCCTGTACCTGATCGTGCGCAAGCGCTACGGCACGCTCGCCGCGACCGCGAGCGCGTTGACGCTCGCGGTTTTCCCGGCGTTTGTCGCGGTCTCGCGCGATAACAACGTCGACACGCTGCTGATCCTGCTGATGACGCTCGCCTGCGGGGCGGCGCTGAGCGCGATCGAAAGCGGACGGCTGCGCACCCTCCTCGGCGCAGCGGTGCTCGTCGCGCTCGCGTTCAACACGAAGGCACTCGCCGCCTACCTCGTCGTCCCCGGCATCGCCGCCGGCTATCTCTGCTGCGCTCCAGGCTCGCCGCGCCGCCGCGCGGTCCATCTGCTGCTCGCCGGCGCACTCTGTGGCGTGCTGTCGCTGGCCTGGATCGTCGCGGTCGACCTCACGCCCAGCTCGCACCGCCCGTTCGTTGGTAGCTCGACCGACAACACCGAGCTCGGGCTGACGTTCGGCTACAACGGCTTCGGACGCGTCGGCGGGCAGAAAGGCGGTCCGGGACCGGTCGCCAACCGCGAAGTGCCGCCGAGCGCCGCGGCTCCCGCGGCCTCACCCGGAGTGAGCGCCGCGACGATACGCCTGCCCGTGCCCTCGCCCCACACCGCGCCACAGGTACAGGCCACGATCACCAGCAGCCCGATCGCGTTCGGCGCCGCACCCGGGCCGCTGCGCCTGTTCCGCCACGGCCTCGGCGACCAGGGCGCCTGGCTACTCGCGTTTGCGTTGATCGGCCTCGTCACGCTCGCGCTCACGCGCCCGGCGCGCCGCGACCCGAAGCTCGCCGGGCTGATCGTGTTCGGCGGCTTCTTCCTCTGCGAGGCCGGCTTCCTGAGCGTGTCGAAGGGCATCGTGCATCCCTACTACGTCTCGGCGCTCGGCCCGGGAGTGGCGGTCATGGTCGGCGCCGGGCTCGCCGCGATGGCGGAATCGGCGCGCTCGGCGCGACCCCGGCGGTGGCGGTCGTATCTGTTGATTCTCGCCGCCGTCCTGATCACGGCAACCGTGCAGATCGTGCTGCTGCATCGGGCTCACTATCTCGAGATCTGGCAGGTGATGCTGCTCCCCGCGGCCGCGGCCGGGCTGATCGCCTTGACGCTCAGTCGCTTTTCTCAGGCCGCCATGGCCGCTGTCTTCGCCGTTCTGCTCGTCGCACCAACCGCCTATGCAGCGAGCACCTGGCGCCGTCCCGTGCAGGGCACCTTCCCGGCGGCCGGCCCGCGCGCCGTCGATGGTAACGGCGGCGCCGAGCTCAGCCGCGCGCAACTCGCCACCGACGAGGCGCTGATGCGCTACATCCTCGCGCACGGCGCGGGCGGGCGCTTCGAGTTGCTCACCGAGGCGTCCCTGACCGCCGACAGTCCGATCCTGCTCGGGCTGCGCGCGGCCGCGCTCGGCGGCTACGGAGGAGTGGACCCGACGCTCGATGGCGCCGGCCTCGGGCGACTCGTCGCCACCGGACAGGCGCGCTACCTGCTGCTCGGCGGCTCATACGCCTACCTCGGCGGCAATGCCGCCAGTCGCGCGGCGGCGCGCGTCTGCCCGCAGGTGCCGCTCGCCGCCTGGCACGGCGCTCGGGCACACGCGAGCGAAGGGTTGTACCTGGTCGACTGTGCGGGGCGGGCGGGCGCGCTGGCGAGCAGCGGCGCTCGCCAAGGCGCTCGTTCGCGGTAGCTTCTAGCCTCAGAACGAGCAGATCCGCCGAGGAGGAGACCGATGGGCTTCGACCAGTATCACGAGCCGCCCGAGGAGCTACCGCAGGAGACCCGGACATTCGCGAGGCTGTGCGCGTCGCTGACCGAGGAGGCGGAGGCGATCGGCTGGTACGAGCAGCGCCTGGCGCTCGAGCGCGATCCGCAAGCGCGCGCGGTGATGGCCGACGCCGTCGGCGAGGAGTACAAGCACTTCAGCATGGACTTCGAGTTCCTGCTGCGGCGCAAGCCGAAGTGGCGGGAAATCGCCAAAGGAGTGCTCTTCCAGGAGGGCGACATCGTCGAGCACGGCGAGGCCGCGGAGGCCGCCGCCGGCAGCTCCGCCCCGACGGGCGACACAGACACCGGGACATCCGCCGGGCCGGTAGCCGGCGCGACCGGCTCGCTGGGCATCGGCAGCCTGCGGGGGGCGGGGCTGTGAGTCATCTACTGCGAGAGCACGCGCCGATCACGTCGGACGGCTGGCGGATGATCGACGGCGAGGCCCGCGAGCGCCTGCTGCCGGGGCTCGCCGGCCGCAGGCTGCTCGACTTTTCCGGGCCTCACGGCTGGGAGCATTCGGCGACCAATCTGGGGCGCGTCGAGCAGACCGACGTGAGCGCCGTCAAAGGCGTGGAGGCCAAGCGCCGGGTCGTCCTGCCGCTCGTCGAGCTGCGCGCCCGTTTCACGGTTTCCCGCGAGGAGCTGCGCGCCGGCGACCGCGGCGCCGAGGACGTCGACTTCGCGGATCTCGACAATGCCGCCCAGCGCATCGTCGAAGCGGAGAACGCCGCGGTCTTTCACTCCTGGCCAAAGGCGGGCATCGAGGGCATTACAAAGCGTTCCCCGCACGACACGATCAAGCGTGGCGCGAGCTTCGAGAACTATCCGGCGAGCGTCGCGCGAGCCGTCGAGCTGCTGTTGCGCAACGGGGTCGGCGGGCCGTACGGACTGGCGCTCGGGCGCGAGGACTACACGCGCGTCGTCGAGACGGCCGAGCACGGCGGCTACCCGCTGCTCGATCACCTGCGCAAGATCCTGCAGGGTCCGATCGTCTGGGCGCCCGGCGTCAGCGGGGCGGTCGTGTTGAGCATGCGCGGTGGCGACTTCGCGTTCGAGTCCGGCCAGGACCTGTCGGTCGGCTACGCGTCGCACGACAGCGACACGGTCACGCTCTATCTGGAGGAGTCCTTCAGCTTCCGCGCGCTGACGCCCGAGGCGGCGGTCGGGATAGCTTCGTCCAAAGGACGTTGACGGTCGTTCTCGATGACGGGCCGTTCTAGAGCCTGGCTCAGGAGAGACTCCCGCGAATCGGCCTGTGGCCAAACCGCCGCGGCCACGACCGCCGAGACGAATCGGTCATAGTCGGTCGGGCGATGGAGGTTTCGGGAGGCGCATCGACCTACACGGGCCGCACAGCCTGGGCTCGAAATCTGGCGACGCCGGTGCGCGATTTCCTCGGCACCGAGACGGGCGGCGCGATCGTGCTGCTGGCGGGGACGGTGCTGGCGCTGCTGTGGGCGAACTCCCCGTGGTCGCACTCCTACGAGGAGCTGTGGACGACGAAGCTGTCGATCACGATCGGCGGCGGCGGGATCTCCGCCGACCTGCGCGGCTGGGTCAACCAGGGATTGATGACGTTCTTCTTCCTCGTCGTCGGGCTGGAGGCCAAGCGGGAGTTCGACCTCGGCGAGCTGCGCGAGCGCCGCCGTCTGACGATCCCCGCGGTGGCGGCGCTCGGGGGGATGGCGGTACCGATCGCGATCTATCTCGCCTTCAACGCGGGCGGTTCCGGCGCGCACGGCTGGGGGGCCGCGATGTCGACCGACACCGCCTTCGCGCTGGGCGCACTCGCGCTGCTGACGCCCCGCGCGGCCACGCGGCTACGCGTCTTCCTGCTGACGCTGGCGGTGGTCGACGACCTGTTTGCGCTGCTCGTGATCGCCGGCGCGTACACGACCCATGTCTCGATCCTCGCGCTGGCGATCGCGGTGGCGCTGTTCGGGGCGCTGCTCGCGCTGCGCTACGCCCCGGAGTGGCGTCACCCGGTGTCGATCGCGGTCGCGGTCGGGCTGTGGGTGGCGATGTTCGAGTCGGGGATCGACCCGGTCGTCTCCGGGCTGGCGGTCGGGCTGGCCACCAGCGCCTACCCGCCATCGCGCGAGGATCTCGAGCAGGCGACCGCGCTGGCGCGCTCGTTTCGCGAGCAGCCCACCCCCGAGCTGGCGCGCTCGGCGCAGCAGGGGGTGCTCGGCGCGATCTCGCCGAACGAGCGCCTGCAGTACATGCTGCACCCGTGGACGAGCTACGCGATCGTGCCGCTGTTCGCGCTGGCCAACGCCGGTGTGCACGTGACCGGGGGGCTGCTCGAAGACGCGATCCGCTCACCGATCACGCTTGGCATCCTGATCGGCTATCTCGTGGGCAAGCCGCTGGGCATCGCCGGCGCCTCGCTGCTCGCCTCGCGGCCGGCGTTGCATGGCCCGCGCTCGCCGCTCAGCCCGCCGCTGCTCGCCGCCGGCGGCGCGTTTGCGGGCGTCGGGTTCACGGTCTCGCTGCTGATCGCGAGCCTGGCCTTCGAGGGCCGGCAACTCGAGGAGGCAAAGCTCGGGGCGCTGGCCTCCGTGATCCTCGCGCCGATCGTCGGCTGGACGGTATTGCGCATCGTCAAACGACTGCCGAGCACTGTGCGGGCGCGCCAGATCGCGAAAACCGCCGAGGACATCCTCGACCTCTCCGAGGAGATCGATCCGCGGCGCGACCATGTTCGCGGACCGCGGGACGCGCTGGTCACATTTGTCGAGTACGGCGACTTCGAGTGCCCGTACTGCGGGCAGGCCGAGAACGTGATTCGCGAACTGCTGGCCGACTTCGGCGACGAGCTGCGCTACGTGTGGCGCCATCTCCCGCTGAACGACGTCCATATGAGCGCGCAGCTCGCGGCCGAGGCCTCGGAGGCCGCCGCCGCGCAGGAACGCTTCTGGGAGATGCACGACGTGCTGCTCAGCCACCAGGGAGAGCTGCGACCCGACGACCTCGTCGCGTACGCAAAGCAGCTGGGACTGGACGACGAGCGCATCGCCGACGAGCTGCGCCGCCGCGTGCACGCGCCACGGGTCAGCGAGGACGTGGCCAGCGCCGACGAAAGCGGCGTCTCCGGCACGCCGACGTTCTTCATCAACGGGCGCCGCCACTACGGCGCGTACGACGTCGACACGCTCGCCACCGTCGTACGGTCAGCGCGCAACCGGGCGTCGCTGATCGCGAGGGCGTAGACACCAATCTTTGAGCTCCCCTGACGCCAAGCGTCTACGCTTCGAGCAGACCGGCCCGGGGAGGCCCGCGGGCGCCCGCGAGTCCAGGCCGCCGCGCGCCGGGAGAAAGGGAGCGAGGAGACAGATGGGATTCATCGCACCGGCGCCACCGCCGGTCGAGCTGGAGGAGTGGAAAAAGCTGAGCCACCTGGAGCGGATCAAGCCGCTCGCGCAGGACTGGGCGGTGAACGGCTTCGGCACTCCGTCGTTCGTCTACCTGCTGTACATCGCAAAGCTGATCCTCTACACCGGCGGCGGCCTGCTGGTGATCGCGGCGAGCACGAAGGGACTCGGCGGGCTCGGCAACCTGAGCGATTGGTGGACGGAACCGATCGTGTTCGAGAAGGCGGTCGTGTGGACGATGCTGTGGGAGGTGCTCGGCCTGGGCGCGGGATCGATGCCGCTGACGCTGCGCTTCTCGCCGATGATCGGCGGGGTTCTCTACTGGCTGCGCCCCGGCACGACGCGCCTGCCGCCATGGCCGAGCAAGGTGCCGTTGACACGGGGAACGCGGCGTACGGCGATCGACGTGGCGCTGTATGCGGGCTTGCTCGCGGCGGCTGTGTACCTGCTGGTTTCCGGCGCCACCCCGGCCGCCGGCACGACCGCCGGCCGGCTCGACCCGATCGCCGTGGGGGTCTTGCTGGCGGTCGGCATCGTGCTTGGATTCCGCGACAAGGTGCCGTTCTTGGCGGCACGGGCCGAGGTCTACGGGAATTTGATGATCTTGTTTTTGTTCCCGCTCGGCAACCTGATCGTCGCCGCGCAGATCGTGTTCGTGTGCATCTGGTGGGGCGCGGCATCGTCAAAGCTGAACCGGCATTTTCCGTTCGTGGTGACGGTGATGATCAGCAACACGCCGTGGAACCGCTCGCGAAGCGGTGAAGCGAAGGCTCTGGCGCAAGCACCCCGAGGATCTGCTGCCCTCGTCGACGGGCGCGCTGGCCGCGCATGTGGGCACGGTGATGGAGTTCACGCTTCCGCTGCTGCTGCTCGTCGGCGCCGAGCGGGCCGCTGTTGACGATCGCCGTGGTGGGAATGGTGATCTTCCACGTGCACATCTTCTCGACGTTCCCGCTGGCGGTGCCGCTGGAGTGGAACGTTTTCATGATCTTCGGGATCCTGTTCCTGTTCGGCCACTACGGCGCCGTGCCGCTCTCGACGCTGGATGAACCGCTGCTGATCGCGATCCTGGCGGTGACCTGCGTCGGGGTCCCGGTGCTCGGCAATTTCTTTCCGGAGAAGATCTCGTTTCTGCCGTCGATGCGCTATTACGCCGGCAACTGGGCGACGAGCCAATGGCTGTTCCTGAAGGAGTCGGGCGCCGAGGCAAAGCTCGACGAGTCGATCGTCGAAGGTGGCGCCGTCGCGTCGAGCAGCTCGCGAAATTCTACGAGCGCGAGATGGCGGAGCTGTTGCTGTACAAGGGCCTGGCGTTCCGCTCGATGCACGCGCACGGCCGCGCGCTGAACGGGCTGCTGCCGCACGCGGTCGACGATGTCGAGCGCTACGACGTGCGCGAGGGGGAGATCGTCGCCGGGCGTGGTGCTGGGCTACAACTTCGGCGACGGCCACTTCCACAACGAGCAGCTGCTGGCGGCGGTGCAGGAGCGATGTGACTTCGCCGAGGGCGAGCTGCGGGTGGTGATGATCGAGTCCCAGCCCGCACACGTGCAGCGCCAGCGCTACCGCATCTACGACGCCGCGACGGGCCTGATCGAGGAGGGCTACGTCAAGGTGGCGGACATGGTCGAGCGCCAGCCGTGGCTCGGCGGAGCGACACGTTCCCGGCAGGTACGCGTGCACCGGTCCGAGGTGATCGGCACGGCACGGCGCAGCAGCCGCAGCGCGCGCCGCGTCCGCTGCCGGTGAGCGAGGCGATGTGAGCGAGGCGATCGTCGTCGGGTCCGGCCCGAACGGGCTGGTGTGCGCCGCGTTGCTCGCGCGCGCGGGCGTGAAGGTGACGGTGCTGGAGGCCGAGCAGACGATCGGCGGCGGCACGCGCAGCAGCGAGCTGACGCTGCCCGGCCTGATGCACGACGACTGCTCGGCCGTCCACGCGATGGCGGTCGGCGCGCGCTCGCTGACACGAGCTCGGACTGGAGCGCCACGGCTTGAGTGGTGCTGGCCGGAGGTCGACCTCGCCCACCCGCTCGACGGCGGCGAGCGCGGGAGTGATGGTGCGCTCGCTCGCCGAGACCGCGCGCGGGGCTCGGCGCGGACGGGCGCAGCTGGGAGTGCATCTTCGGCTCGCCCGCGCGCGGGTTCGGCGAGCTGAGCGAGGACATCATGCGCCCGATCCTGCACGTGCCGCGGCACCCGCTGCAGGCTGGCGCGCTTCGGGCTGCCGGCGGCGATGCCGGCGACGCTGCTCGCGCGCAAGTTCAGGACCGAGCAGGCGAGGGCGCTGTTGGGCGGCTGCGCCGCGCACGCGTTCAGCCCGCTGTCGCAGCCGATGAGCTCGTCGGTGGGGATGGCGCTGATCTGCGCCGGGCACCACTACGGCTGGCCGGTCGCGCGCGGCGGCTCGCGCGCGATCAGCGACGCGCTGGCCGCGGTCGATGCGCGAGCACGGCGGGAGCATCGAGACCGGGCGGCGGGTGACCTCGCTGTCGGAGCTGCCGCGGGCCGACGCGGTCGTGCTCGACCTCGCGCCCGGCGCGGTCGCCGAGCATCGCGGGGACGCGGCTGCCCGCGCGCGTCGCCCGCGCATACCGGCGCTACCGCCACGGCCCGGGCGCGTTCAAGGTCGACCTCGCGGTCGCGGGCGGCGTGCCGTGGACGAACGAGGCGGCGCGGCGGGCGGGCACGGTGCACGTGGGCGGATCGTTCGCGGAGATCGCGCGGCCGAGCGCGAGATCAACCGCGGGCGGATGCCCGAGCGCCCGTTCGTGCTCGTCTGCCAGCAGTCGCTCGCCGACCCGACGCGGGCGAACGGCGATGTCCACCCGGTGTGGGCCTACGCGCACGTGCCGAGCGGCTATACGGGCGACGCGACGCGAGGCGCTGCTCGACCAGATCGAACGCTTCGCCCCGGGCCTGCGCGAGCGGATCCTCGCGACGGCCGTGCGCTCGACGAGCGAGCTCGAGCGCGACAACGCGAACTACGTCGGCGGCGACATCATCACCGGCGCGAACACGCCGTGTGCAGACGCGTGATCCGCCCGCGGCTGGCGCTCGACCCCTACAGCACGGGCATCCCGGCGTGTTCATCTGCTCCGCGGCGACTCCGCCGGGGGCGGGCGCGCACGGGATGAACGGCTACAACGCCGGCGGAGTCGGTGCTACGAGACCTGCGGTCACGCTGAGGCTACCTCTGGTCTGGCCGGCGCGGGCGCGGTCGACTGGATCGCTCGCCGGCGAGGCGCGTCGGGCGGGGACAGGCGGACGCTGACGAGGTAGGCGACGACGACGCCGAGGATGACGAGCGGCTCCGCCCCGGCGCCCGACTTGGCTGTCGAGCACCGAGGCGATCACGACCGCCGAGAGCGGCAGGCGCAGCACGGCCACCGATCGCGGCGCCGATCCCGACGGCGACGCCGGGCGCGATCGGGAACCCGGGAAGGTGCGCCATGATGAGGCCCGCGGCGGCGCCGAGGAACAGCGCCGGGAAGGTCGGGCCGCCGCGGAAGCTGCCGAGCGAGATGCGAATAGGCGAGGCCCTTGAAGACGATCAGCAGCAGGAGCGCCGACAGCGACCACGTCGCCGGCGTGGGCGACCAGGCCCGGGAAGCGCACTCTGGCCGGAGAACAGGACTTCGTCGAAGCCCTTGCCAGTGGTCTGGTGAAACGCGATTGCCAGCCCGGCGACGATCAGGCCGCCGAGCGGCAGCAACAGGAACGGGCGCGGCGTGACGATCGCGCTGGGTTCTCAGCCCTCCACCGTTATGACGACCGCGGTGACGCACGCGATGGCGACCGCCAGCGGGATCGTCCAGGCGAAGTCGGCGGCGTCGGGACGGGGGAACGCGGGCAGCGCAGCGGTCCGAGCGCGTAGGCGCTGGTGCTGAGCCCGGTCAACGAACCCATGCCGAGCGAGACGAGCGTCCCGATGCCCGGCGCCGAGGAGCCCGGGGAGCAGCACGAGCCTGAGCTTCGGCCCGCCCAACCCGGTCGCCTCGATCAGGATCACCGCCGCGATGAGCGGCGAGCTGGAAGAGGAACGACAGAGCGGCGAAGCTGCCGGTCGCGGCGACCACGAGCAGGACCTGTGGCGGCGCGTCCTTGCGCGCGAGGCGGATCGTGAAGACGGCGAGACCCGCGCCCAGCGCGATCAGCGGCGCCTCGGGGCCGACGCACGAGTCCGAGGCCGATCGACGGCGAGCGCCGCGAGGGTGATCCCGGGCAGCACGACCGGCAGCGTCGGGCCGCCGCCGGTCGACGAGCCCGTGGGCGGGGATGTGCCCACCGCGTCCCGGGCAGGCGCACGATCGCGAACGCGACGATCAACCCGGCGATCGCGAACACCGGCAGCGACCACCAGAGCGGCGGACCGTTGTGGTAGCCGAGATCGCTCGGGCAGGTGGACGAACACACCGCGCTGGATCTGATAGATGAGCTCGAGGAAGCACCACGCGGCGAGCGAGACGAGGACGCCGACGACCGCCGCGATCGAGCAGCAGGACGACGAAGGCCCTGCTTTCGATCGTCGCGTCGACCTGCTCCGTGGAGGGTTCCGCGTCGGTCACTGCGCAGTGAAACTACAGCACCCACGGTCGGGCGCTGTGAGCGATGCGGGCGAGCGGCCGGACGGAGCTGCGATCATCGCCGCGTGCAAGACGGATCGCTCATCCCGCGCTTTCGCCGCGCGCGGCGCGATCCCGAGCTTGCGGTGCTCGAAGGGTTTCATGCGCTGAAGCACGCGCTGCGCTTCGACGCGCCGCTGCTCGAGGTCATCGCCTCAGACGAGGCCTCGCTGGAGCGGCTGGCGGGCGCGCTCGCCCCCGATCTGAGCGCGCGGCTGCGCTCGCTCGCGCGCGCGGTGGAGCCGCGAGGTCTTCGCCCAGCTCGCGCCGCTGCCTCCGCCGACGGGCGTGATCGCGCTGGCCGAGCGCCGCGCGGTCGATCCGCGCGGAGGTGCTCGCCGACCCGCGCGAGGCGCCGGTGATCCTGCTCGAGGACCCGCGCGATCTCGGCAACATGGGCGCCTGCGTGCGCGTCGCCGCCGCGGCCGATGTCGGCGGGGTGTACTCACCACCGGCAGCCACGATCCCTGGCATCCCGACGCGCTGCGCGGCGCCGCGGGGTTGCACTACGCGCTGCCGGTCGCCCGGCTGGATCGAGCTGCCAGACGCTCGACCGGCCGCTGCTGGCGGTCGACCCGGAGGGCGAGCCGCTCGCTCCCGCGCGAGCTGCCGGCGACGCGCGGTGCTGGCGTTCGGCACCGAGCGCTACGGCCTCAGCGACGAGCTGACGGCACGCGCCGACGCAAAGATCAGCATCCCGATGCGCGCGGGAGTCTCCAGCCTCAACCTGGCGACCTCGGTCGCCGCGGTGCTGTTCGCCTGGCGGCTCGCGGCGCACCGCGACTCCGCGAGCCTGGCGCGACGTCCTCGCGGCGACCTACGCGCTCGTCGACGCGGCCGCTTCGACCCCGCTGAGCAGCTGCCAGTTCCCCGCAACGCCGCCCGCGCGCGCGCGAGCATCCTGTCAGCCTGCGCCTCGGGATCGTCGCACTCGCCGAGCAGCTCCTCGATCAGCGCGCCCGCCGCGCGGGCGTGCTCGACGTCGAGCAGCTCGTGCAGCCGGAAGTACTCCAGCGCCGGGCCTTCGTCGCTGTAGCCATAGTGCTCGGTCAGGCCCTCCAGCTTCGTCTTGGAGATCTCCGGCTGGCATGCCTCGATCGCATACAGCACCGCCAGGTGCTCGAGCAGGCTCTCCCCCGCCGTCCACGCCTGCGCGCACGCCTCGGTCTCGCTCCAGCGCGGCGATCGGGAGCCGCCGGATCGGGGGAGCCGGTCGCGCGGGCGAAGTCGTCCCACAGCTCCACGTGCGCCATCTCCTCGGCGGCGTGGGCACGCAGCCCGCTCGCATGTGCCGGGCCGGCCTGTGCGGCCGCGCGCGCCGAGGCATCCGCCAGCGCCACCACCGCATGCCGGTACTGGCCGGCGTAGAGCTCCAGCTCGGCGGCGCTCAACTCTCCGGCGCTCCAGCGCTTGTAGAACGGATGCTCCAGCACACTGCATTGACCGCGGGCCTGATCGAGCCTGGCAAGAACATCCATCAAGATCGCCCATCTCTTTCATTGTCTCAATTGCTTGTCTCTGATCGTCTGCCTGCCATGCCAAGCAGACGCGAAGCTTTACGACGACACGGTCAGCGTGCCTTCCATTCCCGCCTGGCGATGGCCGGGGACCGAGCAGTAGAACGTGTAGGTGCCCGGCTTGAGCTTCAAGGTGAGCGACCTCGAGCCGCCTTGGAACGTCGGGGTCGCTCCCAGGACCGTGCTGCCCTGGGCGACCGTGACGTTGTGTTCGACGGGAGACATGTTCGCCATCGTGATCGTCACCGGCCCGGCCTTCGCGCTCAGCTGCTTGGTGTTGTAGCTGAGCTGGCCTTCGGGGTTCGCGGCGAGCGCCAGCGTGGTCGTCGTCGGCCGGGCGGCGGGCGAGGAGGGCGGCGCGGGGGTCCCGGTGGTCGCGGTCGGTGTCGCGGGCGCAGCCGGAGTCGTGGCGGCGGTCGAGGCGGGCCGAGTCGCGGCGCCCGCCGTCGATGTGCCCCCGCTTGCGGCGGCGGGCTTTCAGCCGCCGGGGAAGGAGTGACCGTCGCGGCAGTGGCCGCGGTCTTCGTGCTCCCTCCCGAGGTGACCACCGCCATGCTCACGGCCGCCAGGACGAGCACGGCGGTCACCGCGATGATCCCGCGCTGCTGCGACTTGCTCGAAGGAAAGTCGGGGCGGCGCATGCCGATCAGCAGCGACAGGGTCAGCGCCCACGCCACCAGCAGCCCGCCCGCTATGTAGAACGGGACTTTGCTCTTCTCCGCGCCCAGGACGGGCGCCAGCTGAAGGACTGCCGCGTGCATCCAGCGCGAGCCTAACCGATGGGCCACCCGGATGGCGACGTGGGGACGCTCGAATAGGATTCTGCGATGACCGACGCGGTGCGCACACCCGAGGAGTTGCTGCAGGGGCTCCCCGACTTCCCGTTCGACCCCCACTACCGCGAGGTCGACGGTCTGCGCCTGGCGCACCTCGACGAGGGCGAGGGGGCGCCCGTGATCTTCATGCACGGCGAGCCCACCTGGTCGTTTCTGTGGCGCAAGGTGATCCCGCCCGTGCGCGACGCCGGCTTCCGCTGCCTGGCGCCGGACCTCGCCGGCTTCGGTCGCTCGGACAAGCCGACCGACATCGACTGGTACTCCTACGACCGCCACGTCGCGCTGACGGCGACGCTGCTCGAGGATCTCGACCTGCGCGGCGCGACGATCGTCGTGCACGACTGGGGCGGCCCGATCGGCCTGCGCCTCGCGGTCGAGCACGCGGAGCGGATCGAGCGGATCGTGATCCTCGACACCGGCCTGTTCACCGGGCACCAGCAGATGAGCGACGCCTGGCTGGCGTTCCGCGACTTCGTCGCGCGGACCGAGGATCTGCCGGTCGGCTTCCTCGTGCGCGGCGCCTGCAAGAACGACCCGGGCGAGGAGGTGATCGCCGCCTACGACGCGCCGTTTCCGAGCGTCGACTCGAAGGCCGGCGCGCGGGCCTTCCCGCTGTTGATCCCGCAGACACCCGACGCGCCGGGGGCCGCGGCCGGGACAGCGCGTGCTGGAGGCGCTGCGCGAGGACCAGCGGCCGACGCTGATGCTGTGGGGCGACTCCGATCCCGTGCTGCCGCTCGCGGTGGGCGAGAGCTTCGCCGCGTCGATCAACCGCGAGGCCCCGACGACGATCGAGAACGCTCGCACTTCCTGCAGGAGGACCAGGGCCCGCTGATCGGGCGTCTGATCGCGGAGTGGCTCAGCGAGCAGATCAGGCGTCGAGGTCGTGCGCGGACGCGTAGCAGCTTCCTGCATGCTCGGCCGACGCCGTCGAACGTCAGGGCCGACAGGGCGAATGCCGGTTCCTACCCGCGGAGCGCTCGGCGATCTGCGCCTGCTCGGCCGCCGGCGGCAACCCCGGCTCGGAGTGCGCGGCGCGCAGCTCGTAGCCCGCCCGGGCGCCGGCGTCCACCTGCGAGAGCACGTCATCGGCGTGGGTCAGGCGCGAGAGCGAGTCCTGCACGCCGATCGGCATCAGCGCGGCGGCGCGCTCTGAGATCGACAGCTGCTTGGGCACGTGCACGTCGAACTTCGGCACGCGCAGCGTCTCGACGATCGCGTCGGCGACCTGCTGGGGCTCGATCTTGCGGAACTGGCGCTGGCGCGGTTCGGCGAGGCCGAGGCCGAGCTCGGTGTTGACGGCGACCGGGCTGATCAACGAGATCTCCACGCCGGAGCCGCGCAGTTCCTTGCGCACCGCACGGCTCAGGTTGATCACCGCGGCCTTGCTGGCGCAGTAGGTGGCGCCTCCCGGGAAGCCGTACTTGCCGGCCTGCGAGGCGATGTTGACGACGTGGCCACGGCCGCGCGGCGGTCATCCGCGACAGCGCGACCTTCATGCCGTTGATCACGCCGAGGACGTTGATGTCGAGGATCCGCCGGGCGGTCGCGTCGTCCTCGTCGAGGAACGGGCCGATCGGCATGATGCCGGCGTTGTTGATCAGGATGTCCACCGGACCGAGCTGCTCTTCGGCGGTCGTCGAAGAACTCCGCGAACGAGGCGCGATCGGTCACGTCGAGCGGCAGCCCGACGGCGCTGTGGTGGGTGGCGTCCGCGATCTCCGCGGCCGTCTGCTGCGCCGCCGGAAGGTCGACGTCGCCGATCGCCACCTTCATGCCCTGGCGCAGGAACGCCTGCGCGGTGACGCGGCCGATGCCGCGCGCGCCGCCGGTGATCGCGGCGGTCTGGCCGGCGAGGATGCGGGGCTGCTTGGCCATCAATCTCCTCCTGAGGATGCCCGACGAATGAAAGTCCCAGGCAAACCTATCGCTCCCGATCGATCACCGCATCTTTCGTCGCGGTCGCGGGTTTATAGAGAAGGTCATCCTTGACGGTTACCTGCCAGCCATCGACGGAAGACCGCAGGAGAGGGACAGGGGAGGGACACCATCGAGCCCGGGCGCTCCACGGCACCGCCCGGGCTCGGTGTGTGTACCTGGGATCTGTCAACAGCCGGATAAAGTGAGCGCCGAATGTCCTCCTTTCGCTTCAAGAACCAGCGGATCGCCTACACCGAATACGGCGGCGGCCCGGCGGCGATAACCAAAACAGGCGCGCGCGGGCGGACCGCCAAGAGCTCGCCCGCCGCGAGCCGCCCGGTGATCCTCGTCCACGGGCTGTTGCTCTCCCAGGAGATGCACCGCCCGCTCGCGGAAGACCTCGCCGCGCGCGGGAACCGCGTGATCACGGTCGACCTGCTCGGTCACGGCAAATCCGATCGCCCGCGCGACATGTGGCGCTATTCGATGAGCATCTTCGGCGAGCAGGTGGTCGGGGTTGATGGACCACCTGGGGCTCGAGCAGGCGGTCGTGATGGGCACCTCGCTGGGCGCGAACACGGCGCTCGAGATCGCCTCGGCGGCGCCCGAGCGCTTGCGCGGAATGGTGATCGAGATGCCGGTGCTCGACAACGGGCTGCTGGGAAGCGCGCTGGCCTTCACCCCGCTGCTCGTCGCGCTCACCTTCGGCGAGCCGGCGATGAAGCTGCTCGCGCGCGGCACGCGCGCGGTGCCGCGGCGGACTGCTGCCCCACTACGGCAACGTCGTGCTCGACCTCGTCCGCCAGGAACCCGGTCCCAGCGGCGCGCTGATCCAGGGGCTGTTCTTCGGGCGCATCGCCCCGCATCGCAGCGAGCGGCGCACCTTCCAGACGCCCGCGCTCGTGCTCGGCCACCACCGCGACCCCGTGCATCCCTTCTCCGACGCGGGGATGCTCGCGAAAGAGCTGCCGAACGGGCGCCTGCTGGAAGCCGAACTCGCTGGTGGAGCTGCGCATGCAGCCGGAGCGGCTGACGGACGAGATCGCCGCGTTCCTCGACGAGGTCTGGGGTAAGCCGCACGCGGTCGCGAAACGCCCGGCGGTGAAACTTGCCGCGGCGAAAAGCGGGGCTGTCAAAAGCAGGGCCGCGAAAAGCCCGGCGAAGAAAAGCACGCCGGCTAAACGCACAGCGGCAAAACGCCCCGCAAAGCGCGCGGGCTGAAACAAACGCGCCACACGGTTAGGCGATCACAACCCCGGGCTTGGGACCGAGGGCCGAGCGCCGGCTGATGCCTACTTGGCGGGAAACAGTTCGAGTTCGTTCACGGCGACATGGGTGGGCGCCTGAGCGGTGCCGGCGGACGCGGCGGGGGCCTTGCTGATCCACAGCGTGATGAAACGGAACGCCTTTGCGGAGTTCTGCAATTTGATCCGGTCGTTGTGCTTCTTCTCGACCAGATACGGGCTCAGCTGAATCCATGCGGGGTCGGTGATCGAGGTGGGCGGGGCGGAGCCATTGGCGCCGTACACCTGCACGCTCATCCCGGGAGTGGAGGTGACCAGCCCAACCGCTGACAGCCGCCGCGCGCTCTTCAGATCGATCACGAGCCCCTCCGCCATCTTCGGGGCCACAGCCGGGTTGACCTGGGCGGTCCAGGCGGTCGAGGTGTCGCCGTCGATCGCCAGGCTGGGATCGCCGAATTCGCTCGCGGGATAGCCGTAGGGGTTGTACGTCGAGGCCGCGTCGGGGTCGAGCGTGATCGCGACGGGCTGCGATCCGGTCGTCGTGCCCGCCGCCGGATTCGATCCCGCTGGCCGACGGGGTGGTCGTGCCGCTCGATTCGTTGGTTTTCGAGGGCGTCGTGGTCGTGCCCGAGGATTTCGGCGTGGGCGCCGTGAGCGGAATTTTCGGTGGGTTGGCCGAGCCCGTGGACGTCAGGGGGTTGGTTGCGGGTGGTGTTTCGGAGGCGTTCGGCGTGGGGGTCGATCGCTCCCGGCGTCGTGGGTGTGGGTGTGGGCGTGACTGGCGTCGTGGGCGTAGGGGCCACAGCGGCGGGAGTCTGGGTGACCGCGACGATCGTGCGGTGGACCTTGGGGGCGCCTTCCTTGTCCAGCGCGGCAAAGGCGGCGGCGGCGGCGCCGAGCACGAGGACCGCCGTGGCGGTGAGGATCACAGCGGCCGAACGCCAGCTCGGGCCGCCCCCGTCGAGGCTGCCGGGGGCGCCGGCGCCGCACTGCAGGCACCAATCCTGGCCGGCGTCCATCGGCGCGCCGCAGTTCGCGCAGGTCGGCTGGGTCGCGGCGGCTGGCTCGGGCGACTCGGGCGCCGCGCCCGGAGGCGCGGCGCCTGGAGCCTCGGTGGCGAGTGGCTGCTCGGGGTTTGCGAGCGCCGGTGGATCGGCGAGCAATGTGTTCACAGGATCTTGATTCTAGCTCCGAGCGGCATCTACCTTGGCGCAGGTGGGCCATCGTCGGCGCGACGATGCTCGGGACGATGTCGCTGGGTCGGAGCTCGGAAACGATTCCCGTCGCTCACCCCGTCGAGCTCGAGCTGCCAGTAGTAGCGGGTGAACGTCATCCCGGCGCGGAACTCGCCGACGTGCGGCTCCACCGAATCGCCCGCCGCCAGCGCGACGATCAGCTCGGGGTAGCTGCGTCCGGGCAGCGCGGCATAGGCAGGCGCGGGGAAGGCGCCGCCGAAGCGCGTGTTCACGTCGGTGATGCCGATTCCGATGTCGGGATCGCGGAAGACCTGGATCGTCGCCGGGCCGCGCACCCGTAGCGCCTCCATCACCCGCCGCCCGAGCTCGATCAGCTCGGCGTCGTGGACGACTTCGCCCTTGATCGACTCGCCCCCGCGCGACTCGAGCATCGTGCGCGGGATCGCGTTCAGGCAGCGGCCGTCGAGGTCGCCGAGGCAGTCGATCGACAGCTCGGGACCGTTCATCGCGCGCTGGATCATCGTCGGCTCGGCGACGTAGTCGACGAAGAAGCGCGCCTGCGCGGCGTCGTGGGCGAGGTGGATCGAACGGGCGCCGGAGCCGCGGCGCGGCTTGACCATCACCGGGTAGTCGCAGCGCGTCGAGGTCGGCCTCCTTTGGCGCGCTCGCGCCGGTCGGACGCGTCGGACGCGCCTGAGCCAACGGACGCGGATACACCCGTCACGCCAGTGGAGTCGGGCAGAACCGTCGGCGGGGAGGGCAGGCCGAGGCGCTCGAGCAGGAGATGGGTCTCGTACTTGTCGTAGGTCGCGCGGGCGATCTCCGGGGCGGGCACGAGTGCGGGCAGCCGGCCTTCGACGTGGGCCTGGGCGAGCACCTCGATGTCCAGGTCGGTCAGCGGCAGTACCGCGCCGACTCCATGCTGCTCGCACAGCGCTTGCAGTGCGGGAACGTAGCCCGGGTCGTCGATCAGGGGAACCGCGGCCCTGACCTGCGCGGCGTACTGCGCCGGCGCGAGGGGAGAGGGATCGGCGACGATCGTCGTGGTCGAGCCGGGCGAAGCAGGAGACGATGTCGTAGCGCTTGCCCGCGCCGGTCAGCAGGATCGCCGGCGTCGCGCGGGCGGGGTCCTTGCGTCGTCGGGGGGGCCGAATCCTGCTCGCCGGGTTGGCCGGGCGGGCGGCGTCATTCATCACAGCTCGCCCTCCCAGCCACCGGCCTGGCCCTTGTACAGGCCGGAGCCGCCGAACACGATCGCGACCGTGCGCCAGAGGATCCGCAGGTCGAGCGACAGCGAGCGGTGCTCGATGTAGAAGAGGTCGAGCTCGATCCGCTCACTCCACGGCAGCGAGGTGCGGCCGTTGACCTGCGCCCAGCCGGTGATGCCGGGCTTGACCCGCAGGCGCCCGCGCTGGCGCGGCGTGTACTGCTCGACCTGCACCGGCAGCGTCGGGCGCGGGCCGATCAAAGACATCTCGCCGCGGAGCACGTTGAGCAGGTTGGGCAGCTCGTCGAGCGAGGTCCGGCGCAGGAACGCGCCGACGCGGGTGATCCGCGAGTCGTCCGTGTTGACCGCCAGTCCCGCCCCGATGTGCTCTGCGCCGTCGACCATCGTGCGCAGCTTGATCACGTCGAAGGGTTTCCCGTCGAGCCCGACGCGGCGCTGCCGGTAGATCGGATGCCCGGCGGACTCGATCCGGATCGCGAGCACCGCGAGGGCGAGCAGCGGCGAGGTGAGCAGGAGCACGGAGGCGGAGACGAGGATGTCAACCACGCGGCGGATCATCGGTCGGACGATACGGTCATCGCAGCACTGACGGTCGAGAGTCGAGCAGGGCGCGGATAGAGAACCCGCCCACCCACGTGGCGTGCTGCGCACGCGAGCGACCGAGGACAAAGCGCCGATCGAAGATCGCCCAGCGAAGGCCATCGGCCGTCAGCGCGTTCCCTCGGCCACATCCCACGATGCCTCCGTGCCGTGGCGCAGCCAATCCCACAGCCCGGCCGCGAGCGAGGCCGTGGTGAGAACGTAGTAGCGGGCCACGAGCAGCGGGCGCATGCGAACCGATCCTCCCAGCGCAGCAGCGATCAGCAGCGCCAGCTGGAGCGCGAGCGTGACCGCGTAGAGCGCCCCCGCCCCGTCGATCACGAGCAGCAGGTTCGCCAGCAGCGCGACGGCGTGCAGGGCCGGGGTGGCGTAGCGGAGGATGCGGTGGGAGAGGATCATCAGGCCGTAGCCGAGGCCGTAGCCGCGGGGAGAGAGCATGCCACCGCGCAGGACGATCGGCCAGGTATGGCTCATCATCCGCCGCTTGCGCGCGAACTCGCCCTCGATCGAGGGCACCATCTTCTCCTGCGCCCGGGCCCCCGGCACGTACACGGCCCGCCAGCCGCGCTTGACCATGTTGAACGGGAACGATAGGTCGTGGCCCATGATCGGGTCGACCTCCAGGTAGGCCTCACGGCGGGTGGCATAGATCGCGCCGTTGCCGGCGGTGATCGAACGCAGGCGCGACTCGCACGAACGGACAGCCATCTCATAGCGCCAGTACAGACCCTCCTGATTGGTGGCGCCGTCGCCTTGGGCGGCTTGAACGAAGCGCACCTGACCACAGGCGTAGCCAACCCGAGGATCGGCGAAGGCGCCGACAAGCGCGCGGGCGGCGCCGGGCTCCCACAGCGCGTTGGCGTCGGAGAACGCGACGATCTCCCCCTTGGCGCTCCGCACGGCGGCGTCCTGCGCACGGATCTTCCCGCCGCGGGGAAGCTCCAGCACGACGTCGGCGCCGGCCTCTTTTGCGCGCGCCGCCGTGGCGTCGGAGCAGCCGTCACACGCCACGATCAGCTCCAGCTAGTTCACGCGGGTAGTCGAGCGCGAGCGCGTTCTCGACCTTCGCGGCGATCACCGATTGCTCGTCGTGTGCTGCGACGATCAGGGACAGCGAGGGGAGTCCTCCAGCAACTGCGCCTACAGCCGACGGGTCTACCGAGTACGCCGCGGCCGGCCTGAACAGGCGCGCGAGCCCTGCGAGTGCAGCGGCGTAGCCGAGCTGGGTCCACACGATCAGCGCGGCGGACAGCCAGAAGAGGATCTCGAGAACGAGCACTGCGGGATTCTCGCAGTGAAAGGCGTGATCCTTGTATCCCGTCGCGAGCGGCGCTAGTCTTTGTGATGGCTAATACGTCTACCGGATCTGTCGTAGGGATCCTCCAGGGGAGCTCGGGCCACCGGGCTCCCCTTTATAAAGCCCCCGGTGGTCGCCGGGACCGTCTTGACTGCGACCACCGGGGCGCTCTGCTATCGCACCAGCCGGTCTATGACCATTAGGGCAATCAGTAGAGCGATGGCCAATACATCTACTGAACCAGACATAGGCAACCTCCTTTCTCCGAGGCGTACGGCCCCGGAACAGCCCGGAGAGAAGGGCCACAGGCGCAGGATGATCAGCCATGCAAAGACCTTACGGTCGCACTGCGACGGGACAGCCGATCAGGCCCCCAGCGAGCGGTAGAGATCCAGTGTCCGCCTGGCGATCTCGCCCCACGAATACTTTCCCTCCGCCGCCTCTCGTGCGCGGGAAGCCATCCTCGCCAGCGTGGCGGGGTCGTCGATCAGCTCCTGCAGCGCATCGCCCAGCGCTGCCGGATCCCCGGCAGGAACGATCCGCGCAGCGCCGGTAGCGGCAACCTCGGGGAATCCCCCGACGTCGCTCAGCAAAAGCGGCTTGCCGAATGCGAGCGCCGTGAACAGTACCCCCGACTGGTCGATCTCGCGGTAGGGCAACACGACCAGGTCGGCGCGCTGAAAATAGGCGGGCAGCTCTGCGTCGGTGATAAAGCGCGGCACAAAGCGGACGTTCGGTGGGGCGATCGCCCGTAAGTGAGAGATGTCCATCCGCGGCATTCCTGCGATCCATAGCTCGGCATCTTCGATCTCGCGCCATGCGTCCAGCAACACGTCGATCCCCTTGTACGGGCGCATCAACCCGAAGCACAGCACGACCGGCCGGTCAGTTTGGAAGGGAGCCCGCCCACCCGCTGCGGGTGGCACGTCGGCGAGATGCGCGAACACGCCATGGGGGATCACATGCACCCGATCCGGGGCGATCCCGAGATCGCCGGTAAGACGCCCACGACCGTGCTCGGAGTGGACGACGATCGCGTCGAAGCGCTCGTACAAACGCCGCTGGGCCGAGAGTTGGCCCGGGCGGGGCTCGCGCGGTAGGACATCGTGGGCGGTCAGCACGAGGGGTCGCCTCCGACCTGAGGAGGTCTGCCGCGGCGGGAGTAGATGGCCGTCGACATGCTGCACTGAGAGCCACTGGAAATGCACGACGTCGGCCGCGCGAGCGGCCCAGCGGTAGGCAAGCATGTCGGGGACGTGCTCGGCGAGCTTGGCGACGCGTTGCGCGCGAGAGCCCGCCGCGAAGCGCGCGGAGCGATAGAATAGCTCACGCCGCCGATATCCCGCGGCCCGCGCCACCGGGCCGTAGGCGAAGCGGCTCGTGAACAGCTCGACCTCGGCCCCCTCGACCGCCAAAGCACGGCACAGCGCGTGGTCGTACGGCGGGGTGTAGGCGGACGGATCGACGACGTGGACGCGCACGCACGGGACAATAGGTGTGTGGATGGTCCGGTCGAGCTGACGTACTGCGTCGTGAACACCTCCCAGCGGGAGCTCCTGCTGCGCGGCCTGGACGCGATCGCGCGCGAGCGGGCGAGCCTGCCGTTCGCGACCGAGGTGCTGGTGCTCGACAACGGCTCGCGCGACGGCTCCGCCGAGGCCGCACTTGGCCACCCCACCGTCGACGAGGTGAGCGCGCTGGACGAACGCCGCGGCAAGGCGCTGAACGATTCCGCGCTGCTGCGCCGCGCGCGGGGGCGCTACGCGCTGCTGCTCAACGAGGACTCCGAGCTGCTGCCGGGCGCGACGCTCGCCCTTTACAGAGCGCTCGAGGAACATCCCGACAGCGCCTGCGCGGGCGCGGCGCTACGACGACCCGACGGCAACAGCCAGCCCTCCGCGTGGCGTTTCCCCACGGTCGCGACGGCCTTCGCCGGAGCGCTGTTCCTGCACCGCGCGTTCACCGTGCAGAGCAAGGGCGAGCAGACCCGCGAAGTCGACTGGTGTCAATCGGCCGCGCTGCTCGTCAGACGCGCCGCCGCAGAGCAGGTCGACTACCTGGACCCGGACTTCTTCGTCTACTCCGACGAGGTCGACTTCGCGCGACGGCTACGCGACGCCGGCTGGCGCAGCGTGTACGTGCCGGCCGCCGTAGCGATCCACCACGAGCAGCTCTCCACCGACGCGGTCCCCGAGCGGCGGATCGTCGAACTGGCGCGCAACCGGGACCTGTACATGCGCAAGCATAACTCTCCCGCCGCCGCGCGCGCGGTGCGCTGGCTGACCGCCTGGACCTACGCCCTGCGCGCGCTCGCCGCGCTCGTGCTGCCCGGGCACACCCCCCGGCGCTACTGGCATCACGCCACCGCGACACTGCACCCCGAGCGGGGTGAAGGTCTGCGCGAGGCGGCCGCCGAGTACAACCGCTCGCGACCCTCCTGAGGCGCTACCGATCCGCCAGCTCGCGCATCAGCGCGGAGGATCAACACGTGGTGATCGGGGTCGTTGGGCCGCAAGCGGCCCCACGCTGTGAGGTGCATGCACCTCACAGCCGGCAGGCACATGTGCCTGCCGGAAGACGTGCCACATGTGGCACGTCTCGGACCCGTACATGTACGGGTCCGCTGGTGGCGCATGCGCCACCAGAACAAAGACAATCACTCAAAGGTCTTTCAGCGGGTCCTCGGCGTACTCCTCCACCTCGCCGCCTTTTTCACGGAAGGCGGTCACGCGGCGTCGCCCGTCGGTGAGCAACGCGCGTGCCTGATCCCACTCGTGGGGGGCGAAGAAGCGCGTGACCAGCAATAGCACCGGCGCCAGGCAGAGCCATGCCGCGCGCAGGGCCAGGCCGGCGAAACCACTCGTCGGCAGCAGCAGCTCGCCGGAGATCGCCACGCCGGCGAAGATCGCCGTCAGCTGGGCCAGGCGTCGCCATTGAAAGCCGACGCGGAACAGGTTCCGCGTGAGCGCGTACAGCACCACCAGCATCACCACATAGGCGCCACACAGCGCCAGACCGGCTCCCGCGATCCCGAGGTTTGCTCTGTCGTGGGGCACGAGCAGCACGAGCAGCGCCACGTTCACGAGCAGCCCGGCGGCGGCCGCGGGGAAGTTGCGCGAGGTCACGCGCGCGCGGCCGGCGATCACGATGAACACCAGGTACAGCCCGTACAGCGCCCAGCCCAGCGCGAGCCACGGCAACGCTTTGTAGGCGCCGAAGAATTCCGGTCCCGCCAGCAGGCGCACCATCCAGCGGCCGAGCAGCGCCACGCCGCACACGACCACGCCGGTGGCCAGCGCGTAGTAGGTCGTCACCAGCGCGTACAGCCTCGCCGCCTCTTCGTCGCTGTCGATCGAATACGCCAGCGGCGGCCACGCGTACTGAAAGCCGCGCACGGCCACGAACACGACCGTCGCGAGCTTCAGCGCGACCGCGTACAGCCCCGCCGAGCTCTCGCTGTAGACGCGCAGCAGGTAGAAGCGATCGGCCACCTGCAGCGCGTACACGCTCGCGTCCGCCGGCACCGTCGGCAGCCCGAAGTGCAGCATCCCGGCCAGATCCGCGCGGTTCACGCGCAAGGAGAAGCGCCTGCGCAGCACCCACCACAGCCCGAACACGACCAGCGCCGATGCGCCGAAATTACCCAATAGCAGCCCGCGCGCGCCCTGGCCGGCGAAGACCACGAGCGCGACGGTGAACGTCACCGACATCACCACGTTCGCGCCTGAGGCGTAGACGTACGTGCGCGTGCGTCTGTCGACGCGCAGCTGGGCGTAGACCATCTCCAGGTTCGTGAACGCCCACAGGCCGAGGATCGCGCAGTCGATCAGCTGCGGATCATCCTGGCCGAGCAGCAGTTTCGACAGCTCGGCCGAGAACGCCACCGCCACGAGCGAGGCGATCGTCGTGCTCCACACCACGGCGGCGATCGCCGAGCGCGTGATCCGGTCGCGCCTGGCCTCGTCGTCGTCGTCGAAGTAGAAGCGGATGAACGCCTCACCGATCCCGGCGCGCAGCAGAATGCTCGCGAGGATCACCGCCGTCAGCAGCGATTCCGCCGCGCCGTAGCCCTGCGTGCTCACGTGCCGCGTGTACAACGGCAGCGTGATCAGCGCGAGACCCTTCGCGAGGATGTCCCCGAACTGATACGCCGCGCCGGTCGTGACGAGGCGCTTCAGATAGTCGCGCACGACCCAGAACCTACTTCCTCCCCCACACCCCCACGCGCCAGCGCCAACCCGATTCCGAGCAGCGTCCATGTGATCGGGTCCTCGAGGAAGTCCGCGTACGTCCAGGTGTGCAACACGAGCGCCGCGAAGCACGCCGCGACGGCAATCCTCGGGGGTGAGCGGCCGGCGCCGCGAAACAGCACGGCGAACGCCGCGGCCAACAGCGCGACATACACAGCGAGGCCGAGGATGCCCTGCTCGGCGGCGACCGTGATCGGGATCGTGTGCGAAGCCGATGTCGCGTTCGCGGTGTCCGCGTTGCCGTGACGCCGGTACTCGGTTTCGAACGAGCCCGAGCCGTACCCGTAAAGCGGCCTGTCGGCGAACAGCTTCAAACCACCGGACACCAATTTTGCGCGGCCGCTCGTCGCGTTGCTCGTCGAACCACCCGAGCCGTGCAGCCCGAAGTGCAGGCTCGGCGGCGCCACGAGCACTACGACCGCCGCGATCGCCAGCAATGCCCCTGTCACATATGCGGTCGCGCGCACGTCCCATCTGTACGCGGCCAGCACCACCAGCCCGAGCAGCAGCGCCGCGATGCTCGACTGCGAGAAGCTCGTCACCAGAGCAGCCAGCAGCCACCCCAGCACGGCGGCGCCCAGCAGCACATCACGCCGGCGGCGACTCCACAGCACCACGGTGGTGACCGCGATCATCACGATCGCCAGAAATCTGCCGTAGATGCTTGGGTCGAAGAACAGTGAGTTCACACGAAAGTAATTACCGAACTGATTCGACGCGATCACCTTCGGGTTGAGGAACAGCGTCTTGCGGTAATACTCGACAAACCCCACCCCCGCGAACACCGCCGCCAGGGCAACCGCCACGCCAAGACAGGCGAGCACGAGCTCGCGCGTCCAGCGGACATCGCGCAGCAAGACGAACAGGAGGCCGAAGGGAATGTAGAAGAACGCGATGTTCTCAGCGGCCTTCGCGTGATCCGCCGAATAAACGCCCTGTAGTGCATACAGCACCACGGCGGCGAGCAGCAACCATTCCACGCCGCGCGGAGACAGCCACATGGCGACCTTCCCGACGGCCTCGTCGGCCCCGCCGGCCGGGCCCTGAGTGCGCGCCTTGTCGATTCCCGGGCCAGGGTCGAGCGGGCCATCGATTCCCGGGCGACAGTTGAGGGAACCATCGATCCCTGAGCCACGACCGAGCAATCTCCCGAGCAACCTCGGCACAATAAAGGTGAGCGCGCCGGCGGCGACGACCAGGTAGAGAGGAATCAGCAGATTCACCGTCCTGCCGCCCGTGTCGATCGGCAGCCTAAACGGCAGCGCGAAGATCGCCAGCAGGGGAAAGGCCTCGGGGCGACGGCGCATCAACAGGGAGAGCGCGCCGATCACCACCACTGCGCCGACGAACGAGACGGCGATCACTCCCAGGCTAGGCAAGCTCGTCGCCGGCGGCACGTGCGTCAATGAATCGAACCCGGTCATTTTCTCACCAAGGTGAAACTGTTGGGCGCTAACACAGACCGGTGCTGTTTACGCAGGCTTACCTTCACCCGATATTCCCCGGCCGGTGCGGGGGTGCCGGTATTGACGGGCACCACGATCGTCGTGCCATCGGCACCGCTCAGCGTGGTGTAGCGACGCGACGCGCCGCGTCGGCCATTCCAGCGCAGCGAGAACTGTTTGTAGCGAACCACGGGTCGATCGCGCACCAGCGTGGCGACTTCGTCGTCGTTCGCGTCGAGAATCGACACCGTCACCTCGTCGGCGTGCGCGAGCTTGAACGAGATGTGCTCTTCTTTAATATGTCCCGTCGGGTTCGGCGAAAAGATCGGCGTCAGCTTGAAGCGCTGCACCAGGGTGGGCGTGTGCTTGAGTCGCTGTGTCACGAAAAACGCGGCGAAGCAGGCCAGCACCAGCAGCGCGAAGACGATCTGTGCCAGCCGGTCTGTCTGCGCCGGCCGGTCTGCGCCGGCCAGGGCCTCACTGGTCAATCGCCGCCGCCCAGCGCGAAGCGCTCGACCGTGTCCGAGCGCAATCCCAGCCGCAGCGTCTCCAGCGAGAGCACGTCGCCCGGCACGATGTTGCCGAGATTGCATTCCGTGCCGAACTTATTCAGCAGCCATACCTGCTGCTCGCGTTGCGGCGCCTCGAAGATCAGCCTGTCCGCGTCGATCGCATGCACGATCTCGTCGATCAAGCCCGTCCGCACCTCGCCGTCGGCCCGGTAGATGCCCGCGGTGCCCGACTCGCGCGCCTCGGCGATCACCTTCCAGGCGCCCGCCTCCAGATCGCGTTCGATCTGTTCCACCCACACGTACGGCGCCATGATGAAGTCGGCGTCCTTGCTGCCGACCTCCGACAGCACCGTGAACTCGTTCGCGACGAGCGAGCGGATCAGGTGGCTCTTCACCTCTGCCTGAAGCGCGATCGTGCCGTCGGAGACCTCCACATGGCTCAGCCTCAGCTCGCGCAGCCAGGCGATCAACCCCTCGACGCGGCCCTGCCTGATCGCCAGCTCGGTCAGCGTCCCGCCCAACACCACGGGAATGCCGTGCGCCGCGTAGCACTGAAGCTTTGCCTGCAGGTTCGCGCTCACCAGCGCTGTGCCCCAGCCGAGCTTGACGATGTCCACCGCATCGCCCGCGACCTCGAGCAGGCCCTCCGCCTCGGCGACGGACAAACCGCGATCGATCACATGCGTCAGCCCGCGCTCGCGAGGCTTACTCGAACGCTCGGGTATATCTAAGAAGGAGGCCATCGGCAGGTGCGCGAGTCGAGTGCTGGTCGGCCGGTCTGGCGGTCACTGGCCGGCGGCGCCGCTCGCACCGCCGCCTCCCTGCGTTTCACCGACCGACGTGGCCTTGTCTTCGCCGGCGATCACCACGACCGTGGAGGCGCCGACAAGCGCGGCCACAGTCGGTTCCATCGGCTGCACCTGCGTCACGCTGAGCGCACTCGCCACACCCTGGGCTTCGGCCTTGTGCCCGCTCGTGTACTCGACGACCGTCGTCGCATGGGATCCAGGCGGGCTGCCATCCAGCGCCGTCGCCCGCGAGTAGCCGCTCTGCTGCAGATCATTCGACAGGCTGTGGGCAAGGCCCGTGGTATTCGTGCCGTTCAGCACCGCCACGGACGTTTCCGCGGGGCTCACCGCCGCCGCCGCGCTTTCACTGTGGTGCGAGCTCGTCTGCTTGTTCTTCTGCGTGGCGGCCGTGGTGCTCGCGGTCTTCGCGGCGGACCGCCCACCGACCGCTGCCTGGCTCTTTGGTTTCCCACCACCGCCCGAGGAGAGGACCAGCGCGACCGCCACCACCACGACGATCGCCCCACCGACGATCAGCATCGTGGCGCGAGCCGGCGATCTGGGGGTGCGAGCGGGGACCGTCTTCGTGTCCGGACGCCGCGCGCGCGACTCGGCGTTCAGGCGCTCTGCCTGCCTGGCCGCGGCCGCGGTGCTCGGCGCCGTCCCTGCCGGGGCTCCTCGACGAGGATCTGTGGGAGCCGGCGGGCGGGAAGTGGAGGCGCTGCGCCGCGGCGGCGCGGAGGGTGAGCGGGCCGGTGAGTCGGACGGGGAGGTGGAGGAGGAGCCGGCGCCTGTGGAGGCCGCGGCGGGAGGCGTCGGAGCGCGGGGTGTCGCGGTCGCCGGGCCCGCCGCGCGGGCGGCGGCAGCGGCCGCCGTGGCGGGCACACCCGAGGCGGGGAGCGCCGTGGCGCCCTCCGACGCCGGCCCCGCGGAGCCGGGCGGTGGATTGGCGGAGGGCGCCTGCCCCGCGGGTGACTGAGCACGAACCGTATCCCAACCCTCGCGGGAGGACGGATTCACGGACTGTGGCGCCGGGACATTCGGCGGCGCATCGCCGGCGGAAGAGGCCGGAGTGCTCGGACGGTCGGCGGCGGCGCTCGCCCCGCCGCTCGCCGCTGCCGGGAGGGCTCCCGTCCCGCCACGCGCCGGGATCGTGGGAGCTGCACCCGCGGGCGTCGCCGATGCGAGCGCGGCGGCCTCTCCGGCTGAGGTAACGCCGCCCGGGGCGAGCGGCGCGGTCGGCGTCTGATCTGAGGCTGCCGGGCTGTTCTGGCCGGCGGTCACGGGCGCGGGCTGACCGGCGGTTCTCGGGACGGGCGCGCCCGGAGCTCCAGCAGCTACCTGGCCGGTGGTTGCGGGCACAGCGCCGACGGGAGCTCCAGGCGCGACTTGGCCGGTTGCCGGGGGCACAGCGCCGACGGGGACTCCCGGCGCGAGCTGGCCGGGAGTCCCCGCACCAGGAGTGGGAGCTACAGGATTAGCCTCGGCGGTCTCCCCGGGCTCGGCGGATGCGGTCGATGCAACGTGCGTCGCCGGCCCCACGGCGGTTGCCGCGGGCGGGCGGGCGATCACCGGCGTGGCGCGAGGCACCTGACGTACCGGTGGGATCGGCGGCGCGGCCTGCACGCGCGCCACCGCCCCGGCGGTCACACGCTGCTCCAATTCGGCAGAGCGCTCTGGGGCACGGCCGGCCCACTCGCGCAGGCGCTTCAGCTCACGGGCTTGCGAGAAGACCAGCAGTGCCAGGATCGCGATCCCGGCCAGCGCGGCGAAGGCCGCGATCGCGCCGATCTTCGTGAACGAGCTCGAAAGCGAAAGTGCTAATAGCGACGCCGTCATGAATCCGGGGAGTGTATGAGGGGCGCAGGCGCACCGCGCCGGCCGGCGACGCTCACCTCATCCACGCCTGCGGCTGCCGGCGAGGGGGAACCCTCCAGCACCACCGATGGTTGGGGGCTCTCCAGCACAGATACCTGCTCCTCGGAGGCGCTCACCGCGGGTCCTTGTGGCTCGCCGCGGGCGGCGGACAGCTCGGAGACCTTCGCCGCCAGCCCCGCCGCGTCGCCCTCCAATACCAGCAGCCCGATCTCCGCGAACATCGCCTCGACCGTCGCCAGCCCCAGCGGCTCGCGTTCGGCGAGCAGGATCTTCTCGGCGAGCGTCGGCGTCGAGCGCTCATATCCGTTGAACAGCTGCTCGTGCAGCTTCTCCCCGCCGCGCGCGCCGACGAGCTCGATCTCGATGTCACGGTCTGGATCCAGCCCCGACAGCTCGATCATCGCCCGCGCCAGCTCCACGATCCGCACCGGCTCGCCCATGTCCAGCACGAACACCTCGGCGCGGGGGGATCGGATCCCCGGCCGCCCCCCCTGCTCATCATCGCCGAGCGACCCGGAGCGGATGATCAACTGCACCGCCTCGGGGATCGTCATGAAGTAGCGCGTCATCCGCTCGTCGGTCACGGTCACCGGCCCACCGCGCGCGATCTGGCGGCGGAAGATCGGCACGACGCTGCCAGAGGAGCCGAGCACGTTGCCGAAGCGCACGGCGTTGTAGTGGGTACCCGGGAAGCGCACCGACGCCGCCTCCAGCGCGAACTCGGCGAGCGCCTTCGAGGCCCCCATCACGGTCGCCGGCGCCACCGCCTTGTCGGTCGAGACGAGCACGAACCGGCGAGCCCCGATCTGGCCCGCCACGTGCGCCACCACGCGGGTGGCGAGCGCGTTGTTGCGGACCGCCTCCACCGGGTTGGACTCCATCAGCCCGACGTGCTTGTAGGCGGCCGCGTGAAACACGACCGTCGGGCGGTGCTCGGTGAACACCTCGCGCATGCGCTCCTCTTCCTTGCAATCCGCCAGCACCGCGGCGAGCATCGTGCCCGGCACGTGGCGCTCGTCCAGCAGCTCGCGCTGGATCTGGAACAGGTTGTCCTCGGCGTGGTCCACCAGCACGATCTTGTGCGGCTCCACGCGCGCGATCTGCCGGCACAGCTCCGCGCCGATCGAGCCGCCCGCGCCCGTCACGAGAACCGTCGCCCCCGCCAGATACGCGCCGACACGCTCCAACTCCATCTGCACCGGCTCGCGGCCGAGCACGTCCTCCACGCGCACCTCGCGCATCTGCCGCGCGAGCGTGCCCGTGCCGCCGCTCTGCAGCAGCTCGAACACGGTCGGCAGCGTCCTCACCGGGATGCCCCGCAGGCGACACTCGCGCACTACGCGCGCACGCGTGGACCCCGGAGCGGAGGGAATCGCGATGATCACCTCGTCGGGCTCGGTCTCACCCAGCACGCGCGGCAGCTCGTGCTCGGTGTTGCCGCGCACCTTCACCCCTTCGATCCGCAACCCGCGCTTGCGCGGATCGTCGTCGAGGAAGCCCACCGGTTGCAGCCCGAGCCCGCGGTTGCGCACGATCTCGCGCAGCACCAGCCGCCCGCCGTCGCCGGCGCCGACGATCAGGACGCTGCGCTCGCCCTTGCCTCCGCCGCGGAACGCGGCCAGCGGACGGCGCTCGTAGATCGCGCGCGCGAGCATCCGCACGCCGCACAAAAACAGCAGGCACAGCAGGCCGAACAGGGCCACCACGCCGTTCGGCAGGCCGATCGCTCCGGCGTGATGGCTGAAGGGATGCACCGGCCGCAGCACCGCGATCGCAACGACGGTCAGCAGCACGATCGCCAGCACCGCCCGCAGCACCGCCTCGTAGTCGCGCTGGCCGGCGTAGCGCCAGCGGCGCTGGTAGACCCGCGCCAGGACGAGCACGACCAGGCTTCCCCCCAGCACCCACCAGATCGTCCGCTCACGCAGCAGCTCGTAGGCGTGCGGCAGCTGCGCGTTTCCACCGGCCCCGTTGTCGAAGCGCAGCTCGAACGCCAGGTAGTACGCGATTGCGACCAGCGCCCCGTCCACCGCCAGCTGAGGCAGGGAGTGCCGGTGAATGGGAAGGGCCGCCGCGCGGATCCGTCGGCGCATGGCCTCAGATTGTACGGGCTGCCCAGTCGCCCAGCGGGGACAGCAACAGCTCAACCAGAACCCGCGGGTCGCGGCGTGTGCGCGCGGGCGGGCCGATCGCGGCGTGGGCAGCGGGTTTGGTGGAGGTGTCGGCGGAGATGTCGGTGGAGATGCCTGTCGCGGTGTCTGTCGAGATGTCTGCAGAAGGATCGGCTGATCCTGGGCCTCCGACGCGCTTGCCCAGGTCGAGTTCCTCCGGCTGCACCAGCTTTTTTAGCCGCCCTTCATCGATCAAACGCTCGTCCACAGCGCCCAACCGCCCCTCGAACGTGGTGTACACCGGGGTTCCCAAGGCCACCGCCTCGCGGTTCATCGTGCCGCCCGCGGAGATCACCAGGTCCGCATAGGCGATCAGCGACTGCGCGTCGATCGCGCGCTCGGGCACCCTGAAACCCGGCACCTTGGCGAGCTCCGCGCGCTGGGAGGCCACGCGCGGCAACACCACCGGCTGCAGGCCATCTTCCGCCGCCGCCTCCCTCAAGCGCTCGAGCACCCGTGCGAACAGATCGTTCTCGAAGCGGTGATAGAGCGAGACCTCGGGCGGCGTTCTCACCACGACGATCGACCGGGCGCGATCGAGTCCCAGCGCTTCGAGCACCCCTTCGTCGGGTGCGAAGTCCGCCAGGTAGTACTCCTCCTTCAGGCCCTCGTACGCGCGGATCTTCCCTTTCGCGCCGTATCGCTCCAACCGCCGCGCCGGGATCGCCTCGGGCACGACGACCGCGCGCGCCAGGCGGCAGTTGACGTTGTGCTGCACCGTCGCCCACTCGTAGTCGAACATCGTCGCGCTGGGAACCCTCAGCAGCGCGGCCGCCACGCTCACGTCGTTGGAGCCATGGCCGAGCGCGATGTCGAAACGCCGGCCGCGCGCCCAGCGTACGAGCGCGGCGGAGCGCGAGGCGAGTCCCGTCGCCTTGGCTGCCAACCGCTCTCCGCGATGGTGGCCGATCGCCGTATGTGCGATCCCGAAGCGCTCGCACAGCGCGAGCGTCTGAGCGAAGTCCCGTGCGGTGACCTGGACCTCGTGGCCTTCCGCGTGCAGGCGCTCGATCACCGGTCGCATCACGAGCACGTGCGGGCTGTTCGTCAAATCGATCCAAACGCGCATCTGAATGGGGACGGTAACGCCCCGGGGGCACGCCAGACCGGCGGTGGTCCGACAAAGGCGGCCAGATCGGTCCACCGGGCTGTAACACGCGCGATCCGCTGCCCTGGTAAACGCCGGTATCGTTGCCCGGCGCATGCTCATCCTCGCATCGATCTCCGAGACGCTCGTCAACGAAACCGCGCACTTCGTGCGCGACGCCGGGCTGCCCGGCGTGTTCGCGCTGATGGCGATCGGCTCGGCCTGCATCCCGATCCCCTCCGAGGTGGTCATGCTGTTCGCCGGCTTCGCCGTCGCCGACCCCGGCCAGAGCGCCTCCCAGCACCACATGACGATGCTCGGGATCATCCTCGCCGGGCTGCTCGGCACGATGGTCGGCTCGTGGGTCACCTACGGGATCGGGCGGGGCGGGCGCTTGGAGCTGCTCGAACGCCATGGCTCAAAGCTCCACATGGGGCCACCACAGATCGAGCGCGCCGAACGCTGGTTCGAGCGTTACGGGGAGCCGGTCGTGTTCTTCGGGCGCATGGTCCCGCTCGTCCGCGCCTTCGTCTCGCTGCCCGCGGGCGTCGCGCGGATGCCGTTCTGGCGCTTCACCCTGCTCTCTTTCCTCGGCTCGATTCCCTGGGTGGTGGCGCTGGCGTTTGCCGGGCACGCGCTCGGGGGAGACTGGACGAGCGTGCACAAGTACTTCCAGTACGTCGACTACCTGATCCTCCTCTTGATCGCCGGCGGGGTCGCCTACGCGATCGTGCGGCGGCGGCGCGGCGGCTCGCCCGACGATCCCTCCGGGTCGGAGACGAACGTGGGAGCGAGCCACGATCCCGCCGAGGGCACCAGCGGGACTCCGAGCTCCGACGCGGCCATCGACGCGGGCTGACCCGTTGGAGTCGCGCGCACGGCTCTCCCTTCGCCACGCCATCGCACTCGGTCTGGCGCATGGCCCGACCGAGCTGCTGCCGATCTCCTCCTCGGCCCACACGATCCTGATCCCCTGGCTCGCCGGCTGGCCCTACGCCGAGCTCGACCCAGAGCTGCGCAAGTCCTTCGAGGTCGCGCTCCATGCGGGGACCGCGGCGGCCCTGTTGATCGATCTCGGCCGCGTCGAGTCCCACCCCGGTCTCAGCGCCGTGCTCGATCGGCTCACGGCGCTCATTGAGAACACGGCCACGACCGGCGACGCTACGGCGGTGTCCCCGCCGAGCTTTCCCCCGCGCCAGGCATTGCTGGTCGCGCTCTCGTTCATTCCTCCGGCCGTCGTCGGCTTCACCTTCGAGCAACCCCTTCAACGCCGCCTCAGCGGCCTCCCCACGATCGCCGGCGGGCTGTTGCTCGGTGCGGTGGCAATGGTCCTGGCCGACTCACGCCCCGCGGACGGGGTCCGCACACTTCAGCAGGCGCGCGTGCTCGACGGGCTGCTGCTCGGGCTGGCCCAGACCTGTGCGCTGGTCCCTGGGGTCTCGCGCAGCGGCGCCGTTCTCTCCGCCGCGCGCGCACTTGGTTTCAGCCGCGAGGACTCCCACACCCTCTCCCGCCGCACCGGGCTCCCGGTGATCCTCGGCGCCGGCGCGCTGAAGACCGGCCGCCTGCTCCAGCGTGGCCTCGCGGAGAGTGGTACCGATCGGGGCTCAGCCGGCGCTCTGCTGACCGGCGGGGCCATGTCCTTCCTCTCCACCCTTGTGGCGACCCGGCTACTCCGTCGCGGCCGCGGCGCGACGCCCGCAACAGCGCTCTGGCCCTACTCCCTCTACCGCGGCCTGCTCTCCTCGCTTGTGATCAGCCGCCTGCGGCGAGCGCACAATAGGTGCACATGACGATGATCGGGACCCTGCTCGGCGGGCGCTATCGCCTCGACGCCCAGATCGGGCGAGGCGGGATGTCGACCGTGTATCGCGCTCACGACACGGTGCTCGAGCGCCCGGTCGCAATCAAGCTGATGCACCGCGAGATCGCCTCGGACTCCGACCAGCTCGAGCGCTTTCGGCGTGAGGCTCGGTCGGTCGCGCGGCTCAATCACCCGCACATCGTCACGGTGATCGACGCGGGCGAGGAGCCCTCGCCCGACAGCGCGCTCGACGACGGGCAGGCGGGAACTCCATTCATCGTTCTCGAGTACGTCGAAGGCGAGACGCTCAAGGCTCTGATCCGCCGCGAGGGGCCGCTCGAGATCCTCCGCGCGATCGCCTATGCGATCGAGCTCGCGCGCGCCCTCGGCGCCGCACACGAGCACCTGATCGTGCATCGCGACGTCAAGCCCCAGAATGTCTTGATCGGCGTCGAAGGCAGCGCCAAGATCACCGACTTCGGGATCGCCCGCACGCTCTCAGAGGTTGGCCTGACGATGGACGGGCGCGTGCTCGGCACGACCGACTACGTCTCCCCCGAGCAGGCGCTCGGACAGTCGGTCACAGGCCAATCCGACCTCTACTCGCTCGGGATCGTCCTCTACGAGATGCTCACCGGCGTCGTCCCCTTCACCGGCGAGACCCCCGTCGCCGTGGCGATGAAGCACGTGCGCGAGGCCGTGCCCGACGTGCAGCTCGCGCGGCCCGAGGTCTCCGCCGCGACCGCCTCGGTCGTCGATCGCGCAACCGCCAAGGACCTGGCCCAACGCTACCCCGACGCCGCGAGCATGGTCGCCGACCTCGAGGAGGCCCTCGCGATCGAGGCCGCGCGCACGGGGCAGGCCACCGGCGAGGTCACGACCGTGCTGCGCTCGCTCCCCGGTTCGACTCGCCGGCGCCTGCCGTGGCGCATGCGCCACCCCGTGCGCTGGATCGTCTCGCTCGCGCTGCTCGCATCGCTCGTCGCGCTCGCGCTGATCCTCGCCGCCAACGGCACCCACCGTGGCGTCGCTCCAGACGTCGACGCGCGACCCGGATTGACGGCCGTGCCACTCGCACAGACGGCCGCCCACGACTACAACCCGTTCGGCACCGGACCCGAAAACCGCGAAGACGACCAGAGCGCGGTCGACGGCGACCCCAACACCAGCTGGAGCACCGAGCACTACTACGACGGCACGCTCAAGAAGGCCGGTGGCGTGGGCGTCGGCCTGTATGTCGACGCCGCACCGAACGTGTCCGCCAAGCAGATCGAAATCCAAACGCCCACGCCCGGCTTCTCCGCGCAGATCTATCTCGCCAACAAGATCGACCTCTCGCTCCCCTACGGCGACTCGACCCCGCTCACCGCGCGCGGCTGGCGCGGGCCGGTCGCGGAAGACGCCGGCGTCCGCGCCACAGCCCACATTCCCCTCGCGCTCGACGGCGCACGCTATCGCTACTACCTCGTCTGGCTCACCAAGCTGCCACCCGGGCAAGAGTCCGCGTCGATCTCCGAACTCACTCTGTTCCGCTGAGCTCGCCGCGCGGTGAGCTCAGCGAGCGGGGAACTGCTCGTCGCCGCGGGCGAGGGAGCTGCTCACCCAGCCCTACGGCAGACGCCGCGCGTGGCGTTCGATCGCCAGAGCGCACAGGCGATCGAGCAGCTCCGGGTAAGCGACTCCCGAGGCATCCATCAGCTTCGCGTACACGCTCGTCGGGGTGAAGCCGGGCATCGTGTTCAGCTCGTTCACCAGCACCTGCTCGCCGTCGACGAAGAAGTCCACCCGTGCCAAGCCCTCGCAGCCGGCGTCTTCGAACGCCGCCAGCGCCAGCTGCTTCACCCGCTCGCGCGCGCTCGCGGTGATCCGCGCGGGCACCTTCAGCTCCATCCCACCCGGCGTGTACTTCGCGGTGTAGTCATACCAATCGCCCGCGAACACGATCTCGCCCGGCTCGCTTGCAAAGGCCGGGCCGAGCACGCCGCACTCGACCTCGATCCCGCTCCCCAGCGCCTCGACGATCACCAGCTCGTCGTGTGCAAAGGCCCCCTCGACCGCGCTCTCGAGCTCTGCCGCGGCGCTCACCTTCACGATGCCGACCGACGAGCCCATCCGCGCCGGCTTGACGAACACCGGCAGTCCCAGCCCGGTGAGCTCGGCGAGTACCTGCTCTCGCCCTCGCCCTGTGCGCCAGCGTCGCTCACGCACGCCGACGTACTCGACCTGATCCACGCCCGCCACGCTCATCAGCTGCTTGAACAGCACCTTGTCCATGCACACCGCCGATGCGCTCACCCCGGCGCCGACATACGCCACGTCGAGCGTCTCGAGCAGCCCCTGCACCGTGCCGTCCTCCCCGAACGGGCCGTGCAGCGCCGCGAACACGACGTCGGCGTCGAGCAATCCCCCGCCTGGGCAGACGCTCAAAGACCGCCCCTCGTGGCGCCATACGCCGTCGCGCTCGATCTGCACCCACAACACCTCATGTCCAGCCGCCGTCAACCCCTCATGCACCGCGCGCCCGGATGACAGCGATACCTCGTACTCGGCCGAACGTCCCCCGGCGAGCACCACCACCCGCAGCTGCCTCTCCGTGCTCACTGGCCCGGAGTTGGGGTCGGTGCAGCCGCGGACGTGGTGGTGGTTGGCGTGGTGGTCGTCGGTGGCGCCGTCGGCGAGGTCGGTGTGATTGGCGTGGTCGGCGTCGTCGGCGCGGTCACGCCGATCGAGATCGTCACGGTCGAGCCTTTCGGCGCTTGATGTTCCCCCGCCGGGCTCTGCTTCAGCACCATCCCCACCTGGGCCGGTTCGGTGGTCACGACGGTCGTCGTCCGCGGGGTGAAGCCGGCGCCGCCCAACGCCGCCGAGGCCTGCGCCTCGCTCTGTCCCACAACGCTCGGCACAGCCACTTCCTTGGGCGCCTGCGCAACGACGAGGTTCACCTTCCCGCCGGCAGGCAGCGATGCCGTCGCGCCCGGCGACTGCGAGAGCACGGTGCCCGGGGTCTGGCTGGCAGAGACCTGTGGGGTGCTCGCGCCGAGCGCCAGCCCCGCCGAGGAGAGCGCCGCTTCAGCGCCCTTCTGCGATTGGCCGACCAGTTCCGGCACGTGTATCTGGGCGGGTCCGCTGGAGACGAACACCGTGACGGGACTGCCGACCTCCACCACGATCCCAGCCGACGGATCCGTCGAGATAACGTGGCCCTGCGGGACCTTCCCGCTCGATTGTTCCTGCGTCGTCGGCTTGAAGCCGGCGCTGCGCAACTTGCTCTCGGCCGAGCCGGCGGTTAGCCCTTCGACGGCCGGCAGCGCCGCGGTGCCGGGGCCGGCCGAGACCTGGATGCTCACGCGGGTCCCCTTCGCCACTTCGCTGCCGCCGGACGGCGTCTCACTGACGACCAGGCCGCTTGCGACCGTGGCACTCGCGGTGGTTGACGCGACCGGGTTCAGATTTGCGGCCCGCAGCCGTAGGAGCGCCACCGCTTCGGTCTGGCCGCTGACGTTCGGCACCGTCACCTTGCCCCCGGAGGACGCCAGCAGCAAGCCAAGCGCCACCAACGCGGCGACCAGCAGCGCGCCGCTCCCCCACAGCAGCCAGCGCAGGCGGCGGTCGCCGTGATCGGACCCCGCCCCACCGCCGCCGTTCTCCCCGTTCAGGCCGCCGGCCGGCGGCAGCAGCAGCGCGCCGGACTCGGGGAACGGCGTACCCCCACCTGAGCCCTGACTCGGGGCCGGGCTCAGGCTCGGGGCCGGGGCGGCGCTCGGCGCGGTGGTGTATGGCTCTCCGCCGGCGAGGGCAGCACCGGCCACGGCGCCCGCGACCGCCGTAGGCGCCCCGACCGGCAATGCCAGGCGCGCCTGCTGGAGCGCGGCGATGAACTCCTCGGCATCGGCGAAGCGCCGCTCGGGATCCTTGGCGAGCACGCGCAGCACGACCGCATCGAGCGCCGGTGGCAGGCCCGGCCGGGACTCGCTCGGCGGCCGTGGCTCGGCCGAGACCTGCTTGAACGCGATCGCCACCGCGGTCTCGCCGTCGAACGGAACCTGGCCGGTGAGCAGCTCGTAGAGGACGATCCCCACGGCGTACAGGTCAGAGCGCGCGCTCACCGTGTACCCCTGGGCCTGCTCCGGGGAAAGGTATTGAGCGGTACCCATGATCGAGCCCGTCAGCGTCATGTCCGACGCTCCCGCCTTGGCAATCCCGAAGTCCGTGACCCGTGCTCGACCCTCCTCGTCGATGATCACGTTGTGCGGCTTCAGGTCGCGGTGGATCACCCCGCGCTTGTGGGCAAACCGGGCGGCGCGCAGGATCTGCGTGACGATGTCGATCGCCGTTGCCGGGTCGAGCGCGCCCTGCTCGCGCACGACCGTCTTCAGCGATCGCCCGGCGACGTACTCCATCGCGATGTAATAGGTCCCGTCCCACTCGCCGCGGTCGAAGATCGCGACGATGTTCGGGTGCGAGAGCCCGGCGGCGCTCGAGGCCTCGCGGCGGAAGCGCTCGACGAACTCCTGATCTTCGGCGAAATGGTGGTGCAGCACCTTCACCGCCAGCTGTCTGCCGAGTAGCTGGTCCTCCGCCAGGTACACGTCGGCCATCCCCCCCGAGCCGAGCCGCGAGAGCACCTTGTAGCGGCCGTCGATGAGCGTCTCGGGGTCAATCATGGAGCAGCACTTCCATTACCTGCCTGGCGACCGGGGCCGCGAACGAGGCGCCCTGGCCAGGGACCTGTTCGAGGGTCACCGCGATCGCCACCGTCGGATCGGTGGCGGGGGCGAAGGCGATGAACCACACGTTGTTGATCGCCGTGCCGATCTGCGTCTCGGCGGTGCCGGTCTTGCCCGCCACCTGCACCCCGGGGATCTGCGCCTCGGTGCCGGTGCCAACGTTTACCACCGCCTCCATCATGCCTGTCACATCGGCCGCGGTCGATGGTTTCATCACGACCGACTGCGTACGCGGCGCGATCTGCTCCACGGTGCGCCCATCCGCGTCGACGATCCGGTCCGTCATATGCGGCGCCATCAGCCGTCCATGATTGGCCACCGCGGCGGCGACCTCCGCCATCTGCAGCGGGACGACCTCGAGCTTGTCCTGCCCGATTCCCATGCGCCCGACATCGACGCGCGGGCTCGTGGGTGGCAGGACCCTTCCTCTGAAGTACTCGCCGCTGGAGGACATTTCTTCGGCCGGATAGTCCAGCTCGGGCTTGCGGTCGAAGCCGAAGCGGTTCATATAGAGCCCCATCGTGCGCTTACCGAGCTTTTCGGCGACCTGCGCCCACACGGTGTTGACCGATTTGGCCAGCGCTTCGGTGAGCGTGATCTGACCAAAGCTCTCGTCGTCGTCGTTGCCCAGCGGCACACCGGAGACGAGCACGTCGTTGCGGCCGCTCAGCGTCGACTGCGGGGTGAATTGGCCCGTGTCGATTGCCGCGGTGGCCGTCACCACCTTGAACGTCGAGCCCGGGGCATAGCCGAACTGGAGGGCACGGTTGACCAGCGGTCTTCCCTGCGTGTCCGTCGTGAGCTTTTCGTATGCGCCGGGCGAGGTCAGCTTGTTTGGATTGAAGCTCGGCGACGAGGCCATCACCTTCACGGCACCATCGCGCGGATCTAGTGCGACAACGGCCCCGTGATGTTCACCCAGCGCGGCGATCGCCGCCTGCTGGGCCTGCGGGTCGAGCGTCGTCAGGACTTCGTCGCCCTGCGGGCGCTTGCCCTGGAGCTGGTCGAGAATCGTCTGCAGGTTCGTGCCGGTCTGACCGTTCAGCGCTGCGTTGCGGAAGCGCTCGAGACCGGCCTGGCCCAGGTTCGTGTAGGAGTAGCCGAGCGCGTTGGCGAACTCTTCCCCTCTTGGATACTCGCGTTCGTAGGTCCCTCCCGCGCCGCGCACGCTGCGCGCGAGCACCGCGCCGTTGCCCGCGAGGATCCTGCCGCGGGCAATCCGTTCCTGCTCCAGCAGCGCACGCTTGTTGAGCGGGTTGCTGCGCAGCGAGGACGCTTCGAAGATCGTCGAGCGCGATGTGAATGCGACGAGCAGCGCAAACAGCAGGACGACCAGCGCATACAGACGCACGATCGGGCGGTTCATCGAGGAGTCTCCATTCGCGGCGCGGGCCTCATTCGAGCTGTCCCAGTTCGAGGCTGCGGATCAGTTCTGTCGCGTCGCCTTCCGAGCGCAGCGAATGGTCGAGCAGCGTGCGCCGTCTTTGCGGGGTGAGCGCCGAGGCGCCGACCCCCGAGACGAAGGTTTTGCTGTAGAGCTTCACGCCGCCGGGGAGTTCGTAGGGAAAGCCGCTGAACAACGTCACCAGCCCACGGCTGTTCGTACCGATGAAGTAGACCGACTGCGAGGCCACATACACCCCCGCGCCGAACAGGGCCAGCACGCCCAGCACGATCCCCACCGCACCGGCCCGTCGCAGTCGCCTGCCGCGGTGTGCGCGCGAGGAGGTCTGCCGGGCGGGGCGGCGCGGCTTCAGTGGGCCGGCCCGACGGTCGGTCGCCACGCGGCGTTCGCTGCTCGGATCGGGTGACTCGGGCCGCTCGTGCTCGACAACGCTCCCCGGCGGCTCACCGGGCCGGCCATTCAGCGTCACTCCCGATCCGTTCACCGGGACGGCCGGCAGGTCGGTCAGCGTGGCTGGGTCATGCTCGCCCGATGTCACGACGATCCCCACCTCCTCGACACGCAGCAGCACAACCGTGATGTTGTCCCGTCCCCCCGCCTCGTTCGCCGCCGCGATCAGCGCCTCGCCGGCATCGCGCAGGCGAGGATGGGCCAGCAGGATCTCGGCGAGGGGCGCGTCGGGGACCATCGTCGTAAGGCCATCGCTGCACAGCAGATACACGTCACCTGCGCGGGCACGGAAGGAGCGGGTATCGATCTCGACCTCGGGCTCCGGCCCAAGCGCGCGCGTGATGACCGAACGCTGGGGATGCTCGACGGCCTCCTCTGGCGTCAGCTTGCCCTGCCGGATCAGCTCGTCGACGAGCGAATGGTCGTCGGTCAGGCGCAGCAGCTGCCCGCCGCGCAGACAGTAGGCGCGGCTGTCGCCGACATGCGCGATCGCCACCTCCTGCTCGCCGACGTACACCGCGGTGAGCGTCGTACCCATGCCCGCGTGTTCGGCGTTCGCCTGCGAGCGCTGATGGATGCTGAAATTCGCCGCGCGCGCATATGCGGCGAGGCTCCCCTCAGCGTCCGTCGTGTCCTCGAGACCGTGCTGAAAGGATTCGATCGCCAGTCTTGAAGCGACCTCTCCCGCCTGTGCGCCCCCCATCCCGTCGGCCACCACAAACAGCGGCGAGCGGGCGAGCATCGAATCCTCGTTCGCTCGCCTTTGACGTCCGGTATCGGTTCCCACGTACTGCTCGGCCACGCGCAGCATCAGTCGGCCTCGCCCTCGACGCTGCCGATCAGCCACGACGCCTTCACCACGTATCGCCCCGCCGCGCGCGGCATCAGTCGACCTCGAACGTGAATTCGCTGTCGCCGATGCGCACCCGGTCCCCCGGATGCAACGGTCTGGGTGTCTCCAGCAACTCCTCGTTCAGGTAGGTGCCGTTGGTTGAGCCGAGGTCCTCGATGACCACTATGTTGCCCTGCTCGAACACCCGCGCGTGCCGGGAGGAGGCAAACGGGTCCTCCAAGCGGATCTCCGCGCGCTCGCCACGGCCGAGCACGATGTCGCCGTCGAGGTCGTAGATCATCCCCGGGTCGTGCCCGGGGGCCCGCTCGACGACCAGCTTGGGGGCACGCTGGGCGACATCGGCGCCGCCCAGCGTCGAGGCCGAGTACAGCCCCGTCGCATCGCCCGGGATCGCCTCGCCTTTAATCGGAACCCCGCCCGCGCCGACCCCGCCCGGCCCTCCGCCGCCGCCGCGCAGGTCCTTCAGCGCGCTGCGCGCCACCCACAGCAGGAACAGGTAGAGCACGGCCAGAAAGCCAAACTTCAAAGCGACGGATACGGGCTCGAGCGTGGTCATCCGAGCTCGAAGACGATCTCCGTCGAGCCGATCTCGACGCGATCTCCCTGACGTAGCGGCTGCGTGCCCCGGATCGCGCGGCCGTTGACGCGCACGCCGTTGGTCGAGTCGAGATCGCGGAGCGTCCAGCCCTCCGCGTGGGGACGGATCTCGGCGTGCCTGCGTGAGGCACCAGCGTCGTCCAGGACGATGTCGCAGTCGCGGCTCCGTCCGATCGTGGCGCCCCCCGGCGGGACGATCAGACGCCGACCGTCGAGCGCCAGCAGCGCGCGCGAGGCGCGACGCGTCTGGGCTTGCTCCAGGGGTTGCCGGGTACGCGCCGGCGCGCTGTAGATCATCGTCTGGCCATGTTCGTCATCCGGGAAACGTGCGCTGGGATCGTCCGCTGTCGGTGAGCGGGGCTGCTGCTCACTTTGCCCGGGCGGCCGGACCAACCGCGCCTGGATACCGAATTCGCCGAGCGCCAGGCCCTCGTCGGTGTGAAAGGCGATCAGCGGCGCCGACGCGAGGATCAGCTGCTCGCGGCGAGCATGCTCGAGCAGATAGCCGCACAACTCGTCGATCACCTCGTGCTCGACCCCGTCGTAGCGAGCGCGATCCTGCGGTGAGAGCCACACCGAGTACTCGTTCGGCGCATACACCCGCGAGACCGAGGCCGTGCGGTGCTCGTCCATCTCCCGCGCGAGCTTGCGCGCGAGCTCGATCGGCCGCACCTCGGTGCGGAACAGGCGTCCAAACCCGCCTTCGAGGAGGTTGGCGATCGTGGTCTCTAGGCTCTTCAGTGGGTTCATCACAAGGGTGGACGCGGTCCGATCCCGCAGGCATGTCTCGCCAACTTTAAGGACCCACCTCGATGGGAGCGTACGGTGCCGGGACGAGCGCGGCTCAGGATGGGGCTCGGAGTGGGCTCAGAACATCTACTCAGACCGCTCCACGCAGCGCGCGGGCGACCACCGCAAGCGCGCCGCCGAGCAGCGCACCGAGGATCGCGCCGCGCGGCGTTGCCGATACGGCGTGCGGCGAAAGCCCCAGGTAACGGGGCGAGGAGGCGATCAGCAACGCCGCGGACCAGGCCGTGGCGGCCACCACATCGAGCGTGGCGCTGCGGCCGCGCACCACCCAGGGCAGCAGCACCGCCGCCACCGCCCAAACACCCGCCCCAGCCAGCACGCTGAGGCTCAGGGCGGGGGCGACCACATGCGTGGCGGCACTGCTCAGCGACCCCTCCCACACGGCCCGCGCGGGTGTCCCGGCGGGTACGCTCAGCCACAGGTTCCGATCCAGCAGCTGCTCGGCAAGGATCAGCCACCAGTAGCCGAGCGCTGCGAGCGCGGCACGCTCACTCGCGCGCGCGCGCTGCCCGGCGAGCGCGGGAAAGGCGCCCGCCAAGCCCGCCAAGCCGAGCACAGGCGCCAGCGCGGCGGTCAGCCAGGCGACTCCACCGCGGCGCGGCAGCAACACCAGCGGAGCGGCGGCGGCGAGGAGCAACAGCGCCGCTCCCGGGCGGCCCTCCCAGATCTGCCAGACGATCAACGCCAGCGCACACCCCATCCACACCGCGCGCGGCAGCGCCAGGCGCCGGGAGGAGGCCGGTGGAGTCTCCCCCTCCGGCAAATCCGCGGGAGACCCCGCCGGCGCCTCGAGCTCCGCGACTGGACGAGGCCGGGTAATCCTCTGCCTCGACCCACGCCCCAGGGGCTCTTCGAGCGCCAGACGCAGGTCCTCCAACGTGCCGCGCCGCTCGGGGTTGGCGCTCAGCGCGAGGTCGATCGCACGGGTCAGCGAACGGGGCAGGTCTCCTCGCCTGCGCTCCAGCGGTTCGAGCCGGCTACCGATCCGTCGGGCCGTGGCGGCCGGTGTCGCGCCCCGTACGGGATTGATGCCGGACAGCCCCTCGTAGAGGACGAGCGCGAGCGAATAGAGATCGGCCGGCGCGGCGGCCGCGCGCCCCTCGCTCTGCTCGGGCGCCATATAGGCGAGCGTGCCGAGCACATCGCCGGTGCGGGTGAGCGCGTCTTCGCCGGTCAGCCGCGCGCCGCCGAAATCCGCCAGCTTGGCCACCCCACCACGTTCATCGGGGTGGTGGGGAACGAGCACGTTCTGGGGCTTGACATCACGATGGATCACCCCGCGCGCGTGGGCGTGAGCGAGCGCCTCGGTCAGCGCGAGGCCGATCGCGAACAGCTGCTGATCGCCGAGTGCGTCGGCGGCGATCAGCTCCGCAAGGGTGTCACCGTGCACCAGCTCCGAGATCAGGTAGAACGCATCCGGCTCGGCGCGCGCCTCGTGCAGGACAACGATCGCCGGGTGCGCCAAGCGCGCGCTGGCGAGCGCCTCGCGGCTCGCCCGCTCACTGTCGATCGGATCCCCACCCGCCCCGAGCGGGATCCGCTTGACCGCCACTTCGCGGTGCAGCAGCTCGTCGCTTGCGCGCCACACCACGCCAAAGCCGCCGGCCCCGAGACGTTCGAGCAGCCGGTAGCGGTCGAGCAGGAGCGTCTCCGCGGGCGGTGAGCCGGCCGCGTCGGCGCGCCGGGGGAGAACCCGGCGCGCTCCGGAATGCTCCGGATCTGGCCCCGGGCGAGTGCGGACGAGGGTGTCGAGCGAGTCCACCGACTCCTGCGTTCGCCACCGACAGGCCGGCCCCCTGCCCGATCAGGCAGGAAAAAGCGCGCTGGCCGAGAAGTTGCAGAATCACGACGTAGGTGGCCGGCAGTCATACTTGGCCCCTCCGGTAACCCCTGCAAAGGAGCGATTGGCTCTTGTCGTTCTTCGACGATGGCGAGGAGACAGCAACTCGACCGTCAACTCGAGTGCCGCGCACGCCGCAGCGACCCCAGCCGCGCCGTGCCCAACACAGCGAGGACTCGCACCCGCTCGACCAGCACACGCTGATGGTGCGCCGGCGCTTCGCCGCCGGCATCGGCGTGGTGCTGCTGATCGTCGTCGTGCTGGTGGTCAATGGCTGCCTGAAAAGCCAGCAAAAGCAGTCGCTGGAAACCTACAACCGGGACGTCAGCCGGATTGCCCAGGAATCCGAACAGCAGGTCTCCAAGCCGTTCTTCTCCGCACTCGCCGATGCCAACTCCAAGTCTGCGCTCGATGTGGAGGTCCAGCTCAACCAGCTGCACATCCAGGCGCAGGATCAGGCCTCCAGCGCGAAGAGCCTGAGCGTACCCGGGGCGATGTCCGGCGCGCAGCGCGACCTGCTGTCGGCGCTCGATTTCCGCACCGAAGGAGTGGCCAAGGTGGCGAGCCTCGTGCGCACCGCGCTCGGCGGACAGGCCAAGCAGGCGAGCACGCTGATCGCCGGCGACATGGAGATCTTCCTGGCCTCCGACGTGATCTACTCCCAACGCGTAGCGCCTTTGATCCAGCAGACGCTCGCGGGCAATGGCATTCAGGGGCAGAGCACGGCCCCCAGCCGCTTTCTTCCGAATCTCGGCTGGCTCGAACCGACGACCGTCTACGCGCGCCTGACCGGCCAGCCGGCGAGCTCCGCCGCGAGCGGGCAGATCGCCCCTGGCACCCACGGCAGTGCGCTGCTGGGAGTGAGCGTGGGGACCAATACTCTTCAGCCCGAACCGACGCTGAACCACATCTCGGGTGGCGGCAATCCGACGATCACCGCGATCGTCGAAGACGCCGGCAGCAACCCCGAGACCGACGTCAAGGTGAACGTGACGATCACAGCCGGGGGCAAGCAGTACAAGGCCACGCACACTGTCAACTCCACGCAGCCCGGCAGCAAGTCAAACGTGGAAATCCCGGTCACCGGCGTCCCGCTTGGGGTGGCCTCGAAGATCGAAGTCTATGTCGAACCGGTGCCCGGCGAGACGAATGTCGAAAACAACAAGGCTTCGTTCATCGCGATCTTCTCGCAGTAGCGCCCCCAGTAGTGTCGGCGGCACGAGCGGCTAAGTTGTGCCGATGGCCACGTCGCTCACGGACACCCAGGGCATCATCGCGATCGCCGCCGCGGCCGTGGCGGTCGTGGCCCTGCTTGCATGCGTCGCGCTGACACTCAGGATGCGGCGCCTGCGCCACGCCCAGCAGGTGCTCCTCGGTGAGCAGAGCCAGCGCGACCTGGTGGCGCACGCAGCCGCGATGCAGGAGTCGTTCGAATTGCTCCAGGGGTACGTCGAGGATGTCGCCGCGCGCCTGGACGGGCGGCTGGCCGGAGCCGAGCTGTCCCTGCGGGGAGCGATCGCCCACCGCGCCCTGGTGCGCTATGACGCCTACAACGAGCTGTCAGGGCGCCAGTCGATGTCGATCGCCCTACTCGACGACGAGCGCTCGGGAATCGTGCTCTCCTGCATCCACCACCGCGATCAGGCGCGCGTCTACGCCAAGCAGGTGCATGACGGGCAGGGTGAGCTGGAGCTCTCGCCCGAGGAGGCCGAGGCCGTGCGCGTGGCGCTTTCCCCGTCCGCCGGCGGCGAGCGTGTCTGAGTATCTGAGTATCTGTCCGCAAACCCCTCAGCCCGTGTGCCGATGACCGCCGCGGAGGGATCCCGGGGTTTCCGGACGCTTTCCAAGGTCGGCTATCTGGGGCCGGAGGGAACTTTCAGCGAGGAGGCTCTACTCTCCAGCGCCGCTCCGGACTCCATCCGGCCCGTCCCGGAGGCAACGATCTACGACGCGATCATGGCGCTCCGAGACGGAGAGGTCGCATGGTCGATCGTGCCGATCGAGAACTCGCTCGACGGCTCGATCAGCGTCACGCTCGACCTGCTCGCCGACGAGGCCGGCGATCTGCAGATCGTGGGGGAAACCCTGCTCACCGTCAGGCATTCCCTGATCGCCCGCCGGCTGCTCCCCCTGCAGGCGATCGACACCGTCCTTACACATCCCCAGGTGCCTGGGCAATGCGCTCGTTTCCTGCGCGGCGAGTTGGCCCATGCCCGCGTCCTTCCCGCCAGCTCCACCGCGGAGGCCGTGAGAGAAGTGGTAGAGCATTCAAAGCCCGGCTGGGCAGCGCTGGGCACGAGGTTAGCCGCAAACCTCTACGGAGGAACCGTCGTGCGCGACGGCGTACAGGATCGAGACGACAATGAGACGCGCTTCGTGTGGTTGGCACGCGCCGGCGAGGGAGCATCCGCGACACCACCGCTGCGTGAACGCGACAGCGGCCCACGCCCGTGGAAGACCTCTCTTGTGTTCTGGGGCGCCGGGGCCGACAGCCCCGGCTGGCTGGTGCGCTGCCTGGACGAGTTCGCTCGCCGCCGGATCAACCTGACGAAGATCGAGTCCCGTCCCCGCCGCGAACGCCTCGGCCATTACATGTTCTTTGTCGACCTCGACGCCGGCGACGGCTTCGAGGTCGAGCAGCGCGTGCGCGATGCGATCGACGGCGTGCGCGAGCTGTGCGAGGAGGTACGCGTGCTCGGGTCCTACCCGGCGGCTTGAGGACCGCTGTCCGCTGGGCCGCTAGACTCGCCACGCAGTGGATACCACCGTTCCACCTGTGTCAATTCGGCCCGTGTCGCTCTCCGAGCACCAGCGACGCGGGCCTGACGGTGGCCGGGTGCTCGTCCTCAACGCAACCTTCGAGCCGATCAACGTGTGCACGGTACGGCGCGCCGTCGTACTGCTGCTGAAGGACAAGGCCGAGCTGCTGGAGCGCGGCGGCTGGGAGCTGCACTCCGAGAACGCCACGCTCGCGCGGCCGGTCGTGATCCGCCTCGTCAGCTACGTCCACGTCCCGCATGACGCGCATCGACGCAAGATCACCCGCCGGGCGGTGTTCGCCCGAGATGCGTGGACCTGCCAATACTGCGGCTCGCATTCGAACCTCACGGTCGACCACGTGATCCCCCGCTCCAAGGGTGGCACCTCCAGCTGGGAGAACATCGTCGCCTCCTGCGCCCCCTGCAACCGCCGCAAGGGCGACCGGCTGCCCAAGCAGGCGGGGATGCACCCGCGGCATGTCCCGCGCACCCCCCGCGCGGAGATCTTCATCCACGTCGCCTCGCCGACGATCCCAACGGCGTGGCTGCAGTACCTGCCGCAGGCAGCCTGACAAAAAGCGCGGGGCGCCAACTAGGACGCCCCGCGCGAATACTGCTCTGACTGGAAACCGAGACGGCTGAAAGTGGCTGCCGGAGGGACCAGAACCGGCGGTCGTCTCGGGGTGTCCCGGGTTGGATTCCGCTAAGCGGTCCAGCCTGTCGAGCCTCCCCCCAAACAGGGAGCAGACCCAGTTTCCGACCTAGCGGCCGGTCACCTCCAGGGTCCCGCAAAGACTGTCAACTAACGTACGGACCACCTCCTTTCTCTGGTCTAGCCAGAGTAGCGAACGAACCTGACGTGCGTGACCGGCGCTGGCCTAATCGGGGATATGAGCGGAGCGAATGTCTCCCGATTCGGTCTGCGTCCTCGATCGCTCGCGTGCTGGACGATTAGCGATCCCGCCGATCGCCAATCGGTACGCCACGCTCACTGCGTCCTTGACCTGCTTGGTCACCCCCGCCGGGTAGCTCTACTCGACTACTTCAGCGCCGTCGGAGCCATCGTTCTCCGCGTCGGGCGCATCTGCCGCGGAGGTGTCTGCCACCGGGGGCTCACTCTCCACCGCGACGAGCGCTGTCCCGTCGGATACTCCACCGGCGGGCTCATCGCCGGGCTCGACGGCCTCGTCGACGACGAGCGCGATCGCCGAGACGACGTCGTCCTCCTTGAGGTTCATCACACGCACCCCCGTCGCCGAGCGTCCCTGCTGGGAGATGCCGCCCGCCGCGGTGCGCTGGACCATCCCGCCGACGCTGATGAACACCAGCTCCTGGTGGTCGCGCACGACGAGCGCACCCGCGAGGCCACCCTTCTGCTCGGTCAGCTTGATCGTCTTGACGCCTTTCGCGCCGCGGTTAGTCTTGCGGTACTGGCTGATCTGGGTGCGCTTGCCGTAGCCGTTCTCCGTGACCACCAGCAGGTCCATGTCGTCGCGCGCCACGTCCATCGCGATCACCTTCCCGTCCTTACCGACGTCCATGCCGCGCACGCCGGTCGTGTCGCGGCCCATCGAGCGAGCGTCGGACTCGGCAAAGCGCACCGTCAGTCCGGCGCGGGAGGTCATGATCACCTCGTCTTCGGGGTCGACCGCGCGGACCGCGAGCAGTTCGTCCTCGTCGCGGATCTTGATCGCGATGATCCCGTCGGCTTTCATCGGCGTGTTGTAGGCGAGCAGCTCCGTCTTCTTGACCGTGCCGCTACGCGTGGCGAACACGAGGTACTTCGTCTCGGTGAAGTCGCGTGTCGAGAGCACCGCCTGGATCCGCTCGCCCTCGCGCAGCGGCAGGATGTTGACCAGCGCGCGCCCCTTGGCGGTGCGCTGCGCCTCGGGCAGCTCGTAGACCTTCGAGCGATAGATCTTGCCGCGGTTGGAGAAGAACAGCAGGTAATCGTGCGAGGAGCACACGAACAGGTGCTCGATGAAGTCGCCGTCCTTCATGTCCATCCCGGTGACGCCGCGCCCGCCGCGCTGCTGCTGGCGGTAGGTGGCCAGCGGCAGCGACTTGATGTAGCCCGTCTGGGTGATCGTGATCACCATCTGCTGGTCGGCGATCAGGTCCTCGATGTCGATCTCGTCCTCGGAGTGGGTGATCTCCGAGCGGCGCTCGTCGCCGAAGCGCTCCTTGATCTCCGAGAGCTCCTCCTTGATGACCGCCAGCACGCGCGACTCGTCGCCGAGGATCGCGCGCAGCTCGGCGATCCGCTCGGTCACATCGGCGTGCTCCTGTTTGATCCCATCGGCCTCCAGTGCCGTCAGCTGGGAGAGGCGCAGGTCGAGGATCGCCGTCGCCTGGATGTGGCTCAGCTGGAAGCGCTCGACCAGCTGCTCGCGCGCCGCATCGCGGTCACGGGAGGCGCGGATCAGTTCGATGATCGCGTCGAGATGATCGAGCGCGGTCAACAGCCCCTCGAGGATGTGCGCGCGCGCCTCCTTCTCGGATAACTCGTGCTTGGTGCGCCGGACGATCACCTCGCGCTGGTGGGCCACGTAGTTGTGGATCACCGCGCGCAGGTTCAGCGTGCGTGGGACGTTGTCGACGAGCGCGACCATGTTCACGCCGAACGTCGACTGCATCGGCGTGTGCTTGTAGAGCTTGTTCAGCACGACCTTGGGGATCGCGTCGCGCTTGAGCTCGATCATCAGGCGCATCCCGCGCTTGTCCGAGTAGTCGTTCAGGTCGGAGATCTCGGGGATCTTCTTTTCGCGCACGAGTTCGGCGATCTTTTCGATCAACCCGCCCGGCCCACCCTTCTTGACCATAAACGGCAGCTCGGTGACGACGATCGCCTCCTTGCCCTGCTTCAGCGGCTCGATGTGCGCGCGCGCCTGGATGCGGACACGACCGCGGCCGGTCTCATACGCGTCCTTGATACCGGCGCGACCGAGGATGATCCCACCCGTCGGGAAGTCCGGGCCCTTGATGTGGCGCATCAGGCCCTCGACCTCCATCTCCGGATCGTCGATGTAGGCGATCGTCGCGTCGATCACCTCGCGCAGGTTGTGCGGCGGGATGTTCGTCGCCATGCCGACCGCGATCCCCGATGAGCCGTTGACGAGTAGGTTCGGGAAGCGTGCCGGCAGCACGAGCGGTTCACGGCGCGAACCGTCGTAGTTGGGCGCAAAGTCGACCGTGTCCATGTCGAGATCGCGCAGCATCTCGGTGGCGATCCGCGCCAGTCGCGCCTCGGTGTAGCGCATGGCGGCGGCCGGGTCGTCGTCGATCGAGCCGAAGTTGCCCTGGCCGTCGACGAGCTCGTTGCGCATCGAGAACTCCTGCGCCATGCGCACGAGCGTGTCGTAGATCGCGGAGTCGCCGTGCGGGTGATAGTTGCCCATCACCTCGCCGACGATCTTCGCGCACTTGGCGTAGGAGCGAGTGGGTCCGAGACCGAGCTCGTTCATCGCGTACAGCACGCGGCGATGCACCGGCTTCAAGCCGTCGCGCACGTCGGGCAGAGCGCGGCCGACGATCACCGACATCGCGTAGTCGAGGTATGCCGTGCGCATCTCCTCCTCGAGCGCGCGCGGTTCGACGTTGCCGCCCGAGAGGGTGTCCGTAGAGGCCATCTAGTTGTTCACCTCCTCAGACATCGAGGTTGGCCACCGCGCGGGCGTTGTCCTCGATGAATGCTCTGCGCGGCTCGACCTGGTCGCCCATCAGCATCGAGAAGATGCGGTCGGCGGCGAAGGCATCCTCGAGCGTGACCTGCGCGAGCGTGCGGGTCGAGGGAGCCATCGTCGTTTCGCCGAGCTGGTCGGCGTTCATCTCGCCGAGGCCCTTGAAGCGCTGGAGTTTGATGCCCTTCTGCGCGACGGTCATCACCGCCGCGCGGAGCGCCTCGAAGGTGGGCGCGGTCTCACGAGCGTCGCCGAGGCGGACATCGAACGCGGGGGTTCCGGCCAGCTCGATCAGCTGGGCGTGGACGCGCGCGAGCTGGCGGTACTCCTGGGAGTCGAACAGCGTGCGCTTGATGCGATGGGTACGGGCGAAGCCCGTGGCGGCTTCGACGGCCTTGACGCGGATCTCCAGTGGATCCTGCTCGACGAGCTCGGTGGCGTGCGTTTCGCCCTCGATGCCGGCGCGCTCGAGCACCTCGATCGCCGCATCGGTACTCATCACCTGTTCGTCGAGCAGCGAGGACTCCTCCAGGAACTGCACCATGTCGTGCCCATGCACGGCGCGCAGCGAGGAGGACCAGCCCTCGTACTGCTTGAGCAGCCGCGAGAAGCGCTGCCAGCGGGTTTCGGTGAGCTTGAACTGGGTGCCGTGACGGTCGAACACCTCGAGCTTCTCCCACTTGTCCGCGAGCAGGATCTCCTCGAGCTCTGAGTCCTTTTCGATGTAGCGCTCGCGCGAGCCCTGCTTGAGCTTGTACAGCGGCGGCTTGGCGATGTACACGTAGCCGGCCTCGATCAGCTCCTGCATCTCGCGGAACAGCAGGGTCAGCACGAGTGTGCGGATGTGGGCGCCGTCGACGTCGGCGTCGGTCATCAGCACGACCTTGTGGTAGCGCGCGTTCTCGATGTTGAACTCGTCGCGCACGCCCGTGCCGATCGCGGTGATCAGCGCCTGGATCTCGGTGTTCTGCAGCACCTTGTCGATCCGCGACTTCTCGACGTTGAGGATCTTCCCGCGCAAGGGCAGAACCGCTTGGGTTGAGCGGTCGCGGCCCTGCTTGGCAGAGCCACCGGCGGAGTCGCCCTCGACGACGAACAACTCGGCCAGCGACGGGTCCTTGACCGAGCAGTCGGCGAGCTTGCCGGGGAGCGTGGAGTTCTCCAGCGCCGACTTGCGCCTGGTCAGATCGCGTGCCTTGCGAGCTGCCTCGCGAGCGCGCTGCGCCTGGACGGACTTCATGATCACCGCGCGCGCCTCTGACGGGTTCTCCTCGAGGAACTCACCCAGGCCGGTGTTGACGATCGACTCGACGAACCCGGCCATGCCCGGGTTACCGAGCTTTGTCTTCGTCTGGCCCTCGAACTGCGGGTCGCGCAGCTTCACGGAGATCACCGCGGTCAGCCCCTCGCGCACGTCCTCGCCCGACAAATTGTCCTCTTTCTCCTTCAGCAGGCCCTTCTCGCGCGCGTATCTGTTCAGCGTGCGCGTCAGCGCCGAGCGAAAGCCCGACATGTGCGAGCCGCCCTCGCGGGTGTTGATGTTGTTGGCGAACGAGTGGATCGACTCCTGGTAGGAGGAGTTCCACTGCATCGCGACCTCCGCGGCGCCTTCCTCGCCCTCGCCGGCGAAGAAGATCACCTTGCGGTGGACGGTGTCCTTGTTTTCGTTGAGGTAGGAGACGAAATCCTCGATGCCGCCCTCGTACTGGAACTCGGCGGCGTGGCCCTCGCCGCGCTCGTCGACGATCGAGATCTTCAGACCGCGCGTGAGGAACGCGGTCTCGCGCAGGCGCTCCTCGAGCGTGTGGAAGTCGAAGTCGAGCGACTCGAAGATCTCCGCGTCGGGGAGGAACGTGATGGTGGTGCCAGTGACCCCGTCGCCGGGCAGCTTCGCGCCCTTCTGCAGCTCGTTCTGCGGCGCTCCGCGCGAGTACTCCTGCGACCACTCATGGCCGTCGCGGCGGATCTCCACGAGCAGGCGCTCGGACAGCGCGTTGACGACCGACACGCCGACGCCGTGCAGACCGCCGGAGACCTTGTAGCCGCCGCCGTCGCCGAACTTGCCGCCGGAGTGCAGCACGGTCAGCACGACCTCGACCGCCGGGCGGCCCTCCTTCTCGTGCATCGCGACGGGGATCCCGCGCCCGTTGTCGACGACCGTGACGGAGTTGTCCGGATGGATCGTCACGGCGACCTCGGTGCAGTAGCCGGCGAGCGCCTCGTCGACGGAGTTGTCGACAACCTCATAGACGAGGTGATGCAAGCCCATCACGCCGGTCGAGCCGATGTACATGCCCGGGCGCTTGCGGACGGCCTCCAGCCCTTCGAGGACCGTGATGTCCTGTGCGTCGTAGCCGGCGGAGACGTCCGTCATCGACGGATCGTTGACGCCGCCCTTCGTGGCTCCTCCGCTGTCAGAGTTGTCGCTGCCTGTGGTCAATTGTCCCTCGATGACGTGAGAACGCCCCGGAATCCCGGGTCCAAAGACCGCGGGCCGGGGCGGGAAAGTGTTTACAGAACAATAGCACATCTGGGTCGCGAATTAGGGCCCCTGGGCCGGGGAAAATCCCTGCAAATTGGCGTAAAAGAGCGCCGCTCGACCGACCCTGTCGAATAATCGACCCGGCACGTGTCGCAACCCCGCGCCGTGACCCGCTCGGAGCGCGCTCAACCGGTTCGACAGCGCAGCTCGCGGATCGCGTCCTCGCCGAGCGCCGAGTTGAGCCTCGGGATCAGCTCGGCAGCCATCAAATCAAGCTCCTGAGCCCACACCGCCGCTTCGCAGGTCACCGTGAGAACCCCGTTGCGCTCGGCCGTTGGCTCAGCGGCGGCGGCGATCCCCGGGCCCACTGTGCGCTCCCAGATCTCCTGCACACGGGCCAGCGTGGTGGCCGGCGCGAGCGCGGCCGTGAGCGACTGAATCGCCGTCGAAAGCGATCTTGGAGCGACCCTCACGCCGCCACCGCCTCTTGCAGGATCGCGCCCGGAGCGACCCTCAGCCGCGTGACCGCGGCAGCGTCGGCGCCGGGCACGTGCGCGAGGTCGGTCGTGGCGATCACGCTCTGGCCACCACTCGAAAGCTCATCGGCCAGCAGCTCGCGCCGCTCGGCGTCCAGCTCGCTCATCACGTCGTCGAGCAACATCAGCGGCGTGCGGCGTCGCTCGCGCGCGAGCACCGTGCGCTCGGCGAGCAGCAGCGCGAGCAACGCGAGTCGCTGCTCGCCCTGGGAGCCGTACAGGCGCAGCTCGCGCCCGTCGCGCAGCAGGGCCAGCTCGTCGCGGTGAGGCCCGTGCGTGGAGAAACCACGCTCCAGGTCACCGGCCAGGCGCGCCTGGAGCTCGTCGACGAACTCATCCTCGTGGAGCGCGCGTGAGCGAGGGCGATAGTCAAGGCTCGCCGTCCCGCTGAGACCGAGCTGGGACGCGCGCTCGGAAAACGGCTCGGCGAGCAGTGCCACAGCGCCGGCGCGGTGTTCGCGCAGCAGCACCGCTTGGCGGGCCAGCTGTCTGTCCCAGGTGGAGATTGTCGCGCGTGAAGCACGGCCGGCGCGGATACCACCGAGCAGCGCGTTGCGCTGGGCGAGCACCCGTGAATAGGCCAGCCGGTCGGCGGCGCGCGCCGGCCAGACCGCGGCGACGAACTGGTCGAGGTGGGAGCGGCGGACAGAGGGCGCCCCCTTGAGCAGCTCGAGTCGATCGGGGACGAACACGCTCAGCAGCGGCCTTGTCTCGACGTCGAGCAGTCGCTCGACGGGCGCTCCGTCGGAGCCCATGCGCTTGGGCTGGCCCGGCTCGAAGCCGACGCTCAGCTCGTGTGCGCCGGTGTCATCGTCGAGCCCCACGACGACGCGCGTCGCCTGGGCGCCGAAGCGCACCAGCTCGCGCTCGTTTCGCGTGCGTGGCGAGCGGCCGGTGCAGCCGAAGTAGAGCGCCTCGAGCAGGTTCGACTTACCCACGCCGTTCGGCCCGTGGACGACGGTCAGCCCTTCACCGAGCTGCGCCTCGGCGCGAGCGTAGGTGCGGAAGTCGCGCAACTGCACGTTCACCACGCGCATCACTCATGAACTCAATCTGGGGGTCCTGGCCGCATGCGGCCAGGCCAGCAGGGGCGCATGCGCCCCTGCTCTGGGGCGGCACATGCGCCGCCCCACCGGCAGGTGCATGCACCTGCCGGCACAGATCATGCGTTCAGACGGATCGGCATGATCAGGTACACAAAGTCCCCCGAGTCAGGCGACTCGATCAGGCCGGGACGCAGCGGTGAGATCAGCTTGAGGACGAGCTCGTCGGACTCGACGCTCTCCAGCCCGTCGCGCAGGAACTCGGGGTTGAAGCCGATCTCGAACGGCTCTCCATGGAAGGCCACGGGGATCGTCTCCGAGGCCTCGCCGACGTCGGGGGTCTGCGCCGACACGGTCAGCTCGCCCTCGCGAAAGCTGAGGCGCAGCGGCGCGTTCTTCTGGGCCAGCAGGCTGATCCGCCGCGCCACTCCGGTGATCTCTGCGCTCGACAGGCGCAGTTCGTGCTCGACGGACTCGGGAAGTAGCTGGCGATAGTTGGGGAACTGGCCGTCGATCAGGCGCGAGGAGAGGACGATGTCGCCGAGCTCGAACACGACCTGGTTCTGCCCGACGCTCACCGCGAGCGACTCGTTCTCGGCCTGCTGGGCGATCCGCGCGAGCTCCTGCAGGGCGCGGGCCGGCACATTTGCCTCCAGGCTTCCCTGCAGAGGGACCTCGAGGGCCGTCTGCTTGACGCTCAGACGGTAGGAATCGGTCGCGACCATCCGCAACTCCTGACCGGAGGCCGACATCAGGATGCCGGTGAGCACGGGGCGAGTCTCGTCGCGAGACGCAGAACGGGCCACGCGGGAGATCGTCTGCACAAAGGCCTCGGCGGGCAACGCGATCCGCGTCTCGGGCGAGGGAGCCGGCAGCGTGGGAAAGTCCTCGGCGCGAAGCGTGCGCAGATGGAAGGTGGCCGGCCCCGAGATCAGCTCGACATCCTGCTCCGCGGCACGTAGCTCCAGCGTCAGCTGCTCGGCGGGGAGCGAGCGCGCCACATCGAGCAGCAGCCGAGCCGGCAGGACCGCGCTTCCGGGACTGGCCATCTCGGCGTCGAGCGGAACGCGCAGGCCGATCTCCATGTCGGTGGCGAGCAACTCCGGAGGTGAGCCCTCCTGCGCCGAGATCATCACACCGGACAGGGCTTGGACTGCGCTGCGCGTCGAGGCCACGCGAGTAACGGTCTGTAGTTGGGTTAGCAGCTCTGCTGCTGAGAGGGACAGCTTCATGAATACACCTTCAGAGAACGATAGGAGGTAGTAGTGGCTGTGAAGTTGTGGACTTGGCTTGCCGGCTGGAGAATCGCCGGGTTGTGCCGGTGGATTGGCTGTGGACAGATTTTGGGGAAGTCTCTCAGGCGGGTCGGTCGGGTGTGGCGACTGTGGTCAGGGGTGCTCGTGCCCGAGTTGGTCGCACAGCTTCTCCACAGCCTCTCGGGACGCGTCATCGCTGGCAATCCGGGCGGTGGTGCGCCGCCAGGCGTGCAGGACCGTGGTGTGATCGCGTCCACCGAAGTGTCGTCCGATCGAGGGCAGCGACTCGCTTGTCAACTCACGGGCCAGATACATCGCGACCTGCCGCGGCCAGGCGATTCGGGCGGTGCGAGCGGAGGAGAGCAACTCGTCGCTGGAGAGTCCGAAGTGCTCGCAGGCGGCGGCCTGGATCTCGGCGACCGACTTGGTGCCTCGACGCTGGGGGTTCTTGGTTGGTGGATAGAGCCCGTCGAGCACCTCTCTGGCGAGCTCGACGTTCAGCGGGCGCCCGGTCAGGGAGCTGAAGGCCACAACCCGAATCAGAGCGCCCTCGAGTGCCCGCACGTTGAGCGTCACTCGCTCGGCGATCGCTTGCAGTGCGTCCTCGTCCTCCAATTCGATGTGGTCGTGGTGGGCCCGCTTGCGCAGGATTGCCAGACGGGTGGCGAGCTCGGGGGGCTTGATGTCGGCGACGAGGCCGGCCTCGAAACGCTCGCGCAGCCTGTCCTCTAGAGCCTGCAGATCTTGGGGAGGGCGATCGGAGGTGAGCACGACCTGCCGGCCCGCGTCGTAGAGGGCGTTGAACGTGTGGAAGAACTCCTCCTCGGTCTTGGTCTTGCGCTCGAGGAACTGGACGTCGTCGACGAGCAGCACGTCGAGGAGCCGGAAGCTCGTCTTGAAGTCCTCCGTCCGTCCGCCGGAGAGCGCGCCGAGGAACTCATTGGTGAAGGCCTCGCCGGTGGTACTGCGTACGGCGAGCCCGGGGTTGTGGGAGCTGAGCAGGCCCGCGATCGAGCTCATCAGGTGGGTCTTGCCCACGCCGGGGGGTCCGCAGATGAACAGCGGGTTGTAGGCCTGGGCCGGTATCTCGGCGACGGTCAACGCCGCCGCGTGGGCGAGCCGGTTGCTGTCGCCGATCACGAACTGGTCGAAGCTGAGCTTGGGATTGCCGAGCGGCCCGGCCCGGAAGCCCTCTCCCCCCTGTCGGCGATCTCGCGGTTGGTCTCCGCGTGTTCGACGCCCGCGCCTGAGCCCGGGCCGCGGTGATGGCCCGCCGCTCGGTTCGAACCTCCCGACTTGGACCAACCGGAGGTTCTTGATCGACCATCGGAGCCCTCGTGGTCCTGGCTTACGAGCTCGAGTACGACATCTGGCCCGAGCACCGCCTCGACGCAGGACCGGAGAACTCGTCCGAAGCGGTCGCTGATCCACCCGCGCGACCGCAGCGGAGCTTCGACCAATAGCCGCTGTCCCGAGAGCTCACGCGCGCGCAGCGCCTCGAGCCAGATGCGGTAGGTCGGCTCGTCGACGGCTTGGGCAAGCTCGCCTTGCACCCGCGCCCATATGTGCTCCAGCTCGTCGCTCACGGCAGCGTCAACCCGCTCCTCCCAGGGAGAAAGTGATGGCAACTATTCGATCGGGGTCGCGGACGACCCGGTCCGGCGACTATACCCGCGCCGGCTCGCGGCTCGTGGTGTGGTTGGCCGCAATTGGCGGGAAAATTCAGCGAGCGGTCCGTGGGCCTATACTTGGACGACAGCAGCCGCCGGTTTCGAGTGGGAGACGCGGCGCGGAGTGGAGAACCAGGACTATGAAGCGCACCTACCAGCCCAAGAAGCGCAAGCGAGCCCGTGCCCACGGGTTTCGCGGCCGCATGCGCACACGCGCGGGACGCCTCACGCTGAAGCGCCGCCGCGACAAGGGCCGCAAGCGCCTTTCCACGTCGACCTGAGGCCCGGCGCGCGATGAAGCCGCGATCCCCGAGCCGTGGCCGACTCTCGCGCAGCGCCGAGTTCGAGCGCGTGTATCGAAAGGGGCGCTCGACGGCCAATCGCCATCTGGTGCTCTATACGTTTCCCAACCCGGCGGCCGAGCGGCCACGGCTGGGGCTGTCGGTCTCGCGCAAGGTCGGCGGCGCAGTCGAGCGCAACCACGTGAAGCGGCTGTTGCGGGAGGCGTTTGCCGGCGCCGAGGCCGAGTTGAGCTCTGGACAGGACATCGTCGTCGTGGCTCGCCCACAGGTGCGCGAGCTGGCCGAGCGCGAGGGCCTGGCGGGGATCGACGCGTCGCTCGGCGAGCTGATCGCCCGTGCCGGCCTCAGCTCTGGCGCCGTGGTGGCGGAGCGGCGGCCGTGACTACGGCAACGTCACATCGCGATCAACCACGCCCACCGAGCACCGTGTCGCGGGTTGCCCGAGCGGTGGTGATCGCGCCGATCGCCGTCTATCGACGGGTGCTGTCTCCGGCGTTGCCACGGCGTTGCAAGTACGAGCCGACGTGCTCGCATTACGCGGTCGATGCGATCAGGGAGTACGGCATACTTAGGGGCTTGGTGCTCGGCGTGTGGCGGTTGCTCAGGTGCAACCCATGGAGCTACGGCGGGTACGATCCGGTGGAGGAGCAGCGCGTCTTCAAGCTCGCGCCCGGCGGCCTCGGGCCCGGCGAGCCTCGATCTTGAGCTGATCGGGCGCGCCGTTCGTCGCAGAGCAGCTCAACTGCCACTCAACCGCCACCGGACAGCCAAGCCTAGAGTCGCAATCCGCACCACCGCAGCCACACCAACCAGAGGGTCAAGTCACCAAGCGCATGTCGATCTCCGCGAACATCATCCAGCAGGCATTCTCGCCGCTGATCAAGGTCTTCGAAGAAATCCTGGTGTTCATCCATGCGCACTTCGTGCATTCCAGCTGGGGTCTCGCGATCGTGCTGTTGACCGTCCTGATCCGCGCGATCCTCGTGCCGGTGACCTACAAGCAACTGAAGTCGATGCAGGAGATGCAGCGCCTCGCGCCGGAGATCAACAAGCTGAAAGAGAAGTACAAGGACGACAAACAGCGCCAGCAGCAGGAGATCATGAAGTTCTATCAGGCGAACAAAATCAATCCGCTCGCCTCCTGCCTGCCGTTTGCCCTACAGCTGCCGGTGTTCATCTCGCTCTTCTACATGCTGCGCACGGACCTGAAGAAGCAGATCTGCGGTCCCAGCATGATCTCCCACTACAACTCGCTGCACCACACCGCGATCACGAGCTTCTCTGCGCTGCCGTCCAAGTACGTCGAAAAAACCGGCTGTCAAACGGTCGCACCCGGGTCCGCCAAGTTTCTGTTCATCCCCGACATCACATCGAAGGCCACGGGGGTCGTGCTGATCGTGCTGATCGCCCTGTATATCGCCTCACAGGTCCTCTCGACGTTGCTGGCGACCGCCACGGCCGATCCCAACCAGCGCCGCCTGATGCTGGCCTTGCCGCTGGTGATCGTCGCGTTCCTGTTCCGCTATCCGGCGGGGTTGCTGGTGTACTGGATCACCACGAACTGCTGGACGATCGTCCAGCAGTACTTCATCCGCCGCCGGATCGGCCCGGCTCCGCCGAAAGCGCCCAAGGTGGTTGAGTCCTCGAATGGGCGAGCGAAGACTGCGCCTGCGCCCGCACTGGCCGCCGCCGGCGCGGGTGGTGGGACGGCCGCTCCACCTCCGCAATCGCCGCGGAAGAAGAAGAAGCGCTCCGGTCGCCGGCGATGAGCCACGGGGATTTCACCGGGGCTGTGGGTAGCGATGAGGCCGGGGATGATGAGCTGGAGCCGGCCGCGGCGCTCGAGGAGTTGCTCGAGGAGGTCGCCGACGGGCTGGGGCTCGACGCCGAGGTGAAAGTGCAGGAGGAGGACGGGGTACTGAGAGGTAGCCTGCGGGGCGAGGACGTCGGCCTGTTCATCGGCCGCCGTGGCCAGACGATCGACGCGGTCCAGCACCTGGCTCAGCGGATCGTGTTCCGCGAGGGGCCCTCTCCCGTTCGTGTGATGATCGACGCCGATGGCTATCGGGAGCGCCGCGCGGAGTCGCTGCGCGCCGACGCCGAGCAGGCCGCGGAGGAGGCGCTGCGCTCGGGGGCTCCGGTTGAGCTCGAGCCGATGCCGGCCGCTGAGCGGCGGATTGTCCATGAGTACCTGCGCGACCGTGGCGGTGTGGCGACCCATAGCGAGGGCGATGAGCCCGAGCGGCGGCTTGTGGTCTCGCCGCTTGGGGGGTGACCCCTCCACGGTTGCGAGCAGCGGAGGGCCGGACCGTTTCACGTGAAATCATGTTCCCGGTGAAACAATCGCCCCGGGCTCAACCGGGGTGGAGCTAGGCCACTCCCTGTGAGACTACCGTCGCTGGTCACGCTCGGTCAGCTTTATGGGTTAGGTGATCGTCAGTTGCGCCAGTTGGACGCGGTGCTGCGTGGCTTGGCGGAAGACGAGCATGCCCCCACGACGGTACGCGACACAGGACTCGCAATTGACGTTCATCTGGCCGACTCGTTGACCGCGCTGGAGCTGGGTGCCGTACACGCGGCGGGCGCGATCGCCGATCTCGGTGCTGGGGCCGGATTTCCCGGACTCGTGCTGGCGGTTGCCGTCCCCGGGGCCGAGGTCACTTTGGTGGAGAGCCAGGCACGCAAGTGTGCTTTTATCGAACGGTTGCGGACGGTGGCGGAGATCGAGAATGCTCGTGTCGTCTGTACTCGGGCGGAGGAGTGGGGCGAGGGCTTGGGACGTAACGATGTGATCGTGGCCCGCGCCCTGGCTGCGCAACCGGTGGTGCTGGAGTATGCGGCTCCGCTGCTCGAACACGGAGGCGTTCTCGTGGACTGGCGCGGCCGCCGCGACCCGGCGCAGGAGACGGAGGCGGCCTACGCGGCCGAGCAGTTGGGCATGCGCCTGCTCGAGATACGCCGCACCGAGCCGTACAAGGGTGCGCGCGACCACCATCTGCACGTTTTCGAAAAGGTAGCCGGGACCCCTTCGCGCTTTCCCCGCCGGGCGGGCGTTGCTCGCAAGCGGCCCCTTGGTTGCTGATAGCTTGCGCTCGGTGGGAACGGTTTATGCGATCGCCAACCAGAAGGGCGGGGTTGGCAAGACGACGACTGCGGTAAATGTCGCTGCATGCATCGCCGAGGCCGGCCGCGGGACGCTCCTGGTCGACGTGGACCCTCAGGCGAACGCCACGGTCGGGCTGGGACTGCCTCGGGCACAGGTGCCGGGGCTGTACGAGGTGTTGACGGGGGGTGTATCGGCGACGGAGGCCCTGGTGGACTCGGCGATTCCCGGTCTGCAAGTCCTCCCAGCCGGCCCTGGGTTGGCGGGTGCGAACGTGGAGTTGCCCAGAATGGAGGGCTTCGAGCAACGCCTGAGTGAGTGCTTGGAGCCGGTGAGGGAGCTGTTCGAGTTCATCTTGCTCGACTGCCCGCCGTCGCTCGGCCCGCTGACCGTGAGCGCACTGGTCGCGGCCGATCGGGTGATCGTGCCGGTGCAGACCGAGTACTTCGCGCTGGAGGGGCTCGCTGGGTTGCTGGAGACGTTGGCGCTGGTCCAGCGCGAGCTGAACCCCCGCCTGACGGTCGCGGGCATGTTGTTGACGATGCACGACTCGCGCACCCGGCTGGGACGCGACGTCGAGCGGGAGGTCCGCGAGCACTTCCCGGAGCTGGTGTTCGACACGGTTATTCCGCGCAACGTGCGGGTAGGCGAGGCCCCGAGCTACGGATTGCCCGTCACCCATCACGATCCGCATAGCGCGGGCGCTGCGGCTTATTTTGAGTTGGCAAAGGAGGTAGCAGCGCGTGGCTAAGCCGAAGCGCGGGATGGGAAGGGGCCTGGACGCGATCCTGTCGGTGTCCGGCGATGGGACGAAGGAGGCCGCGGACGAGCTGCGCGAGCTGCCGGTCGAGCTGATCGTGGCGAACCCGAAGCAGCCACGGCGACGCTTCGACGAGGAGGCGCTGCAGGCGCTGGCCGGCTCCCTCGGTGAGCGAGGGGTCCTGCAGCCGGTGCTCGTAAGGGCAAAGCCCGGCGGCACATACGAGCTCGTCGCCGGCGAGCGGCGCTGGCGTGCGGCGCAGATCGCCGGCCTGGAGAAGATCCCGGCAATCGTGCGCCCAAGCGGCGACGCCGAGTCCCTGGAGCTCGCGCTGATCGAGAACATGGCGCGCGAGGACCTCAACCCGGTCGAGGAGGCCCGCGCGTGCGCCGCGCTGGTGGAGGAGCTGGGGTTGACACGTGAGGACGTGGGACGTCGTGTCGGACGTAGCCGTGTGGCGGTGAGCAACCTGATGCGCCTCCTCGACCTGCCCGACGAGACGGTCGAGCTGCTGGAGGAGGGGGCGCTGAGCGAGGGCCACGGCAGGGCTTTGTTGCTGGCCGAGGATCACGGGACGCGCCGAAGCCTGGCTCGGGAGGCCGTCGCGGAGGGGTGGTCGGTGAGGATCGTGGAAGCTCGTGCGCGCGAGAACAACGCCGCGGCGAATGGGGGGAAGGCAAAGACGGGGCGCAAAACGGGGCCGACCCCCGCGGCGCACCCCGACCAGGAGGCGGCGACGCGCGAGATCGCCGACGCGCTCGGCGCGGCGCTCGGCGCGGAGGTGCGCGTGAAGCCGGTGGGCGACGGTGGATACAGGGCGGAGATGACCTTCTCAACCCCCGAGGAGGCGCTCGAGCTTGCCCGGCGACTGCAGCAGCCTGGTGTGCGGGCCTAGCTGACGTGCCTACATGCGTTTGTGAATGGCTGAGGAAGCATCCGAGCGCGAATGGAGGTCATCCCCACAAGCGCAAGGTCGCAAGATGTCAAGCGGTTGACGCGGGTAAGCGACCACAACGTCGATAGCGGTCAGCTTGTTGAACGCAGCTGGGCTAGCTGACGTTTGATCGTGGCGATGATCTCGTCGGGAGCTCCAGGTGTTTCGTCGCGTGCGGCAGCTATCGCTGTCGGCGCCCTGTCTAAAAGGTCGTCAACGGTCTCCGCCGCCAACTCGCGCGACATGCCCCATCGTACGGCCTCGTTTGTAATCCGCGCGGCGGTTACCCGATCTATGCGCTGCACGGTATCGATGTACATCGCCAGCCGATTGTCGCCGTAGCGCAGCGTGCACATGAGGTCGTACAAAGGCGCGAGCGTCAACGCTCCTGTTGTGTGGTGTAGCAACGAGAAGTTCTTGGCGTGCGCGTCGCCATTGCCGACAAGCACATTCAGCGTGACCGCTCGCAGCAACCGCTCCAGCGAATTCGCAGTGGCCACAGACTGCAGAATGTCGGCGACGCGCTGCAGCGACGGGCCGCCGTCCTCCTCGTACTTGGTTCCCGGCGAGCTGCCCGTAGCCTGGCAGAAGTCCTCTTGATGGATGCGCGCTACCGAACCGTTGGCACTGATGTTGCGGTCAAACCGCTCGACAACGATCAGTTTGCGTTCAGCGATTTCGGTGGTCTCGACCGCCGCGACATCGAGACCAAGGTTCTTAGCGGCCCGCATGCAGAATGCCTCGTTCTCGACAGTCTTTGGGTACGCGGCGATCTCAGGCTTGAGGATGTGGGTCGAGGGTGTCCCGTCCACGGGCCGCCCCCACGAGCCATCTGGCATGAGCGTGAGCAGCAGCTTTTCCTGAACGCCGGCCAGGGAGATGCGGACTCGGCCACCCGCGCCGAGCGGGGCGCTTCGCAGGTTCTCGACCAGTGCTTCTAGCTCATCCGAGCTCAGCGCTTCTGCGGTAACGGTCGTGGCCTGCGGTGGGGGGGAATCTTCAGCCGGTTGAATGACGACGGCACCGGCGCAGTCACGGCCAAGCTCACGTATCAAGCTGTACGTGTCGTCCGCCCGCACTTTGACGTCGCGCGCGATCGATTTGCGCGACTCGCCCTCGGGCAGCAGCCCGTCGATAAACGGACGAACGATTCCCTGCGTATACCGGCGGTTCCCTACAGGCAACGACAGAGACAGCAGCGGCGTACCCAAGGCATAGCGCCTGAGGGCCTCGTCGGTGTAGAGGAGTCGAGGGCGACCGCGCTCGCGATCAATCAGGGCCACGCGCTCCCCGTACAGCCAGACCGCCAGCTCGTCGGCCACTACCAGTCCGCCTTATCGAGCGTCATGCGGACGCCAAGCTGTCTCAGTATTCGCAGTACTCGCTTTAGCTGCTCGGTTTCCTTGCCCGCCTCCAGCTCGGAGAGGTAGCTTCGCTGTAGTCCTGCCACCTGGGCAAGGTCTGCCTGCGTCAAGCCAGCCTCTGTGCGGTAATGGCGGATTGCGTCCCCTAGAGATGACGGGGTGTAGATCCGAAATGGACCATGGCCAGTGGCATTGTATTCCGTCGGCATAATCCGACATTGTAGCAATACCGGGATATTCCGACAACCTTGCAATGTCGGATTATCACGACGGCAGCTCGAGGGCCGTTCACGTTTGCCCGCGGACGATAGGATGCGTTCGTGAGCCGACTCTTCGGCACGCAATGTTCTAGTTCTGCAGACCCCCCGTCGTTATTTGCTCTGGGCGATTAGCTCAGTTGGTTAGAGCGCTTCTCTGATAAGGAAGAGGTCCCAGGTTCGAATCCTGGATCGCCCACTATGAGACATCTGAAACCCAGCACCGACATCGGCGACGGTCCCTTCCATGAGGGCCAGCCCGTGTGGGTGATCCAGGGCGATGGCTCGCAGCGCGCCGCCGAGTACGTGGGCGAGGGCGAGTCGAGCGCGTGGTTCGGCGGGCCGCCGGCGGTTCTCGTGGTATTCCTCGATGACCGCTCCGGGGCGGCCGTCGCGACCGACCGCGTGATCGCCCGCGACGCTTAGCCGGAAGGTCTTCCGAGCGGTCCAACGAGCTGCGACGGTTGGGGCTAAGGCATCGGGCATGCGCTGCCGATGATGGGCTCGTGCCCAACTTTATTCGCTCGTTCTCCCAGCTGGCCGGTTTTCGGTCGATTCTCCCGCGTCGTATGGCGCTTTCCTTCGGTGCTGTTTTTGTACTCACCCTGGGCGTAATGGCCGCGCCCGCCGGGGCTGCCGTGACCACGGTCGGCTCGGCGACCGTGGGCTTGCAATCACGTGAAGCGGAGTCCGTCTTCGACGGCACTCTCGAAAAGAACTCGCTCGACGAAGTCTTTCCCTTTCCTGTTGCGGAGACGTTCGCCAACCCTAATGGCGGCCCTGTATTGCCGGAAAATGACACGTATGCGATCTACTGGGATCCGACCGATAACTATCACGGAGACTGGCAGCACCTGATCAACACTTTCCTGCAGGGAGTCGGCGCTGAAAGTGGTGCTCTGAACAATGTCTTTGCGGTGGATACGCAGTACACCGACAGAGCGAACCAGCACGCTGAGTATCGCTCCACCTTCCGGGGGGCCTACACCGACACTGATCCGTATCCGTTGAGCGGTGGCTGTAGTGACCCTCATCCGCTGGAAAAAGAAGACCAGATCGAAGTGGCTCACAAACACACGGTTGTCTGTCTCACCAATCAGCAGCTCCGGAGTGAGTTGGAAACTTTTATCTCCGCCCACCTTCTCCAGAAGGGCATGGGCACAGTCTTTTATCTGCTAACCCCCCCCGGCGTCACCGTATGTCTCGACGGGGGCGGCAGTACTGGTCACTGCTCCGATTTCACAGGTACTTCTACTGAAGAAAGCTACTCACACAGCTTCTGCAGTTACCATTCCGACATCAGCCCAACAAACGAATTGAACGGTGACGAACGAACTATTCTCTACGCAGTGATCCCGTGGACCGCGGGGGGCCTCGGCGACGGTCACCTAGACCTGAATGATCAGACACCCGCATATGATTGTCAGGATGGTGGTTTCGATCCCAGCAGTAAGCCAATTGAGGAAAAGGAGCAGGTAAAGACCAAACACACTCCGCTCGAAGAAGAAGAATTCGCGAAAAAGACGGCTCAGGAAAAAAGAGAACAGCAAGAATCGGAAGAACTCAACCTTGAAAACCCGCATCAACAGGAGCCCAATCAAAATGGTTCTACCACGGGCACGGATGGTTCCTACGACAGGGGTCTGGCTGATCTGATTATCAACCAGATCGCGGTGGAGCAGCAGGACACGGTCACCGACCCACTGCTAAACAGCTGGCAGGACTCGGCCCACCATGAGGCTACAGACGAGTGCCGTAACTTCTTCGCGCCGACATCGGGTGGCAGTGTCACGGCTAACCCGCTCACACGCGCCGGCACACTGTCTAATCAAACACTGAATGGTGGCAGTTACTATCTCAATGATGCCTTCGACTTAGCTGCGCTCAAGTTTCCCTATCCTGGGGTGCCGTGTCTCACGGGGGTTAGTCTTGTCCCGCAATTTACCGCTCCCAACCCAGTCAAAGCCGGCGACATCGTGGGTTTCGATGGGATGGAGTCCAATTTTACTTTGAACGCTGGTGTGAAATTCTCTGCCTTAGGCGTCGAAGAACCAGCCTATGCGACGTACAAATGGAACTTTGGTGATGGCTCTCCAGAAGTCACTGGCTTCGCGCCTGGTGCGCCGTCTGTGAACTCGCCTGGCGCCTCTCCCTGTGCCAGTCCTTGGGTAGCCCCCTGTGCTGCAAGCACGTTCCACTCCTATCAGTATGGCGGAACCTACGAAGTCACACTCACCGTCACCGACACGGGCGACAACAAAGCCAGTTTCACCGAGCCGGTCACTGTCGTCGGCCCCGCTCCGCCTGCGCCACCATCACCGCCCGGCGGCGGCTCTTCGGGTGCTGCGACCACCGCGGGTACTCCAGGCACCGCCGGCTCGGGCGCCACGGGCACCGGTTCGGCCCCCAAACCGACAATCCCCGGCCCGGTGGCGAGCGCGGCCGCGGTCACGCATTCGCTGCCGAGCGCCCTGAGCAAGGGCCTCGTGATCAGCTACTCGGTCAACGAGCAGGTCGCCGGCCAGTTCCAGGTGCTGCTCGCGAGCAGCGTCGCCAAGCGCATCGGCCTGCACGGCGCCCTGGCCACCGGCATGCCCCCGGGCTCGGCGCCGGCGATCGTGATCGGGAAAGCGATTCTGATCACGACGAAGGGCGGGCGCAACACGGTGAAGATTCAGTTCGGGAAGAAGAACGGCGGCGAAACTGCGGAAACTGCGCAACGTGCAGCTGACGATCAGGCTGGTCGTCCGTAACGCGGCGCACAGTCCGCTCAGCACAACGGTGATCAGCACCGTCAACCTGTCCCGCTGAGGCGCACCGGCTTTGGGCCGCGTCAGTCCCGCGGCGGGCGGCGATCCTTGTGCTTATCCCAGGCCTTCGCGCGGAACACGAAGTACCACAGCGCGCCCAGCAGCAGAAAGCCGCCGACGATCGAGAGCAGCGAGATGACCGCGATGCCGGTGTTGTTGTTATTGACCGATTCGCCGTCCAGGGCGAGCGGCGCCAGCAGGGTGAAGGCCAGGAGACCCATGCGCTTCCCGCCCCCCGCCCCTACAGCCCCTGGGGATGGCGCACGGCGTAGCCTTCGAGCGGTGGCGTGGCCACCAGCCAGCGCGACGCGTAGGGCCCCGACCGACCCGCCGTGTCGAACCACATGCCGTCGACGTCCATGAACGTGTGCCCGGCGTTTGCGTAGATCGTGATCCAGCGTCCCGGCCCCGGTTCTCCCCATGAGGCGAGGTCGCCGGAGACGAGCGGTGCGCTGAGCAGGCCGCCCGCCGCCAGCGCGTAGCTGACCGAGCCCGAGCAGTCGTAGCCGTTGGCGATGAACGACGCGTGCCCGCCACCCCAGATGTAGGGGAAGTCGGCGATCGCGTTCCCGCCGGCGACCACCCGTTGCACGGCTTCCGGAACGCCTGAGGGGATCGGAATCGTGCCGTTGCCGCCGACCGACTCGCCGCCGGCGACGGGGGTCAGCTCCTGGCGCTGGGTCTGCGCCGCCGTGCGTTCGACCGCGTGCATCTCGTTCAGCTCTCGCTTGACTTCGGCGTCCGACGGCGCTCCCGGCGCGACGGCGGCTTCGCCCGCGACGCTCGGCGAGCTGGCGGATTGATGGTGTACCGAGGCCGGCAGAGGAAAGCTCTTGGCTTCTTCCGGATCGCGCACCTCGGCCACCTCCACCCGGCGTCCATCGGGGGTCTTTATGGTGGTCGTCTTTACCTTCGCAGAGCCAGCCGCCGCGTTGGTCGCCGCGCCCGGTGGATCGGCCTTGGCGTCGGGCGAGCCCGTCTTCGTGGGCGCCGGATCCGCGGCCTTTGTCACCGCCGGGTCTGCCTTTGCGCTCGCCGTCGATCCCTGTCCGCCTCCCGCGCTCTCCGACCCGCCGCAGCCAGAGAGGATCGCCACGACCAACAGGCAGCCCCAACCGGCGAGCGTCTTGCGAGGCGAGCTCACCGACGTAAGGCTAGCGGGCGTGCCGCCGGCCCGATGCAGCTGCCCTGGAGGCTCTACGGGAGCATCCGCCCAGTGGTGCCGCTACCCTTGGGGCATGCGCGACGAGGCGACCGCCGTGGAGATTCGGCCGCACATTCGCCTCCTGCACGGGATGCGACGGCCCGCGAACTGGCTGCAGCTCGTCCGCTTCGGCCTGGTCGGCGGGGTGGGCTTCGTGGTCAACGTGGCCGTGTATGCGCTGTTTGTGCATTACGCCAAGGTCGATTACCGCGTGGCCTCCGTCGCCGCTTGGCTGGTCGCCGTGATCAACAACTTCGTGCTCAACCGTTACTGGACATTCGACGCGCGCGCGGGGCGGGCCCACTTTCAGGCGCTGCGCTTCTTCGTGGTCAGCCTCGCGGCTGAGGGGTTCAGCCTGTTGTTGCTGACCGTGCTCGTGGAGAGCGCGGGCGTTTCCAAGGTCCCCGCCCAGGCGCTGGCCGTGGCGGCGTCGATGCCGCTGAACTTCCTCGGCAACAAGCTGTGGAGCTTTCGCTGAGCCGGCCGATGACCGGCGCTGGCCGATCCCGGACGATCGGTCTGCGTCCTCACCCTTCGGGTACAGGCGGTCGCTTGTGTGCAGAGCAAACGTCGCTCTCTGCGTCCTTGACCGAAGCCGGGAGACACTCACCTTCGGCTCGAATCCCCGTTTAGGCCAGCTTGCCCCTCGGCCGGCTCAGAGGTGTAGACCTCGGGACGCGCCTTGCTCGATCGGCGCGCGGCGGGTACTTATACTCTGGCTACCCCCCTCTGGAGGATTTCGTGCAGGAGATGGTCATCTACGGCGTGAGCTTCGACATGGTCGGCAAGCAGCCGATCGTGCTGTTGAAGACGGCCGAGGGCAACAAGTTCCTGCCGATCTGGATCGGGCACCCGGAGGCCGCTTCGATCCTGATGAAGCTCCAGGGCGCCGACACTCCCCGGCCGATGACCCACGACCTGCTGTGCGACATACTGGGCGAGCTCGACGTGAAGTGCACGCAGGTCGCGGTGACGGAGCTGCGCGAGAACACCTTCTTCGCCTCGATCACGCTGTCCGTGGCCGGCCGCGAGCTGGAGATCGACTCCCGCCCGAGCGACGCGATCGCCCTGGCGGTGCGCTCCGGCGCCCCGATCTACGCCGCCGACGAGGTGCTCGCGGAGTCGGCGATCGAGTTCGAGCACAACGTCGACGAGTCGGAGGACGTGGTGGAGAAGTTCAAGGAGTTCCTCGACCATGTTTCTCCGGAGGACTTTGCGGCGGGAGACTCCTGAGGTAGGGATCTTTTGAGATCGTCCGCGTGTGCGCATTGCGGACCGAGGTAGTGGGCGTGGGGCCTCCATGCCCCACGACGGAGCGCCGGTCCCCTACCGGGTGAACGCGCTGTCGAGGATCCGCTGCACCAATAGATCGAGCCAGATCTCCGCGGCGTCCGCGGCCAGCGGCAGGAGGCTCGTTTCGGTCAAGCCGGGGACGACGTTTGTCTCAAGTACGGTGAGCTCGCCGGTTGCCTCCTCGAGCATCAGGTCGACACGCGCGACGCCGTGGCAGCCGAGCAGTTTGTATGTCTCCAGGGCGAGAGCCTGTGCGCGCTCGGTCACCCCGTCCGGCAGCGCGGCGGGGCAGACGAACGTGGTCATGCCGATTTCGTAGCGCGACTCGTAGTTGTAGAACTCCTCTTCGCGGGGTATCGCCTCCACGACCGGCAACGCCACGGGCTCCGCGTCGATGCCATCGCCGGCGGGCGGGCTCCCGGCCGGCGCGTCGAGCACCGAGACGGCGAGGTCGCGGCCCTGGATGTAGCGCTCGACGACGACCTTGCGGTCGTAGGAGAGCGCCCCCACGATCGCCCCCGGCAGCTCCGCCGCGGAGCGCGCGAACTTGACGCCCAGCGCCGAGCCCTGGCTGGCCGGCTTGGCGACGAGCGGAAAGCCGATGCTCCGCTCCAGGCCCGGGAGCGCCGCCGCGACGCCGAGCTCTTTGATCGCGCTCTCCTTGAACGCCGCGAACTCAGGCGTGGGAATCCCCGCCTCGCGCATCAGGTACTTCGCCAAAGCCTTGTCGGTGCAGCGCATGCATGCCGCCGGGCCGGAGCCGGTGTAGGGGATGCCGATCGCCTCCAGGAGCCCCTGCACTGTGCCATCCTCGCCGTCGCTGCCGTGCAGCGCCACGAACGCCGCGTCGGGCTGGGCCGCCAGCAACTGAGCGACGAGATCCGCCCCGACGTCGATCGCCAGGACCTCGTGGCCGAGCTGGCGCAGCGCGCTCTGCACGCGCGCGCCCGAGCGCAGTGAGACGGTCCGCTCCAGCGAGCCTCCGCCCTTGAGGACCGCGACCTTCTTGGGACCGTTGCTCATCGATCCTGGCGTCGCCGCGAGGGCGATGGGCGGGCGGGGTCCGATACCTCGCGACGGGGCAGCTCGACCACGTCGGCCAGCCCCGGATCCCGTTCCGCGCTCCCACTCGAGCCCGTCCCCTCGCGCTGCGTCTCGTCGCCTGGGTCGGAGTCCGCCAAGTCTGCCGCCGCGGCGTCTCCGGGCACCGCTGTGCGCCCCTTCACCCCCGAGCCATCGAGCGTTGTCCGCGCGGAGGAGCCGGTCAGCATCCCCATCAGCCCTGTATCCGGCCCCGCGATCGCGCTGATCCGGCGGATGCCCTCGCGGATGTCCTCGTCCGGCACGCCCGCGAAGTTCAGCCGCATCGAGCTCGCGCCGCTGCGTCCGTCCACGTCCATGTACGCCGAGCGCCCCGGCACGAACGCGACGCCTTTGCTGCGCCCCATCAGGTCGGTCGTGTCGACGCCGTCGAGCGTCGCCCAGATGAACAGCCCGCCCTCGGGCCGCGTCCAGGAGGCGCGACCGCCGAAGTGCTCGGCCAGGGACTCGAGCATCACGTCGCGGCGCCGACGGTACAGACCGCGCAGACGCTCGACGTACTCGATCCAGGCCCGGTCGCCTTTGGCCCCCCGTTCGGCGAAGTAGGCGGCCACGAACAGCTGGGTCATCGGCGAGCTGCACAGGTCGGCGCCCTGTTTGCCGAGGTTCAGCTTTTCCAGCACCGGCAGCGGCGCGACCGACCAGCCGAGGCGCAGTCCCGGGGAGAGGATCTTCGAGAACGTGCCGAGATAGATCACGAGGTTCGAGGAGACCCCGTCGCCCTGTGCGCCGCGCCCGCCGAGCGAAGCGTCCAGCGAATAGAGCGTCGGCAGGGCCTGTCCTTCGTAGCGCAACAGGCCGTAGGGGTTGTCCTCGAGGATCAGCAGCTCGCGCTCACGCGCGACCTCGATCAGTCGCCGCCGGCGCGGCAGCGACATCGTCACCCCGCCGGGATTCTGGAAGTTGGGGATCGTGTAGATGAACTTCGGCCGGCGCCCTTCGCCCTGCAGGCGGTCGAGGGTGCTCTCCAGCTCGTCGATCGGCATCCCGTCGGAGTCCATCTCGATCTGCACGACATCGGCCTGATAGGCGCCGAACGTCGGCACCGCACCAGGGTAGGTCGGCGCCTCGGCGACGATCACGTCGCCCGGGTCGATCAGCGCCTTGCACACGAGGTCGATCACCTGCTGCCCGCCGGTTGTGACGATCACGTTCGCCGGGTCGACGACGGTGCCCTCGGCGGCCATCACCTCGACGATGCAGTCGACCGTCACGGCCATCCCCTCGGTCGGGCCGTACTGCAGCGCGCGCGCCGTCGACTCGGCGGCGATGAGCGACATCAGCTTCGCGTAGAGCTCCGGCGCGAACGTGCTCGTGTCGGGCAGCCCGCCGGCGAGCGAGATCACGTCGGGGCGCTCGGTCAGGGCCATCATCTCGCGCATCGCCGAGCTTTTCATCGTGCGCGTGCGCGCGGCGAACAGCGCCTCGTAGCGCGCGAGCTCGTGCGCGGTCTCGCGATTGCGCCGCCTGCCACCTGATCCGCTGTGCGATCGATCCATTCGCTCAACCTCTATTCGCCGGCGCGCCGATGGAACCTTGCGCCACGATCGACTGAACCCTCGGGTGCTTGGGCTATCGTCATGGCGCCTCGCACGGTAGCGCACCCAATCCGCACAGACACAAGCCGCAAGGACACATGAACGATGAACGGTCTCTTCTTCTACATCGGCCTTAGCGGGATTGGAGCCCGCCCACCCGGGGGGCCCCCTCCCGACCTACCCCCAAATCAATGAACGGCACGTTCTTCTACATCGGTCTCGGCGTCGGCCTCGCCGCTGCCTGCGGGCTGCGTCCGTATCTGCCGGCTCTGCTCGCGGGCGTGCTCGGCTCGGCCGAAGCGCTCGGGGTGCTCTTCACCAACCACTTCCACTTCCTCCAGGCCGGTTGGTGGCTGATCGCGGTCACGGTCGTATTCATGGGCGCCTATCTGCTGCAGCTGCGCCTCGACCAGGAGCGCTTTCAGGCGGCGGTCCAACCCGCGATCGCCGCCCAGGCCGTGGCCGTGGGAGCGCTGCTGTTCGCGGGCACGCTGGCCGCGCACGGAGACGCCTGGTGGCCGGGGCTGCTCGGCGGCGCCGCTGCCGCCGCGCTGGCCCTGCGCGCGTCTGGTCCAATCGTCACCGGCGCCCGCGCCCGGCTGCCCGACCGTTCCGCGCGGGAAGCGCTCACGATCTACCTGGACGGTGCCGCGCTGCTGTTCGCGGCGCTCGTCTGCCTGTTGCACCCGCTCGGCTATGTGCTCGTGGCGCTGCTCGCCATGTTGATCGTGCGCACTCGACAGCGCGCCGGCGAGAAGTACGCCGGTCTGCGCATCCTCCGGCGGTGAACGGCGCTCCCAAGAAGCTCGTCCTCTGCGTGATCGACGCGATGGCGCCCGCGATGCTCGAGCGGGCGGTCGCCGAGGGGGTTGCGCCGATGCTTGCGACGCTGATCGAGCGCGGGCGCTACATCCCCGACTGCGTCGCGGCGTTCCCGTCGGTAACCCCCGTCTGCGCAGCCTCGATCGTCACCGGCGTCGCCCAGGACCAGCACCTGATCCCCGGGATGAACTGGTTTAGCCGCGAGGAGAACCGGTATGTCGAGTACGGCTCGAGCCTGCGCGCCGCCCAGCGCTTTGGGATCGTGCGGCAGCTGACGGACACGGTCTACAACATGAACCGAGCGCACCTCTCGCCGGACACGCCGACCGTGTTCGAGACGCTCGACGACGCCGCTGAGCGTGCTGAGCGGGCAGGGGGTGCCGGTCCGCGCACGGCCGGCACCACGTACCTGATGTACCGCGGCCGCCATCGTCATGAGCCGCAGAAAGACTCCGCGCTGACAAGGTTCGCCGCGCGCCTGATGCCCCATCCGGTGATGGGCCCGCGCGAGCTGTTCTACGCCGACATCTTCGCCTCGCAGCCGACCGGCTGCCGCTCGGGCTTGGGGATGCCCGGGGTACGCGATCGTCATTCCGGCTGCGTGTCCTCCTACATGGTCGAGCACGACCTGTTCGACTTCTTGCTGCTGTCGCTGCCGGACAACGACTGGTACTCCCACAAGCACGGCCCCGAGGGTCAGCTGCACTCGATCGCCCAGGCCGATTTGCAGCTCGCCCGCGTGTTCAATGCCGGCGGCGGGATCGACCGTTTCCTGGCGGGGCACGCGGTGATCGCGATGGCCGACCACTCGCAGGCGCCGGTGACGAAAACGATCTCACTCCAGGCCGAGCTGGCCGAGCTGGGTGTGCTCGGTCCCAAGGGCGGAGTGTGGGGCGCCGGCAACGGCGCAGCGGCTGCGGCCGGTGAGCCCCACATCGCCGTGTGCCCTTCCCAGCGCGGCGGGATGATCTACGCGCTGAACGAGGCCGAGCGCGACGCGATGCGCGCGTCGGTCGTCACCCGCGCGCTGGCGCTCGAGGGCGTCGACCTCGTCCTGTGGCTGGAGCGCGACGCGCGCGAGGTCCCCCGCGAGGCCGTGATCGCGAGCGGCGAGCGCGGCGAGCTGCGTTTCGCACCCGCCGGCGCACTCTCTGATCCGCGTGGCGGCGAGTGGAGCATCGAGGGAGAGCTCGCGGTGCTCGCCGCGCGGGTCGCGGACGGTCTGTTGCTCACACCCGATTATCCCGACGCGCTCGCCCGCGCATGGGCGGCGCTCACCTGCCCGACCTCGGGCGAGGTCCTGCTCAGCGCCGCTCCCGGCTACGAGTTCCTCGACTGGGGCGGCGCCGCGCACGTCGGCGGCGGCAGCCACGGCTCGCTGCACGCCTCGGACTCGCTCGGCGCGCTTGTTCTCTGCGGGCTCGACACCGTCGAGGAGCCGGCTCAGTGGGCGATTCGCGACATTGCGCCGCTGGTGAATCGGCACTTCGGTCTCGCTACCGGCTGAGCGAGCCCGAGCGCCAGGGGCCCGAGCGTCGTTACCCTCGGCAGATGCGCTTGCGGGCACTCATAACCGTTCCCCTGCTCGTGCTCGCGGCCGCTTCCCCCGCCTCGGCGAGCGCGTCTGCAGGCCTGTCCGTGAGCGGTTCCTCGTCGCACCCAGCTCCGTCCACCACGGACACGCGTGTCTCTTCGCTCGGCAGCGCCGCCCCGTCCACGGGCGCCGCAAAGACCGCGAGCACCGCCTCGACCCCCCAGGCGACGATCGCCGAAACCCCGGTTCCGGTACCCGCCTCCGAGATTCCCCCCGTCGGGCGCAAGCTGTCCGCCGATCGGGTGCTGGGCATCGCCGAAGCGCTGCCAAAGATGCGCGCTGTGCGCCGGAAATACCCCGGCTCCTACGGGGGCGCCTATTTCAAGGGGCCTGTCCGCTGGCAGGTGAGCTTCTTCTCAAAGCGCGGCGCCAAGGAGATCGGCCAGGTGATCATCGCCGATGCCTCGGGCCGTGTGCTCGAACAGTGGACCGGCTTCCAGGTCGCCTGGACGATGGCCCGCGGTTATCGCGGCGCGTTCGGCGAGCATGTCAACGCGCTCTACGTCTGGCTGCCGCTCTGCCTGCTGTTCCTACTCCCGTTCATCGACTGGCGCCGGCCGTTCTCGTTGCTGCACCTCGATCTGCTCGTGCTGCTCTCGTTCTCGGTCTCGCTGGCGTTCTTCAACCACGCGCAGATCTACGCCTCGGTGCCGCTGAGCTATCCGCCGCTGCTCTACCTGCTCGCGCGGATGCTCGCGCTGCTGCGCCGACGGTCCAGGTCCCACCCGCCGGGTGAGCAGTGGCTCGAGGGTCAGTGGATCGCGCGCCAGGCGCCGGACGCGCGGTCGGCGCCCCCGCTGCGACTGCTCATCCCGGCGCCGGTGCTGGCCCTCGGCATCGTTTCCCTGCTGAGCTTTCGGATCGCGCTCAATGTGACCGACGGGAACGTGATCGATGTCGGCTACGCCGGGGTGATCGGGGCACAGCGGATCACCCACGGCAAGCCGCTCTACGGAGGCTTTCCCGCCGACAACGAACACGGCGACACCTACGGGCCGGTCAACTACGAGGCCTATGTCCCCTTCCAGCAGATCTTCGGCTGGAGCGGCACGTGGGACGACCTGCCGGCCGCGCACGCCGCCTCGGTCGTGTTCGACCTGCTCGCGGTACTGCTGCTGTTCCTGATCGGGCGGCGCATGCGCGGGCCGACGCTCGGCATCGCGCTCGCCTACGCGTGGGTCTCCTTTCCCTTCACGCTGTTCGCGCTGGAGAGCGACTCCAACGACACGCTCGTCGCGGTGATGATCCTCGCGGCGCTCTACTTCGCCGGCACGCCGCCCGCGCGCGGGGCGTTCGCGGCGCTGGCCGGCCTGACCAAGTTCGCCCCGCTCGCGCTCGCGCCGTTGCTCGCGACCCACGGCCTGCGCGGCCGCGACGGGTGGGTGAGCATCTCCTCGTTCCGCACGCGCGCCTTCGCGCTGTTCCTGCTCGCCTTCGTCGGTGTCGCCGCGCTCGTCTCGATCCCCGCGCTGACGCACGACTCGCTGCACACGATCTATGAGCGCACGCTCGTCTACCAGTCAAACCGCGGCTCGCCGTTCTCCGTCTGGGGCCTTTACGGCCTGCACGGGCTGCAGGAGGTGGTGCAACTCGCCGCGGTCGCCCTCGCCCTCGCGCTGGCGATCGGCCCCCGCCGCGACGATCTGGTCGGCCTGGCGGCGGCCTGCGCCGCGGTGATCATCGCCATCCAGCTCGGGATCGACCACTGGTTCTACCTCTATATCCCCTGGTTCTTCCCGCTCGTGATGATCGCTCTATTGGGTGCCTACCCACCCGCGCGCTTCGCCGGACCCGGCGCGGCTCCCAGGGGCCCAGCGGCTATGCGGGCCGAGGCGTCAACACCTGCTCGATCGAGTCCGCTCGCAGCGGCTTAGTGGCCGAGCAGCGGATCAGCACGCCCATCAGCCATGGGTCCTCCTCGGAGGTTTCAAACCGCACCGGCATCTGCGTCAGCAGCGACTCGATCGCCTGCTCGCGCTTGACCCCGATCACGCCGCCACGCGGACCGGTCATGCCGACGTCGGTGATGTAGGCGGTGCCTCCAGGCAGCACGCGCGCGTCGGCGGTCGGCACATGTGTGTGGGTGCCGACGACGGCCGTCACGCGACCGTCCAGATGCCAGCCCATCGCGACCTTCTCCGAGGTCGCCTCGGCATGCATGTCGACGAGGATGTGGTCGACCGCCCCGAGCTCGCCCAGCGCCACCTCGATCTCGGTGAAGGCCGAGCGTCCCGCCCGCAGGTACAGGTTCCCGCTGAGGTTGACCACACCGAGGCGCACTCCCCCGGGGCTCTCCACCACGCAGGTCCCATGGCCGGGCTGACTGCGCAGGAAGTTGGCGGGGCGCAGGATCCGCGGCTCGGATTCGAGGTAGGGGTAGATCTCGCGGCGATGGTAGGTGTGGTTGCCGAGCGTGATCGCATCGACCCCGCCGGCGAACAGCTCGTTTGCGGCCTTTGGCGTAATGCCCAGGCCACCCGCGACGTTCTCGCCGTTGACCACGACGAACGTCGGGTGCAGGCGCTCGCGCAGCGAAGGCAGGCACTCGAGCAATGTGCGCCGCCCGATGCCGCCGACCAGGTCCCCCACGAACAGGATGCTCGCGCCCTCCTCCGTGGGTGTCGATAGCGCGCGCTGCTCGCCCTGTCTGGCTGCCGGCTCGACGAGGCGCGCGGAGGTGTGAGCAGGCCTCGGCCCGCCTGACGTGGACGCCTCGCGCTCAGCCATACTCTGGCGATGGTGGGAGGCAGATGATCGGCAGGTCCAAGGGCGCTTCGGAGGTGGCTTCGCCACAGGAGAAAGAGAGCTCGCCGGCAAACGGCGACTCCCCGCCCGAGGCGGCGCCGCCGCTGAAAGAGGAGCGCGAGTTGGTGGAGGAGCCGGTTCCGCCGGTCCCCGGCCCCCCGCGTGTCGTCGTGCCCCGCTGGATCCAGCTGGTGCTCCTGCCTGTGGCGCTGCTGGCGGCGTGGGCCCTGGCGAAAGCCGCGGGGAAAGTGCTGCTGATCTTCGTCGTCGCGGGCGTCATCGCGCTGATCCTCAATCCGGCCGTCCATCTGCTGCAGCGCTCGCGGTTTCCACGCGGCCTGGCGGTGTTCACCGTGTACCTCGCGTTCTTCCTCGCGCTAGCGGGGGTCGGCGTGCTGCTGGCCAATCCGATCTCCAACCAGGTGACGTCATTCACGCACAGCCTGCCACACCTTGTCAACGAAGCGAATGTCACGATCATTCGCTTCCAGGGCGACCTCAACCACCTGGGTATCCACGCGCGGCTCGCCGAGCAGGGCAAGACGGCGCTGCAGACGATCTCCGACAAGCTCTCCAAGAGCGGCGGCTCGATCGCCTCGTTCGGCGGCTCGCTGCTGACCGAAGCCGCCGCCGCGATCTTCGACCTCGTGCTCGTGTTCGTGCTGTCGATCTACATGCTCGTCTACGGCGAGCGGATCGGCAAGCTCGTCCGCCGCGTGATGCCCGCCGGCGACGGCACCCGTGCGGATGACTACCCGACGCTCGTGCAGCGCGCGGTCTCGCACTACGTGCAGGGTCAGCTCGCGTTCAGCGTGATCATGGGCGCCACCGCCGGCGTCTCGCTCTACATCTTCGGCGTGATCGGCATCTTCCCCGACGGTCAGAAGTACGCGGTCGTGTTCGCGATCATCTTCGGCTTCATGGAGCTGATCCCCTACCTCGGACCGTTCCTCGGCGCCGCCCCGCCGATCCTCGTCGCGCTGCTGACGAACCCGATCTCCGCGGTCTGGGTCGCGCTCTTGTTCGTCGGCATCCAGCAGCTCGAGGGTCACATCGTGGCGCCGCAGATCTTCGGCCACTCGCTGCGCATCAACCCGCTGCTCGTGATCTTCGCGCTGCTGCTCGGCCAACATGTCTACGGCCTCGTCGGCGCGCTGCTCGCGCTGCCGATCCTCTCGATCCTGCGCGAGACCGCGCTGTATCTGAGCCGCCATCTGACGCTCGAGCCGTGGGAGCGCCACCCGCGAGACGGAGTGCTGTGAGCGAGTCCGGCTGGGCGGCTGTCGGTGGGCGCGGCCCTGCTGGTGGGGGTGGGCCTGGCGACGGGGATAATTTTGTTGGTCGAGGCGGGCTTGATGGCGAGGGCGTTCCTGTTGGCGAAGGTGGATCTGTTGGTGGGGCGCCGTCTGGCGAGACTGGGCCCCGTGAGCCTGTTCTCAGCGTGCGCGGCCTGGGAATGCGCTACGGTGAGCGCGAGGCACTGCGTGATGTCAGCTTCGACGCCGCCGCACGCGAGCTCGTCGCTGTTGTAGGCCCGAACGGCGCGGGCAAGACGACATTGCTGTCGATCCTCGCCGGCATCCAGCGCCCCAGCTCGGGCAGCGTCAATCGGACTCCCGACGAAGTCGGCTGGGTGCCTCAGCAGCCGGCGCTCTATTCCAAGCTCTCCGTCGCCGAGAACCTCAGCCTGTTCGCCCGCCTCGAGCATGTCGCCGACCCTGACGCGGCGGTCGAGCGGATGCTCGGGCAGACCGGCCTTCGCGATCGCGCCTCGGAGCAGACGGCGCGCCTGTCGGGCGGCAACCGCCAGCGCGTGAACGTCGCGATCGGCCTGCTCTCCCGCCCGCCGGTGCTCGCGCTCGACGAGCCCTCGACGGCGCTCGACCCCGGCCAGCGCGAGCGGCTGTGGAGCTTCATTCGCGGTCTGGCGGCCGAAGGAACGAGCGTCGTCTTCTCCACGCACGACGTGGTCGAGGTACAGCGCTACGCCTCGCGCGCGCTGGTGCTCGCCGACGGGAGGCTCTTGTTCGACGGCACCCCGACGGCTTTTCTCACGGCGGCGGGTAGTGGCGCGGATGGGGATTTCGAGGACGCGTTCGTCTCCTTCCTGCGCGCGCGGGGTCACGAATGAGCCGTCGCGCCCGTGTTGCGGTCGTTTGGCAGTGGAGTGATTTTGCGCTCGCGCCAAGGGCATCTTCGCCGTCGCGCGAGCGCACCCCGATGATGCTGCCGCTGTCGACGGGCGCGCGATGAGAGCGCTGCTGCGCAAGGACCTTTTGATCCTTCGCCGGTCGCGCCTGACCGTCGCGCTGCTCGTGATCTACCCCGTCGCGATCGCGCTGCTGATCGGGCTGGCGCTTTCACGTGGCCCCTCGAAGCCGCGCGTCGCGGTCGTCAACGAAACGACCCCCGGGGCAAAGGTCCAGGTCGGCGGGCGCAGCGTCGACGTCAGCGAATACGCCTCCCAGCTCTTCAACCAGGTCGAAGCCGTGCCCACCGCCACACGCGCGCAGGCCGTCGCAAAGATCCAATCGGGGGACGTGCTCGCCGCGGTCGTGATCCCGCACAACATCGCCGCGCGGCTGTCCTCGGACATCTCGCAGGCGCATCTCGAAGTTCTCTACAACGGCGACGCGCTCGAGCAGTCGCTCGTCCAGTCCTCCTTGAACTCCGCGCTGGCCCAGGCGAACCTCGGCTTTTCCGAACAGATCCAGCAGGCCGCCGCACAGGCGATCGGGCTGCTCTTGAAGGGCGGCAACCTCGGCGTGCTCGGCGCGCCTCCCAACCTCGTCGGCCTCGGCCAGATCCCGTCGCTGCTGCGCGGCGTGATCGCCCGTCAGCCCCCCGGCCCCGACCGCGCCGCGCTGGAACGAACGCTCGCCTTCGCGACCTTCGCCGCGCAGAACCTCACGCTTTCGAAGTCCGTCCTCTCGACGATCAGCCAGCCGATCGCCGTCCGCACCACGCTGCTCCACGGCCGCCGCACGCCGCTGAACACGTTCGCCGTCGTGGTCGCGGTCACCGTCTCCCTAATGTTCATCTGCCTGCTGCTCGCCGCCGGCGCCGTGGCGCTGGAGCGCGAAGAGCACGCGCTCGGCCGTCTCCTGCGCGGGGCGGTTGGGAATTGGCGGTCACCCCGCCCGGGCGGGGTTCTAATCTCACGTGAGGGGCTGCTCGCCGAGAAGGTGCTGCTCGCCGCCGTCTGCTCGTTTGTGGTGGCGCTGGCGATGCTCGCGGGGATCGGCGCCTTCGTGCACCTCGACTGGACGCGCCTTCCCCTGTGGCTGGCCGCGCTCGCGCTGGCCGCGCTCGCGTTCGGGGCGCTCGGCGTGTCGATCGGCGCGCTCGCCCGTGAGGTGCGCGCCGCCTCGCTGCTCGCCTTCCTGCTCTCGCTCCCGCTGGCCTTCCTCGCGCTGGTCCCCTCGGGGTCGGTCGGGCATGGCCTGTACGACGCGATCTCCGCGGTCTCGTTCGTATTCCCCTTCAAGGCCGCCCTTCAGGCGCTCGACGCTGCGGTCAACCAGTCCTCACCCATGCTTCTTGGCTCGTTGGTGCACCTGGCGGTTCTCACGCTGCTGTTCGCCACGCTCGCCCGTCTCGGGCTACGGCGCTTGGATTGAAGTGGGTCCAATCCAGCCCAGTGCCTCGGTGCTGACCCTGTGTCGAAAGCGCCGCTCCCCGCCACCCAGCCTCGGCCGGGCCCGTCGCTCTTGTGAACGGTGCGCTGTGGCTCGTCATATCCCGCAGTTAATCGCGAGTATCCTCGCAACCAATGGCTTTTCCCCAAACGCGTCTGCGCCGCCTCCGCTCGACCGCTTCGCTGCGCGGGCTGGTACGCGAGACCGAGCTGCGTGCCGGCCAGCTCGTGCTGCCGCTGTTCATCTCCGAGACGAGCGCCACGGAGCAAAACCCCGCCCACCCCTTCGAGCGACTGTCGATCACCGCCGCGCTCGAGGAGGCCCGCGCGGCCGCCGAACTCGGGATCGCCGGCGTGATGCTGTTCGGGATCCCCGCCGTCAAGGACTCCGCTGGCTCCGGCGCGTGGGACGAGGAGGGCGTGATCCAGACCGCCGTCCGTGCGCTGAAGAGCGCTTGCCCCGACCTGCTCGTCCTGACCGACGTGTGTCTCTGCGAGTACACCGACCATGGCCACTGCGGCGTGCTGAGCGAGGACGGCCGGGTCGACAACGACGCCTCGATCGAGCTCCTTTCGCGTGTCGCCGTCAGCCACGCGCGTGCCGGCGCCGACCTCGTGGCCCCTTCGGACATGATGGACGGGCGCATTGGGGCGATCCGCGCCGAGCTCGACTCCGAGGGCTTCCCCGAAACGCCGATCCTCGCCTACTCCGCCAAGTTTGCCTCCGCCTTCTACGGCCCTTTCCGCGACGCCGCCGGTTCGGCCCCTGCGTTTGGCAACCGCCGCTCCTATCAGCTCGATCCGGCGAACGGACGTGAGGCCGTGCGTGAGGCGCTGCTCGACGTGCAGGAGGGCGCCGACATGGTGATGGTCAAGCCCGCGCTCGCCTACGGTGACCTGATCGCGGCGGTCAAGCGCGCCACCCGCCTGCCGGTGGCGGCCTACAACGTCAGCGGCGAGTATGCGATGGTCAAGGCCGCCGCGGACGCCGGCCACCTCGACGAGCGGGCCGCGGTGCTGGAGATACTCACCTCCCTGCGTCGCGCCGGCGCCGACACGATCATCACCTACCACGCCAAGGACGCCGCCTCATGGCTAGCCGAACAGAGTTGACAGACCAGCAGCCGACCGACGAGCGCCCCGCCTCGGGCGCGCATCGCGACGGCGACGCGCCGCAGGGAGCCGGGGCGGGCGTATCGGCCTCTGACCGGGCCGCCGCCGCCGCGGGGCGGGCGGGCCCCAAGATCCGCTCACGCAAGGACGGCGCCGCGATTGCGCTCGACGACCTCGACCGCAAGCTGCTCAACCTGATGCAGGGCTCCTTCCCGCTGGCGCCGCGTCCCTTTGCCGCTGTGGCCGACGCCGCCGAGGTGGCGGAATCCGAGGTGCTCGCGCGCGTGCAACGCCTGCTCGACGAGCGGATCATCCGTCAGGTCACGCCGATCTACGACACGCGCGCGCTCGGCTACGGCTCGATGCTCGTGGCCGCCAAGGTCGACCCCGAGAACCCCTGGCAGGCAGCCAAGATCGTCAACTCCCATCCGGGGGTCTCGCACAACTACTTGCGCAATCACGACTTCAACATGTGGTTCACGCTCGCCGTCGAGCCCGACTCACGGCTCGGCCTGGACGGCACGCTTGACATCCTGCAGCGGTTGACCGGCGCGGAGTCGATCCGTCAGCTGCCGACACTCAAACTGTTCAAGATCCGCATGGACCTCGAAATGGAGGGCGGCACCAAGGCGCTCACCAGCGAGGGTGTCGCCGTCGAGCCCGTCGACCTCGAGCCCGTCGCCTACGACGAGCTCGACAAGGACGTGATCCGCGCGACCCAGGGCGACATGCCGGTGATCCCCGAGCCCTACGCCCCCGCCGCCGAGCGCCTGGGGATGGATACGAGCAAGCTGCTCGTCCACATGCAGGGCATGCACGAGCGCGGGCTCCTGCGGCGTGTCGCCGCGATCCTCTATCACCGCCGCGCCGGCTTCTCGGCGAACGGGATGGGCGTCTGGAAGGTCTCCCCCGAGCAGATCTCCGAGCTCGGCCCGCGCATGGCCTCCTTCCGCGGCATCTCCCACTGCTACGAGCGCCCCACCTACGCCGACTGGCCCTATTCCGTCTTCACGATGGCCCACGGCCGCTCCAAGGAGGAGTGCGATGCCGTGCTCGACTCGATCGCCGAGCAGACCGGCATCCACGAGCGCGCCACGCTCTACTCCTCGACCGAGTTCAAGAAGATCCGCCTGCTCTATTTCACCGAGGACTTCAAGAACTGGGAGTCCCAGCACGCATGATCAGCTCCACACGCCCGGCCCGAGTCAGTGCCGCTCGCACCCGTGAGCACCTCCCTCGCTGACGCCCGCTCGCGCGAGTGGTATCGCCGCGCCCTGGAGGTCCTGCCGGGCGGCGTCAACTCGCCCGTGCGCGCGATGCGCGCGATCGGTCGCCCACCGATCTTCATCGATCGCGGCGAGGGCGCCGAACTGTTCGACGTCGACGGCAATCGCTTCATCGACTACGTCTGCTCCTGGGGTCCCTTGATCCACGGACACGCCCACCCCGCCGTGCTCGCCGCGCTCGCTTCCGCGGCGGGGAAGGGCACCAGCTTCGGCGCCCCGACCCCTGCCGAGGTCGAGCTGGCGGTCGAGGTCACCCGCCGAATCGAGAGCGTCGAGATGCTGCGCATGACCTCTTCGGGGACCGAGGCCACGATGACCGCCGTCCGCCTCGCGCGGGCTGCGACCGGGCGCGAGCGGCTGCTCAAGTTCGCCGGCGCCTACCACGGGCACCTCGACCCGCTGCTCGCCGCGGCCGGCTCTGGCCTGGCCACCCAGGGGCTGCCCTCGAGTCCCGGCGTGCCCCCCGGTGTCGTCGCCGGGACCGTGGTGGTGCCCTGGAACGACCCCGACGCGTTGATCGCGGCCACCGAGGGCGATGAAGGTCACGAGCTGGCGGCGATCATCGCCGAGCCGCTGGCCGCCAACATGGGTCTCGTCCCGCCGCGCGAGGGCTTTCTCGAGCTCCTGCGCGCGCAGGCTGACGCCTGCGGGGCGCTGCTGGTCCTCGACGAGGTGATCTCGGGCTTTCGCGTCGGTCACGGCGGCGCCCAGGAGCTCCTGGGGGTCCACGGCGACCTGACGATTCTCGGCAAGGTCCTCGGCGGCGGCCTCCCCGCCGCCGCGGTCGGCGGCCGGGCCGAGCTGATGCGCCTGCTCGCTCCCGCCGGCGAGGTCTACCAGGCCGGCACGCTGTCCGGCAATCCCCTCGCCGTCGCCGCGGGTCTCGCCACGCTCTCGCTGCTCGACGAGCCCGCCTATCTCCACCTCTCCTGGCTCACCGACCAGCTTGCCGCGGGCCTGCGCGCGGCCGCGGCCGCGGCCGGGCGCCCGGTCCAGGTCGTCAGCGTTCCCGGTCTTTTGACCGTATTCTTCAGCGATCGTCCCGTTGTCGACTTCGATGACGCGCGCGCGTGCGATCTGCAGGCCCACGCAGCCTGGTGCCGGGAGCTCCTCTCGCGCGGGGTCTACCCCCCGCCCTCCCAGTTCGAGGCCTGGTTCCCGTCACTCGCACACACTCCCGAGCAGATCGAACGCACCGTTGCCGCCGCCGCTGCCGCCTTCTCGGAGCTTGGATGAGCGCGCCGGCCATACCACCCGTGCCCTCCACGCCAGCCGGCCGATCCTCCGAGCGTTCCTCCCTCCAGCGCCTGCGCGCGCTCCTGCTCGGCGAGGGCGGCCTGATGGCAAGCCTCGTCGAATCGTCCCCGGCCGCGGACGATCGCGATGGGCCGGCGCAGCTCGCCGCCTCGGGCCCGCGCGCGGAGCGCCACCGCGAGGATTACGAGCTGCTGGTCGAGGCGATCTACGAGGGCTACCTCCTCCACTACGGGACGCCCCGCGTCGCGCTCACGGCCGACGAGGACCTGGCCCTGCTCGCGGGCGACCGACTGTACGCGCTGGGCCTGGCGCGGCTGGTCGCGCTGGGCGATGTCGCGGCCGTGACCGAGCTGGCCGACACGATCACGCTCAGCGCGCTTGCCCAAGGCGCGCACGCCCCGGAGCTGGCCGACGTGGTCTGGGCGGCCGGCGCACGAGCCGTCGGCTGGGGATCGAGCGACGTTCACCGCCAAGCCAAGAAGCTAGTGCTCGCGGGCGCCCCGGAGGCGATCGAGGCGATGCGCACAAGCGCCGCGGGCCTCGCCGCGTCGCCCTGAATCGCGCCTCGATATTGTTAGCGTCAGTGCCAGACAAGCACACCCAACACAAGTCCAAGTACACCGCTGACCGGATGATCCCGGGCGCCTTCGAGGGCGAGACGGTTACGCGGCGACGGTTCATGACCGTCAGCTCCCAAGCGATGGGCGGGATCGCCGCCGCGTCGTTCGTGCTGCCCGCGCTCGGCTTCGCGATCGGGCCGATCTTCAAACAGCCACCGCACTTCTGGGAGGACATCGGCTCCCCCGAAGACTTCACCAACTACAACTACATACCGGTGGTCATCACGCTCGCCCAGGGGATCGGCGAGGCCGGCAAGTCGACCGCGTACGTGCGCCAGCACAACGATGCGATCGACACTGACCCCTACGACCGCACCACGCCGTACATCGCGATCTCGACGCGCTGCGCTCACCTCGGCTGCCCGGTGCGCTGGGTCGATGCCGCCGAGCGCTTCATCTGTCCCTGCCATGGCGGCGTCTACGACCTGCTCGGCAGGCGCGTCGGTGGGCCGCCGGTCCGGCCGCTCGACCGCTTCCCGACGCGCGTGCGCAATGGCCGGGTCGAACTGTGGAGCGGACGTTTCAGCGTCAACAGCGAGCTCAAACGCTTCTCGCCGCGCGACCCGGGCGAGCCGCTGGACGGCGTCGGGCAGTACCTGTACCCCTCGCGCCCCTCCGCGCGCAAGCTCTAGGACGATCGCTGAGCTGCGCGACGCTGTGTCCTCGGTCGCTCGCGTGCGTAGCACGCCACGCTCCCTGCGTCCTGGCCTCGCTTGCTCAGCGGCCGTCCTAGTAAACTCCCCGCCGATATTCATGCTCAAGCAACTTGATCCCCTCCGTTTCTAACCTCTCCTTAAGCCCGTGCCCAAACTTCCCGCACCCCCAGTCCCCGCCCCGCTCAAGGCGCCCCCTCCGCGTCCCGGCGAGAGCAACGGCAAGGGCGGCGTGGCCGAGGGCGCGAAGGCCGCCGGGACCAACGTCGTCGACTGGGTCGACGAGCGCACGTCGCTGAGCGGTGGCGCCCGCTGGCTGATGTTCCGCAAGGTGCCAAAGGGCACCAACTGGTTCTACACGCTCGGCTCCGCGACGATGTTCGCCTTCCTCTCGCAGGCCGTCACCGGGGTTTTCCTCGCGATGTACTACCGCCCCGATCCCGCGGGCGGCGCGTATGAATCGATTCGCTACGTCACCAACGACGTGTTCCTCGGGCAGTTCGTCCGTGGCATGCACAAGTGGGGCTCGAGCGTGATGGTGATCCTCGTGTTCCTGCACATGGGGCGCACGTTCTTCTTCGGCGCCTACAAGTATCCGCGCGAGTTGAACTGGGTGATCGGCGTGGTGCTGCTGATCCTGACGATGGTGATGTCCTTCACCGGCTATCTGCTGCCCTTCGATCAGCGCGCCTACTGGGCGACGATCGTGGGCGTCAACATCAACGGCACCGGACCGCTGATCGGCCCGTATCTGAGCGACTTCCTCAGAGCCGGCCCCGAATTCGGGGCCACCACGCTGTCGCGCTTCTACGCGATCCACATGCTGCTGCTCCCCGGCGCGCTGATCGCACTGATCAGCGCTCATCTGTACCTCGTGGCGAAGCTCGGCACGACCGCCCCGCCGTGGATGAAGGCCGAGACGACCCCCGAGCTGCGCAAGGCGGACGCGTAGTGCTCACGCATATCCACGTGCCGGCGCGCCGCTCGGCGTGCCGCGGTTTCCGGTCCCTGGGCCGCCGGTCCCTGAGTCTCCAACCCCGACGGATCGGCGCGCGATGAACCAGCGCGAGAAGGAGGAGTATCTCCGCGAGTACGGGGTCCTGAAGGCGCAGGGCAAGCCGTTCTTCCCCTACGCGGTCGCCAAGGACGCGGCGATGGCGTGTGTCGTGATGGCGGTGATCATCACGATGTCGCTCGTCCTCGGCGCGGAGCTCGGCTCGAAGGCCAACCCGACGACCACCACCTACGTGCCACGTCCCGAGTGGTACTTCTTCTTCCTGTTCGAGGTCCTCCGCGTGATCAAGCCGCCGGGCCTCGTGCCGCTGGCCACGATCGGCGTGCCGACGCTGGGGATGATCCTGCTGTTTCTGCTGCCGTTCTACGACCGCGGCCCGGAGCGCCGTCCCGAGCGCCGTCCGATCGCGACGATCTCGGGCATCGTCGTGATCGGCGCGATGGCGTTCCTCACCTACTCCGGCGCCAACTCCGGCTCACCGACGGCGATCGAAATGCCCACGCCGGCCCACGTGCTGCAGGCCGGAGGCTCGACGCTCGCCGAATACGAAGCCGGCAGGAAGGTGGTCGCGCAGTCGGGCTGCCTTGCCTGTCACAAGATCGGCGACAACGGCAACAACGGTCCCGGGCCGGAACTGACGCACATCGCCTCGCGCCTGCCGGCCCAGGGAATCGCCCGTACGCTGGTCAACCCGACCGCGCCGATGCCCTCGTTCAAGAACCTGCCGGCGCAGAAGTTCAACGCGGTCGTCAACTTCCTGTCGCAGCTGAAGTAGCTGGGTCCCGGCCTATGCCAGCTCAGGCGAGTACCGGTGCCGGCCGATCTCCGAACGGTGGCGCGAACGGGTCCTCGTCGGATCGGCACGCGGGGGCGCAGGCGGGAGGGAACGCCGCCGGGCCGGCCGTCACGCGGGCGGGGGATAAACCACCGGGAACGCTCGAGGCGGGGCAGGTACGGGCAATGTTTGAGCGCATCGCCCGTGTGTATGACCTGCTGAACACGATCATGACGGCGGGTCTGGATCGCAAGTGGCGGATCCGCGCGGTCGACCTCGCGGGAGTTGGCCCCGGCGACCGGGTGCTCGATGTGGCGACCGGCACGGGCGAGCTTGCGCTCGCGCTCGCCGGCCGCGTTAGTCCTGGGGGAGAGGTCGTCGGCAGCGACTTCTCCGAGGCGATGCTCGTGCGTGCGCGCGCCAAGCCCACGCCCGCGGGGGCAGCGCTGCGCTTCGAGTGGGGCGATGCGCTTGCGCTTCCCTACGAGGACGGCTCATTCGATGCCGTCACCGTCGGTTTCGGGCTGCGTAACTTCGCCGAGATCGACCGCGGTCTGGCCGAGATGAGACGGGTGGTGCGACCGGGCGGGCGTGTCGTCATCCTCGAGTTCACGAACCCCACCCGTCCGCCGCTGTCGTTCTTCTATCGCGTCTGGTTCGATCGCATCGTGCCGGTGCTCGGGCGTCTGTCCGGCGACCCGGAGGCCTACTCCTACCTACCGGACTCGGTCAAGCGCTTCCCCGCGCCCGCCCCGCTGGCGGCGGCGCTCCAGCGGGCGGGTCTGCGTGAGATTCGCTACCTGCTCACCGCCGGCGGCATCGTCGTCATCCACGTAGGCACGGTGCCCGCGGAGGGGGCGTGACAAACGGGGTGGGCCGTCCCACGGCCGACAGCCCCACTCCCGCCGACACCTCGACCGGGGACATAGATGCCGTCGAGGCGCTGATCCGCGGCGGCGGCGATCGTCTGAGCGAGCGGATGGCTCGCATCGAGCTGCGGCTCGAGCATGTGACGTCTGCCGCGGATGTGCCGCTCGCTGGCCACGCGAATGCGACGATCAGGGCGGGCGGCAAGCGGCTGCGGCCGCTGCTCGTGCTGCTCGCCGCCGAAGCGGCCGCCGGCCCTCCGGCGTCGCCGGAGGTAGAGCGGGGCCTACTGCGTGCCGCGGTTGCTGTCGAGCTCGTCCACTCGGCGACGCTCGTGCACGACGACGTGATCGATGGCGCGCAGCTGCGACGGGGCCGCCCGACGGTCGTGGCCACAGCGGGTCGGCGCGGCGCGGTCGCCACCGGCGACCTGCTGTTCTCACGTGCATTTGCCGAGCTAGCCCGCAACGGCGACCCGGTGCATCTGCGCGCGCTCTCGGACGCCAGCTCGGCGCTCGCCGCGGGCGAGCTTTTGCAACGCGAGGATGCCTACGCGGCGCATGTCACGATCGAGCGCTACCTGAGACGCTGCGAGCTGAAGACCGCCGCGCTGTTCGAAGCCGCCTGCCGGCTCGGCGCGCTCGTGGCGGTGGGGGCAGCCGGGTTCGGTTCACCCGCCCTCGCGGACGCGCTCGCCGCGTTTGCTCGGCGGATCGGCGTGGCCTTCCAGCTGCTGGATGATGTACTCGACGTGTCGGGGCCGGTCGAGCGCACGGGCAAGGCACGTGGCACGGATCTGCTCGACGGCACCGTCACGCTGCCATTGATCCTCGCCCGCGAACGCGACAGCGAGCTTTCGGCGATCGACCTCGCGTCGCTTCGCGGGGACGGCGGTGCGGGTGGGATCCAAAGAGCAGAGCAGTTGTGCGACCGGATCGCGAGCACCGGTGCGCTGACGCAGGCCAGAGACCGAGCGCTCGCGCTGGTCGCCGAAGCCAAGACCGCGCTCCCCGCGAGCCTGCCTCCCGGCCGTGCGGCGCGCTTGGAGCTCGTCGCCGACGCGGTGGTCGAGCGCTACAGGTAGAAGTCCGAGGGGACGATCAGGTCCGCGTCCAGGGCGCGGATGAAGAACTCGACCTCGTCCTCCATGTTCGCCTTGGTCAGTTGCCTCAGATCGCTCAGCAGCGCGCCGGTCGCGTCGTCGAGCTGCTCGTCGAGCTGTTCGACGACGGCCTGCTCGAACACGCCCTCGCGCCGGGCCTCGCACTCGGGACAGCGCAGTACGATCCGCCAGTGCCGCGGGCCTTCCTCGGCCCAGTCCAGCGGATATGCCAGCTCGCCGGCGCAGTGGAAGCAGACGTGCAGCGGATCGGGCGCGCAACCGCGCTCGGCAGCCGCGGCGCGCTGCTCCCTGGCCGCCGTTTGGCCGCGTTGGTCGCCGTAGACAACCTCGATCTGCTTGCCGCTGGGCAGCCGTACGCGATGGGTGTTGTGGCTTCTTTCGGGTTGCATGGCTTACTCCCCACCGTCATCGACTCCGGGGCCGGCCGGCTTTAGCGCTCCGCGCTCAGCTCGGAGGTTTGCGTAACGGCGCGCGATTGCCGTGCGAGCGGGTCGGGCCCGGATATCCGAGCGCCGGGGACGCGAGCCGGCACTCCAGCCGGTATCGACCCGGTCATCAGGCCCGCCGAGGACAGACGACCTCGGTGATAGCTTCATATGAGTCATGGCCACCACGATCCGCGCGATCGGCCACGAGGACAGGCTCAGCCTCGTGGACCATCTCGACGAGTTGCGCACCCGCCTGATCGTCAGCGCGGTGGCGTTGGCGATCGCGTTCGGCTTCTGCCTGTGGCAGAACCATGCGCTGCTGCACCTGATCAACGAGCCGCTGAACAAGCAGACCCAGAAACAGGTCGAGAAAGGCAACGGACCGCTCGGGCAGACCGCGCTGGCTCAGCAGGGAGTGCTGAAAGTCGCCCACGACACCCAGGCGATCGTGCTCGCGCTGAGTGCCCCGAGCAGTGGTCTGCCGGCCGCCACACGCGCCCAGCTCGCCCGTGAGATCCCCGCCCTGAGCGCCTCCGTCGCCAGGATTCCAAAGGTCCCGGAAGGCAACAAGCCCGTGACGCTGGGCATCGGCGAGCCGTTCACGACGACGATCACGGTGTCGCTGTTCTTCGCGCTGATCATCTCCCTGCCGATCATCCTGTTCGAGCTGTACGGGTTCGTGCTGCCCGCGTTCAGCCCGCGCGAGCGACGTATCGCCCTGCCGCTGCTCGCCGCGATCCCGTTCCTGTTCGTCGTCGGCGTGGCGTTTGGCTACTTCGTCGTGCTGCCCGCCGCGGTGCGGTTCTTCCAGAACTTCAACAGCGGTGAGTTCAACGTGCTCGTGCAGGCCAGCCAGTACTACAAGTTCGCGGCCACAATCCTGCTGGCGATGGGGCTGGTCTTTCAGGTGCCCGTCGCGATCCTCGGCGCGACGCGGGTCGGGATCGTCACGCCCAAGCAGCTGCGCCACAACCGCCGCTACGCGATCCTCGCCTGCGCCGCCGTGGCCGCCTTCCTGCCGGGCGATGCCGTAACGCTGCTCCTGGAGACGGTGCCCCTGTACATCCTCTACGAGTTGAGCATTCTGCTCGCTTCGTTCTTCGCGCTGCGCGACGCCAAACGGGAGCGGGCCGAGGTCGCGGCTGGCGGCGGTACGCCTCCCCCCGGCGATGGTGCCTCCGGGCCGGGTGGAGCGGCGGTTCCGTTCCGCCCTCCTCGCCAAGTGGCTCTCCGCAGCCCGCTGCTCCACCTTCCACTCCACCCGATGATGGAAGCCCAGAGGTTGTGGGCGCACGGGACGTGGACTCGAATGTGGCGGGCCATGTCGACGAGATTGAGCCCGACGTGAAAGAGATCATCGACCACATCGACCGCGAGCTGACCTAGCCTCCTGAGGCCTCGGTCACCCTGGCCAGGCTGTCCTGCGGCCGGGCCATTCGGGCTGAGCGACACACGCGCCTGGATGCTCGCCGAGAGCCTGGCCCACCGGCGAGCGCGCTGTCCGTAGAATCAACCGGCGATGCTCTTCGACCTGAGAGGACGCGGCCGCCGCCGCACAGTCCAAGTGATCTATGTCGGCCTCGCCGTGCTGTTCGCCGTGGGCTTCATCGGCCTTGGCGTCGGCGTGGGGGGCGGTGGTGGCGGGATCCTGAACGCCCTGACCGGAGAAGAAGGCCCCCCCAAAGCGAGCTTCGCCGGACAGGTGAAGAAGTACCAGAAGCTCGTCGTCGCGCAGCCCAAGAACCTGAGCGCATGGGAAGGCCTCATCAACGCTCAGCTGCACGAAGCCGGCGGCGAAACCTACGTCACCAACGGCAAACTGAACAGCAAGGGCCAAGAACTGTTCTCCCAGGTGGCGCACTCGTGGAACAGCTATCTGGCGCTGAATCCGCCGAAGCCCAGTCCCAAACTGGCCAAGGAAATGGTGCGAATCTTCGGCGAAGAAGGGCTCAACGAACCGGCCGCCGCGGTGGCGGTGCTGCAGATCGTGGTCGCCTCGGAGCCGCAGAGCGCCGCGCTGTTCGGCGCGCTCGCCGAGTACGCCTACAAGGCCAAGAACACCCGTCAGGGCGACCTGGCCGCGGCCAAGGCGGTCAGCCTTGCCCCGGCCGCAGAACGGCCGCGGCTGAAGAAAGAGCTGGCGGAACTGAAGAAGAGCGCCGCATCTGGCAGCACCACCGCGGCGAGCACCGGTGCTGTGCCGAGCACCGGTGGCTCGGTGAGCACGAGCGGCGCGGCGGGTGGCTTCCAGCGGCACCGTCACGATCGGTGGCAAGACCTATCCGATCCAGACGGGCTCGGGCGGCGCCGGCGGCACGTCTACGGCGGCCAAGAAATAGCGGGGGGAGGGCTTGCGTGGATGTCTCCGAACGAGACACCTCGCGGCCGGTCCGCGGCATGCGCGGCCAGTGATCGCGGGCTCCCGCCGGACGTATACCGCGCGCCTGCTGATCGGCTGCGCCGATCGCCCGGGGATCGTCGCGGCGGTGTCGGGCTTCCTGTTCGAGCAGGGGGCGAACATCGTCTCCTCCCAGCAGTACTCCACCGACCCAATCGGCGGGCGGTTCTTTCTGCGCACCGAGTTCTTCCTCCCGGCGCTTTCGCGGCCGCCCGACGCCGTCGCGGGCGACGCGGCGATCAGCTCGCGGCCGTGCGTGAGCGTCTGCGCGAGCGGTTCGACGCCGAGGTCGCCACGCGCTTTGCGATGGACTGGCAGATCCGCTGGCCGGATCAGCGCCGGCGCATCGCGATCCTCGTCTCGCGCCAGGACCACTGCCTGCTCGAGCTGCTGTGGCGCTGGCGCCGCGGCGAGCTCGACGGCGAGGTCGTGGCGGTGATCTCCAACCACCCCGATCTCGAGCGCGAGGCGCTGGCGGCCGGCGTTCCCTATCACCACGTGGCGGTGGAGCCGGGTTGTAAGGAGCAGGCTGAGGAGCGGATGCTGGGGCTGCTCGCCGGTGAGGCGGACCTGCTCGTGCTGGCTCGCTACATGCAGATCCTCAGCGGCGACTTCCTTGCGCGGGTAGGAGCCCCCGCGATCAACATCCATCACTCTTTCCTGCCCGCGTTCGCGGGCGCCGATCCCTATCGCCGCGCGCGCGAGCAGGGAGTCAAGCTGATCGGCGCGACGGCCCACTACGTGACCGAGCAACTCGACGACGGCCCGATCATCGAGCAGGATGTCGTCCGCGTCGACCATCGCCAGGGCGTCGAGGATCTGGAGCGCGTTGGCCGTGACATCGAGCGCCTGGTGCTCGCGCGGGCTGTCTCGATGCACCTCGACGATCGGGTGATCGTCGACGGCCGCCGCACGATCGTGTTCTGAGGCGGCGAGCGCCATGCGGCTTGGCTAGAATCGCAGTCCGAGCCGGCGCGCATCGCGCCGGCGCCCTCACGGGCCGTTAGCTCAACCGGCAGAGCAGGGGCCTCTTAAGCCCAAGGTTGCAGGTTCGATTCCTGCACGGCCCATCCTTCCAATGCCCATCGTGGACCATTCGGCGTAGGCGGGGAGGCCGTGAGGCCTCGCATCTGCGATGGGCTGTGGGTGGTGGAGTAAGGTTTCTCCCGGAGTGCTGCACGCGATCCTCTACCTGCTGCCGGCCTTTGTATTGGCGATACCGCTGCTCGCGCGGCGCTACCCGGGTGAGCGTGCGCTGATAGCTCTTCATCGCGAGGCGCGAGATGCGCTCTGGGCGCGCCCACGTTCCTCGACGTCTGCGCGCCGTTGCGTGGTGCTCGCGTTCGTCCGCGGCGGTCGATTGCTCGGCCGCTCGCTGGCGGTGCGCCCGCCTCCCTTGCTCTCTCTGATGAGCTAGACCCTTTCCGTCCGTATTCGGGCGGTTGCTGCTCGTCCCTGAAGAGGTCCGCTGCGCAAATGGCTTGTTCCGCTGCGGCGGGTTTTGGTCTACAAATAGACACACGCGAGGAGTCTTCATGTCCCGTCGTCGGATCGCCATCGTTGTGCTTGGTGCTCTGTTGTCGTTGTCGTCGATGTTGCTCGCGCCGCTGCCTCCGGCGATGGCGCAAGCCCAGGGCAGCCCTCAGGCCCAGAACACCCCCCAAGTCCAAAGCGGTCCCCAAGTCCAAAGCGGTCCCCAGGCCCAGAGCAGCAAACAGACACCCGTGCCGGAGAGCGGGAACCCGATCAACGATCAGGGCAGCAACTACAACTACCGCTCCTACGTCACCGGGGTAGCCCCAAATCTGCCCGGTGTGAGCCTGCAGGTCCTGGAATTCGCCGACCGGCTGATCCTGACCAACCACAGCGGCAAGATCGTCACGGTGCTCGGCTACCAGGGCGAACCCTACGGCCGGGTGCTGGCCGACGGCACCGTGCAACTGAACACGCGCTCGCCGGCCTACTACCTCAACCAGAACTTCTACGGGGATGTGAACGTCCCGGCGTCCGCGTCCCCGACGGCGACTCCCCGCTGGACGGTCGTCGATCGCACCGGCCGCCTGGAATGGCACGACCATCGCATTCATTGGATGTCCCCGGCTTTGCCGCCGCAGGTCAAGGATAAGGCCAAGCGCACGAAGATCTTCAACTGGCAGGTGCCGATCGAGGTGGGCGCGCAGAAGGCCACGGTGAATGGCGTGCTGTTCTGGACTCCCGCGCATACCTCAGCGCCCGCCGCGGCGATCCCGGTGCTGGTGGTGCTCATCGTGCTGGGCGTGCTGCTCGTCCTGTTTGTGCGCCGCCGCCGCGAGAACACGCCCGTGAAGGACGTGTGGTGAGCAGCGCCGCTCGCCGCAAGGCCCTGCCGGCGCTTCTGCTCGTGCTGCTCGGCGTGTTGGTGAGCGCGCCGGCGGCATGGGCGCATGCGCAGTTGCTTGGCACCTCGCCCACGTCGGGAGCGACCGCCCAGGTGCAGCCGAAGGAGGTGATCTTCGAGTTCAACCAGGATGTCGGCGGGACGCTCGGCGCGGTACGTGTGTATGACGCGCAGGGCAACGAGGTCGATGACCTGAACGTCTCCCATCCCGACGGCAACGAGCGGTGGATGGGTGTCGGCCTGAAGCCGCACCTGCCGGATGGCACCTACACCGGCACCTACCGCGTGATCTCAGCCGACACGCACATCGTCTATGGCGGGCTGGTGTTCAACATCGGCCACGCCGGGGCGGCGCCGAAGTTCACCGTCGCCGGGCTGATCGGCAAGAACAAGAGCGGCAAGGTGACCGTGCTCGCCTTCGGTGTCGTGCGCGGGTTGAACTATCTCTCGATCGCGCTGATGGTGGGTGGCCTGGTCTTTCTGTTCTTCGCCTGGTTGCCGGGGTTCGCTGCGGTTGCCGGTTCGGAGTCACGCTGGCCGGCGGCCGCGGGTGCGTTCGCCGCGCGCATCGGGAGGCTGCTTGCGTTCGCGGTTGTGCTGGGACTGGTCGTCAGCGTGCTTGGAGTCCTGCTGCAGGGTGCGACCGCCGCGGGCGTATCGCTGTGGAGCGCCCTGAAAGGCTCGATCGTCAACGACACCCTCGACAGTCGCTTCGGCTGGGTGTGGGGCCTGCGCGCACTCGATTGGGCTCTGCTCGGCGCCCTGCTGTTGTTGATGAAGCCACTTGGCCGGCGGCCACCACGCGCGATCCTCGCGCTGCTCGCTCTCGGAGGCGTCTACCTGGTGATGACTCCCGCGCTGGCCGGGCACGCGAGCATTGAGAGTCCGGTCGTTGTCTTTTTCCCGTCCGATGTCCTTCATGTGCTGTCCGGCAGCGTGTGGGTTGGGGGAATTGCGTGCCTGCTGTTCGCGCTGCCTGGCGCGACTCGCAAGCTGGAGGGCGCTGAGCGCAGCCGGTTGCTGCTTGCGACATTGGCGCGCTTCTCGCCATTCGCGCTGGGCGCTGTGGTCGTGATCGCGGTGACCGGGGTAATCCAGGCATACATTGACGTAAGGAGCTTTCACGGCCTCTTCCACACCACCTACGGTGCGCTGATCATCGTCAAGGTCATTCTCTTGCTGGCGCTGATTGGCTTTGGCTGGGTCAACCGCGAACGGGTCATCCCGATGCTCGAGCGACTGGTGGGTGACGGACGGTCACCGGGCGGGGTCGGTGTGCTGGCTCGCCGCACGATGCGTGGTGAGCTTGCACTGATGCTCTGCGTGTTCGGCGTGACCGCGGCGCTGATCAGCTACGCGCCGCCGATCGACGCGGCGGCGGGGCCGTTCTCCGTCAACACGACGATCGGGCCGGCGGAGCTGGAGATGACCGTCGAACCGGCGCGGGTCGGACCGAACACGATTCACCTATATCTGATCAATGCCAAGGACGGCAGCCAGTTCACCGCCACCAAGGAACTCCTCGCCACCGCTGATCTCCCGGCCAAGGGCATCGGCCCGCTGCCGTTGACGGCAAACCTTGCCGGTCCCGGCCACTACGCGTTCAACTCCGCCGAGCTCAGCCCCGGCGGGATTTGGGAGATAAAGATCACCGACCGGGTCTCGGAATTCGAAGAGTTCTCAAAGACGGTGAAGGTGCCGATTAGATGAGCACCCACTCCCCTGAGCAAGGGCGGCGTACCCGATGCAAAGATCGCTCACGAGCAATTAACAGGCCAACCCGAGCAAAGGGCCTGGGTATCTCAATAAAGGATCCCACGAGCAGGGACGTCGTTTCAAACTAACAGGCCACCAAAAAATACACCGACATCTGGAAGGAATACCGAAGATATGACGACAAAGTCCTTCGCAGCGCTACTTGCAGCTGGCATGCTCGTCGCGCCCGCCGGCGCGCAGGCGCACATCAGCCTGCACCCCAACACGATCCCCGCGGGGGCCTTCGCGACGCTCGACGTGCGGGTCCCGGGTGAGCAGGAAGGCGCTTATGTGAAGAAGGTGGATACGCTGTTCCCGCAGGGGTTCACCGGTGTGGACTATGAAAACGTGGCCGGCTGGACGGCGAAGGTGATCGAAACAAAGCTCGCGAGCCCGATCAAAGAAGACGGTGAAACGATCGACACCGAGGTCTCGCAGATCGTCTGGACGTGGACAGGCCCGCTGGGCAAGGTGAACAGCGGCCAGTTCATCCAGTTTCCACTCTCGCTGGCGATCCCCGGCAACGCCACGGGAAAGGCCCTCGAATTCAGGACTGTGCAGACCTACAGCAACGGACAGGTCGTGCACTGGATCGAACCGTCGCTGACGGGAGAACACCCCTCGCCGAGGATTAACGTCACGGCCAAGGGCGGCGCGATCGAGGACGTCGCCGGCGACGAGGCGGGGCCGCAAGCGGGCCAGACGGCTGGGGGTCAGTCCACGCCGATTTCCCCACCGGCCGCCGTAAAGTCGAGTGGAGGTGCGAGCAAGGGTCTTGGTGTCGCCGCGCTGATCCTCGGCGCGCTCGGCCTGCTGGTCGGCCTCGTTGCGTTCGCTACCGCGCGACGCAAACCGGCCCGGGTAGCGGGGTAGCCAGGTAGGGCAGGTCGATCAGCCGACGCCCTGCGTCTGCAGGCTGCCATCCCCGAGCTGTGTCCGCAAACCGGCGTCGGTCCAGATGATCTGCTCGCGCCCGGGGCCCACGCCGATCAGCGTCACGGGTGCGCCGATCTGCTCGGCGATGAACTGCAGGTACTCGCGCGCGGCCTCCGGCAGGTCGGAATAGGTGCGGCACTCGCCGAGGTCCTCCTGCCAGCCGCGCAGCTCGGTCAGCTCGGCGGTCGTGTGGTGGAGGACCGTCTGGTGGTAGGGGAAGTCCTTGAACTCGGCGCCCTCGGCGCCGCGGTAGCTCGTGCACACCTGGATCCGGTCGAGGCCCGAGAGCACGTCGAGCTTGGTGATCACGAGCGCCGTCAACGTGTTCAGCCGCGCGGCGTAGCGCAGCGCGACGAGGTCGAGCCAGCCGGTCCGGCGCGGACGGCCGGTCGTCGTGCCGAACTCGCCGCCGCGCTTGCGGATCAGCTCGCCCATCTCTTCGTGCAGCTCGCTCGGGAATGGCCCGGCGCCGACACGCGTGGTGTACGCCTTCGACACGCCCCAGACCTCGTCGATGTCCTTCGGCCCCACCCCCGTCCCCACGGTGGCCGCGCCCGATAGAGGATTGGAGGAGGTGACGAAGGGATACGTGCCGTGGTCGATGTCGAGCATCGCGCCCTGGGCGCCCTCGAAGATCACCTTCTCGCCGTCGTCGAGCAGCTCCCACATCAGTTTCGCGGTGTCGGCGATGTGCTGCTCGAGGCGATGGCCGTAGGTCAGGTACTCCTCGGTCATCGTGTGCAGGTCGAGCGTCGGGTCCTTCTCGAACGGTCGCAGCGACAGGCGCTTGGGCTCCATCGCGGCGACGATCTTCTTCTTCAGGATCTTCTCGTCGAGCAGGTCCTGCACGCGGATGCCCAGCCGGGCGGCCTTGTCCGCGTAGCAGGGGCCGATGCCGCGCCGGGTCGTGCCGATCTGGCGGCTGCCGAGTTTCGCCTCGCCGGCCGAGTCGAGCAGCAGGTGGTAGGGCATGATCAGGTGGGCGTTTGCCGAGATCCGCAGTCCGCTCACGTCCACGCGACGCGCCCGCAGCGCGTCGAGCTCCTCGATCAGCACCTTCGGGTCGATCACGACGCCGTTGCCGATCACGCAGCGCTTGCCCGGGTAGAGGATCCCGGAGGGGATCAGGTGCAGCTTCCACTCGACATCGCCGCGCACGATCGTGTGCCCGGCGTTGTTGCCGCCCTGGAAGCGCACGACCGCGCCCGCGCGCTCGGCGAGCAGATCGGTGATCTTGCCCTTCCCCTCATCGCCCCACTGGGCGCCGACGATGACTATTCCTGGCATGCCGAGTGCAGTCTACGAGGCTCTACTGGGAATAGCGCTCGCCGGCGTAGTTGAGGAACTTCGGATACTCCTTCTGGAACGTCAGCGTGACTTTGCCGACGGCTCCGTTGCGATGCTTGGCGATGATCAGATCGGCCTCGCCGGGGCGCTCGGAGTCCTCGTCGTAGTACTCGTCGCGGTAGATGAACATCACGAGGTCGGAGTCCTGCTCGAGGTTCCCGGACTCGCGCAGGTCCGACAGCTGCGGTTTCTTGTCCGGGCGCGACTCCACCGCGCGGCTGAGCTGCGACAGGGCGATCACCGGCACTTTTAGCTCACGCGCGAGGATCTTCAGGCCCCGGCTCAGCTCGCCGACGGCGGTCACGCGCGAGTCGTAGCGGCTGTCGGTGCGCATCAGCTGCAGGTAGTCGATGATGATCAGGCCGAGCCCGTTCTCGCATTGCGAGTGCAGCCGCCGCGCCTTCGCGCGGATCTCGAGCATCCCCACGTCCGAGGAGTCGTCGACCCACAGCGGCGCCGCCGCCAGGCGCTGAGATGCCTTGAGGATCTTCGGCCAGCGCTGCTCGGCGACGCGTCCCTTGCGCAGCTCCTCGCCCTTGATCCGCGCCTGGGAGGCGACGAACCGCTGGGCCAGCTCGGCCTCGGCCATCTCCAACGAGAACAGCGCCACGGGCTTGCCGTGTTCGACGGCGGCGTTCTCGGCGATGTTGCAGACCAGCGCCGACTTGCCCATCGCGGGACGCGCCGCGACGATGATCAGGTTCCCCGGCTGAAAGCCGCCGGTGATCTCGTCGAGGTCCTTGAACCCGGAGGGCGTCCCGGTCAGGGAGGTCCCTTCGATCGACAGGCGGTGCAGCTTGTCGAGCTCCTCGTGGAGCACCTCTTCGATCGCGCGGAAGTCCTGCTGGCGGTCGTCGCGGCCGACCTCGAGCATCGCCTTCTCGGCCTGCTCCACCAGCTCGCGCGGCGCCGCGCGATGACTGAGCACGCCCTCCTGGATCTCATACGACGCTCCCAACAGTCGCCGCAGCAGCGCGTTCTCGCGCACGATCTGCGCGTAGCGGCGGGCGTGCCCGGCGGCCGGCACCACCCCGGTCAGCCCATCGACGCTCGCCACCCCGCCAACTCCCTCGAGCTTGCCGCTGGAGCGCAGGCGGTCGGTGACCGTCAGCACGTCGACCGGCTCGGACTCGTTGTACAGCGCGAGCATCGCCTCGTAGATCGTCCCGTGGCGCTCGCGGTAGAAGTCCTCCGCGCGCAGCCCCTCTTCGATCACCAGGGCATACAGCGAGCGGTCCGACAGCAGGATCGAGCCGAGCACCGACTGCTCGGCCTCGAGGTTGTGCGGCGGCGCGACCACGCCCGCGGGAGGGCTGGACGTGCTGTTGCCGTTGGTTACCGAGACCGCGCACATAGCTTCGGCGAGTCTAGGTTGGCATCGATTGGCAGGGAGCAGGGCTCCCCGCTATCTCGGACTAAATTGCTCCCCACGAACGAATGTTCGCAGGAAGAGAGGACGGTGCCCGGGGGCTATTTCTTAGCCACGACCAACACTTGGATAAGAGGGCCCTCGAAAACCCCTCCCGTCTTTCCCACGCTTATGGGAGTAGTGCCCCTTGTTATTTCTTCGCCACAACCATTGTCTTGATCGTCGCCGTCACGCCCTCGACGACCTCGACCTCGACCATGTATGTACCGACGCTCTTGATCGGCTCGGGCATGTGCACACCGCGTTTGTCGATTTTCAGTCCGCGCGCTTCGCGCACCGCAGTGGCGATGTCCTGGGCCGTCACCGATCCGAACAGCCGCCCGTCGGCGCCGGCCTGCTGAGGGATCGTGAGCACGGTCCGATTGAGCAGGTTGACGTTCTCCTGAGCCTTTTCGATCGCGTTGCGCTCCGCCCGTTCGGCCGCCGCCTTGCGCTCGCGGATCGCCTCGATCGCGCCTTTCGTGGCGGGCTGGGCCAGCTTGCGCGGGATCAGGTAGTTGCGCAGGTAGCCCTTCGAGACATCGATCGCCGTGCCCTGCTCGCCGAGCGCCTCGACGTCCTCTAGAAGAATCGCTTCTGGCATGTCGTCTCCTAGCGTTCCCGGTCGCGATCGCCGCGGCCGCCGCGCGGTGAGTCCTCGCGGCCACCCTCGTTCACGTACGGCAGCAGCGCCAGCTCGCGGGCGCGCTTGACGGCGCGGGCGATCTGGCTCTGATGGCGCCGGCACGAGCCGGTGATCCGCCGCGAGCGGATCTTGCCCTTCTCGGAGATGAACTTCGACAGCGAGGAGATGTCCTTGTAGTCGACCTGCTCGATCTTGTCACGGCAGTGCTGGCATGGCTTGCGCCGGCCGCTTCCGGGCCCACCCTTCTTGTCTCTGCGGCGAACAGGCTTGCCGCGACCGCGCGCTTTTGCCACTGGTTACTCCTTCATCTTGCTAGAACGGAATGTCGTCGTCGCCGGCCCCGGCGGCGACAGGTGCGGGCTGGAAGTCCCGCTGATCGACCGGGACGTCGCTGCCCTGGGGAGTCCCGTTACCCGCCGTGAATCCGCCGCTCGAGGCGTCATCGCGCGAGCCCAGGAACTGCACCGAATCGGCAATGATATCGATGTCCTGGCGTTTTGCGCCCTCCTGGGTCTCCCACTCGCGCCACTCCAGGCGCCCGTCGAGCGCGATCGGGCGTCCCTTGGACAGATAACGCGCCGCGTTCTCGCCCTGTGCGCCCCACACGGTGACGTTGAAGTAGTTGGGCTTGTCGACCCATTCGCCGGATGCTCCGTCCTTGCGGCGCGTGTTGCACGCGACGCGCAGCTTGCACACGGACATGCCGCTCGGCAGCGAGCGCAGCTCGGGGTCGGCGGTCAGGTTTCCGGTCATCACGACGCGGTTGATGTTGGTTGCGGCCATCGGTCTCTGTTCCTTTCAGCTGGTTCTCCCGCTCGCGGGAGCTCGTCGGGTCTGCTTTCGATCTCCGTGCTTCCGGGGACCGGGCTCCGAGTCTAGAGGCGCCCTCGGGCGCAATTCTCGATCCGCCCCCGATCGGCCCGGTCCACCCCGCTAGTTGCGAGGTTTGCGGCTCCGCTCAGGGCTTGCTTTGCTCGGGCGCGACGGCGACGGCGGGCTCAGGCGCGGCGTGTGCGGGCCGCTCGGTCCGTCCGCGCGAGGAGGTCCTGAAGATCTCGTCCCAATAAGGAGCGCTGATCCCGAAGCCCCGCGTGTCGTCCTGGAAGTGGTGGCGCATGTGCCGCTCGCGCAGCATCCGTCCGAGCGGGCCGCGCGGGCGGAAGTGGTGGATGTAGTAGTGGGTCATGTCGTAGGCCAGGTAGCCGGCGAAGAACCCGGCTCCGAGGCCGGGCGCGTAGCCGGCGCCGAAGATCAGATAGAGGATCGCGAAGACCACCAGTCCCAGGGGAACGCTCACCGCGGGTGGCATCACCAGGCGCAGTGGATCGTTCGGGTGGTCGTGGTGGACGCCGTGGATGATCCAGTGCATCCGCGCGCCGAGGCCGTCCGTCGGCTCGAAGTGGAAGACGATCCGGTGCAGCCAGTACTCGAACAGCGTCCACAGGGCATAGCCGGCGACCAGGAGCGCGATCGTCTCGAGGACGCTCGCGCCGGAGAGCTCCCACGCCCCCAACGCGATCACCGCGGGCGTGAAGATCAGCACGGGCACCATGGGATGCACGCGCGAGAGCACGTCGAGCGTTCGCGACTCGAACATCGGCGGCGAGGCCCGCAGCACATCGGTCCTGCTCGCCGGTCCCCCGTCGCTCATGTCCTCAACCCAGGCCATCAAACGATTTTATTACCCGTTTGCGGTTTGTGTAACCGCTGCGTCGCGAAATGCCGTGCCTGAGGACCCCTGTCAAAATAGGCGGTGCTAGCCGATCTTTGATCGGTGGGGCGTTCATGGACCAGGCTGGGCGAAGCGACGCGGGGCGGTGAAGCGCGTGCCGGTGGCACGTGCAAGGCGTCACGTGGCGATCCAGCGCAGTGTCCAGGGACGCATCCGGGCGTGCCGATCTTTTTGGAAAGGGGTCCTAAGCGGGCTCGACGGCCGCGACCGCGGGCTCGGCGGCGGGCTCTGTCTCGACGGGGCGGGGCACCCCGCTCACGGTGGCGGGCATCTCCGGTGCGTCCGGCGTGCCCGGCGCGAGCTTGATGATCCGGAAGCGGATCACCTCGTCGACGATCCGCAGCGTGCGGTTCAGGGTGCCGAGCAGCTCCGGCGTGGCGTGAAACTGCAGCAGGTGGTACTCGGCCTGGGTCTTGTGGTCGATCGGGTAGGTCATCGCCCGGTTGCCCCACTCGTCGTGGCGCAGGAACTCCCCCTCTGACTCGATCGCGCCGCGCGCGTCGGCAATGATCTTCAGGCGTGTCGACTCCTCGGCCTGGGGGTCGAGCAGGATTACGAGGTCGTATGTGGGTGCGGGCAGGGTCATGCGGTCGGGGAAGAGTAGCGGGTTTGCCTCACCTGCCCACCCCCACGGTCACCGGCGCCTCGGTGCATCGGGAATACGCCTGTGACGAAAGCGCTGCTGCCCGTCACCCAGTCTCGACCGGGCCCTGCGCTCTTCGGCGCCATGCCCTTTGCAGCTCGTCCCCGGGCTGTTCAGGCTGTTTTTACCGCGCCTGGCCCTTCGCGCGGATGTCCGCGAGTTGCTCGTCGATCCAGTCGCCGGGGTCGCGTGAGGTGACGATCTCCACGAGCCCCTCCGCGCGGCGTCGGCGCTCGGCGGCGGACATCGTCAGCGCCGCGTGGATCGAGTCGGCGAGCTCCTGGATGTCGAACGGGTTGACCGACAGCGCGAAACGCCCGAGCTCCTCGTGCGCGCCCGTGTTCTCGGAGAGGATCGAAACGCCCTCGCGCTCGTTCACGAGCGGGCCCTCCTTGGCGACGAGGTTCATGCCGTCGAACATTGCGTTGACGAGCAGCACGTCGTAGTGCTTGTAGGCGGCGACCGCCTCCTCCAGGTCGTCGCGCAGCTTCAGCTGGATCGGCATCCAGTCGGTCGTGCCGTGGCGGTGGTTGACGACCGCCACCAACGCCTCGATCCGCTCCAGGTACTCCGCGTACTCGGGCACGTCGGTGCGCGAGGGCATCAGCTGCGCGATGAACGTCACGCGCTCGGAGAACTCGGGGTGCTGGTCGAGGAACAGGTCGAAGGCGGAGAAGCCGCGCAGCACGTTCTTCGACAGGTCGGCGCGGTCGACGCGCAGGATCAGGAAGTCGCGGCGGCGGCGCAGCAGCTCGTCCTCGAACTCGCCGACGCGCTCGCCCTGGGCGACCTGCAGCGTGGCGCGGTGGTCGATCGGCAGGGGGTAGGCCCGCACCCAGACCTCGCGTGAGCCGAACAGGACGAGGCCGCGGTCGAAGTCGACCTCGAGATCCATCAGGTCGCGGCAGCACTGCAGGAAGTTGCGCCGGTAGGAGCGCGTGTGGAAGCCGATGATGTCGTTCGCGAGCAGGCCCGTGAAGATCTCCTCGCGGATCCGCGAGGGCAGTACCCGCCAGGCGTCTGACTGCGTCCAGGGGATGTGGATGAAGTGATGCAGGAACACGTCCGGACGGGCTTTGCGCACGAGGTCGGGGAGCGTGTAGAGGTGGTAGTCGTGGACCATCACGACGGGTTCGGAGACGCCGTCGAGCTCCTCGACGACCGCCCGGGCGAGGTCCTCGTTGACGACGTTGTAGCCGAACTCGAACGCCTCGATCTCCTCGCGGCGGATGTCCGGCGCGTTCGACAGGTCCCACAGGTAATGCTGGATGAACCACAGCATCGGGTTGGCGAAGACGTTGTAGAAGCGGTCGTATGCCTCGGGGTCGGAGACGACGAGCCGCACTTGGAACTCGCCTCCCGCGGGTGAGCGCACCGGGAACGAGCGGCCGTCGTTCGCGCGCGAGACCTCCGCGTCGTAGTCGTTCATCGCCGAGGCGATCCAGATCGCTTCGCGGTGCGAGGCCAGCCCGGTCAGCGCGGTGACCAGGCCGCCCGAGCCGCGCTGCACCTCGCCGCCGGAGTGGAAGGTGACGGGGCCTCTGTTGGACACCAGTACCAGCGGCTGAGTCCGCTGGGCCGGTGTCTCGCTCATGATTCCCGCAGCTCGTTGAAGATCCGCAGATAATCCCGCAGATAGCGCGGCATCAGAAAGTGCTCGCGCACGTGCTCCTTGCCACGCCGGCCGAGGAACTTGCCGAGCGCCGGGTCCTTGAGGATCTCCAAGGTCCGCTCCGCGCACTGCTCGGCCGAGGAGACGAGATAGCCGGTGACGCCGTCCTCGATCTGCAGGGGAATCCCGCCGACGTCGCCGCCGATGAACGGCCGCGCCTTCCAGATCGCCTCCGAGACCGTCAGCCCGAAGCCCTCGCGCGTGGACTTCTGGATCAAGACGTCGGCGTGGGACTGAAACGCGTTGACCTCGATCGCGCCGACGTTGTTGAAGTTGTTGAGGATGTGCACGTCGGGGTCGCCGTCGGCGTGGGCGATCGTCGCGTTGAAGAAATCCCAGCCCTCGGGGTCATCAGAGGCCATCGAGCCGACCAGAGCGAGCTGCATATCGGGCAACTCGGCCTTGACCACGCGGTAGGCGTCGATCACGCCGAGCGGGTCCTTCCAGGGGTCGAAGCGCGAGACCTGGCACATCAGCGGCCGGTCGATGTCGATCCCGAACTGCTCGCACACGAACGAGGCATCCTCGGGCAGCAGCGCCATGTTCTTCGGCGTCAGCGGATCGATCGCCGGGGGCACGACGTTGACTTTGCCGCGCATCCCGTCGGGCACGTAGTCGGCCATGTGGAACAGCGACTGGGGGTACTCGGAGATGTAGGGGAGCAGCTGGGCGATCGTCGCGGGGTTGGGCGTGGAGAGGTCGATGTGGCAGCGCCACACCCAGCCGGCGGCCTTCTCCGGGACGAGCGTGTGCAGCGCCGCGGGCTGGGGGTCGTGCACGAGGCACACATCCCAGCCGCCGGAGAGCTCGCGGGCGTTCATCTCGTTGTAGCGCCGCCAGGTCTCCCACTGCTCCTCGTCGAGGTCCTGCGGCGCGCCCTGCAGCGCGTTGTGCATCAGCTTGGTGGCGTTGAAGAACTCCTCGCGCCCGTAGATCACCTGCCACTCGCAGTCGAGGCCGACGTCGCGCATCAGCCCGACGAGCGTGTAGAGGATCTCCGAGACGCCGCCGCCGAATGCCGTGGCGGAGATGTGCACGACGCGCTGGCCCTTCAGCGGCTCGGCGAGCTCGTGAATTTCCGCGATCAGCTCCTTGCCGCAGATGTGCGTGTAGTCGGAGAGGGTCTTGTGGCCGACGGCTACGGGTTGGAGCACGCGGCAGGACGATACCTAAAGGGCTCAACAGACTCCTGCGGACCGAGGGCGGGGCTAATGTCTCGGGATGCTGAACGGGCGTCTATACCGCGCGAGTTTCGCGCCGTTTTTGATCGCGCTGGCGGTCGCGGCGTTCTCGTTGAGCGCGCGCCCGCTGCCGCTCACCTCGACGCTTGCCCCGGACGCGTTCGACGGGGCAGGCGCGTTCGCCGAACTGAAGAGCCTGGCCGCGGAGTTTCCCAATCGTCGCCCCGGCAGCCCGGGCGACGAAGCGCTCGGGGCGCGGATCACGAAGACGCTGGAAGGGCTCGGCAGCGCCGGGAAGGGCGGCTTTCAGGTGAGGACAAACCACTTCGAGGCACAGACGATCGACGGCGAAAAGACGCTGAGCACGGTGATCGCGCAGCGCGCGGGAGCGAGCGGCGCCGCGCCGATCGTGATCCTCGCCCACCGCGACGCGAGCGCGCGGGGGGCGGCGGCCGAACTGTCGGGGACGGCCGCGTTGATCGAGCTGGCGCGCGTGTTCGCGGCGCGCGAGACGCAGCGTACGATCGTCCTCGTCTCGACCAGCGGCGGCAGCGGCGGCGCCGCCGGGGCGATGAACTTCGTCGCCCGCGAAGCCGCGCCGGTCGACGCGGCGATCGTGCTGGGCAATGTCGCGGGCAAAGACGAGCGCAAGCCGTTCGTGGTGCCCTACTCCGACGGTTTCGGCAGCGCGCCCGAGCTGCTGCAGCGCACGGTTGCGGGTGCGCTCACGCAGGTCGTTGGCGGCGACCCGGGCGCCCCGAGCACGATCGGGCAGCTTGCGCATCTGGCGTTTCCATTCGCCACGGGCGAGCAGGGGGCGCTGAACGCGGAAGGTCTGCCAAGCGTGCTCGTGCAGGCATCGAGCGAACGGACCCCGCCGCCGGGCGAAGCGGTCAGCGAGGAACGGCTGGAAGGCTTTGGCCGCGCGGCGCTGACCGCGGTGGACGCGCTGGACACGGCGCCGGACATCGCTGCGGGCAAGCAGACGGGCGTGGTGATCGGACGCAAGGTGATCCCGGAGTGGGCGCTGCGGCTGCTGCTCGCGGCGCTGCTGATTCCCCCGCTGCTGCTCGCCGCCGACGGCTATGCGCGCCTGCGCCGCCGCCGGAGAAGGAGCGGCGATCGCGCGGTCGCACGGGGTCTGGCGTGGACGGCGGTCTGCGCGCTGCCGTTCTTCGCGGCGGCCGTTTTCGCGAAAGCGCTGGGCTGGCTGGGCACGCTGCACGCGGCGCCGGCGATGCCCACGCCGGCGGGGGCGTTGCCGCTGGCTGGAGAGGGGACCAGAGCGGTGCTCGCGGTGCTGCTGGTGTTCGCGCTCTGCTGGCTGGCGTGGCCGCGGGTCGTGCGCCGGCTGGGGTTGAGCGTCCGCCCGGAGAACGGCGACGGCGCCGCCGCCGCCGGGCTGGCGATGCTGGTCGTGCTGATCGGCGTGGGAGTGGTGGTGTGGGCGCTGAATCCATACGCCGCGCTGCTGGTGCTCCCGGCCCTGCACCTGTGGCTGTTGATCGTCGACCCGGATCTACGCCCTCCACGCGCGGCGGCGCTTGCGCTCGTGGCGATCGCGCTGGTGCCGCTGGCGCTGCTGATCGCCTTCTACGCCCGCGACCTGGGCGTGGGGCCGGGGGAGATCGCTTGGTACGCGGTGCTGCTGCTCGCGGGCGGGCACATCGGTGTGCCGGCGGCCGTGCTGTGGAGCCTGGCGGGCGGCTGTGCGGTCGCTGCCGCGCTGCTCGCGGTGAGCGCTCCGGCGGCCTCTGCGGATTCGGGGATCGACGGGGACCCGGGGGTGAGGATTCGCGGCCCGCTGTCTTACGCCGGTCCGGGATCGCTTGGTGGCACCCAGTCGGCTCTGCGACGATAGTCGGGCGATGTCTGAGGCTCTGTCGACGACGAGACCGCCCCGCGGACGGATCGGCCGCCGTACGCTGCGCGCGCTGGCGGTCATGCTGATCGTGCTCGGCGCGCTGGTGTTGCTCGACGCTGGGGTGACGCTGGTGTGGCAGGAGCCGCTCTCCGCGCTGTATGCGAGATACCGGCAGGACCACCTGAGCGGGACATTGCGCGCGGCCGAACGGGCTGCCCCGACGCCGCGCGAGCAGCGCGCGTTGGCGAGCCTGCCCGACGAGCGCCGCCGGATCGCCTTCCTGGCAGGCGAGCTGGAGCGCCGCGCGGGGGACGGCAGCGCGGTGGGGCGGATCGTGATCCCGCTGATCGACGCGAGCTATGTGGTGGTGAAGGGCACCGACACCTCCGACCTCGAGAGCGGCCCGGGGATCTACTCGGAAACGAGCTTCCCCGGGGTCGCGGGCACGACGGCGATCGCCGGGCACAGGACCACCTACCTGGCGCCGTTCCGTCACATCGACGCGCTGCGTCGGGGGAGCAGGATCTTGCTGAACATGCCTTACGCCCACTTCACCTACACCGTGATCGGCGAGCGGGTGGTCGCGCCCACCGACGTTGCCGCCGCGACGGGCGAGGTCGGCTACAGCAGGCTGGTGCTGAGCGCCTGCACGCCGCTGTTCAGCGCCGAAAAACGGCTGCTCGTGTATGCGCGCCTGAGACGGACCGTTCCCGAGGGCCCCGCACGCCGGTTGTCGGGCGACCCGAAGGTCCAGCCGATCGAGGCCTCACGTACCGCGCCCCGCCCGTCCGCGCCCCGCTCGTCCGCGCCCCGCCCGTCCGCGCGCGGCGCTGCACCACCGCCGACGGTGCTCAAACCCACGCGGCAGCTGCTTCCGCCCGCCTCGTCGTAGCGTGGCTCTCGGGCTACCGTCATACCCGTGCGGGGCATTCGAGCGCCCGGAAGCGGCGTCCATTCGCCGGTGGCTCGCCGGCGTCACCAGCGGTGCTCGAAGCCCTCCAGCCGGTGCTCGTTGCCGTGCTCGTCGAGAAACAGGGCCCCGGGTGGCCCGTCGGTCACGCGTCCGATCCAGCTGACCTGTGCGCCGTCGGCGTCGCGAATGGCATCCTCCACACGTGCGCGCTCGGCGGGCGGGGAGGTAAAGCACAGCTCATAGTCTTCCCCTGCGGTCGCGGCCTGCTCGCCATCGAGTACGCCTTCGTCGAGCGGCAGTCTCTCCAGATCGATCTGGAGAGACACCCCACTGCGCTCACCGACATGCCGCGCGTCGGCGGCGAGCCCGTCGGAGAGATCGATCATCGTGTGGGCTCCCGCCAGGGCAAGCGCCCTGCCCTCGGCGAGTCGCGGCAGCGGGCGCTGGGGCCGGCCGCCGAGCCTGCCGGTCACGCCGACGAGGTCACCGACGAGAGCCCCGTCGCGCCCGACCAGCTCGCTTGCGCGATCCGCCCAGCCGACGACTGTCACGGACGTCGTGAGGATCGGTGCCAAGACCACATCGCCACCGGCGAGCACGGTTCCCGTCGACGTGGCGAGCTCGATGGCGCCGCGCATCAGCTCCAGGGCTCCCTGCTCGCCAAGCGCGGATGAGACGCCGAGCGCGATGTAGGCCTCGCCCGGCAGAGCGCCCATCGCGGCGAGGTCGGACAACGCGCCCGCCACAGAACGCCAGCCGACGTCGAACGGGCTGGACGAGCCGTCGTCCAGAAGAAAATGCACGCCCTCGACCATTGCGTCGACAGAGGTCACGCACAGCTTTCCCCCCGCGCGGACGACCGCGGCGTCGTCGCCGACGCCGCGCACGACCCGCGACCCGCCCGCGGGCAGCAGCGCGGCGATCGAGTCGATCAAAGAGCGCTCCATCTTTTCCCTCGAGGCCGCGTCCGTTTCTGGCCTCGCCTACAGCACCCGTTTAGCGGTGGCGGTAGACGATTCGCGCGCGGTCCAGATCGTAGGGGGAGAGCTCACAGCGGACGCGGTCGCCCGGAAGGATGCGGATCCTGAAGCGGCGCATCTTGCCCGCGACGTGGCCCAGGACGACGTGATCGTTGTCGAGCTTTACGCGGAACATCGCGTTGGGCAGCGCCTCGATCACCTCACCCTCGAATTCAACCTTCTCCTCCTTTGCCACGGATCTGCATCCCATCTGGTCCGGCGGCACCCATGTGCGCGCGGCCCGTTGTCGCGGATTTGCAGATTCAAACTACCAGCGTGCGCGCAATGAGGTCCGATTCGCGTGCATTCCCCTCGGCCCCGCCTATCTGGATCGAGGGTTATTGCCCGGGTTCGGCTCCGCCCGTGGTTCCGCCGCCGCCGCCCCCGGGTGTCGGGGAAGCCGGTTCGCGTGGCGTCCCGGCTTCCGGTGTGGGCGCCCCGGTCCCCGGGTTGCCCCCGCCGCCCGTGTTACCACCGCCTGTGTCACCGCCACCCCCCGTGCCGCCGCCCTGGCCGGGATGGGAGGCGTGGTGTGTTTCCTTTTCGGGGTTCTTCGGTTCCTGCTTGCCAAGGTTTTCTTCGCTTGGTTCGCTCGCTTGCGAGGACTCGCCGGTGCTCGCGTACTTGCCGAAGAACGGCTGGTAGGAGAGCGGTTCGGTGGGCGGCGGGAATTCGCTGCATTTCTGCCCTTCGGTGACCATCGACATATAGGCGTGCCAGATTTCCGCGGGCAGATAGCCACCCTGCTGGGGCTCGCCGTGGACGTCGGTCATCGAGACGCGTTTGGTCGGATAGCCCATCCACACGACCGTCGAGTAGTGCGGCGTGTAGCCGTCGAGCCAGGCGTCGACGAGTTCTGAGGTCGTCCCCGTCTTCGCGGCTGTCGGGCAGTCGATCGCCGAGCGCGTGGCGGTGCCGCTCTCGACGTTTTCGTGGAGGATTTTCGTCTCCTCGGAGGTGATCCCGTTGGAGAGCACCTTCACGCGATGGGGTGTGCCCCAGCTCGAATCGACGTGGCCGCTGGGGAACACGACCTTCGTGATCGCGATCGGCTTGTTGCGGTAGCCGCCGTCGGCGAGCGTCGCGTAGACGTCGGCCATTTCCAGCGGTGTGACGCCGAGCGTCAGCCCGCCGAGTGCCTCGGCCGGGTAGCTGGAGAGGTGTGTGGTGACGCCCATCTTGTAGGCCATTTCGGTGACCGTTTGCTCGCCGAGGTCGGCGGCGAGCTGGGCGTAGACGGTGTTGTCGGAGGTGAGCGTGGCGTTGACGAGGTTGATCGACTTGTTCAGCGAGGTGCCCTCGAACGTCTTCACTTCGTAGGTCGGGTAGCCGGGCAGCCAGCCGGGCTCGAGCGTGTGCGACTCGTAGTAGGTGCTGTTCGGGTCGATCCCGCGCGAGAGCGCATCGGCGAGGTCGATCGCCTTGAACGTGGAGCCGGGTTGACGGTGCCCGTCGGCGGCGAGGTTGTACTGGGATGTCTCGTATGACTCGGACTCCGCCATCGCCTCGATGTCGCCGTTTGACGGGTTGATCGTGACGACCGCCGAGGCGGGATCTTCGGGCTCGTCGAGGATTTCGGCGATCGCCTTGCGCGCCTGGCGCTGCATGTTCAGGTCAATCGTCGTATAGACCCGCAGGCCGCCCTGTTCGACGGTTTTGCGGCCGTAGCGCTGGACCAGCTGTTTGCGCACGTATTCGAAGAAGAACGGTTCGCTGCGCTGGGAGTAGAAGTTCCCGTGCTTGACCTCCAGTGGCTCGGTCTTGGCCGCGTTCGCCTGGGCGACGGTGATGTAGTGCAGTTCGGCCATCTTCGTGAGCACCTCGTTGCGCCTGAGCCGGGCCGCGGAGGCGTCGATGAACGGGTTGTATTGCGAGGGCGCCTGGGGCAGGCCGGCGAGCAGCGCGGATTGCTCGAGGTCCAGCTGTGAGGCGGGCTTGTCGAAAAAGGTGCGCGCGGCGGCCTGCACGCCGACAGCGGTTTGCCCGCCGACGGTGCCGTAGGGGACGCTGTTGAGGTAGCTGTTGAGGATCGAGTGCTTGGAGTGGTGTTCGTTGTAGTCCAGCGCGAGCTTGGCCTCGATGATCTTCTGCTTGAGCGTGTGCTGGTCCCCGCCGAGGTAGAGGTTGCGCACGAGCTGCATCGTGATCGTCGAGCCGCCCTGTAGGGCTTCCCCGTGGGTGGCGTCCTTGACGGCCGCGCGGAAGATCCCGGTGAGGTCGACGCCGTCGTTTTTGTAGAAGCGCTGATCCTCGATCGCGACGGTCGCGTTCTTCAGGTCCGTGGGTATCTGATTCCAGGAGACCGGGGTGCGCAGCTGATCGGATTGGATGAAGCCGAGGCGGGTGCCGTCTGAGGCGAACACCTGCGAGGAGCCACCGCCGACGAGCGGGCGCAGTGAGGCCAGCGCGGGCGCCGACTGGGCGACGTGCAGGACATAGCCGACCGCCGCGATCGTGCCGATGATCACTGCGGTGGCGAGCACGCCGCCGCCGATCAGCAAGACCCGCGCGGGCCCGGCGCGGTGGTGGCGCTGCCGGCGCTGTCGAGCTTGTCGGGACATCTGCTCTGGTGAGATTACCGCTCGGATTGTGATTTCCTGCCGGTTGCGCCGCTCTGCCGCAGCGCTTGCAGTGACCCACGGACATGAACGCCGAGACAGCCGAGATAGCCCGCATGGCCGCCACGAGCGAGCTCGCCTCGCCGTTCGAGCGCTCAGCGGTCGATCCCGCCAAGCTCGCGGCGGTGCGCGAGGTGTGGCGGGCCTTGTGGAGCTCGCGCCTGCTGGTCTGGGTCGCCGGGATGAGCGCGGTGCTGGCGTTTGGCTCGGGCCCTGTGCGCAACGCGTTCAACCCGCCCGGCGTGACGCGGGGGCTTGGCTGGTTTCCCAACCTGCTGGCGGCCCCGGCGGCGCGCTGGGACGCGGCCTGGTACCTGGTGATCGCCCACTACGGCTACCGGCCCGACCTGGGTGCGTTCACGTCTTCGCGGACGGCCTTCTTCCCGCTGTATCCACTGGGCCTGAGCGCGATCGCGCACCTCGGTGTGCCACCGGTGGCGGCCGGTGTGTTGCTGTCGATTGCCGCGCTGGCGATCGCGCTGTACGGCATCCATCGTCTGACCACGCTCGAGCTCGCGCGCGGTGCTCGATCCCGGGTCGGTCTTTCGAGTGTGGACGGGAGTGAGGTGGCGCGGCTGGCGGTGATGATCACGGCGTTCGCGCCGATGGCGTTCTTCTTTTCGGCGGACTACTCGGAGTCGCTCTATCTGGCGCTGTCGGTCGGCGTCTTCCTGTGCGCCCGGCAGGGACGCTGGGCGTGGGTCGGAGTGCTCGGCGCGCTGGCCGCCGCGGCGCGCAGCACGGGGCTGGTGTTGATGCTGCCCGTGGCGATGCTCTACCTGTACGGACCGCGCGAGGATCGCGCACCGGACCTCCTCGTCGCCGCGCGCCGGCGCGTGGGTGGGGTCCGATACAGACTGCGACGAGATGTCCTGTGGCTCGGCTTGATGCCGGCGGGCTTGGTGCTGTACATGGTCTACCTCGCGCTCGACGGCGGCAGTGCGCTGCTGCCGTTTCATGCGCAGGCTGTGTGGGGCAGGCACTTCGCGGGGCCCTACCTGGGCGTATGGGATGGGATCAGGGCAGCTTTCGAGGGCCTGCGGCAGCTGCTGTCGTTGCAACGTCATCACGTGTACTTCCCGGCCGCGGGCGGTAGCCCATTCATCGATGCGGGACACAACCTGATGCTGCTCGCCTTCCTGCTGCTCGCGATCCCCGCGACCGTCGGCGTGCTGCGGGTGCTGCCGCTCGCCTATGGCGTGTACGTGATCGCCGCGCTGGCGATGCCGCTGTCCTATCCGGTGGCCTCCCAGCCACTGATGTCGCTGCCGCGCTTCCTCGTCGTGCTGTTCCCGCTGAGCATCTGGCTTGCCGCCTGGCTGGCCGAGCATCCTCGTGCGCGGATGCCGACACTGGTGGTCTCGGCGGCGCTGATGGTCTTGTTCGTCGGCGAGTTCGCGACCTGGCATTGGGTGGCGTGAGCCGCGCTCACCTTCACGCCCCTCCGGCGCTCGTTTTGGCGAGCCGACCGGCAAATTGCGGCCCGGCGGCTACCCGGATTGGACCGCGTGAGAGGCGCGGCCGCGTAAGCTGGCGGGAGTCAGATGTCGAGCCTTCAGTCTCCTTCGGCTCCCGGCGAGCCCTCTCCGGTACAGGCCGACTCCTTTGAGCAGGCGCTCGCCGCGGAGCGGCGCTCCAGAGAGGACCAGAAACCCGACTGGCCGCCGTGGATGGCGCCGGCGGCGCTGATCAGCGCTCTGGTTCTGGCGGCGGTGGGGGGTCTGATCATCGATCTGCCCGCCGCGGCGTTTGGGGTGAGCATCACCTCCTCGCACATTCCCGCGGGCTTGGAGATCGCCGATACGGTTGTGCAGGACGTCGTGTTCGTGCTGACCGCGGTGCTGTTCGCGCGGATGGGCGGGCGCGTCGTGCGCTCATGGCAGTTCGGCCTGCGCCCGCCGCGCATGCGCCGGCGGAGGGTCGCCGGGTTGATCGTGCTGCTGCTCGTGGCGTTCATCGTGTTGAGCGCGATCTGGGCGGCGATCTTTCACCCGGAAAAAGAGAAGGTGCTCGAAACGCTGGGCTCGAACGGGGGCACGGCGCTGCTGCTGTTGAGCGCCGCGTTGACCTGCATCGTTGCGCCGCTGGGCGAGGAGTTTCTGTTCCGGGGCTTCATCTTCACGGCGCTGCGCAACTGGAAGGGGCTGTGGCCGGCGGCGGTCATCACCGGCGTGCTGTTCGGCGGCGTGCACTACGGATCGGCGCCCGCGCTCGATCTCGTCCCGCTGATGGGGCTCGGTTTTGGGCTGTGCCTGCTGTATCGGTTTACGGGTTCGCTGTACCCGTGCTTCGTCGCGCACTCGCTGAACAACTCGATCGCGTTTGGCAGCCTGGAGAGCTGGGCCTTCTGGCAGGTGCTCGTGTTGATGGTCGCCTCGCTGCTGGTGATCGCTGTGATCGTGCGTGCGGGGAAGCGCGTGGGACTGATCTCTGCCGTGCCCGCGCTTGGGTCGCCGGGCCCAACCGTCGCTATGAGCACGTAGGATCCTCTCAATGCTCGCTCCGCCTCCGCCTCCGCCTCCGCCCGTCCCATCTCCCGTGGCTGCAAACGTCAAGCTGGCCCTGCGTCATGTGCATGGCAATCCACCATTCGAGCTCGTCGGCGAGCGGATGGCCGTGCAGGGGATCGTGACGCCGTATGTCGTGGGCCAGCAGATGAAGGTGAGCTTCTACCGCGAAGGGCGCAAGGTGGGGGTGAGGACCGTGAGCGTGCTCGCCGCGGGCAGGGGCGCGGGCCGGTTTCAGATCAGCTTCGCAAGCGGTGACGCGGGGCTCGTGGAAGCGCGTGCGGCGCACTACGCCACGCCGCAACAGGGCGCGTTCAGCGGCCGTTCGCCGGGCGTGCGCTTTGTCAACGCGAACCTCGGGCCCGGCTCACAGGGGCAGTCGGTACGGCTGCTGCAGTCAGAGCTCGACGGGCTGCACTATGCGGTGCCGTTGAGCGGCGTGTTCGACGAAGGGACGGGACGCGCGCTGATCGCCTTCCGCAAGGTGACGGGCTTGGAACGGATCGCCTACGCGGGCAGGCAGGTCTTCCGGCGTCTCGAAGAGGGCGCGGGCGCCTTCCCCGTGCGCTACCGCGGCGACGGTCGCCACGTCGAGGCGAACCTGACAAAACAGGTGCTCGCCGAGATCGAACCGGGCGGCCATGTGCGGGCGATCTACACGACGAGCTCCGGCAAGCCCTCGACCCCGACGGTGATCGGTCGGTTCACCGTGTATTCGAAGACCCCGGGGACGAACTCGGAGGGCATGGTCGACTCCAACTACTTCATCCGCGGGTACGCGATCCACGGCTATGCGGAAGTTCCCACGTACGCCGCCAGCCACGGCTGTTTGCGGGTGCCGATCCCCGACGCGCCGGCGATCTACGGTTGGGTGCAGACGGGTACGCCGGTGGACGTCTACAACCAGGATGGCGGGGGTAGCCACACCGTTAACAGCCACGCCGGCCCGTGACGCACTTCACACCCTGACGCGGATGACACGGGCTAGGTAGCTGAGGCCCAGGCCGAAGACGAGCAGCGCGAGCAACGTCTTGACCCCGCGGATCACCCACTGGCTGTGGGAGCCTGAGACGACGGCGGAGAAGGGCGAGGTGAACACGTTGGCCGCTTCGTCGAGCGTCTTGTGCACGGTGCTCTCGTGCTTGGGGGCGGGCGTTGACGGGTCGGCCGCGGCTGGTGTGTTGGTGGGAGACGGGAGTTCGCTCAACTCCTTCTGCTGCCGGGTGGAGGCCGAGCCCGTCTGGTCGACCACGAAGACGAGGAACGAAGCGGCGACGATCAGGCAGATGGCGAAGGAGGCCAGGCGCAGAAAGGCGGCGAGCGAGGAGGATACGCCGGAGCTCGCCATCGGGCTATAGATTAGACCCAGCGGTGGATACCTTGGACAAATCTACGAGCGATCTCGAGCTGGCCCGTGGGCGGCTCGTCGCGGAGTTGCGCGAGCATGCGCTGGTGATCGGCACGGTGACGCTGACGAGCGGCGCGCGGGCCGAGTACTACGTCGACGCCAAGCGCGCGATCCTGTTGCCCGAGGCGTTCAGGGCGCTCGGGCTGCTGGTTGCCGCACGGGCCCGGGCATGTGACGCGAGCGCTGTCGGCGGCGTGCCCGTGAGCGCGATCCCCGTCGCCTGCGCCGCACTGATCGCGCCGATCCCGCCGGCGAGGATGTTCATCGTTCGTAAAGAGCGCAAGGAGCACGGATTGCAGCGCTGGATCGAGGGGCCGCCACTCGCCGCGGGTGAGCGCTGCCTGATCGTCGAGGACGTGGTGACGAGCGGCGGCTCGACGATCGAGGCTGTGGAGCGCGTGCGCGGCGAGGGGTTGACGGTTGCGGGTGTCGTGAGCGTGCTCGATCGCCTCGCCGGCGGCGGCGAGGCGATCCAGACGGCGCTCGGCGGCGACGCCTCATATACGGCGCTGACCACGATCGACGAGATCTACCCCGAGCGCCCCGACCGACCGACCGGCTGATGGCCGCCCGGATCTTGCGCATCTCGGCGAACTGGCGACCGATGTGATGGGCCGCTCGGCGCGTCTCGATCGTCCCGGCGGCCGGAACGCGGCGGGTTATCCAACGCGTCTCGATCGGCTCGGGAGCTGACCGCGATGTCCGCCGCCGCCCGAGCTCGGCTGAGGATTCGCCCGGCGCGCGCGGAGGACGTGACGCTGTTGCTGGATCTATTCGGGGAGCTGGCCGAGTACGAGCTCCTGGAGCGCGAGCTGAAGGCGACAGAGGAGCAACTGCGCGAGGCACTGTTCGGCGCGCGGCCGGCGGCCGAGGCGCTGATTGCCGAACGTGACGGCGAGGCGCTCGGCTATGCCCTGTTCTTTCCGACGTTCTCGAGCTTCCTCGCGAGCACGGGAGTGTGGCTGGAGGACCTGTTCGTGCGTCCCGCCGAGCGCGGCGGGGGCGTGGGCAAGGCGTTGCTGACGGCAGTCGCCGCGCTGGTGCGAGAGCGTGGTGGTGAGCGGTTGGAGTGGGCGGCGCTCGACTGGAACGAGCTCGCGCTGGGTTTCTACCGGAGGATCGGCGCGCAGACGATGAACGAATGGATCACCCACCGCCTGGACGGGGAGGCGCTGAGGAGCGTCGCGGTGGAGGGCGTAGTGGTAGACGACTCTGCTGAGCACCCCACCTGAGAGGAGTAGCGGTGGGCGGAAGAGCGCCGGTAGCCTTCTCCGTTGGCCCGCTCGTTAGACCCGATGGGCCGCGCCCTCGTAGTCCAATGGATAAGACGACCGCCTCCTAAGCGGTAGATCCAGGTTCGACTCCTGGCGGGGGCATGGCGATGATGAATCCCCCGCTCGTGGATGGGGTGGTGTTGAGAGCGCGGCGCTGGTGGCGCGCCCACGGCGGTTCGCGTCTCCGTGCGGGCCGGCTTGGCGCGAGTGTTGGCGCGAATGCCGGTGAGGGCTCGGCCTTGGCCGCCCGGATCTCGCCCGCCGAGGGCGCTAAGAAGATGCTTCTACAACGGGTGTTTAGAGGTGCTCACGGCGCCGAATCACTTGACGATCGCGAGCGCGAAGCCGTCGTGGCCCTTGCTGCCGACGGTCTGGATCGCGGTCGCGTCGATCAAACCCCCACCCATCCCGGCGGCGAGCTTCTCGTAGAAGAGGCGTACGCCGCGGATGCCCTCGTTGCCGAGCGTCGGATCGTCGGCGTCGGGGTCGAGGATCGCGCCGCCGCGGACGACGTTGTCGACGATGATCAGGGTGCCGGGCCGAGACAGCTGTAGCGCCCACTCGAAGTAGCCTGGGTTGTTCTTCTTGTCGGCGTCGATGAAGATCAGGTCGAATGGCCCCGCCCCCTCGGCGACGAGCTCGGGCAGCGTCTGCAGCGCCGGTCCGACGCGCAGCTCGACGGTCTCCGCGAGCCCGGCGCGGGCGATGTTCTCGCGCGCGAGCTCCGCATAGTCGGCGTCGGCCTCGAGCGTGACCAGGCGCCCGCCCGGGGGCAGCGCCCGCGCCAGCCAGATCGTGCTGTAGCCCCCGAGCGTCCCCAGCTCCAGGATTGTGCGCGCTCCCTGTACCCGCGCGAGCAGCCCCAGCAGCTTGCCCAGGTTCGGCGTGACCGCGATCGGCGGCATCCCCGCGTCGACGCTGGCCTGCTGGGCCGCCTCCAGCGCTGCGTCCTCGGGCACGAGCAGGTCGGTGATGTAACGGTCGACAGCCGTCCAACGCTCCTGGGGTGTGGACTCGCTGTGCGTCTCGCTCACGATGGTCACGCTATCCGATGAGCCCGGATCGCACCATCTGGCCGATGGCTGGCTTGCACCAGCCTGTCGGGCTGCGGGAGAACCCCATCCTTCTTACCGGCGGAGATCGTGTAATGGACGATCGCTTGAGTTCGCCATCGGTTTCCTTTCTTGCTTGCGCCGGGATCAGTAGCCCTCGGTGGCGTATGGGTTGAGGAACTGCCGTTGCCAGAATCCCGCGCGATCGACCTCGGTCAGGGCGGCCTGCTCGCACACGCCGGCCCATTCGGTTTCGATCACGTCGATCTGATGATCAATGATCTCACGGGCCTCTGGCTCCGATAGGAGGTATGTGGATGCGCGAGCGACGCAACCGGCAACCTGACTCATTCGATAGCCATCCTGGCCGATCGCCATGATCTGAGCGGTCTCGCCACCTGCACGCGGCTGTGGGCAGATGTCGTAGGCGGGGGTCAGCGTGAGTGCGTTCCCATCCCAGAAAGCGGCGTGGTTGCGAGCATGATCGTCATTGTTGCCGGCGAGGATGTTGAACGTGATGCGAGAGAACAGCTCGCGCAACGTCGGCCGCGGGTCTGTGAACCGTGTGCGGATGATTTGCGCGAGGTCGGCATAACTGGCGTACCTCGCGCTGACCTCGTCGAGGCCCAGGATCGTCAGCGCCGAGACCATTGTCCGGCGCCCGCCGGTGACCGGTCGGTCGAACCGGTCGATCAGCAGCACGTCCTTGCCGATAGCTTTTGTGAGCGCAACGGCTGCCACGTTCAAACCCGCCCGTTGCGCCAGCTTCATCGCGACGAACTCTCCCTTGACCACAGGGTAGGTGTCCGTCGTCGAGCTGAACTTCGCAATCAGCCGGCGGGCGCCATCGCTCAGCAGCGCCTTCGGTCGCGCACCGCCGACCGAGCTGCCATGGAGCAACGCCTGATCGAGCGTCGGCGAGAGCGGGGTACCATGCTCGACACGCTCGGCCGACTCGGCGAGCTCTGTCAGCGTTGCACTGGCAGTCGACCGTGCGAGGTATTCCGAAGCGGATGTCTGAAAGTCCAGGGCACCGATTCGATCTGAGCCTGACTCTAGGAGATAGGTCAGGTTGTTCAGGTCTGTCGTCTCGACGGCATTCCGCCCGATCCGACGGTTCAGGATGACCCGCTGTCCCCATGCATCTGGGGCCGCGTCGGCGATGCAGCCGGCCACCTCGCCGACCAGTGGCGAGATCGGACCTCGGCCCAGCGGCAGCTCCGGTAGGTAGAGCGCGATTCGGTCCTCGCGTGCGAGGTAGCTCCGCCCGTAGGTGAATGTGAGGACCTCACCCGCGATGTCCAGGCGACCGGCGACCACCGGGTCCTCCGCGCCGGGTAACCATACCCATACGAATGCCTCCCGTGGCTCAGAAATCATCGTCCACCTCTGCCGGCCTGCGCACGAGCTGGGGCAGCACCGCGAGACGGTCATCGACACGGCCGGCCTCCAGCAAGCGCCGCGAGCGGTCCTCGTCAAACAATGGAACGCCGAGGACGGCCGCGGCCTCGAACGCAACACCGAGCCCGACGGTCAGATCACCACGCTCGACCTTGCGCATCGTCACGTGCGTGACGCCGACCCGGTCGGCCAACTGCTGAAGCGTCCAGCGGCGCTCACCACGCGCCAGCCGGACGCGGGCGCCAAGTAGGCGGGCGGCTTCGACTGTCACGGGCGAATACGTGCGCGGCCGCTTCACGGTAGATATTATACTAGCTATAATAGGCAGATGGCGATATTTTTCTGAGACTTCCTCCGGGGCGTTGGTGTGAGCTCGAGCAGGTACGTAAGCGCCATGCATCCTTGCGGTGTCTCAGCGCTGCTTCTTGCGTGGCTGCGCGTGGTATTCCCAGAAGGCGATCGTCTCGCGCTCGTGTCTGATGCCGAGGTCGAGCGCCTGCCAGGGGCCGCGTGGGTCGGTGCCGGTGTCGTGGGCGGCGTAGGCTTCGTATTCGCTGAGCTTTTGGCGGTGGGTGGCGAGCTGGCCCGCGGCGAGGGCGTGGGCGTCGGCCCCGAAGAACAGCTTCAGCAGCGCGGGGTCGCGTAGGACGTAGGGCTCGGGGGTGAAGACTCCCAGCCAGCTCTCGAGGGCCTGCGTGCCGGTGGTGGTGAGGCTGTAGAGCTTGCGCCGTCGGCCGCCCGGCTCCTGGTTCTCGGTCGCGTAGCCGGCGCGCGCGAGGCGCGCGGGCTCTGAGTAGAGCTGGGAGTGGGGCAGCGTCCAGAACTGTCCGACGGTGGCCGCGGCCGCACGCTTGAGGTCGTAGGGGGTGGCCTGTGCGGGGAGCATCGAGAGCAGCCCGAGGACGATGTAGGAGGTGGGTGTGAGCTGGATCTCGTCGGCCATGCGGATGTCGCCTTGACTTTAGTCGGTTACGGATGGTATGTTTCAGACTATGATGTGGAAGAGGGCAGGGCGGGCAGGGGACCCGCCGCAAAGTCGCCCGAGAGTCTCGCCGATGCGCGGGGGACTCGTCGTCCTGGCGCTGCTCACGATCACCTCGCCGGCGCTTTCGCGACCGGGCCCGGCCCTAGCTTCCTCATCGTTTGCGCCGGCGAGCTCTCAGCAGTCCTTCAACCCCTCGCTCGAAGTCACGGCGGAAACGTCGGCGACGGATACCCCGACGGGCCTCGAAATCAATCTTCGCGTTCCGCAAAACGAAGACCCGAGCGGCCCCGCGGAGGAACAGGTGAAGAATGCCGTGGTGACGCTCCCGCCGGGGTTGACGCTGTCGCCGTCGGCAAACGATGGCCTGGAAGTGTGCTCGCCCGCGCAGATCGGGATCGGCTCGGTGCAGGAATCCGAACGCCCGCCGGCGTGCCCGGCCGCGTCGCGGGTCGGAACCCTGGAAGTGAGCACGTCGCTGTCTGAACATCCGCTGCAGGGGGAGATCTATCTGGCCCAGCAGGAAACGGTGCAAGGCGCCCTGGTCGGCGCGTATCTGGTGATCGAGGACCCGGCGACGGGGATCTTTCTCAAGCTCGTGGCCTATCTTGAAGTCGGTGGCCAGCAGGGTGTCAGCGGCCTGCAGCCGGGGCAGGTGCGGGTGGTGTTAGACAACGGCCCGCAGCTGCTGTTCTCAGACCTCAAGCTCGTGCTGTCGGGCGGCCCTCACGCGTTGTTTGTGAGTCCCCAGACGTGCGGGAGCGCTGACGCATCGGGTGCAATCACCGACTCGAACGGGGCGGTCGCGACGCCCGCCTCGAACGCCCTCAGCACGACCAGCGGATGCACCCAGGGATTCTCTCCCGCGTTCACGGCGGGGACGACAGACAAACAGGCCGGCGCCTATAGCCCCTTCACGCTCACGATCAGCCGGGAAGATGGATCACAGCGGCTGGGTCTGATCGATGTGACCACGCCTCCGGGGTTCCTCGGCGACATCGCCGGCGTCACGATCTGCCCAAACGCCGACCTCGAAGCGGCAGAACGCCGTAATCAGCCCGGCGACGGGGCGCTCGAGCAAGCCGATCCGAGTTGCCCCGCGAGCTCGGATATAGGCACGGTGACCGCAAGTGTGGGGCCGGGCCCGGATTCGGTTTCTGCCACCGGGTATGAGTATCTCGCTGGCCCGTACAAGGGCGCGCCATTTGATCTCGTCGCGATCACGCCGGCTGTCTCCGGTCCGTTCGATCTCGGGGTCGTCGTGCTCCGCCAGGGGCTTTACGTCGATCCGCACACGGCCCAGGCCACGGTCAAAAGCGACCCGCTGCCGTCGGTCATCGACGGTGTGCCGTTGGACGTCCGCTCCGTCGCGGTGAATATCAACGGGGTGGGTGGGAACAACAAGTTCATCTTCAACCCGACGAACTGTGCACCACTGGCAGTGACGGGTACGTTGAGCTCGACCAGCGGCACAAGCGCTGCGGTTTCGAGTCCCTTTCAGGCGGTCAACTGCGCGAGCCTGAAATTCAAACCGGAGTTTGCCGTCTCCACCGAAGGGAAAGCCAGCAAAGCCGCCGGGGCAAGCTTGGACGCGAAGCTCACCTACCCCTCCGCCCCGGAGGGTACTTACGCGAACATCAAGTCGGTCAAGGTGGACCTGCCCAAGCAGCTTCCCGCCCGGCTGACGACACTGCAGAAAGCATGCCCGGCCGCGACATTCGAAGCAAACCCCGCCGGGTGTCCCGCGCCCTCGGTCGTGGGCAGCGCCAGGGCGATCACGCCGATCCTGACGAGCCCGCTGGCCGGGCCCGTGTACCTCGTCTCCCACGGCAACGAGGCGTTCCCCGACGTGGTGATCGTCCTGCAGGGCGAAGGGATCACGATGACGCTCGTCGGGAACACGAAGGTCAAGCAGGGCGTCACCTCGAACACGTTCAAAACGATCCCCGACGCGCCGATCTCGAGCTTCGAGCTGAAGCTCCCCGAGGGCCCCTACTCCGTGCTCGCGGCCGCGGGAACTGGCAGCTCGAGATACGATCTCTGCGGACAGACCCTCGCGCTGCCGACCGCGATCACCGCCCAAAACGGCGCGGTGCTCAAACAGAGCACCAAAATCACCGCCACGGGCTGCCCGCGGGTCAGGGTGTTGACACGGGCACAGAAGTTGGCCAAGGCGTTGAAGGCTTGCCATGAGAAACGCAGCAAGGCACGCGCCTCCTGCCGGAAGAAGGCCCGTCACGCCTATTCGAAGCGTCGTTGATCGAGAACCCGCCCACCCCGTTAAAACTGGCTCAGGATGACCGAGTTCTCCGAGCGGATCGTCGTCGTCTCCTCGGCCTTCAGTCCCTGAGAGAACTCGTCGAGCTTGTGTCGTGGGCCCGTGATCGTGAAGCCGACCTGAGTCGTCAACAGGTGCGGGTGCTCGATGATCGTGCACTGCACGCCTAGCTTTTCGGCCCATTCGACCATCGACTGCTCGAGCGTGCCGCGGACCGTCTTGCCGGAGGATGCGACGAGCGTGCGCGTTTCGACCGTCTCGCCGTCTCGCTTGACCGTCTCTTGCTTCTCCACTTCCGCTGCGCTCGGCGGCGGATCGGTCTGGCGCCAGCTGTCGAGCTCGTCGTCCCAGTGGCTGACGAAGATGCTTCCCCGCATGTTCTCCCGCGCGAGCACGCCCTCGATCGCGCTGCGCGTCGCCGCGATGGCCGCCTCGTCGGACGCATAGGCAAACAGGAGCTTGCCGTCGTGCGTGAGCACGACATCGTGGGGCACGGCGCTCTCCAGCTCGTGGACGACATCGGGCTCTCCACCCCCTCCGCGAAGGTGTCCAAACAGGTGACTCACCCCGCCGCCCGCGTCAACGCTCGCGTCGAGCTCGACCTTCAGTCGCCAATCCTGTTCGTCTGACATGTCCTCAGGCCTCCCTCTCTACGTCGATGGTCGCGTCGTCCCGGTCCTCGTTCTCGCCGTCGCCGTCATCCACATCTCCGTCCTCATCCTCATCCTCGTCATCCCCCGCATACAGCGACTCGCAGGCGAGCTCCTGGCCCCTGGCCGCGAACAGCTTGATCTCCAGCAGGTCATGTCGGTAGTCATCCGGTGCGATCAAAGTGAAGCGCTCGTCGAGCAGCTCGCACTGGTCGACGGCGAGGTCGGCCAGCTCGGCGGTCACGATCGCGCCGCCGGAGATCAGCGGGCGTCCCCAGACGAGCGTCATCGCGGCGACCGCCCCCGCGTTGCCGCGCCAGGCGCCGATCACCTCGTCGCACAGGTCGAGCTTCCAATCGGGGTTGCGCTCGGCGGTCTCCTCGGTGAAGTCGACCCGCGCGGTGAAGTCGCTCGGATCGCCGCCCTCTGTTGCGGGGACGAAGCTCACGTACCCAAACAGCTCGTACCCGTTCGCCGTGATCGACGTCCCCGGCACGTACGTCCGCCCGTTCCAGCCGCGGTCGGGGTACCACCTGATCGCGCCCGGCTCGCCGATCTCCTCGCCGTCGAGGTCGAGCGCCAGGCAGGCCGCGAGGAACTCCGCGCTCAACCGCTCCGCCCAGCGGCCGTATGGCAGCTCCTCCAGCGGGGGCTCGGCGGCGAAGCGTGGGACGAAGCGTTCCTCGACGGGCATACCCGCAGACTATCTGTGTAGGACATGCCGCATGCGGCATGTCCGGGAGGGCCGCATGCGGCCCTCCCACGGGGGCGCGCATGCGCGCCCCCGCCGACGGCGCATGCGCCGTCGGTACAACAAGATCCCACCTACGCGGCGCGCAACAACGCGGCGGCGTGCTCAGGCGCGACGATGTTCAGGTTGAGGCCTGTGGAGAGCTCTAGCCCAGCAAGGTGGGTCAACCGCGGGAGGATGTCGATCCGCCAGCAGAAGTTCTCCGCTCCCAGTGGCGCGGTGCGCACGAACAGGTTCAGTGGCGGGCTCGACCCCAGATGGCGCGCCAGCCGCTCCAGACCCTCGTGCAGCAAAGCCGCGCCGGACGGGCCGTCGTCTTCGAAGCGCGCTCGCGGGCGTCGCGGGGCGAGCATCAGCTGGAACGGCAGCTGCGAGGCGTACGGCGCGATCAGGACCGCCTCCTCGTCGACGGCGACGATCCGCTCGCGCAGGCGCACCTCTTCGGCGATCACGTCGCCGAGCAGGTCCTGGCCCATCGTCCTCGTCGTATACGCGTTCGCGCGCTCGCGCTCACGCGCGACGACGGCCGGGACGAAGTCCAGCGCGTACAGCTGCGCGTGCGTGTGCGGCAGCGACGCGCCCGCCTCGCGGCGCTCGTTGACGATCAGCTGCACGTAGGCGCTCTGCGCGTGCGCGCGCATCCGCTTGCGCCACACCTCCACCGCGTCCACAACCTGCTCGCGCGGCAGCTCGGCCAGCGACAGCACCGACTGCGGCCCGTTGACGATCACCTCGTGCGCGCCCGTCGCCGGCAGCGCCGTGAACAGCTCCGGTCGCCCGCGCGCCGGTCCGGCGGGCTCGGGCTCGTCGATCCCCGCTTGGCCGGCTCTTGCCTGGCTGCCCCCGCCATTTCCCGTGCCCTTGCTGCTTCCCACGGGCCCGCCCTCTCCTGTGGACCCGCCCTCGCCGCCCTCGTCAGCGGGGGTGAGCGCCGGGTAGAGGTTCGGCACCACCCGCACCCTCCACCCGGGCGAGTTCGCCGGCCCGCCGCCGGGCCGCAGCGCGTAGAGCTCCGGCGGGGTGCGGTCCTCGTGGCCCTCGGCGAACGGATCGCGCGCGGCGTCGATCGGCTCGGCCGGCGCGCACGTCGGCGCGCCTCCGGGGCGCTTCGAGCGCTCGCCGGCGACGATCGTCCGGTGGCCGCTCAGCGGGTCGATCCTGACCTCGGGCATGGCTCAGTGTCTATCCGAAAATCCCGGCGATCGCGTTCCGGCGATCGCGGCCGGGGACTCTCGTGATTTTTGGGGACGGTTCTCAAGCACCCAGCGCGTAGCGCCGGACGTCCCGTTCGAGCTTGGCCACGCTCAGATATGGGCCCTGGCGGATGTACCGCGCGCCGGCGCGGTTGTAGAACACGGTGACGGGCGTGAACGACGAGTCGGTGAGCGCGGTCCCGAGCTGCCCGGTCTGGTCGTAGTAGCTCGGATAACTCTGCGGGAAGCCGTGCAGAAAGCCCAGCGCGTCGGCGCGGCTCGTGTCGCCGGAGTCCAGGCCGACGAACGCCACCTCCCGTCCCAGGTTGACCGCGGCGCGCTGGAACACGCCGGACTCCGCGCGGCACGGTTCGCACCACGAGGCCCACTTGTTGATCACCAGCGGCTCGCCGCGCAGCGCCGCCAGGCGAGCGTGCAGCGCGCTCGCGTCGCCCGGCAGCAGCTCGCCGGCCTGGGCGTGCAGTGCGGCCAGCGGCGCCGGCGAGCCGGCGAGCCGGGCCTGCATCTGCGCGACGGTCAACCCCGACGGCGCCGCGGGCGCCTGCGCGGAGCGGGAGAGCTGGACGAGGCCGACGACGAGCAGCGCGAGCAGCGCAACCACACCCGTGGCCACGAGCAGGCGTGGCGAGAAGCGGTTTGCGGACATCGTCGGTTAAGCCTCGCAGATGGGTTGCGGATGGGCTGCGGATCAAGTCACCCGCACTCGCGCCGCGACCTGCTATATCCTGAAGGGCAGCAGAGGCCGGGTTGCTTTCAGCACCTGGCAAGTCTTGCCGGTTGAGTGCCGGCTTTCCGAGCCACGCAGCGTTTTCTGTGGCGGCTCGTCTCGAAGTCCAGAGCCTTTATGGCCGAGCCCACCTCAGTGGCCCTCGCGGCCGCGCCCATTCCTTCATCCGCCGACATCAAGCGCGCGGAGAAGTTCGTGCGCGAGCATTTCCTGCACGACGGCGAGGATCCCACGGTCGCGCTGGCCGCGGGCACGCCGCGCCGGCGGGCGCTCGACCAGGCGCTCGTCGAGCTGGGGGAGGGAGCGAAGATCCCCTCGACCGCCTGGCGGCGCGAGTTCTCGTTGCTGCTCGGACTCGAACGGGTGCTCTCCGACGACGAGCCGAAGCTGGCCGATGGAACCGTGCTGTCGGCCCACCAGGTCGACGCCCTGTCGGGCACGCTCACGGCGCTCCTGGCCGAGGCCCTGCGCACAACCTCGGGGAATGGCAACGGTCGCTCGGCCGCCTCGCCCGAGTTGCTGGCCTCCGCCGCGATTCTCGGGCCCGACGATGCCACGCCGCCGGAGGACTTCGCCGCGGATCGCCCGGCCGGCAACTCCGCCAAGGCGGATCTTGCGGGTGACGAGGACGACGACGAGCCCGACGAGGAGCCCGAGGACGACGAGGACGAGGACGAGGACGACGATCTGGGCCCAGTGCAGCGCGCCGCGCCCGACGAGGACGAGGACGACGAGGAGGACGAGGAAGAGCTCGACGAAGAAGACGATTCGATCGCCGAGGAAGAGCAGGAGCCCGAGCAGGAGTCGGACTCCGACGAGGAGCCCCGCGACTGGGTCGACGACGAGGACGACGAGGAAACCCTCGCCGAGCAGCCCGAGGACCCCAACGCCGCCAAGCGCTTCTGGTTCGAGCACGCGACCGGCGCCGGCAAGACCGTCGCGGCGCTCGGCTTCGTCGAGGCGTCACAGACCGGCGGGGTGCTGATCCTCACCCACCGGCGCAACCTCGTCGACCAGTTCCACGGCGAGCTGCGCGACCGCGGCTACTCCAAGCGCATCTCCCGCCCGCTGCTCGTCGGCGAGGACTCGACAAAGGGCCCGGTGACGGTCGAGACCTACCAGTGGTTCGTGCGCAACGCGGGCAAGATCTCCAGCGCCTACACGATCGTGATCTGCGACGAGGCGCACACCGCGCTGGGCGAGAAGACGAGCGCGGCGATCCGCGCCTGGACGGGCCCGATCTTCATCGGCATGACCGCCACCGGCGCGCTGATCGCGCGGCACGTCACCGACCTGTTCCCCACGCAGACCTCGCGCTTCGACCTCGCCCAGGCCGCGCGCCGCGGCGTGATCGCGCCACTGCGCTGCGTGCGCATCTCCCCCGGCACGGGGGTGCGCACGATCGCCAAGGTGCCGCTGCGCCGCGGTGAGGTGGACACCGAGTTCGATCAGGACCTGCTGGCCGAGCTGCTCGACCAGCAGCCGTTCAACATGGCCGCCGCGAACCTCTACAAGACGCGCTTCAACGGCGTCCCCGGCGTCGTCTACGCGGCCGGCGTGCGCCACGCCTACAACCTCGCCGAGGCGTTCCGCGCGGAAGGCCTGAAGGCGCAGGCGGTCTCCGGCGAGACGCCCAAGCGCGAGCTCGCGAGCATCCTCGCGCGCTACGAGCGTGGCGACATCGACGTGCTGATCAACGCGCAGCTGCTCGCCGAGGGCTGGAACAGCCCGCGCGCGACCGTCTGCGTGCACCTCGCGCCGACCGCGTCCAAGCGCATCTACCAGCAGCGCGTCGGGCGCGTGACCCGCCGCCATCCGGGCAAGGAGGCGGGGTTGGTCGTCGACTTCGTGCACCCCGCGACCAAGCACGACGACCCCGTCGTCACGCTCCATTCACTGCTCGACCGCGATGTCTACCGTGGCGGCGCGATCGTCGTCGGCCCGGTGCGCCGCGGACGCGGACGCAGGATGCGCGTGGAGCGGCGCGTGCTGCCGGTGTGCGCCGAGGAGGAGCGGCGCTTTGAGGTGTTCGAGCGCGAGCTGTGGCGGATCGCCGTCGAGCACCTCGACTACGGCGAGCAGCACGTGTGGGCGGCGCTGGCCGGCGCGCGCGTCGCGCCGAACGGCTGGCGGCGGGCGCGGGCGATGCTCCACTTCGACCGTACCGGCGAGCTGAAGAGCCGCTTCCTGATCACCGCCGTGCAGCGCAACAAGAACGCGCAGCTGCGTCTGCGCGCGCTGACCGACATCCCCGCGCTGGGCGACGCCGACGCGTTCGACACGGCGATCGACATCATCGGCGCCTGGCCGCGCGACGAGCGCCGCGAAGCGTCGAAGGTCATGCTCCGTGCGCTGGTCGAGCGGCGGATCGGTCGCCGCGACCAGGCCAACGCCTGGATCTGGCGCCTGGCGGAGTACACGCGCGACGTGCACGAGGAGTACGCGGTGCAGCGCTGGCCGGAGACCAAGCGCCTGCTCGGCCTGCTCGTCAACTCGGCCGGCGGCGCGCACGCGCGCAACGCTCGCCGCTTGATCCACGCCGCGCGCAAGCAGGACCGCCGCCTGTCCGCCGCGCTGCTGGCCGCCGCGCTCGCGCACACGCCCGAGGCCGAGGAGGCGCTGCGCGGGGCGCGCACACGGATGGCGCGCAAGCCCCCGGCGCTGGCTCGCGAGCTGCTGCGCAACTTCCCCAAGCGCCGCGCGCGCAACGCGCGACGGCGGCGCAAGGGGTCCAAGGGCGTCGCCAGCGGCGCGGGGCGCGTGCAGGCCGGCGCGAACGGCGCAGGCGGAGTCCAGGGCGTCGCGAACGGCGCAGCCGGGGCGCGGGGCGCCGGTGGTGGGGCCGGGGCCGGGGCTGGGCCCGGGAAGCGATCGTCCGGCGCCGCGAAGGGGCGCCGCAGGGGAAACCCGGCGAGCAAGCAGAACGACGCCGCGCTGAGCGACACGCCGGCAAACGCCCCGGCGCGTTCGCCGGGCAACGCCAGTGGTCTGGCGCCGGCCGCGGGCGAGCAGCTGCAGCGCAACGTCAACGAGGCGCTCGATCACGCCGAGGAGTGAGCGCGCCGGGGCGCGGCTCCGCCTGCCCCGCGAGCCGTGCGTTGTAACCGGGTGAGCCCCGGTCTGAGAGTCGGTTCGTGGAGGAGTGCCCGTCCTAGCGGAGGTCCTCGAGATGAACCTCGCCGGCGTTCAGTGCGAGGTGGCCACCGTCCGCAAGCGCCACGATCAGACGCCCCGTGTCGTCGATCCCCTCGGCGCGCCCGCGTCCGGAGCCCCAGGCGATCTCGCGTCCGTATAACGCGTCGCGTAGACGCCAGGCGTCGAGGATCTCCGCGGTGGGCTCGGCCAGCCGCCGCTGTAGAGCGGCGAGCAGCCGCGCGAGCGTAGGCTCGATCGCGTCCGGCGGGTAGCCGAGGGTGGCGGCGCCGGCGCGCGGCTCGACGGGCAGATCCTCCAGCTGCACGGCCACGTTCACGCCGATGCCGAGCACGGCCCAGCCTGCTTGGGGGCGTCCCTCGATGAGGATCCCCGCGAGCTTGGCAAGACCTTTCTCGCGTGGGATTACGATGTCATTCGGCCACTTGACCAGCGCGTCCTCCCCGGCGATGTCGCAGACCGCCACGGCAGCGATCAGCGGCAGCAGCGCCGGCGGCGAGCGCAGGACGAGCGAGATCAGCAGGGAGCTGTTCGCCGGCGCCGACCAGCGACGGCCCTGACGCCCACGCCCGGCGGTCTGCGCGGAGGCCGTGACGAGCGTGCCGTGCGGCGCGCCGGCGCCGGCCAGCTCGCGCGCCCGGTCGTTGGTCGAGCCGACTTGGCGCAGGTGCACGCGCGGCCTGCCGAGGGTGATTTCGCCGCCGGTGGCGGTCAAGCTAGAGCACGGTCTCCGCGGGGGAGTCGATGATCTTCAGATGCTCGTCCACGCCGGTCATGCGCATCAGCCGCTGGACCTGATCCGGGCCGCGGACGAGCGCAAAACTCCGCCCGAGCTCCGCGGAGCGCTCCTCCTGCGAGAGGATCGCCCGCAGGCCGGTCGAATCGACGAACTCGAGCCCGCGAAGGTCGAGCACGAGCTCCGCGGCGCCATCCAGCAGCGCGCGCTCGACGGCCTCCTCGAGCCGCGGCACGCCGGCCAGGTCGAGCTCGCCATCGAGGCGCAACACCACCCGCTCCCCCGCGCGTTTGACGTCAACCAGGAGATTGCCCTCAACCGCCATGCCGAGACATTAGCGCACCGGTTTTACGAACCATCCAAGCGGAGCGCCAGCAGCGCGATGTCGTCGCGAAGCCGTCCCTCCGCGCGAGTGAGGGCAGCCTGCTCGATCTGTTTGAGGAACTCCACCAACGGGAGCTCCGGAGCTGCCGCGCAGAGCTCGAGCAGCCCCTGCTCGCCGAGCAGGTTGCCCGGCCGGCCCGCCTCGATCACGCCGTCGGTGTAGAGCAGGAGCGTCTCGCCGGCGGTGAGCTCGATTTCGCTCTCCTCGATGTTCACGGGGTCGATCACGCCGAGGACGGTGCCGCTCTCACCGACCTGCCGCACGCCTCCGCCTGCGTCGATCAACAGCGGCGGCGGATGCCCGGCCAGCGCGATCGTCAGCCGCGCGCCGTCGGACTCACGGACGAGCACGATCAGACAGACGGTGCACAGGTCGGCTCCCGGTGGCTGGCGCAGTAACGCCTGGTGGAGCGTCGAGAGCATCTCCGTGGGGGACTGGTCGCTGATCGCGGCGGCCCGCAAGGTGTGGCGGGCGAGCGCCGTCACGCTGGCCGCCCGGGGTCCTTTGCCGCAGACGTCTCCGACCACGAGCATCGCTCGCTCATCGTCGTAGTCGAACACGTCGTAGAAGTCGCCGCCCACCTCGTTCAGCTCGCCGGCGGCCGCGTAGAGCGTCTCGATCTCCACCCCCGGGATCTCCGCCAGCGACTCTGGCAGCAGCCCCCGCTGCAAGATGTGCGCGATCCGGCCTCGCTCCGTGGCCAGCAGGCGCTCGGCCAGCTCGGCCCGCTTGATCGCGGTCACGTCCTCGAACACGTTCACGGCGTAGAGCAGCTCGCCCGTGTCCGGGTCGGCGACCGGCGAAGCGCGGGCCACGATCCAGCGCTCTTCGCCGCTCGCGCGGACGATGTTGCGCACCAGCAGTGGATCTGGATGTTCGCCCGCGAACAGCCGCCGGCCGGGCATGCTCGTTAGGTCGAGCTCTTTACCCTGCTCGTCGAGGACCAGGAAATGCCGCATGATCGAGCCCGGCCGCATATTCGTCAGCTCGCTGGGCGAGGCCACATGCAGGAGATCCGCCGCGGCCTGGTTGGCGAAGATCGTATGCCCGGCGCGATCCACGACGGTGATCGCCTCGGCGACGTTGATGAGGATCGCCTCCAGGCGCTGCTCGAGCCGGCGCAGGTCGGAGAACAGGCGGGAGTTGTCGATTGCCAGGGCCGCGCGCCGGGCGAGCTCCGCGGCGAGCTCGAGGTCCTCCTGCTTGTACGGTCTCTCCGCCTGCCCGAACGGCTTGTCCGGCTCGAGCCGCAGGATCGAAATCGCGCCGAGCGTGCGACCGCGTGCGCACAGCGGCGCGACGACCGCTGAGCGGTAGTGGTGGGCGATCATGAACTCCGCGTGGGCTGATCCCTCCGCGAACGTTCGCAGCGATGTGTCGGGCATCTCGGCAAGCAGCTCCGGCCGGCCACTGCGGATCACCCTGGCAACCGGATGCTCGCCGGCCGGGTCGAGCGGAGATCGCACGCGCAGCTGTTCGAGGTCATGCGCGACCTCCTCGTCTGCCGCGAAGACGGCGACATCGTTGATCCGGTCGTCCTCGTCGAGCAGGTCGATCACGCAGATATCGGCCAACTGCGGCACAGTGAGCTTCGCGACCTCCCGCATCGTTGTGCGCGGATCCAGCGAGCCGGCCAGCACCGCCCCCGCCTCGACCAGCAGGTCGACCGCTCGCGTGCGACTGGACTGAGCATGGACGCCGGCGCGAGGCGCCGCGGTGGGTACCTCAGTGCCCGCTCCGATATACGGGTCCGTGTCCCCCGGCTCCGTTTGTGTGCCCATCGAGGGTCAGTATCACAGCCTCGACGGGTTGCGCCCAAGCTTTACCTCAGCTACTGGACAGGAGCAGGCGGACTCGCCGATTGTGTTCTGAGACATGGGGCGGGTAACTTACATGTTTGGCCGATGACACCGACAGCCAACGAGCGCAGGCGGGGGCGATGACCGGCTCCGAGGCAGCGGCGGGCGACGTGCGCGAGGAGACCTCGAAGGAGCGCTGGTCTGATCACGTTGGTTGTCGGAGCCGTCCCGTTTGTGACGCTCTGGTTCACCGTGCCCCTGTTACGCAGGCGCAAGCTGGACAGAGATCACTTGCGTGAATCGACCGCGCGCTGAAGCTGTTCCTTGTTCATCTCCGAACGCCCCTCGATTTTGAGCTTGCGGGCCTCTTGGTAAAGCTGCTCGCGGGTGCGCCCGCGGGGCCCCGGGTGTCCCGAGCGCAGGCCACCGCGCCGGCTCGAGGAGATGTCGTCCGTCGAGGAGCGCGACTTCGTTTTCGACTCGCCGCTGCGCGCCCGCTCCTTGTTGACCGTCCGCGCCGCGATCTCCTCGGCGCGTTTGGTCGAGGCGCCCTGTTCTTTCTCGCTCTCGACGATGTGTTTGTACTGGCGCTCGCGCTTGCTGCCTTGCTTCACTCCACGTGGCGGCATCTCAGCATCTCCTCTGCCCGGATTCTTCTTGCCGGCTTTCGTTTTCACCTCGGCCTTTGCCGTGGTTCTTGCTGATGGCCTACCCGTCACGGGCGGGGATCGAAACTCCTCGGTGGCCGGCGAGCCCGACAGGTCGGGCAGCTCCTGCTCCAGCGTGAGCAGCGGTGCGAACAGATCGCCCTCGCGCGCGACGCGCGCGAGCAGTTCCTGTGGCTCGGCGCTGAGGTCGGGCTCGCGCCTGGCGCGGGCCGCCTTTTCCACCTCCTCCCACTGCAGCGGGGTCGAGATCGTGGGTCGCTCGCGCGCGCGCAGGGAATAGACGCAGACGGTTGTCTTGTGCTCGTCGTTCTGGCTCCAGTCGACCAGCACCCGCCCCGGGCGCAGCTGCTTGGCCATGCGCGAGACGACCTGGCGCGGGTGGCGCTTCTCGAGCAGCTCGGCGACCGCGCGCGCGAACGGCTTGGTCTGTTCGTAGGAGACCGGTGTGTTGAGTGGCGCGTAGACCTGCAGGCCCTTGGAGCCCGAGGTCTTGACAAATGTCTCCAGGCCAAAGGAGTCGAATATCTCTCTGATCCAGAACGCCACCCGGCAGCACTCCTTCAACGCCGCCGGGGCGCCGGGGTCGAGGTCGAACACGATCGCCGTCGGCCGGTCCATCCGCTCGGCCAGGGAGAGGCTGGTGTGCAGCTCGATGTCGGCCAGGTTTGCCGCCCAGATCAGCGTCGGCAGGTCTTCGGCCAGGCAATAGTCGATCGTTCCCCGCCCGCGCTCGCTCGCGATCGCAGCCGTGCGCACCCAATCCGGTCGATGGGGTGGGCAGCGCTTCTCGTAGAAGTACTCTCCCTCGACGCCGTCGGGATAGCGCTTGAGCGTCAGCGGCCGGCCGGCGAGATGCGGCAGCACGATGGGCGCGACGGCGGCGTAATAGTCGATCAGCTCGCCCTTCGTGAACCCGGCGCGGGGATACATGAGCTTCTCGCGATTGGTCAGCTTCAGGGTGCGTCCAGCGACCTCGATCTCCGCGGCGCGCTTGGTTTCGTGCACGACCTCGTAAGGGACCTTGGTCATCGGTTCCTCGAGCCGTACAGCCTTAGAAGGCTTGTCGTCGCGCAAGCCCTTGTAGGAGGAGTGACGGAGGATCCGATCGCCGGTCCATTGACGGAACTCGATCTCCGCCACCAGCTCCGGCTCCACGAAGTTGGCTACACGTGGTGGCTGGGTTCCGGAGAAAGGACTCGTGCTTCCTGGGATTGCCGCCAGCTTTTCACCCAGACGCTCGAGGTCGTCCTCATTGAAGCCCGTGCCGACGCGCCCCGCGTAGCGCAGGATCCGCTGACCATCCTCGCCGGGCTCGTAGTAGCCCATCAGCAGGGCCCCGAGTCGCCCGGCACGGGCCCCTTTGCCCGGCAGCCAGCCGCCGATCACGAGCTCCTGGCGGTTGACGTGCTTGATCTTCAGCCACTCGTCCGTGCGCTTACCCGGGCGGTAGGGCGAGTCCAGGCGCTTGGCGACGATGCCCTCCAGGCGCTGCTCGCCGGCCGCCGCCAGCAGCTCGCGCCCCTCGCCGGCGTGGTAGCGAGGTGTCTGCCAGGCCGGCCCCTTCAGCCCGAGCTCCTCCAGCAGCGTGCGGCGCGCGCGGTAGGGCAGCTCCAGCGTGGTGCGGCCGTCGAGATGCAGCAGGTCGAAGATCAGGTAGCTCACGGGCTGCTCGCTCGCGAGCCGGCGGATCGCGCTCGCCGAGGTGATGTGCATACGCCGCTGCAGGCGCTCGAAGCTCGGCAGCCCCTGCTCGTCGAAGGCGACGATCTCGCCGTCGAGCACCGCCTGGCGGGAGCCGAGCTGGGGGCCGAGCGCACGCAGCTCGGGGTAGCGGGCGCTGATGTCGTTCAGGTTGCGGCTCTCGATCCGCAGCTCTCCGGGCCGCCAGTAGGTGATCGCGCGCACGCCATCCCACTTGATCTCAAAGCCCCATTCCTCTTCGTGTGAGGAGGGCAGCCGGCCCGCGCTCGCCAGCATCGGCACGAGGCGTTCGGGCATCTGCTCCCGGTCGTTCTGCCGCGGTGGGTCCATGCGATGGATCATCCAGTTCTTGCCCTTCGTCTGAAACAAGGCGTACTTCCCCTCCAGGCGCTCGCCGTGGAAGGTGACGATCACCTCGTCGTCGCGGAACTTGTGGCACTCGTAGCTGCCCGCATCCCAGATCCGAACCTCGCCGGCGCCGTAGCTGCCGGCGGGGATCTCGCCGGCAAAGTCGATGTAGCCGAGCGGGTGATCCTCGACGTGCACGGCGAGGCGATTGCGCTTCGGGTCGGCCGGGATGCCCTTCGGTACCGCCCAGGACACGAGCACGCCGTCGCGTTCCAGTCGCAGGTCCCAGTGCAGGCTGCGCGCGTGGTGCTCCTGTACGACGTAGCGCCGCAGCTCAGGCTCTCTCTCACGCCGTCCTGAGGGCTCGGGAGTCTCGGCGAAGTCCCGTTTCGCGTTGTATTCGCGAAGTGTGCCCTCAGCGGCGAGCGTCTTCCCTTTCACCCGTCATCGAGCTCGCTGCTGCGCTCGCCGTCTGACTCCGAATCCGCGTGCCCGACACCCTCCTCCTCGGGCGCCCCCTGGTCGTGGAGGATTGCATGGGCGGCCTGCTGGTCGCCATGAGAGGCGTGCTCGATCAACGCCTGCTCCGCCTGCTCGAATCCCTCGGAGACTCCGCCCCCCGCCTCGATCACCGGGAGCTGAGCCGGATCAAGCGACTCCTCGCTGGTCACGCCTCCGATTCTGGCGGCTTCCGCCGCGGCCGCATCGGCCTCTTCCTGCTCGTATCTGGGGGTACTGGGCATCGCTGACCACTCCTTGCTCGCTCGTCCCGGCAACCTCGTGGCAACCAGTTGCACGTGCTTTTCCTAGGTCTTTCTGGCTGTCTCTTGCTTCTTCACTCCTACCCGGCTCCGCTTAGGAGTAGTCGCATCCTTTGACGATCTCTTGGCGGGACTTGATCGTTTGCCGCGGAGGTGCTTCTGGGTGGCCGCCTCACCCCTGATTCGCGCGAGGCTCTCCTCGAGCGCGCCCATCAGGTCGGGTGCGCTCGTGACCGCGGGCTCCTCGGCGGCCGGCGCGGGCGCCGCGATCTTCTTGCCCTGCTGCTTGCGTTTGATGATCCGCTTCAAGTGCGCGCGGTGCTCGTCGCGATAGAGCGTCGGGTCGAACTCGACGCCGAGCTCCTCGATCACCGCGACGGCGGACTCGACCTGCTCGCGCGTCGGCTCGGCCCCGTCGATCTCCACGGCGATCTCTGCGGTCGAGCGAACCTCGTCTCCGAATAGCATCGTCGTCAACGTGAGCGCGCCGTCGCGGACGCGGATCGCCACGAGCCGCTCCTTCGCGCGCATCACAAAGCGCCCGAGCGCCGCCTTGTGAGAGTCTCGCATCGTCTCGCTCAGCAGCGCGTACGCGCGCGCGGCGCCCTCGTCGGGGGGCACGAGCAGGTAGGAGCGGTCGAAGTAGACCGGGTCGATTTCCGCGACCTCGACGAAGCGCTCGATGTCGATCGTGCGGCTCTGCCTGGGTGCGGCCGCCTGCAGGTCCTCGTCGGTGAGTAGCACCCACTCGCCGTCCGGCAGCTCATAGCCTCGCGCGATCTCCGGCCACGGCACCGGCTTCTCCTCCGCCGCGCAGACCCTGCGCGTCTCGATCGGCGAGCAGTCCGGCGAGTGCAGCAGCTGAAAATGGACGTCGCGATCGCGCGTGGCGCTGAACAGCGCGACGGGCACGTTGACCAGGCCGAAGCTGAGCGAGCCGCTCCACAGTGGCCTTGCCATCAGCGCGAGCTCCCGGCCGGTTTAGCGGATCGCCGCGAGCCCGAGGAGGACGACGAGCGTGAGCTCCCAGGAGTGACTTTCTTGGGAGCTCTCGACTGTCCCGGCGTCAGTTTCGGGTTCTTCGCCTTTGCCCGTGAGCTCGGCGCCTTGCTGCGCTGGCTTGACGCCTTGCCTTTACCGGCGAGACTCGCCCGCAGCGCCTCGAGCAGGTCGTCCTCGGGGGCGATCGTCTCGGGCTCCGGCGCGGCGATCGTCTCGCCGCGCGCCTTGCGCTCGATCAGCTCGAGCAGCGCCTCGCGATAGGTGTCCTCGTATTCATCCGGCTGAAAGCTCGAGCTGAGCTGATCGACGAGGGCCTGCGCAGCCGAGACTTCGAGCTTCGAGGGCTTGCGCTGCGGCTTGGGAATATCCAGGTCGGCGGCCGGCACGAGCTCATCGGCGAAGCGCATCGTGTGCAGCGAGACCACCTCGTCGATCGCCCGCAGCGCGACCAGGTGCGCCTTGTTGTGAAACACGAAGCGGCCGATGCCGACCCGGTCCGAGCGCTTCAGCGCCGCGTGCAACAGCAGGTAGGAATCGTCGCCGAGCTTGCCGGGGCCGAGCCGATAGGCGCGCTCGTAGAATACGGGGTCGATTTCTGTGCGGTTGGCGAAGTGCTCGATCTCGATCATGTGCGCACCGGGACCGTCGGCGGTGGCGATCTCCTCCTTGGAGAGCGTCACGTAGGAGCCGGAGCTGACTTCGAAGCCTTTCACCGTCTCGCCGTAGGGAATCTCCTTACCCTCCTGCACGCACACGCGCCGGTGTTCGATCGCGGCGCCGTCCGTGGAGTGGCGCTCGCGAAAGCGGACCGCCTTGGACTCGGTGGCCGAATAGAGCTTGACGGGCACCCTCACCATCCCGAAGGCGATCGTGCCGTTCCACAGCGAACGTGGCATCTGATCAAGGCTATCCCCTCCTGCCAGCCCCGGCAAACCTCGAAATCGCTCGTGCAAGCGCGGCGTCGAAGCGTTGCTCAGCCCGCTGTCAGCGGAATCGGACGGCGCTACAACCAGTCCTCCGCGTTCGCGAGGTCATCCTCGCCGGGATGGTCCTGGAGCTTTTCCGCGAGCGCAGAGACGATACGGCCAGTGTCGGCTCGGCGGCGGCTATAGCCGCCGGGAATGAACACCATGCCGTGGTCCCCTGGGCCGCCTGGTGCGATCGCCTCGTAGTGGAGGGGGCGCATGTCGATGAGATTGTCGGTCACGATGACTCTTCGCTCGCGCCGCGCTAGATCGACGACCTGCGGGTCGTCGTAGGCATGCCACTCGGGGTGCTCCTTGATCGCTTGGACATCATGGCCCTGTGCGCGCAACTCCCGGGCGATCGCGGGTGACAGCATCTCGTCGAGCAGCAGCCTCACCGGCCAAGGGCCTTACGACCGGCAAGGAAGGCGGCATGAGCCTCCTCGAGCTCGCGACGATTGCGCTCGATGCGCTCATCGATCTCCTGGGGATAGGCGCCGTAGTAGGCGGTGGCGACCTGCACGAGGCCCAGGGACAACTCGAGATAGGCGGCGGTCTCCTCCAGGTCGCCGTCATTGTCGTGCGCGACTGTGATCACCTCCCACACGTCTGGACCACCGACCAGACGCGCACGACGGCCGCTTGGCCCATCGACGTAGCGCACCAACGGATGGTCATCCATCCGCAGGCCCTCCTCGACGTAGCGTTGAGCAAGCGTGCGTGGGGCCATGCTGAAGCGTCCCGCACGGACTGCCAGACGCCCGACCGTCTGCTCGGGCAGACGGATGCTGAGCGGAGTGGCACTCATGTAATGGATTGTAACACCGAGCGCTACGTTCACGGGGGGGGAGCCGTGAAAACGATTGCCTACATTCGAGTCAGCGTGTTTGCGGAAGTTGATTACGAGCCTCGACCTCGTCTACGGGCCGGCAGCTCGACCCAATACTTGTGCGCGAGAATGTCCCCGAGCAGCGCCTGAATCATCCCGTCGACATCGTGATCCTCGGCCTCGACGTGTGGCTCCATGTTGTGCTCGCGAAGAGTCTCGCTGGTGACGGGCCCGATCGAGACGATGCGCGTCTCGGCTGAAAGGCCGGCGCTACCACCTGCCGCCTCGAGAAAGAAGCGCACTGTGGAGGATGAGGTGAAAGTGATGTAGTCGGCCTCCTGTGCTGCCTTCAATGCCGGAGGGGAGAGCGGCTCGGCGACGGTTTCATACAGCGACAGCACGTCGACCTCGGCGCCGCGCGCGCGCAGCGCGTCGGGGATCACCTCGCGCGCCTCCTTTGCGCGCGCCACGAGTGCGCGCTCAACAGGCACATCGGCGAGCGCCTGCACGAGCGACTCCGCGACTGAGCGCTCGGGCACGAAGTCCGCGAGGATCCCGTGCGCGGCCAGCGCGCGCGCCGTGCCGGGGCCGATCGCCGCCACTTGTGCTCCCGCAAACGCCCGTGCGTCAGATGGAGCGCGAGGCGCACCGGGTGTCCGAGCGTCGGACGGAGGAGAATCTGCCTGAGCCAGACGCTCGAACAACGCGTCAACCGCGTTTGGGCTGGTGAAGCAGACGAGGTCATATGGCGAGAGATCGATTGGGGGGGCAGTGGGGTCGGAGATCGCCTGGACGCGAATCGTCGGCGCCTGCACGACGCTGGCCCCGAGCTCCTCCAGTCGCCGGGCCAGTCCGCTGGCCTGCGCTCGCGCGCGTGTGACCGCCACGGTCTTGCCCGCGAGCGGGTAGCGGAGCGTGTCCTCCCGCCACTCCAGCTGCTCGGCGAGGCCGGCGACGGGACCCACGACGGTGATCGACGGCGCGCGCACCTGCTCGCGCACGGCGATCACGGCGATGCTCTCCAACGTGCCCGTCACCGTCCGCTGGTCGGGGAGTGTGCCGCGTTCGACGATCGCGACCGGCTCGGCGGCGGGACGCCCGGCGGCGATCAGCGAGTCGGCGATCTGCGGGAGCTGGCGCACGCCCATGTAGAACACGAGCGTTCCCGGGAACGCCGCCAGGGCCGTCCAGTCAAGCGACGAGTCCTCCGAGCCATCCGCGCGCGTGTGTCCGGTGACGAGCGCCACAGCCGTCGCGAGCCCGCGGTGGGTGACGGGGATGCCCGCGTAGGCGGCGGCGGCGACTCCGGATGTCACGCCGGGGACGATCTCGAAGGGGATGCCGGCCTCGCGCAGCGCCAGCGCCTCCTCGCCGCCGCGCCCGAACACGAACGGGTCGCCGCCCTTCAGGCGTACGACGCTCAGCCCGGCCTTGGCGCGCGCGAGGATCAGCGCCTCGGTCTGCTCCTGGGGCACCGACGGGCCGCCGCCCTCCTTGCCCACGAACAGCACCTCGGCGTCCGCGCGCGCGCCGTCCAGCGCCGCGTCGGGGATCAGGCGGTCGTAGAGGATCACGTCTGCGCCGGCGATCAGCTCCAGCGCGCGCGCGGTCAGCAGGCCGGGGTCGCCCGGGCCCGCGCCCACCAGGTAGACGCGCCCTAGCACTAGCCCACCGGCCAGTGCTCGACGTAGAGCTCTGACATTGGGAAGTCCTTGGGGTTCCCGGTTGCCAGGCGCGCGCCGACGCCCACCGCGGCCGCAGCGATCAGGCAGTCGGCCTGCGCCAGTGTGATCCCCTTGCGCGCGAACTCTCTGCGCCAGTCGCCCGCACGTGTGCCCTCTGTGCGTCCAAGGGGCGCGATGTGCAGGCCGGACAGCAGGCGCACCGCGGTGTCTCTCTCGTGCTCGCGCACGCCGCGTAGCACCTCATCGATGTTCACCGCGCAGATCCAAGGGACCTCTTCCGTGTCCTGCAGCTTGTGAACCTGCGTGGCCGCATCGCGTCCACGCAGGGCATCCACGAGGACCGTCGTGTCGAGCAGAAGGGCCAACGACTCGCTATGTGAGTAGTCGATTGCTAGCCGACACGAGCCGGGTCGCTGCGACGCTGTGCTCTTACCCACTCGGCGGGGTCCTCGTCCCACTCGTGCCCAGTGTCGGACAGCGCGCCCAGACCTGCCTCGATGTCATCCCAACGGCGCTTATCCTCGAGCGCGCGGCGGACCGTCTCGCCGATGAACGCGCTGCGGCGGCGGCGCCCGATGCGATGGTCGAGTTGCCTGACGAGATCGTCATCCAAACTTATGTGCAAACGCATGGCCACAAGTTAGCACACAGCTGCTCCGTGCGCTAACCCTCCAGTGTCTCGCGCGCCGTCTCCCCGGCCTGCCGCAGCAGCTCTTCCGCCCCGGCCGACTTCAACCGCTCCGCAACCTGGCGGCCGAGCGCATCGGGATCTGCAAAGTCGCCGACTAGCTCGTCGCTGCACCAGGCCGAGCCGTCGGGCAGCCCCACCCAGGCGCGTAGGACCAGACGGCCGCCGCCGGCGGGCATCGCGTGGGCGCCGAGCGGCGTGTGGCAGCTCGCGTCCAGCTCGCGCGCGACCGCGCGCTCGGCTGCCAGGCAGGCGAACACGTCGGCGTCGGTGATCGCGCGTACTGCCTCCTCGATCAGCGTGTCGCCGGTGCGCCCCTCGAGCGCCAGCACGCCCTGGCCGGGGGCGGGCACGAAACGCGCGGGGTCGAGCACCGCGCCGACCTCCCGATCGCGCCCCAGCCGCTGCAACCCGGCGTGTGCGAGGACGATCGCGTCGAGGCCGCCTTCACCGAGACGCCGCAGGCGCGTGTCGACGTTGCCGGCGATGCTCACCACCCGCAGATCCTCGCGCGCCGCGCGCAGTTGCGCGGCCCGGCGCACGCTGCTCGTGCCGACGCGTGCTCCGGGTGCAAGAGCCTCCAGGGAGGGGGCGCCGCACAGCACATCCTCGGCGCCCGCCCGCGGGGGAGCGCCGAGCAGCGACAATCCCGCGGCGAGCTCACCGGGCACGTCCTTGGCGGAGTGCACGGCCAGGTCGATCTCGCCGGCCAGCAGCGCCGCCTCGATCGCGTCGACCCACCGCGACTTGTCAGCTGGATCTCCCGCGCGCTGCGCCGCTGCACTTGCGCCGCTCCCCGCCGTCGCCGAACCGCCCCTCAGGTCGCTCCCGGCAACGGTCCTCGAGTCGCCCGCCGTCGCCCCCGCGTCGTCGCCGCTCGTGGTGATCGTGACCAGCTCGACCTCGTCGTGCCGGCCGATTCGCAGTTGCTCGGCGACATGGCCCGCCTGCGCGAGCGCGAGCGCGCTCCCGCGGGTTCCAATCCGCATCGGGGCGCGGGCCCTCAGCCCTTGCGGCGGCGCTGGAGGTCGTGGACCTCGGCGAGCTGGGCGGGCAGGGCCTGACCCTGCTCCTCGACGGGCTCGTCGTCGCGCAGGCCGAACAGCTCGCGGACGAGCTCGAGGCTCGAGTGCCCGCGCTCCTCGGAGAGGCTGCGCAGGCGGATCGTCGGCTCGTGCAGCAGACGGCTCATCACCGCTCGCGCGATCGCCTCCACGCGGATCAGGTCGCGGGGCGAGGCCGACTCCCAGCGGCCGGCGTTCTCGGCGAGGATCTGCTCGACGAGCGTGTTGCCGTGCTCGCGCAGCGCGCTCACCGTCGGCAGAACCTCGAGCTGGCCGAGCCAGCGGGCGAAGCGCTGGATCTCCTCCTCGACGATCTCCTCCGCGCGCGGTATCTCGCTCGCGCGGGTGTCGAGGTTGCGCGCGACGACGGTCTGCAGATCGTCGATGTCGTACAGCGTCACTCCCTCCAGCTCGCCGCAGGCGGCGTCGATGTCGCGCGGCACCGCGATGTCGATCAGCAGCAGCGCGCGGGCGGGCGGGATCCGTTCACGCCTCTGGCCCATCACCAGCTCGAGCTCCTCGCGGCCGACGATCGGGTGGGGAGAAGAGGTCGAGGAGACGACGATGTCGGCCTGCACCAGCTGTTCAGGCAGGTCGTCGAGCCCGACGACCGAGCCGCCGAAGCGCTGGGCGAGGCTGAGCGCGCGGTCGGCGTGGCGGTTGGCGACGAAGATCGTGCCCGCGCCCTGCTCGGCGAGCGCACGCGCGGTCAGCTCGCTGGTCTCGCCCGCGCCGAGGATCACCACGTGACGATCGGCCAACCCGCCGAGCACGCTTTGCGCCAGGTCGACGGCGACGGAGGGAACGCTCACCCGGCTCGAGCCGATCCCGGTCTCCGTGCGCACGCGCTTGCCGGTCGTCAGCGCGGCGGCGAACAGGCGGTTTGAAAAGGCTCCTGTGCTGCCCGCGCGCATCGCCGCCTCGTGCGCGCGCCGGACCTGGCCCTGGATCTCTGCCTCTCCGACGATCATCGACTCGAGGCCCGCCGTCACGCGATAGAGCTGGCGCGCGGCGTCGCAGTTGCGTGGCGAGTAGATCTCCTGCGCGAGCTCCGTCGGGCGGATCCCGGCGCGGCGGGCGAGCAATCCCAGCACGTCTCCCTCGGCCTGTACCGGATCCCCAACCACGAGGTAGATCTCGGTGCGGTTGCACGTCGAGATCACGACCGCCTCGCGCACCTCCTCGCTTGTCGCCGCCTGGGAGGCGAACTCGCTCGCCTGGAGCTCGGTGAACGCCAGGCGCTCGCGCAGCGCCACGGGCGCCGTCTTGTGGGATATGCCGAGCGCGAGCAGCTCGCTCATACGGTCTCGCGCTCCGGCTCGCTGTGTATCTCCTCTTGCGTGCGCTTGGCGCGCTCGTCCAGCTCGCGCAGGCCGCGTTCGACGCGGCTCAAACGGAGCGCCATGATCGCCACGTAGATCAGCAGGATCACGAAGAACACGATGTACGCGGCCGCGACGTAGCCGTTGTTCGAGCTGCCGGGGATCGACGTGGCGAGCGAGATCATCGGAAGCCGAGGGTCCGGCTGCGCGCTTTGAGCAGGATCCGCGTGCGCTTGGCGGCCAGCTCGTACAGGTAGAGCGTCGCGAACAGCAGCGCGATCGCGACGAGCGAGACGAGGAACGTGAGCTGCATCTTCGGCGGCAGGTTCGACGAGCTGCCGAGCACGCGCGGGTGCAGGTAGGCGGTCGACAGGCGCACGGCGAGGAAGTTCAGCGGCACGAACGCGCCGGCGACGATCGCGAACACCGACGCGTAGCGCGCCTGGCGCTCGGGGTCCTCGATCGCGAAGCGCAGCGGCTGGTAGGTCGCGTAGAGCAGCATCACGATCAGGAACGAGACGAGCGTCGGCTCGCTCCACACCCACCAGTGACCCCACGAGCCGCGCGCCCAGATCGAGCCGGTGATCAGCGTGGCGATGCCGAAGATCAGGCTCATGTGGATCGCCACGTAGGAGCGCAGGTCCCAGACACGGTCACGCGTGCGCAGGTGGACGATCGCCAGCACGCCGCCGATCACGAACCCGCCAAGCGTGACGATCGCCAAGGGCACGTGCAGGTAGAAGATCTTCTGCAAAAACCCTTCTTCGACTTCGATCGGCGCGTAGAAGAACACCAGCGCGAGGGCGAGGCCCATCGCGGCGACCGCGGCGATGCTCAGTGTGCGCAGGCCCCGTCCGTCGGTGACCGCGCCTGTCGGCGAGCCGGGGGTCATCCGCGGCGCCATGCTTCGAGGCCGGCCTGCGGGATGCCGGGGTTGGGGGTGGGGATCACTAGTCCTCCAGAAGGAAGTCGAAAACGGCGTAGGCGATCAGCCCGAACACCAGATCATAGAGCCCGAGCAGCAACAGCCAGCGCCCGGCTGGACCCTCCGCGTGCCCGGCGCTCAAGAGCGGCGAGCTGGCGCGCGCGCCGCCGATCACGATCGGCACGAGCAGCGGCAGCGCGAGCAGCGGCCCGAGCAGATCGCGCGCGCGGGTCTGCACGGCGAGCGCCGCGACGAGTGTGCCGATCGCCGCGATCCCGACGTCCGCCAGCACGAGCACGCCCAGCAGGTCCGGCAGCGCCTGGCCGAGCGGCGGTCCGAGCAGCAGCAGGCCGAACGCCGGCACCGCGACCAGCTCCAGCACGAGCAGGTAGGCGAGCAGGGCGAGCGCCTTCGCGAACAGCAGCGCCGAGCGGTCGACCGGCGCCAGCAGGAACGCGTCGAAGCCGCCCTGGTCCTGGTCGGCGACGAACAGGCGGTTGACGCCGAGCATCGCGGCGAACAGCAGCGTCACCCAGAGGATCCCCGCGGCCTCGTCGCCGGAGACGGTGTTCTGGTTGAGCGCGAAGTGGAACACGACGAACGTGGTCACCGCGAACAGCGACATCCCCGGCACGGACTCCAGCGTGCGCAGCTCGACGAGTAGCTCCTTGCGCAGCAGCGCCGCAACGGTTGCCCAGGTTCCAGGCGGGCTGTGCTGGGCGCGAGCCGGCGCCGCTTGCCTGGAGCCTGTGGCCGGCGGGGCCTCCGCGTGAGCGCCTGCGCGCGAGGGCGCGGGTACGGGCGGGCTCATCTGTACAGCTCGGCGATCTCGTCCGGTTCGACCTCGCCGGCCTCGCGCAGCAGCGCCGGGCGCCCGTCGCGCAGCCCCAGTACCAGATCGGCCTCGGCCAGCCCGCCGCCGGGGTCGTGACTGGAGATCACGCGTGTGCGGCGCGAGCTCGGGCCGATCAACGGCTCCACCAGCTCCCGCGCGGCCGGGTCGAGGTTCGCCCACGGCTCGTCGAGCAGCAGCAATTCCGGGTCATGCAGCGTCGCCCTGGCCACGGCCACGCGCTGGACCATCCCGCGGGATAGCGTCTTCACCGGCTCGTCGCCGCGATTCGCGAGCGCCACGGCGGCCAGCGATTCCTCGACGCGGGCCTCGCCGGTGCCGTGCAGGCGCGCGTGGAAGCGCAGGTTCTCGCGCGCGGTCAGCTCGCGGTAGAGCAGCGGCTCGTGGCCGAGCAGCCCGACGCGTCCGCGCACGGCCCAGGCCTCGTCCGGCAGGCTGAAGCCGAACACGCGCACTTCCCCCGCGTGCGGTCGCAGCAGCGTCGCGAGCACCCTCAACAGGGTCGTCTTACCGGCACCGTTCGGGCCGAACACGACGAGCGTCTGGCCGGCGTGCAGCGACAGCGAGACCCCGCTCAGGGCCTCGCGTTCGCCGTAGTGGCGCTCGACTCCCACCAGACGCAGCACCGGCTCGTTCTCTGCCTCGCCGGCCGTCGCGGGAGCGGACATGGGCGTGGTGATGCCGCCGGGCGCCATCCTCCGGGCGTCGCTCAGACGCCGGCCGACGCGGGGGTGTGCGCCGTCTGCGCCGCCGCGATCAGCTCGCGCACGGCACCCTCGCCATCGCTACCACCGCCGCCGCGCAACAACTCCACCGGGTCGGGGTCGCCGTTGACGATCCCCTCGAAGAACTCCTTGCGGTCCTGGTACGTCGGCAGCGTGCCCTTCGCCCAACCACGAACCTCGTTCAAGAGCACCGCCAACCGCGCGTAGGGCTCGCCGTACTCGGCGGCGATCTGGCGCTTGATCCGCTTGGCCAGCGCCGGGGAGGCGCCCGCCGTGGAGATCGCGATTGCCAGGGGGCCGGTGCGGACGATCGCCGGGAGGATGAAGTTGCACAGGGGCGGCACGTCGACGACGTTGACGAGCATCGCGCGGCGCTCGGCGTCGTCGTAGACGGCGATGTTCACGTCGGTGTCGTTCGTCGCGGCGATCGCCATGAACACGCCCTCCAGGTCCTCCAGCCCGGCGTACTCGCGATGCTCCCAGCGAATCGAGCCCTCGAGCGCGTACTCCCGCAGCGCCGGCTCAGCCGCGGGCGCGATCAGCGTGACCTCACCGTCGCACGCGAGCAGCCCCTCGACCTTCTCCAGCCCGATCTCACCGCCGCCGACGACCACGCAGCGCCGTCCGGTGAGCTTCAGGCAGGCGATGTAGAACGGCGTGTCGAGCATCCCCCGCACACACGACTGGTCGCAGATTCCCTTGCGCAACTGACACACGCACTCCTTACCTGCATAAGCCTGAGCGGGCATGTCTAAAGGGTATCCATCTAATTAATCGAGATCGAACGCGGCTTGGATCGCGCTACTGAGGGCTTGCTCTTGAGGGTCGAGCAGCACGCCGATCTGCGCTCCTAAGGCGTTGGCGGGGATCGTGGTGATGTTGTCGCAGCTGATGGCCGAGTCTTCGACGAGGCCGTTCGTCGCATCGACCGGCACCTCTGTTGAGAGCCCGCGGATGGTCGTAGTGATCGGTGCGACGGTTACCGCCGTGAGGTGCGGGCGGACGAGCTCACGGGTGAGGACCAACACGGGCCGCGCCTTGTCGAGTTGTGCGATGTGGATCGGCCGCATCAGGCGAGTTCAGAAGGCTGGCCGACGGCGTACTCGGCCAGTCCTGCAAGCTCAGGATCTGGACCCGTGCGGGCTAGGATCTGAGCATCACGTGCGGCGATCACGCGCCGGAACTCGCGCTCGAGCACTCGGGTAACGACTGCAGCACGGCTACGTCCGGCGCCGGAATCGACAATCTCATCGACGAAATCGACAAGCTCGTCGGGGAGGCGAACAGCGATCTGCTTGCTCATCCCATAATGGTAGCAAATTGGTAGCATCTGATCGTCGTCTATGGCGCCGCTGCGCATATAGTTCGACGGCCGACCCGCGAAGTTGTCTGGTAGAAACCTGCGCAACTGTCCATTAGTAGAGCGCCGCAAGACGCTCCTATCGCGGCACCCCGCGCCCAAATGCACGTGCTCCAACCCGGGCAAGTCCGAGCGCCCCATGGCGCCACGCGCGCTCGCGGTCTGAATCCCGCGCCGAGCGCAGCTGGGCGACGGCCCGTGCGCCGCCTGAAAGCACCTGGTCGTACGGCCCCCACCACAGCCCACGCATCCCCGGCTGGCTCCACACGATCAGCTTCTCCTGCGCGCACGCTCTCAGCCCGGCCTCGCCGAGCACACGTCCCAATCCGCCGCCGGCAGCCGCGCCCCACGGGCCGCGCGAGACAGCCGGGCTGGGCAGGTGGTCGTTCAGCCAGACCATGCCGGCGTGCAGCTCGCGCGCGACGCGCATCCCGCGATAGCGATCGGCCGTCCAGACCGATGCGCCGAGGCAGTACTCGCTCTCGTTGGCCAGCCCGATCGCCTGCTCGACGGAGTCGAACGCCATCACCGCCAGCACCGGGCCGTCGACGGGCTCGCGCATCAGGCGCATCTCGCCGGTCACCCCGCTGATCACCGCCGGGGCGTAGAACGCGCCCGCGCAGCCCGCGGGCGAGACCGGTCCGCCGCAGTGCAGCCGCGCGCCCTGGGCCACAGCGTCGTCGACCAGCTCGCGCACGTGCTCCAGTCGCCGCGGCGAGGCGAGCGGCCCGACCTGCGTGCCCGGCCGCTCGGGGTCGCCGATCTCAAGCGTCGCCGCGCGGCCGACCAGCTGGGAGATGAACCGCTCGGAGATCTCGCGCGCGACATACACGCGCTCGACCGCCCCGCGCGCCTGCCCCGCGCCCGCGCAGCCGGCCCACAGCGCGCCTTCGGCCGCGCACGCGAGGTTGCAGTCCGCGAGCACGAGCATCGCGTCCTTGCCGCCGAGCTCGACCGTCACCTCCTTCTCCCGCGACACGGCTTCGCGCGCGACCTCACGGCCGACGGCGGGCGAACCCGTGAACAGGACCTTCGCCACGACCGGCGCCTTCGCCAGCGCCACTCCGACGTCGCTGTCGCCGTGCACGATCCTGACCAATCCCTCTGGCAGGTCCGCGCGCGCCAGCACGCGGGCGATTCGCTCGCCCGTCAGGCACGCCCGCGCGGCGGGCTTGAACACCACGCCGTTGCCCGCCAGCAGCGCCCCCGCGATCTGGCCGAGCGGTTGCGCAAACGGCGCGCTGCCGGCGCCGATCACCGCGATCACGCCGTACGGCTCGTACGCGACCCGCGCGCGCTTGGCGAGCGACATCGAGCGGTGGATTCCCACGCGGCGGCCGCCCAGCACCTTCGCGCCGTCGTCGGCGATCCAGATCAGCGCGTCGATCGCCGGCAGCAGCTCGAGCGTCGCCACCTCCGCGCGCGGGCGTCCCTGCTCGCGCGCGATCGCCTGTACGAGGTCGTCGAACTCGTCGATGATCGCCTGCGCCATCCGGCGCATGTACCGCGCGCGGTCCTCGATCCGCAGCAGCGCCCACAGCGGTTGCACCCGCGCGACGGCTGCCACGACCTCGTCGATCCGCTCGGGCGGGGTTGCTGTGACGCTGCCGAGCACCTCGCCCGTCGCGGGGTTCTTCGACTCGAAGGTCAGGCCGCGCGGCTCCCGCGCCGCGCTGTTCGGCTTGGCCGCCGGGACGCCTGTCTCGGCCGCCGGGATGTGCGGTTCGGATGTCTCCCGCGCGTCGGTTCCGGGGGGGACTTGGCTCATCTCATGCACCTGGGCATCTCAGACGATTATCGACCACGCATCTCGCGAATCTGAGCCAGCCGCTTGGCGAGCTCCGCCTCGGCTTCGTCGGGCATGTAGAAAAGCGCGCCCTCGACTCCTGCGGGCAAGAGCTCCTGGGGAGAGACATGTCCGGGATGGTCGTGCGGGTAGTCATAACCGCCGCCCTGGAGCCCCGGCCTTGGCCCTGAGCGTAACCATCCCGGGACCGGCGCCGCGCCGTGCTCGCGCACGTGCCGCTGGGCGGCGCCCAGCGCCCGCCCGGCGGCGTTCGACTTCGGCGCCAGTGACAGGTAGATGGCGGTCTGTGCGAGCGCAAATTTGGCCTCCGGCATGCCGACGTGCTCGACCGCCTGGGACGCCGCGACCGCCACGCCGAGCGCCGCGGGGTCGGCGTTGCCGACGTCCTCCGAGGCGAAGATCACCATCCGCCGCACGATAAACCGTGGGTCCTCACCGCCCTCCAGCATCACCGCCAGGTAGTACAGCGAGGCATCGGGGTCCGACCCGCGCGTGGCCTTGATCCACGCCGAGATGTAGTCGTAGTGGCGGTCGCCGCCTTTGTCGTACAGCACCGCCCTACGCTGCAGTGCGTCCTCGGCCCGCGCGATGCTCACGCTCGGCTCTTTGAGCTCAGCCGCCGTGGCGAGCGCCAGCTCCAGCGCGTTCAGCGCGGTGCGCGCATCGCCAACGCTTCGCGCCGCCAGGAAGTCGATTGCGTCATCGTCGACTTCGATCTTTGCATCCTGGTCTTCCACCGCGCGCCCGGCATTGTTGCCGTCATGCCCCGTTGTCTCTGCGCCGTGGGCCTCCTCCGCCGGGGCGGCGTCTTTGCCGGATCCGCGTTTGTTCGCTGCCACTGCCCGCCGCAGCACCTCGCCGACCTCCTCGTCGGTCAACGCCTGCAACGCATACACGCGCGTGCGCGAGAGCAGCGCGCCGTTGACCTCGAACGCCGGGTTCTCGGTCGTGGCGCCGATCAGCGTGATCAGGCCGTCCTCGACCGCCGGCAGCAAAGCGTCCTGCTGGGCCTTGTTGAAGCGGTGGATCTCGTCGAGGAAGAACACGGTAGGCGGCCCTCCCGTGCCGCGGCGATGGGCGGCGCGCTCGAGCACCGCGCGCACCTCGGCGCGGCCGGCCTGCACGGCGCTCAGCTCCTCGAACACGGCCCGCGAGTGCCCGGCGAGGATCCGCGCGAGCGTCGTCTTGCCGGTGCCGGGCGGCCCGTACAGAATCATCGAATGGGGGTTACCCTGCTCGATCGCCATCCGCAGCGCCGAGTCGCTGCCCAGCAGGTGCCCCTGGCCGACGAACTCGGCGAGCGTCTGCGGGCGCATGCGCGCCGCCAACGGACGGTCGTCGCCGGTCGCTTCCCCGCCGGGCTCGGTTTCGCGGGCGGGTGGGCTTCCATCCTCGGCCTCGAACAGGGTGTCCATTCGCTCAGTATCGCGCGCCCGTCCACGTCTCCCTTGCACCCGCTGTCCACATCCCTTGCGTAGCCCGTCCACGTCCCTCGCGCGCCCTGCCTACTTCCCGTTTCGGGGTGCAAGGCCGCCGGACTAAAGATTCCCGGGCAGGTTGTCGAAGAGGGCGTGTCGAACAGATAACTCCCGTGATTACCGCTTGTTTGCAATCAGATTCCGCTGATCTGGAGGAGTCTTCCAGATGGGCATAGGCGCCGCTGAGTTATTTCCGGGCGCGTCCGGGTCCGCGCCTCGGTCGGGGATCGAGGGCTCCGGGGGCTTTGACCTCCCGGATTCCGGTGAAGGCGTCGCAGCGCGCTCGCCGCTGCAGCTGTTCTGGCGGCGTTTTCGCCAGGACCGGGTCGCGCTCGCGTCGTTGGCGTTCGTGGTGTTCCTGTTCGTCGTCGCGCTCGCCGCGCCGCTGATCGTGCAACTGCTCGGCCTGCCCGGGCCGAACGTGCAGAACCCGAACCTGACCGACTCGTTCGGCTCGCCGCTCGGTCCCAGCCTGGCGCACCCGTTCGGCGTCGACCAGCTCGGCCAGGATGTGATGTCCCGGGTGATCTACGGGACGCGGGTCGCCCTCGAGGTGGGGATCCTCGGCACAGCCGTGGCGAGCGTGATCGGCGTCGTGATCGGGACGCTCGCCGGCTTTTACCGCGGCTGGGTGGACACGCTGCTCTCGCGCCTGATCGATGTCGTGCTGTCGATCCCGATCCTCCTGCTCGGCCTCGGCATCGGCGCGGCCTGCGCTGTCCGCGGCTGCGTGGGGGGCACGGTCCAGCCGGGGCTGGGCCTGGTGATCTTCCTGATCGCGCTGGCCAACTGGACGTACATCGCGCGGATCGTCCGCGGCCTCGTACTGTCGCTGCGCGAGAGCGAGTTCGTGCAGGCCTCGCGCGCGCTCGGCGCCTCGGACGCGCGGATCATGTTCCGCGAGATCTTCCCCAACCTGCTCGCGCCGGTGCTCGTCTACTCGACGCTGTTGATCCCGCTCAACATCCTGCTCGAGGCGGGCCTCTCATACCTCGGCGTCGGCATCCGCCCGCCGACGGCCAGCTGGGGTCAGATGATCGCTGCCGCCACGCCGATCTTCAACACCGCCTGGTGGTACATGGCCTTCCCGGGGCTGGCCCTGCTGCTGACCGTGCTGGCTTTCAACCTGCTGGGCGATGGATTGCAAGACGCGCTCAATCCGCGTGGCGCACGATGACGGCGATGGCCCAAGTGCAGAAAGTCCACCGAGACGCCGATATTCCAAGTGGGAAGGCCGCGACCGGACCGCTGTTCCCCGTATCCACGTCGGCGATTGAGTCGATGTCCCAAAAAATGCCCCATAAAAAAATGCCCCATATAGAGAAAGAGGAGACACACAGATGCGCTTGACCAGAAAGCTCGCGTCGGCGGCGCTCGCCGGAGCGGTCGCGCTGGGGCTCGCCGCGTGTGGCAGCGGCAGCGGGGTCTCCGGCGGCAGCGGGATCACCGTCGCGAAGGGGATCCAGACGCCGCAGACCGAGGCGCAGTCGGGCGGCAAACGCGGCGGCACGCTGACCGTGCTCAACCAGACGGACTTCGAACAGATCGACCCGGGGCTGGCGTATTACAACATCGACTACGAGGTCGTCTACGCCACGCAGCGTCCGCTCTACTCCTACAAGCCGAACACCTTTTCCAGCCCGAGCCCGGACATGGCCTCTGAGGCGGCGCAGATCTCCGACGGCGGCAAGACGATCACCGTGCACATCCGCAAAGGCGTGCACTTCAGCCCACCGGTCAACCGCGAAGTGACCTCCGCCGACGTCGCCTATGCGATCGAGCGCGGCGCCAACGAAAACGTCGGGAATCCCTATTTCGAAGCCTATTTCAAGTCCCTCCAAGGCTTCAGTCAAGCGAAAGGCGGTCCCTTCCCGGGCATCACCACGCCGAACAAGACGACGATCGTCTTTCACCTGACCGAACCGAAGGCGCCGATCGTGCTCGCCGCGCTGGTGCTGCCGCTGAGCGCGCCCGTGCCCGCGGAATACGCCAAGCCTTTCGACGCGAAGAAACCGACCGAATACGGCAACTACCAGGTCGCCACCGGCCCGTACATGTTCAAGGCGGACCCTGCCGGCAAGGTGCTCGGGGTCGGCTATATCCCGGGCAAATCGGCGACGCTCGTGCGCAACCCGAACTGGAACCCGGCGACCGACTCGCGGCCGGCCTACCTCAACCAGATCAATATCCAGATCGGCGGCGACCCGACAGTGATCGGGCGCCAGGTGCTGGAAGGGTCGGACATGGTGCAGAACGAACCGCCGGCGCAGCCGACTGTCAGGCTTGCCTATGAAAAGTTCCGCACCCAGCTGGAGATCTCACCGGGCGCCGGCGACCACTACATCGCCGTCGACAACAAGCAGGGGCCGTTCGCGAACATCAACGTGCGCAAGGCGTTCTGGGCCGCGCTCGATCGGACCGCGATGAACAAGGTGCGCGGCGGCGAACTGGTCACGAACGTGATGACGCACTTCCTCTATCCCGAAATCCCCGGCTTCGAGGAGGCGGGAGGCTTGCAGGGCCCGCGGGTCGACTACAACGATTACCCCGAGGGCAACGCGGCGGTCGCCGCGAAGTACCTGAAGCTCGCTGGCTATCCAAGTGGCAAGTACACCGGCTCAAAGACGCTCGAGATCGTCGGTTCGAACGGCAGCCCGAACACCGAAGACGCTGAAATCGTCAACCAGACGGTGAAGAACCTCGGCTTCAAGACGAAGCTCACGCTCGTCGAATCCTCGATCATGTACTCGAAGTACTGCGGGACGCCGGCCGAATCGATTGATGTCTGCCCGAGCGTCGGCTGGGCCGCCGACTTCGGCGATGGCCAGGCGGTGCTCGACGTGCCGTTCAACGGCAAGAACATCGTCTCCACTGGGAACAACAACTGGGGGCAGGTGGACAACCCGGAAATCAACAGGGCGATGGCCGCCGCCGAACTGGTCGTCGGCGTCCAGGCCCGCGCCGAAGCGTGGGCTCAGATCGACAGGAAACTGGTCGCCCTGGCGGCCGCGATCCCGTTCGATTGGGACAAGCAGCCGAACGTCGAGTCGAAAGACGTCGCGGGCGTCGGCGATCTGTGGAACACCGGCCAGTGGGACTACAGCTACACCTCGTTGAAGTGACCGGGTCCGAGCAGGCCGGACATCCTCGATGACCCGCTACATCATCCGCCGCATCCTGTGGGGGATCTTGCTGCTGTTCCTTGTCACGGCGCTGATGTTCGTGCTGTTCCGGATCCTCCCGACCGGTGACCCCGCGCGCCTGCGCGCCGGCCGCAACGCGAGCCCGAAAGTGATCGCCGCGATCCGTCACGACCTCGGATTGGACGAATCGCTGCCCGCGCAGTTCTGGATCTACATGAAGCAGGTGTTCCTGCACTTCAACCTCGGCTACAGCTACTACTCAAACTCCCCTGTGCGCGGGCTGATCGTCGAACGGCTCGGCGCGACGCTGTCGTTGATGCTCGGCGCGAGCTTCATCTGGCTCGCGACCGGCCTGCCGATCGGGATCGTCTCGGCATTGCGCAGGCGCTCGTGGCTCGATCGCGCGAGCATGGGCACCGCGCTCCTGTTCGTCTCGGCGCCCGAATACTGGCTCGGTTTGATCGCGCTGTATCTGTTCGCGGCCGACATCGGCCAGGTGAAGATCTTCCCCGGCGCCGGCAGTTATGTATCGCTGACGAGCGACCCATGGAAGTGGTTCACCTCGCTGCTGCTGCCGTGGCTCGTGCTCGCCGCGGGCTCGGCGGCGATCTACGCACGGCTGATGCGCGGCAGCCTGAGCGAAGTGATGCGCGAGGACTACATTAGGACCGCGCGCGCGAAGGGCCTGAGCGAGCGTCGCGTTGTGATGCACCACGGGGTGCGCTCCGCGATCAACCCGATTCTGACGATCCTCGCGCTCGACATCGCGACGCTGCTCGGCGGCGCGATCCTCGTCGAAGTCGTGTTCAACATCCCTGGGATCGGGCTGCTTGCATACACGGCGATCAGGCACTCGGACCTGTTGATCGTGCAGGGCACGGTCTTGCTCGGCGCAATGTTCATCATCGTCGCGAACATCGTCGTGGACATTGGATATGCGTATCTCGACCCGAGGGTACGTTACGAATGACCTCTCGTCGTCCCTGGCTGTGTCCTCGATTGGTACGCCACGCTCACTGCGTCCGTGCCAGGAACGACGAGAGGCACCAAACACCGGTACCGAGCCTCTCGTGAGCGGCCCCCTTTTGAACGTCGAGGACCTACGCGTCGAGTTCGAGACAGAGGACGGCGTTGTGAAAGCCGTCGACGGGATCTCCTACGAGGTCGGGCGGGGGCGCACGTTGGGAGTTGTGGGAGAGTCGGGCTCGGGGAAGACCGTCGGGGCGATGACGATCCTCGGTTTGACGCGCGCGCAGGGCGCGAAGATCAGCGGCCGGATCGTGTTCGAGGGGCGCGACCTGCTGAGCTTGCCTGAGCCGGAGTTGAGGAAGATCAGGGGGAAAGAGATCGCGATGATCTTCCAGGACCCCTCGACGGCGCTGCACCCGCTGTATCGAATCGGCGCGCAGATCACAGAGGCGGTGCGCGCCCATCAGGACGTGACGAAGGCGCAGGCCCGGGCGCGGGCGGTCGAGCTGCTGGGGCTCGTCGGGATCCCCGACCCCGGAAAGCGCGTCGATGACTACCCGCACGAGTTCTCGGGCGGGATGAGGCAGCGCGCGATGATCGCGATGGCGCTGGTGAACGAGCCGAAGCTGCTGATCGCCGACGAGCCGACGACCGCGCTCGATGTGACAGTGCAGGCGCAGATCCTCGCGCTGCTCGAACGGTTGCGCGGAGAGCTGGGCATGGCGATCGTGATCGTCACGCACGACATCGGCGTGGTCGCGGAGCTGGCCCACGAGATCGCGGTTATGTACGCGGGGCGGATCGTCGAGACGGCGGCCACTGAGGCGCTCCTGAACCACCCGGAACACCCGTATACGTGGGGTTTGCTGCGGTCGATCCCGAAATTGGACGGTCCACGCAAGGAGCGGCTGGAGCCGATCAAAGGCAGCCCGCCGAGCCTGATCGATCCCCCGTCGGGCTGTCACTTTCACCCGCGCTGTGCGTACGCCCAGCCAGACCACGCGCGGATCGACCCGGAGTTGCTCTCGATTCCCAGTTCCCCAACCCCCCCCAACGGTCCGACGCACAAGGTCGCGTGCTTGCTGGAGCCGCAGGTACGCCGGAAATTGTGGGAGGAGTCAGCGTGAGCGCCGCTGAGGTACTGATGGAGGTGAAAGACCTGGAGAAGCACTTCCCGCTGTCGCGAGGGGTCGTGATCAGAAGGAAGGTCGGCGCGGTGAAGGCGGTCGACGGCGTGAGCTTTGCGGTGATCAAAGGCGAGACGCTGGGGATCGTCGGCGAGACGGGCTCGGGGAAGAGCACGACGGCGCGGTTGATGTTGCGGCTGCTGGAGCCCACTGCCGGCACGGTGTGGTTCGCGGGAGAGGACATCACCCACCTGCGGGGCCGGCGGTTGAAGGCGACGCGGCGCGAGCTGCAGATGGTCTTTCAGGACCCGTACGGGTCGTTGAACCCGCGCAAGACCGTCGGTTCGATCGTCGCCGAGCCGTTTGCGATCCACCGTTTGCACAGCGACCGGGCAGAGCGGAAGAAACAGGTGCGCGAGCTGATGGACAGGGTCGGTTTGAACCCCGAGCACTACAACCGCTACCCGCACGAGTTCTCCGGCGGGCAGCGCCAGCGGATCGGCGTGGCGCGCGCGCTGGCGCTGGGTCCGAAGCTGCTGATCGCCGACGAGCCGGTGTCTGCCCTCGACGTGTCGATCCAGGCGCAGGTGCTGAACCTGCTGAAGGAGTTGCAGCGCGACATGGGGCTGACGCTCGTGCTGATCTCCCACGATCTGTCGGTCGTCAGGCACATGTGCGACCGCGTGGCGGTGATGTACGAAGGGAAGATTGTCGAGCTGGCCGAGAACGAGGCGCTGTACGGCGAGCCGAAACACGCGTACACGAAGGAACTGCTGGCGGCCGTGCCGGGCGCGCGCAGTAAGCAGGTGCGCAGTAAGCAGGTGGATTCAGCGACCTGACGGGGCTCATCCCGGGGTGAGCCGGATCGAGTTGGGATCGGCGTACGATCCCCGGATGTCGATTGTCGACCCGGCCGCAGAGGCTGTCGAGTTACTACAGAGACTGATCCGCTTCGACACGGTGAACCCGCCGGGGAACGAGCGCCCGGCGCAGGAATACCTGTGCGACTACCTGACCGGGGCCGGCTTCGAGTGCGAGCTGTTGGGCGCCGAGCCCGAGCGCCCGAACCTCGTGGCGCGCCTGCGTGCCGCCAATCCAACCGACGGGGGCCCGACACTGTGCTACCTGAGCCACGTCGACACGGTGCTCGCGAACGCCGAGGAGTGGCACGGCGAGCACGGCCCGTGGTCCGGCGATCTCGCCGACGGCTTCATCTGGGGGCGGGGCGCGCTGGACATGAAGTCGCAGACCGCCGCGGAGATCGCCGCCGCGGCGGGCCTGGCGCGCTCGGGCTGGCGTCCGGCACGCGGTGAGCTGCTGATCGTGGCGGTCGTCGACGAGGAGACCGGGGGCGAGCTCGGCGCGCAGTGGATCTGCAAGGAACACCCCGAGAAGGTGCGCTGCGACCTGCTCGTGAACGAGGGCGGCGGGGCGGTGTTCGAGTATGGAGATGGAGACCCGCCCACCCGCCACTACGGCGTGTGCTGCGCGGAGAAGGGCGTGTTCCGCTTCACGGTCACGACCGAGGGCGTGGCCGGGCATGCGTCGATGCCGAAGATCGGCGAGAACGCGCTGCTGAAGATGGCGCCGGTACTGGCGCGTCTGGCGGAGAAGCAGCCCGCGTACGAGCTGACGGCGGAGCCCGAGGCGTTCCTCAGAGCGCTCGGCGAGGACCCGGGCGACCCGGCGCGCGCGGTCGCGAACCTCGGGGAGGCGGACGAGCGGCTGGTGACGATGTTCGAGCCGATGCTCGGCGTGACGTTCACCCCGACGCGGATCTCCGCGTCGGAGAAGATCAACGTGATCCCGTCGAGCGCCGAGCTGAAAGTCGATTGCCGCGTGCCGCCGGGGCTGGGCGAGGAGGAGGTGCGCCGCGGGATCGCCGAAGTCTTGGGGCCGAACCACGCGGGCGAGCAAACACCGGCGGGCGAGGGCTGGCGGATCGACTTCACCGAGCGGATCGCCGGCAACCGCTCGCCGATCGAAACGCCGCTGATGAACGCGATCGACGGCTGGGTGAAAGAGCACGACGCGGGCGCCGACGTGGTGCCGGTGATCCTGCCGGGCTTCACCGACTCCAGACACTTCCGCGAGGCGTTTCCGCAGTGCGTGGCGTATGGGTTCTTCCCGCATAAGCACCAGACGCTGTTCGAGGCGGCGCCGCTGATCCACGCGGCGGATGAGCGGATCGACGCGCGTGACCTGGCGTATGCGACGGAGTTCTTCAGCGACCTTGCGCGCGAGATCCTCGGGTAGCGATTTTGGGGGACGAGTTGCCGGGGCGTGCGGCAGGTAAGAGCGAGGAGCCCGGTCGGGACTGGATGCGGCTAGGAGGCGTTTTCGACACCGGCGCATCCCCTTCGCACCGAGGGGATTGGGCACTGCGCATACTTGACGAAGGATCGGCATAATGGACGGATAGGCCACCAAGGATGGTGAGGATGCAATGGCGTTAGGGACGACGACGACAGCGACGGCGGACAAACTGACCGCGGCACAGGCGGCTCACGCGGCCCGCGCCCATCCGCTCGCGACACATGCCGCGCTCGTGCATGCCCACGCGCACGCGGCGGCGAAAGTGACGCCCGTGGCGCCGCCGGCGGCGCACACCTCGTTCACGCAGAATTTGCAGACCTGGGCGGTGAACTGGGAGCCGGTGATCGCGATCCTGTTCTTCGTCGTGATCATCGTCGTGATGTGGCGGATGCTGAAAATGATGCCGCGCGTCAAGCCGCAGCAGATCAAGCCGGCGTCGAACGAGGCGGTCGGCTGGAAGGACATCGCGGGCGTCGACGACGCGCGCGGCGAGCTGGAGGAGATCGTCGAGTTTTTGCGCGACCCGAAGAAGTTCGAAGAGCTCGGCGCGAAGGTGCCGAAGGGGATCCTCCTGCACGGGCCGCCGGGGACGGGCAAGACGCTGCTGGCGAAGGCGGTCGCGCACGAGTCCGGCGCGCAGTTCTTCGCGCAGTCCGCCGCGTCGTTCGTGGAGATGTTCGCGGGCCTCGGCGCCGCGCGGATCAGGCGGCTGTTCGCGATCGCCCGCAAACACGAACCGGCGATCATCTTCATCGACGAGCTCGACGCCGTCGGCGGGCGCCGCGGGATGGACATCTCCGGGGAGAAGGACCAGACGCTCAATCAGTTGCTCGTGGAGATGGACGGCTTCGCCGCGAGCGGGCGCGTGGTCGTGATCGCGGCGAGCAACCTGCTGGACAAGCTCGACCCGGCGCTGCTGCGCCCGGGGCGCTTCGACCGTCAGGTGTTCGTGGCGCCGCCCGACGTGCGCGGGCGCCAGGGTGTGCTTGGGGTACACACACGGGGTAAGCCCCTGGGCAAGGTCGATCTCTCGCTCGTCGCCCAGCAGACGAGTGGGTTGACGGGCGCGGACCTGGCGAACATCTGCAACGAGGCCGCGATCTTCGCGACCCGCCGTGGCGCGAAGCGGATCGACGGCGTGGACTTCGACAGCGCGCTGGAGCGCGTGATCGCGGGGGTGCAGTCGCGCCGGGTGCTGAACGAGCATGAGAAGCGCGTCGTCGCCTACCACGAGGCCGGCCACGCGCTGTGCGGCGAGCTGCTGCCGTCGGTCGACCGCGTGCACAAGATCTCGATCGTCCCGCGCGGGCGGGCGCTCGGCTACACGCTGAACCTGCCGGCGGAGGACCGCTACTTGAAGACGCGCGAGGAGCTGCTCGACTACATGACGGTGTTGCTGGGCGGCAGGGCGGCCGAGCAGATCGTGTTCGGCGCGATCACCACGGGCGCGTCGGACGACCTGAAGCGTGTGGCGAGCATCTCGCACGAGATGGTCCACGACTATGCGATGGGCACCGCCGGCATGGGGCGCGCGCCCGACGGGGACGTGCGGCTGTCGGAGACGACGCTGCGGATCCGCGACGAGGAGCGCCAGGACCTGATCGAGGAAGCCAGGCGCGCGGCGCTGCGGACGATCGTCGCCCACCGCCGCCAGCTCGACGCGCTGGCCAACGAGCTGCTCGAGCACGAGGTGCTCGACCGCGAGGCGATCGATCGAGTGATGAAGGGCGTGCCGCGCCTGGAGCGCGCCCCGGGATCGGGACTGCGGGTGGTGGCCGCGGCCACGGCGGTGGACGCCGCCGCGGGTGAGGGGGGCGTCGGCGCGAGGTGAGGGCGGCGTCGGCGCGGAGTGGGGACCGCAGCCGAAGGGGACACGCCGCCCTCGCCCGCAGCCCGCCGATAAACTCGCTGCTGTGTTCAGGCGAATCGACCATATCGGCGTGGCGGTGGAGGAGATCGAGGCCGCGCTGGCGCTGTGGCGAGACAGCTTTCAGATGGAGGTGGCCCACCGTGAGGTCGTCGAGGAGCAGGGCGTCGAGGCCGTGCTGCTGGACGTCGGCGAGAACCACGTCGAGCTGCTGGCGCCGCTCGGCGCGGACACGCCGGTGGGCAAGTTCCTCGCGAAGAACGGGCCGGGCCTGCATCACGTGGCTTACCAGGTGACCGATATCGACGCGACGCTTCAGGCGTTGAAGGGGGCGGGCATGAGATTGATCGACGAGCAGCCACGCACGGGCATCCGCGGCTCGCGCGTGGCGTTCCTGCATCCAAAGGCGACGGCGGGCGTGCTGACCGAGATCGTCGAGCCGGCGGCCGGATTGGAGGGTCACTGATGGCCGGCGGGACCCCACGCAAGATCAGCCTCGGCTTCCAGGGTGGCCAGGTCCTGGCGTTACGTGTCAGCGAAGAGCAGCTGAAGGCGCTGTACAAGGCGCTCGGCGGCAGCGGCTGGCACGAGCTGGGGACCGAGGACGGCCCGGTGCGGGTTGATCTGATGCAGATCGTTTATGTACGCGCGGAGAGCGACGACTCCCGCGTCGGTTTTGGAGCCTAGTTCCGCGCTGGGCGGGCAGCAACGCTCGGGACACTAGGTTGTAGATGGGCTTCGATGCGGACGAGCGCTTGCTGCGCGTGATGCGCACGCGGGGTCACGGGCCGAAGGCCGACCGGGCGGTTGAGCGTTTCTCAAAGCTTGGCGAGCGCGGCGCGGTGTGGCTGGCGATCGGCGCCGCCGGCTACGCGCTCGACGGGAAGCGACGGGAGCAGTGGCGGGGGGCGATCGGAACCGTCGTCGGGGTATACGCCTTGAACACGGCGATCAAGCTGGTTGTCCGTCGCCGCCGTCCACAACTGCCGGGACTGCTACCGCTGACGAGCACGCCGACGCAGCTGAGCTTTCCCAGCGCGCATGCCTCCACCTCGTTCGCCGGTGCGCTCGTGTACACGCGGCTGGGCTTGCCCGCGGTTCCCCTGTATGCGCTGGCCAAGGGGCTGGCCGTATCGCGTTTGTACCTCGGAGTTCACTACCCCTCGGACGTGCTCGCGGGCGCGCTGCTGGGAACGGTCACCGCCGTGCGGCGGTGACCGTGGTGATCGGTTCCTCGGTGCCACGCCTGTGACGAAAGCGCTTCTCAGCACCACCCAGTTCCGGCCGGGCCCGGCGCTCCTGGTCACTCGCCGCTCTGCAACTCGTCCGGCTTTTCCCCCTCACGCCTGCCAAGATGCCCGGCGGTGAGCACGAAGATCGGCATAGTTGGGATGCCCAACGCGGGTAAGTCCTCGCTGTTCAACGCGCTCACCCGCGCCGGCGCCGAGGCCGCCAACTACCCGTTCACGACGATTGAGCCCAACGTGGCGGTGGTGCCGGTGCGCGACGAGCGCATGGAGGAGGTGGCCAAGACGGTGGGCGCGTCGGAGATCGTGTGGGACACGATCGACTTCCACGACATCGCCGGGCTCGTCGCGGGGGCGCACGAGGGGGAGGGGCTGGGCAACAAATTCTTGGCGAACATCCGCGAGACGGACGCGATCGTGCACGTCGTCCGCGCGCACGGCGATCAGAACGTGATCCACCCCGAGGGTCGAGTCGACCCGGTGAAAGACATCGAGACGATCGAGACCGAGCTGATCATGGCCGACCTCGAGCAGGCCGAACGGCGCATCGAGCGCGTGGCCAAACAGGCCAAGGGCGGCGACCGTACGGCGGCCGCCGAAGAGAGGTGGCTGGGCGAGGTGATCGCCGCGCTGGGCGAAGGCCGGCCCGTGCGCGAGGTGCCGTTGCCCGATGAGGCCCCCAACGCCGCACGTGATCTCGGCTCGTTGACCGTGAAGCCCGTCCTGTTCGTCGCCAACGTCGACGAGGGCTCTACCGAGGTGCCGGCGGAGATCGCTGCACACGCGGCGGCGCACGGCGCGGGGGCAGTGGCTGTCTCCTCGCGGATCGAGTCCGAGCTGGCTGAGCTGGCCGAGGAGAGCGAGGAGGACGCCGCGGCGATGCGTGCCGAGCTCGACATCAGCGAGTCCGGTCTCGTGCGTGTCGTGCGCGAGGCGTTCGCGCTGCTGGACCTGATCGCGTTCTTCACGGCCGGCGAGGCAACGATCGCGCAGTCGTGGCACCTGCGCCGCGGCCTCACCGCGTGGCACGCCGCGGGCGAGATCCACACGGATATCCAGAAGGGCTTCGTCCGCGCCGAGGTGATCGGCTGGCAGGAGCTCGTCGACGCGGGCGGCTACGCCGGAGCGCGCGAGCGCGGGACACTGCGCGTCGAGGGCCGGGACTACACGATGGCGGATGGGGACGTACTGACGGTCAAGTTCACGCCCTAACGGGTCGGCGGGACACAAAATTAACCGTGCCAGGCGGCGTCCTCGGTCGCTCGCGTGCTAGCCGATCTTCGATCGGTACGCCACGCGGAGTGGGTGGGCCTTTCGGATCTTGCCTGGCTTGGCCATCGGGCCGTTAGGCGAGCTTTTCAAGACGTGACGCGAGTTGCCTCATCCCCAGCTCCTTCGCGGCGCTCGCGCCCGCGGCGAAGTCGGTCGCGCGATCCGGCGGGCGGACGGTGCCGTCGATCGGCACGAGCGTCGCGATCTGCTTGAACGTGCGCAGCAGCGCGGCGTTCTCGCTCAGCACGGTGGCGGTTCGCAGGCGCATGTCGCTGTCGTCCGCTTCGGCGGCCTTCAGCACGTCCTCCAGCGGGCCGTACTCGTTCAGCAGCTCCGCGGCCGTCTTCGCACCGATGCCGGGCGCGCCGGGCAGGCCGTCGGAGGGGTCGCCGCGCAGGGCGATGAAGTCGGTGACGAGCGCGGGATCGATCCCATAGCGCTCGCGCACCTGCTCGGGGCCGATCTCCGTTGGTGCTTCGGCGGCTTTCCCCGGGAGCACGACGGAGACCTGGTCGTTCACCGCCTGGTACATATCGCGGTCGCCGCTCAGCAGTAATGCCTGTCCGCTCCCGCTCCCGCTCCCTCCGCGACCCTTAGTCTCGGCGAGCGCGTAGGAGAACATCACGTCGTCTGCCTCCAGATCGTCGCTCGTGCCGACAGTCCAACCGAGGCTCGCGAGCAGCGCCGGGGCCTTACCCCATTGAGCCCGCAGCTCCGGGGGCATCGGGTCGCGCTGGGCGTGATAGGCCGGGTAGAGCCCCACGCGGTAAACCGCCTCCTCCGCCCCCATGCACGCGGCGACCGCGCGCGCGGGGCGTGCTTCGAGCATTGCCAGCAGCGCGTTCACCGTTCCCAGCAGCGCGTTCACGGGCTGCCCGTCCGCGCCGACGATCGATTTGGGCAGCGCGAAGAACGAGCGGTAGAGCAGCCACGGCACGTCGGCGATCAAGAGCGGGGCGGGCATCTGCCCCGCAAGCGTAGAGCTACAGGGTCTCGAGAGTGTCGATCGCTACCCCGCGGTAACGCCACCGGCGGGGGTCGATTCCGGAGTGCCCGCCGGTCCTTCGGCGCCGCCTTCCGGGCCGGTGGGAACCGGCGCGGGCGGAGTGCCGCTGGCGGGCGCGGGCGCCGGTTGCGTCGCCGCGGGCTGCCCACCGTGGTCTGGCTCGGCCGTGATAGCAGTGCCGCGCTTCACGCTGAAGTAGGCCCAGGTGTCATCCAGCCCCAGCCGCGCGGCCAGTTCGTCTCCCGAGGTCAACGTGCGCCCGCCCGAGCCGAGCACGTAGGCGGAGAGGATCCGCGGGGAGGACCCGCGCTTGAGCACTTCGATGCCGCGGAACGTTCCCTTCACGAGGCCGCTCAAGCGCGCGCCGGCGGCGGCGAAGCTCAGGCTGAGCTTCCAGCTGTGCCCCTGTCCTTGGTCGTAGGGGTCGGACACTCCCACCAGCCAGGGCTCGGCGGCGGCGCCGGGGAAGGCATCCTGCACGGCTTCTGTGTGACCGCCGCTTGAGGCGAAGAAGTAGGTGATCGCCGGCGCTCCTGCGTAGGTGACGATCTGCCTGGCCGTGGCGAGCGCCGCGGCGTTCGTGCGCGCCGTTTCAGCGGCCGGCCCGCGGTACACCTGCGAGCGCGTGTCTGAGTACACGTCGAACTTCGTCCCGCCGGCGTGTGCGGTGAGCGCATACGTGCGTACCGCCACGGCCTGGGCCTCGAGTGCTGCCGTCGGCCATTCCGCGGGCATCTCCGCGGAGATCACGCCGCGCACGTAGCTTTCCAGTGCGAGCGTCTTCACCGTGCTGCCGATCAGCACGCGCACCTTTGCATTCGCCGGTGCCATCCCAAGCGCTGTGCCCGTGTAGTAGTGCGCGAGGATCTGGCTGTAGGACCAGCCGTGCTCGGCGTAGCCCAACGCGCCCTCCTGGCTCATGCCCACGCCGTGGCCATCCCCGGCTCCGTCGATCACGAGCGTCGATGCCGTCGCTGTTGTCTGTGTCGATGTCGCCGCGCTCGCCGAGGCGGCGGACAGCAGCAGCGCCGCGAGCAGCACGGCCGCCGCGAGCACACCGACGAGCACCGCATGGAGATCGGCCCGCGATCCCCGCGAGCCGTCTCGGTCGCGGTGGTAGGTTGATCTGGTGGTGAGCATCCTTGCTCGTGCGAACACGATCGATCAGTGCAAGACGCGCTCGAGGAGATGGGATTGCATGAGGTATGGGTCGGGTAGGAGTGCCGGGTGGCTGAGCCCTGCACGATGACTGCCAAGGTCAATCTGGGCAATTGCCCGACAGGACAATCAAATGTCCGATCCCGGTAGGCGAGTGTGTCGGATGACCGGCCGCAAAGGCCGAGAGGAGCATGAAGATGGCCGGTACCGAGAGGAGCATGAAGATGGCCGGTAGAGACAGCGAGCAGGCGGTTCTCCAGCAGGTTCCCACCGACCTGTTCATCGGCGGGGAGTGGCGCGCGGCGAGCTCCGGCGGGACGCTGCCGGTCGAGGACCCCTCCACCGGAGAGACACTCGTCGAGGTCGCCGACGCGCAGGTCGATGACGCCCTCGCGGCGCTGGGTGCGGCCGCGGACAAACAGGCGGAGTGGGGCGCGTGGGCGCCGCGCGAGCGCGGCGAGATCCTGCGCCGGGCCTACGAGGCGATCGTCGATCAGAGCGACGAGCTGGCTTTGCTGATGACGCTCGAGATGGGCAAGGCGCTCGCCGAGTCGAAGGCCGAGATCGCCTACGCCGCCGAGTTCTTCCGCTGGTTCTCCGAGGAGGCCGTGCGCGTCCACGGCCGCTACATGGTCAACACGACCGGCAAGGGACGGATCCTCACGATGCGCCAGCCGGTCGGCCCCTGCGTGTTCGTCACGCCGTGGAACTTCCCGACCGCGATGGGCACGCGCAAGCTGGCCCCGGCGATCGCCGCCGGCTGCACGGTCGTCGTCAAGCCGGCTCAGCAGACGCCGCTGTCGATGCTCGCCCTGGCGAAGATCCTCCAAGAGGCGGGCCTGCCCGCGGGTGTGCTGAACGTGATCACCGCCAAGCACTCCGGCGCGGTGATCGAACCGCTGCTGAAGGATCCGCGCACGCGCAAGCTCTCCTTCACCGGCTCCACCGAGGTCGGCCGCACGTTGATCGAACAGTCGGCCGAGCAGGTGTTGCGCGTGTCGATGGAGCTCGGCGGCAACGCCCCGTTCCTCGTGTTCGACGACGCCGACCTCGACGCCGCGGTGGAGGGCGCGATGCTCGCGAAGATGCGCAACGTCGGCGAGGCCTGCACGGCGGCGAATCGCTTCCACGTGCATGAGTCGGTGGCGGATGAGTTCGCCAGCAAGCTCGCCGAGCGGATGGGCGCGCTGAAGGTCGGTCGCGGCACCGAGCCGGACGTCGACGTGGGCCCGCTGATCGACGAAGCCCAGCGCGGCAAGGTCGAGGAGCTGGTTGGCGATGCCGTCGATCGTGGAGCGAAGACGCTTGTCGGCGGCAAGCGGTTATCGGGGCCCGCCCACCCCGGCTACTTCTTCGAGCCCACGGTCCTCGCCGACGTGCCCGACGACGCGCGCCTGCTGCGCGAGGAGATCTTCGGTCCGGTCGCCCCGATCGCCACGTTCTCCACCGAGGAGCAGGCGTTGGCCGCGGCCAACCTCACCGAGTACGGTCTCGTCGCCTACGTCTACACGCGCGACCTGCAGCGCGCATTCCGCGTCTGCGAGGGGATCGAGACCGGGATGGTCGGCCTGAACCAGGGCGTCGTCTCGAACCCCGCCGCGCCGTTCGGCGGAGTCAAGCAGTCCGGGTTTGGGCGCGAGGGCGGCTTTGAGGGGATCGGCGAGTATCTGGAGACCAAGTACGTGGCGATGAGCGTGTAGATCTTGAAACGCTTCTATGCGCGTTGCCGCAAGGCCATCGGTGTCCACACCCTGGCCACGCGCCGCAAACCGCGGCCACCGCGGGCGAACCGGGCGAACCGTCAGCGGTGAGACTCGAGCTGCGAAAGGTCGATCGAGCTCTTCGGCGCGGCGAGCGTGACGGGCTCGTTCCAGCGGTCGAAGGAGATCTTGCCGCCGCCTTTACCACTCTTGGTGATCTCGATCGGATAGGGCTTGCCGGTCGTGGCGACGTACAGGGTGCCGCCGTGCGAGACGTCGGTGACGCTGAGTACCTGCTGCCCGTCGACGGTCGTGGTGACGCCCTTCGCGAGCGTGCCGGTATCCGTCAGCGCGGTGTCCAGGAGCTGGCTCAGGTTGGTGAGCGAGCCGAGCGTTGAGAAGTTTCCATCGGAAGATGGCGCCTTCAGCCACTTGCCCTCGAGCAGCTGGGCCGCTGCGGGCCCGCCGAAGTGACTGTAGAAGGCGGGGCTTCCGCTGATGTAGGCGGTGTCGCCGACCTGGATCAGGTTGAAGCTGAGCCCGTTCTCGGAGATCTGCCCGCGACCTCCCTGGCCGGCGAGGAGTTCCAGGTTGAGCGTGATCGGAGCGCTGCCGCTGACGATCGAGCCCGAGACGTGCACCGAGCTCGCGCTGCTGGCCGCGGCCTTGGCGGCCGTCAGGATCTGCGCGGGCGTCTTGGCGGAGACGCCATTGCCGGATGAGGAGCCGCCCGAGCTGCCGCAGCCACCGAGCAGAACCGTAAAGAGTACGAGCGCGGTGACAGCTTGGAGGGAAAGCCGGAGGCGCAAGATGGCGCAGATCCTAGCCGACCCCAGGGTCGGCCATGCGCCTATCCGCCGGGACCGCGCTCAAGACGGCGGCGGCAAACGCCGATCGCGAGAGGGAGAAATGAGAGATCAGAAGCGAGCAATCTGAGATGCGCCAGTGACGGAAGTCAACCAAGCCGGCTTGCGGCTGCCCGCCTGGCGTGGGGTGGGGCAGCTGTGGCTGAAGGCGGGCGCCCGTACGAACGACCGCGCGGGAGGACCGATCGGCGTTGACGCGTTTGAGGCCGGTACCCGGCCGGGTAAGCTCGCAGCCATGGGGAGTGAACCCCGGAAGCAGTCACCCGACCGTAACGGGCCGCCTCGACAGGACTCCTCGGGTCCTCGCTCACCGCTGGGCTGGGCGCCGTGGCTGGTGCTGGGTCTGCTCGCGGCTGTAGGCGCGGTGCTGGCCGGTGGGGTGGCAATTGTGGTCGCTTGCGTTGTCGTGCTGGCGTGTGCGGCGACGGCGCTTGGATGGCGCATCGGCGAGCATCGGCGAGCGCTGCTCGAGCAGGAAATCGACAGTCGCTCGAGCGAGCTGGAGCGAGCATTCTCCGAGCTGGAGATCGCCCAGGCCGAGACGGTCCGGCGGCTCTCGATGGCGGTCGAGTTCAGGGACGAGGACACCGGCGCGCACATCGAGCGGATCGGGCGTTTTTCGACGCTGCTGGCCGAACAGGTCGGCATGGAGCCGGACTTCTGCAGAACGCTCAGTCACGCGGCGCCGCTGCACGATGTGGGCAAGGTCGCGATTCCCGACGCGATCTTGCTGAAGCCTGGCGAGCTCACGGCGGACGAGCGCGCGATCGTGGAGACCCACGCCGAGGAGGGGCACCGCCTGTTGCGGGGCTCGTCCTCGTCGATCCTCGACCTGGCGGCGACAATCGCGCTGAGCCACCACGAGAAGTGGGATGGCAGCGGCTACCCGCGCGGGGTCGTGGGCGAGGCGATTCCGATGGAGGGGCGGATCGTGGCGGTCGCGGACGTGTTCGACGCGCTCACAAGCGACCGCGTGTATCGGCGGGCGTTCACCGTCGAGGAAGCGGTCGAGATGATGCTCGAGCAACGTGGCCGCCACTTCGACCCGGTGCTGCTCGACGCGTTCATGGAAGTGCTCGGCAGATCCGGTCCCGACGCGCGCGAGCAGCTGGGCGCCGACCCGGGCGCGCTGACGGAGGGCATCCTGGAAATCTTCGCGACGGCGCTGCAGCGCGGCGACGCCGAGACCGCCGAGGGCGCGATCGCCCAGGCGATCGAGGACGGCGTGCCGGCGGCGATGGTGCACGACGAGGTGATCGAACCGGCGCTGCGGCGGCTCGCGACGTTGCGGGAGCAGGGGAAGGTCGATGCGAGCGGCGAGCGCCAGGCGATGGCGATCGCCAGACGGGTGCTGGCGACGCTGCGCAGGTATATCTTGAGCGGCGAGGCGCAGGACGAGGTGCTGGAGCGCATCGACCGGTCGGTGCGGACGGTCGAGGGCGCGCTGGCGATGCCCGAGCACGCCGTCGGCTGAGCCGGAACCCACGCGGATCGATAGATTTCCGCGCATGACTGATCAGGCGATCGTGACCGGCGGCGCGGGATTCATCGGCTCGCACCTGGTGGACGCGTTGCTCGCAAAGGGCTACGGCGTGACCGTGATCGACGACCTCTCCTCGGGCGACGCGCGCCGTGTGGCGCAGGCGGCGAACCTACGCGAGCTGGACATCGTCGACCGCGCGGGTGTGACGGCGATCGTCGAGGAGGTAAAGCCCAAGGCGGTATTTCACTTGGCGGCGCAGGCGAGCGTCGTGGTGTCCGTGGAGAACCCGGGACGCGACTGCGAAGTGAATGTGCAGGGCACGCTGAACGTGGTGGACGCCGCGAACAAGCGGGGGATTCCGGTTGTGTTCACCTCAACCGGGGGAGCGCTGTACGGCGACGAGGCGCCGCGGCCGACCGGCGAGGAGCAGATCCCGCGGCCGCTGTCCCCCTACGGCGCGTCGAAGCTGGCGGCGGAGTCCTACGTCGGCACGTGGAGTCGCGCGGAGGGCGTGCCGAACGCGGTGTGCCGGCTGGGCAATGTGTACGGCCCGCGCCAGAGCCCGCACGGGGAGGCCGGGGTGGTGTCGATCTTCACGCATCGCCTGCACACGGGGCAAGCGCCGAAGCTGTTCGGGCACGGCAAGCCGACGCGCGATTATGTGTACGTCGGCGATGTCGTCAGCGCGCTGCTGGCCGCGTCGGGGAAGGCGGGTACGTTCAACATCGCGACAGGCGTGGAAACGGATGTGAGCACCGTGTGGAGCGAGCTGCGGGAGGCCGCCGGCTCGGACCTGCAACCGGAGCTCGCGGATCTGCGCCCGGGCGAGTTGCAGCACAGCCGGCTCGATGCGAGCCTCGCCGAGCGGGAGCTGGGCTGGCGGGCCGAGGTGCCGATCGCGGAGGGCCTGCGGAAAACCTATGAGGCCCTGGTCGAGGAGTTCGAAGCGGGCTAGCTAGCGCACTGCAATTCGCCGCGCAGGCGTTGCGGGGAGATCGGAAGCGGCCGACAGTAGAGCTATGAGGTTTCCCCGCGGGGCAGGTCTGCCTGCCCTGATCGCGACAGTGGTGGCCTGCGCCGGTATTGCACCGGCACAGGCAAGCGCAGGGACGGGCGGCGGCGTGCAGGCGCCCTCGGCGCCGCAGGCGGGCGGCAGCGAGTACGGGGTTCCGGTGCGCGCGGTACCGCGCGAGCGGCCGGTGCTCAGCGATCTCCGGGTCCCCGCGACCGCGACCGCGGGGCGTCCGCCGAAGGTCACTCTGCGGCTGGAGGAGCAGACCGTGGGCACCGTGTACGTGCAGGTCAAAGTCATCAACCTCGCGACCCACCATTCATCGGTCGTGGCGACGATCGGCTGGTCGCACGTCGGCCGCATGCTGACGGTCCCCTGGCCGGCGGGCGCGCAGCTGGCGGCGGGCAGCTACGAGCTGAATGTGAGCGCACACGACCACACGGGCGGGACGCTGGAGCGCAGGGCGCACAGCTCGGGTGAGGCAAGCCTGACGGTGACCGCGCCGCCGGCGCCCAAGCCGGCCCCGGCCCCGCTGACTCCCGGAGTCTCGACACCGCCCGTCGCGGGCCTGCCGACGCCCGCGCAGACGGTCGCCGACGGGGCGGTGTTCCCGGTGGTGGGCGCGCACAATTTCGGGGGCCCGGAAAACCGTTTCGGAGCGCCGCGCGACGGCTACACGCATCAGGGCCAGGACGTGCTCACGGCGGAAGGCACGCCGGTCGTTGTCCCGCTGGCGGGCACGATCACGACGACGAGCTATCAGGCCGGCGGCGCCGGCTACTACGCGGTCGAGCACACCGCTGTCGGCTTCGACTTCATGTTCGCCCACTGCGAGGCGAATTCGCTGGCGGTCAGCGCGGGCCAGGCGGTCGCGGCCGGGCAGGCGCTGTGCAAGGCCGGACAGACCGGCGACGCGACCGCCCCGCACCTGCATTTCGAGATGTGGGTGGGCGGCTGGCAGGCCAAGGGCGGCGAACCGATCGACCCGCTGCCGTATTTGGAGGCCTGGGAAGCGGGTTGAGCCGGGGACGGATAGTCGCGCCGTGTCGGCCATCCGATGGTCTACTGCTGTCCCGGCGGCCCATTTGGCGCGTCCCCGAAGCGGGTGGAGCCGATAGCATCGATCGCCGCGGCCAGATAGCTCAGTTGGTAGAGCACACGACTGAAAATCGTGGTGTCGGCGGTTCGAGTCCGCCTCTGGCCATTCTCTTTGTCCCGTGTACGGACGCTGGTGGCAGGCCCTCGTCGGATCGAGCCTCCGGACGGCCGGTGAGGCGTGGTTGTAGGGCGCGGACGCCGCGCCGGGCGCGAGACCGGCCGCCCGGATCTCGCCCGCCGAGGGCACGATCATCGCCCTGTGGCGCGAGCGCCTTTCCAGCTCGGCCAGGCAGTTCGCGATCCCTGGCGGGTGTACGTTGTGGGCATGAGCGACGGGACTCTTGCGCGGAGCTACGGCAAGGTCTTCAACGAGGTTGCGGTCGAGTACGACCGCAATCGCCCGGCCTACCCCGATGCGCTCGTCGACCACGCATGCGAGGTGGCAGGCCTCGGGGATGGCGACCGGGTGCTCGAGGTCGGGTGCGGGACCGGCCAGCTGACGCGCAGCCTGCTCGCGCGAGGGCTGCGTGTGACCGCACTCGAGCCGGGAGATCGGCTGATCCGTGTCGCCGAGGAGAACCTGAAAGATGCGGGCGATGTGGAGTTCGTCCACGCGCGGCTCGAGGACATGCAGATGCCCCGCGGGAGCTACGAGGCGGTGTTCTCGGCGTCCGCGATCCACTGGGTGGATCCTGATCTGAGCTGGCGGAAGATCGCCGCCGCGCTCGCTCCCAACGGGATGCTCGCTCTGATCCAGTACTTCGGCCTTCAGGAGCAGCGCAGCGTCGATGATCAGGAGGCTCTACTGTCGGCCTTGCGCAGGCATGCGCCGGAGATCGCCGTGACCTGGCCCACCTACCGCGACCTCGATTGCACGATCACGGGCGTGCAGGAGCGCCGCCGGAACGTCGCGGATGCCTGGGCCTGGCTGGGGAGCTACGACATAGGACGTGACTATGCAGCCGATCTGTTCGAGGATCTACAGCTCGCGACCGTGCCAACCCTGACCGAGCACGCCGCCGGCGAGCTGAACGCCCTGCTCGCCACGATGTCATTCTGGGCACGACTCTCACCCGGCCAGCGTGACACCCTCGCGAACGAGAATCACGCTCTCCACGAGCGCCTGGGGCGGCCGATCCGGGCGAGCACGCTCGCCACACTTGTCATGGCGCGACGCAGTGCTCCTGCGCCTCGAGTAAGGACGTGGTAGCGGCTTCGAGAGGATTCTCGACGATCTCAACCGTACTGGAGTGCGCTACGTACTCATCGGCGGGATCGCATTGAGCTGAAGCTTGAGGTCGAGGTCTGACACGCAAGCGTGCCTTGAGCGAGGCCACCAGAGCGGCTAACGCCGGTCGGGCGTTCGCTACGCTCATAGTTCATATGCCCAGAAGACCAACGGCGGGAAAGGTCGAGAAGTGACCATCAGCCAGACCAGGTCCGCTCGATACCTGTCCAGGATCGCGATCGTTGCGGCTGCGCTGCTGGTCTGCTGCTGGGCGCCCGCGACGGCCGGCGCCGGACAGACGGCCACCCTGCAGACATCCTTCTCGCCTGACAGGCTCGGTGCGTCAACGACGATCGGCTTCGGTTTTCATATCGCCAGCACGACCGGTGAAATGGTTTCTCCGTTGACCAGCGTCGGCCTGCGCCTGCCGCCGGGCATCGATTACGTCGCGACCACGCTCGGTCTGGCCGTCTGCCGGCCGGCGTCGCTGGTCGCCGAAGGACTGAGCGGCTGTTCGCCCAACTCGCGGCTGGGGTCGGGCGAGGCGAGCGTTGAACTGCCGTTTGGTCGGGGGAGCGGTAACGAGACGTCCGACATTCAGGTGCTGATGGGCCCCTCGCACAACAGCAACCTGGTGGTTCTGTTCTACGCGAGCGGGATCAAGCCGATCTCGACTCAGCTGGTCTTCCAGGGCGAACTGCTGACAGGCTCTGAAGTTCTCGGCGGCAGCCTGAAGGCGGTCATACCGTTGGTTCCCAGCATCCCCGGGGGGTCATATGTTCCGATCGTAAGTCTCCAGGCGACGATCGGGCCCAGTCACCTGACCTACTACAGGCGGGTGCATGGCAGGACGGTGGCCTTCCATCCGCAAGGTGTCTCCGTCCCGCTGCGCTGTCCGCGCGGGGGCTTTCCGTTCTCCGCGAGCTTCAGCTTCTTGGACGGCAGCAGCGCCGTGGCGAGCAGCATGGTTCCCTGTCCGCCGGGACACCACGGCTGACTTCCCGGCGGGCGGCGGGCGAGGGAACGGCGGGGCTTGGCAGGGATTGGCTCGGCGCGGGTGGAATAACCTCCGATGTTCGACGCCTGGGTCTACCTGCTGCGCTGTCGCGATGGCTCCCTCTACACGGGCTGGACCAGCGACCTCGACCGCCGTCTCGCGCGCCACAAGGCCGGCAAGGGCAGCCGCTATACAGCCAGCCGGCTGCCGGTAGAGCTGGCCTTGGCGGTGCCGATGGCGGATCGCACGGCGGCCCGTCGGGAGGAGGCCAGGATCAAGCTGTTGTCCCGCGCTCGCAAGCTCGAGCTGATCGCCCGCGAGTCGTCCCTGACGAGCTTCTGAAGCGATTCTTCGCGCGACGCCGTGTGCCTGCGCGCAACCCGCCGGCCCCTCAAACTTGACAGGTGACCATAAGGTCACGTATGATCCTGGGACATGGACGAAGTGTTCAAAGCCCTGGCCGACCCGACGCGCAGAGCCCTGCTCGACGCGCTGTACGAGCGGGACGGCCAGACGCTGAGCGCGCTCGAGCAGGGACTGCCGATGTCGCGCTTCGGCGTGATGAAGCACCTGAAGCTGCTCGAGCAGGCGGGGCTGGTGACGACGAAACGGCGGGGCCGGGAGAAGCTGCACTTCTTGAACCCGGTCCCGATCAGGCTCGTGCACGACCGCTGGGTGAGCAAGTACGCAGAGCCCTGGGCGCAAGCGCTCAGCGGGCTGAAGAGACAAATCGAGGAGGAGTAGACGATGGATACGCAAACACAGGACAGCGGCAAGCGCCCCTGGACGGCGGGCCCGACGGAGAAGGTGTTCGAGATCTACATCAAGACGACACCGGAGCGGCTGTGGGAGGCGATCACCGACGAGGAGCTGAGGCGGAAGTACAACTTCGGCGCGAGCGCGAGCTCCGACTGGAAGCCCGGCTCCGGCTATGAGCTGTCGGCGGCGAACGGCAGCATGCTCCTGGCGACGGGCGAGAACCTGGAGGTCGATCCCCCGCAGCGGCTCGTGCAGAGCTTCGCGGCGCAGTGGAGCGACGAGATCAAGGCCGAAGGAACATCGCGCGTCACCTGGGAGATCGAGCAGGTCGAGGACTCCTGCCGGCTGACCGTCACCCACGACCGGCTGAACGAGGGCGCCAACGGAGAGCTCTACGGCGGCTGGCCGATGATCCTCTCGGGTCTGAAGACGCTGCTGGAGACCGGCGGGACGCTCACGACACCCGGGTCGCTGCGTTATTCAGGTTAAAGGACTTTATATAAAGGCCGCCTGCCGGCGGCCGCGCTGAAGATCGCGGTTGCGACACAGGCGCGGCGCCGATTTACAGTGGTAGAGAGGGTGAGATCGCCCCCGCCGGGCGCGGCGCTCAGGGCCGCGTGTACACGGCGTAGGTGCTCGCCGAGGCGAGCTCGCTGCCGCCGTACTCGCCCTCGGCGGTGGTCGGGGAGAAGCCGCTGGTGAGGGGGATCTTCTTGCGCAGCGCGTAGAGCACGAACTCGATGTCGGCGGTCTTGCCCTTGGCCGGGCAGATCCCGCCGTAGCCGATGCCACCCGAGCTGTTGCGCCCGACGATCGCCCCAGAGGGCACGGACCCCGCCGCGACTTCGCCCTGGCTGGGGTCGATTCCGGCCAGGACCCAGCGAATCCCGCCCGTGGTCCCCGCGGAGCTGTCGTCGATCACGAACAGCACGAGCTCGGCTGCGTGTGCGGGCACGTTCTGCCATGCGAGCGGCGGGGAGACGTTGGCGCCGTCGCAGGTGTAGCGGGCGGGGATCGCGCCGTTGCGTTCGAACGCGGAGCTGCTCAACGTCAGCGACCCGGGCGCCGAGTAGGTCTCGCCGCTGGAGCTCGCGCTCGCGTTGGTCGAGCTCGATCCCGCGGAGGAGGCCGCGGTGGAGGAGGCGCCGTGCCCGGCGCCCGTCGCCGTTGGGGCCGGCGGGCTCTTGTCCTGCCTGCAGTCTTCCATCACGTAACCGGCCTTGCAGCTGGTTCTCGCTTTCCATTTCTTCAGGAACGCCGCTTGAAAGCTCGACAGCGCGGCTTTCTTTTCCGCGGCCGTGTGCCGCGCGGCCGTCACCCGTCGGACGATCGCCGACTCGAGCAGTTCGAGCTTGACCCGCAGCTGAAGGTCGGCCTGAGTCTCGCCGTTCTTGGCGAGGTATTTCTGCAGTTCGCCGGGCGCCTTGAACTGCTTGCGCTGGACTTCCGCGAGGCGCTTGTGGACCGCCGCTGCGGAGATGCTGACGCCCTGGGCCGCCGCTTCGCCGAGCACCCACTCGGCGGTGATCAAGAAGCCCAGCGTCCGATCCTTCAGCACCTGGCTGGATGAGCCCGACGCGCTCAGCGCCTTGGTCACCGCCAGCCAATGATCGAACGTGGCTTTCGCGATCGGCGTGCTCTCCACGCTCAGCACCGCGTCGCTGCTCGGCAGCGCCGCCGGGGAGGTCAGGCCGGCGCCGCCGGGGATCGTGGTCGTGGAGCCGGCCGACGTGCTCGATCCACCGCCGCAACCGCCGAGGGCCAGCACGAGCGCGAGCGGAAGGACCCGCCCTGTGTGAAGGACTGTTCGCATCGGGGAAAGACTAATCAGGGGGCTAAAAGGGAACTTAAGGGGGCGGCGCATAAGGCGCGTCGCACCTCAACGGGCTCGCTTCGTGCCCGGGTTCAGCAATCCCTTGGGATCGAACAGGCGCTTGACGCCCTCGTGCAGCTCGACCGCCCGCTCCGTCCACTGAAGCCCGAGCTGCCCGCTCTTGACCGTCCCGAGCCCGTGCTCTCCCGAGATCGACCCTCCCAGGCCGACGGCGAGCTCGAACAGGTCTTGCGCGGCGCTCTCGGCGCGGCCCACCTCCTCGCGGTCCGCCGGGTCGACCAGCAGCGTCGAGTGCAGGTTGCCGTCGCCGGCATGGCCCCAGCTGCAGGCGGCGAGCTGGTAGCGCGCCCCGATCTCGAGCGTGCCGTCGATCGCCTCCTCCAGACGGTCGAGCGGCACGACGATGTCCTCGCTCAGCTTCCCGCCCCTGGGCGTCTGCACCGCGAAGGGCACGCCCGCCCGCCAGCGCCACAGGGCCTCGATCCGATCGGTCGTCGTTGGCGCGTAGGCGCCGGCCGCGTCGCTCAGCGCCTCGAGCAGCTCATCACGCGCGCGCAGGGCCGCCTCCCGCTCGCCGTCGACCTCGGCGAGCACCGCGAATACCCCCTCGACGTCGATCTCCGCCGGACACCCGCGCCCGGCGAGCGTCATCGTCGCGCTGTCGAGGTACTCGATCGCGGCGGCGTCGATCCCGGCTTCGAGGATCGCCCGCACCGCGGCCGTGCCGCTCGCGCAGTCGCGATAGGACGCGAGCACCGGATAGCTTCGCTCGGGCGCCGGCAGCAGGCGCAGCCAGGCGGCGGTGATGATCCCGAGCGTGCCCTCGGAGCCGATCAACAGGCTCTTCAGGTCATAGCCGGCGACGTCCTTGCGCACGGCTCCGCCCAGCCGCACCACCTCGCCGGGCGCCAGCACCACCTCCAGCCCCGTGACCCACGCCCCGGTGGCGCCATACTTGAAGGCGTGCGGCCCGCCGGCGTTGGTCGCGATGTTGCCTCCGATCTGCGACTGCTCCGCGGCGCCGGGGTCCGGCGGGAACAGCAGTCCGCTCTCGCGCGCGAGTCGGCGCACTTCGGCCGTCCTCACCCCCGCCTGCACCTCGGCCCGCCACAGCGCGGGCTCCAGCGAGCGCATGCGGTTCAGGCGGCGCAGATCGAGCACCACGCCCCCTTCGAGCGGGATCGCTCCCCCGGCGAACCCCGTGCCGCCGCCCCGCGGCGTGAGCGGCACATCGTGCTTGTAGCACCACGCGAGCACCGCCGCCACCTCCTCCGCGCTGCGCGGCAACGCGAGCGCGTCGGCGCGTCCAGCCAGCCCGTGGGCCTCCGTGGCGTCGTGCAGCTCGGCGCGGCCCGGCGCCGTGATCGAGATCGCCGGGAGCGCCTTTGCCAGGGCCGCTCTCAAGGCGGTTGCTGAGGGGGTTTTCATTCACCCTGAATATAAGCTCGTGGTCATCGACGCTCGAGCCGTCAGGGTCGAGGCAAACCGCAGTGCCTCGGTGCTGAGCCTGTGTCGAAAGCGCTGCTAGTCGCAGCCCAGCCTCGACCGGGCGGATCGCACTTGGGCGAGGGCCGCTCTGCAGCTCGTCACCTTCTCCCGCGATCGTCGATGAAGGGATGCTCGGTTCAGTAGGCTGCATCTGTGACTGCTTCGGTCGTTTCGTCGACCACTCCGACTTCTTACTCTGAGTGGCTCGATGCCTACGGGGTCACGCCTGAGCGCGACGGCGAGCCGGTCACGCTCTCCGGCGAGCGGGTGCGCCCGCTGTACACCGAGGCCGACCTGCCGGATCGGTTGCAGATCGGCCTGCCGGGTGGCTATCCCTTCACGCGCGGCATCTACCCCTCGATGTATCGCGGGCGGCTGTGGACGATGCGCCAGTTCGCCGGCTTCGGCACCGCCGAGGACACGAACGAGCGCTTTCGCTACCTGCTCGCGCACGGGCAGACCGGTCTGTCGACCGCGTTTGACATGCCGTCTTTGATGGGCCACGACTCCGATTCGCCGCTCTCACTCGGTGAGGTCGGGCGCGAGGGGGTGGCGATCGACACGCTCGATGACATGCGCACGCTGTTCGCTGGGATCGACCTCGGTGAGGTGTCCGTCTCGATGACGATCAACGCGCCCGCCGCGATCATGCTCGCCTTCTATGTCGTCGCCGCCGGGGAAAGCGGCGTCCCGGCCGACCGGCTCGGTGGCACGATCCAGGCGGACATTCTGAAGGAGTACATCGCGCAGAAGGAGTGGTGCTTCCCGATCGACCCCGCGATGCGTTTGCTCGGCGACATGATCGAGTGGTGCTCCGGTTCGATGCCGCGCTGGCACCCCGTCTCGATCTCCGGCTACCACATCCGCGAGGCCGGCTCGACCGCCGCCCAGGAGCTCGCCTTCACGCTGAAGAACGGGCTCACCTACGTCGAGCAGGCGGTCGAGCGGGGCCTCGACGTAGACGATTTCGCACCCAGGTTGAGCTTCTTCTTCAACGCCCAGATCGACTTCTTCGAGGAGATCGCCAAGTACCGCGCGGCGCGGCGCATCTGGGCGCGCGAGCTGCGCGAGACGTTCGGCGCGAAGGATCCCCGTTCATGGCTGATGCGCTTCCACACGCAGACCGCCGGGGTTTCGCTGACCGCGCAGCAGCCGTTGAACAACATCACACGCACGGCGATCGAGGCACTCGCCGGGGTGCTCGGCGGCACGCAGTCGCTGCACACCAATTCCTACGACGAGGCGCTCGCGCTGCCCACCGAGGACGCCGTCCGGATCGCCCTGCGCACGCAGCAGATCATCGCCCACGAGACCGGCGTCGCGAACACGATCGACCCGCTCGGCGGCTCCTTTTTCGTCGAGTCGCTCACCTCTGAGATCGAGGCCCGGGCCTACGAGTACTTCGCGAAGATCGACGAGCTCGGCGGGATGGTCGAGGCCGTCAAGCGCAGCTACCCCCAGCGCGAGATCGCCGACGCGTCGTTTCACTTGCAGTGCGAGATCGACGCCGGGCGGCGGATCGTCGTCGGGGTCAACTCGTTTACCGAGGGCGACGACGATCAGACCCCGCTGCTGCGGATCGACCCAACCCTTGAACGCCGGCAGATCGAGCGAGTGCAAGGGGTCCGCGCGCGCCGCGACGCACCCGCGGTCGAGGCCTCGCTGGCCGCCTTGAAGGACGCTGCCGCCAGCGAGCGCGTCAACCTGATGCCGTTCCTGCTCTCCTGCGCCCGGGCGTCGGCTTCAGAGGGTGAGATCGTCCAGACGCTGCAATCGGTCTGGGGGGACTATCGCGACGTGCCGGTTCTTCTGATAGACCACACTTCTGATGTCACGCCCCGGTCCGATCGAACCAGCCTCAGGTTCCGCGCGCAACAAACCCTCGCCGCGGGCGATCACCGCGCTCGTGCTCCTCGTCCTGATCGTCCTGTTCGCCGTTGCGAACAGTCAAACGGTGACGATCCACTGGATCGTCACAACCACGCAGACGCCGATGATCGTCGTGATCGCCGGCTGCGGGCTCGTCGGCTTCGCGGTCGGCTACCTGTTTGCCCGGCGTCGTGCGGCGAGTCGCAGCGCCGGTTAGCGTCGCGTCCCGCCGCCTCGCCTGTCGCCTTACGCGGCGGCGAGCGCCTTCTGCTTGATGCTGTCGAACTCCGCCTGCGTGATCGTGCCGCTGTCGAGCAGGCCCTTCGCCTTCGTGATCTGCTCGGTCGGGTCGCCCTTCACGGCAACCGACTGCACGTATTTGTCGACCTGCGCCTGCGCGGCTTCCTGCTGCTTCATCGCGCGTTCGGTCATCCCCGTGTGCTCGGCGATCAGGTAGATGAACACGCCTAGGTACGGCAGGATGATGATGAAGATGATCCACAGGACCTTCGAGAAGCCCGACGTGTCGTGGCGGCGGAAGATGTCGGCCAGGACGGTGAACAGGATCCAAATCCAGACGACGAACGCGAAGAAGATGAGCATCGTCCAGAAGACTTCGAGAAACGGGTAGCTTGTTGCGAGAAGCATGGTCGTCCTTATCGGTTGAGGAATCCGCCCGCCGCGCATCCGACGAGACCAGGGCTGAGTTAGTGCCGAACAGCATATTCGCCTGCTCCTTCGGGCGTCAACAGGGCGCGTTTGCCGCCGCGCTTGCCGATTCGCCAATGGGGCGTAGACTCCGCGGGGGCATATCTGCGCATAACTTCGACGAAATCGAGAACGGGAGATTTTGGGATGAGCGACAGACCGGTTTTCATCTACGCCGCGACCTACGCCAACCGTGCCGATGCGTTTGACGACTACGAGGGCCTGCTCGACCTGCACGCGGCAAAACTGGTCGGCACCTATGACGTCGCGCTGATCGCCAAGGACGAGGACGGCAAGGTCCACGTCCACAAGCACGAGAAGCCGACGCAGCACGGCGCCTGGGGCGGCATCGCGGTTGGCGCCGTCGCCGGGATTTTGTTCCCGCCGTCGATTCTCGGCGCGGCTTTGGTGGGCGGCGTGGTCGGCGGCGTCGGCGGCCATCTCCGCAAGGGCATGTCGCGTGGGGACGCGAAGGAGCTCGGCGAGCTCTTGGAGGGTGGCGAGGCGGCGCTGATCGTGATCGGCGAGTCGCGGATCGAAGAGCAGCTCGACAAGGTGCTCACGCGCGCGGAAAAGACGGTCGAGAAGGAAATCGACGCGGACAACAAGGAGTTCAAGCGCGATCTCGAGGCGGCCGAGAAGGAAGCCGCGGCGAGCTAGATGGCGCCCACCGGCCCGCCCGCCAAAAGTCAGCGGAAGGCCCCCTCGGCCGCGACCAAGGCCAAGGCGGGCGGGTCGGCCGGCGCCGGTGTTCCGGAGGACCTGGAGCTCGCCCGCGCCGACCGGGTGCGGGTGGGCAAACAGGCGCGCAAGGAGGTGCCCCGCTCCAGCCATGGCGAGTGGGAGCCAGCCGCGGGGCGCCCCGACCCGGTCGAGCTGCTGGAGGAACAGGCGACCACGCGTGTGCCGGAGCTGGTGCCGATTCGCTACGGACGGATGAGCGTCTCGCCGTTCACGTTCTTTCGCGGGGCAGCTCTCTTGATGTCATCCGACCTGTCCCACACGCCCGGCTCGGGATTGCGGGTGCAGGTATGCGGCGATGCTCACCTCTCCAACTTCGGCGGCTTCGCCTCGCCCGAGCGCGAGCTCGTGTTCGACCTCAACGACTTCGACGAGACGCTCCCCGGCCCGTGGGAGTGGGACGTCAAGCGTCTCGCCGCGAGCGTCGCGGTGGCGGGACGGGCACGCGGCTTCAGCTCGGCCGAGCGCCGCAAGCTGCTGCTCGATTGTGTCTCTCGTTATCGCCAGGCGATGCGTCGCTTTGCCTCGTTGGGCAACCTCCAGGTCTGGTACTCGATGCTCAGCGCTGACCTCCTGCGCGAGGCGATGGCGGGCCTGAAGGCTGCGCATCGCAAGGAATTCCAATCACGTATCGAAAAGGCCACCGAGAAGGCGACGACGAAGGACAGCATGAAGGCCTTCGCCAAGCTCACCACGCGCGTCGATGGCCGGCTCGAGATCGTCAGCGACCCGCCGGTGATCGTCCGCGCCACGGACCTGCTCCCGGCCGGCGAGGCCCGCGATCTGCAGGGCGCGATGCAGGGGCTCTACGACGAGTACAAAGCAACCCTCCAGGACGACCGCCGCCGGCTGCTGGAGGGCTACCGCTTCGTCGACATCGCCCGCAAGATCGTCGGTGTCGGCTCGGTCGGCACGCGCTGCTGGATCCTCCTGCTGGAGGGGCGCTCCACCGAGCAGGATCCCCTGTTCCTGCAGTTCAAGGAGGCGGGGCCCTCCGTGCTCGAGCGCTTCGCCGGCGACAGCGAGTACGAGAACCACGGCCGTCGCGTCGTCGAGGGGCAGCGCCTGATGCAGTCCGCGAGCGACATCATGCTCGGCTGGCTGCACACCGACGACGGGCTCGACGGCCGCGCGCGCGACTTCTACGGGCGCCAGCTGTGGGACTGGAAGTTCTCCGCCAACGTCGACACGATGACCCCCCGAATCATGGGCTCGTACGTGCAGATGTGCGCCTGGACGCTGGCGCGCGCGCACGCCCGCTCCGGCGATCGCGTGGCGATCGCCTCCTACCTCGGCGGCAGCGATGTCTTCGACCGTGCGATCGCCGACTTCGCCGAGCTGTATGCCGACCAGAGCGAGCGCGACTACGAGTCGCTGCTTGGGGCGATCGATAGCGGGCGGGTCGTAGCTGAGTCTGGGATCTAGCCGCTCTGCGGGCGGAGACGTGGCACCAACCAGCCTGTCTATCTTTGCTGGGCCAGCCAGCTGCGCAGCTTCTCGTGCATCGCCTCGACGCCGACGATCGGCTCGGTCGGCTCGCTCCACTCCACAGGCACGACGGCAAACGGCTTGGTCTGCGGCCCGCCGAGGCCGCCGTGCGAGCCCATGAACTCCTCGAACGGCGCCACCTCGTCCGTGCTCGGGTCATACATGCTGTTGACAAGTAGATCCGGGCAGTGGGGAAAGCTGTCGTGCCGGCGTAGGTGATCGGCTGTGGTCGGGTCGAAGCCGGCGAGCGGATCCTCGCCCTCGACCGTGTCATCCGCCAGGCGCCTGTGCCCGGCGGCGCCGAGCACGAGCGTTCCCCGATCTGCCGAGCGCACCATCACGAAGCCGATCCCCGGGTGGGCGCTCAGCGTGTCGATCAGCTCGGGGTGCGCTGCGTCGATCTGCTCGCGGGTGAGCCGCTCGGGGCTGCGCGGGAGATAGATTAGGCCGAGCGGCCCGGAGACCATCACGATCGCCTCTCGATCGGAGTCGGGTGTGGGTGCGCTGGGTTTCTCGGCATCGGCTCGCTGCTCGTCGGAGCGTCGTTTGTCGGAGTCGGCCCGGCCGGGCTCCCGGGCGCTGCGTTCTTCCAGCGCCTCGCGGTTCGGCCCCAGCGCGACCGTGCCCTCGACCGATCTGCTGCGCGTCGCGCGCGCGAGGACGCGCCCGCCGAGGCCGGGATCCTGGCTGGCGTCGGCGAGCACCGCGCCGACGTCGCCCCAGGCCTCGTCGACCGCCGCCGGTGCGTGCACCTCGCCCTGTGCGAGCGCGCTCTGCACGACCTCCTCCAAGGTCTGCTCGTAGCGCTGGCGAAACGGCGCGCCCTGCGTCTGGCCGTGGTCGGAGAGCACGACCAGGTGATACGGACGCGGCGCCTGCGCGACCGCCCGCTCCAGCCGCTCGAGCTGGCGATCGTGGCGCCCCAGCACCGCGAGCGCATCGGGCTCGCGGATTCCCGAGTGGTGGGCGACCTCGTCATACCCGACGAACGTGGCGTAGCTGACCGGCACGCCCTCGACGATGTCGGCCATCAGCAGCGCGACGCCGAGGTCGCGCATGACCACGGCGATCGCGGCGCGGATCAGCGGGTAGAAGCCTCCCCGTGCGACGTGCCGCGCGCCGCTGCGACGCTGCCGGCGGGCCGCCAGCCGCTCGTAGGTGATGTCCGCGAGCGACAGCACGATCGTGCGCAGGAAGCCGTAGGGATCGGCAAAGTAGGCGAAGAAGTCCCCCGATTTCGAGCGTGTGCGATCGCGGATCACGCTCATCGTCGCCGTGCAGCGCGGCGCGTCGCCGGAGAACATGTTCCCCCGGCTCGTGCCTCCGTCTGCGAGCAGGCCGGCGCCGGTCGATCGCCGCCGCTCGATCTCGGCCGCGTCGGCCGGATGGTTGGAGACCAACGTGCGGCCCGACTCCTTCTCATACCAGCGGAAGGCCGGCATGTCCCAGTTGCTGCCGAGCAACAGCCCGGCCTGGCTCGCGCCCGTCTGCGAGGAGAGATCGCACTCCCAGCCGAGGACCTTGTGCGTGCCGTCGGACAGCCAGCGCGCGATCGTCGGCACGTGCCCGTCGCGCACCGCCTCCCTGAGGATCGTCTCGCCCAGGCCGTCGATCTCGAACAGGATCACCCCGGGGACATCTGTGTGGTTGTTCTTGCGACCACCCCGCACCCGCCGCCGGACGACGCGCAGGTGCTGGGCGTCCCCGTCGACGTCGAGCAGCGGTGCGATCAGCATCGACACGAGCGCCATCGCGAACGCGATCAGCAGGTCGCCGCCGAGCGGGATCGATGTGCCGTCGACCACATAGAACCCCAGCGCGACCGTGCCGGCGCTGAAGACGAGCGATCCCAGTCCAAACGTGAAGACCGTCAGCGGCAGGGCGATACGAATCACAATCGGCCACAGCAGCGCGTTGATCAGCGCCATCGCGGCGGCCACCAGCACCGCGGCCCTGAACGAGGGTGTTTCGACGCTCGGCAGGATCGCCGCCAAGGCGAGGATCACCAGGCCCTCGATCAGCAGCAGGATCACCAGGCGCAGTGCCAACCCCAACCACTGCCGCCCACTTTTCACGCGCCGCTTGGGGTTGCGGTGATCGATCGTTGAGGGCATCTCGTTGCTAGGTTCTCATGCATGGCCGATGGCGCGCGTATCGCCTTCCTTGGCCACGCCACCGTCCTGATCGAGATGGACGGGGTGCGCCTGCTCACCGATCCGTTGCTCCGCGGCCGAGTCGCGCACCTCCGCCGTCAGGTTTCACCGATCGACCCCAGTGTGTGGGTGGGTACCGATGCGGTGCTGATCTCGCACCTGCATCACGATCATCTAGATCTACCTTCGTTGCGGCTGCTGGGTCTCGACACGCTCCTGTTTGTGCCATCGGGCGCTGGTGCGTGGCTGCGGGAGCGGGGGTTCACGAACGTGACCGAGCTGAGCGTGGGCGAGGTGGCGAACGCCGGTCCGCTAACCGTGACAGCTGTTAAGGCCAGTCACGACGGCCGTCGCCATCCCGGCGGCCTGCGCGCTGCGACACTCGGGTACCTCGTGCGTGGTCGTCACACGGTCTACTTCGCGGGAGACACAGAGCTGTTCGACGGCATGGCCGACATGACGTCACACCTCGATGTCGCGCTGCTACCCGTCGCGGGCTGGGGCTCGACGCTCGGCCCCGGTCACATGGATTCACTCGATGCGGCCCGTGCGGCCGGCCTGCTGCACCCACGTATCGCGATTCCCGTGCACTGGGGAACGCTGTTGCCGATCGGCATCGCCCATCACCACCGGGCAGGACTCAGTAATCCACCACGTATGTTCGCCGAGCACGTTGCACGCCTGGCCCCTGGCGTCGAGGTCCGAATCCTTGCGCCGGGGCAGGAAACGACGCTCTGAACGTTATACGCAGTCTCAATCTTTGTATCAACCGCCAGGCCCCAAGAGCGCCGTCTTCTGCGTGCGGAACTCCTCGTCGGTGAGGACTCCGCGGTCGTGCAGGCCCGCGAGGCGTTCGAGGTCGCCAATGTGCGCGTTCGGCGCGGAGCCGGCTGCGGTTGCGGAGTGTCCCACCCCGAAGCCCGCGTGCCGGCGCGCCGCGTACCAGGCGCGGAGCGAGTGCATGGTGTCTCCGACCTGCGCGTCGGGGAATTCCCGCGCCGTCATGCGGCGCAGCAGCTCGACGCCCACCACGAGCAGGATCGCGATGCCGATGATCGGCAGCGGCTCGCGCGTCGAGGGGAATGGGCCCCAGATGATCACCAGCAGCAGGGCCAGGCCCACGATCGCATAGACGTATGTGAGGTGCTCGCGCAGCGAGGGCGCCAACGCCCGACGCAGCGCCTGCGCGGGCCGCGTGTGCCCGGCGATCCAGGCCGCGATCACGAGCGCCAAGCCGTAGGTCACCATCGCGATCGCGATGTCGTAGAGCAGGGAGGTCCCGATCGCGAGGGCCTGGTGCACAGCGGGCTTGTTCGCGGGCACCTTCACCAGCGAGTTGACCACCACGTTGCTGAGCACGCGGCGGGCGAGCACGGCGAGCAGGCCGATGCCGACGACGCACCAGCCGGTCGTGCGCAGCGCCACGCGGCGCCACCCGTCGGCCAGGTAGACCGCCAGGATGAACAGCAGGAACGCGATCAGCGGCAGCACGATCGCGAGGCCTTTGATCGCTTTGACGATGTCCTGCGCGGTCTTCAGCTGCGAGGAGCGCAGGATCACGATGCCGCCGCTCGCGGGAGGCAGTTTCACACCGAGCTTTTCCTGCACGGCGCCCCGCGCCGTTTCACCGGTCGAGCCCTGCAGTTTCGATTGCACGGATTCAAACTGCTGCTGCAGGCCGAGTTGCGCGGCGAGCTGCACGAGCAGTGGGTGCAGCTGGAGGGTGACGACGCCGTTGTTCGTCGTGAGCGTCTTGCTGCCCCCTTTGAGGATGTGCAAGAGCTGGATCTGCGCGGCACGGTTGGCCAGGCGCCAGGCGTTCTGGACCGGGGCGGTCGAGAGCACCTGCGGGGCGATCTGGTTGGCAAGTGTTCGCAGCCCGTCCGCCGCGGGAGCGGCGAGCCCGTCGACTTCCGATGGCAGCACGCTCTTCAGTTCCTTTGCCACGTCGACCGAGCTGAACAGTTCGTTGACGAGCAGGCTGCCGACGGCCGCCTCGATCTTCGGATCGGCGAGCAGCCGCGAGCTCGTGCTGGTCCAGTTGTCGGTGTCGAGCACCTGCCGGTTGACCCACACCGCCAGCACCGCGAACACGCCGACGATGACCGCGAGCGCGAAGATCGCGTTGATTCCCCAGTGGCGTTTCGGCGCCGGCGCCGGCGCCGACGCGGTCGGGAGGGGCTCGGTCGGCGGCTCGGGAGGACCTTTGGTCGGAGGCTCGACCGGTTTTTGCTCAGACATGCCGCGGCTCATCGCATTCGAAAACCACAACCCCCGAAGCAATTCCAGCGATGCTGAGACGATCCACACAGGCCATGCGCGCCTATCATCTCACGTCGAGGCGCGGAAGCGCGGCCGACTCCCGGTGTAGACTGCGCCAATGCGGTTCGGAGCAGATCCAGCGAGGCCTTCGTGACGTTCAAGGTCCCCGGCAGAGCCTTCGCCATCGCTGCTCTGTTGCTCGGCGCGCTGGTGCTCGCCGGTTGCGGTGAATCGTCGCAGGAAAAGGCGACGGCACAGGTCTGCGAAGCGCGCTCGGACATCTCCAAGCAGGCCAAGATGCTCAGCGAACTGACGGTCTCCACCAACCTGCTCAGCGAAGGCAAGACGGGCTTGGAGGCGATCGGCAAAGACCTCACGAAGATCAAAGAAGCACAACCCAACCTGGCGCCGGCACGCAAGGAACAGATCCAGGCGGCGACCGACACCTTCCAAACCCAGGTCACCTCGATCGTGACCGGACTGGTTACCAACCCGTCGCTCAGCAACGCCGAAAAGCAGATCAAATCCTCGTTGAAGCAGTTCGCCTCGAGCTTCGAAGCAGCGCTCGCCCCGGTCAACTGCTCGTAGCCGCTTGCGCTGGGAATCTGATCTGTGGCCGAGGGTCTCTCAGCGACGGAGGTGGGCAAAGAGATCGGCGAGCACAAAAAGCACGACGATCACGCCGAGGTCGAGGATCGCCGCGACCGTCTGCTGTCGGTGACCGAGGCGCTGCTGCTGTCGCTGGTAGCCGTGCTCGCGGCGTATTCCGGCTACGCCGCGGCGAAGTGGAGCACCGAGTCTTCGGTCTCGCTGGCCAAGGCCTCGGCCGCGCGCACCAGGGCCAACCGTGCCCAGCTCGAAGGTCTGCAGATCCGCACGCTCGACTCGGTCTCGTTCAACGCGTGGTTCGCCGCTTTCACGAGCGGCAACGTCAATGCGGAGCACCTCGCGGAAAAGCGTCTGCGGGTCGGCTATCGCCCCGCGTTTCACGCCTGGTTGGCGACCGATCCGGCACACAACCCGAACGCGCCGCCCGGCCCGTCATACATGCCGCAGTACGTGATCCCCCAGGAAGCCGCGGCGAAGACCGACGACGCACAGGCGGACGCATACTTCGCGAAGGGCTCGGAAGCCGGGGCAACCGGAGACGAGTACGTGCGCGACACCGTGTTTCTGGCCACCGTGCTGTTCCTGGTCGGGATCAGCGGCCACTTCCCGCTGCGTCAGGCGCGCTACGGCCTGATCGGGGTCGGTGCGCTGATCCTCGTCTTTGCGGTCATCCAGGTGCTCGGCCTGCCCGGGCCGCCCGGACACTGAGGGAGTGTTTGAGGCGCCGTGACCGATCCCACCGCAAAATTAACCAGCCACCGGGAGCGTTATGGGCTGCTGCTCGGCGCGATCATCATCGCGTTTGCGATTCAGGGAATCGCCGAACCGGGCAAGGCGGAGCAGATCCTCGTCGCCGTCCTGCTGGGCGCCACGTTGCTGCTCGCGCTCTGGACGGCGGACGCAAAGCCGCGGATCATGTGGCCGGCGGTGCTGATCGTCGTCGCTGTGATCATCGCCAGCATCATCGAAACCGCCAATGGCGACATCGCCGGGGGAGCCACCCGGATCGCCAACGCGCTGCTCGTCGGGCTTGCTCCGCCCGCGATCGTCATCGGCGTCGTGCGCAGCCTCCGCGCGCGGCAGTCGGTCACGCTGGAAGCGGTTTTCGGAGTGCTGTGCGTGTACCTCCTGCTCGGCATGTTCTTCGCCTCCGTGTACGGCACGATCGACCGCTTCGGGGGCGCCCCGTTCTTCGCGGGCGGGCAGTCGGCGACCGTCGCGCGGTGTCTGTACTTCAGCTTCACGAGCCTCACGACCGCCGGCTACGGCGATTTCACCGCGCGCACGAACCTCGGCCACACGCTGTCGGTCTCCGAGGCGCTGCTCGGGCAGATCTACCTTGTCACGGTGGTTTCGCTGATCGTGGCGAACCTCGGTCGGAGCAGGCCGGCGGCCAAAGCGGAGTAGGCCCATTGGGCTCAGAGCCGCTCCGTCCGCCCGGCGGTACAGTGACTCTAGGATCGGCGGCCGCTTCGCCTTTCTGATGATGCAACCCATATCTCGATCTGCCTGCTGTGCAGGAGACGAAAGGAACGCTCATGGCTGATGTTGCACAGGACACTCACGAGACGCTGCTGGGGATATCGATCGGCGATGCGAACATCCTGGAGACGGCGATCGGGCTGCGCGATCTGGGCCTCGAGGGCTCCGGCCTCGACGCGCGCACATATGCGCTGGTGAAAATTGCCGCGCTGATCGCACTGGACGCGCCGCCGACCTCCTACACCTGGCAGATCGGCAACGCGCTGGCCGAGGGAGTGACCCCCGAGGACATCCTCGGCGTGCTGCGCGCCGTCGCCTGGCAGGTCGGCGCTCCGAAGGTGGTCGCCGCCGCTCCCGAGATCATGCTCGCGCTCGGGCTATCGCTACCTGAGGAAGGGTGAGCTCGGTATGCCGATGATGAGACGTCGTCCTCTGCTGCGTGCAGCCGCCGTTGGAACCGTCGCCTATCAGGGCTCAAAGCGCGGTGCGATGGCCGGGCAGAACCAGGCAGCCCAGCAAGCTGCGCCCCCGCCACCTCCGCCGGCGGCGCCGGCAGCGCCTGCAGCCGCGCCGGCCGACCCGACGGTGGAGAAGATCAGCCAGCTGGCCCAGTTGCACGCCTCGGGCGCGCTGACCGACGAGGAGTTCGCCGCCGCCAAGGCACAGGCGCTCGGCATCGGCTGAGCCGCCGGTCATCGAGTGCTCGAGTGCGAAGGCTGGACGCCTGTTTGCACGAGCGCGGGGGTTGTGACTCGCGCGTTGCTGCTGTTACGTGAAGTGGGAGCCCGGGGACCCCGGGCTCCCACCCACGATTAGGATTCAGTCGGTCGGACAGTCAGACGGTTGTGTTCTCCGGCTCGCCGAGCACCACCAGACCGTGGATGCAGATCAGGCAGATCGCAAACACGCCGATCGACCACCAGGGGTGTGCGCCGCCGATGTCGAGCAGAGCGCCGATCGCGCCAAGGCTGGCCGCGACGATTCCGACGATGCGCCCGTAGGCGTTACCGCCGAACAGCGAAAGCGACGCGGTCAGCTGAATGATGCCGAGGATGATCGTGATCCAACCCCAGGTATGGAGACTGGAGAAGACGAACTGCGTGTCGTTGACGTAGAAATGTGCGTCGCCGACGGCCGCGATGCCGTAGACGATGTTGAGGATTCCCGCCACCATCAGCAGGATCCCGACGAACAGAGCGCTGCCCACACCTCGCATTTACTTCCCCCTTGGTCAATTGGTGCGATATCGCACCAATTGACGCATCGTATCGCCTGAAACGGGTATGTCCAGCCGCGCAAGATCACAATATGTGAACGACTGCCACGCTCACCGCCGGCCGGCCCAGGTCCATCAGCGGGATGACGCGGCGTAGCCGGGGGCGCTCGCGCTACGTTTCCTCCCATGACGGTGGACCCAGACCCCGGCGCCGAGTCCGACCCCGGCGATCTGGAGCTAGCGGATGTCAAGCGGCGTACCTGGTTGGCGGCCGAGCGGACGTGGCTGGCTTGGTGGCGCACCGGTCTGGGCGCCGCCGCGGTGTCGATCGGGGTCGGGCGGCTGCTGCCCGGTCTCACCGGCGGCTCGCGCTGGCCGCTGAAGGTGCTGGGGCTCGGCTATGGGTTGGTCGCGATCGCCGTGCTGGTGATCGGCGCGATCCGCCAGAGGCAAGTCGCGGCGGCACTGCGCCGGGGCTCCTACGAGGAGCTTTCAACGCCACTGGTCATGTGGCTGACGGCGGCAGCGGTGGCACTTTCGATCGCCACGCTCGTGGTGATCGCGGTCGCTGTTTAGAACCCGGTATTCGTCTTTACGCGCTTGCGATCGACCGGGTGCAGGCTGCCCTTCTTCTTGAGCGTCTCGCACGCTTCGACGATGTCGTTGCCGAGCGTCTGCACGAGCGAATGCCCGAGCGTTTGCTTGACGAGCGCGCGCATGATCTTGACGTGCTCGGCGTTCGGCGGAAGCGTGTAGGCGGGAACCATCCAGCCGCGCTCGGCCGCGAGCTGTGAGGCGACGTCGAACTCGTCGAAGTCGTGCCCGTCGGTCAGTTTGAACGCGACGAGCGGCAGCTGCTCCTCGTCCTCGCGCCCGATCAGTTCGAATTCGCCGCAGCCGGCGACCTCTTTGACGAGCGCTCGCGCGTTGTACTGCATCGTCTCCATGACATAGCGGTAGCCGTCGTGGCCATAGCGCACGAAGTTGTAGTACTGCGCGAGAACCATCGCCGAGCCGGTCGAGAAGTTCAGCGTGAACGTCGCGTCGCGCTTGCCGAGGTAGTTCTCGTAGAACACGAGATCCTCTGGCAGATCGGACTTTTCCCTGAACACGAGCCAGCCGATGCCGGGATAGACGAGCCCGAACTTGTGGCCGGAGACGTTGATCGAGCGGACCTGCTCGAGGCGGAAATCCCACTCCGAGTGGGGGTAGAGAAACGGCCACACGAACCCGCCGCTGGCGGCGTCGACGTGCAGCGGCACGTCGAGACCCTGCTCGTTCTTCAATTTCACGAGGTAGTCGTTGATCCCGCTGATGTCGTCGGCGTGCCCGGTGAACGTCGTTCCCAGCACGGCCGCCACGCCGATCGTGTTCTCGTCGACATGCGGCTCCACGTCCTCCGGGCCGATCGTGTACTTCTCGGGCGCCAGCGGGACGATCCGCGGTTCGACGTCGAAGTAGCGGCAGAACTTCTCCCACACCACATGCACGTCTCCGCCGAACACGAGGTTCGGTCGGTCGGTTCCCTTGTTCGCCGCTTCGCGGCGTGCGCGCCACTTCCACTTCAGCGACAGCGCGCCGAGCATGATCGCCTCCGAGGATCCCTGCGTGCGTGCGCCGGTCGTCTCGCCGGGGGCGTTGAACAGGTCGGCGAGCATGCGGATGCAGCGCTGCTCGATCTCGGCTGTCTGCGGGTACTCGGCGTGATCGATGAAATTGGTGTGCAGGGCGTCCGTGATCAGCCGCGTGGCCTCGGGCTCCATCCAGGTCGTCACGAACGTCGCGAGGTTGCGCATCGGCAGGCCGTCCAGCAGGATCTCCTCGCCGACGAGGCGCATCGCGTCCTGGGCGGGCATGCCGGTCTTCGGCAGCGCGTTGTCCGGAGCGGGCTCGAGCAGGAAGCGATTCCCGAACGAGCTTCCCTCGCGCTCGATCTGCTCGCTCGTCAGCTCGGGCTTGGCCATGCCGGAACGCTGGTCATCAGGGGTCATGCTGCTACCTCCTCGGTGGTGCGGAGCGGTGCCGCGATGACTGGTCTCGGCCGTTACTCAAACGAGATCAGGGAGTGGCGATTATATGTCGCGGGGTGCGCGCCGTCGGCTGTCTTGTTTGCCGGCAGCCGAAGCGATAGCCTGAGCATCTGCTCGCCAGCCCGTATCGCGAAAGGAGCTTGGGATGAACGACGGTTATGACCGGCCGCAGGGCGAACCACCACTCCCGCCGCCCGCCTCGAACCCAGGTGATCCGTCGCAGGCGGGCGGATATCCACCGCCCCCGGGGAATCAACCGCCCGGATATCAACCTCCTGCCGGATATCAGCCTCCCCCAAGCGACGACAATGGCGGCAGCAGTTGGGCGATCGCCGTCGGCATTGCGCTGGTGATCGCATTGATCGTGGTGGTCATCGTGCTGGTTTCCAACAACGGCTCGAAAAGTACGCCGTCGGTGACCAGCCAGTCGCTGAGCATCGGTCACACGACGACCGCCAATCCGACGACGGTCACGCAGAAGACGGTCGTCACAGAACCGACCAAGACGGTCACCACGCCCGCCAAGACGGTCACCACGCCAACCGTGACGACCACGACCCCGACGACCCCGACCGCGACGACGGGCTCGGCGACCAAACCCGCGACGACAAGCACAAGCCCGACCCCCGCCCCGGCGAGCCCGAATCCGTAGAGGCTGATAGCGGTTGAGCGCCGCTCGCGCGAGCACTTCACTAATGGACACGTAAGATCCGCCGCGTGGCGGGTCAACAAGCAATTCAAGGCGCGGCTGGGGCCGGAGCTTCCGCGCAAGGTGCTCCTCCCGAAGTAGCTCCCGGGTACGGGCGCCTTCACCTGCATCGGATCCTGATCATCGCGCTGGCGATCCTCGTGATCGGCGCGGTCGCGACGCTCTTCGGCTGGGACATCAGCGGCTGGTTCAAACACCTGTGGCACGAGGTCACGGCGATCTCCCCGGGCTACCTAATTGCGGGGATCGTGCTGATCACCGTGCAGACGACAACCACGGCGTACGCGTGGTACTCGATCCTGCGCTTCGGCTACCCCGACTCCGAAGTGCGCTGGATCCAGATCCTCGCCTGCTACGCCGCGGCGGTGGCGCTCAACTCCGTCCTGCCGGCGAACCTCGGCACGCTGGCGATGCTGCTGATGTTCACGACGATCATCGCCGCCGCCAACTTCGCCGGCGTGCTGGCCGGGATGGCGGTGCAGAAGATCTTCTACACGCTGATCGGCACGTTCGTCTACCTGTATCTGTTCCTCACGATCGGCGGCTCGTTCGACCTGCAGCTGGGCTTCGTCTCGGCCCACCCGTGGGCCACGGCGATCGTCCTGGTGGGCGGCGCCGCGCTGACCTATCTGGTCGCGCGGATGCTGCGCGAGCGGATCAGGGAGTGGTGGCAGGACGCGAAGGTCGGCGGTCAGATCCTCCTGCACCCGCGCGCCTTCTTCGGGCGGGTCGTGTTCCCGGAGGTGGTCAGCTATGCGGCGATGCTCGGGATCATCGCCGTGTTCCTCGCGGCCTACAACATTCCCGTCAGCTTTCACACGATCATGCGCGTGGTCGGCGGGAACTCGATCGCCAACGCGACCTCGGTGACCCCGGGTGGGGCGGGCGTCGTGCAGGGGTTCAACGTGCTCTCGCTGAAAGGCATCACCAGCGCGGCCAACGCAAACGCCTACTCCGTCGCCCAGCAGCTCGTGAGCACCGCGTGGGGCATCCTGTTTGCGATCGTGCTGATCGTCAGGGCCTTCGGTTGGTCTGACGGCAAGACGCTCGTTGCGCAGTCATACGGCCAGGCGAAGGAGAAGAGCGCCGAGCAGTCGGCGGCGCGTAAGGCCAAGCGGCAGGCCAAGCGAGAGATCAGGCACCACGCCGGCTCAGCCGATCAGATCGGCGAGGCCCTTGACGATCAGGTAGGCGCCGGCCCCGGCTGAGACGATCACGGCGAGCAGGCGTCCGTGTTCGGTGAACCACAGGTTGGTTCGCTCCAACATGCCGACCGCGCGATCGGGAACCGCGAGCAGCATCAGCATCGGCACCTCGATCAGCCACAGCATCACCACGACCGTCGCGGCGAGCGCGAGCAGTTCGCTGTCGCTCGACAGGTTTGCGTCGGCGATCGTCTTGACGGCGGCGACGTAGATCGGCGAGGGCAGCACGTACAGGGTGAGGCCGAGCACGAACGCCAGCCGGCGGCTCTCCAGGTAGCGCTCGATCTTCGACGGCCCGCTTGAAGTCTTCGCGGTGCTCGAGTCGGGATGTTTGCGGCGCAGATAGACGGCCAGGCCGATCAGCGCCACGCCGATTGCCAGGTCGAACGCTCCGCTCGGCGTCCAATGGTGCGGCCCGGTTGCGCCGAGTTCATCGAGTACGAACAGCATCAGAACGCCCATCGCGTAGGTGATCAGCGCCGCCGCGAGCACGAACGCGAACACGCGCGATCTGAGCTGCGGGCCGCGGCCGAGGGCGATCACGGCCAGAACGGCCGGCGGGTAGATCGAGGCGGCGAGTGCGAGCTCGAGGGCTTGGGCGGGCATCTCAGGGACGCCGGCGAGGCGTGTCGGTCGAGTCGTAGCGCGCCACAGGCGGCACTCTGTCAGATCGAAGGCTCGCCGGGTGGATTGTGTGAGACTGCCACGCATGCAGGTGAGCGGGCCGAGGGTCGCCGTGGTGGGCCACGTCGAGTGGGTGCAATTCGCGCGTGTGCCCCGCGTGCCGCTGGCCGGTGAGGTGATCCACGCGCACGATGCCTTCGAGGAGCCCGCCGGGGGTGGCGCCGTCGCGGCCGTGCAGCTGGCCCGTCTGGCCGGCGGGGCGATGTTCATGACCGCCCTGGGCCGAGACGAGCACGGGGAGCACTCGGTGCGACGCCTGAACGAACTCGGTGTCGATGTGCAGGCCGTCCGGCGCTCTGTCGGCACGCGCGGGGCAGTGACGCTGGTGGACGAGGTTGACGAGCGCACGATCGTCACGCTTGGACCGCGCCTCGAGCCGTCGGGGGAGGACGATGAGCTGCCGTGGGAGGCGCTGGGGGAGATGGACGCCGTCTACTTCACCGCCGGCGATCTAGGCGCGCTGCGTGTCGCGCGCGCGGCACGGGTGCTGGTGGCCAGCCCACGCTCTGGCGAGGCACTTGGGCAGGGTGTCGAGCTGGATGCGCTGGTGCTCAGTGGGGAGGACGCGATCGAGCGCGGTCAGGCCGAGCGTGCGCAAGATGACGCCCGGCTGGTGGTGTTCACCGAAGGCCCGCGCGGCGGCGCCTACCGGGAGCGCTCCGGCAGATCGGGGAGATGGGCCCCCGTCGCGCCGCCCGCCGAGGCCGTCGATTCATACGGCTGCGGCGACTCCTTCGCGGCGGGGCTCACCTATGGGCTGGGCGCCGGCCTGGACGTGCCGGAGGCGCTGGCCCTCGCGGCCCGTTGTGGCGCCGTGTGTCTCACCGGCCACGGACCATACGAGTGCCAGTTGATCCAGGCTGATGTAGGTACAAGGCTGATATAGCCACGGCTATACCTAAAGATAAAGGTGCAGGCTAATAGCCGTGCTCCACGATGTTCACAAGCGGCTCGCCGCGGACGTAGCGCCCCACCTGCTCGCCGACAAGCGCAAATGCGCGCCGGTCCGCGGGGAGGGTGTCACCGGCGAAGTGCGGTGTGATCAAAACTCCAGGGGCGTCCCACAGCGGATGATCCACCGGCAGCGGCTCCGGGTCGGTCACGTCGAGCGCCGCCCGTAGGCGTCCGGCCTGCAATAGCTCGAGCAGCGCGTCGGTGTCGACGATCGGCCCGCGCGCGGCATTGACGAGCAGCGCATCAGGGCGCATGCGTCCAAGCAGGTGGCCGTCGAGTAGCCCAGTGGTCGCGGGCGTGAGCGGGAGCAATACGACGACGATCTCGGCACGTCCCAACAACGACCTGAGGTCATCCACCGAGTGCACGCCGGGACGGGCGTGGCGGGCGACGCGGATCAGCTTGACATCGAACGGGGCAAGCCGCGCTTCGACCGCCGCGCCGATCGCGCCAGAGCCAAGGATCATTACCGTGCTGCCCGCCAGCTCGCGGGATTGCGACCATTGCCAATCGTGCTTGCGCTGGCGATCGCGAAGCTCAGGCAGCGTCCTCGTCGAGGCGAGGATCGCCGCGAGCACCCACTCGGCGACCGCGGCGTTGCGAGCCCCGCCGGCGTCGCAGACCGTTACGCCGGATGGGACGAACGGCAGCAGCCAGTCGACGCCCGCCGACAGCGTTTGCAGCACACTCAGCTCGGGCATTCTCCCCAGCAGGGGGTAGAGACGGGAATCGCCCGAGGGATGCACGAGAAACTCCGCGTCGATGATCGCGTCCGGCAGTTCGCCATCATGCGGGATCAGATCGAGCGATACGTTCTCCGGCAGCTTCCCGATTGCGTCGTGGCCGACCTTGTCTGGGATCCACAGGTTCACGCGCCAACGAGTGTATGACAACAAATCTCCACCCGAACATCTCCTGAATGCTGCACCTGCGCGTGTTTGGAGACTCAGCGGCGATGACGGATGTCGCCCGGCGTCTCGACGCGCTCCCGGGCGCCCGACACGTGAGCGTTGCCGCCGGCGTGCACGAGGGGGAGGCGCTCGTGACGGCCGATGTCCGCGCGCCCGCCGCCGACGCGGCCCTGGAAATGCTCGGGGAGCTGGAGATCCCCTCGGAGGACATCTCGCTGTTGCGCTTCGACGCGATCGGCCCCAGCGGGGCCTCGACGGAACCGGTCGCGCTCGTCTGGGCCGACCTGCTGGGGCAGGCGCGGCTGAACGCGCGAACGGCCGTCCGTTACCTCGTGTTCATGGCGGTCGCCGGGGTGATCGCGTCGTTTGGGGTGATCGAACAGGATCAGATCTTGATCATCGGGGCGATGGCGGTATCGCCCGACCTGCTGCCGATCACCGCGACCTGCACGGGCCTGGTCCTGCGCCGGCGGCGTCTGATTCGCCGCGGTTTGGTTTCGCTGCTGATCGGGCTCGCTGTGGCGTGCATCTTCGCCGCGGCGGTGACTGGGTTCCTCAACCTATGCGGCCTGCTGCCGCACGAATTCGATGTCCATCAGGTTGGGCTCACGTCCCAACAACATGTCAGCGTGGAGACGGTCCTCGTCGCGTTCGCGGCGGGCGTTGCGGGAATGCTCGCGGTCGAGACGCGGGCGAGCATGGGCGTCGGCGTGGCGATCTCCGTGACGACGATCCCGGCCGCGGCCTTCCTCGGCGTCGCCGCCGGTGTCGGGCAGTTCTCCAAGTCGCTGGGCGCGCTCAGCGTGCTCGGGGTGAACATCGCGATGATGCTCTTGGGTGGCTCGCTCGCGCTTGCTGTACAACGCAGGTTCGCGTCGAAGGGCGGTTGAGGCCTGGGCGCGGCCCTGAAATACCATGAACCTTTGCGTCCTTCATCTCGTCCCATGACCGATGTCCAGCGGGGGACCGCAAGCCTGCGCGACGAGGAGACGGGTCTGGAGGCGACGTTTGTGCCCGGCGCAGGGATGCTCTGCTGCTCGCTGCGCCATCGGGGCGAGGAGCTGCTCGCCCAGAACGCGGGTGTGGCCGCGTATGCCGAAAAAGGCAAGACGATGGGTATACCGCTGCTCTATCCGTGGGCTAACCGACTTGCCGCCTTCGACTACAGCGTCGCCGGCCGGAAGGTGCAGGTCCCGCACGACCCCGCGCGGATCGCGCTCGACGACAACGGTTTGCCGATCCACGGTGTGATCGGCGGCCGGCAGACGTGGGAGTTGGTGGACACGCCGGGCCCCGATGCCCGGTCTTTGCAGGCACGGTTGAGCTGGAGCGAGGCGCAGCCAGAGTTGTTCGAGGTGTTTCCGTTCCAGCACGACCTCCGCTACGAGGCGCGCATAACCAGCGGGCGGCTCGAGATCGAGGTGACCGTGCACGCCTGCGGAGAGGACATCGTCCCGCTGGCGTTCGGCTTTCATCCGTACCTGGCGCCGCAGGGGACGCCACGCGAGCGGTGGCTGATCGAGCTGCCGGCGATGCGCCACCTGGCGCTCGACCCCAAGCAGATTCCGATCGTGCCCGCCCCGGACGGTGCCGCCGAGCAGATGTCCTCCGCCGAGAGCTTTGAGCTGCAGAGGCGTGAGTTCGACGACGGGTACGACTCGGTGACCGAGCCTGCTCGCTTTGCTGTGAGCGCCGGTGCGCGACGAATCGAGTTCGAGCTCGAGCGTGGATATCGATGCGCGCAGGTGTATGCACCACTGACGGGACAGTTCATCTGCTTCGAGCCAATGACCGCACAGGCCAACGCGTTGCGCAGCGGCACTGGCCTGCGGTTGCTGAATCCGGGGGAGCGCTACAGCGCCGGGTTTTCGTTGCGTGTGGGCTGATTGCATGACCTAGAGGGATCCTCGGATCCAAGAAGATCTCTCACGGCCGGGGGAGCACAGGCGTAGACTCAGCGTCGGATGACCAACGATCTCGCCCGCTGGCAGTTCGCGACAACGAGCATCTATCACTTCCTGTTCGTGCCGGTGACGATCGGGCTGGCGTTCCTCGTCGCGCTCCTGCAGACGGCCTGGTATCGAAACCAGCGGGTGGGCGGGTCCGAATTAAAGCGCGTAACCAAGTTCTTCGGCACGCTGCTGCTGATCAACGTCGCGATCGGGGTTGTCACCGGCCTGGTGCAGGAGTTCGAGTTCGGGATGAACTGGTCGCAGTACTCGCGCTTCGTCGGCGATGTCTTCGGCGGTCCGCTGGCGATGGAGGGCCTGGCGGCGTTCTTCCTGGAGTCGACCTTCCTCGGCCTGTGGATCTTCGGCTGGGATCGCCTGCCCAAGCGCGTCCATCTCGCGTGCATCTGGTTGGTGGCGGCCGGCTCGATGCTCTCGGCGATGTTCATCCTCGCCGCCAACTCGTGGATGCAGCACCCGGTCGGCTACGTGCTCAACCATCAGGGGCAGCCCGAACTGAACAACGTGTGGGCGCTGTTCACCAACCCGACGTTCCTGTGGGGGTATGTCCACGTGATCCTCGCCTCGCTGGTGACGGGCTCGCTGGTGATGCTCGCGATCTCCGCCTGGTACCTGCGCAAGCAGCGCGAAGTAAGCGCCTTTCATCAGACCGCGCGGCTGTCGGTACTGGTGCTGCTCCCGGCGATCCTCCTGCAGATGTTCGTCGGCAACAAGCTCGGCGAGATCGAGGCCACCTATCAGCCGGCGAAGATCGCGGCAGCCGAGGCGCAGTGGAACAACTGCCAGCCGTGCTCGTTCTCGGCCTTTCAGATCGGCGGGGGGAGCAACGACCAGACGCCCACGCAGGTGATCCTGATCCCGCACCTGCTGTCGATCCTCGCGACCGGCACCTGGGGCGGGGCGGTCGTGGGGTTGAACCAGCTGCAGCGCGAAACGTCGCGAAATACGGACCCGGCAACTACATCCCCGATGTGTTCATCCAGTACTGGTCGATGCGCGTGATGGCCTACCTCGGGTCGCTGATCGCGCTGCTGGCGCTGTGGGGCGCGTGGCTGATCCACAAGGGCCGGCTCGACCGCTCGAAGTGGTTCTTGCGCGCCGGCCTGGGGGCGGTAGTGACGCCGTTTATCATGAACACCGCGGGCTGGCTGTTGACCGAGAGCGGACGTCAACCGTGGATCGTGCAGGGGCTGATGAAAACAGTCAACGCGAACTCGCCGTCGGTGAGCGCAACCGACATCTGGATCAGCCTGATCGCCTTCGTGCTGGTCTACCTTGCGCTCGGGGCCGCGGATCTGGTGCTGATGCTGCGCTATGCCCGCAAAGGACTCGACCCCGAAGAGGGCGGCCCGGACGAGTCGAGCCCAGGCACGCAACCCACGATTCCGGCCCTGAGCTACTGACAGGATGTCGCTCCCCCGGTCAATGTCCATCTCCCTTTGCCCATCCACCACGCCCCGCGCGACCTAGCCCATGCACCTGCACACCGTCTGGTTCGTGATCATCAGCATCTTCTGGATCGGATTCTTCGTGCTCGAGGGCTTCGACTTCGGTGTCGGCATGCTGCACACGGTCGTGGGACGAACCGACGAGGAGCGCAGAGGAGCGCTGAGCACGATCGGTCCCTGGTGGGATGGCAACGAGGTGTGGCTGATCGTCGCCGGCGCCGGCATGTTCGCCGCCTTCCCCGGCTGGTACGCGACGATGTTCTCGGCGTTGTACCTGGCGCTGCTGCTCGTGCTGCTGGCGTTGATGGCGCGTGGGGTGGCATTCGAGTTCAAAGACAAAAGCGAGGTCCCCCGCTGGCGGATGACCTGGCGGTGGGCGATGACGCTCGGGTGCGTGCTGATCCCGCTGCTGCTCGGCGTCGGCCTGGGCGATCTGCTGAATGGCCTGCCGATCGATTCGAGCCACGACTTCACGGGCAACTTCTTCGACCTGCTCACGCCATACGGTCTGTGGACTGGTCTGACCTTGCTCGCGCTGTGCCTGCTGCACGGCGCGACGTTCCTCAAGCTGAGGACGACCGATCACGTGCGCGAGCGCGCCCGCGCCGCCGCGCGGCCGCTGGGTTGGGCGGCGATCGCGTTCGTCCTCGGCTGGGTGATCTGGACGCGCAGCGTCGCCGGCGGTCCCGACGTGCCCCAGCCGGTCGAGATCCTCGCGGTGCTGGCGGTGGCCTTCGCGGCGCGGCTGGCGATCACCGATCACGATGGCTTCGCCTTCGCCTGCTCCGCTGTGGCGATCGCCGCGCTGGTCGGCTCGATCTTCATCGACCTGTATCCGAACGTGATGGTCTCGAGCACGAACGCCGCCTACAACCTGACGGTCAACAACTCCGCCTCCGGCAACTACGCGCTGACGGTGATGACGGTCGTCGCGGTGATCTTCTTCCCGCTGGTGCTCGTCTACCAGGGCTGGTCGTTCCACGTGTTCCGCGCCCGTCTGAAGTCTCCCTCGCAGGACGCAGCTATCCTTGAATGATGGCCACAGTGGTCCTCGACCCCTACGCCTATGAGCTGGATGCGCTCAAGGAGCGTCGACGGATCTCCGGTCTTGATCGTCTCGACGAGGTGTGGGAGGGTGTTCTGCACATGGTTCCCGCTCCAAGCTACGGGCACGCGCGCCTGGGCCAGCAGCTGGCCGAGATCCTTGGTCCGCTCGCGCGCGACGCCGGCCTGGAGGCAGCGATGGGCGAGTTCAACCTCGGCGACTCGATAGAGGACTTCCGTGTCCCCGACGGCGGCCTGCATCGCCCCGGCGCCGAGGGTGTCTGGCTGCACACCGCCGCCCTCGTTGTCGAGATCGTCTCCCCAGGCGATGAGAGCTGGGAGAAGCTTCCGTTCTATGCCGCCCACGAGGTCGACGAGTTGTTGATTCTCGATCCGGAGAAGCGCACAGTCGACTGGCTGGGGCTTGAGGGTGGCGAGTATCGCTCGATCGAGCGCAGCGAGCTGATCGACTTCGGCCCAATGGAGCTAGCCGAGCAGATCGACTGGCCCTAAGCCTCGCTCTCGCGCTGCCACAGTTCTGCGTAGTACTCGCCCAGGCCGATCAGCCGGGCATGCGTGCCGCGTTCGAGCACCCGGCCCTGGTCGAGCACGAGCACCTCGTCCACGTCCTGCAAGCCGGTCAGCCGGTGTGTGATCAAAAGCGTCGCCCGGTCGCGCGTGATCGCGAGCAGGTCGGCGACAATCGCATCAGCGGTGGGCGTGTCCAGATGCTCGCCGGGCTCATCGAGAACGAGCAGGGGGAAGTCGGCAAGCAGGGCTCGAGCGATCGCCAGGCGCTGGCGCTGGCCGCCGGACATGCGCGCGCCGCGCTCGCCCACCTCGGTGGCCAGGCCAAGCGGTAGCTCTCTCGTCCAGTCGAGCAGTCGCGCGCCGGCGAGGGCGCTATCGATCTCCTCGGCGGTGGCATCGCGCCTGGCCAGGCGCAGGTTCTCTTCGAGCGTGTTGTCGAACACGTGGGCGTCCTGGGAGACGAGTCCGACCACGCGCCGGCATTGATCGCCCTCCAGCTCGGCGACCTCCAGCTCGTCGAGCGTGACCGATCCCTCATAGGGGAGGAATCGTAAGAGCACGCCGGCTAGCGTCGACTTGCCGGCGCCGCTGGGGCCGATCACCGCAACACGCCGGCCCGGGCTCAGGTCGAGATCGACTCCGTCGAGTGCGCGGCGAGTCGCGCCCGGATAGGAGTAGCAGAGATCGCGCACCCGCAGCGCGTGCGTCTGGGATCGGAGCGCGCCCGGCGATGGCGACATGGGCGGCGATGGGGGCATGAGCCGCGACGGGGGTGCGCCTGAGGATGGAAGCGCCGGCAGCAGCGGGAGCGCCAATGGGTATGCGGGCTCGAGCACGGGGGGCGGCGTGTCCATCACCTCGAACACCCGAGCGGCCGAGCGGCGTACGCGCTGGAGTGTCTGCGTCGTGCTCGGCAGTCCGGTGACCAGCTCGAAGGCGACCAATGGAATCAACGCGATTCCTGCGAGCAGCACTCCTTCCAACTGTCCCGCGTGGACCGCTGAGACGCCGACCAACAGTGCGCCCCACATCGCGAGTCCAACGCACAGGCTGGTCAGCCCCTGGCCGATGCCCGCGGTGCGGGCGGCGCTGCCGGCGAGCTGCGTGACCTCTGCGTCCGCCGCCATTGCGCGCTTCAACTGCTCCGCGGTGGCCCCGTTGACGGCCAGCTCCGGGGCGCCCTCGATCAGGTCGACGATCGAGGCTGTCAACTCCCCCCGTGCCGCCGCCTGGCGAGCCTCCGTTCGCGCGGCGAGGGTCCCGGTCAGCCAGGGCACGAGCGTCCCGGCGACCAGCAGCGCGACCAGCAGGATCAGACCCGCGGCCGGCAGCATCCACCACACCAACGCGACCGTCGCCGCTCCGACGAGCAGGGCGATCGCAAACGGAGGCACCACCCGCAGCAGCAGATCCTGCAGAGAGTCGATGTCGCCGATCAGGCGCGCGAGCAGATCGCCGCTGCCGAACGCCGGCAGGCCGAGCGGCGCCAGGCGCTCCAATCGTTCGTAGACGTTGACACGCAGGTCGCTCAATACGCGGAACGCCGCGTCGTGACCGACGACGCGCTCGGCGTAGCGGCATAGTCCGCGCGAGAGCGCGAAGAACTGCACACCGACGATCGCGATCGCCACGGCCGACTCCTGGGGGTGCTGCGCCGAGCGCGAGATCAGCCAGGCGGAGGTGGCGATCAGGCCGATCGCGGCGGCGACCGCGCCGGCGCCGAGCAACGTTGCCAGTGCCAGCCGCCCGGCGGCGGGACGGGCGAGCGCGAGTGTTTGCAGCAGCGGAGCCTGCGGTCCGCGATCGTCCTCGGGCGGTGCCTTCACGCCGCGACCTCGACGGCCGGGGCGAGTGAGAGCACCCGGTCGGCTAGGGCGATCAGCGCGGGGCGATGGGCGACGAGCACTACGGTGCGTCCCTCGGCGAGACGGCCGATCGTCCGCACGACGTCCCGCTCGGTTTCCCCGTCGAGGTTGGCCGTTGGCTCGTCGAGCAGCAGCAGTGGCGCGTCGCGCAGGAACGCGCGGGCCAGCGCTACCCGCTGTCGCTCCCCTGCGGATAGCCCGGCGCCGCGGTCGCCGAGCACGGTCTCCAAACCGTCGGGCAGCCTGTGCACCGCCTCAGTGAGGCCCGCCGCTGCGATTGCAGACCAAACTTCGTCGGTCGACGCGCCAGGGCGCCCGAGGCGCACGTTCTGGGCGATCGACGCTTTGAACAGGTGCGGTCGTTGAGGCACCCACGCAAGGCGTGCCCGCCAGGCATCCATCTCGAGCTCGGCCAGGTCGACATCCCCGACGCGGACCGATCCCAGCTCGGGTGTGACGAGACCGAGCAGAACTCCGAGCAGGGTCGACTTGCCACACCCGCTGGGGCCGACGAGCGCCAGCATCTCGCCCTCTGAGACCGTCAGCGAGACGCCGTCGAGCGCGGGCCCGGAGCGGCCGGGGTAGCTGACCCGCAGCCCCTCGACGGTGATGCCCGCGAGCGCCGGGTCGGGGAAGTCGGTGCGCGTGCCGCGGGGCGCCTCGGGCGCCTCCAAAACGGCGAACACCTGCTCCGCGGCGGCGATGCCCTCGGCGCTCGCGTGGTAGTTGGCGCCCAGCTGGCGCAGTGGGAGGTAGGCCTCGGGGGCGAGCACGAGCGCGAACAGCGCGGTGCGCAGATCGAGCTGGCCATTCATCAGCCGCAGGCCGATCGCAACCGCCACAAGCGCCACCGAGATCATTGCGACGAGCTCGAGGATCAGCGACGAAAGGAAGGTGATCCGCAGCGTTCCGATCGCGGCCCGGCGGTAGCGTTCGCTGATCGCGCGGATCGCCGCGGCCTGGGCCTTGGCCCGTCCGAAGACCTTCAGCGTTGGCAGTCCGGCGACCACGTCGAGGAAGTGGCCGGCCAGTCGCTCCAGCGTGCGGAACTGGCTGTCCATGCGTTCCTTCGTGGCGGCTCCCACCAGGGCCATGAAGAGGGGAATCAGCGGGGTCGTGAAGGCGATGATCGTCGCCGACAGCCAGTCGTTCCAGAGAACCGCGACGACCACGACGACCGGCACGATCACGGCGAGGAACAGCTGCGGCAGGTACAGCGAGAAGTAGCCGTCGAGCGCGTCGATCCCGCGGGTGACGAGCACCGCCAGCTCGCCGGTGCGCTGCTCGCGGGAACTGTCCAGGCCCAGCGTTGCGACGCGCTGAAGCAATGCCGCGCGTAGTTGTGACTTGGCGCGGGCGGATGAGCGACTCGCCGCTAGCTCTGCCACCCACGCGACCGTTGCGCGCGCGAAGACGACCAGCAGGAGAACGATCAGCGGCGTTTGTAGTGCGGCCACGCTCCGTCCGCCGAGGAACGCGCTTGAAACAACGTCCGCCAGTAGCCATGCCTGGGCGACGATCAGCAGTGCGTTCAGGACACCGAGCGCCATCGACAGGAACAGGAACGTGCGCGTCGCGCGCGCGTATCCGAGCAGCCGCTTGTCGAGCGCTTTCACGACCCAATCATGACGATCAAATCCGCGATCTCCCCCACACGAGCCCGGTCATCTCCGCTCTCGGATCAGGACATGGCGCCCGGCGGCGGTTGATCCACCGGACCCGCGAGCCCACCGTCGATCACCTGGTTCTGGGGGTCGCCGACCCGCGCGCTGATCCAGTCGATCAGGACCTTCAAGCGGTGCCCGGGGCCGCCGCCGGAGAGGTAGTACATGTGTACCGTCAGGTAGGTGAAGAACGCCGGCCGCCCGGAGAGCTTGTGCCCGCGAATTTCGCACACAGCTTTGCCGCGGCCGACGACGGCCAGCGCGCCCTTGTCCAGGTATTTGAAGGGCGTGCTCGCGCCCGCCGCGCCGGTCCGGATCGCCTTGGCGACATGGCGCGCCTGCTGGATCGAGACGGTCGCCAGCCCCGGCAGCGGACGGTCTTCCGGGCCGGGGACTTGCGTCGCGTCGCCGATCGCGGAGATCTCGGGATGGCCAGGCACCGTGAGGTCGGCTCCGATCTGCACGCGCCCCGCGCGGTCGGTCTCGGCCGCCGTCGCCTCGGCGAGCGTCTTGGCAAAGCCGACGGCCTGGACACCCGCGGCCCAGACGACGGTCCGCGCGTCGATCCGCTCCTCGGCGCCGTCGATCTGGAACGTCACTCCCTGTTCGTCGATCGCGGTGACACGCGCCCCCTGGCGTACCGTCACTCCGAGCGCGGTCAGGTAGGAGGCGACCTTCGCGGAGAGCTTCTCGCTGAAGGCCGCGGTCACGCGCTCGCCGGCGTCGAGCAGGATCACCCGTGCTTTGGCAAGGTGAATTCGGGCGAAGTAGCCCTTCATCGTGTCGCGGGCGATGATCGCGAGCTCGCCGGCGAGCTCTACTCCCGTCGGGCCGCCGCCGATCACGACGAACGTCAGCCACCGCTCGCGCTCGGCCGGGTCCTCCGTGCGCTCGGCCTCCTCGAAGGCCGAGTAGATCCCGTTGCGCAGCTCGACCGCGTCGTTCAGCGTCTTCAGGCTAAACGACACCTCGCGCCACTCATCGTTGCCGAAGTAGGAGGTCTCCGCGCCACAGGCGACGATCAGGCTGTCGTAGTCGAGTGTCTCGCCGCGATCGAGCGTGATCCGGCGGCGCTCGGCGTCGAGACCTGTGGCCTTGGCCATCAGCACGGTCGTGTTTGAGCTGCGCTTGACCGCTGAGCGGATCGGCGAGGCGCACTCGCCGGTGGACAGACCGCCACAGGCGAGCTGATAGAGCAGTGGCTGGAACAGGTGGTGGCTCGTGGGGTCCACCAAAGTCACGTCGACGTCGGCGCCCTTCAGCTCGCGCGCGGCCGTCAGGCCGCCGAACCCACCGCCGACGATCACGACTTTGCGTCGGCCGGCCCGGGCCTCACCCACGGGCGATCACCACCTTTGCGCCGCGCGGGCGCGAGTACGACGACCGATCGTCGACGATGAAAATCCGGCGTCGAGGAAACCCGGCGCCGGGCTGCGCCTCAGCCGGCATCGGCGCCCAGGCGCTCGAGCAGATGGTCGCCGACGCGCACCGCGTTGGCCATCGCCGTGAGTGCGGGGTTGACCGCCGCGATGCTCGGGAAGAAGCTGGTGTCGACGACGTACAGGTTGTCCAGCTCGTGCGCCCGGCAGTCGGTGTTCAGGGCCGAGGTCGCCGGGTCCGAGCCGAAGCGGCAGGTGCCCGCCTGGTGCGCGACGCCGGCGACCGGGATCTTGTTCTCGAGGTAGGCCCAGCGCGGGATCAGATGGTGCTCGTGCATGCCGAGGTGACCGAGCAGCGAGCGCAGCTGTTTGAACAGCCGGTCGCGGGCGCCGTCGTTGGTCGACTTGTAGTTCAGCGTGACGTCGCCTTTGTTGTTGAGGCTCACGCGGTTTTCCGGCAGTGGCAGGTCCTCGGTGGAGAGCCAGAAGTCGATCGCGTGGTCGGCCACCTCGGCCAGCGAGAAGGTCGGCGCGAGCTTCGTCATCAGCGGCTGCTCGCCGCGGTACATCGCGGCGACGGACTTGCCGACCATCTGGATGTTGCCCATTGGGAACTCCCACTCGTCGCTCGCGAAGTAGTAGTCGTTGACGCCCAATGTCTTCTGGAAGACCGTTGGGTTGGGCTCCTTGGAGAGCGCAAGAACCGCCTGGCTGTCGTGGAACATGTAGTTGCGCCCGACCTGCCCGGAGCCGTTGGCGAGGCCGTCCGGGTGCTTGTCGCCGGCGGAGCTCAACAGCAACTTGGCCGTGTTTGCCGCGCCCGCTGAAACGACGACGATGTCCGCGGAATATGTCTCTTTGGCACCGCCCCGCTCGACCACGACCTCGGTGACGGCGGTCCCGGCCGAGTTGGTCGCCAGCTTGACCACCTCGGCGTGCGTCAGCAGCGTGACGTTCTCGTGCTCCAGCGCCGGCCGCACCCCCAGCACCTCGGCGTCTGACTTGGCATGCACCAGGCAGGGGAAACCGTCGCAGGTCGAGCAGCGCACGCAGTTGCTGTAGGGCATGTTCGCCTCGTTCAGCATCACCCCGCAGGGCGCATGGAACGGGTGCAGCCCCGCGGCCGCGAAGTCGTCGGAGAGTTGCTGGATCCGCGGCTCGTGGGAGACCGCTGGGAATGGGTACGGCGCGCTGGCCGGCGGTTCGGTCGGGTCCTCGCCGCGCGCCCCATGCACCTGGTAGAGCTGCTCGGCCTTGCAGTAGTAGGGCTCCATCTCCTCGTAGGAGATCGGCCACGCGGGAGAAACCCCGCCGTGGTGCTGGAGCTCGCCGAAGTCCTCTTTGCGCATCCTGTACAGCGCCGCGCCGTAGAGCTTCGTGGCGCCGCCGACGTAGTAGTGGACCTGTGGCTGGAAGGCCTTGCCATCGGCGTCGTACCAGGTGTCCGGCGAGACGTAGCGATTCTCGACGAACACATCCCCGGCCGACCAGTTCTGCGGCGCGCGCGGGAGCCAGCCGCCGCGCTCCAGCACCAGGACCTTCTTACCCGAGGGAGCGAGATGTCGCGCGAGCGTCCCGCCACCGGCGCCGCTGCCGATGATGACCACGTCATAGTCGCTCATCTCGATGCCTCCGCGTTGCACTTGTAGGCGCTCATCGGGACTGCTCCATCGCGCAGGTGCTCATCAGGAAACCCGTGCCGTAAGAAAATCATCACGACAGCTCCGAGATCCGCTCGGCGAGGATGATCCGTCCCGCGGCCTCGATCAGCGCGAGGTGGGAGAAGGCCTGGGGAAAGTTCCCCAGGTGCCGGCCGGTGCTCGTGTCGAACTCCTCGGCGTACAGACCGAGTGGCGAGGCGACGCTCAGGAGCTTTTCCATCAGGTCGCGGGCGCGCTGCTGCTCGCCGACCACGGCCAGACCGGAGACCAGCCAGAAGGAGCAGATCAGGAAGCTGCCCTCCTTGCCGGAGAGGCCGTCGTCGGTCTCTCCGGTGCGGTAGCGCAGGGCGAAGCCGTTCTCGGTGAGGTTGTCGGCGATCGCCAGGACGCTCGCGCGCAGGCGCTCGTCGCCTGCCGGCAGGAAGCCGAACAGCGCCGCCAGCAGGTTTGAGGCGTCCAGCGCGTCGGTCTCGTAGTGCTGGCGCAGCACCCCATCTTTGGTCAGCCCATGGGCGAGGATGTCCGCCTTGATCTCCTCGGCGGTTGCGCCCCATGTGGCCTTCAGCTTGGCGTCGCCGCGAATCTCCGCGAGCTTGCTCGCGCGGTCCATCGCCACCCAGCACATCAGCTTCGAGGAGACGTAGTGCTGCGGCGCCCCGCGCGCCTCCCAGATGCCCTGGTCGGGCTCGCGCCAGACGTCCGTTGCGCATTTGGCCTGTGCTTCCACGAGCGGCCACAGCCGCCGGGGCAGCCGTTCTGAGCGCTGGGTGTGCAAGAGGATCGAGGCCAGCGCTGCCCCGAACACGTCGTTCTGGCGCTGGTCGAAGGCGCCGTTGCCGACTCGCACCGGGCTCGCGCCGGCGTAGCCGGAGAGATCGTCGCGCGTGGACTCGGTCAGGTCGCGGCGCCCGTCGATCCCGTACATGATCTGCAGCGCCCCGTCCCCGTTGGGCTCGAGGTCGGCGACGAACTGCATGAACTCCTCGGCCTCCCAGTCGAGGTTCAGGTAATGGAGCGCCTGCAGCGTGAATGTCGAGTCGCGCAGCCAGGTGTAGCGGTAGTCCCAGTTGCGCTCGCCGCCGGGAGTCTCGGGCAGCGAGGTCGTTAGCGCCGCGACGGTGGCGCCGGTCGGCATGTAGGTGAGGCCCTTGATCGCCAGCGCCGAGCGCTGGATCGGGTCGCGCCAGCGATGGTCGGGGATCCGCGCGCCGCTCAGCCAGCTGCGCCAGAAATGGGCGGTGGCGGCGAGGCGTTCGTTGGCCTCGTCGAGGTTCTGCGGTGAGGCGAGCTCCTCGGCCCAGGAAAGCGAGCAGAAGATCTGCTCCCCCTGCTTGAGTTGGTGGCGAGCTCTGACCCGGTCGCCCTCGGTGCCGACCGCCATGTCCGTCTGCAGGCGGATCGTCACGTCCGCGCCACTCGCGTCGGCCGTGTGCCCGTCCTCGCTGACAGTCCACTCCGCGGGCACGCGCCCGTAGTCGAAGGCCGGCTCGCACGTCAGCTCCATCTCGACCTCGCCCTCGAGGCACATCGCAACGCGCACGAGCAGGTGTTCGGCGTCTTCGTCGGTCGGCGGGCGGGTGTGCGGTGTGACCTTGTCCTCGCCGCGGCGGGGGCCGAGGATCAGTGCGTCGCGCACGATCACCCAGCCGCTCGAGGTCTTCCAGGTGGTCAACAGGATGTTCGTGCCTGGCTCGTAGATGCGCGCCGTCGGGACGTTGATCCCGAACGGCCCGAAGCGGAAGTCGCCCGCTTGGCGGTCGAGCAGCGTGCCGAACACGCTCGGCGCGTCGAAGCGCGGCACGCACAGCCAGTTGACGCTTCCGTCCGGGGCCATCAACAGGCCCGTGTGACAGTCAGACAGAAATGCGTAGTCGGCGATCGGTGGGAACGGCGAGGGCATCGCCGCGCTCTGCGGCATCGCTTCGTCGCGCGCGGTGGCAGGCGCTCCGCCCTTGCTCGGGTCGATTGTCGCCGGGTCATGCTCGGTCGACTTGGCGGCGGGGCTCATGATTTCACCTGTGGATCGCTCGAGCTTGGGCTGTCCTTGTGTGACCTGGCGGGGCTCATGACTGCACCCATGGGCCGCGCCACTTGCCGAATCCCTTGACCAATCCATCCCCCTCCGCGGGACCCCACGACCCCGGGGCGTAGGGGTGTACCGGCGGTGGCTGTTCGAGCAGCGGTTGGAAGATCCGCCACGTCTCTTCGACGGCGTCCTGGCGGGTGAAGCGCGTGCTGTCCCCGTGCATCGCATCGAGCAGCAGGACCTCGTAGGGCGTCGGCGCCTCCCCGCCCTGGTCGGCGAACTCGACGTCGAGTGTGACCGCCTCGGGCCCGTTGGCATCGGCGCGGTGGGCGTCGAGGATCACGCGCGTGCCGGTCGAGGGATCTAGCTTGACGACGAACTGGTTGGGCTCGGGGCGGCGGTGGGAGCCATGCTGCATGAAGCCCAGGCGCGGCGGCTCACGGAACACGGCGCGCAGCTCGGTCTGCGTCACCGGCAGCTTCTTGCCCGTGCGGATGAACCACGGCACGCCCGCCCAGCGCCAGTTGTCGATGTCCAGGCGCATCGCCGCGTAGGTCTCGGTGGTCGAGTCCGGCGCGACGCCGTCGATCTCCAAGTAGCCGTCGTACTGACCGCGCACGTAGTGGGCCGGCTTGGCGGGGGGCATCGAGCGGAACAGCGAGAACTTTGCGTCCTTCAGCGTTTCCGCATCGGCGCCGGCCGGCGCCTCCATCGCGGCGAGCGCGACGACCTGCATGATGTGGTTGACGACGACGTCGCGCAGCGCGCCGACGGGGTCGTAGAAGTGCCCGCGGTCCTCCACGCCGAAGTCCTCGGCCATCGTGATCTCCACGCACGCGATGTGGTTGCGGTTCCAGATCGGCTCGATCATCGTGTTCGCAAACCGCAGGTACAGCAGCTCGTCGGTGCCCATCTTGCCGAGGAAGTGGTCGATTCGGTAGAGCTGTGACTCGTCGATGTGCTCGTGGATTTCCGCCGCTAGCGCCCGTGCGGAATCGAGGTCGTGGCCGAACGGCTTCTCGACGACGACGCGCGCGCTCCGCGTCAGGCCGGCATCCTTCAGTTGCTTGATCACGGGGCCGAACAGGAACGGGGGAATCTCCAGATAGAAGACGGGGCTCCTCGCGTCGCCGACGGCGGCCGCGACGCGCTCGTACGTGGCCTCGTTCGTGAAATCGCCGCTGACATAGGACAGGCGCGCGGCGAAGCGCGCAAAGACCTCGGGGTCGAGCGACTCGCCGCACCCCTCGATACACGCGCGCGCGTGCTCGCGCAGATGATCGAGCGTCCAATCGTCGCCCGCGACGCCGACGATCGGACAGTTCAACAGGCCGCGCTTCTCCAGGCGATAGAGCGAGTGGAAGGTCATCACCTTCGCGAGGTCGCCGGTGATCCCGAAGACGACCAGTACGTCGGCGGCCTGCTCGCCCGAATTTGCGGTCCGCTTCTGAGCCTGCACGGCTGTGCTCATGCTCCGGTCCCCTCGGTAGCCGCCGCGGCGACGGTTCGCCTTCGACGTATGTGTGTGGAAAGCGAGCTTGGATGATTCCACACCCCGGGCTCGAAGAGGGATCCCGGTTGTGAAGCCGGGAACGGGGTGAAGCATTTTTATGATGCCGCCTCCCGGCGGCGATGTTGACGTTCGCTGTGGCAGCACCGGCGCGGCTCCGCCTTACAAGGTGGTTACGTGTTCCAGGCGTTCTGCGCAGGTAGGCGTACGAGCCGTCCCACCCCGACGGTGCAGACGCCGAGGCTGACCAGCGCGGCGGCGACGATCGCCGTCGCGACGCCGGCGGAGAGCACGTGCTCGGAGAGCCCCAGTGTCGCGATCGCGGCCGGCACTCCAAGCTGCGCGCTCGCCACCAGGCCCGTCGCCACGGGCCTGCGCACGAAAACGACGGCGAGGACATGGATCGCCACGTTCAACGCCGCCAGCGCGCCGGCGAGGGCGAGTAACGACGGATGGTCGATCAGGCCGCCCAGGTCCAGCTGCGCGCCGAGCACGACGAAGTACAGCGGGATGAAGAACCCCTCTGCCACGCCGCGCATCTGCGTGGAGAGACGTTTCGGCCCACCGATCAGCGCGACCATCACGCCGGCGCCGAACCCTGCGATCAGGATGCTCGTGCCGCCCTTCTGCGCGATCCAGGCGAGTAGAAACAGCACGAGCAGCGACAGGCGCAGGTCAAGCGCCCAGTGGCGCTGCTTGGAGAGATGGCGCAGCCGGTGAACCCATCCGCGAGGCGCGAGCGTCCGTGCGAGGCCGAGTAGCGCCAGGACCCCGGCCGCCACGAGCACACCTCCGAGCGCGGCATGGGCGAGACGACTGGGCTGGAGCACGATCGGCACGGAAAGGATCGTGATCAGGTCGGCGATTGTCACCTGAGCCATCACCGCCATCACCTCGGGGCCGGCGATCCCTGTCTCCTGCAGGGCCGGGAGCAGCACCGCGGCGGACCCCGAGGCGAGCAGCACGACGTAGATCGCGGCGTGGCCGGTGCCGGCGATACTCGCGGCGAGCAACCCCGCCGGCACGGCGAGGACGCAGACGATGCCCGCGAGCAGGCCGCCGCTTCTGAGCGACGCGGCGAGTCGTTTGTCGCGCAGCGGCAGGTGCATCCCGGCCGTGAGCATCAGCATCGCGAACCCGATTTCCCCCAGAAACGAGATCGTGGGGTTGGCCGGGTTCACCGCGTCGAGCACCGCGGGACCAACGAGGATGCCGGCGAGGATCTCACCGATCACGACGGGCACGAACCGGCGCCCACTGATCCCGAGCAGCGGCCCGCCGAGCCCGGCGAGCACGATCACGGTCAGAGTTCCAAAGCTCAAAGTGAGGCCAGCTTAAGGTAGCTCGGTAGTTTTCCCTCCAATCGTCCAGTCGCGGTGTTTTCTGGGATGGAAACCCAGGCAATTACACCTACACGGGAAACAGGGTTATCGTGGATTGCGAGCGGCAGCGATGAGCTTTGGGTCTTGACAATTTCCCCGATAGGCAGCGATGAGCTTTGGGTCTTGACAATTTCCTCCGGCCTTAGGCGCGCCGCTGGAGGAAGTCGACGAGCGCGCGGGTGGCCTGCTCGGGCTCGTCGTCCCAGACGAAGTGTCCGGCGCCCTTGAATATCACGAGCTCCGAGCCTGGCAGCTCCTCGTGGAAGCGCCGTGCCATCTTCACGCCCGCGAATTTGTCCTCCTCGCCCCACAGGATCAATGCCGGTACACCGAGTGCGGCGACGCGGCCCTCATAGGGAACGAGCTTGTCGAAGTCGCCCGAGCGGTACAGCTCGAGGTGACCGAGGCGGCGTGCGTCGTCGGCGAAGTCCTTCCAGTACTCGGTGATCGCCTCGTCGCTGATGCCGCTGGACATCGTGCGCATCGCGGCGGCGAAGCCCTCGCGCGTGTACGCGCGGATCAACTCCTCGCCGGCACCGGGCGTGCGCATCACGTTCGCCAGATCGTGCCAGCGCCGATCGGAGAAGAAGCCTCCGTCGGAGATCATCAGGGAGCTGGCCGCGCCGGGGTGATCGCAGGCCCAGCGCAGCCCGATCATCACGCCCCAGTCGTGGGTCACCAGCGCCACCGGACCGAGTTCGAGCTCGCGGGCGAAGCGATCGAGCGCCTCGATATGCCGCTCCCAGGCGCCGGCCCCCGCTCCCGCTCCCGTTCCTGCCCCCACCTCGGAGTCGCCATAGCCGGGCAGGTCCGGCGCGAGCGCCCGCCAGCCGGCGTCGGCGAGGGCGGGCAGCACGGCGTGCCACATGTACGAGGACTCCGGATAGCCGTGCACGAGCAGGGCGACGCGGTCGTTCCCGTTCGAGTCTCCCGCCGACCGGTAGGCGAGTCCCGCCGCGTGGCTCAGCTCTGCCATGCCGTGCAGTCTATGCCCCTCCGGGTGGCCCAGCCGGTGATTTGGGCCCGCCCGCCCGCCGGCTCCGCGGGGCGACTGCTCAGAAGGTCCGCACGCCACGCGCGGGCGCTCGCTGGCGGCGCGCGGCGGGGTCGAGGTCGGGGCTGGTCCAGCCGGCGTCGGCCGGACCGAAGTTCGTGCCCGGGGGAACGATCTCGTCGATTCGATCGAGCAGGTCGTCGGACAGCTCGACCTCTACCGCCCCGAGCTGAGATTCGAGCTGCTCCATCGTGCGCGGCCCGATGATCGCCGCCGTGATCGCTGGGTGGCGGATCACGAAGGCCAGCGCGAGGTGGATCAGCGAGATGTCCGACTCCTCCGCGAGCAGCGTGAGCGACTCGACCGCGTCGAGCTTGCGCTGGTTGGCCGGGATCGACAGGTCATAGCGCGCCGGCAGTCGCTGCGCGCGCGTCGAGGACGGCGCTTCCTGGCCCTTGCGCCACTTGCCCGACAGCCAGCCGCCCGCGAGCGGGCTCCACGGGATCACGCCCATGCCGTGACGGCGGGCGGTGCCCAGCAGGTCGGTCTCGATGCCGCGGACGAGCAGCGAATAGGGCGGCTGCTCGCAGACGAAGCGCTCGAGGTTGCGCTCGCGCGCCGCCCACTGCGCCTCGACGACACGGGAGGGCGGATAGGTGGATGAGCCGAGGTAGCGAATCTTGCCCTGGTGTACGAGGTCCGAGAGCGCGCCGAGGGTCTCCTCGATGTCCGTGTCGGGCTCCGGGCGGTGGACCTGGTAGAGGTCGATCCAGTCGGTTTTCAGGCGGGTGAGAGAGTCCTCGACCTCTTTAAAGATCCACCGCCGCGAGTTACCGCGCTGGTTGACGTCGTCGCCCATCGTGCCGTGGAACTTGGTCGCGAGCACCACCTCGTCGCGGCGCCCGACGAGCGCCTTGCCGACGATCTCCTCCGACTCGCCCCGGGAGTACACATCGGCGGTGTCCACGAAGTTGATGCCGGCGTCGAGCGCCGCGTGGATGATCCGGATCGAGTCCTCGTGGTCGGGGTTGCCCCAGGCGCCGAACATCATCGCGCCGAGGCACAGGGGGCTGACCTCGACTCCGGTGCGACCAAGTGGGCGGTACTCCATTGTGTCCTCCTCGTGCTCGACCGTGTACCCATCCTGCTTAGCAGGTCCCGGCGGCGCGCCGGTCATACTGCGGGGGTGGCTCGCGTCGACATCGATCCCGCCGCACTCGGGGCCGGCCCGTTCTATTCGTTTCTCACGTCGGTCGTCGTGCCGCGGCCGATCGCCTGGGTTTCTTCGCGCTCGGCCGAGGGGGTGGATAACCTCGCGCCGCATTCTTTCTTCACCGTGTCCTCGGTGGACCCGCCGATTGTGCAGTTCACCTCCGTCGGGCGCAAGGACTCGCTGATCAACGTCGAGCAGACACGCGAGTTCGTCGTCTGCCTCACGCCCGAGTCGCTGTTCGAGCAGGTCAACGCGACGGGCACGGACTTCCCCGCCGGGGTGAGCGAGTTCGACGCGGTGGGGATCGAGCGTGAGCCAAGCCTGCGGGTGGCGCCTCCGCGCGTTGCTCGCTCCCCCGTCGCCTTGGAGTGCAAGTTGCACACAACGCTCAGCTTCGGGGTTGGGACGGTGGTGATGGGTCGCGTCGTGCATGCGGCGATTGACGAGGACGCGCTCGAGGACGGGCGCCCGGCGATCGAGCGGCTGCGGCCGTTGTCGCGCCTCGGCGCAAACGAGTGGGCCACCGTCGACCAAGTCCGCGAGATCACCCGCATCGGCTACCGCGAATGGCCCGGCCATTACAAGAAAGGGCCGGCGTAGGCTTCATCCGCGCGGCGGTTCCGGAGCTTGGCGGTGCGCAGGATCTGTGCCTGGATCTTCAGCAGGACCGTGAGCGCCAGGGCCGTGAGCGCGCCCATGTTGCGCGCGGTGCTCTCGCGCCGCTCCTCGTCCCGATCGATCTCTCTGAGCGCGTCCGCGTGGAAGCCGACCTCGTCTCCAAGGGCCTCGATCAGGGCCCACCCATGGGTCTGCAGGTCGATGCGCAGATCGCTCGGCGGTGTGCTCCAGCCAATCTCCTGAAGCAACGCACGCAGAGCGTCCATCCGACGCAGAGGATCCTGGTAGCGCTCGGGATGCTCCTTTGCATCCAGCAGTCCATCGGCGCCGGCAAGCTGCTGCGCGGCGCTCGCTATCTGGCTGCGCAACCCGTCACGCAACAGCTCGACCAACTCTGCCGGGATCGGAACGGTGCTCATGATGCGACCGTGTAGAAGCTCTTCGCCTCAGACGCCGGCCCGAGGACCCGCGCGAGGCGCCGACAAACAACTGAAAACCCAATCGACAAAACACCGCCCGCCGGCGGGATATGAGTACCCTGGTCCTGCATGGGAAATCGCACCTTTCCTGTGTAGACCTCGGCGTGGGTTACAGCCCACGTCGGGGTCGCTGATAAACGATGACCGGCACCACGATAGGACGAAACCAACAAGCACCGAGGCCGGTGCTGGATTAACACAAATCCGGCACATCCCCGTCACAGGTTTCTGGTCCCGTGGCCGGTTGAGATACCTGTTCAGGCCTCCGTGCGCAACTCGTTGAGCAGGCCGATCAGATGGCGCTTGGCGGCAGCGGTGATGTGGCGCTCCGCACGGATCGCGCCGGTCGCATCGAACTTCGACGTCTCTCGTCCGGTGAGCAGGTAGTTGATGCTGACGCCGAGAGTCGTACTCAGTGACAGCAGCAGCTCCAGGGAGGGGAGGCCATCGTCTTTCTCGAGCTTGGAGATGTATTGCGAGGTGTAGTCGACCTCTTTGGCCAGGTCATCCTGCGTGAGCTCGAGAGCCTTGCGCGCTTTGCTCAGATTGCGGCCGATCTGCATCGCTGCACAGCTTTGCGCCAGATTGGGAGTTGAGCAAGCAGACAACTGTCAGTTGATATGCTGAACAGATATGAGGGTTGGGGAGCAGGCGATCGAGCGAGCATGCCTCGAGAGCGCAACCGCACCTCGGCCAGCGTCGCGCTACCAGAAGCTGCGCCGCGGCGTTCGTGGCGCAAACGGACTCACGCACGCCGAGGTCGTCGCCAACCAGCGCACGCGCATATACGAGGCGATGGTTGAGCTGGCCGCCACTGAGGGCTACCCGGCCACGACGGTCAAGGCTGTATGTGCGCTGGCCGGTGTATCGCGACGTACGTTCTACGACCAGTTCGTCGCCACTGGGCCGTGCGGCGCCAAGGAAGCATGCTTCCTTGGCGCGTACGACTTCGTCGTCGGGCGCGCCGCGGAGCGCATCAACCTGGCGTATCGCGCCGAGCGAGACCCTGAGCGCCGCCTGTGTCGCGCCTTTGAGCAGTTCGCTCGGGAGGCCGCCGAGGAGCCGCGGACGGCACGGGTCGCGCTCGTGGAGGTGCTTGGCGCGGGCCTGGCCGCGCTGGCGCGGATGCAGCGCACACGCCTGATCTTTGAGCAGATGATCGCCGCCAGCTTCAGCGAGTCTTCCGCCGGGGCGGCGCTGCCGGCGCCGCTCGTCAAGGGGATCGTGTGCGGGGTCGAGCGCATCACGCGTCAGCTGCTGCTCGCGGGTGAGATCGGCCAGCTGCCCGCGCGCGCGGAAGAGCTGCTGGCCTGGGCGCTCTCCTATCGCTCACCCGCCGCCGCGGCGCTGAGCGCTCCCCCGCCCAGGCGCCGTGAGGCGCCGACACGGTGGCTGCCGCGCGCGCGCGTTGAGAACGATCGGGCACGCATCCTTTGCTGCGCGGCGCAAATCGCGGCCGCCAAGAGCTACGCCCAGCTCAGCCCCGCGCAGATCGGTCGCGCTGCCGAGGTGTCCGAAGCGCGCTTTTGTGAGCTGTTCGAGAGTACCGAGCAGTGCTTTCTGGACGCGCTCGACCGCCTCGGCCTGGAAGCGCTCGTGTGCGTGGCCAGGGCGGCGCGCAGCAGCGATGACCCGCTGATCGGTCTACACCGCGGGATCGTCGCGCTGATGCGGCACATCGCGGACGATCCCGTGCTCGTGCGCGTCGCGTTCGTCGAGATCTTCGCGCTCGGACCGCCCGGCGTCCAGCGCCGCGAGCGCCTGCTCGGCCAGTTCACCGAGCTGCTCGCGAAGTCGCTGCCGTCGCGCGGTGCGACGACTTCCCCGGCGAGGCCCTCCCGGCGCGCGCGGGGATCTGGCACCTCCCGCCCCTCCCGCGCGCCCGAGGCGCCCCCGGACCTCGCCCTCGAGGCGAGCGTCGGCGCGATCTGGGGGCTCGTCCACCACCATGTCACCCGCGGCGCCGCGCGCCGGCTTCCAGACCTCGCCGGCTATGCCACCTACCTCGCGCTCGCCCCGGCGATCGGCGGCGAGGCCGCTGTCGAAAGCATCGCCGGCGCCCCGTCCTGAGGGCAGCCGGCCAGAGGAAGCTCGCCGCGGGAGCGGCCGATCCCGCCTCGAGCGCCCATTGTTGGGATGGTTGGCAGACCATGCCGGGTAGTAGATCCGTCGAGCGCACTCGAATCCTTCGCCCAAACGCGATATCACTAAGTGTCGATCCGTCCCGTGATATAGAACTGCCTCGGGACGGCATGGGCGGGTTCACATCAACTCAGATGGAAAGGGGATGATGCGGCAGGGAGGAGATACGAGCGCGGGACGTCAGCCGGGAGATGCCACGCTCGCGCTGCTCGCCGCCGACGGCATGCTCGCCGTGCTGGCCGAGTTGCGCCGTGGCGAGGCCCGCGCCCGCGACATCGAGTCGCGGGTCCCGGGGATCACGCGGCGCACCGCCCTGCGTCGTCTGCGGGCCCTTGCCGCCCATGGGTATGCGAGCGCGATCAGCGAGGATGACAGCGGCCGCTCTGCGGTGGGGCGGAGGGGATCATCTCCCGACCCATCCCCGCCGGGGCAGCGGAGACCCGCGCGGGCTCCCTACGCGCTGACGGAGCTCGGCCGGGGGTGCCTGCAGTGGGTCGTCGAAGCCGCCGTGCGCTGCGAGCGGAAGTGGTGCCCACCGCCGTCGTCGGCGCCCGGCGACCCCGGCCTGTGGACGATCAGTCTGATTGTGGATCTGCCCTCGCGGGCGATCGTCCGTGCGCTGGCCGACGCGCCGCTGCGCCAGAGCGAGCTGCTGGCACGCCAGCCGCAATTCGCGCGCTCGACGCTGCTCGGCCGCCTGCAGATGCTGTCCTCGTGCGGCCTGCTCGTCCGCAAAGCCCACCCGCCGCGCGAGGTCCGCTACGGGTTGACCGACGGCGCCCGCCATCTCGTCGTGGTCGCGCTCCGCGCCGCCGCCTGCGGGGGACAGGGGGCTGGTGCGCGCGAGGATCCTCCCCCCGCCGCCGCTGATCTGCCCGGCCTGCTGCACATGCTTGCGCCGCTTGCGCGTGTGGATCGGGAGCTGGCGGGCGCCTGCCGCTGGCGCCTGGATTCGCCCGGAGGCGAGCTCGGAGTCGATACCTATCTGACGGCCCGTTCCGGCCGGATCGCGGCGCTCGGCGCGGCCCCGACCGTCGCGCCCGAAGCCGACGGCCTCGCGCGCCCGGAGGTCTGGTGCGAGGCGCTGCTGCGCGGCGACCCGTCCCGGATTCTCGTCAGCGGCGACCGGGCGCTGTTCGACGCGATCTTCGGTGGGCTGACCGCGGCGCTGCTCGCGTGAGCGGTTTACCCGCGAGCAGGTTTGTTGCTCTTTTAGGGCGATTGTTCACCTGAGTCACATGCTCGATCGGTAACGACCGGGGCATGCTTGGGGACAGATTGGCGGACCTCCGACGGCCCGCCGCGGCGCCCGATCCCCGTGGTTGCGGGGCCTGGCCGGCAAGTTATTGAACACACGGCCGGACCATCCGAACCGGACGTGTTTAAAGATCGCTTCGAGAAGCTCAAATCGTCCCGCAAACGTGGTAGACCTTCCCTGTCCCGTCGCCAGGGGTCCAGTTGCCGGGGAGAGCAGGACCCCACGCCGGGATAGTTCTAAAGATAATCAGCCCCGGGGCGGCGTCCTTTCTAACGAGAGCCGCCCCGAGGCCAAACACAACAAGAAGGAGCATAACGATGTCCAGGAAGATGTACACGCTGCTGCTGCCAGTTTTGGCGGTGGCGGCTATGGCGGTTACCGCCAGTGCCGCGCAGGCGGTCGTCCCGAAATGGGAAATCTGCAAAAAAGAAGCGACGGCGACGCACAAATTCTCAGACTCGGAGTGTCAGAAAGAAGTCGCAAACACCGGCTCCTGGGAATGGGTCGCAATCCCGAACGGCAAGGAACACCTTGTCCAGGTCGTGACGTTCGGCAAACTGGCTCTCGCGATCCCAGGCGTGGCGACGCTCACCTGCAAGGTTATCGACGCCGGGAACATCTGGAACCTCGCCGCCGGTGGACTCGACGAAATCACTGCCTTTACCAACTATGAGTGCAAATCGGCGCCAGTCGAAGCGTGTCTGACGCCTGAAATCGTCGCCAAAGGCCTGCCCTGGCTCACGGAACTCAAGGAAGGACCGATCGACAAGATCACGGGGATCAAAATCACGTTGTCCTGCGGCGGTACGGTCTTCGGCACGTTCGAAGGGACGCTCGAACCAAAACTCGTGCCCGCGACGGAAGCCCACCCGCTTCAAGCGGAATTCACGTCAACGACAGGTGAACTAACCGAACCCACCAGGGCACTCAAAGCAAAAGTAGAAGGCAAAGACGACCTCGTTACCGAAGAAGACCAGCAGGTCAGGGTCAAATAGTCAGTAGCTGAAGGTGACGGGGGGACGGCACTGCCGTCCCCCCGTCATCCCGAGAGTACCCCGAGGACGTCCCTTCCACCTACAGGTCAGTAAGCCTTCTGCTTTTTTCGTTTCGCCGGCGGGAACTTCTTCTGCGCGGCCTTTTCGCATCGCTTGCGCTTGGCCTTGACCTTGTCCTTGTGGCACGCGTAGAGCGCTTTCGCGAGCTTCTGTGCGTACGTGAGCGCCTGGGCCGGTTTGCCCGCCGGCCTTCCCCCGGGTTCTTTGAACGCGGGCGCGACCAGGTTGCCGCTCGGCGCCGTCGTGATACTCGCCGGCGTACCAAATGACGGGGCCGCCGAGGGCGGGCCCTGACAACTTTCACCAGAGCACGACGGTTCGGGCGCCGGCGCGGCGAACCCTCCGTCGACTCGCGCGTCGTAGATGTCGCCAAGAGGGTCTGTGTCTTGAGCAACGAGTTGTGTCCGGGTCTGGAAGAAGATGTTTTCTCCGGTCCCCGACATTCCGGCATAGACCGCGCCGGCGGCGTCTTGCCCGTCAGAGACGAGATCCACTTCGCCGGCGTTTCCGTCGGGACACGCCGCATCAACACAGTCATGCCAGAGGTATACCTCGCAGCCCGCCCCGTCATCGAGGACCCCAATCCCACCACACGTCCGGTTCGCCCCCTGGGCATGGTCGGTGTTCTCCAATTCCGCCGCTGAAACGAAGGCGATCTCGTTCCCGTTTTCGCTGATCGTGCGGTTCGAGTCGGCCGCCATTGGAGAAGCGCCAATCACGCCACTGTCGGCAGGCCCAATGACGGCGTCAAAACCAGGGGTGTTGCCGTTGGCCGCGAATCCTTCGTGGCCGACCGATACTCGCACAAGCGCGCCCGTGCGAAAATCGTAGCGGTAGACCTGTTGCGCCCCGCTGTTGTCGGCTTCGACGCCGGTAGTAACAAGCCTCGCAAAAGCGTCAAACACGAGGTAGCGTCCGCTCGTCGTCGTCTGTGCGAGCTGGACGTTCTGCGCGCCGGCCCCGGACTGTGCAATCGAGCCCCACAGTTGCTCATCCGCGACTTCCAGGGTCGCGACGAACTTCGTTTCTTCCGTTTCGGTGTCATAGGCGTAGAGATTGTCGCCTTCGTGGGTCGCGAGCTGACCGAACATGTTGGGGAGCGTCGTCAGGACCCCGCTGGCGACGAAATACACCAGGGAGCCGTCTTCGGACACCGCGAGCGGACGGCCCTGCACTTCGGCGCCCGCACCGGGACTCGCGTCGCCCGCTCCGCCGCTTGAGATCTGGACCAGGTTCTGCCCCGGCGGTCGGTCGAAGTCATACATGTAGAGGTCGTTGGTGGCGTCGGTGTCGCTTCCCAATAATGGCTGTGTAGTCGTGAAGAAGACCTTCGAGCCGTCCGCGGATGCGCCCTGGTAGACGGCTGGCGCCGGCGTTTCGCCACACGCGCCGCAACGCGGGGAGGGAGCTGACAGCGGGACCGTTTCCCTGCCGTTCACACGCGCGTAAACGGTCGCCACGCCGCCTGACGGTGTGGCGGTGAAGAAGACCCTGGTTCCGTCCGCGGAGATCGCACCACGATTGGTGTCTTCCTGACCGGCGCTCGTAACAATTCCGCCGACCGCGTTAGCGGTTTCAGGGCCGATCATCACGCCGCCGTTATCTACGTTCACGAGCTCGAGCTCAGGCGCCGGCGTGCGTACGCCGACCATCTCGTATATGCCGCCGCAGTGACCCAATTCCGCACAGTGCGACGAAGTGTCAGAGGGTAGAAAGGGTATGCCCTGTTCGCCGTAGAACACAACGTCTTCGGCCGTGCGCGACGCTCCCTGGACCAGGGTATCACCGAAGTTGCCCCCGTTCAGAACTTCGAAATCAGGGGTGGTAAGCCAGCCGGCGGAGGTTTCGCGGGTGGCACATCGGAAACCGGGGCCCGCCCCGCTTCCTCTGGTCAGCATTGACGTTCCGCAATCCACCTCGTCGCGGAAATCGGGCGAAAGGGAAAGGGCCCGCGTGCCCTCCGGTTCTTCGAGCACCGTGGGCGGAGGAGCCGCGAAGGTCGTGACCCAGCCCGCGCTCGTGCGCCGCGCAACGTATGGGTTCTGAGGCGCAATCGTGCGCGCTTCGTAGCTTTCCGCCTGGGCGTAGTCGCCCTGGCTGACGAACTCGATCGCGCTCCCGAGTGCCGACGCGAAGACCTGCGTTGGGTTGAAGGTCGTAAGGGCGTCGTGCTGTTGCTTTTCAAGCGGTGTGACCATCTCATACGCTCGGCATTCGGGCAGGCTCAGCGAGTAGGGCTGTCCGGTCGCGGGGTCGACCTTGGATTCGGCGCGGACCTGTTCGTTGGGGCAGCCTTCGGAGGCCAGTGCTGACGGTGCCGGCAGCAGAAGCATCGCCAGTAGCGCGAGTCCGGTGATCGTCAGTCGGGAGGGAATATGGAGTCTCGGGTTGCGCATTTATTTGCCCCTCCGGTTCGCCTTCGTGGCTTTCTTGAGCGCGCCGTACCGTTTACGAGCCAGCTTTTCGCACATTCGGCGCCTATGCCTCTCCTTCTTGTATTTCGTCCCGCACGCGTGCAGAGCCCGCTTCAGCTTCTGCTCGCGCGTCAGCGCTTTGACGTTCACCGACGCGCAGCCGCTGACCGCGATCTTCGTGCTCTGGACGAGCTGCTTGCCGTTCTGGCCGGTGAGGATCGTCGGGATCTTCAGGGCCCGTCCGCACAGGCTGCCGTGCGCGCTCGCGGGGATGTCGGTCGCGAGGATCGAGTGTGGGCCCTCGGGCAGGACCGCTTCGAAGTGGCTGATCGGGGCGTCGGGGATCGTTTCGAAGCGCGAGTAGGTGATCCCGCGTTTGATGTCGGTCTTGCCGTCGAGCACGATCTCCACGCCTTCGCCCTGCAGCACGAGCTCGACGTCGGGGAAGCTCGCGCCGCCGTGGGAGACGATGTATGCCGGGCCGGTCAGCGGGGAGGCGAGGATCGGCGTGATCGCCTTCGCCGTGCCGATGTCGGAGGCCGCCGGGCAGCCGGCCGGATTCGCGGCGAACTGCGCTTCGGTGCAGGCCTTCTGCAGCGTCGTCAAACGCGAGGGCAGCGCCTTCGGCAGCGCCAGATCGACTTTGCCGATGTTCGCTTCGCCGGGCGCGGACGCGACGCTCACGGTCAGGCTCGCGCCGCCGGCTTTGCTCGTCTTGCTCTGCGTCGAGGCGGTCAGCTTCGGGGCGAAGGGGAGGCCGGGACAGCCGCCGACCGCGAACGGGCTCGTGACACGGAAGCTCGCGCCCTGGGCGGCGATCGTCGCGCCGACGGCCTGCCGGGCGCAGCTGGTGGGGTTGAGCATGAAGCCGGGTCGGTCGATTTCGACGTTGATCCTGCGCAGACGCACCTGCACGCCATCGACGAACTGCGGCAGCGGGTCCGACGCGATCGTCAGCGCCGCCGTGCTCGGGTCGACGGCGATCGCCGCGCGCACGACCACGTCGCCGAGGTTGAACGGGCCGGCGACCGCGGGGACGACGATCGAGAGCCCGAACGGAGCGCCCCTGTACGGGCCGGTCAGATAGACCCTGCCGCCGAGGTAGAACGGGTGCGGGCCGGGCCCCGCGCCGACGGTCGTCGTCCCGATCTGACTTTCAGGACCGCACGTCCCTGCGCCGGCCTGCGCTTCGGGGCAGCGCGGGACCTGGGCGACCTTCCCCAGCAAGCCGGGCGGGGTGGTGATGGTGATCGCGGAGATGTCCTGTTCGCGGTCTTCGCGGCCGGCCGTCACCGCGAACGGGCTCGAGGCGCCCGCCGCCGGGTTCTGGCTACCCGCGCTGAAGGACGGGCTGAACGGCATCGTGGCCGGACACGCGCCACCCGCACCGTTCCAATCGACATTGAACGAGGACGACGGGGTCGCGTCGGGGGTACCCGCGATCGGTTCGGTACCCGAGAGACCGCCGAGACCCGGCGCGCTCCACGGCGTCAGGTCGGTGCTCGTCGTGAACGCGCCGCACGTTTGCGGGTTGGCCAGTGGCGCTCTGGCGCCGCCGTTGAGCCGCAGCTGCAGTTCGCTGAACGGCAGCTGTGGCTGTTCTGTGAACGTCGCCTGCAGCCGTCCCGTCGTGGGGTTCGCGGAGACATGGCCGGCGAGCTTGACGATCACGCCGCGTTCGACCGAGCGGATCTGCAGGAAGAGTCTGAAGACGCGGCCGGCCGCGGCGTCGGCGCTCGTGCAGACCCCACTTGCCCCGCATTCCGGTTCGCCGAGGAACACCTGACCTTCAAGCGGCTTTTCAAGCAGCGGCGTGACGACCTTCACCGTCCCGATCTGAGCGGCGGGCGGACACGCGGCGGGTTCCGCCGGTTCCGCCGTCGAGCCAAGGCCGAACTGCGCGTTCGAGCACGCCTGCAGGCCATCGGCGGCGGAGGGATCGACCGTCATCCCTTCGGGCAATGTCACCGTCGCATCCTTCAGCTCTGGAGTCGCGTTCACGCCCGCTTCGTCGGTCTGCGGGACCTTCAGCACGAACGACGCGCCCGTCGGCTCGTCGGCCTGCGAGGTTCCATCTTCTGCGGCCGAGCCGGGTTTGAATTCCACTTCCGGCTGGAACTGAAGATCGCTACAGCCCGTCACGAACGATTCGGTCGCGTTTGGAGCTCCTTCAGCCAAGTTCGCTCCGTTATAGACCGACTTTGAGACGTACTTGGAGGGTTCCTGGTAGGTAGCGGCGCGCAGCGTCGTGGACGGCGCGGGTCCAGTGCAGCGACTCGGATCGCTCAAGAACGGCTTGGCGCCCGGCGTAGGCGCCGCGCATGCCACCGTGGGAAGTTCGCTCACGTGAAAGGCTTCGTCGGCAAAGCCCGTGATCCCGTAGCTGCACAAAGTTAGGTCGACGCCGAGCACGCCTTTGTTCCCCGGCACGCGCCCGCTCGCGGTGTCGCCGATCGTCACGCCGTAATTGCCGTCACTCCGGAGCTTGGCGTTGAGCGCGAAGAACGCGCCGCCATCGACGAAGGCGAGCGACGCCGGCAACCCGGGGGCCGCTTCAACGTTATAGACCAAATACGTGTCGTCGTCGGACACTGTGTCGTTGGCGCGTGGTACACCGTGAGAAATTTCGCCACCCAGCGCGACCCGCACGAAGCCGACGGCTGAGTCCGCTGGACATTCGGTCGGGATCCCCGGCCCCGGGCGTTCCTGCACTTGCACGAGCGTGCATTTCGGTGCGTTCTGGGGGTTGCCGAGGAATCCCGGCGGAAGATCGGTCTCGATGTCCTTGGGGGTGCCCTCCGCCGGCCACAGGGCTCCACCGTTTTCGACGGTGGAGTTGAGGATGAAGCTGGCGTTCGCCGCGAACGGATGGCCGACGGCCTGGGTGAACGGGTTGCCGAGCGCTTCCACAACGCTCGTCCTGAAGGCGGCGATGCCAAACGGAACGGCCGGCGCGATCGCGGTGCCGTCGCGCGTAAAGGTTGTTTCGGCGCCACCGCCGCCCGCGGCGGCGGTGTTCTCCACGCCGCCATTCGGCGGGTAACCGAGCGGCGCGCTGTTATCTACGCGGACATGCAGGGTGATCGGGGCGTATGCGGCGCCCGGGGCGAGTTGCCGAGAGGTCGTGCAGGTGACGCTCGCGCCCGCACGGCCCGAGCTGCAGCCGCCTTCTCCTCCATGCCCTTCCCAGCCGCTTCCCCACGAGGCGTTTCCTGCGTTGCTGGTGAGGCGTAGACCGGCCGGCAGCGTATCTGCAACCGTGACCGGGCCGGTGGTTTCATTGGATGATCCGGGGACTGGGATCGCGGGGCTGACTTCATGGTAAGGAGGTTCCGGGCTCGGTGCGTTTGCTCCTACATAGGTAAAGAATTCGTTCTGGGCCACGACGCTGCCCCCCGCGTTCGTCGCGGTCACCTCACACTGCACCGAGGTTCCGACGTCGGCCGCGGCAAGGGTATACGTGCTGCTTTCAGCTCCCGGTATCGGCGCGCCGTTACGCAGCCAGTGATAGGAGAAGGTCGGGCTGTTCACCCAGGCTTCATGTTCGCATTCCAGCTTTGCGCCAACCGGAAATGTCGACGATTCGCCGGGAACGTGTATGCGTGAGCCTGCTCCCAGCGCCGGCAATTCCGTGGACTGTGGTGGGGACACGGCGATTGCATTGGTCACCGCAACGGCGACGCCGCTCGCGTTCGTGGCCGCAATCAGGCACTGGACGGCCTTTCCTTCGTCGGCAGCCACAAGGGTGTATTCGTTGCTTTCCGCCCCCGCGATTACCGCGCCGTTGCGCAACCAGTTATATGTGATGGTCGGTCCTTCTGCCCAACTGCCTGATTCGCAGGTGAGCGTGTCACCCGCCGCTGGGCCTGATGTGTTCGGTGCGGTGTTCCTTACCGTGATCATGTACATGTTGAAGCCGCTTTCCCGGGTGAACGTCGTCCCGCTGCCGGTGAACGGATTAACGCCGCAGTCCCGTTCCGGTTCGTCCGGAAAGCTTTCTTCTTTTCCGGTAGGGCATTCGCCGGCTTGGAGCCCGTAGGCATTGGCGTGGGCCATCGCGATGTTCAATTCGGGTGCGGCGAGCGCGGGCGCCGAGAGCACGAGCAGGGCGAAAACCGCAGCGATCGCAATGACCGGCAGGCGGGTTTTCACCTGAATGACTTCCCCTCTATTTCTGCAAGGCTTTGAGTGCCTTTGAGCCATGATCTTCCCTCGTCCCAGTTAAGATATGCAGTCCACCAACAGTTGGGGATTATCTCAACTGAGTGGACCCTTTCGGGGGCGATGTTTTCAAATGAGGTTTATTTTGCAAATATGCGCAATATTCCGTATTTGTAAAACCGCGCTCAGGGGGCAGTGGGCTGGCAGTTGGGCCGAGCGGCCATCTGCCAGAGCGTGAGAAAAAATCCAAGCCGCGCAGGTTCTTCGCATCACGCTCTGGCAAGACGCCGCGTCCGCTGGTGAGCTGGGCCAGCTCACCAGCGGACAGCTAACGGGCCGCTAACCGACAGCGGCGGCTGCCGCGATCGCGTCCTGGTCCTCGGTGTCCAGCGCCTCCTCCTCGCCTCCGGCGATGCCGTGCAGCGCTCCCGTGCCGTCGTCGGGGGCGCCGCTGGCGCCGCCGTCACTCGGCGGGCTGTCGAGGAACTGCACCGTGTTGGCGATCACGCTCACCGCTTGGGCGTTACGGCCGTCCGGGGTTTCCCACTCGCGCCAGTCCAAGCGCCCATCGATCGCGACCGCTCGGCCCTTGTGCATGTACTTGGCGACGTTCTCGCCAGGGCCGCCAAACACGACGACGTTGAAGAAATTGGGCTTCTCGCCCCAATCTCCGTTCGGGTTACGCCGCCTGGCGTTGACCGCGACGCGCAGATGACAGACGCTGCTCCCCGATGGCAGGGCCCGCAGATCGGGGTCGCTCGTCAGCCGCCCGGTGAGGACGACGTGGTTGATGTTGATGCTCGGCATCGTTGGCTCCTATTCGCTTGTTGTCGTTGTCGGGCTCAAGACAGACCACGCGCCGTCAATGGCGGCTCGCTTGTGTAGAAGAGCCTCTGTCCCCTTCTCCGACGGGGCGAGCGAAACGGGACAAAAGTCGCTCGCCTTGCCGGCGACGGCGGAGAGACCGCTTTGTAGGAGCCCCGCCGCGGCATTGCGAAACCCGGCACGGCTGTGGCGCCTGCCTGGCGCGTGGGACAGGGTGGGGCGGGTGTTTAGCTTCTCGCCCGGCAGGGCATCTGCCAGAACATGACCAGCTCTACCGATCAAATCCCCCGCATCTCCCTGCGGCCGGATGTCGAGATTCCGCAGCTCGGGTTCGGCGTCTTCCAGGTGCCGTCGGCCGAGACCGAGCTGGCGGTCGCGCGCGCGCTCGACGCCGGCTATCGCCACATCGACACCGCCGCGGCCTACCGCAACGAGGGCGCCGTCGGGCAGGCGATCCATGCCTCCGGCCTGCCGCGCGAGGAGATCTTCCTCACGACGAAGTGCTGGAACGACGATCACGGCCACGACAAGGCCAAGCGCGCGTTCAAGGCCAGCCTCGAGCGGCTCGAGCTCGAGCACATCGATCTGTACCTAATCCACTGGCCGGTGCCCGCGCACGACCTCTACGTCGAGACCTGGCAGGCGTTCATCGAGCTGCAAGCCGAAGGTCTGGTTCGCGCGATCGGGGTTTCCAACTTCCAGGCCGCCCATCTCGAGCGCCTCGTCGCGGAGACCGGCGTCGTTCCCGCGATCAACCAGGTCGAGCTGCACCCCCACTTCCAGCAGGCCGGGCTACGTCACGAGCACGACCGGCTCGCGATCGTCACCGAGGCGTGGAGTCCGCTCGGCCAAGGGCTGGAGCTCGAGGATCCGGTGATCGTCGAGATCGCCAAGGCCCACTCCAAGACCCCCGCGCAGGCGATCATTCGCTGGCACGTTCAGCTCGGCAACGTCGTGATCCCCAAGTCGGTCACCCCGGCCCGCATTGTCGAGAACATCGACGTCTTCGACTTTGAGCTCTCGGACGCTGAGATGGACGCGATCAAAGCCCTCGACGCGGGCACGCGCATCGGCCCCGACCCGGACACTTTCGTGCGGCCGTAGCGTCACAGGTGGGCGCCGGGCAACGCCGTCGATCTCAGGTATCGGGACATTGACCGGGTGGGGCATCGGCCGAATCGGACATCGGCGTAGGGTGTGATCCGATGAGAGCGGCCGTCCTGCAGGAGTACGGAGTTCCGAGCGCCGGTGAGTTCGAGGAGCCTTCTGCCGGCCCCGACCAGGCGGTTGTGGAGGTATTGGCTGCCGGGCTCAATCCAGTTGATGTCGCGATCTGCGCGGGGCGCTTCTACGCTGGCAAGCCGCCGCTGCCGTCGGTCGCGGGGCGCGAGGGGGTTGGGGTGCTCGACGGCGAGCGGGTCTACTTCGACACGCCGATCGCCCCCTTCGGCTCGATGGCCGAGCGCGCGCTCGTCGATCCCCGCTCCACGTATCCTGTCCCCTCCGGGCTCGACGAGGGCGTCGCCGTCGCGCTCGGGATCTCCGGCCTCGCCGCCTGGCTCGCGCTCACCTGGCGCGCCCGGATACAGGAGGGCGAGCACGTCCTGGTCCTCGGCGCCAGCGGCGTGCTCGGCCAGATCGCCGTACAGGCCGCCAAACTGCTCGGCGCGGCTCGTGTGGTGGCCGCCGCGCGGTCGGCCGAAGGGCTGGAGCGCTGCCTCGCGCTCGGCGCCGACGCCGCCGTTCGCCTGGGCAAGCCCGCTGACCTCGTGGGCGCCCTTGCCGAGGCGGCCGGCGGCCGGATCGATGTCGTCATCGATCCGCTGTTTGGCGATCCCTTCGTCGCGGCCGTCCACGCTTCGAGCTTTGGCGCGCGGCTCGTGCAGATCGGCGCGGGCGCCGGCGCGGAGGCGACGGTTCCCTCGGCGCCGATCCGCGGGAAGATGCTCGTATTGATGGGTCACACCAACTTCGCCGCGCCGCCCGAGATCAAGCGCGAGGCCTACCGCCACCTGGCCGACCATGCCGCCCGTGGCGAGATCGTCATCGACGTCGATCGCATTCCGCTTGCCCAGGTCGCCGAAGCCTGGGATCGGCTGGCCGCCGGTTCGCACCGCAAGCTGGTGCTCGTACCCTGAGCATCATTGTGGTCTCATCGCTGATATAGTGGCCACATGCGTGAGATCGGTGTTCGCGAACTGAAGTCGACACTGAGTCAGACTCTGCGAGCGGTCGCTCGTGGCCAGCAAGTGCGCGTAACGGTTCGCGGCCGGCCGGTGGCGGACATCGTCCCGGCAGGCGCCTCTGTGCAGGACGATCGGCTGCGAGCACTGGTGGCCGAGGGGCGACTGACCCCGCACACGCGCGCGCGAGCCAAACGGGCGCCCGGGCTGGTGAAAACCAGGGTCAGCGCATCCTCGCTGGTGCTGGCCGAGCGGGACGCAGAGCGCTGAACCTCTATCTGGATGCGAGTGCGCTGGTCAAGCGCTACGTAGCTGAGCCCGACAGCGACATTGTCCGTGACGCAATGGACCGTGCGGACAGGTGGCTCATATGCCGTATTGGCTTTGTGGAGACCGCCCGCGCCGTCGGCCTGGCGGGCGGTCGAGGAGCCACGGGCGCCGTGCGCGAGGAGTGGCACATGTTCGACGTGGTGGAGGTGGACGTGCGCCTGGCCGAAGAGGCGGCCGAGCTTGCGATCGACCGTGAGCTGCGCAGCCTGGATGCGCTGCATCTTGCCGCCGCCCTGACGCTTCCCGTGGAGGATCTGTTCCTTGCCACCTGGGATCGACGTCTGCGCGCCGCCGCTCGCGTAGAAGGCCTCAAGCTCATCCCAGAGGTACTGGACTGAGCTGAAGGCGCTCTCAGAAGAGCTCTGCACGAGCGCGCTCGTTTGTCTAGCCGCCCTGCGCGCAGGTCATTCGACCTACGTCAAAAGGGGCTCCGCCGCTTGGACGGAGCCCATCGCTCATTTTTCCTCGTATTCCTCGCTCGCTATTCCTTCAACGGCGCTTCCGCTTCCGATTCCTCGGTCTGGCCTTCGCTCGGCAGCGATGAGTTGCCCGGCGCCTCTGGTGCTAGCGCGGACGGTGGCGCAGGGGTCACGCTGATCGTGAATGGCTGGCTGACCGCCCGCCCGTTGTCCGGTCCGCCGGGGATCTCGACGCGGAATACCTTCGTCCCGGGCACATAGACCTGGTGGACGATCGAGTACACCGAGCCCGGCAGCACGTGCCCGACCTGCACGACGTGAAATGCCGTGCCCGCCGCGTTCTCGCGCTCCAGGTAGATCACGTGGCCGGTCTGGTCGGGTGCGACCGTGCCTTTGAACGTGAGCGCTTCTCCGGCCTGCACCGTGCTCGCCGAGACTTCGGCTGTCAGTACGTTCTTCACGCCCTCGTACAACGCCGCGGACTTCAGTTGGCGTGCCTTGCACGCCTTGACGAGGGGAGGCCCGGCAGAGCACCCAGGAGCTGCGGCCCCGACCCGGTACAGCGTGCTGTTCACTGGCGCCTGCGCCGGGAAGCTGTAGTTGCCGCTCGCGTCGGTGCTCACCTCGGCGATCGGCGCGAAGCCGTGCTGGTGGACCGTCCGTGCCAGCAGCGTGACGGTCTGCGGTGTCGTGACGCCGGCGAGGACGCCTGAAATCGTGACCGGAGCTCCGTAGGAGATCGGGTCCGCGGAGCTCGCGATCGTTAGGCTCGGGTTTTGCGCCTGGGAGATCTCGTACTCCAGCGGAGTCGATGCGCTGGGAATGTTCAGCCCGTCGCTGCGTACGAGCACGCGGATGCTCGCGTCGCCGGGCACCCGGAACGTGTGCGTGATCGTGTACTCCCCGCCGGTGGACCCGCCGGCGACGACCTGGCCGATCCCGATCCGATGCCATTCATCGCCGGTGACGGCGTTCTGGCGCTGCAGGATCACGCGTGCGCCGACGTCGGCCGGCGTGACCGTGCCACTAAACGTCTGCTGATTCGGTACGCCGGTCGTGATCTGCGTACCTTCGGGTCCCGTGAGCGTCACCTGGACGGCGACACGGGCCTGCTTGTGGCCACTTTGCGCCCCGTGCGAGCGGACGTAGAAGGAGGTGTTCGCGTTCAACGCCGTCGGGGTGAATTCATAGAAGCCGTTCATGTCCGTCGTCGTGCTCTGGACTGGTACGTAGCCGGCGGTTCCAGCAACGTGCTCGTACAGCGTGACGGCTTGACTGCCGGCGGCGGCGGGCGGGAGACATTTGAGGCGGCCCTTGACTTCGACCTGTTCCCCAGCGGTGATCTGCCGTTCCGCGACGCGAATGTTGATCGCGCAGCGCCCGAGCGGGCTGGGATGCTTGTGAGCTGAGGCGACAGCCGGAGTCATCGCCAGCAATGAGATCGCGGCGATCAGCGCCGGACCGAGTTTTTCAGGACGCATTGTGCGTTCCTCCCGTTTCAGTTTCCGTTGGAGTTGGTTGCACATCTACGCCTGTGACTTCCGGTTTGGGTTTGAGGTTGGGTGGTTGTGCTTTTTCTTTTTCCTTTTCTTCTTCGACTGGATGTTTCTTGGGGTGTGTTTTCGTGTTGCTTTTGACTTCGTTGCCCGTGCTCGTGGTTTCGGTCGGGGCACTGGTCGTTATCGGAGTCGGGGCGGGGGTTGGAGCAGGTGTCGGGGTTGGAGGGGCTTTGCGATGACGGGCTGGCGTCGGCGTTGGCGTCACGGCAGGCCTGGGGGTGGGAGGTTTGGCCAGCCGGTGGCGGTGTTCGAGCGCTTCGCGCCGGGCGCGCAGTCGTTCGGCCCGCTGTTGGCGCAGGAGGGCTTCACGGCGAAGTAGGGCTTCGCGGTGCAGAAGTGCCTTGCGACGAACCAAGGCCCGGCGGCGGAGCAGTGCCGCCTTGCGGCGCGACAAGGCCTTGCGGCGCAGCAGGGCCTTGTGACGAGTGAGCTCCGCGCGATATTCCGCGCGCGCCGCCCGGTCGTCCGACGCGCCGCTCTTGCGCAGTTCAGATGTCACCGTGGGCTGTACCAAGCTGCTCGATGCCGCCGCGCCACTGCCGGCAAGGGTGCCGGCGGCAGGCGCGAGCAGTGGGTTTACGCCGCCGAGGCCCGGTGGTTCCGTTGAAGTTCCTGTGGGACCGGCCCCGCCGACGAGATAAAGCGACGCCGGCGATCTCGCGGCGAGCGCCCCATCGTTGTTCGCGTCGGCGACGTCGGTGATCGGGAGTCTCCGCCCCTCTTTGCTCGCGGTGGCAAGCCATCGGGGAGCGGTCCGGTTCGCGTTCGCGCGCGCCGCGCGGTCGTGAACAGTCACCGCACCGGCGCTCGCCAGCACGACGACCGCACCGCCGACGGCGAGCTTTGTGACCAGCCCGCCGCCGACCAGCGCGCCGAGGCCCGTGCCCCCTCCAGCCCCCGCGCCGACGGCCGTGCTCGCCGCCGTCCCGCTCGCGGCGATCCCCGCCCCCCCGGTGCCGGCGACTCCGGCGCCGGCACTTCCGACGCTCGCCGCGCCGACGGCGTGGGCCGCGCCATGCCCGAGGATCGCCGCCGCGAGCCCGGCGCTGGGCACCACCGGCAGCAGCACGCCGAGCGATTGGCGCTGGGCGTTGACCGCGAGCTGGAAGTCGCGGCAGCCGACGCACAGCTTCAAATGCCGCCGCAGCGGCCCCCGGCGCAGTTCGCCGCCGTGAGCGACCGCGAGCTGTTCGCGAATGTCCTCGCAGGGCGTCTCGCGCGCGTCGCGGTCGGCGATCAGGGCGCTGCGCGCCTGGTAGATCAGCGCCTTGACCTTGGTCACCTCGCAACCCACGATCGTCGCGATCGCCCGGTGGTCGAGGTCGTCCAGCTCAGCCAGCAGCAGTGCTGAGCGCTGGTCCTCTGGCAGGCGGCCGATGCCCGCGACGAGCTCGCGCAGATCCTCGCGCCGGTGCACCTCCTCGGTGAGTCCCGCCAGCGCCGGCGTGCCGTCCTGTAGCGGCACCGTTGCCCGTCGGGCCGCGATCGCCGTGAGGCAGCAGTTGCGCGCGATCGCATACAACCAAGGGCGCAACTCGCGCGGCCTCGTCTCGCCGAGTAACGCCTGATGGGCTTTGATGAAAGCCTGCTGCAGCGCATCCTCTCCCTCGGCCTGGTTGCCGAGCATGTGCCGGCAGTACGACAGCAATGGCGCCTGGTGGCGCTTGAAGATCGCCTCGAAGGCCTGTTCGTCGCCTGCCCGCATGCGCCGCACGAGCGCCGCGTCGTCGGTCCGGGAAAGCATCGTCTGGGCATATACCCGCATCACTGCCGAAACCCCCCTCAGGTTGGTGAGTTGCGCCAGATACGAGGTGGCCAGATATGAGGTGGCGTTTGCCCGGCGTCGAGCTCGTGCATCCAACGGGTGTCCAGATTCCCGCAAACTCCGCCCCTTTTCTGCCGTGTCGTCCGAAAGGGACTACATGAGGTTGCCCGATACAGGCAGCCGACACGGCAAACAGGTGCCCGATAGGGGCAGTTTGGAGGGTATGACATGAACGGCTACCGAACAGAGCTCCTATCAATCGCGCGATCGGCCCACGATGGCGGATCGCCACCGAGTGGGCTCGCGGGGCGCGCCCGGCGCAGACGGCCCGCGCACGGGGTCGAATCGGATCGCCCGCTGCGGTGCGTCTCGAGCGGGTACCTGTCCGACGGCCGCTCGTGTCGTGCGCACGTCCCCGCGGCGATCGTCAGCGCGGAGTGGCGCAACGAGCTGGAGCGCGGGCGCCGGCGCGACGGGTTCTTCCACTTCGTCTGGCGCGGGGCTGTGTGGCTCGCCTATGGCCTGCCCGACGGGACGGTCCGGGGTGTCTACTGCCCGGCGCATCGCGCCGAGCGCGAGGAACGGCTCGGATACGATCCGGAGCTTGCCCTCGCCGTCTGAACAGCCGCTCGTTCCCGAGCGCCCCTCGCTCGACGGCCTGGAGGCCAAGTGGGCCGCGGTGTGGACCCGCGACGGGGTGTACAACTTCGACCGCGACGCACCGCGCGAGCGGGTCTTCTCGATCGACACCCCGCCGCCGACGGTCAGCGGCTCGCTGCACGTCGGGCACGTCTTCTCCTTCACGCACACCGACACGATCGCGCGCTACCAGCGGATGCGCGGCCGGGCGGTGTTCTACCCGATGGGCTGGGACGACAACGGCCTGCCGACTGAGCGCCGGGTGCAGAACCACTTCGGCGTGCGCTGCGATCCGTCGGTGCCCTACGACCCGGCGTTGACGGAGCGGCTGGCCGCCGATCCGGAGAACCCGGCGAGGGGCGCGGAGCCCGGGGACGGGCAGGAGGTGGAATCGATCTCCCGGCCGAACTTCGTCGAGCTCTGCCTGGCGCTGACGGCGACCGACGAGCAGGCCTTCGAGGCGCTCTGGCGCACGCTCGGCCTGTCCGTCGACTGGTCGATGACCTACACGACGATCGGGCCGCTCGCCCGGCGCATCTCCCAGCGCTCGTTCCTCGGCCTGCTCGCTCGCGGGGGCGCCTACCAGTTGGAGGCGCCGACGCTGTGGGACGTCGACTTCCAGACCGCCGTCGCGCAGGCCGAGCTGGAGGACCGCGAGCGCCAGGGCGCGATGCACCGCGTGCGCTTCTCGCTGGCCGCCGGTCCGCTCAATGGAGATGCCGCCGGCGTGGAGGCGCTGATCGAGACGACGCGCCCGGAGCTGATCCCCGCCTGCGTCGCGCTGCTCGCCCATCCAGACGACGAGCGCCAGCGCGGGCTCGTGGGCAAGGAGGTGCTGACGCCGCTGTTCGGCACGCGCGTGCCGGTGCTCACGCACCCGCTCGTCGAGCCCGACAAGGGAACGGGCTTGGTGATGGTCTGCACGTTCGGCGACCTCACCGATGTCGTGTGGTGGCGCGAGCTGGGCCTGCCGGTGCGCTCGGTGCTCGCTCCGGACGGCCGCCTGGCCGACGTGCCGTGGGGGGAGCCGGGGTGGGAGGCCAGCGACCTGGAGCAGGCCCGTGCGAGCTACGCGGAGCTGCGCGGTAAGACGGTCAACCAGGCGCGCAAGCGGATCGTCGAGTTGCTGGAGGATTCGGGCGAGCTCGTCGGCGAGCCGACGCCGGTGACGCGCGCCGTGAAGTTCTTCGAGAAGGGCGATCGCCCGGTCGAGATCGTCACGAGCCGCCAGTGGTTCATCCGCACGATCGAGCATCGCGACGCGCTGCTCGCGCGCGGACAGGAGCTCAGGTGGCACCCGCCGTACATGCGCGCTCGTTATGAGGACTGGGTGAACGGGCTGACCGGCGACTGGTGCGTCAGCCGCCAGCGCTTCTTCGGCGTGCCGTTCCCCGTCTGGTATCCACTCGACGGGAGTGGAGCGGTGCTGCATGACAGCCCGATCGCCGCGCGCGAGGAGCAGTTGCCGGTCGATCCCTCGACCGACGTGCCCGAGGGGTACCGGCCCGAGCAGCGCGGGCAACCGCACGGCTTCGTCGGCGACCCGGACGTGATGGACACCTGGGCGACCTCGTCGCTGACGCCGCAGATCGTCGGCCGCGCCGGCGAGGACACCCTGCCGGGTACAGGCGAGTCGCTGTTCGCGAAGGTGTTCCCGATGGACCTGCGCCCGCAGGCGCACGACATCATCAGGACCTGGCTATTCTCGACGATCCTCCGCTCCCAGCTCGACTACGACGAGCTGCCGTGGTCGGACGCGGCGATCTCCGGCTGGGTGCTCGACCCGGATCGCAAGAAGATGTCGAAGTCGAAGGGCAACGTCGTCACGCCGATGCACCTGCTCCAGGAGCACGGTGCGGATGCGGTGCGCTACTGGGCCGCGAGCGGTCGGCCGGGCACAGACACGGCGTTCGACCCCCAGCAGATGAAGGTCGGCCGGCGCCTCGCGGTGAAGCTGCTGAACGCGTCGAAGTTCGCGCTCGCCGACCTGCCGGCGGAGGGCGAGCTGACGCATCCCCTCGACCGCGCGGTGATCGCGCGGCTGGCGGCGGTCGTGCAGGACGCGACGCAGAGCTTCGACGGCTACGACTACGCGCGCGCGCTGGAGCGCACGGAGACGTTCTTCTGGTGGTTCTGCGACTACTACCTGGAGCTTGTCAAGGGGCGCCGCTACGACCCGGCCCCGCAGGCGGCGGCCTCGGTGAGCCGTGCGCTGCGCCTGTCGCTGTCGGCCTTCCAGCGTCTGCTCGCCCCGTTTTTGCCGTTCGTCTGCGAGGAGGTCTGGTCGTGGTGGCAGGCCGGCTCGGTGCACCACGCGCCGTGGCCCGACGCCGCTGAGTTGACCGCCGCCGCCGGCGGCGAGGATTCCCGCGAGGATGTCGCGCTCGCGCTGGCAGCGGACGTGCTGCGCGAGGTTCGCAAGGCGAAGTCCCAGGCCCGTCGCAAGATGCGCGCGCCGGTCAAGCGCGTCGTCGTCCACGACACCGCGGAGCGCCTGCGCGCTTTGGAGCTGTCCCGCGGCGACCTGCTGGAGGCGGGCGCGATCGAGGCGCTCGAGCAGCGCGAGGCCGATGAGTTCACCGTCGAGATCGAGCTGGCGGAGGAGGCCGCCGAGTAGCTGTTGTCGGCTTGTGGGATGATCCTGCGATGCGCGCTCCCAAACGCTTCATCTTCAGCTCACTGCTCGCCGTCATCGTCTTGGTCGCGGCCTTCTCGATGTCCGCCTTCGCGGCCTCGCAGCCGAAGATCACCAACTGCGTGAAGGCCAGCAGCCGTCCGAAGACGGTGACGCTCACCTGTGGTGACGGGAACACGGTCCTCAAAGGACTCACCTGGTCGAGCTATGGCGGCGCGACGGCCAAGGCGAAGGGCACGTTCGTGATCAACCTCTGCGAACCCAACTGCGCCGCGGGCAAAGCCGCGAGCTTTCCCGTGACCGTCACGGCCAGCAGCCCGCGTAACTGCAAGGGCGGCTTGCGCGTCTACAGCAAGGTCACGCTCGAGTTCAGCGGCCGCGCCCCGAAAAGCCAGGGCGAACTGAACCGTTGGACGCTCGGCTGCCCCACGTAGGGTCGCGACCGCGAGCTCGACGGCCGTCGGTCGGGGCTGACACGGGGTGATCTGATGGCAAGCGCCAGGACCGAGCCGAGCTTGCCGGTGGACTACGAGGGACCCGGAGAGATAATCGCCCCGCCGCGGGTGCTGCGCTTCATCTGGATCGTGCTCGGCCTGCTGGTCCTCGGCGAGGCGATCCATGAACTGCTGAACGCCGGCGGAGACTCGGTGTTCTTCGACGAATGGCTGCCCGACGCGGTTGTCGTCGTCGCCGCAGTGATCTGCATCGCGCGCGCCATCCGCGAGCCCCGCGGGCGCCTCGCGTGGCTCGCGTTCGGGTTGGGACTGGCCTGCTGGAGTGTCGGTTCGGTGCTGTGGACGCTGCGCTACGGCAGCAACCCGAACCCTCCCTACCCGACGGCCTCTGACGCGCTGTGGCTGCTGTGGTACCCGTTCACCGCGGTCGGCGTCGCTTTGCTGATCCGATTGCGCGTCACGCGCTTCGAGTTGCATCGCTGGATCGACGGTGTCGCGGTGATGCTGATCGTGCTCGCCGCCGGCTTCGCCCTGGTGTTGCAGTCGGTCGCCGAGCACACCGGGCAGGGAGACTTCGCCACGATCGTCGACTTCAGCTACCCCGTGCTCGACATGCTGCTGATCGGCTCGATCGTCGGGGTCTTCGCCCTGATGGCGTGGCGGCCGGGGAAGGTGTGGCTGTGGCTGGGCCTCGGCTGCGTGATCATGGCGATCGCCGACGCGGTCTTCGCCGTGCAGGAGGCACGCGGGATCGCCTCGGGCAACGGCTACACCTTCGTGTGGACGGCCGGCGCCGTGCTGATCGCCTACGCCGCCTGGGTTCCGCCCCCGCCTGTCCAGGCGCCGCCGGCGGCGATGGCGGGCTGGCGGGCGATCGCCCTGCCGCTGGCTGTCCAGCTGCTGGCTGTGTGCGTGCAGGTTTACCTCTTGGCGGCCGGTCTGGAGGTGAGCATCACCGATCGCATCGTGACGATCGCGGTGCTGTTGATCGCATCGCTGCAGATCGTCGTCTCGCGCCCGCGTGACGGGTAGCGGGCTCCCTGGGATAGGGTCCCCGCATGGCGCGCACGCTGATAGCCGACCTCGGCGAGAAGGTCGACGAGCAGGTCACGATCCGCGGCTGGGCGCAGGCGGTGCGCGACCAGAAGCGGGTGCAGTTCGTGGTGGTCCGCGACGAATCGGGGTGGGCGCAGGCGGTGCTCGGCAAGGACGACCCGCCGAGTGAGCTCAACGAGCAGATCTCGAGCCTGACCGTCGAGTCGGCCGTCACGCTGACGGGAACGGTCGTGGCCGACGAGCGGGTCAAGCTCGGCGGCCTGGAGCTGCAGATCTCCGGGTTGACCGTCGACTCGCCCGCCGAGCCCGAGGTGCCGATCGCCGCCGACTCCGCGCTGGACAAGCGGATCGACTGGCGCTATCTCGACCTGCGGCGCCCCGATCGCAAGCTGATCTTCGAAGTGCAGTCGACCGTCGAGCACGCGATGCGCGATTTCTGGCGCCGTGAGGGCTTCATCGAGATCCACACCCCGAAGCTGATGGGCTCGGCCAGCGAGTCCGGCGCGGAGCTGTTCAAGGTGGAGTACTTCGAGCGGATGGCCTATCTGGCGCAGTCGCCGCAGTTCTACAAGCAGATGGCGATGGCGGCGGGCTTCGGCAAGGTGTTCGAGGTCGGCCCCGTGTTCCGCGCCAACCCGTCGTTCACATCCCGCCATGACACGGAGTTCACGAGCGTTGACGTGGAGCTTTCGTGGATCGACTCGCACGAGGATGTGATGGCCTTCGAGGAGGCCTGGCTGGCCCACGTGCTGGCGACGGTGAAGGAGACCCACGGCGAGGCGATCGAAGCGACGTTCGCGACCGAGGTCATCGTCCCCGAGCTGCCATTCCCACGGGTGACGCTCGATGAGGCAAAGGAGCTGTTGCGGGCGAGCGGTCACGACTCGGTGCCGGGCCCCGGGCACGACCTGGACCCCCCGTCGGAGCGTGCGCTGAGCGCGCTGATCAAGCAGAGCCACGGCCACGAGTTCGCGTTCGTGACCGAGTACCCGACCTCGGTGCGGCCCTTCTACCACATGCGTTTCGCGGAGCGGCCGACCGTGACGAAGAGCTTCGACCTGCTGTGGAAGGGCATCGAGCTGACGACGGGCGCCCAGCGCGAGCACCGCCATGCGCAACTGCTCGAGCAGGCCGCCGACAAGGGCGTGGAGACCGACTCGATCGAGTACTACCTCGACTTCTTCCGCTACGGCGCGCCGCCCCACGGTGGGTTCGGGTTTGGGTTGACGCGGCTGTTGATGCAGATGCTGGGCCAGGAGAACGTCCGCGAGGTCACGTTTCTGTATCGCGGGCCGAACCGTTTGGAGCCGTAGGCGCGCTGGCGTCGGTTAAACCTGAATGACCCCATAGAGGACTTAATGGTCGCGGCCTGTCTCTAAAGCTTTTGCCATTTTTCTTTAGAGACGCTAGGGTGTTGTTATGGAGCTCACCGACTACGCATCGACCCAGTTTGGCAAGCCCAGACGCACGCTCGGGCGCCACGGCTACGTGGCCTACTTCCCCGAGCCGATACCCCGGGCAATCGAGCTGCCGGCACCTACGATTCGGCTGCTGGCGGACGCGGAGGCTTCCCTTGGACGACTCGCCGGCGTCGGGCAACTGGTGGGAAACCCGCATCTGTTGATCAGGCCATATCTTCTGCGCGAGGCGCTTTCGTCCGCTCGTATTGAGGGTACCCAGGCGTCGCTGGCTGACGTCTTCGAGGTGCAAGCAAGTGGCGAAGCTCCGAACGCGGACGTAGAGGAGGTTCTCAATTACATCGATGCCCTCGAATGGGGGCTCGGCCAGCTGGGCAAGCTCCCGCTCGGCGTTCGTCTGATTCGCGACATGCACAGGCGGCTGCTCTCCGGCGTGCGCGGCCGTGAGCGTACGCCCGGCAAGTTCCGCACAACCCAGAACTGGGTCGGAGAAAGCGGCTCCACCATCGAGACGGCGCGGTTCGTCCCGCCGCCGCCGGCAGAGCTCCCGGCGCTCTTGGCCGACTGGGAGCGCTATGCCCACGAGACCGTCGAGGTTCCCCTGCTCGTTCAGAACGCCATCCTGCATTACCAGTTCGAGACACTGCATCCCTTCCTCGACGGGAACGGCCGGATCGGCCGTCTGCTGTCCGTGTTCCTGCTCGTTGAGCATGGCCGGCTCCCGGCGCCCCTGCTCTACCTCAGCGCGTATCTGGAGCGCGACCGCACGCGGTATTACGAGGCGCTCCAAACAGTTCGCCAAGGTGGTGACGTTGTGCCGTGGATCGAGCTCTTCCTTGCTGCCGTGGGCACCCAAGCCGCAGATGCGGTCGTGCGCTCTCAGCGCATCGTCGAGCTACGCGAGCGCTACCGTGCGGCCGCCTCTGTGATCACCTCGAACAAGGCGATCACCCTAGTCGACCTCGTATGCGAAACGCCGATCATCTCCTCACACGCGGTCGAGACCAGCTTGGGCGTTACGCGGCCGACGGCCCTGAAACTACTCCGTCAGCTGGAGAAGGTTGGGGTGCTCGAGGAGGGAAGCCCAGGGCCACGAGGCCAGCGTCGTTATCTGGCGCGGGAGTTGATGGCAGCGGTGACGGACGAAGGAACCGGTTTGGACGGGTGATGCCGAGTCTCCCAACAATCCACCAAGCCAACCTCCAGGACCGCGATGGCGTGGTGGCGACCGTCACGGCGGCCTTCGCGGAGGATCCGGGCTGGGCGTTCATCTTCGGCGAGGAGTACGGGCGCCTGGCGGCTGATTTTGCTGGGGCGCTGTTCGACGTGAGGGTTGCGGGCAGGAACGTGTGGGTGAGCGACGACCTGGCGGGGGTGGCGATGTGGGACCCGCCGGTGGAGGGCAAGGACTCGGCGGGGGCGGAGGGATACGCCGAAGAAGTGTGGGCGAGCTATCGCGCGACCGCGGGCGAGGCGGCGTGGGGACGTCTGGAGATATACAACAACGCTGTCGCCGGGGTGGTGCCGGATGAACCGCATTGGTATCTGGGGGTGCTGGCCACCAAGCCGGAGCGCCGGGAAGAAGGCATGGCAACCGCGCTGCTGAGCCCGATCCTGGGGGAGGCCGACCGACTCGGTGTCGTGTGTTGTCTGGAGACGTCGACGGTGGGAAACCGCCGCTTTTATGAACGGAGGGGCTTCGTGCAGGCAGGGGAGATCATCCTGCCGGGTGGGCCGGATACGTGGTGGCTAGGTAGGGGTCCGAAGGGGATGGCTGCTACGTGAGTTGGAGGACAGGGAAACATAAGTGCACTAGGCCCCAGCGGCGGCTGCCCAGCGGAAGTTCGCTTGTCGGGGCGATCGTACTCGCGCCTGTGGCGCCCGCCGGCACGGCGATCGACGCCCACGCCCCACAAGCGATGGTTATGGCGGCGATCAGCTTGCAGGCGTGACGGCAGCGAGGCATCACGGCTTCATCGGCAAGCAAGCAGTTTCAGCATATAGAACAAGGGTCCATAGGGGGCGGCGGCTTGCCGCGCCGCGGCATCGAAAGCTTTGGCTCGGCGTGTCCCGTTTGCGGGGTGTGGTCGGAATAGGAAGGGAGATGCCAGACACAACTGCGGACGACGACGCTCAGGACCTGCTCAGCGATTCGCTCGCGCTCGCGCGGACACAGCTCGCCAGCCAGATCGCGGACGAGAACAGCCTCGACGGCCGCACGATGGGCACGCTCGGCTTCAACGGCGCGCTGCTGGCGGCCGATCTCGTCGCCAGGGGACTGCTCGGCGCATACTGGTGGACGCCGCTGATCGCGATCGCCATCGCGACGCTCTGCTGCCTGCGCCCCGCCCTCGCGTTCGGCCCGAACTTCGCGCACCCGACCGACTTCGGGCCGCTCGCCGACGAGTTCTATAGCGCCTTTGCCGGCCAACCGTCCCGGGTCGGTCGCGAACAGATGCTGGACGACCTCGGTAAAGCATTCGCGAACAACGCGCGCCGATTTACGGCCAAGCGGCGCGCGCTCCAAGCGGCGCTGATCATCCTCGCCCTCGGGCTGAGCGCCGCTGCGCTCTTGATCGGACTTTCCTGACCATCTAGAATGAGGAGGACCGATGAAACTCAGACGCAAAGCAGGCAAACCAGCGTCCGCAGAACCCGAGCTGCTGCCGGCACTGGAGCCCACGCGGCCCCCACGCCCGAAACGGGAAGCATCATCAGTCCCACATGTCGGACCTGGCGGCATCATCAAAGAGCCCCAGCCACTCTGGCCACGCCTGCGCAGACTCCTAGGCGGCTCCTAGCCAGACCTCGCCCGGCGCAGAATCCCGGCGCTAGTTACCGCTCGTAACGCTCATCCCCAAGGTGTATCGAGGGGAGCTTCGAAGCCGCGGGCGGCTTCGGTGGATCGAGCGCTCCGACGGGCATGTGCTCAGGACAGAGGATCCGATAAAAGGGCCGGGTGTCGGACGCCTCGACCACACCCTCCAAGGCGCGCACCTGCGTATGGCACACGCTGCAGTGTCCGTCGTAGGGGTTTCGTTTTGCCATATGACCTCATCGTCTACTCCGACGAGAACGGCCAAACGGGACAGATCCGATCGGCAGATTGCGTATTCGGTGCTCACTTCGCGAGGCGCTGAGCAGCCGAAAGCCTTCAGTCGACCGACCCCGCGGCCACCACCCACTCACACTCCTGCCCGGTAACGCCGGCGATCTGGTCGAAGTCGCTGTCATAGTGGAGCACGGTCAGGCCGCGTGTCTCGGCGGCGGCGGCAATCAGTAGGTCGGGGACCTTACGGCCGCGCTGGTGTTTCGCGGCCAGCAGCCGCTGGACCTGTCGCGCGCGTACCACGTGTTCGAGGGGAGCGCCGGTGGCAACCCTGACAATTCGAGCGCCGGAGTCACGGAGTGGCTCGACTACCTATACCGGGTCAGTACCTCGTAGATCCGGTCCGTGCCCCAGCTGATCTCTTGCGCCGGTACGCGCTCGGCACCGGACCCTACCGAAGCCTCGCGTTTTCATCGATTGTTCTGTTCAGAGGTCAGCCGCGAAAGGCAGATAGCCTAACCACCATGCCTCCGATGACGGACGAAGCCATGCTCGACAATCCGGTGCACGCGGCGCTGTGCGGGCCTCATTCGGGGTTTGCGCAAGCATGTGGGCGCGCACGCCGATATCCCGACGACGTCGCGCCGTTCCTCGCTCTGCCCTCGCCGCCGTCGGCTCAGGACTGGAGGGACGCTGCTGAGCTGGTCCCACCGGGAGCGCTCGTGGCCGTCCGGTACGGAGGCGCCGAGCTTCCAGACGGTTGGCAGGCGGTCGATACGTTCGATCTGGTGCAGATGATCGGCAAGCGGGTCACCGGGGCCGAGTGCGCGGAGGCGGTCCCGCTCGGCGCCGCCGATGTGCCCGAGATACTCGAGCTCGTCGCTCAAACCGAGCCGGGGCCGTTTTTGAAGAGGACCGTCGAGCTTGGCGACTACCTGGGGATCCGCCGCGACGGGGCGCTTGTCGCGATGGCCGGCGAGCGGTTTCGGCTGGACGGGTGGACTGAGATCAGCGCCGTGTGCACCAGCCCCGACCATCGCGGCCAAGGGCTGGCCTCCCGGCTCATGGGCGCGTTGATAGCGGGCATCCAGCGCCGGTCGGAGCGTGTGTTCCTGCATGTCCTCGACACCAACACCGCGGCGATCGGGCTCTACGAGGAGCTTGGCTTTCGCGTGCGACAAACGGCGACGCTCACCGTCGTGACGCGGACAAATGGGGAATAGCAGGCGGACAAATGGGGAATAAGGCCGCAGGCAAATGGGGAGGGCGTCTCTTTAGCTCCAGCTAGCCAGAACGCGCATCCTCAAAGCCCGAACGCCTCCGCCAGCAGCTCGTACGACCGCCGCCGCGCCTCGTGCGCGTAGGTGATGCTGACGACGATCGCCTCCTCGGCGCCGTATTTCTCAACCACGTCCTCCAATTCGGAGCGCACCGTGTCCGATGAGCCGACGATCGCGCGTCGCTCGGAGCGCGGCTGTCCGGGCGTACGGTCGTCGGCGGCGAGGAACTCGACGGCGATCTCGGGCGAGGGCACGGCGATCAGCTGGCCGCGACGCAGGAGCGTGAACGTCATCCGTCCGCTCGTGGCCAGTCGCCGGGCCTCCTCGTCGGATTCCGCGCAGATCACCCACACGCCGACCGCTACGTGCGGTTTCAAGTCGGCGTGTTCGTGTTCGGCAAACCGCTCGCGGTAGAGCGCGGCGATCTCGGCGCCCTTGGGATTGATGAAATCCGCAAACGCGTAGGGCAGCCCGAGCTCCGCCGCCCAGATCGCGCTCTGCTGGGAGGAACCGAGCAGCCACGGCGCGGGTTTCTCGGGGCGGCCGGGGAGCGTCTTTGCCAGGCGCGCAAACGGATGGTCGGCCGGCAACCGGTCATCGAGATATCCGAGCAGCTCTGTGAGCTGCTCGGGAAAGTCATCCGGTGAGCCCTGGCGGCGATCGCGCTGCAGCGCGAACATCGTCAGCGGGTCGGTGCCCGCGGCGCGTCCGAGCGCGAGGTCGATGCGTCCGGGGAACAGCCCGGCGAGCAGGCTGAAAGTCTCGGCAACCTTCAGCGGGCTGTAGTGGGGAAGCATCACTCCGCCGCTGCCCACCCGGATACGCGCGGTGGCCGCCGCGATCGGACCGATCAGCGCCTCCGGCGAGGGCCCGGCGAGCATCGGCCCGCCGTGGTGCTCGGCGACCCAGTAGCGGTGATACCCGAGCCGGTCGGCGAGCTGTGCGAGGTCGATCGTGTTGCGCAGCGCCTGCACGCCGGAGGAACCCTCGGAGACCGGTGATTGGTCGAGGACGGAGAGGCGGAAGGGCGAGGCGGGCATGTCCGCAGAGATAGCACCTCGGCCGAGCCCGTCAGGCCCGGCGGGCAGTCGCTACGCGGCCACCCCGTCGAGCTCGATCTCCAGCGGCGCGTGGTTAGAGGGCTTGGGGCCCTGGCGGTAGGTGTGGTTGACGTCGCAGCGGGAGACGAACGGCGTCAGGTGCTCGCTGGCCAGGGCCAGGTCGATGCGCAGGCCGTAGTCGCGTGCGTAGTGGCCTTCGCGCTGGTCCCAGCAGGTGTAGCCGCGATCTTCGGGGTGCAGGCGGCGGTAGACATCGACGAGCTCGCCCTCGGCGATCAGCTCGGCAACGCTCTTGCGCTCGGCCTCGCCGGTGTGGTCGCAGGTGTCGAGCCAGCCCGGCTCGTAGACGTCTTGGTCGGTGGGCGCGACGTTGAAGTCGCCGGTGATCAGCCGCGGGCGCGACTGCTCGCCGTAGAGGTGACGTCCGATCGCCTCCAGGAACGCGAGCTTGCCCTGGTTGTCGGTCTCTTCGTCGAGCGAGCCGGCCGGCACGTACACAGAGCTGATCTCAAGCCCGTCGATCGTCACCTGCAGCCAGCGCCCCTGGGCCAGCTTGTGGTCGCTGTCGAGTGAGCCGTTGCGAGCGTCGACCGCGTGGTCGGCGCGGACCAGGATCGCGACGCCGCCACTGTCCTTGCCGGAGCTGTGCTGTGCCTCATAACCAAGGTCGCGCAGCTTGCCGTAGGGGAAGCGATTGTCCGGGCAGCGCGTCTCCTGCAGGCAGACGACGTCGGGCTGTTGCTCGCTGAGGAGCTCTTCCAGGCGCGGCAAGCGAGCGCGGATGCCGTTCACGTTCCAACTGACCACCCTGATCCTCGTGTCTGTCCCGATGCTTGTTGCCATTGTCTTGTTCACGTCTCCTTGGGGGTCAACGACTGTGGAATGACTCCATGTAAAACTTGTTCTTACACCAAACAAGACTAGGGATGACATGAAGGTACGCATAGGTACCAAATGGCAAATCCGCAAGGGGTTCCGTTGTACGTTTGGTACGACAGCGTTTCGGAAGTTGTCAGAAAGAGTCCGGTCCCGCCGGCATCTGCCGTCCGCGCGCCTGTCTATACCTTTGGCCATGCTCGTGAACGAGTTCAGCGACGGCATCGAGATCGACCAGGTGCTGCTGGTCCGCGAGGTCGAGCGCCGGCAGCGGCGTGACGGCGGGGCGTATCTGCGCCTGCGGCTGGGCGACCGTACGGGCGCGGTCGTATCGATGGTGTGGGAGGAGCTGGAGGGGATCGAGGAGTTGGCGCGAGCCGGCAACCCGGTGCACGTGCGCGGGCGCTACACCGTGCATCCACGCTTCGGCCCGCAGATCAACCTGCGCCGCCTCGAGCAGGCGGTCCCTGGCAGCTTTTCGCCCGAGGACCTGCTCGACGGCCCAGTGCGCGGCGTCAAGCTCATGGAAGCAGAGGTGCGCGAGCTGCTCGCGACGATCCAGGACCCCCACCTGCGGATCCTGCTGGAGCGCGTGTTCGGCGAGGACTCCGAGCTGTGGGCCGGCTACCGCGTGGCGCCGGCGGCGAAGTACTACCACCAGGCGTATCGCCACGGCCTGCTCGAGCACTGTCTCGGTGTGGCACAGGCGGTGAGCGCGATCAGCGCGACATTCCCCGGCATCGAACGCGATGTCGCGGTCACCGGCGCGCTGCTGCACGACATCGGCAAGCTCGAGGCCTACACCGATCAGGCCGTGCCCGTGGATGGGGTCCCGGCGGGTGGGCCCCCGCCCGGTCAAATCATCGACCTGACCGACGCGGGTCGGTTGCAGGGGGAGATCGCGCTCGGCTATTACCGCATTCGCCGGATGATCGAGGAGATCGACGGTTTTCCCGCGGAGCTCGCGCAGGCGGTCGGGCACATCATCCTCTCCCACCATGGCTCACTCGAGCACGGCAGCCCGGTGGTCCCGTGTACGCGGGAGGCGACGCTCGTGCACATGGTCGACAACCTCGGCGGGCGGCTCGGCAGCTTCGATCGCCTGGAGAAGGAGCTGGCTCCCGGGAAGCGCTGGTCGAGCTTCGATCGGGCGATCGGCGGCGGGGCCTTTTTCCCGGCACGCGAGGCGGAGCCCGCCGAGTCGGTGCGCGAAGCCGCTTGAAAGTCCGCAAATAGCGAGCGCGAAAGGCCCGCGCGAGAGTCCTCTCGCCGTGGGCTTCTATCTTTTGGAGTCCGATGGCAAAGGACACCGAGAAGCTGATCCGCCAGCTGTCGCTGATCTCCTACCTGATGGCCGAGCGCAGACCGGTCACGGCGCTGGAGATCCGGCGCGACGTGGAGGGATACAGCGGCATGAACGAGGACGCGTTCGCGCGGCGCTTCTATGCGGACCGCTCGGAGCTCGAGTCGCTGCGCATCCAGCTGACCGTCGAGCGGCCCACCGACGGGGCGGCCGAGCAGGAGAACTATTCGCTGCGCCCGGAGAACTTCCACCTGCCCGCGATCGCCTTCTCCGACAAGGAGCTCGCGGCGCTACAGACCGCGCTGAGCCTGCTCGACGGCGAATTCGCCTACGCCGAGCCACTGCGCCTGGCGCTGCAGCAGATCACCTGGGGGCGACCGAGTCCGCTGAGCGCGCCCGAGCAGCAATCGGTCGCGCTCGGGATCACGGCCTCCGCCGGCGGTCACGAGTTCTCGGCGCGCCTGGCGAAGGTCGAGACGGCGATCTTTCGCAACAAGACGATCACCTTCGACTACTACACGATGGAGCGCGACGAGGTGGGCGCGCGCCGCGTCGACCCCTATCACCTGCTGTTCCAGGGCGGTCAGTTCTACCTGCTCGGGTATGCCCATGAGCGCAAGGCGGTCCGCGTGTTCCGCCTGTCGCGGATCCGCGGGAAGGTGTCCTACGCGACGAAGGCCGAGCACGACTTTCGCCGGCCCGCGGACTTCGACCCGCGCTCCTACGCCAACCGCGCGGACTGGCAGCTGGGCGAGGAGCGGGGCGTGGCCGAAGTGCTGATCTCCGAGCGGATCGCCTGGCAGATCGAACGCCACTTCGGCCGCTACGGCGAGATCCGCACCGGTCCCCGGGACGGCGTGTCATCGAGCTCCGATCGTGCCGAGTCTGAGGAGCAAGACGACGATCGCGCAGACGACGGAGACAGGGTATTCCTGACCAGCTTCTCCAACCCCCGCAACCTGATCTCTTGGGTGCTCGGACTGGGTGCTCACGCGCGCCTGCTCGGTCCGGAGGATTTGACCGAGGAGCTGCAACGGCGGGTGGCGCTGCTGGAGGAGCACCACGGCGAGGTGCCGCCCGACGGGGGAGCTGCCGGCGGCAGCGGCAAAGGGGCACGTGCCAATGCGTCCACGCGCGCCACACGCCGGGGGGGCGCCGGCGGCGAGGGCGAAGGATCCTCCGGCCGTCGGGGCGAATCGGGTCGGGGGGGCGAAGGCGCCTCGGCCCGCGGAGGCGACACGGCGATTCGCCCGGAGCGCTTTGCGCGGCTGGTGACGCTTGCGAGCATCCTGATCCAGGCAGGACGGGCGGGGGGCGCACAGCCCGGAGGGCTCGGCCGGGTAAAGATCGCCGAAGTGCGCGAGCGGCTACAGCTCTCCGAGGAGGAGCTGCGCGAGGACGTGAACGTGCTGAACGTCGTCAACTTCGGCGGTGGCTCCTATGTGCTGTATGCGGAGATCAAGGAGGAGGAGGGGGAGATCGAGGTCGACCCGGAGCCCTACAGCGACAACTTCGACCGTCCCGCGCGCCTGCTGCCGGTCGAGGCGAAGGCGCTGGTGGCGGCGATCGACCTGATCGGCGAGCATCTCCCGGAGGGCTCGCTGACCTCCGCGCGCGAGAAGATCGTCGCGGCGCTCGGCGAGGATCCGATGGAACAGGGCCTGCAGGTCGCCCACGCCGGGGGCGATGATTCCGCGGTGGCGCGCGTGGTCTCGACCGCGATCGTGCAGCGGCGGATCATCGAGCTGGAGTACTACAAGGAGAACGAGGACCAGATCGTCGTGCGGCGGGTCGAGCCGTATGCGCTGACGAACGGTCGCGAGGGCTGGTACGTGGCCTCGTTCGACCCCGAGCGCGGCGCGATGCGCCACTACCGCCTGGATCGGATCAAGAGCGTGGATGTGACCGATGAGACCTTCGAGCCCCGCCCGGAGGTCGATCCGGCGGCGGAGGTCGACGGCTGGCTGCGCACCGGCGAGGTCGAGACCTCGCGCGCGGCGCGGGTGCTGGTCTTTCCCGAGCGCGCGCGCTGGGCGCGCGAGGCGCGGCGCGTGGTGGAGGAGCGCCGCGATGGATCGGTCGTGGTCGAGCTGAGCTTCGCGGGCACCGACTGGCTGGTGCGCGAGATCTTGAAGGAAGCCGGCGACGCAGCGGTGCTCGAGCCACAGGATGCACGCGAGGCCGTGCGCGCGGCGGTGGGGAAGCTGCGCGAGGCCCACGCGGTGCCGGCGGGGGTGACGTGAGCCGGCGCCGACAGATCAAGATGAACGAGGCCGAGACGGCCGCGTTTCTCGTCGAAGAGCGGACCGTCACCTGCGCGACGGTGGGCCCGCGTGGCTGGCCTCACCTGATGCCGCTGTGGTACGTGCCGCGCGATGCTCCGCCGGGAGAAGATTCGAACCCACCGACCCCGCGGATCTGGGCGTGGACCTACGGCTCTTCCCAGAAGGTGCTCAATCTCGAACGCGACCCGCGCGCGACTTTGCAGGTCGAGGCGGCGGAGGAGTATCAGGAGCTGCGGGGGGTGATGCTCGAGTGCGAGGTGGTGATCCATCGCGAGCTGGAGCTGGTGGCCGAGCTGGGTGCGGAGATCCTGCTGCGCAACTCGGTCCCGCGCGGCGTCGAGCCACCGGCCAAGCTGCCGCGAGAGGTGCGCGAGATGGTCGCCGCCCAGGCCGTCAAGCGCGTCGGGCTCGAGTTCGTCGAGCGTCGCCGCGCCACGTGGGACCACCGCAAGCTCGGCGGTCTCTACTGAGTCGAAGCGGGGAGGGCCGGCCCGGGAGGGTGGGTCCTCTAATCCTCCTCCCCGTTTGAGCCTGGTCCACTAGGCTCCCCCAGCAATGCAGCCACTCAAGGGTCTGATCCTCTCCGGCGGCAAGGGCACGCGCCTGCGCCCGATCACGCATACGAGCGCCAAGCAGCTCGTGCCGGTGGCGAACAAGCCGGTGCTGTTCTATGGGATCGAGGCGATGGCGGAGGCCGGGATCGAGCAGGTCGGGATCATCATCGCCCCGGAGACCGGCCAGGAGATCCGCGAAGCCGCCGGGGACGGCTCGCGGTTCGGGGTGCAGATCACCTACGTCGTGCAGGACGAGCCGGCCGGGTTGGCCCATGCGGTGCTCACCGCCGAGCCGTTCCTCGGCGATAGCCCGTTCGTGATGTATCTGGGTGACAACCTGCTGCAGGGTGGGATCTCCGACCTGGTCGCCGCCTTTCGCGAGCATGAGCCGGATGCTCTGATCTTGCTGACCCCCGTGCCGGATCCCGAGAATTTTGGCGTGGCCGAGCTCGCGCCTGCCGATTCGATGCCCGCCCACCCCGATTCGATGCCTACCCACCCGGCGGGCCGGGTGCTCAGACTGGTCGAGAAGCCTGTCGAGCCCGCGACCGATCTGGCGCTGGTCGGGGTGTATATGTTCACCGCCGGGATTCACGACGCCGCGCGCGCGATCGAGCCCTCGGCGCGCGGGGAGCTCGAGATCACCGACGCGATCCAGCACCTCGTCGACAGCGGGTTGCGGGTGGAGCCGCACATCGTGCGCGGCTGGTGGAAGGACACGGGACGTCTGGAGGACATGCTCGAGGCCAATCGTCTGATCCTCGACAACCTGATCGCGCGCCACGAGGGCGAGCTGATCGACTCCCAGGTGGATGGGCGCGTGGTGATCGAGGCCGGCGCTCGCCTGGAGCGCACGACGGTGCGCGGGCCGGCGGTGATCGGCGCCGGCGCACAGCTGCGCGACTGCTACATCGGTCCCTATACGGCGATCGGCGAGAACTGCTCGATCAGCGGCGCCGAGGTCGAGCACTCGATCCTGCTCGCCGGCTCCTCAGTCTGCGACCTCGATGGACGTATGGAGTCCTCGCTGCTCGGGCGCAACGTCACCGTGCGTCGCGGTGATCGCCAGCCGCGCGCGTACCGCTTCATGGTTGGTGACAACTCCGACATCTCGATCCTGTGACCGTGTCACAAGGTAAATGCGGATACTGATCACCGGCGCCAACGGCATGCTCGCACATGACGTGCGCCGGGTGGCCGAACGCGCCGGGCACGAGCTCGTGCTGGTCGACCTGCCGGAGCTGGACATCACCGACGCTGTCGCGGTGGACGCGTTCTTCGCGCGCGAGCGGCCCGAGGCGAGCATCAATTGCGCCGCGTGGACCGACGTCGACGCCGCCGAGAGCAAACGGGAGCAGGCCCACGCGGTCAACGCCGATGGCGCGGGCAACCTCGCGCGCGCCGCCGCCGAGAGCGGTACTTCGCTGCTGCACATCTCGACGGACTATGTGTTCGATGGCACCGCTCCGCTCGACGGCGCCGGCCGGCCGCGCCCGTATGTCGAGTCCGATCCGGTGGGGCCGCGTTCGGTCTACGGGTCGACGAAGCTCGACGGCGAGCGTCAGGTGCTGGCCGCCTCGCGCAGGCATACGGTGGTGCGCACGGCATGGCTGTACGGGCTCGAAGGCCCGAACTTCGTTGCCACGATGCTTCGCCTGGCAAGCGAACGCGACGCCGTGCAGGTCGTCGATGACCAGATCGGCTCGCCCACCTGGTCCGGGCACCTGGCGCCGGCTGTCCTGGGGCTGCTGGAGCGAGAGGTGAGCGGTCTCGTCCACCTGACGGGCGCCGGGGCGGTTTCGTGGAATGGCTTTGCGCGCGAGATCTTCCGCCAGGCCGAGGTCGAGTGCCGGGTCGAGCCGGCCAGCAGTGAGCAGCTGGCTCGCCCGGCGCCGCGCCCGGCCTACTCGGTGCTCGAGTCCGAACGCGACGACGTCCTGCCGATGCCGCCGTGGCAGGACGGGCTGGCGGGGTATCTCGCGGCCCGGGCGGGGGTTACTCGCGGATGAGGTTGGCGTGGACACCACGGCCGGCGCGAGGTAGGAAGGTGCACGCGCAGCCAACGGCCCGGATAATGCGGCCATGAGGCTTCTCGTATGTGGCGGTGCCGGGTTCATCGGCTCGACCTTCGTTCGCCTGCGCGTGGGCGAGCAGGGCGACGAGGTGACGGTGCTCGACAAGCTGACCTACGCGGGCCGCGAGGAGAACCTACGCGAGGTGGCCGACGCGCCCGGCTACCGCTTCATCCGCGGCGCGATCGAGGACCCCGACGCGGTTGCCGCTGCGATTGAAAGCATGGGATCCCACCCACCCGATGCGATCGTGAACTTCGCCGCGGAGACTCACGTCGACCGCTCGATCGCCGAGCCCGATGCGTTCGTGAAGACCCACGCGCTCGGCACGCACGTGCTGCTGGAGGCCGCGCGCGCGGCGGGGTTGCGCTACCTGCAGGTCTCAACGGATGAGGTGTACGGCTCGATCGAGCAGGGCTCGTTCACCGAGGACTCGCCCCTGCGCCCCTCCTCGCCCTACTCGGCGACGAAGACCGGCGCGGACCTGCTCGTGCAGAGCTATTTCCACACCTACGACCTGCCGGCGGTGATCTGCCGCGGCTCGAACAACTATGGGCCCTATCAATACCCCGAGAAGCTGATCCCGCTGATGATTCTCAACGCCCTGCACGGCGACGCGCTGCCGGTGTACGGCGATGGGATGCAGGTGCGCAACTGGATCCACGCGACCGACTTCGCTCGCGCGATCGGCCACGTGCTGGAGCACGGCGTACCCGGGGAGGTCTACAACGCGGGTGGCCCCGACGAGTGCGCAAACGTGGACGTCGTGGAGCGGATCGTCGAGCTGACCGAGGCGGACGAGGGGCAGATCGAGTACGTGGCCGATCGCCCGGGCCACGACCGCCGTTATTCGCTCTCATCGGAGAAGGTCCGCGCGCTAGGCTGGCTACCGCGCGTGCGCTTCGAGGAGGGTTTGCGGGAAACGGTCGCGTGGTATCGCGAGAACGCCTGGTGGTGGGAGCCGATCCGTTCTGGCGACTATCGCTCGTACTACGAGCGCCAGTACGGCCGCGCCCTCAGCTGACTCAACTGAGCTTTGAGATCTTCCACTGGCCGTCTTCCTTTACGAGATCGACCTTGCTGATCTTGGCTTTGCCGGCGTAGGTGCTCTTGACCTGGGCGCTCGCGCTCGTGGCGCTTTTCGGCAGGATCGACTGAACCGTAAGTTCGAGGGTGTCGACCTGCGAGAGCTGGTCTTTGATCGTCTGAGTACAGCCCCCGGGCGCTGAGCGTAGGCGTGCGGTCACGGCGCTCGAGAGCAGATTGGCGCAGATCTTCTTCGCTTCGCCCGCGGTCGCCTCGGTCTGCAGATCGGAGATCGTCTGCGCGATCGCCTTTGGTTCGCCCTTGAAAGTGCCCGCCGTCGTGCTCGCACACGCGGACACACCGACCGCGAGCAGCGGGGTGCAGAGCAGCGCGAGAGCATGCTTGATCGAGACCGGCGTCACGGCCGCAGAGAGTACGCGACCGGCACGTGCCCCGTCAGGCTGGGATGCGTCCCGTGGCGGTCGTTCTCGGGAGGGCGCCCTTCGGCAGGCGTCCCTCGGTGGGCGTCCGCCGGCACATGTTGGCCCGAGTCGCTGGTGCGGTGAGGCGTGCGTTCGCCGATTGAGAAATATCCATTTGCAGGATCACATATTTGGAACTAGACTTTGCTCTAGGGGTTCTTCCACGGTGCCGGCAGCCAGAGGCGCCACTGGCAGCCCCATCGAGCTTGGGCATCGCCATCCCTCTCCGGCGGTGCTCGAGGGAGAGATCCAGGTGTCCCCCGACGCCAGGTCTCCGCGGGCGCCGTAGCCCCCCTGCTACGGCGTCCGGGAAGGCCCGACGGCAATCTCTGACGACTATTGTCCGTAGATGTTCCGTCTGCCCCATGAAAGGCTGGGGGACATGCGACCCCAGATGCCCGCACGCGAGCGATTTGCCAAGAACCTGCGCGACCGCCGCAAACAGCTGGGCCTCTCTCAGGAGACACTTGCCGGCATGTGCAAGCTGGACCGCACCGAGATCAGCCTGCTCGAGTGCTCCAAGCGCTCGCCGCGACTGGACACGGTCGTGACCCTCGCGCGGGCCCTCGAGCTCGGCTCGGCCGGCGAGCTACTCGAGGGAATCCGTTGAGCGGAACAAAGCTCTCGGTCTTGCCGGGTAAAACTTCGGGACCGTTAACAGACGTACAGTTTCGATGAATGTCTATTAACTCTTGACGCGGATCGCGCTGGGCGGATAGAACACCCTGTAGCGAGGCAGGGCTGGCGGGCAAGATCGTTGGCTGCCGGTCGACAGACCGGTGTCGGGGTGTCCCTTTGGGAAGAGACGGCGCCCCGGCACTGGACCGATACGAAGAGGAGTGCCGCGAATGAGAAGTCCACGGGGAGGCTCGGGTCGGTGGCTCGCGGGCGTATTTGCGGGCTGTGTCGCGGTATTTGTGGGTCTTCTCCTTTGGGTGGGGATTCCCGGGGTGTTTGGTGGGAGTGGTGGGTCTCCGATCGCGCAGGCCAGTGTTGGGCGCCAGGCGCCGGCGCCCGGTCTCGATTTGGACTCGATCATGGTGCCGGGGGTACAGCCGCTCGATGAAGGTCAGCAGGCTCTTGACTCTCAGCAGGCGCGGCACACCAGCTCGGCGGCGTATGTGACGCGATTGCGCTCGCGGACAGAGTTCGAGCACCTGGGGGCCGCGCGGGCGACGCAGGTTGCGCGGGAAGCGTTTCCAAGAGCTATAGACACGCGTGACGGCGGCACACCCGCTCTTCCCTCAGGCGACAGGCTCCTCCGCTACAGCTCGCCGCACATCGCGCAGCTATCAATCCCAGGTCATGCTCGTGCCGTGATCGAATCGCTCGGTTCAATGGCTAGACCGAGTGCCTCGGGGGGATTTGAACCAATCGACCTCGCTCTCAATGAAAACGGTTCGTCGTTCGCGCCCGCTTCTCCGGAGGTTGGGATACGGATCGCCAAACACCTCGACGATGGTGTGCAAGCCTCTGCCAGCGGCGTCTCACTGACTCCGGTCGATGCTGGTGGAGGAGCGCTGCACGGAGCAGAAGGCTCTTTGCAGGGGGCGAGCGTGGTGTACGCGAACACGCAAGCAGACACCGATACTATCGCAAAGCCCACTATCTCCGGGTTTGAGCTAAGTTCGATCTTGCGCTCGGAGAACAGCCCAAACGAGCTTTACTACCGTGTTGGCCTGCCGAGTGGGGCGAGTCTCGTCCAGCATCAAGGGCATGGTCCCGTACAGGTCGTCTCGGACGGGGCCACGCTTGGCCTGGTGGAGCCACCTGCCGCAGTCGATGCTTCTGGAATGAGCGTGCCCGTGACGATGGGCGTCAGAGGCGATCTGCTCAGTGTGAGCGTGCAGGACACCTCTAACGAATATCAATATCCGATGGAGGTCGATCCTGAATACATTGAAGTCAGAGATCGAAGTCTCACAGGGGGCGTATTCCCTGTCGAAAAACCCAAGGAAGGTGAAACGAACTGGATTCCCTATCATTCAGCGGGCTTGACAGAAGAACACACGTATACAAAAAACTACAGCTGCGGAGCTAATCGTGAATGGTGTGAACAATTGTGGTACATCGAACCTAACCGCGAATACAATGCCAGTGAATGGGCCGGGTTGCAGTATAAGACTAAAGGTCAATCAACCGTTTATAACGTAGAATTATGGGTCACGGGATATAACGAACCCAGTCAGACGACTACTAAGGTCGAATATAACTATGGCCCCAAAGGCGAATACCAGGACAACCACTTCTCCTTATCGGAAGGGGTGGGCCAGAGTTGGTATGAATACAAGCCCCTGGCGATGACCTCGGGATACTTCCATAATCCATTGGAAACCCCGCGCGAAAATGATTTCAGGATTGTCGACTACACCAACAAACACGAATCCCTCTACGGGTTCTTCATGCAGGTCAACCAGGCCCAGGTTTATGTGGCGCAGGAAGAAACAAAGCATCCTGTAACAGAATTCAACACCAGCAGCTCGACAATCGCCGAAGCGGAAAATAGGCCGAACGTCCTGTATGGCGGTGGTAGCTGGCTTGGTCCTAACTCGGGCGCCTACGAAGTCACGGCACATGATCCTGGCATTGGCGTCAGCTTTATGGCGATCTCTGGTGCTGGCATGTCTCAGGAGCGCTTCATTAGAGAAAAGGAAGGCCTGTGTCAGGGCATCCAATGTCCTGAAACGCAGCATGGCCCCGCTACCTATCTACCAACAATGGCAAATGGAAATGACTCAATTGAGGTTTTTGCCGAGGACGCTGCGGGTCTCGAGGGTTATACCACAGAGACGATCAAAGTTGACGCGGAACGTCCATACAACCTTGGTTTCACGGGGATGCCCGAAGTCGGTGCGGAAATTAGCGCGGGGCCGCATACACTTACGCTTCACGCCACCGATGGAAAAAGCCCCACCCCCAGCTCAGGGGTGAAAACCATCGGCGTATCGATCGACGGCAGCGCAATCACATCACTTCCGAGCAGCAGCTGCCCGGAAGGGGAATGTACAGCACATGGGGAATATACGCTCCACGCCGAAGGCCTCACCGAAGGCGTCCATAGGTTGATCGTGACGGCGACCGACAACGCCGGGAATGAAGCATCAAAACAATATCTTTTCGACGTTCGTCATGCCAGCCCGGTGTCGGTTGGTCCTGGAGCGGTCGATCCAACGACTGGGCAGTTCACCCTTCACTCACAGGACGTTTCGCTTGGCGGCTCTGCTGGTGTCTCGCGGACCTACCAATCGCGAAATCTAACGGCGGGCATTGAAAGTCCATTCGGATCCCAGTGGACGATGAGCGTTGGCGGCGGGGAGAAGCTTACCGTGCTAGCAACCGGTAGCGTGGTACTCGAGGCGTCTAACGGTGGGCAAACTACGTTCTCGCTGAATGAAAAAGGTGAATATGAATCGCCAAAGGGCGACGAAAACCTAAAGATAACGTACAAAGCGAGCGAACATAAGTATGTCCTTGCTGATTCCCGGGCCGGCTCCGAAACAGTCTTTGAACAGCCGTCCGGTACCGAAAGCACTAGACCTGCGTACGTAAATCAGTTCGGATCAGGAGAAACACAGATGAAGTCTCCAACGGGTGTTACGGTTGACCCAAGCGGCAATGTCTGGGTTGCCGATACGCTCGAGGATCGCATTCTCAAGTTCTCGAAATCGGGTGAACTCTTGGCTGCCTACGGGTCCTATGGATCGGGGGAAGGACAGTTCCTCAATCCTCGAGAAGTCGTAATCAATCCCAGCACCAAGAATGTTTATGTTCTGGATGAAACCAACAACCGAGTTGTAGAGCTCAATGAAAAAGGCGAATTTATTGAGACCTTCGGCTGGGGCGTGACCAACGGCGCTAAGGAATTTGAGACCTGTAAAAGTGGCACTTATTATTGTCAAGCTGGAATCGCAGGTTCTGGCGAAGGGCAGTTCAAAGAAGCCAAGGGCATGGCGATTGACTCTAGCGGCAATCTCTGGGTAGTTGATGAGGGAAACAATAGGATTGAGGAGTTCGGTGCCAATGGTGAATACAAGCAAGGCTTCGGGAAAGAAGGAACGGGCGAAGCCCAGTTCAAAACGCCGGTTGGTATCGCGATATATGGCGGCAATTTATATGTAGCAGAATATGGGAACGACAGAGTTCAGGAGCTGTCGACCGCGGGCAAATACATCGCACAATTTGGCAAAGCTGGTTCTGGCAAAGAAGAATTGAGCTATCCGCGCGGTATCACGGTAGATTCCAGGACCGGCAATCTCTACATTGCCGACACCGGCAACAATCGTGTACAGGAGTTTACGTCGGCCGGCAAATTTGTCACGAATTTCGGTTCCGCCGGCTCGGAAGAAGGACAGTTTACTGAACCGAAGGGCGTGGCGGTTGGCGCCTCGGGAGAACTCTACGTGACGGACCAACAAAATAATCGCGTGGAGGAGTGGGGCAGGTCAACGTGGTGGCCGACAAGTGCAAAAGGCGCCCTTTCTACCGGGACAACCTATACCTATGAAAGCGTCGAAAACGCCGAAGGCAAGACATCTATCCAGCCATACGAGGTATTGCCGGCAACGCCTGCGGGTGTGACCTGCGGCACGAAAATAGCCGAACTAAAACAAGGCTGTCGTGCCCTCACGTTTGAATACTCCAAAACAACAAGTGCTTCAGGCGAAGCTCCGACGGCGTGGGGCGCGTACAAGGGGTACCTCAACAGGGTCTTCTTCCATGGTTACAATCCAGCTAAAGGCTTCGAAAAAATGGAAGAAAAGATTGTAGCCCAATATTCATATGACAACCAGGGTCGTCTACGCGCGGAGTGGGACCCACGGATAGAAGCCAGCACGGCATGCGGGAGCACGTGCTCCAAGCTGCAGACCACGTATGGATATGACCCTCAAGGGCGTGTAACCGCCACGACACAATCGGGCCAGCAAGGCTGGGAGTTTACATACGGTCCGATTGCGAACGATCCCAGCACGGGCCGGTTGTTGAAGGTCACGCGGGCACACCCCAAAGCGGGCGAATCAGAAGAACAAGTCAAGGAAAAGCTCAACGAAGAGAAAGAAGCCCCCAAAAACAGCGAAACACCGAAATTGTCTACGTCAAAACCGATTGTAGGCGAATCGCTGAGTGTGACCAACGGGACATGGACGAACAGCCCGCTAGCCTATGGATATCAATGGCTCAGCTGTTCGTATGAACAAAGTGGCGAAAACGAGCTTCTGCGGTGCACACAAATTGTAGGTGCAGTGAACTCATCTTACACCCCGCTTGCGCATGATCGTGGACACCGACTGTGTGCAGAAGTTACGGCTACAAACGGGGGAGGATCCGTTTCGAAGTCTCCCCGCAATACGTGCGTATTGGGGATGACGGAACCGGTAGCTGGATCGAGCGAACTCGAAACAGAGCCCGTTCCCCCTCCACCCAGTACCGGCACCAACGCCGTTACGACGCTCGAGTATCACCTGCTTGTATCCGGTACAGGCTTGCCGACACTGACGAAGGAAGTAGTGGAACAGTGGGGACAAAAAGACATCAGCGAAAGTGAAGACAACGATCCCGTAGAAGGAATGGCGATCTTTCCGCCCGATGAACCACAGGGCTGGCCGGCGTCAAAATACACACGAGCGACTATCGACTACCTGAATGCCAAGGGTTTATCGGTTAATACGGCGTTGCCCACCGGTGGGATATCCACCACCGAATATAATGCGCTCAATCAGGTCACCCGTACGCTCAGTCCTGACAATCGCGTGACGGCGATGAAAGAAGAATGCAGCAAAACAGAATGCAAGTCAGCCAAGCTTGCGGAAAAACTTGACACCAAAACCGAATACGCGGCCGAAGGTGGCGAGATGTCACGCGTGACAGGCCCGGAACATCAGGTCAAATTGCGAAGTGGGTCGGAGGTGCAGGCTCGGTCCTTGACGCAATATTACTATGATAAAGGCGCGAAAGAAGTTGAAGAAAAAACACATGAAACATACGCTCTAGTGACAAGGACGACCAGTGGCGCCTTGCTTGAAAACGGCAAAGAAGAAGATAAACGGGAAACTGTCGATTCGTATGGCGGCCAGAAAAATCTTGGATGGAAGTTGCGCGAGCCGACATCGGTGACTACCGGATCGGGTACGTCAAGTTTGACTACTACAACGGTGTACAGCGAAAGCACTGGGCAGGTTGTGGAAACGCGCTCGCCGGTGGGATCCGGAGGTGGGTCTTTTGTGGCGCCGCCGTACGGATTTGCCTCGGGAATCTTGGGTTCCGGGAACGGCCAGTTCAAAGAACCGCGGGGTGTAGCGATCGATGCAAGTAATAATGTGTGGGTTGTGGACAGTGAAAACAATCGTCTCGAGAAGCTGTCGCCGAGTGGTTCATACCTCGCGGCGTATGGGTCGAGCGGTAGTGGAGCTGGCCAGTTTTCTGGCGCCACGGGGATCGCCATCAACCGTAGTAGTGGGAATGCTTATGTTTCTGACCGGTTGAATATGCGGGTGGAGGAGTTCTCTGCTGCGGGCTCGTTTGTGAGAACATTTGGCTTTGGAGTGACTGATGGTCTAGAAAAACCCGAGGTTTGCACGAGCAGCTGTCGTAAAGGAAACGTAGGCTCGGGTGGGGGGCAGTTCCGTACCCCGGACGGTATTGCGATCGATGCGGCGGGTAATGTATGGGTTGCCGACTCCGGGAATAATCGCATTGAGGAGTTTTCATCCGAAGGCGCGTTTATTGCGGCTTACGGGTCGCTTGGTTCGGGTAATGGTCAGTTCCAGTCACCGGAGTCGGTTGCGTACGATGACGGCCTATTGTATGTGACGGATACGGGGAATAATCGGATAGAGGAGTTTTCCACTAGCGGCGAATACCGCGGACAGTTCGGATCGAGCGGTATCGGTAGTGGTCAGTTTTCTTCCCCGTCCTTTATCGCTGCCGACCCTGTCTCCGGTAGTCTCTATGTCCTTGATGTAGGGAACAGTAGGGTGCAGGAGTTCACACTGTCAGGAGGGTTCCTTGGTGCCTTTGGCTCCAAAGGTACGGGCGGCGCGCAGTTCGGGGGCACCGAAGCATTCAGCCCGGACGGTATAGCGGTCAACGTTGCCGGTGATGTCTATGCGGCGGATACTCCAGACAATCGTGTGGAGACTTGGATCTCGGTCCCGGGTCGCATGGGTTACACGTCACAGTTCGGGTCTCTCGGTAGCGGCAATGGCCAATTTCATCTGCCTGTTGGCGTGGCGCTCGATGCTAGTGGTAACCAGTGGGTGACCGATTATTACAATAATCGCATCGAGAAGCTTTCCTCTACGGGCACGTATCTTGCGGAATATGGCGGATATGGTACGGGCGTGGGGCAGATGATCGAACCGGTCGGTATAGCGATCAACAAATCCAGCGGATATGTTTACATCAGCGACCAGGCAAATAATCGTGTGGAGGAGTTCAACCCTTCAGGTGGGTTTGTTTCTGTCTGGGGTTTTGGTGTGAGCAACGGCGAAGAAAAATTCCAGGTTTGTAAAGTCAGCTGCCGAGCTGGGGTATCCGGGTCGGGTAGCGGTCAGTTCAATAGGCCAGGCGGTGTTACGATTGACTCGGCTGGCAACGTGTGGGTAGTCGATGAGAGCAATCATCGTCTGGAGGAGTTCTCCTCGGCTGGCAGCTTCACGGCCGCTGTCGGGTGGGGGGTTAAAGACGGAAAAGCAGAAGCGGAGGTTTGCACTACGACTTGTCAGGCTGGTATATCGGGATCTGGCAATGGTCAGCTCAACAAGCCAGCGTACATCGCCGCGTCCGACGGCAACATCTATGTGACCGACTACAACAATAACCGTGTCGAGAGGTTCTCCACGGCCGGCGCGTATGTCGCTCAGTTCGGGACCGTCGGCTCGGGGAACGGACAGTTCAAAGGACCTGCTGGCATAACGGCCGACGCGTTTGGAGATCTTTTTATCGTCGATGACGAAAACGATCGAGTCGAGGAGTTAACACGCATTGGAACATATGTCACCTCATTTGGAACCAAAGGCACAGGCAACGGACAGCTAAACGAACCCGAAGGAATCGCGGTCGACTCCACCGGCACACTACATGTCGTGGACAGCCTGAACAACCGCATCGAGACATTCACCCCACCATCGAGACCCGGCAACGAAGGCGCCCACGACACCAAGACGATCTACTACAGCGCCGAAGGCGAATCGCCGCTTGCGGAATGTCAGAATCACCCTGACTGGGCGGACCTAACTTGTCAGGTGGAACCCGTGGCGCAGCCAGGAGACGAACCGAATGTCCCGGTCACGAGGATGACTTATAACATTTGGGATGAGATCGAAACCACGACCGAAAACTTTGCCGCGACGGCCAAACTTCCGGCGACTGCCCGTACTAAGGCTCAGACCTACGATTCCGCCGGGCGCGCGCTGACGAGCGAAGAGACGGCGTCACCAGTGACCGATACGGCTTTGCCGACGGTGACCAACGAATACAACAAGGAAACGGGCGCGCTTGAAAAGCAGAACGCAACGATCAAAGGCAAAACCAAGACGATCACGAGCAAGGCCAATACACTCGGACAACTGGCCGAATACGTTGACGCGGAAGGGAACGTAGCGAAATATACTTATGAAGCCAGCGGAGACGATCGCCTGGACGAAGTAAGCGAAGGCAAGGGGGCGGAATCCGCAAGCTATCAAACCTACTCATACAACGCCACGACTGGATTAATGGAAAAGCTTGTAGATTCCGCGGCTAAAACATTCACCGCCGTGTATGACGTCGAGGGCAAAATGACGAGTGAGGTTTATCCCAATGGGATGTGCGCCGATACGACATACAACGCCACCGGCGAAGCGGTGGGTCTCGAATACATAAAGACAAGAAATTGCTCCGAAAAAAGCGCGCCGGTGTGGTTTAGCAACAGTATCGTGCCTTCGATTCACGGCGAAACGCTGCAGCAGACCAGTACGCTGTCCAAAGAGAATTACGCTTATGACGAAGACGGACGTCTGACCAAAACCGAAGAAACCCCATCTGGTAAAGGCTGCAAAACGCGCCTCTATGGATATGACGAAGAATCGAATCGGACGAGCGAGACGACGCGTGAATCAAGCACCGAAACGTGTGCGCCCGAAGGCGGAACGGTCGAAGCCCACTCGTATGATAGTGCGAACCGTCTGCTTGATAGTGGCGTAGAATACGACACATTTGGCAATGTGACCAAGCTTCCGGCCGGCGACGCGGGAGGTTACGCGCTCGCGAGCAAATACTATGTGGACGGGCAAGTGGAAAGCCAAAAACAGGGTGAAGAAAACGAAAGCCATAAATTGAACGAAAGAGCTATTGCCTACACATACGACCCCGTCGGACGAGTGATGGAAACGATTACTGAAAACACGGAACCTAAAACCAAATCAACGGTGATCTCTCACTATGCGGGCGCGGGCAGCGCGCTTACCTGGACCAGTGAAGGCAGCGAAAAATGGACACGTAATATTCCTGGGATCGACGGGACGTTGGATGCCATCCAGAAGGGCGGGGGGGCGACTGTGCTGCAATTGCATGATCTCAAAGGCGACATAGTCGGCGAAGCGAGTATCAGTGAAGCGGAAGTCAAATTACTGTCGACATATAACAGTACGGAATTCGGTGTTCCCACAACGAGCACTCCGCCCAGGTATTCATGGCTTGGCGCCAACAGCATCGCGAGTGAACTTTCCTCAGGTGTGAGCACAGAGGGCGGCGCTTCGTATGTGCCCCAGGTGGCGAAGGATTTACAGACCGCTCCAGTAGTCCCCCCGGGTGCCTTTCCCAACGGTTTCGTCACAGGGCAGGCGTACAAAGCGACAGTGTCGGCCGCGGAACTGGCTGTGACCCAAGCGGAAGCTACAAAATCCACCCAAGAAGCGGAAGCCGCCCGCCAGAAGGCGAAAGAAAAAGAAGAAAAAGAAACCTTGGAAAGATGTCGGGCGGCGGGCGGATGCGGCGCCGAAGTCGCACCGACGCCTAGTGATGAAGAACTAACCGCTGAAGAATGGCGGGAATCCTACGATGAATGGGAGGGCTCGTGGGGCACTACTGCGCATGCTGCTTTCCTGGGAGAAGGAATATTCAAGGAAGCAGTCAAGGCTATTGCAAGTGGGGCGACGTCGGTTGCAAGAACCCTCTATTCGTGGACTTGGTATTATTGGCCTACTGAGGTGGAAAGTCAGCGTCTTGGCTGGGAATTTTGGGTCGAATTGACCAAGCCAGAAGGCGCCGGTCTACTCGCGCTGAATTGCTACAAGGAAAGCGCGGAATATGGAAACGCTGTCGCGATTAACCCAATATTTGGTGGCCTCGAGGACCCGCTCGAAGATATTCGAGTTACAGCTGCGATGGTAACGGGCTGTCTAAAGAACTCAATACCGCTTCATAATAGATGAGAACGGCCTGTATGATCTCGCGCGTGCGGTCGTTGCGCGGGGCCTACAGGCCCACAAACCGGCCCAGGCCGCGGCTGATCTCGGGCTGGCGGCGTCGCCAGTACGCAGCGATCGTTGCGCGGTCCTCGGGGAGCATGTCGTCCTCGTCGACGTCGTCGAGGTAGCCGAGGGCTTCGACGATGTGTCCGATGCTTGGGTGCTCGGGCGGGATCTGGTAGCGGGTCATGTAGAGGCCGATGCCTTCCTCGAAGGTGCGACGGGTGATCTCCTCGATGCGCTTCAGGTCGTAGTAGTCCCGCAGCTCTCCGCGGTCGCCGATGACCTTTACCTTCATCGCGAACACGTCCGCGAGGCCGGCCACGGGGATCCCGGCGTGCGGTTCGGGCTCGCCGAGGTTGATCTGATCGTGGGCGTCCAGGAACTGCAGCTTGGCGCTCTGCAGAATGCCGTTTAGGGTGCCGGGTGCGCGAGCGCTGACGGCGAACGTGCCGATTCGCGAGAGCTCCCGCTCGAGCGCGGTGAGATCGAGGCCGGGGTCTTTGTAGAAGAAGTCGAGATCGCGGCTCTGTCGGTGGTGCAGATGTACGGCGAGCGCCGTTCCGCCGACGAGCACACAGCTGCCGGGAAGGACCGGAGCGATCTGCTCCCATGCCTGGGCGGTCTCGGGCGCCAGTATCTGCGTGAGCTCAGCCGGGAGCGTCATCGCGTTTCCGGGCGGCGGCGTAGTTCATCGCGAGCGCGCGGCGTTGGGGGGATAGACCGCGGGCGCGGGAAGCGTGGCGCCAGTCCGCATGTGAGAGGTTTGCAGCGCCCCAGGCGAGGCCCTCGGGGTCGCTGACGGTCAATAGTCGCCGGGCGATGTAGCCGCCGGCGCGGCGAGTGTCGAGTTGCGATGGGGCGGTGTTCCAGAACAGGTGTCTGAGCCGTGCGGGGACGCGCGTATCGGTGGCCTGCCGTCGCCGGCGGGCCTGGGGTTGTGCGCGCGCGATCGTGCCCGCGAGATCTTGCCAGCGCGGCGATCGGTAGTCCAAGCGGATCAGCTGGACTGTGCGGGCACGTCCGGCCGGTAGCGTGCGCGGCTCGACGAGGATGAGCCCTTGTGAGCGCAGTGACGCGATCGCCCGGCCCGCCGCGGTCGGGGAGACGCCCGCGCGCTCGGCGACGGTCCGCGCTGAGGCCAGGCCGAGCGGCGCTCGAGCCAGTGCGGCCAGAACGCTGACCTGAGTGGGTATGAGTCCGCAGACGCGAGCAGGGGAGACTCCGAGCTCGTTGCGCAGCAGCGTGACATCCGCCGGCCCCAGCCGCATTCGTCCGTTGTCCTGGCGGGCGTCGATCCCCAGGCGCTCGATCGCGCGGACCACGCGCGGCAGGCTGGTCCCCAGCTCTCGTGCGAGGGCCGCGGCCGACATCATACCGTCCATATCGTTACTTTAGCAGCGGCGGACGCCTGCTGCCGGCCGCTCACCGATGTATCACCCCGGCGGTATGAGCCTCGCTGTAGCACCTTAGCGAGGGTTAACAGGGTGAGCAGCGCTGGTGAACATCTATTAACTCTTGACGGGGCCGTGTGGTGTGGATAGAACTCGCTGGTAGGTAGGCAGGACGGCGGGTCGAGTCATCGGCTGCCAGCCGGTCGACAACAGAGCGGTGTTGGGGCGTCCCTTTGGGAAGAGATGGCGCCCCGGCACCGGACCGATACGAACGGGAGTGCCGCGAATGAGATCCATTGGGGGAGGCTCGGGCCGTTGGCTTGGGAGGCTTTTGGCGTGCTGTGTGGCGGGGGTTATGGGTCTCTTTGTGGGCTTGCTCGGGGTGGTTAGCGGGAGTGGTGCGTTCGCGTCTGCTGACACAAGTGCCGGGGTCGGTGGCGCAGGCGGTGCACAGACCCTTTCGCTTGACTCACTCACTGTGCCGGGGATACAGCCCCTTGATGAGGACCAGCAGGCCATGGATGAACAAGGGGCGCGTCACAGCAGCTCGGCTACGTATGTGGCGAGGCTGCGTTCGAGCACGGAGTTTGAGCACCTCGGCACTGCTCAGGCAGCTCACACCGAGCGCAAGCTGTTCCCCGCGTTGATCGAGCGCCCCACGGGTGGCCCGCCGGCGCTGCCGGCAGGCGTAAAGCTCGCGCGCTATACCGGCGTTAACGTGGCGCAACTGGATCTTCCTGGAGACAAGCATGGGGTCATGGAATCGACCGCACCGATGGCACGACAGATGTCGCGGGGACATTTTACGCCGATCGATCTCGCTCTCACCGGCTCAGGCGGCTCTTATACGCCGGTGGTTTCAGATGTCTCTCTACAGATTCCCAAGCGTCTGCAGCGTGGGGTGATGATGCCGGCGGACGGGATATCGGTGACTCCGGTGGACGCCCAAGGTCATCCTGTTGGTGGTGCGGAAGGATCGGCTGATGGTGCGAGCATGCTGTACACAAATACCGAGGTGGATACCGACACGGTGGTCAAGCCACTGGCGACTGGCTTTGAGCTGGACGCGCTGCTGCGCTCGCAACAGAGTCCTGGGCGGCTCTATCTCCGTGTTGGTATGCCAGCTGGCGCAAGGCTGGTGCAGGAACGGGGTTCGCGTGGAGCACGGGTTCTCGAGGACGGGCGTACGATCGCGGTGGTCGATGCGCCGAGCGCACTGGATGCTGCGGGAAGTGTCGTGCCTGTCTCGATGCACGCCAGTGGAGACACGCTTGCGCTATCGGTCGTAAGAAGCTCGGGCGAATATCAGTACCCGATCGTAGTGGATCCACCAGTCACTATCCCTGATTGGGAATTGACTGGAAAAGAAGCGAAAGAGCCGGGCAATTGGAAAGCCAAAGCCGAAAATGAATATCACGGCGCAGAAAAATTTCTCACTATCGCAGAGGGGTATGGCGGTAAAGGGGAACAGCTCGTGACGATGACTTCCAAACTCATTGCAAGCCCGGGTGAATACATGGAGTATTACTATACGACTCAGGGGAAATCCAGGATCTATGGGCTCGAAGCCGTGACGAGCGCACAAGACATCGGTGCACACAGCAAGTGGGCGTACGAAGGTGGCTCTGGAGAAGGCGAAAGGGAAATGCCGATCAAAGAATATTATTCTGGCCTCAAAACAAACCTTTGCGCCAAACCTCCGGGCGAAACAGAATGTCCAACTACCGGAGGTTCGTGGGGCAATCGGGTCAAGTACCAGCTCACAGCCACAGGTAAAGAAGAACAATTCGAAGGGGAATACTCGCTGTGGGCACAGATCAATTCTGCGACCGTGTATATCTACCAAGAAGAAGGCGCAAGCTTTAGTGTGAATAATACAGAACCTACGATAGATTCTGGCAGGCAGAACGTCCTGTACGGGAGCGGTAGCTGGCTGGGCCCGAACTCCGGGGCCATGGAATTAAAAGGGTTTGATCCGGGGATCGGTGTCAGCCAGTTTGCTGCTGACACCACATCGGGCGGGAGTTGGAGTGTAATTGAACGCATCTATGAACAGCATCATTGCGCGGGTGTTCAATGTCCGGAGCATACGTCGATCACTGCAACGTACAGCCCAAAGATGGCCGACGGAGAAGACACTATTGAGTTGTCCGCATACGATGAGGCAGGGATCTTCAATTACACAGATAATACGAACGTCAAAGTCGACAGTACACCGCCGTACAACCTCGGCTTCACCGGCATGCCCGAAGAAGGCGCCGAAATCAGCGCGGCGCCGCACAAACTAACAGTCCACGCTACTGATGGTAAAAAACCAATACTAAGCTCAGGTGTAAAATCGCTCGGGGTTTCAATCGATGGCGGCAAGGAAACCGTGCTGCCGAGCAGCTCGTGTACAGCAGGTGAATGTACAGCGAGTGGGACATATACACTCTACGCTGAAGCCTTGACCGAAGGGGTTCACTGGCTCACCGTGACGGCGACCGATAACGCAGGAAACGTTGAATCCGAGGAATTCTTTTTTGATGTCCGTCACGGAAACCCAGTTTCCGTTGGGCCCGGAACGGTTGATCCGACGAGCGGGCAGTTCGCCTTGACTGCTACGGATGTGTCGTCTAGTGGTGGAAGCGGCGTGAAACGCACGTATCAGTCGCGTGACCTCACCGCCGGCGCCGAAGGACCACTCGGACCGCAATGGGCTATCAGCATAGGCGACGCTGAGCGACTTACGGCCCTTCCCAATGGAAGTGTTGTACTAGTTGCGTCTAATGGTGGACAGACGACATTCTTTCTTAACGAAAAAGGCGAATTCGAATCGCCAAAAGGCGATCAAAATTTTAAGATGGAATATGAATCCAAAGAACGTAAGTATTTGTTAAAGGATGCTGCAACCGGGACAGAAACTGTATTCGAACAGCCTTCCGGGAACGTCAACACGAGCCCGGCGTACAGCAGTCAGTTTGGTCCCGAAGCAGCCCAGTTGGCTCATCCGGAGAGCGTTGCGACAGATGCTAAAGGTGATGTCTGGGTCACTGATTTCACGCACAATCGTATTCAGGAGTTCTCGCCTTCAGGCACACTGCTTGGAACTTATGGCTCGGAAGGGTCTGGCAGTGGCCAGTTCATAGGTCCGTGGGGGATCGCAGTCAACCAGAGTACCGGGAACGTGTACGTCACCGACCAGGCCAACAATCGTATTGAGGAGTTCTCTGCGTCTGGCGCGTTCATCAAAGCGTTTGGCTGGGGCGTGACCGACGGCAACGAAGGCCCCGAGGTCTGTACGGGCGGATGTAGGGCCGGCTTCCCAGGGGCTGGTAACGGCGAGGTTCATGTCGAGGCGGGGTTGACTGTAGATGCCAGCGGCAACATCTGGGTTGCTGACTATGGTAACGACAGGGTTCAGGAGTTCAACGAAAAAGGTGAATACATACAGAAGTTTGGCTCAGAAGGTATAGGAAACGGGCTTTTTAAAGGCCCTTTGAATATTGCTTTTTCTGGTGCAAATTTATATGTCGTCGACTACGGTAATAATAGAGTTCAGGAGTTTTCGCCGGCTGGCAAATATGAACGGCAGTTTGGTAACGAAGGCAGCGAAAGTGAAAGGCTCAAAAATCCGCGTGGTATCGGTGTAGAAGCATCCACAGGCAATGTCTATGTGACTGATGCTGGCAATAACCGTGTGCAGGAGTTCTCCACCTCTGGGGCTCGGATCACTAAATTTGGATCGGCCGGCGCAGGCTCTGGGCAGCTATCTGAACCCACAGGTGTGGCAATCGGTGCCCTGGGTGGAATCTATGTTACGGACTTCAATAACAACCGCGTCGAGGAGTGGGGGCGGCCTACTTGGGTGCCTATAAGCGCAAAGGGGCCTGCTGCGAGTACGTCAACGACATATTCCTACAAGGCCGTGACTGCTGGGGGCGAAACAGTCGTTGAGCCCGCGGAGGAGCTCGGTCCCAAGCCCGAAGGTGCTGTCTGTTCGGCCGAACCTGAAAAATCGAGCAAAGCAGAAAAAGAAAAAGAAGTTGGTTGTCGCGAGCTAACGTTCAAATACGGCACCAAAACGATCGCCGGTGAAAAAGAAAGCGAATGGGGTGAATATGAAGGCCGACTGATGGAAGTCAAATTCACTGGGTACAATCCGTCCAGCAAAGAAATGAAGACGACCGTTGTGGCCCAATACGCCTATGACAAACTGGGCAGGCTGCGCGCGGAGTGGGACCCGCGGATCTCTCCGACGCTAAAGACTATCTACGGCTATGACACCGAAGGGCATATTACGGCGCTAACACCGCCGGGGCAGGGCACGTGGGCGTTTACGTACGGTACGACAGTTGGAGATCCCAATATGGGCCGGCTGTTGAAGGTCACACAGGGTAGATCTCTGGAGGGTGGCGAAGCATTGTACGTGATTGAAGGACCTACCATTTCGGGCACACCCGTGGTGGGAGTTAAGCTCGGTGTCTGGCGTGGGACTTACGGCGGTGGAGCGGTTGCCTACGGCTATCAGTGGAAAGATTGCAACAGCGCTGGTAAAGAATGCACGCCAATTCTGGGGGCGACCAACGCTAATTACCAGGTTTCCACAAGTGATGTTGGACACACGCTGGCCGTGCAGGCGACCGCGACGAATGGCGGCGGGTCGGCGGTCGTGCTCAGCAACGCCACCGCGGTTGTGACCACCTCAGGGACCAAAACCGAAGGCGAATCCCATACACCCGAAGTGGGCTGGGCTATCGAGTACCATCTGCCTGTAGCGGGTACAGGACGGCCGAACTTGCCCAACATGACCAAAGAAGAAGTGGAAAAGTGGGGACAGAAAGATAAGAGCGAAAGCGAAGATAACGACCCGGCTGAAGGGATGGCAATCTTTCCTCCGGATGAACCCCAGGGTTGGCCGGCATCCAGCTATAAGCGCGCGACGATCGACTATCTGAACGAAAAGGGCTTGACGGTCAACACATCAACTCCAAGCGGTGGGGTTTCGACGACCGAATACAATGCATTCAACGAGGCGATACGTACGCTAAGTCCTGATAATCAGGCGAAGGCGATGGCGGAAGGCTGCAAATCGGTATCCAAAAAAGAATGTAAGTCGGCAGAAGTGTCGGAACGGCTCGACACCCAAACCGAATACAACGGCGCGGGCAGTGAGATCGTCAAAACTATGGGTCCCGAACATAACGTTAAACTGTCGACCGGCGCGGAAGCCGTGGCACGTGCGGTGACGCACAACTACTACGACAAAGGCGCCAAAGAAGTCGAAGAAAAAACCCACGAAGCATATAATCTGGTGACGCAAACAGTTGAAGGCGCCCTGTTGTCTACAGGAGAAGAAGTGAATAAGCGCGAAGCGGTCACCGCATATAGCGGACAGGAAAACCTCGGCTGGAAACTTCGTAAACCTACTTCTGTGACAAAGGAACCCGGCGGACTGAACCTAACTACCACAACCGTGTACGAGGAGCAGGAAAACGCCAAAAAAGAAAAGGAAAGCAACGGTTCGGTGATGGAAACCCGGAGCCTCAAGGGCTCTGGCAGTGGACCTATGGTGGTGCCGGCGTATGGGTTTTCGTCGGGGGTTCTGGGTTCTGGGAATGGCCAGTTTAAAGAACCACGGGGTGTGGCGGTTGATTCAAGCAATAATCTATGGGTTGTTGATAGCGAAAATAATCGTCTCGAGAAGCTTTCTCCGTCTGGCTCATATCTTGCGGCGTATGGGTCGAGCGGCAGTGGTGCTGGCCAGTTTTCTGGTGCCACTGGGATCGCTATCAATCGCAGTAGCGGGAATATTTACGTTTCTGACCGGTTGAATATGCGGGTGGAGGAGTTCTCTGCTGCGGGCGCGTTTGTGAGGACATTTGGTTTTGGTGTGAGTGATGGTCTAGAAAAACCCGAGGTTTGCACGAGTAGTTGTCGTAAAGGGAACGAAGGTGCGGGTGGTGGCCAGTTCCATACGCCGGACGGTGTAACGATCGACGCAGTCGGTAATGTGTGGGTCGCGGACTATGGTAACAATCGTGTCGAGGAGTTCTCCTCTGAAGGCGCGTTCATCGCGGCTTATGGCTCGCTTGGTTCGGGTAACGGCCAGTTTCAGTCACCGGAGTCGGTGGCATACGACAATGGTCTTCTGTATGTCACAGATACTGGGAACAACCGGATAGAGGAGCTTTCCACCAGCGGCAAATACCGCGGGCAGTTCGGGTCGAATGGTACCGGTAACGGCCAGTTCTCCTCTCCATCGTTTATCGCCGCCGACCCCGTTTCCGGTAGTCTCTATGTTCTCGACGTGGGCAACAGTCGGGTTCAGGAGTTCACGTTATCGGGGACATTCCTTGGTGCCTTTGGTTCCAAAGGCACCGGCGGCGCACAGTTTGGGAGTACTGAAGCCTTCAGCCCCGATGGCATAGCGGTCAATGTCGCCGGTGATATCTATGCGGCGGACACCCCAGACAATCGTGTGGAGACTTGGATCTCGGTCCCGGGTCGCGCGAGCTATACCTCACAGTTCGGGTCTCTTGGTAGCGGTAACGGCCAGTTCCATTTGCCTGTTGGTGTGGCGCTTGATGCGAGTGGTAACCAGTGGGTGACCGACTATTACAACAATCGGATCGAGAAGTTCTCCTCCGCGGGCGCGTATCTTGCGACGTATGGCGGATGGGGTACGGGTGCGGGGCAGATGATCGAACCGGTCGGTATCGCGATCAACAAATCCAGCGGATACGTTTACATCAGCGATCAGGCGAATAATCGTGTGGAGGAGTTCAACCCGTCAGGCGCGTTTGTCTCGGTCTGGGGTTTTGGTGTAAGCAACGGCGAAGAAAAATTCCAGGTTTGCACGGTCAGCTGTCAAGCTGGTAGATCCGGGTCGGGTGGCGGTCAGTTCAACAGGCCGGGCGGTGTCACGATTGACTCGGGTGGCAACGTGTGGGTGGTGGATGAGAACAATCATCGTGTGGAGGAGTTCTCCTCGGCTGGCAGCTTCACGGCCGCTGTTGGGTGGGGTGTCAAAGACGAAAAAGCAGAAGCAGAGGTCTGCACCACGACTTGTCTGGCCGGCATATCCGGGTCTGGCAACGGGCAGCTCAACAAGCCCGCATACATCGCCGCGTCTGACGGCAACATCTATGTGACCGACTACAACAACAATCGCGTCGAGAGGTTCTCTACAGCCGGTGCGTACGTCTCCCAGTTTGGGACCGTCGGCACCGGCAACGGACAGTTCAAAGGACCCGCCGGCATAACGGCCGACGCGTACGGTAACGTCTTTATCGTCGACGACGAAAACGACCGGGTCGAGGAGTTTACACGCTACGGAACATATGTCACCTCATTCGGAACCAAAGGAACAGGCAACGGACAACTCAACGAACCAGAAGGAATCGCAGTCGACTCCACTGGCGTACTACACGTCGTAGATAGTGAGAACAACCGCATCGAGACATTGACTCCACCACCAAGACCCGGCAACGAAGGCGCTCATAACACGAGGATCGTCTACTACTCGGCCAAAGGCGAAGCCGAAGTCGCGGCGTGTCAGAACCATCCGGAATGGGCCAACATGACGTGTCAGACGGAACCCGTCGCTCAGACTGGGGTAAGCGGTGCGCCGGAACTGCCGGTTACAAAGGCCACCTATAATCTTTGGAACGAGCCGGAAATAGTGGAAGAAAAATTTGGATTGACGACGCGAACTAAGAAGGAGACGTTCGACGGCGCTGGGCGTGAGGAAACCAGTGAAGTCTCCTGTAAGGAAACCGGTGAAGTTTCCTGCTCTCCGACAGTTCACAAGACCGTACCGACGGTCACCGATAAGTACAGTAAAACGACAGGCGCTCTGGTCGAACAGAGCACCACGTCAGAAGGCAAAACCAAGACGATCACAAGCGCTTATAACACGCATGGGCAGATCGAAAAATACACAGACGCGAACGGAGGTACCACGAACTACACGTATGAAACGGGTGGGGACGGACGCCTGGATGAAGTCGGCTACGAAATTGGCAAAGAAAAATTCGAGCAGAACTACGCCTACAATGCGACCACGGGCTTTACGGAATCTCTGTACGACTCCGGCCTTAAAAAATACTTTACGGCGACATATGACGTCGAAGGCAGGATGCTCACCGACACCTATCCAGACAACCTAACCCTCCACTATACGTATAACCAGCTGGGCACTACTACCGGAATCAAGTATGAAAAGAACGCTTATTGTGCGAGCAAATGTCCCGAAATTTGGTTCGAAGATAACATCGTCCCGTCGATTCACGGCGAAGTGCTCAAGCAGACGAGCACGCTTGCCAAGGAGGGCTACACCTATGACAATGATGGCCGTCTGCTTGAAGCCCAGGAAACACCGGTGGGTAAGGGTTGCACTGCCCGCCTGTATGCCTATGACGAAGACTCCAACCGCACGAGTCTGACCACACGCGAATCCGCTACCGAAACATGCCCGACGGAAGGTGGTTTGGTGGAAAGCCATTCTTACGATAGCGCCGATGGGCTGATTGATGCGGGTATCAGCTACGAAACGTTTGGGAACACCACCAAACTACCGGCCCCGGACGCTGGCAAATACGAACTGAAGAGCAGTTATTACGTAGACAACCAGGTGGCTGGCCAGACGCAACAGGAAGCCAAAGAAAAGGAAAGGACACTCAGTTACGCCTATGATCCGGAAGGACGCACCGAGGAAACTGAATCGGTCGTCAAGGAAGGCGGTACAGAAAAACACGAACCGCTCGTTATATCTCACTACAGCAGCACCGGTGAAGCGCTGGTCTGGACCGGAGAAGAAGAAAACAAAAAATGGAGTCGTAACATTCCGGGTATCGACGGTTCGCTTGACGCTACCCAGACCAGCGCCGGTGCGATCGCCCTGCAATTGCACGACCTGCAGGGTAATGTCGTCGGTACCGTCGGTGTCAGTGAAACTGAAACGAAATTATTGACCACTTACAACAGCACTGAATTTGGTGTTCCGAGTGAAGGCAAACCCACCCCGAAATACGCGTGGTTGGGAGCTGGCGGAGTGTCTAGCGAACTACCGTTTTCCGGAACGGTTACACAGGGCGGAGCTTCCTACGTGCCCCAGATCGCACGTAACCTGCAAACCGCACCCGTAATGCTGCCGGGTGCCTGTCCTGAGGGATGTGGTTCGGATGAAACGTACGTCGCCTTGGTGCCTGAAGGTCTGACCGCAGGGGCGCAAGCTACCGCTGATCAAGCGGTTGCTGAGGCCGCGGCCGCGTTGCAAAAATCGGAGGAAGAAGAAGCGCGTATCGCGTGTCTGGCGAGTCCCCTGTCGTGTTCCGGCGAACCGATAGATCCCATCCATCACTTCACAGAGGGGGAAGCAGAGAGGTACGGTGAACAGTTGATCGCGATGGTCGAAGAAGAAGACAACGCACCAGGGTTGATCGCGTTGCTTGGGGACATTCAGGATCTCGCGATGGGCCCCCAGGAGGGAATTGAAACACTCTTTGGTAAGAACACCGTTGAAGAATGGGCTCTGTCTTACGGAAATGATCTGTTGAAGTGTGTCTCCGAATTGCACAGGACAAATCACTTTCATGGCGGCTGTCGGTCTGAAGTTTTCAATTATCAACTTTTTGGCTTTATTGAATCGGGGGTCATTGATTTCTTTACTATGCCGAAAGTGTCGTACTGTTTGGGTATGTCAAGCGATAGAAAGGAAGTACATTGGTGTACTCTTCTTACGCATCCGGCATCAGAAGGAGATATAGATTGATTGGGGTTGCTTGACCGGACCCATAGGGATTACCGGCGCCTCCTGAACCGGATGGAGTCGCCGGAATCGTCGCCCTCGCTAGCCCGGTGGATCCATAACGAACCCGCGGGCGTCGTAGCCACCGCCGCTGTGGCGTCCGGGAAGGCCTTTCATCCCGCTAGCCTCAACCGATGCCCCTTTCCAGCTTCACGCCCCGGGTTCGCGAGTGGTTCGAGGCTGCCTTTGCCGCGCCGACGCCTGCCCAGGCGCTGGCGTGGCCGGCGATCGCGCGGGGGGAGCACGTGCTGCTGTCGGCGCCGACGGGGTCTGGCAAGACGCTCGCGGCGTTCCTGTGGGCGCTCGACCGGCTGAGCGCCGCCGGCTCCACGGAAGATGAGGCGGGAGTCGCGGGAGCTGGCCCCGTCGCGAGCGGGGGGGCCGCTGGGTACGGCGCCTCGGGCGCGGGCGGCAAGGCGGGTAGGGCCGCCGCGGACGGGGAGGGTGGGACTCGATCCACGCGCGTCGTCTACATCAGCCCGCTGAAGGCGCTCGCCTACGACATCGAGCGCAACCTCCGCGCGCCGCTCCGCGGGATCGGCGCCAGCGGCGTGCGGGTCGGGATCCGCACAGGCGATACGCCCCAGCGCGAGCGCGCGGCGATGCTGCGCGACCCGCCGGACATTCTGATCACGACGCCGGAGTCGCTCTATCTGATGCTCACTTCGCGCGCGCGGGAGACGCTCGGCGGGGTCGAGGCGGTGATCGTCGACGAGATCCACGCGGTCGCCGCCACCAAGCGCGGCTCGCACCTCGCGCTCACGCTCGAGCGGCTCGAGGCGCAGGCGCGCCTCGGGCGGCCTACGGCGACGGTCCAACGGATCGGGCTCTCCGCGACGCAGAACCCGCTGGAGGAGATCGGGCGCTACCTCGTCGGGCCGCACCGCGCGGTCACGATCCTCGACGCCGGCGCGCGCAAGGAGCTCGACCTGCGGATCGAGGTGCCGGTCGAGTCGATGTCGGAACCGGATGCCGGGTCGTCCGCGGCGCCGGGTGACCCGCCCCGGGACCCCTTGGAGCCGGTGGCCGGCGGCGAGTCCACGCGCGGGTCGATCTGGCCCGCCATCTATCCAGAGTTGCTGAAGTTGGTCAAAGAGCACAACTCCACGATCGTGTTCGTCAACAACCGCCGCTCGGCCGAGCGCGTCGCGCTGCGCCTGAACGAGCTCGCCGCGCGCGAGGCGGTGGCGGGGCGCGAGCGCGAACAACACGACAAACAACAGATTTATGAAGCCGCCTCCGGCGGCGGGGCTGGCGCGCTTGGTGGGAGTCCGGACGCCGAGGGGCCGGTCGAGATCGCCCGCGCCCATCATGGGTCTCTGGCGCGGGAGGAGCGCACGAAGGTCGAGGAGCTTCTGAAGGCCGGTGAGCTTCCCTGCCTCGTCGCCACCTCGTCATTGGAGCTCGGCATCGACATGGGCGCGGTCGACCTCGTGCTGCAGATCGAGTCGCCCAAGTCGGTCGCCCGCGGGCTACAGCGGATCGGGCGCGCCGGGCATGGCGTCGGCGAGGTCAGCCGCGGGCGGATCTTCCCCAAGTTTCGTGGCGACCTGCTCGAGTGCGCGGTCGTCGCTCGCCGCATGCACGAAGGCCTGATCGAGTCGACGGTCGTTCCTAAAAACGCTCTGGACGTTCTAGCTCAGCAGATTGTCGCCATTTCCGTTGCAGCGCAGCCGGCGGGAGCCGGCCCATTAAAAGGAAAAGACGCCTCACGCGCCGCCGATCCCGAGTTCCTCGATCCAGGCGTCTCGGTCGATGAGCTGTACGCCCTCGTCACGAGCACCCACTCCTACACCGAGCTCTCGCGCGAGCTGCTCGAGAACGTGCTCGACATGCTCGACGGGCGCTATCCGTCGCAGGAGTTCGGTGACCTGCGCGCGCGCATCGTCTGGGATCGCATCGCGGGCACGATCCGCGCGCGCAAGGGCTCGCGCCAGCTCGCGATCGCCAACGCCGGCACGATTCCCGACCGCGGCCTCTACGCGGTCACTTTGCCCGACGGCCGGCGGGTGGGAGAGCTCGACGAGGAGATGGTCTACGAGGCCCGCCCCGGCCAGGCATTCCTGCTCGGCGCCTCCACCTGGCGGATCGAGGAAATCGGTCGCGACCGCGTGATCGTCACGCCCGCGCCCGGCGCGCCCGGCGCCGTGCCGTTCTGGAAGGGCGACTCCGTCGGCCGGCCGCGCGAGCTGGGTGAAGCGATCGGCGCGTTCTCGCGCTGGGCCGTCGAGCAGGAGCCGTCGACGTTGGAGCGCGACTATGACCTCGACCCGCGCGCCGCGCGCAACCTGCTGGGCTATCTACGCGAGCAGCAATCAGCGACGCGCGTTTTGCCGTCTGAGCGCACGATCGTGCTCGAGCGCTTCCGCGACGAGATCGGCGACTGGCGCCTGTGCATCCTCTCCCCCTACGGCGGGCGCGTCCACTCTGCCTGGGCGCTCGCCCTGACCGCACGGATTCGCGAGCGCTTCGCGCTCGAGGCCGACGCGATCTCCTCCGACGACGGGATCGTCCTGCGCCTCCCCGACCTCGATGCCGACGATGTCGAGTCACTGCCGTCGGCCGCCGAGCTCGTGCTGATCGAGCCCGACGAAGTCGCGCAGGCAGTCACCGCCGAGCTCGGCTCCTCCGCCCTGTTCGGCGCGCGTTTCCGCGAGAACGCCGGCCGCGCTTTGCTGATCCCGCGCGCCTACCCCGGCCGCCGCACGCCGCTCTGGCAGCAGCGCCTGAAGTCGCAGAACCTGCTCGAGGTCGCCAAGCGCTACGCCGACTTCCCGATCCTCCTGGAGACCTACCGCGAGTGCCTGCGCGACGTGCTCGACCTGCCCGGCCTCGAAGCGCTCCTCCGGGGGCTGCACTCGCGCGAGATCTCGCTCGTCGAGGTCGAGACCCCGACCGCCTCCCCCTTCGCCTCCTCTTTGCTGTTCGACTACGTCGCGACCTACATGTACGAGGGCGACACGCCCACCGCCGAGCGCCGCGCGGCGGCGCTCTCGCTCGACCGCGACCTGCTCCGCGAGCTGCTCGGCCAGGAGGAGCTGCGCGAGCTGATCGACCCCGGCGCGCTCGCCCGCGTCGAGGACGACCTGCAGCATCGCTCGTCGATCGCGCGCGCGACCGGACGCGATGGGCTGCACGACGTCCTGCGGCGCGTCGGCGACCTGACCGCTGCCGAGGTCACCGAACGCGTCCTCGAGGGGGTCGACGCCGCCGGTCTGCTGCGCGGGCTGGAGCGCGAACGGCGCGCGATTCGATTGCGCATCGGCGGTGAGGAGCGCTACGTCGCCGCCGACGAGGCGGGGCTGTACCGTGACGCGCTCGGCGCGGTTCCTCCCGGCGGCCTGCCCGAGGCCTTCCTGTCAGACGTGCCCGACGCGCTGCGCGTGCTCGTCGCGCGCTTTGCCCGCTCGCACGGCCCGTTCACGACCGCGGAGCTACACGCTCGCTATGGGGTCGATGCGGCCGCGGTCCTGCGCGAGCTCGAGCGCTCCGGCGCGCTGGTGCGCGGCGAGCTGCGCCCGGGCGGCTCAGAGCGCGAGTGGTGCGACGTCGAGGTTTTGCGCCGCCTGCGTCGCGCCTCGCTCGCCGCCCTGCGCAAGGAGATCGAGCCGGCCGACGCGCGCGCGCTCGCGGCCTTCCTGCCCTCCTGGCAGGGCATCGACCGCCATTCCAGTGGCGGAGCAGGGGTCGACCGCCTGCGCGAGGTGCTCGTCCCGCTCCAGGGCCTCGCGCTGCCCGCCGCGATCTGGGAGCGCGACGTGCTCCCGCGGCGGATCGGCGCCTACTCCCCCGCGTGGCTCGACTCGCTCTGCTCAAGCGGCGAGGTCGTCTGGGTCGGCGCGGGCTCACTCGGGCGAAGCTCGGGACGCGTGGCGCTGTACTTCCGCGAGGACGCTCCCCTGCTCGGGCCACCCTCGGCGCCGCGCTCGTCGGGCTCCGGGGCGGGCGCCGCGCCGAGCGAACCGGCGCACGAGCTCCTGCGCGAGCGGCTCGCGCGGGGGCCGGCCTTCTTCACCGACCTGCTCGCCGAGCTCCCCCTGGCGGGGGAGGCGCTGCGCGAGGCGCTCTGGGACCTCGTCTGGGCGGGCGAGGCGACGAACGACGCGTGGGCGCCGCTGCGAGCACCCCACCTGGCGCTCGCGCGTAGTGGTGCAGGTGTCGCGGGCGGCGAGCGCGACGCAGCCGCGGCGGGGGGCTCCCGCACCGGACGCGCTGCTGGCCTCGCGGGTCGGCCGATGGTCGCACGCTCGCGCTTTGGTGCGCGTCGGCGGGGCGCTCAGGCGCAGGTCCAGGGCCGCTGGTCGCTTGCCGCATCGTTGTTTGGCGAGGCCAGTCCCTCGCCGGCCGCCGCTGCCCCGTCTTCGCCCGCCCGGTCCGCGCCGGCCGCCGCGGCCGGCGGCGTCTCCCCGGCGGCGCTGCCCTCGCCGGAGCGCCGCCGCGTGCTCGCGGAGCTGCTGCTCGAGCGCTACGGGATCGTCACGCGCGAGCAGGTCCTCGCCGAGGGGACGCGCGGCGGCTTTGCCCTGCTCTATGACTCCTTCTCGCAGTTGGAGACGCTCGGCGTGTGCCGTCGTGGCTATTTCATCGAGAGCATGGGCGGCGCGCAGTTCGCGCTGCCGGGCGCCGTCGAGCGGCTGCGCGCCACGAAGACCGGCCTGGGTGCGGAGGTGGGCCCGGGCGAGCACGGCCGCACACTCGTGCTCGCCGCCGCCGACCCCGCCCAGCCCTACGGCGCCGCGCTCCCGTGGCCGAAACGAGCGGGGCGGGACCGCCGTCCCGCTCGGGTGGCCGGGGCCTACGTGGTGCTGGTCGCCGATCTGCCGGTCCTGTACGTCGAGCGTGGCGGCCGCGGTCTCGTGACGCTCACCCAGGCTCCGCTCCGAGAGGCGCTGCTCGCGCTCGCCGAGGCGGTACGCGCCAGGCGGGTCGGCAAGCTTGCCCTGGAGCGGATCGACGGCGAGCCGGCGATCGCCTCGGAGCTGGCCGGCACGCTCGTCGAACTGGGCTTTCACTCCGGTCCGCGCAAGCTCACGCTCAGTGCCTGAGCCGCGGTCTATTCGCCCGGCGCCTGAACCACAGTCGATCCCGTCCGTCCGTCCGTCAGATGGCCGCTCGGTCTGGCATCGTGGCAGCGATGGCGGTTACAGAGTCCTCGCGCGTACGCCCGTTGCGGGTCGGTCACAAGGGAGCCGCGTTGCTGGCTCCCGGGAACACGCTCGCGGGCTTTCGCGCGGCGCTGGCGGCGGGCGTGGACATGATCGAGTTCGACGTGCTCTCAGAGCGGCGCGACGGCAGCGGACGGCTGTTGCTGGCTCACGACTATGAGGCGATACGCGATGGATCGCCGCTCACGCTGGAGGAAGGGCTCGCGCACCTGGCCGGCGAGGAGTTCGCGGGCGTGGCGCTCGATGTCGACGTGAAGATCCCCGGCTATGGCCCGCGCGTGGTGGCGGCACTGCGCGACGCCGGACTGACCGAGCGCTCGCTGGTGAGCAGCATGTTCCCCGACGACCTCGACGCGATGCGCGCGCTGGAGCCGACGCTGCGCGTGGGGTGGTCGGTACCGCGGGTCAGACGCGACTACACGACCGACATGCTCACGGCGATCCCGGCGCTGGCGATCCTCACGGGCTACCGCGCGCTGCTGCCCCGACGTGTCCGTGCGGCACTCCGTGCCGGCCGCTTCGACGCGATCATGGCCCACTGGCGCCTGGTCACCCCCAGGCTGGTTCGGGCGGTGGCCGACGGCGGCGGCGAGCTGTACGTCTGGACGGTGGATGACGCCGCGCAGATCGCCAGGCTGACTGGGATGGGCGTCGACGGGATCATCACCAACGATCCGCGCCTTTTTTGAGCGGCCCGAGACGGGCGTCAGGTGATCTCGCAGGTGGCCGCCGTGAAACCGGCGGGATCGGCTCCCGTGAGGCTCTGGTGGCCGGCGGTCGTGGGCCTCGAGACGGTGTACTCGACGGTGGCGCCACGGCGCCACTGGAAGCTCACGACGCCGCGCATCGTGAACCCGGCGTTGCCCGTGACGGGCTTCAGTTCGAAGCTGCTCCCGCCCTGGCGCGCGGTCTTGGCGGCGCCGACGGCGACGAACGACGGCGTTGTCTTGGACAGATCGACCCACTGCTTGGTCGTGGCGTTCATGTACTGCAGGCGAAAGCTCATATACATCTGATCTTTCGAGTGGTCATCGCCGGGCATCGAGCCGCGCACGCCGACCGTGTCGGGCTGATCGCTCGGGTTGCAGACGTCGATCGTGGCCCACAGCTGTGGCGAATCCAGGAGCGCGCGCTCGGCCGCGGTGGTGGTGCTTTTCCCGGACGCGTCCGCACCGGTCGTGCCGGTGCCGGCCAGGGTGCAAGCGGGCGAGGACAGCAGCGCCCCGATCACGATCAGCGAGGGGATCGACTTGGCGAGGATCATGTACCTGGAAGATAGCGCCGAGGACCTCGCGCTGAGTCAGTCGGCGGGTGTGATATCCCCTGCGGCAATGGCGGGGATGCGCTCAGCGGAGGTGGTGGAGCTGCTCGCGCGCGTGCCGGTGCTCTCCACGCTCGAGGTTGACGATCTGCAGCGGATCGCCGACCTCGCGGTTCCCCGCACGTTCGAGCCGGGCCAGGTGGTGTTTCGCGAGGGCGATGCGAGCGATACCTGTTACATCGTCCGCTCCGGCCGCGCCCGCGCGGTGCGCGAGCACGCCGGTGGGCGCACGATCACGCTCGCGACGTTCGGCCCGGGCGACATCTTCGGCGAGCTGGCGCTGTTCGAGGACGAGCGCCGCTCCGCCACCGTGGAGGCGATCGAGCTGACGGGCGTGGTTGCGGTGCTTGGCCCGGACATGCGCAGGCTGATGGTCGAGCACCCCGGGATCTCCGCGCGCCTGGTGATCGCGCTCGGCCGACGGCTGCGCGAGACCAACGAGCGCCTCTCGCGCCAGTCTTTCCAGACGGTTCAGAGCCGTGTCGCGGTCGTGCTCAGCGAGCTGGTGGCCCAGGAGCTGGCCGAGGAGCGTGAGGAGGAGTCCGCGGGGATCGGGACGGCTAGCGACGCGTCGCCCCCCGGCGTGGCCGTGCCTGGCGGTCGCGAGGGGGACTCCTCCGGCGAGCGGGGCGGGAAGGACGTGCTGGTCACCGCCACCCAGGCCGATCTGGCGCAGCTGGCGGGCTCATCGCGCGAGTCCGCCAGTCGCTTTCTGGCGGTGCTGGAGCGTGCCGGGGTGATCTCGCAGGGGAGAGGTCGCCTGGTGGTACACGATCCGCAGGCGTTGAAGCAATATGTCTTCTAGGGGAGCGGGCTCCCGCCCGCCCAAGAAGAAATCGGGCGCTCGGCCCCCCAAGAAGCGCGGGGCTCCGAGCAAGAAGGGGGGCGGACCGGGGTCCGGATCTCGCCCGCCCGCCAAGGCACAGGAGATCTCCGCCGGCGGCGTCGTTCTGCGCGGCGAGCAGGTGGTCGTGATCGTCCCCACCCGCCGTGCGCCCGACGGCTCGCGGGTGCTGGCATTACCGAAGGGTCACGTCGACCCGGGCGAGACCACGTTGCAGGCCGCCGAGCGCGAGGTGCGCGAGGAGACGGGCGTCCTTGTCGAGCTCGTGCGCGAGCTGGGGGAGGTGCGTTATTGGTACCGCCGCGACGGGCGCACGATTCCCAAGTCTGTCACCTTCTACCTCTTCTCCTACCTCTCCGGCGACACCGCCGACCACGACGACGAGGTCGAGGAGGCCCGCTGGATCACGCTGAAGCAGGCGCGGCGGACGCTCACCCACGCGGCCGAGCGCGAAATGGTCGAGCGCGCGCTGGCCTATTTGCAAGAAGACCGGTAGCCTGCCGATCGTGCAGGTACTCAACTTCTACTCGACGATCTTCGCCGACGAGTTGATGCGGGGCCGCAAGACGGCCACTATCCGGCTCGGCGACAAGTCGGGCAAGTACCGCAAGAACCAGGCCGTGCTCGTCACGATCGGCTATCAGTACTCGCCCCGCGAACGAATCTTCGAAGCGGTGATCGATCAGGTCGAGGTGACGAAGATCGCCGATCTCTCCCCGCGCGATATCAAGCACGACAACCCGGAGTTTCGCCGCCACGAGGAGCTGATCAGCTTCCTCGAACAGATCTACGGGCGGCCGGTCTCTCCCGAAGACACCGTGACCGTCGTGCGCTTCTCCCAGATCATGGACAAGCCGTCGGGCATGACCGAGGCGATGAAGGGGTTCGGCGGCGCCCAGAACTAGCGCGGGATCGGACGTTTCCTCCCGACCGGCCCGCTAAAGCGGGCTAATCGGCCGTGAGGAAAGTCCGCCCCGCTTGGCCGAGAGGTTAGATCCCGGTCTACCTGCTCCGTACTTGGTTTTGCGGGCGTGGATCGGCTCTCAGGGGCGGGAACTGCCAAGCGGGCCTTGAAATGTGCTGGGGCTTCTATATATTGGACGGGTCGTTGGCACTCTTCCCTTGAGAGTGCCAGTCGGCGGCCGTCTAACTCCACAAAGAGCGTCGCGAGTCGCCGGATGTATCCCTAAAGCGGAGGTTTTCAACATGAAGCTCAAGCCCCTGGGCGATCGTCTGATCGTGCAGGCAATCGAGGAGGAGCTGACCACCGCGAGTGGTCTGGTGCTCCCCGACACTGCCAAGGAGAAGCCACAGAAGGGCAAGATCATCGCGATCGGCGATGGCAAGCTCGACGAGAACGGCAAGCGCATCCCGCTGGAGGTCAAGGAGGGCGACGAGGTCCTCTACAGCAAGTACGGCGGGACCGAGATCAAGATCGACGGAGAGGATCTGCTCGTGTTGCGCGAGTCCGATGTCCTCGCCAAGGTTTCATAAGGAGATTTGACAGATATGGCACACAAGGAACTGAAGTACGGCTCCGAGGCACGCAAGGCGCTCGAGTTGGGCGTGGATGCGGTCGCGAACGCCGTCAAGGTCACGCTCGGCCCGAAGGGCCGCTACGTGGTGCTCGACAAGAAGTTCGGCGCGCCGACGATCACCAACGACGGTGTCACGATCGCCCGTGAGATCGAGGTCGAGGACGTCTTCGAGAACCAGGGCGCTCAGCTCGTCCGTGAGGTCGCCACGGCGACCAATGACGTGGCCGGCGACGGCACCACCACCGCGACCGTTTTGGCTCAGGCGATCGTTCGCCAGGGTCTGAAGAACGTCGCGGCCGGCGCCAACCCGCTGGCGCTCAAGCGCGGCATCGAGAAGGCCGTCGACCAGGTCGTGGCGCACATCGCCTCGCAGGCCAAGGCGGTCTCCGGCAAGGATCAGATTGCCCGCGTGGCGACGATCTCCGCCGGCGACGATGACATCGGCGACGTGATCGCCGATGCGATCGAGAAGGTCGGCAAGGACGGTGTCGTCAACGTCGAGGAGGGCCAGACGTTCGGCATGGACCTCGAGTTCACCGAGGGCATGCAGTTCGACAAGGGCTACATCTCGCCCTACATGGTCACCGACCAGGACCGCATGGAGGCAGTACTGGAGGACCCCTACATCCTGATCGCCAACCAGAAGATCGGCTCCGTCCGCGACGTGCTGCCGGTGCTCGAGCAGGTGATCCAGTCGGGCAAGACGATCCTGATCATCGCCGAGGACGTCGAGGGCGAGTCGCTCGCGACGCTCGTCGTGAACAAGCTGCGGGGCACCTTCACGGGTGTTGCTGTCAAGGCGCCGGGCTTCGGCGACCGCCGCAAGCGGATGCTCGAGGACATCGCGATCCTCACGAACGCCGAGGTGATCACCGAGGAGCTGGGGCTGAAGCTGGAGAACACCGAGGTCTCCCAGCTCGGTCGCGCGCGGCGTGTGGTCGTCACCAAAGACACGACGACGATCGTCGACGGCGCCGGTGAGGCCGCGGCGATCAAGGGTCGCATCAACCAGATCAAGGCCGAAGTCGAGAACACCGACTCGGACTTCGACCGTGAGAAGCTGCAGGAAAGGCTCGCAAAGCTCTCCGGCGGCGTCGCCGTGGTCAAGGTCGGGGCGGCAACCGAGACGGAGATGAAGGAGAAGAAGCACCGCGTCGAGGACGCCCTGCAGGCCACACGGGCGGCACTCGAGGAGGGCATCGTGCCCGGCGGTGGCGTCGCGCTGCTGCAGGCATTCTCCGCCGTCAAGGTCGACGAGATCGAGGAGGACGACCAGAAGACCGGAGCGCGGATCGTGCTGCGGGCGCTCGAGGAGCCGCTGCGTCAGCTCGCCGAGAACGCGGGCCTGGAGGGCTCCGTCGTCGTCAACGACGTGCGCAAGGCCAAGAAAGGCCAGGGCCTGAACGCGGCCACCAACGAGATCGTCGATCTCGTTGCGGCGGGCGTGATCGACCCGGCGATGGTCACCCGCTCGGCGCTGCAGAACGCGGCGTCGATCGCCAAGAACATCCTCACGACCGAGGCGATCGTCGCCGAGGTGCCGGAGAAGGAAGGCGGCGGCGGGATGCCCGGCGGCGGTATGCCGGACATGAGCGGGATGATGTAAGGAAGGCCGCGAAAGATTCCTTCTAAAGGAATCTGCTGTAAAGTCGATAGAGCATGCAGAGGGCCCGGCAGGATGCCGGGCCCTCGTTTGTTAATGAGCGAACGGAGTCAGCGGCTGGGGGAGGAGCTGCGAAGGATCGTCTTGCAGCGCTCAACGCGCTCGGATACGAGGTCGACGAGGAGGGGTGGTAGAGGGCGATCGATCGCGGTGACGCCGGGGGCGCCGGCAGCCTCGGCGAACGCGTCGGGTGCCCGCTCGGCAAGTGCGAAGACACGATCGAGCGCACGTTCCCCGTCGAGACCAAGATCCTTGGCTGCCGCCTTCCACGTGTTGTGGTGTGGGTACACGTGGTAGTCGCCCCCGACCTTCATGGCAAGTCGGAGCTTCCGCTCGTGGGTGCCATATGGCAAGGCGGACGCGACGTCGTATAGAGGCGCGAGACGTACCTCCCCGCCGGCGAGCAGGAGGGAGTAGTTCTTGGCGTGAGCGTCGGTCCCGGCAATCAGCCAGTTCCATGCCAGGGCGTCGAAGAAACGCCAAACAGCCTCGTCCGCCGCTCGCGGCGCCATCACATCCCGAAGCAAACGCGCAATCTCGCGGGGGCCGGGGCCTCCCTGGTTTTGATACTTGCGCGTTGGATGAACCCCGAGCGCTTGAGCCATGTCCTCCTGGTGGACGCGAACCAGCCGGCCGTCTTCTTGACGTCGGTCATAGCGCTCTACGACTATCGCGCTCTCGTCGCCGAAGCGCCCAACCAGTGTTCGGGCCACCACGAGACCTGCCCGGCCGGCAGCGTCGAGGCAGAGATGCTCGTTGAGGTCGTGGTCGTCCAGGCCGACCACGGATGGCTTGAGGATATGGCTTGTGGCTGCTGACCCTGAGGGCACACCCCAGCGCCCGTCTTCGTAAAGCAACGCTGTCTTGGCTTGGGCGCCGGCCAGACTGAATTGGCCGGTGAACTCTCGTCCGAGCCACGTGGTGGTGTCCTCGCGTAGCTCGCGAAGACGTTGCGCGAGCTCTTCGTCTGTGAGCCAGGTAACGGCCCCTGGCGTCCTGATGACTTCATCGAGCTCGTCGGGCGCGACGAAGCGGACCGCTCCGGCGCAGTCGCGGCCGACCGGTGTGGCGAGCAACGAGAAGGGGGAGGACGCCGAAGCGTGGAAGTTGCGTGCCCACCGCTCGAGGACGGCTTGGTTGTCGGGAAGGACACCCCAGAGCCAGGGGCTGATCTCGCTGTCGGGATGGGAGCGCAGAGCTGTTGGCATCGAGACTGACAACGGAGTCGTGTTTCGGGTCTCGCGGTAGTCCTCGTCGTAGTCGAACCGCAGCCGCCCTGCCGCGAGCCTGGTGAGAGTGCCGGCGAGCGTATCGCCGAGGAGGACGCTCAAAGTGTCGGTCATCGTCCCCGGTGCTTATCTATGAGGCTGTCAAGGTCGACCGTGGCTCGCTCTCCCCCGCCACTCGCATCCTCACCAGGGGCGAGCTCCAGGACGAGACCCAGCGCGTCAAGGACCCTCAGTATCAGCCCCAACTCGGCCGTGGGTTTCCCGGCCTCGAATTCGTAGACCCACTTCCGGGACACTCCAGCGCGCGAGGCGAGATCGGCTTGGCTCAGGCCCAGGTCGACGCGGCGGCCGCGTACGGCTGCCGCCAGATCTCGTATTGAGCGGACTGTCATAAGTTTCATTTTGCCACCGTTCGGTAGCAAATATAGCACGCCACCGTTCGGTGGCAAGGTATAGAAGCCACCGTCCGGTAGCTCGACAAAAGGCCGCTAGGCTCACGGGCTATTCGACTTCCGCGACCGACCGCGGCCCGTGGCCGATGTACTTCGCCGACGGCCGGATCAGCTTGGCCTCGCGCTTCTGCTCGAGGATGTGCGCTGACCAGCCGGCCACGCGCGCGCAGGTGAACATCGGTGTGAACAGGTCCGGCGGGACTTCCGCGAGGTCCAAGATGACAGCCGACCAGAACTCGACGTTTGTCGCGAGCACGCGGTCGGGCTTGCGCGCGTGCAGCTCCTCGAGCGCCGCTTTCTCCAGTGCTTCGGCGGCCTGCACGCGCGGAGATTTCAGTTCCTGGGAGGTGCGGCGCAGCACCCGTGCGCGGGGGTCTTCGGCGCGGTAGACCCGATGCCCAAAGCCCATCAGGCGATCACCGCGGTCGAGCGCCTGTTTGACCCAGCGCTCGGCGTCGCCGCTGGCTTCGACTTCGTCGATCATCTTCAACACGCGCGAGGGCGCCCCGCCGTGCAGCGGGCCGGACAGCGCGCCCACCGCCGCGGACAGCGCCGCGGCACAGTCTGCTCCCGTCGAGGCGACGACGCGGGCGGTGAACGTCGAGGCGTTCATCCCGTGCTCGGCGGCCGACACCCAGTAGGCGTCGATCGCCTTGACATGATCGGGGTTCGCCTCACCGCGCCAGCGGATCAGAAAGCGCTCGGGGATCGTCCTGCCCTCGTCGATCTCCGCCTGTGGCACCGGCGGCTGGCCGGCAGCGCGGGCCGATTGCGCGACGAACGACAGCGCCATCACCGAGGCGCGCGCGAGGTTGTCGCGGGCCTCCTCGTCGGTGATATCGATCAGCTGCCCGAACCCCCACTCGGGCGCCAGCATCGCCAGCGCCGACTGCACGTCGACGCGGTGGTCGCCGGAGCGCACGGTCAGCGCGTGCGGTTCGGCCGGCGGCAGGCCGGGTTTGAAGCGCCCGTCGACGAGCAGGCCCCAGACCTGCTCGTAGGGGACGGTGCCGACCAGGTCCTCGATGTCGACGCCGCGGTAGCGCAACGCGCCACCGGCTTTGTCCGGCTCTGCGATCTCGGTGGCGAAGGCCACTACGCCTTCAAGGCCCGACTGAACCTCGGGTGGTGATTGAACCTCGCTCATGGCGCTCTGCTTTCTGGGCTGGGCTGCTTGACGGGTAGGCGCCTTGTGGGCGCACCCATATGATGAACGACCCGGCGATCAGAGGAGGAGCCAGTGCCAGACAGCGACCTGATGTTCCGGCCCGCGAGCGAGCTCGCGGGCATGGTGCGCGCGGGGGATGTGTCCTCGCGCGAGCTGGTCGAGATCTCGCTGGCGCGGATCGAGGAGCTCAATCCGCAGCTGAACGCGTTCGTCGATGTCGACGCCGAACGTGCGCTGGCGGCGGCGGACGAGGTGAGCCCGGGTGACGAGCGTCCGTTCGCGGGCGTGCCGATCGCGATCAAGAACAACGTTCCCGTGAGCGGCTTGCGCCTGACGCTCGGCTGTTCGCTGATGGAGCGGTTTATCGCCAAGGACGACAACAACGTCTCGCGACGGCTGAAGCAGGCCGGTTTCATCGTCGTGGGCACGACGACTTTGCCCGAGTACGGGATCCTGCCGGTCAGCGAGGCGCGCCTGTTCGGCCCCACGCGCAACCCATGGGATCTGCAGCGGACGCCCGGCGGCTCCTCCGGCGGGTCTGCCGCAGCCGTCGCGGCGGGGATGGTGCCCGTCGCGCACGGCAACGACGGCGGTGGCTCGATCCGGATCCCGGCCGCGTGCTGCGGCTTGGTAGGGCTCAAGGTCCAGCGGGGGCGCATATCCTCGGCTCCCGCGCTCGGCGAGTCGCTGCTTGTAACCGACGGCGTGCTCACCCGCACGGTGCCCGACACGGCAAAGATCCTCGACGTGCTCGCCGGCTATGAGGTCGGCGACACGACCTGGGCTCCACCTCCCGGTGTGCCGTTCGCGGATGCTCCTTCAAGCGAACCCGGAAGACTGCGCATCGCCTACACCACGCTCTCGCCACTGCCCGATGCGGTCGTCGATCCCGTTTGCGCAGGCGCGGTCGCGGAGGCCGCCGAGCTCTTGAGCGCACTTGGCCACGATGTCGAAGAGGTCGATCCGCCATGGCGGATCGAGGGCCTCTCCGAGCTGTTCGGAATGGTCTTCTCGATCCACATCGCGCTCGCGATCTCCTTCTCGGGGCTGATCGCCGGGCGCGAGCTGACTGCCGAGGACATGGAGCCGATGAGCTGGGCGATCTTCTCGATGATCAAACAGCTGGGCGCGGTAGAGGGGCTGGCCGCGACGACCCAGCTGCAGGCACTGACGAGACAGCTGATCGCCTTCCTGGAGCCCTACGACGTGCTGCTCACACCCGCGCTCGCCGAGCGCCCGCTGCCCTTGGGAACGCTCGACACGGCTGCGCCCGATCCGATGTCGACGTTCACACGCTCAGGGCTGTTCACGCCGTTCACGCCGATCTTCAACGCGAGCGGGCAACCCGGGATCTCGCTGCCGCTGTTCCACGGCGAGGACGGGCTGCCGCTGGGCGTGCAGCTCGTCGGGCGCCCCGCGGGCGAGGCGGCGCTGCTTGGGCTCGCTGCTCAGTTGGAAGAGGCGCGGCCGTGGGCGGAGCGCCGGGCGCCTGTCTCCCAGGAGATACGGTCTTAAACGACCCGACCCGCCGGGTGGCGGGTCGGGGTGATGGGGAGCAACCCCAAACAGCTGACACCGCCTGCAGCGATAACGGTCTCAGTTGATGCCCAGTACGGCCACCATCGGCTGGGGCGTTACTTCCAGGCTCTCCGCGTCACCGTTGCCCCGGCCGGAGAGCATCGGCACCTCCATCAGCTCGGCCTCGTCCCAGGTCGCGAACGCGCGCTGGCCGATCGTCGCCTCGAGCAGACGCAGCCCGCGCGAGACGATCGGCGTGGGGACGTGCAGCAGCGGGCGGTTGCGGTTCTGTGAGCGCAGCACGAGCCGTACGATCTCGTCGCGGCTGAGGGTCTGCGGGCCGGCCAGCTCGAAGCGCTCGATGTCGCCACCCCCGCCGGCCGGAGCTGGCGCTGGGGCATGCAAGGCGGCGATCACGCAGTCGGCCACGTCCTCGGCCCAGATCGGCTGGTAGGTCGCGCGGCCGCGTCCGGAGACCGGCATCACAGGGAGCAGCGCCATCCGCTCCAGCAGCGTCAGCCAGCGGTCGCCGGGGGCGTAGATGATCGAGGGGGCGAACACGGTGCTGCGCAGGTCGGCCTCGGCCACGGCCTGCTCGGCGAGCGCCTTCGCGCGGAAGAAGCGCGCGCGATGATCGGTGGAGGCGCCGAGCACGGAGAAGAACACGAAGCGCTCCACGCCCTGGCGCTGGGCCGCCTGCACCATCCGCCAGGTGGCGATCCCGTTCAGCTCCTCGATCGAGCCGCGCGGCTGGTCGCGGATCGAGGCGGCGAGGTGCACGACGGTATGCACGCCGCGCATCGCGTTGCGGAACGACGGGGGGTCGGTCAGGTCGCCGAGCGCGATCTGCACACGCACGCGCTGGGCGCCCAGGCGCCGGGGATCGCGTACCAGGCAGCGCACCGGGGTCCCTTCGGCGATCAGGCGGCGTAGGAGCGCGGAGCCCACGAGACCGGTCGCGCCGGTAAGCAGCAGCATGCTTCGTACAATATGCCTCTCGTCTGACTGTCCCACCCGCCCTGCCCCGCAAAACGACCCAAAAGAAAGAAGCGAATGGCCTACGTAATCGCCGAGCCGTGCATTGGCACCAAGGACAACTCCTGTGTCGAGGTATGCCCCGTGGACTGCATCCATCCGACGCCCGACGAGCCCGGCTATGACGCTGCCGAGATGCTCTACATCGACCCCGAGGAGTGCATCGACTGCGACGCCTGCGTCGAGGCCTGCCCGGTCGACGCCTGCTTCGCCGAGGACCAGCTTCCCGACGAGTGGCAGAAGTTCACGCAGATCAACGCGGAGTACTTCGCCAACGCCAAGTAGGGCTTTGCGCCGGTGGCCCGTGCTCGCGGGCCTACGCTAGGCGGTATGAGGCCGGTTCATGACGTGGCGGCTTGTGCCGGTGCGCTTTGCACTGGTCGGGCGGGCTCATAAATTGGGCGCGGCGCGGTAGATCGAGTGGAGCACGTCCAGCACGGGCACGTTCGTGACGGCCGCCTCGATCAGCTCGCGCAGGCGCTCTGAGTCGAAGCGATGTGCTTGTGGCGCCACGGGGTTGACCGTGATCGCCTTTAGCTCGATCGTCCTGAGGGCCTCGATCTCAAGGCCCTGACGCCTGTACCAATCCGGTCCCCGACGCGTGAGGAACACCTTCGTCGGATCGCCCACGACGATTCTCAGCGTGCGTCCGGCTCGCTCCGCTCGGGCGGCAAGCAGTCCTTCGAGGAAACGCTCGCCCAACGCCCCCTCGACGAGGAACGTGCTCGCGTCGGGGCGCTCCCGCAGCAACCTGGCGATCTCCGTCGGCTCGGCATTCAGGACGAGTTGACGCTCCAGCGTAACGTGCCCGTCGCCGTCGCCGTCGCCGTCGTCGGACATCGTCGCCGGCACGAGGCCGGTCATGGGCAGCCTGACCAGATCGACAGCGTCCTTCGTGGCCGCGACAACCGCCTCGATGTCCTCGCTCAGGATCGCGCCGGTGGCGATCACGAGACCGTCGGCGACGGCCGGCGAGGATGCCGCGCGGCGATCGATCGAGCCGTCGATCAGCACAATCTCTGCGCCGAATCTGATCATCGCGTCGCTCACCCGGCGCAGATCTTCGGCGGCGCTCGGGCCGGCGACTTCGATCGCGCCCTGCTCTGCGAGCCTCGCGATCACGACCTCCCCGAGCGGAGTCCTCACCCCGGTCTGTGCAAGCCGCTCATGCGCGAGGCCACTCGCCCGCACGAGCGCATCGGTGCTCGCCACGAGGCTGCCCGCCCGAAGGACGATTCGCGGCTTCTCGATCCGCGCGTCGATCACATCGTGCTCCTCGCCGTCGCGCCCGATCGAGGTGACCCCGACACACGTGCTCTGCGCCGCCAACTCCCTCAAGATCGCGGCCAGCGTCTCCGTCTTCCCCGTGTTCTTCCCCAGCCCGACCAGTGCCAGCCGGCGCGTGGAGGTGATCAGGTCCGACAGGGTTTGAGTCACGACAGGTGGTGGGCTGAGGTGGTCGGCACGCGAACCCAGAGCACTAAGCGCCCGCCACGCGCGCGGCCAGCTCGCGCACGATGAAGCTCGCCACGTGGTACGGGTAGGTGCCCTTCGAGAAGCCCGCGTCGTAGCCGAGCTCCTTGGCGAGCTCGTTCGATACGCGCGGTCCTCCGCAGGTGAGGATCATCTGGGAGCGCTTGCCCTCGGCTTCGACGATCTCGACGAGCTCCGTCAGGTTTGAGACGTGCAGGTTCTGCTGGGTCACCGTCTGTGAGACGAGGATCGCGTCGGCGTTCAGGTCGATCGCCCTGCCGACGAGCACGCTGTTGGGCACCTGGCTGCCGAGATTGTGTGTCTCGAATGCCTTGTATCCCTCCAGGCCGTGGTGTCCGTGAAAGCCCTTCAGGTTGAGCATTGCGTCGATCCCCACGCTGTGCGTGTCGGTGCCGGTGGCCGCGCCGACGATCACGATCGGGCGGCCGATCTGCTCCTTCGCAAACGCTTCGATCTGATCCTCGCTCATGTACTCGATCTCGAAGCCCTCGTCGCTCAGCGTTGCGTAGTCAACCGTCTGTGTGCACTCGCCGAACATCACGAAGTACGTGTAGCCGTCGGTCAGGCCCTGGTAATGGACGACCTCCGGGTGTTCGAAGCCCATCTTCCGCGCCAGCTCCTGCGCGGCCTTGCGCGCAGCCAGGCCATAGGGCACAGGCAGGGTGAAGCTGAACTGGACGATCCCGTCGCCGAGGTGGTCGGCGTAGGGCTTCACCCGCTCCAGGTCGACCTGTCGACCTGCGCCCGCGGAGGGGAACATGGCTGGGTTTGGGGTCGGCGCGAAATTGGGATCGCCGGCGGCCGTCGCGGCCGTCGCGGCCGTTGCGGTGGGCTCGGCGTCCCGCTGAACGGCCGGCTCCTTAGACACGGCTCGGCGCTCCCCGCATCAGTTCGACAGCCGGATTGAAGTAGCTCTCCTCCGTCGCCACGATTCCCTCGATCCCGCGGCCCTCCCCCACCTGGCGGGGCACATCGCCGAACACCCCGTTACCAAGCGCCGCGAACAGGCCGACCTGCGCGATCTGCTCCAGCAGCTCGTGCGCTCCGTCGAGCACCTCCCGGGCGCGCGTCTGGATGATGCCGCCGGGCTTGAACTCGATCTCCTCGCCCAGGTCACGCGCGGCGTCGAACACGTAGTTGACGTTTTCCAACCCGATCACGCGGTCGTGCACGTGCGGCGTGAAGATCCCCTCGGTCGGCACGCCGATCGTCTGGATGCCCTGCCCGGTGGCGATCGTGACGAGGTTGAACAGCGAATCGGCCGCGTGCGTGCGGTACAGGTTGCCGTCCATGTGCCGCGTCGGCGGCATGTACTTGACCGGGCAGTCCGGGAACAGCTCTCTGGTCAGCTGCGCCTGGGCCCACTCCAGCAGCAGCCCGTTGACGACCGGCGTATCGATCTCAAACGCGTCACCGAGCGCGATCTGCGCGTCGGGCACACCCGAGTCGAGCGCCAGCTGGCGATTGATGAACTGTGACGCGGTGACCGACGGTGCGGCCTCGATCGCGTCGGCGGTGCGCAGGTAGTTGTCCTCGCCGGTGTTGATCGTCACGCCGAAGTAGCCGTTGACCATCCGCGACACCCGCTGGTCGATCAGGCCGCGCACGGGGTTGATGTCGCGGTAGAGGATCCCGTAGAGCGCGTCGTTGACCATGTTGTCGAAGCCCTCGATCGCGCCCATCGCCGCGATCTCCGGCATGCACAGCCCCGAGCAGAAGCTCGACAGCCGTACGTAACGGCCTTTCGCCGCAGACCACTCGTCGAGCGCTTCGCGCATGATCCTGAAGTTCGCCTGTGTCGCGAACGTCCCGCCGTAGCCCTCGGTCGTCGGGCCGTAGGGCACGTAGTCGAGCAGGCTCTGCGCGGTCGAGCGGATCACCGCGACGATGTCCCCGCCGGCCTCTGCCACCGCCAACCCGTGGACGACGTCCTCGTAGACATTCCCTGTGGCGGTCAGCACGTAGCGCAGCGGCGGCGGGCTCTCGCCGAGACGCTCGCGCAGCTCGTGGCGCTCTCGCGTGCGCCCCGCGATCTCGGCGATGCTCCGCTCGCACTCCTGTGTGATCCGCGCCCTGATCGCGCCGTCCTCGGCGCGCGGCAGCGCGCACAGCTCGAGCTGGCCCGAGTCGACGTCCTTGGCGATTTGCTGGGGTGTGCGGCGCTCGTCGTCGAGCAGCGCGTTGCCCAGCCAGTAGCCGACGCCGCGCCCGAGCTCGCCACGGTCGGCGACGTGGTCGACGAGCACGTTCGGCAGCGGCGCGTCGAGCCCGTTGACGCCGTCCACGCCGAGCAGCCGCGCGACCGTGCGCTCGACCGAGACCGTCGTCTTGCCGGTGATCTCCTCGCCGACCTGCCCCGCGATCTGCGCCGCCGCATCGCGGCAGGATGCGATCACGCCGGGGTCGAGGTCTAGCTTGGAGGTCACCTCAAATCCTTCACGATTGGGAAAGGGATCACCTCGCGCAGCGTGTCGCGTTCGGTGAGGATCATCACCAGGCGATCCACGCCCATCCCGCCGCCGGCCGTCGGCGAGTAGCCGTATTCGAGCGCGCGCGTGTACTCGTCGTCGTTCGGGTGCGGCACGTCGCCGTCGTCCACAGCGCGGCGCTTGCGCTGGTCGACGAAGCGCTGGTACTCATCGACCGGGTCGTTCAGCTCGGTGTCGCCGGAGACGAGCTCGATCCCGCCGATCACCGCGTCGAAGTGCTCCCCCAGCTCGGGGTGCTCGGAGTGGCGCTTGGTGATCGGGAAGGGCTCCAAAGGGAAGTCGAACACGTGGGTGGGCTGGTTGAGCGTCGACTCGATTTTCTCCGAGTAGATGTCCGCGACGACCTCCGCCCACGTCGCCGCGGGATCGATCGGCGCGTCGAGCACCTCCGCGAGCTGATCGCGCGTGGACTCCATGAAGTCGAGGCCGAAGCGCTCGAGGATCAGCTCGCGCATCGTCACCCGCCGCCACGGCTTGGCGAGGTCGATCTCTTCGCCGCCGCGTTTGATCGTCGTGCGTCCGAGCGCCGCCTGGGCGACGTCGCGGAACATTTCTTCGGTGACGGTCGCCACGTCGTTGTAGTCGGAGTAGGCGCACATGAACTCGATGATCGTGAACTCCGGCGAGTGCTTCGGCGAGATGCCCTCGTTGCGGAACACCTTGCCCATGTCGTACACGTTCTCCATGCCGCCGACGATGCAGCGGTTGAGGAACAGCTCGACGGAGATCCGCAGGTACAGGTCGCGGTCGAGCGCGTTGTGGTGCGTCGTGAACGGCCGCGAGCCGGCGCCGCCGGCGAGTGATTGCAGGGCCGGCGTTTCGACCTCGATGAAGTTGCGCGCGTTCAGCCACTTGCGAATCTCGAAGACGATCTTGTGGCGCGTGACGAACAGCTCGCGCGTGTCCTCGTTGGCGAGCAGGTCGAGCTCGCGGTAGCGGTAGCGGGTGCCTGTGTCGCCGAGGCCGTGGTGCTTGTCCGGCGGCGGGCGCAGCGTCTTGGTCAGCAGCGTGCATTTGCCGACCGCGAGCACCAGCTGCCCGCGCTTGGTCTTGTAGATGAATCCCTCGACTCCGACAATGTCGCCGATGTCGAGGCTCATGATCCGGGCGTAGCGATCCGCTCCGAGCGCCTCCAGGCGCACGACGATCTGGATCGAGCCGGACAGGTCGCGAAGGTCCAGAAACGACGTCTTGGGGTGCCCCCGCCTGGAGATCACGCGACCCGCGACGTGGTAGCGCAGCTCCGGATGCTCGCCCTCGCTGAGCTCCGCCGGATCGTGCGCGGCGAGCACGTCGGCGATCCGCGTGCGCGTCGCCCACAGGCTGACCGGCGGGTAGGGGTCGATCCCTTCCCCCTTCAGCCGCTCCATCTTCGCGCGGCGTTCGTCGATCTCGACCACGCCGTCCCCGACCACGCCGTCCCGCGACGCGTCGGGCCCCGTCCGCGACGGCGGTTCCTGGCCACCGTCGTTAGGTACCTCTGCTTGCTCCTGCTCCTCTTGTTGGCCTGGCGCCGGCATTCCGTGACGATCCTCTCAGGTGGTGTGTGCTTGTCAAGCGAATGGGCGGGATGTATCTCACCACGCTATCGCCGCTCCCGATGCCAGGTAATGACAGTCAAGCCATGCTTGCAGCGGGTTGCCTCGTATAGCTGCTCGACGGTCCTGGACAACGCGGGGTCGCTCAGGCCATCGGCAGCGACATGCCCGCCGGTTTTCGCGCGGGCGGCACGTCGGGCGCGGCGGCGACCTCAACCAGCGGCAACACCGGCAACACCGGCAGTACCGCCGGGCGGCCCATCGCGATCAGCCCGCGCGCTGCCTGATGGATCGCCTGGGCGGCCGGATCACCGGGATCTTCGACCACCAGCGGAGTTCCGCTGTCGGCGTGCTCGCGCAGCGGCATCGTCAGCGGGACCTTGCCCAGCAGCGGCACATCGAGCTCGTCCGCGAGCTCCTTGCCGCCGCCCTCGCCGAAGATCGCAAAGCGCTCGCCGCTCGGGGTCGTGAAGCCGGACATGTTCTCGATCACGCCGCCGATCTCGAGCGACACCTTGTGCGCCATCTCAGCAGACCGTCGCGCCACCTTCTGCGCGGTCGCCTGCGGCGTGGTGACGATCACGAACCTGGCCTGCGGCAGCAGCTGCGCGAGCGTCATCGAAACATCGCCCGTGCCCGGCGGCAGGTCGATCAGCAGGAAGTCCAGCGCGCCCCAGTCGACGTCCTGCAGGAATTGGGTCAGCGCCTTGTGCAGCATCGGCCCGCGCCACACCACCGCGGCGTCCTCCTCGAGGAAGAAGCCGATCGACATCACCTTCACGCCGTGCGCCTCCAGCGGGAGGATTTTGCGCTCGGCCGAGACCGGCGGTCGCGTTGAGCCGAGTCCGTACATGCGCGGGATCGAGTAGCCCCACACGTCGGCGTCGAGCACGCCCACCTTCTTGCCCTCGCCCGCGAGCGCCGCCGCCAGGTTCGCGGTCAGCGTCGACTTGCCGACGCCGCCCTTGCCGGAGCCGATGCACAGCACGTTGGCAACCTGCGCAAGCGCCCCTTCCGGCAGGCTGCCTCGCCCGAGCTTCTGTTGCAATGCCGCTTTCTGCGCGTCGTCCAGCACATCGAAGTACACGTTCACATGTGCCACTCCCTCGAGCGCCCCCGCCGCCTCGGCGACGGCCGTCTGGAAATGGCCCTTGATCGGGCAGCCCGGCGTCGTCAGCGAAACCGTGATGTCGACGACGCCATTGCCGCCGGCCTCGATCGAGCGCACCATGTCGAGCTCGACGATCGAGCGGTGCAGCTCGGGGTCGATCACGATCTCCAGCGCCTTGCGGATCTCCTCTTCGGTGGCCATCGCGTCCATTGTGCCAAACCGGGGCATTCGTACCTGTCTCAAAAGATCCAGAAGCCGGTGCCGCATGCGGCACCGGCCCGGCCGTACATGTACGGCCGGCCGACCTGCGCATGCGCAGGTCGGGGTAAAGCAGGTACAGCGGGAGGGGGTACTCAGCGGTAGGGGGCCTGCCCACTACCGACCTCCCCAAAGTTGGTCCCGCCCACCCCGGGCCTGCCCTCTCCCCAGCTTAAAATTGACCCGCGGGCAGTGGGGGCCGCCCGCGGGTCGAGGGAGGAGAGGTTGCTACCTACTGCCGGCGGGATATGAGGCCGGCAGACTGTCCCGTGCTCGCCCGGCCTCTCCAGGTCCGGGGCGCGGGGGAAGGGTTGCTCAGAGGACTCAGACGAGGTTCAGGATGCGCTCCTGGAAACGGCTCGGCAGCTCGGTGACGTTCTTCGCGACGGCGTCGCGCCGGTCCTCCAGGCTGCTGACCGTCTGCTCCAGATCGCGCCTGCGCTGACGCAGTTCGCGCTCGAAGCGCACGCGGGCTTTGCGGACCTCGCGCTCGAGCCGGTTACGCGCCGTGCTGCCGCGACGCTCGAAGCGGCGCAGCTGAGCCTGCGCCTTGGTCGTCGATCCGTAGCTCGCGACCACGTCGTTGACGCTCGAGACGACCCGATCGCGGGCGATCAGCGCGGCGCCGACGGGGATCAGCACGGCGCGCTCGGTGTAATCGCCAAACACGTCGACTGTGTTACGCGCCGCGATTTCGGTCTGTCGAGCGGCCGACCGGGTCTGGTGGATCGAACGCGTCCGAGCGGACTTGGCCTTGGTGGCCTTTGCCTGAGTGCTCTGGCTGCCGGCGGAGGCGCCACGACGCGCGGCCGGGGCTTTGCGGGCTGTGGAAGCTTTTTTGGCGGCCGGTTTGGCTACTTTGGCGCTGCGGGGTGAAGTGGTGGCGGTGGCCATGTGGAGGGGTCTCCTGTGATCGGTTCTGTCCTCGTTGCGAGGACCCGGGTGACGTTTGTTCGCTTCTGTTCGCTCTCGGCCAAACCTCAGCCTAGCATCGAACACACGTTTGTAACCCGTTCGGGAGAGATTGTTACAGCGCCACCTTCACAAGTCGTAAAGACCCCGTGAACAAAGCAGATCAAGCCGGACTAGCTTGTAACGGGAGGAACATGCGTTCGGGCGAGCCAGAGGCTTGGTGTTTCCAGCTCGAGCGTGCTCGGCAGCAGCTCCGGCCCCTCCCAGGCGCGGGCCAGAGCCCGCGGGCCCTCCGCTTGCACGACGGCGTCGCAGAAGCGCTTGCCCACCTCGTACTGCTTCATCTTCAGCTCCAACCCGAGCAGGCGCTCGAGCACTCGCCACGGCAGCCCGCGGGACTCCCGCCGGCGGTTCAGCGCGGCGCGCAGGCGTGGCAGCGACGGCAGCACCTCGGCGCCGACCGCGTCCATCGTGTGCTCGGCGTGCCCCTCGATCAGCGACATCGTCGCCTGCATCCGCTCGACCAGCTGCCAACGCTCGTCGCCGAGGGTGATGCGCAACAGCTCACCGCGACGGGCGCGCTCCAGCAGCTCGCGCAGATCGCTTGGATCGAAGCTCAGCCCACCCAGTTTTGACGACCATCCGCCCTGATCGGCGGCATCCGTCCGATCGGACCCACCGGGCGAGGCGCCGCCGCCGAGCTTCACCTGCAGGCCCTCGATCAGCTCTTTCAGCATCCCCCCCAGATGGTCGCGCAGCCACGGCGCGCCCCCGAATTGGACCGCGTGGGTGATCTCGTGAATCGTCACCCACAGGACGAGCTCGTCGCGATCTACCCCCAGGTTGCGCGCGGCCTGGGCGAGGTTTGGCGCCAGGAGCAGCAGGCGCGGCTGCACCGTCGCGTCGAGCAGCGCGAGGTCGTACTGGCCGAGCACCCGCTGGGAGAGCACGCCGGTCAACGCGCCGACCTGCGCGCCGAGCAGAAAACCCGACGCCGAGCGCAGTGGGCCGGACACCAAGCTGGTGATTCCGCCGCTGGCGCCGCTGCCGTCACCGCCGCCCATACGTGCGGTAAGGGGGTCCAGTATCGGGCGCATGGTCTTCAGGTTGGCGGCGATCCACGCCGGCCGGTCGACCAGCTCCAAGGCCGGCAGCCGCTCGGGCAGCGCAAGGCCGGTGTAGTCGCTGACGCGCTCGGCGAAGTCGTGCGCGAGCGGCTCGATCGCCCCCGCGCGCACACCACCCCGTGGCGGCGAGCCGGCGATCATCTCGCCGATCCGCTGGGCGGCGCCCCAATCGATCGTGTCCGAGCCCATCCTCAGAGCGTAGGGCCTCGATGTGCCGCTGCACGGCTGCCGCTCGTATCCTTGATCTGTGTCCGCCTCGAAAACCGTTCCCGCCGCGCCGCCGGGTGACTCCGTGGGCGAGGAACGTGGCGCGGCCGCTTTCCGCGAGCGGGCCGAGGTGCGCGACGTGCTGGCCTGGATGCGACTGCTGGCCGATCCGCACGATGCCGCCGCGGTCGTGCGCGCGCTCGCGCGTCCGCCGATCGAGCTGCGTCAGGTCGATCTGGCGCGCGTGATCCAGGTGGCGCGGCGGCGCAAGCTGGACATGGTCTCGGCGCTCACTGCGGCGACCGAGTCGCCGCAGGTCCCGCCCGACGCGCGCGAGCGCATCCAGCGTTTTCTGCAGTTGCGCAGGGCGGCGGCGGAGGCCCTGGACGCGGGGCGTCCGGATCTGCTTGCGCGCGTGGTGCTCGGCGCCGAGGGGCAGGATCGTGACGTAGAGAAGGATCGCTCGGAGAACGGCCGGCCTTCTCAGGACGAGGAGCTGCTGCAGACGCTGCGCATGATGCGCGAGGAGGTGCTCGCCAGCGTCGCCCGGATCGGCGGCCGTCTCGGCGAGCTGCGGTTGGATACCGACCTGGACATCTCCCACGGGGTGGTGCGCTATCTGGAGCTGCTGAAGCTCGCCGCCTTGACACAGCGCCCCGAGGGGCAGGGCATGGCGGAGGCGCTGGCCGACATCAACGCTCGGCTGCTCGCCGCCACGACGCCACTGCAGCGTGAGATCTTCCAGACATCGGCGCTCGACGAGACGTTGCTGGCCGACCGCTCGGAGGTTGGTGGGCACGACGACCGTGTCCGCGCGAGCGCGATCGCGCCGCGTGAAGCCTCTTCGCTCGGTCCATTTCTGCCCCGCAAGGGGATCGGCCTGGCGCTGTCGGCCTCGGATGTCGAGACCTACCGCGGCTGTCCGCTGCGCTACAAGTTCGCGCGCGTCCTGCGCATTCCAACCGAGCAGACGTTGCACCAGCGCTTTGGGATCGTCGTCCACCAGGTGCTCGAGCGTTACCACTCGACCTCGGGCGAGACGCTCGCGCAGCTGCTCGAGCTGCTCGACGCGAGCTGGCGCAGAAGCGCCTTCGGCTTCAGCGAGCAGGAGCTTGCGCTGCGCGAGAAGGCTCACGCCGCGCTGACCCGCTACCACGAGCGGCTGCACGGTCAGGACTCAGAGCCGGTGTGGTTCGAGCGTTCGTTTTCGTTCCGGCTCGGCCCCCACCATTTGCGCGGCCGTGTCGACCGCGTCGACCGTCTCGCCGGAGGCACGGGCGATGAGCACGAGCACGAGCTGATCGACTACAAGACCTCTCGCCCGAAGCCTGTCGAGCAGCTGAAAGACGACATCCAGCTGTCCCTCTACGCGCTCGCCGCACGCGAGTCCTGGGGACTCGAGGCTTCCCGGCAGGCCTACTACTACGTGCTCGACGACCTCAAGGTGCCGGTCCCGCGGGACGACGCCGACGCTGTGTGGATCAAGGACACAGTGCTCGAGGTCGGCGAGGGCATCCTCGGCCAGCGATTCGAGCCCACTCCGTCACACGCGGCCTGCTCGCTCTGCGACTATCGGATTGTCTGTCCAGCGGCGGAGAAGTAGCCCGGCCCGCGCTCTGTGGGCGGTCCACACCCTCGTGCGTGGGCGGAGATTTATTTCCCCTCAGGGCCGCGCTGGCGCAGGAAGCGCTGGAATTCACGCGCGAGCATGTCGCCCGAGGGGACGTCCTCGGAGGTGAGCTCCTCCTCTTCGCTTTCCGCCGCCTGCTCGAGCCGTTCGACGAACGCCTGAATGTCGGGATCGCTCTGCACCGCAAGGCCCACCTGGCGCTCATAGTCGGCGGCGGACACCTCCAGCTCGGAGGCGTCCACGGAGACGCCGATCAGGCTTTCCACCCTGCGCACCAGGGCCAGCGCGGCCTTGGGGTTGGCGGCGGCGGCGACGTAGTGAGGAACACCCGCCCACAGGCTGGCCGCGGGCAGGCCCGCGTCCTGGCAGGCGGTGTGCAGGACGCCGACGATTCCGGTCGGCCCCTCGTAGCTCGACGGGGCCAACCCCAGACGCTCCACCAGCGAGGGGTCGGAGGCGAACCCGGTCATCGTCACCGGGCGGGTATGGGGCACGTCGGCGAGCAGCGCCCCGAGCGTGACGACGACCTGCACGCCGAGCGCTTCGGCGAGCTCGACGATGTGCGCGCTGAACGCGCGCCAGCGCATCGACGGCTCCACTCCCTGGACGAGCACGAGGTCGCGCGGAGCCCGCGGCGCGCGCGCCTCGAAGACCTCCACCGTCGGCCACACGATCTCCCGCGCTTTGCCCTCCGTCAGCTGAACGCTGGGCCGGTTTGCCTGGAAGTCGTAGAACTCCTCGGAGTCGATCTGCGCGAAGCGGCGGGCCTTCAGCGAGGCGGCCAGGAAGGAAACGGCGCTCGAGGCAGCGTCTCCGGCGTCGTTCCAGCCTTGGAACGCGCATACCATCGCGGGGGCTCTGAGGCCATCCGGACGGCGGTCCCAGATCAGGGGCTGCATCCGAAGCACCGTACATCATGGGCGGATGGCTCCGGTCGATAACTTCTCACAGACTGACGTCCCTCCCTCAGCAGGGGCGGGCGCGACAAGCGGGGCGGGTGGAGTCTCATCCAATCTGTCGCCCGCGGATCCACCCGGGGACGTCCAGATCGCCACCTTACGTGCCGAGCAGGAGATCGACGGTGTCTTCGCGTGCATCCGCAAGGAACGCCAGATGTCTCGCGCCGGCAAGCCCTACCTGACGGTCGAGCTGCGCGACAACACGGGAACGATCCTCGCGCGCGCCTTCCGCGACGCCGATCTGCTCGCCGGGCGCTTCGAGCGGGGCGAGCTCGTACGGGTGCACGGCCGCGTGGAGCGCTTTCGCGACGAGCTGCAGATCGCGCTCGTCGCGATCGCGCGCGACGACGGGGTCGAGGCCGATCCCGCCCGCTTTCTGCCCGTCGCCTACCGCGACCTCGACGAGCTCGAAGGCTTCCTCGAGCACCTCGCACGCGAGGTCTACGATCCCGGCCTGAAGGGGCTGTTGGCGCGCCTGCTCGGCGATCGGGCACTACGCGCGGAGATCCGCCGCGCGCCCTGCTCGCTGCCGGGAACCGGGTCGGGGCCCGGGTCTGGGTCGAGTTCGGACTCCGGGCGGTCGGGCTATGGGCGGTCGGGCGCCGCGCGGGCGGGGTCGCACCATGCCTATCTCGGTGGCCTGCTCGAGCATACGGTCGCGGTCGCCACGATGGCGCTCGAGCTCTGCACGCTGCATCCGCGCCTGGACCGCGACCTGCTGGTGAGCGCGGCGATCGTCCACGACCTCGGCAAGACCCGCGAGTTCACCTATGGAGCGGAGATCGGGCGCAGCCGCGAGGGGCAACTGCTGGGCCACATCGAGCTCGGCCTGCGCCTCTTGACGCTGCACACCCCGCCCACGCTCGCCGACGAGCGGCGGCTTGCGCTGGAGCACTGCGTGATGCTGCATCACGGAGCGGATGCCGGTTCCGGACAGCGCTTTGCCACGGCCGAGGCGCTGGCCCTGTATCGCCTGAACACGCTGGATTCTCAGGTCAAGGGCGCGCTGGAGCACGGCGCCCTGGCCGCCGGCCGCTAGACCTGGCAGGGGGCCCCAGGTGGGTCAAGCGGGGTCGGCGGGATGCCGATAGGAACTGGTGATGGGCGAGATCGCCACGCCAACCGCTGAACCCGACCTCGAAATATCGGCCGAGAGGAGGGCGGGCGACCGCGACCAGGGGGTGGCCGGGCGTAATGGCCTTTACCCGCCGCGCAACTCCGGGCGCTCGGCGCGGATGATCGGCGAGGTGATCGTCGATCTCGGCTACGCCGACCGCGAGACGGTCGAGCAAGCGGTGTCCTCCGCCCGCGCCCAGGGCAGACCCACCGGCCAGGTGCTCGTCGAGCAGGGCGTCCTGCGCCACGACCAGCTGGCTCGGGCCGTGGCCGAGCGCTTCGGCCTGGACTACATCGATTTGTCGGTCTACGACCTCGACATGGGCGCGGTCAACCTGATCCGCTCGGAGACCGCCAAGCGCTACCAGGCGGTCCCCGTCGGCTACGCCGACGACGGGACGCTGCTGCTGGCGATGGCGGATCCCACGAACGTCTTGACGATCGACGACGTGGCGATGATGACCGGTCGCCGCGTGCGGGTCGCGGCGGCGTCGGTGGAGGACCTGAACCTGCTGCTCACCCGGCTTGCTCGGATGAACGAGTCGATCGAGGACATCGTCGACGAGGAGCCCGACGCCGATTCCGAGCCCGACCTGTTGGCCGAGGAGGCCGACCGCGACGCCCCGGTGATCAAGCTGGTGCACTCGATCGTCGCCCAGGCCGTGCAGCTGGGCGCGTCGGACATCCACGTCAATCCCGAAGAGGGGGACACGCGCGTGCTGTTTCGTGTCGACGGCGTCCTTTCCCCGGCCGCCACGATCAAGCGCAGGATGGCGATGGGCGTGGTGTCCCGGATCAAGATCATGGGCGATCTGGACATCTCCGAGAAGCGCGTGCCGCAGGATGGCCGCTTCGCCTTGACGGTCGACGGGCGCCGCGTGGACATCCGCGTCGTCACGCTGCCGCTCGTGCATGGCGAGGGTGTCGTGATGCGCATCCTCGACGGGGGGGTGAGGGTCGAAGGGCTCGAGGCGCTGGGGATGCAAGAGGACGAGCTGAATCGCTTCAGCGGCGCGATCAAAAAGCCGAACGGCGCCGTGCTCGTCACCGGGCCGACCGGCTCGGGCAAGTCGACGACGCTGTATGCCGCGCTGAACGTGCTCAACGACGGAGAACGGAGCATCCTCACGATCGAGGATCCCGTGGAGCAGCGCATGCAGGGCGTCAAGCAGATGCAGATCGCCCCCAAGGCGGGCGTCACCTTCGACGTCGGTCTGCGCTCGATGCTGCGCGCCGATCCCGACGTGATCATGGTCGGCGAGATCCGCGACCGCGAGACCGCGCACATCGCGATCGAGGCGGCGCTCACCGGTCACCTCGTGCTCTCGACTCTGCACACGCGCGACGCGCCCAGCGCGCTGGGGCGGCTGATCGACATGGGGATCGAGCCGTTCCTCGTGTCCTCGGCGATCGACTGCATCGTCGCCCAGCGCCTGTTGCGCCTGCTGTGCAAGCACTGCAAGCGGCCGCTGAAAGTGTCAGAGGCCGTACTCGTCGAGCATGGCCTGGCCGGCGCCGAGCCATATGAGCCGGTGGGATGCTCGCGCTGTGGCGGCTCGGGCTATCGCGGCCGCGTGGGGGTATATGAGGTGATGTCCGTCAGCGAGCCGATCCGCGCGCTGATCCTCGAGCGCGCCTCGGTCGACGACATGATCGCGGTCGCCGTCAGTGACGGGATGCTGCGCCTGCGCGACGACGGCCTGGTGAAGGTGCGCGAAGGGCTCACCTCGATCGCCGAGGTCGAACGAATGACCTCCAGCCTGCTGTAGGCAGAAAGACCTACCGCCGGATCGGAAGCCCTTTTGGGAGATATTCCGCCTCGTTTTACACCGCATCGCGGTAGTGGCGACCGGCCTCCTCGCGAGGTTCCGGCAAATCAGGCCGGCAACAGCAGCGAAATCCGCAGCGGGCCTGCGGGGAACGCTTCTCCTGTGAACGAATACGCCTGGTAGTTGCGCCCGCGATAGGCGACTTCGCCGCGGTCGGGGACGGTCGAAGGTCCGGGGGAGAGCGTCCCCATGACCTGCTTTGCGCCGGTCCGCATCAGCACTTCCGCGCCGGTGAACAGCCGCGCGAGCTTCAAGTAGCCGGCGTCGTCCTGGATCGCCATCGTGAAGTGCCCGACGACCTGACCGCCGCTGCGCAGCGTGCCGTGGACCGGGGCGAGCACGAACGGTCCCCCTTCGTCGATCAACAGCTTTGAGCCGATCGTCACCCGCACGCGCACGACGTGGATGTGCTGGCCGAAGAAGCCGATGATCGCCGTGCGGGTCGCCGTCGCGTTGCCGGCCGCCACTGCGCGTTGGAAGACGGTGGAGCTTTCCATGTGATGCAGCGTCGCCGTGACATCTGGGCTGTGGAGCTCCTCCTGGTAGATGCGTTCGCCGACGTGCCCGAGTGTTTCCACGCCCGTCTGGGCCGGCGAGCCCGGGCAGGAGATCGTCGAGGAGGGAGTGAGCAGCACGATCCGCAGTGGGCCGGACGGGTAGACGGCGCCGGGGAGCGTGAACGACTGATAGCTCCGGCCGGCGACCGTCAGCGGTCCCGCGGCGGGGCTGCCCGCGGGTAGCGATCCGGTGATCGTGCCGGCGAGCGGATGGCTGCCGGCGAGTAGCAGCACCTGTGCGCCTGTGACCTGGTGGACGACCTGTAGATAGGCGTGATCGGGTTGGGTGGAGAGGATGAAGGTCGCCGGGGTGCCGGGTACCCGGCCGTGGACGGGCGCGATCGCCGGCCCTGATCCCGCGTGGGCGAAGACGTGCCCGCCGCGGAGAATCTCGATGCGGACGATCTGACCGGCCAGCAACCCCTGCAGCGCTGCGCCGGCCGCAGCGCTGTTGCCGCTGTCGATCGCCCCGGCGAGCGCGGTCGAGCTCTGCACGCGATGCACCGCCTGTTCGACGTCGCCGCCCGTGGCGGCCTCGTGGTAGACGCGGGCGGCAACGGTGCCGAGCGTGCTTGCCACGGCGGTTGCGCAGGCGGGCGTGGGAGAGGTCGTGGAGGTGGCGGCCGCGTTCGCGGTCGAGCCGGAGGATGACGCATTGATCGTGGCGGAAAGGGGCGCGCTCGCCGTGCTGTGCGTGGCCGTTGCCGACCCGCAGCCGGCGAGCAGGCCGAGGGTCAGAAGCAGAGATAGGAGCCGGCCGAGGCGCCGGCCCCTATCCAGAATGAAGGAGGCTCTCCCGGTGGATACCACTCCCACAGGTTAGGCCCGTGCGGGAGAGCCCGCGCCGGCTAGGACTTTTTCTCGCCCCCCTTGGTGCTCGCCTTCTTCTTGCCCTTCTTGGGGCTCTTCTTGCCTTTGGCCTTGAGCGTGACCGGCTTGGGGTTCAGCCGTGTCCCGCCCGAGAGGGCGCTGGGCGCGCAGCCGTTCGGGCGACCGAGGTCATACGGTCCGGAGATCGCCTGCGTGATGACGCCTTTTTCCAGGTACGCGTAGGTGACCGTCAACAGCGGATCCACGCGCGGCTCGGCGCAGAGCTTCGAACCGATCGCGAACTGCCCGGTGATCGTCTCGTAGCCCTGCTTGGCCGCACCGACGCAATTCTCGGCGTAGCCGGGGATTTCTCCCGAGCAGGAGAAGGTGTCGCTCAGGGCCTTGCCCGTCGCGGCGCCCAACACGCTCGCCCCCGCGGTCACCAGCGGCGGGCTCTGGATGCCGGTCAGCGGGATCTGCGACTGCAGCTGGTAGCCGGTGATCGGGCCGTTGCAGTAGAAGACGTACGCCACCTGCTGTTCTTCGCTGCCCACTTCGGGCTTCCCGGGGGCAGTACCGCCGAGGCACGAGTAGTTGTTGGGGTTGGATTCTTCGGCGTGGACGATCGCTGGAACGGTCAGTGGCACGACAGTGCAGCCAACGATCGCGGCGAGCCACTTGACTTTGCGTTGGACGGGATGTGGTGCATGCAATGTAGGGCTCCTTGGTTGGTTTGGGTAGGGCAAGGACTGTCGAGATGGATCGGAGATTGGTTCGGTGCATGAGCCGCGCGGGGGGCGCGCCGGGCGATGTGGGGGTGAAAGCGGATGCCGGCCTCGCGCCGGTGTATGCGAGCGGTGGAAGCAGCAAGACGTCCGTCGGGGGCTGGGCATCGCGGGAGCCTTTGAAACGGTGGGCGTGGAGGTTGGGCGCGCCGTGGAGATTGGAGGCAAGGGGGCGGAGCTCGACCGTGTTGATTGCGCGATGGCGGCACTGGATTTCATGGTCCCGGGGCGCGTTGGTCTCGCCGCCGGTGTGGCCGGGGAAGTGACCGCCGGCGGCTGGACGGTCGTCGTCGTGCTCGGGGGAGCCCCGCTGCCGGTCACGCCCCGCGCGACGATCGACGGCAGCAGCAGCGGAATCGACTCGCCGGCAAACATTGAATCGGCCCCGCCCACCCCGGGGCCGATCGCCGCACCGACGGCCACACCGAGCGCAAGCATGCCCGCCGCCAGCATGGCGGCGACGCGTGTGGAGGGCAGGCGCGGTGCGTCGCGGGTAGGTGGCGGTTTGACCATCTTCATAAATTAGCTTATCTTGATCGAGCTAGTGAGGTTTATGGTAGTTTCGATCGAGACACAACGTCAACCATCTGAATGGAGCCCCAGCAAATGAATCGATTTCGCCCACGTCTCGCCGTCGCCCTGGCGGTGACGGGCGTACTCGCAGTCGCGGCGCCCGCGGCCGCGTCGGCCGCGACGACCACGGTCACGATCAGCGGCGCCACCGCTTCCTATCCGCTCGTCTCGCTGCTCGCGCAGAAGTACGTGAAGCTGTTCCCCAACAAATACAAGTTCAAGATCGCCCAGGGTGGAGCGCAGATCGGGATCAACGACGTCGCGGCCGGTCGCGTGACGATCGGGGACGTCTCGCGCGATCCGCTGCCGGCCGATCCGCCTGGCCTGGTCTTCTATCCGATCGCCAAGTACGGGATCTGCGTGGTCACGAACAAAGCGAACACGCTCGGCAACCTCACGCCGGCGCAGGTCACTTCGATCTTCACCGGCAAGACACGCTCGTGGGCTCAGGTCCCCGGCGCGAGTGCCAGTGGCGCGATCGACCTGATCAGCCGCACCTCGGTCGCTGGGGTGCTGACGAGCTTTCAGACGCTGCTGCTCGAAGGCAAGAAAGTCTCCTCCCTCGCCTCCGAACTCTCCTCTGAGGGTCTGCTCCGCCAGTCGGTCGAAAACGATCCGAACGGGATCGGCTTCCTGTCCAACTACGCGGCGTCGCTCGGCTCGCTCAACTCGGTCAGCTACAACGGCGTGGCCTGCAACAAGACGACCGTGACCTCCGGGCAGTACGCCGGGGTCGCGCGCTTCTACGAGGTGACCAAAGGCAAGGCGACGGGCGCCGCGTCGGCGTTCATCGGCTGGATCGAGGCCTCGGCCGCGGCCCGCAAGATCATCTCGAGTCAGTGGGTCCCGGTCACGCAGTAGATATCCGGAAACTCAACCCCCTCCAACCGAAACCACCACAGCTACCGACCAGGTAGTCAGAGCAACGATGTTGGATCGACTCCGCAATCCATGGTCCGACAACCGCGCCGAGCTCACGCTCGGCGCGGTTGCGTTGCTCGTGTGCGCGTGCGTGATCGGGATGATCGTGTTCGTATTCGCGCGCGCCTGGCCGATCTTCGAGCACAACGGCCTCAGCTGGCTGGGGCCGGGCGGGAGCCTGAAGACGCAGCTTGCGAACATGCAGGCGACGAGCGTGAATCCGCCCGCCTCGGCGTATTACCTGCGCGCCTGGCCGATCATCTACGGGACGCTCTTGACCACCGGTATCGCGGTCGCGCTGGGCGTGGTGATCGCGGTGCTGTCGTCGATCTTCATCGTCGAGCTCGCCCCGGCACGGTTGCGCAGGGTGGCGATCCCCGTGATCCGACTGCTCGCGTCGGTGCCCTCGGTGATCTACGGTCTGATCGCGATTCTCGTGCTCGTGCCGTTCGTCGGCAACCACCTGATCACGGCCCCGCAGAAGACCTCCGTGCAGAACTCGGTCGAGCTCACCGGCGAAGGTCTGCTGGTCATCGCGGTGACGCTGACGGTGATGATCACGCCGATCATGATCGCGCTGATCTGCGAGGCGCTGATGGCGGCGCCGAGATCCTGGCGTGAGGGAGCGGTCGCGCTCGGGCTGAACCCGTTGCGGGCGATGCTCGCGGTGACGCTACGCGCGATCCGTCCGGCGATCGTCGCGGCGGCCGTGCTTGCGACCGCGCGCGCGCTCGGCGAGGCGGTGATGATCTCGATGGCCTCTGGCGCGAGCTTCTTCACGCCGAGCCTCTCCCACGGAGTGCCGATCTTCCTATACGAGCCGTTGCGCACGCTGGCCTCGACGATCATCGACTTCAGCGAAGGTATCGGCGCCCCGGCGCTCGACTCGACGCTGTACGCGTTCGCGGCGCTCTTGCTGCTCTCCTCGTTCGTGCTGTCGGTCGGCGGCTATCTCATAAAGCTGCCTTTGCGGAAGTACCAGGTTCGCGGATGAGGCCACAGGGCTGGGAAGCGTCGGTGAAGCTTGGCGCGGTCGAGCAGGCGCTTGAGGGCCGCTCGCCGATGAAGTCCGGAAGCGGGCGGCGCTCCTCGCCCTGGACCTGGCGCTGGGGTGACCGGCTGGTGCTGCTCTGCGCCTGGACTGCCGGCTTGGGGTTGTGCGCGATCGCCGCGGCGATCGTCCTCTACATGGGCTATCGCGGGATCGAGTACCTGCGCCCGAGCCTGCTGTTCACGCGACCCGCGGTCGGTGTCTCGCAGGCGCAAACCGGGGGCATTCTCGACCCGCTGATCGGGACCGTGCTGCTGACGGTGATCGGTATCGCGCTCGCCTTCCCGCTGGCCGTGGCCAGCGCGGTCTGGATCGCCGAGTATGGGCAGGTCGGGCGGGGTCGTCAACTCCTGGCGCGGCTGGTCGAGTCGAGCATCGAGATCATCGCGGGAACGCCCGACATCGTGCTCGCGCTGTTCGGGGTGGCGATCTTCCAGCTCGGACTGTTCGCGCCACTGTCGTTCCGCGCCGAAGGCGGGGGGGTATATGGCCGCTCGTTCATCGCCGCCGGGGCGATGATGTCGCTGATCGCGCTGCCGCCGCTGTTCGTCGCCACCCGCGACGGACTGAGAGCCGTGCCGGCGCACATGCGCGAGGCAGCGTTCGCGCTCGGCAAGACGCGGATCGCGACGATCCGCCGGGTGCTCCTGCCGAGCGTGCGCTCGAACATCGCCACCGGCGTGACGCTCGGCATCAGCCGGATCATCGGCGACACCGCGATCGTGGTGCTGCTGCTCGGCAAGACGCTCCACATCGAAACGCAGGGGTCGACGCCGGTGGTGGGCCTGCTGCGCGGGACGGGCTCCAGCTTGACCAGCTATGTCTACGACAACTCGCCCGCCGGCGAAGGCGCGGCGCCGCAGAAGGCCTATGCCGCGGCGTTCGTGCTTTTGCTGTTCGTTCTCGGTCTGAACCTGATCGTTGACAGGGTTGGGCGTAAACAGCTAACCTCAGTGTTCTGATGCAGTTTGTGTTCGATAAGTCCGATCAAGAATATGGGGCGGAGGTGCCGCCGGTGCGGACGATCGTGCTCGACCGGCCACCAGTCCCCGTGGCGCCGCCGGTGCGCGAGCGCAACCCGCTGCGCGAGCCATCGCCGTCGACGGCCGGGCCCGAACGGTTGAGCCTGAACGAGCTGAGCATCGCCTACAGCGGTAAGCCGGCCGTCAAGTCGGTGTCGCTGTCGATCCACCAGGGCGAGGTGCTCGCGCTGATCGGCCCGTCGGGCTGCGGCAAGACGACGTTGCTGCGTACGCTCAACCGCCTGACCGAGCTGATCCCCAGCGCCGCGCGCTCCGGGCAGGTGCTGCTCGACGGCGAGGACATCCACGACCTCGTCGACACCAAGCTGCGCGCCCGCATCGCGATGGTCTTCCAGCAGCCGAATCCCTTTCCGATGTCGATCTTCGACAACGTCGCGTTCGCGTTGCGTGAGCAGTCGCGCAAGCGCCCGCGCAGGCGTGAGCTCGAGCCGCTGGTGATTGACGCGCTGCGCCGCGCCGGCCTGTACGACGAGGTCCGCGACGATCTCGACCGTCCGGCATTGCGCCTGTCCGGCGGTCAGCAGCAGCGGCTGTGCATCGCGCGCGCGATCGCGCTGCGCCCGGAGGTGCTGCTGATGGATGAGCCGTGCAGCGCGCTGGATCCGATCTCCACGGGCGTGATCGAGGAGCTGATCGGCGAGCTGCGGCGTGAGCTGGCGGTGGTGATCGTCACCCACAACCTCGCCCAGGCACGCCGCGTCGCGGACAAGGTCGCGTTCATGTACCTCGGCGATCTGATCGAGTACGGCACGACCGACGAGGTGTTCGGCGCGCCGCGCGCACAGCGCACGCGCGACTACGTGCAGGGCGCATTCGGATGAGCCCGCCGGATTCTCCGGCGCGGTTTGCAGGCGCTGTGCTTCGGGAAGCGGCGCCACGGAGATGAGCCTGGCGCCCGTTCCCTCCGAGCAGCCGGCCGCGGGCGCGAGTTGCGCGAACTGCTCCGCGCCGCTCGCGCCCGACCAGCGCTACTGCCTGTCGTGTGGTCAGCCCGTCTCGCCCGTGCGGCTCGCGTTCCTGGATGTGTTGCAGGCCGACAACCAATCCCTCGCGGGACAGGGCCCGGTTGCGTCATTACCACCCGGCTATGCGTCGGTGATCGAGCCTTCGTCGGGGCCGTACGCATGGATGCGCCGCTACTCAGGCCTGTTTGGGCTGCTGGCGGTCTTATTGCTGGCGATTGTCGTCGGCCTGCTGATCGGTCACTGGGTCACCCAGAGCAAAGCGCCCAGCCAGCAGGTGGTGCGGGTGGTTGGGCTGAGCGGCAGCGCTGCCACGCCGCTTGCCTCCACGGGGAGCACCGCCACCACCACCCCGAGCACCACCACTTCGGCGACCGCGACACCGAAGCCCGCCGCGAGCACGGCGTCGAAGGAAAGTGCGAAAACAGAAGCCGCGGAAGTGAAGGAAGCGAAGGCGATCGAAAAGAAACCACCTCCCGCGGCGGTCAAAGTGAACTCGACGAAACTCAAAAAACTCGGCAGCACGACCGGCAAGAAGCACGAGGAAGAAGTCAACTCGCTCGGCGCGCAGCCGATCGAAACGGGCGGCGGATGAGCACGCTTTCGCTGATCCCCGCGGATGGGCTCGCTGTCCCGTCTGGCTCGCTGGCCGAGCTGCGCCGTCGTCGCCACGAGCTGGCCGAGCGCGTCGCTGCGCTGACCTGGGATCTCGGCGGGCTCACCTACGAGATGGCCGTGCGCGACCACTACCGCCTGGACGTGCTCGCCCGCAAAGCCGCGGAACTACAGGAGGCCGACGCCCAGCTCGGCGAGGTGCAGCGGCTGCTGGGCGCCGCCGAGGCGGGGGTGCATGGGCAGTGTCACTCCTGCGGCGCGGTTCACTCACGCGGGGCCGCCTACTGCTGGCACTGTGGTGTGCCGCTGCTGGTGGAGGCGCGGCCGTCGGTGCTCTCGGACTCGGTTCACTCCGTCGACGACGGGGAAATGATCTGACTCGGTAGGCGGGGGGCGCTGGTGTAGGGACTGGGCGCCGGGTGGGGCACGGCTCGGCCGCTCGGCTCTCGCCCCGCCGAGGGCGCTGTGAGCGCGCTGGTTGCGCGGATGGTTTGGCCCAAACGGGCCGTGGCCCGCACCGACACTTCAAGCCTCGCGAATTCGTCGATTGCTATTGACTTGGACCCTTTCGTATGTATAGGGTCTTTCTAGGTACGCGATTAGGCAATCGCGGGGCGATCCTTACAAAAGGAGGCTTGGCCGTGGTGTGTGGTGAGGGCGTAAAGTCGGCTCAGTCCGTTAGTAGCGGCCGAACTATTCTGTTTCTTCGAGCGAAGTAGGGGGTCTGGCAAATGAAACGGTGATGTTGTAACCAACCAGATGTGGATGAACGCGCCGGCAGTGGAGGGCGGATGGGCCGAGGACGGCCAGCTCGCAGGGGAGAATACTCCTTCCGAGGAAGGGCATGAAGTCAATGGGTACAGTCTTCACCCGTTTATGCATACGGGGAAAATAACGGATCGGGATTCAGTATCTATGTTTACCTTTACCCCGGAACGGTCGCAGCTGGCTCCTGGCAGTCATACAGTGAGGAGGACATCTACACGAATGGAGACTGGTGCGCGGGCTTCGGTTTCGGAACCGCGGCGTGCAAAGCGGGGTACCCCGCGTTTGCGACGGATGTCCAGGTGGGTATGGAGGCGGGGGACGAACGACAGCCAGAAAATGCTGGGCAAGATCACATCATTGCCCAGTACACGAACGCTACTTGGCACACGTGGCCTCAGGCTAAATATCGCTCAATCGATTACACCGGTGAATCTGAGGCTGGCTATGTGTGCGCAGCAAATTACGGAGGTCTATCCCCAGGATACACGCAGTGGGGCACGCCGAGCAGTTCGCACCCGTGCTAGCTGGATTCTCGATGCCCGCACCGCTGCGGCAGGCGACTGGGGCCCAAAGACCAGCCAATCACTGTGCTACGCTTTTGCTCGAATAACCAAAATGTGAGATACAATGTACATTAAACGAAAGAAACATCAACTAGCTGTCATGATGGCTGCGGCGACTGTCGGCATACTAGCGACTGGCCCGCTATATTCTGGCTCAGCAAGTGCCCAGGGTTGTAAACGACTACCGTCGATTACGCACCTCGCGGAAACTGCAATCGCCGGTCGAGTGTATGCTGGCGGTGGGCCCCTTCTTCCTCGTCGGCTTCGGCACAGCTCATGCAGGCGTATCAGCACAATCGGCGCGGGCGGGGCTGTTACGCTCGCCACACCATCGGGACGCGTAATTGAAACATACTACCTTCACGCTGATGGGGTCTTTCGCTTTGTTGTTCGGCCCGGGCTATACGTTGTGAGGGCGACTTTCGAAGCCGGGAAAACAAGTCCACCTTGTCAACCAAAGACTGTGAGGATAAGGAGGCACGAAAGGAAGATCGTCAAGCTGAGTTGCATCGTTCCGTAAGGTGTTGCCCCCCGACCCCCGGCAGGCCGTCCGAAGCAGAACGCACCGCTAGCCTGGAGCGGTCTTGATGTCCACCGACTCTCCGTCGTTGCGGATAACTCCTTCTAAAGCGAACTGCTCGCACCGCCGATATCTCGTCGCATGGAGCACGACGATGCTCGAGCGGACGTACCGACTGACGTACCGGGCGTCCAGGAGGCTTTTGGTTTCACGCCTGCCGGGGGTCCGTGGCGGTTCGATAGCCGCATCAGGCTGGGCTTGCTGCTCGCCTGCCTGGCGGTGGCGGTGCTGGCTCTGTTCGCCGTAAGGAGCGAACTCTTCGACTTGGGCAGTGGTCCAGCACAGGCAAGCGGCTCAGCGCAAGCAAGCGGGACAGCGTTCGCCCCAGGATGTCCCGGCCGGGGCGCGCCGGAAGTGGAGAGTATCCCGGAACGGGATCTCGCTACGCTGCGCGATGCGGTGACGCGGATCATGCCGCCGCGGGTCGGACGCATCTATGAAGCGGGAACGATCACAACGAGCAACCTGTGGTCGGATGATTTCCCACAACGGTCATCCTCATCGGGTTCGCAGGCGGGCTCGGTGCCCGCGGGCTACGAGGTGCGCTGGTGGGCGCTCGATCGCGAGGGCAACGAAGACGACGTCGTGGCCGACGTGCTCGCATTCGCCTCGGAAAGACAGGCCGAGGATGCCCTCGCACGGGCCGCGAGCCCTCGCTGTCGCAGCGATGGCGCGGCGCACGCGGCGCGCTTGCCCTCAGGCGCCAGCAACCTCTACTGGGTCAATCCCGACAACGCCCAGCAGTGGGACGTGCTCTTCGTACGTGGCCGTCGTCTGTACCGCGTCGTAGATGTTCCGTCGAACTATCCTCCCGCAACGGGTCCGGCCCAGCGCACGATCGAGCAGCATCGCACTGACGGCACCGTGGAAGTGCTGGCCTGCGCCTTGCCAGGGGCCGGCTGCCAGGCGTCCGACCTCTCTGCTCAGGCCACCAACTTGGCGACCCTTTCGGCCGGCTCGTCGGTTCAACCCGGCACCAGTCGGTCGATTATGCGCGCGCGAGAGAGAGCCTACGCCCACGCCGTGAACCTGCGTGGCTACGACGTGCGCGGAATGACACAGGTGGCGCCGGAAGGTCCAATCGATGACCGTGGCTCCTGGGAAGCATTCGTGCGGTGTACTGGCGAGCTTCGCTCCACACACACCGTCGTGTCCATCCACTCGCCGATCTTCACGTACAGCGATCGTCTCAGGTACCAGGCGGTGTACTCAACCGTCGCGGTTTTACCAAGTGAAAGGGCCGCCGACCGGTACCTCGCCGTGCTCGCAAGCGCCCGCGCCCGGGCGTGCATCACGCACAACTACCGCCGATCGTTGCTCGGCCGCGCAGCCGAGCGCAAGCCGCTCCGTCTCGGTGAGATCGCGGCCGCGCCGCTCCTCGCATCGGCGCCCACAAGCTATCGGGGCCTCGGCCCGTACCGTGGAACCGCGCTGCGACTGACGATACAGAGCAGCTACACCACCCGCCGGGGTAGGCATGTGAAGTTGCCTTTCTACTTTGAAGCCTTCGCATTTGCCTACGGACGTGCTGTGATCGGCTTGAGTGCCGAGAGCTTCCTTCGCCCCTTCCCGCAAGTCAACGAGCAATACCTGATGAAGATGCTCGTAGGGCGAGCAGAGGCGAATGCGGCTTGACCTCGGCGGCATCATTTCCGGTCGGGCGGACGACGATCCCCGACGGGGCCCGTGCTAATCGCCTGCGTGGGGCTTCGGCTTGTGACGCGTGTATGTTCTGCAAATGCTCCGGGAACGCCCGCCCCTCGTAGTCCTGCTGGTCGTCTCGATGCTCGTGTTTGTCACGGCCGCCTCGGCTCTTGCACAAGGACGCTCTGCCGCTACATCACGCAAGGCCGCCCCCCACGAGTACTCCTGCCCGATCTTCCCCGCGAACAACCCGCTCAACCAGGACATCTCCCACGCGCCTGCGGACCCCAACTCAGCCGCCTACATCGCGAGCATCGGCCTGACGGGGCATCTGCACCCGGACTTCGGCACGAACCCGAGCTATGGCATTCCCTACACGGTGGTGGGCCCGCACCAGCCGAAGGTCCCTGTCAAGTTCACCGAATTCGGCGAAGAATCGAACTCCGGCCCATACCCGATCCCCGCAAATGCGCCGGTGGAGGGCGCGGGCGAAGCAGGCGATCGCCATGTGCTCGTCCTGCAGGAAGGAAGCTGCAAGCTGTATGAGCTGTACAACGCCCAGCGCGCCGGCGCCGGCTGGGAAGCGGGCTCGGGCGCCGTCTTCAACCTGCGCTCGAACGCCCTGCGCCCCAACGGCTGGACCTCCGCGGACGCCGCCGGGTTGCCGATCTTTCCGTTGCTCGTCCGCTACCCCGAAGTCCAAGCGGGCCAGATCGACCACGCCCTGCGTGTGACCGTCCAGCGCACGCAGACCGGCTTCATCCATCCGGCGACCCACTTCGCCTCCTCCAGCACCGATCCCACCCTGCCGCCGATGGGATTGCGCCTGCGCCTGAAGGCGAGCTACAGCCTCGCCGGCTTCCACGGCGAGTCGCTGGTCGTGCTGCGGGCGCTGAAGCGCTACGGCTTGATCGTGGCCGACAACGGCTCTTCCTGGTACATCACCGGCGCGCCCGACCCCCGCTGGAACGACGATGACCTGGAACAGATCAAGCAGGTCCCGGGGTCCGCGTTCGAAGCGGTGCGGACGGGGCCGATCATGCACACGGGCTGAGCTATCCCAAGTCCCCGGCGGCGTCGGCGGGCGAACGGCCGGGCGAGCCCTGCACCTCGCCTGGCCCGCACCGGCGTCATCTCCGGCCGTTCGGACGACGATCCCGACGGGGACGATGTGTGAAGGGCGAACAGGCTCTGCGCACCGGCCAAAACCGGTGCGCAGGCGCGGCTACCTCCCCGGTGGCTAGGCCTGGTGCTGGGGCTGCGGCTCAACCGGAGCTGCGGCTACCTGAGTCGGCGCGGGCGGCACGGGTGGCGCGGGCGCGGCGACCGGCGCTTGCACGGGAGCGGGCTGGGCGACAGGAGCCTGCGGCTGCTGTGTTGCCTGGGTCAGCGTCGACTGCTGCTGATCCGGGTGGTTGCCACTTACGGAGTCCTTGAACTCACGCATGCCCCCACCCAATGAGCGGCCGATCTCCGGTAGCCGCTTGGCGCCAAACACCAGCAGCAGGATCACGACAAGGAAGACAATGTGGATTGGGTTATCGAGTCCCATTACCACCAGTCTACGCCTTCTCGCGGGCAATCGGATCATTTTTTCAGGTTTCCCGTTCAGCCATCCATTGCTCGCTCGATTGCACCGGCGCCGGTCTTGCCGTCCTGGGTCGTAGCTGTTTCCTCAGTCAGCGCGCGCGATGTGGGAACAGTCGGCCACCGTGCGCGCCATACTAATGCTCGTGTCCCCCGCTGCCACGCTCGTGGAGGCGCTCGAGCCGCTCCGCTCCGAACCAGCCCGTGCGGCGGTGCTCCTCGACATCGACGGTACCCTGGCGCCGATCGTCCGGCATGCCGCCGACGCGCATGTTCCCGAGGCGACCCGTTCGCTGTTGATCGAGATCGCCAAGCGCTATGGCGTCGTCGGCTGCGTCAGCGGGCGGCGAGCGGCCACCGCCCGGCAGATCGTCTCGATCGGAACGATCGCGTATGTCGGCAACCACGGCGGCGAGCTGCTGCGTCCCGGGGCGACGCGCCCCGAGGTCGACCCCGACCTCGCCGCCTGGGCAGGGCGTGTGCGTCAGTTCGCCGCTCGCGTCTATACCGCCGAGCATGGACGGATTCGGGTGCGCAGCGAGGACAAGGACGCGATCGCCGCGTTTCATTGGCGTGGCGCACCCGACGAAGCGGCTGCTGCCGCCGCCGTGGAGGAGATCGCGCGGCGTGCGCTCCAGGAGGGCTTGGCGGTCCACTGGGGGCGCAAGGTGCTGGAGGTGCGCCCGCCCATCGCCCTCGACAAGGGGCTCGGGATCGCCACGCTGCTTAAGGGCCCACCCACCCAGCAGCTCGCCGCCGCGCTGTATGCCGGCGATGACAGGACCGATCTGGACGCCTTCCGCGGCCTGCGCTCGCTCGTCTCAGAAGGATCCTTGAACACCGCCATCTGCGTGGCGGTCAGCTCCGACGAAGCTCCTCCAGAGCTCGCGGCGGAGGCCGACCTGGTGATCGACGGTACCGGCGGCGTGCGCGGTCTGCTCGAGGCGCTGCTGTAGTAGGCAAGTGCGTTTCGTCGACTTCCTCAAGACGACCGTCCTGCTCAGCGCCGGCGCGGCCACCGCGCTGGCCGCGGTCACCGTCCTCGCGGCGGCGCAGAGCACCGACACGCTGGTGGCGCCGATCGCGGTGGGCTGGTGGGTGCTCGCCGCACTGATCGGCCTGCGCCTGGGCAGGCGGGCCGAGACGAACCCGCCGATCGCGCGGCTGCTCGCCGGCGCCAAGTCCACGACCACACTGCCCGAGCACCATCCGGGTGCGGTCCTGCTCAATCGCCTGTGGTCGCTCTTGCTGTTCACGCTGCTGGCCGGCGGCCTGGCCTTCCTCGCCCCCCAGATCCCCGGTATCGCCGCGGGCTTCGCGATCATCTGGGCACTCGCCTGGCGCCGTCAGGATGCGGCCGTGGCGGCGATCGAGGAGCGCGACGGCGTGTGCTTCTACGTGCGCCGCACATCCCCCGTGCGGCCGATGTCGCTCGAACGCGCGCCCGGCTTCAAGGCGCTGCGCCCTGAACGCGCTAACGGCGCAGTCACGTAGATGGGAGGCTCCGAGGCGGCGGGCGCGGAAGGCGGGGAAGCCGTGATCGCGCCAGATGGGCCCGTCGAGGCATCCACGGGATCCGCTGGGGATGGAGACGGAGCTGTGGATGTCCTGATCGTCTCGCTCGGCTCCACCGGCGGCCTGCGCCGGGCCGACGAGGAGCTGGCCGGGTCGCTGCGCCGGGCCGGGGCGAGCGCCACGGTTGTGGCGGCTGTGCCTCCCCGGCAGGTGCGCACCTTCGCCTTGACCGACCTGGGATGGGCACTCGCGGCACGGCGTGCCGCCCGTGCCGAGTTGGCCCGCTGTAGACCGCGGGCGGTGATCTACTCGAGTACCACCGCGGCGCTGCTGTGGCCGCGGCCGGGGGCGATCCGCTTCGACGCTCCCTCCGCGGGGAACCGGCCGGGCCGTCACGGCCTGTGGCAACGGCCGTTTGAGCGCCGCCGGCTGAGCCAGGCTTCATTGCTGCTTCCGTGGAGCGAGGGCGGCCTGCGCGAGGCTCCCCCGGGGCTTCGATCGGAGGGGCGAGCGCTCGTGCTTCCGGTGGCGGTCGAGCCGTCTGTGGCGGAGGATCGAGACGGGGAAGAGAGAGACTCGAGCGGGCCACGCGCCGAGGTCCGGGACATTGCTGCTGTTACCTATGCCGCAAACCCTTCGAAGAAGGGCCTCGACAGGGTGCTCGCCGCCTGGCGCAGGGTGCGGCACGACGGAGAGGAGCTGCTCGTGATGGGCGCCGACGCCGAGGAGCTTCAGCGGGCTGGGCTCGCCTCCGTGGCGTCAACCCTCGCTCCGTCCTCGCGGCCTGCCGCCGGCGCGAAGACCGAAGATCCGGCCTCGGCCGGGGTGCGTGTCGTTGGCATGCTTCCCTACAAGGAGTACCGCGCGTTTCTGCGTCGCGCGCGCGTGTTCGTCTGCGCGCCCCGACGCGAGGATTATGGGATCGCCCAGCTGGAGGCGCTCGCCGATGGTTGCATGCTGGTGACCACCCCCGCGCCAGGCCCCTACGCGGCGCTGCCGATCGCCCGTGAGCTCGACTCGCGGCTCGTGGGCGAGGACCTAAAGGGAGCTCTGCGTATTGCCCTGGACGACTCGGCGCCGGACTACTCCGCGCGCGCTGCCACGGCGCTTGCGCCGTTCAGGCGTGAGGCGGTCGATCGCCTGGTCGCCGAGCGGCTATTGCCGCGCCTGCTTTCTTAAGGCACCAGCTAGGTTCAGCACTCTCCCTGCTAAATGGGCTGCATTTCCCCCGCTGGAGAGACTGTATTCTCCCCGCTAGAGAGATTGCAAATCCCCCGCTATAATCTTTGCATTCTCCCCGTTAGCTATCAGCCAAGGATCGTCGATCGCGAGCTTTACGCGCGTTTGAGTGCCGTTGGTGCTGTCGTGATCGAGGGGCCGAAGGGGTGTGGAAAGACCGCCACCGCCCGCCAGGTTGCGGCGAGCGAGGTGCTGTTCGATGTCGACGCGAATGCTCGGCAGGCAGTTGCGATCGATCCGGCGCTTGTGCTTGACGGTCCGACGCCACGCCTCCTGGATGAGTGGCAGATCGAGCCGGCGATCTGGAACCACGTCCGCAGGGCGATCGACGATCGCTCCGATCCTGGCCAGTTCATCTTGACCGGCTCCGCGGTTCCGCCGGATGACATCACGCGACACACGGGGGCCGGGCGCATAACCCGTCTGCGGATGCGTCCGATGAGTCTCTTTGAGATGGGCCGTAGCACCGGTCGCATCTCGCTGAGCGATCTGCTGGCGGGCGTGGTGAGCTCAAGCACAGATCCAGGGCTGACTGTGGGGGACCTCACTCAGGAGATTGCCCTCGGCGGATGGCCGGGCCTGCGCGGACGCAGCGTACCGGATGGTCTGCTCGCTGTGCGCGATTACCTGGATGAGATTGCACGGGTCGATGTCAGCCGCGTGGAGGCGAGCAATCGCGACCCCGCGCGCGTGGCGCGTCTGCTGGCGAGTCTCGCGCGCAACATCGCCACTCACGCCGCGGCGGCGACGCTCGCCAAGGACACAGGCGGGGCTGATGGTCCGTTGAAGGATGACACGGCTCGCGAATACCTGGACGCGCTTGAGCGACTCATGATCGTCGAGGACCAGCCTGCCTGGGCGCCGCACCTGCGCTCCAAGCACCGTCTTCGCATGGCGCCGAAGCGACACTTCGTCGACCCGTCGCTCGCGGTGGCGGCGCTGCGTGCGACTCCGGGCCGGCTGCTCACTGATCTCAACCTGCTCGGCTTCCTGTTCGAGTCGCTCGTTGTGCGTGATCTGCGTGTCTACGCACAGGCGGCTGACGCACGCGTGTCGCAATACCGTGACAGTGGCGGTCTCGAGGTTGACGCGATCGTCGAGGCAGGCGATGGGCGTTGGATGGCATTCGAGGTGAAGCTCGGGCAAGGTCAAGTCGATGCCGCCGCGACGAGCCTGAAGCGTTTCGCCGAGCGCGTCGACACGGCCAGCTGTGGAAGCCCGGCGCTGCTGGGCGTGATCGTCGCGACCGGCTACGGATACCGCCGCGAGGACGATGTGGCTGTGATCCCGATCGGCGCGCTCGGCCCCTGAGGAAGACGGACGATCCGAGCCGCAAGCCAGGGTCACTCGCGGAACCCGACGAATCTCAGCTGGGTCCGGCCCCGACCTCGCAGAAGACCGTTTCAGCGTCTGCGATTGCCTTTACGTAGCTTCCGCAGCTCTGGCCACGGTTTGGTGTTGGCCACGTCCGCGGCGGTCAGCCACGCGCGGCGCGCGGTGGCGATGCCCCAGCGCATGTTCTGCAGGGTGTCCGTGCGATGGGCATCGGAGTCGATCAGGATGCGCACGCCCGCCCGTGCGGCGCCGCGGGCGTGGATCTCGGAAAGGTCGCGCCGGTCGGGGTTGGCGTTGATCTCGAGCATCGTCCCCGCCCGCGCGGCCGCGGCGAATACCGCGTCAAGGTCGATCGCATAGGGCTCGCGGCGCCCGATCAGCCGTCCCGTGGGATGTCCGATCGCGTCCACCAGCGGATGCTCGATCGCCGCGATCATTCGCTCGGTCATCGCCCGCTCGCCCATCCCGAACGATGTGTGCACGCTTGCGATCACCCAGTCGAGTTCGCCCAGCAGGTCGTCCTCGTAGTCAAGCGATCCATCGGGCAGCACGTTCACCTCGCTGCCGGCCAGCAGCTCGATGCCCTCCAGTCGTGCGTTGGCCTCGTGCACCAACTCGATCTGGCGGCGCAGCTGCTCGGGTGAGACGTCGTCGCCGAAGCCGTGCGACGCCGAGTGGTCGGTGATCGCCAGATACCGATATCCCCGTTCGCGCGCCGCGATCGCCATCTCCTCGATCGAGTTCTTCCCGTCGGAGGCCGTCGTGTGGCAATGCAGGTCGCCCTTGATGTCCTCCAGCTCGATCAGCTTTGGCAGCGCATCGCTTGTGGCGGCCTCGAGCTCGCCACGGTTCTCTCTCAGCTCAGGCTCGATATAGCTCAAGCCGAGCAGCTCATACACCTCCTGCTCGGTGGCGCACATGTGCGTGGTTTGGCCGGCATCCTCGAGCACTCCGTACTCGGATACATGCAGGCCCTTGCGCACCGCCGCTTCGCGCAGCGCGGCATTGTGCGTCCCGGAGCCGGTGAAGTGCTGCAACAGGTTGCCGAGCTGGCCAGGTTTGGCGATTCTCAGGTCGACGGACACGCCCGAATGGGTGCGAGCTCTGGCCCCGGGCTTGCCCGCGGAGGACACGGACTCGATCTCCGGCAGCCCGGCGAGGCGCTTTGCGAGCGTCGTCGGCTTCGTCGTCGTGGCGATCAGGTCGACGTCCTTCACGCTGTCCGCCATCCGCCGCGCCGAGCCGGCCAGCTCCACGTGTGTGCCCTTGCCTCCCCGCTCGGTCAAGCCCGCGGCGAGCGTCTCGCCCAGCTCGATCGCGCGGGGCAGCAGGAGGCGTCCGGTAGCCCGCTCGGGAGGGTCGGTGGCCATTCGATCGAGCGCCTGAAGGACGCTCGTCTCGAACTTCGCGCCGAGTCCCTTCACGGTGCGCAGTCGTTGCGCGAGCGCCGCCTCGCGCAACTTCTCGGGCGAGTCGATCGCCAGCTCTGTGAACAGCAGTCGCGCGCGCTTCGGCCCCAGGCCGGGCAGTCGGGTGATTTCGATCAGGCCGGGCGGGAACTGCGCGCGCATGCGCTCCGTCGAGGGAGTGGTGCCGGTGTCGAGCAGCGTGATGATCTTCTGCTGGAGCGTCGCGCCGATCCCCTGAAGCTCGGTCGCCCGTCCCGCGCGCGCCAGCGCCGCGACCGACACGGATGCCTCGCGAACCGCCTTGGCCGCGTTGCGGTAGGCGAGCACGCGGTGAACGATCGCCCCGTCGAGCTCATACAGGTCGCCGAGCTCCTCCAGGGCGTCGGCGATCGCGGCGTTGGACAGGTCCACTGCTCTAGGGTACGCCGACCTATGTCCGGCGAGCCCTGGCTGATCCTCCCCACCTACAACGAGGCCGAGAACATCGAGGCGATCATCGCCGCTTCCGGCGAGGCGCTGCGCGGCGCCGCCCCCGACGGTTGGCGCGTGCTGGTCGTCGATGACGGCTCGCCCGACGGCACCGGCGAGATCGCCGATCGCCTCGCGCTCGAGCACGACTGGGTGAGGGTGCTGCATCGCACCGAGAAGAACGGCATCGGCCCGGCCTACCTCGCGGGCTTTCGCCACGCGCTCGACCACGGCGCGGGCTATCTGATGGAGATGGACTCCGACTTCTCGCACAACCCCGCCGATCTCGCCCGGCTGCTGCAGGCGGTCAAAGCCGGCGCCGACCTGGCGCTCGGCTCGCGCTATGTGCCCGGTGGCGGTGTGGTGGACTGGGGTCTGTTGCGGCGCTTCATCTCCGAGGGCGGATCCACCTACGCGCGCCTGGTTCTGGGCCTGCGCGTGCGCGATCTGACGGGGGGCTTCAAGTGCTTTCGCCGCGAGGTGCTCGAGGCGATTCACTTCGACGGGGTGCGCTCTCAGGGCTACGCCTTCCAGGTCGAGCTCACCTATCGCGCGGTACGCGCCGGCTTTCACGTGGTCGAGGTGCCGATCGTATTCAAAGATCGCGAGCTCGGCCAGAGCAAGATGTCCTGGCGGATCGCCGCCGAGGCGATGTGGCTCGTGCCGCAGCTGCGCTTCAAATAGCCGCGCCTCCGCCCCGCGAAGTACGGGCCTCGTCGTCGTTCCGGACTTCGGGGTGCTCGGGCTCACGGCCGCGCTTCAGGTGACCGCGCTCGCCGGCCGATGAAGAGGCGATGGATGCCTCCGCCTACGCGTTCGCCCACGGCGTGCGCCAGACCCGCACGACGCTGCGTTCCTGGCAGCGAGCCCCCGGGGTAGTGCTGGGCCGCTGGGTCGCCGGCTCGTCCATGGCCGCCCTTTGCCTGCTGTGCGCCGTGTGGATCATCTCGACGCTCCTCAGCGGCTATCAACAGATCATCGTCCTGGAACCACCGTTCGCGGTCGGTGACGGCGCGGACGTGCTCAGCATCCTGCGGCGCAACATGCTTGTGCTCGCCCTACACGCGATGGCCTGCGTGGCGGGGTTCATCGCCGGCAGCTCGCTGCCGCTGCAGGCCGAGCACCATCGTGGTGTCTCGCGCTTGCTCCACGAGCACGGAGGGCGAATCGCGATCGGCTTCGTCGTGTGTGCCACCGCCTTCTCGCTGAGCATTCAGGCCTACGTTCTCGGACGCTCGCTCGCTGGTGTCTCAGGGTTTCTCGGAGTCTCGCCCGGGCTGCTCCTGCTGGGGGTGCTGCCGCACGCGATCATCGAGCTGACCGCCCTGTTCCTGCCGCTGGCCGCGTGGATCATCGCCAGCCGGCGCGGGGAGTGGGACCAACTGCTGGCCGCCACCGTCGTGACCGTCGCGGTGGCCGTACCGGTGCTCGTGCTCGCCGCCCTGATCGAGGTCTACGTCTCACCGCACCTGTTCACCGCGCTCACGCACATTCATCCTCCGATCGTGCGAACCTCGGACGGCTGGACCGTGACCGTCCACTGAGTGACCTCCGGCCACGGCCGGGTCAGAGGGGTTACTACACTTTGTATAGTGAGTAGATAAGAGGAACGGACAAGCGGAACGCAAATCAAGGAGACCCCCATGGCAGGCACTCTGAACGAAGTAACAGACACCAATTTCCAGGCCGAGGTGATCGAGTCCGAGGGGCCCGTGCTCGTCGACTTCTGGGCGCCCTGGTGCGGCCCCTGCCGCGTGGTCGCGCCCGTGCTCGAGGAGATCGCGTCCGAGCGCCCGGACCTGCGCATCGTGAAGCTGAACATCGACGAGAACCAGCAGACGGCCGCCAACTTCCAGGTGCTCTCGATCCCGACGATGATCCTCTTCAAAGGTGGCCAGCCGGTCAAGACCGTTGTCGGCGCCTACCCCAAGAAGAAGCTGGAGCAGGAGCTGGAGCCGGCGCTAACCGCGGCGTAGGGCGATGCTCAGGGGCAGGCCGTCGATCTCGGCCTGCCCTATGTAGTCCGTTACCTCGACGGCGGCGCCGGTCCCACCGTCGAGATTGAGTTCGACCGCGAGCGTCTCGCCCGTGAGGTAGTCGCGGTGGGCCTTGGCGGCCGCGAGCAGCGCGGGATCGCCGTCGAGGGTGAGTTCGATCCGGTCCTCGACCTCCATGCCGGCGCTCTTACGCGCGTTCTGCACGGCGTGGACGATCTCGCGTGCCTGTCCCTCGGCCCGCAGATCCTCGTCGATCGTCAGGTCGAGCGCGACCGCGTGCGCGCCCTCGCGCTCGACGCTGTAGCCCTCGGGGGCCTTCATCGTGAGGATCACGTCCTCGGCGGAGAGGATGTGCTCGCGTCCTGCCACCGAGATCCCGATTGGGCTGCCGCCCTCGCGCACCGCCGCCGCCACCTGCGCGGGGTCGAGCGCCGCGATCGCCTCTGCCGCGCGCGGCATGTCCTTGCCGAACAGCGGGCCCAGCGTGCGGTAGTTGGCCTTCACCTCGTACTCGCTCAGCTCCTCGGCGGCGGCGACGAAGCGCATCTTCCGCACGTTCAGCTCCTCGCGCACGACGTCTGCCAGCCGTTCGATCGCCGCGCGCTCACGCCCGTCGGCGACCACCACCGCCTCGCTCAGCGGCTGGCGCACCTTGATCTTGGCCTTGCCCCGCGCGCCCAGTCCCAGCCTGACCGTCTCGCGCGCGAGCGCCATCGCCTCCTCCAGCCCCTCGTCGCGCCGCGGCAGCGCGCCGGCCACGGGGAAGTCGCACAGGTGCACGCTCTGGAGCGTCCCGTCGAGGTTGTCGTAGATCTCATCGGCGATGAACGGGCACAGCGGCGCGAGCAGCTTCGCCACGGTCAGCAGGCAAAGGCGCAGCGTCTCGAACGCCGCGGGGTCGCCGTCCCAGAAGCGCCGTCGCGAGCGGCGCACGTACCAGTTCGACAGCTCATCGACCAGGCCCGCGATCGCCCTTCCGGCTGAGGTCGCGTCGTAGGCGTCCAGGCGCTCGGCCACCAGCTGGGCCGTCCCCGCGGTGCGTGACAGCGCCCAGCGGTCGAGGTCGTCGGTCGGCTCTGGCGGCGCGGCCTCGGATGTCGCTTTGGGCTGGTTGGTCCCCTGGGCTTGTTCCGGCTCCGGTGCCGCGCCGAGCGCCGCCGAGTTGGCTTCGGCGTACAGGGTGTAGAAGAAGTACGTTGACCACAGCTGTTTCAAGAACAGCCGCACGCCCTCGCCGATCGTCTCCTCGGAGAAGCGATACCCGTCCCACGGCTGCTTCGAGGTGAAGAAGTACCACCTGAACGCATCCGCGCCGTATTTGTCGAGCACCTGCCACGGCTCGACCGCGTTGCCCTTCGACTTACTCATCTTCTGACCCTCCTCGTCGAGGATCAGCCCGAGACAGACGACGTTCCTGTAGGGGGCCTGCTGGTCGAATGGCGCCTCCTGCCCCAACAGCGTCGCGACCGCGAGCAGCGAGTAAAACCAACCCCTTGTCTGATCCTGCGCCTCGCAGATGAAGTCCGCCGGAAAGCGCTCGGCGAAACGGTCCTCGTGCTCGAACGGGTAGTGGTGCTGAGCGAAGGGCATCGAGCCGGAGTCAAACCACACGTCGATCACCTCGGGCACGCGCCGCATCGGCTCGCCGCACTCGATCCCGGCCCCGTGTTCACCAGGGCCCTGCGCCTCCGCCGCATGAGGGCAGGGGAACGTGACGTCATCCACGAACGGGCGATGGTGATCTGATAGCTCGCTCCCCGAGCGCTCGGTCAGCTCCGCGAACGAGCCGATCACGTGCACATGCCCCTCCGCGCAGCGCCACACCGGCAGCGGCGTGCCCCAGTAGCGCTCGCGCGAGAGCGCCCAGTCGACGTTGTTCTTCAACCAGTCCCCGAAGCGTCCCTCCTTGACGCGCGGAGGGTGCCAATTCACGGTCTCGTTCGCTGCCAGCAGCTCGTCGCGCAGCTTCGTCGTGGCGATGTACCACGACGGTTTCGCGTAGTAGAGCAGCGGCGTGCCGCAGCGCCAGCAGTGGGGGTAGGAGTGCTCGTAATCCTCGACGCGCAGCAGCCGTCCGCGCGCGTCGAGGTCCGCGATCAGCTCTTTTGTCAGCTCGGGGTCCTTGACGAAGCGGCCCTCCCACGAGTTGCCGTCGCGGTCGCGCACGCGGCCGTCGTAGGTGCCGTCCGGCCTGACCGGGTTGTACAGGGTGTGCGGTTCGTCGCCCCTGAAGATCCCCGCGGCCGCCGCGACGCGGTAGTCGTCCTCGCCGAACGCCGGCGCCAGGTGCACGATCCCGGTGCCTTCCTCCGTCGTGACGAACCCGTCCGCGAGGATCGGCGAGTCGCCCGGCGGGCGATCGTCGAGCGCAAAGATCGGCCCGCGGTAGCCGCCGTAGCGCTCCACCAGCTCCTCGCCGCTGAAGCGCTCGATCACCTCCGCCCGCTCCCCCAGCACCGCCGCGACGCGATCGGCGACGAGCACGAAGTGCTCCCCGCCGAGGCCCGCGCGCGCATAGGTTGCCGTGGGGGAGACCGCGAGCGCCACGTTCCCCGGCAGCGTCCACGGCGTCGTCGTCCACACCAACAGCCTGTCCTCGCTGTCCGCGCCGCGGTCGTTTGTGACCGGCAGCTTCAGATACACGCTTGGATCGACCACGTCCCTGTAGCCCTGCGCGACCTCGTGCGAGGACAGCGTCGTCTCGCAGCGCGGGCAATACGGGCTGACCTTGTGTCCTTCGTACAGCAGCCCGCGGCGATCGATCTGTGCAAGCGTCCACCACACCGACTCGATGTAGCTCTCGTCGAGCGTCCTGTAGGCGTCGTCGAGGTCCAGCCAGAAACCGATCCGCTCGGTCAGCTTGTTCCACTCCTGCAGGTAGGTGAACACCGACTCGCGGCAGCGCGCGTTGAACTCGCCGATCCCGTACTCCTCGACCTCCGCCTTCGATTTGATCCCCAGCTCCTGTTCGACCGCGATCTCGACCGGCAGCCCGTGGCAGTCCCAACCGCCCTTCCGCTCCACCCGATATCCGCGCATCGTTTTGTACCGCGGGTAGATGTCCTTGAACACGCGCGACAGCACGTGGTGGGACCCCGGGGGCCCGTTCGCGGTTGGCGGCCCCTCGTAGAAGACCCACTGCTCCGCGCCCTCGCGCTCGCGCAGCGACGCGGCGAACACATCGCGCTCGCGCCAGCGCTCCAGCACCTCGAGCTCCATCGCCGGCAGCTCTCGACGCGGGTCGACCGCGCGGCGCGGGATCAGCGGGTGTTTCGCGGGGGCGCTCACAGGGGCGCCCATTGTAGGTGCGAGCCCCGCAAGCCTCGTGTGCTGCAGGTGCAGGAGCGCGGTCAGTCCCGGCGACGTGCGGCCTACGATTGCGAGTGTGAGGCTGCGTCTCTACCACCACCCCGACGGCGCGCGTGTCGCCTACCGCGAGCTCGGCGCCGGCCCGCCGCTGGCTCTGCTGCACTCGGCGATGCTCTCCCACAAGGAGCTCGAACCGGCCGTCGAGCAGCTCGCCGACCGCTACCGCGTGGTGCTGCCCGACCTGCCGCTGCACGGTGACTCCGAGGATCGCCCGCGCCATCCCTACACGCTGGACTGGTTCGCCGATGTGATGTCGGGCTTCGCCGCCGACGTGCTCGGGCCCCGTCCGCTGATCGGCGGTCACGACGCCGGCGCGGAGATTCTCCTGCACGCGATCTCCCGCGGGAGCCTTCAGCCCCGGCGGCTGATTCTGATGCCCAGCCGCCTGCACGCTCCACCCCGGGACGCGCGGCTGCGCACCGCCTGGCGTCTGGCCGCCACCGCCGGCGCCGTTCCCGGTCTCGACCGCCTGCTCACCTACGGCGCGCGCGCCGCCTTCACCCCCGAGCGCGGCCTGCGCCTGACCGTGCGCGCGGATCCTGCCGCACGCGACCTCCTGCGCCACGCCTTCGCCGACGTCCCCGGCAACCCCTCGCTCGCGCGTTCCTGGTCGCGCTGCGCGCGCTCCTGGCCACGCGGCGCGCAGACCCAGCTGCTGGAGCTCTACCCGCGCCTCACGATGCCGGTGCTCTTGCTGTGGGCCGACAGCGACCGCCTGCATCCGCTCGCTATTGCCGAACAGGCGCTGCCTTTGTTACCTGACGGGCAGCTGCGCGTGCTTCCCAGCACGGGGTTTCTGATGGCCTACGACGACCCCGTCGGCCTCGCCCGGGAGCTCGCGGCGTTCTGTGGTTAACGTGCCCAAGGGGATCACGACGCAAAACTGGCCGGCTCGGCCCGCTAGCTTGCCTTGGCCTGCTCGATAACGTGCCCGGTTGCGGAAGCACGAACGCCCGCCCGGCCCCCGGTAGGGGGCTTCATAAAAATCTTTCTTTCCCGATCCGATGAGGAGTCCTGAATGACCGACAAGCAGCTTTGGGGTGCAGAGACCACGAAGGCCGTCGCCAACTTCCCGATCTCGGGCGAGACCGTCCCCGTCTCGGTCATCCGCTGGCTGGCGCGCGTGAAGGGCGCCTCCGCGCTCGTCAACGGCGAGCTCGGCCTGCTGCCCAAAGCCAGCGCCACGCGGATCGCCAAAGCTGCCGCCGAGATCGCCGCCGGCAAGCACGACGCGCAGTTCCCGATCGACGTCTTCCAGACCGGCTCCGGCACCTCGACGAACATGAACGCCAACGAGGTGATCGCCACGCTCGCCGGCGAGAAGATCCACGCCAACGACCACGTCAACATGGGCCAGTCCTCCAACGACGTGTTCCCCTCGGCCGTCCACCTCGCCGCGCTCGACGTCGCCCAGAACGAGCTCCTGCCGGCGCTCCGCCTGCTCGAGCGCTCGTTCGCGAAGAAGGCGAAAAGCTTTGCCAACGTCGTCAAGTCTGGGCGCACGCACCTGATGGACGCCGTCCCCGTCACGCTCGGCCAGGAGTTCGCCGGCTACGCCGCGCAGATGGCCCTGGCGCAGGAGCGCGTTCGCTCCGCGCTGGAGCACGTCGGGCAGATTCCCCTCGGCGGCACCGCCACCGGCACCGGGCTGAACACGCACCCGCGCTTCGCCGAGAAGGTCCGCGCGCGGCTGAAGAAGGAATCGGGGCTCAAACAGATCGCGCCGCCGCTCGACCCATTCGAGGCGCAGGCCAACCGCGACGCTCTGGTCGAGCTCTCCGGCGCGCTGAAGGTCGTCGCGGTATCGCTCACGAAGATCGCCAACGACCTCGCTTTGATGGGCTCCGGCCCGCGCACGGGCATCGGCGAGATCTTCCTGCCCGAGCTGCAGAAGGGCTCCTCGATCATGCCCGGCAAGGTCAACCCCGTGCTGCCCGAGGTCGTGCTGCAGGTGTGCGCGCAGGTGATCGGCAACGACACCGCGATCACCGTCGGCGGCATGCAGGGCCAGTTCGAGCTCAACGTGCGCATCCCCCTGATCGCGCGCAACCTGCTCCAGTCGTTGCACCTTTTGGCGAGCACCTCGCGCGCGTTCGCCGAGAAGTGCGTCGACGGCATCGAGGTCAACCGGGCCGGCGTCGCGGCCTCAGCCGGAGGGACGCTCGCGGTCGCCACCGCGCTCAACGGCGCGATCGGCTACGACAAGGGCGCCGCGATCGTCAAGCGCGCCACCGATTCCGGGCGTCCGCTACGCGAGATTGCTCTGGAGGAGGGGGTCGACGCGGAGCTGTATGACGCGACGATCGATCTGCGCAAGATCGCGCGGGGGAATCAGTAGGCGCAGCGTCCGCCGTGCAGGCGGTAGACGGTCATTTCCGGGCCCGGTCGTTCGAAGGCGAGCGGGTAGTAGTCGAACGTCCAATCGAAGTTGAACGCCGTCGGCCCCTTCCCCGGGCGGTAGGGGGAAACGTGGTAGACGATTTCGCCCTGTTCTTTCAGTGCCCTGTAATACGCGACCGCATGCGGCACGGTCTGCGGATCGGCGAACGCTCGCCCGGACTGCGTCGTGCCGCTGACCACCCAGCAATAGCCGTGCTGCTCGTAATACCCGATCAACGCCGGGCTCAGCGTGCGCTCGTAATCTTCCAGTTCGACCGTTCGATGTGCGGCTTCGGGCATGCCGGTCGCGGGGTTCAGCACCACGCGCAACGTCGGGAACTTGATCCAGCGCACCCTGCCGGCCCCTGACCCGCCCGTATCGTTCAGCCACGCGTTTGGCACCACCGGCTCGACCACGATCCGCGCGCCCGCGGGAATGTTCCGCACCACCCACGCGCGCGCAAGGTTGCGTGTATCGGCGCGTGACAGCACCAAACCCGAGTGGACGCCGTACACGACGCCCTGCGCGACCAGCGCGATCACCGCCAGCGCCGTCAGCGCGGCCGAGGCCCAATCCAGACGCGGGGCGCGCCGCGCCGCCCAGCCGGCCACTTCGAGTGCGAAGTTCCCCGCCAGCAGGCAGGCGATCGGGAAGATCGGCAACAGCCATCGCCCGAAGTAGCGCCCCTGCAGGCTCAGGAACAACAGATACAGCACCGCCACCGGCACCAGCACCCAGCCGACCCGTCGCTGCCTGCGCCAGATGCTCACCGCGCCGCCCAGCGCCGCCAGCGCGGGGATCCACCCGAGTCCCCAGCCGAACGACCACAGGTAGTAGACGAAGCTGCCCTGCTGCGGTCCTCCGATCCAGGAGGCGCGCGACTGTTCGGTGTATTTCGACTGACGTTCCAGTTCCTCGCGGAACAGGTGAAAGTCGAGCAGCGAATAGGGGTTGGCGATCAGGTACGTGCCCGCCGCCGCCGCGAGGGAGATCCCCACGCCGATCGCCACGTCCCTGCGGGCGTTCGATTTCCCGTCGTCCCGCGCTCGATCTGGTCGGGCGACCGAGCTCGCGAGGGGTTCCGTCGTGCGACCCTCGCTTGTCGATCGCCGCGCGGCGGAGGGCTCCTCGGTCGGGGGCTTTCCGTCCAGATACCGTGCCACGGCCGCGGCGAGCAGCGGCAGGAGCATCACGCCCGCCGTGTACTTCGTCGCCGTCGCCAGCCCCAGGCCGATGCCTGCCACGAGATAGTCGAGCATGCGCCCTTTCCGCAAGATCCCCGCGGTACCGAACAGCGAAAGGGTCAACGGCGCCAGCGTTGGCACGTCGTTAAGCCCGAGATGGCCGTAAAAAACCGGTAAGAACGCCACCGCCAGCACGGCGCTTGCGAGCAGGCCGACCGCCCGGTTGAACAGGCGCGCGCCGACCAGGTAGAGCAGCCACACCGAGACCGTTCCGAGCAGCGCGACGGTGATCCGCGCGACGAGGAACAGACGATCCGGATGTAGCGCGAATTCACGCGTGGGTGGGTGGGCTCCCAGTCCTCCGCCGAGCCAGACCGCGAAGACGACGTGCAGCAGGTAGCTCAGCGCGGGCGGATTGATGAAGTAGTGGGGGTTCAGCCCGTGGTGGAACATCGCCACGGCCTCCGGCACGAAGTGGCCGTACTCGTCGACGTTGTACACGTAGGGCAACCCCTGCCCGATGCCCCACAGGCGTAGTCCGAACGCCACCACCAGCACGATCCCGAGCGGCCCCCAGTAACGCCATCGCCCGTTGCGCATCGTCCCCATCCTATGCGCCCACGCGGCCCTCGCGCACGCAGGGAAACGCAACTTTTCGGCGTATAGCCTGTTTCGATGGCCGTGTTCACGACCCTGCGCCCAACCGTCCCGCGCCCCCGTCTGGTACTTGCCGTCGCGCTGCTGTTCTGCGGTCTGTCGCTGGTGTCGCTAACGGTCTTCGGCGTCCCGGCGGCGCTCTCCGCCGCCGCCAAGCATCAGCCGGTGGCCCACGCCGCCGCCTCCTACCAGGTCGGGATCGCGGATGAGAAGACCGAGATGTTCAACGACCCGCTGTGGAAGCAGCTGCACACCCACATCACGCGCTACATCGCCCCCTACGACGCGGCCGTCCGCGGCTACTCGCTGATGAAGGCCCAGGCCTGGATCCACGCCGCCGAAGCCAAACACCAGCAGGTGCTCGTCGCCTTCTACCACTCCGAGTACACGCCCACGAGGATGCCGAGCATCAAGGTCTACGAACAGGACACGAAAAAGTTCATGCAGCTGTTCCCCCGCGTCCACCTGTACCAGCCGTGGAACGAGACCAACCGGGGCAACGTCCGCTATAGCTACGAGAAGTTCAACAGCCCGACGGCGGTCGAATCGGCGAAGTACTACCAGGCGCTCAGGCACGTCTGCGCGAAGTGCACGATCCTCGGCCTGGACATCCTGGATCAGAACGAAGTCGGCCCGACGCTCACCTACATCTCCGAATTCAAAGCGGAGCTGCATCATCTGCGCATTCCCACGCCCACCCTGTGGGGGCTGCACAACTACTCGGACACCAACCGCTTCTCGAGCGAACGCACCCGTGCGATCCTCGCGGTGGTGCCCGGCGACGTATGGCTTACCGAGACCGGCGGGATCGTCAAATTCGGCGGCGCCTTTCCCAACGTCCACGGCTCCGGCCTGGCGCGCGCGGCGAAAGCGCTCAGCTTCATGTTCGCGATCGCCTCGAAGTACACGCAGATCAAGCGCCTGTACATCTACCAGTGGACCGGCGGCACGGCCTCGACGATCTTCGACTCGGGGCTGACCGACGCCCATCACAAGCCGCGGCCGGGCTACGTGATCGTCTGCGCGCACCTGCACGGCGCGCACTGCAACGTGAAGGTCAGCACGCAGTAGGCCGGTTGGGGCTCGCCGCCCGGGAGATCTCGGCGACGGGCCGCAACTTCCCCGTCGCTTGCGTGTCTCAGCCAGCGGTGCGAATGACGTGCCGCGCACCGTCTCGGCCGACTGATCCCCGGTCGGTCTGCTCGTCCGCGAGCATGTCTACGCTACCCGTCCCCCAGTATCCGTTCCCCCGTCCCGCCAAGCAAGAACGACCGAATCGAGGGCCAATGTCGCGCATCCGCATACTTCTCTGTGCAACGCTTGCCTGCTCGGCGCTCATCTCCGGCGCGATCGGCGCCGGCCAGGCGCAGGCCTCGACCGGCCAGAAAACCTACTTCGAGGCCTCCAGCGACCTGCTCAACGCGAGCACCCGTCCGGGGGTGCTCGTGCAGCTGCAGGCGCTCGGCGTGAAGGCCCTGCGCGTGGAGCTCAACTGGTACACCGTCGCGCCCAGCCCCGGCAGCGCCGTCAAGCCGGCCTTCGAAGCGACCAACCCCGGTTACTACGACTGGGGCCAGTACGACGCGCTGCTCGCCGAAGCCCAGCGGCTGCACTGGCAGGTGCTCCTGACGGTGACCGCCCCGGCGCCGAGCTGGGCGACCGCGAACCACAAAGCGCCCTACACCACGCGGCCCGACGACCTCGACTTCCAGGAATTCATGACCGCCGTGGCGCGCCACTACGGTTCCGAGGTCTCGCTCTACTCGATCTGGAACGAGCCCAACGAGCCCGCCTACCTGACGCCCCAGTGGAACGCCAACGGCACGCCCGTCTCGGGACGGATCTACCGTGGCCTCTACCAAGCCGGTTACGCGGGGCTGCAAGCGGCGGGAATCGCGCATCCGCGCGTGCTGTTCGGCGAGACGGCGCCGGTCGGCTATGACACCGTGAACATTCGCAAGGAAAAATCGGCCGCGCTGCTGCATCCCGTGGCGCCGCTGGCGTTCATGCGCGAAGCGCTCTGCCTGAACGCCAAGTACAAGAAATCGGGCTCCTGCAGCGAGCTGCAGATGGCCGGCTACGCCCACCACGCCTACTTCCCGGCGGCCGGTCCCAACTATGTCTGGAAGCAGAAGGACAGCGTCACGATCGCCTCGCTCTCGCGCCTGTCCAATGCACTGAACTCGGCCGCGCGGGCGCACGCGATTCCCGGCGGCCTGCCGATCTACCTGACCGAGTTCGGGGTCAACAGCAAGCCGAACAAGTTCGAAGGGGTCTCCGCCGCCAAGCAGGCCGAATACGACGCGATCTCCGAGCACATGGCCTACTCCAACCCGCGCGTCGCGGCGTTCTCGCAGTACCTGCTCAAAGACGACCCGCTCGGCGGGCCCTTCTCGGTCTCAGCGATTGGCGGCTACGTCGGCTTCCAGACGGGCCTCGAGTACCTCAGCGGCCAGCACAAGCCGCTCTACAACGGCTTCCCCGTGCCGCTGACGGTCTCAAAGCGCGGGCACGGCTTTGCGCTGTGGGGCCTCGTGCGCCCGGCGACCGGCTCGACGAAGGTCACGGTGCTCGTCAAACCGAAGGGCGCCGGCGGCTATCGCACGCTGAAGACGGTCACGACCAACGGCGCCGGCTACTGGTCCCTCAACTCCTCCACCAAGGGAGTCAGCTGGCGCGTGCGCTGGATCAGCCCCGCCAAGGCGAAGTATGAAGGTCCGCCGATCGGCGCTTTTTGATCGACGCCCGCTCGGCGGCTCCCGTCCCCCCTGGCTCCCCGATCCCCGGGTCTGTTGAGGGAAGGCCTCCGAGGGAGGAGGGGTCTCCGAGGTTTCGGATAGCTTCCAGGGAATGACCACCGGGCCCCAGCTGAGCGTGCTCGTGCCGGCCTACAACGAGGCCGGCACGATCGGTGACGTGATCACGGCGCTGAAAAAGCTCGACTACGAGCTGGAGATCATCGTCGTCGATGACTGCTCGGCCGATGACACGGCCGCGACCGTCACCACACGCGCGCGGGATGACGAGCGGATCACGCTGCTGGCCCACGAGCGCAACCGCGGCAAGGGCGCAGCCGTGCGCACGGCGCTCGCGCATTCGAGCGGCCAGGTCGTGATCATCCAGGACGCCGACGCCGAGTACGACCCGGCCGACATTCCCAGCCTCGTCGACCTGATCCTCGCGGGCACCGCCGATGCCGTCTACGGTAGCCGGCTGCGCGGCGGCCAGCCCCAGCGCGCGCATCTGTTCTGGCACTACGCCGGCAACCGGATGCTCAGCATGCTCACGGGAATCCTCTTCAACACCACCCTCTCGGACATGGAGGTCGGCTACAAGGCGATCCGCGGCGACATCGCCCGGGGCCTGACGCTCGTCTCCGAGGACTTCCGCATCGAGCCGGAGATCACCGCGCGGATCCTCGCGATCGGAGACCTGCGGATCTACGAGGTGCCGATCGCCTACTACGGCCGCACGTTCGCCGAAGGCAAGAAGATCACCTGGCGCGACGGCCTGCGCGCCGTCTGGGCGCTGTGGCGCTTTCGCATCGTGACCTGGCGAGAGTCGGCCTCTTGAGCGCGTCCGCGCCGGTCCGGGCCGAGCGGTCCTCGCCGCGCTTGCCGCGCCGCTCGCGGCTGCTGATCAACGCGGTGACGGTCGTGGTCACCGTCGTCTTCTCCTACATCGCGCTCAGCGGCATCAACCTCAGCGAGGTGTGGCACGCGCTGCGCACGAGCGACTACGTGTGGCTGATCCCGGCCCTGATCGCCTTCGGCCTCGGCAACGTCGCCCGCGGGCTGCGCTGGCGCTCGCTGTTCGCCCCCGGGCGTCGCCCGCCGCCCGGGCCGGTCATCAACGCGACGATGATCGGCTACTTCTACAACTCGATCCTCCCCGCGCGCGCCGGCGAAGCGGCGCGCGTGCTCGTGCTCAACCAGCGCAGCTCGACGCCCGCCGTGGAGATCATCGGGACCGTCGTGATCGAGCGGCTGTACGACCTGATCGCGATCCTCGTGATCTTCTTCGCCGCCGAGCACTGGTTGCCGCACGTCAGCTGGTTCGCCGCGGCGGCGGTCGCCGCGATCGTGCTCGCCGGGCTGATCGTCGCTGCTGTAATCGTCCTCGCCGTGTATGGCGATCGTCCGTTGCGGCTGTTGCTACGGCCGTTGGGTCGCTTCTCGCTGTTCTCCGGCGAGCGTCTCGAGCGCACGATCGACGAGCTCAACCATGGCCTGTCCGGCCTGCGCCATGGGGTCGTCGCGCTGGAAGCCTTCCTCTGGACGATCGCCGCCTGGATGCTCTCCGCTTTGTGCGCCTACTTCGTCAGCGTCTCCTTTCACCTGCACCTGCCGTTCGCCTCCGGGGTGCTTGTCGCCGTGGCGATCGGGCTGTCGATGATTCTTCCCTCGCCGCCCGGCGCGATCGGCGTGTTCGAGGGGGCGGCTCTGATCGCGATGAAAGCCTATGGGGTGCCGCATTCCGAGGCGCTTCCTTACGCGCTTGTTTTGCATGCGGTGAACCTTGTTCCTTTCATCCTCGTCGGGGCGGCGCTGTTGCAGTACAACGCGCGGCATGCCGGGCCGAAACGGGCGTTTAGCTTGGAGGCTCCGGAGGCTTTGGGCTGAAGGTTTGACTCCTGCCCCGGGACCAGGTTCGGTTTCTTATGGGCGGTCCTTAGAGTGTTATTCTTGACCAATGGCGACAAAAGTCAAGAAATCAAGAAGCAAAAAGAGCCGTGCGGCAGGTCGCTCCCGGGTGTCCGGCAAGCATCAGATCACGATCCCGATCGGCGCGTTCAGCGAGGCTGGGTTGCGTGAGGGGGATGTGGTGCAGGTCAGGGCCGCGGGCCCCGGACGTGTCTTGGTCGCACGGATGGACGATCTGCTAGATGAGTTTGCGGGTGCCCTGAGCACGGGTGGCGAGCTCGGTCGAACCGTACGTGGGCTGCGCCAAGAGTGGGATTGATCCTGCTCGATTCAACGGTGATCGTCGGGTTCTTGGACGCCGACGATGCTTTGCATGAAGTGACCGTCACCAAGTTCAAGGAAGTCATTGGCAGCCATCCTCTGGTCGCGTCGGCCGTGAGCTACGCGGAGGTGATGACCGGTGTATCGCATGGGCATCATCCGGAGAAGAAGGTCGAGCGGTTCTTCGACGTTGTGATCAAGGAACTGTTGCCGGTCGACAGGCAGGTCGCGGCGCGTGCCGGACAGTTGCGCGGCAAGCGCATCTCGCTGAGGATGCCCGACGCGTTGATCCTGGCCACGGCGGATCTTCATGAGGACATCGAAACGGTCCTGTGTGCTGATGCCGAGTGGCCGAAGGTCAAAGGCCTCAGCTGCAAGGTGGAGCTGCTGAAGGTTGACCCACCCAAAGACGAAGGTCCTGAGGACCCGAAGCGCTCCTCCCCTAAAACGAGCTAGGCGTGGCCACCTGCACCTGCCGATGCAGCGCCTTGGCCACAGCCAGCAAAGCCGGCCGCGCGACCCCATTCGCAGTGACCAACCCGGCATCCCAGGTTGACTTCTTAGCCGACTGAGGAGTCCCCGGCGAGCGCCAGTGGTAGTAGTAAACCCGAGTGATCCGCGAGCTGATCGAGGCGAGCCGGAAGATGTTCTTCGTAGACCGCACCGCGGAGGCCTCGCCGTGGTAGATCAGCCGCCCGTGGAAGCGCCACCAGACGATCCCGCCGACCTCGCTGAACCAGACTTGCCCGTGGACGAACGACAGCAACTGGCGGATCGGGCGCGAGTTGTCGGTGGAGACGCTCCGGTAGGGGTTCAGCGGCCAGACCCGCGGATAGGGGTGAGCAGTCCGCAGGAATTGCCCGATCCAGGCCTCGATGTTGCCGTCGGCGTCGAGCGTGTCGGGCGCGGTGACGGTGCAGCCGGAGCAGTGGGAGGCCAGCGCGTTGTAGTACTGGGCGGCCAGCCGCGGCCGGCGCGCGGTCGGTTGCCCCGCATGGGTGGCCTCGTCCCAGGGGCAGAACTCGGTCACCCAGGGAAACAAGGCGCGGAAGCGGAGGAAGTCCTTGAGGAACTGGGCTTGCGTCGGCGCGCGGTCGTTGCCGTCGGCGTGCTGGAAGGTGATCAGCGGCGTGATTCCCGCGCGCTGGACGGCGGCGAGCCAGACGGTCACCGCGTCGAGGTCGCGCGGGACGGCGACGACGTTCCAGGGGACGACGTCGCGCGCGGTGTGGACCCCAAGCTCGGCGACGCGCGGGTCGGAGAACGTGGCCGGTTCGTAGTCGGCGAGGCCGAAGCTGAAGCCGGCGGCGGAGGCCGGTGCGGGCGTGAGCGCCGAGGCGGTCAGGCCGGCGGCGGAGGCCGTGGTCGGTTTGAGCGCCGAGGCGGTCAGGCCGGCGGCGGAGGCCGTGGTCGGTTTGAGCGCCGAGGCGGCCAGGCCGGTCAGCGCGAGACAGGTCGCCAGGACGGCGAACGCCACCTTCGTGGGGATGCAGAGCATAGTTACGCCTTCAACAACGGGGAGTCGCGATCGGAGCGGCGCTCCTGCACCGATCCGCTCGCTGTCTCCGCAGCATTCGCAACACCTGCAACGCCCGCGATACCGGCGCCGTTGGCACCGATGGCACGATCCGCGCCACCGGCGGCGAGCATTCGCTCCAGCAATAGGCGCGCCCCGAGCTTGGAGAGTGGTTCGTTGAGGTTGCCGCACTTCGGCGACTGCACGCACGAGGGGCAGCCGGACGCGCAGGGGCACTCGGCGATCAGGCGGTGGGCGTCGCGGCAGAGCTCCTCGAAACGGGCGAAGGCGGTGCGCGTGATGCCGATCCCGCCGGGGTGACCGTCGTAGATGAAGATCGTCGCGCCGCCGGTCTGCGGGTGGAGGTTCGTCGAGAGCCCGCCGATGTCCCAGCGGTCGCACATCGCGATCAGCGGCAGGACGGCAATCTGGGAGTGCTCGACCGCGTGCAGCGCGCCGAGCAGCGACTCCAGGGGGATCGCGTCCCGCGCCACCCCACCGTTGGCCGATCCAGCCCCCGCGGGTTCGCCGCCGATCGTCAGCTCGCCCAAACCCAGCACGGACGAGTCCAGCTCGAACCAGAGCGCCTGGGTGGAGAAGCTCGTGGGGGGCAGGTCGAGTCCGACGAGCTCGACGGGCGCGTGATCGGAGACGCGACGGCGCTGGAAGGCGAGGACGGTGTCGGTGACGGAGACCTCGCCGAAGCTGAGCGTGACCCCGAGCGCGTCGCGGCGGTCGAGCAGGCGCTCGATGGTCGTGTCGGTGAGGCGCTTGGGCTGGGTGTACCAGTCGCCGGTGAACGGCGCGACCAAAGCCCGGCGGCGTTCGAGATCAAGTTCGCGCACCTCGAAGGAGCGCCCGAGGTGCAGGTAGATCGCGCCCTCGTGGACGGTCGAGTGGGCGCGGGCGGCCTCGGTCGAGCCGAGCAGCTCGCCGGAGGCGACGTCGACGATCGCGAAGCTCTCGGGGGAGGCCGAGCGCAGCGAGACCTCCGCCGCGGGGTAGCCGCCGGACTCACGGGGGACGTAGGTATTGAATCCCGCCCGCCCCGCCGGCGACCCGTCCGCCGCGTCTTTGCCCGGCCGGCGGCGCAGCTCACCCGCGGCAAGCAGGACCTCGGCGTGGCCCTCCCAGCGCGGCCCGAGGAACTCGGCGTCGCTACCCGACAGGGGCCCCTCGTGCGCGGCGCACAAAAGATGCTGACGGAAGATCAGCGGAGACTCGTGATCGAGGATCGCCGCCTCGACGGGGCGCTCGAGGAAGTCGTCGGGGTGGCGGCAGAAGAACTGGTCGAGCGCGTCCTCGCCCGCGACGTACACCGCCAGGCCCCGCCCGCGCCGCCCGGCGCGGCCCCACATCTGGCGCAGCGAGGCGACGGTCCCGGGGAACGTGACCACTACGGCGGCGTCGAGCTCGCCGATGTCGATGCCGAGCTCCAGCGCATCGGTCGTGATCACCGCGCGCAGCTCGCCGCGGACCAGGCGACCCTCGAGCTCGCGGCGCTGCTGGGAGGTGTAGCCCGCGCGGTAGGGGGCGACGAGCTTGGCGAGCTCGGGGCCGGAGAGCGGGGGGGCGTCGTTGGGAAGATCGGACCCCGGGGAATCGGATCCCGCTGAATCTAAACCCGGGGAGTCAGAGCTTTCGAGGTCGGCGACGACGAGCTTGTGGAGGACCTCGACGCCCTTGCGCGACTTCATGAAGCAGATCAGGCGCGCCCCGTCGCGCACGAGTCGGGCCAAAAGCTCGGCGGCCTCCCCGAGCGAGGAACGACGCTGGCCTAAAGCCTCGTCCGTGAGCGGCGGATTCCACACGGCGATCTGCCGCCCCGGCGCGGGCGAGCCGTCGACGTCGATCAAGCGCACATCCTCCAGCCCGGTCAGGCGCTCGGCCAGCTCGACGGGGTTGGCGATCGTCGCCGAGGTGAGCAGGAAGCGCGGCGTGTTGCCATAGGCCGCGGCGATCCGGCGCAGGCGGCGCAGGACGTTGGCGACGTGCGAGCCGAACACGCCGCGGTAGACGTGGGCCTCGTCGACGACGACGACGGCGAGGTTCGCGAACAGCTCGGCCCAGGCGGCGTGGTTGGGGAGGATGCCGACGTGGAGCATGTCGGGGTTGGTGAGCACGATGTTCGCCCGCCGGCGGATGTCCGAGCGCGCCTCGCGGGGGGTGTCGCCGTCGTAGATCGCCGGGTGGACGCGCTTGGTCAGGCCGAAGGCCGCGAGCGCGCGCGCCTGGTCCTGGGCGAGTGCCTTGGTCGGGTAGAGGTAGAGCGCGCGCGCCCGGGTGTCGCGGTGCAGGACGTCGAGAACCGGCAGGTTGAAGCACAGCGACTTGCCCGAGGCGGTCCCGGTCGTGACGATCGTCGTGCCCTCCCAGGCGGCGTGGATCGCCTCGGCCTGATGGGAGTAGAGGCGCGAGATCTCCAGGCGAGAGAGCGCCGCGAGCACCTCGGGGTGGAGCTCCTCGGGGGGCGCGAGGAGCTTGGCGCGGCCAGGTCCTTCGCGTGCCTCGCGCACCAATCGTCCATCCGCACGCGCCTCGTCCAACAGCGCGCTCCAGGGCTCGATCGTGCGTTGGAGGGCCACCGCTTGCGATAGTAGAGGCCGATGGACCACCTGAGCCCGATCCGCGGCGAAGAAGCCGGCAACGAGCGTCTTTCGAGCGCGTCAACACCGCGCGCGCGCTGCCTGTACGTAGACCTCGACGGCACGCTGCTCGGCCGCGGCGCGTCGCTGTTGCGCGACGGCGAGGGGAACGTGTCGATCGAGGGGGTGCGGGCGATCCAGGCGTGCATGCGCGCGGATGTCGAGGTGGTGCTGATGAGCGGCCGCAGGCGCGCGCAGGTGTTCGAGGACGCGCGGCTGCTGGGGCAGAGCTCGTTCATCTACGAGGCGGGCGCGTGCGTGGTGCTCGAGGGAGAGGATCACTGGCTGACGGGGAAGCTGTTGCCGGGCGAGCTGAGCATCGCCGAGCAGATCGAGCGCTCGGGCGCGCCGGAACTGCTGCTGGAGCGTTACGCGGGCCGCTTGGAGTACCACGAGCCGTGGCACGTCGAGCGCGAGGTCTCGCACCTGTTCCGCGGCCTGGTCGATGCCGGCGAGGTCGATGCGCTGCTGACCGAGCACGGCCACGGCGACCTGCGGCTGGTGGACAACGGCGTGGTCAACCGCCGTTCTCCGGCGCTGGCGGATCTGGAGCACGTGCGTGGTTATCACCTGCTGCCGGCGGACGCGTCGAAGGCGGGCGGGGTCGCGTGGCACCGCCGGGCGCGCGGCTACGCGCGGGAGGAGACCTTCGCGGTGGGCGACTCGCGCGAGGACCTGGCATGCGCGGCGCAGGTGAACGAGTTCTGGCTGGTGGCAAACGCCGTCGAGCGCGATCCGTCGATCAAGCAGGCGCTGGCGAAGCACGAGAACGCGCGCGTCACCGAGCAGGGACATGGTGCGGGGGTTTACGAAGCCGTGGTCAGCACTTTGATGGATTGATGTGTGGGATCGTCCGCGCGTCGCAGTTGGAATCGAAGCGGGTGGGGGCGGGACCTCCGTGTCCCGCCTCGATGGCTCCGCTCAGTCCTTGATGATGCCCTCGCGCTTCTCCTCCTCGTACAAACGTTCGACGATGAATTCCTTGAGTAGCGTTTGATAGCCGGTGTTGCGCAATGCGGCGAGCGACTTGAGGCGTTTGAGGGTGAACTGGTCGAAGCGCACGGCGATCGGCGTCGTGCGCCCCGGACGGGTGAGGTCCTGCATCCGCAGGTTCTTTTCGCGGCGCGCCTCCTGCTCGAGGAACTCGTCGGGGTCGAACGTCAGTTTTGCGGTGGGGTCGAACGTGGGGTCGGCCTTCGCTTTTTTCTCGGCAGGTTGGGGCATGGTATTTTCCTTTTCGGAGTGCGAGCGCTATGGTATCTACTATATTTTATACCATAGAGATACACGCTCCAATAAGAATGCGACAGGACTGTGCCTGCGGCCAAAGCTATGTTTAACTTTTTAAACTGCGTGCGCCATAGTTATACGCACTTTAAAAAGTAGAACACAGTTTCCCCTCTTTATCTTTAAGCCCGGCTGCCCGGCTGCCCGGCTGCCCGGCAGCCGGCGGTTCGGCGGTCTGGGTTCTGTGGTTGGGTTCGGCGGTTCTGTGGTTCGGCAGTCCGGGCTTGGCGGTCCGCCCGGGTCCGGCTAGTGGTCTTTCCCAGCCACCGTTCGCCACGCGCGTCGCCAGAATCCCGGTTGCGGCCGACGACGCCACAGTGCCGCCGGCGGCACCGTCGCGCGCACCCGAGCCACCCAGGCGTCCAACGGCAGCTCGCCCGAGATCAGCTGCGCGAGCGCGCTTGTGACCGGTGCGCCGACGCTCGCTCTTTCCAGCGCGCGCGCGAGCAGTGGTACCGCCTCCAGGGACTCGACCGCCTGGCCGATCCGCGCGGGGATCTCCGCCGCCGACGCGCCCGCGGCCAGCAGCTCGCCGGCGCGGCGATTGCGGCTGGCGGGCGCCAGGGCCGTGGCCACCAGATCGCCCGCGCCGGCAAGCCCGATCATTGACTCAGGTCGCGCGCCCAGCCCCTCGGCGTAACGCCAAACCTCGGCGAAGATGTGTCCAGCGGCCGCTCCCGCGGCGTTCAACCCCTGCGCCTCGGTGGCCCCTGCGGCCAGCGCCGCGGCGTTCTTCGCGGCGCCCGCCAGCTCGACGCCGAGCGGGTCGTTCGACTGCTCGCAGACGACCCCGGCGCGCGTGAACATCTGCGCGAGCGCCCGCGTCAGCTCCTCGTCGCTGGAGGCCGCCACCAGCCCGGCGCCCTCGTGCACCATCTCCTGGGCGTGCGCCGGCCCTCCCAGGCACGCGACGCGGTGGGGGCCGAAGCGCGCGCTGAGGACGGTCGTCGGCGGCAGCCCCTCCGGCGGGACGAGGCCCTTGGCGACCGAGACGACCGCCGCGCGCTTGTCGAGGCCCGCCTGCTCGAGCGTCGCGATCACCTTGCCCAGTCCGCTCGAGGGCACGGCGAGGAACACGTAGTCGGCGCGCGCCACCCCGGCGGCGGCGGACTCGATGCGCAGCTGGCCCGGCAGCTCGACCCCAGGCAGGTAAACGCGATTCTCGCGATCCTCCCCCAGGTTCGTCGCCTGCTCGGCGGTGCGCGCCTGCAGCGTCGTGCGCAACCCGCCCCGGGCCAGCAGCACGGCCAGCGCCGTCCCGAACGACCCCGCCCCGATCACCGTCGCGCGCTTGGCGCCGGGGGTGGGCAACGAACGAGCTCGCGGGCCGCGCACAGGGTGATCCGCAATGGACTCGGGCTCGTTCATCTGACGAGCGAGCCTAGTGGACGCAAGGATTTGCTGGCCGTTTCGCATCTAACTCCAAAGATTTGGAAATTTGGAGTTAGGTCCAAAAGCCCGCAAACTGGCGACTTGAGCACCGCAGTTCAGAGCACTTGGGCCAATTTCGTGCCCGCCGCCATAAGCGCACGCTTGGAACCTGCTTCGAGGATGACCTGTAGGTCGAGGATGCGCGCGTCGAACGGGCTCAGCGCGTTCTCTGCTGTCACCGCATAGGCCGGGATGCCGCCCTGGCGCGCGCGCGTGGCAATCTCGAATGCCGTGCTGCCCCGCAACTTGTCCTCTGCCAGGCGCCGCTCCGCAAGCACCACCGCGCGGGCCCGGCGCATGCGTGTGTCGAAGTCGAGTGCTTCGAGGCACATCCGGATCTCTTCGGGGCTCGTCCCGGAGGAACCCTCGTCGAGCGGGCAGAGATCCGGCTCCGGCAGGCGGCCCGCGACCAGGCCCCGCCCGATCGCCCGTGCGACGACTTCGGCGCTCAACGCATCTCCGAACGAACCTGCGACGACGAGCACTGTCTGTGGGATCACGATCGGGCATCCTTTCAGGCCATGGTCGCCGACGAGGAGCGCGTACCCGCGGATGAGCCTGGGTCAACCAAGGCGGGCGAGCCTGGGTCTGGCAAGGCGGAGGAGCCTGGGTCCGCCAAGGCGAAGAAGGAGTATGCGACGGTCGAGGTCTCAGGGCGCGAGCTGCGCGTGAGCAGCCCCTCCAAGCCGTTCTTCCCCGACCGCGGCCTGACCAAGCTGGACCTCGTCAACTACTACATCGAGTGTGCCCCGGCGGTCGTCCGTCACCTGCGCGAGCGCCCCACGGTGATGAAGCGCTGGGTCGACGGGGTGCAGGGCGAGCCGTTCTTCCAGAAGCGCGTGCCCGGGTCGGCGCCGGAGTGGATCGAGACCGCGACCGTCACGTTTCCCAGCGGTCGCTCCGCGCGCGAGCTCGTGCCCAACGACGCCGCCCACCTCGTCTGGGGCGTGAACCTCGGCGTGATCGACTGGAACCCCTGGCCCGTACGCCGGGACGACCTCGACCATCCCGACGAGCTGCGCGTCGACCTCGACCCTGGCCCGGAGGTGCCGTTCTCCGAGGTGCGCGAGGTCGCGCTCGGCGTGCGTCAGGCCCTGGAGGAGCACGGCCTGCGCGGCTTTCCCAAGACCTCCGGCTCGCGCGGCATGCATGTCTACGTGCGGATCGTCCCCGAGCACGACTTCACCGAGGTGCGCCGCGCCGCGCTCGCCCTCGCGCGGGCGGTCGAGCGGAACATGCCGGGTCGCGCCACGAGCCGCTGGTGGAAGGAGGAGCGCGAGGGCGTGTTCATCGACTACAACCAGAACGCGCGCGACCGCACCGTCGCCTCGGCCTACTCGGTGCGCGCCGTTCCCGACGCGCGCGTGTCATGCCCGCTGGAGTGGGACGAGGTCGCCGACGTCGATCCCGCGGAGCTGCGCCTCGATACGGTTCCCGCACGGCTGCGCGAGCGCGGCGATCCTGCCGCGGAGATCGATGCGGACCCAGGCGATCTGAAGGCTTTGCTGGAGCTTGCAGCGCGCGACGAGCGCGATGGTCTCGGCGACGCGCCCTGGCCCCCGCACTTTCGCAAGCAGAAGAACGAGCCCCGACGGGTGCAGCCCAGCCGCGCGAAGCGATGACCCTTCCCCTGCAGCCGCCGGTCAAGCCCCAGCTCGCGCTTTCGCGCAAGGCGCTGCCCGTCGGCGAGGACTTCTCCTATGAGGTCAAGCTCGACGGCTTTCGCTGCCTCGCGTTCGTCGATGGCGATGAGGTGTTCCTGCAGTCGCGCTCGGCCAAGCCACTCGGGCGCTACTTCCCCGAGCTGGCGCTGCCCGCCGGCCGCTATGTGCTCGACGGCGAGATCGTCGTCCGCGGCGCGGATGGTCGCGAGGACTTCGACGCGCTCGGCCAGCGCATCCACCCGGCCGTCTCGCGGATCGAGCGCCTGTCCGTTGAGACCCCCGCCGTCTACGTGGTGTTCGACCTGCTCGCCCACGAGGACGAGTCGCTGCTGGAGCGCCCCCTGTCCGAGCGCCGCGCGGCGCTCGAGCAGCTGTTCACGGATGGGATGTTCGCCGGCTCGCCCGTCGAGCTGATGGAGGCCGTTGCCACCGAGCGGGAGGCCCGGCACTGGCTCGAGCACGCCGAGGGCGCAATCGCCAAGGAGCTCTCCGCGCCCTACCGCCCCGGTGAGCGCAAGGGCACGTTCAAGGTCAAGCGCGTGCGCACGATCGATGTCGTGCTCGTCGGCTGGCGCCCCGGCAAGGAGCCCGACACCGTCGGCGCGCTGATCCTCGGCCTGTACGACGGTCCCGAGCTGCGCGTCGTCGGTCACTGCTCCGGGCTGACCGCCGCCGAGAAGCGCCGGCTGATCGGCTTCCTCGCGCCGTATGAGTCGGGTGAGCGCGGTTCGGCCGACCCCAGCCGCTGGAGCTCGGGCAAGGACCTCGAGTGGGTCGGCCTGCGTCCCGAGCTCGTGATCGAGATCGACTTCGACCACGTCTCCGCTGGGCGCATCCGGCATGGGGCCAAGCTGCGCCGCTGGCGCGAGGACAAGTCGCCGGCCGAGTGCACGTTCGACCAGCTCTACATGTAGCGTTCTTCGCCGCGCATCCTCCGGCATCGCTCTGGCCGGTGGCCACGTGGCTGGGAGCGCAAAGTGTGCTCTAGGATCAGTCGATGACCGGTGAGAGCGCAGCAACCGCGACCGTTGCCGAGGAGGAGTATCTGCAGATCCTCTTCTGGCTGCAGGAGGCCGGCCTGCCGATGACCGGCGCGAACGTCGCGCGCGCGATGCAGCTCTCGCCGCCGACCGTCCACGAGATGATCGGCCGTCTGGAGCGCGACGGCTACATCACCCGCGGCTCGGACCGTGCGATCGCCTTCACCGACTCGGGCGCCGAGCACGCCGAGGGCATCGTCCGCCGCCATCGCCTGATCGAGCGCTTCCTGACCGATGTGCTCGGCGTCCCCTGGGACGAGGTCCACGAGGAGGCCGAGCGCCTCGAGCACGCGATGTCGCCGGTCCTCGAGGAGCGGATGCTCGCCGCGATCGGCGACGCCAAGACCTGCCCCCACGGCCACCCGATCGTCGCCGGCGCGCGCCTCTCTGGCGTGCCGTTGGCCGACGTTGCCGTCGGCGCCTCCGTGCGCGTGCTGCGCTTCGAGAACGAGGCCGAGGATCTCCTGCACTATCTCAAGGCCTCCGGCCTCGAGCCCGGCTTGGAGGGAACACTGGCGGTGCGCGACGCCGAGCAGGTGGTGGTGCAGGTCGCGGACGATCGCCTGTGCACGATCACCCCGAGCGTCGCGGAGACCGTCTCGGTGATCGCCGACCCCTCACCGCCCGCCCGCACGGCACTTCCTGAGCAGCTTGTATTGGGCCAGCGCTACGGGCGCTAGAGTGACCGATAGGCCTGAGCCAGGCGCGATACGCCCTCGTCGATCTGCTCCTCGGTGACGCCGGAGTAGGCCAGGCGCAGGGTGTTCTCGCCGCCCTCGATCACGAAGTCGGTGCCCTTTACGAACACCACTCCCTGCTCTGAAGCGGCCTTGTGCAGGGCGCTCACGTCGGTGCCCTGGGGCAGCGTCACCCACATGAAGTAGCCGCCTTCCGGGCGCACGAACTCGGCCTCGGGCAGCTCGCGTTGCAGCGCTCTGTCGAGCGTCAACGCGCGCTTTGCCAGTGCAGTCCTGACCGTCTCGATCGAGCCGTCGATCGCACCCGACGCGCAGAACTCGTAGACGATTGACTGGGCCACCATGCTCGGTGAGATGTACGTGTTCGTCGCCAGTTTCGCGATCGCCGCGATCAGGTCCGCTGGCCCGACCAGGTAGCCGACGCGGATTCCCGGGCACACCGTCTTCGAGAACGACGATGCGTACACGACGTGCTTGGGGTCCATCGACAGCATGCTCTGCAGGCTCTCGCCGCTGAAGCGCAGGTCGACGTAGGGGTCGTCCTCGAACACCCAGAAGTTGTGCTCCGCGGCCAGCGCGAGCAGCGCCTGGCGCTTGGCCGATGAAAGCGTGTATCCGGCGGGGTTCTGGAAGTTGGGGATGATGTGCGCCAGTTGTGGCTGCACCGCTTGCGCTCCGCGCAGTAGGTCGGCGAGTGCGTCGGTGTCGATCCCGTCCTGCTGCAGCTCGACCGCGTGCACATTCGCGCCGCGCTCGCGCAGCGACAGCAGCGTGCGGTCATACGTCGGGCGCTCCACGATCACGTCGTCGCCCGGCCCTACGAGCTGCTCGAACAGGAACGCGTCGGCCTGCATCGAGCCGTTCGTCACGAGCACGCGCTCCGGCTCGACCCCGTGGCGGTCGGCGATCCATGCGCGCAGGCGGGGGTAGCCGACCGAGGTGCCGTAGGCGGTCGTGCCCGCCGGGTCGCTCTCGAACGCGCGGACCGCGGCGTCGCGCAGGCCCTCCACGTCGACGATGTCCAGCGACGGCGCGCCGCGCGCGAATGAGATGGTTGGGCCTACGTGTTTGGTTGGCATGGTCGGGAAGCTTAAACGTCCAAGCAGCTCGTCATATTCTCGGGTCAGCTCGCTCGCGGTTCGCTCCAGCCGGTCGCGGAAGCGCAACAGCTCGTCGGTGCTCGGCGTGCTCGCCCGGGGAGGCTCGGTCGGCTTGATGCGCGCAGCCGGCTTGGCCGCTTCGTCGATCAGATGCGGTGGGCCGGGAGACGGCGCTGGGGCAGGGGGAGCCGGCCGTTGCTGGGAGGTAGCGGGGTTTTGCACGAAGCCGGCGGGGCTCGGCGCGTGAGGAGAGGGGTTTTGCTCGTAGGGAGCGGGGCTTTGCCCGATCGTCGGTTCGCCGCGATCTATCGAGGTCAGGGTGCGCTCCAGCTCCTGCAGCTTTCGCTCCAGCTCGCCCAGCGTCTTCGAGACCTCCTGATCCACTGCCCTAGCGTAGCTGCGACTGCCTCAGCGCAGCTGAGTGACCGCGATCTCCGCCACCTCGGTGGGGGTGCGGCCGACGCGCACGCCCTTCGCTTCCAGTGCCTGGGCCTTCGCGGCCGCCGTGCCGGCCGAGCCTGAGACGATCGCTCCGGCGTGGCCCATCTGCTTGCCCGCGGGGGCGGTGAAGCCGGCGATGTAGGCGACGACAGGCTTCTTCACGTGCTCGGCGATGTACTCGGCGGCCTCCTCCTCGGCCGAGCCGCCGATCTCGCCGGACAGCACGATCAGCTCGGTCTGCTCATCTGCCTCGAACAGCTCGATCACGTCGACGAACGACGAGCCCGGCACCGGGTCGCCACCGATCCCGACGATCGAGCTGCAGCCGAACCCCGCCTGGGCGATCTCGTTGCCGATCTGGTAGGTCAGCGTGCCCGAGCGCGAAACCACGCCGACGTTGCCCTCCTTGAAGAAGCTCGCCGGGATGATCCCCACGTTGGCCTTCCCTGGGGAGAGGATCCCCGGGCAGTTGGGGCCGATCAGCCGTGTTTGCGGATGGTCGCGCTTCAGCGTGTTGTAGACGCGCAGCTCGTCGTGTGCGGGAATGCCCTCGGTGATCGCGATCACGAGCTCCACGCCCGCGGCGGCGGCCTCGAGGATCGAACCGGCGGCGAACCGCGGCGGTACGAAGATCATCGCCGTGTTCGGCTGAGCGCTCTCGGCCGCCTCCGCCCACGAGTTGAAGACGGGGATGCCCTCGACGTCCTGTCCGCCCTTGCCCGGCGTCACACCGCCGACCACGTTCGTGCCGTAGCGCTTGTTGTTCAGCGTATGGAACGAGCCCTCGCGGCCGGTGATCCCGGCTACGGCGAGGCGTGTGTCCTTGTCGACGAGCACGCTCATCGGCTCTGTGTCCTCTCGTGTACGCCGGCCTGAATGGACACAAGTTCCGTGTCCCTGTATGCGCTGACGGACCTCGTCGACATCAGCTTTGCTCCTTCGCCAGCGCGACGACCTTCTCGGCTGCCTCGTTCATCGTCCGTGCGGCGTGCACGTTCGGCAGCGCGGCCTCCTGCAGCAGCTCGCGTCCGGCCACGTCGTTCGTGCCGTCCAACCTGACGACGAACGGGACCGTCGGTTTGATCTCGTCAAACGCTGCGATCAGCCCTTTCGCGACCTCGTCGCAGCGGGTGATCCCGCCGAAGATGTTGAACAGCACGGCCTTCACCGAGTCGTTCGCGAGGATCAGCTCGACGGCCTGCTTGACCTTCGCGGCGTCCGAGCCGCCGCCCGCGTCGAGGAAGTTCGCCGGCTTGCCGCCCGCCTGGGCGACCACGTCCAGCGTCGACATCACCAGCCCGGCGCCGTTGCCGAGGATGCCGATGTCGCCGTCGAGCTTCACGTACTGCACGCCCTGTTCCTTCGCGCGCCGCTCGATCGGGTCTTCGTTCTCCTTGTCGGCCAGCTCCTGGTTCTCGGGGTGGCGGTACAGCGCGTTGTCGTCGAGCGAGACCTTTGAATCCAGCGCCTTGACCTCGCGCTCGGGCGTCACGATCAGCGGGTTGATCTCTGCCAGCGACGCGTCCTCCTCCAACCACACCTCGTACAGCGCCACGAGCGCGTCGGCGACGCCCTCGATCACATCGGCGTCGGCCTTCCCGTCGGTCGCGACCTGCACGGCCTCCTCGCGCGACAGCCCGTTCAGCGCGTCGACGTGGTGGCGGATCAGCTTCTCCGGGGTGTTCTCGGCGACCTCTTCGATGTCCACGCCGCCCTCCACGCTGAACATCACCAGCGGCTGCTTCGCGGAGCGATCCAGTAGCACCGAGGCGTAGTACTCGGTGGCGATGTCTGACGCGTGCTCGATCCACAGGGTGCGTACCGTGTGCCCATGGATGTCCATCCCCAGGATGTTCGTCGCGTGCTCGTTGGCCTCGGCCTCGTCCGCGGCGAGCTTCACGCCGCCGGCCTTCCCGCGGCCGCCGATCAGCACCTGCGCCTTCACGACGACCGGATAGCCGATCTCGTTCGCCGCGGCGACGGCATCCTGCACGGTCGTGACGGCCTTGCCGTCGGACACCCTCAGCCCGTGGCGGGCGAATAGTTGCTTGCCTTGATACTCGAGCAGGTCCATTGCGGCGCGGGACTCTAACGCAAGACCGTCTTTGCGGGCCGTTCGGCAGATGGATCCGCATCGAGTGGCCGACACGGCTTGGCGGATCGGCTCGCTTGGAGTGGCCACGTGAGCGCGTGACGTGGCTTTGCAAGTCATAATGCCCGCCCGATGCCGATTCCCAAAAACATCACCTTCGTCACCTTCGACGTCTACGGCACGCTGATCGACCGCGACACCGGGATCTACGAAGCTTTCACCAAAGAGGCCGAGCGCGACGGCTTCGAGATCGATCGCAACGTGCTGATTCCGCTCTTCAACGAGGTTTCCCGCGAGATCGAGGGCGGCTCCTACGAGCTCTACGCGGAGGTGCTGCGGCGCACGGCGATCGAGGTCGCCAAGCGCATGGAGTGGCCGCTGGAGCCCTCGCGCTCGGGTTTCCTGCCCGACTCGGTGCAGCGCTGGAAGCCCTTCAAGGAGACCAACATCCAGCTGACGAAGCTCGCCAAGAAGTACAAGCTCGGCCTGCTCTCGAACATCGACGACAAGCTGCTCGGGCAGACCCGCCGCCACATCCCGACCGACTTCGACCTGGTCGTCACCGCCCAGCAGGTGCGCTCCTACAAGCCCGACCTCGCTCACTTCACCGAGTGCGCCCGGCGGATGGGCGGCAAGCGCGGCTGGGTGCACGTCGCCGCCAGCCACTACCACGACGTTGCGCCGTGCGTCAAACAGCGGGTGCCCGTGATCTGGGTGAATCGGAACAAGGAGACGCTCGACTCCTCCCAGAAAAAGCCGACGGCCGAAGCGCCCAACCTCAAAGAGGCCGCCAAGCTGCTCGGCATCAGCTGATGCTCGACATCAGCTGAGGTCGCAGGAGCCGGGTCTAGGGGTATCGCGGTGAGGGCCGTATCGCTCCATCGCGACGTGCTCGTCGCCACCAGCGCGGTTCTGCAGGTCAACTGCGTGATCGTCCGCGGAGCGGTCGCCGCGGAGGACGCGGAGGGCGACCGATCTCCGGCCGCGGCGCGGGGTGCGGAGATGGAGAACCTCGTGAGGGTGATCGAGCCCGGCGGGGAGGCGGTTACCGGCGCCGAGACCTTCGTGATCGACTCGCCCGTGCTGCCCGAGGAGCTCGAAACGCTGCCCACGCTGCTCGACCAGGCCCGCTTTCCCGCGCCGAACGGGCTTCTCGCGACGCACGGCGACTGGGACCACCTGCTCGGGCGCCTCGCCTTCCCCGGCGTTGCCCTTGGCTGCGCGGAGAGCACCGCCGAGCGCATGCGCGCATCGCCGGGCGAGGCCCAGCGCGAGTTGCGCGACTTCGACAGGGATCTCCTGATCGACCGGCCCAGGCCGCTCGCGCTCGGCTCGATCCAGGCGCTTCCGGTTCCCGGCCGCTGCGGGATCGGCGACCAAGAGCTGGAGCTGTATCCGGCCGACGGGCACACGCCGGACGGCATGGCGATCGTGATTCCCTGGGCGCGTGTGCTCGTCGCCGGCGACTACCTCTCGACGGTCGAGCCCCCGACGTTGAACGATGGGGGAGACCGTGACGCCTACCTCGCGACCTTGGAGCGCTTGCGCCCGCTGGTCTCCTCAGTAGACACAGTTGTCCCTGGCCATGGGCCGGTGCTGGACTCCGAGCGGGCACTCGCGGTGCTGGAGGAGAACGTCGCCGCGCTTACTTCCTGATAGGAGGCGTGTAGTGGCGCCCGGCGGGTGAAACCTGGCCCGATCAAGCGGCCTCAGGCGACTTGATCGTCGCGATCGGGGCGCCGGCCTGAATCGGCGCGCCCTCCTCGATCGGCAGCTCGGCGATCGTGCCCGCCTTGTGGGCGGTGATCTCGTTCTCCATCTTCATCGCCTCGATGATGCACAGCAGTTGGCCCTCCTCGACGGTGTCGCCCTGTTTGACGAGCACCTTCCACATGTTCCCCTGCAGCGGCGAGGGAAGCGTGTCTGGACCGCCTCCACTGGAGCTCTCGCGCTGCTTGCGCTTCGGCGCGGCACGACCACCTGCCGTTGAGCCATTGGCGGCGCCTGCACCGCCGCCTCCTGCGAACGGGGGGCCGACGACCCTGACGTCGAATCTTTGCCCCGAGACCTCTACCTCGTAGGTCTGCTCGACCTTCTCCTCCTCGTCATCCCCGCTCGGTGGGGTGGGTGTGGGGAAGGCAAGCGTCTTCAGCCACTGCTTGTCCTCGAGCAGATCCCTGCACGTCTCGCCCTTCGCCCACTGCTCGGTCGCCAAGAGCGCCTGGTGGAAGGGGATCAGCGTCTTCAAACCCTCAATCTCGTATTCACCCAGCGCCCTCAGCATTCGCTGTGTCGCCTGCTCGCGGTCCGCGTCCCAGACGATCAGCTTGGCCACCATCGGGTCGTACATCGGCGAGACTTCGCCGCCCGCGCCCACGCCCGAGTCCACACGCACGCCCGGCCCGCTCGGCTCCAGGTAGGCGCCGATCCTCCCCGGCGCCGGGGCGAAGTTCTTCGAGGCGTCCTCGGCGTTGATCCGGCACTCGATCGCGTGCCCGCGCAGCTCGATGTCCTCCTGTTTGTAAGACAGTTGCTCGCCGGCGGCGGCTTTGATGCCCTCCTTGACGATGTCGATCCCGGTGGTCATCTCCGTCACGCAGTGCTCGACCTGCACCCGTGTGTTCATCTCCAAGAAGAAGTACTCGGGCTCCTCGCCCTCACGCGCTGAAAAAAGACCCTCGATCGTGCCGGCGCCGACGTAGTCCACGGCCTTCGCGGCCTCCACGCCGATCTTCCCGATCCGCTCGCGCATCGCCTCGTCGACGACCCACGCCGGGGCGGGGGACTCCTCGATCACCTTCTGGTGGCGCCTTTGGATCGAGCAGTCGCGCTCGCCCAGATGGATCACGTTGCCGTGCCTGTCCGCCAGCACCTGCACCTCGACGTGGCGCGGATCGTGCAGGTAGCGCTCCAGGTAGACGGTCCCGTCGGAGAAGAACTTCTCGCCTTCGCGGCTCGACCCCTCGAACGCGCCCTCGAGCTCGTCCTCGGTCAGCGCCACGCGGAAGCCCTTGCCGCCGCCGCCGCCCGCCGCCTTCACGGCGACCGGGAAGCCGATCTCGTCCTTGGCGATCCGCATCGCGTCCTCCACGGTGGCGACCGCCTCGGTCGTGCCCGGCACGATCGGCACACCCGCGGCCTGCATCAGCTCGCGCGCCTTCGTCTTCGACCCCATCGCGTCGATCGCGCTCGCCGGCGGCCCGATGAACACGATCCCGGCGTCCTCACAGGCCTGCGCGAACGGGGCGTTCTCCGCCAGAAACCCGTACCCGGGGTGGATCGCCTCCGCCCCCGAGCGCCTGGCGACGTCGAGGATCTTCTCGATGCTCAGATAGTTCTCCGCCGCCGGCCCCTCGCCGAGGTTGTAGGCCTCATCAGCGCGCTTTGCGTGCAGCGCGTCGCGGTCGAGCTCGGAATACACGGCGACGCTCGCCACGCCGAGCTCCTGCAGCGCGCGCACGATGCGGACCGCGATCTCGCCGCGGTTGGCGACCAATACCTTCGAGAACATTCGGCCGGTAGCTTAGTTAATCGTCGGGCGCACAGGGCGACCGCTGGTAGGTGCAGGCGCCATCGCCGTGGGATCGATCAGGCCGTGGTGGCGATCATTCCGGCGCCGACGGTCTCGTTACTCGCCTCGTCGATCAGGATGAAGCTGCCTGTGCGGCGGTTGCTCGCGTAGGGGTCGAACACCAAGGGTGCGCTCGTGCGCAGGCGCACGCGGCCGATGTCGTTCAACGCCAGCTCCGCGGGTGGGGCTCCGCGCTCGAGCGTGTCCACGTCGACGTGGTCGGTGATCGCGTCGACGACCGCGGTGGCGCTGCGCGTGGTGTGCTTGATCACGTAGCGGCCGCCGGGACGCAGCGGCCGCTCGGCCATCCAGCAGATGTCGGCCTCCAGCTCGCGTGCAACCGTCGGCGCCTGATCGGGGCGGCAGATCGTCTCGCCGCGAGAGATGTCCAGCTCGTCCTCCAAGCGCAATGTGAGCGACATCGGCGCCCTCGCCTCGTCCAGCTCGCCGTCGAACGTGTCGATTGCCGCGATCTTCGTCTGGCGGCCGCTCGGCAGCACCGTCACCTCGTCGCCCTTGAGCAGTGCGCCGCTCGCCAGCTGGCCGGCATAGCCGCGGTAGTCGCTCGCGGCGGCGCTGCCGTTGGTGGAGGTCGCGCTCGGACGGATCACCCACTGCACCGGGAATCGCGCGGGTCTGTCGTAGGGATGGTCGTAGGCGACCTCGACCTGCTCCAGCAGCTCCAGCAGCGTGGATGGATGGCTCGGGTCGTCGAACCAGGGCATCGCCCGCGAGCGCTCGACCACGTTGTCGCCGTTCAGCGCCGAGATCGGCATGTAGATGATCTCGTACTGATCGCCCGCCCTTCGCCCACCCTCGCGCAGGTTGGGTGCAAAGCTCTCGAACTCCGCCACGACTTCTTCGAAGCGCTCCTGGGAGTGCCCGACGAGGTCCATCTTGTTGACCGCAACGACGAGCTTTGGGATACCGAGCAGCGCGCTGATGAACGCATGTCGCTTTGACTGCTCCAGCACCCCGCGCCGTGCGTCCAGCAGGATCACCGCCAGGTCGGCCGTCGAGGCGCCCGTCACCATGTTCCGCGTGTACTGCCGGTGCCCGGGGCAGTCGGCGATGATGAAGCGGCGCTTCGGCGTCGCGAAGTAGCGGTACGCGACATCGATCGTGATCCCCTGCTCGCGCTCCGCCCGCAGCCCGTCGGTCAGCAGCGCTAGGTCCAGCGCCCCCTCGCCGCCGCGGCGCTCGCTCGCCTGCGCGACGTGCTCGAGCTGGTCCTCGAACACCTGCTTCGTGTCGTACAACAACCGGCCGATCAGCGTGCTCTTGCCGTCATCGACCGATCCCGCGGTCGTGAACCGTAGTAGGTCGAGGGTCATTAGAAGTACCCCGCCTTCTTGCGGTCCTCCATCGCGGCCTCCGTCACCCGATCGTCGGCGCGCGTCTCGCCGCGCTCGGTGATCCGCGTGGCGGCGATCTCGCTGACCACTTCCTCCAAGGTCATCGCACCCGAGCGCACGCCCCCCGTGCAGGTCATGTCGCCGACCGTCCGGTAGCGCACCGTCTCGGTCTTGATCTCCTCGCCGTCGATCAGCTCGACGCCCTCGCGCCAGGCGTACAGCATCCCGTCGCGCCCGAACACCTCGCGCTCGTGGGCGAAGTAGATCGACGGCACCTCCAGGTCCTCCTGGTCGATGTACTCCCACACGTCCAGCTCGGTCCAGTTGGAGATCGGGAACACGCGCACGTTCTCGCCCTGCTTGATCCGCCCGTTGTACAGGTTCCACAGCTCCGGCCGCTGGCGCTTGGGGTCCCACTGGCCGAAGTCGTCGCGGAAGGACATGATCCGCTCCTTCGCCCGCGCGCGCTCCTCGTCGCGCCGCGCGCCGCCGAAGGCCGCGTCGAAGCCGTGCTCGGCCAGCGCATCCAGCAACGTCACCGTCTGCAACCGGTTGCGCGACGCCCGCGGCCCGGTCTCCTCGACCGCGCGGCCCCGGTCGATCGACTCCTGCACGCTCGCCACGATCAACCGCTCGCCCAGCTCCGCCACGCGGCGGTCGCGGAACTCGATCACCTCGGGGAAGTTGTGCCCCGTGTCGACGTGCATCAGCGGGAAGGGGAACGGGGCTGGTCTGAATGCCTTCTCCGCCAGGCGCAACAGCACGATCGAGTCCTTGCCGCCGCTGAACAACAGCACCGGTTTCTCCAGTTCGGCCGCCACCTCGCGCATCACGTGGATCGCCTCACTCTCGAGCGCGCGCAGGTGACTGAGCTGTGGGCGGGCCGTCACGCTGCTCATCTCAAATCCTTCCGCATCGAACGTATGTGACGCTCATCGACTAGCTGACGGGCTCTACAACATGGATTCCGCACTCGGTCTTACTGGTGCCTGCCCAACGGCCCTCGCGGCCAGAGCCCGGTTGGGTGCACGGCGCGCAGCCGATCGACTCATAGCCCTGGTCGTGCAGCGGGTTGTATGGCAACTCGCGCTCATTGATCCGCCGCCACAGGTCCTTGTCGGTCCAGTGCGCGAGCGGGTTGTACTTCCACAGGCCGCGGCCCTCGTCGCGTTCGATCAGCTCCGTCTTTGCCCTCGTCGGCCCCTGCTCGCGGCGGATGCCGGTGATCCAGCCCTCGGCGCCGGCGAGCGAGCTTTCCAGGGCGGCGACCTTCGCGCCAGAGCAGCAGTGCTCCGGGCCACTCCACGGTTGGTCGGGATTGCTCGCGTCCTGCACCTCGATCTTCACGCCGAAGCGCTCCTCGAACGCGCGCCAGGTCTGCAGCGTCTCGGGGAACAGCACCCCGGTGTCGATCGTCACGATCCTCACGGCATTGCCGGGGGCGGTGGGGGTCATCTCTTGATTGAGTCGCAGCAGCTCGTCGAGCAGCACCGACTCCTCCTTTTGGAACGAGCACAGCAAGACGGCCCGCTCACCGTGGCGAGCCGCCTCGCGCAGCGTGTGCGTCAGGCTGAGATCTATACCGCGCACTCGCCCTCACCGCGAATCACTTCGAACGGCACGTTGCGGTTCCAGTCGATGAACGTGTTCATCGTCTCCAGCTCGAAGTCCACCGGCATCGACAGGTCCTTCACCAGACCCTCCAGCTCGCCCGTGCCGACGCGCTCGGCGAAGTCGTTCCACTCCTCGCCGTCGTTCCGGTTGGCCTCGTAGTGGCCGATCCAGCGCTCGATCGCATCCGGCACCCGCTTTGACGGCAGGCGCAGCTTCAGCCGCGTGCCGAACTTCACCTCGCCGCCTTCGAACACGCCGCCTACATGCGGGATGTAGGCGGGGATCGTGTGCTCGCCGACTTTGATCGACGCGCCGGTGAAGCCGATGCTGCCGACGTGGTGCTGGCCGCAGCCGTTCGGGCAGCCCGAGATCTTCACGTTCAGCTTGCGCGTCAGCTCGTCGGTGATGTTCAGCGCTTCGATCCGCTCCTGCACGGCCTGGTTCAGCCCCATCGAGCTGGTGATCCCGAGCTTGCACGAGTCCGTCCCCGGGCAGGAGACGACATCGGTGATCTCGCGCGAGCCGGCGTCGCCGAGGCCGAGCTCTGAAAGCGCGCGCCACACGTCGTACACGCTCTCCTCGCGCACCCATCTCAGCACGAAGTTCTGCTGCACGGTCGTCCGCGCGTAGCCACCGGCGTACTGGCGCATGATCGCCGCCAGGCCCCGGAACTGCTCGGGCGTGAGGTCGCCGCGGGTGACTTTCGCCTCGACCGTCACGAAGCCCTCCTGCTTCTGCTCGCGCACGTTCGCCTCGCGGAAGCGGTCGAACTCTCGTAGGTCGCCGTTCGGGCTGCCGTATGTCTGCGGCGGGGCGGGCGCGCCCTCGCGCTCGTCGTCGAGGAACAGCCTGTCCCCGATCGAGAAGTCGCGTTCGTTTACCCAGTCGCCCTTGCACTCCTCCTCGACCTGGTTTCTCAGCTCGTCGATTCCGTACTTGTCGACGAACACCTTGATCCGCGCGCGGGCGCGATTGACGCGCAGCCAGTCCTGGCGGTCGAAGATCCTGAACACGGCCTCGGCGATCCGCAGATAGTCGCCGTTGTCGAGCTCGACGAACTCGTACAGCACCGGCGCCACGCGCGGCATGATCGAGGTGCCGCCGCCGACGAGGATCTCTGCTCCGCGCACCGTGCCGCGACCTTCGATCTCCTTCGTGCGGGCGCGAAAGGCGATGTCGTGGATACCTGAGATCGCGCGGTCGCGCGGGGAGCCGTCGAACGAGGTCTTGATCTTCCGCGGCATCGCCTGCGTCGTCGGGTGGCGAACGAAGTAGCGCACGTAGGCGCCGGCGTAGGGCGTCATGTCGAACAGCTCGTCCTTGGCCACGCCCGCCCACGGGTCGCCGGTGACGTTCCTGACGGTGTTTCCGCAGCCCTCGCGGCTGGACAGACCCGCCTCGCCGAGCTCGCGGATCGCCTGCTCGGCTTCGATCAACGGGATGTGGTGCATCTGGATGTTCTGCCGCGTGGTGATGTGGCCCTTGTTCAGCGGCACGTACTGCTCGACGACGTCAGCAAACGCCTCCATCTGCTCCGGCGTGATCCCACCGAACGGGAGCTTCACGCGGATCATCTGCACGTCGGGCTGGCGCTGGCCGTAGACGCCCTGCTTCAGCCGGAACTTGATGAACTCGTCTTCCGGTGTCTCGCCCGCCAGGTATTTCGTCGACTCCGTCTTGAAGTCGTCGTACTCCCGCCGCAAGATCGGGATCACGTGCCCGGGCACGTTCTGCAGGACCTCGGGGTCCGAGAGCGTGCCGCGCGGGGCGGGGGCTGAAGCTGGCTCCATTTGGCGAAACCTCCTGAACACTTGACCGGGTGCTATCCGGGGACGAATTGACGTGCGACACGACGGGTGATCTGGGATTGCCCTAAAGGCTAGCGGCTTTCGGGTATTTATCCAGGCGGGCGGCGGGATTTCCAGGCGGGCGGTGGGATCGGGCGGCCGGGCGTCTATCCAAATGTCGAAAAGAAGAGCTCCGGGTCTTCGCGCGTGACCCCTTCGAGGATAGCCGCGCGCACCCATGGATCGGGACGTTCCTCGCTCTGGACCGATGGTGGCGCCGTCGCGCGGATGAACTGCTCGACCGCGGCTGTGATTGCAGCCGCCTGCTCGGGTGAGGCGGCCTGTGCGGGTGAGACAGAGCTCACAGCGGGATGTTGCCGTGCTTGCGCTTCGGGCCCGGCTCGCGCTTGGTGAGCAGCGTGTGCAGCGCGGTGATCAAACGCGGGCGCGTCTCGTGGGGGACGAGCACGTCGTCGATGTAGCCGCGCTCGGCGGCGGTGTAGGGGTTGGCGAAGCGCGCCTTGTAGTCGTCCATCAGCTTCTGCCGGCGCTCATCCGGCGTCGGGCTGGCGGCGAGATCGCGCCGGTAGATGATGTTCACGGCGCCCTCCGGACCCATCACCGCGACCTCCGAGGTCGGCCAGGCGAAGTTGAAGTCCGCGCCGAGGTGCTTCGAGGACATCACGTCATAGGCGCCGCCGTAGGCCTTGCGCGTGATGATCGTGATCTTCGGCACCGTCGCCTCGGCGAACGCGTACAGCAGCTTCGCCCCGTGCCTGATGATCCCGCCCCACTCCTGCGCGGTGCCGGGCAGAAATCCGGGGACGTCGCAGAACGTGATCAAAGGAATGTTGAACGCGTCGCACGTGCGCACGAACCGCGCGGCCTTCGCCGAGGCGTCGATGTCCAGCACCCCCGCCAGCTGGGCGGGCTGGTTGCCGACGATGCCCACCGCGTAGCCGTCGAGGCGGGAGAAGCCGCAGATGATGTTCTTCGCGTGGTGTTCGTGCACCTCGAAGAACTCTTTGTCGTCGACGATCAGCTTCACCACGTCGCGCATGTCATACGGCTTGTTCGGGTTCTCCGGCACCATGCTGTCGAGCTCGGCGTCCATCCGCTGCGGGTCGTCGCTCGGCGCGACGCGGGGCGTCGACTGCAGGTTGTTCTGCGGCAGGAAGCTCAGCAGGTAGCGGCAGTCCTCCAGGCACGCGTCCTCGTCCTCGGAGGCGAACTGCGCGACGCCCGACTTCGTGTTGTGCGACATCGCCCCGCCGAGCTCCTCGAAGCCGACTTCCTCGCCGGTGACCGTCTTGATCACGTCGGGCCCGGTGATGAACATGTGCGAGGTCTCCTTGACCATGAAGATGAAGTCGGTGATCGCCGGGCTGTACACCGCGCCACCGGCGCACGGCCCCATGATCAGGCTGATCTGCGGGATCACGCCGCTGGAGCGCACGTTGCGCAGGAACACGTCGCCGTAGGAGCCGAGCGAGACGACGCCCTCCTGGATGCGCGCGCCGCCGGAGTCGTTGATGCCGATCACCGGACAGCCGATCCGCGCCGCGAGATCCATCACCTTGCACATCTTCTCGCCCATCACCTCGCCGAGCGAGCCGCCGAACACGGTGAAGTCTTGGCTGAACACGCAGACGGTGCGGCCGTCGATCGTGCCGTGGCCGGTGACGACGGCGTCGCCCCACGGGCGGTTCTTCTGCATGTCGAAGTCGTAGGTGCGGTGGCGCACGAACGTGTCGAGCTCCTGGAAGGAGCCCTCGTCGAGCAGCTTCTCCACGCGCTCGCGCGCCGTGTACTTGCCGCGCGCGTGCTGCTTCTCCTCCGCCTCCGGCGAGGAGTGGATCGCGGCCTCGCGCAGCTCCTGCAGCTGGGCGAGCTTTTCCTCGTAGGTCTCCGGCGCCTTCTGGCGCGGCGGCTTGCGATGGCCGCTGCGCGAGGCCGCGAGCAGCGCGGCGTCGTTCTGTCGGTCGTGGGAGCTGGAGGCCATCCGGCGCGGGATCTTATCCGCGGGCTCTGTGCAGAGGGGTTCTCGGGGTGGTGTCAGACAATGCTCGGGTGGGCCCCAGGCCGTTTCAGGTCACGTCAGGACCGCGAGAACGGCTGATGGTGTCGCGACACCCAGGCGGTCGAGCGCTGTTTCACGACATCAGCTACGCAGCGCGCGGCATGCCAGAACCGTCACGGACCTCGACACGGGTGCGGGGGGGAGCTGGATCAACTCTCCAGTCGAGGAGTGCTCGCGCATTTTGATCCAGAACAGCGCGGCCAGCAGCAGGAGTGCGGCGAAACCGCCAGTTCGCTCCGGCGTGAACAGGACCTCCTGTCCGTCCGGATATACAACTACGGCAGGGTCGCCGGCAAACAGCGCTCTACTCGTGAGCAATCCCTGATCGGGGTTATCGGCATCTACGAAGTGAGTCCGGTTTGGGTAGCGCGCATCGAGCTGCGCATCACTGATCCCCGCGATGATCTTCTCGACCGAGGGGCTCAAAGGTTCGGGCGTCGCGGTCATCGCGATCTCCAGTCCTCGAGAATCGTCTGCCAGTCCTGTGCTGCCCGAGTCATCGCTGCCGCCATCGCTTGGTTTGTGGAGCTGAGGGCATGCACGACGGGATCGCACTTTCCCTCGCTACGAGTGTACTCGTGCTCATGGTGCTCATCGACCCCATGGGCGTTATCCCACAAGTGGATCGCTGTCCAGTCGTCTTCGATTCGAGTTTCCAGCACGATCGCATAGCGAATTGGCAAGCGCTCGGATCTCCCGTACCGAATTCGGACATCCGGGTTGATGTCTACAAAAATCTCGCGGGGCCACTCCGTCACGGGAGGATTATCGACGCCTGGCCGGTCGAGTTCGGCTGTTTTAGGCGCGCGAGAACGGCCGGTGATGCGCGGCGCCCAGGCGGTCGAGCGCTGTGGTGAGCACGGCCTGTGTCTCCGCGACCAGCGACTCTTCGAGTGTCGCCAGCTCGACCGCGAGGTCGGGCTGCTCCTCCTCTTGGGCCGATGGTTCGGGCTCCGGCTCTGGCTCGATCTTGGCACGACGACCAAACATGCGGGCAAAGAATCCTCGTCGCGGTTCGGGGGTGGGCTCGACGACCGGTTCTGGGTCTGGGTCTGGTTCTGCGACTGGCTTGGGTGCGGCGATCTCACGATTCACGCTGAGCGTGACTTTCGTGCCCCACCCGGACGGCTTGAGCAGCACCTTGCCGCTCGTGTCCGCGGCCTCCCATTCCACGGTCTTCTCCGGCTCGACGCGGGTGATCTTGATCTCGCCCAGCTCGCCGAGGTGGCGGGCCAGGGCGGCGGGGTCGCTCAGCTCGGCCCACAGCTCGGGCGGAGACTTGACGAGCGTGCGCTGCACCTCAGAAGAGATCATCGCTCCCCATTTCGCGCGATCTCGCGCGACTCCTTCCGCGGCTGGTCGAACGCGCGCTACGCGGCTGAGGGCGCGCTCTGTGGCCGCACGAGACCGCGTTCGTGCAATAGCTCAGCCACCTGTACGGCATTGAGCGCGGCGCCCTTGCGCAGGTTGTCGGCGACGATCCACAGGTCGAGCGCGCGCTCGTGGCCGGGGTCGCGGCGGATGCGTCCGACGAACACGTCGTCCTGGCCGGAGGCGTCGATCGCGAGCGGATACAGCGCCGTGGTCGGCTCGTCGAGCACGGTCACGCCGGGTGCGTCGCGCAGCAGCTCCCGGGCCTGCTCCGGGGAGAGTGGCTCGCGCGTCTGCACGTTGACGGCCTCGGAGTGCCCGTTGAGCACCGGCACGCGGACGCACGTGGCAGAGACGCGGATCGCGGGATCGGCGAGGATCTTGCGCGTCTCGTTGATCAGCTTGCGCTCCTCGTCGGTGTGATCCTCGCCGGGCGCGAACGAGCCGGCGTGGGGCAGCGCGTTGAAAGCGATCTGGTGGGCGTAGGACTCCGGCGGGGCGATCGCGCGCTCGTGGAGCAGCGCGTGGGATTGGTCGAGCAGCTCATCGACGGCTGCCTTGCCGGTTCCGGAAACCGCCTGGTAGGTGGAGATCACCAGCCGCTCGATGCCCGCCGCGTCGTGCAAAGGCGCCAGCGCGACGACCATCTGCATCGTCGAGCAGTTCGGGTTCGCCACGATCCCGCGGTGGGAGGCCAAAGCCTCGGGGTTGACCTCGCTGACGACGAGTGGCACGTCATCGTGCATCCGCCAGTGTGAGGAGTTGTCGACGACCACTGCGCCGGCCTCGGCAAAGCGTGGCGCCCACTCGCCTGAGGTTGAGCCGCCGGAGGAGAACAGCGCGAGGTCGAAGCCCTGGATCGACTCTTCGTCGAGACCCCGCACAACCAGCCCACCCTCGAGTTCGCGGCCGACGGAGCGGGAGGACGCGAACGGCACGATCTCGCTCGCCGGGAAGCCACGTTCGCGCAGGAGCGCCAGCATCAAGGTGCCGACTTGGCCGGTGGCGCCGACGACGGCGACTCGGTAGGAGTTGCTCATGGCCTCAGGGTACCGGCCGCGAGACTTGGGACGAGGCTGGGAAGGAACTACCGGAAGGGGGCTCGCGGACGGGCTAAGAACCGGTGTGGGTGACCGAACCGGTGTGGGTGACCATGAAGTAGATCGTGATGATCACCAGCAGGTCCATCAGAGCGCCGACGGCGCCGATCCGCTTGACGAGCGCGTCGTGCTCGGCGCTGAACGTCACCGGTCCCTCGCCCGCGGCCGCGAGATCCTGGTCGGCGACCTCGATCAGGCGCTTCTCGCGTGGGCTCAGGTACATGCCCTCGACTGCACCGATCACGATCGAGACGCCGAGACCCCACTGCACGAAGAACGAGCTCCACACGTGCAGATGCGAGGCGAGGTAGATCCCGAAGACGACGATCAGCGCGACGCCCGGCATGATCACCCGCTGGCTGATCGCGTGCAATGCGCGGTAGAGCGCTGGTAGCGCGCGGGTGTCGGCCCTCGTGATCGTGCCGAGCAGGACCGGGTAGGCGAACGTCGCGCCGAAGGCGAACACGACCGCGAGGATGTGCAGCGCGAGGACGACTTCGTAGAACTGCACGGCGGGTGTGGCGAGCACGGACGAACCCTATAGAACGTCGTGGGCGTACAGTTTCGTCACGGCCTTCGGACAGGACGACGACCCGGGAAGGTTTTCCAAGATGACGATCACCATTGGCGCAATCAGCTTTGACCACGTCGAGTACGACGCCGATGGTGATGTGCTCTACCTGAGTGTTGGCGAGCCGCGTGAGCCGGACGACTCCTTCGGTACCGCGGAGGGGCACAACGTCCGCTACGACAAGCTGGGCCAGGTGATCGCGCTCACTCTGGTCAACGCCAAATGGCTGATCGAGCGTGACGGGGAAGTGCGGGTGACGATCCCCAGCCGTGTATCGGCTAACACGCTCGCGCCAGCGATTGCCGCCTGAGCAAAGCGCTCCCGCGTCGAACGGCAGCTCAGAATGTCGGCGCGTACTTGCCGAAGACGTCCTGCATCGCGGCGCAGACCTCGCCCATCGAGCAGCGGTCCTTCAGCGCCTGGCGGATCGTCGGCAGCAGGTTCTCCGTGCCGCGCGCGACCGCGCGCAGCTCCTCCAGGCGTTGCTCGACGAGCGCGGAGTCGCGATTGGCCTTGAAGTCGGCGAGTCGCGCGAGCTGTTCGCGCTCTGACTCGGGGTCTACGCGCAGCAGGTCGGGCACCTCGGCGGCGTCTTCGACGTACTTGTTGACGCCGACGACGATGTCCTGGCCGATCCGGTAGCGCTCCTGGTAGCCCCAGGCGGACTCGTCGATCTCGCCGGTGATGAACTGGATCGCGTTGACCGAGCCGCCGAGCGCGTCGACCTTGCCGATCAGCTCGTTGGCGCGCAGTTCGATCTCGTCGGTCAGCGACTCGACGAAGTAGGAGCCGGCGAACGGGTCGACGGTGTCGGCGGCGCCGGACTCCTCGGCGAGGATCTGCTGCGTGCGCAGGGCGATTTTCGCCGCGCGCTCGGTGGGCAGCGCCAGAGCCTCGTCGAAGCCGTTGGTGTGCAGGGACTGGGTGCCGCCGCAGACCGCGGCGAAGCCCTGGAGGGCGACGCGCACGATGTTGTTCTCGGGCTGCTGCGCCGTCAGCGTGACGCCGCCGGTCTGCGTGTGGAAGCGCAGCATCGTCGCCTTCGGGTTCGTCGCGCCGAAGCGCTCGCGCATGATGTGCGCCCACATGCGCCGCGCGGCGCGGAACTTGGCGACCTCCTGGAAGACGTTGTTGTGGCCGTTGAAGAAGAACGCCAGCCGCGGCGCGAACTCGTCGACCGACAGGCCCGCGTCGATCGCCGCCTGCACGTAGGCGATGCCGGAGGACAGCGTGAAGGCGACCTCCTGCACGGCCGAGCAGCCCTTCTCGCGGAAGTGGTAGCCGGAGATCGAGATCGTGTTCCATTTGGGCACGTTCTCGTGGCAGTACTGGAACAGGTCGGTCGTCAGGCGCATCGTGGGGATCGGCGGGTAGATGTAGTTGCCGCGCGCGATGTACTCCTTGAGCACGTCGTTCTGCGTGGTGCCGCGGAGCTGCTCCGAGGGCACGCCCTGCTCCTCGCCGACGAGCTCGTAGAGCAGCAAGAGGCAGGCGGCGGGCGCGTTGATCGTCATCGACGTGGACACCCGATCGAGGGGAATTCCGTCGAAGGCCGTGCGCATGTCGTCGATCGTGTCGATCGCCACCCCCGTGCGGCCGACCTCGCCGAGGCAGCGCGGATTGTCGGAGTCGAGGCCCAGCTGGGTGGGTAGGTCGAAGGCCATCGACAGCCCCGTGGAGCCCTTCGAGAGCAGGTAGCGGTAGCGCTCGTTCGACTCCCTCGCGGACGCATACCCCGCGTACTGGCGCATCGTCCAGGTCTGCTTGCGGTACATCTCGCGGTGCACGCCCCGCGCGTAGGGGAACTCGCCGGGCTCACCCAGTTCGAGCTGCTTCGGCAGGTCCGCCTCGGTGTACAGCTCGCCGATCTCGATCCCCGAGTCGGTGAAGCGGCGCGGGTCGTCGGGCCCGACGATCGGGGCGACGGTCAGGTGCTCCTCGGTGGCGGACATTTCTCAGATGATATGGGACGAGCCCAATCGTTCTGCGTCAAAAGGAGCAGGCCCGGTCGGCGCCGGACGGTCACACGAAGCCTTTCGACATGCGCCGATCCCCGATGCACACGGACACGGGTATCCTGCGGCGATGTCCACCTGCTTGGTCACCGGCGGCGCCGGCTTCCTGGGTTCGCATCTATGCGACGAGCTGCTCGCGCGCGGGCACAGGGTGATCTGCGTGGACAACCTCGAGACGGGCTCGCTGGCGAACATCGAGCACATTCGCGACGCCGAGCAGTTCGAGTACCGGGGGACGGACATCATCGAGCCGTACTTCGTCGAGGAGCCGATCGACTTCGTCTACCACCTCGCCTCGCCGGCCTCGCCGATCGACTACCTGCGGTTGCCGTTGCACACGCTGAAGGTCGGCTCCTATGGCACGCATCACACGCTCGGCCTGGCCAAGGCCAAGCGCGCGCGCTTCCTGATCGCCTCGACGAGCGAGGTGTACGGTGACCCGCAGGTGCACCCGCAGACGGAGTCCTACTGGGGGCATGTCAACCCGATCGGGCCGCGCGGTGTGTACGACGAGGCGAAGCGCTACGCGGAGGCGCTGACGATGGCCTACCACCGCCAGCAGGGTGTCGATACGGCGATCGTGAGGATCTTCAACACGTACGGCAGTCGGATGCGCCCGCACGACGGCCGCGCGATCCCCACGTTCCTGCGCCAGGCGCTCGCGAACAGGCCGATCACCGTGTTCGGCGACGGCAGCCAGACGCGCTCGTTCACCTACGTCGATGACCTGATCCGCGGGATCATCGCGCTGGCCGAGTCCGGGTATCACGACCCCGTCAACGTGGGCAACCCCGATGAGTTCACGTTGCTCGAACTGGCGGAGACCGTCAGAGAGCTGACCGACTCCACCTCCGAGCTGATCTACGAGGCGCTGCCCGTCGATGACCCGAAACAGCGCAAGCCGGACATCACGCTCGCTCGCGAGCTGCTCGGCTGGTCGCCCGATGTCTCGTTGCGCGAGGGGCTACAGCGCACGATCGACGCGTCCGGCGCGAAGGTCCTGATCGGCTGACCGACCGCGACCGCTACATCTGCGAGCCTGAGGCGTTGTGAATGGCGAGATGACCAAGTCCGAGACGGCCAGGTCGACGCTGTCCGAGGCGACGGTGCGGCGCGAGCCCTCCGACCGGGATATACGCAGCAAGCGCCCCCCGGCGATGTCGTTCCTGCTGCGGATGTCCACGGCCAGAAGAGTGGCGCGCGTACTGTCGCTGCTGGCGCTCGACTTCGTCGGCGTGGCGCTGGCGATCTTTACGGCACTCGTGTTGAAGGCGGCGGTGCTGGGCCACGTGGACGCGAGCCAGGCGTTCCACGAAACCAAACGGATCCTCGCCTTCGCCTATCTGGTGACCGCGCTGCTGTTCGCGCGCTCCGGGTTGTACGCCGAGCGCGCGCAGCGCCCGGGTCTGTCGCGGATCGTGGGAGCGCTGTTCCAGGTCGCGTTCATCGCGCTGCTGTTCGCGGTCGTCAGCGGCGAACACTTCCAGAGCTTCTACATCTTCTGGGGCTCGCTGGTGTTCGCGCTGCTGTACGTGTCCTCGCTGCGCGGGGCGTATGAGTGGCTGACGGGGGCGTTGCTGCGCGCCGCCGGTTACAGACGCCGCGCGGTGTTGGTCGGCACGGGCAAGCACATCAGGGATGTCGCCCACGCGCTCGCGGACGCTCAGCACTCGCCGATCGAGGTGGTGGGCTTTCTCTCCCCGAACGAGATGCCCGCGAACGGCTTGCGCTCGTTGGGCTCGCTGAAGATGCTGGAGAGCGTGCTCGACAGCGAACGGATCGACGAGGTGATCATCGCCGACCCGGACTTCCCGCAGGTCGAGGCGGTGGAGCTGGTCGACCACTGTCATCAGCGCGGGGTGCGCGTGCGTCTGGCGCCGTCGACGATGGAGATCTTGATCCACCGCGCGGAGTTCGTGCCGGGTCAGTCGGTGCCGCTGTTCGAGCTGAGCTCGCCCGTCTTCGAGGGTGTGGACTTCGCGCTGAAGCGCACCTTCGACCTGGTGGGCGCGACGCTGCTGCTGGTGCTGCTGAGTCCGCTGCTGCTGGTGATCACGCTCGCCGTGCGCGTTTCCTCACGCGGGCCGATCGTGTTCAGATCGACGCGCCGAGGGATTGGGCAGAAGCCGTTTAAGTGCTTGAAGTTCCGCACGATGCACACCGACGCCGAGCAGCGCCAGGCCGACCTGGAAGAGCTGAACGAGGCATCGGGGGCGCTGTTCAAGATCAAGGACGACCCGCGGATGACACGCGTGGGGCGAATGTTGAGGCGCTACTCGCTGGACGAGCTGCCGCAGCTGGTGAACGTGTTGCGCGGCGAGATGTCGCTCGTCGGGCCGCGCCCGTTGCCGGAGCGCGACTACGAGATGCTCGAAGACTGGCATCGCAAGCGCTATCTGGTGCTGCCGGGGATCACCGGCCTGTGGCAGGTGTCGGGCAGATCGGAGCTCGACTTCGACGACCTCGTGCACCTCGACTTCATCTACCTGGAGCGCTGGTCGCTGGCGCTCGACCTGACGATCATCCTGAAGACAATCCCCGCAGTGCTCATGCAGCGCGGGGCTTACTGAGGGGGAGGTCGGGAGGGGGACCTGTCCCCTTCCCGTTCATTAGCGCGGGGCTTACTGATTTCCCGGGGTGCGGGGGCCTGTCCCTCCCGTTTATGGAGCCAGCGGTGCTCACGCAGTGCGGGGCTTGAATCTGCTCACGCACGGGCGCTCCGGTCGCGCGAGGGCGCTTTCGTAGACGCGCCAGGTCTCACGGCCGACGTCCTTCCAGGTCCGCGTGGACGCAGCCGGCGAGGGTCCTCCAGCCGTCCCGACCGCGGGATCCGGCGCCTCCGGGATCACGACCACACGCTCGCGCTCGAATCCGAGCTGGGCGACGGCTTCGTCGGCGAGCGCCTCGGTGGGAACGATCACGTGGGTCGCGCGCTGCACCGCGAGATGGCGCAGGCGCAGGTGGATACCGCCACCGCGCAATCGTTCGCTGAGGCGGGTGAGCGGGCTGAGCTCGTGGATCGTCACGACCATCGGACACGGGCTGTGCAGCATCGCGCCCTGCATCCAGGGCGCGTGAAATACGTCATATGCCTGGCGGGGGCGGTGCGTCTCGACGATCTCTCCGCGCGTCGGGCCGATGTCGCGCAGCGCGCCCAGCAGGCAGCGGGAATAGCGCCCCACACCGCGCGGATCGGCGGTGGGACGGCTGTCGAAGGCGACCCTCACGGGCGGCTTCCCGACTCGAAGCTGTGGGTCAATTTGCCCCCGGGGAAAGCACGCAGGGCAAGATAGCCGGTCCGGGAAGACATGTGTCGAGATGACAGCCGAGCTGCACTTTTCGATGGCCGGGAGATCGCATTTTGCGCGTTTGGGCCGGCGCGGTCTAGCCTTGCGCGGAGTGATGCCCGCGAGCGAGGACCACCACGAGGCTCTCTGGGAGGCGGTTCCCGAAGGTCTCGAGCCGGCCGACTTCACCCGGCGTCGCGGCTTCCTGCTGGGGCATGTCCGCAAGGGTATGAAGGTGCTCGACGTGGGCTGCGGCGAGGGGCGCTTCGCCGCCGAGCTGGCCCGGGCGGGGACGGAGGTCGTGGGGATCGACGTCGCCGCCGAGCCGCTGCGCCGCGCGCGGGAGCGCCATCCCGAGCTCGACCTGCGGCAGATCTCCGCCGCGGGCGCCTGGCCGCTGCAGGACGCGAGCTTCGACACGGTGTGGGCGGGCGAGGTGATCGAGCACGTCGCCGACACCGCCGGCTGGCTGTCGGAGCTGCGCCGTGTGCTGCGCTCCGGTGGGACTCTGCTGCTGAGCACGCCGGATCACGGGCGCCTGGAGATGCTCCGCTGGGCGCTCGCGCCGCGCGCCTTCGAGGCCCGCTTCGATCCCCGCGCCGATCACCTGCGCTTCTACACGCGCCGCACGCTCAGTGAGCTGCTCGAGGACTTCGGTTTTCAAGACGTCGCCGTGCGGCGCGCCGGAGGGCCGCCCGGCGCGCGGCGAGCGCTGCTGGCGAGTGCACGACGGTCACGCTTTTGATTTCGGTCGGCGAGCGCACCAGTCCTTTGGTGGCGGTCGGCGAGCGCACCGCCGCCACCTCTTTGACGGGCGCCGCCGCGGTTTCGCGGAGGGCCTGGAGGTAGGCGTTGTGGATCGCGAGCAGACCCGGGTCGTGTTCGATCGTGGCCAGCGGTGCGACCGCCTCGGGGTTCAGGTAGACAGCCGCGCGCAGCTCGCTCATCGCGGCTCTGGGCTTACCGGTGCTCAGGTCGTATTCGCCCAGTGTCTGCCAGGTCTGCGGATTGGACGGTTGCAGATGCACGGCCCGGATCAGCGTGGCACGAGCGAGTGCCGTCTGGCCGGCGTGCCGCTGGATTGTCGAAAGGGTGAACAGGGCTTCCGCGGAGACCGGATCGTAGGTGACCGCAGCTCGTGCGGCCGCGCGCGCGGCGCTGGGATTGCGGGCGCTCAAAGCGAGCGCTTTCTGGGAGGCGTCGGCCGAGCGCTGCGGCTGCCACTGCGCCCAGGCGGCGAGCAGCGCTCCGACCACGACAGCTACGGCGATACCGATGCGCAGCGGGTCGAGCTCGCCGAGGTAGGTCAGGCGCAGTCTCCTCCGCGGGCCGTCCTGCGCCGCGGAAAGAGGAGCTCCGGCGGTTCGCGCGACCAGCGGGCCGCGCCCGGCCAGCCAGCCCGCGCAGAACAGGGCGACACAGGCGTTGCCGGGCACGAACCAGGTCCAGTCGACCGTGGAGTGGACGCCGAACACGACGACGAGACAGAGCATGCTGAGCATCCCGATGCGCTCTGGGCCATAGGCGCGCTCGTCGGCCGTCGCCTGCTTGACCGGATCGGATGGATCTTCGCCGGGTGGATCTTCGATCGCGCGCCAGCCGAAGTCCTGCCAGCCTGTACGTCGCAGCTCGCGCCAGCTCGTCCAGCGCCGGTTGAACGGGTGCGTGGCGCGTCCGGCGGCGGCCATCCAGGTGGCGAGCAGGGCAAGGGCGATCGCCAATCCCACCAGGCCCAGGTCAGAGAGCGTCTGGACGATGAAGCCGTGGGCGTCGTTGGCTTCGAGGTCCTCGGTGCGGTAGCGCAGGCGGGCCGTCCCGTAGCTACGGGCGCCGGCCCCGAGGGCGGGGTGGGCCTGGAAGACCTTCAGCGCCTCGTTCCAATAGCGGGCGCGCACGCTGCCGATCGCGGTCAGGCGACCCGGCGTATTCGGGGGCACGGCCGCGTGCGGGTTGGTGAGCGAGTGGAAACCGTGGGAGATGCTGCCGGGCAGCCCGCGGTGGCTGGCCGCGAGCGCTCCCGCAAAGGCGATCACGGCGAGCGCGAGGATGCTCAACAGGACGGCCCCGGCGGTGCGGCGTGCCTGAGCGGAAAAGCCTGGAGAGTCTCCGCTCCCCCGTCGGTCGGTGGAGAAGCGGATTGCGACGCCCGCGAGCGTGAGCACGACGAGCATCGCGACGACCAACACGCCGAGCTGGCGCCCGGCGAGCACGCGCGCGTGCAGCGCGATGCTGTCGGCGCTCAGCGCATGACGTGAGAAGTCCCACGCTACGACGAGCCCGGCGCCGGCGGCGCCGGTCAGCAGCAGGGCGGCGCCACGCAGGCGCAGCGGCACGATGCAGAACCACAGCGCCAGGCCCAAGGCCAGCGCGAACAGCGCGCCGCGCGAGTAGGCGAGCATCAGCGTGAGCAGCAGCAGGCCGATCGCCGGGTAGGCGAGCGCGCTCAGCAGCGCGTGTCCGGAGCGCCGCGCGCCCAGCCACATACAGCCGATCACGCCCATCGCGGCGGTCAGGCCGGTCGCGTTCCAGTAGCCGTAGGGCGCCTGCAGGCGCGCGTAGATGTCGTGCGCGTCGAGTCGCGCGGGGAATACCTTCGTGAGCAGCGCGTAGCCGCACACGATGACGGCCGCCAGCGTCACCCCGCCAAGGATCGCGGGCCAGCGCCCGGGCGCGGCACGGGCGAGCGCGACGGCGGCGCCGAAGACGGCGCTGTAGGCGAACATCAGACCGGCGTTCTGCCAGCTGGCGTCGGGCTGGACCGACCACACGACAGACAGCGCGCTGAGCGCGGCGAACGCGAGCAGCAGCCCCACCGACCACAGCCCGTAGACGCGTCTTCCCGGGGGTGTGAGGAGTACCGCGCCGGCCACGAGCGCGCCGCAGCCGAGCGTGAGGATGATCTCCGTCGTGGTCGCCTGCTGGACCGGTGGCAGGCCGCCGCCGGCGAAGAAAGTGATGAAGCAGAAGATCGCGGCCGTGAGCAGCGTGAGCAGCCACAGCGATGTTCGATCGCTGATCAACGGATGCCCTGAGGCTCGAGCGTCGGAGCTCCGCTCCGCCTGGCTGGGTCCCGATCCCCGCTCGCGATCGAGCGTGGGAGCAAAATCGCCACGGGAGGGCGGATCAGTCGGCGTGGCGGTTGCGGACACGGTCTCCGATCACTCCCCCCACGAGCGCGAATGCGCACGCGACCAGGAAGATCAGGATCGCCAGCAGCGGGTTGGGCAGCGAGCTGAAAGCCGAGGCGATGTCGGCGTGCACGACGCCGGGGCGGATCACCTGGTTGCCCACCTGCAGCGGCGCCGCCCCGCTGTTCGGAGCGCGGTTCAGCTCGCGCTGCTCAGCCGGCGTTGCCGGTGTGATGGCGGTCACGGCGCCCCCGCCGGTCGAGGAGCCTCCGCCGCCACCACCGCCCGACCCCGCGCGGGAGCCGGCGGCGGCAAGCTGGGCCTGGTGGATCAGCTGTGCGCACCCGCTGTACTCTTCGAGGCTCGTTTCCAGCTCTTTCAAGGCCTTGTTGTAGTCCTGCTGAGTGAAGCCTCTGAGCGATTCGCCGTGGGTGCAGCGGAGAATGATCTTTTCGCCGACGTCGGCTTGGGCGGGCGCCGAGGAGGACAGAAGCACGCTCAGCAGCGCGATTGACAGGGCGAGCGCTCGCGTTGGAATGGCAATTCTCATGATTGAGCGAGATAACGCTACCAACGCTCCCGGGCGAGGCCGCAGGTAGGCGGACCGGCTGAAATTCTAGTCTCCCTGAGCGACGCCCAGGCTGGCGAAGGCACGCGAGAAGCCGGTGGCCCAGGCGTCGTAGGTGAAGGCGCGTACGTCTTTCCTGCCGATCTCGCCAAGCCGTGCCCGTAGTGCGGGGTTGGCGGCCAGGCGGAGCATCGCGTCCGCGAGCGCGGCGCTGTCGCCCGCCGGCACCACGCAGCCGTTGTGGCCATCGCGCACCAGACCACCGGCAACGGCGCCGACGGCGTCGGTGGCGATCACCGGAAGGCCGCGGTTCATCGCCTCGTTGACCACAAGACCCCAGGGCTCGCGAAACGTGCGGGTGGCGATCGACGGCACGACCAGGACGTCGCAGGCGGCGTACAGGTTGCGCAGCTCCACAGGTGGGACGGGATCGATCCAGACAGTGCCGTCCCCCATGTTCCTTTCCCCGGCGGGTTCTCCGACCTTTGCCCCAGCGCGTTTCCCATCCTGGCGATCTCCCGCCGCGCCGCCGACGGGGGCCCAAGGGGGATTGGGCCCCGCGCCGACGAGGACGAGCGCGGCGGTTGGGGCTCTAAGGCCCGTTGTGCGCCAGGCCTCGGTCAGCACCCTTAACCCCTTTTCCCGGGCGGGGCGACCTACAAACAGGAACTTCGTCGTGGCCCGCTCGGGCCAGGGCGATCGGTCGATCGTGGCGCCGGTGAAATCCCTGGCGGGGCGTGGCGGGGCGATCTCCGAGGCGCTCCAGAAGTCGTTGTCGACCGCCTGTGGAGCGACGTGCACGTTGCGCGCGCCGCGAGCGCTTACATAGGCGCTGACATGGGAGCCGTAGGTGACGATCGCGTCCGCGGAGCGATACAGACGCCGCAGCGCGAGGAAGCTGAGCGCGTGCGCGGCGCTGCGCGGGTGCGCCCACAGGGCGGTCCACAGGATCAGCGGCAACCCGCCGCGCCGGGCGCCGGCCCAGGCAGCAGCGGGGGCGAGGCGCCCGCCGGTGGAGCAGACGACCGCGCGATAGCGCCCGCTCGCGGCGAGCGCCGCCGGCTCGTGCGGGTGGATGTGACGGTGCGGGAAGGGCAGGTCACGGGCCGGTGCGGGCCCCCCGTGCTTGGAGCGTCCCCCGGACAGCGCGAACTCGACGTTCTCCAGCTCGTGCAGGCGTGCGAAGGCGCCGACACGGTCGGCCGGAGCGTGCCCGGTGACGAACAGGACGGGCTTGGACTGCGCGAGAGCGCGTGTCATCTCGCGGCGACGCCGGCGGTCGTGGCTGAGTGGGTCGGACTGGCGTGGTGTTCGCTGGCGAGGCCTTCGCCCACAGCTGAGCGACTCATCGCAGCGATCGCAGCGCGTGCTCGTAGGCGGCGAGCGTCTGCTCGCCGCAGCGCTCCCAGGTGAAGTTGGCGGCGACGGTCGCGCGTGCGCGCTGGGATGCCTCGCGCAGCCGGTGGCTGTCGGACAGCAGCTCGTCGATGCGCTGGGTGAGCCGCTCGATGTCGCCGGGAGGCACGAGCATGAAGCCGTCTCCGGCGGCGGCGATCTCCTCGGGCCCGGGCTCGCCGCGGCAGCCGATCGCGGGCAGGCCGGCGGCCATCGCCTCGATGTAGGCGACGCCGAACGCCTCCTCGGTCGAGGGCATCACGAACAGCGTGCTCCGCCGCGCCTGCTCGAGCGCCTCGGCGGGCGCCAGCTGTCCATGGAAGTCGACCCGCTCGGAGATGCCCAGACGGGCGGCGAGCGCTTCGAGCGCAACCCGCTCGGGGCCTTCGCCGACGATCGAATAGCGCAGTGTCGGATGTCGCTGTCCGAGGACCGCCACCGCGCGCAGGACGTCGCCGTGGCGCTTGCGGGCAACCAGGTGCGCGACCGTGACGAGCGATGGCGGGGGTGGCGTGGGCGGGATTCCGATCCTCCCCGTCCGCCCCGCCGATTCCGCGCGGTGTGAGGGATGCGCGGCCGCGGGCAGATCGGCGCCGAGGTGCACCACCAGCGTCTCCCCGGCGCCGTGGGCGCGGGCCAGCTCGGCGATCCCTTGGCTGTTGGCGAGCACCAGGCGTGCGGCGCCCAGCCCGCGCGCCACCGTCGCCGCGCCCGCGGCGGTGCCGGTCGGTGGGGCGGCGGCCGTATAGAGCACATCGCCACCGTGCACGGAGACGACCAGCGGCACGCCCAGACGCGCGCGGCGCACCGCATCCCCGGCGGGGACGGCATTGTGGGCATGGATCAGCTCGAAGTCGAACGAACGGCGCAGCCGGCGCAGCGCCAGCCCGAGCGCCGGCGCCGCCCAGGTTCCCCAGTGCGCGTAGGAGCTCGAGCGGGGTGGTGAGACATAGGGGACGTAGGAAACCTGCAGGCCGTCGTGGGTCTGTTTACGGGGTTCGCGGATGAGCTTCGTCAACGCGTTCGCCCCACCCGCGGGTCCGGTCGCGAAGGAGGCGCGCGGGGGAACCAGGCGGTGGAGGACGAGCACGCGTACCTCCGCGCCGGCGTCGCGCGCGGCGAGCGCCTGGCGGTGGGCCCAGATGCCAAGCACCGGGTCACCCTGGCGCGGATAGAACTCGGCGACGACGGCGACCTTCATGCCTCGCTCACGATCCGCGCACCGCTGATGATCCATATCGCCCCGATCCGCATGCCGCACTTCACCAGCGCCGATGGGTGACGAGAGTTTGCTGCGCTTCGCCGGCACGCAGGTAGGGACGTTCGAGGAGAAACGCACGCGCCTCGGCGATCGCTGCCTCGCGTGAGTAGGCCTCGGCCGCGGGGGCAATTCTGTGACCGATCGCCAATGCGTCGATCACGCCGCACCGCCAGCCTCGCTCGCGGGCAAGGGCAGCCCAGTGGAGATCCAGACCCCAGCCCATGCGCAGTGGGGGAAAGGGCAGTAGCGTGGAGAATGTCGAACGTGCGAAGGCGGTCACTGGGCCGATCTCCACAAACGGTGTCTCGCGCACCACGCTGCCGGAGTGCCGTCGCGTGATCGACCAGGCCGCATGGGAGTTCATGCGATGGGCGGGCTGAGCGAGGTCGAGCGAGAAGCGCTCGCAGAGAAACAGCATGCGGTCGAGGAAGCCGCCGGGCAGCTCCACGTCGTCGTCGATCATCAGCAGCCAATCGTGGTCCCGGAGCGGATGTCCACCTGCTATCGAGGACCCATCCGCTCCATCCACCCCACCCACGAGCAGGCGGTTGAGGTTCTCGAACTTGCCGAGCTCTCCCGGCGGGCCGATGCGCAGCTCGACATCGTGGCGTGAGCGCAGCAGCTCGCCGCGGATCTCGCGCGCTAAAGCGCGGTGCTCGGGGCGCTCGACGCCGAGCACGAGCACCTTCCGCCGAGGGGGGTCGCGCCGGGCCGCGCGGTCGAGGCGTAGGCGGCGCCCGCCGGCCAGATCCCAGGCGTCCATCGCCTCGTCCAGGAGCTCCCGACGGATCGCGTCGATACCGCCGACGGTGCCGCTGGCGCCGGATAGGAAATCGTCTTCGGGGTCTGCGCGCGAGGGCACGGCCCCATTTGCCGAGTGACTCTTCGCGGTGGCCGCTGCGCTCCTCTGGTGCGCGCCGCTTGCCTCATTCCCCTCTCCCCGCAGGCTCTCGCGCAAGCGTCCGGCGCTGTGCGCGACCATCACCAGCCCGGCGGGACAGCGATGGCGGAGCACGTGCCCGAGGCAGCCGGCGAGCGTGAGCAGCTCGCGTGAACGATTTGGAACCCGCCCACTCCGCCCACCCGCCAGGCCACGAAAAACGTCGAACCGGCGGCTGGCTCGCCCACGTGAATAGGCGGCACGCGCCAGCGCTCGAAGCCGCGCGTCCGGGCCGACGCGGCGGTGCTCGAGTGCTGCCGCGGTCACGTAGAGGACGCGGGCGTCCGGTTTGGCAACGCGCAGGCGGTCTTGCCACTCCTGCTCGTCACCGCCGTACTCCAACTCGATCTCGAACTGACCCACCTGTTGAAGGGCCGCCCGGCGGATCGTCATGTTGGCGCCCCACGCGTAGCGCGCATCGACGTCCCGTGCGCCCAGATCCAGGGAGGTGATCGGCGGTCCCTCGCGTCCGCAGGAACGTGGCGGCGAGCCCTCCATGCGGGGTTCGATCGGGCCGGTGAAGACGTCCACCTCGGGGTGGGCGCGCGCCGCGTCGAGCAGCGCTCCCAGCCACCCCGACCGCACCCGCACGTCATCGTCGACGAACACGACCAGCTCGCCGGTCGAGCGCTCCACGCCCGTGTTGCGCGCCACGTTCAGGCCGAGCGGGCTCGGGTGCGGCTCGTAGCGCGCGCCGATGCGCTCCACCAGCGCGCGCACGGTCGGCGAGGGGCCCGCGTCGTCAACCACCAGCACCTCGACGCCGGCTGCGCTCGCTTGGGGCACGATCGAGGCGAGTGCGACCTCGAGATAGGCGGGACGCGCTCGGGTGGGGATCACGATTGATGCAGTGGGGGTCATCGGCGGCGATGTGGTGAGGGCATGGCTGGAAGAGGGAGCATGGCCGGAACAGTCTAGGTTGGGCACTCAACCGCCCCACGATCGAAGATCGCCCGGCATGCCTGCGGCGGAATAGGCTCTCGATACGACATGGTCCTGTTCCTGCACAACCGCTATCGCGTCTCGGGCGGCGAGGAGCGCGTGGTCGAGGATCTGATGGGGCTGGTGCGCGAGCGGTTGGGAGAGCGAGTGGAGCTGCTGGATAGGGACTCGGCGACGCTTGGCAAAGGCGCAGCGGCGACGGGTCTACTGCGCGGTGGGTTGAAATCCGAGGACGTGGCACGCGCGGTGCGGTTGACCGGCGCGCGGGTGGTGCATGCGCACAATCTCAACCCGACGTTCGGCTGGCGTGCGCTGGCGGCGGCGCGCGAGGCCGGCTCGCGCGTCGTGCTGCACCTGCACCAGTACCGGATGGTGTGTGCGATCGGGGTGTGCTTTACACGTGGGGCGGAGTGCACGCGCTGTCACGGGCGAGACACCTTGCCGGGCGTGCGCCTGAATTGCCGCGGCAGCCTGGGAGAGGCCGCCGCCTATGGTGCGTCGCTGGCGTTGTGGCAGCGCCGTCTGGCCGAGCAGGCCGGTGCGGTGATCGTGCCGAGCGTGTTCGCGCGCGAGCGGCTGCACGAGCTCGGCGCGCCACTTGACTGGGAGCGGGTACACGTGCTACCCCCCTCGGTATCCGTGGTGGCGAGCGAGTCGCGGGCGGCCGCGGGCGGCTACGCGCTCGTGGTCTCGCGTCTGGCGCCGGAGAAGGGAGTCGACGTCGCGATCGATGCCTGCCGGGCGGCGGGTATGTCATTGGTGGTTGCCGGCGATGGTCCCGAGCTTGCGTCTCTACAAGCACGAGCCGGCGACTCGGAGGTGCGCTTCGTCGGCAATGTCGACGACGTTAAGCTCGCGGAGCTGCGCGCCGGGGCGGCGGTTGCGCTCGTGCCATCCCGTTCGGCTGAGACCTTCGGCCTGGCAGCCGCGGAGGCGATGGCGGCCGGCCTGCCGGTGGCAGCGAGCCGGGTGGGTGCGCTGCCGGAGCTGGTGGACGAGCAGGGGTTGGTGCCGGCCGGAGATGTGGACGCGCTGGCCGAGGCGATCGGCCGGCTGGCCGGTGACCGAGTTGCAGGGAAGCGAGGGCTGGAACGAGTGCGGGCAGTGTGCTCCCCGGACAGGGTGGCGGTGGGTCTGGCCTCGATCTACGACGCGGCAACGCGAGCGACGTAAGACCTAAGCTCCGGCCGTGCCTCCCGTTTCAACTACGAGCCGACATGCCCTGATCACCGGCCTGACCGGCCAGGACGGATCGTTTCTGGCGGAGCTGCTGCTGGCGCGGGGCTACACCGTCACCGGCCTGGTGCGCGGCGCGCCCGACAGATCGCTCGGCTGCAGCGAGCACCTGCGCGAGCAGGTCGGCCTGGTGCACGGCGATCTGCTCGACGCGAGCTCGCTGAGGGTGGCGATCGAGCGGAGCGAGCCGACCGAGATCTACCACCTCGGCGCCCCGTCGTTCGTCCCCGCCTCCTGGGAATATCCGGCCGAGGCGCTGGGCGCGATCGCCGGCTCGACCGCCGGCCTGCTGGCGCTCGTGCGCGAGATCAGCCCGCGGACGCGGGTGTTCGTGGCGGCCTCCGGGGCGATGTACGGCGAGACGCGCGAGAGCCCGCAGCGCGAGGACACGCCGTGCCAACCCACCACGCCCTACGCGATCGCCAAGCTTGCGGCCCATCAATTGGTGGGAGCGATGCGCGAGCACGACAGGCTGTGGGCGTGCTCGGGGATCGTCTACAACCACGAGTCAGAGCGTCGGCCCGAGCAGTTCGTGACGCGGCGGATCACGCGCGCTGTGGCCGAGATCGCACTCGGGCAACGCGGGGAGCTGACGCTGGGCTCGATCGCTGCCGTGCGTGACTGGTCGTTCGCCGGAGACATCATGCGCGGCGCCTGGCTGACGCTCCAGCAGGAGCGCCCGGATGACTATGTCCTGGCCAGTGGTGTGCCACATACGGTGGCAGAGTTCGCCGAGGCGGCGTTTGCATGTGTGGATTTGGAGGCGGAGCGCTACCTGCGCATCGACCCCGCGCTGGTGCGCCCACCGGAGCGCACGCCGAGCGTCGGCGATCCGAGCAAGGCGCGTGAGCGCCTGGGCTGGGAGCCGCGGGTGTCCTTCGGCGAGCTGGTCGAGCGGATGGTGCGCGCTGATCTGCGCTCGCTGGAAGGGCTCGTCGCATGAGATGTCGCGGTCAGGCCGTAGACTGCCCGGTCCCATGACGACCATCGGCGTGATCGGGCTGGGTTATGTGGGTTTGCCGCTCGCGGTGGCGTTTGCGCGGGAGGGCTGCGACGTGATCGCGGTCGACCTCGACGCGCGGAAGATCGCGGCGATCGCGGCGGGCGACTCCTACATCGAGGATGTCTCCTCCGCGCAGCTGCGCGAGGTCGCGGGGCGGATCGATGCAACCACGCGGTACGCGCGGCTGGCTAAGGCCGACGCGGTGCTGATCTGCGTGCCGACGCCGCTGACCCGTAATCGCGAGCCGGATCTGGCTCCCTTGATCGATTCCACGCGTGCCCTGGCGGAGGTGCTGCAGGCGGGGCAGCTGGTCGTGTTGGAGTCGACGACATACCCGGGGACGACCAGGGAGCAGGTGGCCCCGCTGCTCGAAGAGTCGGGGTTGACGGCGGGCCGCGACTTCCATCTGGCCTTCTCCCCGGAGCGCGTGGACCCGGGCCGCACGGACTTCACGCTGCGCAATACCCCGAAGGTGGTCGGTGGCCTGACGGAGGCGTGCGCGGAGCGCGCGGAGGAGATCTACGGGTTGGTATGCGACAGGCTGGTGCGCGTCTCCAGCCCGGAGGCGGCGGAGCTGACGAAGCTGCTGGAGAACATCTTCAGATCGGTGAACATCGCGCTGGTGAACGAGCTGGCGATGTTGACCGACCGGATGGGGATCGACGTGTGGGAGGTCGTCGAGGCCGCGGCGAGCAAGCCGTACGGGTTCATGCGCTTCGAGCCCGGTCCGGGGATGGGCGGGCACTGTTTGCCCGTCGACCCGTTCTACCTGAGCTGGCGCGCGCGCGAGTTCGACATGACGACCGAGTTCATCGAGCTCGCGGGGAAGGTCAACCAGCAGATGCCCTACCACTGCGTGGCGAAGGTCGAGCGCGCGCTGAACGACGCCGGCCTGCCGGTGAAGGGCGCTCAGATCGCGGTGCTCGGCGTCAGCTACAAGCCCGGTGTCGGCGACGTGCGCGAGTCGCCGGCACTGAAGATCCTCACGCTGTTGCAAGCCCTTGGCGCGGATCTCCGCTACCACGACCCGCACGTGCCTTCGCTCAGCGAGTTCGACCTGGAGAGCCTGCCGCTGGAGCAGGCGATCGACGGCGCGGACCTGACGTTGATCGTCACTGCGCATCCGAGCGTCGACTACGACTCGATTGCCGAGCACGCTCGGCTCGTCGTGGACCTGCGCGGCGTGACGCGCGGGACGCAGGCCGAGAACGTCATCCGCTTGTGAGCTGGCGCCCTCTGTTCTTCCCTGCCCGTACGAGCCCCCTTGGAGATATCGATGAGTGAGACCCCGACATCCGCTGCGCCTCTCAGCACCGATCCCCGCGGCCCAGGCCTGATGGTGGGTGAGGACGTGCAGATCGGCGCCGGGGTCGTGTTCGGCGCTCATGTGGTCGTGCACGCCGGCACCAAGATCGGCGATCGCTGTGTGATCGAGGATCACGCCGTGCTCGGTAAGCGCCCTCGTTTGGCGCCTGGCTCGTCCGCGGCGGGGGAGGTCAGCCGACTGGAGCTCGGCAACGACGTGAAGGTCTGCGCCGGCGCGATCGTGTTCGCGGGGGCGAAGGTCGAGGGAGGGTCGATCCTCGGCGATCAGAGCTTCGTGCGCGAGCGCACGCTGATTGGCGCGGGAACGGTGATCGGGCGGGGCAGCGTGGTTGACAACGATGTCCGCGTCGGCGCCCGCGTGCGCGTGCAGACGAGCGTCTATTTGACCGCGGGCACAAAGATCGAGGACGACGTGTTCGTCGGTCCGGGAGTCACGACGACGAACGACGACACGATGGCGCGCCACGGCCCGGCGGATCCCTTGCGGGGCGCGACCCTGCGACGCGCGTGCCGGGTGGGTGGTGGCACCGTGCTGACCCCCGGCGTGGAGATCGGCGAGGAGGCGTTCGTCGCCGCCGGAGCGGTTGTCACCCGCGACGTGCCGGCGCGCGCGGTGGTGATGGGCGTGCCCGCCCGCGAGGTGCGCGAGGTCCCGGACGAGGACCTGCTGGAGCGCTGGCGCGGTTGAGTGATTCTGACGGGAATCTCTTTAATTGAGCCGCCTGCCGGCGGCTGCGCTGAAGTTCGCCGTTGAGCGACAGGCGTTGCTCGGCGTTACAGGCGCGCAGCGTTACCGGGGCGCGAGTGACTTGACCCGCGAGGACAGGGGTGCACTACAAGCGCGCGGCGGCCACGACCTCATCCACCTGATCGCGCGTGAGCACGGGACTTAACGGGATCGCCAGGTGTGTGCGGGCGGCCTCTTCGGTGGCCGGCAGCTCGGCGTCGGCGCTACTCCACGCGCGCATCGAGGGCTGGCGATGGACGGGCGTGCGGTAGTAGGCCTTGTGACCGATCTCGGCGTCGCGCAGCGCGCTTTCCAGGCGCTCGACCGCAGGGTGGGCGACGATGTAGAGATGCCACGCCGGCGAGGAGCCCGCGACCGCGCGCGGCAGCCTTGCCAGCTCGCCCAGTCCGGCCTCCTCGTAATACCGCCCGGCCGCGCGCCGCCCGTCGGCCCAGCCGTCGAGGTGCGGTAGCTGCACGCGCAGGATCGCTGCCTGGAGCTCGTCCAGGCGCGAGTTGTAGCCGACCTGCTCGTAGGTGATCTTGTCGTGCGAGCCGTGGAACCGCAGGGTACGCGCGCTTTCGGCGACGGCCTCATCGGAGGTCGTGACGATGCCACCGTCGCCAAAGCAGCCAAGGTTCTTCGAGGGGAAGAACGAGAACGTCGCCGCAGTCCCCAGCGCGCCGGGACGGCCGGCGTCCGAGCGCGAGCCGGCGGCCTGCGCGGCGTCCTCGAGCACGGGTACGCCCAACGCCTGAATCTCAGCGACGGGGGCGACATTGCCGAACAGGTGCACGGCAATCACGGCCTTCGTGCGCGGGGTCAGCGCGGCGCGGACTGTCTCGGCGGTCACGCAGTAGGTCTCCGGGTCGATGTCGCAGAACACGGGCGTCGCCCCGGTCGGGGGGATCGCCTCGGCGGAGGCGTAGAACGTGAACGACGGTACGACGACCTGGTCGCCGGGGCCGACGCCCATCGCGCGCAGCGCGATCGTGATCGCCTCGGTGCCGTTGGCCACCGCGACGGCGTGCTCGGCACCACAGTAGTCGGCGAACTCGCGCTCGAACGCGCTGACCTCCGGGCCGAGGATGTAGCGCTCGGAGTCGAGCACCCTGTCGACGGCTGCTCGTAGCTCCTCGCGCAGTGCTGCCACCGGCGTGGAGGTGTCGAACAGCGGGATCAACGAGGCTGCAGCAGTTCGAGGTCCGCGCGGGTCATCAGCCGGATTAATTCCTCGAACGATGTTTCCGGCTTCCAGCCGAGGTCGCGCTCGGCCTTTGCCGGGGTGCCGATCAGGTGGTCGACCTCGGCGGGGCGCACGAATGCGGGGTCGATCGTGACGTACTGCTCAAAGTCGCCCAGGCCGGCCTCGTCGAACGCCACCTCGCAGCATTCGCGCACCGAGTTGGCCTTGCCGGTGGCGATCACGTAGTCCTCGGGGTTGTCCCGCTGGAGCATCAGCCACATCGCTTCGACGTAGTCCTTCGCGTAGCCCCAGTCGCGTTCGGCGTCGAGGTTGCCGAGGCGCAGTTCCTTGATCAGTCCATGCTTGATCGCGGCGGCGTGCCAGGTGATCTTGCGCGTGACGAACTCCAGGCCACGGCGTGGACTCTCGTGGTTGAAAAGTATTCCGCTCGTCGCGTGCAGGTCATATGACTCACGATAATTAACAGTAATAAAATGGCCGTATGCCTTGGCTACGCCATAAGGTGAGCGGGGGTAGAACGGCGTCGTCTCGGTCTGCGGCACCTCGAGCACCTTGCCGAACATCTCGCTCGACGAGGCCTGATAGAAGCGCGCCTCCGGGCAGACTTCGCGCATCGCCTCCAGCATTCGCGTCACGCCGACGCCGGTGAACTCGGCGGTGAGCGTCGGCTGGATCCAGGAGACGGCGACGAACGACATCGCCGCGAGGTTGTAGATCTCGCTCGGCTTCGAGGCGCGCAGGCTGTCGACGAGCGAGCGTTGGTCGAGCAGGTCCCCCTGGTGCAGGGTGATCTTCTCACGCAGGTGCTCGATGCGGTCGAACTTCTCCGTCGACGCGCGGCGCACCATGCCGTGCACGTCATAGCCCTTCTCGAGCAGCAGCTCGGCCAGGTAGGAGCCGTCCTGGCCGGTGATCCCGGTGATCAGCGCTGAGTGCTTGCCGCTCATGTGAGCTCCCGTGTCGTGGGGTCGAGGGCGGGTGCGGGGGTCGTGAAGATGGAGTGTTTGTCGATCATGGGAGGGACCCTATCGAGCCCTGCGCCCGGATCCGCTCCACGGTCGTGGCGACGCCGTCCTCCAGTGCGATCCGCGCCTGCCAGCCGAGCAGTTGCTTGGCCTTCTCTACCGAGGGCCGGCGGCGGGGCACGTCCACGGCGAAGCTCTCCGCGCGCTCCACGGAGTGCTCCGGGAACTCCAGATGCTCCAGCGCGAAGTCCGCCGGATCCTTGTCGCAGGCCTCCCACACGATCCGTGCGATCGCCGCGACCGACAGCTCGCGTGAGGCGGCGATGTTGAAGTCCTCGTTACGCCCCTGGGGCGAGCTCATTGCCGCGACGATTCCCTCGGCGATGTCGTCCACGTGGGTCGGTGTCCGCGTCTGCTCGCCCGAGCCGAAGACCTGCAGCGGTCGCTGTCCGCAGAGCGCTCTCGCGATCAGGCTGTCCACGATGCGGCTGGTCCCCGGTTCGACGTGGGCGGTGCGTGGTTCGGTGTGAATGGCGCCTTGTTCTGCGCCTGGCTGTTCGACGTGGTTAGTGCCGGGTTCCGCTCCCGGCGCGTGTGTGACATGGGCGGTGCCAGACTCCGCGCCCGGCGCCTCGCCCGGGCCGTAAGCGTCGCAGGGACGGCAGATCGTGTACTGCAGGCCGTGCTCGACGTGGGCAGCCCGGCAATAGAACTCGCCGGTGAGCTTTGAGAAGCCATACGCGGACCGTGGCGTCGGGCAATCCGGCAGGTGCGCCTCCGTCGTCGGGAACTCGGTCGCGCGCTCGAACACCATCGCGGAGGACACGTTCGTGAAGCGCTCGACGTCGAGGTCCAATGCTGCCTTGATCACCGCGTTGTAGAGCGCGTTGTTCGCCTCGATCAGCGTGTGCGGCAGCCGCTGGAGATCGGCGCCGACGCCGGTGATCGCCGCCAGGTCCCCCAGATGGATCACGTGCGTGCAGCCGGCCGTCGCCGTCTTCGCGTCGCCCAGCTTGCGTAGATCCCCCGTGTGGATCTCACAGCCTTCGCGCATCCACCGTGGGGCGGTTCGCTGGTCGGACACTCGCACCTCGTACTCCGGATCGGCAAGCAGCCGCCGCACGATCGCGCCGCCGATCGCGCCGGTGCCGCCGGTGAGCAGTACGCGGCTCATCGCCGTCCGGGTCGCGCGCGCCTGTACTGCACGTACTGCCGTGCGAAGCCGGCCACGAAGCGGGGGTTGTAGCGCGCGTAGCGCCGCCACAAACGGCGTGGCTCGCGGGACAGGCGATAGGTCCACTCCAGGCCGTTGCGCTGCATCCAGGACGGGGCTTGGGAGACGAGCCCTGCGTGGAAGTCGAAGGCCGCCCCGACGCCCACGAGCAGTGGCGGTGAGAGCTCGGAGCGCACGCGGTGCATCCACTGCTCCTGGAGGGGCTGGCCCGTGCCGACCCACACGACCTGCGCGCCGGAGGCCTCGATGTCCTCCAGCGCGCGCCTGTCCTCCTGGGGGGTGAGCGGGCGAAACGGCGGTGAGTTGCCGCCGACGATTCGGATACCCGGAAAGCGCTCGCCAAGGCGCCGCGTCAGCAGTTCGCGCGCCGGCGCGTCGCGGCCGCCGTACAGGTACATCGGAATCCCCTTGCGCGCGGCGCGCGCGCAGAAGTGGGCCATCAGGTCGGGCCCGTAGACGCGAGTGGCGCGGGGGTGCCCGAGCGCGTGCAGCGCCCACACCAGAGGCTGGCCGTCGGGGACCGCGAGCGTCGCGCCGAGCGTCGCCTCCAGCGTGGCCGGTTCCTCCTGGGCTTTCATCACCAGGTTGACCGCCGCGGCGGTCATGTACCCGCGGCGATCGGCGGCGATCATCGCCTCCATCCAGTCGAGCACCTCCGCGTAGTCGGAGATCGCGAGCGGAATGCCGAGGATCTCGGCACACGGAGGTGGAGCGGGCGCCGCGTGGGTGGTGGTTGCAAGCGTGTCCGAGATCCGCTCAAGATACCCATCGCCAGTCAGCGGATACGCTACGTGCCCGTGCCGATCGACCCCGACTTCTGGGCAGGGCGGCGCGTGCTGATCACAGGTCACACGGGTTTCAAGGGCGCGTGGCTGTCGCTGTGGCTCCAGGCACTCGGCGCCAAGGTCAGCGGCCTGGCCCCGGGGCCGCCGACGCAGCCTTCGCTGTATGAGCTGGCGGGGGTCGGCGCGCGGATGGAGGAGCGTGCGGTCGACGTGCGCGACGCCGCGGGGGTAAGCGAGGCGCTGCGCGAAGAGTGCCCGGAGGTCGTGCTGCATCTGGCGGCCCAGCCGATGGTCAGGCGCTCGCTGCGCGATCCGGCGATGACCTACGCGGTGAACGTGCTCGGGACGGTGAACGTGCTCGAGGCGGTGCGCGTGGAGCCATGCGATGTGCGAGCGGTGGTCGTGGTGACGTCGGACAAGTGCTACGAGAATCCCGCGGGTGCGGCGCATCGGTTCGTCGAGGGAGACCCGTTGGGAGGAAGCGATCCCTATTCGAGCTCGAAGGCCTGCGCGGAGCTTGTGACGGCGGCTTATCGCCGCTCGTTCTTCTCCGCCGAGCGAGACTCGTCCTTGCTGGGGTGGGTGGGGCCTCGCATCGTGGGGCCTCGCATCGCGAGCGCGCGCGCGGGCAACGTGATCGGCGGCGGGGATTGGGGCGAGGACCGGCTGATCGGCGACATCGTGCGCTCCGTGCGCGCGGGTGAGACGGTGAAGCTGCGCAACCCCGAAGCGGTGCGTCCGTGGCAGCACGTGCTGAATCCGCTGAGCGGGTATCTACGGCTGGCCGAGGAGCTGTGGCGCTCCCCGGAGGCGGCACAGGCGTGGAACTTCGGGCCGCGCGAGGGCGACGCGCGCACGGTGCGCTGGATCGTCGAGCGGCTGGAGGAGCTGTGGGGCGGGGCCTTCCAGTGGGAGCTGGACGGGAGCGAGAACCCGCCCGAGGCGGGGCATCTGGAGCTGGACTCGGGCAAGGCGGCGCGGGGCTTGGGGTGGCGGGCGGAGTGGGATCTCGCGGAGGCGCTCGAGCGGATCGTTGCGTGGCACGAGGCCGAGCGCCGGGGCGAGGACATGCGGGCGGTGAGCCTCGGGCAGATCGAGCGGTTCTCCGGCGGGTGAGCGTCGGGCCGATCGAGCGCTCGATCGGCGGGTGGGGCTGAGTTGGATCGCGAATCGGCCGTCGGATCGGATCGGCCATAGGTGAATCGGGCCGTCGGAGGACCAGCCTGCCGGATTCAAAATGGTGCGCTGGCGCGCCAGATTAGGGGATACGGCACACAAGTTTCGAGCAAATAGCGGGATTTCGTTGAGCGGCAATTCGCGTGGCTCGTAGCCTTCCGGGCGATGAGCCCGCTAACCGTGCGGCGTTACCGTGCCGAGCGTATGTTGCGCAAGGAGTTCGAGGTGCTGCGCGGCAAGGTGCTGGGAACCGTGCGGGGGCGTCTGCGGGCGAGCGGTGTGAGCCTCGACACGAGCGATCTGGAGGCCTGTTACGCCGAGGCGTGGCAGGGTCTTTACGCGGCGATGCTGGCGGGCGAGGAGATCGCCAACCCCACCGGTTGGCTTTCGCTCGTGACCTTTCGCCGGGCGATTGAGGAGCATCGCTCGCGCCGTCGCGGCTATCCCACGGAGGGCGTAGGAGAGGCAGATGGACTTCGTGGGGAACACGGGTCCGGCGAGGCCGCGGGCGCGCGGGAGCACGATTTCGCGGGCGAGCTGGACGATCGGACCCGGCTGCGCCAGCTGTTCGAGGGGCTGCGTGGCCGGCTCAGCGCGCGCGAGCAGGAAGCCGCGGCGCTCTGCTACCTGCAGGGACTCTCGCGTGCGGAAGCAGCGGAGCGCATGGGCATCTCACAGGCGCGAATGCGCAAGCTGATGGAGGGCCCGGGACCAGGGCGTCCCGGGGTGGCGGGCAAGGTGGGCGAGCTCGTCGAGACGATCCGCGGTGGGGGCTGGTGCGAGGAGCAGGGATCGCTGATGCGTGGTCTGGCCTTCGGCATCCTCGATCTCGAGGGGGAGCGCTATCAGTTGGCGCTCGCCCACCAGCGCGAGTGTCCGGCCTGCCGCAACTACATCCTTTCGCTGCGCGGCCTCGCCGCCGTGCTGCCGCTGCCGGTGTTCCTCCCCGGGATGCTCGGTGCGGGAGCGCTTGCGGGAACCGCGGGTGCCGGAGTTGGAGCCGGGGCCGGTTCGACCGCGGGCGTGGGCGGCACAGGGGCAGGCGTGGGGACGAGCGCAGGCGCGGGCGCGGGCGCGGGAGGTGTGGGGACGGGCGCGGGCGTGCAGGCCGGTTCCGGGATTGGCGGCGCTCTGTCCGCGTCCGGCACCGCCGGCGCCGGCGCCGCAGGTGGGGGCTGGCTGCTGGCCGGGGGTCCCGTCGGGGCGAAGCTCGCCGTTGGCTGTCTGCTCGCGCTGGGAGTGGGGGCGGGTTGTGCCGCGCTCGGCGTCAACCCCGGTCACGGAGACGGTCGACACGCGGAGCTCCATAGGCGCCACTCGGTCGGCCGTGCCGGAACGGGCACGGTGGGAGCCGTCGAGGCGACGAGCGCGCTGACGCCGGGCTACCTGCTGACGGGAGCCGTGCCGAGGGATGCGCACCTGGATGACGTGGCGGCGTCGGGTCAGCCCGCGGCTAGATCCCAGCCGGCGATCTCACCGGCTGGGAAGGCCAGTCGCGAGTTCGGACCCGAGCGCGCTCTCGCAGGGTCTTCATCGTCATCCACCGCGTCCTCCTCATCTACTCGGCAGACGCCAAGCGCGACCGCTGCCTCCACCGGAGAGCGGTCGACCGTAAGCGGTTCGAGCTCCTCCGCCGGGGGATCGACCTCGGCCGGATCCGGAGAGTTCAACTCCACTGCCACGCAGGCCTCCACCGCAGGGTCGACAACCCACTCATCTTCCGGCGGCGCGGCGAGCGCAGGGGGCGGGAATGCGGCTCAGCGGGAGTTCGGGATCGGTTGATCCGCGGGCGAGAACGGCGTACGCCTGAGCGCGGGAGGCTCGGTTAGCCGCGGGGAAAGGCCTTGCCGAGTCGGCCGAGCGCGAGGGGGTTGCCGCGCGGGCGCAGCTTGCCGGTGAGCATCGCGCGCCGTGGGTCCAGGCGCTGGCCGATGATGTCGACCCAATCCTGGTAGGCGATCCGCAGCCGTAGATCGGGGCTGAGCGCCGCACCCTGCTCGACGGTGCTCGAGCCGTTGTTGACCGTGAGGTGCCAGGTGGGGACGTCGGGATCGGTGAACTCCCATTGGAAGATCGTCGGGCGGGAGAGTCCGTGGTTGGGGTTGACCTGGCGGCGGATCATGTCGAACAGCAGGGCCACGGTCTCGGGGTCGCGCTTGGAGGGGCCTTCGCGCACGCCGATGATGCCGGCCTGCGCGAGCTCGCGCCCGCGCTGGGAGGTCTCCAGGAGCGTGAGGCCGGGTGGCAGCAGCGGTGGCCCCGGCAGGCTCTCGATCGCCAGGCCGGCAGAGCGCAGCTTGGTGGTCATCGAGGTCAGGCCCTCGACGCCGACCTCGTCGTAGCTCGCGCCGAACACCGTTATGTAGTTTTCATCCCAGCCCGGCGGCATCAGCACCTGGGCGGTGTAGCGGGTGACGTCGCGCAGGATCCCGGCGACCGCCTTGGGTACGCCGACGGGGTCTTCGCGCTTGAGGTCGGACAGCAGCTTCACACCGAAGCCGATGTGGCGCTGCTCGTCGGCGGCGATGTTCTGCATGCCCTGGCGGAACGCGGGCAGCACGTCGCGCTGTTCGAGGTAGCTGCAGATGAAGTGCTGCCCCGGTTGGGCGAGGGCCGCCTCGATCACGACGTGATAGAGCGTGACGGCGGCGGCGAGCTGCGATCTGGAGCGGTCGGCGCGCAGCTCGTCGGCCATCGTGTCGAGGCGGTCGAAGATCTTGCGGAAACCCGGGGTGAGCTGGGGCTTGATCGCCTGCAGGCCGCTGGACATCGATCCGTCGCCAATCCCGCAGACCTCCTGCATGAAGCGCTTGAAGAACACCGCGTGGCGCGCCTCGTCGACCTGCTGGGTGGTGAGGAAGTACTTCTGCTCCTCCAGTGGCGCGGCGTCGATGTAGGGAGAAAGGTTGTCGGCGACGGCGTCCTCGCCCCAGAAGAACAGGCAGTAGTTCCACAGCGCCGCCTGGCGCTCGAACTCGGTGAACTCCTCGCGCCACTGGCGGGCGTCCTCGGTGAAGTCGAGCTCCATCGCGCTCCAGTTGCCGCGCTCCCAGCGGGAGTAGAGATCCTCGTAGGTGATCGAGTCGGTCGGCAGGTGGGCGTCGGTCGAGGGGGGTGTATCCGTCGAGCCGGAAGGGTGTGTCGCAGTGCTCGCCATGGGGTTTGCTCCTCTGTACGCGGTCGACTTTGGCCAGGTAGCCAGGACGTACGCTATCGAATCGAGCCGGGGTGGGATGTGAGAAAACGGATGCGCCACAGCCGGTGCGTCATGCGCCCGATTTGGCGCATGATCTTCCCGGGACGTTTGCGGTCTGAGCCCATGCGGAGCGCTCAGGATCCCGGCAGGCACAGGCACGCGTAGTGCACGGTGAACAGGCGCCTGGCGATCGACGGCGCGAGGCGGTGCAGGCCGGCACGGAGGGCCCACTTGGCGGTGGCGGCGGCCCGTGCCGGGGCGGTGGAGGCGAAGAAGCGGTGGACGTCGCGCGGCAGGGGGTCCTCCAGCTCGCAGGCGATGCGCAGGCCAGCGCGCGTAACGATCGAGCGGGCATGCTCGCGGGAGAGGCGCTGGAGGTGGCCAACCTCGTCGGCGTGCTCGCGCTTGGACGCTCGCTTGGCGGAGATGTTGTCCTCGAGCGGTACCTCGACGATGACTACCCGGCAGGCGCGGGCGACCTCCGCGAGCAACACCGAGGGATCGGGGACGTGCTCGAGCACGTGGGACAGGATGCCGAGCTCATACGTTCCATCGGAGACGGGCAGATGGAGGCCGTCGTAGAGCTCGACGGAATCGATCTCCGCGCGAGAACGGGCGATCGCGACGGCGGCCCGGGTGATCTCCACGCCGGCAAGGCGACCGCCGAAGTCGCGGCGGGAGAGCTCGGAGAGCAGCGCGCCATCGCCACAGCCGACCTCCAGCGTATTGATTGGATGCCCGTCCGCCCACAGGCCGGCGCGAGCGCAGAGGTCGAGCACGTGGTCGGCCTTGCCGATCGCGCCCAGCGCGCGCCAGCGCGCGTACAGGGCAGCCTCCGAGGGAGCTTGGGTATAGCCCTCGTCGTAGAACCTGACCAGCTCCTCGGCGTCCTCCACCGGGCTGATTATCCGTCCTCAATGTTCTGAGGCGCGGTGACTGGCCGAAGCAGGTCGTACGACGCTACGGATAGCCTCGGGTGAAGATGTCGAGAATCGCCACGAAGCGAGCGTCGGGCCTTGCCACGAGCGGCTCGATCGCCACCCTGCGGGCAGCGCCGGCGACGGTGCCCGCGCTGGCGGCGCTGGGGCTGTTCTGCGTATGGGCCACGGACCAGGCCGGCTATCCGGTCACTCATTGGGCGCCGGGCGCGCTGTTCGTGCTGGCGCTGCTCGGGCTGGCGCTGGGAGTCGTCGGGCTGCGCGCCGGCGAGGTGCCGAGGACCGTGAAGATCGCCGTGGGGTGCCTGGCCGGATACACGGCGCTCAGCTTCGCCTCGATCCTCTGGGCCGCGGTGCCGGGGGAAGCCTGGGAAGGGGCGAACCGCACGTTGCTGTACCTGTTCGTGTTCGCGCTGTTCGCGCTGTGGCGGCAGCGCGGGGCGAGCGCGGCGCTGTTGTTGGGCGCGTGGACGCTGGCGATGATCGGGCTGGCGGCGTTCGTGGCGCTGCACGTGAACGCCGAGGCGGCACACCTGACGCGCGTGTTCGACGACGAACGCCTGGCCTATCCGACCGGCTACCCCAACGCGAGCGCGGCGCAGTGGCTGATGGCGTTCTGGCCGGCGCTCTTGCTGGCGCGCAGCGAGCGGCTGCCGTGGGCCTTGCGCGGCGTACTGGCCGGCGGCGCGGTGCTGCTGGCGGAGGTGGCGCTGTTGAGCCAGAGCCGCGGCTCGCTGTATGCGACACCGGTGATGCTCGTGCTCGTGTTCGCGCTGCTGCCCGGGCGCGTGCGCACGTTCGCGGTGCTCGTGCCGGTGGCGGTTGGCATCGGCGTGGCCGCGCCGACGGTGCTGCACGTGGGCGATCGCCTGAAGTCTGGTGGGGGGAATGCGGCGACGGCGCTGCACGCGGCGACCACGGCGATGTTCGTGGCGGCGCTGGTGGTCGGGCTGGTCGTGGCGGTGGGTGCGGCGATCGAGCGCCGCGGAGTCCTCTCGCCGGCCACCGGTGGGCGGTTGCACAGGGGCGTCGCCGCTGTGGCAGTGCTCGCGCTGCTCGCCGCGCTCACCGGTGGCCTGGTCGCCGCGGGCAACCCGGTGACGCGTGTGCGGCATGGCTGGGACACGTTCAAGGGCGGCTATGCCGCGAACAACACAAGCGGCAACCGCTTGGTGAGCGGGTTGGGGAGCAATCGCTATGACTTCTACCGCGTGGCGCTGAACGAGTTTGCCGCTCATCCGCTGGTGGGGATCGGCGCGGACAACTTCGAGCAGCAGTACCTCAGGTACGGTCGCAGCGACGAGACGCCGCACTATCCGCACAGCGTCGAGCTGCGCACGCTCGCGCAGACGGGCGTGATCGGGGCGTTGCTGGCGCTGGTGGGCTTGGCGGCCGCGCTGCTGGCGGCCGCGCGTGGTCTGCGTGGACCCGACCGGCTGGGGCGCGCGGTGGTGGCGGCGGCGCTGGGAGGGTTCGGCTACTGGGCGGTGCATGGCTCGTTCGACTGGTTCTGGGAGTTCGCCGGGCTGGGGGCGCCGGCGTTTGCGATGCTCGGGCTGGCCTGCGCACTTGCGCCACGGGGACCGGCCGTGCCGGTGCAGCGGGATGTCGGGGACGAACCTCCGTCCGTCCGCGAAGCGCGCCCTGCCACCGAGCGCTCGCCGGCGGCCGGGGCTCGATCGGCGCCCGGGGGAACGCCGGGGCGCCGGCGGACGGCCGGCTTACGCCGCGTGGGGATCGGCTTGGGGGTCTTGGCGGCGGTGCTGGCGGCACTGTCGATCACGGCTCCGTGGCTGAGTCAGCGCCAGGTGCAGAGCGCGGCGCGTGTCTGGACGAAGGCGCCGCGGACGGCATACGCGCGTCTGAACGACGCGGCACGCTTGAACCCGCTGAGTGACGAGGCGTATCTGGTGGCCGGCAGCATCGCGCTGCGCTTCGACGATCTCGCGCGAGCGGATCACGAGTTCGCGCTGGCGCTCGAACGCACGCCGGGCGATGCCTATGCGACGCTCGAGCGGGGGGCGATCGCCTCGAGCGAGAACGACCGCCGCGGCGCGCTCGAACTGTTCGAGCGGGCCGCACGGCTGAACCCCCGGGATCCGCTGACCCGGCAGGCTCTGCGACTGGCCAAGGAAGGCAGGCGGGTGAGCGTGGAGGAACTGAATCGCTCAATCCTGCTCAATGCGCAGCAACTCGCGTGAACCCTCGGTGTTTATGGATTTTCCGACTCGACACCGCCCGCCGGGTTCGCTAGCTTGTAATGGAAGTCAGTCGAGTCGGTTGCTCAGGCTGCCGCACTCGAAGATCCGATGACGGGGAGGTGGGACGACGGCGGTAGGGAGCTTGGAGCGACAACGATGTCGCTGGAGCCGAAAGTAGGAAGCCCAAGGTTGGGAAGTAGCACATGACAAGCCATCGCACGATCTTTTTGACACTGACCCTTCTGGCGGCCCTCACGGCCGCTGCGCCGTCTTGCGCATTTGCGAACTCGTTGCTCAGCGGCTACGGCGGGCCCGGCGAGGGAAGTCAAGCGATCATCGGCTCGGCGCTGGTGGGCGGCGCAGGGGCAGGCGGGGGCGGCGGTGGGGGATCTTCAGGCGGCTCCTCTGGGCCCAGCGGGTCCTCTTCGGGCGATCTGGCGGGTGCCGGCTCACGGAGGGGCGCGGGAACGGTGGCGCCCCAGACCGGCGCGGTAACGGCCGCGCCCGGCGGTTCGCACGGGCGTGGCTCGGAGGGGCGCGGCGCTGACGGGCGGGCGGCCGATCGGGGAGCCGGCTCGCGCGGTCGAGGTGGAGAGGCATCCAGCGGCGCTGCTCGTGCGTATCCAGTCTTATCTCGGGACCAGGCCTCACGATCCGCCTCCGGAGGACCGGCAGGGTCGGGTGTCTCCGGCGAGGATCTCGGTTATGTGCTCCTTGCGCTTGGGGCACTGGCCGTGACGGGCGTGGTCACGAGACGGCTGGCACAGGCGCCGCCGGTCCGCCCGGAAGGCTTGTAGTGGCTAAAGCGATCGCACGTAAAACCCGAGTAACTGATTGAGGGATAGGAGCCCTCTCTGGCCATGGATCCTCCCCGCATCTCCCAACAGACATCGACCACGCTGCCGTTGACCGGCCAGATCCCAGCCGCGCGAGACGCGCCGGGGCCGAAGGCGCTGCGGGGTGGGACTTTTGGCGGACCGCTGCAATGGTTGCTGGAGGGACAGGGTTGGAGCGTGCTGCGTCCAACCATCGACTTCGTGCTGCTGTGCGCGGCGGTGGTGCTCGCGCTTGGCGATGGTGCAGGCGAAACCCTGCACGTGTCGGCGGTGCAGGCGCCGCTGCTGCTCCTGCCACCGCTGGTGATGGTGCTGCTCTATCTGCGCGGGCTCTACCGAACGCGTCTGCGGGCACTGGTGCTCGACGGCGTGGCCCCGGTCGTGAGTGCGGTGTCGGTCGCGGCGATGACGGTGGCGATGCTCGGCCTGTTCGTCAACGGTCGTGTTCCGGACCAGAGCGACTGGATCAGGGCGTGGCTGTTTGCGCTGCTCGCGGTCGGCGCCGGGCGTGTCGTCCTCTCGCTCGCCCAGCGTTGGGCGCGCGCGAAGCGGCTCGTCGGCAAGCCGGTGCTGATCATGGGCGCGGGCGTGGTGGGCTCGCAGGTGGCGCGACGGTTGGAGAGTCATCCCGAGTACGGGCTGGTCCCGATCGGCTTCCTGGACGACGATCCACGCTCGATCGCTGAGGTCGGCGGTCGCGAGATGCCGGTGTTGGGGACGGTTGAGAACCTCGATGAGACCGTGGAGCAGACCGGCGTGAGGAACCTGATCGTCGCCTTCTCCTCGGTTGCGGACGCGCGCGTGAGCCGCCTGATCCAGCGCTGTCAGGAGCTCGGCGTCGAGGTCTCGGTGGTGCCGAGGATGTTCGACACGATCAACAACCGCGTTGGCTATGACACCGTCGGCGGGCTGCCGCTGATGTCCTTCACGACGGTCAACCCGAGGGGGGTGCAGTTCGCGCTCAAGCACGCGTTCGACCGCGTCTTCGCGCTGGTGCTGCTCGTGGTCCTGTCCCCCCTGATCCTGTTCACCGCGCTTGCGGTGCGTCTGAGCTCGCGCGGACCAGTGCTGTTCCGCCAGCGCCGGATCGGCCGTGACGGGAAGGTGTTCGACCTCTACAAGTTTCGCTCGATGTCCGTCGACCCCGCACGGGCTGGGCTGGCCGGTGAGGACCTGCACGCGCTCGAGTCCCTGCTCGGCGGGGACACCGCGCCTGGCGGAGTCGAGGGCAAGGATCGCCGCACCCCGATCGGGCGCTTTCTGCGGCGTTCCTCGATCGATGAGCTGCCCCAGCTGTTGAACGTGCTGCGCGGCGAGATGAGCCTGATCGGGCCGCGCCCCGAGCGCCCGGAGTTCGTGGAGCTGTTCAACCAGGACATCATCCGCTACGACGATCGCCATCGCGTCAGGTCGGGGATCACCGGCTGGGCGCAGGTGCATGGCCTGCGCGGGCAGACCTCGCTCGCCGAGCGAGTGGAGTGGGACAACTACTACATCGCCCACTGGTCGCTCGGCCTCGACCTGAAGATCTTTGCGCTGACGCTCTTCGCGCTGTTTCGCAAGGCTGAATGATCCCGGCAGCGCTCTGATCGGAGCAGCGTTCTTGTCGGGCAACGCTCAGCTCACGGCTGCTCTCTGATCCCAGTGCGCTCTCGGGCGCCGACCCCGGGTATGCGGCAGGTGTCTCAGATGCCGCGTTGAGCAGCCCCTGCGAGACCAGCCCAGTACTGGAAGACGCGCACGCGCAGACCGCTGCTGCCGAGCGCCGCCGGCAGCGCGATCGAGTAGCGGTTGAAGCGGTTCAGCACGAACAGGGCTCGGTAGCGCAGGCGGTTTCCCTGGAAGGCTTCGAGTCCCATGTAGTCGCCGACGGGTCCTGACCCGCTGGCCAGCACCCGGCCGGCGCGTTTGCCGAGGCTCAGGGTGACCGGGCTGACGCGGCCGAACGGCGAGGCCAAAACTTTGGCGAAGGCCGCGAACGAGGGCTTGCGCGCGCCACTGGCGGACAGGACGCCAAATTCTTCCTGGCGAGTGCCTTGTAGCTTGTAGAGGACCGCGGCGGCAACGTAGGGGGTGCGGGCGAGCGAGCGGAACACGTTGGTGAGATTGGCCGCCTGGGTCTGTACGGTGACGCACGGCTGTTCCTGCTGGATGCGCTGCGGGTAGCAGCTGCTCCAGCCGAACTCGTTGAGCCACAGGGGCTTGGTGTCGCCGTTGGCCAGCTGGACTTCGTGAATCGAGCGCAGCGCGGCGAGGGTCAGGGTGTAGAAATGTACGGCCAGGCCGTCGTAGTAACCCTTGATGCCGGCTGCGTACAGCGCTCGCAAGAAAACGCCGTTGGAGCCGACCAGCGAGCCCGCGAGGACGGGCACGCTCGGGTTCGCCCGCTTGATCGCCGGGTATGCCGCTCGCAGGATGGCCGCGTAGCGCCGGGGTTTTTCGGGACCGGCGAAGTAGTCCTGGTTTGCCTGATCGGGCTCATTCCAGATTTCGATCGCGGCCAGGCGCATTCCGTAGCGCTGAGCCAGATAGCCGACGAACGCGGCGTAGGTGGCGGGGTCGCTTGGGGGCCACGCGTTCGCCTGGCTGGAGCTTCCGGCGGTACACCTCCTCAGCAACGCGGCCGGCGCGGAGGAGGCCCAGCATGGAGTGCTGTCCACCAGCAGGATCACCTTGATGCCGTCGGTCGCAGCGTCGCTCACGACGCGATCGGCGAAGGCCAGCGCGCGGGGTTCGATCTGGCCCGGTCCGGCCGATTCCAGGGCGGACCATGGGACCTCGGTGCGCACGAGCTTGGCATGAAGCGATCGCGCCTGCGCGATCGCGCGATCGGCTTCCCCGAGAGGGTTGGGACCGACGTCGATTATGTTCACGCCCCCCAACGGTGGGGCGGAGGCAGAGCGCGCGCCAGGCGCGGTCTTGGCCTCACTGCTCGACGTGAGCCAGGCGAGCACCCCCAGCACCAACACCATCGTCACGGTCCACTCGCGCAGGCGTCGATCCATATCAACACGATAGTCGTACGCCATGCAACGGGCGACGGTACGCATCACGGCTCTCGGTAGGCTGCGTCACGGCTGTCGGTAGGCTGTCTCCGAGGATGTCTCCCACCTGGATCTGGATGCAGATAGCGATCGTCGTGTTCACCTTGATCGGCATGATCGTGGCGATCACAAAGCTCGCCTGAGCATGTTTCAGTACGTTTGGGTCTCCAGACAGTCACGGGTGAGGGAGGATCATGTTCAAATCGATCGTTGTGGGCACCGACGGTTCCGATACGGCCACCCAGGCGGTGCGGCAGGCGGTCGACCTGGCCCGAGCAGTCGGGGCCACGCTCGAGCTTGTCAGCGCATATGAGCCCGTGCCGGCGCAGCGCTTGCAGGGGGAACGGCGCGAGGCCCCGGAGGATCTGCAGTGGGCGATCAACCCGCGGGAGGATGTCGACGCGACTTTGGAGGCGGCAGCCGCTGTGGCTCGCGAGGCGGGGGTGACCGTCAACGTCTACCCGCGCCAGGGCGATCCTGCTGACGCGATTCTTGATGTCGCCGAGGAGCAGGAGGCCGATCTGGTCGTCGTCGGCAACAAGGGGATGACCGGCGCCAAGCGCTTCCTGCTCGGCTCGGTGCCCAACAAGGTCTCCCACCACGCGCCCTGCTCGGTGCTGATCATTCGCACGACCTGAGCGGTCGCTCGCCCGGCTGGGTGGTTTGATGATGTTGTCATGTTGAGCAGAGCAATTGCTCAGCAGCGCTTTTGTGCGGTACGCTGTGCCGTCGAATGCTGGAAAGCCGGATCGTCTCAATCCAGTCGACGGACGAGCGCGGCGGGGCTGAGTACGCAAACGTAGATCTGCTTGATGCGCTTTCCAAGCGCGGGCACGATGTCCTACTGCTGACGAACCTTCCAGACATCGTCGCGGGCACCGGCGTGCCGGTACGGCAGGTCGAGCTCGGCCCAAAGCTGGCGGGCCGCACGTTCGTGAGGGTGCTGCTGGAAGCGCCCCTGACACTGCTGCGCCTGGCCAAAGCGCTGCGCGCCGCGCAGCCGGTGGGGACGCTGTTGCTGCACTTCAAGAAGGAGCAGCTGCTCTGCTCGCTGCTGCCGCGTCAGCTCGTCGGCGAGATCGTCTGGGCGGAGTGGGGGCCGGTGCCGCGGCAGATGCGGCGCGGGCCGGCGCGCTGGCTGTATGCGCTGGCCGCTCGCCGGACGTCTCGGGTGATGGCTGTCTCAGCGGGGACCAGGCGCACTGTGATCGAAGCGGGCGTGCCCGCCGAGAAGGTGGATGTGGTGCCGAACCTGGTCGATGTGCATGCCGTCGAGTTCAGTGCGGCGAGCCGGGCAGAGCTGCGAAGCGGGTGGGGTGTGGCCGGGGAGACGCTCGTCGTCGGTTGCATCTCGCGCTTCCACCACAGGAAGCGCAACGACGTCGTGATCGATGCGATGGCCTACATGGGCGACGACATGCTGCTCGTCCTCGCGGGCGAGGGAGACGAGGAGCAGGCCCTGCGCAGTCGCGCCGCGCCGTACGGCGACCGCGTGCGGTTCGTTCCCAACGTGCGGGGCGACGTCGAGGGGTTCCTCTCGGCCTGCGACCTGCTCGTGTTCGCTCCCAGCCCCACCGAGGGGGCGCCGCGCGTGATCGTGATGGCGCAGCTGGTTGGGGTGCCGGTGGTGGCGACCGACGGGGAGGGGGCGGAGGGCCTGATCGCTCCCGGCGCGGGCACGATCGTCTCGCCGTCGCACGATCCGCGTGCACTCGCGACGGTCATCGGCGCCTACTGTGGGGACCACGAGCGTAGGCGGCGCGAGGGCGGCGCGGCCCGCCTGGCGATGCTCTCCAGCCACAATCCCGAGCAGACGCTGCGAGCGGTTGAGCGCACGCTCGACCGCGAGCTGAACTACGCCTGATCGCTCTCTGACGGGTCCGGTTGGCCCGCAGCGCCGTGGGGGAGCGCGATGTTCGATCGCAATCGTCGCAAATTCTCGGGTTCGGCGGTAATCTTGGTCGCCCTCGAGTCATGGATGGCAGCTTCAAAGCATGCAACACATTCCCAGCCGACATTTCCCTCGGTCTCTCTCAATGCTTGGCCTGGTGGTCCTCCTGGTCGTCGGGGTGCTCTCGCCGGGCCTGATACGCACGGCGCATGCTTCTGGGCCGGAACCTTTGCTGCCGAATCTTGTTGCGGATCCGCCGGATAACGTCAGCTTTGAAACGAGCCAGACCAACGGCGGGTTGAGCGGGACGAAGGTCACGCCTGAGTTGTTGTTGCGTTTCAATGGCTACATCCACAATATCGGTCCGGGGGCGCTCGATATTCGGGGTTCGCGTGAAGCGCCGAAGGTGAGCAAGGCGACCACGGAAGCGGTTGAACATGCGAGGGAAAAAGAAGAAGGTCTGCCGCAGAAAACTGAAGAAGAATTGGCCGTGCCGGCGATGAAGGTTTCTCAGCGGCTGTTCACGACCAATGCCGGTAGCCCCAGTAAATCGGAAGAATATCTAGAACGGCCTCATGAAGAAGCGTCGAGTGGTGCTGAAATGTTCTATGTCAATGCTGATGGTCATCATCACTGGCATTTGCAGCGTGTCGCCAAGTATTCGTTGTGGAATGCTGCGAAGACCGCGGAAGTCGCGCCTGCGCAGAAGGTGGGTTTTTGTTTGGATGACAGCGAACACGTGGAAGCGGGTGTTGGGCCGTCGACGCCTGTGTATGCGGATAGTGTGCCGCCGTATCGTGATTTTTGTCAGCAGTATCGTCCGAACGCGACGGGTGTGTATGAGGGGATATCGCCGGGGTGGCGTGACCGCTACACGTCCGATCTGGGCTTTCAGTGGGTGGACGCTTCGAATGTGCTGCCGGGTGAATACTGGTTGCGTGAGGATGTCAACCCAACCGGTGTGGTCAAAGAAGTCGCTGGCGAAAACACGCCGGCATACGCGACTTCGCCGACGATCGTCTCGGGGTTCGATGCTCTGGCGCAGGCGGCAAGCACGCACACCGGCGTGCCGGCGACGCTTACCCTGGCCTCGAAGGCGTGGAGCGACTCGGCCACCCCCAAGTACACAATCGTCTCATCGCCATCGCACGGCACGCTGAGCGCGGTGGCAGGCAACCAGGTCACCTACACCCCCACGGCGGGCTACACCGGACCCGACTCCTTCACCTTCGCCGCATCCGACCCCAACAGCGAATTCCCACGCAGCCCCGCGGTAGCGACAACCTCGATCGAAGTGGGCCAGGTTCAGGCTCCGAGCGTGGCGATCGAGGGCGCGCAGGCGAGCATGGTTGCCGGCACCAGCCTGCAGCTCTCGGCGCTCGTGGAGAACGACAGTTCCGCGGTGACTTGGAGCGCGAGCGCCGGTGCGATCACCAGCGGCGGTCTCTACACCGCCCCCGCGACACCGCCGGCAGACGGGACGGTCGTGGTCGGGGCCGATGCCGGGGGCGTGGAAGCCAGTGTCACGATCACGATTCTGCCGGTGCCGGCGAGCCAGTCCGAGCCGGTTGCGATTCCCGTGGCAGAATCCGCGACGGCGACCCCTCCCGCGGCGGTATCCGGCACGATCCACAGCTCCCCCGCGCGCTCGCCGACCCTCTATCGCCCGCAAGCCATGCTGATCGGGCGCCGACTGATCATGACGACGAAGGCGACCAAGGCCGGTCGCATCCGTCTCAGCGCATACTTCGGCGATCGTCTCCTTGGCACATGCGTGGCCAGGACGCTGGCCGGTCGGACCTTCACTTGCCGGCTGACGCTCGGGCAGGACATACCTCTGGATTCGCGGCTCAGCATCCTCGCCGGCCTGCGGATCGGCAGCAGGGTGCTGAGCAGTTGGCGCCCGTCCGCGCCGGTGGCACAGATGAAAATGAAGGTGAATGCCCCGAACGTGAGGGCTGCGAGTGCCGTGGCTTCCACGGGCAAACAGGCTCCCACGAGCATGGCCGGGATGGCCTCGTGGCAGGCCTGGTGTAGCCCCGGATCGGCGCGGCGCGGAGCACTCTGATGCCGGTATTCCATAAAGACGCGATTGAAGCTAGACTCCCCTGGACAAATGTCACGGACGACAGGCTTCATAACGCATAGCTATCGCTCGATCGCGGGCCTCGCGCTCGTCGCCGTCTTGGCGCTTGGACTGTTCCTCGTGGGCTCTACGCTGCAGGCGCACGCCTCCGGCTCGGAACCCCTGTTGCCGAATCTTGTTGCGGATCCGCCGGATAACGTCAGCTTTGAAACGAGCCAGACCAACGGCGGGTTGAGCGGGACGAAGGTCACGCCTGAGTTGTTGTTGCGTTTCAATGGCTACATCCACAATATCGGTCCGGGGGCGCTCGATATTCGGGGTTCGCGTGAAGCGCCGAAGGTGAGCAAGGCGACCACGGAAGCGGTTGAACATGCGAGGGAAAAAGAAGAAGGTCTGCCGCAGAAAACTGAAGAAGAATTGGCCGTGCCGGCGATGAAGGTTTCTCAGCGGCTGTTCACGACCAATGCCGGTAGCCCCAGTAAATCGGAAGAATATCTAGAACGGCCTCATGAAGAAGCGTCGAGTGGTGCTGAAATGTTCTATGTCAATGCTGATGGTCATCATCACTGGCATTTGCAGCGTGTCGCCAAGTATTCGTTGTGGAATGCTGCGAAGACCGCGGAAGTCGCGCCTGCGCAGAAGGTGGGTTTTTGTTTGGATGACAGCGAACACGTGGAAGCGGGTGTTGGGCCGTCGACGCCTGTGTATGCGGATAGTGTGCCGCCGTATCGTGATTTTTGTCAGCAGTATCGTCCGAACGCGACGGGTGTGTATGAGGGGATATCGCCGGGGTGGCGTGACCGCTACACGTCCGATCTGGGCTTTCAGTGGGTGGACGCTTCGAATGTGCTGCCGGGTGAATACTGGTTGCGTGAGGATGTCAACCCAACCGGTGTGGTCAAAGAAGTCGCTGGCGAAAACACGCCGGCATACGCGACTTCGCCGACGATCGTCTCGGGGTTCGATGCTCTGGCGCAGGCGGCAAGCACGCACACCGGCGTGCCGGCGACGCTTACCCTGGCCTCGAAGGCGTGGAGCGACTCGGCCACCCCCAAGTACACAATCGTCTCATCGCCATCGCACGGCACGCTGAGCGCGGTGGCAGGCAACCAGGTCACCTACACCCCCACGGCGGGCTACACCGGACCCGACTCCTTCACCTTCGCCGCATCCGACCCCAACAGCGAATTCCCACGCAGCCCCGCGGTAGCGACAACCTCGATCGAAGTAGCGTCCGGCGCCGGCCCCACCAAAGGCCTGTTGGCTGGTGATGCGACGGCTACGTATGGGGTGGGGGATCAGACGACGGCTGGTCGGGAGGAAGCTTTCCAGTTCACTGCCAAATCGTCGGGGACGGTCGAAGAATTGGAGTTTCGTACGGATGCGACGGCTAACACCGGGGTGACTGGTGTGGTGTTGGGGATCTTTGCTGAAAGTGGTGGTAAGCCGGGTGAAGTGTTGGGGAGGGCGACGGTGTCGGGTGAACCGGCGAAGAGCTCGTGGATCAAGGCGACGGGTCTTTCGACTCCGGTTGTGGGCGGGACGACCTATTGGCTGGTGGCGTTGCCGCTGGGTGCGAGTGGGGCGAAGCTCTTTTATGGTGTTGCGGCGGCTTCAGGTGGCACGGGCAACGCGGAGAGCACGGCGGGGGGGCTGGGCACGCTGACAGCGGAGTCCTCGTGGGTGACCTACAACCAGGGACCCGTCGGCTTCCAGGCAATCGGCTCCACCACGCAGGCCAAACCGACGGTCACGATCGAAGGAGCGCCCGCGAAGATGACCGCCGGCACGAGCGTCCAGCTTACGGCCCATGTGACGAACGACAGCCCCACTGTCACCTGGAAAGCAGGCGCCGGCTCGATCACCACGGCCGGGCTATACAGCGCTCCCTCCGAACCGCCGGCCGGCGGCAAAGCCGTGGTCACCGCCACAACCAGCTTGGGCGCTCAGGCGCAGGTCTCAATCGAAATCGTGGCTGCGAGCCCGATCAAGGGTCTGTTGGCTGGTGATGCGACGGCTTCCTACGCTGTGGGGGATCAGACGACTGTTGGTCGGGAGGAAGCTTTCCAGTTCACTGCCAAATCGTCGGGGACGGTCGAAGAATTGGAGTTTCGTACGGATGCGACGGCCAACCCGGGTGTTACGGGTGTCGTGCTCGGAATTTTCAGTGAAAGTGCGGGCAAACCGGGGGAAGTGTTGGGTAGGGCGACGGTGTCGGGTGAACCGGCGAAGAGCTCTTGGATCAAAGCGACGGGTCTTTCGACCTCGGTTGTGAGCGGGACTACCTACTGGCTGGTGGTGCTGCCGCTGGGTACGAGTGGGGCGAAGCTCTTTTACGACGTTGCGGCCAACTCGGGTGGCACGGGCAACGTGGAGAGCACGGCGGGGGGCCTGGGCACGCTGACAGCGGAGTCCTCGTGGGTGACCTACAACCAGGGACCCATCGGCTTCCAGGCGCTCGGCTCCACCTCGGGCGCTGCTCCCGCTCTCGCCTCCCCCGTTCTACAAGCGGACATCCCGACCAGCCCAGTGAGCACAGCAGCCGCGAGCACAGCGCTCACGGCTCGCACTCTGCTCGCGCCGGCCTCGGCCCAGTCGGTCCAGCCCCAGGCGAGTGTGATGCTCGAAGGAGCCCCCTCAAGCATGATCGCCGGCACGAGTGTCCAGCTCTCGGCGCTTCTCGCCCACGCCGGCTCGGGTGTCACCTGGCGTGTGAGCGCAGGCTCGATCACGCCGAGGGGGCTGTACAAAGCCCCCTCGCATGCTCCACCCGGTGGCGCGGTCGTTCTCAGCGCGATCGGCAGCAGAGGGGCTCGCGACGAGCGCAGGATCAAGGTCGAGCCGGTGGCGAGCCCGCAATCGGCTCCCGCCGCGCCGCTCTCAGAGCAGGTGTCGTCCTCGTCGAGTGCTATCTCCGGCGGCTCGTCCTCGATCGCGCCGGCGCTGGGAGAGTCGCAGGCGGAGCTGGTCGATGGCAAGCTGGTCATAACCACGAGGGTTGCTCGGGCCGGCCGAGCTCGGATCAGCGCGTATCTCGGCAAGCAGCGTCTCGGCACGTGCGTGGTGCAGACGCCGGGCAACCGCAGCTTCACGTGCCGGCTCGATCTCGGTGGAGCCTCCCCCAAGGCGTCGATCAGCGTGCGCGCGACGTTGCGGGTCGGACGCAGGATCTTCAGAGGCGGGCGGGGAGCCGGGCCGATCCCAGACATGGCGATGCCCGTGTCACAGTTCTTCTGCACCCCGTCCGGGCGTCCGGTGAAGCTACCTACCGCCTTTGGATAGGATCGGCGCCGGCCTCAGGCTGGCCTGTTCCGTTTGCGGGCCTTCATCAACGCTTCCGCGCGCCCGGAGAGAGGCGCGGGCAGTGCGCCGACGAGCAGCTTGGCGCGATAACGCAGCACCCGCGGCGCGAGCTCGACCGTGGTTCTCGGCGAGCGGCGATTGCGCACGATCAGTCCTCCCCAGGTCAGGGCGTCCTCGGCGTCGGCGAAGCGGAGCTTGTAGGGGTGCGTTCCGACGCCCAGGTCGAGCCTCTGCTCGGCTCGCGCGATCGCGTCCTGGAGCGCTCCGAGGATCGTGAGCATCGAGGGCTTCAGATTCGCGTGCGCCTCCGACCAGCCCCCGTTCCAGTACTTGACCTCGCCGCCGGCGGCGAGGAACAGCTGCACCGAGATCGGCCGGCCGTCGATCTCGGCAACCCACAGGCGCAGTCGATCGGGACCGAGTGTGGTGGCGGCCTCGCGCAGCAGTACCGCGATCGCAGGCCGCGCGAGATTCGATTCGCCGCGGCCCTCCCAGCGACTCGCATGCAGCGCTAGCATCGCGCTCAGCGCGCCCTCCACCTCGGTGGGGTCACAGACGTGTCGCACCGCCCCCCCCTGCCGCTCCAGGCGGCGGCGCAGGCGCCCCATCTGGCCGCGGAAGTTGCTCGAGCGCGCGGCGAGCCACTCATCCGACGAGCCGCTGGGCAAGTTGACCACCGGGGCCGGGCGGGTCGAGTTGCGATAGCGCTGCAGCTGCAAGTGCCCGCTCCATCCGCTCGCGAGCCGCCGCGTCCAGCTCGAGTGCAGCGGAACGGCCTCGAAGGCAATCAGGTCGGGATGCGGGTCGAGGCGCCGCACGGTGTCGCGCAGCGCCTGCGCGACTTCTTGCTCACGACCGGGCAGACAGAGGATGTCGACGCGATCGGATAATTCAGCGCCGAGGAAGCGCAGATCGACCCTTCCCGTGTCCCCGGTCTGCACAAGCCAGGGAGCGATCGCCAGCAGCTCGGCGCCATCTCGCACGACGAGAATGCACAGGGAGGCGCGTTGCGGGGCGAGATTCCTCCACCATGCCAGCATCCAGCCGGGCGCGCACATCGGCAGTGAACAGGCCACCGCGAGCTCGTCCCAGGCCGGTGCGAAGGCTTCGGCGGCAGCGAGATCCTCGATCACCTCGACAGTGGGCATCACGGTAATCTAGTGGTCCTTCCGCGCCGTCTGAATGTGACGCAGGAGGCATGCCCGCGCCTGACCTCATAAAGCGGCGCGAGTTGGAGAGAACGTCTGCTCAGATCAGGTCTCTGCGTACGAAGGTGAGCTTGACGGCGGAGCGGCACGCCACGGGCTCGTAGCCCTGTGTGCCCAGTCTCGCGATCAGCCTGCGGGCATCTGCCACGGAGCCTGTGTGATGGAGTTGGATGGCGAAGACCTTGACGCCCAGCGCCGGCAGGTCCAACGTAGGGAGAACCTCATACTCGCTGCCCTCGATGTCGAGCTTGAGCAGATCGATTTGCCGGTCGCCGAGCTCGGCCATCAGCGAAGGCAACGTGCGGCCGGGCAACTCGATGAAGCTGCTGGAGTCATACAGCTGCGCGGCCGATACGGACTGGCTCACGGGATCATGGGTGACCTGCATGCGAATCGGCCCATCCTTGGCGGCGATTGCCGCGTGGTGGGCGCTGAATCGAGGCTCGCCGTTCGCTTTCTCACGAGCGCCGTCCACGTAGTCGGCGACCGCATCGAAAGAGCGGACGGTGACGCCGTAGCGCCCGATCAGATCGAGGTCGACGGTGACGTCCCCACCCGCGCCCACCAGGTAGCAGAACCACGAAGGCTCGATCAGGTCACCGGGCAGGATCCAACCGCCATACGAACTGCCCAGCTCGATCATGCCGGGGATACTCCGAAGCGGAATACGAGGCACCTTGTACTCGAACCATCGGCGTTGTAGAGCGCTACGTACCTTGGCTGGACGCAGCCTCGTGAGGGTTGATTGTGGAGAGAGGTCCATCGAGGAGATTTCTTGACCGTGTGGCGACGGTTTAGCTTAGAGGAAGGTCGTAGTTGATCGGAAACAGATCTTCCGGGAGGAGGCCGGCTGAGGAGCCGGATGCTAGCTTTGCACCGTCCCTGTGTCGTCCCGCGACCGATGCCGATTTTGCCCGATGCCGTCTTCCGCTGATCTCATGCGCAACATAAGCCTGCACCTTGGTGGGGCGGACGCATCGGGGTTGAGCAGGAAGGAGCTTACGACGCTCACTCCCGCGCCGGTCCCTTCGCGCCCGATGCGCGTGGCACAGCGACTGGCGATGAAGCTCGATCGTCTGGATTGGGAGCGCGCGTGGCTCGATCCGCTGCTCACGCTGCGCCGCAACGTTCTTGGCGACCAGTCCGCCGGTCCACCCAAATTCCTCGTCCGAGTCGATGAGTTTCCCTATTACACCTCTTTCGACCAGCCGGAGGACCTCGACATGTCACGTCGGTTTCATCACGTCATGGCTGCTGCCGGAGTGCCCCATCTGATGTCGGTGCTGCCACAGCTCACCCACGCGCCGCTGACCGTGGGCTCGAGCGGTGGGCGGCCACTCGGGAGCGAGGAGATCGAGCTGATCGATCGGATGCGCCGCGACGATGTGACATTTGCCCAGCATGGCACGACGCACCGCACCCGCTATGAAAGTCCTCGCCGGCGATCGGAGTTGTGCGGCCTATCCCCGGAGCAGGCCGAGCGAACGCTCGAGGATGGACTGCGGCGGCTGATCGAGGCCGGAGTTGAATCCCCGCGGGTGTTCGTGCCGCCGTTCAACCGCTTCGATGCTGCCCAATATCCGCTACTCGCAAGTCGCTTCGACGTTGTCTGCGCCGGACCGGAGAGCGTCGCGCTGATGGGTTTTCACGGTGGTCCACTGTGGCGCGGCGGCGCTGTCTATCTGCCGTGCTATGAACCGCTCTACGCCGACGCGCGCACGATCCTGCCGGCGGCCGAGAGGCTGATCGAGCTTGCGCCGGGCACATGGATCCCGATCGTGCTCCACACCTCCTGGGAGCAGGACGACGACTTCCACTCGCTCGCGCGTCTAGCCGAGCTGATCGCGCCGTTCGCCGCCCATTGGGAGGACTTCCTCGCCGAGGTGGACCGGAGCACCGGCGCGGCGGCGCCCGGCGCAAACCGATCTTGATCTCATCTGGTCAGGCGGCCGCGCAGGCGGCGTAGCCCCTCCGGCAGCAGATAGCGCGCGGCCGGCCCGGGATCTCGCACGTTCCACATCGAGTGAGCGGCGAACGGGGCGAGGGCGAGCGCCCCTGCGAGCGCTCGCGGTCCTTCACCGGACGCGGCCGCGAGATCGCGATTGAGCCATTGAAAGCGAGCGCCCAGCCTGGGAGGGGCGGTCGGCGCGCCGTCCCGGCCGAGTGCTTGGTTGGCCCACAGGGCCGGCAGGTTTGCGCCGGCGCCGGTGGCGAGCGCCATCGAGCCGTAGAAGCGCCCATTGAAGTCGGTGACTCGCGGGACGCCGTTCCCGTCGCGGATGAACTCGATCTGGGCGAGGCCCAGCCAGCCAAGGTCCGCAACGAGCTTGCGCGCCCCGGCCGAGAGGGCTCGGTCGGGTGAGACGATCGCTCCGCGGACCGTGTCACCCGCGTTCGGGGGCCAGGTGTGGAGCGCCTCCTGGTGGATCTCCGTCACAAGCTCACCGTCGCGTCCGACGACCACCACCACCGCGCCCATCCGGCCGGAGATCGGCTCCTGCAGCAGTGGATCGCCGTCCTCTGCGCGGATCTGCTCCACCAGCTCGCGCGCCTGGGCGGCCGATGAGAACAGTTCGGTGTCAAAGCGCTTGGGCGCGTGGGTGCGGGCCTTGACAACCACCGGGCCGCTCCACGCCTGCAGGGCCTCCGCGGTGGCCCTCTCGGTGCGGGGGGCGTCCAGCCCCGCGGCGGCGGCCGCGCTGCACAGCTCGAGCTTGTCGAAGGCTCGCTCGACCACGGGATAGGGCGCATAGGGCCATACCGCTGGCCCGATCTCTGTCCGCCGGCGCGAGAGCGTCAGCAGCCCGACGTCGTAGCTGCAGAAGACGATGTCATAGCCGCCTGCGGCCACAGCGGTCGCGATGTCGGCGACGAAACGGTCCTCGTCCTCCTCGCACTCGTGCACCAGGTGGTGGCGGTCGGTATGACGTGAGGTGCTCGCGAAGCTCGGACGCGAGGCGCCGGTGCCGACGGTGAACCCGGCGGCGGCGAGACTGCGGGCGGCCACGAGCGTCGCGCGATCCCGCGACTGGTCGACAAGGAGCGCGCGCATCCAGGCAGCTTATTGAAGCCCGCCGCGCTGGTCCGGGCGCTCGGCCGCGGTCGCGAGCGGCAGTGAAATCGCCGCCGCGCCGACCGGTGTTCCCGTCGATCTCGAATCGCCCGGCGAGCCGATCGTCTGAAGGCTGGGGATAATGCGTGCATGAAGATCGTGAGCGTGATGACGACCGACTCCAGCGGGGGAGCCGAGTTCGCGGCCGGGGAGATGCTCGAGGCCCTGCGTCAGCGTGGCCACGAGACGGTGATGCTCAGCGATATGCCTGGGATCGACAGAGATACACAGGTGACGTTGGTCCCGATCGAGATCGGCCCGAAGCTCTCTACAACCAGCTGGATTGGCCTGGCGCTGCGCTGGCCGCTGCTGGTCAAGCGCTTGCGGGACGCGCTGCGAGCGCAGGCCCCATATGACGTGCTGATGGTGCACTACAAGAAGGAGCAGCTGCTGGCGCGGATGCTCCCGCGAGACCTGCGCCGGACGGTCGTATGGGCAGAGTGGGGGCCGGTGCCGTTCCCGCTACGTCGGGGCATCCCGCGGTGGGCCTATCTCAAGGCCGCACGCCAGGCGGCGCTCGTGATGGCGATCTCGGAGGGCACGCGCCGATCGGTGACCGAAGTGGGAGTCGAGCAGACCAAGGTGGTCGTGGTGCCGAACGTCCTGCGAACCGAGGAAATCCGCTTCAGCTCGCAGGGGCGAGCGCGCGTCCGCGCGGAGCTGGGTATACCGGCCGAGGCGTTCGTCGTCGGCTGCATCTCGCGTTTTCATCCGAAGAAGCGCAACGACGTGGTTGTCAGGGCCGTCCAGGATCTGGAGAACCCGCGCGTCCACCTGATCCTCGCCGGCGACGGCGAAACCGAGTCCGAGCTGCGCGAGCTGGCGGCTCCGCTCGGCGAGCGCGCGCACTTCATATCGACGCCCGGAGCCGACGTGCCTGACGTGCTCTCGGCATTTGATGTGTCCGTGTTCTGTCCCAGTCCCACCGAGGGGGCGCCGCGGGCGGTGATCCTCGGGATGCTGGCCTCCCGCCCCTGTCTGGCGACTGGTGCGGAGGGAGTCGCAGACATGATCGCGCCCGAGTTCGGCGGCATCACCTCGCCGGAGAACGACCCGGCTGCGCTGCGTGCGCTGCTGGAGCGCTACACCGAGGACCCAGAGCGCGCCGAGCGGGAGGGTGCGGCGGCCCGCAGATATGCGGAGCGAACCTACGCGGCTCCAGTTGTGGCGGAGTTGATCGAGGGGCTGCTGAACAGCGCTCGTGGCTGAGGGCGCGAGCGTACGTTCAGCGCGATGAATGCTGTGGCCGGCAAACGCCTACTGATGATCGAGCAGGGTGGACGCGGGGGTGTGGCCGACTACACCGCTGAACTGGTCCGTGCGCTTGCCGAGGAGGGATGGTCGATCACGCTGGCAACAGCCGCCGACCATCGCTACCCGCCGATCGAGGGTGTGACCACGCAGCCGATCTTTCACTACCTGCGCGAGCGCACCCGGATCGGGCGCGCGCTGCGCAAGCATGGGCTTGGGCGGATCGTCAACGGGGTGCGCTTCGTGTTTTCCCTGCCGCGCCTGATGAGTCTGGCCGCCCGCGCGGACATAGTGCACACCCAGGGGTGGGAGATCCCCCAGATCGGGCTGGTGGCAATCGTGTGTCTGCGCCTGACCAGGAGGCCGGTGATCCAGACCTCGCATGGCACATTCGAGCGGGCGGATTCCTTCTTGCGCACGCGCCGGGTCGTCAGGAAATTGACCGGGCGTTTGACGGTGCGCACGATCGTGCACACACAAGCGGACATCACTCGCGTCACGGCGCTGGTGGGTGAGCGGGCGGTCGTGATTCCCCACGGTGAGTACGGTGGCCTCGCCGGCCAAGGTGCGAGCATCGACCGCAACCGCGCGCGCGCTGGCCTGGGGATCGCGGTGCGGGCGCCTGTGACGCTGATGTTCGGACAGTTACGCATCGACAAGGGCCTCGCTGATCTGGTCGAGGCGGTCCGGCTCGTCCCCTCCCTACACCTGCTGATCGGCGGACAGGAGGCCGGCGGTCTCGCCGAGGTGAGGGCCCAGCTCGAGGGGGCAGAGCTGGAGGGGAGGGTCACTGTGCGCGAGGGCTTTCTGGATATGAGCGAGACGGCCGAGCTGTTCGCCGCCGCCGACACGGTTGCACTGCCCTACCGGTCGGCCAGCCAGAGCGGCGTTCTGCTGCTTGCGTACGGCTTCGGTCGGCCCGTGATCATTTATCCGACCGGTGGGATGGTCGAGTCGGTGATCGATGGCGAGACCGGCTGGATCTGCTCGGCCTCGGACATCGAGGCGCTCGCACAGGCGCTCGCCGCGAGTGTCCAGGCCGGGCCCGCGGAGTGCGACCGTCGCGGGGAGCGTGGCCGTGCTCTGGCGCAGGAGCGTTTCGCGTGGCCCGTGATCGCACGACGCACCGCCGAGCTCTACGGTGAGGTCCTGTGAATCGCGCGGTGATCCTCGCGGGGGCGGGGAAGGAACTCGCCTGCGTCCTTATCGGCAGTTCTACGTCGCATCGAGCTTATCCGCAACCCCCTCCGCGATACTGGTCCGTAGATCAAACTTGGCCCATTCCCTCGGGGTCAACGTCACCGGACCAAACGAGCCCGGTTCAAGCTCTGAATCCTCACCCTCATCCACAACGAACTCTGCGTCAATTTGCACCTTGGTCAATCGAACGTTCATGCGCACAGCCCCAGTTCCTCTAGGACTTTAATAATAGCCGCAGTCGTTTCAGCGGGTTTCGCGGGCTGCGCAACAGCTGCGTGTTTGAAGAACCCAAGTTTTTCGGTGAAGAATCTGAGTTCACGGGTGCCAAAATTACCTAAGATCAAGGGTTCACCCGAAGCGGCATTATGAATATATAATTGATTTTCCTCTTTAGTTTCGGCAGCTGGCCCTGAATTAGTCCCCAAACAAACGTTTCCTTTACTCGCTTCCCCCAAAGTATGACCAGCATGATAACCGATGCACACATTTTGCGACCCTGCGCCGGTCACACTGTTCCCGGCTTTCCCTCCCAGGAGGGTATTTTCTTTACCTGAGCTTATTTCTTCGCCGGCTCCTTCTCCGACAAGGACATTCGAGCTACCGGTGGTCAGTTTGAGTCCAGCCTCTGTACCAATCGCGACGCATCCTGACGATTCAGTCGCAACGTGCATCGCTTCATGCCCTATCGCAACATTCAAACTGCCGACGGTTGAGAGTTCCATCGTTTTATACCCGATGGCGATATTTTTACCGCCTGTGAGTTGATTCAATGTACGGAACCCCACGGCGACATTCCCGGTTTCCGTTTTATTGGATGCCAACGATTCACACCCTACCGCAATGTTTTCTTCGCCCGTGGTCAGGTTGAAGGCGGCATGCTCACCTACAGCAACATTCCCCCCACCCGTAGTGAGCTGTTCAAGGGCTTGGCTGCCTATCGCTACATTATCTTCAGTGCTAGTGCCCGCGGTTCCTTTGAGATTATGGAGTGCGTGGTAGCCGAGCGCTGTATTACTGTGGTGTTTTTCTTGTTCCACTTTGCTTAGGGCTGCCAGAGCCGAGAGGGCACCTTCTCCAACACCCATAGATTCACCTGCGATAACTGTAACCTCAGACGCTGGAACGGCACCGACATCAGATGCCGCCAGAACCACTACACCGGTTTTACCATTGACACTTTCTACGCTCATACTATCTCCTTAGCTCACAAGCCGCTGAGCAGGGGAGTCGGCGGCCCATAAATATCCATAGCGGTCGTCGCAATCATAACGCCCACAGAACCGATTTCTAGACAGAATCAAGCTACTAAACATATATATGAGTGTGATCATCCAAGTCTAATCTCTCGATGCTGGCGACAGGGCGACAGGGCGAGGTGTAAGGCGCGTCTTCCGGGCTCGAGTCTTTCCGCGTGTCGCGAGCCTGCATAGGCGTTCGCGATAGTGCCGACACTCCCACCCGAGCCCTGCGGGCGTGAGGGGCGCGTATGCTACGCGACCATGCAAAGCCTTTTCTCCGACTCGTCAGTTCGACGCCAATGAAGCGCGCGGTGATCCTTGCCGGTGGCGAAGGCACGCGCCTGCGTCCCTACACGACCGTGCTGCCCAAGCCGCTGATGCCGATCGGCGATCGGCCGGTACTCGACATCGTCGTGCGTCAGCTGAAGGCCGCCGGCTTCGAGCGGATCACGATCGCCACCGGTTACCTGGCCGAGCTGATCGAGGCATTCTTCGGCGATGGCTCCAACTACGGGATACCGATCGACTACTACCGCGAGCAGGAGCCGTTGGGAACCGTCGGTGCGCTCGCGCTGATCGATGGGCTCGCGGACGATGATCTGCTGGTGATGAACGGCGATGTGCTCACCGACATCGACTACGGCGCGCTGCTCGAGCGTCATCGGGGCAGCGACGCCGCGGCGACGATCGCGACGAAGTCGCGCCAGATCCAGGTCTCCCTCGGCGTGCTGCGCTTTGGTGACGGGGGGGATCCGACCCGCCTGACGGGCTATGACGAGAAGCCGGCGATCGACTACATCGCGAGCATGGGGGTGTACTGCTTTGCGCCGCGTGCGCTGTCGCACATCGAGCCGGGCAAGCGACTGGACTTCCCGGACCTGATCCTCCGCCTGATCGCCGCCGGCGAGGTCGTTCGCTCGTGGCCGAGCGAGGACTACTGGCTGGACATCGGTCGCCACGACGACTACGAGCAGGCCCAGGAAGAGTTCGAGTCGGTGCGCGACCGGCTGATCCCACCGGAGAGCTAAGCCAGGACCGCGCACGACGTCGACAGACGTGTCGACGTCGGCCTCCTAAGCCAGAGCTGCGCGCACGACGTCGACGACCGTGTCGACTTCGCTCTGATCCATCGCCGAGCTGAGCGGCAGCGCGCAATGACGATCGGCCACCTCGCTCGCCTGCGGGAGCCCGCCCGGCGGCGCAAACTGACGGTACTCGGTGAACGTGTGCAGCGCCGGATACCAGGTCGTCTGGATGCCGTTGTCTTTGAGATCGTCGCGGAAGCGGTCGCGCGTCTGGCGGTCTGCGAGCAGCACCGGGAAGGCGAAGTGCGAGGAGCGCTCGACATCCTGATCGGTGAACGCGAGCTCGATGCCGGGGATCTCTGCGAGGCGCTCGCGGTAGGCGCGGACGATCGCGCGGCGGGCCGTGATGCTTTCCTGCAGCCTCGGCAGGCGGCTCAGCCCGAGCGCGGCACGCGGCTCGTCCAGGCGGTAGTTGAAGCCGATGTCGATCACGTCGTAGGCGGGATCGTGGCCGCGGTGGCGGTCCCAGGTGCTGCTCGTCATGGCATGAGAGCGGAACAGCCGCACGCGGTCGGCCAGCTGCTCGTCCGCCGTCGTGACCATGCCGCCCTCACCCACGCAGAGCTGCTTCTTGGAGAAGAAGCTGAACGCCCCGAGCTCGCCGACCGTGCCGACCTGCCGGCCGCTGTCGTCCAGGCGTGCGCCGATCGCCTGGGCGCAATCCTCGATCAGCAGGAGCCCGTGCTCGTCGCACAGCGCTCGCAGGGCGCTCACGTCGGCCGGATAGCCGCAGAAGTGGACCGCCACGACCGCGCGGGTGCGCGAGGTGATGCGCCGCGCGACGTCCTCGGGGTCGATGTTGAAGTCATGGGGGCTGCGCACATCGCAGAGCACCGGCTCGGCGCCCACATAGCGGGCGGCCGCGGCGCTCGCCACGAACGTGAACGCCGGCACGATCACCTCATCCCCCGCGCCGATCCCCGCCGCCAGGCAGGAGAGATGCAGCGCGGCGGTGCCGCTGGAGACGGTCACCGCGTGAGGCGTCTGCACGTACTCGGCGAGCGCCTCCTCAAAGGCCTTCGTACGTGGTCCCATCGTCAGCCAGCCGGACTCCAGGCAGTCGAGCACGGCCTGCACGTCCTGCTCGGGAATCGCGATGTCGGTCAGCGGCACACGCCAGGCGGTCATTGCGCGACCGCCTCGGCGAGTGCGGTGGCGACCCGGTCCTGGTCGTCGTGCGTCATGTGCGGGTAGAAGGGAAGTGTCAGCTCGGTGCGCGACGCGAGCTCGGTGATCGGGAGCGAGACGCCGGGGAAGCGCTCGCGGTAGGCGGTGAAACGGTGGATCGACGGGTAGAAGATGCTCGTCTGGATCCCCCGCTCGCGCATCCGGCTGCTCACCTCGGCCTGGCGGGCGTCCTGCTCGATCATGATCGGGATCACATAACAGGAGGAGCCCGGCACATCGGCGTCCTCGAAGGGGACGATGATCCCCTCGACCTGCTCCAGCAGCGAGCGATAGCGCACCGTCAGCTCGCGCCGACGCGTGATTTCCGCCTCCAGCCGCTGCAGGCGCGAGAGCAGCAGCGCCGAGCGCGGCTCGTCGAGGCGGTAATTGAAGCCGAGGCCCACCACGTCGTAGGTGTCGGTGCGTCCGCTGTGACGGTCCCACGTGCCGCTCGTCATCCCGTGCGAGCGGCGGGAGCGCGCGAACGCGGCGACCTCGTCGCTGTCGGTGCACAGCAGCCCGCCCTCGCCGACCGAGAGGACCTTGTTGGAGAAGAAGCTGAACGCGCCCGCCAGGCCCCAGGTGCCGAGTTTGCGCCCGCCGAGCGTCGCGCTCGGCGCGTGGGCGACGTCCTCGATCAGCGCGATCCCGTGCTCGTCGCAGAGCGCCTTCAGGCGGTCTGCGGCCGCGGGATAGCCAGCGTAGTGCACGACGCAGACAGCCTTTGTGCGAGGCGTGATGAGCCGCTCGACATCCTCGGGGTCGAGGTTCGGGTTCTTACGCGAGACGATCTCCGCGAATACCGGCGTCGCCCCGCAGTAGAGCACCGCGGCGGCGGTTGCGGCGAACGTGAACGAGGGCACGATCACCTCGTCCCCGGGACCGACTCCCGCGGCGAGGTAGGCCAGGTGCAGCGCGGCGGTGCAGCTGGATACGGCGATCGCATGACGCGCGCCGAGATGTGCGGCGAACGCCTCCTCGAAGGCGGCCGTGCGGGGACCGAGCGTCAGCCAGCCCGAGCGCAACGTCTCCGCGACCGCCTCGAGGTCCTGTGGCTGCAGCTCCAGGTCAAAGAGCGGAAGCTCGGGGAAGGTCTCGGTCGTGGCCATCGGGTTGGGGCGCAGGCGCGGGCAGGCGCTGCTCAGGGAATGTTCTTGTAGCGCCCGTCGAAGGGATCGCCGAAGGCTTCGGCGTCGAGCGCGGCGATGATCTCGGCAATGCCGTCGGGGACGGTCATCAGCGTCTCGAACCCGAGCTCCGCGCGGATCCTGTCGAAGCTCACCTTGTAGTCGCGTGGATCCTCGTCGCGATGCACGTAGGAGACCTTGCCGCGATCCACCTGCTTGCCGATCTCCTCCACGAGATCGAGCTTGCGGTAGTTCTCGCCCGAGCGACCGGCGTTGAAAACCTTGCCGTCGACCTTCTCCTGCGGCGCCTCGAGCACCGTGCGAACCGCTCGCCCGGCGTCGCGCACGTGGATGTACGGGCGCCAGAACTGCTCCCCGAAGACTTCCAGCTCGCGGTCGGCCCACAGTTCGCGGGTGAACTCGTTGACGGTCAGGTCGAAGCGCATCCGCCGCCCGACGCCGTAGACCGTCGCAAAGCGAAGGCAGGTCGGTTTGACGCTGCTCGTCCCGCCGCCGAGGATCAGCTTCTCCATGCCGACCTTCTGTTCGGCGTACAGGGAAACCGGGCTGAGCTCGCCATCCTCGGTGATCGGCATCGTCGGGTCGGCCATGCGGCCATAGTTGGAGCAGGTGGAGGCGAACACGAGCCGCTCCACTCCCGCCTCGCCCGCGTCGGTCACGAGACCTTGCGTCGCCTGGACATTGACCTCGTCGGAGAGCTCGGGATCGCGTCCGCACGCAGGGTCGCCGACGATCGCGGCGAGGTGCACGACGGCGTCAACGCCCGCGAGCGCGCGCTTGCGCGCCTCGGCGTCACGGATGTCCGCGCGGATCACCTGCACGCCTGCTCGTTCCTGCTCGGCCGCGATGTCCTCTTGGCCGTGAAGCAGTGAGTCGAGCACGCGAACCTCGTGCTGAGCCTCGCGCAGCTCCTGCACGAGAAGCGCGCCGATATAGCCGCTACCACCTGTGATCAAGGTCGTCTTACCCACCTGAGGCTTCCTCTCTGATTGCTTCGTAAATGTAGCGCTGCATCTGCGCAGCTCGAGAGTCGCTTGGCACGCTGAGGCGAACCGTTGTCAAACTGACGCCCCTCGCAATCGTATAGGCGCTATCGGCAGGCGCCCGCCCGCGCTTGAGGAGCATCGCTTGCGCGCGCGGCTCATTGCCAGTCGGGTCGCCAGGAGAGGTGATATCGAAGATCACGCGAGCGTGTGCGGATCGGCTTGGCGGGAACGCCGCCGACGACGCTGAATGAGTCGACGTCCTTGGTCACCACCGCCCCGGCGGCCACGACCGCCCCTTCGCCGATCTCCACTCCGCCCAGCACCACGGCTCCCTCGGCGATCCATACCCGATCGCCGATCACGATCGGCGAGAAGTCGTGCATGAAGTCCCGATCGTCGATCAGATGCTTGGCGGTCTGCAGTCGGGCGTAGCTGGAGATGTTCACGTCGCGGCCGATCGTGATGGCGCCCCGGGCGTCCAGAACACATCGCTTGCCGATTGCGCAGTTGCGGCCGATCCGAAGCTGACCGGGTTCGTGGATCTGGCTTCCGAGCATGATGATGCCGGTGCGGTGGTCCTCCAGCAAAACGCCAAAGCGGGCGTACCAGGACATGCGCGAGGCGGCGAAAGGGAGACGGCAGACGAGGTGATTGAGCAGCCACTCGCTCGGAGGCAGCGCAACACGCCGCGCGTAGCGGAGAAGCCTGACGATCTGCTTCATCGCACCTTCCATAGTGGTCACAGGCACTGTAGTGATGGGCCGAAGCTCGTGGTCGACGCAGGGCGGCTCTCAGCGCTCGGCTCAGCGCGCCCCCGCGAGATCTGAGGCTGGGCGCCGCAGGAGAAGCCGCAGTTCGTCCCGGTCGATGATCCGCAGTCCGACGAGACCCAGCAGATAGACCAGGACACCGATCGCGCCCGCCGGAAGCAGTCCGAGCGGGGCGCTCAGCGTCATCACGCCGGCCATCGCGGCGGCCAGCAGCACAGTGCGGGCGATCTTGCCCAAGCGCGGGCGCAGTCGCAGCACCCTCAAGCTGGTGACCAGCATCAAGGACATCGTCAGCACCTCGGTGGCCACGGTGGCCCAGGCCGAGCCGTAGGCGCCGTAGGGCGGTATCAGCACCACGTTGAGGATCACATTGGCGATCGCGCCGACGGTCGTATAGAGAGCGAACCGCCAGCGCAGGTCAAGCAGCGGCGCCATGAATCCGGCCATCGTGCCGAAGCAGATGGCCACGAACGCGATCATCAGGATCGGCAGGATCCCGGCGGCGCGCGCAAAGCTCGGGCCGTAGATCAAGTTGATGATCGGACCCGAAAGGGCAATCGTGCCGGCCAGCACCGGGAAGGCGACGACCGCCATGCTGTTGCCGCAGATCTGCACCAAGCGCCGCGCCCTCGCCGGATCGGAGCCGTAGATCGCCGCGAGCACCGGGAAGAAGGAGGACATGATCGCGGCCGGAAAGAAGTTCAACGGGCTGAGGAAGCCGTAGGCGGCGCCGTAGATGCCCGATTCATGTGGGCCCGCGAGTTGCAGAAGCAGGACCGAGTCGACCTGGTAGTAGATCGTGATCATCACGCTGGCAATGCCCAGCGGCAGGGCGATCCGCATCAGACGCCGACACAGTTGCAGGCCGCGCCGCCAGGCGATGTGGGCGTACTGCCGGGTTACGCGCACCTGGAAAATCGCCACGCACGCGACCAACACCGCGTTGGCGGCAGCGAAGGCGATCACCGAGGCGTGCAGGCTGGCCAGCGCGACCACCACGGTGGTCCAGATGATGCCTTGCAAGACCGTGAAGGAGAGTAGTAGCCCGGCTCGCAGGCGTGACTGAAAGACGGTGGTCACGGCCATCGGTCCGGTGGTGACCATCGTGGCGGTCAGGATGAAGGCGACGATGTGCGTGTCGTCGGCGCTGGTCAGGAACAGCGGGATCGAGATCGCGCAGGCCACCATCGCCAGCAGCGAGATGGTCGTGCGGACGATGACCAGGGCGCCCAGCCACTCCGCCTCCCGCTCGGGCTCGGCGGCCATCCGCTGGGTGGCGGCGATCGTGAAGCCGAGGTCGGTGAGGATCGCGAACAGGGCGGTGTAGCTGCCGGCTCCATTCCAGACCCCGTAGCCCGTCGGTGAGAGCGTGCGTGCGGTCAGCGAGACCGTGACGATGCTCAGCGCCATCGTCGTCAGCCGGGCGGCTACCTGGATGGCGACATTCGAGGCTATGTCGCGACCTTTTGCGGTGCTCGCCTGCCCGGCCGACCCACCGTGCAAGAGGCCACGGACGAACGCCTTCGCACGGATTGGTATCGCCGTATGCGTCATACTCTCGTGCCCTTGCGTGCCCTGGTTGTGATGGCGTATCCGCCGCTCTTGGAGGGCGGCGCGGCCGCCCGCGGCGGAGTTGCCCTACTCGAGGGGCTCGCGGCTCGTGGAGTCGACTGCCACGTGCTCTGTCCCAAGCGTCGGCTGCCAACGCCGCCGCCTCCGGCCGATCTGTCCGTGGAGATGGCGCCAACCGCCGATCTTACGCCCGTGCAGCTGCGGCTGGATCGGCTGATGCGGCCGTTGAGCGATCTCACCCGTGGGCCTTTCGCAGAACGCCTGCGAATCCTCTCGCGCGATGTCGATGTCGTGCATTTCGTCGAGGCAGAGGCGGCAATGGCGATGCCGCTCGTCGATCGTCCCGCGGTCGTGCAACTGCATTGCCTGACGCGGCGCGATCCGCGAGTCTGGAATCCGCTGCGGCCGGAGGGGCGTATCTCGATCGAGTTGCTGCGGGGTGAGCGCAAGGCCCGCCGCCGCGCCCGCTGGCTGCTGGTCAACTCGATCGAGGTCGGCGAACCACTGATGGCGGCCTCACCGCATGCTGAAGTTGTGGTGGCTCCGCTCGCACTGGACCCGTCACACTACCTGCCGCGTGCCACGCTGGAGCCTTCAGCTACCGGGCTGATCGGCACAGCGCGCTGGCCGCCTACCGCGCACGCGGTGAAGCGTCTGCTCACAAGGGTCTGGCCGCTCGTCCGGCAACACCGACCAGAGGCCAGGCTGATACTTGCCGGGGAGGGCATGGAACGCTCCACCTTTCCCGACCTCCCGGACCTGCCGGGCGTCGAGTGGCGTGGACGGGTGCCGTCGTCGACCGAGTTCCTGCGCGAGCTTGGTGTCCTGCTGTATCCATTGACAGCCGGTAGCGGGGTGAAGGTAAAGGTGCTGGAGGCGCTCGCGCTGGGTATTCCGGTCGTGACCACGCCGCAGGGCGCCGAGGGCCTTGGCGCACGCGGGGGGGTGGTGGTCGAGACCGATGACCGACTGCTTGCCGAGTCGGCTGTAGCCCTCTGCGCCGACCGCGCGGCACGGCTGCTCGCCGGCGAGGCGGCGTATCGGACCTTCGTTGACCATCACTCGCCGCTCCCCGCTGCCGCTCCGGTGGTTGAGCTCTACGAGCGGATGGTCACGGCCGGCGCCTCAAGTCGTGCGGCCGGCGCCTCGCGTCGTGGCGGCCAAAAGCGGACGCGATGAGGATCCTCGCCGTCGGCCTGTTCTATCCGCCCCACCATGCCGGGGGCTATGAGCTGGTCTGCGAGGGCGTGATGCAGGCCGCTCGCGCCCGGGGACATGATGTTCGTGTCGTCGTCTCCGATCACCAGTTCGCCGGTGTTCCGCTTGAGGGTGAGCAGCCCTGGGTCGATCGCTCCCTGCGCTCCTACTGGGATCCCGCGTCCCAGCAGACAGCCCGCCTGGGCCTGCGGGCCCGTGTTCAGCTGGAGCGCGCCAATGCCGAGGTGCTCGACCGCAACCTGCGGGACTTCGTCCCCGATGTTGTGAGCTGGTGGGGTATGGGGGGCCTGTCGCTGTCGCTGATCGAGCGCGTGCGTCGGCGTGGCCTGCCCTCCGTTTTGCTGATCCACGATCCATGGCTGTCCTACGGCCCAGAGGCTGATAGCTGGATGCGGTTGACGCGACGCCTTGGTCGCGCCTCGGGGTTGCTGGAGATGGCCACCGGCATCCCCGCCCGGTATCGCCTCGCCGAGGCCGGACGCTTTCTGTTCAACTCCGAGTACACGCGGGCCGAGGCTTTCGCGGCTGGGGTCAGGCCGCTCGACGAGGACGTGCTCTCGCCCGGCATCCATGACCGTTTTCTGTCCTGCGCGCCCGCCGGTGAATGGCGCTGGCGCCTGCTGCAGATCGGTCGCGTCCACCCCGACAAGGGAGTGGACGTCTCGCTGGAGGCGCTTGCATTGCTTCCGGCGCAGGCCAGCTTGACGATCGTCGGTGTCGGCGAGCGGGGGTATGAACAGGAGCTGCGGGATCGGGCCGGCGTGTTGGGTCTGTCAGATCGGGTGTCGCTGGCAGGTGCGGTCGCGACCGAGGCGCTGCCGGCGATCTATGCCCAAGCCGACGCCGTCCTCTTTCCGGTGCGCTGGGAGGAGCCGTGGGGGCTGGTTCCGATCGAGGCCATGGGGATCGGCCGGCCGGTCGTCGCGACCGCCCGCGGCGGGGCTGCCGGCTATCTGCGGGATGGGGAGAACGCGCTCGTGGTTGCGCCCGAGGATCCCGCGGCGCTCGCCGCCGCGGTGCGCCGACTCGCCGACGACTCGGCGCTACGTGCGCATCTGCGCGAGGGCGGCCGTTTGACTGCGGAGCGCCATACCGCCACGCGCTTTGAGCATGACGCGATCGCTGAGCTCGAGCGAGCCGCTGGGGGCCGGTCTTCCGGGTGATGACGGGCCCGCTAAGGGCTACCATCCCTGCTGTGTTCGCTAGCTGCTTGCCGTCTGTTCGAATGGAGGACCAGTCCTCAAGCAGTTGGGCGCGCGGGACGATAGGAGTCGCGTTGTGATGAGAACTGCCTTCACTCGCGCACCGGCGCCCATATGCGTGGCTGCGCCCACAGTCGCACCAGCGTCCATGGGCGTGGCGGCGTCCATAGGCATGGCCGTGTCCATGGGCGTGGCGGCGTCCATAGGCGTGGCGGCGCCCACGGCGATTGGCCTGCGATGAGCGCCACAGACCGCATGGAGCGAATCCGCGAGAACGATCGCATGCTGGGCACGCTGGGGGCGCTGCGTCGCCGTTGGCTGCTTGTCGTCTGCGTGGTCGTCGCGTGCGTGGCCTTCTCGGTCTACCGGCACGAGCACGCGGTCAAGAGCTATAAGGCCACGGCAAGCGTGGCCTTCCAGAGCGGGACGCTGTCCGACGCCGCCCTGAACATCAACACGAGCGGCAGCGCCGAACCCCAACGGGAAGCCAACACCGAGGTCTTGATCGCTCACTCGACTGAAGTGGCCGACGGTGTGCGCGGGCAGTTGCACAGTTCCTCCAGCGCCGCCGAATTGCAGGAACAGGTCCAGGTCGAAGCGGCTCCCACGGCCGACATCCTGAATATCACGGCCTCGACCGCGGACCCGCAATCTTCAGCTCAGCTGGCCAATGCATTCGCCGTGCAGTACATCGCCTTCCGGGCCAAATCCGAGTTGGCCGGTATCACCTCCAGCAAGAAGCAGCTCGAACGGCAACTCGCCGCCCTGCCGGCCGACTCTCCCCAGCGTGCCGCGCTGGGCGAATCGCTGCAGCGGCTGGGCGAGCTGCAGGCGGTTGCCGGTGGTGGGGCGAACATCATCAGCCTCGCCTCGCCGCCCACCTCGCCGTCGGGCCTGAGCAGATCGACTGCGGTCATCATGGGCCTGCTGATCGGCCTGGCGATAGCGCTGGCGATCGTATTCCTGCTCGAGTCGCTCGATCGACGGGTGAAGACGATCGAGGAGTTCGAGCGGATATACCGACTCCCCGCGCTGACGAGCATCCCCCGCGCGGCCTTTCGACCCGGCTTGGCACGAGACCGCGAGGATCTGCTCGAGCCGTATCGGATCCTGCGCAGCGCCCTCGACTTCGCGGCGGTCACGCGTGAGCTCGACACGCTGCTGGTCACGAGCGCGGTGTCCGGCGAGGGCAAGACGACGGTCTGTGTCGATCTCTCTCACGCGATCGCGTTGACCGGCCGGCGGGTGGTGCTGGTCGAGCTGGACCTCAGACGGCCGACCGTCTCGCGGCATTTCGAGCTGGATGTCGATCGCGGGATCACCACGGTGCTGACCCAGGACGACCTGGCGATGGATGCGCTGATCGAGCCGTTTCCCGAGATTCCAAACTTCTCCGTGCTGCCCGCTGGGCGACTACCCCACAATCCCTCCGAGTTGTTGGGCTCGCCACGTCTGCTGGAGATCATCGCGGAGCTCTCCAGCGCCGATGGGATCGTGATCCTCGATGCGCCCCCCCTGAATCCGGTGGCCGATACGCAGGTGCTCCTCAACAACCCGGCGATCCACGCCGTCATCGTCGTCGCTCGCCTCGATCAGACGACCAGGGATGACGCGCGGCATGCCCGCGGGATCCTCGACCGGCACATGACCGAGCCCGTGGGGATCGTCGTGACCGGGCTGAACGACGCCGAGCGCTATGGCTACGAGGTTCCGCCCCAGACCAAGCTTCCAGCGGCGGGTCGGAGGGTGCTTTCCTCTGCCGGCAGGGACGCACAGCGCCGATGACACGCTGAGCGCGACCTGATGCATGCCCTCCGTCTGCGGCTGCGGGAGCCGCTGAGTCGAGAGCTGGTACTCGCCGGTGCCTGCGCTTTGGGAACGTTGCTGCTGGCCTACGCGGGAACACGCAAGCTCGGGATCGATGCACTGCTCCTACCGCTGGGGGTCGTCCTGTTGGCGATCCTGATGCGCTATCCGTTGGCGATGCTGACCGTGACGACCGGTGCGGTGATCATCGGCGAGGGGCCCACTTTCGGCCTGTTCGGCTTCACATCGCACCTCTATGGTCACATCTACCGCGAGCTGACGCCCGTCGACTTCCTGGTTGCGCTCACCCTGGTCTCGGTCGGTCTTGACATCATGCGCAAGCGGCGCACGGTGAGCATGCCGCGCCCAATGGCCTTTGCCCTGAGCCTTCTGGCCCTGGCGATGGTTGCGGGCGCCATCACCGGTCACGCCGCCGGTCTGGGCTTGCGGTCGGTGCTGCTGGGAGAGGATGTGCTGGCCTATTTGCTGCTGCTCCCGGTGGCGGTCGCCAACCTCGACCTCAGCCCTCGCCGCGTGCAGACGCTCCTGCTCGGAGCGGTCGGCCTGGCGGTGCTCAAGGCGATCCTCGGCCTGGTTGAGATCGCCAGCCACAAGGGGGCTTCGATCGAAGGTTCCTCCACCCTGACCTACTACGAACCGACCGCGAACTGGTTGATCATGATCGTCTTGCTGGGCGTGGTCGCCGCGATCGTGGCGCGGATGCATCCGCCACGCTGGATGATCCTGAGCAGCCCGCTGCTGCTCGCTTCGTTGCTGCTCTCCTACCGACGCTCATTCTGGATCGCCGTGGTGCTGGGGCTGATACTCGTCGTGCTGTTCAGCCTTTCGCCGGTCGGCCGGCGCCTGCTGATTCCGGTCGGCCTGCTGCTGGTCGTCTCCATCTGGCTGCTCGGATCGGTGCACTTGCAGAGCTCGCAGTCTCCGGTGGTGCGACGGGTCGCCTCGCTCAGCCCGTCCAATCTTGAACAAAACACGGAGGACCGCTACCGGCTGGACGAGCGGGCAAACGTGCTCGGGGCGATCCGCGAACATCCGGTGAGCGGCCTGGGGGTGCTCGTGCCCTGGGCGGCGACGTTCCAGCCGCTGTCGGTGGAGCATCCCGAAGCCCGGCAGTACGTTCACTTCGCGTTCCTGTGGTTCTGGCTGAAGCTCGGGATCCTCGGTGCGCTCGCCTACGTGAGCCTGCTCTCGGCGGGGGCGCTGATGGGGTGGCGGGTCTGGCGCCTGCGAAGCGAGCCGATATTCCAGGCGTTTGGCATTGCCTCGCTGTGCGGGTTCGTCGGGCTCGTGGTGATCGAGACCACGGCGACGTTCACCGGAGTCGACCCGCGCTTCAGCGTTGTGCTCGGTGTCCAGCTCGGCCTGCTTGCGCTGCTTGCGCATACCGCCTGATCGAGCAGTTCACTGATCCCGACCGTCAGGCCTTGCTCCGCAAAGCCGGAGCGATCCCGATCGGTCTGGCCGGTACACCTGCGACCACCGAGCCCGTCGGTACGTCGCGCGTGACGACCGCGCCGGCGGCGATGACACAGTCATCGCCAATCTCGATCGGACCGATCACCAGGGCTCCGGCCAGGACGCTGACGCGATCGCCGAGGGTGGGTGACCCCGCTGGGCCGTCGACGCTGCCCCCGTGGCCGATCGTCACCTGCTGAGAGATCATGCAGTCGGCGCCGATCCGCTGCGCGTTGACGATCGTCGCGAAACCATGCATGACGTGCAGGCCCGGGCCGATCTCGGCGCAGTTGAGCTCGAGCGCAACCTGCGGGCGATAGATGTGTGCCAGCAGCCTCGCGGCGACGGGGCCTGCTCCCGATTTCATACGCGCGTAGAGCACCGACCGGAACTCCGGATGGCGCATCGCGTCGATCGTCTCCCGTGCGTCGGGCGAAGCGCAGCGAGGCTGCCGGCCGGTCAACAGCATGCGCTGGCGCACGTCCGCCGATACCAGCTCCCGCTCAGCGCAGGCGAGCATCGTCCAGTACAGCGGGAGCAGCAAACCACGACGGATCGCGCTGTAGGTTCTCCGCATCATCACGTCCGGATGATCACACACGACCGATGCCGATTCTCCGCGTGTCTACGGGTTGGCCGACAGCAGCGACTCCACGACGCTCGTGTAGGCGCCCTTGGGGCTGCCGTCGTTCTGTAGCGCTCCGAAGTGGCTTTCCATGCCGCTCGACACGCCGCTCGGCTGCTGATCGTTGGCCTGGAACAGGTACGTGGCCGCGAGGCGGCTGCCGTAGCGCGCGCGCATCGAGGAGATCGTCGAGTTGAGCACGGTGGCCGCTTCTTCGTAGCTCATGCAGTCGTTCCAGCCGAAGTTGTTTTCCAGGCACTGTCCGTTGTCGCTGTCCAGGCCCCACTCGGTGATGTAGATGGGGATCGTGGAGGGAGCACCATCGGCCTGCGTGGTGGAGATGAGGTTGTCGATCCTCGACTGCCATTCCGGTCCGTAGGGGTGGATCGTCCAGCCGGCTACCAGTTGGCCGAGGTTCGGCACCGCCTTGAACATCTGATTCGCCCATGCGGGGCCGTTGCCCCCGGAGTCGCCCTGCGCGAGCAGGCCCACGCTGGGCGCCGCCGCCCGGATTGCCGTTGCGGCTTCCGCGAACCGCAGCGCATAGCTCTGTGCGCGGCTCGCATACCCGGCGGTCGAATTGTCCGAGAACTGGTATTCGTAGCTGGTCTCGTTGCCGAACTCGATATGCGTGACCGCTGTGTTGGCGGGCTCCGACTTGCCTTGCCAGGCCGAGCCGCCGGGGCCGAACGCGGCCGCCCACGTGGCGAGGTTCTGGGCTTCCGCCGGGCTCGGGATGCGACCATAGAAGCTGGCCAGCAGCAGCGGCTGGATGCCGGCGCTTGCGTAGGCTTCGAGCGTCGCTTTCATCTGCGAAACCGGGGTGTTGATGGCAAACTCCAGCCGTGCGGTGTGGGCGCCGAGCGTCTGGATGAACGGCAGCTCGTAGGTGAGCGCCGAACCCGACACGACGCCCATCGCAAAGGATCCACTTTCGACCGGAGCGCTCGAGACGGGAGGGCCGGCGACAGGGCTGCTCAAGGCAGGGGCACTCGCCCCAGAGCCCGTGGGATTTGGGCCGCCGCTGGGGGCGCCGCTAGTCTTGGAGCCGCTGCCCGCCTTGGAGCCGCCACCGGCGCTCGAGCCGCCGTTCGGGCTGGCGAGGGTGGCCTCGAGCGTGGCGATCTTGTTGCCGGCGGTCTTGAGCTTCAGCGTGTCGTGTCGTACCAGCCTGGCCTCGTGGGAGCAGCGCTTTGGGTGACGTCGACGGCAGCTCTTCAACATGCGGATGTGGCCGGCAAGAGCCCGGTGCTCGCGTACTCGGGCAGTCGTGGCGACGGTCAGCGAATGGCGGACCGCGGCGGCCTTGGCGGTGGGGGCGGCGGCGTGCGCGCTGCCTGCCAGGAGCAATAGCGAGACACAGGCTGCCGCCCAGAGGATGATCAAGGGACGAGCCAGGCTTGAACATGCTCCGTTGTGGCGCGTGATCACTCTGTCTCCTTCGGTGGCTGGGCGGTCTACGGGAGACCCCTGGCTTTGCGAGCCCGCCTTGCGGCGGGGGTGCCTTTATCGGGATTTGTCGGGCCTCATCCTGGGATGGGACCAGGGATGAGAATGCTGCGCCTAGCTCTCGACGCTGCATAGGAGCCAGCGTGTATGAGGTGCATCGGCACTGTCTCGAGCACGCTTGAGCGTTTGCGACGGCCAATCGAACATCCATCCAGCCAGATCGCTCTGGACCCGGCGGTTCTCCAAGGTGTTGCCGGTGCTTATTGCCCTTGTTCGATGGCGATCGAGGAAAGGGTTGTGAACGACGGGCGGATGGTGTTGTCGCTGTTCATATAGCCGAACTGCCCGGTGCTGTCGTCGTGAGATTGATACCACCAGATCCCCACGACATGGGCGTCTTTGAGGAAGACCGCATAGGCGGCGCGCATCTTGGTGGCCTGTTCCTGCTGGGAGCAGGCACCGATGAAGGTGCCGCAGCTGGCGAGGCTATAGCCGAACTCCGTGATGTAGATCGGGGGGATCGCGCCGAGCACGGTCTGCGCGACCGCTTCCTGCGCGCCAACTGCGTTGACACCGTTGACGTCATCGTCGTTTTCGCCGAGCGCTCCGTAGGGGTGGGTGCTGAGGCCATTGGCGAGGATCGCCGCGCCAAGCCCCGGGACGCCGGCGACTGCATCGTGCAGCCAGCCACCGCCGTGCGCGTCCTCGGAGTCGCCCGTCGGTGAGGACCAGCTGCCGAGCGGGTAGTCGCCGAACATGTTGAACAGGAGCGGCGTGTGGATGCCGGCGGCCTTCATCGCGTTGACAGCGGCGAGGTACATACGTCCGTACTGGACCGGGTTGGCAATCTGACCCTTGTAATACATCTCGTTGCCCGCTTCGGCGATGGAGATGCCTGGGTTGGCCTGGAGCTGGGAGACGACGCTCGCTCCCCAGCCGGCGGGTTCGCTCTGGCTGAGCGGGGTCCCGTCGTTCACGTTTCCGACGATCGCCAGCACGTGAAACCCGTCGCTCAGCGAGACGGCGGGCGTATCGGATGATGAGCCGATCTCGACGCGGTCCCAGGTGATGTGGCCCGCGAGGATCGTCTGGGCAACACCCGACCCCCAACCCGACCCATCATTGGTGCCGATGATCTTGCGCGAGGCGACCGGTGGCGGGGCCGGCGCTTCGACGTGGACGGGAGGGGGCGGCGAGGGAGTGGATTCGCTGCCGGCGGGAGGGCTCCCGGCGGGAGGACTCGGCACGGTCGCCGGATAGGTGATCGACACCTCCGTGGCCCAGGGACCTTGAGTCCCCAGGGTGTTCACGGCGAGGCCGTAGTTGACGGTTTGGCCCGGCAGGGCGGGCGGTGTGATGCTGGTGGTGGTGAGCATCGTGTATGTCGTTTCCCGGGTGGTGGTGGGATTCAGGATCGTCGCCAGCTCGTAGCTCGTGGCGCCTGGGATCGAGGTCCAGGTGATGGTCTGTCCGTGCAGGCTGAGTACCGGGGCGGGTGTGTTGAGGACGGGTTCTGATTTGGGTTCCGGTTCTGATTTGGGTTTAGGTTCTGGTTCTGGCGCGGGTTCTGGTTTTGATTCCGGCGCGGTGACGGCGGTCTCTTCCGCGGACCAGGTCACGCCTCCGTCGGCGCTGATGCCCAGGTAGGCCGTTTCTCCGGGGGACAGGGCGGGTGTGTAGGACTGGGTTTCGCCGGGTGTCCGTGCGATCGACAGGTAGCGCGTTACGCGGCCCGCGGAGCCTCGCGGGTCGTTGGAGATCGCCAGCTTGTAACTCGTGGCGCTTGGGGTCGAGGTCCAGGTGATGGTCTGTCCATGCAGGCTGAGCGCCGGGGCGGATGTGCTGGGGACGGGTTCTGGTTTGGGTTCGAGCGCCGGCTCGGTGAAGATGGCCTCTTCCACGGACCAGGTCACGCCTCCGTCGGCGCTGATACCCAGGTAGGCCGTTTCTCCGGGGGACAGGGCGGGTGTGTAGGACTGGGTTTCGCCGGGTGTTCGTGCGATCGACAGATAGCGCGTTACGCGGCCCGCGGAGCCGCGCGGGTGATTGGAGATCGCCACCTCGTAGGAGCTCTCGAGCGCGATTGGACGCCACTGGACGGTGTCCCCCGCGACCACGGGCGCCGGGGCGCTGAGCGCGGGAAGAAGGTCAGCGCCGGCACCGGCCGGAGCGGAGAGGATCGCCGCTGGGAGGACGGCCAGGAGGAATAAGAGAAGCGCCGGCAGGCGTCCCGGCGGCCGGTGAGCCCGTCGCGTCTTGCCGCGAATCGTGATTGTCCGCTGATCCCTCGGCAGGGCAAAGCGTCCAGGCTTTCTATCGGTCGACCTCGGTTCTCTCCGGTGGCTCATCCCACGTCCTCACGTTTGACCCTGTGATTCGAGAGCTTCTCGTGCCTACGATCGTGGACCCGCAATCGTGGCCAGCCCTCCAAGAGCGGGCGAGGATATACCATCGGTAAGGGTCATGTCGTTTACATAATCATGCTGCTCGTTTACATGATGATTCCTGCTTTGTGGCTGCTCTACAGAGGTCTTGGACTCGTCTTGCCCACCGCTCCGTTACCGGCTCCGGGGGTCTTCGAGGCGCCGCATCACTTGGTTTCAGGCGCCACCCGAGCGCTGAGCGCCTCGATCGAATAGCGCTCCACGGCGAGCTCGCGTCCACGTCGACCAAGCTCCGGCATACCGTCACGCAGCACGCGGACAAGCGCGCTCGCGAAAGCTTCGCCACCACTCGCGATCAGGCAGTGCTCGCCGTCGATGACCTCGAGTCCGGCGGCCGCACGGGGGGTTGCAACGATCGGCAGGCCGTAGGCCAGTGCCTCGACGAACTTCAGCGGTGAGCCGCCGCCCTGCAGCAGCGGCACGACCCCGCATGAGGCGCGTGCGTAGACAGCGCCGAGATCCTCGACGAAGCCGAGCGCCTCGACGCGGGGATCGTCGGACGGCGGCTGCTCCAGGCCGGCGCCGACCAGCGCAAGTCTTGCGTCGGGCAGCTCGGCCCAGACTCGCGGGAAGACCTCGTCGAGCAGGAAGCGCAGGCCGTTGCGATTGGGCTCGTAGGCGAAGTTGGCGACGAAGATCGCGCGCCGCTCGCCCACCGCGGGCACGATCGGCGTGATCTCGGCGACGTCCACCACGTTGGGCGCGTATCGCAGGTGGGCGGCGGGACACAGCTCATGTGCCGCGGCGATATCAGCCTCGCTGACCATCCACGACTCGCTGGAGCGAGCGAGCAGGCCTCGCTCGAAGGAGCGCAATGCGCGATGACTGCCGGTCCCGGCGAGGACGCTCGGATCGAGCTCGTGGCGAAAGCTCGACTCGAGGTTGTGCGCGTTGTAGATGACCGGCCGTCGTCGTGCCAGACGCCTGAGTGCGGCCGCGGCGATCGGCCCGTCGGCGATCACGCGCCCGCGGTCGGGGGCGGCCGCGAGCTGCTCGGTCGCCCTCGCCAGCTCGCCGGACACGCCGCGGGCGAACCCGTCCGGCACGCCCGCCAGCCGCGCGGCTCCGTAGGAGAGCAGGCGCCTCGGGCCGCGCGAGGGTATGACCTCGTGCAGTTCCACCCCCGGGATCGCCTTGAAGGCGGCATCGGGCTCGGTCCCCTCGAAGCGCACGTAGAGCATCGTCAGGCCGTCGTGCTCGGCCAGCGCGCGCGCGACGCCGTAGGTGCGCATCGCCTGGCCGGAGCGCAGTACCGGGGTGTGAGTGCTCACGAGCAGGTCTCTCATCGGGCCGCCATTGCCGCCACCGCCGTCGCGATTTCTTCCAGCCGCCGATCCCATGAGTGCGACTCCGCCGCACGCGAGCGCTCGGCGCGGCGCTCGGGACTGTCCTCGGCGAGTGCTTCGTCCAGTAGCTCGGCGAAGCCCTGGGCATCGGGGGCGGTGAGGACGTCGGCGACATCGGCCAGCGCGGGGAGCGGTGTCGCCACTACGGGGAGGCCCGCCGCCAGGTACTCGTAGACCTTCATCGGGAAGATGCTCTCCGTCAGGGTGTTTCTCCTGTAGGGGATCAGGCCGGCGTCAGCCGCTCTGAGGACGTCGGGCAGCTCTGTGTAGGAGCGTGGTCCGAGCAGGTGGATGTTCGGCTCGCGGGTCAACGCCGTCACGTCGGCGTGCGGTTCCCCCGGGCCGATCGGGCCGACCAGCGCGAACGACCACGCGGGGCGCAACCTGGCCAGCTCGGCCAGCATCTCCAGATCCAGCTTCATCGCCACGATCGCGCCGGTGAACACGATCCGCGGCGCCGGCAGCGCGGCCATCGCGGGGTCCGGCGGGGCGGGTGGGCTCGGAATGAGGGCTTTGCAGAACAGCTCGGTGTCGGCCACGTTCGGCGCGTCCATCACGTTGCTGGAGATCGTCCTCAGGCGCTTAGCCAGCGCCGGCGCGCTCGCCAGCACGAGGTCGGCGCGGGCGGCGAAGCGCGCCTCGGCGGCGCGGAAGCTCTCGGTGTCGATCCGCTCCTGCGCGGCGATGTCATCGACACAGTGGTAGACCACGAGCGAAGGGTCGAACGCCTCGAGGAGGACCTCGGCCTGAGGCACGTAGGCCCACAGGATCGGTCGCTCCAGGCCGAGTCGCCGTGTCGCGCGGCGCACGAGCAGGGGTAGCAGGCGGCGGTTGAGCTCGCGCACGATTCTGCTGCGGTGGAAGGGGAGAACCAGCGGCGAAAGCACATGCAATCCGTCGACTTCCCGTGGCGGTGCGAGTCCCCGTCGCAGACGCCTCGCGATCCGCTTCACGTCGCGCCCGGCGAGCTGTGGCCGGCGCAGGCCGAGCGACTCGACGAACAGCACCCTGTTCTCGCGTGCCAACCGTGACATCAAATGGTGCTGATTGGTCCACAGCTCGGTGTCCCAGTCGGCGAATCCAACACACACGATGTCGCGGCCGCGTAGGCGGGGGTGCAGATGTTTGGGCTCGGATCGATTCCCGCGGGGATGCAGATGCTCGGGTTCATACATCGGCTGCGGGCGCTCGGGTTCAGGCATCGCTGCCATGATCCCAGGCTCGGCCGGCGCGACAGATTCAAAGGCTCCGTACGGACCCTATATCGGCGAACCTTTCCCGTCGAAACATTCATAAAAGGATATATCTAAACGTGTATACTCTCTAAAATCGAGGTCACAACGCTCATCCGAGGCGCCCGCCGGGCCGCTGGCATAACGCAGCTCGAGCTTGCCGGCCGTGCGGGGACCGCCCAGCCGGCGGTCGCGGCTTACGAGTCGGGCGGCAAGACCCCAAACCTCGCGACGCTGGAGCGGCTGCTCGGCGCGTGCGACTATGACATGGAGTTGCTCGCACGGCCCCGCGTGCGTCGCGGGGCGGCATCGCTTGCCGAGCTGGCACGGACGATCCAGGAGGATCTCGAGCAGGGTCACGAACAGGATGCGCTGCGGCTGCTATTTGGGTTCGCCGACGATTTCCGGGGCTCATCTCGCCCCGGCAGGATCGTCCTGCTGGCAGACGAGCCACCGGGCACTGGTGACCTGCGCTTCGATGCGGCGCTTGCGGGCGTCGCGGAGTTCTTCGCATCGGAGGGGATGCTCTCCGCTCCGTCATGGGTCAACGGCTCCGGCCGCTTCGTCGAGCCCTGGTGGTTCGTCGCCAGCCGACCCGTGTTCCATGCGTACACATTGGCCAATACGCCAGCCGTGTTTGCCCGCCACGGCGTGTTCATCGCGCGCGAGGTCTTCGATCGTGCCTGAGCGTCACTTCACTGAAGCGAGGATCCGCAGCGCGCTCGAGGCGCTCGGCGATGAGCTCACCAGCCAGGGTGTGCGCGGACAGATCTTCATCGTCGGTGGTGCGGCGATGGCGCTCGCCTATTCGACGCGGCGAGTCACAAAGGACATCGACGCGGTGTTCGAGCCGAAGAGCGCGATCTACACGGCCGCGGCGAAGGTGGCGGAAGACCTCGGGCTGCCCGAGGACTGGCTGAACGACGCGGCCAAGGGCTTTATGCCCGGCACTGACGAGGATTCCCGCCCGGTCCCCGATATCCGTGGAATCGAGGTCACGGCCGCCTCGCCGAGCTACCTACTTGCGATGAAGTTGATGGCGATGCGTTTCGGTGAGGATGACGAGGACATCGAGATTCTGCTGCGGGAGTGCGACCTGCACAGCGCGGAGGAAGCGCTCGATCTGCTCGAGCAGATGTACCCACTCCAAGAGCCACCGCCGAAGACGCGGTTTTTCCTCGAAGAGCTCTTTAATCGTGCGGGCTGAGGCGTGCCGACCGATCGGTAGGCTCGCGCTGTGCACGCGTGGTCCGCTAACCATCTAACGACGCAGGGCAGGAGGCCCTGCGCCCGCCCGCCTGGCGCGCAACATGCCTGCGCGGATGCGACCCAGATGCACACCGAAAGTCATTCCGCACGCCGCGGGACCTGACACGGGAACTGGTCTGAGCATGACTGGCCAGACGATCGAGGAGCTGCGCGCACGCTTCCCCCGCGTGGCGATCATCCACGAGTGGCTGACGATTCCCGGCGGCTCGGAGGACGTGGTGGTCGAGCTGCTGAAGATATTCCCTTCGGCCGAGCTGTTCACCACGGTCTACGATCCCTCGCCGTGGCCTGCGCTGATCAAAGAGCGTCCTGTCCACGCCTCGTTTCTCAATCGCATTCCCGGAGCTGTACGGCACTACCCGAAGCTGCTGCCGCTGATGAATCGCGCGTTTCGCTCGTTCGACCTCTCGGGCTTCGACCTGGTGCTCTCTTCCAACCACGCGTGCGCGAAGAACGTGCGCACTCCCCCCGGTGCGCTCCACGTCTGCTACTGCCACACGCCGATGCGCTACGCCTGGGAAGAGGGATTCCTGGAGGGTGAGGTCGGGCGTACGACGCGGCTTTTGATCCGTCCCCTCTTGGGCTGGCTGCGGCGTCAGGACCTGAAGGGATCGCGCGGGCCGGATGTGTTCGTGGCGAACTCTCACCATGTCGCCACGCGCATCGAACGCTTCTACGGACGCTCCGCCGAGGTCGTCCATCCGCCGGTCGACGTGGAGCACTATCTCGCTCTGGAGCATGCGCCACGTGACTTCTATCTCGTCTTCGGGCGGGTCGTCCCCTACAAGCGGGTCGACCTCGCCGTGGCCGCCTGCGCTCGCCTGGGTAGGTCGCTGAAGGTAGCCGGCGGGGGACGGGCGCTCGACGCGATCAGGGCGCGCGCGGCGGAAGATGTCGCCGAGGGGGGGACCCGGTGGCGGGGGGCGGGCGCGCGGGGGGCGTGGATTTCCTCGGTCGCGTCTCCGAGGCCGAGCGCGATGAGCTTCTGAGCGGCGCGCGTGCACTGCTGTTCCCCGGGGAGGAGGATTTCGGAATCGTGCCCGTCGAGGCCCAGGCGGCCGGGGTTCCGGTGATCGCCTACGGCGTCGGCGGCGCGGCGGAGTCCGTGCTCGATGGGCGCACCGGAGTGCTGTTCGACGAGCAGAGCGCCGCGGGACTGGCGACGGCGATCGAGCGCTTCGAGGGGCTGGATCTCAAGGAAGAGGCTGTGCGTGAGAACGCCAGGCGGTTCGGACGCGAGCGCTTCCGTGCAGAGATGGCCGAGGTGATCGACCGAGCGGCTAGGAACTACACCTGGTCCAGCTGGAACTCCCCGTCGCGGTAGATGACCCGCTCTGCACCACCGCGCAGCGTGGCGGTGACCACGCGATCGGTCGTGGAGACGATATCGGTGTGCACGCTCGAGTTGTTAAAGCCGAGCTCCTTCCACTGCTCGGGCGTCAGCTCGCTCGGATCCCCCGCGTAGGCGTCCTGATAGGACCGCCCGACCGCGATGTGGGTGTTGCCGAAGGCGCCACCGACGTTCTCGTCGTAGAGCGTATGGGCCATGAAGCGCGTGATCCGCGAGAAACGTCTGTCGGTGAGTGAGAACTCGCCGACGCGGTCGGCTCCCTCGGTGGCGATCATCTCGGTCAATACGCGCTCGTTCTCCTCCGCACTGGCCTTCCTCACGCGCCCGTCGCTGAACTCCAGGCGCACGCCCTTGACCAGGTTGCCGTAGCGGTAGAGCGGCTGGTTGCAGTAGATCCAGCCCTCCGTGCCGCGCCAGTCGGGGCTGGTGAAGATCTCGAAGCTGGGGATGTTGCGCCCCCGCCCGCCGAGCCAGCGCCGCTGCTCGCCGACGCTCACGCGCAGGTCGACGTCCTCGCCCTCGATGTGCAGCCGTTCGATCTCCAGCGCGTCGAGCTGCTCGCGCGTACGGTCCAAGCGCTCGCCGACCTCGCGCCAGCGCGCCAGCGGATCCTCGGCGTCGAGGAAGCAGGCGTGGATGATCTGCTCCCAGTACTCCTCCTCGCTCATCCCCGCCTCGGCCGCCATCGCGGGGGTGCCGTAGAGGCCCAGCGTCCAGGTGAAGCCGCCGGCGTTCTCCTTCTCGTTACGCCAGTCGAGCAGCTGGCTCATCGACTTGCCGCGGCGCATGATCCGCGCCGGATCGACCGTGTCCAGGGCGTGCGGATCGCTTTCGGCGATCACCGAGACCTGATGGTCGATCTCATCGATCAGGCCGCGCATGTAGCGGGCGGGGAAGCGGTCGAGCTGGGCATCGCTCGCGATCTCGTAGAAATCGCGCGAGAGGTTCAGCGCGCTGTCGTCGTCGGGCTGGTAGCCGCCGATCACATGCGCGCCGGCTCTCCAGACGGCCTTGCTCAGCGCGACGTACAGCGGCTTGGCGCTCTCGGGTGCGACCACCCGCACGACCTCGTCCGGCTTGACCCCCTCGCCGCTGCCAAGGGCGAAGTTGACAAGGACGGAGGCGTAGCGCTCGAGGATCTCCTGCGGAGGGGTATAGGTCATATCCCGACCTTAGATGTTGTTGTGCGCAATCGCATCGTCGCCCGCGTGCCCGCTTCCGCTCAGCTCTCCAGCCCGAAGCTCCGCTCGGCCTCCTCCACCACATACCGTCCAATCGCAAGCGAAGACGTGGCCGCCGGCGAGGGCGCGTTGCGCACGTGCAGCGCTCGCTCGGTGGCGGAGAACACGAAGTCATCGACCAGCCGCCCATCGCGCGCGAGCGCTTGCGCGCGCACCCCGGCGAACGCCGGCTCGACGTCGTCTGACTGCAGCTCCGGCACGTAGCGGGCGGCGGCGCGCACAAAGGCCGAGCGCTGCGTGGCATGGTGCAGCTCGGTCAGCCCGGTGCGCCACCAATGCCGGAACATCCGCCACGACCCGGGCCAGGCGAGCGTGTCGAGCATGTCGCCGCGTCGTACCTTGCTGAGCTCGTACGCGTCACGTGCGCCCGCCAGCAGCGCGGTCGGTCCGATCAGCACGTCCCCGTCGATGTGCTTCGTCAGATGGACGCCGAGAAACGGCAGCGACGGGTTGGGAACGGGGTAGATCAACGAGCGCACCAGGTCTCTGCGCTCGCGCTTCAGCCGCAGGTAGGCGCCGCGGAACGGCACGATCCGCGGGTCGGGATCCGCGCCCGCCGCCACCGCCAGCCGATCGGCCCAGGCGCCGGCGCAGAAGATCGCGTGCCCAGCCTCGGTCGCGCCATGCGCGTGCAGCAGACGCAGCCCCGCCGCCTTCATCTCCACGCGCTCGACCCCGCACCCGGTCGCGACTCTGCCCCCGGCCGCGAGCACGTCCTGGGCGTAAGCGCGCGCGACCGCGGGGAAGTCGACGATCCCGGTATTCGGCGAATGCAGCCCGGCAATCCCGCGCGCGTGTGGCTCGAGTGCTTCGATCCCCCGCGCGTCGATTCGATGTAGGCCCGGCACGCCGTTTGCCTTGCCGCGCCGCTCCAGCTCCTGCAGCCGCTCCAGCTCTGTCGTATCGGTCGCTACGATCACCTTCCCGCACGCCTCACTGGCGATCCCGTGCTGCTCGCAGTACTCATACAGCTCGCGCGCGCCCTCCACGCACAGCCGCGCCTTCAGCGAGCCGGGCGTGTAGTAGACCCCGGCATGGATCACTCCCGAGTTGTGGCCCGTCTGATGGGTTCCGACGGCGCGCTCGCGCTCGAGCACGCAAATCGATGCCCGCGGGTGACGTTTGGTCAGCTCGCGCGCCACCGCCAGCCCCAGGATCCCGCCGCCCACGATCGCAAGGTCGCATCGCGCCGGCGCCTGCGCCGATGGGAGTGGCTCAGGGATGCTCACGAGCGCAACTGTAGTGCGGGCGGTTCGCGGTCCTCGGGATCGATGCTCAGGAGCCCGGTCCGTCGACCGGGCGTCCTACAGCTCGGGCTCCCCTCACGCTCCCCGGCGGGCAAGCACGCAGGGGATCGTCCTGATCAACGTCTTGACGTCGCTCCAGATGGTCCAGCTTGCGAGATAGCGGCAATCGATCGCGATCATCTCCGCGAGCGGTACCCGCGCCGCTCCCAGAACCTGCCAGTGACCGGTCATGCCGGGCGCTGTGTGCAGGCGAGCGCGATGCCATCCACGGATCTGACGGTCCTCCTCGGGGATCAGGGGCCTGGGTCCGACCAGGCTCATCTCTCCGCGCAGGACGTTGAACACCTGGGGCAGCTCGTCGATGCAGGTCTTGCGCAGCAGGCCCCCAACGCGCGTGATCCGCGGGTCCTCGGCGATCTTGAACAGGCCGACGGCTTCGTTGAGGCCGCGCAGATCGTCCTTCATCGCATCGGCGCCCACCACCATCGTGCGGAGCTTCACGATGCGAAATGTCCGGCCATCGCGGCCCACGCGCGTCTGCCGGAAGAACACAGGTCCTGAACCTTCCAGGCGGATCGCCACCGCGGCAAGTACCAGTAGCGGGGCGCCGAAGATCAGCATCAGGGTGGCGCCGAGCAGATCCAGCGCGCGCTTGATCAGGTGAGCGGATCGGGACAGCCCCAGGTGCGCCTGGCTGTCGCTGAGCATGTGCACCTCGGCAACCGCGTGATGCTCGGCGAGATCTCCGGCGAACCCGTTCGCGAATGATGCCTCTGTCGCAAAGCTCTCGGCGCCGACCGCCGCCGTGGCCGTCGCGCCGCTCATTGGGCGCTCACCACCACATACACGCGCGGTGGGGCGGCCGCCGGGTCGGCGAATCTGTAGGTGCCTCCATGCACTCCTTGAGGCTCCCGATGATCTGACCCCAGGTCAATAGCTCGGCTAGCTGATCGGCGTTCATCGGTTGAACGTGAAAGGGCCATGCGGTCGATTGAACAATTCACGCGCTGAAATCACCCTGTATTGCTCCGAGGTCGCGAATCAGAGTGCCAGCCACACCTGCCCCCCATCAAAGCCCGTTTCAGCGTGGCACCGATCATCTTTGCGAGCGGGCGGAGTCGCTGATCGCGACTCTGTCTGACGAGGATGCGGTGGCGGCGCGTGCCGCGCCGAGCTCGCTCGAGCTGATCGTCGATGGCTATGCCCACGTGCTGGCGCTCGATGTGGACCGCCTGCGGTTGGAGCGGGAGATCACGCGTTTGGCGGAATCCGGCGATCCACATGCGGCCGGAGAGCTCCAGGAGCTCTCGGTGCTGCTGCATCACGTGAAGGACACCACGGCGGAGCTGCGCGGTCTGCTCGGCGCGGCGCGCGCTCGCGTCGAGTGCTGCGGGTAGCGCTGGGCGCCGCCCGGGAGCGGCGCGGTTAGATCATCGAGTCGCTGACCGCGCGAACGGCGGCCTGGATGCGGTTTTCGACCTGGAGCTTCAGCAGGATGTTCGAGATGTGGTTCTTCACGGTGTAGGGGCTGATGAACAGCTCCTGCGCGATCGTCGCGTTGTCCTTGCCTTCGGCCACGAGTCGCAGGACCTCTTTCTCGCGGGTTGAAAGATCGTTGACCGTCGGGCGCGTATCGCTTCGTTCATGCAGGCGCATCTGCTCCAAGAGCGTCTTCGCCATTCGCGGCGAGACCATCGACTCGCCGGCCGCCGCCGCCCGTACTCCGGTGAGAATGTCACTGATCGAAGCGTCCTTCAGCAGGTAGCCGCAGGCGCCCGCGAGCACTGCTTCGACGACGTCGTCCTCGCTGGTGGAGATCGTGAGCACGAGCACCTGCGTGCGAGGCGCGGTCGCGGCGATCTGGCGAATCGCGTCATGGCCGGACATACCCGGAAGGTTGAGATCCATGATCGCCACGTCGGGCGCGTGGCGCTGAATGGTCTCCAGACCGGCCTCGGCGGTCGAGGCTTCGCCGACGACCTGAATCTCCTCCTGTTGGAGCAGCTCGCGCAGGCCGGAGCGGAAAAGCACGTGGTCGTCGATGACGACCACTGTGATCGGTGTGGGCATTGGTGAGAGATTCTAGATAGTCGGAGCGGATGGGCCCATCCCCGTGTTCATGTGCTGAACACGGAATGGGTCGTGGGAGCCATTGACCGCGGCCCGTCCGACGACGTGTAATGGACTCCAGCCGGAACCATGGACGGGACCGGCGGAGCCTAAGGAAGGGGAGCCATCGTGTGCGGGATCATCGGATATGTCGGCCATCGGCCGTGTGAGGAGATCTTGTTCAGCGCTCTTCAGCGCCTGGAGTACCGCGGCTATGACTCCTCAGGCGTGTCCTTTCAGGAGGATGGGCGCATCGAGTCGGTACGCGCCGTGGGGAACCTGGCCTCGCTCCGGGACGCCCTGGCGCTGCGCGCCGGCGAGCGCGCCGGTGAGCGGGCCGGCGGCACGGCGACGGCGTTGCGCGAGCCGACCGCCGGTATCGGCCATACGCGGTGGGCCACGCATGGGACGGTCACTCAAGAGAACGCGCATCCCCACGCGGACACCGACGGCCGTGTGCACATCGTGCTCAACGGAATCATCGAGAACCACCTGACCCTGCGCGAGCAACTGGGCCGAGTGGGTGTGGAGTTCAGATCAGAGACCGACGCCGAGGTCGTCGCTCACCTGATCGCGCAGCACTACCAGGGCGATCTGGTGGCTGCTGTGCGCCAGACCGTGGAGCGGCTTGGCGGTCATTTCGCCTTTGTCGCAATGTCCGCCGAGCATCCGGATCTGCTCGTCGGCACCCGTCGGGAGTGCCCGCTGGTGCTCGGCGTGGGCGAGCAGGAGCACTTCATCGCCTCGGCGATCCCCGCCTTCGTGCGTCATACCCGGCAGGTCCAGGTACTTGGCGAGGGAGAGATCGCGGTGCTCGAGCCCGGCCGCGCAAGAATCCTCGATGCGTCTGGTCGACGGCTGCCGATGGCTCCGGTCACCGTCGACTGGGACGACGATACGGCCGAGAAGGGCGGCTTTGAGACGTTCATGCTGAAGGAGATCCACGAGCAGGGAGCGGCCGTCGCGGACACGCTGGCCGGTTGGCTGGCGCAGGCCGGGGCGATGCCCGATATCGGCATTCCCGAGCAGCGCCTGCGGGGGATCGGCCGTGTGGTGATCGTCGCCTGCGGCACCTCCTATCACGCCGGACTGGCCGCTCGGATCGCCCTCGAGCAGTGGGCCGGGATCCCGGTGGAGGTCGAGCTTGCCTCGGAGTTCCGCTATCGCGCCCCGCTGATCGCCCAGGACTCGCTGATCGTCGGGATCACGCAGTCGGGAGAGACGGCAGATACGCTCGCCGCGATGCGGCTCGCGCGCACGAGTGGCGCCACCGTGCTGGCCCTGACAAACGTGCCCGGCAGCCAGGCCACGCTGGACGCCGACGGAGTGCTGTACACGAGCGCGGGCATCGAGATCGGGGTCGCCGCGACCAAGACGTTCGTCGCTCAGGTGGCCTTGCTCTACGCATTTGCGCTGCGGATGGCCGAGCTGCGTGGGGCGCTGGCTCCGGCGCGGGTCGCGGAGTTGGAAGGCGAGCTTGCGTTGCTGCCGGGGAGGCTGGACGCGGTGCTCGCCACCGTGGCGGACCCGGTTCGCTCGCTGGCGGAGCGGCTGGCCGGCTGTGAGTTCTTCCTGTATTTGGGGCGGCTGTCGGGGTTGCCGATCGCGCTCGAGGGGGCCCTGAAGCTGAAGGAGGTCTCCTACATTCCGACCGATGCCTACGCCGCCGGTGAGATGAAGCACGGGCCGATTGCCCTCCTGGGGCCGGAGACCCCGGTGGTATGCGTGGCGACCGACCTGAGCGTCCTCGACAAGGTGCTGTCGAACATCTCGGAGGTTCGGGCTCGCGGGGCGCGCGTGTTTGCGGTGGCGAGCGAGGGGAGCAAGGAGGTCGCCGAGCATGCCGAGCAGGTCGTCTACGTGCCGCGGACCGACGCCCTTCTGCAGAGCCTGCTCGCGATCGTCCCGCTGCAGCTCTTCGCCTACTACATCGCGCGAGCGCGAGCGCTGAACGTGGACCAGCCGCGTAATCTGGCGAAGACGGTGACCGTGGAGTAGGCGAGTAGGCGAGGCTCGTGTGGGCCGGCCGCTTGTGCCGCCTACAGCGATCCTCTTGCAGCGGTCCCCTACAGCGAACCGTCGGCGTCTCGCCGGCCGGCATTCAAGCGCTCTGGCAGGGACGCAAGCCGGTGATCAATTTGTGATCCGCCTTGACATACCGCCCGTTTACATGAGACGGTATTGCTGTCGTCCACGTGGACGACAGCTTCGAGTCTTCAAAGGGCGACTGTTCTGCCGGCTTGAGAGCTCATCTAATCCAGGCAAGCAATCGTTCGAGGAAAGGATTCCTATGTCGTCACCGATCGGTCCAGGCACACTAGACACGCACGAGTACGGTGCCCCGCTCAGCGGCGATGGCATCGGGCTTCCATCGCTCGATCGCCTGAGCTCGGCGGACTTGGTCGTATGGCGTGCGGCCGGCCCCTTGGCGCCGGTCATGCCGACCGAGACCGAGCGGCGGTTCAAGTTTCGTGGTCTGCCCCAGGCGGTGGGCGCCGCTCGCCGGGTGCTGCGGGCGTGGGAGGAACATTTCGAGCCAGACCTGTTCTACGACCTGTCGCTCTGCGTCAGCGAGCTGGTCACCAACAGGGTCCGGCAGGGAGGCTCCGCGGGAGGGGATGAGTTCGAGCTGGTCGTGCGGCGTAGCAAGGTGCTGGTGCGCGCCGAGGTCCGCGAGCCTCGGCCCGATGTGCTCGTAAACCAGCCGCTCGAGCAGTCGCTGTCGGACTGGGGGATGTTCATCGTCGATCGTGTCGCCGATCGATGGGGCGTCGATCGCGGCGAGGGCACGGTCGTGTGGTGCGAGATCGATCTCGCCAGTGACGGCAGGTCGCGGAATGCCCCGCCGATCGGGGCGACGCTCGCGAGTCAGTCCGCGTAAGCCGGCCGCGCCAGGAGTAAGCCGGCCGCGTGAGGAGAGAGCAGACCGCGCCAGAGGACTATCGGGCGGAGTCGCCGGTCAGCCGCAGCGCCGCGTCGCGATCGGAGACCTGCAGCTTTCTCAGCAGTTCGGAGATGTGCCGGCGCACGGTCACCGGCGAGATGCCGAGCCGATGCGCGATCTGCTTGGTGCTCAGCTCGGTGCGCAGCAGGTCGAGCACCTCAGACTCTCGCTCGGACAGGGTCACCAAGCCGCCCTCGGCGCTGGGAATCCGCCGCTCGGAGCCGCGCCGCCGGAACTCGGTGATCAGCCTGGCCGTGAGCACCCGCGGCAATGGCGCCTCGCCGTTGAGCACCGCCCCGAGCGCGAAGGGCAGGCGCTGCGGGTCGGTGTCCTTGAGCAGATACCCACAGGCGCCGGCGCGCAGCGCTTCGAAGAGATCCTCGCTGGTGTCCGAGACGGTGAGCATCACGATCGGCATCTCCGGCAGCGCCTCGGCCAGCTCGGCCGCGGCGGCGATCCCTTTGCCCGGCATGTAGACGTCGAGCAGGCAGAGATCGGGCCGATGCTCGATCGCCGCTTCGACCGCGCCGCGGGCGTCGACGGCTTCGGCGACCACGTGGAAGCCGCCCTCCTCCAGTGCGAGACGAACGCCGAGACGCGCGGTGGCGTGATCGTCGGCGAGCACAATGCGCATACCCTCGGCTATGGCAGTCCGACCTCCACCACGGTGCCCGTGCCGGGCCTCGAGGCGATGCTGAGGCTGCCGCCGAGCAGCTGAGCGCGCTCGTGCATGCTGGTCAGGCCGAGTCCCCTACCGGCATTGACGGCGGCCGACACATCAAAGCCGGAGCCGTCGTCGGAGATCCTCAGGCTGGGGCTGCTCTGCTCGCCGGACAGGCGTACGAGGATCCGCTGAGCTGAGCCATGGCGGATCGCGTTGATCATCGCCTCGTGCAGGATCCGCAGCAGCGCGTTGCGTTGCTCCGCGTCGACGATCACGTCGTGCTCCAGATCGAGCTCCACAGCTATTCCGAAGCGTGAGCGAAACGAATCGACGGTACGGGCGATCATCTGATCCAACGGAGCTTCGTCGGGCGAGGTCAGGGTCGCGATCGTCGTTCGCGAATCGTGCAGCGCGCGCTCCGCGGCAGCCTGCAGATGTGCCACCGTCGCGGCGTCCTCGCCGGTGTGGTTCAGCCGCTGGGAGTGGGTGGCGATGAAGGCGAGCTCCTGCGCGAGCCCGTCGTGCATGTCGCGTGCCATGCGCCTGCGCTCGTCCACCGCGACCCGCTTGATCAGCCTGCGCTGAATCGCGTGGAACTCGAGTAGGCACCCGTAGAGGATCAGCGCGTAGGCGCCCAACTTCAGGATGTCTCCGGCGTAGAGCCGGCTGCTGCTCGGCGAAGCGACGAGGAAGTAGTTCAAGCGCGCGACCGCCAGCACGGCGATCCCGGCCGCCAGCGATCGCTCCAGTTGATCTCCCGTGCGCGCGGAGTGCCGCGCCAGGCCGAAGGCGGCGCATGCCGCGAGTGCCGCGCCGGCGATCTGGAGATAGCTCAGCAGGGGGTGGCCCTGGGGGGCTCCATAGCCGCTGAATCCCGAGGATCCGGAGGCGTCCCTGAGCAAGCTCGGCAACTCGGCATGCAGGATCAGGATTGCGGCGGCGAGTCCGGCGAGGGCCGCCACCGTTGCGAGGACGATTGTCCTGGGCCGGTGGCGGGATTCACTCAGGTCGACGGCCGGGCAGAAAGCCGCGCCGACCAGTACGCCTCCGGCTGCCAATCGGCCGGCGAGCATCACCCAATGCCATGAGTTGTCCGGGTGGGCGTCGACGAGCGCCGGTCCCGCCGCGAGGATCAGATCCGTGACGCTCAGGATGCCGAGCGCGAGGGCGATCAAGAGATCGCGTAGCTGATGTGTGGTGCGCATGCGCTCGGCAAACGCGAAGCTCGCCAGAGCCCCGATCAACCCGGTGGCGGTATCTACCATTGCATGTCCGGCAAAGCTGTGCACGGAAACCGACAGTGCCTGCAGCACGATCGTCAGCGCCAGCGCGATCATGGCCACAGCGAGAATCTGCGACTGGGATCTGAGCGCGGACCATCGAGGAATCGAGAAACGGCGTCCCGGGCTGCTGCCCGCAAGCCGGTGGGAAACCGCGAAGGTGTGCTCCAAGGGACTAGCCAAGGCCATCACCTGCGTCGAGCTGAGAAGATCCAGACATCCGTGTTCGGCTCTCCCGCGCGGTCCATTTCGAGCAGAGCGCGACATGACTTCCGTCGGTGACGCGCCCCATCACTTGGCATCTACCCTGAAGCCCGAAGATCCTTGCTTGAAGGCATAAGAACTCGGGCGTCATCCTACCACCTATGCACGCTTCCATGCAGGCGTTTCCGCATGTCGCCGAGCGGCGGCGCCGCCGCGATATCTCGTGCTGGATGGCGTAAATGGGCGTCCATTCGGGGATTCGATGCAGCCTCAGCGTTCAGCGGGCTGAACGCAAGATGAGACGTCCTGGCCATTGGGTATCGGCCGGGAACCGAGGACACTAAAGAAGCCGAGTATCCCGCTCGTCGGGACTCTGCTCATAGGGGCGGCCTCTCGCGGCGGATCTGCGTGGCAGCCGTACTTGATCGGGTGGCCGTATACATGGAACGAGCGAATCTTATGGCAGCAAACGCAGGGCGACATGTCGGGCCGGCAGTCGGCGCCAACGGCGAGAGCCCGAGCCTCCCAACCGATCCGCTGTGTCGGCTGGAGGCCGAACTCGGAGCGTCCGGCCGGCAGCCGGAGAGCGAGCGGCTGCACGAGGAGACATGGAGGCTGCTGGAGGAGGCCTGGAGCCTCGTCACCGAGTGCCTGGTCATTCGCGACGGCCTGCTCGAAGCATGCCAGGAGGTCGAGCGGACGATGGGCGGCATTCAGGATCGGCTCGGCGCGATGGCGGCGACGATTGACCCGGACACACCGGATGAGCTGGACAGCTCGGACGCCCTGAATAACCTGGATGATCCTGACAACCCGGACAACCCGGACGACCAGGACAACGCGGAGAGCTCGACGATGGAGCGCCTGGGAAGTTTGGAGAGCCCGGACAGCCCGGTGACCGACGAGCGGATCGCGCTGAGCGGTTCCCCTGACGACGTCGCTCGCTGATGTCCGTGCCGCAACCGGCCAGGCTGATCGACATCGACGCCGGCATCGCCTCCCCTGAGCGGGATACCGGAGCTCTGGAGCCGGCCCCGGTTGCTCTCCGCGTGGCGCCCGACGCGCACGCGGGCGGGGCGCGGTCACCGACTCGGAGTCGGCAGGGGCGCCGACCGCGCATTCTGATGACGACCGAGGGCACCTATCCATATGCCGTCGGGGGTGTCAGCTCGTGGTGTGAGCTGGTGATCGGCGGCCTCCCGGAGTTCGACTGGCAGATCCTTCCGATCGTGGCCGGGGATCGTCGTCTCGCGAAGATCTTCGAGTTGCCCGCCCACGCGGCCGTGGTCGGCCAGATCGAACTGTGGTCAGAGGGACTGCCCTCGCGCAGTTGGTCGCCGCGGCGCCCCGATCGTCGTGCGCGTGAGAGTCTGCCCGCCAATCTGATGCGCGCCCTGATCGGCTGGGAGGGGAGCTACGAGGCTCTGCTCGACGCGCTCGTATGGTGCCGTCGCAGGCCCGACGCGGTGCGGCGCGCCTTCAGGAGCGCTCACGCCTGGGGGGCCTTTCTGGGCGCGCTTGAGGATGTGTTGGCCGAGAGTCATCCGGGCGCTGGGCAGTCCCCCGAGCTGGACGCCGTCGAGGCCGCGAGGCTCTATCAGACCCTCTACTGGATCGCGCGCACCGCCGGGGTGCCCACGCCACAGACCGACCTGCTGCATGTGACCGCGGCCGGCTGGGCCGTCATTCCGGCGTTGGTCCACAAGTATCTGCATGGCACCGACATGCTGCTCACAGAGCATGGCGTCTACGTGCGCGAGGCTTATCTGGCCGCCGCGCGAAGCCCGTCTTCGCAGGGGGAGCGCTTCCTGTCCAGCCGCCTTGCGCGTGGGTTGAGTCGCGCCGCATACAAGGCGGCGGACAGCGTGGCTCCCGTGACCGAGGCGAACGCCGCCTGGGAGCGTGGGCTCGGCGTGGACCCGCGGAAGATCCGCGTGATCCAAAACGGGATCGACGCACCCTCGCATTACACCGACCCGCCGGGCAACCTGAAGGTCGTTTCCGTCGGGCGGATCGATCCGCTGAAGGATGTGCAGACGATGTTGCGCGTCGCTGTGGAGGTCGGTCGCCGTGTCCCGGAGGCGCGCTTTGAGTACTGGGGTCCACCGACGAAAGGTCAGGAGACCTACGCGCGAGCCTGCGAGGAGCTCGCGCGCCAGCTCGGCGTCGGGGAGCGCTTCCGCTTCATGGGCCGCACCAGCGACCCGAACGGCGTCGTGCGCGATGCCGATCTGGTGCTCATGACCAGCATCTCAGAGGGCCTGCCGATGTCGATCCTGGAGGCGATGGCGCAGGCGCGGCCGGTGGTGGCGACCGCCGTTGGCGGCGTGCCGGAGGTGCTGCGCGGCTGCGGCATCGTGCCGCCGCCCGGCGATGTCCATGCGATCGCCACGGCGGTCACGACGTTGCTGCGCGACCCACAACTCGCCGCGAGCCTTGGACGGCGCGGTTTCGCGCGGGTGCACCGGCACTATTCGCGCACGGCTTGCTTGGACGGATATCGCGATCTGCTGGGCGAGCTCACCAGCGCCACGGTGGCGGCGTGAGCGGCGCGAGGAGCATCCCCCGCGTGCTCGCGGCGATTGCGGGAGGAGCGTGAGCGCCGTGGAGTCTCCCGGGCCGGAATATGCACAGGGCGTGATCGAGGCCCGTCTTGGACGCAGCGCACAGGATGTGCTCGAGGCCGCGGTTGTGCTCGAGGCGTGGGGCGGCGTGCGGGCCAACACGGCGCTCGGCCTCGGCTCGCGCATCGTGCCCCCGAAACCCCCCCGCTGGACGCCGGGGCGGATGAGTACCGACGAGTCCGGCAGTCGCGACAGCGTGCTTGCCGAGGCGCTCGCCCTGATCATGGCGATCCTCGCTGTTGCGTCATGGGCGGGACCGTTGAGCCGGCAGGTCGGCACCTCGGTGCTCGAGCACGCGATTGTGGTTGCCCTGCCTTTGACACTGGCGCTGCAGTGGGCGATTCGCAGCCGCTATCTCAGCCGCCGTTCCGGCTTTGCCTCGCTGGCCCACGATCGCCTCGTGATCTGTGCGATCGCGGTGCTTGGGATCGAGCTGCCGCTGTTGCTGCTGAGCGACTACGGGCCGCTGGCCGGCATGTTCGTGGCGATCTGGGTCGGGGGAACGGTGATGGCGCGCCGGGGCTGGGCGTTGGCATATGGCCTGTTGCTGGTTTTGACGGTGATCGGCTTGGAGTTCGAACTCCCGGCCTATCCGCTGCTGGAGGGGCTGACGGCCGTGATCCTCGTGACCAGCGTGATCGCCGTGCGTACCGGCGGTGGGCGCACCGATGAACCGGCGGGTCGCGTGGGAAGAGCCATGTGGGCGGGTGCGATCGGCGCCGCGCTGGGCGTTCTGCTCGTCGGCGACCCGAGCCTCGGCTGGGGGGTGCACGGGGCGTTTCCGGCACTCGCGCTGCTGCCCTCGGTGCTCGGGAGCTTCTGGGGCGGATACCACCTCTGGCAGTTCTACGACGCGATCCCCCGGGGGCTGCGCGGGGTGGCGCTCGAGCAGGCCGACGAACGCGACATCAGCGGAGCCGCGATGGGGATCTTCCTCGGATCGCTGGTTCGGCTGCTGGGCACCACGGTGGTGTTGTCGGTGATCGTGATCTCGATCGGCCAGTGGACATCGGGCACCAATCGGTGGAGCCTGTTCGTCGGATTCGGCTGCGTCGCGCTTGTCACCCTGCTCGTCAACCTGCTCGAGTCGCTTGCCTACGTGCGCTGGGCACTCTTCGCGATCCTGATCAGCGTGGCCGCGGAGTTGGTCTTGAGCCGCGTCTTCCTGGCGCATCTGAGCGTGCCCGGCATGCCGCTGATCGTCGGGGCGAGCGCGGGCATCGTGGTGGCGCTGCCGCCGCTGATCAGGCTGCTGCTGCATCCAGGACGCATCTTGGCCACAAGCCTGTGGGTCCAATAGGCTCAGCCCATGGTGGGTGCTCGATGAGTTCGTTTCACAACAGGCGATCCGTCGCGGCCGGGGCGATTCTGATGGCCCTGACCGTCGGTCTGCTGACGGGCTGTGGCGGGGGTAGCGGGAGTGGCTCCACCGTTTCGGTCACCGTCCCGAGCACGGCCGCGGCGCCGAGCACCGGATCGACCGTGACCTCCAAGCAGGTCGCGCCAGGTACAAGCGCGCCGCGGAAGACGCCGACCACTGCGCCGGCGAGCGGGGCGACCGCCACGGCCGGCGGAGCCTCGGCTGCGAGCTCAACTTCAAGTGCGCCGCCCTCCCCGTCGTCGTCGCAGCCGCCGAGCGGGCGTCTGTTGCGTCGGTATACAGGGTCGGGGAGCAGACGACTGGGGACGATCGTCGTGCGGACTCCGACGACGCTGATCTGGCGCGCTCAGCGGGGCCAGATCCAGATCTTCACATCGAGTGGGTTCCTGCTCGTACAGAGTGCGGCCGCGAATGGCAGCGTCCGGCTATCGCAAGGGACCTATCGCGCAGTACGCGTGGCGTCGCACGCGGGCTGGTCGATCGAACTGCGAACCAGAGCTTCCTAGCTTCAGACAGGTGGACGGCGCCCGTGCGTCGTCCATGCGTCCAAGATCGGCTGAACGTCATGCGTTGACGGGGTGGTCATCCGATCTCCTGAGGGTTGCAACAGAAGTTCTGGCGCTGCAACTCTTTTCCCCAATGGAACGTGGCGCGAGCAGTGCTCGCGGTCCCGCTCGACATGGAGGTCGCTGATGCTCGTTCGTTCCCGCCTGACCGTTCGGCGTGTCGTCATCCTGATGGCGGCGCTTGCCGCGCTACTTGCTCTCTCTACCGGTGTCGCTGCCGCACGCCACATGCGTCGCACGGCAGGTCACCGAGCGACCGTGCATCGGCATCACCGTAGGCATCGCTCTCACGCGGCCAAGAACAGCCCTTCCAAGCATGGCGCCAAGGGCTCAAAAGGCTCCAAAGGCCTCAAGGGCGGGTCAACCGGGGGAGTCGGCGGTGCGACCGGTAGCTCGGGTGGCTCGACCGGCGGTTCCGCCGGCGCGGGTGGTGGAACCGGCGGCTCGAGCGGTGGCTCCACAGGTGGCGCAACCGGTGGTTCCGCGGGCGGTTCGGGCGAAGGGTCCGGTGGATCAACCGGTGGTTCGGGTGGCGCGACGGGCGGTTCGGGTGGCACGACAGGTGGTTCGGGTGGCACGAGCGGCAGTTGGTGGATCCCGCCGCAGCACCTGACCTGGTACTGGCAGCTGCAGGGAACGATCAGCAACAGCGAGCCGGTCGAAGCGTATGACATCGATGGGTTCGACAACACGGCTGCCGAGGTCGCGGCGCTGCATGCGGCCGGAAAGCATGTGATCTGTTACATCGATGTGGGCACGGCTGAGAATTTCCGTTCGGACTTTTCGTCGTTCCCGGCCAGTGTGCAGGGCGATACGAACGGGTGGCCGGGGGAGAAGTGGCTCGACATTCGGGCGCTGTCGATCCTCGAGCCGATCATGACGGCGCGTTTTCGGATGTGCAAGGAAAAGGGCTTCGACGCCGTCGAGCCGGACAACATGGATGGTTATGAAAACAAGACCGGCTTTCCGCTCACGGCCCAGCAGCAGCTGACCTACGACGAGTGGGTCGCGGGCGAGGTCCACTCGCTGGGCATGGCGGTTCTGCAGAAGAACGATGGCGAACAGACCAACGAACTGGAGCCGTACTTCGACGGGGCACTCGACGAGCAGTGCAACCAGTACAAGGAATGCGCGAACTTCCAGCCGTATCTGAAGGCGGGCAAGCCGGTGCTCAACGCCGAGTACAGCCTGTCCACGAGCTCGTTCTGCGCGGCGGACAACGCGGCCGGGATCATGGGCGCGCGCTATGACCTCGAACTCGACGGGAAGACGTTCGAACCTTGTTCGTAGAGCAGTCTGGACGGGGGCGCGTCGCAAGGCGCGCCCCCCGGTGTTTCGGCCGCTCGACCCGGCGGGGCGCCAGGCCCGGGTTGCCGCGCACGCGTCCCGAATGTATGTGTCATGAAGATGTGCAATCCTGGCTCCGGATGCTTGCTCGGGTCTATCGAGCTGTTGTGCTCTCCCTCGGCGTTACCGTGGTCCTCGCGGGCCATGCGTTCGCGGACGCCGCCAGCGCCGGCGTTCGGCCCGCGCCTCGCCTGGCGGTCGCCCCGCTGTCCGGTCCTGCCGGCACATGGGTGTCGGTCCAGGGAGCGAGCTTTCGTCCACACGCAAAGGGAATGGTTTTCTTTGGCGCGCGGCGGGTCGCCTCTTTCCGCGCGAGCGGGCGGGGGACGTTCCGCGTCAGGTTCGTGGTGCCCACCGGCGACAGCGGCCTGCTGGGGCTCACGGTGAGACGAGTGGTCCGCGGCCCGCGCGGCTCGATACGCCATCGCAAGTGGGCGGTAGCTGATTTTCGGGTCATGGCCGGTGGCCTCACCGGCGGCGTGCTCGGTGGCGGCGGAAGCGCGCCCATGGCGCCCGTGGTTCTCATAGCGCCCGTCGTGACCCCTTCGCTCCCCGCGCTGCTTCCGGCGCCTGTGGTCTCCTCGCCCGGGCCCACCGGCCCTGCAGGTACGAAAGGCACTGAAGGCGCCAAAGGGTCAGGTCCCAAAGGCGCCAAAGGACCTGAAGGCTCTGAAGGGACCAAAGGGACAGAAGGCTCTAAAGGCACAGAAGGGACCAAAGGCACCGAAGGCTCTAAAGGGACAGAAGGATCTGAAGGGACCAAAGGGACGGAAGGTTCTAAAGGCACGGAAGGCTCTGAAGGGACCAAAGGCACGGAAGGCTCTAAAGGCTCTGAAGGCACCAAAGGAAGCGAAGGCACGGAAGGCACCAAAGGCACGGAAGGCTCTAAAGGCTCTGAAGGCACCAAAGGAAGCGAAGGCACGGAAGGCTCTAAAGGCACCGAAGGGACGGAAGGCGCCAAAGGAACCGAAGGCGTGAGCGGCAGTTGGTGGATCCCGCCGCAGCACCTGACCTGGTACTGGCAGCTGCAGGGGACGATCAACAACAGCGAGCCGGTGGCGGCGTATGACATCGACGGGTTCGAAACCTCTGCCTCGGAGGTGGCGACGCTGCACGCTCAAGCGAAGCACGTGATCTGCTACATCGATGTCGGCACCTACGAGCCCGGCCGCGCGGACGCGGGCAAGTTCCCGGCATCGGTCCAGGGCGCGGACGTTCAGGGCTGGCCGGGCGAGAAATGGCTGGATATCAGCAACCTCGCCGTGCTGGAGCCGATCATGACGGCGCGCTTTCAGATGTGCAAGGAAAAGGGCTTCGACGCGGTCGAGCCGGACAACATGGACGGCTTTGAAAACAACGACGGGTTCAACAACACCGCCGCACAGCAGCTGACCTACGACGAGTGGGTTGCCGGCGAGGTCCATTCCCTGGGCATGGCGGTGCTGCAGAAGAACGATGGCGAACAGACCAAGGAACTCGAGCCGCACTTCGACGGTGCGCTCGACGAGCAGTGCAACCAGTACAGCGAATGCTCGAATTTCCAGGCCTATCTGGCCGCGGGCAAGCCGGTCCTCAATGCCGAGTACGAATTGGCCGCGAGCTCGTTCTGCGCGGCGGACAACGCGGCCGGGATCATGGGCGCGCGCTATGACCTCGAACTCGACGGGAAGACCTTCGAACCCTGCTGGTAGACGCCGTTCGGCGTCCGTCGCATCGATTCGGCTGCGTGCTTGCGTTCAGGCGCCTGAACGCAAGATGGGGCATGCGGGCCATTGGGTAACGAAGCGGAAGCTAGGAGACTCAGTCACGCAGGCGCGCCAAGGATTGGTCGGCTCTGCACCGGCACCGGCAGACGTCGCGTCACGTCTGCCAGGTCGAGACCGATGTCAACAAGCGAAAACGAGCGTGGTCAGGTATGGAGGCGGGGACACTTGAAGGAGCGGGATACCAGCCCTCAGGCGATCGAGCGCCGGCCGGCGGTGGCCGGATCTGGCGCCTGCTCCGTGACGCCGTGCCTGAGCGATCCTCAGCGCCGGCGCCGGCCGGCGCTCCCGAGGTCCAGCGCCGCGAGACGGCGCTCAGGCGGGTCCTCAGCCTGGGAGTGTCCGAAGGGGTGTCCTCCGCGGGCGACGCGGCGCTGGGAGAGCTCGAGATGGAGCTGGCGTTGCTGCGGGAGGAGAACGCGCGGCTGAAGGTCGAACGTCATCGGCCGCCCGATCCAGGCCGGATCATCGATCGCATGCGCAATCTTCGGCAGGAGTCCTACGCAGAGGAGGCGGACGACGCGGTTTCGCGGAGCATCATCGAGTGCCTCACGCTGCGCGACGGTTTGCTCGAGGCCTGCCAAGAGATTCAGCAGGCGATGCAGGGGATGCAGAGTCGCATCGGCACGCTCTCGGTCACCGTCGAGGCCAAGGATCGGCAGCGGCGAGCCGGCCGCAGCGCCGTGGATGTCGCCGGTGAGGATGCCGGTCTGGAGTTGGCTGTGGATGATCGAGTCGAATCCGGTTTCGCCGAGAGCGCGGCCTGAGCGATGAGTACGAACGCCCGCGACATGGATGGGCTAAATCAAGGAAAGCGGAGGTTCGTGGTGTTGCGGAAGCCGATGGCCATGCTGGTGTCGATCGTTTCGATTCTCGCGATGCTGGGGCTGAGCGCTCCGGTCGCGGCGTCGGCCGCTCAGCGGATTGACATGAAGGTCCTACTGCTCGGGACCTCCACAACCGAGCCTAACTTCGTCTCCTGGCAGGCGGCGCTCAAGCGCGAAGGCGTGCCGTTCGAAACGATCATCACCACGCCTGGGCACGCGCCGATCACGGCCGCGACGCTCTCCGACACGCTGCCCAGCGGGACCCCGGAGGCCAAATACCAGGCGGTCATCGTGTCTGTCGGCGGCCTTCCGGAATGCACGACGACCTGTGTGCCGACGGTCACCGCGACCGAATGGACCGCGCTGGAAGAGTATGAGCAGACCTTCAACGTGCGCCAGATCACGGGCGACATCTTCCCCGCCGTCGCCTACGGCCTGAACACGGACACGGTCGCCGGAGAATTCAAAGGCGCCGAAGCCGAAGAGAAACTCACGACCGAAGGCAAAACGGTCTTCCCCTACCTGAACGGACCGGTGAAGATGGACGCCGGCACATTCGGCTATCAGGCGACTGAACTCGCGACCCAGGCGACCGGGGCCAGCTTCCACTCGCTGCTCGAAGGTCCCAACAAATCTGCGCTCGCCGGCATCTACACGCACCCCAACGGTGTCCAGGAACTGGTCGAGACCTTCAACCAGAACCAGTTCCAGCTGCAGGCCGAGCTGCTACGCCACGGCGCGCTGAACTGGGCTACGCGGGGCGTGTTCTTCGGCGATCAGCGCAACTACTACGAGGCTGACATCGACGACAACTTCCTGTTCGACGACTCGTGGAACACGGCAACTCACGAAACAAACTACAACCCCTCCGAAGCGATCCGCGAGGTGCCCGCGGACGTCGCCGACGCGGCGAAATGGTCCGCGGAAAACAAATTCCGCATCGACATGCTGTTCAACGGTGGGGGCAGCGTGCAGTACGCCGAAGAACGCGCGATCGCGATCGGCGGGATCGGCGGGATCATCGGAAAAATCACCGGCGGCGCCGGTCTCGACCCGCTGCTGACCGAATTCGCGAAAGACAAAAACGACTTCGGCTGGATCAGCCACACCTGGGATCACCCGAACATCGACATCGGCTGTGCCTCGCAGAGCTATATCGAAGCCGAGCTCAACGAGAACAACACCTGGGCCGCGAAGGAACTCGGGCTGACCGAGAGCAAGGAACCAACGGCGGCGCTCGGCAATGACAACCCGTCGGTGATCATCACCGGCGAGCACTCGGGGCTTGCCAACCTGCTGCCCGGCAACCCGGGCGTGGTCGATCCGCCCGAGTGGGACTCCGCCGAAGCTAACACCGAAGCGGTCGCCGGCACGCTGCCGGCAGGCACCTATGTCTATGCGATCACCGACGATTTCGCACCCGGCGGCGGCGAATCCTCGGCCAGCCTGACCTCGCCGATCACGGTCCCGGCAGCCAGCTCGGTCACGTTGAACTGGGATGCGGTCTGCCACGCGGCGCAGTACAAGATCTTCCGCGAGGTTTCCGGGAGCAACAAATGGACGCTCGTCTCCACGATCGCGGCGCCGACTACCGCACCCCCGAACAGCTCGTTCGCCAACCCAACCAAAAACACCGAAGTCGCCGGTGGGGGCGCCCTTGAACAGAAGTTCGTCGACACCGGCGCCGGTGGCAGCGCCTCGGCGGCGCCCTCGTCGACCAACCAGGCCGTCGAGAGCGCCTATCCCCAGAACCCCGTGTTGATTCCCGCGTTCACCGGGGTCGGCATTCAGTACTTCGGCTCGGACGCCTCCAAGGCCTATCCGAACCCGACGATCCCGGGCAGCACCGCCGAAGCCTATCCCGCGGGCTCGACCTTCACCGACGGCACCGCGGAGGCAATCCCGCGCTATCCGACGAACATCTACTACAACGTCTCGACCGAGCAGCAGGAGGTCGACGAGTTCAACTCGCTCTACACCCCCGTCGCCAGTGGCGGGAAATGTGTCGCCAGCCCCACCACGACGTGCGAGTCCGCGCCCGTGACGTTCGCCGGCGTCGTGGAAAACGTCGACACGAACATGTTCCAGCACATGATGGGCAACGATCCGCGCCCGCACTACTTCCACCAGCCGAACATGATGGGGACACCGCCGGCCGGCGCGCCTACCGGGACGCCGCCGAACACCTCACCGTCGAAAGGCGACGGGCTGTTCTACTCGGTGCTGAACCCGATGCTCGCCGAGTACAAGACGTACTTCAACACCCCGATCGAACAGCCGACGATGGCGCAGATCGGGGCGGTGTTGGCCGAGCAGCAGGCCTGGAGCCAGGCGAACACGAGCCAGGTCACCGGCTACATCGAAGGCAACCAGGTCACGATCAACAACTCCGGGACCAGCCCGGTCAACGCTCCGCTCACGGGTGTCACCGGGGTCGGATCGGTCTACGGCGGTATCCAGTCCGGCTGGACCAGCGTGCCGGTGGCGGCGAGCACCTACACCGCGCCGACGACTTGGCCGGTGGCGCCCGCGCCGGTGCAGCAGGAACCGCAGGGCAGCTGGGTCGGCAAATTCGGCTCGGCGGGGTACTTGCTGGCTGACTGGGACGGCGTTCAGGACGCCTCCAACCTGCCGAACGTGACGGCGACCGTCGTGCAGGGCAGCCGCTACCAGTGGGCCGCGAACACGACCGACGTCCGCGCTCTGGAGTCGCCCGACGGCTCGACCCGCAACGCCGCGGCCTACTACGACCCGAATGAAGTCAAGGTGCAGTTGGGCTTCACAACGGCGTACAGCGGCAACCTGCATCTGTACGCGGTCGATTGGGATGCTCTGGGACGACGCGAGACGATCGTCGTCGACGATGGCTCGGGTCCACGCAGCGTGGCGCTCAGCTCTGACTTCAGCCAGGGAGCGTGGGTATCGATCCCGATCAACGTTGCCGCCGGCGGCAACGTGTCGATCACGGCTCAGCGCAACGCCGGTCCGAACGCTCTCCTGTCGGGGATCTTCCTCGGCGAAAACGGCGCGCCACCAATCACCACCGGGCTGGAACTGTCCGCGGGTAGCTGGGTTCGCGCCTTTGGCTCGGCGGGCTATGACCTCGCCGGGTGGGATGGGCCCACGGGCGACGTCTCCTATATGCCCAATGCATCGGTCAGCCTCGTCCAGGGAAGCCGCTATCAGTGGGCCGTGGGCACGACCGATGGCCGCGGACTGCAGGAACCCGAGGAATTGACCCGCAACGCGGCCGCTTACTACGATCCCAATCAGATCCAGGTCAAGCTGAACTTCACCGCGGCATACAGCGGCAACCTGCATCTGTACGCAGTGGACTGGGACAACCTGGGCAGGCGCGAGACGATCTCGGTGAACGGACAGCTGGCGGTGCTCTCGAGCTCCTTTGCCAAAGGCGCCTGGGTCTCCTTCCCGATCAGCGTCGCCGCCGGTGGGACGGTCACGATCACGGTTGATCGGACAGCCGGTCCTAATGCACTGCTCTCGGGCATCTTCCTGGGCGATGCCGGCCTGCCCCCGGGGCCGACCGTGGCCAGTGCCCCACAGGGGAAATGGGTCAACACGGTCGGGTCCGCGGGATATGCTTTGGCTGGCTGGGAAGGTTCCAGCGATCTCACCGATCTCCCGAACGCGTCACTCAGCCTCCTGCAGGGCGGCCGCTACCGGTGGGAAGCAAACAGCACCGATGTGCGTGGGCTGACTGACCCAAGCGGCCTGACGCGCAATGTCGGCGCGTATTTCGACCCCAACGAGATCCAGGTCAAGCTGAGTTTCACCGCGGCCTATAGCGGCAATCTGCATCTGTACGCGGTGGATTGGGACCACCTCACGCGGCGCGAGATCATCACGGTGAACGGTCAGTCCGTTGACCTGTCGAGCGATTTCAGCGAAGGTGCGTGGGTCTCCTTCCCGATCAGCGTCGCTGCAGGCGGCACGGTGATGATCACGGTCGATCGTACGTTCGGTCCCAACGCCCTGCTGTCGGGGATCTTCCTCGGTGACGCGGGTACACCCCCCGGCCCCACGGTGTCCAGCGCTCCTCAGGGAACCTGGGTCAATACGGTCGGCTCGGCGGGCTATGACCTGCTCGGTTGGGATGGCTCCACGAGCGATGCGTCCGATCTGCCCAACTCCTCGCTGAAGGTCGTACAGGGCACCCCCTACCAGTGGGCCGCGAACACCACCGACACTCGTGCCCTGCAGGATCCGGGGCAGATAAGCCGGAATGCCGGCGGCTACTACGACCCCAACCAGATCCAGCTGCAGCTGAACTTCACCGCGGCTTACAGCGGCAACCTGCATCTCTATGCCGTTGATTGGGATTCCCGAGGACGGTCAGAGACGATCACGGTCAACGGCCAGACCGCGGTGCTTGGCGCATTCACAAACGGGGACTGGGTCACCTTCCCGATCAGCGTCGCCGCGGGCGGCACTGTCACGATCACGGTCACTCGAACGGCAGGCCCCAACGCGTTCCTCTCGGGGATCTTCCTCGGCGACGCGGGCCCTCCCCCCAATCCCGCGGTGGCCAGCGCGCCGCAGGGCAGCTGGGTGGGCGTCCACGGTTCGGCGGGATATGACCTTGCCGGGTGGAACGGCTCGACCGATCTGACGTCGTTGACGAACGCATCCCTGACGGTCGAACAGGCGAGTCGCTACACGTGGGCCGCATCGACAACGGACGTGCGTGCGCTACAGAGCCCCGACACGAAAACGCGAGTTGCCGCAGCCTACTACGACCCGAACCAGATCCGCCTGCGCCTCAGCTTCACCGCGGCCTACAGCGGCAACCTGGAGTTCTACGCGGTGGACTGGGACTCCCTTGGGCGGCGCGAGATGATCTCGGTCAACGGCCAGAGTGCGGTGCTGGCGAGCGACTTCACCAACGGCGCCTGGGTTTCGCTCCCGGTCAACGTGGCCGCGGGCGGGACGGTAACAATCGTGGTGGATCGCCTCGCCGGCCCCAACGCGCTGCTGTCGGGCGTTTTTCTGGGGTAGCGCCTTGAGGTGACGCCGAGCGCTACGCGCTCGGCGTCTTTGCCCGCTCTGCCGCGTCGCGAGCCCGCGCGCCGTTTGGCTCGTAGGCAGCGGGCGGCGAATGCGAGTAGTAGTAGCCGTGGCCGGTCAAGTCCCGTGCCTTGAAGCCATTGGCAACGACGCCCAGCATCGGCGCGCCCAGGCTGCTCAGCTCCTCGCGCATGCGAGCCGCCCCCTCGCGCGTGCTCTTCCCGAGCCGGCTGACGATCACCACGCCATGGACCATGTGCAGCAGCGGGATCGCATCGGGCACGACGGACAGCGGCGGCGTATCGATCAGGACCAGGTCGTAGCTCTTGCCCGCCCACTCGAGCAGGCGCTCCATCGCGCGACTCTCGATCAGCTCGACAGGATTCGGCGGAGGCGTGCCGGCCGTGAGCACGCTCAATGAGCTGCCGGTCGCCGTGGAGGCGCTGCTGATGGCAGCAGCAACCTGGGTGATCTGGATCGCGTCCTCGACCGTGCTCGCGGCGATCAGCACCTCGGCGAGGCCGGGTGCGCGGCTCAGCGACAGGCGGTCGGCAATGCTCGGACGGCGCAGGTCGGCCTCGATGATCAATACGCGGCCGCCCGTCGAGGCGGCCGCCTCGGCCAGGTTCTGCACGACGGTCGTCTTGCCGTCGGCGGAGTCGGCGGAGGTGACGAGCATCAGGCGCAGATCGCGGTTGACGTTGAAATAGCGCAGGCGGGCGCGAAGCATGCGAAACACCTCGATCTCTCTGGCGGGGAGCGGCGCCAGTCCTTCGCCCTTGTGCTGCGAGGTGTGTCGCGGATACGCCGGGCTGTCCGGGATCATCCCGAGCAGCGGCAGCTGGAAGATTCGCTCCAGGTCCTCGGGCTGCTTGATGCGGCGGTCCAGGCGCTCCAGGAGGAATGCCAGGGCAAGGCCAAGCAAGAGACCCAGAAGGCCGCCGAGAACCGTGTTCCGTGCGACCTTGGGCGAGGAGGGAGCGGTGGGAACCGTGGCCGCCTGTGCGATCTGCACGTTGCCAGACTGGAGTTCGGCGAGAATCGCCAGCGACTGTGCGCGGTCTTGCAGCGCGAGCCCCTGGGGGCCGCTCTGCTGCTGAGGCGAGAGTGCCGCAAGCTGCTTGTTCACGAGCGCCAGGGCCGCGTTGAAGTACTTGTGGGTGGCGCTCTGCTGCCCTGCGACGAACTGATTGGCATAGGTGTTGGCGATGTCCGCTGCGAGCTTCGGGGAGGAGGCTGTCGCGGCGACTTCGACGATGCTCGATTCTCCCTGCGCGCTGATGCTCAGGTCGCCCTGGATCTGCTTCCCGGTCAATCCCTGGCCAAGCAACGTCGCTGTCTGGTTCGCCGCGTCGCCCAGCTCGACGAGCCTGACGTTGGTGCTCTGCTGGGATTGCTGGGAGTTGTTGTCCACCGCCGCGAGCCCAGCCACCTGCTGATTGAGCTGGTTGTTGTCGAAGACGAGCGAGGCGGTGGCGGTGTACTTCTTTGTCTGCTGCTTGGAAAACACGAATGCCGAGCCGGCGACAAGGACGAAACAGAGCGCGATCAGCGGCGCGCGGCGACGTAAGATGTTCAGCGTCTGCTCGAGCCCGAGAGCCTGGGTGCTGTCTGTAGCATTCATCCTGTCACCATATACATCACATACCTACTCGGCCCGCGGCCGGGGTTTCTCAAGTGCATCTTGTTGCATCTTCGCAAGTCGGCGGCTCGCTGAGCCGCCCTGTGGGCACACAGAGCTATGCCCGCACCAACCGGCCCGAGTCGATCAGACCCTCCATCACCCCGGCTCCGCGACCCTGCCCGAGGTACAGGGTTCCCCTGCGCGCTCCGGTCTCCCGCTCGGCGGGAAGCGAGGGGTAGCCGGCAAGAACATCGTGCGGGAGCGAGAGCATGTCCAGCGAGAGCGCGGTGCCGGCGTAGGTGTCATAGCCGTATGCGGAGTCGTGCGGGACCAGGAAGTCGTCGACGACGATCACGCAGTCCGGCCATGCGGTGAGCACGGTCTCGACCTCCGCGACCAGCGGTGGCCCATCGCCCCAATGTGCGTCCAGGTAGACGAATGGATTGCGGATCCGAGGATCGGCGGCGAGCTTCGGCAGAACGCTCGCCGAGTCACCCCCTAAGACCCGCACGCGTCCCCTGCTGCGAAGCAGTCGCAGGCGCGATACAGCACGCAGCCCAGGATCGCGCTCGACCGTATAGACCGGGACCCCGAGCTGTGCAAGGCGTGCGGCCGTGAAGCCGTAGAAGGTCCCGGTCTCGATGCATGCGGCGGGCTGAAAGCCTGCGACCAACTCGCCAATGGTCGCGGTTCGCTCGGCCTGTCCGTTGAACGGCTCGCCAAATCCGGGCCACCACGGTCTGCCTTTGCTCCGGAGTAGACGCCAGGCTGCCGTTGCGGTCGATTTGAGGGCTTCCAGCATGCGCCTACTCTAGATCGGCCGAGTCCGACTCGTTCTTTATAGGTCGCAGGTATCGACGATCTGACGCCAGCGGGCGTCCCAGGTGTGCACCGCGCGGACGTGCTCGGCGAGCGCTCGGCGCTCCTCCCGTTGCGGGTCGGCGAACACGGCGTCGAGCGCCTCCTCTGTCGCCCCGGGCGCACTGGGGTCGATCTCACGGACAAAGCCCGGAAAGGGAAACAGGCGCTGGAACTCCTCCGTTCGCGGCGCGCCGCCGATCACCGCGGCTCCCGACGCCGCCGACTCGAACCAGCGGGCGGTCACGGCGGCTCCCTCGCCGGCCCGAGCGGCGTTTGTGCGGTCCACCGACCAGCTGACGTGCGCCCGCGCCGACTGGCACAGTCGTCCCGTCAGCTCCTGGCTCTCGCGCAGGTCGATCGCCATCGGTTCCCGGTGGGTCTGGTAGTAGTAGAAGAGGTCGCGGCGGCGTGCGATCTCCAGCAGGCGCTCGTGCACGACAGGCAGGCGTCGCCCAACCGATAGGACATCGATCGGCCGCTCGTCGCGGTGGGGATGAAACCAGCGCTCGTCGATCGCCTGAGGCAGATAGTGCACGCGGCAGTCGAGCTGGTCGGCGTACGGTCCCACCGCGTGGGAGAAGGACACGAACAGATCGTCGACGAGCGACCACACACGACGATCGGCGTGCAGCGCCGGGAGGTCGCCGAGCCACGAGTCGAAGAGGTAGACGACGATTCGCTTTGCCGACCGGCGTAGATTGCGGATGTAGCGCAGGCTCGGAACCCAGTGGGGGGCCATCGCGACGAGCAGGCACACGTCGTATTGGGCACGCGGCGCGGCGACGGGCCTCAGCGGTTGACGCCGCAGCAGACCTTGCACCTGGGCACGGCGCGAATGCAGTGGAACCGGGATTAGGTCGGCGTCGCTCGCAGATGCAACCGCGTCCTCGAAGTCGACCACCATGCCGTAGCTGACGAGGCGGTACACATCGCGACTTGTCGGGATCAGGACTCGGATATTTTGCAGGCTTGGCACTCGCTACTCTTCCGATGTTGTGCGCATCATATATAGAGGTATCGGCATCGAGTGCCTGATGGCAAACGTCGAGGTCTATCCACGGATCACAAAGGGCGGGCCATCGCAAAGGGCGGGCCGCATCAAGCTAGCTCAGCACGGCCTCGCCACAACAACCGGGGGCTCTTTTGACTGGGCGTCGTGACCGCGAGGTAGTCATACGCGTCACGATCGTCGCCACGCTGCTCGCGATCGCTGCTGGCTGGGCAATCGCTCGATATCCCCCAACGTACATCTTCGGAGTCGTGGGCCTGGGTGCGGCCATCATGGTTGCCTTGTGGAATCGCGGTGTGCTGGCCGGTATTTTGGTGCTCCTCGTGATCAACGGAGTCCCGCTGATCAATCTACAGCCCGCGGGTCAGCGCAGCAGTGGTGGGCTCTATGACGCCGTGTTTGTCATCCTCGCCATGTTCCTCCTGGTCTGCTCGTTTGCCAATGCGCCAAGTCGGGCGCACAATCGACTTATCGTGTGGGTATTTCTCTGGGCGGGTCTGTATCTCGCGTGGTGGAGCTTCAAGGTCCTTGCGGGTAGTCCCGGCGTGCCCCTCGTGCCCGCAATTAAGTATGGTCGAGTTTTCCTATATTTCATCGTCTTTCTGCCTCTTGCGCTGGTTGCCCTACGTCAACGTAAGCAACTCGCGGGGTTCGGGTTTACTTTGGCCGCGGGCGCGGCGCTCTTCTCGGTGGGTCAGATCCTCAAGCAGGTCACCCATGCCAATTTTGGCTGGCTCATTCACGTGACTCAAACAAACGAATTCGAGGGCATCACCAGGATTTACGCCCCGATGAATGATCTTGTGATCGCCGTGTTTCCGATGGCGTTTGCCGCAATGCTGCTTGGTCCAAAACAGTGGCGGCGCGGAGCGCTGCTGCTCACTGTTCTAACTGGCCTGGCCAATACTCTTTCGTTTACGCGTGCCGTCTACGTCAGTGAGATCGTTGCGCTTATCTTAATCTCTATCGTGTGGGCCAAAGGCACTGGCTGGGAAAATCGTCGTATCCGTTACGCGTCTATGTTCGCTCTGGTGGCTGTCATAGGGGGTATTGCCATCCTTGGCGGGGCCACTTCCGGGACGACGGGCTCCTCGTCGCCTGTGCAGGCTGTCATCTCACGTGCCGCCCTTGGCTTTACAGATGTCGAGACTGGTGGGGGCACGGCCGGCTACCGTCTACACAAGGCTCACCTCGAGCTTGAAGTGCTCGGCGACCACTGGCTTGCGGGGCTGGGTTTTCTCAACCCGGCCTACCGTTACTTCGCCGGTCTGCACGAAGGTTCTATCCAGGACGACGATCTCGGCTCTCTCAGCGTCCTCACGACGATGGGCATTATCGGGCTGATCCTCGCGTATCTGCCCCCGATCTTAGGACTTATCTACCTCTTGCGCCGCCGCTATGGTGCGATTCAGTATGGAGGGGCGATGTATCTCACGGCCGCCCTTGTCGGCTCGATCACGCTTGGGGCGGTCTCGACGCTGTCCGGGCTGATGGTCCTGGGCTCGATGCTTGCCTTCTGCGTCAATTGGACGATGCTTTCGCCACAAGACGATGGCGATTGACGTAGAACCTCCCCCACCTACTGACCGCGGCAAAGAGGGCATCGGGCACGTCATCCGAGGCTTTGGGGCGCTCGCGGCCAGCCAGCTGGTCAGCCAGCTGATCGGCTTTGTAGCGTTGGTTTATGTCGCTCGGAAGGTGGGGGCGACGAACCTCGGCGCATATACGTTTGCGCTCCTGCTCGCGACGTATTTCAATCTTTTTGCCAGTGTCGGGATCGATTATCTGGCGATGCGTGATATCGGACAGGATGTGGACGACCTTGGGGCGGTGGCCGGCGAGACACTGCTTTTGCAGGGCGTCCTGTCGGTGATCCTGTATGTCCTGCTGCTTGTGATGTCGCCGCTGCTGGTGCCCGACCACGAGGTGCAGCATCTCGTGCCGATCGTCGGGCTTACGCTATTGACGACCACGTTTACACTCGACTGGGCGCTGCTTGCGCTAGGGCGGACAGGCAGCCTGGCGTTGTGGCGAATTATCGGGCAAGTGTTTTACGCTGCTTTGATTCCGGTATTTATAGTCGGCGGCGAGGCCGGTGTTGTGCGCTACGCGTGGCTGAACATCCTCGGCTTCGCGGTTACGGCGCTTGGCGTCATGTGGGTGTTCTTTCGTGTCTCTCCTGCCCGGCTAAAAGTGAGCGGTGTTCGGGCGCTCACGCTGCGGTTGCGCCGCAGTATTCCCTTCGGCTACTCACGGATCATGATCCAGGTCTATGCGGGAGTGAGCACGCTGATGGTGGGTTATCTCGAGTCGACGCGGGCGGTGGGGATTTATGCGGTGGCCGGCAAGCTGCCGTTGGCGCTTGGCACGCTGGCCAGCATTTGGATTACGGTTCTGTTTCCATATGCGGCGCGCAAGCTTGCGACGGACGTAAAAGGCTTTGTCGAGGATCTGGGGCAGATCCTGACGGCCGCACTTGTGATAGGCGCTGCGGTCGTGGTCGGCGCCCTGCTCTGTGCCGGCACGGTCATGACAGCCTTGTTCGGCAATTCTTTTGCGGCGGCGTCGGAGCCGTTTGCGCTGCTCGCGATCGCCTCGGCGCTGATTCTCGTGCAGGCGAACTTCAGCAACGTGCTGCTGGCGGGCGGTGACGAGCGATACTTTGTCGTAATCATGACGGTTGCCGCGGTCGTCGTCGTCGTACTCAACCTGATCCTGATCCCGCCGTTTGGCACGAACGGCGCTGCGATGGCCACAGTTTTGGGTGAGGTCTTCCTGACGGCGTTCACCTTCGTGGCGGTCCGGCGCCGGCTTGGCCCGGTGCCCCTCGAAACGAGTCGATTGCTGCGGGGGTGCGTCGCGGTATTGATGATGGGGGTGGCGATGTACGCGGCCCGGAGCCTTGGTGGTGCGGCGATCCAGATCGGGGTTGGCGTTGTGACGGCCGGCGTCGCGGCGTGGATGCTGCGCGTTTTTCAGCTCGACGCGATCGGGGCCTGATGGACGTGAGGAGTCGGATGTTTGCTGGCGAATCCCTGTCGTTATCGTGAGCTTTCAGTGAGCGGCGAGATCCACCGAGAGGGTTCAGCTGACCGAAGCGTGTCGGCTGCGCATGGGCCCAGGCTTGCGCTGGTCATGTGGGGCGGCTATGTGGGCGGCGCCGAGACGCTCAGCATCGCCTTGGCCCAGTGTTTGCGTCGGCTCGGAGCCGACGTCACGGTCTTCCTGATCGAGCAGCCGTGGTCACTGGAGCAGCGCCTCGTGGCGGCCGACGTCCCGTATCGAAGCCTCGGTTTCAAGCATGGACGTGACGTGGTCCGCCATCCTCGCCGCTACGCGCGGGAGGTCGCGGCGGTGGGCGCCGATGGCGCGCTGCTCCTGGAGTGCGGCTTTATGGGCGGCGCCCTACGGGCCGGCGGTTATGACGGGCGGATCGTGGCGATCGAGCACGGCACACTGCTTGGTCTGCGCGAGCGTCCCAGACTCCGGCGGCTCCTGTGGCATGCCGGACGGCTCACCGGCACCTGGGCGGATGACGCGGAGGTCGCTGTGTCGGAGTGCATGCTCGAGTGCATGCGCCGGCATTCGCACACGCGCCGGATTCAGCGAATCTATAACGGCATCGACCCCGAGGTTTACCGGCCGCGCGATGAGGCGGACCGGGCGCCTGCGCGCGAGGTGGTCGTGGGATTTGCGAGCCGCTTGATCCCTGGTAAGGGAGCCGATCACTTGATCCGTGCGGTTGTGCAAGCGCGCGCCCAGGTTCCCGTCAAGCTGCTGATCGCCGGCGATGGGCCGGAGCGTCGAAGTCTGGAATCGTTGGCCCGGGCGCTTGAGGCCGGCAGCGGCGTCGAATTTCTGGGAGTGGTCGACGACGCTGCGGCCTTCTGGCGATCGTGTGACATCGCCGCGATTCCCCCGGACACGGTGAGCGAGTCGTTTTCGATGACAACGCTCGAGGCGATGGCGTGCGGCGTGGCGATCGTCGCAAGTCGCAATGGCGCCATCCCGGAGCTGATGGTCGATGGTGTCACCGGCACGCTCGTCGAGCCCGGGGACGTGGATGGGTTGAGCCGGGCTGTGGTGAGCTATGCGAAGCGGCCCGAGCTGCGAGGCACGCACGGCGCCGCGGCCCGAACGCGGGCGGCGACCCAATTCGATATCGAGGACTGCGGGAAGGCGTATCTCGCTTTGTTCCGCGAACTGACCGCCGGCCCGCATATCCAGGTATGAGGCATAGCGTCGAGGGAGAGAGTGGCAGCCCGATGATCTCTGTGGTCATGGTGACCTACAACTCGGAGGCCTGCGTGGGCGCCTGCATCGATGCACTTGCGGAGTGGCTGCCCGACGCGGAGCGGCTGGTGATCGACAATGCGTCAACGGACGGGAGTCGAACCGTCGCCGAGCGTCACGGCGCGACGGTCGTGGCGCTTGCCGAGAACATCGGATTCGGCCGGGCCTGCAACGTTGGCGCCCGTCGCGCCAAGCATGACTACGTCCTGTTTCTCAACCCCGACGTGACGGTGCGTGGCGTGGATCGGAGCGCGCTGGTCGAGTTGTTTGGTGCGGCATCCTTCGGTCTGATCGTGCCGGCTGCGACGAGCACGTTTATGTTCTCCGAGCGCCGGTGGGCGCAGGAGATGCTGTCGCTTACGCTCGGAGCGTTGCGCCCCCGCGAGCTTCCCCGGTCTTCACCCGCGCGAGGCGATGGCTCGGCGGTGTGGGCGTCCGGAGCCGTATTGCTCGTGCGTGTCTCCGAGTTTCTGGAGCTGGGGGGATTCGATGCTCGCTATTTCATGTACTTCGAGGATCGTGAGCTTTCGTGGAGATATCGTCGGTCCGGCCTGCCGGTGGGCGCCACGCCGGCGCTTGTTGCCGACCATCTCGAGGGTCGCTCCAGCGACACGGGCGACCGGCGCTCACGGTTGCTCGCCTACTCTTTGATGGGGTGGCTGCAATACACGTATGTGACTCGTGGCCCAGCTACGGCCGCACACGCCGCGCGCCTAGCATTGCATATACATGCCACGGCGGCACGGTTGGTCAGTCTCCTCGCAAAGGTGCTCCCGCGGGCACGGGTACGCCGCAAGGCGCTGCAGCTACAGGAGGTGACAGAGGAGTTACAGCGCATCTCACTGCACGCCGGGAGGCTGGAGCAGAGCGACGACTTTGCCTACTGGCCGGATGCGACGAGGTTGATCGACGGCGAGCGCCGAAGCCGCCGTGAGCGATCAGGCGATCGCGGCGTATAGATCGCGAAGGCGCGCGTCGATCACCTCTACGCGGCGTGTCTGCGCACAGAAGCTACGACCTTTTGCTCCCCAGGTGCGAGCCATCGTGGGATCGGCGAGAAACTCGCCAAGGCGCAGCGCGAGGGCGTCGGCGTCGCCCACCGGCACAAGCACTCCTCCCCCGGAGGCTGCCAGCTCAGGTATCCCCCCGACCGGGGTGGATACGAACGGGCGGCCCGCGCCCATCGCCTCGGCGAGCGTCATCGGCATGCCCTCCGCGCGCGACGGGAGCGCAACTACGCGCGCGCGCGACAGGAGGTCGGCCATTTCGTCACCTGCGACGGGAGCCTGTACGGTGAGGCGCTCGAGCTTGGGGATTTGCAAGTCGGTTCTCGGTCCCACCAGGATGCAGCGTGCATCGGTGCGTTCTTGCCCGACCTGAGCCCAGGCTTGGCAGAGGATGTCGGCGCCCTTGCGGAGGCCGATCTCGCCTGCGAACAGCACGATTTCAGAGGTTTGGTCGGCGGGCAGAATCGCTGCGGGGAACGGCACTGGATTCGGCAGGAGCGCGACACGGGCTCGCGGCGCCATCGCTTGCACGATCTCGCACACCTGGGGATCGAGGCAGGTGATGAGATCGGCGTGTCGCAGCACGCCGGCGACGAGTCGTGGACGCTGACGGGCGAAGGGCACGAACGAGGCCCCGTGGATCGTCGCGGCGGTCGCCAGGCCGCGACGCTTGGCAAAGAGGAGCAGGGCGCCCTCACGGACAAACGAGCCGCGTTCTGAGAGGTGGACGTGAACTATGTCCGAGGAGGAGCTGCGCGCCACCTTGACCATCGCGCGAGCTGTGAGCCCGCTGGAGCGGAGATGTGATTCGGCGGTCCACGTCGGGTCGAGGGATACGATGTCACCTCCGACACCGCGGTCGCGGATGAGTCGCAAAACGCTGCCGATCCCGCCGACACTCGCCGGGTCTGGCCCAAAATGATGTACGACGACGAGGGGACTCATCGGATGTCCGACATGCCGGCGAAACGCATCGAGCTAATGAATGTCGCGATCGATGAGATGAGTGGCGATCAGGCGATCGCGTATATTCTCGATCGGCTTGCGCGCGGCTCTGGCGGGTCGGTGATGACGCCAAATCTTGACCATCTGAGGCTTTACAATCGGGATCGGGATGTGCGCTCGTTGTTTGATTCCGCCAGCTTAGTGCTTGCGGATGGCACGCCTCTCGTCTGGGCGAGCCGGCTCCAGGGAACGCCGCTCCCGGAACGGGTTGCCGGTTCTGAGCTGATCCTCACCCTCACCGCGGCGGCCGCGCCAGAGCACAGGCGTCTGTTCCTGCTTGGTGGTGCGCCCGACACCGCTCGGCGGGCGGCCGAGGTGCTCGCGCGACGGTTTCCGGGGATCGAGATCGTCGGTAGCCACTTCCCGGATTTTGGCTTCGAGAAGGACCCCGCGACGATCCGTGAGATGGAAGACATTATCCAAGACTCCGCTCCGGATCTTGTCTACGTCGGACTACCTTTTCCGATGGCGGACCGGTTGATCTTGAAACTACGTTTGGTGGCGCCGAGGGCGTGGTTCCTGGCGCTTGGTGTCAGCTTTAGCTTCGTGGCGGGCGACCTGCAACGGGCTCCACGCTGGATGCAGGATGCCGGTCTCGAGTGGCTGCATCGCCTCTTTTCAGAGCCGCGTCGTTTGCATCGAAGGTATGTGTTGGAGGGGCTGCCGTTCGCGGCTGTGATGTTCGCGCGGGTGGCGATCGGGCGACTCAAACGACGTGTTGGTCGATCGAGGAGTTGAGGGTTCGGTTCTCAACCGACGCGGCTACCCTCTGCGGCGAGCGCCCGCCGAGCAGCGATCTCGCCGGGGACGTTAACCTCGGCGATCTCCTCGCGGCTCGGCGGCGCGCTGATCGGAGGAAGACGGTCGGCGGTGCCGGTGATCCAGACCAGGCGATGGACGGGCCTGGAGGCGTCGACGATCGTCAGTCGCCGCCCGGCACGGTGCGAGCGGCTCTGCGCATCGATCAGCATGCGCAGACCGGAGCCGTCGATGAAGTCGACCGCGGCGAGGTCGAGCTCGAGTTCGACACGTCCCGCGAAGCGCGCCGCCCGGGTGAGCGCCGCGTCGAAGGCCCGCTCGGCGGTCAGGTCGAGCTGACCCCGGACGGCGAGCCGGAGGGCTCCTGGACGTGTGGTTGTGTCGATGTGGACCATCAACTCTCCCGCTATCTGACGCTGACCCGGCCTGTCGCTGTGAGGCTTGCTGGCTGCCTTTCTGAAGTCTCGGACTACCCGTCTGTGGAAAGCAACAGGCAGATGATCGACTCCCCGGCGGACGGTTTCCTGCTGAGGGGCCGATGAAGACCCGATGAAGACCCTATGAGGGGACCGCTTCGCCACGCAAGGGACAGGGCGCGAAGAAGCCGGAAACTCCGGGAAAGCAACGTGAGGGAGCAGCGACGGATTCCTGCTCCACCCGCTCCAAGCCCTGCTACCTAATGAGGTGGTCTTTCCCGCGAAGGGCTCTGCGGGCCTACGCCGAGTCTGTCCTCGGCAGCCGCTGAATCCCCGTAACTGTGTCGAACCCGCGGTCGAAGCTGAGGATCTCTGTGATCTGGTGGTGGCGCATCACGGCGATGTGTACGGCCTCGCGTGTGGAGAACTTAAGGTGTGCATGGACGAGGTCCTTGGCAGCGAGGATGTCGGCCTCTTCGACGGGGAGCACCTGGTCGACGATTGCTCGCAAAGTGTCGAACACGGGCTCGATCGCCTCGCGGCGGCCGCTGGAGACGTAACGATGCAGTAGCTCCTGCAGGACCTCACTGCTGGTCACCAACGGACGGCGATCACCGGTCAACCGCTCGAGTGCGCGCTGCGCTTCAACTTTGAGGCGCTCGTCGCTCCCGGTCAGGTACATCGGGATGTTCGAGTCGACGAAGATCAAACTTCATCAGCGCCCGGCATTCCCGCCTCGATCTCGGCCAGGCGGCTTGCCTCGATCTCGGCCAGCAACGTATCGATATCCGGCTCTACGGGGAAATTGTAGCTAGCCGCCTTGCGTATGACGGCGAGCTTGGCCTCGACATCCCCGCTCGAGCGTTCCCGCTCGGCGACGCGCAGCGCCTGACGCACCCATTCGGAGATGTTGACCCCCTGCGCCTGGGCCGTGCTCCGATAGCGCTCGAAATCGGCGTCTCCGACTACTACCTGCAAACGTTTACTCATACCGATAGTATGGCATACTCATCCAGGGAGTGCATGCCTTTTCAAAATGAGGGCTCGCCGGGACTCGATCGTCGCGGAGCCTTCCCTGCAGAACCCTCCTACCCCATGGCCCCAGGCCCTCCGGGCGCGGTGGCGGCCGCCGCGTTGACCAGCCCGGCCCCATACAACCGTGAGTCCGAAGGTCCCCCCAACGGCCGCGCGGTGGCCCGCAACCGCGCGATTACCTGAGCGGGCGTCGGCCGCCGCCCGAGGACCCCACTGGCGATGATCAAAGCCGCGGTCGCCGCCACATGCGGCGAGGCCATCGAGGTCCCTTCGTAACCGGAGGGGAACCCGAAGCGCCGCGGCGAGGACCCGGTGAAGGTCATCTGGAAGACGTCACGCCCGGAGGGCAGTTCCGGGTGGCAGTTGGGGTCGCCCGGCAGATCCGCGTCGGCGCCGCCGCCGGGCGCGACGAGCGTCAGCCCGGTGCCGTCGTTTGAGTAGTTGGCCAGGCAGCCGTGTTCGGTCGTGGCCCCGACGGCGACGACGTCGGGCGCGCGCGCGGGGTAGGCGATCGCGGTGTGGCCCTCGTTGCCGGCGGCGGCGACCACGACGACACCGCGCCGGCGCGCGTAGCGCAGCGCTTCGATCAGCTCGGGGATGTCTGAGGCGGTGACTTCGCTTGAGAACTCGAGCGACAGGTTGATCACCTGCGCGCCGTGGCTGACGGCGAAGCGTACGCCTTCGGCGATCGTCGAGGCGTCGCCTTCGCCCTGGCTGTTGAGCACGCGGACGGGCATCAGGCGCACGCCGTAGGCGAGGCCGGTCAGGCCGAAGCGGTTGTTCGTCGACTCGGCGATCGTCGCGGCGACGAACGTGCCGTGGCCGTTGTGGTCGTTGGGGTAGGGGTTGTGCGCGATGAAGTCATAGCCGCGCACGAACTCAAAGCGAGAGAAGTCAGGCGAGCGGCGAAAGCGCCCGCGGTTGGCGTAGGCGACGCCGGTGTCGAGCACCGCGACGATCACACCGCGCCCGCCGGGCGCTCCGTCGGCGGCGACGTTCGCCCAGGCTTCGGGGGCGTTCACGCCGAACGGCCCGACGAAGTTCCACTGCGCGGCCTCCCAGCCGGTTGGCGTGTGGCCGAGGCCGGGATCGTTGGGGATGAACATGCCGGAGGTGTGGGCGCGGTAGTCGGGCACCGCCCACAGCACGTCGTGGCGGCCGCGCAGGCGTGCGAGGGCGGCGGTGAGGCTCGCGCCGCGCGCGAGGTGCAGCAGCCGGGGGGGCGGATCGGAGGCCGCGGGATCGTCAAGGGCGGCGGCATGCGCGCGCGCGGCGCGCGCGCGGGGCGGCGTGGCGGCGTACTTGACGAGGATCAGATCGGGGGTGTAGGAGCCCCCGATGTTGCCGGATGGTGGTGCTCCTGCGGTGGGCGTGTAGCCGTTGGGAGCGGTGTGAGGGAGGGCGTTTTTTGGTTTAAGTGTTCGGGCGTGCGGGCTGGTTGAGGCCAGGGCCGGCGCAAGACTCCGGGGCGCGGCGACCATGCCGAGCGCCAGCGCGATGCAGACCCCGGCGAGCGCGAATGACCGGCGGGTGATGGTGGCAAGAGGTTGGTGGGAAGGGCGGGGGAGCATGGGCTTTGAGTAATGATGATGCGCCGGGCTGGGTGAAGCGCTACGCACTGTCGCAGAGCGCGGGGGGAAGCCCGAGGGGAGGTCGATAACCATTCAACCCGCGAAAGGGCGCAGAGGTTCTGTATGGAGGAGCAAGAGAACGGCGACGAGTACTTCATGCGGCTGGCCCTGCGCGAGGCCGAGCGAGCGGGCGAAGCGGGCGACGTGCCGATCGGCGCGGTGGTGGCGCGCGCCGGCGAGGTGATCGCGGTAGGGCGCAACGAGCGCGAGCTGCGCGAGGACCCGACCGCGCACGCCGAGGTCCTGGCCCTGCGCGAGGCGGCGAAGGCGGTGGGCAGCTGGCGCGTGCTGGACGCGACGCTGTACGTGACGCTGGAGCCGTGCGCGATGTGCGCCGGCGCGATCGTGCTGGCACGCGTGCCGCGGGTCGTCTACGGCGCGAGCGACCCGAAGGCGGGCGCCGCGGGGAGCGTGCTCGACGTGCTGGGCGAGCCCCGCCTGAACCATCGCCCCGAGGTCGAGGGGGGAGTGCTCGGGCGGGAGTGCGGGGAGCTGCTGAGCGACTTCTTCGCGGCGCGGCGCGGCTAGCCTTTGGCGGTTCTTGTCAACTCGAGGGCTGTCGTTCAGTAGTTGAGCCCAAACATGGCTGGGGTGGCGTTACGCCAGAATGTAACCTCGAAGGTGGCGAAGAAGTCCGACTGTCCCCACAGGGGGCTGGCGTGCTCTAGGAAGACCGCGTCGATCGCGAATACCGGTCCCCAGGGGTGAAGATCGCCGGAGGCGGAGGGGCGTAGAACCTGTCCGCGTATCGGGGTTGCTGTGGTCCAGCAGTGGACTTTGCTGCCGTCGGCGATGACCGCGTCTCTCCCTTCGAGCAGATCGAAAGGTTCGAGTCCGAGCTTCTCGGCGTGTTCTCTGGAGAACACGGTGCTAGAAGCGCCCGAGTCCACAGTGCCTGAGAGGTCAACCTGCTGGCCGCCTTGAGCCTGGATTCGCACATCTAGAGCGGCGTGTCGAACAGGTCGTAGGGGAACCGACGCCGTGGCATCGAAGCGTTTCGCTAGCGGGCGAAGATACGCGTCGTCGGAACTTGGAAGAGCGACACTTCGAAGCGGCGGTCACCGAGCTCCTCAAGCAGTTCCGCGAGCGTGTCTTTGGCGGCGACGATCTTACGTCTCCGCAGGGCGACGTATTTTCCGGGGTAAGCATCCACCTCCGGCGGGATCGAAGAGATCGAAACCCCATCGTCAGAACCCTGGCCAGGATCGACATATCCGAGCGGTACAGAGAACAGGTCAGCCATGCGCCAAGTGTAGCGTGCGACATCGGCCCACAATGGACGCCAGCGCCGCGATGAACGGCTTACGGACAGCGGGGTCACAGTGCTGGCGCTCGAGCACGCGCTTCTCCGCATCCGGGTCCTCGCCTGGCCAGATAGTCGCGCGACGAGCCGGCTATGCTCCAGCGCGCTCGTCTTTGCTCAACGGACGCCTGAGCAAGCCTGGGAGCCCTTCGCGGCGCGCCGTGGCCGGATAATCTAGCCTTTGGAGCAGTCGCCTGGAGAGGTGGCAGAGCGGTTGAATGCGGCGGTCTCGAAAACCGTTGTGCGTCTGATTGGCGTACCGAGAGTTCGAATCTCTCCCTCTCCGTTGTAGTGCCATATTTGGCCTAAGCGCTTTGCACGTGTCAGCGTTGATCAGCAGTTCGGCACTCTCGTCTGGCTTGAGGACGGTCTGGACATGGCGCCCGAGCCGCTCTACGAGGAAGCTCGCCGGGACCAAGTGTCTGTGTCGCATCGCATACTGGCGTAGGCGGCGGGCTCTCCGACGAGCAAACCATTGTCCTTGTGCGCCTCTTGCGTGGTGAACGGCAGAGTTCCCCTTCGCCTGTAGCGGGGCGCAGCTCGTGTGCTGGTCGTGATCGCTCCCCCGGGATACGCTTGCGCGCATGGCAGGGGCAAGCTTCTACTTCGACCTCGGCTCGCCGTTTGCCTATCTGACGGCCGAGCGCATCGGCGATGTGCTCGCGGAGCCGGTGGCGTGGCGGCCGGTGTCGCTGGGCGGGTTGTTCAAGGCGACGGGGAGATCCTCCTGGTCGCTCGACAGTCCGGAGCGTCGGCGGGCCGGGATCGCGGAGGTCGAGCGCCGCGCGCGACTCTATGGCCTGCCGCCGATTCGCTGGCCGGATCCGTGGCCGAGTGACTATCTGTTTGCGATGCGTGTCGCGACGTACGCCTTCCGCGAGGGTCGTGGCCGCGAGCTCACCCCCCGCGCCTTTCGCCTGGCCTTCCAGGAGGGCGAGGACCTGGCGATCCCCGAACATGTGCTGCGGGCCGCCGCCGACGCGGGCCTGGATCCGCGCGCGGCCGAGGAGGCGACGCGGGATCCCGACGTCAAGCTCGCGCTACGCGGCGCCACGGACGCCGCGTACGGGCTCGGGGTATTCGGCGTACCGACGGTCGCGGTCGGCGAGGAGCTGTTCTGGGGGGATGATCGCCTGGGTGACGCCGCGGCGCTTGCAGGTCAGAAATCGTCTTCGCGATGAGCCCCGTCGCGAGGAACGGCAATTTTTATGAGCCGCCTGCCGGCGGCCGCGCTGACGTTCGCTCTTGGGACACAGGCTGGCTTCCGCTTTACCGGGAAGCGACGAAATGGAGCACGGGGAAATCTGCTCATTCCGCGGCCGTCTTGCACGGTGTTGGTGCGGTTCAGGCCACCGCGCGCAGGCGCCGGTAGGGCGTGCCGCGCAGCTCGCGTACGAGCGCGTCGACGACCCCCTCCTCGTTCTCCTCCAAGCCGTCGGTGACGGCGCCGATCACCGCGCGCTTGCGCTCGAGCAATGTGGCGATCGTCTCGTCGACGGTGTCGGCGGCGAGCAGGTAGGTGGCGTTGACCGTGTCCTCTTGGCCGAAGCGGTGGCAGCGGTCCTCGGCCTGGTCGTGCTTGGCGGGCGTCCAGTCGAGCTCGAGGAAGGCGACGTTCGAGGAGCGCGTCAGCGTGATCCCGTGGCCGGCCACCTCGATCGAGCAGACGATCAGCTGGTTGGCGCCGTCGTCGGGCGCTTGGAAGGCGCGCAGCGCGGCGTCGCGCGCGATGGGGGAGTCTTCGCCGAGGATGTGCAGCGCGTGCGGGAAGCGCTCGAGCAGAGCGCGCTGGATCTCGCGGTGGTGGGCGAACACGACCAGGCGCTCGCCCGAGGAGCAGAAGTCGTGGATCCAGGCCAGCGCGGCGTGGAGCTTGCCGCGCGCCGCGAGCAGCTTGAGCGCGTTCAGGCGCACGAGGCGTTCGGCGCGCAGCGCCGCCGCGACGCGCGCGTCGAGCTCGTGCAGGTCGAACGGCTGGCTCTGCAGCCACGCGATCAGGTCCTCCTCCGCGAGGCGGTACTCGGGCTCGTTGTCGAGCTCGATCGGCACCACGCCGCGGGTCTTCGCCGGCAGCTGGGGCAGCACGTCAGCCTTCAGCCGCCGCGCGAAGCAGCGCGCGCGCAGGTGCCAGTGCAGGCGCAGGTGCGCGTCGGGTCCGCGGAAGCGCTTGCCGAACTGCGCGCCGGAGCCGAAGTCGGCCAGACGCCCGAGGATCCGCAGCTGGGAGATCAGCTCGGGCGGGCGGTTCATCACGGGCGTGCCGGTCAGCGCGAGCACGAGCCCGTCGAGCGGCACCGCCGCGGACAGCCGCTGGACCGCCTGCGTGCGCTTGGCCGCGGAGTTCTTGCAGTAGTGCGACTCGTCGAGCACCAGCGCGCGGGGGGCGAGCGCCTGCAGCGCGGGCAGGCGCCCAGCGACGATGTCGTAGTTGACGACCGTCACGTCCGCGCGCTCGATCGGCCCATCCCCACGCGTGCCGGTGAGCGCCTGGGCGCTGCGGCCGGGCAGCCAGCGTTTGAGCTCTGCCAGCCAGTTCAGCTTGAGGCTCGCCGGGCAGACGACGATCGCCGGGTAGGCGTTCCCGTCGGCCTCCAGCGTCGCCAGCGCCTCGATCGTCTTGCCGAGGCCCTGCTCGTCGGCGAGGAACGCGCGGCGTTGGGAGAGCAGGTATTGCACACCCGCGCGTTGGAACGGCTTCAGCTCGCCGCCCAGGGTGGGTGGGACCCAGTCATCCAGCGATGCCTCGGTCGCGGCCGACAGCGCCACGAGGCCGGCAGCCTCGGCGTGCTCCTCGCGAGCGTCCTGCAACAGGGTGAGCGCCTCGGGCGCGATCCAGGTCGCGTGCGCGGCGAGAAAGGCGTCGAGCTCGGGGACGCAGAACGGATCGGCGCGGATCGACGGCATCCCCGCATGCTCGCCGCGTGCGCCCATCGCATGCCCGCGGCCGCCGTGAGCGGCCTTGCCCGGCGCGGCGCCTGCGAGCGTGGCGAAGGCGTCGAGCTGCGCGGCGTCGTGGCCGGGCGCGAGCACGAACGTGGGGTCCTCGTGCAGAGCCGAGACCTCGAGCACGGCGGGCGGCGCCGGTCGGCCCTCGCGCAGCGCCGCGATGCAGCGCTTGGCCCCGGGGCTGATCCACCCGCGCAGCCGCCCGTCCATCAGCCGCCAGGTCTCGAGCGTCAACGGCACGGTCGACCCGCCGGGTGCGCTGACGGCCTGTTCGCGCAGTTCGCGGGGCAGCCGTTTGGTCTCGCCGAGCAGCAGGAAGACGGGCTGCTCGGCGGGGCCCTCGACCTCGATCGTGCCCGTCCAGGTGGTCGCGCGCGCGAGCCAGCTCTGCACGCGGGGGTCGATCCGGTTGGCCTCCAGCTCGGCGATCAGCTCGGCGATCAACTCCGCGTCGTGCTCGACGGCGGCCAGCGCGAACGTCTGCTCGGGGCCCTCCAGCGCGCGCAGGTCGGTGCGCCCGGCGAGCACCCGGGCGAGCGGCGCGTGGACGGCGGCGATCATGATCCAGTGCTCCCCGCGGCGGTCGCGGCGCAGCTCGACATCGTGGGCGAGCGCGTCCCTGCCTGGCCGGCTGGGCGTGCCCTCGGGGGAGACGCCCTGTTTGATCTCGGTCAGCGCATGTGCCGCGTCGTCTGTCAGGCGCAGGCGCGAGCCGGTCGCGGGCAGCTCTTCGACCAGCCGCGCGGCGTGGCTGTCGAGCGGGATCAGCGCGCGGCCGATCGCCGGCAGGCGGTATCCGTCGGGGTGCTCGAGCAGCGCCTCGGCGAGCTCGGGCGCGATGTCGGTGGCGAAGCTCAGCCACCAGTTCTCATCGGGTCGCGCGAGGTCGAGCACGCACTCGTCGTGGCGGCGTCTGGCGCGGCGACGCTCGATCGCGCGGGCGAGCGCGTCGGTTACCTCGGGCTCGCCGGGCAGCCGCGCGAACAGGCGCGCGAGCCCCTCCGCGCGCTCGGGGTCGAGCGGGATGCACCAGGCGCGCCCGACCGGGTCCCAGCGGCGGCCCGGCAGCGCGCGCAGCAGTTGGCGCAGGCGCTCGTCGAAGGGGAAGTGCAGGACGGCCTCGCCATCGGCGAGCGAGGCATGGAAGCTTGAGGGGGACACGAGTAGAGCACGATAGGCAACGTGCTGGATGGGAGGGCTTACTGCGGTGAATGGGTGGGGGTGTGGCTACTCTTCCCCAAGGTTGGTCGTCGTCGTCATCACCGACGCCGCGCCGCCACCCATCACGCGGCGAACGAGGCCGGGCGTGAGCGCCCGGAAGGCCGCCGCCAGGGCATAGGGGCGGGGAACGTAGCGCTCGGCTCGCCGGCCGGGTCCGGCCTGGAAGATCGCCTCGGCGGCGCGCTCGGGCGTGGAGACGATCCAGCGCGTGAGCGCTTTCTCGGTGAGCTCGGTCTGGGGGAAGCCCTCGGTGGAGATGAACCCGGGGAGCACCAGCCCGACGTGGACGCCGAAAGGACGCTCCTCCGCCCACAGCGCGTCGGACCAGCCGGCGAGCGCGAACTTCGAGGCGCTGTAGGCGCCGGCGCCCGCCCGCGCGACACGGGAGGAGGTCGAGGCGACGTTGACGATCGCGCTCGGCGCCGAGGCCCGAAGAATCGGCAAGAGGGCCTCGGTCAGGCGGACGGGCGCGTCGAAGTTGAGCGCCATCGTGCGCCGCACGTTCTCATAGCCGCCGTCGGCGAAGCGCGCGCGCCAGCCGGAGCCGGCGTTGTTGACGAGCAGGTCGAGCCGTCCGTGGTGCTCCTCCACGTGCGCGCGGATGCGCGCGGGCGCGTCCTCGTCGAGCAGGTCGGCGGCAACCCAGCTGACGCGTCCCTCGCCCAGCGATGAGGCCAGCGCGCGCAGACGATCCTCACGCCGCGCGACGAGGATCAGCGAGCTCCCTGGCTCCCGGGCGAGGCGGCGGGCAGCCGCTTCGCCGATCCCACTGGAGGCTCCTGTGATCAGAGCGATCATCGGCTACACCCTATCTGTCCGCTTGCCGTCCATTGCTCTTGTTCTGTCTGCCGGCTCTCGTTGCGTGATCTGTCCGGTCCCGCGTCGTGTCCTCACGTCGTGCCCGATACGGTGGGGCGATGGAATCGGCGACGAAGCAAGAGGCGCTCGAGCTGTTCCACGGCCTGCCAGGTCGCTACGACCAGTTGAGCGCGGCGTTGAGCTTCTGGCAGGACCCGCGCTGGCGGCGCGCGCTGGTCGACGAGGTGGCGCCGGCGGCGGGCCAGAGAATTCTCGACGTGGCGACCGGCACGGGGATGGTCGCCGCCGAGCTGCTGGGGCGCGCCGACTGCTCGGTCGTGGGGATCGACCAGAGCAGGGAGATGCTCGCCGCCGCGCGGGCGCGCTTCGCAAACGACGGGGCGCGCATGGAGCTGATCGAAGGCCAGGCCGAGGAGCTGCCGTTCGCGGAGGAGAGCTTTGACGCGCTGACGGTGACGTACCTGTTGCGCTACGTCGACGATCCACAGGCGACGATGCGCGAGCTTGCCCGGGTGGTGCGTCCCGGTGGGAGAGTGGCCTCGCTGGAGTTCGGCGTGCCCCCGTGCCGTGTGCCGCGCGAGGCATGGCGCTTCTACACGGCGATCGGCCTGCCGACGCTCGGGCGCGTCGCCTCGCGTGAGTGGGCCGAGGTGGGCCGGTTTCTCGGGCCGAGCATCTCCGGCTTTTATGAACGGCATCCGCTGGAGCGGATCGTCGGCTACTGGGAGGACGCCGGTCTGCGCGAGGTGCGGGTGCGGCGGATGAGCCTGGGCGGCGGAGTGGTGATGTCGGCGATCAAGGCCTAGGTCTAGGCCTCGTCACCCGTCGGCGTCCCCGCCGGCCTTTCTCCTCCGCCGGCGCTCTCGCGGGCCTCGCTCTTTCGCCGACGCCGGCTCAGACGCGGGTGATATGCCGCGAGGAGAGGTACTCCTTGTTCTGCCGGCGCTCGCCGCGAATCTGGATCGCGATGTAGATCACGATGATGTTGACGACCAGTCCGATCCCGAGGAACGTGGCGCCGAGGCCGATGTCCTTGGCGACGGCTTCGCTGGTGGCGAGGACGAGCATCGGTGGAGCCTAGCAACGGATGGCGCGGCGATGTCGTGGGCCGGCTGGGCGAGCGATCGTCGGGTGGGGGAGCGCGGCGAGCGGATGGCGCGCCGGTGTCGTAGCCTTGAGCCCACCGCGCTGGTGAGAGCGCAGGGAGAGGTGCCGGAGCGGCTGAACGGGCGCGACTGGAAATCGCGTGACGGGGGAAACTTCGTCCGAGGGTTCGAATCCCTCCCTCTCCGTTATCGACGAGATCGGTTCTCCCAACAAGCTCGACCGTCCCGCGTTCTACGCCCTGCGCCCAGGTGGGTGGCGGGACCTGGTGACGGTGCTGCACCCGCCCTATACCGCGTGGAACCTCGCCAACGTGGCGATCGGCGCGGCGCTCGCCCCGCACCTGTACGCGGGGCGGCTGCTGGCGACGCTGGGCGCGTTCTTTCTCGGCGTGGGCGTCTGCGCGCACACACTGGACGAGCTGAACGGCCGCCCGCTCGGCACCCACCTCTCCAACCGCGCGCTCACGGCGATGGCGGGCCTGTCGCTGGCGGGAGCGGTCGCGCTGGGGGTCCTGGGGGCGGTGACGGTTTCGCTCACGCTGATCCCGTTCGTGCTCGTCGGCGCGTTCATCGTGCTCGCCTACAACCTCGAGTGGTTCGACGGGCGCTTTCACACCGCCTTCTGGCTGGCCGCCGCGTGGGGCGCCTTTCCTGTCCTGACCGGCTACTGGGTCAACGCGCTGGAACTGCGCGTGTCGGTGCTGCTCGCCGCGGTCGCCTGCTTCATGCTGACGATTGCCCAGCGGCGCCTCAGCACGCCGGTGCGCGAGCTGCGCCGTCGCACCGTCTCGCTCAGTGGTGAGCAGCGCCTCGCGGATGGCTCGGTCGTGCAGCTCGACGCCGCGCGCCTGGCCGCGCCAATGGAGGGCGCCTTGGGCGCCTGGGCGATCGGGGTGGTGCTGCTCGCGATCGGGCTGGTGCTGTCGCGGCTGTGAAGGGCGGGAGAGGACTGGTGCTTCGCGGCGGGCCGTCGCCTCACCGGCGGTCCGGACTGCTGACTTCGTCTGACTTCGCGGGGAGCTCTGTCGCCGGCCGGCAGAAGATCGGCGCGAGGCAGAGGCACGGCCGGTCGTGCGGGAACGTCAGCCCGCGGCCGGCGCCGGCGCCGCCTCACCGCGCTGGGCCGCTTCTGCGTGCTCGCGGCTGTCGCGCGAGGAGATCAGCACGGCGGTGAGGATCGCGCCGACGATCGCGAAGCCCGCGCCGACGAGGAAAGCGCGATCGAAGCCTTTCGTCAGGGCGACCCCCTGTCTGTCCACGCCGGCGTGGAACAGGCTCTGGGTGCGGCTGTTGGCGACCGTCGCGAGGATCGCCAGGCCGAGCGCGCCGCCGACCTGCTGGGAGGTGTTGATCAGCCCTGAGGCAAGGCCTGCCTCGTGGGGCTTGGTGCCGGTGACGGCGGCGATCGTGACGGGGACGAAGGAGAACCCGAGCCCGAACGCCGCGAGCAGCGATGGTCCGAGCACATTCGCGGTGAACGAGCCGCCGGGCGCGGGGACGCGCGAGAACCACAACAGGCCGGCGGCGATCAGCAGCAGCCCGCCGATCAGCGTGGGCTTGAAGCCGATCCGCGTGACGAGCTGCGAGGCGGCGCCGGCGGAGAGGATGATGCCGATCGAGAGCGGCAGGTAGGAGAGCCCGGCCTTGATCGGCGAGTAGTGCAGGACGTCCTGGAGGTAGAGCGAGATGAAGAAGAACATCGAGAACAGCGACATGCCGATCAACAGGCCGACGATGTCCGCGCCACGCAATGTGCGCAGGCGGAAGATCGAGAACGGCAGCAGTGGATGGCGGGTGCGCAGCTCGATGATGATGAAGGCGCCGAGCAGGACGGCCGCGCCGGCGAGCCGCGACAGCGTGGCGGTCGATCCCCAGCCGACGTTGACGGCGTCGACGACCGCGTAGACGAGCAGCGCGAGACCGGCCGTGACCGTCACCGCGCCGGGCAGGTCGAAACCCTTGGTGCCGTCGTCGGCGCGGCTCTCGAGCAGCAGCCGCGGCGCGAGCGCGGCTGCGGCGAGGCCGATCGGGACGTTGACGAACAGCACCCAGCGCCAGCTCAGGCCGCTCGTGAGAATGCCGCCGAGCAGCACGCCGGCCGCGCCGCCGGCGCCCGCGACAGCGCCCCACACGCCGAGCGCGCGGTTGCGCTCGGCCCCTTCGGCGAACGTCGTCGTGATGATCGAGAGCGCCGCCGGCGAGACGATCGCCGCGCCGAGGCCCTGCGTCGCGCGCGCCACGATCAGCCACGCCTCCGACTGGGCCAGCCCGCCGGCCAGCGAGGCGAGCGAGAACAAAATGAGCCCGGTCATGAACATGCGCCTGCGCCCGAGCAGATCGGCGAGGCGCCCGCCGAGCAAAAGGAACCCGCCGAACGTGAGCGTGTAGGCGTTGACGACCCAGGAGAGGTTGTCGCGCGAGAAGTGCAGCGCCGCGCCGATCGAGGGCAGCGCGACGTTGACGATCGACGCGTCGATCACGATCACGAACTGCGTCATCGCCAGCAGCATCAGCGCGAGGTTCTTCGCCCGCGGCGTGTCGAGGCTCATCGGTTCGACACTACGCGGCGCACCGGCCGGCGCACCGCGTGTGGACGTATCGAGGCTGGTCACGCTGCCACTGTAGCGAGGCCCTGGATCAGCCCTTCAGCGAGTGGAATTCACCGAGGGGGTTCGGCAGGGTAGGCGTAAACGGTTCGAACTTGTAGGCCTTCGTCGTGTCGAAGCCTTCTTTTGCAGCCGCTTTCGGTTCCGCGAACGGCAGCAGCGCTTCGACCGCCTGTGAGATGTTCGTCAGCAGGAGCGTGCGCTCGTAGCCGTTGTTGTTGGGCGGGTCGATCGACTCGGCCGTCTTCTGGATGCCGGTGATCTGCTTGATCGGACCGCCGTCGCCGCCCGCCACATCGCCGCCGACGACGCGTGCGAGGGTCCGATGATCGGACTCGATGCCCATGATCCGCGCGGCCGTGACCCGCAGATCCGGGGTGCTGAAGTGGCGAACCCCGACGAGATAGGCGGCGATGAACGCATCCTCGAGCGTGACCAGGATGTTGAGCGTCGTCTGCGCATCGGTGAACATCTTCGGCGGGTAATAGAACGACGTGAACGGGGTGGGCTTTTTCGTCAGGCTTTCCTCGAGCAGGTAGTGCGACATCTCCTCCTGCACCGCGGCCTTCAGATAGTCCTGGTCGTCGGCGGGGATGTTCTTGAAGAACGGCGACGTGTTGATGATGTTCGTGTACGTGGTGACCGCGAGGGCCTCCGCGATCTGGGCGGCTTCGAGGATCGCCAGGTCGGTCTTGGCCGCGGCGCCCTTGCCTTTGCCCTTGCCGTGGACCTTCTTGCCGTTGGCGAGCGCGATGGCAGGCGCGAACGCCCCCATGCCGGCCGCGCCCGCGCCGGCGACGGCTGCGCCCTTGAGAAAGCTCTTGCGCGTCGAGGCTGCCGTCGCCGCGGCATCCTGCGTTTGCGCCGCGGCCGGGTCGGCCGTCGCGGACTTGGTGTGCTCGTCGTACATCGTCAGCTCCATTCGGTTGGGTGGGGTACGTCGTGAGGAGCACGCACGTTCGATCTCGTTCTCCCTGGGGAATCTACGGGCCGGGTGCGGAGACGGATCATCGATCGCGCCGGCGGTCAGCGCTGTTCCGGTGCAATGGAGCGGGGGCAGCTCTTGGGGCGGCGGACCGCTCGTCGGAGTGGCCGAACGGGCTGGTGGGCGTGTGAGACCTCTAGACTGAGCGACCTTGCGCCCGTAGCTCAGCTGGATAGAGCGTCGGTCTACGGAACCGAAGGTCAGAGGTTCGAATCCTCTCGGGCGCATAGAAGCACGTTCTGGCGAATCGCCAGTTTTCATCGGGTGTACACGACTTCCGCGCCGGCGGATAGACCCCGGAAGAGTGGCAACAGCGCCGGCAACAGGGCAACACATGGGATGTTGCCCTGAAAAAAGCCGGATTTACAGGAGTTTAGTCCGGCGCCGCAAACCCCTTATGCATGGCAACAGCGGGGGCAAGTAAACAGCCGAATGGGTCCCTCAAGAGCACCTCCCACCCGGGGGTGTACCTCCGTGGCTCCACCTATGTCGCCGTATACCGGCGCGAGGGACGCCAGCACAAGCAGTCAGCCGCAACGTTCGCTGAGGCGCGGGGGATCAAGCTCGCACGCGACGCCGAAACACGCGTTCTACAGCTGGGACCGACCCTGCACGACTACGCACTGAAGTGGGTTCGTCGCCATGGCGGGAGCGGACACGACACCGTGCGCGAGCAGACCCGCGAGGAATACCACCGGCTGCTCGTCACCTACGCACTGAAGCACTTCGAGGACGATGTCCGGCTCGCCCGCCTCGACCGACGCAAGCTGCAGGGGTTCATCACTTGGCTGACCGATCGTCCCGGGCGCAAGGGGCCGCGCCTCTCTGACCGTTCGATCCACAACGCGCTGACGCCACTTCGTCTGTGTCTGCAGGCAGCCGCCACAGAGGGACTAATCGACAAAGAGCTCGACGAGACCCTAGTGCTGCCCAAACGCCGTGGTGGAGGACGCTGGTACGCCAGCGAGGCGCGCTTTCTCACCCCTGAAGCGCTCGGCAGACTACTCGGCGAGATCCCGCCAGCACATGAGCCTTTCTTCGTGCTGCTCGCCTCTACGGGCTTGCGCATCTCCGAGGCGATCGCACTGCGCTGGTGTGACCTGGACCTCGACGCGAGCGAACCACGCCTGCGGGTACGAAGGGCGATCGTCAACGGTGTCGTCGGCGCGCCCAAGTCACGCCACGGGGCACGCTCGGTCCCCTTGAATGACCCCCTCGCCGGAGCGCTGCGCGCGCTGCGACCATCCGATGCGAATGCCGATGACGTCGCATTCCTCAACCGCAACGGGCAACTACTAAGCCTGGATTCACCGTGTAGCGCCGCTGGGTTCCGTCCGGCGGTGAATCTTAAATGACCTCCTGAGCAGGCAGAAAGCTGTCGTGTCGGGCGACGGCGGGCCTGCAACAGGAGGTCACCCATATGGTGCATGACGCGGCGGACGTTCCGGCGGGGCCGGCGAGCCTTGGCTCGGTAAGGGTGCAGTTCGACGAGCAGCGCCTGGTCAGTGATGCCGGGCTGTTGGTGTGCGCGTCGCTCGCGGAGCGCTTGGAGATCGAGGAGCTGGTGAACGAGTCGGTGTGGCTTGACCGGAGAGCGCCGGGTGCGGCGCTGCCCGGCCGGAAGGTGATGAGCCTCGTGCACGGGATGCTCGCGGGGGCGGACAGCATCGATGACATGAACGTGCTCCGGGCCGGGTCGACGGGGCTAATCCTCGGTCACAGGGTGATGGCCCCCTCGACGCTGGGGACGTTTTTGCGGGCGTTCACGTTCGGTCATGTCCGCCAGCTCGACCGCGTCCTGGACCAGTCGCTCGCACGCGCGTGGGGAACGGGCGCGGGACCGCAAGAGCTGCCGTTGGTGATCGACATCGACAGCTTTATTGGTGAGGTCCACGGCGACCGGAAGCAGGGCGCGTCATACGGGTACACCCGCCAGCTTGGGTATTACCCGATCCTCGCGGTCCGGACCGACACCGGCGAGGTGCTGCACATCCGCAACCGCAAGGGCAAGGCAAACACCCAGCGCGGGAGCAGCCGGTTCGTTGACGAGCTCCTCGCCCGTGTGCGTCGCGCCGGGCACTCGGGGCTGGTCGTGATCCGTGCAGACTCGGGGTTTGAGAACCACAAGCAGTTCAAGGCCTTCGACCGGCGCGGGGTCGAGTTCTCGGTCGGTGTCAAGCAGTCAAAGACGATCCGGGCGTTGATCGCGCTGATCCCCGAGACCGACTGGGTCACCGTTAAGGACTACCCCGACACCGGACAGGCACAGATCGCCGAGACCAAGCTCGGGAACTGGCGGCTGATCGTCAGGCGCACCCGCCTCACCGGCGCCCAAGCCGAACTGTTCCCCGACTGGCGCCACCACGCATTCGCGACCAACCGCACCGTGCCGATGATCGTGGCCGATATCGATCACCGCGACCACGCCACGATCGAGCTCGTGATCCGCGACCTCAAGGACCAAGCCCTCGCTCACTTCCCCTCCGGCCAGTTTCAGGCGAACAGCGCATGGACCGTGATCGCCGCTTTGGCGCACAACCTCGGACGCTGGGCAACCCAGATCGCTCTCCCAGCCCGTCCGGTTCAGACCGCCCGCGCCCGCCGCCGTCAGCTGCTTCAGATCCCTGCCCGGTTGACCCACACCGGCCGCCAATGGACCCTCCGGATGCCCGCCCGTTGGCCCTGGCAGAACGACTTCACGACCGTCCTGGACGCGATCCGCGCGCTCCCCACCCGAACCTGACCGCCACCGGCGGGTTGCAGCGAACACGAGAACACCCAAAACAAACACCACGGTCACCCCTGCCCGAAACAGTGACCCCCGGGGGCGTTCCATGGGAACACCACCGCTCGATACACCCCAAACCCGAGCAGGCCACCCCAGAGACACACCGAGCCAAGCAATCCCGCTCAAACGACCTCACCCGCCCAGCCGATCGGTGGATCCAGGCTAAGCCCGGCCAACCTCCGCAACCGCGTCCTCAGGCCCGCAGCCGCGCGTGCCGATGTGCCCGGGATCATCGGACATCACACACTCCGCCACACATGCGCCTCGCTGCTAATCGCCAAGAAAGAACACAGCATGCTCAGCCTCTCACGCTGGATGGGCCACCACTCCGCCGCCTACACCCTCGAGACCTACGGACACCTATTCGACGGAGGGCTCGGCGGCGCACTCGAACCAAATGACCTCGGCATCCCATCAAAAAACGCCGACCAACTGGTCCTCTTGTAATAGCCGAACCACGGTCGCTACCGTGGGCCGAGTTTGGACCACCCTGGCCCTACCGGCTCAATCGGGCCGAGACGCTGGCCGAGGCACGGCAGGTGGCTCCGGACCTCCGGGCGGAGCGGACGGTGACCCTAGCCGCGGACGCCGAGGTTAGCCGGTGAAGTAGTGCTCGATCCGCTGCACGTAGTCTGGTGCTTGTGCTTTCGAGTCTCAGCGCGTAGGCGCTTCGGATCGAGGCGTAGCCGCTTCGACACTTCGCAGGCTGGTCCGCGGTAGCGCGGCACCTGAAGGAATCTGATCCGATTTTTCAGGCCCTACTCTGAGCGAGTGCCGTTTGAGCCGCTGCCTATGACGACCGACACGCTTGCCTCGCTGATGAACGAGGGGACCGAGCGCGCGGGCCTCGACTACAAGCGCTGCCTGGATCTCAACCAGACCAAGGACATCGTCCCGATCGTCAAGGACTTCGGCGCGATGCAGGTCGCGGGCGGTTACATCGTGATCGGAGCCGACGACAACGGTCAGCCCTCCAAGCAGGTGACCGCCGTCGAGGCAGGGCTGTTCGACCAGGCCATCGTCCACTCCAAGGTTCAGGGCTACCTCGCCGAGGGCTTTGACATCCGCTCGACCACGCTGGAGCTCGACGGCGCGCACTATGGGTTGATCTGCGTGTTGCCGCACCCCAATGGCTTCGCGCCGTTTCGCGCCGACGGCGTCTACACCCTGCCTGACGGCGCTCAGAAGGTCGTCTTTCGCAAGGGCGAGGTGTTCGCGCGCCACGGGAGCAAGAGCGAGCGCTGGGATGACTCAGACGTACGCAAGGCGATCGAGACGATCCGCGGCCAAGAGCGCGAGCGCGCCCGCGCCGAGTTCCGCCACGACCTGCGGGAGATCACCAGGGAGTCCGCGGACACGCAGGCAGCCGGCGCATCGATCACCGCGCTCACGTTCAGCCTCGACACCGAGACGCTCGTCAACACCGCGCTCGAGCAGCTACGGCGCGATGACGAGATCCCGCTGCGTCTGCTGCTTACCCGCGCGCCGCAACAGGCGGCGAGCCGAATCAGCGAGGGTGACGGCGAGGCCCTCGACGGCATCCTCGATCGGCTCGTTTCGCTGGCCGGCGCGTTCTCGACCGTCGATCACCGGGAGCGCACCGAGCAGGTGGTCCAGGCTCTGGCGGCGATCTACAACCAGGGCTTTAACGAGCGAGGCATGGACCGCACGATGCTGCCGATCTCTCCGCCTGATTTCGGCCTTCGGATCGTCACACGCGTGCAAGCACTCGGTGCGCTCGTCGTCCGCCGCGCGCAGTGGCAGACGATCCCGAAGCTCGTGCTGCAACGACCGAAGGTCCACAACTCCGACTACTGGCAGAACTGGATCCGTCACGCCCTCGTGATGGCCGCTCGCGCCGGGTTGCTCAAGGACTCCCAGAACGAGCAGGCCGGCCTCTCCCCGCTGCTTCTCGCGGAGGAGCACATCGTGCGCCTGCCGTGGCTTCGCCAGGATCTTACGCGCGAAGACGCGGAGATCATCACCAGCCTCTGCCAGTTCGACCTGCTCTACTGCCTGACGGCCTACGCTGGCGATCCCAGGCATCGGCTGAGCGAGTTCCTGCCGAGCTTCGCGCGCTGGTACTCACACCGCACCGACCCCGCCGTAGTCGCCGTGATCGAGGATCCGGCGGTGCGCGAGGCCGTCTTCCCAATGAGCGACCAGGAGCTCGCGGACGCGCTGCGCGCGCTAGCAGAGCAGGCGCGAATGATCTCGTTCCCGTTCGGCGGTTGGACCGGCTACGAAGACCCGCGAATCCTCGCGTTCCTGCAGGTGCAGCCGCCCTCGCAGTAGCCCGCATCGCGACCGTACTCGGCGTTGCTCACCCGCCCGCGGTCCCAGGTCCCTCTCCGGCCCCCGGTGGGGATCGAAGGCCGTACAGGCCGTGCTGGGCGTCGGCGAGCAGCTCGACAGGCAGCCTCGTCTCGTCGCCTGCGATTCTGCCGGTGATCATCTTGTTGGTGCTGTAGCTGCCACGCTGCTCGCCGTACTCGTTCACGAACGCCTCGTAGAAGGCCAGTGAGCGGTTGAAGAGCTCGGCCAGCACTTCCAGCGGCAGCTCGGAGGTCAGGGTGCTGCCGATCTCAAAGCGCTCGGAACGCGACCGGAACTTGTCCTCGTGCAGCGTGTAGTCGGCGTGCGCGAACGCGTTGCGAACGGCGGGGTTGAAGAACCAGTCGAGCAGCTCTCTGACATCTGCACGGCCGACTTGCTCGAGCAGCTCCTTCAGCACGCCGATCTTGCCTCGAGCTGAGAGGAACTGCACCTCGCCCTTGCGGTTGCGCGGGTAGTGCCCGATGAACGGGTCAATCGAGTAGCGCTCGCCTGCGATTACCTGCGCCAGGTTGGCGAGCGTGTCGTACACCGCTCCGACCTCGGTCAGGTGGCTGTAGAGCAGCAGGCCCAGACGGATTTGCGTATGGGCCCGAAGCGGCGCGCTGATTAACGCCGTCAGATCACCCACCAGCAAGTGAGTCTCGACGAACGGATCCCAGCCGAGGTCCTCGAGTCCGCGAACGCGCAGCAGCGTGCACGCGAACTCGAACTCGTCCTCCGTCTTGGCCGCCTCGAACAGAGCGTGCAGCCGGGCCGCGGCTTCGTCGGGAGCAATCCGCAGTTCGTCGATGGCCATCGCGAGTAATGGTGACCCCCACCGCGGACCGCGTGCATGGGTGCCTACTCTGGCGGCTCGTCCGTGCGCCGGTCGGCGGCGACGTGTAGACCTTCCGGGGATGGCAAACACCTTTATCGTGACGCTCGACGGCGCCATGCTGCACCGCGGCTTCTGGATCTATGTCTGGGAGATCACGACGACCGACGGCAGGAAGGTTCTGTACGTCGGGCGAACCGGGGACAACTCATCGCCGTACGCCCAGTCACTCTTCAGGCGTCTCGGGCAGAACCTGGGGACGATGGGGAACGTCAGCATGGTTCGCAACTACCTGGAGAAGCTCGGCATCGATCCCGCTGAGTGTCAGTTCCGGATGGTCGGCTACGGCCCGATCTTCGACGAGGTTCCCAGCAAGGACTTCGAGGCGCACAAGCCGATTCGAGACAAGGTCGGAGCGATCGAGAAGCAGCTTGCCGAGGATCTAGTGGCGGCTGGTTACGACGTGATGAACGAGGTCCACTGGAAGGCGCCGCTCGATCAAGAGCTCTACGAGCCGGTACGCGCTGCGTTCGCCGCGGAGTTCGCGGCCCTGTGATCGGGGGGTCGGCTCTCTCGTCCTGAAAACTGTTCGCCCGTCTGGCAGGAAGGTAGTGCCGGAGCGGCATCTCGAGGATCCGTCCGTCATGGCTGAGCCACACCTGATATGTCGTGGTGTTTGTCAAGTGGGCGTGTTTGTTCGCGTCCGCTGGGCGGGCGGTTTGGGGGGTGGTCGGGAGAGCGGGGAGCCGGGCTCGGTGTCGGCGTTGCCAGTCTGATGATGCGGGGGTTGGGTACCCCAGGGCCCGGTTTCGTGCTGCCAGCGTGCGCTGTCTAAAAACGGGCGTGGTACTCCTTTCGGGGTGCTGCCCATAGGTTGATCGCGCGTGCCGGCCGCTGATGGCCCGGCGCCCCGGTCTCCCGACCGTAGGGCTGTCGTCCGGGGTCAGTCTGCTGTGGCTGCTGCCCAGAGGAAGCACGACAGCTCGCGTGCGCACGCGACGACTGTCACGTTGTGCGGCTTGCCGCGGCCGCGCATCCGGTGATAGACCCTGTGAAGCCGGTGCTGAGCGCGGTTAGCGATCTGCAGGACGTGGTCGGGCTGTCCTTGCTGGCGATTCTTGAGGGTCGCCCCGATCCGTGGGGGGCGTCCGTAGTGCCAGGCCGACTCGACGAGCAGCCGGCGAGCGAACCCCGATCCCGTCTTGGTGATCGAGCCCTGGTGAGATGTCTCGCCGGATTGGTGAAGGGACGGGATCAGCCCGAGCCACGCGCTCAGCGCGTTCGCTCGGTGAAAGCGCTGCCAGTCCCCGCCGAGCTCGAGATGCAATGCGAACGCTGTCAGGGTATCGACGCCCCGGAAGCAGCGAAGCCTCGCGACGGTCGGCCACCACTGCTCGTCTTCTGCCAGGCGCGAGAGTCGCTCCGCGATCGCCGCCTTGCGCGCGCTCAGTCCGTCGACGGAGGCGATCAGATCGGCGAACACCAGCTCGCTCGCGGTCTCCTGGAACTGTTGAGCCGCGAGCCAGCGCCGGTGAGCGACGGTCCACGTCGAGGGCTCGGGATAGACCCGGCCGTGACGCAACAACATCTTCGAGACTCGATGACGAGCCCTCATCAGATCCTGTCTGCACGCATCATGGGCGCGCATCAGCTCGCGAGCAGCCTCGACCTCGACAGGTGGGACCACGACCGCGGTCAGCGACCCGGCGAGCAGCAACCTGGCGAGCATCTCCGCGTCTTTGCGATCGGTCTTCACCCGGTCCGACGGGCCTCGTGGTGTCTTGCCCGGAGCGATCACCTCGACGGCCACCCCGGCAGCGCTCGCGGCGCGATAGAGCCCGAACCCGGTCGGCCCGGCCTCATAGCAAGCACGCACCGGGCCGCGCAGAGCCTTCAGCCACGCGACCGGCTCCTCGACACCCGGCCCAAACCGGGCACGCAAAAGCTCACCCGTCGAGACGTCAATCGCCGCAGCATGCGTCGAGCGGGCATGGACATCCAAACCCGCATACGTCACCATTCCGGTCATGGCCGGACCTCCTCACTGATATGGGGTCAGCCGGAGCCAATCTCCGGCCAGACAAACCCCCGCGAGGAGTGTCCGGCCTACCTCCGACGGTCAAACCCAACGGGCGACCACGACATAGGGTCTAACCGAGCGACTCAGGCAGGTCCAGTTCTAGAGTCCTGAGGCTGCTCGGTTGGCCGTAGCCTGTGCTGCATGACTCTTTTTCGACTCGACGAGTACAACGACGCAGCACGTTTGGCGATCTACGAGTGGATCGAAAGTCGCACGGTCACCCACGCTCCTTCGCTGAAGCAGTTTCCCCGCGTGACCGTCGAGCAGGTTCGCACGACGCGGTTCACAACGGCCGAGGGCGAAGTTAAGCGGACGCCGCCCCGCTCGCGCCACGACGAGGGGAAGATGGATATTCGCGAGGTCGTGGCGGGGCGCTTCGAGCAGCTGCGGGAGACCTTTGACGCGGCAGCGATCGAGCGCGCGAAGGTAATGGTCGCCTTCTGGCAGGAGCAGGTCGACCGCGGAATGGGCCAAGGATCGATCAGCAAGGGCAAAGGCCCGCCGTCCTGGGATGCGGTGATGGACGCGCTCGAGGATCTCGAGTTCGGCTTCGACGAGGAGGGCAACCCCAGGTTCAAGACCGTTGCCGGACCCGCTGCCGCTGACCCGCTTAAGGCGCTGCCGGCACGAACGCCCGAGCAGGAGCGTCGCTGGGATGAGCTGATGTCAAGAAAGAAGGAGGCGTGGCTTGCTGGACAACGCCGTCGTCGCATGGCTTGAGTCACTCCGCGAGCGTGACCTCGACGAGCCGCTGCGCGCGCTGCTGAGGGCCCATCGCTTCACCGATGTGCACTTTGTTCACGGCGCCTCCGAGTTCGGCCGTGACCTGATTGCCAAGCGGATAGACGATGGGGTGTTGCGCCAGTACGCGATCCAGAGCAAGGCCGGAGATCTGGGCATCACGCCGTTCCGCGAGGTCCGTCTGCAGATCGACAGCATCCGGACCGGCGGCCTATCTCATCCCAGCTTTGACGCGACCCTCCCGCGCGTTGGGGTTCTGACAACTACGGGTCGGCTGGTCGGCGACGCTCGGTTGGAGGCGCAGGCCTACAAGCAGCAGTACGCGGCGGAGATGGAGTTCGACATCTGGGATCAAGATCGACTGGTCGAGATGCTGGTCACCGCGCCAGAGGCAGCCCTCGCGGGGCGTGACGCCGGTGCGTTGCTGCGGATGCTCGGGATGGCCGATGCTCGCGAGCTCACCGATCTTGAGATCGAGCGCTTTTCGCGCCGCTGGATCCCAGCCGACGGAGAGCTGGCGAGCCCGGCAGATGTGATCGAGGCGGCGGTGCTGATGGGCAAGCTACGGGACGTCGAGCGCCTTGACCTTGCCTGTTCGACAGTCCTCGCACTCGCGCGTGGCTCCGTTGCCGGCGCTTGCGCGCTCGGTCGCGGCGACGAGGAGGCGCTCAGCGTCGCCTCAGCCGCTACGGGGTTGTTCTTGAGCTACAGCCAGCAGCTGTTTGATCATTGCGACGAGGAGATGCTCAGGCCCGTCCCGTTCGTCAACCGCCATCAGGAATTCGGGTTCTTCGCGACCTACTCGGTGCGCTGCGCACGTACGATCGAGATCCTCGGCCTTCTTGCGCTCTACCAGCAGCTAACTGAGGGTCAGGATCCTGCGTATGTGACCGACTGGCTCCGTCGTTTCATCGCCGAGCAGCCAGGAGTTGCGCACCCGCTCTCGGACCGATATGCCGTGTCGTTGATCCCCGCCGCGATCGCGGTCGGCCGAAGTGCCCCGGACCTCGCGGCGCGCTGGCTGCGCGACGCGGTCGTATGGCTGGCCAACCGCTACGAGGGTGACTCCCTCGGTCTCGGTGCACACGACGCCGAACCACTGACGGAGATCGGCTACCTGTTGAGCGTGTGGGGAGACATCGACCTGCCGCACCGCCGCCAGTCCTATATGGCCACGGTGCTTCTGGACCTCATCTCGGCGCTTGAGCTTGGCGAGCTGTACACGGATGCGCGCAACGAGCTCTTGGCCGTCGACGCCCATATCGAACTGCTGCATGTTCCTGACACGGCCGGTCAGTTCCGATACGACGGCGAGGACATCGAGCTGGAGCTCGACCCACCGTATGTCGAGGAGTGGACGCCCCGGGACGGCTGGATCACAGCGCCCCATCAGGCCGAAGCTGCGCCACGGTGGCTCGAGCTGGCCGGTCATCCCTGGCTGGCGCTGGCATGCGGCAGCGTGTTGCGCGACCGTCACGACATCGGACTAGTCCGGCGTCTCCTCGTCCGAGGCTAGACCCGACGACTTTGAGGATCCGGGCGCTTGGCGGCGAAGAGGCGGTTCGTCAGGGCGAGGCGAGCAGGCGCATCTAGCCGTTGCGCAGACATCGCCTATTGAGAATATTGCGCAGATGCCGATATCTAGGCAGAACCCGCTTATTGCGTTAGAATGCGCATCGGCTCTCGAAAGGACCTTATGTCGGCTGTTGGCTCACAACCCAAGCTGCTCTCCACCAAGCAGGCTGCCGAGCTGCTGAACGTCAGCAGACGCACGATCCTGAACTGGATCGAGGCCGAGAAGGTCCCGTACATCAAACTGCCGGGCGGCGACTATCGCATCCCGCTCGCCGGCCTGCTCGCCTCGCTCTCGGGCACCTACCGCCTCGACGAGGAGATCCGCGCGCTCGACGAACGCTACGCCGGCCTCAGCGACGAGGACGTGCAGGCCGCGCTCGCGGGCGACTAGCTGTCGCACCGGTGCATAGAGTGCGCCGGTGCGACCGGTCGTGCTCGACACCAGTGTGGTGCTCCCAGCGGTGCTCTCCCCCCGGGGCTACCGTCGTCGCCTGTGGGTGCTGCTCGCGCTCGGTGCCCTCGCCGCGCGGCGCGACCTCGCCCGCCTGGAAGCCGACGCATTACGCGCCGAGGCCGCAGCCGGGGGTGACCATGTCGGTGGACTCGCGCTCGAGGCGCTCGTGGAGCAAGCCGAAGCCGGGTATGCCCGGCTCAGCGAGGCCCTGCCCCACGGCTGCCCGGATGACTTGCGGATGGTCGCTTCCCGCCCGCTGCTGGCCGAGTACGAGCGCAAGCTGCGCGAAGCTGGCCCGAGGCTTGACCCCGGCCTGCGTGAAGAAGACATCGCGGCGGCGCGCCGACAGATCCAGGCGGTCTGCACAGACATGACCGAAGACTTCGACCCCGACAAGATCCCTGTCTACACCGCCGACCGCAAGGACGACCCCGTGGTCCACACGGCGCTGCTCGCCGACGCCATCTGGCTGATCGCCGATGACAAGAAACACATTTCCACCAACCCCGCCGGCATCACCGAATACCGGCTACCCGGCAGCGACCGGCACGTCAGCGCGCTGACCTTCAACAGCTTCCTCGAACACCTCACCGACATCGACCTCGACGACGTCGACCCAAGCCTGATCCAGATCGCGTTCCGGCCACTCGGCTCCAAATAGGCCTTTGCACCCACGGAACCGAAGTCACCGTCACCAGGCGGTGTGGCGGACCTCGCCGCAGCGACCATTAGGTGCGCCACACAGCCGCATTGCTGTGGTCGTGACACTCGGCGGTCCAGCTGAAATGCCCTGGCGCGACGGTGGACGAAGCCTGATGAGACCAGGCTCTGCTGATTCAGCGAACCAGTTCGAACCGTGCGCCGGGCTTCGGGACCGTCACACGTCCTGCAACCTCGAGCCGGACTACGGCGTCTGCGACAGCTCGATCGCGTTCACGCAGAACACTTGACAGCTCGTAGGCATAGAGAGGCCGCTCCCGGAGGGCCTCTTGTACGGCTTGTTCCAGCTGAGCCTCCTCTTGAGCATCACTCATGCCGCTCATCACGCCTCCATCATTAGCTCCTCGTTGACGAAGCATCACGCGACACGCGGACGGACGGATCCGTGAGCAACCGCTCCCGTCGATTCGTCGGTGCATGCTGCTGGTCGAAACGAGGCGCTGAGTCTGCCGGTTGGCGTGGGAGGCTTGCGATGTGCGCCGCGACGACCCGCTGCGAGCGAAATTGAATGACCTCGAGGACGCAGCCGATCCGCACGTGAGGGGCCGCGCTTTCGAGCAGATCGTGGCCGAGATCTTCACTCGCGCGGGGTTCGATGTCGTTACCGACTCAGGGGCAGCGTATCCGCGTCAAACCGACGTGTATGCCTCCGACCGGCGGGATGGCTACCTGATCGAGGCCAAGTGGAGATCTGACCGGATCGGATCGCCGGAGATCGACGACATGCGCAGCCGGCTGGGCCGGCAGCCCAGCCACGTGGTCGGCGTTGTCGTCACGATGGGCGGGGTGGCCGAGCGGGCACTCGCCGAGATCGAGCGCGATCGCAGCCAGGTGATCGTGATCATCGACGAATCGGAGGTGCACTCGCTGGTGGAGGGCAGCATTGATCTGCGGCGGCTGCTCAGCCTCAAGCGGCGGCAACTCGTCGTGCACGGCAAGGCATCGGGCAGTCCGCCAGCGGGATTCGTGTCGTCGGCTCGCGATCAGCGCGAGCCGCTGCACCTGGTTGCCCAAGACGGATCGCAGCTGCGCTGGGTCGTCGGTAGCTCAAACTATCTCGATAGCTGCTGGGCGTTGTCGATCCCGGATATCGACTGGGTGACAACCGGTGGTGCTGGGGTAACTCTCGATCTCGACGTTCCCGTTGCCTCGCTCGAGGAGCTCAGGCACGCCCTCGATCACCTCCGGGCGTTGAACTGGCTCGGTCCGGATGCTGCCTGGACGATCCAGCAGGATTCGCGTACCTGGAGCGGCTTTGGGTTGGACGGACTGCTCACGGCTCTCGACTGCCGCGACGCCCGGTACGCAGAGCTGGATCGTGCGCACCACCGGGAGATGCTCGTCGTCGCCGACGCATGCCCTGGCGGGTGGTACACGTTGCTCGCGGATCTCGATGCGAGCTCGGACTGGGTTCAAAACGTGGACGTATCGCTTCAGCTTGTGGGCGTTCCGGAGCATCCAGACGAGATCGAGAGGTTGCGCGACCGCCTTGAGATCGTTCAGCCAGGATTCTTTCGACCGAGGACGGAGCGCTCGGTTCGATCATGCCGACTGCGTGAGCCGATCGACGTGACGCCCACGGCGTGGGTCGCCGAGCATGATCCCGATGATCCTCACGATCCACTCTGGGCGCGAGGCGTCGTGTTCGAGAACCCGCTGGTCGACGCCGACGGCGAGTGGCCGGTGCTCGTGCGCGAGGAGTCGCAGGTCATCGCGAGCCTGCGCTCATGGCACCCGCTCAACGAGCCTCGCCCTCGGTACGTCCTCGAACGCCTCGAGTGGGCTGACTCCTCGGACGCCACGCTGGTCCGGGCAATCGCCGACTGGTGAGGGATTTGCTGATGTGTGTCCCGAAGTGGCGGCGATCTGCAGCAGGCCACGTTGCCACACGCTATGTAGACCGCTCGTCCGCGACTTGGCGAAGCTTGAGTTCCGCTCTCGCTGAATCGAATTGCGGCAGCCAGCGGTCGACATGCTCCTCAAGCCGATCGGCCGTGAAGTCAATGACGAACCTTCCGCTAGAGGGATCGCGAGGCAGAGCGATCTGCCCGTAGCGAACCCAGCCCTCGCCGCCGCTCGCCGCCCGACGCACCGAGGCGTCTAGATATCGATCTCCCTCCCATCGCACGCGGATCTGCAGACCATCCACCACGCCGCTGGTCCACTGGATCGTCGCGCCGGCTGCTGGTGGCAACTCAGCAGATCGGTCGGAGCGGCGAAGGACGGCCGCAACCCAGGCGCGAGCCGCGCTCACATCCGGGGTCGCCCAGCCACCGGAGCACAACTCATAGACGCACTCATGATCGATCGACCTCATCGTCACGCCCGGGCGAGCACGTATGACTTCGGCCTCAGTGTGGGCGCCCGTCACGTCCACAAGCTGGCCGTCATCACGGCGTACACAGACGTGGATGCACACCCCTGCTCTGTCATCCATGGCCACCAGCGGCCACCCGGTCGCGCGATGAAGAGCGAGCGCTAGCCCGTGGCACTGGCCAGTGCTAAATGCCAGAAGCGCGCGGCGATCAAGAACCCCTGGATCGAGACGAAAAGTCAGCTCTGATGGCCCGGCGACGCAAATCACACCGCTCAAGTGTCCCGAATTCTCACCCCGGCGCGTCCACCGCGTGGCGACTACTGGTGGCGAACAGCCCGTTCATCGCGGAGTTCCTACCCGCAGCCCACGATCTCGACTAACGGCTCCTCGGTGCGAGCGCTCGAGCGGCTCGCGCACGGTCGAAGGGCGCAGCCTCTGACTGATGTCCGTATGAACCCTGACCGCCGCATCTGGGACCTCGAGAATGCGCTTCCCAACGTCGCGACCTTCAAGAACCCGATTCTCGACACAGCCTGGAGCCGCTTTCCGTTCCCCACCGGCGAGAGGTAGCCTGAGCCGCACCATCGTGGCGGGCTCGGCTCAAGCGTCGTTCGGATCGGCCTCTCGCACCTCGACGCCAAGCAGGGTCCCGGTGTGCTGCACGTACCCCTCGTCCTCGCCGCCGATGATGGTGGAGACTCCCATCGTGACTGCCAGAACCCGGGCGATCCCGTCGTCGACCGGTGGCGGGTCGGGACTCGGGTTCTCGCGCTTGATCCGCTCCAGATGCTCATCCCAAAGCGCCTCGCTCTCGCGGCCGAGCTCGATCGCAGCGACCGCGGCAAGCGTCACGTCGATATCGCGCTCGCCGAAACGGACCACCACGTTGTCGCAATCCCGGCGGCAGACGAGCACGGGTGCCGCGCGGCCCGGAAACTTGACGTGCTTTCCCGGGCTGTCAAGCAGGTACTCGTCGAGGTGCTCGTAGAAGTCACGCAGATCCTTGGCCGTCGGCGCAGCCGCGTTGAACTTCGCGCGCGCCTCGCGCAGTCGCCGATCGTCGACCTGCTTGGCGAAGACGTCGTGGAAGAGCAGCACGCGTCTGATCGCCAGCGCAAGGAAGTACACATCGGTGTGCAGACGCCACTCAGCGTCCGGGTCCTCCCGCTTCTCCTGCTCGTTGGGGCTGTGGTGTAGCCGGTGGCGGTAGTTGGCCCCGCGGACCCGGTCGAGCTGCAGCTCGACCGCCCGCGTCCATAGCCCGACGCCGGCCCCCGGCCGCTTCTCGATGTCGAACAGGTCTTCGTAGGCGATGTCCACGCCGTCAATGTACGCGGCTGCTGGCGCTCGGCCAGGTCTGGCTGAGGTTCTCGCCAGATCTCGCGACGGTGGACCGACACCCGCGGCCGCTCATCGCTCGCCGGCAAGCTCTCTCTCTTGACGGCGTGCGGCGAGATCACCGTCTTGACTACCTACGCCGACACCACGAATCGTCTGGACGTGCTCGACTCCGCGCCGTAGTTCATCAGTGGTCTCCGGAACATCAGCGCAATCCGACGCATATCTTCACGAGAGCCGACGCGGCGGTGGGTCGGGGGGCCGATCCGTGGCGGCTACGATCATGTGCGTGAGCGAGACGTGTCCGAACTGCGAGGGATCGGGCCAGGTTCCATACCAACCGCCCGCGAATCTTCATCCGGCCCCCTGGTCAGAGACCCAGAACTGTCCACGCTGCGGCGGCAAAGGGTCCGTTAGCTCGCTGTGCGAAGGGGAGGCAAGCGTGCCGGCCGACCAAGTCAAGCCGCCCCAGCGCGGCGGCCCTCTCGGCTGAGAGGCCGGCCACACGAAAGCAGCGTCAGCGTCGCCGCCTGTCACGGACGACCATGATGAGGCAATGAGCATCGACCCGGAGCGGGGCGAACCGCGGCTGCCGAGCCAGCTCGCGATCGCGGTGCTTCCCCACCTGATCCCCGCGGTCACGCTGCCCACCGGCGCGATCGAGCGCGCGTTGACTGAGCCCCTTGCGGCAGACCGGGACGAGGTGATCTACCTGGTCTGCTCACACCCCCGGGTCGCGCTCGGCGACCGTCAGGACGACGGCTGCCTCCCGGTCTACCTGGCTGGCGGAGGCGCCGGCGGGGAGATCGCGTGGGACCGGTCGGCATGGTGGGCACGAGTCCGCCTGCCGCCGCACGCGACACCATCGCGTGTCCCCTGGGCGATCCTCGACACCGCCCTTGACTGGGAGGAGCGACTGCCGATCGTCGAAGGCGACTTCAGCGACGACCCGGACGGCGACGCAGGCCAGAACCGCCAGGAACTCCTGCCCTGGCTCTACGACCGCCACCTTGAGCTCACGCAGCCGCCAGCAGTCGACCGCGGACGCGTCGACGGCGGACAGATCGAGTTGCGCGTGGAGTACGTGGGCAGCAGCGAACAAGAAGCGCTGCGGCGCCCTGCAGGCGCCCATCACCGCCTCCCCACCATCCTCGGGCGCATGCTCCTCTACGAACCGCACCGGCTCGTGTACCTGATGGCGTGCGAACTGCGCCTGGCATTATTCGACGACGAGCGGGTTCAGTCGGTGCGCGCACGCCGGATTTCCGAGGTCATCGAATGCTCCGGGTTGGAGCGCTCGCTGTTCATCGCCTGCGCCGAGGACGCGCTCATCGCCGCGATCGCCGCTCCTTACAACACACGCAACACCGGCCGCCGACGGTTCCCCGCCTCCGCCGCTGGCGAGCGCCTCGAGTATCTCGGCGTCAGACGAGTCAAGGTCGGCTTCTACGGCCTCCCACCCCGCGTCACCCTCCAAGGATCACAGCTGAGCTGGACGTGTGACACGGGGGCTACTGTGTTCGACGTGCCGCCGCGAGAAACGGGTTGAAGAACTCTCAATCCGGTGTCGCCGCCGGACTTGGCCTCACACCCACAGAATCGACCAGATGGTCGCGCCGTTTGCTCGCCGCGCCGATCCCGGTGAGCGCTTTTTGCCCGAACCGACGGTCGGAGCGCGACCGAACGGATTCGACCGTCGGTTTTGGAACCGAAGGGCTTTGCCCCGTCCGGGACCCGATTTGCAATCCGGGACTTCCTAGCCGACTGCCAAAAAAACGCTAACAAATGGGTATCTAGCTGGGTATCTAATTTTCAAAAACTAGCCATTTGCAGGCATTTCTTGGGTATGAGCGTCGGTCTACGGAACCGAAGGTCAGAGGTTCGAATCCTCTCGGGCGCATTCCGATTCCCCAAGGGGTGAGCCTCGTTGGCAGGCCCTCGTCGGGTCGAGTTCCGTTCGGCCGGGAAGTGCAGCGTAGGGCTCGGATCTCTGTCAGGGCGCGGGCCCGACCGCCCGGATCTCGCGCCGCCGAGGGCACGTGGATCGCTGGTTCTGCGCGTATCCAAATTCAAGCCGGCGCATGCAGACGTCTCGGTTCGCTCTTCGAATAAAGGTGTCCTCAGTCACGAGCCGGCGCTCGACCAATGCCATGCTCGATCATGCCCATGCTCCTGCGGTTGGGTCCCAGGTGTGGTCTGTGATGGTGCCGGCGATGGCCGGGTCGGCGAATCTGATGACTGCTGAGATGACCTCGGCGAACTGCTCTGGCAGCCGGTACTCGAGTAGTTGTCTGCGGCGCCAGGCGATCCACCTCTGCTGGCCGATCTCTCCGTAGTCGGCGAGCACGTCGGCGAGCGGGGCGAGTAGTACGTGCCGGTGGGTGGCGACGTTGTGGATGGATCGAACGAGCTTGGTTCCGTCGACGGGGTGACGTTTGCAGAGCAGGTAGATGTCGGCGAAGTCGCGCCATCTGGTGTTGACGGTTCCTCTGTCGATCGCGGTCACGATCTTCTCGGCGTAGATCGTTGGGAGGGTGTATGCGCGCATCAGGATCTCTCCGCCCAGGAGTCTTGGGAGGCGCACGGTCTCCGGGGCCGGGCTGATCGGGTCGCCTACGTTGATGTCCACCCGAAAGCGGGGGCGCGCGGTCGCGAGCTGCGAGGTCATGGCCACCCGCACGCCGGTATAGGTGTCCTCGTCGCGGATCACTTCAGCGGTCGCGTCGGCGATGTCGAAGATGACTCCGTCGTCCAGCGTGATGGCGGCGATCTCGCACACTGTCCTCCGTATCGCGTCCATGTTGTTCTCTATCGCCTGGGCCTGCAGGTCGATGTCGCGGGTCGGGCGGCGCTCGTTGAAGGCGGCGAGCAGGACGCCGCCCTTCAGCACGAGCCGATCGGCGTACTGTGAGTGGGTCAACCGGAGGAGGAACGCCTCCAGGATGTAGAGCTGCTGTAGCTCGTCTACCGGGCGCTGGTTCGCGCGCGCCAGGTTGCGCAGGTCGAGGTAGGCGCGTCCGGCGGTGCTCGCGCGGGTTGGTGCGCTCACAGCAGAATCTCGAGTGCGTTGCGGAGCGCCGGTTCGGCGCCGGCGAAGTGCTTGGCCAGCTCGATCAGATGTGCGGGACTGGCGCCCGGTTGGCGCAGCCATCGCCGCAGCGCTTCCCACGCGATGTCGCTGCCCTGGAGGTGGCGGGTCCGGACGATGTCGATCAGGGAGCGCTCGGCCGAGTAGATGCCGATCGGGGTGCGGGTGCCGATGTCGAGTGTTTCGCGCCCAAGGCTAAACGTGGCACGGTCGAACTGGTGCAGACGGCACGGTGCCTGCAAGGCCGGGCGCGTGCTTCCGCGCGGGATCGCGACGTCTATGGTGGCCGGGATGGAGTCGATCAGTCCGTGGCGGGCGAGCGCTGTCTCCAGACATAGAGTCGCGTTGCGCACGCGCTCGGCGATCTCGACCAGGTCGAGGTCGGCCGGTGGTGCGTCCGCCCAGCGGTAGACCCCGCCGCCGACGGCGAGGATTGCCCCTGTGTCGCGGAGCTGGTAGAGGCGATGATCGTTCAGGCCGGCCGATCTGGCCTCGCCGTATCTGAACGTATCGCCGAGGAGCTTGCGTGGCTCAGTTCGATGCATGGTGGAGGAAATACTACTCACTTATCGCTGGGATGGGTAGGATTTCCCTGCAACGCCAAAACCGTGTCCCGAAATATGTCCCGAACTCCGCAAATCTGAGGTGATCTCGGGACATATTCTGAGCTCTTACATGCCTGTACAGAGCCAAGAAAGGGGTCAAAGGCGCTCCTACGGAACCGAAGGTCAGAGGTTCGAATCCTCTCGGGCGCATTCCGAAACTCTCGAGAGGTGAGCCTCGTTGGCAGGCCCTCGTCGGGTCGAGTTCCGTTCGGCCGGGAAGTGCAGCGTAGGGCTCGGATCTCTGTCAGGGCGCGGGCCCGACCGCCCGGATCTCGCGCCGCCGAGGGCACGTGGATCGCCTGCTCGGCTCATACCTGTAGGTGGAGGTGGCGTCTGAGCCACACGGTCATGTCGTCTTGAGTCCATTCGCCGGAGGCGATCGCGAGGACGGCCTGCTCGGCGTCGTCGATGCTTGGGGTTGGCTTCCACGACCATCCATTGATCTCAATGAATAGTCGGAGCGCTACCCAGGCGGCGCGCTTGTTGCCGTCCGGCAGGGGGTGATTTTTGGCGAGATGAGTCACGAGCACCGAGGCCTTCTCGATGAAGTCGATATAGAACTCGACCTCGCCGAACCCTGCGGCGGGAGCGTGCAGAGCTGAGTCGGCGAGATCGAGCTTCGCGACCTTTGTGATGGTCTGCTCGTCGAGGCCGGTGATCTCGGCGGCGATGGCGAGGTAGTCGGTGAGCTCTAGGTACTCGGTGCTCACTTCGCGAGCCGCTCGAGCAACTCGCGATCCTCTTCGATAATGCGATGCAGGCGCGCTTTGAACTTCGGGTCGCGGCGGCGACGCCGCACGGCCTCGGAGAGCGCTTGCTTGATGGTCTCGTTCAGGCTCGTGCCGTCTGCCCGGGCGATCGCCTCGGCGTCCGCCGCAAGCTCGCTGTCGAGCCGCACAGTCAGGTTCTTAGTCATGACATCATGGTAGCATCACACCGTTATGATCAATCGCGCCCCCCGCCCTTGAGGATGAACGACTCGGCGAACCGGGACTCGGCCAGTCGCACCGGGACACATTCTGCGCACTGATATGGCTTTAACGAGCCAAAAGAGGGGTCATTGGCCCTCTACGGAACCGAAGGTCAGAGGTTCGAATCGTCTCGTCAGAGGTTCGAATCGTCTCGGGTGTATACGAGGATGCGAGGGGTCGGGAAGGTCGATGAAGACTTCGATGGCTGCCTCAGGGCTCAATCGCCGCACTCGCGCAGCACGCCCGTCGCGAGGTTGAAGACAAAGCCGCGAACGTCGTCCCGGGCGGCCAGCTCGCGGCTCGCGCGCAGGCGGGACAGCCCGTCGCGCAGCGTTGCGTCGAGATCGTCAAATGCTCCGAGTCGCCACTCAGGTCTTGCCCCGTCGGCCTCGAGCAGCTTGGCAAACTCATCGTCGGAGGTTGCCTGCAGGCCGCAGCCCTCGTGCATCACGACGCTGATCTGCGTGGTGCCGAGCAGCCTCTGAGACGCGCTTAGCGAGCGGATCGCATCGTCTGTCACCAGGCCGCCGGCATTGCGGATGATGTGGGCGTCGCCAAGCTCTAGGCCGAGGATCTTGCAGGGATCGAGCCTTGCGTCCATGCAGGTCAGCACGGCCAGCCCCAAGCGCGGCTCCGGCGCGTGAGCATTCGCATATGACACGCTACCGAAGGCTACCATCATCGGTCGAGCCCGATGTGGCGCTCGGCGACCCTCGATCAACTAATATGACGATCGCTACATGCAGGTCAGGCTTGGGTCGCCAAGGCACAATGGGAGAGGAAGAGGTCGATCAAATGTCAAGTAAAATTGCGAAACGTCGAGTCTCAAAGATGTCAAACCCGGTCCGCTCGGGGAGCGGGCGCTCCCGCGCGAGGACCGCGTTGACGGCGGGGATGATGTCCGCCGGTGTCCTCACGGGCGTCGCCCTCCTTGGGACAGGCGTCTCCAGCGCGTCTCCCGCGAAAGCGACCGCGGCGAAGACGATCTCGCTGAACGAGACCGGCCAGTTGCATCGGACCAGCCACTCGGGGCTGAAGCTCAACGAGCAGGGCTCGGCGTCGGGGACAATCAAGGGCACGATCTACATCCATCTGGATGTCGTCTCGCCGAACCGGGTGACGGCCGAAGTGAGCATCTATCCGAGCGGCGGCTCGCTGACCGGGTCGGGCTCGGCCAACTATCGCGTGAACGGCGGCACGGCGAGCTTCTCGGGCACATTGGCGATCTCGCGGGGGACCGGCAGCTATGCGGGCGCCCACGGCTCGGGACTCAGCTTCAGCGGCACGATCCAGCGCCTGAGCGGCGCCGTGACCGTGCACCTGAGCGGCCACATCTCCACCTGAGGGCGGGGAGACCTCATGTTCAAGCTAAGAGCCGTCACGGCTGCCCTGCTGGTCTGCTGCGCTCTGCCGGCGACGGCCGGCGCGGCGGAGACCGCGACGCTGCACACGTCCTTCTCGCCGGACAAGCTCGGAGCCAGCACGACGATCGGGTTTGGCTTTCAGATTGCCAGCACAGAAGGTGGCCTGCCGTCTCCGCTGACCAGCCTCAGCCTGGCGCTGCCGCCGGGGATCGACTACGTCACGACCACGCTCGGCCTGGCGATCTGCCAGCCCGCGAACCTGCTCGCGCGGGGGCTGGCGGGCTGCTCGCCGAACTCGCGCCTGGGGTTCGGCAGCGCGTTCGTGGAAGTCCCCTTCGGCGAGGGCTCAGGGCGTGAGATCCCGGACATCCAGGCGCTGATGGGGCCCCCGCACAACGGCAACCTGGTCGTGCTGTTCTACGCCAACGGGCAGGAACCGGTCTACGCCCAGATCGTCTTCCAGGGCGAACTCGTGTCCGGCTCAACGACCTTGGGAGGCAGTCTGGATGCCGCGATACCGCTGATCCCCAGCGTGCCCAACGGCCCGCCCGTGTCGATCGTCAGCGTGCAGTCGACGATCGGGCCCAGCCATCTGACCTACTACACCCATTCGCACGGCAAAACGGTGGCCTTCCACCCCCAGGGCGTGTCGGTGCCGTTGCACTGCCCGAAGGGCGGCTTCCCGTTCTCCGCGACGTTCGGCTTCGCCGACGGCACGACCACCGTCGCGAAAAGCGTCGTGGCCTGCCCGCCGCCGTCGAGGCGGCGGTAGGGCGGTCAGTCCTGTAGGGCCAGCGCGGCGGGCACGCTCGAGGCGAAGTAGCCGGGCGCGGCGACCATCACGACGGCGGCGGCGGTGACGAGCGCGAGGCTGACGATCGCGTCGAGGATGCCGAGCGAGCTGACGACGGGGTAGTTGATCACGCTGCTCAGGGCGTGGTCCAGCAGCTGCTGGCCGAGCAGGCCAAAGACCGCGCCGGTGGTGCAGCCGACGCCGACCAAGAGGAAGCTCTCGAGCACGATCGTATGCCACAGTTCGGCGCGCGCGAAGCCCTCGAGCTTGAGCTTGGCCAGGCGCGGGCGGCGCTGCCAGATCAACGCGCCCATCGCGGCGGCCATCGCGAGGATCGCGGCGATCAGGATCAGCGTGGCGATCTGCGACAGGCGGGTCAGTCCCTGGCGGGTGATTTCGACCAGTTTGCCTTCGTGCTGTTCGGCGGTCTGCACCGCCAGCCCCGTGTGCGGCCCGAGCGCGGTCTGGATTTCAGCGCGGGCCTGGGGGGGAGTGACGCCGGGCTTCACATGCACGCTGAGCGCGCTGACGTCGTCGCTTTCCCAGGCGCGCGCGAAATCGGCGGCGGTGGTGATGATCGCGCCCGGCGCCCAGCCGATGTTCGTGCTGATCGCGGCGAGACGCATCGTGGTGGGCAGCGGGGCGTGCAGCGTGAAGGACTGGCCGATGTGCAGGTGGCGTTCCGCGGCGATCGCCTGCGAGACCACCGCCCAGCCGCCCTGGCGCAGGCGCGCGTCGGCCTGGGCGACGTTGCCTTCGATCAGCTGTGTCGGCGGCACCAGCGGCGAGGAGTCGCCGGGGGGCGCGATCACCCAGATGCGGCGGTCGCCTTCGTCGAGCAGCCCCCCGCGGTAGAGGCCGACCGACCGCACGCCGGGGAGCTTTTCCAGCTTGCCCTGCGCGGTGGGGGGGAACGGGGTGGTCATCAGCAGATTGGAGCTCCCGGCTGCCGAAACCCAGACGTCGGTCGAGGCGTTCGTGTCGTGGGCGGCGTTCTCCAGGCCCTTCAGCAGGTCGCCGTGGGCGCCCTGGATCGAGACGGCGCCGAACACCGCGATCGCGCCGGTGGCGGCGATCGCGACGGCGCGCGAGCGCCCGGAGCGCAGCTCCATCACGGCGATGTGCGGCACGGCGCTCGTGAGCGCCGGGGCGGTGCGCTTGACGAGCGCGAGCGTCGCGTTCAGCGGAATCGCCAGCAGCAGCAGCAGCGCGGCGATCAGGCTGACCATCCCGACGATCGCCGCTTCGGGGGCGAACAGCAGAATGCCCAGGGTCAGCGCCAGTGCGGCGAGGCCACCGAGCAGCAGCCAGCTGCTCTGCGCGCCGCCGGAGCTCTCCTTCAGAGCCGTCGCGGCAAGCGGGTCGCGGGAGAGGATGTCGCGCAGGGGGCTGAGCACCGCGACACAGGCTGCGAGCATCCCGCCGCCCGCGGCGATCGCGATGCTCTGCCAGCTGACGACACGCTCGGAGCCGAGCGCGAACGCCGAGGAGAGGTAGCCGGGGTTGGCGTGGAACAGGTGGATCGAGAGCTCGTCACCGAGCAGCAGCCCGAGCGCGGTGGCGATCACCCCGAGCACGACGGCGTCGAGCAGCAGCACCGCGATCACGGCCCCCGGCGTGTATCCGTCGCGGCGCAGCTCGACGATCAGCCGGCGCCGCTGGGGCACCGTCAGCAGCATCGCGTTGAAGGCGAACAGGAAGCCGACGAGCGCGCTGATCACGGCGAACAGCGCGGTCGACTGGTTGGACGCCGCGGCGGCCTTGGCGAACAGCTTTTCGTCGTGGTTGGAGGACTCGACGTCCAGCCGGCTGCCCGCGATCCGTCGCAGGCCCGCGAGCACCGCGGCTTCCTCTCCGGGGGCAGCCTGCACGAGGATGCGGTTCAGGCGGCCCTGCAGGCCGGCGAGTTCCTGTGCGTATTCCAGCGGCGCGAGCGCGATCGGGCTGTTGATCAGCGCCCCGATCTGCTTTTCGTGGAGCTGCGCGAACAGCGCGGCTTCGGAGCTCGCGCCGCCGACCTGGAAGGTGACGATCTTGCCGAAGCTCGTCACGCCGATCGTCTTTGCGACCGGCGCCGGCAGCACGACCGCGCCGAGACCGGCGAACGGCGTCAGCGAGGCGCGCTTGACGAGCGCGCCACCGAGTTCGGTGAGGCTCGAATCGGCGCCCACGAGCTGCACGGACTGGCTGCCCTTTGGCCCGACCGCGTTGGCGGTCGCTTCGACCAGGCCGGCCGCGAGGCGCACGCCCTGCAGCCGGCGCACCTGCTTGAGCACCGCTTCGTCGAAGCCGTGGGGGTCGCGCGCGGTCACCTGCAGGCCGGCCTTACCGACGATGCCGCTGTTGAGCTTGCCCACCGAGCTCGACAGGCTGGAGCTGGCGATCTGCGAGGCGAACAGCAGCCCGACACCGGCCGCGATCCCGACGATCGCGAAGATCTCCTGCAGCGCCCGTGCCCGCAGGCGCACGCGATACAGGTGGATGACGTTCGAGAGTCTCACGCCGGCCGGGCGGTGCTCAGCCGGCGTGAGCCGGCGCGAAGCCCTGCTCTGGGTCATAGTCGGTCAGCTTGCCGTCGCGCAGGGCGAGCACGCGATCGGCATACGCCGCGGCCTGGGGATCGTGGCTGACGAGCACCACCGCCACCTCGCGTTCGCGGCACAGCTCGCGCAGCAGCTCGAGCACTTCGCGGCTGCGCTGGGAGTCGAGGCTTCCGGTGGGCTCGTCGGCGAGCAGCAGCTTCGGTTCGCTGGACAGCGCGCGCGCGATCATCACGCGCTGGCGCTCACCCATCGAGAGGGTCTCCGCGCGGTGCTCCAAACGCTCACCCAGACCGAGACGCTCGAGCAGCGGGCGGACGCGGCTGTGGGCCTCCCGCCAGCGGGTGTGCTTGAGCAGCTTGAGCACCGCGTTGTCGATCGCCGTGACCCCGGGCAGCAGGTCGAAGTTCTGGCGCACGAAGCCCATTTCCGAGAGCCTGAAGTTGGAGGCCTCGCGCTCGGACAGCGAGGAGATGTCGCGGCCGTTGACCAGCACCGACCCGCTGGTCGGCTCCAGCAGCGCCGCGACCATCAGCAGCAGCGTCGTCTTCCCCGACCCGCTCGGCCCGTACAACACCACCATCTCCCCCGGCGCGACCGACAGCGAGACGCCATCGACGGCGCGCACCGACTCCCCGCCGACCGCGGGATAGTGCTTTACGAGATCGCGCAGCTCCAGCACGTCAACCCCACTCCCTCTCCCGAACTCGATGACCTGCGAATGCGACTACGAAAGGAACCCGGCGGCAACCCTACCTCAAACTTCAGAGACGCGGACGGTGTCCGGTTCATGTAGCTCGGCATTCCAGCTCTCCTGGGTGGCGGGCCCGGCCGTCGCGATCGGGTCGCTGTCCGCCGGCGCATCGTGGATGCCGCCGGCGAGGCGGCGCAGCTTGAAGACGAGCAGCGTAGGCGTGGCGAGGTCGCCGATCGCGTCGAGCACGCTGTGGGCGACATCCCTGACGTCGGAGGCGTTGGCCTGGGGGTTGGACAGGTAGTTACCGGCCATCGCGGCGAGGATGATCAGGTGCCTGCGTCCATGAGGAAGCGCGCGAGCACGGCCGACGGCCTGCACGGCGAGCAGATGCAGGCGAGCGACCGCCTGTGCCGGCGAGGCGTAGTACCCGATGAGGCTGGGCTGATGTGTCCTGACGTCCTCCTGGCGGTCGACGATGTTGTCGAGCAGCGAGTGCAGTGCTCCGATCCAGGGGAAGTAGGCGTGATCGAGCGCGGCGACATCCGCCGGCTGCAGTTCGGGCTCGGCGGCGGCGGCGATCAGCACGTGGACGCCGAGCGAGGAGCCCGCCGCGGCGGCCGTCTCCCACCAGTGAAGCTCCGAGCCAGAGGGCGTCTGCTCGCGCGCCCACAGCGCCAGAGCTACGTGATCTCCCTGCGTCTTGCCGACGTTGAGGCTTTGAAAGGTCACGATCCGCTCAGCGGCGATCAGTGCCGATCGTGCGATCACAGAGAAGGAGGGCAGGGTGCCGAGCGCCACGCGACAGGCGTCGACCATCTCCTGGAAGTAGCCGCCGTCGTCGCGCTGCGGATGATAGGCGTAGTAGTCGAGGAGGGGGGCCTTTGGATCGAGCGCCAAGAGCAGCGCCTGATGGAGGCGGCGCCCGTTTGTGATCGCATCTTCGTGCGGCTGCTCGGAGAGCAGGTCGGCGTAGTTGTAGGCGGCCTGGAAAGCTACGAGGGCGCGCACCACGGCAGGGCGACGAGCACGCGGCGCGAACGCGGCGAACGCGGCGGCGCCCTCGATGTTGCTGCGCTCGCGCAGAGAATCGACAGCCAGCCGCCGGAGCACGGGGTCGGGGATCTGGGCGGCGCGGTTCTGCCAGTGATCCACCCCGCGGGTGGCACGAGGAAAGACGGTCAGCCAATAGCGCAGCGCCGCATCCACGAATGTGGCGGCCAGCGCGACACGGTTACGAGTAGACGCGGTCTGGGACACATGGCGGAGTAGAGCAGAAGGGGACGCAGAGCGGAAGGGGACGCAGAGCAGAAGGGGACGCAGAGCGGAAGCCGGCATCGAGCAGAATCACGAGAGCGAGCGGCCACCCGAGCGGGATGGTCGAGCCAAGAAGGCGGAGTTGGCTACAGACCCGCCTCCGCGAGCACGCGCTCGATGTAGGGGCCGAGCAGGGTGGTGACCGAAGCAGCCGTCATGCCGGTAGGACCAGCGGGGAGGGCCGCATAGCTGATCGCCAGGCGCACGAGGCACTCGGCCAGTAGACGGGCATCGCCCGGATCGACAGCCGGCCAGCCGGAGAGGATGATCGCCGAGAGCCGCTCAGTCGCGGCGGCGACCACGGGCTCGCCCTGCGTCGTCACCAGCGCCAGCAGGCCGTATGCCTCCTCGCCGCTCAGCAGCGTGCGCACCAGCGGGTCCTCCGCGGCCGCCGTCAGGAATACGTCAAACGCGGCCGACAGCGCCGTGGCCGGGTCATCCAGGTGTTCTTTCACCGCCACTTCGACGGCCTCGAGGAAACGACCGACCTCGCGCATCACGAACGCTTGAGCGAACTCGTCCCGCGAGCCAAACTCCTTGTACAGGGTCTGCCGGCTCACCCCCGCGGCCGTCGCGATGTCGCCCATCGTGATTCGCGCCCAGCTCTTGCGTTCCAGCTCGTCGCGCGCGGCGTCGAGCAGCGTATTGCGCAGCAGCTCGCGCGCGGCCTCGGCGTAGGGGGTGCGCTCAGTGGCTGTGGCTGCCATAGCGCGCCATTATCCTGCCGCGCGTCCTGGGGTGGATGTTCGTCTTCTCCAGCTCGCCGTTGTAGTGATCGAGCAAACGCCTATCCATCACGCGTCGCCACAACGGCGGGATCACCGCGGTGACGATCATGCCCGCGTAGCCCGTCGGCAGCTGCGGGGCCTCGTCGAAGTGGCGCAACGCCTGGTAGCGGCGCATCGGGTTGGCGTGGTGGTCGGAATGGCGCTGCAGGTGATACAGCAGCACGTTCGACGCGACGTTATTGCTGTTCCAGCTGTGCTCCGGCGCCGTGCGCTCCCAGCGGCCGTCCTCGCGCTTGGCTCTCAGCAGGCCGTAGTGCTCCAGGTAGTTCACGACCTCCAGCAGGCTGAAGCCGAGCACCGCCTGGATGATGAGGTAGGGGAGGACCACCACCCCGAAGATCGCCGTTAGCGCGCCGAACAGCACCACGGTCATCGCCCACGCGTTCAGGATGTCGTTGCGCGGGCTCCAGAACCGCTTGCCCGCCCTGTCCAGCCGCTCGTGCTCGAGCTCCCAGGCCGACTTCATGCTGCCGCTGACCGTCCTTGGCAAGAACGCCCAAAAGCTCTCGCCCAACCTCGAGCTCGCCGGGTCCTCGGGCGTGGCCACGCGCACGTGATGGCCGCGGTTGTGCTCGATGTAAAAGTGTCCATACCCGCTCTGCGCGAGCGCGACCTTGCTCAGCCAGCGCTCGACGCTCGCGCGCTTGTGCCCCAGCTCGTGCGCGGTGTTGATCGCGATCCCGCTGACCATCCCCATCGTCAACGCCAGCCCGACATCGTCAAGCGTGCTCAGTTTGCCGCTCGACCACAGCCAGCAGGCCAAGACCAATCCCGCGTACTGGATCGGGATGTATATATACGTGCACCAGCGGTAGTACCTGTCCTGCTCGAGCCACTTGATGACGCTGTCCGGCGGGTTCGCCGCGTCCATCCCGATCGCCAAATCCAGCAACGGAAAGATCCCAAACACGAGGATCGGGCCGTAAAACCAGAAGATCCCCAATCCGGTCAGTTCGACCAGGCCCCAGGCGAGGAACGGCAGCGTCGGGATGATCAGCCCCAGCAGCCACGCATAACGCTTGCGGTCGCGCCAGCGTGCCTGCGCGGGGGCGGACGCTTCGCCCGTGATTGCGCTTGTGCTCGTCGTCTGCTCGCTTGCGATCGATGCCATTTTCCCCGCGCTCCTTCTCGGTCATTTCAGGTCGATGCGTACGCACTGTATACAAACTAAGACGTTTTGTCAACGGCAGGTACATTCCCGTGGTCGTTGTCGGGTCTTGTGCTGGGCGTCGGTCTATTCCAGCTCTGTGCCTCGGGGATCGGCCGGGGTTGAAAACGCTCCATTCCTGTCGCCCAGCCCCGACCGGGCACCGCGCCGCTCGACGCCGTCGCGCTCGGCAACTCGTCCCCCTGCTGTTTTTCCTCGCTCCTCGCCCCCCGACGCCTGTCGGTGAGGGCTCAGGCGGTGGTCTGTGGGCGCTCGCCCAACGCGGCCAGCACCGCCGCGGTCGCCGCGTGGACATCCATCTCGGGCGTCAGCTCGACCTCGGGTGCGCGCGGCGCCTCGTACGGCGCGTCCACGCCCGTCATCTCGCTCAGGTTGCCGCTGTTCGCGCGCGCGTACAGACCCTTCGGGTCGCGGCGCACGCACTCCTCCGCCGGGGTGTTCACGAACACCTCGAGGAACTGCAGCCCGTCGCGGTCGTGCAGCGCCCTGACCTTCTCGCGGCAGTCCGTATACGGGCTGACGAGCGCCACCAGCGCGACCGTGCCCGCGTCGGCGAACAGCCGCGCGATCTCGCCCACGCGCCCCACGTTCGTCTCGCGGTCGCCCTTGCTGAAGCCCAGGTCGCTGCACAGGCCGTGGCGCAGGTTGTCCCCGTCGAGCCGGTACGCGCTGCGCCCGGCGTCGATCAACCGCGCCTCGACCGCGGTCGCGATCGTCGTCTTGCCCGCGCCGGGGAGGCCCGTGAACCACACGGTCGCGCCCTGCTGGCCCAACGCCTCCCAGCGTCGCTCGCGGTCGACCGTGGCCTCCTGCCAGATCACGTTCGCGCTCATCCGCGGGCTTTCCGTTCTCGTCGGTCGACGTTCATTGTTCACATTCAAGGCGATCTGCGCAGGATCAAGGTAAGAATTAGCTAGATAAAGTTTAGGTTAAGACCTCCGTCGGCGGCGGCGCGCCTGCGCGCCGAGCCCGGGTGGGGCAAGCGCCGGGTCCAGCGCCGGCCTGCGAAGATCCGCGCGTGAATCGCGCTTCCCTGGTCGAGCTACCGCCTGAGCTGGCTCCGCCCGGGGCAAATGTGGCCCCGCCCGGGGTGGATCTGGCCCCGTCGGGGGCCGCCGCGGCCGCGGGCCGCGGGGAGGGCGCGAACGTCGCCGCGGGGGCAGGTAAGGCGCGGGCGAATGGCCGCGCGGGCGCGCGGTTCGTGCTCGGGATCGACGGCGGCGCGACGAAGACGCTCGCCGCGCTGCTCGACCTGCGCGGCGGGACCCTGCACCTGGGGCAGGCGGGCCCCAGCAACGAAGACGCCGTCGGCACGCGCGCCGCCGTCGGGGCGCTTTTGGAGGCCGCGGACGCCGCGCTCGCGTGCGCCGGCATCGCCGCGGCGCAGCTCGACGCCGCGGTGATCGCGCTGGCCGGCACCGACACCGCCGCCGTGGCCCGGCACGTCCACGCGGCGCGCACCGATCGCTGGCTCGTCGTCAACGACGTCGTCGCCGCGTGGGCCACGGCCACGGGCGGGCAACCTGGTATCGGCGTGATCTCCGGCACCGGCTCGAACGTGTTCGGCGTCGGCGCCGACGGGCGCGCCTGGCGAGCCGGCGGCTGGGGGCACCTGCTCGGCGACGAGGGCAGCGGCCACTGGTTCGCCACCGAGTCGATCAAGGCGGCGCTCCGCGACCGCGAGGACTCCGGGCCGGCGACCGCGCTGGGCGACGCGGCGGTCGAGTTCTTCGCTGCTCCAAGCATCGAGGCTCTGGCCGCGCGCGTCTACTCCCAGCCGCTCTCCAAGAGCGAGATCGCGGCCTTCGCGATCGAGACCGCGCGGCTCGCCGGGGGCGGGGATGGCGACGGGGACGGCAACGGGGGTGGGGACCCGGTCGCGCGTGAGCTCTATGAGCGGGGTGCGCGCCTGTTGTCTGCGCAGATCGCCGCGGTGATTCGCCGCACGGGTCTCGCCGGGTCCTTCCCCGTGGGTCTGATCGGCAGCGCGTTCAAGGCCGGCGCCGTGTTCGTCGAGCCCCTGACTTGCGCTGTGCACGAGCTGGCCCCCGATGCTCAGGTGTCCGTTGTCGAGATGGCTCCCGTGGGCGGCAGCCTGCTGCTGGCGCTGCGCGCCTGCGGTTGTGAAGGGGTGCTGTCCTCTGGACAGATCTCGCGGCTGGTCGACGCGGCGCTGGGGGTGGAGTCGCGCGCGGGTGTGTGAGCTCAGGCCAGCCGGGCCTCGATTGCGCGCCGCTCGCCGATCGCGTCTGCTCCGATTCCGCTGATCCGGATGGCCGCCGCGGCGTTGCCATAGGCCGCGGCATGTGCAGGGGACTGGCCTTCATGCAGGGCGATGAAGAAGGCGGCCGCGAACACGTCGCCCGCGCCGAGGTCGTCTTTGGGCTCGGCGACGGCTGGGGCTTGGATCCGGGTTACCTCGCCGTCGGGCAGATGGACGCTCGTGGCAGCGGCCCCGGCGGTGATCGCGAGCACCGCGCCACCGGCCGCCGCCGCGCTGAGCAGTGGCGCACAGGCGATGCGCTCATGCTCGCTGGCGACGACCGCCTTGCAGCCGTCCGGGATCAGGCCATCGAGTGATTGTCGATCGCCTGGCAGGGGCGCCGACACGATCTCACCACCCGTCTCTTTGTCCTCATCCCATGTGCGCGCCAGTCCCTGCGGAGTGAGCCCGACGAAGTCAGCATGCCCGCGCCACGCTGCTTGGGTGGTCTCGCGGGCGACGGGGGCGAAGTGCAGGATCCGCGTGTCGACCTCGACAGCCTGAGCGATCGGGCCAGCCCAGGCAAGCAGCCGCTGGCTGCGCAGAGTGCCCGACCACGAGGTCCGCAGCGTCGTGGTGGCCGCCGCCGGGATGATGCGCAGCTCGAACTCTGAGCGGTAGGGCTCGAGCAGCGCTTCGAGCTCCGGGGGCGATCCCTGCGTGACGATCAGCGCGCGCAGCCCGAGTCGGGCGGCCTGCAACGCGCTGTAGAAGGCGCCCCCGCCCGGGCGGCGCGAGGAGTCGGCGGACAGCACGTCGACCGTCACGTGGCCGACGGTCACGTAATCGAAGTTTGTGCTTCGACTGATCATCACCGACGGTCGAGATTGAAGGATTTGCGCGTAAGGATGCGTACACCAAATCAAATGGCCCGCCCGACTGTTCTGTTTGCTGAGTATCGATGAGATCCAGCGCTGACATTTCGCCTGTGCGGGCGGCTCGCCGCGGCATGCTCCTGCTTGTCCTCGTGACGGCGGCCTGCCTGCCCGCGGCGCCCGCGTCGGCGGCCTCTCCCTACCCGGCGGGCGCCCAGCGCCCCGCGAAGATCGCGCGGGCCTCCGAATTCGCCCACTCAAAGACGGCTCACCGGGCGACGACGGGCGGTGCGAGCGCCCCCGGGGCGAAGCCCGCCGGCAAGAAGAAGCCCGCCAAGCACGCGCCGAAGAAGCCGAAACTGCCGGTCAACGCCGAACGGGCGAAGATCGCCTTCGAAGTGATGCAGAAGACCTACTACATCCCCGGCTCGGGGCTGTATCAAGGGGAACCGTTCTCGTTTTTGTGGCCGTTTTCCCAGGCATTCGCGGCGACCGTCAGCATGGCGAACATTCCGAGCCTGAAAAGCTCCTTCGGGCCTGAACTGCGGGCACGGCTCGTCGGCCTGAAATCGTATCTCGACCTCAACAACTCAGGTCTGCCGGAAGGCACATACACGAGCACGCTCGCCGCCTACGACGGCACCGTCGCGCCGCCGGAAGGACCGGGCGGGACGAAGTACTACGACGACAACGCGTGGATCGGGATCGAGCTCGCGCGAATCTACGAGCAGAACCACGAAGCGGCGATCCTCGGCGGCGCCGAGGGGATCATGGCGTTCGAGATGGCCGGCTGGGACACCACGCCGGGAATCGCCTGCCCGGGCGGCATCCCGTTCTCCAACTCCGCCGAAGGCATCGAACGCAACACCGTCACCAACGCGCCCACGGCCGAGCTCGCCTTGCAGCTCTACCGGCAGACCGGCAACGCGCAGTACCTGCAGTTCGCCGAGCTGGCCTACGAATGGGTGCGCACCTGCCTGACCCAGCCGAACGGCCTGTATGCCGATCACATCGGCTTGCGTGGGAAAGTCGAACCGACGGAGTGGAGCTACAACCAGGGCGCGATGATCGGCGCCGGGGTGTTGCTCTACCAGGCGACCGGAAACTCCGCCTACCTGTTCCAAGCGCGCCAGACCGCCAAGACGGCGCTCGCCTACTACACCTCTGAAAAGCTCGGTCAGGAAAACCCGTTCTTCGTGTCGGTCTACTTCCGCAACCTGCTCTACCTCGACTCCGTCACCCACGATCCGCCGGGGACGAAGCTCGTGCAGGGTTACGTCAACTACGCCTGGGAACACCTGCGGCTGAGCGACAACGTGTTCGTCTTCGGCTCGCCCGCCGGCGCCCAACTGCTCGTGCAGGCGGCAATCGCGCAGGACTACGCGCTGCTGTCCTCGGCGCCCAGCACCTACTTCTGAACCCGGCCCGCTCGGGGCGAGACTGTTCCGTCGAGGCTTCGCGGGGAGTGTCGCGGGGAAGCAGGTCAGGTCGAGTAGGCTGTCGCTCGAATGACCGAGGCGACGAACCTGATCACGGCCGAGGGCCTGGAGGGCCTGAACGCCGAGCTGGCGGAGCTCGAGGGGGAGGGGCGCCGGGAGATCGCCGAGCGGATCAAAACCGCGCGCGAATGGGGCGATCTGAAGGAGAACAGCGAGTACCACGACGCGAAGAACGAACAGGCGCACCTGGAGACGAAGATCGCGCGGGTACGCGAGAAGATCGCCTCCGCGGTCGTCGTCGAGGCGACCCCCGCCGTGGGAGGAGTGGTCGGCTTCGGCTCCACCGTGCAGGTGCGCGCCGAGGACGGCGCCGAGCACACCTGGCAGATCGTCAGCTCCCACGATGCCGCTCCCGCCGAGGGCCGGCTGTCGGCCGACTCTCCGGTCGCGGTGGCCCTGCTCGGGCGTGGCCCCGGTGACAGCGTCTCCGTCGTATTGCCGAAAGGCAAGCGCGTGTACACCGTGCTCAGCGTCGGCTGAAGCGCCGGTCCGCGCGCAGCGCCCGGATCGCATCGGCCGGTACGCGGGTCTGCTCCTTGCGCGCGTACAGCCGCTGGTCGGCCAGCTGCAGGACCGCTGCCGTGTCGCTGCCCTCGGCCGGGATGCTCACCTCGCCGTGCGCCGCGTCGATCGCGAAGGCCCTCCCCTGCTCGGACAGCGACGCGACGCTTGCCCGCACGAGCCAGTCGTCGCCGGCCGTGAGGAGGATCAGCGCGCAGAACTCGTCGCCTCCCATCCGGTAGGCGGTCCCATGCGCGGCGACGCTCGCGCGCAGCCGCTCGCTCAGCCGCACGAGCAGGGCGTCACCCGCGGGATGGCCGAAGGTGTCGTTATAGCGCTTGAAGCCGTTCAGGTCATAGAGGACCAGCCGCCACGGCTCGTGCGCCCGGCCCTGCTCGCAGGCGTGCTCCAGGTCTTCCATCAGCTGCCGGCGGTTGGCCAGGCCGGTCAGGGGATCGGTCAGCGCCAGCCGCCGCGAGCCGAGGAGCATCGCGAGGTTCTCGCGCACCGTGATCATCAGCCGCGCGCCGACGGCGAGCACCGTGGCCGTGGCGAGGATCAGCGCCGGCAGGGTCAGCTGGTGGTGCAGGTTGCCGTAGATGAACACTCCCAGCGCCGTGAGCAGCGAGATCGCGGGCACCGTCACCAGCCGCCAGTCCTCCACGCGCCGCTGTTGCGGCGGCGGCCACGGCGTCCAGGCGGCGATCGCCAGCAGGACCGCTGCGGCGGGCCACAGGCCTTCGACCCAGCTGCCCGCTTGGTAGGAGCCCGTGGCGGTCTGGTACAGGTAGATCGAGTCGGCGATCGCGTTCAGCAGCATGCTCGCCGCGATCAGGAGCCACACGCGCCCCGGGCGCCAGCCGGTCATGCCGAGCGCGCCGATCGTGAAGATCAACAGCAACAGGTCGCCGATCGGATAGGCCAGTGAGACCGCCACCGAGGCGACGTCGCCGTGGGTGTGGTCGATGATCGGCGGCAGGACGACCGCCGCCGCGAGCGTGGCGGCGGCGAGACCGGCGATCAGGCCGTCGAGCCACAGGCTCACGCGCAGCTCGCGCAGGTGCGCCCTCAGCAGCAGCATGATCGCTACGTACAGGCAGGGGTACATCGCCAGATACAGGCCGTCCGCCGGGGAGACGCTGCCGGCGGCCGTGCCCGAGCTTTCGACGAACAGCGTGAAGTAGAGTTCGCCGAGGCTCCAGCAGAGCAGCCCAGCGCCCATCGCCAGCCACGCCGCGCGCTGCTGCTTGAACGCGATCGCGCGTGCGATCACAGCCAGCGCCGCGCCGAACATCAGCACGTCGTAGATGTCGTCGTCGATCAACCCGCCGGCCTGCCGGCCGCCGAGCCCGACGGTCATGTGCAGCACAAGCACTCCCAACCCTCCCAGGAGGAAGGCAAGGAATAGGTTCGCTGGTGTCGTTCGTGTGCGCATGGCCGAGTGTGGCCTCGCCTCTACATCGGCGGTTTGTGCTCGGTGCTGGAGCATCCCCCTGAAATGATGGCCTTGAAGTGGCCGCTGTCGCTCTGAGTGGTGCTTGCTCGGGGTGGTGCTTCTACGTGCGCGCGTGAGCGCGACGCACACGTCGCACAAACTTCTTCGGCTTGCGCCGGTACAGGCGCTCTCCCTGGCGTAGCGCCCGTTTGCGCAGGCGCCGGCGACGACGCCCGATCTGCTCGAGCAGGGCCTTGCGCGCCTGCTTGCCACGCCTGCCCTTGAACGGCGCCCGCCCGGCGGCGGGCAGCCGCTGGGCGAGCAGCGCGAGGTCGTGCTCCTCGCCCAGCAGTTCCTCCAGGGTCTCGGCGCGCTGGGCCAGCGACCGGAGATCAAGGATCTCGGCGGCATAGCGCAGGTCTTTGCCGGCTTTGCGCCACTCGTGCAGCGCGCGCGTGTCGCTCCTGCTCCCGCGCCGCTTGCCACGTGGTAAACGCCGGAAGCGGCGGCGCCCCTGCCTGTAGAGCAGTCGCAGATCGTGCTCCACGATGGCGATGCCACCCCGCTCGGCGAGGCTCCACCGCTGCGCTCGCGCGCGCAGCCCCCGCAGCTCGTCCAGCACCTCTGCGCGTGTGGCCTCGTCGCCGAGCGTGCGCCGTGTTGCCAGCCTGCTGGCGGCCGCAAGTCGCTTGCGCTGTTCGATCAGCACCCGCCGGCGGCCGAGCTTCCTGGGGCTGCTTGCGAGGAGCGCGTCGAATGTCTCGAGCATCACCTGTGCATCGCGTGCACCCGCCAGGCGCCGGGCCGCGTCGCTGAGGATGCCGTACTCGTGCTCGAACCGGCGCTCGCCGAGCTCATGGCGCAGCAGACGCAGCAGCGCGCGCAGGCGCTTGAGCGCCTTGCGCGTCTCATGGATCGCTCGCCCGTCGGGCTCGCTTCGCTTGCCGCCGTGCCGGTGATGCTTCCCGTGACCCTTCCGGTCTCGCTTCCTGACGCTCTGTCCCTTGGTATCGGTATTCCCTTCGTCCGCGAGCAGTTCGATCGCGAGGTCGAGCTGGCCGAGCGCGATCCGCCGTAGAGCCTCGCCCAGCGGCTCGCCGGGGAGTTGGGCAAAGCGGCGCGCGTGCTTGCGCGGGCTCTTGGCCGAGCGACGCGTGCGCTCGGCCCGCGCCAGGGCAACGCCGACCCCCACGGCCACGGTCGCCACAAGGGTGGCCGCGAGCGGCGCAACAATGGAGCCATGTCCAGCCTGCCGCCCGCCCGATGGTGGACGGTGCGTCGTGCGGCGAACCGCAAGCCGGCGACGTACCGCTGTCCAATTTGCGCTCATCATCTACCCGCGCTCAGCGAGCACATGCTGATCGCCCCCGAGGGCGACACGCGCCGCCGCCGGCATGCCCACAGCGAGTGCGTGCTCGCCGCCCGCTCGCGCGGCGAGCTCCTGTTGCGCGACGAGTGGCAGCGCACACAGCCGCGCGGGCCGTCGCTGTGGCGACGGCTGACGGGTCGTACATAGCCGCGCCGCGCCTGCTGGAGCTCAGCCGCCCCAGATGCGGACATGCTCGGGCTCGACACGGATGATCACGCGCTGTTCGCCGGGCTGGCGCATCGGGTACTCGTCCTTGTCCATGTACTTCTTCGCCATCGCGTCGATGTGCGCGTCGGCACCGTCGGTGCTCGGCGCGTCTGCCCGTCCGCGGATCGCCAGGTACTCGTAGGGGTTCTCCATGTTCTGCACGGTCAGCGTGACCCGCGGGTCACGTTCCAGGTTGCGTGGCCAGGCGCGCCCCTGCGCGGTGTTCAATAGGACCTTGCCATCCTGGACATCGACCCATACCGGCACACCATGCACCGAGCCGTCCGGGCGGAGCGTGGCGACATGGCAGAAGTTCTTTCCCTGCAGCAGCTCCTCGCTGCGGCCCTCGATCGTTGCGCTCATCAGACGACCCCTTCCTCGTGTGTGGTGGTTTGACCCACACCACGATAGGGCCTTCGCGACGGCGCGTGTTCAGCGCTGCCTGGGCGCCGTTATGGCTCTACTGGCGGCTGCTCGCGGGGGGAATCGAGCCGAGCGGGACGAGCTTGCCGTCATTGAGCTGGAAGCGCACGGTCGCCTGACCGCCACCGGACAGGGCATAGGCCAGCGTGGCTTCGGTGTCGCTCTGGCTGACCACGCGAATCGACGCGCTGGGCTGCTTTGCGTCGGTGCCGATGTAGCGCCCGTCGACGAAGAAGAACGCCTGCTGCCCGCTGCCTTCGGCGGAGCTCGTGCGCGTGCCGACGAGCACGCGCAGGGTCTGGTTGGGGTGATAGTCGGAGGTGGCGCTCGCGATATAGCCCTTCGCTTGGAGGACCGCCTCGGCGGCGCTCAACCCTTCCGCCGTTGCGGTGCCGGTGCTGGTGGAGGTGGAGGTGGCGCCTTCGTGCGTGAAGGCGGGCGCGGGCGCGGTACGAGTGGTTGACGAGCCCGAGGCGCCGCCGCTCGCGGTCGGTGTCGGGGTGGTGGTGCTCGTCGGCGTGCTCGCCCGGGTAGTGGTCGTGGTCGTCCGCGGCGTGGTGGTCGAGGTCGTTGCTTCGGTGGGTGGGGCGCTGGCCACGCTGACCGTCTTCGTGCCCCCGCCGCAGCCGGCCAGCAGCATTGCCGTGAGACTGGCTCCCAGGAGCAACGCGGGGGTTCTCAGCAACGCGGGGGTTCTCGGGAAATGGGTTTGCATCGCCTCGATGGTATTCGCTGTGCGCGGTGCGCCTCCTCGGTTCAGGATCGTCAAGGCCGGCACGGACAGCTTCCCGCCCCGCCTTATTAGCGACTGCTAATCTATGTGGGGGAGGGGGATCAAGGTACTTGCTGAGATCGGAGCTCGGGATGACTGACTTGCACAGCGGCAACCGCCGCTCCTCGGATACGGCCGCCGCGGCGACGATGTCACTTGACGCGGACGCGGACGCGGACGGGGACGCTGCCCCGCGCGAGCCCGTGCGCCGGCGGGTTCCGGCCGCGGAGCGTCGCGAGGAGCTGATCACCGCCGCCGTGCACGAGTTTGCGCGCGGCGGCCTGCACGGCACCCCGGTCGAGCGTATCGCGCGGCGCGTGGGCGTGGCGCAACCGTACGTGTTCAGCCTGTTTCCCACCAAGCGCGAGCTGTTCCTGGCGGCCTTGGAGCGTGGCTTCGAGCGGGTTGCGGAAACCTTCCGCCGAGCCGTCGCCGACTACAACGAGGGGCGTGCTCCAGAGGAGTGCGAGGACGCGATGCAGGCGATGGGGATCGCCTACAAGGAGCTGCTGTCCTGCGACCGCGACTACCTGATGCTCCAGCACCAGTCCTATGCAGCCTGTGACGACGAGCTCGTGTGCGCGCGTGTGCGGCGATGCTACGCCGAGCTGATCGAGCTGGCGCGGGAGCTGTCGGGCGCCGATGCGCAGCGCCTGAACGAGTTCTTCTGGCACGGCATGGCGCTGAACGTCGCCGCCGCGCTCGGCGTCGAGGATCTATCGAGCGACTGTCCGTGGATCCAAGCTGAGCTCCGTTGAGGTTCGAAGGTGTCAGTGCAGCACGACTTTCAGTGCGACGATCGCCAGGCCCATCGTGGCTCCGACGCCGACTTCGAGGACCAGCTCGCGCGGGGTTGAGCGGGCGCGGAGTCCGGCGATCAGCTCGAATGCGATCAGGCTTCCGACGCAGCTCCACAGCGCCACTTCGACGCCGGTCGTCAGGGCGGCGCCGAAGGCCCAGCAGAGCGACAGCCCGAGTAGCGGAAGCACGGCGCCCACGAGGATTGTCGCTTCGTCGCGGAGCGCTCCTCGCAGAGCCGCGATGTTGAGACGCTTGTGCGTCTGCAGGCGATGCCCGAGGACGTCCGCGTAGGCGTGCGCGAGCCAGTACAGACAGATTGCGATCACCGCCGACCCGGCGGTGTCCAGGTAGCTCTCATGACTGCCGCTCTCAGCGGCCAGCACCGCCCCGATCGCGAGGACCCCGTAGACCAGCCGCGCCGGGTTTTCTCCCGGTGCGAGCCGCTCGATCAGGCGGTCGGTCCAGCCGTGGGAGTGGGTGTCTTGCGAGGGTGGCGATGCTGGGGGAGCGGATCGGGCGATGCGAGGGATTATCTCGGTGGCCCTCGACGTTGTCAGGCGCCGGCGCGATGGGCTCGCTGCCGACGCTGGTCCCAGGTGCCGGCGACGACGGCACACACGATCACCACGCCGGCGTAGGCGAACAGCCACGTGACGAGTCCGAAGGCGATCCCGATCAGCCCATAGCGCTCGGCATTTTTCGTGAAGATCGCCGGCAAGAAGATCGCCGTTCCGGCTGAGTAGAGAGCGATCCCGCCGGCCGTCAGGAGGCCGGTCGGGAGCATGCGACGCCAGTGGATCCTTCGGCCGAGCAGGACGTAGGGCGTCCACAGCCAGAACGCGACGCTGAACAGAATCGCGGTTGCCGCATATAGAGAGAGCACGCCATGGCGGTGCTCAAGGTCACGCACCGGCGCCAGCAGCGACGTATAGGCGATGAAGCCGACGATCCATGTGATCTGACGGACGAACGCGTCCAGGCGCTGCGGCCGAAGCCTCCACACCTCGAGGTAGGCGCGCTGCAGCCCGCGGGTGAAGCTGCGCACCGAGTAGAGCACGATCACGAGGCCGATCACGCTGACCGCTCCGCGGACCTCGCCGCTGGAGGCAAACAGCGTGCGCGTCGCGTCGGCCCCGACACCGGTCAGCCCGAGTCGCAGGACGAGCTCGTCGCCGAAGCTCCCCCCACCGGGCCCGACCGCCCTGATGATGATGCTCAGGGGAATCACCGCGACGAACAGCTTCGAGGCCAGCGCGAGCGCGCGGTCGATCGCTTCGACGCGCGCCAGTTCCCTGGCGATCTCGCCGGCGAACGACCGCTCGAAACGCGCTCGAGCCGCGGCTAGATCCATCGCTCGATCCTATTGCAGCGCGCTAACCAAGCAGCCTCTATTCGGATACTGAGGTTTTGGTCTCAGTTGGAGCGTTGATCGATGGCCAAGGCCTCGTCCTGGCCGCTGTCGGCCACGTCGGGGTCGATGGCGCGTGCCTGATCGTGATGGGCGCGCGCGTCCGCCGTCATCCGCTCCGCCTCCACGGCACGTCTCATCCTGTTCCTTGGTCCCTATCGGGGACGTGGAGCGCGACTGTAGGGGCAAGGTGGAGCACTCCGACAGACTTCAACGAAAGGAGGCATAGCTACGGTCAAGAATGTGGACGAGGGTAAGGCCGCCTGAAGGAGGCCCGGTCGGCAAGGGGGAGGATCCCGGGTCTGCCTCATGGCTTCGCTCCGGCTGATGGGTTTGCTCGGGCGCCTTCTCGCGGGAGACACTCGAGCGGGATTTGTGCTCGCCGGCGGGCGTGCGCAGCGGCAGGGTGAACCAGACGAGCTTGCCGCCTGGCGATGGGATCGTTCCCCAGTTCTCAGAGAGCGCTTGGACGATCTGAAGACCTCGTCCCGACTGCTCCCGCGGCGTCGGGGAGCGGGGGATGGGCCGGCCTTGACCGTGATCGCTCACCTCCACGCGGATTTCCTTTCGCGAGCGGAGGATCGCCAGCTCGAAATCACTACGGGCGTGTCGCACGCTGTTGGTGGCAAGCTCGGAGGTCATCAGCTCCGCGGCTTCGGCGATCTCGCGCGGCTCCCCGCTCAGGAGATCCCTGACGAAGCGGCGTGCGCCGGCCACGGACTCGGGCCGGCAGGGAAAGTGGCGCGCCTGTCTCATGACTCGATCGAGAACACGCTGGAGAGGCCCGTGGTCTCCAGCACGCGCCGGATGATTGGGGAGGGGTTGCGTAGCGACACGCTGCCTGCTTTCTCTGCGGCGCCGATCAGCACCGCAATCCCGGCGCTGTCCATGAATCGCAGGCCGGTGAGATCAAAGATCAGCGGCTGAGCGGGCTGCGGCGGGATCGACGCCACCCGCTCTCGTAGCGAGGCGGCGTTTGCGCTGTCGAGCTCCCCCGAGAGGCTCACGACCTGTGCACCCGTTGGGTCGAGGTGCATGTCGATCTGCACCGTCGGGGGCTCAGCCTCTAGCTCTGCCATCGGATGCCCACTATCGCCGTATCGTCGTGATGGCCCTCGGATGCGAGGCCGTGGGCGAGCTCGATCAGCAAATCATCGAGCGCGAGCGCCGTGTTGGTGGCCGCGTCGCGCAAGCGCGCCAAGCCGACGTCGAGCACCTCTCCACGACGCTCGACCAGACCGTCGGTGAACGCGATCAGCGTCGTGTTCGGCCGCACAGACACCGCCGTCTCCAAGTAGGGCGACTTACGCGCAACGCCGATCGGCACGTTGGCCTCGAACTCTACGAACCGCCCGCCGGCGCCGTCGATCACGAGCGGCGGGAGATGACCGGCGCTGGCCAACGTCAACCGATGGGCACCCACGTCGACCAGGGCACAGAGCATCGTCGCGAAGTAGTCGTGGGGCCCGCCGTTGACGAAATCCGAGAGCTGGGCGAGCACCGAGGACGGACTCGGATCCTGCGCCGCATACGCCAGCGCGGCATGGCGCAGCGAGGCCATCGTCGTCGCCGCTCGCAGCCCATGACCCGAGACATCGCCGATCATGACCAGCACCCGTCCATCCCCCGCGTCGACGATGTCATACCAGTCGCCCCCCACATCGATACCCGAAGCGGCCGGCACGTAGCGCGCGCCCACCTGCAGCCCATCGAGCTCCGGCAGCGTGTCGGGCAACAGCGCGTGCTGGAGCGTCTGGGAGATGCTGCGCTGCTCGGTGTACATCTCCCGGTTCTCCGCCGCGACACGGTCGAGGACACCCGCCAGCTGCTCGGCCCGTCGGCGACGACGCGCCAGCCGATCGGTCATCAGCGCGGCCGCCAAGCTCAGCAACAGACCCACAAGGGCGATGATCCACGGAAGGCGCTCGAAGAACGCTCCTCCAAGCGAGCCGTTCGGGCTCACCACGACCGTAAACACACCGGCGCCAAAGGGAACGACATCCGAAGCCTGCCGGCCCTCGATCGGCAGATGCTTCAGGCTCGTCACCAGCACATCGTCGGTGCGCTTGGAGTGACCCAGATACAGCGCATAGTTGAGATCGGAGAAGGCCGAGTTCTTCTCAAGTTTCGAGCGCCTGTTCACGGGCAGCGGTTTTTCAGCGTAGACCGCAAACCCACGCGCACGGCCGGGGACGCTGAAATCGAAGCCGAGCGCCGGACGCGACGACTGGAGGAAGCTCGTGAGGTTCAGGACGCCGGACCGAGTGGAATGCCTGAAGAACCGCTCAGCTCGTTCCGGCATCGACGCGAGCACGGGCGTTTCGCCGAGCACAGTGCTCGGCGCGAGATGGGATGATCGGAGCGGCCACAGCGATACCGAGGCGAACTGGCGTCCGGGGCCCACATATGGAGCCATGAACGCACGAAATTTCTGCGCGTCACCGCCCGTGGCATTGGCCAGCTCGGCGGCCGAGGCCAGCGGCGTCTGGGTCGAGGGGGCCGTGGCCGCCAGGACGAGGCTCAACTCGCGCACGCGAAGATTCAGCAACCGTCGCTCGTTGCGGTTGTAAACGGCCACAGACGTCAACACCAGCGCCCCCGTCACGATCAGCCCCGTCAGCAGCGCGGCCACCGCCACCCACGACGGTCGCCACCGCCAGAGCAAGCCCACCTGCCTCGCGGACGCAGCAGCGCCCTCCGCGGCCGGGGGCTCACCCGCCGAGTGAAAGCCGAAGCCGGCCGTCCTCGCCGCCCCCGCACGACTACTCATCGTAAGCATCTCCCCGAGTCCATAACCGCCGCCCAGCTTACCTCGGGGTCCCAGTGGTAGCGTCAGTTTGCGCCGCCGTACTTCAGGTACCAGTAGGTGTAAGCCTCGGCGTAGAGCGTGCTGCATAATGCCGCCCCGGCCATGACCTACGAGAAAGGCTGGAACCAATTAATAGGAGTGAGTTGATCGGGTCAACTCCGAGGGAGGTAAGCGGATGGGCTGCTACGTGTTGGATTTCAAGGAGATCGACCAGACGCAGGTCGGGGTCGTTGGCGGCAAGGGCGCGGTCCTGGGGGAGCTTTCGCGGATCGAAGGCATCTGTGTGCCTGCTGGCTTTTGTGTGACGACGGACGCCTTCGGGCGGATCATGGCGGAGGCCCCGTCGATCGACGATCTGCTCGATCGGTCCTCGCGCCTTAACCCTGGCGACCGGGAAGCGATCCGCGCGCTCAGCGCGGAGATCCGCCGGGCCCTCGAAGGGATCGCCATCCCGGACGATGTGGCGGCGGCGATCATCCTCGCGCTCGCCCGTGTCGGCGAGCAAGCTGCCTACGCCGTCCGATCCAGCGCGACGGCGGAGGACTTGCCGACGGCCTCCTTCGCGGGCCAGCAGGACACGTACTTGAACGTCGTGGGGTCGGCTGCGATCCTCCAGCACGTCAACCGGTGCTGGGCCTCGCTGTTCACCGAGCGGGCCGTGACCTACCGACTGCGGAACGGCTTGGACCACCGGCAGGTCCGTATGGCCGTGGTCGTGCAGCAGATGGTCGTCCCGCGGGCTGCCGGCATCCTGTTCACGGCCGACCCCGTCACGGGTAACCGGAAGGTCGCTTCCGTGGAGGCGAGCTTCGGCCTCGGCGAGGCGCTGGTCTCGGGTCTCGTGAATGCGGACGTCTACAAGGTGTGTGACGGCGAGATCGTCGCCAAGGTGGTCGGCACCAAGCGGCTCGCCATCCACGCCTCACCCGCAGGCGGGACCGAACAACTGGCGATCGAGTCGGAGCGTCAGGAGCAGCCGGCGCTGACGGATGAGCAGGTTGTGCGGCTCGCGGAGCTGGGCCGGGTGATCGAAGCGCGCTTCGGTCACCCGCAGGACATCGAGTGGTGCCTGGTGGACGATGGCTTCCGGATCGTCCAGAGCCGGCCGATCACGACGCTGTTCCCCGTCCCCGCGGCTGGTGACCGAGAGAACCACGTCTACGTCTCGGTCGGTCACCAGCAGATGATGACCGACCCGATGAAGCCCCTGGGGCTCTCCCTGTGGCAGCTGACGGCCGGACGGCAGATGTACGAGGCGGGCGGGAGGCTGTTCGTCGACGTCAGCCGGGAGCTGGCTTCGCCGGCCAGCCGCGCAAATGTCGTGAAGGCCCTGGGAAGATCCGATCCGCTGATCGGGGACGCGCTGCAGACCATCCTCGAACGCGGCGATTTCCTCCGGCTGCTCGCGGATGCGGATCCCACCCGCCCGGGCGGCGCGCCGGCTGGCGACCCGCCCGCCCCGATCGAGACCGAACCGACCATCGTCGCCGAGCTGATCGGGCGCAACCAGGCCTCTGTGGCCGCCTTGAAGCGCGACATCCGGACGAAGTCCGGGTCGGCGCTGCTCGACTTCATCCTGGCGGACATCCAGGAGCTGAAGCGGATCGTGTTCGATCCGCGCAGCCATCAGGTGTTCATGACGGCGATAGAGGCCAGCTGGTGGCTCAACGACAAGCTGGAGGCGTGGCTGGGCGAGAAGAACGCGGCCGACACGCTCACGCAGTCCGCCCCCGGCAACGTCACGTCGGAGATGGGGCTGGCGCTCCTGGACGTCGCGGACGTGATCCGCCCACATCCGGAGGTGGTGGCTTTCCTGCGGGACGTCGAGGACGAGGGCTTCCTGGAGGAGCTGCCCACGCTCGCGGGTGGGCAAGAAGCGCGGGACGCGATCCGGGCCTTCCTCGAGAAGTACGGCATGCGCTGCGTCGGCGAGATCGACATCACGAGGCCGCGTTGGAGCGAACGCCCCACCACGCTCCTGCCCGTGATCCTCGGCAACGTCAAGAACTTCGAGCCGGGTGCCGGCGAGCGGCGCTTCGAGCAAGGCCGGCAGGAGGCCCGGGAGAAGGAGCAGGAGCTGCTGGCGCGCTTGCGGGCCTTGCCGGACGGGGAGCAGAAAGCCGAAGAGGCCAAGCGGATGATCGACCGCGTCCGGACCTTCATCGGGTACCGGGAGTATCCGAAGTATGGCTTCGTCAGCCGCTACTTCGTTTATAAGCGAGCGTTGCTCGAAGAAGCCGAGCGCCTCGTGCAGGCCCACGTCTTTCGTGAGAAGGAAGACATCTTCTACCTCGCGTTTCAGGAGCTCCACGACGTCGTGCGCTCGAACCACGTGGATGACCGGCTCATCCGCCGGCGCAAGGACGCGTTCGCGTCGTTTCAAGCGCTCACGCCGCCCCGGGTGCTGACCTCGGATGGCGAGGTCTTCGCCGGGTCCTACCGACGCGACGATGTCCCCGCCGGCGCGCTCGTCGGCCTACCCGTTTCCGCCGGGACCATCGAGGGGCGCGCCCGCGTCATCCTGGACATCGTCGAGGCCGATCTCGAAGCGGGCGACATCCTCGTCACCGCCTACACCGACCCCAGCTGGACACCCCTGTTCGTCGCAATCGAGGGTCTGGTGACGGAAGTTGGGGGCTTGATGACCCACGGCGCAGTGATCGCACGGGAGTACGGCCTTCCGGCCGTCGTCGGGGTAGAGCATGCAACCCAGCTGATCCGGGATGGGCAGCGGATCCGCGTACACGGAACGGACGGGTACATCGAGATCCTGCCCTGACCGGGCCAGCCCCCCCCAGGATGTATAGATGGCCAGCGAGTATATCCTCGACGATCGGGGCGAGCGCCAGCGCACTCGAGCCACGCCAACTCACATCACCTCCGTGGTGTCAGCTACCGTACCCTCCTGCTGCCACCCTAGCCAGGGCGAGCAGTGAGGGCATCCGGGTATTCGTCCTTGCGGAAGGTGCGAGGCTCGTCAGGCTGGGGCTTGGGCGTGCGGTCGAGCAGGAAGTTGAAGTATGGCGCGACGAATGGATCGGGTGCCCTGACGGTGTAGGTGTGGTAGATGGTCTCGTTCTCACGCGCGAAGGCGATCCAGGCGGGCGCCTCGCGCAGCCCGTCCTTCAGCTCGGCCCCGATCTGGTGCGACCACTCGACCAGCCAAGCGGGCGGATCCTCGACCATCTCCCTGATCTCAGGGATCTGCTGCGCCTGCTCCTCGGTCAGCGCGAGCCCGAAGTCGAACGGGAACTCGGTGTTGTAGGTCGATACGTAGGGGAACTCCCAGCCCATCCGCTCCTTGTAGGCCGTAAGCCGCTCGATCGGCGCGCGCGAGAAGCAGAGCAGGGTCACGTCGCGATGGTTGAGGTGAACGAGCGACCCGTCGAGGCCGTCGCCGAGGGATGTGCACCCGGGACAGGCCCCGTTGGTGTAGTCGGGGCCGAACATGATGTTGTAGGCGAGCAGCTGGGATCGGCCGTCGAAGAGCTCAGCCAGCGTCTTCTTTCCGCTATCGGTGTCGAACTCGTACTGCTTCTCCACCGGGACCCAGGGCAGCGCCAGCCGCTTCTCCTTGATCTCCCGGTTTCGCTCCGCATGCTCGGCCTCGAGCTTCGCGAGCTCGTCCCGGGCCGCCTGCCATTCCCCGCGCGTTCCGATCCTGTGCTCAGGCATGGGTCTCCATATCACTCGTACTCGTTGTGTCGGCGGATCCACAACGGCTCCGTGACGCTCTCGTCGCGTCCCTTCGGCGTCCGGTCCAGCAGACCGTAGTAGGCCATCGCGGGCTCGAGGCCACGGGCGGTGCTCACATAGGTTCGGTAGACGATCCCGTCCGATAGCGCGTACACGCTCAGGCCCGGCCCCTCGGACACGTACCCCAGCGCGTCTGTCCCGCACATGCGCGCGTTCTGCTCGACGGTGGGCGGGATCTCGCCTTCCAGGAACGGCTTCAGCTCCTCCTCTGTGTGCTGGAAGTCGATATCGCGGTTGAAGTCGCTGCCGGCGCTCGAGACCCAGTCGATGCGCCAGCCCATCCGCTCCCGAAAGGCGAGCAGCTTCTGGAGTGCAGCGCGGGAGGCGAGCAGCAGCGTGGTGTCTCTGGCCTTCAGGTGGGGGACCTGGGGGTCGAGCGTGTCCGCGATCGAGGAGCAGACCGGGCAGCCTGCGTCGTAGGGCGGACCGAACATGAAGTGGTAGACGAGCAACTGCGAGCGACCATCGAAGAGATCGGCGAGGGTCTTCGGGCCGTCCTCGGTCTCGAACCGGTACTCCTTCTCGACCGGGACCCAGGGCAGCTCGCGCCTCTTTCTGGCCAGCTCGTCGCCGCGGCGGATGAGCTCCTTCTCCTCCTTCAGCAGCTCGTCGCGCTCCGCCCGCCACTGCTCCTGCGTTCCGATCTTGTGCTCAGACATAGCTCTCCTGATGTCTCGTTCTCCAATGAGGCTATACCCGGCCCGCCCATACCCCAGACGCGCCTAGCGAGATTTATGACCTATTTCCGCTTCATCGGCGCCATTCCTTGGTTAGGCATGGCTCCCCCGGGGGAGCGGATCCCGGACATCGTGGACATCGCCTTCGCCGCGGCTGGCGAATCGGGCAGTGTGAGGCCCGGGACGTGTTGCGGCACGAACGCTACCCCCAGCGCGAGCACGAGGAGCGTAACGGCCACCAGGCGGTTGGCGAGCTCCCTGAAGGGCAGCAGCTTCTCGATTGCGATCAAACCGGCAATGGCGAGCATCCACGTCAGGCTCATTACCCCAAGGGCGAACAGTGCGGCCATCAACCCCCAGCAGCAGCCGACGCACCACGCGCCGTGCACGGCACCCAGGCGCAGTGCTCCCGCGGGCCCGTCACGCCAGCGGGTGAGCACGAAGTCAAGCGGTGAGCGGCAACGGCGCAGGCAGGCGTCCTTTGTCGGCGTGAGCTGATAGATCGCGGCCGCGAGCAGCACCCCGCCCGCGAGATAGGGGCCGCCGCGATGCCACGACAGCGCCGGGATCGAGAGCGAGCGTACGCCGACGTAGAGGCCGTATGCCAGGAGCCCGAACGCCGTCCATGTCAGGAGGTATCCGCCGAGGAACATCCACGAGGAGACGGCGCGATCCACCGAGCCGCGATCTTCCCTGCGACGCTGGACGGATCCGAACGCGACCGCCATCGGCACGATCGAGGGAAACATCATCGCACCCATCATCACGACCCACGACACCACGTAGAAGCCGAGATCCCCGGGGTCGGTCCCCGGACCGGCATCCATGCCGACCATCCGTTCGCGCGTCAAAAGCCAGGCGAGCGCGGCAAGCCCCAGCAACGACGCGAAGACACCAACCTGAAACCCCGCGGGCCGCGTCGGACGCTGTCGCGCAATAGACGCCATTGCGCCTCGACCGTAACGCAACAGAGTCGGCCGGGCAACCCAACTCAGGAATCCAGGCCTCGGCGAGCGTCGGCGGGTAGGCGCTTACCGTCGTCGCCTCCCGCTAACAGCAGCTACCAGACGGGCACGCAGATAGAGAGGGCGCGGGCGGTTAGAGCACCGTCGCGCCCGGCATCCGGAGTGAGCTGTTGCACTGGACACTCGTTCGATGATCCGCCGCGCGTGTAATCGACGGATCTCCTCGCGGCCGAAAGTCCTCTTTGGAGGATGCCCAGCCGAGTCGACACAACCAACCCTTCCCAGCCGAGCTCACCGCCGTTCGGGATCCTGCAGTGCGACCTCGACGAGCGTACGAGCGTGATCTCAATCGCGGGAGAGCTCGACCTCACCACGGCCCCGCGCTTGAAGTGGACGCTGATCGAAACGCTGGAGGCAGGTCACAGCGCGCTCGTCGTTGACCTTTCGCTTGCCACGTTCATGGACTCGACGGCCCTCGGCGTGCTCGTCGCCGTCAATCGAAGCCTCGACATCCAGACGCAGCTGACGATCGTCTGTATGCGGGCCACGATCCTCAGGATCTTCGAGATTTCGGGGCTGGACAAAGCGTTTGCGATCTTCGCGACACTCGACGAGGCGCTCGCATATACGCGCGGGCAAACCGCTCAGGGAGGCTGATTGCCATCAGCGCGAAACTCACGCTCAGCTCATTCGCCCCGGACGCGGCAATCGTGTTGGGTATCGCAGCCACGGCGATGCCGTTCGCGCGCACCCCCGAGGATGAGGCCGAGCGCTGGCTGCGGGTGCTGCGCCTCAATGGACAGGTTGGGGCCACCCTGCAAGCGCTCGGCGTAAGCGAGGGACCACTCCGGGCAGCGGAGGAGACCGAGCGTGAGCAGCGGGGCGCTCCTGCGGGTCTCGAGGATCGCGACGCGGTTGCACAGGTGACCGAGAACGCTGTCCAAATCGCCAGTCGGCGGGCCGCCGCTAGGGTCACGACGACCGACGTGCTGATGGCCGTCATGCGCGTATATGGCGCGGACTTCCAAAAGGTGCTCAGGGCACATGGCACCGACGCTGAAGGGGTGATCGAGCGGCTCGGCCATTTGAGCTAGGCGGATAGGAAAGGCACGAATCCGGCGTGCCTTAAGAGCTGAACGCCAAACACCATGAACCTCCGGCTTGATCCGGTTGAGAGACCCAGAGGCGGGTAGACCTCTCCCATGCCGCTCGTGGTGCTTGACACCGCTAGTTGTTCGATATATACTGTTTCTATGGGTATACGTGCGATGCAGGAGGCGACATTCTTGATCCTGACTGCTCTGGCTGGAGGCAGCCAGCATGGTTACGGGATCATCACCGACGTCGGTCAGATCTCAGACGGTCGTGTCCGACTGCGCGCCGGGACCTTGTACACGGCGCTGGACCGGCTTCGCGCGGACAGCCTGATAGAGGTGGTCCGCGAGGAGGTCGTGGATAACCGGCTGCGCCGCTACTACCGGCTCACGCCGCCGGGCGAGAAGCGACTCGCCGAGGAGGCGGCTCGTCTGCAGGCAAACGCGGTCGTCGCGATCTCACGACTGCACCCGGCGGGGGCAATGCGATGAGCGACGCAGCTGACCTGGAGCGCCGCTATCGGCGCCTGTTGAAAACCTTCCCGGCAGCGTACCGTCGCGAGCACGAACAGGAGATCCTGTCGGTGCTGATGGCTGGGGCCAGGGAAGGGCAGCGGCGGCCTGGACTGGCCGACTCCGCCGACCTCGTGCTGAGCGCGATCTTCATGCGGTGGCGCGAACTAACACGTCAACCCCGATGGAAATGGGAACGCAGGCACTGGCGTCTGATCGTCCGCGTGCGCGTCACTATCGGCATCTGGCTGCTGCTGGTCGGCGCCATCCTGCTGGGCGATGGCTACTGGTGGGGAGCGCTGATCTTCGCGGCGGCGGCTCTGCACTTCTACCTCGCCTATCGACTACGGCACACTATCCAGAGCAGCGCGTAGCGCGCTGAGGACATGCGGCGTGAGGGACGCTCAGGTCGACGCCTGACCCGCAAAAGCAGAAAGCGCGAGGTAACTGCCGCGCGCTCGATCAGCTCGCTTCCCGTCCTTCGGGAACCCAGTGTCATCTAACACCCACGTCTGCACGCCGATACTCGGCACGGCACGGCACGACACGCTCAGCGACGGCACGGACCAGGAGCGCTGGATCCCTCCCGCCCGGCGGCGGTAGGATGCCCGAGCGTCAGGCCGACGTAGCTCAGCTGGTAGAGCACTCGCATGGCGGTGCTCTGGCCTGCTGAGCTACGTCGGCACGGCCCGCATGGTACCGCTGTGGCTGCCCTGGCTGCTGACAGCCTGTTGCCGGGTGGCGTGCCGTTTGCGTACCTGCGTAGAGCCATGCTAGTCTCTACATAGAAAGCTATGTAGAGGGAGCTTGAGTATGGCCCGTGCAAGTGCAGGAAAGCGGATGTCGGGATCAGCGACACGTGGCCGCGCGTCGGGTCGCACCGCTGATGCGCCGTGGGGTCCGACGGAGATTCAGCGGGACTATCGGACGTTGCTTGACCGGGCGAAGGATTCCCCCCAGGAAGTGCTCGACGCCGATGGGGAGCTGCTAGTGATCCAGACCAAGGGTGTCGCGGATTTCCAGCGGCGGTTGCAGGCGCAGGTCGCCGAGACGGCTCGTTTCCTGGCGACCTACAACGAGCATCATGGGGTGCCGCCGTCGGAGTGGGCGATGCAGACTGGATACCCGTGGCTCGCCGCTTTCTCTAGCGATGAGGCCGGGGAGTTCGCCCGCGAGCTGGTGGCCGATACGTTCGACGCCGCCCAGAGAGGCACGTTGGAGCACCTGGAGGGCAACCTGCGCGCATGGGACTCAACCGCGGGGGTCTATGGGCAGCCGGACGCAATGCGGACGCTCCTATCGCTGGTTGATCTGGACGGGATCGTCGAGGTGCTGCCTCCGTCGGAGGAGCAGGTGCTGGCGGCCCAGGCGTGACCCGAGAGGTTCATGCGCCGAAGGGGCGCTACTCCGGGCGCCACAAGGTCTACTGCAGTGTCTATCGCGACTGGAACACGCTGTGCCAGAACCGGCCCGGGCCGATGCGTCGCTGCTACATCGAGCTCGCGGACAACCCTTTCCCTCCGATGCAGACCAACCGCCACCACCAGTTGAAGGGCAAGCTCAAAGGGCTTTTGGGAGTACGAGGTCGACGGCGGCGCACGCGTGCGCTACAAGCGCGGCCCCGACGAGCGTGTCGTAGTCCTCGTGGTCTACGCCGGCTCCGCCCCTCCGGATACCCACTGACCGCTGTTCACATGGGACACTCGCCCCCCCTCGCGTCGGACGAGGACCGGTCGAAGCGGTGAGATGAGACGGACGCTTCCGCTCCCCCAGCGCAAGTGGGCGTCCGACGATGCCGGGTCGGTGCGCTCGGAAATCGTCCAGGTCGAGTGTCTGCTGTGGCGGCTGTGAGGTGCTCCGTCGTACCCCAAAGCGGGAGTCTGCTCGTCCTCTGGCCAGTAATGGCGTTCCCATTCTTGCCTAGGTTTAGCGGCGGATCTGTTTGATGCGACTGCGCGTGAACCCAGGCCACGTTCGGGGACGTCGCGCCAGGGTCAGCATCAGTGGCAAGGAATCGAAGTAGGTGGCCCGTTCGGTGGCGAGTCCGTCCTCGTTGAGGACGAAGCGGTCGACCGACTGCCAGGAGATGGAGGCTCCGCTTGCTGTACCGCGAACCGTGAACTCGATCAGAACGCCATCGGAGGTAGCGCCCCAGCGGTGGACTTCGGCGGTCATGTCGGGGATCAGCTCGAAGAGGTCGGCGAAGGTGCGCTTGCCCGCCTCCAGTCCGTATGTGGTCGAGACCATCGGTGCGGAGAGGCGGGCGTTGGGTGCCAACACCGTGTCGAGGTGCTCGACCACGGGTGCCTGCCAGAACTCCACGAAGCGCCTGACGAAGTCCGCCGCTCGATCCTGGTCCATCCCCGCACCTTACCCCGGAGGTCAGCTCCGCGCTCCAAAGGAGGCGTGTCGTGTAGTACAGAACGGGCACCTGCAAAGGACGAATAGCGCGACGTCTCCAGACTGAGACGCGACGCTAACGTCACCGCTCACCGCTGTCACGGTCTCCGATCTCAGGAACCATGCGCTCCCATTAACGACCTTGCGGTGCGCATCGAGCGAACCGTCGGGGCTGGCCAGGCTCAGCGCCGCCGCGCACAACGCCGCGTTATCCCCTGGCAGCGGACTCGCGTACTTGGGCTGATTCCCCTGAGCTGAGCGCGAACTCGCCATTAGTCAAGACGGCTCGGTTCCTTGGCCCGAGGACGCAGTGTTTGGAAAAAGCTCCACATCACAGCAGTCTGCGCACACATGGCCACGCATCGCAGTCACGTCACCCACTATTCTTCTGCCAGATGCAAAGTGATCGGCAAGCCAACGATGCGTCCGACGACGCCCTCGACATTACTGAGGAGGACGATGACGAGACAAGCGCCAATTCGTTGAGCGATTGGTTCCACGGACCGCTCAAGGAGGACCCGTGGCAACGATGGCCGGCTGGGCAGGAGCCCGTCCGAGAGTTAGAGATCCGTCACGTGGTAGGCGACGATGCCGTCACGCTGCTGCACCGCTCCGCGATAGTGACAGTTGAGCCCGGCATCCTGCCGGACTCTCGCTACAACCCCGGCGACGATCCCTACGACGTATGGGATCTGCGTTTCCGCGGCCGCTGGAATGCCGTCTGGCGTGGAAGTCGGCTCGCGGAGCTGAGTCTTGACTGCTTCAGTGCTGACTGGCCTGAAGTGGTGCGCCTGGTTTTTGACCCAGACGAGCCTGTCGAGTTGCTCGCGGCATACAACGCCTCTTTCCCAGGCATGAGGGGCGTCGTCATCAGGGCGGAAAACATGACTACACGCAACGCCGCCGAAGAGATCATGGGGCACGATGTCTCGGTGCGTGACCCGCGGCTCGCGATCCAGATCGCTACACGGTGCCCGGGTGTCTGCGAGCACACGGCCTGGCTCGAGGGCGAGATCAACTGGCCGACCGAGTTGTCGACTGAGAAGGCCATCGATCTCATGAGTGAGATCGCAACGGCTGCCAAGGCTGTTGCGAGAGAGCCCGCTCCGGGAGCGCGTTTAGCAATGGACCAAAAAATGCTCCAGGGCATAACTGCGATGGTCAGTGGAGAGTCTGACCCCGCCCCGGTGCCGTTGCTGGAGCCAGTTAGCGCCACTCTCGATACCTACACCATGATTGGCGCGTCAGGTCTTGGCGATCTAGCGAAGGCGGACATTGTTCGCGTTCCGACGGACATTGTCTCCGCGCTGGCGGCAAACGTGACCTTCCCTGATGCGATCACTGCTATCCGGGAAGTCTCATCAGTACGCCTGCCGCTCTGGCTCGATTTCACCGACGACAGCAACCAGCCACAGCGGCGAAGAACATCCGTCGGGCCTAGCGCAGCCGCTATACGGAATGTTAATCACCGACTACGAGGATGAAGGCGACGACGCCCCTGGCGTTCGCGTCGTCGCTCCAGTGGGCCGCACAGCCGGCTTGATCGAGCGCGCGTTGCCACTCTGCGCTCTTGCGGTTGGGCCTAATGATCAGTGGCGCTATCCACTCCAGGAAAATCAAATAGGACTCCTGACGGCTCACCGGGGTGGAGTCGCTGTCCGCCACGCTCGAGGGGACCATCGTGACCTCACTGGGATCGAACCTGCAATCACATCCACTGAGATCAACGCTGAGGTCGCAGGCTATATAGCCCGAACGACCGAGTGGGTCCTAGCGCGGGCCGGGGCGGTTTTGAGCGGTCTCAACGATGGGGTCCTTCAACTCCAACGGGAATCCAAAGGAACGCGCACATACCGGCTCTGCAGAGCCTCTGTTCCGACTAATGCATCCCGCCCCGCACGACGTCTCGACACAGGAACGCTCGTGTCGAAACTGCGCGAACTCGGCTCGGTTCGACGTGTGGCCGAAGTCGAAGGCACGGACGTGGTCAGCGTGCGTACAACGCTAGAGAAAACTGGCGTTGATCCCAACCAAGTTCGCCGCGACGAGGTCATACAGCGGTTTCGTCGCTCTGGATCGGTCGTAGCCGTTGTCGGCGAGTTGCACATCCACCGTGGCGATGTCGAGCGCTTCCTGCTCGAGGCCGGGATCGACTGGCTCGACACGTCCGTACCCCACGATGTGACCGACCCCGATGTCCTGGCCGCGATCAACGCGTACCGCGAAGAGGGCACACTCGACGGAGCAGGCGACCGCCTCGGCGTGAGTCGCGAGACGATCCGTCGCCGGCTCGCCCACGCTGGTCTTGGTACTGATGACGTGCAAACGGAGAGTCGGCGTCGAGCAACGTTGGACGCTGTTGATGCCTGGAGGACGGCGGGCCATAGTCTCGCTGGGGCCGCCCGTAGGCTGGGCATTGATCCCCGCACCGTCAAGGACCGATTGCGCCAGGCTGGAGTCTCAGCCGCCGCGGCGAGCACAAGCAAAGAGCGCGCCACCGAGGCACGCAAGCTGCATGAGATCGTTGGTTCGACGCAGACCGTTGCCGCACTGATGGGCATATCGGAATCGTCTGTGCGTCGCTACCTCGGCGATGGCAACAAAACCGCTACGCCTCGTCGCATTGGACGGCCGAGCCTCACCGACGGTGAGCTGGATCAGGTTGATCTCGCCTACGCGGAGTACGGCTCTATCCGCGCCGCAGCACGTTCGCTCGGGATGAGTGCCGGTGGCTTTAACCATCGTCTCAAGCTGGCGCGCACCCGGGACCAGCAGACCATCCACAAGGACCCCAAGCTAGAGCCGCCCAGGGCTATGAACGACCAAGGAGAAGCACGTGCAGACTAAGCCTGGATTCACCGTGTAGCGCCGCTGGGTTCCGTCCGGCGGTGAATCTTAAATGACCTCCTGAGCAGGCAGAAAGCTGTCGTGTCGGGCGACGGCGGGCCTGCAACAGGAGGTCACCCATATGGTGCATGACGCGGCGGACGTTCCGGCGGGGCCGGCGAGCCTTGGCTCGGTAAGGGTGCAGTTCGACGAGCAGCGCCTGGTCAGTGATGCCGGGCTGTTGGTGTGCGCGTCGCTCGCGGAGCGCTTGGAGATCGAGGAGCTGGTGAACGAGTCGGTGTGGCTTGACCGGAGAGCGCCGGGTGCGGCGCTGCCCGGCCGGAAGGTGATGAGCCTCGTGCACGGGATGCTCGCGGGGGCGGACAGCATCGATGACATGAACGTGCTCCGGGCCGGGTCGACGGGGCTAATCCTCGGTCACAGGGTGATGGCCCCCTCGACGCTGGGGACGTTTTTGCGGGCGTTCACGTTCGGTCATGTCCGCCAGCTCGACCGCGTCCTGGACCAGTCGCTCGCACGCGCGTGGGGAACGGGCGCGGGACCGCAAGAGCTGCCGTTGGTGATCGACATCGACAGCTTTATTGGTGAGGTCCACGGCGACCGGAAGCAGGGCGCGTCATACGGGTACACCCGCCAGCTTGGGTATCACCCGATCCTCGCGGTCCGGACCGACACCGGCGAGGTGCTGCACATCCGCAACCGCAAGGGCAAGGCAAACACCCAGCGCGGGAGCAGCCGGTTCGTTGACGAGCTCCTCGCCCGTGTGCGTCGCGCCGGGCACTCGGGGCTGGTCGTGATCCGTGCAGACTCGGGGTTTGAGAACCACAAGCAGTTCAAGGCCTTCGACCGGCGCGGGGTCGAGTTCTCGGTCGGTGTCAAGCAGTCAAAGACGATCCGGGCGTTGATCGCGCTGATCCCCGAGACCGACTGGGTCACCGTTAAGGACTACCCCGACACCGGACAGGCACAGATCGCCGAGACCAAGCTCGGGAACTGGCGGCTGATCGTCAGGCGCACCCGCCTCACCGGCGCCCAAGCCGAACTGTTCCCCGACTGGCGCCACCACGCATTCGCGACCAACCGCACCGTGCCGATGATCGTGGCCGATATCGATCACCGCGACCACGCCACGATCGAGCTCGTGATCCGCGACCTCAAGGACCAAGCCCTCGCTCACTTCCCCTCCGGCCAGTTTCAGGCGAACAGCGCATGGACCGTGATCGCCGCTTTGGCGCACAACCTCGGACGCTGGGCAACCCAGATCGCTCTCCCAGCCCGTCCGGTTCAGACCGCCCGCGCCCGCCGCCGTCAGCTGCTTCAGATCCCTGCCCGGTTGACCCACACCGGCCGCCAATGGACCCTCCGGATGCCCGCCCGTTGGCCCTGGCAGAACGACTTCACGACCGTCCTGGACGCGATCCGCGCGCTCCCCACCCGAACCTGACCGCCACCGGCGGGTTGCAGCGAACACGAGAACACCCAAAACAAACACCACGGTCACCCCTGCCCGAAACAGTGACCCCCGGGGGCGTTCCATGGGAACACCACCGCTCGATACACCCCAAACCCGAGCAGGCCACCCCAGAGACACACCGAGCCAAGCAATCCCGCTCAAACGACCTCACCCGCCCAGCCGATCGGTGGATCCAGGCTAAGGAGCTACCGATCATTCCCGTGGGAGTACGTAACGCGCCATTCACCCTCGACCTCTGGGCACGAGACTGCCCACCGACCCAGTTCGTGCGCGAGTTCACAGTCAACGGCATCGAGGCCATCCAGTCTTACCGCGAGGCTGTCGATGCAAACTACGAGGGCGAGGTCATCTGGACGATCGATGGCAACTACGCCCAAGAGGGCAAGGTTAAGCTCGCCTGCATCGACACAGGCATTGGGATGAGCGCAGCCGAGATGCCCGACTACCTCAACGATCTCGCATCCTCCGGCAAGCAGCAGGGTCTCGCACTCAACTATGGGATCGGCGCCAAGGTCTCAGCTGCGGTCGCCAACGCGCACGGTGTCATCTACGCCTCCTGGCATCAGGGAGCCGGGCATATGGTCGAGCTCGGTCGCGACTACTCCGGCACTTGGGGAATGCGCCAGCATCGCCGGCGCAATGGAGACGTCACCGCCGTGCTACCGCTAACGGATGCACTCAAGGTCACGCAGCTCGCTGAACTCGACCACGGGACCAGCGTCACGTTCCTCGGCGAGGATGAGAACCAGGACACGACGCTGCCCCCGGGTGGCGAGAGGGGCGAGCGCTGGATCACCAAGAATCTCAACCAGCGCTTCTACGAGCTACCCGCCTGGGCGACGATTCGTGTACGGGAGATCCGGGTGCAGGGCGAGCAGCGCAAGGCCCACTTTCGCACCGTGCGCGGCCAACGCTACTTCCTAGACCAACACACGCAGGCCCAGGGCAACACTCGCGTCAGCGGAGCAACAGTGCACTGGCGGATCCTTACCGACGACCACGACGAGCGCACGAAACACGCGAACATCTGGGCCTCGACAGGCCACCGTGCCTGCCTCTTCCAGTGCGAGCTATTTGAGATGGCGACCTCCGCGCGTGGAGGCTACGAGAAGCTCAAGGAGTTCGGCATCCGCTTCGGCTATGAGCGCGTGGTCCTCTACATCGAGCCCGACGTCGACGGCAGCCGAGTTACCCAGGACACCGTACGCACCCAGGTCAAGATCGACGGCCAGCCCCTCCCCTGGGAGCGCTACGCAGACGAGTTCGAGGCCAAGATGCCCGCCGAGCTACGCACGTTCCAGGAGGAAATTGCCGCAGGCTCCCAGCACCGGGATCACTCGGCCAGCGTACGCGAGCGCCTCGCAGACGTCGCCGACCTCTTTCAGATCCCGCGCTACCGACCCGAGACCAACGGCAGCCGCACCGCCCAAGAGCCAAACGCCGGGGGCACAGCGGGTGACGAGAAGCAGAAGTCCGGAACTAATGAGTCGCCTCAGCGGACTCGCGGCGGGCGCGGCGGCAACGTGTATGCCCTATTCGAGGACGACCGCGGCGAACCGGCCGAGCAGGTCGATGCAAAGACGCTGCCCGAAATCAAGGTCGATTGGGTCTCGACCAACGACCACACGCGCACGCCACCGCACCTGGAGGATCGCGCCGCCTGTTACTACCGACGCCGCAACGCACTGGAGATCAACGCCGACTTCAGAGGCTACACAGATGTCCTCGCACGCTGGGATAAACGCTATAAAGGCGTCGCCGGCGCGAGCATCATCATCGCCGAGACATCGGCCAGCTGGTGGCAGCAGGGTCTGGAGGAGACGGTGCTCGGCGTACTGGCGCTACGCGGCTCGGAGCACTGGGACGATCGCACCGTCTCCGACGCACTCTCGGAAATCTCGCTAACTGCGGCCAGTATGTCGCGGTATCACCTCGACGCAGTGCTCAAGCGAGAGCTTGCCAACCGGCTCGGCGCGTTGCGCACGGCCGCGTAGGACGGACGCCAGAGCGCCAATACACTGTGGTTCACCCCCGTTAGCAAGACTCCCTCTGGCTTAAGCCCCGAGGAATCAACGCAGCGTTACTACGCCTTAGAGAGCCTTTCTCTCAGGGGCTCGGGCACGAGCGGCGACGAGTCGCTAGACGCGATCTCGCCCGCCGGCGCGATCAGCCGGTCTGTGGCGAGCCGATCAACGCCGCGCGAAAGCGCGGCGTCATTGCGGAGATAGCACCCCACGAACTACCCTCCAAGCACCAAAGTATCCGGCACCGTCCTATGCGGCGCAGGGGGCTGGGCGTTCATTTACGAACACGACCCGACCCCCCAAGTGGACCCAGAGGCTGTCGGCAACCTTCTCTCCCATACCAACTACGACCTGCTCCACTACGGAGGTATCGCGCTGATGGCGATCGGCGTCCTGCTGGTGCTTCTGGCGATCTACCGCGGTGTGCGAAACGCACCTTAGGCTGGGCCCGAGCGCCACGTTCACGCTCCCGACGCGGAGTAGTCCCTGAAGACGGGCCGGCGGAAACCCAGGGCTTCGGTGGAATCGACTACACCGTTCTGGCTGTCCGCCGCTCGATTGCGCTTGCGTCTTATTTCGATCTGGTTGCCGCCTGAGCGGAGCGCAAACTTTGCCAGTGTTTTCGAGAGGCAAACTACGTTACGGGTGCTCGGCTGTCCTCGGTTATTTAGCCTGGATCCACCGATCGGCTGGGCGGGTGAGGTCGTTTGAGCGGGATTGCTTGGCTCGGTGTGTCTCTGGGGTGGCCTGCTCGGGTTTGGGGTGTATCGAGCGGTGGTGTTCCCATGGAACGCCCCCGGGGGTCACTGTTTCGGGCAGGGGTGACCGTGGTGTTTGTTTTGGGTGTTCTCGTGTTCGCTGCAACCCGCCGGTGGCGGTCAGGTTCGGGTGGGGAGCGCGCGGATCGCGTCCAGGACGGTCGTGAAGTCGTTCTGCCAGGGCCAACGGGCGGGCATCCGGAGGGTCCATTGGCGGCCGGTGTGGGTCAACCGGGCAGGGATCTGAAGCAGCTGACGGCGGCGGGCGCGGGCGGTCTGAACCGGACGGGCTGGGAGAGCGATCTGGGTTGCCCAGCGTCCGAGGTTGTGCGCCAAAGCGGCGATCACGGTCCATGCGCTGTTCGCCTGAAACTGGCCGGAGGGGAAGTGAGCGAGGGCTTGGTCCTTGAGGTCGCGGATCACGAGCTCGATCGTGGCGTGGTCGCGGTGATCGATATCGGCCACGATCATCGGCACGGTGCGGTTGGTCGCGAATGCGTGGTGGCGCCAGTCGGGGAACAGTTCGGCTTGGGCGCCGGTGAGGCGGGTGCGCCTGACGATCAGCCGCCAGTTCCCGAGCTTGGTCTCGGCGATCTGTGCCTGTCCGGTGTCGGGGTAGTCCTTAACGGTGACCCAGTCGGTCTCGGGGATCAGCGCGATCAACGCCCGGATCGTCTTTGACTGCTTGACACCGACCGAGAACTCGACCCCGCGCCGGTCGAAGGCCTTGAACTGCTTGTGGTTCTCAAACCCCGAGTCTGCACGGATCACGACCAGCCCCGAGTGCCCGGCGCGACGCACACGGGCGAGGAGCTCGTCAACGAACCGGCTGCTCCCGCGCTGGGTGTTTGCCTTGCCCTTGCGGTTGCGGATGTGCAGCACCTCGCCGGTGTCGGTCCGGACCGCGAGGATCGGGTGATACCCAAGCTGGCGGGTGTACCCGTATGACGCGCCCTGCTTCCGGTCGCCGTGGACCTCACCAATAAAGCTGTCGATGTCGATCACCAACGGCAGCTCTTGCGGTCCCGCGCCCGTTCCCCACGCGCGTGCGAGCGACTGGTCCAGGACGCGGTCGAGCTGGCGGACATGACCGAACGTGAACGCCCGCAAAAACGTCCCCAGCGTCGAGGGGGCCATCACCCTGTGACCGAGGATTAGCCCCGTCGACCCGGCCCGGAGCACGTTCATGTCATCGATGCTGTCCGCCCCCGCGAGCATCCCGTGCACGAGGCTCATCACCTTCCGGCCGGGCAGCGCCGCACCCGGCGCTCTCCGGTCAAGCCACACCGACTCGTTCACCAGCTCCTCGATCTCCAAGCGCTCCGCGAGCGACGCGCACACCAACAGCCCGGCATCACTGACCAGGCGCTGCTCGTCGAACTGCACCCTTACCGAGCCAAGGCTCGCCGGCCCCGCCGGAACGTCCGCCGCGTCATGCACCATATGGGTGACCTCCTGTTGCAGGCCCGCCGTCGCCCGACACGACAGCTTTCTGCCTGCTCAGGAGGTCATTTAAGATTCACCGCCGGACGGAACCCAGCGGCGCTACACGGTGAATCCAGGTTTAGGAGCAACCAAGATGGCCCCTGGGATGTAGGCGGCGACGCGGCGTGGGTCGCGCGTGAGCAGCGGGCGGCCCGTAACGGCAGCGTGCGCGCCGATCAGAAAGTCGGGCAGAACGGCGTCGCGCGTTCCTCCTGCACGGCGGTAGTCCGCGTGGGCGTGGCCGGCTAGGAATGCTGCCGCGGGTGGGATCTCCTCGATGACTGCCATCGATGGCAGTGCCGAGTGCAGTGTCTCGATGCGAGGGAACCGTGGGGCGATCTCGGCTAGGACGACAGCATTGAAAACGATCGCGCCTCGCTGGGCCGCCTGAGTGAGCTGCTCTTGTGACCAGGACAGCCAGCGCGGGTCCTCGGTGAAGAGGTCGAGCAGGACGCTGCTGTCGACGAACGTCTCCAAGCTCAACCACTCACCGACGGGTCAGAGCGAGGATCTCCTCGGTGCTCATATCGCCCTCGCCGGCGCCACGCATACGATTGATCTCCTCAGCGGCCCGATCGGAGTCGACGAGCAGCCGCGCACCAGCCTCGTCGAGCTCGAACTCAACGTCGCTGCCTGGCTGGATACCAAGCGCCCGCCGCACGGGCAACGGAATCGTGACCTGACCCTTCTGTGTGACCCGCATGAGGGTAAGACTAGCAAGTAATACCGTGAGGTTTGTCGACGGACTTCTAAGAACTTCTACGTCGATCTCCGGAGCGGACCGGAGAACTGCTTGGCTCGGTAGGACATCCGACGGGCTACCCGGAGATCCATTGCGCGAGCACTGGCCGACCTCTCGACGGTGTGGAGTTGCCGTATACCAGCGGCGGCCGCGTGGAGCGGGCTGCCTGGATCGCTTGCTCGTCTGGCAAGGTCGACTTGCCGGCGACATCAGCGATGACGTGTGCGTAGTGGGTTAGCAGGGTGGCAGGGCTGTGGCCCATCCACTCCGCGATCTGCGTGATCGAGTGCCTGCCTTCGTGGATCAGCAGGCTCGCGAAGCTGTGGCGCAGGTCATAGGGAACGGGACCGTTGTAGGTCCGCTTGGCTTTGCGCTTGCCGTCTTTGATGACTGTTGTGTTGGTGATCGTGGCCAAGCCGACGGCCTCGCACGCTGGCTGCCAGACGCGTGAGCGCCAGTTGCGCCAGTCCGCGTCATGCCAAGGGGCGCCATCCGGCCGAGCGAAGACCAGGCCTTCGGTTCGACCGCAAGCGCGTTTGTAGTCGTGGATGTCGGCGCGTAGAACATCGAGCAGCGGCGGGAAGCGGGATGGTCGAGTCGTCTTCTGACCAGGCACGATCTCTCCATCGACCCACTTCTGCTCGATTAGGATCGTGCTTCCGTACACGTGCCGGTATTCGAGCGCGAGAGCCTCCTCCGGGCGCAAGCCGGCGTAGGCGAGGACGCTGACGAGCGTGGCGTCGCGCAGCCCGTGCTGGTGGTTGTGGAGCATCTGCCGGCGCAACGCCTCGACGTTGACGGGGCGCAGTGGCTTTATCGCCCGTGCGCGGCGTACCCGCGGCTTGGCGATCAGCTTGACGACGTTGACTCTGGTCCTGTCCCATTCCACGGCCCGCGCGAACATGCTCTGCAGCAGCCCGAGACAGCTTCGGATCGTGGGCGCCCCCACCCCATCTTGCTGGAGTTCGAGGATGAACTCGCTGAGCACCAGTGGGGTGATCTGGCGCAGCTCCATCGCGCCGAGCCGACCGTGGATGTGCTTTTTCCACAGACAGCGATACTTCCTGCGGGTGCCCGGCTCCAGTCGGGTCTCGGCATACAGGCGCCAGAAGTCGTCCATGAACTGCTCGAGGGACTCCCTTCCCAACTCGAGCATGCCGAGATCGCCAGCTCGCTTGAGCAGCCGTAACCGAGCACGGAAGTCCATCGCGTCCTGGGCACAGTCGAAGGTCCGTCCAGTACGTTCGCCCCGCATGTTCTGAAACCGGACTCGATAGGAGTAGCGAATCCCGCCACCCCGCGGGTGGCGCTCGCGAATCTCTACTCCCGGGATTGGTCTTGGGCGCACGGTCCGTCCCTCGTACCCTCCGGCCATCGAAGTGTCCGCCATCTTCATAGGCGCTGCGCCGCTACCCAAACCATCCCCCTGCGAGTCTCTGGAGCGTGACCAGCGCCCTCCTCAGCGCCGAGAATGCCCCAAAGTGCCCCCGCGCACCGCTGGCCCTGGGCGCGCGTCGAGACGAAATCCCAGGCTTCTCCGACGCTACTCGATCTTCACAGAGGCAGAGCTGATGCTCTGCCCCCTTCCATGGTAAGGAAGGGGTCAGAACTACGGTTCGCCCCCTTCACAAACAGAAAGTGCAGTAGAGAACCAGCTCGCTGGGGCTTCCTGGGGGCATTCTGGGCCTTGACGGGGTCCCGGCGGTGGCCTGACGGCCTCGCGCGTCGAGCAGCGCACACGCCGGCAAATGCCGCGTGATCCGCGATGGTCGAGTGACCTCATCGGCGAGCCGATGTGGGACTGAACGTGCGTCCGAACCGGATCCCAGGGGTTGAGATTCGCAAGCGCCGCCCGCGCGGCGGTCAGGTCCAGTACGCCTACAGGGTCCGGTTCCAGAACGCCCGGGGCAAACGCGACCAGCGGACATTCGACTCCCCACAGGACGCCTTGGACTTCAAGGCACGCCTGCGCCTACTCAAGCGTTCAGGCGACCTCCCGGCGCTCGAATCGGGACGCCAGACGCTGGAGCAATTCATGGAGGAGTTCTGGCGTCTGTACGTCGAGACGCGGCTTGAGACGAGCACCCGCAAGAAGTACCGCTGTCTCTGGAACGTGCACATCAACAGGCGGCTCGGTGCGATGGAGTTGCGCCAGATCACCCCGTTGGTTCTCTCGGAGTTCATTCTCGAACTCGAAGAGGCCGGGGCGGGAGCGGCCACGATCCGAAGCTGCCTGGGCCTGCTGCAAAGCATGTTCGCGCGGGCCGTCGAATGGGACCGGGCGAGCGTCAATGTCGTCAAGCTGATCGCCAAGCCGCGCGTGCGACGCAAACGCACGATCAAGCCGCTGCGTCCCATCGACGTCGAGGCGCTGCGCAGACAGATGCTGCTGAACTCCGACCACGGGTTGCGAGACGCAACGCTCGTGAGCGTCCTTGCGTACGCCGGCCTGCGCCCCGAGGAGGCACTCGCGCTCGAATACCAGCATGTGTGCAAGACAACCATCCTGGTCGAGCAGAAGTGGATCGACGGGGAGATCGTGCCCGGTCAGAAGACCAACCGCCCGCCACGCTGTCCACCGTTGCTCGATGCGCTGCAAGCCGATCTACGGGAGTACCAGCGTGCGTGCGGCGGACCCGGCGGTTTGATCTTCGCTCGCCCAGACGGCACGCCCTGGCGCGACCACGACTGGCGCGACTGGCGATCGCGCGTCTGGCAACCGGCCTGCGAGGCGATCGGCATCGCCACGATCACCAAGACCACGACCGTCAGCAACGGCAAGCGCAAGACCAAGCGAACCTACGCAGGCCCCGTGCCCTACGACCTGCGCCACAGCTTCGCGAGCCTGCTGATCCACGACGGCAAGCATTCGATCGTGCAAATCTCCGAGTGGATGGGGCACAGCCCCGCGACCCTGCTCAGCCACTATGCGCACGTCATCGCCGACCTCGCGAGCAAGCCAAGCTTGCCGAACGAGAACGCGATCGAGGTAGCCCGCGGGACCAGACAGCTCTATGGGCAGAGGAGCCAGGTAGTACCCCAGGGTAATAACGTCATTACTTACTGGTACTAGATGACTCATTGATGTTTTCCGGCTGGAGGCCGGTGCCCGATACACCCGCAGTGCTCACGAGCTGCGCCGAGCCTTACTGGTGCTCGCGCACCGCGAGGCTATAGCGGGTAGCGGCGGCGCATGAATGGTGAGAAGTGCGGGACGGTGAAATTGACCTCGCCGTGGTCGGGGCTGAAGATCAGGCCCTTCTTGATGAGGCTGTCTCGGTGCACAGAGGACGAGCTTGCCCGACCGCCGAGGCGCCCGGCGACATCCCCCGTTTTGTAGGGGCCGTCGCCGAGGTCCGCCATCGCGGCCATGTAGCGCCGCTCGGCTGGCGTGGCCTTCTCGAAGCGCACGTGGAAGAACTCCTCGTCGAGCTTGGCCTCAACAACCGGCTCGGCGGCCTGCACGTCGGCAAGGGTGATCGGCGAGCCCGGCGCCATGTTCCACGTCTCCTTGCCGTATGCCTGAACAAACGCGGCGTAGCAGCCCGAGAGCTCAACGATTCGCTGAAGCGCGTCATCCTCAAAGCCGACACGCTCCGCTTGGGCCGGCTCGAACAGCGCCTGGCGCGCGGCGTCGGGGCTCAGCGGTCCGATCTCCGGGTAGGAGAACAGACGCTCGGCATAGGACTTGGCATCTACCATCAGACCAGGGAGTTGAGGAAGGCCCGCGCCGGCCAATGCGATCGGCAACTGCTTCTGGGACATCCGGTGCATGGCGGCGGCCACTGCCTCCATCTCCTCACGCTTGAGGAACTGCATCTCGTCGATCAGGAACACGACGCCGGTCTCGTGCTCTCGTGCCGTCTCGCCGAGTTCCACGAACAGGTGGGTCAGGTCACGCTCGAGGTTGCCCGTCGAGCCACCCACCGCGCTCGGGTCGAAGGAGAACTCGACGCTGCCCTCGATGCTCGCGCCGACCTTGAAGCCGCTCAGCAAGCGGGTAAAAGTTTTTAGCCGGTCGCCGAGCGCACGGCGACGGTCGAGACGCAGCAGCGCCTGGTAGGCGGCGTCGGCGAGCTCGGCACGGAAGTCTGTGTCCGAGCGGATCTCGATGGGGTCCGGCGCGGTCCATCCCGAGGCGTCCGCGATGCTCTCGAACTCCAGCAGCAGAACCGTCTTGCCGACGCCGCGCAGACCAAAGACGATCATGCTCGGCTCGTTCATCTCACGGGCCAGGCGACCGAGCATGGTCCTGAACTGCTGCTTCTGGGACTCTCGGCCGGTCAGGGCGCGCGGAGGGTTGCCGGCGCTCATCGAATAGGGGTTTGCGAGCGGATCCATGGATGCAAGGTAGCAGAGCTATCAGAAAGTATAAGGCGCTATCAAGAAAACTTGATAATGGCTTATAAGCCCTGATACACCCCCTGCGCTACCGGCCATCGCTGCGCCAGCCACTAACCACCGTAGGCCGTTCGCCAGCGAAACGTACTACCGGCGGAACCTCAGCCGACAGGCTGCCGCTTGACAGCGAGAGCAAGCGCAGGGTCAGCGTTGGTCCGCGCTACTACTCGTCGTCCTGAGCACGTACCCGCCACGGGTTGATCGAGACGCCTGCTCTGCTCATACGATGTGGCGTGCGGACCTGTCTGAGACGCTTACGTGGCACCGATGCGGCCGGCTCGCTGACCAAGCTAAACCGTGATCTGACCTGGGTTTAGTGGAGTTGTGTTTCTGGAATCCTCCGGCGTTCAGCGAGGAGGAAGTAATGTCCAGCAGGTATCCAGTCGAGGTCCGCAGGCAGGTCGTGGAGCTCGCGAGAACGGGCACGAAGGTCTCGCAGCTAGCCGAGACCTTTGGGATGACACAGGCGAGTATTTATAGCTGGCTAAAGCAGGAGCGCATCGACCGTGGTGAGTCGTCCGGGTTGAGCACCGAGGGGCAGATGGAGCTGGCGGCTGCAAAGAGGCGGATCCGTCAGCTTGAGACCGAACTGGCTGTGTCCAGGAAGGTCAACGAGGTGTTCCTCGAGCAGAACCTGCCCCCAAAAGCCTCTACCCGGTGATCGTCTCCCTGACCGGGCAGGGATTCGACGTTCAGACGGCCTGCTTGATGCTGAGCGTCGCTCCCTCGGGCTACTACGACTGGAAGGTGCGTCCGCCGTCCGCGAGGACGCTCAGGCACGCGTGGCTCGCCGGTGAGATCGCACAGGTGCACAAGGACTCTGGCGGCACCTATGGCACGCTCAGGATCACCGCCGAGCTCAGATACGGCCGCGGCATCCACGTCGGCAAGGAACAGGTGCATCTACTGATGAGGCGCCTGGGAATCTACGGGCTGCCCAAACGTCGTCTCCCGAGAGGCGCGAGGGTCGGCAAGCCCAACTCGCTTGATCTCGTTCGTCGCCGTTTCAAAGCCGACGGGCCCGATCGGCCGTGGATGACCGACATCACCGAGCACCCAACCAGGGAGGGCAAGATCTACTGTTGCGCGGTCATCGACGCGTTCTCCCGCATGGTCGTCGGTTGGTCGATCGACAGCCGACAGACCGGACTGCTGGTCACGAACGCTCTCGGCATGGCGCTGAACCGCAGGGCACCGAGAGAGGGAGGAATCATTCACTCCGACCAGGGGGTGCAGTTCGCATCCTGGGTCTTCAGCCAGAAGGTCACAGAAGCCGGCCTAGCCCCTTCCGTCGGCGCCGTTGGTGCTCCGTTCGACAATGCGATGGTCGAGGCGTTCTGGGCCCGCATGCAGGTCGAGCTGCTCAACCGCAGAAGATGGAAGACACGCGTCGAGCTCGCCACCGCGATCCACGACTACATCGAGATCTGGCACAACACCCGCAGACGCCACAGCGCCCTACAGATGCTCACACCAACAGAGTTCGAGAACCAACACCAACAACAACAGACCGCCGCCTGATTCCAGACCACCGACTCCAAGAAACCCGGGTCAGATCACCGCCTCCAAAGAACTCGGAGCGATTCAAGCCGACTGGCCAATTCGCTGATGTGGTGCGCACCCCAACTGGAAGTCGAGATCGTCGCCGGCACGGCTACCTTCTCCGTGAGGTCTTTCGGCCGCGATTTGCTCCGCGTCGACGCCGATCTCGTGATGCCGTGGACCCTTTGGAGTGGGCTTGCTTGCCTTCACCAGCAAGAGCGTGTGCCAGATCCTTGGGCGTGGTCTCTGGCGACCCAATGTGAGGCGCGGCCTCAACAACGGCGAGAAGAGCCAGTCCGATCCCCGCAAGCGCGGCTGCAAGTCCTACCGCGTCTCCCCATCCGTTCGTTCGGACCCAGCGGTCAAGAACCTCTCTGAGCGGAAACGCCATAGGGAGATCAGCACCGCGGGCAGCCCATTGGCCAACCAAGAACACCCCGGCGGCACTCAGATACGTCACGCCGAAAATCCACCCTGCCCACAGGCTGAGTGGACCGTTTCGGCGAGCCGTCGAAAAGGGAAGATACGTAAGCGCGATCATCGCAGCGACAGCGCTGACCGTGAGACCATCCACGGCAGTGGGTAGTCCACGTGAGTCGTGACCCAGCCACTCGCTGAGAAAACGCGCAGGCGTCAGGCACATGGCGCAAGGAAGCAATCTACGGGCAGTCCAGCCAGCCCACGCGAACGGTCGTGTATCAACGATCTGCGGGGGCCGACGCCTGGCCACCCGTTCTACCCAGCGGGGATACCGACCGTCGTAACGCTGCCCGACCAGGCTACGTCCGACAAGAAACGCAACAGCTGTCACGTACGCCAGAAACCAGACCATGGAAGCTACTTCGGCGCTGGCGACCGACTACATGACCCCGCTGTCTTGCTCGTCCTCGCCTCAATCGTGCCGCCGCCGTCTCCTGCCCCCACACGCCGTGCCGGGCGAACGGACAGAGTCAGAGAACCGGCGGTTTCCTTTCGTGTCACCGGCCGGGGCGGCTTCTGCTGCTACGCCAATGCTCGGGTGGCCGTGGCTCGGATGAACCGGTCGAGGATCTGCTGCACGGTCTAAACGGCGCGTCGCGAGGTGCCTGACGGTGCTCGCAGACTGATCTGGAGGACCCGAGATCTGGGACCGGCAGCTCCGGGGTGTCCGGCGGGCATCACGGCTGCCGTCGGGCCCGGGACCTGCGAGAGCCATCATGTCCATAGGAGGCTACGGCTCGGCAGTCGAGCCTCTAGCGTCGCGCGTCGTTCCGCAGGCTAGAACCCCATAGGATGGCGCAGCATGGAGATGGGGAAGCCCCTGAGTACTCCCGTAGCTGCGGCGATCGTCGTCTTGGTGGACGAGGCTCGCAATAGGACGCTTGCCATTTGCGGCGGAGCGGGAATCAGCATCCCTGCCGGATTGCCCAGCGGACGTGAGCTTGCGCGCAAACTCCACCAGAGATTCGAGCGCGTCACCAACTACGAGTGCGCGGAACCCGACGATCTGCTCTCGGTGGCCGATGCGGCCGCTCGGCTCCCCGACGGTTTGGCTGCTGTCCAGCGTGCCGTGCTCGAGCTTGCTCCGTTCTCGGAGGCGTCCCCGCAATTGGCCCATCGCCTTCTCGCCCTCCTTCTTGCTGAGGACGCGGCGCGCCTGCTCTTGACGAACTGGGACGACTGCGTTGAGCGTAGCTGGCGAGAGTTTGAGCACATCCGAGGCGTATGCAACGCGCTTGAAGCAGAGCGTTTGCGCGGACAGTTCGTCGTGAAGATTCATGGCTGCTGCACTCAACCGGACAGCCTGTTGATCACTTCGCGTCAACTGGACGACGACGCGCCACTTTGGACGCGGATCTACTTTGCGGCAGAGTTGGCTCACTCGACGACCGTGTTCGTAGGTATCGGCGACATCGCTGACTACGCCCGGACGCGCATCACCGAGCTCGCCGAGATCGTCGATCACGCGCGTGTCAGGGTGGTCTCTCCTGATATCGCCACGAGCTGGGAGGGCAGCGCGTGGGAGGACCTGCTCCCGGACCTACCGGAGGAGCGACGCATCGAGAAGTCCGCAGACGTATTTTTGGACGAGCTGGCTCGGGAGTGGGTGATGGCTCTGATAGCGGAGCTCAAGACCGCCGCGGGAAGTGATCCGGCACCTTGGCTTGGGGCGGTGGCAGAAGCATTCGAACGCCTCACCGCGGTCCAGGCGTTGGTTTGGCTGCGCCGCGCGGCGGTCGGATGGAAAGTGGGCGAGTCCGTCGTGCGTGCGCCAGCCGCCACGTCAGCCCTCGAGGCTGTCGGCTTGATTGCTCATCAGCCGGACCTGGCCGACATGGACTCGATCCGGTTCATCCCGAATAGCGCGGTACAGGTCGGCAACGAGCGGCTTGATGTGCTGATCTGTCAGGAGCGGCGAGCGCGTAGCGAGATCGAGGACGCCGCCGCCGAACGAGCTCAGCGCGTCGCGAAAAGCTTGGGTCCGCAAGAGCAGTTGCACCTACTGGTCGCCGCCGGATTGTTCAGGGGTCCGAAGCCGCGTCAGCTGGATACCGTGGACGTCATCGACCTCGACGTCCCGGTCGATGAGCTGATCGACGGCGATCGACACATACCAGTGCGTTTGACCTACGTGGACGACATACTGGAAGCGGCATGACGCCCGTCAGCGCCGATCCTCTTTTGCTGTCTGTCGTCCGTCGGGTTCTGAGCCAGCAGAACTTCCGGGTGCAAGAGACGCGCCTCGACGGCTTGGATGACGTCGCGTGGCTGTTGGCTGAGAGCGAGTCCTTCGTGCTCGGTGTCGCTGCAGGACAGACCCTCGACGATCTCCTTGTCCTGGAGGGATATGTCGCCGCCGCTCTCGGGGAGCTGATCCAAGACAGCGAGCTTGGGGCGAAGCGCTGGGATTCGTACGTGGTGCTACTGGCAAGCTCTGGGAAGGACCAGCGAGGTAGCCCCGAGGTGGTCCGCCTCCAGTACAACACTCGTTCGCTGCGTCGGCTGGTGGCTCTTGGGACGGCGGCACACGAGGACGCCGTCGCGGCAGCGCTCGCGCCGTTCCTGCCGTTGCCTCACCCGCCACCCGGCGGTCTGCCCTCGGCGTTCGACGAGTTGGTGGCGCAGCTGGTGATCAATGGCATACCGGAGGATCGGGCCGCCTCCGTGGTTGGCGATTACCGGTCAACTGGAGCTATACATGAAGCCTGAGCCGGCCGTGATCCGCTGGGTTTCGATCCAAAACTTCCGCGGGTTCAGGGCGGAGCGGACGATCGATCTTGCGGCATCGGCGACGATCGTCAGCGGATCGAACGGTAAGGGCAAGACGAGCTTCTTCGACGCGTTGCAGTGGCTGCTGTTGGGCTCCCTGGGCAGGCTGGCGAGTCTCGCGAGCCGACGCAGCGGCGAGTACATCGTCAACCGGTTCGCCGGAGCGAGCGCGAGCGCGACGGTGAGCGCACAGCTTCAGCTCGACGGACGCGAGGTCACCGTAATCCGCACAGGGGATCACAAGACGACCGTGCTGCAGTGGATAGACGGAGAGCACACCCTGACCGACGATGACGCTGAGCAAGCGCTCTGCGAGGCACTGCTCGGCGACCCCGAGATGTCCCTGAAAGACATGGTCCTGAACTCAGGAGTCTTGCAGCAGGATGTCGTTCGCGCGGTTCTTGAGGACGAGCCGAAAAACCGGTACAGACACATGGCAGCGCTGCTGGGACTTGAAGAGATCGCCGGCTTCGAAGGTGAGGCAAAGCGGCGTGCCGAGGAGCAGGACAAGGTCGCCAAACGTGCGCGTGACAAGCATGCTGCAGCAGAGCAGCAACTGCGCTCAGTCGAGGGTGACCTCGTACGTCTCGAAGCGCGTCTTTCGACACAGCCGGAGATCGCAGGCGCGCGAGCGCGGCTCGAGTCAGAGCTGGCGAACAGCAACACGTCGTTTGAAATTAGCGAGCTACCGATGCAGGCGACCGAAGCGATTTCGCTCGGACAGCTGGCTCGGCGTGTGCGCGCGACCGCCGATGATCTTGTCCTGGAGGACGCGAGGCTACGCGAGCAAGAGACGAATCTCCCGGATGTCCGCTCCGAGGAACTCGTCGAGATGCAGGCCAGCGAGGAGAACGCGCGACAAGAGCGAGCCGAAGCACTGCGTGCGGTTGAGGAGGCGCTGGAGCGGCAACGAGACGCCGAACGGCGAGCGAGTCAGCTCGGCGAGCTGGCTACCCACGCGATGCCGCTGCTCGGGGAGCACTGCCCGGTATGCCAGCAGAAGATTAAGGCTGCCGACGTCGAGAAGCATCTGCGCGAGCTGATCGACACGGGAGGCGAGAACCTGCCCGCCCTAGTCGTCAATACGGCGGAGGCCGAACAACGGCTGAGCAAAGTTGAACTCGCTCTGCGGGAGCTCGAGGCGAAACGTCTACAGCTACAGGCAGCCGTCAAACAAGTCGAGGAGGCTCACGTTGCCCGAGAACACTGGCAGCGAGCGTGCGAGCAGTTGGCGTCGAGCGAGAACCGTCTGCGCCCCGATGCGCGCCGGGCCATTTCGGCAGGCGAGCTCAGTGGATTGTCGGAGCTGCGAGCCTCGGCTGAGCAAGTTGCGGCAACCACCGACGAGCTTGCCTCCCTGCTCGGCACTTCTGGACTTGCCGAGGAGGCTGAACGCCTACGCGAGCAGGCAAACACGCTACGCCAAGCGGTCACCGAGCTCAGCGAGCACGCCGCCAATTCGAGCCGCCTAGCCGGGGATGCGAAGACACTCTCTGTGGCTGCAACCCAAGCGATCACTGGGGTAACGAGGGATCGGTTTGCGAGCCTTCAGCCGCTTGTCGACGACATCTTCGCCCGGCTTGCGCCGCACCCGGCATTTACGGCGCTCGGATTCGAGATGGGGGTCTCCTATCGCAGCGGTGTCGCGGATCCATTCGTCAAGGACCCAGAAAGCGGAGTGACGGGTGATCCCCTTCTCGTATTCTCAAGCTCGCAGGCCAACGTTGCCGCGCTGACCTACTTTCTGGCATTGAGCTGGGCAGCAGACACGAAGGCCTTGCCCTTCCTACTGCTAGACGACCCGCTGCAATCAATGGACGATGTCAACGCGCTCGGATTCTCAGACCTTTGTCGTCACATACGGCAACGTCGTCAACTGGTGGTCTCCACTCACGAGCAGCGGCTTGCCTCTCTGTTGGAGCGCAAGCTCACACCGCGCTCGCCTCACGCGCGCACAAGGGTGGTGCGCTTCACAGGCTGGGATCGCGACGGTCCCACCATCGAACAACTAGACGTCGAGCCCGAGTCGGTCGGGTATCTGCTGCGGGCCGGCTGACGAGGTTGGAGCGGGATCACTTGCCGAGGGCGAAGGACAGGCATGACCACCGACCGTGCGAGGACGTTAGGCCGTGGGCCGCCTAGGAGTGACCTTCAGATTGTGACCCCCCCGGCCGAGCCTTCGGCGTTGAGCGGCGCTGCACCAGCGGTGCGGATCAGGAGAGCTTGGAGTCGAGGTAGTGGAGCAGACTCCGCCCGACGTTGATCACGAGCCGCGCCTCTGGCTCGTCGAGCAGTTCCTGATTGGGGTGCGCCACGCTCGCCTGGTTGCGGACCGGCAGGAAGGCATCGAGGATGTTGGCGCAGGACTTGAGGACCTTCTCGACGTCTTGACCACGAGGCCCCAGGTCGGCGAGCCTGGGATGACCTAAGCGCAGCTTCTTGAAGAGCGCGACCATAGAGTCATCCCGCTTGTAGGCGATACCTTCGCCGTCACAAACGGCCTGGAGGTAGCCGTGGAGCACCGTGTGGACTCGGTCCACGGCACTCGTCGGACCGGAGGTCTGGATGAGGTTCTCTGCGTCCCTCAGCGCTCGCAGCACCACCTCACTCGTAATCTGCGGGGTGGCCCCGACGATAAGCGGCCCTGCTGATTCGAGGCGCTTGATGACCTTGAGCAGCCCAGCGTGGGCGACCTGGCGGGCGTCTGGTCCTTGGTCTGGCGGAAATCGCTCGATGACGCCTCGGAGCACTTTCGCCTGATCCCTGGGCGTCAGCGACGAGAGGATGGCGATAAAGCGTTCGCGGGTCGTTCCGTCGACGGCGTACGGGTCTATCTCCAGGTCACAGTATTCCGGATAGAAGTCAGCGTGAGTGCGGTAGCTGAAGTCGCCGAGGTAGCCGCCAGAGACGCCGATGTAGCGGTTGACGACTCGGGTGATCTCCGCATCGGTCATCGCATTGGCTGGCCGCGGTGTGCTCTCCGCCGCGCCGGGCGGAGCCGACAAGCTCGCTGGAGAAGCGGCCCATGCCGTGCCGAGCCCGAAGAGTTGCGGAGCTACCTCACCGATGATGCTGAGGTAGTCGTCGAGGGAGGCGACGTTGCGGTACTTCCTGATGCCCCTCCTGAGCGAGGCTGTCCATTCGTCGCTGCTCCCTCCGAAGGTTTGCCAAACCCCCGGCGGCTCGTGTTGCAGAAGCATCCCAACCTTGCACACGTTGATCGGAGACGCTCCCCATGATGTCGAGGAGAGATGCTCGTTGAAGGCCGCTGCGGTCGCCACCACCTCGACCGTGGACGGATCGTCCGGGTCGATGACGTGCTCGACCTCGACTGTGCCAAGCCACTGGAGCGCATCGAAAAAGAGCGCCACGTCATCCTCGGAGTCGGGACACCGAGCGATGCCGAAGAGCGAGAGCTTCAGCTCCATGTCTGGCCGAGGATCGAAGAGTCGGTTTCGGTCCAACAGGGCGTAGGCGAGCGGAATCGCCCCCAGGACTTGAGGAAGATCGATGCCCTTGCGATCGAACTCGCGGTCCAGTTGCCCAAACGTCGGCCACGGCGACCCGGCCCGGAAGGACTCGTAAATGCGTTCAAGGACAGCTCGTTGTTCTTCGCTGATGTCAGGGAGTTGTGGGGTCATTTCTCGGCTCGAGGTTCCAGCTCACGCTGGAGGGTCGCGACAGCGGGCTGCTTGTGCAACGTCGCGCCTATCCTTCCGCAGATGCTTGGCGAACGCGACCTAGAAGTCGCGGTTAGAACTTTGGCACGCTTCATCAGCGACGCACCGCTGACCACGACCATCGCTGAGCTCGAGTACGACCTCGACGGACGCAGTAAGGACGAGGTGGAGGCGATTATCCGCGCCCGCGGTTTCTCGTCAGACCTGCTCCGCGGAGCAATGCTCATCCGCGGCCGGCTGGGACGGATCAACGACCTGATCCACGCTACCGCGATCACGCTCGCGCTTTCGGAGCTGATGACGCCAGGCGAGGTCCTGCTTCGACCCTCCCTCGCCGCCGGCAACGACCCATCCCGCCCGTATGACGTGGAGACCGACCGCCGGGTGGCCGAGTTCAAGCTCTCGCGGTGGGACGGCAGCGACGCGATGCGTAAGAGGCAGGTATTCAAGGACTTGGTGCACCTCGCAGCCGACACGTCTGGCCGCCGCGCCGAGCTTTACGTGCTCGGAACGCGACCACTCCACTTTCTCCGGGAGACGCGTTCGACGGCCGCGTGGGGACTCGACCGCTCTCCCGCGACCCAAACACTCTTCGAGGAGCGCTTCGGGCGCTTGGATGTCCCGATTCGGGACTTTACGAACGGCCTCGGCAGCCACGTGACGATCCTCAACCTCGAGGAGCAACTACCCGACCTGTTCGCGCCGCTTTCGAGCCCGTAACAAGCAGGGCAGCGCAGGTTCCCGTATGCGCTGTCAGGCGGGTCACGGGTATGAGCCCCGGTACGAACCTTCTTGGTCCGCCTGTGCTGAGATGTCTGTGCCATGACGCAACTCGATCCAGAGCTTCTCGCCCACTCTACGCCACTGACTGAACTGCTCGGGCATCCGCTCCCTGCAGGGACACTCTGGATTTCTCATCCGCTGTTCAATGAAGTCTTGCCAGTGCCGGTAAGGCCGGGGGAAGAGGGACGCGCAAATCTGGCTCTGGCGAAGGCTCGCGAGCGTCTCGCCGAGATCGAGAAGCGAGAAGCGTGGGAGGAAGCAATCTTCGAGCACAGACCCGAATATCGGCTTGACGCGTTTTTGCGATACGCAGAGAAACTTACCGACGAAGAGTACTGGCGACTCGCGTCCGTGGTCTGGGGCAGCTACACCTTCACGAGCTTGTCACAGCTTCAACAGTGGATTTCCGTGCTGGGCTCGTCGCGTCCGGGTCGCTCAGCGATGATGAGCGAGCACGAGCGCACCGAGATTGGAAAGCTTCCGACCGTGGTTCGTGTCTTCCGGGGCTTTGACTATCCGAACGGTCAACGCGGTTACAGTTGGACCCTCAGCAGAGAGGTTGCCCGTCGCTTCGCACGTGACGGCATCAATGGAGGCGCACAGATGGTGGCCGAAGGGGAGATCGACCGAGATGCAATTATTGCCCTCCTCCTTTGTAACGGGGAGGCGGAGGTCGTAGCGAACGTCGAGCACGTCAGAATCGGTGAGATGTCCCGCGTGTAGGGGTTGGATTTAGTGCGTAATGGAGTGGATGCATTTCCGCGGACAGTTTGATCTGACCATGTGTTTCTGGTGTGCCAAGGCTATCGAGGCGACGCCAGCTCAGACATCAACCCAGACAGCCGCCGGCTCCGTCAAAACCTCCTGGATATGCGCGCGGTCCCATCGAGGATCGAGGTAGCGACCAAGATAGGCCGGTCCAGTGTTGTTAGCGCGGTGCTCGGCAAAGAACGCGCGAGCGTTGTCGTGTAGCTCCTCGGGCAGGAACACGAAGGCCACGTCATCCGGCTGAAACTTGAGCCCACCGGGAACACGCCACTCTTTCTCCCAACTCGTGTCCTCGGCCGGGTCAGGGTCGAGTTCGTCCACGAACGGAGTCTTCTGCCAAAACGGATCCTTCACATCTGCCGTCGCGACGCGACGCCTGCTGATTTCTTGAGCCCACCGCTGGGAGTCGGCGCCGCCGTGCTGAACGTACTTGACTGGCTGACCACCGTTGATCCGCAGGAAGTCCTGGCGAAAGCCGACCCCGTAAAGGCTGCGCGTTTCGATGAGCCGCGCGAGCTCGTCGAGTGGGGACTCTGAGAAGCACGCCGAACGGTGGGCCTCCTCAAGTCCAGCGACATCCCTGCCGACGCACCGCGGCAGATCCGTAGGCCGCACAAAGCCCTGCCACAAGATGCTGAGACTCGCGCGGTAGCCAGTGTCGTCGATGTCGTCCAGCCACCGGAGGAGTTCGATATGCGTGAGAGCTTCCGGCAGCGGGCGGGCGAGCGCCTCGGCGGCCACCTCAGGGCAATTGCCACGCGTGAAGTGAACGGCGTAGCCAAGCAGAGGATCGGGCTGAGAAGCCACGCCTTCCAGTCTGGCAGCCACGAGTGCTGGCATTACCGAAGAGACAGCCCCCCTACACGGTCGACTCAGGCAACGGAGACCGGGACGAACCCCGGGTGGTTCTGCCGCACGATCATCGTCGCCTGGATTGCGCAGTCCGACGCGGACCCGCTCCAAGGCTCCCTTCGCCCGAGACTCGATGCGCGGAGCATCTGATAAACAGCGCGGAAGAGGTTCTGCGCCGACCCACGCGTCGCACGCGGGTAGCGGGCCAGCTCATGGCCGACCGTGCTATTGATCGTGGCAAGCATCGCCGTAGCGTAGCGTTGGCCCTGAGCGCCTGTATGCAACGTGCCAGCGAACGTTGTTTCATCGATAATGGGCCTATGAAGCGTTCTGCGCTCGGCCCAGCGGTCTCTCCGGGCTCACGCGATCCATTGTCGTTCTTGCCCGGTGTGAGCGAGAAGCTTGGGCACTACGTCTACGCGCTCCGCGATCCTTTGGAAGACGGCCGTATCTTCTACGTCGGCAAGGGAATAGGGGACCGAGCATACACCCATGCGAGGCACGCAAAGCGCGTCGATCCGTCCAAGACGAGCGCCCAGTTGAAGCTCGCGCGCATCCATAAGATTCACGCTGCCGGACTCGATGTGGGGGTCGAGCTCGTCAGGCACAACCTGAAGGACGAAGCTGAGGCGTTCGAGGTAGAGGCCGCCGTGATCGACGCGCTCAAGATCGCCGGTATGGAGCTCGCCAATCTCGTCGCCGGACAGGGCACGGAACGTGGCTGGCGGCCGCTTGCAGAGATCATGGCGGAGTACGGTGCCCAGCCGGTCGAGATCGGTCCGGAGCATCGCGTGCTTCTGATTCGCCTGAACCATGCGCAGTGGCTTGCGCCCGGTGATCTATACGAGAAGACCCGGGCATCGTGGAAGGTCGCACCCGAGCGTCACAAGCCGGTGTGGGTGTTTGCCGTGTACGGCGGGATCGTGCGTGCCGTCTACCGGATCGAGAGCTGGGAACGGCCGCCCGAGGAGAAGCGTGTCGGCAATGGGGTTGGGCGATGGGACTTCAACGGCATGCGCGACCTCGCAATGGAGGACATCTACCTCTGGACCGACGTCAGCGGCTACCTGCCCCGTGGCGCTCAGAATCCCATCACCTATGTCCACTGCTAACCCGTCGCTTGAGGATCGCCGGGGCTCGTCAGGGGCAGCCGTGGCGGGTATCAAGAGGTGACCGATAGGGTGCCGATATGTAGCCGAAGGATGACCGTTGTGGTATCCCTACAAGCCAGACCCGGGCTGAAGGAAGGAAGCAATGGCGGTAGACCAACTCATCGAGGATGCGCACCGAGCCGCCACTGACTTGGAGCCCGGGCGGCTCGCGAGCGAGTTGCAGGAGCTGCTCGGTCAGAAGTTGGTCGCCTTCGCCGTCGGCGATCGTCACCCGAGGACAATCGGCCGCTACGCGCGTGGCGAGCGCCTGCCGGAGTCACGGACTCTGGGCCGGCTGGTTGACATCTACACCGTGGTGCGAATCCTGGGCGAGGGCATGCGCGGGTCGTCGATCAAGTCGTGGATGATGGGCAGCAACCCGCGTCTGAAGGGCAGGGCGCCGATCGAGGTGATTCATGACGGCCACGCCTATGAGGTGATGGGCGCCGCCACAGCGTTCGTGACGCGCCGCTAAAGCACACTCCGCCGGCCGCATGGGTACCCGCCGGACCCTGCCCCGTAAGGCTCGGGAGCAAGCTCGAAAGCAAGCCGACGTCGGGATTCGAACCCGAGACCTCCTGCTTTACCATGGTGGCTCTCACGCAGTGAGTCCCCTGTCGAGCCGGCGCGCACCCTCATTGAGGCTAGCGGTGCACGCACGATCATTCGCCCCGGAGCGGCTGACTTCCTCGCCGAGCTGGACCGGCGACTGACGGTGTACCGCGCTCACGAATCCGGAAACGATCCCGGGAGCGTCCACGACCAGATACTGGGGCTGGTCAAGCGAGCCGACGAGGTAGAGCTGGACGAGTTGCTCCGCCGCGAGCGCTATGCGTTCGAGTCTGTGGTCGAGACGATCCGCGCCGACTACACAAGTGCAGGCGGGGACACCTCCAAGCTACAGGAGGGATGGGAGCGGCTCGCTGCGGGAACCGACCGCCGTCTCGCTTCGCTCATCCCGCTCGCTCTCTATCGCCCGGAGCTGCTCGAGCGCGAGGTGCACGGCCACGTCGGATGGGCCAGCAGCGCACAGCCGATGAGCGGCTTGGTCGTTTGGATCCAGGCATGGCATTTCCCCTTCTGGATCCTCGGTATGACCATTGGCGGTCTCACGGTCCGACTCGACCGCTATGATCCCGTGAAGTCGATTTTGTCGGCTTCTTGGATGGATGCGTCGGGCTACCGAAACCCATTCATCGGGCCCCCAGGCGACCTTGGCCGGGTCGTAGCAGCGCACTTCGGGCCGAAACCACCGGAGAACCAGACGTGGACGTTTGCCGAGTGGCAGTGGCTCGTGACTGACCTGCAGAGCAAAGAGTGGCTCGTCAGCCGGTACCCGGAATGGCTCAGGCGTGAGGGCGAGCCGCAGCGCGCGCTGACCGAGTTCAGCGTGCTCCTCAACATCGCCGCTGGGCTTCGAGACGAACATGTGATGACCGCTTGGTGGAGCATGAACGCACCCGTCGCAGAGCGCTACGCCCAGCGCTTGCATCGCGAGGCCGCGACGCGCAGCAAAGCCGCAGAAGCGGTCGGCACCACACTCGCGGTCTTCGATGAGCGCGCGCCTGACATCCTCACCTCTACCCATGGGATGGGAATGTTCCCTGAGACCCGGCGGGTCGGCCAGATGCTCAGGACGGGGAGCTGGGCTTGAATGACGGTCGTCCCACAGTGTTCCTGAACAATCCGCCGTCATGGATCCAGGTGCCTTGGGATTGTCGGTAACCTGGCCTCAGACAAACAGGGCGTCTACCGAGACATCGATCCGCTGCTCCGGTCGGGTGGCGATAGCAGGCGGGACGTTGGTCTCCGCGCTACTCGTGATCCTGAACAGGCCCTGCACGTGCTTCGTCAAGAACCGCGAGGCCTGGCTATAGCCGTGTGCGTCGTCACGGCCATGCGGGCGGTGGTAGTAGCGCGCGGGAACGTACACGTGCAGCCCCCGGCGCGCCCGCGTCAGCGCAACGTAGAACAAGCGTCGCTCCTCGGCGATGCCCTCCTCGCTGCCGGTGCTCATGTCGGCCGGGAAGTTGCCGTCGTACGCGGAGATTAGGTGGACCGCGTCCCACTCGAGACCCTTCGCGGAGTGCGCGGTACTCAGGACGAGGTAGTCCTCGTCGAGATGGGGCGGACCGGCGAAGTCTGCGCTCGACGCCGGCGGGTCGAGCACCAGCTCCGAGACGAAGTGACGGATGTCCTCGACGCCCCGGGAAGCGAGCACCAACTGGTCGAGGTCCGAGATCCGCAACGCACCGTCCGGGTAGCGCAACCGGATCAGCGGCCTGATCGCCTCGCACAGTCGCTCGACCTGGGCCTCCGTGTCGTCCGTGCAACCAGCGCCGGTAGCCCGGAGCGCTTCGATCACAGCGCTCGCCTGCTCACGAGAGCTCGGCGGCACGTGCTCGACAGCCTGCGACCACCGCTCGACCTGCGGCGTTCCCTCGCCGTCTCCTCCTCGAAGCGCATCGAGGACCCGGCGTGCGCGACCGGCGGCGACTCCCTCGAGAAGCTTCAGCACCCGTATCCAGCTCAACTCGTCGTTGACGTTGTCGGCCAAGCGCAACAGCGCGATGAAGTCCTTGACGTGCGATGCCTCCAGATACTTCAGACCTCCGTACTTCACGAACGGGATGTCGCGACGCCTCAGCTCGACCTCCAGCAGCGCCGGGTCGTGGTTCGTGCGATACAGGACGGCCTGCTCGTGCAGTTCCGTCCCTTCCTCGCGCGCCGCCAGCACCCGCTCACATACCGCTTGTGCCTGCTCGCGTTCCTCACGTGGAAACACAAGCTCGGGGGTGCCGCCACCCTCACGTTCCGTCCACAGTGTCTTGCGATACCCATCCCGATCCTGCTCAGACACGGCGTTCGCGACAGCAAGGATCGGAGTGGTCGAGCGATAGTTCTGCTCGAGCTTCACAACATGGGAGCCAGGGAACTCCTGCGGGAATTCGAGGATGTGCAGTGCGCTCGCCGAGCGGAAGCCGTAGATCGCTTGAAAATCGTCTCCTACCACCGTGAGCCCTGGATGCCCCAGACGCAGGTTGCGCACGACGTCGACCTGGAGCCCGTTGACGTCCTGGTACTCGTCCACGAGCACGTGATCGAAGGCGCCGGCGAGCAACGGACCGATCACGTCGTTGGCCAGCAGCGCCTTCCAGTAGAGCAATAGGTCATCGAGATCCAGAACTCCCAAGGCACGCTTCCGACTTCCGTAGCTCCGGAAGATCGCAGCGAGCGCCTCGCCGTGCTCCTCGCACCAGGGAAAGCGCTCCGCAAGGACCTCCGCGAGCGGCCGCTGTGCGTTGATGGTCCCCGAGTAGATGTCGAGCAGCGTCCCGGCCCGCGGGAAACGGCGGGGGCTCTCAGCGTGACCCTCCTCCTGGCGGACCATGTCCAACAGGTCCGCGGCGTCGCCCGCATCGAGCACGCCGAAACCGGCATCGAGACCCAGCGAGGTGGCGTGCATTCGGATCATGCGGTGAGCGATCGAGTGAAACGTCCCGCCGGCGATCCTGCCCGCATCGGGAGCCACCCGCTCGGCAAGCGTCCGCGCGCGCTCAACCATCTCACCCGCTGCGCGCCGCGTGAACGTCAGCAGCAGGATCCGTTCGGCGGGCGCTCCTTCTGCCATCAGCCACGCCGCGCGACTGCACAGCGTCGTGGTCTTCCCCGTCCCCGCACCGGCCAGGATCAACAGCGTCTCACCCGAGTAGGTGGCGGCCGCCCGCTGCTCGGGGTTGAGCTGATCGAGAAACGTCGGAGAGGAAGAGCTATCGAACATCCGTTCGCGAAGCTAGGGCAGCCGCCGGATGCCGTGCAACCAACGATGCACGTTCGTGATTGGACGAGTCATCGCCGCCCCTGCGCGAAGTTCATCGCCGGTGGGGCGACCGCGGCGAAGTCGTTGTCGGTCGTGGCGGGTACCGGCTCAGGCTGGTGCAGTTGGGCAATGCGCGCAGGCGCGCCCTCGACCCTGGGAGTGAGTCGGTTGATGGACTTGGCCAGGAGGTTGATCGCGCCGCCGCCGTCTGCATGTCGCTCGAGGACCCCGTCGACGCGGATGATGGGCTCGGTGCGGACGATTGTCCTGTACTTCTCATACAGCTTCCTTGGGACGATCACGTTGAGCGTGCCGTGCTCGTCTTCGATCAGCAGGAACGTGATCCCATTCGCGGTTTGCGGTTTTTGGCGTGCGATTACGAACCCGCCGACTTTTACTGGGGTCTTGTGACGCACGTCGGCCAGGTCGGCGATCGACCGGGCGCCTTCGGGGGTCAGCTGCTCACGCAGTAGGCGCAGAGGGTGGCGGTCGATCGAGATGCCGGTCGCGGTGTAGTCGGCGATCATCGATTGCCAATCGCTGAGCGGGTCGAGGGCGGGCGCGTCGGGTAGGGGCAGCTCGAGCGCGAGTTGTTGGCCGTCCTTCGTTTTCACGGCTGGTTGAGCGACGCCGAGTTGCCACAGCGCTGTGCGCCGCGCGTGGGGACCGTCGCCGGCGAGCTGGTCGCAGGCGCCGGACCAGGCGAGGCGTTCGAGCGTCGGGGTGCTGACGCCGGCGCGCGCGGCGAAGTCAGCCAGGCCGTTGAAGGGGCCGCCGGTGTCGCGGGATGCAAGGAGCCGTTCGATGTCCTGTTCGTGGATGCCCTTGACGTAATTCAGCCCGATGCGGATTTCCCCGGCGTGGTTGAGGGTGCATTCGGCTTCGCTGTGCAGGACGTCTGGCGGGAGGATGATCACTTCGCGGTGTTGTGCCTCGTGGATCAGCGCGTCGGGTGGGTAGAAGCCCATCGGTTGCTCTGAGAGCAGCGCGCAGAGGAACTCTGCGGGGTGGTGCACACGCAGCCACGTTGATTGGTAGGCGAGCAGGCCGAAGGCGGCGCCGTGGCTCTTGGGGAAACCGAAGCCGGCGAAGCCGGCCACCATGTTCCACACACGCGCGATCACTTCGTCGCTGGCGTCCGGATGGGTGCGGGCGGCCCCCTCGAGGAACTCCTCGCGGTGGCTGTTCATCGCCTCTGCGGAGCGCTTGCGGCTCATGGCGCGTCTGACGCTCTCGGCCTGCCCCGCGCTGAACCCGGCAAACGCCTGGGAGACTTCGATCACCTGGTCCTGGAAGACGATCGTGCCGAGCGTCTCCGCCAGGCACTCTCGGAGCGAGGGGTGCAGGAACGGGACCTCGTAATTGGGGTTGCGCAGGAGCGCCATACGGCGTTCGATGTACGTGTTCACGGCGCCGCCGACGATCGGGCCCGGACGCACCAATGCGACTTGGACCGTGAGGTCGGCGAGCGTCGCGGGGCGGGTGCGACGCAGCGACCCCATCTGCGCTCGCGACTCGATCTGGAACACGCCAGTCGTGTCGGCTTCCTGGATCGCCTTGAACGTCTTGAGGTCAGCGAAGTCGATGCGCGACAGGTCGACCTGCTCGTCGGTGCGCTTGGCGATCAGCTCAACGCACCGCTCGACCGCGGAGAGCATCCCGAGGCCGAGGATGTCGATCTTCAAGAAGCCGCCGTCGGCGCAGCTGTCCTTGTCCCATTGCACCATCTGCCGCCCGGCCATCGCCGCGGGGACGATCGGGACGCAGTCGATCAGCGGTCGGGTCGAGATGACCATCCCGCCGGGGTGCTGCCCGATGTGGCGGGGTAGCCCGTAGGCCTCGTCGGCGAGTTTCGCAAGCCACTTCCAGCGGGTGTGGGTGAGGCGCTCGGGGCCGAGCGCGACCCGGATGTCCTCAGCCACGGTGCCGTGTGAGCCCCAGCCCTCTGAGCCGCGGGCGACGCGGTCCAGCTCGGCGGCGGGGAGGCCGAGTGCCATGCCGAGCTCTCTGATCGATCGCTTCGCCTTGAAGCTCGGATACGTCGCGACCAAAGCGGCGCGGTCCGGCCCGAAGTGTTCAGGGATCCGCAGGAGCAGCGCCGCGCGGATGTCGCGGGGGAAGTCGATGTCGATGTCCGGCAGGCCAGTGATGTCCTCGTGCAGGAAGCGGCCGATTGCCAGGTCGTTCTCGATCGGATCGATGTGTGAGAGCCCCGCGAGGTAACACACGATCGACGACACCGAGGAGCCTCGGCCGCGACCGGGCGGCAGCAGCGCTCTGGCCGTGTCGGTTCCGCGGACCTCGAAAGCGACCTGCCTGGCCAGCTCCAGGATCTCGAAGTGCAGCACGAAGAACCCGGCCAGGCCAAGCGTGTCGATCAACTGAAGCTCCTGCTGCAGGCGGGCGGCGGCCTCGTCATGGCGGCGGCAGCCGGCCGGGTAGCGGCGGTGAAACTCGGCGTGGCAGATCCCGGCGAGCTCTCGCCCCGCGTCCTGGTTTTCAGACCCGGGGTAGCGGTAGCCGAGGTCGCCGCCCAGGTCGAACGTCAGCGTTTCCGCGAGGCGCACGCTCTCCGCGGCTGCGCCGGGGAAGTCCGCGAACCTGGCGGCCATGCCGGCGGGTGTTGCGAGCACATGTGTGTCGTTGGGGCGCAGCTGCATCTCGCTCGCGTCCAGCGTCTGGCCGTGGCGGATCGCGGTGAACGCGTCCTGTAACAGCGCCCGCTCCGCGCTGTGCGCGTGAACGTCGCCCGTCGCGACCGTCGGCACACCCAGCTTCCCGGCCAGGCGCTCGCGTGCCCGGTTGCGTTGCATGTCCGCCGCGGCGTAGGGGCGCTGCAACTCGACCCTGAGCGAGTCGGGGTCGAACGCATCCAGCAGCCGCCGGGCGGTTGCCTCGTCTTCGATGCCGTGCTCGTGACAGCCCGTCAGGCACACCAGGCCACCTGAGTGCTCCAACACATCGTCCAATGCGACCGAGGGCTGCCCGGCTCGGCGATCATTTGTATCTCGCGTGCCCGCGTGCGCGCGTGTGAGCAGCCGGCACAGATTGCTCCAGCCCCGCCCGTTGCGCACCAGCAACGTCACATGGCGCTGCCCGTCGCTCTTACCGCCGGCGGGGGAATCGATCGTGACCTCCGCACCGAAGATCGCCCGGGCCGGGTGCTCCCCGGCGGTGGAGTCGCGGGCGGCCATCGCGTGCTCCATCGCGCCGGCGAGCGAGTCGTGATCGGTCAGCGCCAGCGCGGTGTGCCCGAGCTCGCCCGCGCGGGCGATCAGCTCGTCGGGTGTGGAGGCGCCATCGAGTAGGGAGTAGGCGGAGTGAGCGTGCAGCTCGACATACGGTGGCGCGGGAGACATCTCAGGCCTTCTGGCTGAACCACCTGTCGGTGAGCATGTCGCGGAACACGACGACCCGCCGGCCGGTGACTGTGATTACTTCGTAGTAGCGGCGGCGTAGCGGCTCATCCGTCCACCATGCGAATCGATGCAGCCAGTCGCGTCTGACCGTCTCGACCCGCACCCCTCCGACCGCGATCGGCTTGCCCCGCGGGTCGACTTGCACGCGGATCGCCTTGGGGGCGCTCAGCGCTCTCGGTGAAGAGACGAGTGCTCTCATCCGACCCACGGTGTCAGCAGGTTGCGGTGCTCGGGCAGCGGCGACTCGGACTCCAGGCTCAGGACACGCAATATGGCGTTGGTCCCGCCGAGTGCCTGCACTTGCGCGACGGCCTTGCGGCGGCGCTCATCCCGTGCCCGTCGCTCTCCGTCGAGCAGGCTCGTCTGATCCCCACTCGATGGCCCGAACTCCACGACCGCCAAGCCCAACGCGACGGCCGGTGCAGGCAACAGCCCGAGCGGTGCTGTGAGCGCGAGCAGGATTCGCTTCGCGTCGCAGATCGCTTCGCGCAACACCACCTCCTCACACCACGTGCCTCGTTCCACCAACCGCGCCGAGAGAACAAGCACACGGATCGTGCGGCCCCGTCGCTCCGGCCGGGCGAGCAGCCGGTCAACGAGCACGCCCAGCGTCCGCTCGAGCAGCTGCCCCGAGTTCGCCTCGCCGAGGTCCATCGACTCCTCCAGCCGGTCCTCCACGCGTCGGGTCTGTAGCGGGGTGTCCTGCCCGAGCGCCAGGCGCTGCGCCAGGCTGCCCGGCTTACCGAAACGATCCGCGACTGCGCCGGCGCCGAGGTTCACGAGCACGCCGAGCGTCTCGACACCAAATCGCTCGAGCGGGACGACGAGCTGCTCTGTCTCAGGCCGGTATCTCAAGGTTCCGACGGGCTGCCCGGCGAGGAATCTGCGCGCGTGCCGCTCGTCGATCACCCTGGCCCGTCGGCTGCGTGCCTGTAGCGCCGCGGCGAGTGCGCAGAACCTGGTCGGTCCCGCGCCGATCCGCGGACGACTGCCGAGTGCATTGCCGGCGGCGGCGATCACACCATCGCGACCGCCGTGAATGCCTTCCAATCCTTCCGCGTCGAAGTAGGCGAGGCCGGGACGGGCGAGCTCCAGTTGCGCGCCGATTCCTTCGAGTGCCCGCGCGGCTTGGTCCCACGCGCGTGCGACCTTGATCGGATCGCCGGGTATCAGCTCCAGGTCGCGGCAGTGCCCAAGCGCCTCGCCGAGTGCCATCCCCGCCCGTACGCCTTGGGCTTGGGCGCCGGCGGTGACTTCGCCGACGCTCATCGCCCCGCCACCCGTCGGCGCGATTGCGAGCGCTCGCCCCAACAAATCTTGGGAGCCGCCGGTCGCGACGCGCAGCTGGAAGCGCGGGATGTGTACGCACACGATCAACGGCCCCCGGTTCTCCGCGCGGCGTCTCACCGTCCAGCCTCCCGGTCCTCGAAGCGTGCGGCGAACTCCGCCGCACCGGGCAACAGACGCTTCGGATCCTGCGCGAGGATCAGCCGGTAGACCCCGAGTTCGTAGGCCGGGTTCATCGTGATCTGGGCCCGGTGGGCGAGGATCCAATCGAGCTGCCCGGCCTGCCTTGCGGCTTCGGCGCGGGGGTAGGCGATGTGCGGCAAACCGGACGTCATACGAACATATGTTCCCACGCTGTCAAGGTCTCTGGACCGGCCGGAATAGCCCCTGCCACGCGATCCCAGTCGCCAAGCGGAATCCCGCGAATGTCTTCTTGCTCCCTGGCCCCGGAGCCACCGATCTGGGCCTCCAGCGGTCCTATCCTTGATCGACATGTGTGGTCGCTACACCACGACTGTCGGCCCTGAAGAGCTGACCGAGCAGATCGGCCGGCAGCTGGGCGTCCAGATTCGGGAGAGCATCCGCGCTGACCCGTGGGACGTGCGACCGACCGATGACGTCCCGGCGATCGTCGCGCAAGACGGCCAGCCACAGCCACGGATGCTTCGCTGGGCGCTGGTGCCGGCGGGTGCCGGCACGGTCAAGACGAAGCGGCCGTGGATCAATGCGACGGTGGAGGGGCTGCGCTCGAAGGGCAGCCACTGGGGGGTCAAGCCGGATGTGGCTCACCGCGCCCTGATCCTGGCCGATGGCTTTTACGAGTGGCCCACGCCTGAGGAAGAGAAGGCCAAGGCCAAGCTGAAACCGCCGCCGATGCGCTTCACGGTCGACGGCGGCCGCGTGTTCTGCTTCGCCGGCTTATGGGTGACCGCGCGGCACGTGGAGGGTGGCCCGGTCGCGAGCTGCACGATCATCACGTGCGACTCGACCGCCAATCGTGTGGTCGCTCCCGTGCACGACCGGATGCCTGTGATCCTCGCCGACCCCGACCGGATCAAGGCCTGGCTCGACCCGGCGATCTCACCCGCAGAGGCCCTGTCTCTATGCGAGCCTCTGGCCGCGGATCGCATGTCCAGCGAAATCCGCGACGTTGGACAGGAGAACCCCGACAGCGCACAAGTCGCGTTGCCGGTGACCTAGCCGCGACGTGCCCGGCTCAAGCCGGCCGCTCCCGTACAACCTCCCGCGCGTCGCGTGCGCAGTGCACGCCAAGCCGATGTGGCGACGCAGCATATCGCACGACGGTCACGCGATAGTCTCCTGCGGACCCGGAGAACGATGCCCAGACAGCCCTCCAGCAAATCCAAAACCTCGAAGGTTGACGAGGAGCTTGCCTGGTCTGTTCCGAGTCTGCGTGAACCTCGCTACTCGCAATCGCTCGAGCGTGGGCCTGCGATTCTCCCCTGCTTCACACAGTGATGCCTGTGCCGAACGACAACGCTCAGTCTCACGGCGTCACCGGTGAGGACGGCCGGTGAACGAGGGGCAAAGCGTGTCCCACGCCAAGCGCGCAGGGCTCTACTTCAGCCACCCGGCCTGCCTGGAACACGATCCTCGTGTCTACATGCCGGAGCATCCGGACACACCGGATCGCCTGCAAGCGATCGAGCGGACACTTGAGGAACACGATTGGTGTGGATGGGAGCGGCGCGCGGCGCCGCCGGCTTCGGAGTCCCAGCTGGAGCTGATCCACAGCGCAAACCATGTCCAGAAGATCAAGGAACTGGCGTTGGCCGGCGGCGGCGCGATCGACCCGGACACGTTCGTCGGGGAGCCCACCTACCGCGCCGCGCTGCACGCCGCCGGCGGCGCCTGTGAGATGGCAAGGGCTTTGATGGCCGGCGAGGCACGCTTGGGCTTCTGTGGGGTTCGGCCCTCTGGGCATCACGCCGAACCGGATCGCGCGATGGGCTTCTGCCTCTTCAACAACGTCGCGATCGCGACTGAGTTCGCGATCCGCGAGCTGGGCGCCCGACGGGTATTCATCCTCGACTGGGATGTCCACCACGGCAATGGCACCGCCGAGGCGTTCCGCCGCCGCTCCGATGTTCTGTTCGCGAGCATCCACCAGTCCGGGATCTATCCCGGCACAGGTCTGATGAGCGATCTGGGGTCCGGTCCCGGAGAGGGTTACACGATCAACCTTCCCGTCCCTGCGGGCTCCGAGGAGTTCCTGTGGCTGTCGCTGATCGAGCACATCGTGCTCCCCCTCGCTCAGGAGTTCGAGCCGGATCTCGTGTTGATCTCCGCCGGCTTTGACGCTCATCGCGATGATCCGCTCGCGGACGGCCGCCTGGACGCGGCCTCCTTCGCCGAGATGGCCCGCCATGTCCGTGCGCTGGCGCAGGAGCTCAACGCGCCATTGGGAGCGGTCCTCGAGGGCGGCTACGAACCTGTTGCCCTGGCGGACTGCGTGCGGGAGACACTCACCGCGCTCAGCTCAGATCAGGCGCCACGATCCGCGGCGCCCGAGCCGCTCTTGACATCACGCGCCGCTTCCTACGTCGGTCACTACTGGCAGCTGTAGGTGACTGGCGCGTAGTTTTCCACGTCGAACCGGCGGTCAATCTCGGATGCCCGATCTTGCACTGTCCACAAGAGTTCAGTGCGTGACAAGCGCATGTCCAACAGTCCCCGAGGCCAGGCGAACTGTGTCCGTCGACGCGCCGACGGAGGCTGAGCTCGTCAGGCTGCGCGATGGCTCTTCAGTGACCGTACGCCGCGCGAGCACACTGGACGAGCCGGCGCTGCGGTCATTCCTCGAGGGACTGTGCCTGGAGGCCCGGCGCTTGCGGTTCTTCAGCGGCGCGGCGAACATCGTGTCCGCTGCGCACCTGGCGGCCGTCGCGGACGAGGAGCACTGTGGGCTGCTCGCCCACGACGAGCTGGGCATGCTCGTCGGCCATGCCATCTACGTGACGCTCGAGGATCCGACGCGCGCGGAAGTCGCGGTCGAGGTCGCCGACCACCTGCACGGCCGCGGTCTCGGCACGATCCTGATCGAGCGCCTCGCTGCCGTCGCCGAGCAGCGCGGGATCACACATTTCGTGGCCGAGGTCCTCTCCGAGAACCAGGCGATGCTGGATGTCTTTCGCGAAGGCTTCGACGCGCGTGTCCTGCGCCGCGAAGGCTGCGAGGAGCGAGTCGAGTTCCTCACCTCCGGCTGGCGCCTGGCGCACGAGCGTTTCGGCCCAAACGCTCAAACGGAGGCATAGGCGCCGATGTTTTGCAAGGTAGTCGTTGGCTTCGACGGCAACGACCGTGGACTGGACGCGCTCATGCTGGGTCAGGCGCTCACGGCGCCGGAGGGGGATCTGATCGTCTGCTGCGTCCATCACCTTCAGCCGCTGTCGGCTCGCATCGACGCTACGGAGCCGACCATCGACCACACGTCGGCGCAGGAGAGCGTCGAGCGGGCCATGCAAATGTTGAAGGGCGGTCTCACCGTTACTCCGATGTTCCTCGCCGGCGAGAGTACCGCCAAGACCCTGCAGTGCGCAGCGATCTCCGAGCAGGCCGACCTGGTCGTGCTCGGCTCCTCCCATCGCGGAGCGCTCGGACGCGTGCTCCTGGGTAGCGTCACGCAGGCGACGCTGCGCGAAGCGCCCTGCCCGGTCGCGGTCGCGCCGGTCGGATTTCACGCTGATCGGACGGAAGCTCGTCTGACGCGTATCGCGGTCGGCCACGACGCGGTCGAGCCGACGCCGGATGCGCTGTCTGCCGCTGTCGGACTATGCGAACAGACTGGTGCCGAGTTGCTGCTCGTCGCGGTCGCGGAGGACGCCGCTGTCCCTGACCCGGCGAGGGCGACGATGCCCTACGCCGAGATCACCCAGGCCCGACTGCGCGCCGCAGAGCAGAGCGTCGCCGAGGCGCTATCCGGCGTGCCCGAGACCGTTTCGGCTACCGGGGACGTCCGCGATGGTGACCCAGCGGAGGAGCTGCTCGAGGTCTCGCATGACGCAGATCTGCTGCTCCTCGGGTCTCATGGCCGCGGCATCGTAGACCGGCTGCTCATGGGTAGCGTCTGCGACCGCGTAATACGCTCGGCCGCGTGCCCGGTGCTCGTCGTACCGCCCACCCATACCTCCGACGCTCGAGCCGGTAGTCGGCCCTCTCCAGCGATAGCCTCTCCGAATGAATTCTGAGCGCGCCCACGAACTGCTCGCGCGCGAGCGGGAACGGATCGAGCAGGCGATCACCGAGCTGAAGGAGGAAAGCCCGGAGGAGCTCGCCGAACAGCACGAACCGGGCGACGGAGGCTCCGAGGACCTCTACCAGAAAGAGTTTGATGCGGGCCTCGCCGAGGCTCTCGCCGCGCAGCTCGCGGCGCTCGAGCGCGCGGAGGCGCGGCTCGCGGCCGGGAACTACGGCCTCTCCACCGAGAGCGGCAAGCCGATTCCCGATGAGCGCCTCGAGGCTCTGCCGACGACAGAGCTGACTGTCGAGGAGCAACAAATCCGCGGGCGCGGCTGATCCGCAGCCGGCACAGCCGCGAACCTTGGAGATGAGCCCATCCAAGCGCCCTCAGCCGAAAAACAGTTCGGCCGTCTCGTAGAGGGCGGGATCGAGCAGCTTCGGAGCCCTTAGCGCCGTTTGTAGTGGCACCTCGACGATCTCGGTGCCCCGCAGTGCGACCATCGTGCCGAAGCGACCGGCCGCCACGGCACTCATCGCGGCGACGCCGAAGCGCGTCGCGAGCACGCGATCGAATGCCGTCGGGGTGCCGCCGCGCTGCACGTGGCCGAGGATCGTGACCCGGGTCTCATAGCCTGTGCGCGACTCGATCTCGCGCTCCAGCGTCACGCCGATCCCACCGAGCCGTGCATGCCCGAAGGCGTCCGTCGTTGTGCCCTCGCGGGTCTCCAGAGTGCCTTCCCGGGGCGTCGCGCCCTCGGCCGCGACCACGATCGAGAAGCTGCGACCGCGTTCGTGGCGGCGGCGTAGATGGGCGCACACCTCATCGATGTCAAACGGGCGCTCAGGGACGAGGATCGCGTCGGCGCCCGCGGCGATACCGGCGTGCGTGGCGATCCAGCCGGCGTGGCGGCCCATCACCTCTACCACCATCACCCGGTTATGCGACTCGGCGGTCGTGTGCAGGCGGTCGATCGCATCCGTGACGATCTGCACGGCCGTCTGGAAACCGAACGTGTAGTCGGTGCCGTCCAGATCGTTGTCGATCGTCTTTGGCACACCGACGATCGGGATGTTCTCTTCGTGCAGGCACAGCGCGACACCGAGCGTGTCCTCCCCGCCGATCGGAACGAGCGCGTCCACGCCACGTGCCTGCATCGTCGCCCGGATCGCCGCCGCCGCGTCACGGCCACCGGCGAACGGGTTGGTGCGAGAAGTGCCGAGGATCGTCCCGCCGCGCGGCAGAATGCCCGCCGTGCTCTGCAGAGTCAGGTCGATCGCATCGTCCTCGAGCACACCTGCCCAGCCGTAGCGAAAGCCCACAAAGCTGTGCTCTCCGTCCGCGAGACCGCGCCGGACCACGGCCCGAATGACGGCGTTCAGACCGGGGCAGTCACCGCCGCCGGTAAGCAATCCCACTCGTGCCATCTGCTTTCTCCTCTCTGCGGCTTGGACATCCAATTCTCCCTGATCGTGCCGCTTAGGTACATCCGTTTTCAGGGCCGGTTGAGGTTGTGGTTTTCCCGCAGACGATTGGCGGTGATGACCCGATGGGAGGCGTGCTGTGGGGTGAAAGTCTTGGTTGGTCAGCGATCAGAGGTGGCTAGGTTCTATGTTCAGCAAGGTCATTGTCGGCTTCGACGGGAGCGAGCAGGCGCGTGACGCGCTCGCGTTGGCCGTGGCCCTCACCGCTCGCGACGGCGAGCTCACCGTCTGCTGGGTGCACCACCTCGAGTCGCTTGCGGCGCGGGTCGATCCGAAGGAGCCCCGTCTGGACCGTGCGGCGGCTGAGCGATACCTGGAGCAGGCGACTCGGTTCCTCGACAGTCAGGTTGCGGTCAGTTCGCTGCTCGTTGCCGGTGCGCGCGCGGCTAGGGCGCTGCAGAGCACGGCCGAGGAGCGACACGCCGACCTGCTGGTGCTCGGCTCTTCTCATCGTGGAGCTGTTGGCCGGGTGCTCGTCGGGAGCGTGACCGAGCAGACGCTGCACGGAGCGCCGTGTCCAGTCGCGGTCGCCCCCGTCGGCTTTCGCCATTGGGCCGGGGGCTCACGTTTGGGCCACATCGCCGTCGGCTGCGATGTGGCGGGCGCGGCACATGACGCGCTGAGTAACGGCGCGGCGCTCGCGTTACAGACGGGAGCGGAGCTGCGCGTGGTCGCGGTCGCGGACACGGCAGCCGCAATCGCGGGCGGAGCGAGCGTGGCGATGTCCTACCCCGCGATCGTCAAGGCCCGCCTGGATGCGGCCGAGGATGGGCTCGCACGCGCACTGGCCGGGCTGCCCGAGGGGATCTCTGTTTCCGGCGAGGTTCGTGACGGTCAGCCTGCCGAGAAGCTGCTCGAGATAACGCACAGCGTGGATCTACTGGTACTCGGCTCACGTGGCCGTGGACCCGCGCGCCGGCTGATGCTGGGCAGCGTGTGCGACGCGGTCGTCTGCGCCGCGGCGTGCCCCGTACTCGTGGTCGCACCCGCCGTGCAGGCCAAGGGTCTCCCGCGGCAGGAGGTCCCGGTCCGCTCGCCGGTGCGTGAGCGAGCCGCGAGGGCCACGCCGCATGTCCTGCCCAATCAAACGCGACCCGCCGCCAAGCGGCACTAGGAGAAGACATGGCTTCCATCACGACAACAGCGACGATCAAGTCGTCGCCCCGCAACTTGCTGCGGATCGCGGACCTCGACTCGGGCGGACTGGCCGACTTGCTCGACCTCGCGCAAGCGATGAAGGACAACCCGACCGGATTGCTCGACTCGCACCCCGGAGAGATGCTGGCGTGCTACTTCGCCAAGCGCTCGACCGACACCCGTGTGTCCTTCGAGGGCGCTGCCTTCAGGCTGGGGATGCTGCCGGTGATGGTGTGTCTCGACGAGCTGCAGCTCGGCCGCGGCGAGCCGATCGCTGATATGGCAAGAGTGCTCTCCGGCTACGCCTCCGCGATCGTGATCCGCACGTTCGCCCAAGCGGAGGCGCAAGAGCTCGCCGCGGCGGCGAGCGTCCCAGTGATCAACGCGCTGACCGACGAGCACCACCCATGCCAGGCGCTAGCGGACCTGTTGACCCTGCGCGAGCGCTTCGGTGCCTTGAAGGGCCTGACGCTTGCATACGTCGGCGGGGGCAACAACATCGCGCACTCGCTGATGGAGGCCGGAGCACTAGCGGGGATGAACATCGTCGTTGCGGCACCCCACGGTTATGAGCCGGACACCGCGATCACGGTACAGGCGCACGAAGTCGCTCATCGCGGCGGCGGGAGTATCCGCGTCAGCGGCGACATCAACGACGCGGTCGTCGGTGCGCAGGCGATCTATACCGACGTCTGGGTCTCGATGGGCCAAGACGCAGAGCAAGAGAAACGTCTCGAGGACTTCGCGGGCTTTCAGGTGGACGATCAGCTGATGAGCAGAGCGGCCGCTGACGCGGTGTTCATGCACTGTTTTCCTGCCCACCGTGGCCAGGAGGTGACGGCTGAGGTCATCGACGGCAACCGGTCGGTCGTGTTCGCGCAGGCGGAGAACCGTCTGGCAACCGAGCAGGCGGTCATCCAGACGCTGCTCCTCGACCGCCGCCGCAGCGCGGACGGGGGAGCCTGAGATGTTCAGCAAGGTGATCGTAGGCTTCGACGGCAGCGAGCAAGCGCGCGACGCGCTGATGCTGGGCGCCACCCTCGCCGATCGTGACGGCGAACTGATCGTCTGCTGCGTGCATCGTCTGAACCTGCTCTCCGCCCGAGTCGAACCGGCCGCACCCCAACTCGACCAAGCAGAGGCCGAGCGATGTCTAGAGGAGGCTTCACGGTTGCTCAACGGCCGGATGACCTTCACGGGACTGCCGGTTGCCGGAGTCGGTGCGGCGATGGCGCTGCAGCACACAGCTGAGCAGCAGCATGCGGACTTGCTGGTGCTCGGCTCTTCTCATCGGGGAGCGGTTGGGCGGGTGCTGGTTGGGAGCGTGACCGAGGAGACGCTGCACGGAGCGTCGTGCCCGGTCGCGGTGGCGCCGGTCGGATGGAGCGGGTCGCTGAAGGATCCACGTCTGGCCGAGATCGTGATCGCCTACGATGATCGCGCGCAGGCTGGCGCCGCACTGAGTTTGGCCGGTGCGCTCGCCGCGGAGCGTGACGCCCACTTGCGGGTGCTCGCGATCGCCAACACAGCGACTCCCTTCGTCTTGGGTCCGGCTGCCGGTATGGCCTATCTCGCGACGATCGAGAATCGCGTGAAGATGGTCGAAGAGGTCGTCGACGCAGCGATCGCGTCCCTGCCGGACGGCGTGACGGTCTCAAGCGACGTTCGTAAAGGATTGCCTCCCGAGGAGATCCTCCGTGCCTCGCACGGTCTCGATCTGCTGGTGCTCGGCTCGCACGCACGTGGTCCGCTGGGTCGCGTGATGCTCGGCAGCGTCAGCGACGCGGTCGTGCGTGCCGCCGCGTGCCCTGTGCTCGTCGTCCCACCCGCCGTCGAGGCTGAGGGTGTCGCGCAAATCGTGAGCGACACGCTCGCGGGTGCGTGAGCCGGATGCTCAGAGGTCAGCCGTGTCGATGATCGAAGTCGAGAGGGTCAACAAGCGGTTCGGATCCACGCAGGCCCTCGCGGACTTCGACCTCGTGGCCGAGGAGGGCAAGGTGCTCGCGCTGCTCGGCCCGAACGGGGCGGGCAAGACGACGCTCGTGCGCATCCTGGCGACTCTGCTGCGAGCGGACAGCGGACGTGCCACGGTGGCCGGCTGCGACGTCGTCGCGGATGCCGCGAGATTGCGCTCGCTGATCGGTCTCACCGGACAGTTCGCCGCTGTCGACGAGCTGCTCACGGGACGCGAGAATCTCGAGCTCGTGGGGCTCTTCTACCAATTGAGTAAGGCCGAGCGCCGCCGCCGCGCCCAGGACGTGCTCGAGCGCTTCACATTGACCGACGCGGCCGATCAGCTCGTCAAGACCTACTCGGGCGGGATGCGCCGCCGCCTCGATGTGGGGGCCAGCCTGATCGGCCGTCCGCGGGTGCTGTTCCTGGACGAGCCGACGACCGGCCTGGACCCCCGTACCCGCAACGATGTCTGGAGCTTCGTGGAGGAGCTCGTCGCAGGCGGCACGACCGTGTTGCTGACGACCCAGTACATGGAGGAGGCCGAGCATCTCGCGCACCGCATCGTCGTGATGGACGCGGGCATGGAGGTCGCGCAGGGGACCGCTGCGGAGCTCAAGGACCACCTCGGCGGTGACGTGCTCGAGGCTCGTGTGTCGAGCGCGTCAGACCTCGACCGAGCAGCGGCGCTGATCGCAGAGGTCGGACAGGGCGTCCCCCGCGTCGACGCCGATCGGCGCACCGTGAGCATGCCCACCAAGGGCGCCACACAGGTGCTGATAGCGGCCGGGCAACGCCTGCAAGACGACGGCGTCGCGCTCGAGGACCTCGGCATCCGCCACCCATCGCTCGACGACGTGTTCCTGTCGCTCACCGGCAATACGACCCCGATGCAAGCCAACGGTGTACACGCGAACGGACGCTCGCCCGACGTTCCTCCTGTCACCTCGACGCAGCAGCCGGATACCAGTCGTGCGGCACGACACGTGCCACGGCCGACGGCCGGCGCCGCGCGCGATACGGGGGGTATCGCCAGGCGCAACCTCCTGCGCATCCTGCGCAATCCCCGCCTACTGGTGTTCTCCGCGGTGCAGCCGGCGATGCTGCTCGTGCTGTTCCGCTATGTGCTCGGCGGCGCGATCCACATTCCCGGCGTGAGCTATGTCGACTACATCGTCCCGGCGGTGTTCATCGAGGCGGTGATGATCGGCGGCATGGCGACGGCGATCGGGCTCGCCGACGATTTGGGCAGCGGCATCATCGATCGCTTCCGCAGCCTGCCGATGGCCCGCTCAGCGGTCCTCGCCGGCCGTACGCTCGCCGATCTCAGCCGCAGCGTGTTTGCGCTGGCGTTGATGGTCGCCTTGGGCTTGCTGGTGGGATTCAGCTTCCACGCGAGCACCGGCGGGATCATCGCCGGGCTGGCGCTGGTGCTCGTCTTCGGCTACTGCTTCTCCTGGATCTACGCCACCATCGGCCTACTCACAAAGGACCCAGAAACAGCCCAGGTCGCCGGCATCCTGCCGTTCTTCGTCCTCGTGTTCGCCTCATCGGCGATCGTCCCCGTCGCCACGATGCCCGGCTGGCTGCAGCCCTTCGCACGCCACCAGCCCGTGAGCATCACGATCAACGCCGTGCGCGCGCTGCTGCAGGGCGAACCGACGCACCACTGGGTATGGCAGTCACTCGCCTGGTCAGCTGGGATTCTCCTCGTGTTCTTCACGATCGCGGTACGCCTGTATCGCAACGTCACCACCTGAAAGGCTCACACTCCCACCTTCCGGGTATGGTCCCGGGATGAACACCCGGTTGGAGCCTCGACCGCGGTGAGCGGGAGCGCGCAGCCTAAAGACGGCCGGCTGGGCACGGCGGACGTGACGGCCTCGACGGTCGCCAACATCGGGCCGGGGATCGACTTCTACTTCGCCTTCGGGGTGATCGCCGTCACCGCCGGCGTCGCCGCCCCGTTGACGATCCTCGCCGCGGGCGTGGCCGTCATCCTGCTCGCCTTCACGGTGGCCGAGTTCACGAAGGCGGAGCCCTCAGCGGGAAGCTTTATCACCTACGTCGAGACCTCATTGGGAGCGAGGGCCGGTGTCGTCACAGCCCTGCTGGTCGCGGTCGGATACACCGTGACGATCGCGGGCGTGTTCACCATGTCTGGCGGCATGGTGGCATTGACGCTCGCCCACTACACGTCGTGGCACCCAGCCTGGGAGCCACTGACCCTCGTGCTGACCGTCGGCGCGATCTGGCTGACGGTGCGCGGTGTCAGGCTCTCGACCACGGCGGTGGGCGTGGCCGTCCTCGTGCAGGTGGCGATGATGCTCATGGTCTGCGTCGTTGTCCTGATCGACCAGCGCGCCCATCTCTCCGGCGTGCCGTTCTCCTGGGCGCACCTCACCGGTGGCCTTGCCGGCCTGTCCGCGGGCTTCCCACTCGCCCTCTACATGTTCATCGGATGGGAGAACGGCCCAGCGCTCGCCGAGGAGTGCCGCAACCCCAGACGCACCATCCCCAGAGCCCTCTACCTGTCAATCGCGATTGGCGGCGCCCTCTTCGTCTTCTTCGCCTATGCCACCGTCACCGGCTTCCATTACAACGTCTCTTCGATAGGCCGCTCGTCAGTCCCGTTCCTGACGCTGGCTGACCACTACCTCGGCGCAGCAGCCATCCTGGCCTGGGTCGCCGGAACCGTCTCCGTGCTCGCCACCCTGATCGCGGGCGCCAACTCCCAAGCGCGCATGCTCTTCGATGGAGGCCGATCCGGGCTGCTCCCGGCGCGACTCGGTCGCGTCCGCCCTCCGGGGAGCACGCCCGTCAATGCGCTGCTGAGCATGGCTGGCGTGGGACTGGGGATCATCGGGACCTGGTGGGTGCTCCACCTGATCGGCGTGGATACCGGCTCTACAAACCCGGTCGGCCTCTATGCCGAGTGCTCGACGATGGGCACGATCGTGATCCTGTTCGTCTACTTCCTGACGACGCTCTCCCTCCCGGTCTTCATGTGGCGCCGCCACCGCCAGTCTTTCTCAGCTCTGCGCCACCTGACCATCCCGCTCATAGGGGCCCTGACGCTCGTCGTCCCGTTTATTGAGCTGTGCAAGCCGGGGCAGCCCGCGCCCTACAGCGAGTTCCCCTACGTCGCACTGGCAATCGTGGCGGTGGCCACCGTGACCGCGTGCGTCACCGTGCACCGCCATCCCTCCACCGGCTCCGGCGAGGGAAAGACATTCCCCGAGTCCTGACGTGAACGCCAAGGACCCCAGCGCGAGATCGATGCGCTGGCGGGGTTCGTGAGAGGCTCAGATCGGCACAGCGGCGCTTCGCGTTCCGAGGCCGAGCGCCGCCGCGTGCTCGCGCAGCTCCTCGCGGGCGTCGGGGTGCGCGGCGCGCTCGACGATCAGCTGGGCCTGCGCTCGCTGGCTGAGGCCGAAGATGCTCGCGCAGCCCTGCTCTGTCACCACAGCGGAGTGCTGAAAGGAGGTCACCGGGTCAGTCAGACGGGGGACGATCGTGGAGGTGTCGCTGGGCTCGTGCCAGGAGCGCAGCGCGATGATGGCGTGACCGCCCGGTGAGTGCAGGGCACCCTCGACGAAGTCGGGCTGGCCGCCGAAGCCCGAGTACAGGCGGCCGTTGATGTGGCTGGCTCCAGCCTGATCGGAGAGATCGACCTTCAGAGCGGTGTTGATGGAGACCATCCCCGTCTGCGCGGCGATTCGCGACGGGTCGTTCGTGATCTCCGTGCGGGTCATCCTCAGCCGCGGGTTCCGATCGACCCACTCGTACAGCTCGGGCGAGCCGAACAGGAAGGAGCACACGATCGGGCGTGACGAGGCCAGCGCCCAGCGGCGCTCGAGCTCCATCACGCCATCGCTGACCATCTCCGAGAAGATCCCCAGCTCGCGCTTGTCCCACAGCGCGCGCAAGGTCGCGTCGGGGATCTGGCCGATGCCGAGCTGCAGTGTGGATCCGTCCTGCACGAGGCTCGCGACGAGCTCAGCGATCTGCTCGGCGTGCTCGTGGCCCGGATCGAGCGCGGGGGAAGGGAGGTCTTCCTCAACTTCGATCGCGAGGTCGATCTGATCTTCGTTCAGTTCGCTGTCGCCCAGCGTGTACGGCATGCGCGGATTCAGCTGCGCGATTACCAGGCCGCCGCGCGCGCGGACCGCTTCGATCGCGGCCGGGAGGATGTTCACCTCGATCCCGAGCGAGACCTTCCCGGCACGCGGGGTCGAGGCGTGCAGCAGCACCACGTCGGGCGGGCGCATCGTCGCGAACAGCTTCGGGACGAGCGACAGACGCATCGGCAGGTAGTCGAGCCGCTCGCCTGCGTCGCGCATTCCGGGCCCGACGAACGGCGTCTCGAGGATGACCCCCTCGCGTGCGGGTAGCGGTGCCTGCGCCGCGAGCATGAACAGCCGGTAGCGCTCCACGGTCTGCTCGAGCGCGTCGAGCAACGCCCGCGGCGTGGCGAGGTTCCCGCTCGCGACGATCCTCGGCTCGAGTGCCGGGAGCGCGGCGAGGGTCTCCTTCAGTTGCGGCTCGGAGATGACTCGCATCGACCTACACCGCCGCCGGCACGGGCGCCATCACCTTGGCCGCGAGGTCGACGAGCCGCGAGGAGTAGCCCCACTCGTTGTCATACCAGGCGACGACCTTGACCTGCGTCCCGTTCATCACGCTCGTCAGCTCGGAGTCGAAGATCGAGGAGTAGCGCGAGCCGACGATGTCGCTGGAAACAATCGGGTCCTCGCTGTAGGAGAGGATTCCTTGTAGCGGGCCGTGGTCGGCGGCCTCTGCGAACGCGGCGTTGACCTCCTCTGTGCTCGTGGCTCGTTCGGCCTCGACGGTGAGGTCGACGATCGAGCCGGTCGGGGTCGGCACACGGACCGCGATCCCACCGAGGCGTCCCTCGAGCTCGGGGATCACGAGGCCGAGCGCCTTTGCCGCACCGGTCGATGTCGGCACGAGGTTCAGCGCGGCTGCCCGTGCGCGCCGCAGGTCGGAGTGTGGCCCGTCGAGCAGGTTCTGATCCGCTGTGTAGGCGTGGATCGTGCTCATCTGACCGTGGCGGATGCCGACCGTCTCGTGGAGCACCTTGGCGACGGGCGCAAGGCAGTTGGTCGTGCACGAAGCGTTTGAGATGATGTGATGGCGGTCGGGGTCGTAGAGCGCCTCGAAGTTCACGCCGATTACCACTGTCGCGTCCAGCGGCTCCGACCCCTTGCCGGGCGCGGAGACGATCACCTTGCGGGCGCCTGCCTCCAGATGCTCCGCAGCTGCCGCTCGTGTGCGATAGCGGCCAGTCGACTCGATCACCACATCCACTCCCAGCTCGCGCCAGGGTAGCTTGGAGACCTCGGGCTCGTCGAGCGCCTGGATCGGAAGGCCGGCCACGAACAGGTCCCCGGAGGTGGACTCAACGGTGCCGGGAAACGCTCCGTAGACGGAGTCGTGGCGCAGCAGGTGCGCCAGCGTGGCTGCGTCGGTGAGGTCGTTGATCGCGACGATCTCGATGTCGGCTTCCTGTTCGTGTGCGATCCGCAGCACGCTACGTCCGACGCGGCCAAAGCCGTTGATGGCAACTCGAGTGGGCATCTGGCGTCCTCCTGCTCGTATCTCGGTGGTAATGCCCCAGGTTCAGGGTGCAGTACGGCACGCTACGCCCGCCCGCCCGCCGTGTCATGAGTGATCAGTCCCCTGCTCGGTGGTGAGAACTACGGAGGGCGATCAGTGGGGAATGCGGTGGTAGAGGGCCTTCTCGCCGGCTTGACTTCTCTGCATACGAAAAGCAGGCGGCAACCCGAGGAGCGAGCACACGATGAGTATCGCCACCGACATCGATACCCGAACCAGCGTCGATGCCGTACGCCCGTTCGGGCGGCTGGGCCGTGAGGACACCATGTACGCCGGCGGCAAGGGCGCGAACCTCGGCGAGCTCACTTCCGCGGGACTGCCCGTACCCGACGGCTTCGTGGTCGGCGCCCCCGCATACGCTGCGTTCTGCGTGCAGACCGGCTTGCGCGAGCGACTGACAGAGCTGCTGAGCGTCGTGAACGTTGAGGACACCACCGCGCTGCAGGCGGCGAGCGCCGCTGCGCGAGAGCTGTTCGACCAGACGGCAATACCGGAGGCGCTGGCGGCGGAGATCCGCTTCGCCTATGAGCAACTGGCCGATGAGGATCCGCAGACGCCGGTCGCTGTGCGCTCCTCCGCAACCGCCGAGGACACTGCCGCCACTTCCTTCGCCGGGATGAACGAGACCTTCCTGAACATCCGCGGCGCTGACGCGACCATCGACGCCGTGCGCCGCTGCTGGCGCTCGCTGTTCGGCGCGCGCACCATCTACTACCGGGGCGTGAACGGCTTCGCACAGGCCGACATGGACATCGCTGTCGTCGTGCAGCGTCAGGTCAATTCAACACGCGCGGGCGTGATGTTCACCGTCAATCCCGCCACCGGGCAGCGAGACGAGCTCGTGATCGAGGGCTCATTCGGCCTCGGCGAGGCCGTCGTCTCAGGCTCCGTCTCCCCCGACCGCTACATCGTGGAGAAGGCCACGCTCGCAATCCGCCGCCGCGAGGTTCACCACAAGGACCTCGTGATCGAGTACGCGCCCGATGGCGGAACCCGCCAGCGCGCGCTCTCGGAGGAGGAGGCGCTGCGCCCGGTGCTGAGCGACGAGGAGGTCGTCGCGGTGGCAGAGCTGGGCCGTCGCATCGAGCAGCACTACGACTTCCCGCAAGACACCGAGTGGGCGTTCAACCCCGACGGCGTGCTGTGGATGCTGCAGAGCCGCCCGATCACGACGCTCCACGATGTGCCATCCGCTGAGGCTCCGACGGCGACACAGCCAGGGCCCCAGGCGGTGTTGCTGCACGGGCTGGGCGGGGCGCCAGGCAGCGCCAGCGGCGCCGCGCGCGTGCTTGTCTCGCTCGCGGATGCAGCGAGCCTGAACGATGGCGATGTGCTGGTGACCCACATGACCTCCCCGGACTGGCTGCCGTTGCTACGCCGCGCGGGCGCGATCGTCACCGACTCAGGCGGCATGACGTGCCATGCCGCGATCGTCTCGCGCGAGCTGGGCATCCCCTGCGTTGTGGGCACCGGAGAGGCCACCAGCAAGCTGCGGGATGGCGAGATCGTGACCGTCGATGCCACTCGCGGCATCGTTTTGGAGGGTGCCCGTCTAGATGCTGGTGTCAGCGAGCCCGCGGCCAGCGCCTCCGGCGAGCGGTCCGCAAGCGCTGGCGCTAGCCCAGCAACGGCTCCCGTGACGGCCACTCAGATCCTCGTGAACCTGTCGGAGCCCTCGCAGGTGGCGCGGGTCAAGGATCTCCCCGTCGATGGCGTCGGCCTGCTGCGCGCCGAGATGATGGTGCTCGAGGCGCTGGCGGGCGATCATCCCCGCACTCTGCTCGAGGAGGGACGCGGCGATGAGTTCGTAGCGCGAATGGCCGAGGGGCTGAGCACGTTCGCGACGGGCTTCGCGCCGCGCCCGGTGACCTACCGCACGATCGACTTCCGCACGAACGAGTTCTCCGGGCTGCGCGGCGGCGAGCGCTTCGAGCCGCAGGAGTCCAACCCGATGATCGGCTACCGGGGGGCGCTGCGCTACACGCGCGAGCCCGACGTGTTCCGCCTCGAGCTCGCCGCGCTGAGCAGGGTGTGGGACGCGGGCCTGCACAATCTCCACGTGATGCTCCCGTTCGTGCGCACCGCGCGCGAGCTGCGCCGCTGCCGTGAGCTGATCGCCGAGTCGGGGCTATTCGATCGGCCAGGATTCGAGCTGTGGGTGATGGCCGAGGTGCCCTCGGTGCTGTTCAACCTGGAGGAGTACGCGGCACTGGGGATCACCGGCATCTCAATCGGCACCAACGATCTCACCCAGCTGCTGCTCGGCGCCGACCGTGACAACGAGGTGCTGGCCGAGACCTTCGACGAGCGCGACCCAGCAGTGACCGCCTACCTGCGCGAGCTGATTCCGCGAGCCCGCGGGCTCGGGTTGCGCACCTCGATCTGCGGGCAGGCTCCCTCAGTGCATCCCGAGTACGCCGAGTTGCTCGTGCGCGCCGGGATTGACGCGATCTCTGTGAGCGTCGATGTGGTCGACCGAACCCGGGCCCTGGTCGCGGCCGCCGAGCAGCGCGTGCTGCTCGACGCCGCGCGCGATGACGGCTAGCGATGTTCCAGGTTCGTATCCACGGCCGTGGTGGCCAGGGTGTCGTCACAGCGGCGGAGCTGCTTTCGCTCGCGGCATTCGACGAGGGCCGCTTCGCGCAGGCGTTTCCGAGCTTCGGCTCAGAGCGCATGGGCGCACCAGTCGTGTCGTTCTGTCGAATCGACGATCGCGAGATCCGTGTGCGCGAGCCGGTGATGGAGCCGGACGCTCTGATCGTCGTCGACCCGACGCTGCTGCACCAGGTGGACGTGTTCGGTGGCCTGAAGTCCGACGGTTTCATTCTCATCAACAGCGCTAAGGGCTTTGACGAGCTCGGCCTCGGCGAGTTCGTGAAGGACTTCCGCCACGAGCGGCTGCTGACCGTGCCCGCCTCAGAGCTCGCCCGTGAGCACACCGGGCGTGCCGTCGCAAACGCGGCGCTGCTCGGAGGCTTCGCGGCGCTCAGCGGGCTGATCTCGCTCGACGCGGTGAGCAGAGCGATCCACGAGCGCTTCAGCGAAGCGGTCGCCGAGGGAAACGTGGCGGCGGCGCAGGCCGCCCACACGTGGGTGACAGACGAGATGCGGGAGCTGTCCGGTGCTGCGCCAGCTTGAGGGCTCACGCGCTGTCGCTGAGGCAGTGGCACTGTGCCGGCCGGAGGTGATCTGCGCGTACCCGATCTCCCCACAGACGCACATCGTCGAGAACCTCTCCCAGCTCGTGAAGACCGGTGAGCTTGCGCCGTGCGAGTTCGTGAACGTCGAGTCGGAGTTCGCCGCGATGTCGGTCGCGATCGGCGCCTGCGCTACCGGGGCGCGCGCCTACACGGCAACGGCGAGCCAGGGACTGCTGTACATGACCGAGGCGCTCTACAACGCCTCCGGGCTCGGCCTGCCGATCGTGATGACGGTCGCGAACCGTGCGATCGGCGCGCCGATCAACATCTGGAACGACCACTCGGACTCGATGTCCCAGCGCGACTCGGGCTGGATCCAGCTCTACGCGGAGACCAACCAGGAGGCGCTCGATCTCCACATCCAGGCCTTCCGGCTGGCGGAGGAGCTCTCCACACCGGTGATGGTCTGCATGGACGGGTTCATCCTCACGCATGCCGTCGAGCGCCTGGAGATCCCCGATCAGGAGCAGGTCGATGCTTTCCTGCCTACGTTTCGGCCACGCCAGGTGCTCGATCCCGGCGAGCCGATATCGATCGGCGCGATGGTGGGGCCGGAGGCGTTCATGGAGGTGAAGTACCTCGCGCACGCCAAGCAGATGCAGGCGCTGGAGTTGATCCCCGAGATCGCCGCTGATTTCAGGGGCTCGTTCGGACGGGACTCGGGTGGCCTGATCAGCGCCTACCGCGCCGAGGATGCCGAGACGATCGTCATCGCGCTCGGCTCGGTGTTGGGGACGATCAAGGACACGATCGACGAGCTGCGCGAGCAGGGCGTGAAGATCGGGGCTGTTGGGATCACCTCGTTCCGTCCGTTCCCGCTGGACGCGGTCCGCGAGGCGCTGGCCGGCGCGCAGCGCGTGGTGGTGCTCGAGAAGGCGCTCGCCGTCGGTATCGGTGGCATCGTCGCGGCGAACGTGCGTATGGCGCTCGCCGGCATCCAGCTGCATGGCTACACGGTGATCGCGGGTCTCGGCGGGCGGCCGATCACGAAGGCATCGCTACGCGGGCTGTTCACCGACGCGGCGGCCGATCGCCTCGAGCCGCTGACGTTCCTGGACATGGACTGGGATATCGTGAACCGCGAGCTCGAGCGGATGGGCGCCTCGCGCTCCTCCGGCCCGCACGCGGAGAACATCCTGCGTGATGTGGGGACCGTGGCGGCGGGGCCGGTATGAGGAGCGCACGAGCATGAAGGCACCGGCGATCCGCTTCTATCAGACGGGCAGTTTCGCGGTCGGCAATCGCCTGCTGGACCCAGAGCAGCGCTCTGTGCAAGCCGGCGAGCAGCGGACGAACTCGATCACGTGCGGGCACCGCGCCTGCCAGGGCTGCGGGGAGGCCCTCGGTGCACGCTACGCGCTGGACGCCGCGATGCGTGCCACAAACGGGCAGATGATCGCGGCGAACGCGACAGGCTGCCTGGAGGTGTTCTCGACTCCGTACCCGGAGACTTCCTGGCGGATTCCGTGGATCCACTCGCTGTTCGGGAATGCTCCCGCCGTATCGACGGGGATCGCGGCGGCGTTGCGGGCCAAAGGCCGCGAGGATGTGCGCGTCGTCGGGCAGGGCGGCGATGGCGGGACCGTGGACATCGGGATGGCGTGCCTGTCCGGGATGTTCGAGCGAAACGATGACGTGCTCTACATCTGTTACGACAACGAGGCGTACATGAACACAGGCGTGCAGCGCTCGGGCGCCACCCCGCCCGCCGCGCGCACGGCCACCACTCAGGCGGTCGGCCCGGAACCTGGGAACGTGTTCGGTCAGGGCAAGAGCGCGCCGCTGATCGCGATGGCGCACGAGATCCCCTACGTCGCGACAGCCACGGTCGCCGAGCTGCGCGACCTCGAGGCGAAGGTCCAGACCGCGATGGAGATCCGCGGCGCGCGCTACCTGCACGTCTTCGTCCCCTGTCCGCTCGGCTGGGGCAGCGCCTCGAAGGACACGATCCGGATCGCCCGCCTGGCGAAGGAGTCGGGCATCTTCCCGGTGTTCGAGGCACATGACGGCGAGGTGACAGACGTCTCGAAGATCCGTCAGCAGATACCCGTCGAGGACTACCTGCGCCCGCAGAAGCGCTTCGCGCACCTGTTCAAGCCCGAGCCGCGGACCGAGACGATCGCCCGCATCCAGGCCGGCGCGGACCGCAACATTCGCCGCTTCGGCCTCCTGAAAGACCCCGAGGAAATGCCCTGATGGACAAGCCGTTTGCGATCACGCTGGATCCCGGCTCGAGCCTCGCGAACAAGACCGGCTCCTGGCGCGAGGAGCGCCCGGTGTACGTCCACCGCCTGCCACCCTGCAACCACGCCTGCCCCGCCGGCGAGAACATCCAGCAATGGCTCTACCACGCCGAGTCCGGCGACTACGAGACCGCCTGGCGCGAGCTCGTCAAGGACAACCCGCTGCCCGCGGTGATGGGACGCGTCTGCTACCACCCCTGCGAGACCGCCTGCAACCGCGCCGAAGTCGACGAGCCCGTCGGGATTCATGGCGTCGAGCGGTTCCTCGGCGACGAGGCGATCCGCCAGGGCTGGCAGCTCACCCTCGACGCCGAGCCGACCGGCAAGCGCGTGCTGATCGTCGGCGCCGGCCCTTCCGGGCTGTCCGCCGCCTACCACCTCGCCCGCCGCGGACACCAGGTAACGATCCGCGAGGCCGGGCCAATGGCCGGCGGCATGATGCGCTTCGGCATCCCGGCCTACCGGCTGCCACGCGACGTGCTCGACGCAGAGGTGAAGCGAATCCTCGACCTCGGCGTGACGCTGCAGCTGAACAGCAAGGTCACGAATATCCTCGACGAGATGCGCGGCGGTGGCTTTGACGCCGCGTTCCTCGCCGTTGGCGCGCACATCGGCAAGCGCGCCTACATCCCCGCGGGGGAGGCCGCGCACATTCTCGACGCGGTCACGCTGCTGCGCAGCATGGAGGGCGAGGAGCGCCCGTTACTTGGCCGGCGCGTCGTCGTCTACGGAGGCGGCAACACCGCGATGGATGTCGCTCGCACCGCCAAGCGTCTGGGCGCGAACGAGGCGATCGTCGTGTACCGCCGCACACGCGATCGGATGCCCGCACACGACTTCGAGGTCGAAGAGGCGCTCGAGGAGGGCGTGATGATGAAGTGGCTCTCCACCATCAAGCAGGCGCAGCAGGGCAGGCTGCTGCTGGAGAAGATGGAGCTCGATGAGACCGGCTTCCCGCAGCCGACAGGAGAGCTGGAGGAGCTGCAGGCAGACTCGCTTGTGCTTGCGCTCGGTCAGGAAGCCGACCTGTCGCTGCTCGACGGCGTGCCGGGCCTGGAGATCGAGGACGGCGTGGTTAAGGTCGACCAGGGCATGATGACCGGCCACGAAGGCATCTTCGCCGGCGGGGACATGGTGCCCGCCGAGCGCACCGTCACCGTCGGCGTCGGGCACGGCAAGCAGGCCGCGCGCAACATCGACGCGTGGTTGCGCTCAGCCGAGTTCGTGCACCCGCCCGAGCCAGAGCTCGCGAGCTTCGAGATGCTCAACACCTGGTATTACGCCGACGCCCCAAAGACGGTCGCCCCGCAGCTGGACGTCATCCGCCGCCAGTCGAGCTTCGACGAGGTCACGCAGGGACTGGATGAGTCCAATGCGCTGTTCGAGGCCCGTCGCTGCCTGAGCTGTGGCAACTGCTTCGGCTGTGATAACTGCTACGGCGTGTGCCCCGACAACGCGGTCCTGAAGGTCGACGAGGCAGACGGCTACGCGTTCGACCTCGACTACTGCAAGGGCTGCGGGATTTGTGTTGAAGAGTGCCCGTGCGGAGCGATCGAAATGATCCCCGAGACCAGCTGAGAGTCAAAGACGCCTCGTAACGACGGCGGGGTATCCGTAGTTGACCGCAGGAATATCGCGGGGATGCTCCGTTGGCGGGCTTCGCGGGCGACCATAGGCTGTATCAATGACGAGTTCACAAGCAAGCAGTCCAAGCGTCGGGGCAAGCAGCGACGCGCCGCAGCCTGGCGACTGGATTGAGGTCGACGCCAGCGAAGGCTCCGCGAGGCGTGGCGAAATCCTCGAGATTCTCGGCGAGGGTAAGCACACACACTTTCGCGTCAGATGGGACGAGGAGCACGTGGGGCTGTTCTACCCCGCCGACCGCGGATTCATCGTTCGCAGCAAGGCGACTCGGCCACACGCCGAGTGATGATCCGCTCAGCCTGAGCGCTCAGGAGGACCACTTCCCCTTGCCGTAGCGGGCGAGCTCCAGGCGCGCGATGACGCCGCGGTGCACCTCGTCGGGGCCGTCGGCGAGTCGCAGGGAGCGAGCGGCGGTCCAGGCGCCGGCGAGCGGCAGGTCGTTCGACAGCCCGGCGCCGCCGTGCAGCTGAATCGCCATATCGATCACCGCCTGGGCCATGTTCGGCACCGCGACCTTGATCTGCGAGGACGCGCCGATCGCCTCGGGCGCCTGCCTGTCCACCAGCCAGGCTGTGTGCAGGACATGCAAGCGCGCCTGGTCGATCGCGATCCGTGCGTCGGCGATCCGCTCGCGGTTGCCGCCGAGGTTGGCCAGCGGCTTGCCGAACGCGACCCGGTCGGTGGCACGACGGCAGGCGAGCTCCAGCGCCAGCTCCGCGAGGCCGATCAGTCGCATGCAGTGGTGGATGCGTCCGGGCCCCAGGCGGGCCTGCGCGATCGCGAACGCCTGGCCCGGTCCGCCGATGATGGCGCTCGCGGGTAGGCGCACATCGGTGAAGGACATCTCGCCGTGCCCCGCGGGCGCGTCGATGAACCCCATCGTCTCGAGCATTCGCTCGACCTTCACGCCGGGCGTGTCCAGCGGCACGAGCACCATCGAGTGCTGGTGGTAGCGGTCGGCACCCGGGTCGGTGAGGCCCATGAAGATGAGTGCCTTGCAGTTGGGGTGCCCAACGCCGGTGCTCCACCACTTGCGCCCATTGAGCACGACCTCGTCGCTCTCGAGTACAGCGGTGGCCTGCATGTTTGTCGCGTCCGAGGACGCCACGTCGGGCTCGGTCATACAGAAGGCGGAGCGGATGCTCCCGTCCAGCAACGGCTCGAGCCAGCGCTCGCGCTGCTCAGGGGAGCCAAAGTGCAGCAGGACCTCCATATTGCCGCTGTCCGGCGCGTTGCAGTTGCACACCTCCGGCGTGATCAGCGAGCGGCCCATGCGCTCGGCGAGCGGCGCGTACTCGACGTTGGAGAGGCCGGCGCCGTAGCGCTGATCGGGGAGGAACAGGTTCCACAGGCCTTCCTGCTTGGCCTTCGCCTTGAGCTCGTCGATCACTCCCAGCACGACCCAAGGGTCGCTGCGCGAGAGCAGCTCGCGGTGATAGGGCTCCTCACGCGGAGCTATCTCAGTCTCCTGAAAGGCGATCAGGCGCGCCAGCAGCTCCTGCGTGCGATCGGAGTGCTCGAAATCCATTGCGTTCAGGACACCGCTCTGGAGGCCTTCGTGCGTCGTGTGCGCCTTGCCGCCGCGACGAGCTCGCGCATGGACTGTTCGATCCCGTCACAAAGCACGTCGATGTCGCGCGCTCTGTCGTAGTCGCCGGTCACACCGAACCGGAGCCCGCCAGCGTAGGAGAAGATGGCAACTCCGACGCGGACGTGCCCCCCGAGCGGAACGTAGGGGAAGCACTCAATCATTCGGCACCCGCCCGCGTACAGTGGGCGTTGAGGGCCGGGAACGTTGGTCGTCACAGTGTTGACGCTGCGCTGTGGCATTCGCGTAGCCGCGCGCAGCCCAAGCGCGAGCAGCATCGCGGGCGCAAAACCGCTGAGACCCACGAGGACGTCACCCGCGACGGCTTCGCCGGAGTGCTTGAGGTACTCCATCTGCGCCCGCATCGCCGCGAGCCGCTCCAGCGGATCCTCGATCCCCACGGGCAGGTTGGCGAAGATCGCCGATACACGGTTGTTGTATTCGCCATGCTCCCCATCGGAGCGCACGGACACCGGTACGAGCGTTCTCACGTCGCGCTGTGTGGACTCCTCACGCCCGGCAAGCAGCGTGCGGAAGCCACCCGCGATAACGGTCAGCACGACGTCGTTGACGGTGCCACCGAACGCGTCACGGACGCGCTTGACGTCTGAAAGCTGAGCGCGAGCCCAAGCCCAGCGGCGGTGAGGGCCGATCGGTCCGTTGAGTGAGGAGCGCGGTGGTGGGGGAACGACGCCAGTCATGGACCACAGTCCGCGAGCGGTCGCGGCGGCGGTCCTCGCCACACGGCCCGGCGAGCGCACCGCGTACCGCAACGAGCGCAGCTGCTCATACGGACTGACCGCTCGCTCGGCGAGCGCCTGAATGGCCAGCTCCGCCCCCAACGGCTGGCGCTCCGGATGCCAATCCTCCGGGGCAGGGAGCTTGGGATCGCGCTCGGTGTCGAGGATCACAGCAAGGAGCTCCGCCCCTGAGACACCGTCGACCATGCAGTGATGCATCTTGGCGATGAGCGCCCACCGTCCCTCGCTGAGTCCGTCGACGATCCACATCTCCCACAACGGCTTGCCACGGTCGAGCTGCTGAGACATGACGCGCCCGACGAGGCTGCGCAACTCCCCATCGCCGCCCGGCGGCGGGAGCGCGGTGCGGCGTAGGTGATAGCCCAGGTTGAAGTGTGGATCGTCCACCCACACCGGCCGGCCGAGCGCGACCGGCACGAAATGGACCCTCTGGCGGTAGCGCGGGACGCTCGGCAGGTGCGCCCAGACCATCCGCGAGAGCGCCTCGTACCCGGGCGAGGGCCCCTCGAGGACCGCCACCGCGCCGATGTGCATGTGGCTGACCGCGTCCTCGAGATGCAGGAACGAGGCGTCCTGGGGACTCAGTCGCTGCACTATTCTCTTCGAGCCAAGCTGAGCAGCGAATGGCCGGTCATCGTTGCGGGCTGCTCGATGTCGAGCAGGGCGAGCACGGTCGGCGCGACATCAGCCAGGGTACCCTCGCCGGCCAGATCCGCACCGGCTGCGGTCAGGATCAGCGGCACGGAGTTCAGCGAGTGGGCGGTGTTGGGGCTCCCGTTCGCGGCCAGCATGTCCTCGGCGTTGCCGTGATCGGCCGTGATCACGCACACCCCGCCCTGCCGGTTGACCTCTTGGACGATCTCACCCAGACATTCGTCCACGGTCTCCACAGCGAGAATGGTTGCTGGAATCACTCCAGTGTGTCCGACCATGTCGGCGTTGGCGAAGTTGAGCACCGAAAAGCGCGGGTATTCGTCGCTGAACCTCGCCAGGAAAGCGTCGGTGATATCGCAGGCGCTCATCTGTGGCTTGTGGTCATAGGTGGGCACGTCGCGCTGGGATGGGACCAGCTCCCGTTGTTCGCCGGCGAGCGGCTGCTCGACCCCGCCGTTGAAGAAATAGGTGACGTGTGGGTACTTCTCGGTCTCAGCCACGTGCAGTTGGGTCTCGCCCCTCCTGGAGATCGTCGCGGCGAGCGTGTCCTTCGGGAGCTCTGGGGGGAACGCCGCCGGATATGGCCAGCCCTCCTGGTAAGAGGTCATTGTCGCGAGCGTGCCAACTGGGGCCGCGCCGTCGCGACCGCGCCATCCGGGAAGCTCTTCCACGCCTTCGCCCAAGCCCGGGTCCGCGAGCGCGCGCACGAGCTGACGCATGCGGTCGGGTCTGAAGTTCAGGCACAGGACGCTGTCGCCGGGGCGAATCAGGCCCTCCTTGCCGACGAGCGTGGGGGTGATGAACTCGTCTGTCTCACCGCGGCTGTATGCCTCACGGGCGGCTGAGCCCCCATCGGGAGTGTGGTGCTCGGCTTGGCCGTGCACCAGCAGGTCATAAGCGGCCTGGGTGCGCTCCCAACGATGGTCGCGATCCATCGCGAAGTAGCGCCCCACAACGCTGGCCACTCGCCCGGCGCCCGCCTGCATGCACCAGCGCTCGACCGTATCCAGATAGTGCATGCCCTCGGTCGGCGAGGTGTCGCGCCCGTCGGTAAAGCAGTGCAGAACGAGGTCCTCGGTGCCGAGGTCTGCGGCCAGCTCGATCAACGTGCGCATGTGCGCGAGCTCGGAGTGCACTCCTCCGTCTGAGGTCAGCCCGAGCAGGTGCACCCGTGGGCTGGCGGTGAGGGCACTGCGGAGCACATCGTTCTCAGCGAACTCGCCGCGCGCCGCGGCATCGTTGATCCTGACGAGCGCCTGGGGCACTACCGCTCCCGCGCCAAGCGTGAGATGGCCCACCTCCGAGTTTCCCATCTGTCCCTCGGGCAGTCCGACGCTGGGCCCCGATGCGCTCAGCAAAGCGTGCGGGTAGGAGGCCCACAGCTCGTCGAATACCGGCGTGCGGGCGAGCGAGATCGCGTTACCCGGCCCCGACGGAGCGACACCCCAGCCGTCCATCACGATCAAGCAGACGCTCTGGGCCGCCGTAGTGGCGGGATCTGGGTCCAGGCTCATGTGAGCACGCCGGCAGCCGGCGGTTGGCTGGCACCCGTAGCGCTCGGGCGTGCGCTCCGAGCGTCCGGCTTGCGTGCGTTGTCGCTCAGAGCCTCGACACCGGGCAGCCGTCCGCCCCGCAGCAGCTCCAGCGTCGCCCCGCCCCCTGTGGAGAGATGGTCCACATCGTCCTTGAGCCCGAACTGTCTGACCGCGGCTACGGTCTCGCCTCCGCCGACGACGCTGGTCCCGTTCGTGTGCGCCACGGCTTCCGCAATCAGGCGTGTGCCGTGTGAGAACGGCGCACACTCGAAGGCCCCCATTGGCCCGTTCCAGAAGACCGTGCCGGCGGCGGCGATGGCGTTCGCATAGTGGGCGGCGCTGCGCGGACCGATGTCGAGTCCCAGCCAGCCGCCGGGTACATCCGGACCGTCGGTCCTGTGCCGCTCGGCCTCAGCGGAGAGCCGCTCGGCGACGACCAGGTCCTCGGGCAGCTCGAGGCTGTGGTGTGTCTCGGCGGCCTTCCTCAGTGCTTGACGGGCGCAGTCGACATCGTCCTCCAGACACGGCGAGGCGCCGACCGCGTGGCCCTGTGCGACAAGGAACGGGAAGCTCATCGCGCCACCGATGAGCACCGAATCGGCCACGTCCAAGAAGCGCTCGACGAGAGCGATCTTGTCTGTCACCTTGGCACCGCCGAGCACCGCCACCAGCGGCCGAACGGGCCGCTCGATGATCCCGCTCAGTACGCGAACCTCGCGCTCCATCAACCGTCCGGCGGCACACGGCAACAGGTGAGCGACTCCCTCAGTGCTGGCGTGCGCCCGGTGGCCGGTGCCGAACGCGTCGTTGACGTAGACGTCAGCGAGCTCGGCGAGCGCCCGGGCGAGCTCGGGATCGTTCTTAGTCTCCCCAGGCTCATAGCGCACGTTCTCGAGCATGAGGATCTCCCCTTCAGCCAGATGTTCGGTGAGTCGTTGGACCTCCTCGCCGATCACCGCTGCAGCCAGCGTCACGTGTGCTCCTGTCAGCTCTCTGACCCGGTCCGCTACCGGGCGCATCGACAGCTCCGGATCCAGTCGTGGGGCCGGCCCAAGTGTGAGACCAGCACGATCCGCGCGCCATCAGCGCGCAGCTCATCGATCGTCCCGAGCGCGGCCCGGATGCGAGCGTCATCCATGATCTTCGGCGGCGCGCCAGGGGTGTGCTCGAGCGGGACATTGAGGTCCGCTCGTAGCAGCACCCGCTTGCCGCTCACGTCCAGATCGTCGAGAGTTCGCATGTCACAGTTGGTTGGCTGTTATCCGAGCTCGATCGCGCGAATCGCGTGCTCGTCGGGTAGCTTTCCCAGAATCTGCCAGAGGATCTGACGCTCGGAGTCCTGCTCGCGGCCGAGGTCATTGAGCAGCAGCCTGACGGCGGTATGCGTGATCTTCATCTGCTCGGGGCTCAGCCCCACCGTCAGGATTCCGTCTGCGCCTGGCTCCGCTGCGAGCTGATGAAGAACCTCGCGGGCGAGCCGCCGAATCTGCGGCTCGTGTGCCTCATCGGAGATGAGCATTCCAAGCGCAAGATTGGCCACAGGTACCTCGTCGGGGTCGACGTAGAGGTGATACGCCACGTCCGGATCGCTTGTGATTTCACTCATGCCAATCTCGTCGGTCGGGGGTGATCGCTAAGTGAGCGCCCTCGTAACTCAGGCCCCTGCGCACTGCCGATCATCGGTCTGACACCACAGCTCGCCTGCGTAGTTATCCGCAGGGCGAGCCACGACTGTCAGGCCATCTCCAGTCCTGCGGCATTCCCGGTCTACATGGCGGGAACACCCGGATGGCGACGCTCACCCAGCGGTCTAGCCTGCACAAAGACATGACCGAGAACAACAGGGCCCTGTGAATCCCGAGATCGCTCCCCTGAAGTTGCTGGTCGCCGGCGCCGGGTACGGTGGTCTCGAGACGGCGCTGGCCCTCAAGGACACGCTCGGCGAGCGGGTCGAGATCACGCTGCTGACTGCGACCGTGAACTCACTTACAGGCCCCTCTCCAGCGGCGCTCCGTTCGTCAGAGAGCCGGCGCACACAATCGACGTCCACCGTCTGGCCGCTGAGCGAGGCATGCGGTTGTGCTTGACGAGCTCGTCAACGTGCAAGACGACGAGTGCCGGGTGCTGACGCACGATGGCGAGCTGATCGATTTCGACGCGCTTGTGATCGCCGTGGGCGCGCACGAGCGAGGTTCGGCCGCGCCGCTGATCACATGGGGACAGGAGCCCGACCAGGGCCAGCTCGGGGCGCTGCTCGGCGAGTTGGCCGCCGGCACGGTGAAGTCGGTCGCGGTAACCATCCCCGCGGGGACGGGCTGGCCGTTGGCCGGTTACGAGGCGGCGCTGATCGTTGCCTGGACAGCGTCCCAGTTGGCGCCCACGCCCGTCTGGTAACGGTCATCACTGCCAGGAGCTGCCCGCGAGCGGCTTCGGTCCGCAGGCGGCCGACTGGGTGAGCAGGACCCTGGCCCACGCAGGCGTAGAAGTCTTGAGTTCGAGCGTGGTACACAACTCACCGAAGAGCAGGACACCCACGACCGCGGCGGCGGCCACACCGTCCGGATCACCCTGGGCGATCCAGCCGCGAGATCACCGTCGACCGTGCGCTCTGCGTTCCGGAGAGCTTCGGTCCCGAAGTGCCCGGTCTGCCGAGCACTCCACATGGGTTCCTACCGACCGGCGTCGACGGGCGCGTGCTCGGCACCGACCGCGTGTGGGCGGTCGGCGACGCGGCTCACAGAGCTCTGAAGCACAGCACATCACCGCCGCCGAAGCAGACTCCGTCGCGAGCTCGATCATTGCGACGCTCGGTCTGGGCAAACCGTTAGGGGCGCCGCTTCCCGCGCTTCACGGCATCCTCGTCGACGCCCCCGAGCAGCGCTGGTGGGACGCCAACTCCGAACACCTCCACGACGAGCAGATGGCGAGCGGATGTCTGTGGTGGCCGCCCGAGGAGGCGCTCGGAGCCCACCTCGCGCGGTGGGCTCACACCCATGACCACGCCGTTCATGCGGAGATCCACTGGCATCCAAACGGGCTGCCCGTGATCGTGACAGCACCAGCCGGCGACCCGCTGAGCGAGATGCTCACACCCGCCGTTCATCCACAATCAAAAGATCTGCTGCATGACTCTGAGAACCGCGAGCGCATGGCGATCCGCCGCATCGAGCACCAGATGGCAGCCACCGCGCACGAGCTCAAGGACGAGCTGCAAGCACTCGATAAGAGCCAACAACGGTCATCGAGCACCTGCGCGCGGCGGGCTACCTGCAGAGCCATCAGTACACCACCGGTGGATAGTTCGCCACTTTCCCGCAATCGATTGCCGAAAACTACGGATGCGAGCAAGCCCGGGTGCCATTAGGCTGGCGGCTCAGATGATGTGTAAGCCGATCGAGGGAGGCCGGTCTTGAATGCTGTGAGCGTGCTGGGCGCGATGGTCAATCTGAACCACCCGGCGCATACGGTGGATTGGAGCTTCATCCATCTGTCGGTGGCGAATGTCGTCGTGATCGTGCTGATGCTGATCGTCTTCGTGCTCGCGATCCTGCTGCCGTTCCCCGGCGCCGCGGGGCGAGCAGCCGCCCGTCGCGGCGGAGGCGCATCATGAGCGTCTCACCGGCCACTCCCCCGAGCACACGATCGAAGTCCTGGACCGTCAAAGTCCGCGAACGAGGCGTGCGCGAGCTGCCTCCCGAGCGGCTCCTGCCCGACGGCCAGCCGACGTACGTGGCGTCGTGGATCTACGTTTTCGGCGTGGCCTCGATCGCCTCGCTGATCGTGATCATCGGCTCCGGCTGCATCCTTGCCCTGAAGGGGCCCGCCTGGTGGCACGAGACCGGCGTAGGGCACTTCCTCAACAGCATCCACCTGTGGAGCGTTGAGCTGTTCTTCTTCGCGATGGTCGTGCACCTATGGGGCAAGTACTGGATGGCCGCGTGGCGCGGCGGCCGTGCGCGCGTGTGGGTCACGGGCGCGATCGTTTTCCTCGTCGCGGTGCCCTGCGCGCTGACCGGCTACGTCTCCCAGCAGAACTTCGACGCCCAGTGGATCTCCACGCAGGCAAGGACGCGATGAACTCGGTCGGCGCGGGCGCATTCTTCAACCTCACCAACTTCGGGCAGATGTACAGCTACCACATCCTGCTTTTGCCGATCGCGATCGTGGCGCTCGTAAGCCTGCATGTCCTACTGGTGCGCCGCAACGGGGTCGTGCCGCCGTTTGAGATCGACTCGCGCAAAGCGGCGCTCCTCGGCAACGACGAGTCCCGGCACCGATGGCTCGCCCCCGCCCTTGCCGCCGTCGCCTTCCCAGACTTCGACCGGGGAGCAGCCATGAGCTTCTTCGCCCGAAGGACGAGACCAAGCCCTGGAAAGGTAGCTACGCGTCCTATGACCTGGTCAAAGAGCTGTGCATCGCGGTCGCCGTCATCGCGCTGCTGGCGGTGCTGCTGACGGTCCTGTTCTCCTCGCCGGACGACAAGCCGAGCACGATCGCGCAGTGGTCGCACGAACTGCCGGCCGATTTCGCCACCACGGCGGCGCTGGAGCTCAACGGGACGAGCGGCACCGCGGAATACGGCCCCCGTACAACCACAGCTCGGGCAGCGTGCAGCACTTCCTGCTCCTGCACCCGCAGCGCTGGCTCGGCGTCAGCCATCCGATCGACACGGCCGACGACTACGTGGTCAAACCGCTGGAAACGATCCCCAACGACCCGGCGCTGACGCCGCACTGGCCAGTACAAGGCTGCGCCCGCGACGCAGAAACAGGAATGGTCCGCGGCCTACGCCAAGCCGCTGGAAGAATACGCGGCGGCGGTGGAAGAAAAGAAGACGCCGCCGAGCACTGTCGCGGTCAACACGAGCACGGGCACCGTAACGGTCAAGACCAGCGGCGCCGGCCCGGTTCCGACGATGATGGCCAGCCTGCAGGCCCTCGCCCAGAGCGGCGGTCTCGAAGGCGGCCTCGTGTCCGGCAGCCAGTTCTTCCAGACCGACTACACCAAGCCGCTGCTGTTCATGGCCGACGGAGGGTTGCTGGGAGAACGCGCCGAACAGCAGCACCTGCTCGGCGAGCAGTGGGGCCTGATGAACGAGACCGGCAGCTACCCGGGCCAGCCGTGGCTGTGGCTGTATGCCCTCTGGTACCAGGTCGAACCGATGAAGTCCTCGCCCAACGCGGACATCCAGGTGCTGCTGATCATGGGCCTGCTGAGCCTTGCCTTCATCTCCATTCCCTTCATCCCCGGCATCAACGCCCTGCCGCGCAAGATCCCGATCTACAAGCTGATCTGGAAAGAGCACTACCGCGACGTGACCAGCGCGTAGAGCACGAAGCCGTCGCGCGGCGTATCTCAGCGCAGCTCCCGGCGTTCGGTCAAGACATCAGAACTTTTCGTCGATATCTAACGGATGGAAGAGGCTTTCATCAGCCGCCGCTTTCTCCGAGCGCTAGCTGTGGTCATCCTCGTGACCGGCGTGTGCGGGGTGTGGATCGGACTGCGTGTCGGCGGTGCCCGGGTGACGCTGTGGGTTGATGACCTAGCCACGCCGCTGGCGGCGTTGATCGCGTGTGTGCTGTGCTTGCGCGCCCGTGCTCGTCATGTTGGGCGGATGCGTCTGTTCTGGACGCTGCTGGGGTGCGCCACCGCCTGCTGGACGTTTGCCGAGGTCCTCTGGGGCTACTACGCGCTGATTCTCGATGTGGAAGTGCCCGTGCCCTCCTGGGCAGATCTCGGGTACCTCTCGGCGATCCCGCTCACGGTCACGGCGCTGGTCGTACACCCGGCGACGAAAGGCAGCGGCACACGCAAGGCGCGCTCGGTGTTCGACGGGCTGGTGATCGCCACCGCGCTGCTGTTCCTCAGCTGGACGCTCGTGCTTGGCCCGCTGTGGCGCAGCGCCGACCTCAGCACATGGGCAGGCGTCGTGAACCTGGCGTATCCGTTCGGTGACGTGGTGATCGTGTTCTTCATCGTGCTCGCGATTCGCGGCATGACCGGTCAAGGCCGTCTGTCATTGTGGTGCCTGCTGGGCGCCCTGCTGGTGATGGCGCTGTCGGACAGCACCTTCACCTACCTGAGCGATGTCGCCAGCTACAGCAGCGCGAGCGGGACCTGATCGATACCGGCTGGATCGCGGCATATCTCGGGATCGCACTGGCCGCATTCAGCTCACGGGCGGACAGCGCCGTCGCGCCGACGGCCAAGAGGTCGAGGCCATCGCTCGCGTCGCTCATATCCCCACTGCTGCCGGTACTGCTGGCGCTGACCGTCGCCGCCGTGCAGATCAAGCTCGGCCATCACCTCGACCGCGCCGCGTGGCTGATGGCGTTCGGGCTGATCGCGCTCGTGCTGGTGCGCCAGGGGCTGATGGTGCTCGAGCTGCTCGCGCCCAGCCGTGACACGAATGACAGTCTGATGCAGCGGCTTACGCATGCGGCTCTGGGTGGGGCCGCCGGCGGGGAGGGACCGGGTTCCGGCTATGAGCCCCTTTGACTTGGGTATAGAACAGTCCAGCCGCGTGGGGTTCGCGCCCACGAGCGGCTCATCGGACGTCAGGTGGATTCGTCCTGACAGGCCGGCCTACCTGCCGCCGCCGATGTCCAAGAGGCGATGCGTGAGCGCAGCGAAAGGGCGAATGCCCTGATCGTGATCGGGCTGACCCTTGCCTGCACCGTCCTGGCCATCTTCGATCTGTTACTGCTCGCGTCGGGCTCCTGAGCCGGAGCCGAGCTCACTCGTCGGTGTTGATCAGCTTGCGCTTCAGCGCATAGTCGACGAGCTCGGCGCGGGTCGAGAGCCGCAGCTTCTGCTGGATGTGCGAGCGGTGAGTCTCGACGGTCCGCACCGACAGGTACAGCTGCTCGGCGATCTCAGAGTTGGTGTGTCCCAGGGCGATCAGCCGCAGCACGTCCACCTCGCGCTCGGAGAGATCGTCCGGTGGGCCGGGGGGAGGCTCTGAGGCGATGCGGGCACCGAGCTTGGGGTTCAGGTAGCTCTCGCCGACAGCGGCGTTCCGTACCGCTTCGACGAGCTCGTCGTCGGCGGCCTCCTTCAGCACATAGCCGAGCGCTCCGGCGCCGAGCGCCTCGCGGGCGAACGCCGGCTCCTGCTGCATAGTCAGCACAACGATCTGCGTGTCGGGTGACTCCTCGCGGATCGTGGGGATCGCCTCGAGGCTCGAGCCGCCCGGCATGTTCAGATCGAGCACAAGCACCCTGGGATGATGGCCTCGCACGAAGCGCCGCGCGTCATCGATGTTGCTGGCCTCCGCGACGACCTCGAAATCCGGCTCGCTGTCGAGCAGCATCCGCAGGCCACTGCGCACCACCGCGTGATCATCTGCGAGAACGAGCCGAATCATCTCCGAGGAGGAACCCTCATTCACCGAGGCGGCATCGGGCGCTGCGGCGTCCTCGTCAGGCATGACCATGAAGGTATCGAGTTGGGCGGTCGATTACCTGCGGCAAACTACGGATGGCTGCTCGGGCCTCGACGGATGCGCCTTTCGGGGTCAAATAGCCGTGCCCGCGGTGCTCTTG
>CAVSEF010000005.1:0-365914 GCA_963726985.1 uncultured Solirubrobacterales bacterium
GTCAGGGATCAGCCCGTGCGCCGAGAACTCGCTCTGGGCTTCCTCGAGCGTGATGTCCGGCGGCGGCAGCGTCAGATCCGAGCCGCGCAGATCATCGTCCTTGAGCTCCTCGCCCTCGCCGCGGATCAGCTCGAGCAGCTTCTCGTAACAGCCATGGAATCGCGCGCCGTCGCCCGCTTCCACCGCAGCCTGACAGGCGTCGTCGAGCTCGTGCAGCCGCTGAGCGCCTCGTCGGGCAGCTCGTACTGCCCCTCGGTGGAGACGCGCACGATCATGCCTGACCGCCCTCTGCCGGGCCTGTCTCGGCCGGCGGGGCCTGCTCGCCACCCTCGCCGGGCGCCTCGCTGTGCGCGGGGATCTGCGCCGCGGCCGCGGGAGTGCCTCCGCCGAGTTCGCCCTTCATCTTCGCCAGCTCCTCGTCGACCGCCGGCTGACTGGAGAGCTGCTTGAGCTGGCGGTCGATGTCGTCTTCGCCGGAGCCCAGCGCGGTGATGTCGTCGAACGTGCCCGCCGCTTCGAGCTCGGAGACGGCGTCGGCGCGCGCTTTCATGTTTTCGGTCTTGTCCACCGCGCGCTGCATCGCGAGGCCCACATCGGCCATCTGCTCGCCCACACCGGTGGCCGCCTCGGAGATCTTCACCTGCGCCTCCGCCGCGGAGTACTGCGCCTTGATGACCTCCTTCTTCGTGCGGAACGCCTCGATCTTCGCGCGCAGTTTCTGCTCGGAGTCGGTCAGCTTCTGCTGCTGGTCTTCGAGTTCTGTGACCTGCGTGTCGAGCCCTTGCAGCTCGGTCTGCGCGACGTTCTTGCGCTCGAGCGCCGTCCGCGCCAGATCCTCGTTGCCGCCGGCCACCGCCTGGCGGGCCTGCGTGTCGAGCTTGACCACGCTCTGCTTCAGCGTCGCCTCCTGCATCTGCAGACGCTTCTTGGCGGTCACCACGTCCGCGATGCCCTTCTTCACGTTCTGCAGCTGTTCGACCTGCTTCTGGTAGCTGTAGTCGAGCGTCTCGGCGGGGTCTTCGGCTCGATCGAGCAGTTTCGAGACCTTCGCCTTCACGACGGTTGACATGCGCCCGGTCAGACCGGCCATCTGATCCTCCTATTGCTGTTCTTCGAGCTTCCGGGCGAGTGGGCCCGGTGCGGGCCACAGCCCAAGCTGCTCAGCTCAGAGGCCGAGCGGGTGACGCACCGTGAAGCCTTCGTTGCCCTGGCGCAGCGGACGCCAGCGCGGACCCTGCTGGTTGGAGGGGTCGTCGGCGGCGCTCGTGTCCAAACGCAGCCCCGCGACGGTCATGTAGGCGTGACCGGCGTTGGAGAAGATCGCGACCCAGCGCCCGACGCCGTGCGAGCCCCAGACCATGAATTCCGAGGAGTCCTCGGGAGTCTGATCAGGCTCGCGCCGTGCAGCGCGAAGGAGACGGTGCCCGAGCAGTCATACCCGGGCGAGCTGAACGAGGCGTGGCCGCCGCCGAAGATGTACGGCAGGCCGATGATCTGGTTGCCGGCCCAGATGATCTCCTGCACGGCCGCGGGCACCGACATCGGGGCCGCCGCGAGCCCGTCCACGTAGCGGGCCATCGTGCCGGGGACGAGCAGCTCGGGCTTGGCGTCGGCGGCGACGCCCGACGGGGCTGCCGCCGGTCGCGCCGTCCACCGTGCGCGCGGCGGGCGCAGGCGGCACGTAGGGGACGACTTCGCCGGTCGCCGTCTTCTCATAGACCGGGCCCGTGTAGGCGATGTTCGGGGTCGGCGCCGTGACCGGGTCCGTGTGCACTTTCACGGCGGGGACCGGCGTGCGCCGGGGTGGCGGGGGTGGCGCCGCTCGGCACCGGGTGGCGGCGGTTACGCCACCGGTGCTCGCGGCCAGGGCGGGCGTGGCCGCCGACGGCAAGCATCGTCAAGCTGGACAGAATCGCGCTGAGGGTACGCACCCGCAAAACAACATCCTCTTTCGTCGGCCTGCGGGGTTAGCTGACGGGCTAGCGCTGAAAGAGCCTGCGCTTCTCACGGATCCACCGTGTGATTCGCCCCAACAATTTGGGTCCCCCGTTCCCTGGCATCTAGTCAAGGATTCGGCGTTCGAGCGGCAGACTAGCAAAGTGCAATGACGCTTGCACGGGTTGCAGTCGATTTCGCAGGTTTATCCCGCAAATGCCGGTGTTTTCGGTCTCGGCGCCGCGATCGGCGAATTTCGGCGTCGGACGCGGGCCGCAGCTCGACCTGGACCTCGCTTCGTCTCGTGCGCTGGCTCACCGGTAGTGTCTGCGCGATGCACGCCCGCTCGTCCCGCCTGCTCGTCGCGCTGCTCGCCGCGCGGCGCTCGCGGGCTGCGGCAAGTCCGCACCTCCGCCCCGGGCAGCGGCTCCGGCGAACCGATCGCCCAGGTGAGCACCCAGGGCGCGGGCGGCCTGTCGACGAAGAACACCACACGGCTGGGCGGCGCCGACCCGGCGACCGACGCGGCCGCGGTGGCGCGCGCGGTGTACCCCGGCCTGACGGCCGCCACGCGGCCGCAGGCGGTCGTGCTGGCCGACGTGCACGACTGGCCCGCGGCGCTGGCCGCCTCGGCGCTTGCGAGCGCGCCGCTCGGCGCGCCGCTGCTGTACAGCGAAGGCGACTGCCCTGCCCGCGGTCAGCTCCGAAGCGCTCGCGGCGATGCACCCCACCGGCGCCGCCGAGGCCGGCGGCGCGCAGGTGATCCGCGATCGGGAGCGCCACCGCCGTGCCGGCCGGCTATCGCGTGGCGACGCTCGCCGCGAGCGAACCGGCCGCGCTGGCGGCCGAAGTCGCGCAGCTGCTGCGAGCCGCGCCCGCGGCGTCGCTCCCCGGCAGGTGATCGTGGTCGCCGACAACGCCCCACCGGCACTCGCGATGCCCGCCGCCGGCCTCTCCGCCGAGAGCGGCGCGCCGATCCTGTTCGTCGGCCCCACGAGCGTCCCCGCGGCGACGCGCCGCGAGCTGCCGAGCCTGCACCAGCCGACGATCTACGTGGTCGGCCCGTCGGCCCTGCGACAGCCACGTGCTCGCCGAGCTCGCGCACCTCGGGCCGGTCAAGCGCAATCGGCGGCGCCTCCGAAGCGCGGGGGCGGGCGAGCCGGTCGGCAGAACGCGATCGCCGTCGCCCGCTTCGCCGACGGCGCGTTCGGCTGGGGCATCCACGAACCGGGCCACGGCCTCGTGTTCGCGAACCCCGCCCGGCCACTCGACGCGCCCGCCGCCGCGCCGCTCTCCGCCAGCGGCGACTTCGGCCCGCTGCTCCTGCTCGACGAAGGGAGTGGGCAGGCGTCGACCGCAGGCGGCGATCCCCCCCGCGCTGGCCAGCTATCTCAACGACATCAAACCCGCCTACTCCCCACAGGTCCCGCCGGTCCGCGGCGTCTACAATCACGGCTGGCTGATCGGCGACGAACAGGCGATCTCGGCGGTCACCCAGGCCGAAATCGACACCCTGCTCGAGACCTCCCCGCGCGCCACCGCCACCGAAGAACCATCGCTCCCACTCCCCGAATAACCGCACCGATCCCACGAACGAGCCACATGAGCCAAGCCGAGGACCCCAACCGCATCGCCAGCACCAGCCACGAGGTGACCGTCGAGGACGTGCGCCAGCTGATGGGCGCCTCCACCCCCCACTTCGCGCTCCAACTGCGCAATCGCATCGCCGCGCTGATCGCGGACCTCCCCCCCGAGCACCCGGCGCGGGTGGAAGGCGAGCGCGAGATCGCGCGCCTGGAGCGTCTCGGCTTCGAGGGCGAGACCCGCGGCGAGGGACGGCGAGCTGGGCGAGCGGCCGCTCGCTTCGCTCGACCTCGCTAGCGCGAGGGCGCCCGACTCGACCTCGCCGAGATCAAAAAACCCGGCGATTGCGCGGTTGGGCCGCTGGACGCCGGGGGGCTTGCTTGACTGGAGTGCGATGCTCGATGCGCGCTCAAAACCTGCTGGCTGAGGCACGCTGCCCGTTCGACACGTGCGACGGCAGCGGCTTCCTCGTCGATGAGGCGACGAATACGGCTCGGGATTGCGCGTGCCGGGCCCAGCGCATCGCAAATGCCCGCGCCCACCGGCTCCGCGATCGCGTGCCACGGCGTTACATGGACCTCTCGTGGGAGCGCTATCCACTCCCGCAGATCGCCCAGGAACCGAACACCGACTCCGTCCGCCTGGTCAAGCGCTTCTGTACCGACATCCACCAGAATCTGGCGGCGGGCAAGGGCATGTGGCTGATGGGTCACACGGGGACCGGCAAGACAACGCTGGGCTACATGGTCGCCGCCGCCGCGGCTCGCACCCAGCATTCGGTGCTCAGCTTCAACGCGGTCGCGCTGCTGAACCGGATCAGGGCGACATTCGACTCCGACAGCCGGGAAACCACCGACCAGGTGATCGAGACGCTCGCGAACGTGGATCTGCTGCACATCGAGGATCTGCGCGTCGTACGTCCTACCGAGTGGGTGCTCGAGCAGCTCTACCTGATCGTCAACGCGCGCTACGAGGGGCAGCGCTCGATCGTCTTCACCTCCGACATCGACTCCGACGCGGACGGACCGCTCGCGCCCGAACCGCGCGAACTGGAGGAGCACATCGGCAAGCGCACGTTCTCGCGGCTGATGGAGATCTGCGACACCCAGCTTGTGATCGCGGGCCATGACAATCGGCTGGAGAGCCCTGACAAACGCGGTGATCACCGCACGCAGCCGCCCGCGCTCGACTTCCTCTCGGCGCCGGCCTGACCTCGGCCAGCACACTGGCTCGAATCCGGCTCCGTCCGAGGCCTGCCGACCGGCTTCGCGGCACGCTCTCAGCGCCGGCCCGCGAACGTTCGCTCGCGCCTGGCGTCCAGATACCGCGCACGCAGCAGTTTGAACAGGACCGTGCCGATCGCCACGTCGATCAGCAGCAGCACGACGTTCAGCAACTTCGGCACGGTCGTCAGCGAAGCCACAATCAGGATCACCGCCGAGTGGAACACGATCAGCGGCAGCAGCGTCAGGATCAGGGTGTGCGAGCGATACCCGCTCAGGTGCTCGCGCAATGTCACCTCGAGCGTGCCGATCAACACCGCCGCGATGCCCGCGAACAGCGCCGACCCACCGTGCGCGATGCCCCCATGTCCTAGGCGGCGCAGGCCGATCACCGTGCCGATCGCACCGACCAGGATCAGCAGCTCCGACAGCGGCAGCGGGTGCCACGGCGCCCGGGGGCGCTCTCCCACCGACAGTGGATCTCGCCAGGCGCCCGCGCCGCGCTCCCGCTTGGCGGCGTCCCGTGGACGCTCTCGCTTGGCTTTGCCGCTCGGCTCTGCCGATGGTTTCCGACTGCCCCCGCGATCACCATCAGCCGGTGACCCGGCCGGCGGCATTTGCCCCGTCGCGGCCTCTTTCGCGGCCTTCCCCACCGTCCCCGTGGCGCCCGGCCGGCGCTTGCGCGAACGTCCGCCACGGCCCTTGTTGCGATTCGCCACGGCGTCAGTAACTCCGCCGGGGTTCGCCGCGCCGCATCTCCGTCGATCCTAGCGCCTATGCTGGACTTTCATGTCCCGAACCTCGCCGCACGACAGCTCCAGGCACACCAGCCGACCCGGGTATCCCCGGCAGCGCGCTCGCCGGCCCGTTCCCCGTCGGGGAGTACGCCGCGGCCCTGCGCGGTCAGCTGCGCTCGTTCACGCGCGTGCAGCTCGTCGGCGAGCTCGTCAACCTGCGTCCCGCCCGCGCGCGCGTCTACTTCGAGCTGCGCGACTCCGCCGGCGCGATTCCCTGCGCGGTGTGGCAGAAGGACTGGGATCAGATCCTCGCGCGCTCGGGCGTCGCGCCCTCCGGCGGGCAGGCCGGCGACGGGCGGGCGGGGCCCCGATCGAGGGCATGCAGGTGGTCGTCGCGGGCGGCTGCGACTTCTACCCGGGGAGCGCCACCTCCTCCCCCAGCTTCTCCTTCTCCGTCGCCGACCTGCGCGTGGCCGGCGAGGGCGATCTGCTCGCGCGGATCGACCGCCTGCGCAAGACGCTCGACGCCGAGGGGCTGCTCGCGCGCCAGCAGCTCCTGCGCCTGCCGTTGCTGCCGCGCACGATCGGCGTGATCACCGGCGAGAGCGGCAAGGCGCGCGATGACATCCTCGCCGCGCTCGCCCGCCGCGGGTGGGCCGGACGGCTCGTCTGGGGCTTCGCCCCGGTGCAGGATCGCCACGCCGCGCCGGCGATCGTCCGCGCGCTGGGAGACCTCGCCGCGGTGGGCGAGGTCGAGGTGGCGATCGTGGCCCGTGGCGGCGGCTCGCTGGCCGACCTGCTGTGCTTCTGCGACGAGACCCTCTGCCGCACGGTCGCGCTGCTCGGCGTGCCGGTGATCGCCTCGGTCGGACACCACACCGACCGCACGCTGCTCGACGATGTCGCCGCCGTCAGCTGCTCCACCCCCACGCACGCGGCGGAGGCCGCGATCGGCATCGACTGCCTGCGCGCCCGCGCAGACACCGCCGCCGCGGCTCAGCGACTGCAAGATCATGGGCGCCGCGCTTCTGCCGCGGGCCAGCCTGCCGACCGCCGCGGCACGGCTGGGAGATCACGGGCGACGCGCGATCCTGCCGCGGGCGAGCCTGCCGGGCGCCGCGGCGCGGCTGGGAGATCACGGGCGCCGGGCGGTGCTCTCGCGCGCCCGCCTGCTCGCGACGCTTTCCCGCGCGCCCGCCGGACACCTCGCCCGCCAGCGCACCCGCCTGCACCAGCAGCTGCGCGAGGTACGCGCCGGCTCGCGCCGGCGCGTGGAAGCCGAGCGCGCCCTGTCCGAGCGGCGGGTGCTGGTGCTCCAGCGCAAGAACCAGTCGGCGCTGCTGGATGCCCGCGAGCGCCATCCCCGGCAGCTGCGCCGGCTCGCCCTCACGCTGGCCGCGCACGATCCCCAGCGCACGCTCGAGCGCGGCTATGCGCTCGTCGAATCGCCCTCCGGCGAGCCCCTGCCCACTGCCGGAGCCGCACGCGAGAGGGGTGACGTGCGCCTGCGGTTTGCCGACGCCACCGTCCCTGCGAAGATCCTCCCATGACCGATTCCCAGCCCGTGGCCGACCCCAAGCCATGGCCGATCACCGAGCCCGCGGCCGACCCAAGTCCGTGGCCGACCCGGAGCCCGTGGCCGATCCCAAGCCGATGACCTACGAGACTGCCGCCGCGCGCGTCGAGGAGATCATCCGGCGCCTCGACTCCGGCGAGGCGAGCCTCAACGAGACGCTCGCCCTTGTCCAGGAGGGCAAGTCCCTGATCGAGCTCTGCGCCGGCGAGCTGGAGGCGGTCGGCGCGGCGCTGGAGGAGTTACGCCTGGAGGAGCTGGTAGCCCGCCTGGAAAGCCAGGGCGGGACGGGGACCTCATGAGCACCTACGAGCTGCTTGCCGAGCTTCCACTCGTCGTCGAGGGATATTCCCTGGAGGGACACGAGGTCGCCTTCTCCAGCGAGTTCGTGCGCAAGACGACCGTCATCAAGCTGCATGGAGCAGGCGAGGAGGGCCTCGGCGAGGACGTCACATACGCCGTCGATGATCAGGAGGCTTTGCAGCGTGCCGGCGCGGACGCGCCGCTCAGCGGCCGCTGGACGCTGGCGTCGTTCGCCGCGCACCTGCGCACTCTGGACCTGTTCCCACAGCCGACCGAGCGGCCGGAGTTTCGGTTGTATCGCAACTGGGCGTTCGACTCCGCCGCGCTCGACCTCGCGCTGCGCCAGGCCGGTACCACCCTGCACGCGGCGCTCGGCCGCGAGTGTGAGCCGCTGAGCTTCGTCGCCTCGCTGCGCCTGGGCGAGCCGCCGTCGCTGGACCCCTTGCTGCGACGCCTGGAGATCGCACCGGAGCTGCGCTTCAAGCTCGACCCGACACCGTCCTGGGATGACGAGCTGATCGCGAGCCTCGTCTCGCTGGGCGCGGTGGAGTCGGTCGACCTGAAGGGGCAGTACGAGGGCACGATCGTCGACAACCCCGCCGATCCGGAGCTCTATCGCCGCGTCGTCGAGGCGTTCCCGGATGCCTGGATCGAGGACCCGAAGCTCACGCCCGAGACCGAAGAGGTGCTGCGCGCGCATCGCTCGCGCGTCACCTGGGACGCGCCGATCCACTCCGTCGCGGACATCGAAGCGCTGCCCTGGCCGCCGCTGACGCTCAACATCAAGCCCTCGCGGCTCGGCGGCCTGCAGTCGCTGCTCGACGTCTATGACTACTGCGCGGCGCACTCGATCGGCTGCTATGGCGGCGGGACAGTCGGAGCTGAGCGTCGGTCGCGGCCAGATCCAGTATCTCGCCTCGCTGTTCCACGCCGATGCGCCAAACGACGTCGCGCCCGCGGGCTTCAATCTGCCCGAGCCGCCGCCTGACCTGCCGTCGAGCCCACTCCTGCCTTCGCCTTCCGCGCTAGGCTTTCGCTGGGAGTAACCGGCAGGGCAGAGCGCGTGTCGTCACACGGTATGGCTCGAGACGTGAGAAGCGCCGTGCACAACGCCGCCTGACGCAACTTCTCTGCCGTTGTTCGGTTTGTTCAGACACAGCGGCTAAGGTCGATGGCCGCCGGTTCGAAGCAGTCAGGTTTTCCGGCTCGAAGGGATCTTCATGGCGAGCAGCGCCCCCCAGCGATCCACGTCTTTCCTCGCGGTGATCCTCGCCGCGCTGTTGTGCTGTCTGGTCGGGCTGCCCGGCCGCATCGGCCGGCGCCGCCGGTGCCGGGGGCACCGCCCCAACAGGCTCCGCTGCGACGCCCACGCCGAAGGCCGCCGCGCACAAGACCACCTCCAAACAGGCTTCGAGTCCGCACATCCTCACTGTGCGGATCATGAGCGTCAATTGTTCGCCGGCCACCAAATGCAATACCAACGCGCACGAGGTCTCCACCCACGGGAACCTCCTGCTGGCCGGCAAGGGACTCACGGCGGGCATGACCGTCGCCTTCCCCGCCACACCCGGCGGACGCATCGGCCACAGCTCTCCCTACGCACATCTGCGCACGACCAAGCAGGGCCTGATCCTGACCGTCCCCAGCAAGGCTCACTCCGGGCACATCATGGTGCTGCTCAGCCACGAGCGCCACTCCAGCTCCTATGGCCCGATCACCGTCGTGCGTTACGCCCTGCACCCGCCCGCGCCGCCGAAGCCCGTCACGCCTCCGACCGCCACCGCGGCCAGCGGGACGGCATTCGAAGGCCAGGGCATGTGGATCTGGTACGTGAGCCAATCCGACGGCGGCAACGTCGCCTCGATCATCGCCCAAGCGCACGCGGCCGACGTGACGACAGTGTTCGTCAAGAGCTCCGACGGCTCGAGCAACTACTGGAGCCAGTTCTCACCGCAGCTGGTGGCGGAACTGCACGCGGGCGGCCTGAAAGTGTGCGCCTGGCAGTTCGTCTACGGGACGAACCCCGCGGGCGAGGCGAATCTAGGCGCCGAGGCGGTCGCCAACGGCGCGGACTGTCTCGTGATCGACGCCGAGGGGGAATACGAAGGGCGCTACGGCTCGGCGCAGACCTACATCGCAGATCTGCGCGCTGCGATCGGAGTGGCCTATCCCCTCGGCCTGGCGTCATTCCCCTACGTCTACGACCACACCTCCTTCCCCTACTCCGTCTTCCTCGGGCCGAACGGGGCGCAGTACAACGCGCCGCAGATGTACTGGAAGGACATTGGCAACTCGGTCGACACCGCCTACGCGAACACGTACATCTCAAACCGCGTCTACGGACGCCCGATCTACCCGCTCGGGCAGACCTACAGCCATCCCGCGAACGCCGAACTGGTGCGCTTCCGCGAGGAGGCCGTCGACTACGGCGCCACGGGCATCTCATGGTGGGACTGGCAGGAAACCCCCGCCGCCGAGTGGACCGCGTTGGCCGAACCGCTGGCGCCGCTGAGCAGCGTCACGCCGAACCCCGGCTATACCGAACTGACGCAAGGCAACCGCGGCGATCCGGTGCTGTGGATGCAGGAGCACCTCGCCAGCGCCGTCCCCACACAGGCGACGACGGGCATCTTCGACGCGACCACCACCGCCAACCTAGCCGCATTCCAGTCAGCGCACGGGATCGCGCCCACCGGCAAGACCGAAGCGGCGACGTGGGCCGCGCTGCTGGCCCTCCCGCCGGTCGCGGTCAACTGGACCGGCGGGGGACCGCAAGGGTAAATCAGACGCGCTGAATCAAGGTGCCGGTGCCGAGACCGCCGCCGCAGCACATCGTCACGAAGCCGATCTCCTTGTCCGAGCGCTCGAGCTCGTGCAAGAGCGTCGTGATCAGCCGCGCGCCGGTTGACCCCAGCGGGTGACCGAGGGCCATCGCGCCGCCGTTGACGTTCACGCGGTCCATGTCCGGGTTGTGCTCGCGCCGCCAGGCCGCCACCACCGGGGCGAAGGCCTCGTTGATCTCGATCAGATCGATGTCGTCGATCTTCATCCCGTTGCGATCGAGGATCTTGCGCGTCGCGGGGATCGGCCCCTCGAGCATTTTCACCGGGTCACAGCCGACGGTCGTCTGGTCGACGATCCGCGCGCGTGGGGTCAGCCCCAGCTCCTTGGCCTTCTCGGCGCTCATCAGCAGCACCGCCGCGGCGCCGTCGGAGATCTGCGAGGCGTTGCCCGCGGTGATCTTCCCGTCGGGCTTGAACGCCGGCTTCAGCTGCGACAGCGTCTCCAAGCTCGTTTCCGGGCGGATGCCCTGGTCGGCCACGATCTCCTGGCCATCGACGGTCATCGGCACGATCTCGCGCTCGAAGCGCCCTTCCTCGGTGGCCTGCGCGGCCAGCCGGTGCGAGCGCACCGCCAGCTCGTCGAGCTCTGAGCGGGAGATCTCCCACTGGTCGGCGATCATCTCGGCGCCGAGGCCCTGCCCGACGATGTTGTGCTTGGCCATCAGCTCCGGCGTGAACGCGAAGCCGAACTCCTCCTGCGTCTTCATGCCGGCGGAGAACGGGAAGTGGCCCATGTGCTCGACGCCCGAGCCGATCATCGCGTCGTGCACGCCCGCGGCGATCAGCGCCGCGGAGAAGTTCACGGCCTGCTGAGCCGAGCCGCACTGGCGGTCGACGGTGGTGCCGGGCGTCTCGATCGGCAGGCCCTCCTGCAGCCAGGCGTTGCGCGCGATGTTGAAGCCCTGCTCGCCGAACTGCTGCACGCAACCGGCGATCACGTCCTCGACCTCTCCCGCGTCGATGCCCGAGCGGGCGATGACCTCGGTGTAGACCTTCCCGAGCAACTCGTTCGGGTGGGTGTCCTTGTAGTAGCCCTTCTCCTTGTGCCCACGGCCGATCGGCGTGCGCACTGCCTCGACTATCACGACCTCGCGGCCCTCTGCTTGCCTCATGGTGGAAGTCCTCCTGCGGTCTGTTGCCCGGGATTTGAGCGGAGAACCCGTACGCTTCTGGAAGATCGGAGCGCTTCTGGAAGATGCGCGGCTCCCGCGCCCTCTACTGTACCGCGTCACCCGTATTAGATTGACTAGTCAGTCAATCTGCTGAAGAGCGAAGAAAGGCACAAGTGGACGAACATCTCGCAATCGTCGGCAGCGGCGCAATCGCCTGCGGCCTGGCCGCCACCGCGGCGCACCACGGGGGTGGGCGGGATCCCGTGCTCCTGCTCGCCCGCTCGCAGGACTCGGCCGAGCGCGCTCGCGCCACGATCGAGCGCACGCTCGGCCGGCTCGGCACCGACGTGGGCGGGGGGGAAGTCATCAAATCCTGATCGCAACCGACCCACAGGCCCTCCTCGGCAGCACCTTCGTGGTCGAGGCGGTCGTCGAGGACCATCGGATCAAGGCCGAACGGCTGGCCGAGGTGGACCGCATCGTCGGCCCCGAGACGCTGCTGGCCAGCACGACCTCCTCGCTGTCGGTCCAGCGCCTGGCACAGGCCAGCGGACGCCCCGAGCGATTCGTCGGCCTGCACGTGTTCAACCCGGTCGCGAAGATGCAGCTGGTCGAGTTGATCTTTCCCGATGGGGCGAGCGAGGACACGCGCCGGCGGGCGCTCGCCCTGTGCGAGACCTTCGAGAAGACGCCCGTCGAGGTTCCCGACGTTCCGGGCTTCGTCGTCAATCGCCTGCTCTTCCCCTATCTCTTCAGCGCCGTCCGCCTGCTCGAAGAGACCGGCATGGACCCGGCCGATGTAGACACCTGCATGCGGCTCGGCGCGGGGCACCCCCTGGGTCCGCTCGCGCTGCTCGACCTCGTCGGGCTCGACGTGTCTGTAGCGATCGGCGAGACGATCGGCGAGGCGATACCCCCGCGCGTGCAGTCGCTGGTCGGCGAAGGCGCGCTCGGGCGCAAGAGCGGGCGGGGATTCCACTCCTACTGAGAGAGCCGCGCCAGCCTCTTCTGCACCGCGCGAGCCGCTGCATACACACGAACCCCTCGCACCCACGCAGGCCTCGAGAACACAAACCTCTGCGCACACCCCATTGGCCTCTTCGTGAGCCGCAGCGAGCTCTTCGTGAGAATTTATTTGCGATCAGGTGACTTTTAGCTCACCTTCATCAAGCTCGCGATACTGGTAGCTGCGACGTAGTAGTCGCACGCACACCGCCTCCTCCCAGTGCGCACGCTCCGGCCCGCTCCCCCCGCGGGCCGGGCGTGTGCCTGGGGCGGCGTTCCCCGAACCGGGGCGGCGTTCTACGAACCGGCGTTCTCGCTGGTCTCCCGCGGCGGCATCGGACGGCGCTCGCGGATGCGCACCGCCTCGATCCGGTTCTCCCTCACCGACTCCACGCGGATCGAGAAGCCGTCCGCGTTGACCGTATCCCCCCGCTGCGGCAGGCGCCCGAGCTCAGCGAACACGAAGCCCCCGACGGAGTTGTACGCGTCGCTGTCGACCGGCAGGTCCAGGCCATAGTCGGCCAGATCGGTCACCGCGACGTGCCCGCGCACGAACCAGTCGCCGCCGGCGAGCTGGCGCACCTCCCCGGCAGCAGGGTCGGTTTCGTCGGCGATCTCGCCGACGACCTCCTCGACGATGTCCTCGACCGTCACGATCCCCACGACCCGGCCGTACTCGTCCACCACCACCGCCAGCTGAGTGCGCTGACGCTGCAGATCGGCGAGCAGATCGTCCAGCGGCTTGGTCTCGGGCACGATCGGCGCGTCGTGCACCAGCGGCGCGATCGTCGCCCGCGGACCCTCCTCCATCAGCGTCCTGATCAGCGAATTGGCATGCACCAGGCCACGCACCCGATCGCGGTTCTCCTCCTCGGTGACCACCAGCCGCGTATGGCCTGAGGAGATGCACAGCTTCAACGCGCTCTCCACGTCCTGGGAGACGTCCACGGTGACGACCGCCGGGATCGGGGTCATCACCTGGCGGGCCTCCTGCTCGTGCAGGTGGAACACGCCCGTCAGCATCCCCGCCTCGCCCGGGTCGATCTGCCCGCCGGCATGGGACTCGGCGATCAGGCGCTTCAGCTCATCCGGCGAGCCGCCCTCCCGCTGGCGGCTCATGTCGACGCCGAGCATCCGCAGAATGCGAGTGGACACCGCCGTGAGCACGACGATCACCGGGTGAAACAGCACCCTGAATCCCTGTAGCGGGCGCGCCACCCGTCGCGCCACGGACTCGGCGCGATCGATCGCGTAGAACTTCGGGACCATCTCGCCGGCGACGAGCTGCAGCGAGGTGATGATCAGATAGGCGAGGACCACCGAGATCGCCACCGACACGCCGTGGCTGATCGTGGTGCCGAACGCTTCCTTCAGGAGCTCGGCCAGGGCCGGCGCGCCCAGGGCGCCGATCGCGATCGAGGTCATCGTGACCCCGATCTGCACGGCCGAGATGTAGTCGTTGATGCTCTCCAGCTGCGTCAGCGCGAGCGCCGCTCCCCGCGCGCCCTCCTCCTGCATCACTTCCAAGCGCGCGCGGCGAGAGCGCACGAGCGCGTACTCGGCGATCACGAAGAACGCGTTCACCGCGACCAGCACGACCGCGAAGATGAGCTTCAGGCCGTTCACGCGAGCAGATCGATGCGTGCTGCCATGCCGAAGTCCGCCTCGGTCAGGCCACCCTCGGAATGGGTGCTCAGCTCCAGGCGCACCTTGTTCCAGCTGTGCACGAGGATGTCCGGATGGTGGTTCGCCGCCTCGGCGGTCTCAGCTACACGGTTGACGAACGCGATCGCGCCTTTGAAGTCCGCGAACTTCCACTCGCGCACGATCGCCCGCCCATCCTTGCGCCAATCGCCGTTCGCGAGGCGTTCTTCAACTTCCTGGTCGGTAAGCACTGTCATCCGGATAGTAAGCCCTTCAGAAGACGCCGGCTCGCCTCATTGACCGGGTTCGACGAGCTGAGCTGGAACCGTCGTTTCGGCTTCGGTCGCCTTCGCGATCGCAATCGATCCCGCAAACGCCGCGACACCGATCACCGTACAGCCGGCCAGCGCGAGCGCCTGTGAGCGATAGCGAGCCCCCAGCTGGAACACGAGCGCCGCGACCGCACCGCCGATCAAGCCACCGATGTGCCCGCCCCAGGAGATGCCGGGCAGCGCGAAGCTGATCACCAGGTTGATCAGGATCAGGCCGCCAACGCCGCTCTGCATGATCGGGATCTGCCTGGCGCGCATCTCCACGGCGGCGGCGCCCATCAGGCCAAAAACGGCCCCCGAGGCGCCGACCGTGGGTGAGTGGGGTGTCACGAGCAGCGCGCCGAATGAGCCCGTCAGCAACGCCACCGCGTAGATCACCCCGAACCTCAGGTGCCCCAGTGCCGGCTCGAGCATCTGACCGAGGATGTACAGGACATACATGTTGAAGCCGATGTGGATCAGGTTCTCGTGCATGAACCCGCTGGTCACGATCCGCCACCACTGACCGTGGGCCACGCCCAGCGTGGGGACTCCACGGATGCTGCCGAACAGGGCGCCTTCTTCGTAGACCTTGCCCGCCGGCTGCCCGCTGAACGTGAAGCTGCCCTCGGTCAGGAACACCACCACGTTGATCGCGATCAACGCGATCGTGACCTCGGGCCGGCGAGCGGTGTTGCGCAGCGTCTTCACCTGTGTCTTCTGCCGCGCACACTCCGGACAGCGCATCCCCACCGGGGTCGTGGTCATGCAGTCCGGACAGATCGGCCGCCCGCAGTTCGAGCACGAGACCCCCGTCTCGCGCGAGGGGTGGCGATAGCAGGTGGCCATATCTCCAGGAGAGCCTATCTCGGCTCTCCTGGACCGCGTTACACCGAAGCGACGATCACCGGGCTGCGCGTCGGCTTCAGGCTGCCACCCAGGGGCTCGGAGGTGACCAGCACCTTGCTGACACCCCGCAGACCACCGGGCACACCAACCGTGCCCCGGCCTTGGCCGGTGACCGAGAACAGCGCATCGGTCGGTTCGGGCGGCCGCGAGCCTCGCTCCAGCCAGACCTCGTAAATACGTCCGAGCGCCGGCGCGGGCATGCCGCTCACCTGGAGCTCCACATGTGAGCCCACCGCGTGCAGCGCCGCTGTGGCCTCGTGGCCGGCAGGGGGCAGCACGATCGCCTGGATCACCCGGGTCTGCTGCTCGCCCGAGCCGGTGTTGATCGCCAGCGCACCGATCAGCACCCCGGCCGCCAGAGCGCCCGTGGCCGCCAGCGCCGGGAGCAACCGCCAGCGCCAACGGGGACGCGAGCGCACGGGACGATCGGCCTCATGACCCGCGGCCCGCAGCAATTCGGCCTCGCCGCGCACAACCGTCATCAACCGAGCATGCAGATCGCTCGGCGCCTGCACGTGGGGCACGGCGATCGCCAGCGAATCGGTCACGTCCTGCAGCTGGGACACCTCCTCGCGACAGGCGGCGCAGTCCGCGAGATGCTCGCGGAAAGGCTCGACCTCGTGCTCGTCGAGCGCACGGAGAACGTATGCGCCGACATCGACGCAGCGCTCACACTCGTTCCCGTTCTCGTTCTCGTGCTCGATCGAGCTCATGAGAAAGCCCGTGCAGGACCGAGCTGCAGGCGCATCTTCTGCAGTCCGAGTCGCATCCGGCCCTTGACGGTTCCGATTGGAGTATCGAGCATCGTGGCTATCTCGCTGTGGCTGAAGCCGCCATAGTAAGCGAGCTCGATCACGTGGCTCTGCTCGGCCGGGAGACCGTCCAAGGCCGTGCGGATCTCGCGCGCCTCGTCGCGACGTCCGACCTCCTCGTCGGTGCGCTCGGGCGCCTCCAGACGCTCCTCGATGCCCTCGTCGCTGACCCTGCCGCGGTCGTGGACCGTGCCACGCCGCAGCGCGTCAATCGCCCGGTTATGCACGATCCCGAGCACCCACGTGCGCACGCTGCCACGCGTGCGGTCGTAGCGAGTACCGCTGCGCCAGGCCGAGAGGAACGCCTCCTGCACCACCTCTTCGGCGACCTGACGCTTGCCGCACATGCGAAAGGCCAGCGAAAACGCGACGTTCGTGTGACGCTCATACAAGATCGCGAACGCGGCGTCGTCGTTCTCGGCCACAAGCTGCATCAAATCCTCGTCCGCGAGGCGCCTCAGGGCCGTCGAGGCGGACTCGATGGAGCGCTTGTATCTGATCATCTCGGACATAGATACGCAGGCGGGCTGCGCGGTGGATCAACGGTCGCCGAGCAGCTTGCGCGTCTCGCGGCTGAGATCACGAACCGTGCGCCCTGCCGCGTCACGCGCGCCGCTGAGACCACCGGAGGAGCCGTGGTCTCTTTGGCGGGCACGCAGGAGTACCAGCGCGACCCCCGCGCCACTGCCCACCACGAGCGCCGCCGCGGGACGCACCCAGTTGCGCGGGTCGCGCATCGCCGAGAGCTCCCACTCCTGGAGCTCATCAGCGGCCAGCTCGGTGATGCTCTCCAGGGTGCTCTCCAAGCGCCGGGCCAGATCCTCGGGCGGCTCCACGGGCGCGAGCGCTTCACGCAGTAGGCCCTCGAAGTTTCCCAGCGCCTCACTCATCGGAGTCCTCCGCTTCGTTGGGATCTTCTTTCACGAGCCCCTCCAGCTGCTTGACGGCACGATGGATCAGCACCTTCGTGGCGCCGTCGGAGCGGCCCAGAGCGCGCGCGATCTCGCGGTTGTCCATTCCGAGCGCGAAGCGCATGATCAACGCCTCGCGCCGATCGTCGGGTAGCTGTTGCACCCCGGCGAGCACCCTCGTCAGCTCCTCGCGTCCCTCGACCAGCTGCTCGGTCGTATGGGGCGCGGCCAGCGTCGTCGTCTCGTCGATCGGCGTCGCCGGCTTGCGCGCGCGGTCGCGGTAGAGGTTGGCCGCCAGGTTGTGCGCGATGCGGATCAACCACGGGCGTAGCGGCCGCCCCCGCGATTCGCGTTGCGCGCGCTCGAAATGACGGTAGGCCTGCAGGAACGTCTGCTCGGTCAGATCCTCCGCGTCGTGATGGTTGCCGATGCGGTAGTACGCATAGCTGTAGACGTCGCGCAGATGGGCGCGGTAGAGGTCGGAAAACTCCGCATCGAGCTGCGCCTTGGATTTCTCCTTGGACTTCTCCTCTACCTGCTCGGCCACTCATCGCACCCTATCCCTCCTCTCCCGCGCCCACTGGTCGACACCACGTGCGAATCGATCGGAAACGCCGGTCAGGCCGCGCGGACCTCGTCGTCGCGCTCGTGCATCGCTGGAATCGAGACCTTGCTCGCGCCCCCCAGCCAGTCCCATTGCAAGCTCACACACGCCCAAATCCGCTCGGTAACGCCCGCCGCCAGACGCGGCGAGGGCCGCTCGACGGTCGGATAGCGCAGCGCGCGACCCACGCGAATTCGCACCTTGCGCGGACGTACGCGCCAACCGCGCCGTACATCTTCGGTGCCGATCACCGCGATCGGCGCCACCGGCACGCCGGTTTCAAGCGCCAGGCGACCCACCCCGCGCCGTGGTGAGCCGAGTGGTCCGCGACGCGTGCGGGTGCCCTCGGGGAAGATCACGACGCAGTCACCCCGTTCGAGGATCGCGCGAGCGGTGTCCATCGCGTCCTTGTCGCCCGCGCCGCGGTCGACGGGAAAGGCGCCGAGACAGTTCAACAGCCATGCCTGCCAACGCTTCTCGAACAGCTCGCGCTTGGCCATGTAATAGACCGGCCGGCGCATCAGCGCGCCGATCACGAAGGGATCGAGGAAGCTGCGGTGGTTGGCCGCCAGCAGCAGCGGACCCGTGCGTGGCAGATGCTCGCGGCCGATCCGCGCCAAGCGAAAGTAGACGAGGAAGAACGGCAGCAGGATCGCCCTGATCGTCCAGTACAGAACCGGGTTCACGCCACGCCTAAGAGCATGCTCGCGAAACCCGTCCAGGCTGACCTGCCTGTCGACATCGGCCGTCCGATGCTCGGCGAGACGGTAATCCGAGTGTAGGGAATCCATACCTTGGGATACCCGGGCACGAGCACCCCGTTACAGTGGAGCGACGATGGGAATCGATTACGGCACGACGCTCCGCGGTGCGATCGCAGGCGCTCTGGCCGCCGGCGTGTGGGCGGCGCAGATGCCGCTCGACAAGCGTGCCTTCGGCTCGGACTTCGACGATCTCGAGCTGCTCGGCAAGGCGATCACGCGCGGAGATGCCTGGCCGGTCGCCGGCTGGGCGCTGCACCTGCAGAACGGAGCACTGTTCGGCGCTGTCTATGCCAACCTCGCGCCGCGCCTGCCGTTGCCCTCGTGGGCGCGCGGCCCTGTGGCGGCGGGCGCTGAGAATCTGCTCACCTGGCCACTCACGGCTGCCACCGATCGTCTGCACCCCGCGCGCAAGGAGCTGCCTAGCCTGTTCGCGAACCCGCGCGCCTTCGCCCAATCCACCTGGCGCCACCTGCTCTTCGGCGTGCTGCTCGGCGAGCTCGAGCGGCGCCTCAACGCGCAGGAGCCGGCCGTCGCGGAGCCGTCGCACGTGCCCACCGCCTCGACCAACGGGCACGGCGCGCTCGCGCACGACACTTCGGCGTCTGACGCACTGCAGTGGGTCCGGGGCGAGTGAACACGGTCACGTCGAGGAAGGACGACCCCGGACGCCGCGCCGGTAGGATGCGTACGTCACGCCGACGTAGCTCAGCTGGTAGAGCACCGCTCTTGTAAAGCGGATGTCGCCGGTTCGATCCCGGCCGTCGGCTCTACGCAACGACGCCGATTCTTTCCGTGAAGTACCCGGCTTTTGTACCCGGCTTTTGCGAAGAGAGACCCGGGTCAGGCGGTCTCGGGGGTATCAGGAGGGGCCGCCGTCGCACGCTTGGCCTGCCGTGAGCGACGCTCCCGCTCGCTCCATTCGTCCTTGTCCAGCCTGCCGGACCCGGCGGTGTAGCCGGCTCGGCCCCCGCCGCGCCCCCGCAGCACGTAGGCGCAGCCGACGGCGATCAAGGCCCCCGCGATCGGACCGAGCACGTAGACCCAGTAGCTCGAGAAGTCTCCGCTGACGAGCGCCGGACCGAAGGAGCGCGCGGGGTTCATCGAAGTGCCGCTCACGGGCGCCGACCACAGTCCGGCGAGCGCTATATACCCGCCGACGCCGAGTGCGGCGATCGCGCCTACGTTCTGCGCGGAAGAGGCGGTGCCCAAGATGACGCTGACGAGCGTCGCCGTGAGGACGATCTCCATCAGCAGCGCCTGCCAGTTCGCATACCCCGGGCCGGGCAACGTCGCGCCGAGATGCTGGATGTTGCCGAACACGGCGAGCAGGAACAGACAGGCCAGTGCCGCTCCCACCAGCTGGACGATGACGTACCCCGGGAGACGCTTCCACGGGAAGTCGCCACGCAACGCGAACGCGAGCGAGACCGCAGGGTTCAGGTGCGCCCCGGAGACCGCGCCCATGAACAGGATGATCGCCATCACCATCAGCCCCGGCGCAACCACAGCCGCCGCCAGGCTGATCTGCCCCTGGCCGTGCAGGATCCCCCCGCCGGCGGCGACGAGCACCAGCATGAACGTGCCGAGCAGCTCGGAGAAGAGCCGCCGCCACTCCTGGCTCGGATCGTCGAAGTCTTTACGGTCGCCGAACTCCAACTCCAGCAGATGCAGGCGACGCGGACCGACCTGCTCGAGCGCGGGAGCGTCCTGCAGCGCCAGATGCTCATCGGGCATGACCACAACCTCCCTTACAGGACGGACGCCAGACAGCTCGCTCGATCCTCACCGATAACCCAAGCGCTGTCAACCTGGCGCTCCGCGACCTCCGGAGGTGGGCCTCATTTCTTCGGCCAACGCTCGCCGCAGAACCTCGTCGAAGGGCAGCGGCTCGACCCCGAAGGCGCTCGCGCCGGAGGGATCGGTGACGACCGTTGCCGTGGTGAGACCCTCCACCAGGGGACGCGCGACGTTTGTGTCGACCGGGGTCACCAAGCCAAGCCACAGCGATGAAAGCCAAGGTGTGACAAAGGGAACCGGCAGCTTGCGCCGTGGGCGCATTTCCATCGCCACCGCCATCCGGTCGAGCATGTCTCCGTAGGAGAGGACGTCGGGACCACCGATCTGCACCTCTCGCCCCTCGGACTCGGGGACCTCGGGGGCACGGCGCAGGTACTCGAGCACGTCGTCGATGCCGATCGGCTGCGTCGCCGTCTTCAGCCACGAGGGGGCAATCATCACGGGGAGCCTGCGCACCAGATAGCGCAGGGTGCGGTAGGACTCGCTCTGGGCGCCGACCACCATCGCGGCGCGAAAATATGTCAGCGGCGACCCGTTCTCGGCAAGTACCCGCGCGGTCTCGTTACGGCTCTGCAGGTGCTTCGAGACGCTCTCATCCCCGAGACCGCCGAGGTAAACCACCCTCTTGATGCCTTCCCGCTTGGCCATTCGGGCGAAATTCAGGGCGCCCTCGTGCTCGCGCTCCTCAAATCCGCGGCCACCAGCCATTGCGTGGATCAGGAAGTAGGCCACGTCGATCTCGCGACCGGCGCCCTCGAGGCTCGCCGCATCGGTCACGTCGCCCTTGTGAAGTTCACAGCCGTCGCGCCGAAGATGCCCAGCCCGAGTGGGATCGCGCACGAGACAGCGGACACTCACGCCAGAGCCGGCTAGCGCACTGCTGAGGCGTCCGCCGATGAAGCCGGTTGCCCCCGTGACCAAGGCGTGTGTTGCGATCGGTCCAGGTTACCCCCTGCGAGAGGAACATCCCCACGGGATCTGCGGGAGACGCGGCCCAATGGCCGCGCCAGACAGCCGCGCAACGGAGGCTCGCTCGCTCAGGCGGCCACCGCGCGGGAATCCAGGTGTGCGCCGACCTTGCGCTTGACACGCTGCAGCGCGTTGTCGACCGTCTTGCAGTCGCAGTCCAGGCGCTCGCCCACCTGCTCGTAGGAGTAGCCGTCCAGATATAGGCCCAATACACGGCTCTCGAGCTCTGACAGCGCGGTCGACAGGCAGCCCACCAGCGAGCGCAGCTCCTCGGAGGAGATCACCTGGTTGACGGGGTCGTGCACGCTCGGGCCGGGCAGGATCTGGTCGAGTGTCGGCACGTCGTCACCGGCGCCCGCAGGCGTAGATGAGAAGGAGACGTACTGGTTCAGCGGGGTGTGCTTGTTGCGCGTCGCCGTCTTCACGGCGGTGATGATCTGGCGGGTGATGCACAGCTCGGCGAAGTTGCGAAAGCTGGACTCGCGGTCGAAGCGGTAGTCGCGGATCGCCTTGTACAGGCCGACCAGCCCCTCCTGGATCAGGTCTTCGGAGTCCCCACCCGCGAGGAAGTAGGAGGAGGCCTTCAGACGTACGAAGCCGTGGTAGCGCTTGACCAGACGCTCATACGCGTTGCGATCGCCCTGCTTGGCCAACGCGATCAAGAAACCATCCTCGACCTTAGATTCAGAGTTACTGTTGCTGGAGATTCGTGCCACGAGCAGATCCTTTCTCGGGCTGCTTGCAGCCCGAATTTGCTCAGTGGCGCACTCCTCCCCTGGCGCCAAAGCTATGTAGTTCTAAGGCTTCTTCAACCTTAGGTTCAGCGTTATGTCTGGCGGAGCCTCTCACAGTTATGGAGCCTTGTCAAGACGCGCGGGCGGGAGGGCGCGAATCTGCAAGATCTCGTACAACAGCGCCGCCGCGGCCGCGCTCACACCGAGCGACTCCACGGCTCCCAACACCGGCAGGGCGATCAGCTCGTCACACGCCCCGGCCACTCGCGGGCGCAAGCCATCTCCCTCGCTCCCCAGCACGAGCACCACCCCGGCGCCCCTGTAATCGGGGACGTCGTAGGCCACCTTCGCCTCTCCGCTGGCCCCGTAGCACCAGCATCCCGCGCCCCGCGCGTCGGTGAGAAAGTCCGCGATGTTCCTCACCCGCGCAACCCGCAGATGCTCGACCGCGCCGGCCGAGGCCTTGCACACCGCCGGCGTGACCTCGGCCGCGCGGCGTTCCGGAATCACCACGCCGGCGGCGCCCGCGCACTCCGCAGTGCGGCAGATCGAGCCGAGGTTCTGCGGATCCTGCACCTGGTCGAGCGCCACCACCAGGGGGTTCTCACCCACCAGCAGCTCATCGGCGGATGCGTATGGATACCCCCCCGCCTCCGCGCAGATCCCCTGATGCGCGGGCGAACCGCAGCGCGCCTGCACCTCCTCGGCAGAAGCGCTCCTGACGCGCACGCTCTTCAGCCACGGCTCGCGCGCGACGCCAGCCGTCGCCCACACCTCTTTTACGGCGTGTTTGCGGCGCCCACGCAGCGCCTCTTTCACGGGGTTGCGGCCGTAGAGGATCATCCCCGGCGCCTCGGATCCGGAATACAACCTGGGCTCGGCCGGAGACGATTCTGGGCCGGCCGGCGGGGACCTCGCGCCAAGGCCCCGCGCCAGTGAGTCACGACTTCGCAATCGGCACGAGCTCCGAGCCGCTCGGATCGTCGCGGATCTCCCAGCCGCGCTCCTTCAGCTCTTCGCGCAGACGGTCGGCGGCCGCGAAGTCGCGCTGTGCGCGGGCTGCCTCGCGCCGCGCCAGCAGCTCCACCGCCTCCGGGTCGATCTCCGCCACGTCGCCGACCGCCTCCAGCGCGGTCAGATCTCCCAGGCCCAGGACTGCGAGCATCCCCCGCAGGTCTGCGTCTCCCACTCCCGCCCCACGCCGGTTGGCCTCTCTCACCCACTCGAACAGCGACGCAAGCGCCGTCGGGGTGTTGAAGTCGTTGGCCAGCGCGTCGAAGAACGCCTCTACGTAAGGAGCCATGTCGACCGGGCTCGGCCGGCCGGGTTCCAGACGGCGCAAGGCATCGCGGATGCGATGGACGCGGCGCTCGGCATCCATCAGCTCCGCCGGCGAGAAGGCGAGCGGCTGACGGTAGTGGCCGCCGATCAGATACATCACCACGACCCCCGCGCCGTACTCGTCGATCACCTCGTGCAGCGGCGCGATGTTGCCGACCGACTTGGCCATCTTCTCGCCCGCCGTCGACTGGATCATGCCGTTGTGCATCCAGATCCTCGCCAGCTCCTCCCCGCGCGCGGCGCGCGTCTGGGCGGCCTCGTTCTCGTGGTGGGGAAACAGCAGGTCCGATCCACCCCCATGGATGTCGAAGCCGACGCCAAGCGCATCCTCGGCCATCGCCGAGCACTCGATGTGCCAGCCCGGCCGACCCTCCCCCCAGGGCGCGGGCCAGCTGGTGTCCTCGCCCTCCTTGCGCCCCTTCCACAGGGCGAAGTCGAGCGGGTCCTCCTTGCGGGTTGACCCCTCTTTGTCCTCGCCCTGATCCATCTCCTCTATCCGCCGGTGGGACAAGGACCCATAGCCGGGGTCCGAGCGCACCCGGAAGAAGACGTCACCGTCGACCGCATAGGCGTGCTCGCGGTCGATCAGCACCTGGATGTAGTCGACGATCGGCCCGATCGTCTCGGCGGCCAGCGGCTCGCGATCGGGGCGCCCGAGCCCGAGCGCACCGGTATCGGCGAAGTAGAGCTCGGTCATTTCCTTCGCCAGCGCTTCGCTCGTGCGAGGGTGGGCGGGATCCGATCGTCGCGCGGCGTCGTAGATCTTGTCGTTCACATCGGTGACGTTCACGACCAGTGTTGCCTGGAAGTCCTCGTGTTCGAGAAAGCGCTTCAAGAGGCTGAACACGACAAACGGACGGGCATTGCCGATGTGGATGCGGCTGTACACCGTCGGCCCGCACGCGTAGATCCCCACCTTGCCGGGGTCGCGCGGCTGCAGGGGCGTCACTTCACCGGTACGCGTGTCGTGCAGACGAATCTCGCGTGTGGTCGATTTGCTCATTGCACTTCACTCATTGCCGGTCCACTCATCCCTCGAGGCTGGCGATCGCCAGCGCGGCCACGCCCTCGCCACGACCCACAAACCCCATTCCCTCTCCTGAGGTCGCCTTAACGTTGACCCGCTCCCGCGGCAGTCCCAGCGTGACGCCCAGGCTGGTGCGGATCGCTTGCTTGTACGGACCGAGCTTCGGCGTCTCCATCACGATCGTGCAATCCACGTTGATGATCTTCATACCCGCCCCGGCGACTTCTGCGCGGACATCGGCAAGCAAGCACGTCGAATCGGCGTCGCGCCAGCGCTCGTCGGTGTCGGGGAAATGCTCGCCGATGTCACCCAACCCAGCGGCGCCGAGCAGGGCGTCGATCACCGCGTGAGTCAATACGTCGGCGTCCGAGTGCCCATCGAGACCCCGCTCGAATGGAATCTCGACGCCACCGAGGATCAGTGCGCGGCCGGCCGCGAGGCGATGTGAGTCATAACCGATGCCGACCAGGGCACTCATCGAACCCCCTCCCGCGGGCTCGCCTCGGCGCCGATCGGCTCCAGCCGCCGCGCGCGCCGCTCGAACACGCACAACTCCCGCACGCCCACCTGCGCCAGCAGCTCCAGCGCCTGGTCATAGTCGGCGCCGATGTCCTCGGGTCGGTGCGCATCGCTGGAGAGCGCCACCGGCGCGCCTGCTTCGAGGCACATCTCGAGAAACGCCGGCGCGGGATACAGCTCCTGGGCGCGCTTGCGCAACCCCGCGGTGGAGACCTCGACGGCGATCCCCGACTCGGCGATCCCCTCGATCGCCAGCTCGTAGTAGCGGCGCAGGTCGCCTTCCGGCCGCGGGCGATCCGCGCCCCACACCTTCACCAGGTCGGGGTGCGCGAGGATGTCGAACAGGCCGCTGCGGGCGGCCTCGCCCAAAGTCTCGAAGTAGCGTCGCCAGATGTCCTCGGGGCTGTGGGATCTGCCCCACACGCTGTAGTCCTCCATGTCGACCGCCTCGTCGCGCAGGAAATGCACCGAGCCGATCACATAGTCGAAGTCAAGTGCCTCCAACAGCCCTGCCATGCGGTCCTCGCCACCGGGCACGAAGTCGGCCTCGATCCCCAGCCGCAGGTCCGTCTGCGTGCGCACGAACTCGCAGTAGGCGTCGAGATCCTCATGCGCATTCGCCTGCCAGAAGGGATGCCGCCAAACGTCGAGCGCCTGTTCGAAACGGTACACGTGCTCGGATACCCCCAGCTCGGCGATCCCCCGCTCGCTCGCCGCCGCGCGGTAGCGCTCGGCGTTTGCGGGCGTGAAGAACAACTCGGCGGTCGTGCCGGGCTCGTCGGGGCGCAGGTGGACGTGGTAGTCGGTGAGCATTTGTTCGAAATCGAGGGGCCCAGCCAAAGCCGGCCTACGGTCGGCAGGGCCACCTTCGTAGGCGATTCAACCAGGCCGTGAGGCCAAGAGCATCTCCGCGACCACGAGATCGTGTGGCGTGGTGACCTTTAGGTTCTCGCGCGAGGACTCCACGACACCAACCCGACCGCCCGTGCGTTCGATCAGCCAGGCATCGTCGGTAGCCTGCGCCAGCACCTCATCCGGCACATCCAACGCCCGTTCCAGGGCCGCGCGACGGAAGACCTGCGGTGTCTGCACGGCCCACAACTCGCTTCGATTCAAAGTCTCACTGACCACCCCGTCGGTAACGCGCTTGACGGTGTCAGTCATCGGCACGGCGGCGATCACCCCGTCGAGCGTCTCGTCCGTTTCCAACGCGCGGATCGTGGCCTGCGCGAGCGCGACCGTCACGAGCGGCCGCGCCGCATCATGAACCAGCACCATGTCCCCCGCCCCCGTCCCCGCCGCAGCCGTTGCCGCGAGCGCCAGGCGCACCGACTCCGAACGCACCGCGCCGCCCCTGACGCCGCTCGTGCCCGCCGGCGCATCCGCGCCGGCGGGCAGTGCGACGACGATCTGCTCAATTGCGGGCACGGCTCGGAGCGCGTCGACGCTCCACTGCAGCAGCGTGCGCCCCGCGAGCTCGACGAGCGCCTTGGGACCTGCCATCCCGAGGCGCTCGCCGCTGCCCGCGGCCACGATCAGGGCGATTACGGCCATGGCTGGTGAAGCCTTCTTGGAGAACTATCGCGCACGCGGCAGCCGTCCCAGGACGAACCTGCCGCGTGCGCGAAAGCGCTTCCGCTACTCGGCCGCGGCGCCGGCCATCTGGCTGGTGGCCGAGTTCGCGAGCAGCTCGTCGAGATAGTTCTCGGCCTCTTCCTCGTCCTTGTCGAGCGCATACATCAGCTCAGACGCGAGGATCTTCTTCGAGCGCGTGTACATCTGCTTCTCGCCCGTCGACAGGCCCTTCTCGGACTCGCGCAGCGAGAGGTTGCGCACGACCTCGGCCAGCTCGTAGATGTCGCCCGTCTTGATCTTGTCGCGGTTGTGCTTGAAGCGCCGGTTCCAGTTCTTCGGCATCTCCGAGACGTTATCGCGGAGCACGTCCAGCACCTTCTGCACCGTTTCCTCGTCGATCACCCTGCGCAGGCCGGCGATCGCGGCGTTCTCGGTGGGAACCCGGACGGTCATGTCGTTGTGCAGGATCTTGATCGTCAGATACTCGCGCGTTTCGCCGAGCATCTCCATGTCCTCCTTCTTCAGCACCTTGCCGGCGCCGTGATGGGGGTAGACGACCTGGTCGCCGAGCTCGAACTCGATGAACTCGACCTCGCGAGTCACCTCGAGCTCCTCGATCAGCGATACGTCTGCGGTTGCTTGTGGCGGAATGATGTCCTCCTTCGTTGCGGCCGACCGTCGGACGGCCCGTGTGTCAAGTCTGTGTCAAAGCCTGTGTGTCTAACTGCGTATCCAACTGTTGTCCAACCCTGCATATCCAAGCTGCGTGTCTAACCTGCGTGTCTAACCTGCGTGTCCAACTGTTTGCCTAACCTGCGTGTCTAACCTGCGTGTCCAACCTGCGTCAAGTCTGCAGGTAGCGGTCCACGAGGTTGATCTCCTGCAGCCTGCGCAGACCCTCGCGGATGTCCTTCGCCCTGATCTCCCCCACGCCCTCGACCGCCTCCAGGTCGGCGTCGCCGGCGGCCAGCAGCTCGTCCAGGCCGCCGAACTCGCTGACGATCTGCGCGACCGCCAGCCGTGGCAGCCGCGGGATGCGCCCCAGCACCCGGTAGCCGCGCGGCGAAACGGGGTAGTCGAGCGTGTTCAGCTTGCGGTCATACCCGAGCAGCTCGGCCAGCCGTCCGAAGTCGAGCAGGTCCTGGTGCACGAGCCGCCCGATCTCCTCCAGCGCCACGGCGAACGCCTCGTCGGAGTTGCCCGACAGGTAGTCGCGCACGAGCGCCGCCTTCTCGGCGGCGGTGCCGACCATCGTCTCCTCCAGCTGCATCTCGATCAGCCGGCCCTCCGAGCCCAACTCGACGATGTAGCGCTCGATCTCGACCGCCATCCTTGTCACCAGCTCCGAGCGCTGCATCACGGTCAGCACGTCGTGCAGCATCGCCCCGCCCTCGAACTCCAGCGCGGTCAGCCGCGTCGAAACCTGGTCCAGTCGCGTGCGGTACTTGTCGAGCGTCGCCAGCGCCTGGTTGGCCTTCGCCAGCACCACCGGGATGTCCTCGAGCACGTACTTCATCCCGTCCACATACACCGACACCACCTCGCGACGCTGCGAAACAGCGATCACCAGCGCGTCGGTCTGCTTGGACACGCGCTCGGCGGTGCGGTGGCGGGTGCCCGTCTCGTGCGAGAGGATCGTCGGGTCGGGCATCAGCTGGACGTTTGCCATCGTGATCTTCGTCGCGTTCGCGTTGAGGATGATCGCGCCGTCCATCTTCGCCACCTGGTAAAGGAAGGCAGGCGTGTAGTCGATCTCGAGCTTGATCCCACCCGAGTTCAGGAAGCTCAGGTCCTCCGGCTCGCCGATCACGATCAACCCCCCGGTGTGCGAATCGAGGATGCTCTCGATCCCCTCGCGCAACGCCGTCCCGGGCGCGATCATCTCCAGCGCCTTCATCAAACCCGGCTCCGGCCTCGCTTCCGCATCAAAATCTTCGCCGGATCGTAAGGGCACGATTGCCCATTTTAGGGCATCGCGTCATTGTTAAGCCGCTCCCCGCCTGGACATCCGTCCACTACGCAATCACGGTCAGCGGCCGCTCGGCGCGCTCGCCGGCAGGCAGGGCCGCCTTCAGGGCCTCGCGTAGCGTGCCGACCTCGCACGCGCCGCCGCCACTGCCGGTGGGGGCGATCGTGCCCGCCAGGCCGTGCTTGACGGCCTCCTCCAGGCGACGCTCGGGATGACCCACCCAGCGCAACTCCCCCGTCAGCCCGAGCTCGCCGAAGCACGCGCGGGGGGTCCCCTTCAATGGCACACCGCGGCTGGCGCTGGCAACTGCCAGCGCGACCGCCAAATCGACGCCCGGCTCATCCACGCGCACACCACCGACGACGTTCACGAACACATCCGCGCCGCCCGTCCCCACGCGGCCGTGACGACCGAGAATCGCCAGCACCAGAGCCAAGCGGTTGCGGTCGAGACCCGAGACGACGCGGCGCGGCTGCTCGAGCTCTGAGGGCGCGACCAGCGCCTGGACCTCCACGAGCAGCGGCCGCGAACCCTCCATCGCCGCCAGCACCACGCTTCCCGGCGCGCGCGTGGCCTCGGCGACGAACCGCGCGGAGGCGTCCAGCACCTCCACCAAACCACCCTGGCGCATCTCGAACAGCCCCGCCTCGTTCGTCGAGCCGAAGCGGTTCTTCAGCGCGCGCAGCTCTCTGTAGGGGCGCTCGCGCTCGCCCTCGAATTGCAGCACGCAGTCGACCAGGTGCTCGAGCACGCGCGGGCCGGCCAGCGCGCCGTCCTTCGTCACGTGCCCGACGAGGATCACCGCGATGCTCCGGGCCTTTGCCAGCTCCATGATCCGGCCCGCCACCTCGCGCACCTGCCCGACCGAGCCCGGTGAGCCGCTCAGCTCGGCCGCGTTCAGCGTCTGCACCGAGTCGATCACACACACGTCCGGCTTCTCTCCGGCGAGCGTGCCGAGGACGGTTTCCAGGTCGGTCTCGGCGAGGATCGGGACCTTCAACGCGCCTGGCGAAAGCCGCTCGGCGCGCAGCCTGACCTGCTCGGCGGACTCCTCACCGCTGACATACAGCGTGCGCCGTCCCGCTTCGGCCAGGTTGCCGAGCACCATGTTCGTCAGCGTCGACTTGCCGATTCCCGGCGAGCCGCCCAGCAGCACGAGCGCGCCCGGGACCAGGCCACCGCCGAGCACACGATCGAGCTCACCGATGCCCGTGCCCATGCGTGCCACCGGCGCGGCGCCGACCTCGCTCAGCAGGCGTGGGGCCACCTTCAGATCGGCCGGGCCGTTCGCTCCGGCCGCTCCGGCCGCTCCGGCCGCGCCGCGTCCACCACCTCGGCCCGGTGCGCCCTTGCCCCGTCCTTCGCCGCCGCGCGCGGCGGGAATGCGCTCCTCGACGAGCGTGTTCCACGCCTCGCAGCCGGGGCACTGCCCCAGCCATTGCGTCGTCTGAAAACCGCACTGCGAGCAGACATGGATGGTTCCGCGAGCCATGCTTTCAGCCTACGCATCACCGTGGACGGCTCGCGATCGCCGGATTGCGACGACGATGTGCCGCAGATGTGCCAACGCTGTGACGGGAAGATAAAGCTGGAGAAGGAGCATTCACTTTTAAAAGTGCGTATAACCATGGCGCACCCAAATTAAAAAGAGCAACAACTCTCACGGCCGCTTTATCTCGACAATCTCACCCCGACCGTGCCGCAAGAGTGACGCGAGTGTGACCGCGCCGCAACAGAGACGAAGTGGCGAAAGAACCGAAAAGGCGAGAACGTCACGCGGCCTACGAATGCAGGCCGCGGGTGGGTGCGGCGGCGCTACGCCTACGCCTCGTCGGCGGGCTCGTCGACGTCGGAGGGCGAGCCCTCGTCTGCGGCGAGCTCCTCGGCGGCGCCGACGCCGACGGGGGTCTTCTGCTTCTTCGGCTTGACGATCGTCAAGCGCACCTCGCCCTCCTCGCCCTCCGGGGCGGGGTTGACGACGACGGTTGCGCCGGGGGTCAACTGCTCGCGCAGGACGAAGTCGGCCAGAGGATCCTCGATGTAGCGCTGGATCGCGCGGCGCAGCGGCCGGGCGCCCATCGACGGGTCCCAGCCCTTCTCGACGAGCAGGTCCTTCGCGGGGTCGGTCAGCTCCAGCTGGAGCTCGCGTTCGGCCATCGACTCGCGGATCCGCAGCAAGAGGAGCTCGACGATCTGCTTGATCTCCTCCTTTTGCAGCTTGTGGAATACGATCACGTCGTCGATCCTGTTCAGGAACTCGGGGCGGAAGACCTTCTTCAGCTCGCCCATGATCCGGTTCTTCATGTCGTCGTAGGTGATCCCCGTCTCGTCCTCAGAGACTGCGAAGCCGAGCGGCGTGTTGCGCGCGATCTCGGCGGCGCCGATGTTCGAGGTCATGATCACGATCGCGTGGCGGAAGTCGACCGTCCGCCCCTGGGCGTCGGTCAGACGGCCGTCCTCGAGGATCTGCAGCAGGATGTTGAACACGTCGGGGTGGGCCTTCTCGATCTCGTCGAGCAACAGCACCGAGTAGGGCTTGCGGCGGATCGCCTCGGTCAGCTGGCCGCCCTCGTCGTAGCCGACGTAGCCGGGAGGCGAGCCGACCAGCCGTGAGACTGCGTGCTTCTCCATGTACTCGCTCATGTCGATGCGAATCATCGATTCGTCGTCGCCGAACAGGAACTCGGCGAGCGTCCGCGCCAGCTCGGTCTTGCCGACGCCGGAGGGGCCGAGGAAGATGAACGAGCCTGTCGGCCGCTTGGGGTCCTTCAGACCCGCGCGCGAGCGACGGATCGCCTTGGAGATGACCTCGACGGCCGGGTGCTGGCCGATCACGCGCTTGTGCAGTTCCTCCTCCATCCGCATCAGCTTCTGGGTCTCAGCCTCGGTCAGCTTGAACACCGGGATGCCAGTCCACATCGAGACGATGTCGGCGATCTCCTCCTCGCCGATCGAGGGGCGCTCGCCGGACTCGCCCGATTCCCACTCTTTCTCGAACTCGTGTTTCTTGTTCGTCAGCTTGCGCTCCTTGTCGCGCAGCGCGGCCGCCTTCTCGAACTCCTGGGCCTCGATCGCCGCCTCCTTCTCGCGGCGCGTAGTCTCGACTTCGCCCTCGAGCTCGCGGTTGGCCGGCGGCGAGGTCATCGACTTGATCCGCATCCGCGACGCGGCCTCGTCGATCAGGTCGATCGCCTTGTCGGGCAGGAAGCGGTCGGCGATGTAGCGGCTGGCCAGTTCGCCGGCCGCGCGCAGCGCCTCGTCGGTGATCTGCACCTTGTGGTGCTGCTCGTAGCGGTCGCGCAACCCCTTGAGGATTTCCACGGTCTGATCGATCGAGGGCTCCTCGACGCGGATCTGCTGGAAGCGGCGCTCCAGCGCGGAGTCGCGCTCGAGGTACTTGCGGTACTCGTCGAGCGTCGTCGCGCCGATCGTCTGCAGCTCGCCGCGCGCCAACGCCGGCTTGAGGATCGAGGCGGCGTCGATCGCGCCCTCGGCGGCGCCCGCGCCGACGAGGTTGTGCAGCTCGTCGATGAACAGGATGATGTCGCCGCGCTGGGTGATCTCCTTCATCACCTTCTTCAGCCGCTCCTCGAACTCGCCGCGGTACTTCGACCCGGCGACGAGCGCCGCGAGGTCGAGCGTGTAGATCTGCTTGTTCTTGAGCAGCTCCGGCACATCGGAGGCAGTGATGCGTTGCGCCAGGCCCTCGACCACCGCGGTCTTACCCACGCCGGGCTCGCCGATCAGAACCGGGTTGTTCTTCGTGCGGCGCGAGAGGATCTGCATGATCCGCTCGATCTCCGTCTCGCGGCCGACGACCGGATCGAGCTTGCCCTCGGCGGCGAGCTTCGTCAGGTTGCGCCCGAACTGGTCGAGCAGCTTCGAGGACTTCTTGCCCTCGCCGGGGGAGCCGCTGCCCGAGCCCGAGCCGCCGGAGCCCGAGCCCTGCCCCTGGCGGCGGCCGCCGGGGCCGGAGAGCATGCGGATCACCTCGTTGCGAATCTTCTCCGAGTCGGCGTCGAAGTCGAGCAGGATGCGGGCGGCGACGCCCTCGTTCTCGCGGACGAGGCCGAGCAGGATGTGCTCGGTGCCGATGTAGTTGTGCCCCAGCGACAGCGCCTCGCGCAGGGCGAGCTCCAAGACCTTCTTCGCGCGCGGCGTGAAGGGAATCTGCCCGCTGGTGACCTCCTCACCGGAGCCGACGATCCGCACGACCTGCGCACGGACGCGCTCGACGGTGATGTCCAGCGACTCCAGCACGCGCGCGGCCAACCCCTCCTCCTCGCGCAGCAGGCCAAGAAGGATGTGCTCGGTGCCGATGTAGTTGTGCTTGAGCGTTCGCGCCTCCTCCTGCGCGAGAACGACCACCTGTCGGGCCCGTTCTGTAAATCGCTCGAACATGGTGTGGTTCCTTCCTCGAGGGTCGAGCCTCGAGCGCTATTTGGTGCTGGTCCGGGTCTCCAGGCAGTCTACCAATCGCCACCCCGGGCTCCGCACGGTCAGTCGCGCATTGCCGGGAACAGGACGACCTCGCGGATCGAGTCGCGCCCGGTCAACAGCATCACGAGGCGGTCGATGCCGATCCCCACCCCGCCGGCCGGCGGCATGCCCTGCTCGAGCGCCTGCACGAACAGCTCGTCGTAGGGCTGGGCCTCCTCGTCGCCCGCGTCGGCCAGCCGCCGCTGCGCCTCGAAGCGCTCGCGCTGCACGTCGGCGTCGCTCAGCTCCGAGAACGCGTTGGCGATCTCCATGCCGCCGGCGAAGGCCTCCCAGCGCTCGGCCAGGCCGTCCTCCGAACGGTGCTCGCGCGCGAACGGCGAGAGCGCGATCGGGTAATCGAGGACGAACGTCGGCTGCACGAGCGTCGGCTCGACGAACTTCGACAGCAGGTCGTCGGCTAGCTGCGGCCAGGTGGCGCCGTCGGTGCGGATCTCCAGGCCCCGCTCTTTGATCGCGGCCGCGAGCGCGCGTGCGTCGGTGCGAGCCACCAGATCGATCCCCGTGGCCTGCAGCACCGCCTCCACGAAGCTCACCCGGCGCCACTCACCGGCGAAGTCGATCTCCCCGGCGTAATCGCTCGCGGCGGCGGCCGCTCGTACCAGCTCTTCCAAACGAACCGACGCGTCGTTGTAGTCGGCGTAGGCCTCGTAGAACTCGACCATCGTGAACTCGGGGTTGTGCTTCGTCGAGACGCCCTCGTTGCGGAAGTCCTTGCCCAGCTCATACACCCGCTCCAGCCCGCCGACGAGCAAGCGCTTGAGATACAGCTCGGTGGCGATCCGCAGGTACAGGTCGCGGTCGAGCTCGTTGTGGTGTGTTGTGAACGGCCTTGCCAGCGCACCTCCGTAGAGCGGTTGCAGCACGGGCGTCTCCACCTCGATGAAGCCCTGCCCGTCCAGATAGGCGCGCACCGCGGAGATGATCTTCGCGCGCGCGATGAACAGGCCACGTACGTCCTCATTGGCCATCAGATCCAGCTCGCGACGGCGATAGCGCGTCTGCACGTCGCTCAGGCCGGCGTGTTTGTCGGGCGGCGGGCGCAGCGCCTTGGCGAGGATCTGGAAGCGATCGACGCGCAGCGACAGCTCGCCGCGGCGGCTACGCAGGACGGCGCCGTCGATGCCGATCAGATCGCCGTGGTCGAGCGTGCTCAGGCGCGCGAACGGCTCCTCGCCGAGCACGTCGACGCGCGCGTGGAGCTGGATCTTGCCCGTGCGGTCGACCAGGTCGAGGAACGCCGCCTTGCCGGAGCCGCGCCGCGCGGCGATCCGGCCCGCGACCCGGTGGGCGTGCTCGGTCTCCTCGCCGTCGGCCAAGTGCGCGTAGGCGTCGAGGATCCGCGCGATCGGCTCGGCGTTGGGAAACGAGTAGGGGAAGGCATCGGGGTCGGCCTCCTTCAGCCGCCGCGCCTTCGCCCGTCGCTCGGCGATCAGCTCGTTCAGGCCGTGGCGGGCGCTGTCCTGAGCCTCCGCGGCGCCTTTCGCGGCGGGAGAACCACCGCCGGGCGCAGGGACCAGCGCAGGGGTGTCATCCACAGGGCTGGGCCCCTCGGGCGAATCATCCTCGAGTGGGACAGGGCCTTCTGGTGGAGTGGGAACGTCGGCGCCGCTCATCGCGGCGAGGTTACTTGAGACCGACGTCGATCTTCGTGATCTTCAGTTTGCGCGCCGGGCCGCGCGGGACCTGCACGGCGACCGTGTCGTTGCGCTTGTGGCCGAGCAGCGCGCGTCCCACGGGCGACTCGTTGGAGAGCTTGTTCTCCTCCGGCTTGGCCTCCGCCGAGCCGACGATCGTGTACTTGACCGACTTGCCCGTCTTCTCGTCCTTCACGTGCACGACCGAGCCGACCTGGACCATGTCGGTCGACAGGTCCTTCGTCTCGATCACCGTCGCCATCCGCAACCGCTCCTCCAGCTGCGCGATGCGGCTCTCGACCATCGCCTGCTCGTTCTTCGCGTCGTCGTACTCGGAGTTCTCGGTGATATCCCCGAACTCGCGCGCCTCCTTGATCCGTTCGGCCACCTCGCGGCGCTTCGCGGTCGACAGCAACTCGAGCTCGTCGTTGAGCTTCTCGAGGCCTTCGGGGGTGAGGATTACGTCCTTCGGCATGTGACCCTCGTTTTGGGGGTTTGGGGTTAGGTCGAGACAGAACAAAACCCGCTTTCAAGCGGGGATCTTCGTCGCCTGAGGCGTCAGCGCGCCGAGTAGTATAGCGAGCCCATTTCGAGCCTCTGGAAGCGTCTCCGCCACCTGCAGGACAGCCTGCAACTCCTTCTCCGCCTGGCGGTCGAGTCCCATTCGCTGGACATACCAGGGGTAGAACTTGCGCAGGTAGCGTGTAGCGCGTGGTTCGCCGAGGTGCTCCACCGCGCGGTCGATCGTCCAGTCCAGCTCGCCCAGCACCTCCTCCCGGGTCGGGCCCCCGCGGCGCGGGTCTTCGTGATTCGACCCGTCGTCCGGCGGATCGAGCAGTTGGGCGAACAGCCAGGGGTTGCCGAGCGCGCCGCGCGCGAGCATCACGGCAGCGGCGCCGGTTTCGTGGAAGGCCGCTTCGATTTGCGCGGGCTCGTTCAGGCCGCCGGTCAGGATCACGGGCGCGTCGAGCGAGGCGACCAGGCGTGCGGCGAGCTCGTAGTTGGGGACGCCTTTATGATGGACCGCCGCCGAGCGGGGATGGAAGCCGATCGCGGCAACGCCGGCCTCGTCAACGAGGCGGTGGGCCAGCTCGAAGCCGTCCGTCTCGCCCGGACGTCGACCGGAGCGCAGCTTGACCGTCACCGGCAGCCCTTCCCCGCCCTCGCTTGCCGCCCGCGCGAGGGCGACCGCCAGGTCGTGGTCAGCCAAAAGCGCCGCACCGGCGCCGGTCTTCTGGACCTTCGGCACGGGACAGCCCATGTTGATGTCGATCACGTCGGCTCCCGCCTCGCGCACACGAGCCGCCGCCGCGCGCATCACGTCGGGATCCTCGCCGAACAGCTGGATCGAGATCGGGCCGCCTGTTCCTGCGGTGTGCTCATCGGGGTGGATCCGCAGCATCTCATTGCACGTCTTCTCGTTGCGGTGGTAGATCGCATGCGAGGAGACCATCTCCGAGACCGCCATCCCCGCGCCGTAGCGCTTGGCCTGCAGGCGCACGAACCAGTTGCCGATCCCGGCCAGCGGGGCCAGCAGCACGCGGTTGGGGACCTCAAGGGGGCCGAGCATCCAGGGGTCGGTAAGTCTGAGGGTCATACGGCCATTATGGGCGACCGCTGACCGAAGCCTCCCCTGAGCGTGCCTAGTCTCCCGCTCGCCAGAGGCGGCTGATCGGCACGATCTGAAAGCCGTCGTGCGTGTATGCGCGCGCGCCTGTGTAGAGAACAACTCCTCCCAGGAACTGCTTTCCCAGCTTGTTCCGCAACTTCACCAGGCTTCGCAGCTCGCGCGCGGTGACGCGCGAAGCGGCCTTGATCTCCAGTGCGGCGAGAGCGCCGTCTTCGCGCTCAAGCACCATGTCGACTTCGTCGCCGTCGTGCGTCCGCCAGTGCCCGCGCGCGACCGGCGCGTCGAGCCAGTCGAGCTGCTTGCTCACCTCCCCCACGACGAACGTCTCCAGCAGGTGTCCGAACTCGGTGAGCGCAGGCGCTGTGGCCGCCTCCAGCTTGCCCTCGGTCAAGCTCAACAGACGCGCGGCAAGCCCGCTGTCCACGACGTACACCTTCGGTGCCGCGCCGACGCGCGGCCCAAGCGTCGTGCCCCAAGCCGGTAGCCGGTGAATGAGGAAGACGGTCTCCAGCAGCTTGGTGTAGCTCTCCGCGGTGGATCTGTCCATGCCGATAGCCCGCGCGGCGTTGGCAACGTTGAGCACCTGCGCGGTCTGGCCGGCGAGCTGGCGCAATAGCAGCGGCAGCTGCCGGCGTTGGTGCACGCGGGTGAGTTCGAGCACGTCGCGCTCGATGATTAGCTCTACGTAGTCGTCGAACCAGCGTGCGCGGTCGGCGGCTCGCGCACGGGTAAGCGCCATCGGGAACCCTCCGGCGACGACCCGGCTGACGTACTCCTCGCGCGACGTCTGAGGCTGATTTGGATCCACCAGCGAGTCGGGGTCACTCAGCAGCACCTCGGCGAAGTCCTCGCTCATTCCCGCGACCTCTCCCTGAGAGAGCGGCAGGACATCGACGCGGTGGGCACGACCGGTGAGCGCCTGGGCCGCCGCCGGCAGCGTCGTGTACCGAGTCGATCCGGTAAGCACGTAACGACCCGGAGAGCCGTCGCGGTTGAGCTCGGCCTTGATCGCGTCGAGCAGCTCCGGCACGTGCTGGAACTCGTCGATCAGGACTGGGGCCTCCCCACGCACGAACAGCGCTGGGTCGGCAGCGACCGCGTCGCGGGTAGCCAGGTCATCGAGGTCGATGACCTCCCGCCCTCGGATCGCCGCAAGTGCCCGCAACAGAGTGGACTTCCCCACCGCGCGCGGACCCTGCAGCACGACGACGGGCTCGTACTCCATTCGCCGGCTCACCACCTCGTCGAGTCGACGCTCGACAACCTCGGCAAGAAGCGCTCCCATGCAGACAGCTTATCGCTTTTTCCGCAATCCGAGCCCATTTCCTCCCGCAATCCGAGGGGACTTTCTCCCGCAATCCGAGCCTACTTTTTCCCGCAAGTCGAGGGCATCCCTCATGTGATCCGAGCTTTGACCTCTCCGCGCCGCGTACCAGAGGCCGGCCACCGGCTGCCGGGACCGCTGGACTATTGGACTGCTCGATCAGGAGTTCCGCTCGTGCAGCAAGCGCAGCCCGGTGAGCGTCAGCAGCTCGTCGACGTCCTCGATCTCCTCGGTGTAGGGCACCACCAGTCGCGCCAGGCCGCCCGTGGCGATCACCGCCGCGCGCTCGCCGAGCTCGTCGTAGAGCCGGCGCAGGATCGCGTCGACCGCGCCTGCGTAGCCGAACACGACGCCGGAGCGGATCGCGTCGACCGTGTTCTTGCCGATCACGCTCTTCGGCGGGGCGAGGTCGATCTTCGGCAGCCGCGCACCGCGCTCGGACAAAGCCTCGAGCGAGATCTCGATGCCGGTCATCAGCGAGCCGCCGAGGTACTCGCCCTCGTGTGAGACCACGTCGAACGTCGTCGCGGTGCCGAAGTCCACGCACACCGCCGGGCCGCCGAAGCGCTCGCGGATCGCCACGGCGTTGACCAGCCGATCGGCGCCGATCTCGCGTGGGTTGTCGTAGCGGATCGCCATTCCCGTCTTCGTTCCCGGCCCGACAACCAGCATCTCGTGGCCGAGGTAGCGGCCGGCCATCGACGTCCATTCGGGCTCCAGCTGGGGCACGGTCGAGGAGACGATCGACGCCTCGATGTCATCGAAGGAGCAGCCGCGCAGCTCCAGCAGGTTGCGCAGCGCGGCCCCCAGTTGGTCGGCGGTGGACTGGCGGACGGTGGCAAAGCGCCAGTGCTCCAGCAGTTCTTCTCCACGGAACGCTCCGAAGTGGGTCTGCGTGTTTCCGACGTCGACGACGAGCAGCATGGCCGCCCATTATGCTCGGCTCGGTTACGAGCAAGCATTCATGTGCGCGTCTGGCCGGGTGTACGCCCACCGGCCCGGTCGCGGCACTCGGAGCCTGACGGCCAAAGACGACAGGGAGACCCGAAATGACAGCCAAGCTGTATGTGATTCCCGGCTCGCATCCGTGCGCCGCCGTAGAAGCCGCGTTCGCGCTGAAGTCAATCGATTACGACCGGGTGGATCTGCTGCCGATGAGCCAGATGGCGATCGGTCCGATGCGCTATGGCGGAGATACTGTGCCCGGCTTGCGTCTCGACGGCGAGCGTTTGGTCGGATCGCGGCCGATCATGCGCCGGCTCGATGAGCTGGCGCCGGAGCCGGCGCTGCTGCCAGAGAGCGGCGACGCGTCGTACGCGCAGGTGCTGGACGCCGAGCGCTGGGGCGAGGAGGTTTTTCAGAGCGTCCCGCGGCGCATCCTCGACGTCGCGTTTCTGCGGAACCCCTCCGCAATGGAGAGCTATGCCGGGGAAGCCAAGCTGCCGCTCCCCCGCGCGCTGATGCGTCCCGCCCTGCCCCTCACCGCGCGTTTGATGGCGCGCAGGAACAAGGCAACCGACGATTCCGCGCGCGCCGACCTCGACGCGCTCCCGGGTCAGCTCGACCGGATCGACGCGTGGATCGCCGACGACCTGCTCGGCGGCGAGCAGCCGAATGCCGCGGACCTGCAGATCGGCTCAACGATTCGGCTGCTCTACTCGATCACCGACCTGCGACGCTTGATCGACGGACGCCCGGCGGCAAGGCTCATGCGCTACTTCCCGCCGATGGTCGGCGAGATCCCGGCGGGCGTGCTGCCCGCTGAGTGGCTACCCGCCCCGGTGGGCGTCTCGGGCTCCTGAGCCGCGGACTCCAACCCTCCCAAGCGCCCCAAGTCTCGGGCTCCAAGACTTCGGACGTCTAAGCCTGGCGCGCGAACGCGCCGATCAGCTCCGCCAGGCGCTCGGGCTGGTCCTCGGACACGAACGACCGGCTGTCCTCGATCCACTCCACCCGCGAGTTCGGGATGTCGCGGGCCAAGCGTTCGGCGAAGCGCGGCTTGAAGACGATGTCCTCACGCGCCCAGGCGATCAGCGTGGGGCGATCGAAGTCGCGCAGCTTCCTCGCCGCGACGAGCGTGTCGCGCGAGTCGACCGCGCGCAGCAGCCCGACGGCGTCGCGCCGCACGTCGCGATCGGTCAACGATGGCTCGATCCACCCCCACGTGATCTCGTCGGTGATCGGGCGCTTGGTCAGCAGGCCAAAGCCGAGCGGCGAGCGGCGCACCGCGGCGCTGCGCATCGGCTGGGCGGCGAGCGTCAACGCGCTCGGGACCCGCGCGAGCCACTGCAGCGGTTTGAACATCGGCGGGAAGAAGTTCTCATAGCAGTCGCACGGCGTCAGCACCAGCCGGCCGATCCGCTGCGGACGCTCGGTCACCAGCAGCTGCGCGATCGCGCCGCCGGTGTCGTTGGCCACGAGCGTCACGTCCTCCAACTCCAGCTTCTCCAGGAAGTCAGCGATCAGCCGCGCCATGCCGCGCGGCGAGCGGTCGGCCGACGGGGCCAGCGCGACGCGATGGGAGCCCAGCGGCCAGTCGGGCGCGATACAGCGGAACTCGCCGTCGAGCAGCGGCGTAACCTTGCGCCACAGCAGGCCATCCACGAGCAGGCCGTGCACGAACAAGAGCGGCTTGCCCTCGCCGCTGTCGCGATAGCGGATCTTTCCCTGCGGCAGCTGTAACTCGTGGCCTGGTTGCATCGGGCCATCCAGACTATCGGTCGACGGTTCGCTGTCAATCGACGGCCCAGGAGAGCTCACGCTTGCAGCGTCACGCTCCGGGTGATCGTCACCGCTGAACCGTGCGCGGGTGTGAGCACGATCTTGATTGTCAGCGCGAGCTTGTGATGCGCCTTCATCGTGTGCTTTGCCTTCGCACTCAGCGCCAGCGTGAACGTGAGCTTGCCTGCGTGCAGCGAGGAGCGCAGAAACTTGCCGACAGGAGCAGAGGCGCCCTTGGCGAGCAGCTCGATCTGCAGATGGCCGCCAGAACCGGCCGAGGACACAACCAGAGACCCGTGCACCACTCCGCCGTGCTGCGTGGATGCCAGCTTGACCGACCCGAACGGCGGGCCGGAAACGGGTTCGGATATCGGCTGCCCCGACGACGAGCTGGAGGTTGTGGCCGGGGGATTGCTGCCGGTGGGAGCCGGCGTCGGGGTTGGTGTCGGGGTTGGTTCTTTGGTTGGAGTAGACATCGTTCTGAAGCTGTTGTCCAAACCGTCGGCAGCAGGGCCCTGTTGGTTTTCCGCGACAAGCCGGAAGTGGTATTCCGTGCCGGGTGTCAAGCCTTTGAGCGTCGTGGAGACACCCTGATTGCCACCCCCGCTCGTTTGCAGAGTCGCCTTTGCGGTCTTCTGCCCGTAGTTCGTGTCGGTGCCGTATTCGAAGAAGTATTCGGTCGCTTCACCGTCTGGGTCGACCGTGCCTTTCAGCGTCGCTTCGGTTTCGCTGACCGCCGTAGCCGCCTGGGTGCTCGCCGTAGGCGGGCCGGGGGGAGCAGCGGTCTTGAAGGTCATCTTGCCGCCTTCCACCTTGGTTTTGCTTGTCCCGTAGACAGCGACCAACTGGAAGTAGTAAGTGGTGTTGGGCGAAAGCCCGGTCCACGTGAAGTGGAATTCCTGGTTCGTGCTGCCACTGCCGGCCGGCATTTCACTCGTCTTGGTCCCGTAGCTTTCGGTGGTGCCATACTCGAAGTAGTAGGATGTCGCCTGTCCTTCCGGATCCACCCCGCCATTGAGCGTAGCTTCGGTTTCGGTGACCGCCGTAGCCTGCTCGGTGGTCGCCGTCGGCGTGGGCGGCCCTGTGACTACTACTTCGTATTCCGTATAGTCCTCGTCGCCGTATAGCCCATTCTTGGGGCCATTGAACATGTTCAGGCTTTTGAACATGTAGGTCCCGGGCTGTGTGAACGTGCACGTGCCTTCCCAGCCCGTACTCACCGTGGTTGTGGCTGGGACCCCGGGACACGAGGGCGTGGTGGGACCGCCAGTCCAGACCACGCTGGTTTCAGTGGTGGGATCGTGGTCGGCGAATTCGACTTCGCCGCCTTCTGTGATTGAGAATTTGAGGTCGGGCTGTGGTCTCAAGGCGGACGGTTCACCTGTCCAGCAAGGCCATTCGGGGTCCACACAATTTTGGTTGACTTCTAGCTTGACTTTCGAGGGGGCGGCGAGGGCTTGTGGCACAACGGCCACCGCAACCAGCAGAGCAACAAGGGCAATAAGCAACAACGTGCGTGATCTCACGGTCTCAGCCGCCTTTCTCTCGTCATCCCGTAGTCCGGCGCCGGTGCACCTGCCTCTTACAGACCCGACCGGTGCCTGTCCTTCCACGGTGTTCATGAGCGGACTGCGTCGCCACTCACGCATGCAGAGTCACGGATCTGGTCACGCTCGTCGCTCGCCCGCCATCGGCCGGTGTGAGCGTGATCTTCACCTTCAACGCCAGGCGATGGTGGCGTTTGAGCGCCCGCCTTGCCTTGGCGTTGAGCTTCACCGAGAAGGGCCGTTGACCGGCGCCGACCGAAGCGCTCACGAATCGCCCGATCACCTGCGTCAGATGCCCGGCCTTCGCCAGCGACGCGGAGGTGGCGAGGAGATCGACCTCCAGGCGGTCTCCCGCACCGGCCTTCGAGATCTGGAGCGAGCCCTTGACGGACCCTCCGCGCTGGCTTTTCGCGACCTTCACGGCCTGCGATTCCGAGCCGGCGAAAGGGGATTCGGACGAGGCAGGCGACGTGCTCGTCGTCGGCGTTGTCGTGGTGCCCGTCGTCCCGGTCGTGCCGGTTGTGCCCGTCGTGGGGGTCGTGGTGGTCGAACCTTCAGCCACCACTTCGTATTCGGTGTAGTCAGCGACTCCTTGGACGTTGAAGAGGGTCGAGCTTACGAACTTGTAAGTCCCCGCGGTTTGGAAGGTGCACTTTCCTTCCCAGCCCGTCTTCGGCGAGGCGGGGGCTACCGGCACCGACGGTTCGCACGTCGGAGGAGTGCCCATCCAAGCGATATTCGCTTCCTTACCGTGGTCGATGAATGTGACCGTCCCTCCGCTTGCGATCGTCACAGATTTCGTGGGCTGCGCTATCGGCGCGGACCCTTCCGTAGTCCAGCACGGCCAGACGGGCTCCACACAATTTTCGTTGACTTCGAGCTTCGCTGCGGACGGGGCCGTGGCACCCGCGAGCGCGGGCACGATCGCGACGGCAGCTCCGAGGACTGCCGCTACGGGTAGGTAACGCTTGCGCATCCTCACGATCTCGGCCACCTTTCAAGACGATCGATCACCCAGCCCGCTGCCCGTGCAAACGCGGGCACGCGAACCCCTCAGCCACACAAGACGCCGCTCCGCCGCGATCCTTCCCGGCGCATGGGAATCCCCCACGGCGCTACAGTCGCAGGGCGGAGGTCGACCGTTTGCCGACCCGGAGGCCGCTCCGCGACCAAACCCCAATGCGCACCCTGGACCCGCAGTCGCTGAGCAAACACGTGGACCGTCTGTATCGCGCCGCGTGGGCGCTGTGCGGCTCGCGCGAGGATGCCGAGGATCTCGTGCAGGAGACGTTTGCGCGGGTGCTCGCACGGCCGCGCAGGCTGAGTGGCGACGACGAGCTGTACTACCTGATGCGCGTCCTGCGCAACACGTTCCTGACGAGCCGTCGCACGGCGAGCCGGCGGCCGGTGACGGTGGCCACGCTCGAGGACGTCGTCGTGGCCGACCCCCAGGCGCGGGGCCAGCCGGAGCGGGCGCTGGAGATGCAGGAGGTATACGCGACGATCGCGGAGCTGCCGGAGGACCGCCGTCTCGCGCTGGTGGCCGTCGATGTGCTCGGCCTTTCCTATCGGGAAGCCGCCCGCGCGCTGCGCGTGCGCGAGGCGACGATCACGACCAGGCTGTTCCGAGCGCGCAAGCAGGTCGCGCGCGAGCTGGAGCCCGAGCTAAAGCCGGGCCCGGAGCCCGAACCGAAGCCGATACCGGGTGCCCAGCAACCGCAGGCCCAGGCAATCCGCAGGGAAGAGACGCCGCCCGCCGGAGTCTTGCCCAGTAGAGGAACACGATGACCGAGCCGCACACCGAGATCGAGAACGAGCAGCGATACGTTGCCGACCTGCTGCGCTCCTTCGACGCCCAGGCGCCGGAGCGGCTGCACCGGCGGGTGGCGTCGTTGGTGGCAGAGCAGCAGAACAGCGGGCGCCGGAAGCGCCGTCTCGCGCCGCGTTCCTCCCACCGCCGGCCGTTCTCGCCCCTGGGCTTCGCGGGCGCAGGCGCGATTGCGATTGCGATCGCGGTCGTGGCGATCGCGATCGCGGTGGGCCTCGGCGATGGCTCCCAGACGCTGAGCCTGCGCCAGGCGGCCGCACCGACGCTGCGCGCCGCGACGCTCCCCGCGCCGGCGGAGAGCAGGTCAAACCAGGCCGAGCTGACCGCCGCGGTCGGCGGCGTGAGGTTCCCCTACTGGGGAGAGCGCTTCGGCTGGCACAGCACCGGGACGCGCAGCGATCGGATCGACGGGCGCGCGGTCACGACGGTCTTCTATGCCGACGCCGCCGGACGGCGGATCGGCTACGCGATCCTCGCCGGGACCCCCGCGCCGCGGATCGACGGCGGCAAGCTCGCCTGGCGCGGCGGCGTGCCCTACCGGCTGCTCACCGAGCACGGCACGGCGGTCGTGACCTGGCAGCGCGACGGCCACCTGTGCGTGGTATCCGGCCGCGGCGTCTCCGGCGCCACGCTGCTGAAGCTGGCCAGCTGGAGCGATCGCGGGACCACCGCCTCATGAGCGAGCTCCGTACACCACACGGGAAGGTTCGCCCAGCGGCGGGGTCTATGTCTGTTGATTGGGAGGTTCGACCAGGAAGCAAGATGATGAGGAAGGGGATGCGGATGACGGAAAAGAGACTGAGAACGCTGCTCACCCTCGTGGTTGCAGTCGCGGCGCTGGCGCTGATCCCGACGGTCGCCTTCGGCGGAGGCGGTAGCGCACGGTCGGCCGGCACGCATACGGTGACGCTCAAGAACATCCGCTTTCACCCCGGCAACCTCAGCATCAACCGCGGGGACACCGTGACCTGGCTATGGCGTGACGGGTCGACCGAACACAACGTGACCGGCAACGGCTTTCACTCGCGCACGCAGACGCATGGGTCCTACTCGGTGCGGTTCACGCACAGCGGCACGTTCTCCTACCGCTGCACGATCCATGAAGCCGAAGGCATGCGGGGCAAGATCATCGTCCACTGATCGTTGTGTGGGGACGGGGAACGGACCTCCTCGCCCCCACACGTCGCGCTCTCGCCCCTACTGAGGACGGTGAAGCGGCGGCCCTGACCAGCGCACGCCTTCATCGAGCGGGAGCGCCGCGAGCGCGTCCGCCAAGCGATCGCCGGCGGGCGTGGCCAGCGCGAAGTCGAGCTCGAGCGCGGGGATCAGGACAAAGCGCCGATGCAGCAGCTGCTCGTGTGGCAGGAGCATGCGCTCGTGGCGCAGCTCCAGCTCGCCCAGCAGCAGGATGTCGATGTCGATCGCGCGCGGACCGTGGCGCACGCCGGCCCGGCGGCCCAGCTCGCGCTCCAGGCGCTTGGCCGCGTCCAGCAGCTCCAGCGGCTCCAGCTCGGTCTCGACGCGCAGGCACGCGTTGAGAAAGCTCGGCTGATCGAGCACCTCACCGACGGGGTCGGTGTCATACACAGAGGAGGCCGCGAGCACACGCACCCCAGCTGCGGGCAGCGCATCGACCGCGTCTTGAAGATGCGCCCGGCGGTCACCGACGTTCGAGCCGAGGCCGAGTAAACCGATCCGGGCGGGCATCGAACGAACGGTATTTGTTTTTGCTGGGAGACCTGTGAGCGCACTTACTCGAACAACGTCGCCGAAACCGGTCACCACAGCCGGCGACGTCCGGGAGCGAGAAAAACGGTTACGCGCCCGCGGGCCCGCTCAGCGCATCGCTCGGCGTCTCGCGCAGGCCGATCCGCGCGTGCAACCGGCGCAGCGGTCGCGGCGCCCACCAGGTGCGCTCGCCGAGCAGGCCCATCAGCGCCGGGACGAGCAGCGCGCGCACGAACGTGGCGTCGATCGCCACCGCCAGCGCGGTCCCCAGGCCGAACTGCTTGATGAAGAAGATGTCCGAGGTCACGAACGCACCGACCGCGACGCAGAACAACAGCGCGGCGGCGGTGATCAGCCGTCCGGTGCGCTCCACCCCGTAGGCGACCGCCTCGCGTGTCGAGCGGCCATCGTCGTGAGCCTCCTTGATGCGGCCGAACAGGAACACGCCATAGTCGGTCGACAGCGCGAACGCGACGACGAACAGCAGCACCAGGTTCGACTCCTCCAGACCGCCGATCGGCGAGAAGCCGAACAGGCTCGACAGGTGGCCGTCCTGGAAGATCAGCACGAGCAGCCCCGCGCCGACGGCGACCGTCAGCAGGTTCATCAACAGCGCGACGAACGGCAGCACGAGCGAGCCCGTCATCAGGAACAGGAAGCCGCCGGTGACGAGCGCGAGAATCAGTAGCGCGAGCGGCGTATTCGCGGCGATCGCGGCCTTCTGATCGACGAACCACGCCGTCGCACCACCGACCAGCAGATTCGAGGTCCCAGCCGCCCCGTTCAGCGCACGCAGCCGATGCACGAGCTGCTGATTCGCGGGCGCGCCGTCCTTGCCGCGCGGGAGCATTTCGATCTGCCACTCGCCGCGGCCCAGGTAGCGGGCGGGGCCCGCCAGGCTCGCCTGCGCGCCGGCCGTGATCTGCGCCCGCTGCGCGAGCGCCGCGACGCTCTGCGCACCGTTGGCCGGAGCCCGCACGACCATCGTCAGCGTCTGCGAGCCATCGACGGCGAAGTTGTCGGTGATCGCTTCGGCGACCTGGCGCGGCTGCGCCGAGACCGGCAGGACGTGCGCGTCGGCCGGGGTCAATTGCAGGCGCAGCGCCGGCAGCGAGATCACGAGCAACACCACGGCCGTGCTCAAAGCGACGATCCCCGGGCGACGCATGACCCCGTGCGCGAGCCGGTACCAGGCGCCGTGCTCGGTCGGTTGCGCCGCGTTCGCGGCACTGCGCTGCAGGCGCGCGGGCGCGAGCGAGTTGATCCGCGGGCCGAGCGCCACGAGCACGGCGGGCAATACGATCAGCGAGACGGCCCCCGCGGACAGCGTGACGAGCGCGCCACCGATCCCCATCGAGTAGAGGAAGCGCAGCGGGAACACGAGCAGCGAAGCGAGCGCGCCGGCGACCGTCAGCGAGCCGAACAGCACGGTGCGCCCAGCGGTCTGCAGCGTGCGCTTGATCGCCGCGTGCGAGTCCAGACCGCCGGCGAGCTCCTCGCGGTAGCGAGAGAGGATGAACAGGCTGTAGTCGATGCCGAGGCCGAGGCCGACGCCGGTGACGAGGTTGACCGCGAAGATCGACAGCCCCAGGCCCTGGTCGATCACGCGCAGCAAAAGGAACGTGATCACGATCGCGAACCCGCCCACGAGCAGCGGCAGCGCGGCGGCGATCAGACCGCGGAAGACCCAGAAGGAGAGCAGCAAAAGGAGCGGAAACGCAAACATCTCGGCGCGCGTGAGATCGGAGGAGGTGCGTTCGGTGATTTCATGGAAGGCGACGTCGTTGCCGCCCAAACGCACGTCTGAGCCGGCAAGCTGCGGACGTATGTGTTTGACCGCTTCCGCCGAGCGTTCGCGGTTGGCGAACGCCGCGAGCACGAGTGTCTGGCGACCGTTGCGCGAGACGAGCACGGGCAGGTGCGTGGCCGGATAGTCGAGCGCGCGCTGAAAGCCGGGCTGCTTGGACAGCAGCGCAACAACATGCGTTGCCTGCGCCTGGGCGGCGGCATTGTCGCGGATGTCGGTCTTGCTCGACACCAGCGCCGCCACGCCGTAGTAGGCGGCCTGCCCCGTCGCGTGTTCGACCGCGCGCAGGACCTGCTGGTTCTGCGCGTGCGGGTCCTGGAAGTCCGAGGATTCGCTCTTCAGGATCGACACGACCGGCACGCCGATCGCCGCGGCGATCAGGAACACCGCGCCCGCGATTACCAGGATGCGCCGCGTGCGCTCCGTCGCGAGCCGTGCGAAGAGATCGAGCATCGCCGTGGATTATGAGTGACTGCTAACTAACTGTCAAGGAAAACTTTGCGAAAGCGCCTCAAACCTGTGCCGAAGCTCGCACCGGGCTGGGGTTGCTGTTTTCAAAAAAAGTGCGTACAACCATCGCTATACGCACTTTAAAAGGACAAACAACTTTCTGCCTCTTTAGATTCGGGTGCCGGCGCGCCTACTCCTCGGCCTCGCGCCAGATCTCCACGGAGACCTCGTCCACGCTCAACGGGATCGGCGGCTCCGGCTTCGTCGCCTTCACCCACACGCCCTCCAGCGCGTAATCGCCGAGCAGGCGGTCCGCCACCACGCTGCACAGCCGCTCCAAGGTCTTGTGCGAGCGCTGCTGGGCGACCAGCGCCACGAGCTGGCAGACCTCCGCGTAATCGATCGTGTCCTCCAGCGCGTCGGTCGCGGTGGCGTCGGTCTCGCCGACGTCCAGCCGCAGATCCAGGACCAGGCGCTGGCCGACCTCGCGCTCGGCCTCGCTCACGCCGTGGTGGGTGTACAGCGACAGCCCGGTGATCTCGATCGTGACCGACTCCGCCCCGCGCTCGGGATCGTCGCGATCCTCCTCCAGCTCGTCGTCCTCGTCCTGCTCGTCCGGGTCATCCCCGTCGTCTTCCCGACCCTCGGCCATCTCGCCACCGCCCCGCACGTCCTTGTCATCCCCATCGCCTGAGCGCTTGGCTAGCCCTTCCCGGTCGTCTCGATCCTCCGGGTCATCGTGCCTCTGCTCGCCGTCCATCGCCCGCTCAACGTAGCAGCCGCCACCGCCAGCGCCTCGCGCACCGGAGCCACGTCGTGCACCCTGAACACCTGCGCGCCGCGCTCCAGCGCCAGCACGTTCGTGGCGATCGTCCCCCCCAGCCTGTGCTGCGCATCGGGCGGCTCGGCCAAGCCCGCGGCCTCGGCGACGATGCGGCCAAGGAAGCTCTTGCGCGAGGTGCCGATCACGATCGGGCGGCCCAGCTCGGTCAGCTCGTCCAAGCGATCGAGCAGCTCGAGATTCTGCGCGACCGTCTTCCCGAACCCGATTCCCGGGTCGAGCATGATCCGCTCCTCGCGCACGCCCTCCCCCACCGCGACCCGCATTCGCTCCTCGAGAAACTCCTTCACCGCATCGACCACGTCCCCGTCATAGCGCGGGTCGCGCTGCATCGTGCGCGGCTCGCCGAGCATGTGCATCAAACAGCACTCCGCGCCGCTGCCGGCCACCAGCCCGGCCATCGCCGGGTCGGCCCGGAACGCGCTGACATCGTTCACCAGGCTCGCCCCCGCGCCGAGCGCCGCCTCGGCGACCGCCGCCTTCGACGTGTCGATCGAGATCCGCGGGCGTGTGGCCGCCGCGTCCATCGCCTTGGCCAGTCCTTCGATTACCGGGATCACACGGCTCAGCTCCTGCGCCTCCGAGACCGGCTCCGCGCCCGGGCGCGTCGACTCGCCGCCGATGTCGAGGATGTCCGCGCCCTGACCTATGAGGTCCAACCCATGAGCCACGGCGGCGTCCGCTGCAAGGAACGATCCACCGTCGGAGAAGGAGTCCGGCGTCACGTTCACGACGCCCATCAGGCGAAATGACGTGGCCCGGTTCGAGGTAACACTCATGCGAAGAATCCACCTCCTCTGACGAGCGTATAGGCGTGGCTGGCAAGTACGCAGTGAGCGAAGTGTGCTGGACGATCAATCGATCGCATTAGATCGTCGATCGGTACACGAGCGATCGCCTGTACCCGAAAGGGTGAGGACGCCGCCAGGCGCGGCTAGACGCCGTCAGAGCGGAGCTCGGTGGTGCCGCCGGCCAATCCCGGGCGCGGCGTTGCCCGCGGCACCGGTTCGCGTTCGGCGCGGTCGGCCGTCGTCGGCGGCGCTGGCAGCTCCGGTTTGCTCGGCTCTTCGACGCCGAACACCTCCTCCTCGCTCTTGCCCGCCAGCAGCGCGAGGAACTCCTCCTTCTCGATCGTCTCGCGTTTGACGAGGATCTCGGAGATCTTCTTCAGCTCGTGCTCGTGCTCGACGAGGATGCTCGTCGCGCGTTTGTGCGCCGACTCGATAATCCGCCGCACCTCGTCGTCGATCTCGCGGGCAATCTCGTCGGAGTAGTCGGGCTCGGTGGAGAACTCGCGGCCGAGGAACGGCTGGCCGTGGTCGTGGCCGAACACGCGCGGGCCGAGCCGCTCTGACATGCCGAAGCGCATCACCATCTGCTTGGCGGTCTGCGTGACCTTCTCGATGTCGTTCGAGGCGCCCGTCGTGATCTCGCCGAACACGATTTCCTCGGCGGCGCGCCCGCCCAGGGTCATCGCCAGCGTGTCGTTGAGCTCGGCGCGCGTGGTCAGGAAGCGATCCTCCTGGGGCATCGAGATCGTGTAGCCGAGCGCCTGGCCGCGCGAGATCACGGAGATCTTGTGCACGGGGTCCGAGTGCTCGAGGAAGTGTCCCGCCAGCGCGTGGCCCATCTCGTGGTAAGCGGTAATCAGACGCTCCTTCTCGCTCATCACGCGCGTCTTCTTCTCGGGGCCGGCGATCACGCGCATGATCCCCTCCTCGAGCTCGATCTGACCGATCTCGCGCTTGCCCGTGCGCGCCGACAGCAGCGCGGCCTCGTTGATCAGGTTCGACAGGTCGGCGCCGGTGAAGCCCGGTGTCTGGCCGGCGAGCGCGTCGATGTCGATGATCTTCGCCAGCGGCTTGCCGCGCGTGTGCACCTCGAGGATCTTCGCCCGGCCCTTGCGGTCGGGGCGGTCGACGGCGATCTGGCGATCGAAGCGGCCGGGGCGCAAGAGTGCCGGGTCGAGGATGTCGGGCCGGTTGGTGGCCGCGATCATGATGATGTTGTCCTTCGCCTCGAAGCCGTCCATCTCGACGAGCAGCTGGTTGAGCGTCTGCTCGCGCTCGTCATGCCCGCCGCCCATGCCCGCGCCGCGGTGACGCCCGACGGCGTCGATCTCGTCCATGAAGATGATGCATGGTGAGTTCTGCTTCGCCTGCTCGAACAGGTCCCTGACGCGCGAGGCGCCGACGCCAACGAACATCTCGACGAAGTCCGAACCGGAGATCGAGAAGAACGGCACGCCCGCCTCGCCGGCGACGGCGCGCGCGAGCAGCGTCTTGCCTGTGCCCGGCGGACCGTACAGCAGCACGCCGGTCGGGATGCGCGCGCCAAGCGCCTGAAACTTCTTCGGGTTCTCGAGGAATTCCTTGATCTCGTGCAGCTCCTCGACGGCCTCGTCGACCCCGGCGACGTCGCGGAAGGTGATCTTCGGAGAATCGGCCGACATCCGCTTGGCGCGCGACTTGCCGAACGACATGACTTTCGATCCTCCCCCCTGGACCTGGTTCATCAGGAACAGCCAGAAGCCGAGGAACAGCACGAACGGCAGGATGAAAGTCAGCAGGCTGAGCAGCTCGCTGCTCTTTTCCGATTCGACGTTGTATTTGACGCCGGCGGTCTTCAGTTCCTTGAGCAGTTCCGGCGTGGCCTGCTCGAGGAAGCCGCCTTCCCAGGTTTCTTTGTTCTTCAGCTTGACTTCGAGGACTTTGCCCTTGTTCTTGAACTCGACCGACTTGACTTCGCCCTTCGGTAGTTCTTGGGAAACCAGCGTCTGGTAGCTGTGCGGGCGGCTGTTCGAGGAGCCGGTGCTGGCCAGTTTGGTGAAGAAGAACGCCAGCACGACCACCAGCAGGATCGGGAAGGCGGCGCTCTTGAAGAAACGGTTCATAGCGTTCTCTCGGAAGGTCCCATAAGGGTGTCCTGGCGTGGACTTAAGTCGAGGCCGCCAGTCGTCCAGCGTACCACGGGGGGCCGATTTTCCGGCTACTTCTCCAACGCGGCGACGAACGGAAGGTTGCGGTAGCGCTCCGCGTAGTCGAGGCCGTAACCGACCACAAAGCGGTCCTCGATCTCAAAGCCGATGTACTTCGGAGGCTGGTCGAAACGGGGATACTCGCCGACGGCGAGTGTCCCCCGGCTTCGGCCGACCTTGCGCCGCGCGGGCTTCACGAGCAGCGCGCAGACCTCGAGCGTGCGCGGGTTGCGCGAGCCGAGGTTGCGCATCAGGTACTGCAGCGTCAGGCCGGAATCGACGATATCCTCGACGATCAGCACGTCGCGCCCCTCGATCGCCGCATCCAGATCCTTGAGGATCCGCACGACCCCCGAGGAGTCGGTCGCCGAACCGTAGGAGGCGACCGCCATGAAGTCCACCTCGACGGGGATGTCGACGTGGCGCATCAGGTCGCTCAGGAAGAACACAGCGCCCTTCAGCACACCCACGAGCAGGAGTGACTTGCCGGCATAGTCACGCGCGATCTGCGCGCCCAGCTCGGCCACCCGCCGCTGCAGGTCCTCGGCGCTGACGAGCACCTCTCCGACCTCGCTCTCCCCCTTACCCGCGGCGGCGGCGTTGACGGGCGCTTGCGCGGGGGTTGCCACGCCGCGGAGTGTAGTCCTCCCGCCCAGATGGGCGGGACTTCCTCGAGAAGTAGCATTCCACTGTGAACGAGTAGAACTATGGTCATCCGCAGTGCAAAAGCAAACAAGCGAAGGAGCAGGCGCCCCCGGCGACTCAGCGCGGCGGGAGCCTGACCATGCTCAGGCGCCCGTCCTCGATCCGCGCGCTGACGTTCCCCCCCACGTGCAGATCCAGCCTGCCGCCGCTGCCTCGGCTGTCGCGTCTGCTCAACTCCACGATCTCCGCCACGCGATCGCCCGCCTGCGGCACGTAGGTCCCCGCCGCCTGCTCGGCGAGGCTGACCACGACCAGGCGAGCCAGCGCCGGCGCCAGCTCTTCCAGCCGCGCGATCGCGATGCTCCGGCGCCCCGCCAGCGTGTCCGCCACGAGTCCGTCCAGCAGCTCGGTCTCCTCGCGCAGCAATGCCGCGGTCCGCAACACGTTCGCCTCGGCCGCCGGGTGGAGCACCCGCAGCGCCGCCCCGAGCCCGTGTCTGACGCGTACGCGCGCGTACGCGTCACTGTCGTTGCTCGCGTCCTCGCGCCACGCCAGGCCCCGCGCTCGGCAGTACTCGCCCGTCTGCGCGCGCGTCACCCCCAGCAGCGGGCGGACCAAGCGCCCCTCGACGGCCCGCATCCCCAGCAGCGCGCGCCGGCCCGGCGAGGCCGCCAGCCGGTAGAGGATCGTCTCGACCTGGTCGCTCGCCGTGTGTCCGGCCGCCACCAGCGCCCGCGTCTGTCCCGGCGCGCGCGCATGCTCGTCCAGTTCCTCCGCCAGCTCGATCGCCGCGCCGTATCGCAGCTCCCGCGCCCAAGCCTGCAGGTTGCCCACCTCGCCCTGCTCCCTGCGCGCGCGCACGAGCACCAGCTCCACCCTCAACGCCGCGCACAACGCCGCGCAGTGGCGCTCGTCCGCGTCTGACTCCGCCCCGCGCAACCCGTAGTTCACATGCAACGCCCGCACACTCCCGCGCTCACCCAGCGCGACCGCCACATCCAGCAGGCAGACCGAGTCGCGTCCACCCGAAAGCATCGCGACGACCGGGCGGGTGGGCAGATCAGCTCCCCCCAACAGGCCACCCTCGCGCACCGCGTTGCGAACCTGCGCGACGATCACAGCTCAAAAGACCTTCCGGGCGTCGGCTTGTGTTGTGACCGGCTCCGGCGAGTGTTGAGCGGGAAGGACGCTGTCTCGTCTCCCAAAAAAAATCACCCCACCCCCTGGCCCTTACGCGACGCGTTGTACAACTCGGTCGGCTCGTTGAACCCCTTCAGCACCACCTCGCCGATCAGCTCGAACTCGAGCCCGTCCTGCCTGTTCGCGGCCTCCACCACGGGGTGCGTCACGAGCACCTCGCCGCCGGAGGCCCGCGCGACGACGCGCGCCGCGCGGTTGACCTCGCGGCCGTAGTAATCGCCGTCGCGATACAGCGCCGCGCCGCTGTGAATCCCGATCCGCGGCGGGGGCGATCCGGCCGGCAGCTCCCCGGCCAACGCGACCGCCCAGACCGTCAGCGCGCCCGCGTCGGCGCCGACGATCATCACCTCGTCGCCGAGCGTCTTGATCACGCGCGCGTCGATCGGCAATGTCTGCTCGACCCGCTCGACGAAGCGCTCCACGGCGCCCACCGCCTCGGCCTCGCCCTGTTCCTCGGTCAGCTTCGTGTATCCCGCGAGGTCGGCGAACGCGATCGCCACGCGCATCCGCCCCTCCTCCGCGGTCTCCTCGTCGTGCAGGTCGGACTCGATGTGCCCGATCACGTCCTGCTCGACGAAGTAGCCGAGCATCCGCCCGTGCAGGTAGTTGATGAACGGCACCGCGAACGGCAGCATCTCGCGCGTCATCCCCTCCATCGCCTGCGCGACCTCGACCCCGGGCACGCCGTCGCGCATCAGCGGCTCGTGCAGGTACAGGTGGAACAGCCGCACCTCGGCGTCGGCGACCTGCGCCATCGCCTGCCCGTACACGCGCACGATCTGCAAGAGCGCCGGCAGCGGCAGCCCGGCCGCGAGCACCTCCGCGCCGTAGCGCAGCACCTGCAGGTCTTCCTCGGTCAGCTCCTCGGTGGAGAGCGCGTTGAGGCCCATCGCGCCGACCAGCCGTTCGATCAGCGCCTCCTCGACGTCGAGCTCGCGCGCCGCCTGCCGCAGCGTGTAGCGCGCCTCGGAGCTCGGCAGCAGTTCGTCGATATAGCCGAACGCGAGCTTCCCGCTCTGGCTCGCCTCCCTGATCTTCTGCACGGTGTGCCCGCGCTCGCGCAGCCGCGCGACGATCCTTATGTGCGAGGCCGCCGCCGGGGTCCACGTCCCCTCGAATTGGGGCACTAGCCCCTCTTTGACCCAACGCCGCACGGTCCCCTGCGTCACGCCCGCGCGCGCCGCCACCTGCTTCAGCGTCAGCACGGTTGCCGGGGGATCCTCGGGCGAGCTCTCCGAGTAACCGTCGTTGGGGCTGTCGGGAGGCGAGGCCATCGCCCGGGAGTCTAAAGTCGCGACCCGTGTCGCAACCAGAGCCCGAGTCCAACCGCGAGCACGAACGCAACCCCGACCCCATCATGCCGGCCCCCGCCTTCGACCCCGCCGCCGTGCCGGTCTACCCCCAGGCGATCCACCTGCGCCCCACCGCGCCGCTGGCCGAGCGCGTCCTCTTGCCCGGGGACCCCGGACGCGCGCTGGCCCTCGCGCAGACGCTGCTGGAGAAGCCGCTGATGTTCAACCACCACCGCGGCCTGTGGGGCTACACCGGTCCCGCACGCGCCGACGGCGAGCCGCTGACGATCCAGGCCACGGGCATGGGCGGCCCTTCCGCGGCGATCGTCCTCTCGGAGCTGATCTCACTCGGCGCCCGCCGCGCGATTCGCGTCGGCACCTGCGGCGCGCTGGCGCCCGGCCTCGCGCTCGGCGACCTGGTGATCGCGCGCGAGTCGATCTGCCTCGACGGCGCCTCGCGCGCGCTCGTTCCCGGAGATCGCGTGCTCGCCGACCCAGGTCTCACCGAGGCACTGATCCAGAGCGCGCCCGCGGCACATGCCGGCCCGATCGTCAGCGTCGACCTGTTCTACGACCCGCACCCACCTTCCGGCGCGCCGGGCGCGATCGCGATCGAGATGGAGGCCGCCACGCTGTTCGCGGTGGGCGCCGCCGCGTCGGTGCCAGTCGCCTGTGCGCTGGTCGTCTCCGACACGTTCGACGCTCTGAACGCGCGCACGCACATCGACGACGATTTTCTGCTCAAGGCGGCCGAGGCGATGGGAGCGCTCGCCGTCGCGGCCCTCTCGTCCTGAGCCTTCAGGCCTTTTTGGGTTTAGCCTTCGCCGCCGCTTTGGCTTTGGCCACTGCTTTGGCTTTCCCGGGCGCCTTGGCGGCGCGCCGCGTGGCCGGCTTCGCTTTCGCCGCGGAGGTCGCTTTCGGGCCTCTGCCCGCCGTTTTCGCCGCGGAGGCCGCTTTCGCCCCCGAGCCCGCCGGCACCCCCGAGCCGCCCTGCTCCCCTGAGCCCACTTTCGCCACCGAGCCCGCCGCCTGCCCAAGCTTCCGTGTGATCGTCCCCAGCTGATCCTCGATCGCCGACAGCCGCTCGTCGATCCCGCGCCCGGACAGCGCCCGGTCCAGACGATGCACCCCGTCCTCGATTCCCTCCAGGCGCTGTGAGACCGAACGCAGCCGCCGTGTCAGGCGTTCGACGTCGGCCGCCGAGGGGATGTTGAAAGCGCCCATCGCGACCTCCTGCGCCTGCGCGGCGGTCTTGCGCGCGTCGAACGCGCGGCCGACGAAGCCCGTCAGCAGGGGGTTCTCCAAGAGGTCGGTGAGCGCCTTGCCGAGGCGGTCCTCGGTGCCATCGGTGAGGCGCTCCTTCAGACCCTTCACGGCATCGCTCGCGTCGGACATTGCGAAGAAGGATACGGTGCGAGCGTGTCCGAGCGCCTGTTCCTGTTCCTGCAGCTCGAGTTCCCCTGGGAGCTGGGACCGCCCGACGGACGCTATCTGTTGCGCACGCGGGGGGCGCCGGGGCCGGCGGAGGAGGCGGCAGCGCCCGAGCGCGTGATCGTCCTCGGCACGCTCGGCGCCGCCCGTCGCGTGGGCTCCGGCCCCGCGGCGATCGGCCTGCCGCGGGTCGGCTCCTCGCGCCGTGCGCGCCGCGCGCGGGAGACGACGCCCGACCCGGCCCCGGTGGTGACGGCGCGCGCGACGATCGTCGACCCCGTGTCCGTCTCCGCCGAGCTGCAGGCGCAATCGTGGCTGAGCGGAATCGACGCCGAGCGCGAGACGCTGGCGGCCACTGCCGTGCTCAACCGCGTCCTGTACGCCCACCGGATCGCCGCGGCGGACCCATATATCCACGAGGTCTCCCCCGCCCAGGCGCTGGTGATCCGGGCCGGCTGGGGCGAAGGCGAGATGGTGGCCGACGGGGTTTGGCAGCACGCGCGCGAGCTGCCGTGGGTCTCCTCCACGCGCACGAAGCGTCGCGCGGCCGCGCTGCGCCCCCAGGAGCGGTTGGCGGAGCTGCTCGGTGCGCGCGGCGAGGAGCTGCTGTGCGAGGAGCTGGCACTGCGCGCGCGACTCGACCTCGACCAGGGACGCCTTCCCCTTGCCGCACACGAGCTCGACGCGGCGCTCGCCGCCGCGCTGCGAGAGCTAGGCGAGGAGGCCAACCCGGCGCTGGCCCTGCGCGTGGACGAGCTGCGCGCATTGTACGCGGGTCTCACCGAAGGAGAGCCCGATGAGGAGCGCGTCCGCCAGAGGCTCGAGCGTCTGGAAGCAGCGCTGCGGGCTCGCACGGCCGGAGGGTTCTCCAGGAGCTAGCGGGCTGACGCTGGATCTTCTAATAGTCTGTGGGCTTCATGAGAGCGGGAACGGCTGGTGCGCTTGAACTGGAGCGGGTGGTCAAGCACTACCACGGCGCCGAGGAGGTCCGCGCGGTCGACGGCGTGAGCCTGACGATCGAGCCAGGCGAGATGGTCGCGCTGTACGGTCCGAGCGGATCGGGCAAGACGACGCTGCTGTTGCTGATCGCCGCGCTGCTTCAACCGGAGCAGGGCTCGATCCGCTTCGCCGGGCGCGACCTGGCCTCGCTGTCCGCGGAGCAGAGGAGCGACTACCTGCTGCGCGACGTCGGCTTCATCTTCCAGAGCTTCCATCTGATGCCACGCGTCTCGGCGGTCGAGAACGCGTCGATCAAGCTGCTGCTCGGGGGCAGCGGCACGCGTGAGGCCCAGGCCCGTTCGGTTCCATGGCTCGAGCGCGTCGGCCTCGGCGATCGTCTGGAGCACACCCCGGGCGAGCTCTCAGGGGGCGAGCGCCAGCGCGTGGCGATCGCCCGCGCACTGGCCGGCGAGCCCCGGCTGATCCTCGCCGACGAGCCGACCGGGAATCTCGACAGCGCCCGCAGCCGGGAGATTGTCGAGCTGCTGCACCGCATCGCACACGAGCGCGACGCGGCCGTCCTACTGGTCACCCACGACCTCGACGCCGCGGCAATCGCCGACCGGCGCTGCACGCTGCGCGACGGCCAGCTCGACGTCGATGCAGTGCCGACCGTGCTGGGGTGAGCGATGTTCCCCCGCTGTCTTCGCCGGCAAGGACAACAAGCGGAGCCCTGATGCGGCCGGCGATGCTCCTGTACCTCTACCGGCGGCGCTTGCGCGTGCACCGCTTTCAAGAGCTGCTGGCGGGCTTCGGGGTGGCGGTGGCCGTGGCGCTGCTGTTCGCGGTCACGGTCGCTGACAGCAGCACCTCGGGCTCGACCGGCGCAGTGGCCCACGCGATCATCGGCCCCGCTAACCTCCAGCTCCGAGCGCGCGCAGAGAACGGCTTCGACGAACGGTTGCTCGCGCGCGTGGAAGCGCTCCCCGGCGTCCTGCAGGCCGCACCGCTGCTCGAACAGATCGCCGGCGTGATCGGCCCCGGCGGACGGCGCGCCACGGTGCACATCGCCGGCGCCGACCTCAGCCTCGCGCTGCTCGACGGGCTCGCCCACACGATCCCCCGCACGACCCTCTCAGCCAACGGGATCGGCCTCAGCCGGCAGACCGCCGAAACGATCGGGATCCCGGCCCACCCGCTCGCGTCCTCCGCGGCACAGCCCGCCGCGCGCCGAACCACAGCGGAACGGTCCAGCGGCCGGCAACCCACAGCGGCACAGGCCGGCGGCGAGCCAACCGGCGCGCAACCGCGGGTCTCACTGGAGCTGGGCGGTCGCATCACCCCGCTGCCCGTCACCGTCGTGCTGGATGCCGCGACGTTCGGCGGTGCGCTCGCGCACACACAGATCGCGGTCGTGCCCTTGGCGCGCCTGCAACAGCTGGCCGGGCTGCCGGGGCGGATCACGCGCATCCTGGTCCTGAGCAAGCCCGGCCGCGCGGCGGCCGTGCGCGCGGAGCTGACCGCGCTGGCCGGCGGCAGGCTGACCGTCGCGCCGGCCGACCAGGACATCGAACTGCTGCACCAGGCGTTGCGCCCGAGCGACCAGTCGAGCGAGTTCTTCGCCGCGATCAGCGCGCTGCTGGGCTTCCTGTTCGCCTTCAACGCGATCCTGCTGACCGTCCCCGAGCGACGCCGGGCGATCGCCGAGCTGCGCCTGCTCGGCATGCGCGGCGCACAGGTCGCGCAGGTGGTGCTGTTCCAGGCCCTCTGCCTGGGCCTCGCCGCCTCGCTCGTGGGACTGCTCGCCGGCTACGCCCTGGCGGTGGGACCGTTCCACCAGTCACCGGCCTACCTCGCCTCGGCATTCACGCTCGGCACGAGCACCGTCGTCGGGATTGGGCCTTTGCTGCTGGCGCTCGGCGGCGGCATGCTCGCCACGTGCCTGGCCTCGGCACTGCCGCTGCTCGACCTGCGCGGCGGCGGAGCGCCGGATACGGCGCACTTCGCCGGCGAGGAGCCCGGCGACGCACTCGGCCGTCGTGCCCAGGTGCGCCTGGCGCTCGCCGCCGCAGGCGTGCTGGCGCTGGCGAGCGCCACTGTATTCCTGTGGACCTCGCGCTCACTGTTTGCGCTGATGGTGCTTGCGCTGGCAACCGTCCTGGCGGTCCCACTCGCGCTCGGCCTCGTGTTGTGCGCCGCCCGCGCGCTGGCCCGGCGCCGGCAAAAGCTGACGATCCTGCCGGTGGCGCTGATCTCGCTGCGCGGCTGCACGCTGCGCTCGCTTGCGCTCGCGGCCACCGGCGCCGTCGCGCTGTTCGGCAGCGCCGCGCTCGGTGGGGCACGGAACGACCTGCTGCAGGGGATCGCTCGCTTCGCGCGCAGCTACACCGCCGACGCGAGCATCTGGGTCAACACTCCGGGCGACTATCAGGCGACCACTTCGCTGCAGCCGGGCGATGACGCCGCGCGCATCGCGCGGGTGGCGGGCGTGAGCGCCGTGCATGCTTTCTACGGCGGCTTTCTCGACTTCGACAAGCGTCGCGTCTGGATCATCGCTCGCCCGCCCGGCTCCGAACGCGAGATCCTGAGCAGCCAGATCGCCGGCGGGAGCTCGCGCGCCGCGCGCGCCGGCCTCGCCGCGGGCGGCCAGATCGTCCTCTCGCGACAGATCGCCGCAGAACATCACGCCACCGTCGGGGACGCCCTGACGCTGCCGACCCCCACGGGGAATATCCGCTTCCGGATCGCCGCGACCACGACAAACCTCGCCTGGAGCCCGGGCGCGATCTTCGTGAGCGCCGCCGACTACCGGCGCTTTTGGGCGACCTCGGCGCCGACCGCGCTCGGCGTCGAGCTCGCCGCGGGCGCGAGCGCCACGCGCGTGCGGAGATCGATCATCCGCGCGCTGGGTCCCGCGAATGGCCTGGAAGTCTCGACCGCACCCGCGCGCTCGGCGGAAATCGACACGCTCGCCGGCGCCGCGCTCAGCCGGCTCGGGGAGATCTGCACGTTGCTCAACATCGCCGCGATCCTCGCGCTGGCGACCGCGCTGACCTCGGCGATCTGGCAGCGGCGCGTAGCGCTGGCCGAGCTGCGGCTGACGGGTGTCACGCCCGCACGCCTGCGGCGCCTCCTGCTGCTCGAATCCACGCTCCTGCTCAGCGCCGGCTGCTTCACCGGCGCGGTGGTGGGGATCTACGGCCAGGCGGTGATCGACGGCTACCTGCGCGAGGTCACCGGCTTCCCGCTCGCGACGCTCACCACGGGATTACGCCCGCCGGAGATCCTCGCGCTCGTGATCGCCGGCGTGCTCGCGCTCGTCGCGATCCCCGTCTGGCTCGCGGCGCGCGTCTCACCAATGCTCGCGCTCGAGGAGTAGGCTGTCACAATGATCAAATCCTTTGGATTGATCGCCGTCGGGGTTTCGCTTCTGGCCGTACCAGCCGCGCACGCGGCACGCACGCTGAACATCACCGACACGGCCGCGATGCACTACACCGGCGGCTCGGGATCGCTGCTGCACGAGTCCGGCGCGGTCTCCGGGACGCTCCCGGGCAGCATGAAGGCCGACTGCGACATCGGCGTCACGGCGGTGAGCACCAGCTTTACGATCTACGCCGCCGGGGGCACGATCAAGGGCCACGGGACGGCGACCCCGCATGGCTCGGGCGCGATCGAAAGCTTCGCCGGCACGCTCGTCGCCACCGGCGGCACCGGCCGCTACGCGCATGCCCACGGGCACGCCGGCCTGTACGGCACGTTCAACCGCCGCAACTACGCCCTCACCGTCCAGACGACCGGCAAGCTCGCCTACTGATGATCCGGTGAAGCGGACCTGAATCGTGTGCAGCACCCGCGTCCCGGCTCCCTTGCTCGTCCTGGCCCGCGCCCTGAGCGTGAGCGCGCTATTGGCGTGTATCTGTCTCTGCCCGCCGGCCGCGGCGCAGTCCGCACAGTCGATGAAGCTCAGCGCGACGCTCACGCCCGAGCGACTCGGCCGGGGCACCACGATCGGCTTCAGCTTGCAGATCGAGGAGCCCGCCGGCCGGATCCCTCCGCCACTGACCGAGGTCGACCTGCGCTACCCGAACAACCTCGGGATCGCGACCAGCGGCCTCGGCCTGGCCACCTGCAGCTCCGCGACGCTCGAAGCGCTCGGACCCCACGGCTGCCCATCCGAGTCGCTGATGGGCATCGGCAGCGCGGTCGCGGAGATCCCGATCGGCCCGGAAATCGTTTACGAGCGCGCGCCCGTGACGATCTTCCGCGCGCCCAGCGAAAACGGGCAGCTGGCGCTGTCTCTGTACGCCGACGGCACGAGCCCGGTCGAAGCCCGGCTCGTGCTCCCCAGCCTGCTGCTGTCGGCCCCGGCCCCGTTCGGCGGACGCGTGCAGATCGGCGTGCCGCTCGTCCCCAGCCTCCCCGATACCCCCGACGTGGCGGTCGTGCAGCTGCGCACCACGCTCGGGCCGCTGGGGATCACCTACTACGAACGGGTACACGGCAGAACGATCGGCTATCGACCCCGGGGGATCATGCTGCCCGACAGCTGCCCGCGAGGAGGATTTCCGTTCGCGGCCGAGCTCGGCTTCGCGGATGGCAGCGCCGCGACCGCACACACCGTCGTGCCCTGCCCGGGCGGCCGGCGGCGCGGGCACAGCCACGCCCTGCGAGCGAACGGCCCGCGGGAAGCGCGTAAGTAAAGTACGGCAGACGATGGACCCGCGCAGGATCCGGACGTTCCTTCCGGTCGGGAGAAACCCGACCGGAAGGAAGTCGCGGACCTGCTTTTGCCGAGGCGGGGCTACGTGGGCGACGTACGTAAAGTACGGCCTACGATGAACCTCTCTCGTACGGCTATTGGGACTTGGTCCGGCGGGCGCTTCATGCACTTTGGGGAGGCGCTCGACCACGCGCGGCTGGAGGCGCTGCTGCGCCCGGGCGACGGGATCGACACCGTTATGACCGCCGACGCCTACGGAGCCGGGGAGGCTGACCGGGTGCTGGGAAAGTCGCTGGAGGACGTCGATCGCGAGAGCTACTGTCTGATCGGCGCGATCGGGCACGACTTCTACACAGGCGAGCGCGAAGGAGCTAAGGGTTACCCCCGCTTCACCGACCCGCGGCTGCGCTCCGCGGATCGGTACGGAGACTACATCAGGATGGCCACCGAGCGGAGCTTGGAGCGCTGCGGGGTCGATCGCTTTGATCTGTTGCTGCTGCACAATCCCGATCGCACCGGCTTCACTAGCGAGGCCGTGTGGGCGGGGATGGAGGCGGTTCGTGCGGCGGGCTTGACGCGCAAGCTGGGCGTGGCGCCGGGGCCGGCGAACGGGTTCACGCTCGATTTGATCGACTGCTTCGAGCGCCACGGCGAGCTGATCGACTGGGCGATGGTGATTCTCTCCCCGATGGAGCCATGGCCGGGCGAGCTCGTGCTCGACGCCGCCCAGGCGAACGACGTGAGCGTGATCACGCGCGTGGTCGACTACGGCGGGCTGTTTCATGACGACGTACGGCCCGGGCACGCCTTCGCCGAGTACGACCACCGCAAGTTCCGCCCGGACGGGTGGGTGGAGGCGGGGAACAAGAAGCTCGCGCGGATGCGCCCCTACGCCGAGCGCCACAACCTGACGCTGCTGCAGCTCGCCTGCCAATGGAACCTCGCGCACCCGGCCGTGCGCTGCGTCGCGCCGACCTTGATCCAGGAGAGCGGATCAGACGCGCGGGCGATCGAGGACAAGTGCGCGGAGCTCGCCGCGCTGCCGGCTGAGATCCTGCTGAGCGCGGCAGAGGTAGACGAGCTGCGGACGATTGGCGACAACACGGGCAACATGGCGCTGAAGGGCGCCAACCCAGACCACCGGGACGCAGAGCGCGCGGACCGCTGGGGGATGAGCGAGGACCTCGAGGCGCTCGCCACGCGCTGGAAGATCGCGCCGGAGCGCGACCTCACCCGCGCGGCTTAGCTACTTCCCCTGGAAGTGCGGCGCGCGTTTGCCGAGGAACGCTGAGATGCCCTCTTTGGCGTCGGCCGAGGCGAAGGCGGTGGCGAAGGCCTGCTTCTCGGCCTCGATCCCCTCGTCCAAATCGCCCGCGCCAGACACGCGCTTGATCTGCTCGAGCGCGAGCGGCGCCTGGCCGGCGAGCTTGCGCGCCCAGGCGAGTGCCGTGTCGAGCAGTTCGTGGTCTTCGACGACGCGGTTGGCGAGGCCCATCTCGAATGCCTCGTCGGCGAGGATCGGATCGCCGACGAGGTTCATCTCCAGGGCCTTGTTCGAGCCGACCAGGCGCGGCAGGCGCTGGGTGCCGCCGAAGCCGGGGATGATCCCGAGCTTGATCTCCGGCTGGCCGAACAGGGCCGAGCGGGCGGCGATGCGCACGTCGCAGGACATCGCCAGCTCGCAGCCGCCGCCGAAGGCCAGGCCGTTGACGGCGGCGATCGTCGCGATCCCCTCGGAGCCCAGTTCGCGGAACAGCGCGTGTGCCTGGTTCAGCAGCTCGGCGCCGCCGGAGGCGTCCATCGATGTAAACGCCTTGATGTCGGCCCCGGCCGAGTAGAGGAAGGGGTTGGAGGAGGCGATCACCAGCGCATGCACGCCTGAGGACTTGGCCTTGGCCCAGACCTTGCCGAGGTCCTCGATCACCTGCGGGGAGATCGAGTTCATCTGGCCGTTCGCCAGCCACGCGATCGCCACGCCGTCCTCGCGTGTCTCCAGCTTGATGACCTCGGCGGGCTGCTCGGCGTCGGGCTGCGGGTAGGCGTAGAAGCCCTGGCCGCTCGACTGGCCGAGGCGGCCCTGGGCGACGAGGCGGCGGAGGATCGTCGGCGGCGTGAAGCGCTCGCCGTAGCGCTCGGTCGCGTTCTCGAGGCGCTCGAGGATCTTGTCGAGGCCTTCGAAGTCGGCCTTCATGAACGGCGGCAGCAACCCGCGCCGCGGATCAAGACCGGCGCCGGCCATCATCCCGAAGTCGATGTCGCGGTGGGTGGCGACGCCCTCCTCCAAGACGAGGCAGGCCTCGATGAACGTCTTCAGCGTGAGCATCTCCACGAGCTCCGCCACATCGGGCTCCGCGTCGCCGTCGAGGTTCGGCTCGCCGTCCTTGTAAAAGCCATCGCCACCGGTCTTCGCGCCGAGCTTGCGTTCGCCGACGAGGCGTTGCATGCCCTTGGGCACGTAGAAGCGTTCCTCGCCGTAGGACTCCGCGAGGTGCTCCGCCACGTGCAGGACGGTGTCCAGGCCAAGCAGGTCGACCAGGTAGTAAGGGCCGATCGGGACGACGCCCGCGGCGCCGACGCCGGCGTCGATCTGCTTGATCGACAGCTTCTTCTCCTCCTGCTCGCGCCAGACCTCGGAGATGCCGGCATTGAGGATCCGGTTGACGACGAATCCTGGCACCTCGGCGCAGGTGATCGGCTGCTTGCGGATCGCCTGCGCGAACGTGACGGCCGCGCCGACGGTCTCCGCGGCGGTCTCCTCACCCTCGACGATCTCGATCAAAGGCATGATCGACGCCGGGTAGAAGTAGTGGAAGCCGACGACCTTCTCCGGGCGGAGCGTCGCTTCGCCGATCTCCGTGATCGACAGCGAGGAGGTGTTCGACGCAAGGATCGCGTGGCCGGGCGTGGCGGCGTCGAGCTCGGCGAACACGGCCTGCTTGATCTCGATCTTCTCCGGCACGGCCTCGACCACGAAGTCGACGTCGCCGAAGTCGCCATAGGAGGTCGTGCCGTCGATCCGCCCGAGGATCTCCGCGAGCTGCGCCTCGCCCTGCTCGGCCGTGAGCTTGCCCTTCTCCACGAGCTTGCCCACCTGCCCGGAGGTGACGTTGCGCGCCTCGTCGAGCCCGGCCTGCACGAGCGCGTCGTCGATGTCCTTCAGCACGACCGGAATCCCGGCGGCGGCGATCGTCTGGGCGATCTGCCCGCCCATCGTCCCGGCGCCCACGACAGCAGCCTTGAATACGAACATCGATTGGTCTCCTCTGGAAGGTCTTCGCTTACGGTCGCGCGGAGCCTAGCGCGACCGCGTCCGGGCCCGCACCCGGGGCGCCACTAAGCGTGCGAGATCGCTGCGGTCAGTTCTTCGACCCGCGACCCTTCCCACGCGCGTGGCGCACCTTCTTCTTGGGCTTCGTCTTCACACAGCCGGTGACGCCGATCGTGGTGGTCTGGTGGATCTCGGCGCCGTTCTGCGCGATGAATTCGACGGGCATCAGCAGTGGGGCCGGCTGGGTCTCCTTGATCTTGCGGGTCTCGGTCTTCTTGTGGCCCTTGACCCTGACCGTCACCTTCTTCTTGACCGTCTTGGTTGTGGTTGGCGCGCAGAGGCTGCCGTTGGCCGCCAGCGCGGAGTACTTGCCCTCGGGCAATGTCAGTTCGAAGCTTGAGAATGGCTGGTCGGGGACGGTCTTGAATGTCGTTGAGGTGACGCCTGATTTGCTGATGAATGTCGTGCCGACGAGGTCGATCGTTATCCCATACCCCTGCAACACCATCGTCAGCGACGGGAATGCTTCGCCGCCGTGGCTGACGAAGATCACGGGCCCGGTGAGGGGGACTGGGATCAAGGGGGTGTGTACGGTCGCGTAGCCGATCTTCGATTCCGCGGGGCACGCGGCCGGGTTGGCTTCGAACTGCGTGTTGGTGCATGCCTTTTGCAGCGTCGTCAACCGCGAGGGGAGCTGCTTGGGGAGTTCGACTTTGACCTTCGCGATGTCCGCGTCGGTGCCTTGCGGCACGTTCGGGTAAGTGAGCTTCGCGGTCAGGCTCGCACCCTTGGCTTTGCTCGTTTTGCCCTGGGTGGAGACCGTGAATTTCGGTTCGAACTTCAGCGCGGCGCAGTTCGTGACTTGAAACGGCGTGGAGAGCGTGCTCGTGCCGCCTTCGTTGAGCTGTAGCGTGGCGGTGAGCGCCATCTTTTCGCAGTTCGTCGGGTTGAACTGGAAATCCCCACGTGTGGTCGTGGCGTTGACGTGCTGGATTTCCAGGGGGATCCCTTCGATGCTCGTGGGGATCGAGTGCGGCGAGCCGGGCGGGTCGGAGGTGATCGTGATCGCGGTGGTGAGCGGGTTCAGTTCGATCTTGCCGCGGACGACTACGCAGTCGCACGCGGGATGGTTGTTCGCGGTGTTTGCGAGGTCGAACGGGCCGGCCTTCGCGGGCACCTCGAACGTCAAGCCGAACGGCGCGCACCCAGCTTCGCCGACAGTACAGCCGCCGCTGCCGTTGTAGGGGCCGGTGAGATAGAACTTCCCGCCGGTGACCGTGAACGGCTGGTTGCCGACACCAACGCTGATCGTCGCTTCGCCGACCAGACTGTTGGGGGCGCACTCGCCGAGGTTGGCTTGTGGTTCGGGGCATAGTTCGACACCGGCCAGCACACCTGAGAGGCCCGGCGGCAGGTGCGCCACGATCGACTTCAGGTTCTGTTCGCCGTCATGGCGGTTCATCGTGACCGTCAACGGCGAGAAGGCGCCCGCCTGGATGTTCGTCGCACCCGCATTCACAGACGGGCCAAACGGCAGCCTGGCACCGGGGCACGGGCCGCCACCGGGACCATGTTCGATGTCGAACGAGGATTCCGAAGTCACGGGGCCGTTGCCGTCCCACGGCGTGAACAGCGCGGTCGTGGTGTAGGTCCCACACCGCGACGGCGTCGCGAGCGGCGCGCGTTCCCCGCCGAAGAAGTGCAGTTCGAGGTCTTCGAACGGCGTATCCGGGGTGTTCTTGAACGTCGTCACGATCTGCCCCGCACCCGTGCACGTGATCCCTTCGATCGTCTCGCCCGCGGCTTCGCACAACCACACCGCGCCCGCCAGCTTGATTAGGCTGCCAGAGAACGGGTCTTCGGCGACGATGTACATCGCGATCAAGCTCTTGAACGGGTTAGCGCCCTGCGTCGCGAGGTAGACGGCGCCTTCGAGTTCGTGTTCGAGCAGCGGCGTCTTGATCTTCACCGTGCCGACCTTCGACCCGTTCGGGCAGAAGTTCGCTCCCGGCGCGAGCGGACTCGCCAATACCGACGTGAACGTGCTCCACTGCACACCCGGTTCATACTTCCCGTTCAGTTCTTCCTGGCCCCGATAGCCGATCTGATCACCAGGGCTACCAAGCGCACCCGCCGCGAGCGCCGCCGGTTCAGAAGTACACGCTTCAAGACCGCCCCCACCCGAAGGGTTGATCGCGACGCCCGCGGGCAACGCTACCGTCGTGTCGCGCAGGGCAGACTCCGCCAGCCCATTCGCGTTGGACGCCGCCGTCTGAGGCACCTTCACATGCACCGTCAACCCCGACGGGCTACTGGCGTCCGTCGTGTCCGGCACAACGCCGATTTCGGGCGGGAACTGCAACTTCGAGCAGCCCGTCAACGACACCGGCTGCCCCGCCGCGTTACGCGAGAACGCTTCGACCGGCTTGATCCAACGACCAGGTTCCTGGTAAGAATCCATCGAGATCGACGAACGCAACGGGCCATTACACGCCGTCGGGAGCGTCAAAAACGGTTTACCACCCGCCTCAGCTTCATATAAGCCCGTGCCGCCGGATCCGCGTTGGCGGCAGAGGTCGGTCGCGTACTTTCCAACGCCCGGTCCGACATACACACAGTTGGGGACCACCCCATAAAGCATCAAATGGCTCACCAGCACCGGGGCGGCCGGGGGAATATCAGACGCCGTCGTCTGGATCGGGTAGTTCCCGCCCGCGAGCAACCCACTATTCAGAAACAGATCCGGGTTGATGAACTGGATACCGAACTGCGCGGCGACACCGTAAGGCGCCACCATGTTGAAAACCGGTTCATTGAAATTGTATGCGGCCGCGACTCGCTCCGACCAGAGCAGCTGCAGCTGGCCGAGATACGATTCGGCGGGACAGCCCACCGTTCCGCCGTTGTTGTTTTCGTCCAGGTTGTTCAGCGTGCACTTTTTCTTCGTCGCGTTGGGGTCACCGACCAAGCCCGGCGGTAGATCGACCCGCAGATCCTTCAGCGTCCCGTCCGGCTCACGCACGTAGGCCGAGTCCGCGTTCGATTCCTTACGCATGTAACGCGAGCTGAATTCGATCGTGTTTTCCAGCGCATACGGGTGCGAGCCCGCCTGGGTATCGGGGCTACCGTTTTCGTTGACGAACGACATTTCAAACTTCTTGATGCCGAACCCTTCACCCTGCGTCGCGAGCAGGCCGCTGCTTTCCTCCACACCACTCGCGCTAGCCGCCTTCAGGCGGAAGCGGTAGAGCAGGCCCGCCTGCAGGCCAGGGATGTTCGCCGAGACCGCTACGGGAATCGTGCCGGAGGGCGTCTGATCGCAGAGCACCGTGTGTTCGTAGACGCCCAGACCGTAGTCGTCGGGCGCACCGGATTGGGATTCTTCGTTAGTCAGACCGTATTCGAATTCGCACTTGCTGAGCGTTTCGCCGCGCGGGTTCACGGTCGCGTTCAGCGTCGCGGTTTCCTTCGTAACGCTGCTCGGCGCGGCCGCCGTCACCGCCGGCGCGTCACTGCCGAACACGTAAACCTCACCGTTCGCGGGGTTCGAGACATAGACATCCCCAGTCGCACCGTCGACCGCGATCCCGGCCTGCTCACCGGCAGAGGCACTGAGCTGACCCGCTTCGCCACCGAAACTCGAGACAAGCACACCCGTCGGTTCACGCTCCAAGAATTTCTCGTTCACCGGTCCTGTGTTCATCGCACCGGTGTCCCACTCGCCGACCGACGAGCGAACATCTATATACACATGGCCGGTCGCGGGATCCGCGGCGAGCGCGACGGCACCCGACCCGTGCCCGTCGATCTGCCCAAGACCCGCCAACTGCTGGCCCACCTTCCCCACACAGCCACACACACGGCCCGGTGCGAATTCACCGAAGAGCAGATAGTCATCCCCGGTAGGGCCCACGGCAAAGCCCTGGGCATGCTGCTGTCCGTAGGGAGATCCACCGAGTTCGAACAAAAGCTGGCTCCCCTGTTCCTGCTTGGCGATGAGGCTGTTTGCGGCGGAGTCGTCGAACTCCTCAACTTCAATTCCTGGTTCTGAGCCGCCGGGGTGAACGTCCGCGCGGACGGTGCCGTTGGTGTCGACGGCGAGACCGAGCAGTTCGAGTACGCCGGCGCCCGCGGGCTTGAAGCCGGTGATCTGGCTCAGGTACCTGCCCTGGGCGTTGAACTTGTCGATCACGCCATGGCCCGCGTCCATCACGTACAGGTCGCCTTTGGAAGGGTCGAGCGGGCTGGTGGAGTTATCGACCGCGACCGCGGCGGGAGTGTCCTTCTCCGTGGCCGGGAAAGCGAACGAGCCAGCGGGCGTCGCGGCGCCGGTGAGCGCGTTCGTCCCCGCACCGGAACCTTCGGTGAAGTCGACGGGTTTGCCGGTGGTGTCGTACCTATAGAGCGTGTCCGTGCCGATATCGGCGACGTAAACCGTGCCGGCGGCTTCGTCGATACCGATGCCGTTCGGGTCAGCGAACGGCACACCACTCGACCGTTCGAAGCTCGAGCGCAACGGGTGCGATTCGCCGGCGGCAAACGCCGGCGAGCTGATGAGCGCGAGCGCGAAGAGGACCAGAAGTAGGGCCGGTAGAAAAAGACGTCTGTTGCTGGTGTGGGCGGTCATCGGCGTGCCCTCCGGTTGTGGCTGGCTCGCTTGGCCTTGCGCTTTGCCTTCTTCCCGTTCGTTTTTACGCATGTCCCTCGCTTGTTCTTTGTGTAGCCCTTCTTGCATGTGGTTGGCTTCCTCTTGACGGCGGGTTTGGCCGCGATCGCGGGCGGCGTGAGGTTGCCGGCGCCGGAGAACGTCTGGCTCGCCGGCGCACCAAACACCGCCGGCGGCGCAGCCACCGGCCCACGACAGGCTTCGGCGTTCGTACACGCCGCCGCCGCAGCGAGGTAGGGGATGCCGCCATTCACGCGCGCGTCATAGATCACCCGCGCTTCGGGCTCGGTGTCCTGCGGCACGAGCTGCTGGCGAGTAAGGAAGAACACGTCATCGCCGCTTTCGCTGGCTTCCTGGAATTCCGACTCGCTCGTGCCGGTACCCCCGGAGATCAAGCGCGCCTGGGCATCCTGCGCCTCGTACTCGTAAACATCCTGCTGCCCGTTCGTATCGGAAGGGACAAGCGCTTCGAAGGTCTGGAAGAAGAGATGCCCGCCGTCGGCCAGTTCGCGATGGCCACCCACAAGCGTCGCGCCGGCGCCGGCGATCGGCGCTTCGCCGCTCGGCTGACAGGAAGCACACACGAGCGCACCCGAAACGGCGCTGTAGAGAAAGATCTCCTGGACCGGTGCGCCAACGGCCGGCGTGTTGTCATAGCCCGTCAGGCTTTGGGTCGAGTCAAACGCAAACCAGGCACCATCCGGCGAAACAGCCCCAACGAGGGACTCGTGTTCGCCGAGGGTCGCGATGTAGCTGATCGCACCGGACTGGTCGAGATACAGGTTGTTCGCGCCGCTCTGGGGTTCTTCGACCGTCTTATGCCGCCTGTTTTCGGTGTCGGTGTATTCGTATTCGCGCTTGTTCTGAGCGAGCACACCCGTCGCGGTGAAGTACACGTGCGAGCTGTCGGCGCTACCAAGCGGGGAGACCTGCAGCACGTCGGCGTGTTCGCCCGCTTTAGCGAGCGACGCTTCGGGAGTCACGTCGCTCAGCCGGCATTCGCTCGCCCCGGATGCCAGCACGCACTCGTACAGGTCCGGCGCGTTAGGTTCCGCGGTCGAGCCGGCCGTCAGCTTGCTTTCGTCGGTGAAGAAGACCGTGTGACCGTCAGCGCTCACACCCTGAAACTGCCCGCCGCCGCTCGCACCACCCGCCTGGTACCTGTCGACCTGAACCGTGCGCTTCCCGTCGATGCGCGCATACAGGCTCCCGCCCGATGTGAACAGGACATCCGAGCCGTCGGCGGAGATCGCGGGCCGGCCGTTGGGGGTCGTGGCCAGCGCGCCGGTCGTTGCCGTTTCGCCGGGCAGTACGCTCACCAGCCGCACCCCGCCACCCGCTTCCCATTCATACAAGTCTTCAACACCACGCGGCGCATCAGCGGTCAACGGCTCCGGCTCGACGAACACCACATGACGCAGATCCGCCGAGGCGCCCTTGAAATAGGCGTCTGCGGGGGTCACGCCCGCCATCGCCGCTTCAGGAGCATTGATCAGGCCGAACCCCCCAGTCGCGCTTTCGCGCAGCAACAGGTTCTGATAGCCGACCGGTTCGCCCGGCGCGACCTGCAACCCTTCGGCGTTGCATTCCTGCTCCTCCGTTTCAGAGCCTCCCGGCTCCGAAGCGCGGCTGTTGCGGCCCCAGAAGATGACCGCACGGTCCAGTTCGGCCGAGAAACCCACCGCGCCGTTGGACTTCGAGATGCAGCTGGTACCCGTATACGATTCCACCGGGATTATGTCTTCCGGCGCCCACCCGCCTTCGCTGCGGCGGGCGACGTAGATGTTGCTGGCCGTCGCCGCGCCGGGCTCAGGTTCATGGGTGTTGAACTCGATCGCGTCGCCGCTCGTGGCCGCCACACCGGCGCTGTTGATCTGGACCGACGTCGTGGTCGTCGGCGTCACCAGCTCATAAGCGCGGCAGTCGGGCAGGTGCCCCGAGAAACCACCACGGAACGCCATATTCGAACATGACGCCTGCGCCGCAGTCAAAGTCGTGAACGTCTGATCGGCACCATAGAACACACCCCGTTCGTTGGTGACCGACACCCGGAAGTGGTAGACGCTCCCAGCCGCCAGACCGCTCGCGGCCGCCCACACGACACGCGCCGTCGCGCCTTCACCGACACTGCCTTGCGCGAGCGGGACCGACGCACCATACGCGCTCGTCGGCCCGTATTCAAAGCGGTAGCTCGCCGGCGCCCCTTCAGGGTTCACAAGCGCCCCGAGCTTCACTTCCGTGGCACCCACTTCAGAAGTCAACTCCGGGCCGATAACAGGCCGAACAGCAGCAAACGCCGACGGCACCGCAAACAAACAGACCGCGCACAGGGCAAACAGACAGCCCACCATGAGACGCCTCCCGGCGGGACTCGCAGCTAGGGAACGTCTCATGGTGGTGCTCTCCTTCATCTCGCGTAACAGAACCAGTGCTTGCTGCCTATACGGCGGTGGGCCGATCGCCTATTCGGCCGTCACCGCCCACGCACCACCCGCTCTCAGAGTTATCGTTTCCGCTTCTTTGGTCTCAGTGGAAACGAACTGTAGGTTCACTCCGGTGCGTGACGCGTAATGTTCGCTGAACCCCGCGAGGTAACTTTCCGGATTGTGGAACTGCACTTCTTCAAAATCCGGCTTGTATTCTTCCAGCGCCGTTGAATAGATACACAGGTAGCCCTTCGCGGCCTGCGGCGTCGGTTCGAAACCCGGGCAGTTCGCGTTCCCGGTCGGTTCCGGTTCGTGTTTGGCGTTTTCCGCCACTTTGATGTATTCAATCTTGGCGGCCTTGGCATGTTCGGCCGGTTCGGGCAGCGGAACCGGGAACGAGATCGCGGTATTCGTTTCCGCGCGCTTTTCCGCCGGCAGGTACGGCTGTTGTTCGACGCTCCAAGTACCCCTCTCCGTCTTGCCGGACGGCAACGTTTCTACTCCACCACCGGAGCCGGCAGCACCGTTGCAGGCGTACGTCTGTTTGCCCGAGCCTTCGACTTCGAATTCCGAGCCGCCCGCACCAGCGCACGGTTTCGCGGCCGGTTCTTTGCTGCCTTCCAGCTTGAAGCTGGTCACGCTTTTACCGTTAGCGCCGGGCGTGCCCGGCAGCCCCGCTTCGCCTTTGAGGCCGGCAGCGCCGTTTTCGCCTTTGGCGCCCGGCGCTCCCTGCGGCCCCTGCGGACCAGCAGCGCCGTTTGCCCCGTTCGCGCCGTTCTTACCCGCCGGGCCGGCGGGACCACGGGGCCCGGCCTTGACCTTTGGCTTCGCCTTCGCCGCGGTCGCGAGCGTGGTCGAGGCGGTCGCCCGCGAGCCCGCGCCACTGCCACCACTACTACCCGCGGCAAACGCACCGCCCGTCAAGGCGAGAACCAACGCAAGGAAAGCGATAAAAGTACTCGGAGTCAAATGTCTACGTAATTGCTTGAACATCGGGTTTATCTCCTTCTCCCGGCTGGCTGAAAACCAGCCGACCTATTGACGAAATGGGTGGTTACTCGCACCTGGGATGCCCCGCGTCGTCGGCGAGGACTATCTGCCTGCGATACGTCGGGCGGAAATCGACGAATTTGCCCTCGCTCAGAGCCCTCAGCGAGGGCTCCATGGACCCCTACGCCGGGCGGGCGGCTACCACGGCGCTTCATCCGCCGCGCCATATTAGAAAGAATTTCATTAGCGTCACTTCTTCTTTCGTTTGTTGGCCTTACGCTTGGTCTTCTTCTTGACCTTCTTGGCTTTCGCGCAGCCCGTGACTGCGATCTTTGTGGACTCGTTGATCTTTGCTCCGTTTTGGGCGAGGAATTCGGTTGGCATTTGGAGTTTGCTCTTGCAGAGATTCCCGTTGGCGGCGAGGGCTGAGTATTTGCCTTGGGGGAGTGTGAGTTCGAAGCTGCCGACGGGGGCGTCGGGGACGGTCTTGAAGGTGCTTGAGGTGATCCCCTGCTTGCTGATGAATGTTGTGCCGACGAGGTCGATCGTGACGCCGTAGCCCTGCAGCACGACGATCAGGCTCGGGAATGCTTCCCCACCATGAGACACGAAGTACGCCGGGCCTTCCAACGGAACCGGCACCAGCGGCGTGATCGCCCTCGCATGCCCGATCACCGACGCCGCCGGACAACCCGACGGGTTGGCGTTGAACTGCGCGGCCGTGCATGCCTTCTGCAACGTCGTCAACCGCGACGGCAACTGCTTAGGAAGATCCACCTTGACCCTCGCGATGTTCGCCTGGCTCCCGAACGGCGCCTTCGGGTAGGTCAGCTTCGCTGTGAGGCTCGCGCCGTTCGCTTTCGATGTTTTCCCCGAGGTTGAGACCGCGAATTTGGGGGCGAACTTCAGCGTCGCGCAGTTGGTGACCTGGAACGGCACGTTCAGAGCGGAGGTTGCGCTGTCGCTGGAGGTCAGGCTGCCGCCGATGCTCGCTGGCGTGCAGTTGGTCGGGTTGAACGTGAACCCGGGTCGGTCGATCGTGACGTTGACGTGCTTGATCTGCAACGGGATGCCCTGGATGTACTGCGGGATCGCGTACGGACCCGTCGTATCGCTCGTGATCGTCAACGCCGCCGTGGTCGGGTCGACTTCGATCTTCGCTCTGACGATGACTTTGCCGAGGTTGAACGGGCCCGCAACTGCTGGGTTGACGATCGAAAGGCCGAATGGCGCGCCCTCGTAAGGGCCGGTGATGAACACTTCACCGCCGGTGACGGTGTACGGGTCGCCACCGAGACCAACGCTTACGGTCGTATGCCCGATCAGGCTTTCGGGGCCACACGTGCCCGCGTTTGCTTGTGCTTCGGGGCACAGCTTGACACTCGCGAGGGTGCCCGACAGGCCTGGAGGCATCTTCAGCTGGATCGCGTCGAGGTTCTGGTTTCCGTCTTCGCGGCTCATCGTCAACGCAAACGGCGTGAACGCGCCAGCCTGCAGATTCGAACTGCCCGCGGTCAGCGACGGCGCGAACGGCAACGGGCTGGCGCATGGTCCGCCGTTGGGGCCGGCGGTGATCTGGAAATGCGAGGAGATCTGCGCGGGCGGGTTACCCGACCACGGCGCGATCGAAGCGGCCGTGGTGTAGGGGCCGCACAGCGCCGGCGTGCCCAAGGGCGCGCGGGAGCCGCCGAAGAAATGCAGTTCGGCGTCTTCCAACGGCCCCTGAGGACTGTTCCGCACGACCGCTACAAGGCGCCCCGTGGGGCTGAGCGTCACATCGCCGGCGAGCTTTATCAACAGACCCGACACCGGGTCTTCGACGACGATATACATCGCGATCAGGCTGCCGAAGGGATTGCTGTTCTGTTCGGCGAGATAGATCGCCCCTTCGAGTGGGTTGGGGAGGATCGGAAGCGTGATCTTGGCCGTGCCGATCTTCGATGCGTCCGCGCAGAACGGCCGTGGCAACGTCGAGGTGAACAGGTCGGTGCCCGTGCCATCCACACCGGTGAAGCCCACCTGGCTCTCCCCACACGCCTGCAGGCCATCCGCGCCCGCAGGGTTGACAGACACCCCTTCGGGCAGGGCGACAGTGACGTCCTTGACACTCGACTCCGCCAACCCCGTCGGATTCAAGGCGCCTTCCTGGTTGACATGCAGATCGACCGTCAGCCCACTCGGGGTGCTCGCGTTCTGAGTATCCGGAGCGACACTGATCGACGGTTCAAACCCAAGCTGGTTACAGCCGGTCTCGTTGAACGGTTCGCCGGCGTTGTTCGCGAATGTGAAGGCCTTCGGCGTAGCGAACTGTCCCGGCGCAGACCACGGGTCACCCGACACGCTCGTCACCAACGGCACACCCGAACACGCCGTCGGCATACTCAAGAACGGCCGCTGTTTAGCCTGTTCCGAACAACTCGCTTCCCAACGCGTGATTTCACTGCCGTCCGGCAAGCCGGCGTGGTTATCCAGGCAAGAGCCGCGGGAGGTGTCGTGGCGTGAGTCGCCAGGCACACCCCAGAACGTCACCTGACTACCGATGAAACCGACGTCGTCGAGGATGCTCGGCACCGTCACGACGACACCGTAGTCGCTGCCGGTACGCACCGAGGTATCGAGCACGATTGGACCGACGGCGGTGTCGAAGCCGAAGCGGGCCGGCTCACCGACGGCCGGTTCGATGTTATAAAGGGGTCGCGTCTGGGCCAGCGGAACTTTCGTTCGCCCACGAACGTTCGTGATGATCGGCGTCGCTACGCCGATCACCGTGGCGTCGGGACAGGGAAATTCCGGGTTGGACGCAGGATTGATAAAAGCAGACAGCGAGCATTTGGGCTGCGCCTGGGGGTTGCCGATCAGCCCCGCCGGCAGATCGAAGCGCAGGTCCTTCGTCAATTCGAGGGGCTGCACTTCGGGCAGCGTCTGGCCCGCTTCGAAGACCGGCACCGCGCGCGAGTTGAACGTCAGCGTCGACGTCAGTTGGAATGGGTGCGAGCCGGCCTGCCGGTCCATCGCACCGCCCTCTTCTTCGGGCTGCAATTCATAGTTTTCCACACCATAGGAAGCATCCGGTTCGAGCGCCAAATGCCGCCTCCACACCGCCGGTTCGGGCAGTGTGGCGCCGCTGCCCGGCGGCACACCACCACCCGACACCGCGACTTCACTGACCCCGGTACCGGCACCGGCGGCGACCCTCACCGTGATCGCGATCATGAAACGTTCATAGCCAAACAGCGGACCGTGATAGCTGCACGTCACCGTCTGCCCCGCAATCGAACAACCGATAAAATTCTTCAAGTCGTCCTGGCCGTTTTCCGTCCCGCCTCCTTCGCCGTAGACAGCCGTCGGCGTGACACCGCTCGGCAGCGTATCGACGATTGTCACGGGATCGTTGAAGGCGTCGACCGGAGCGTCGCCTAGATCGCTGACTTCGAGCACGAGCCTTCCGTCGCCACCCGGATGCAGGGCGGGCGCGGAGACAGTATTGACATGCCACCACGGCTCAGCCGCCCCAGCACGTCCAGCACCACCAACCAACACCACCAAAATCACCGCAGCCGCGAACAGCGATGCATCCCGACGCTTCGAAAACGACAACTTAACACTGATAGACCGCCTCATCGCGCCGCCCTCCGGTGATTATTGGCTCGCTTCGTCTTAGTTTTCTTAGATTTGGATCGCCTCACACACCTACCACGGATACGCTTCCTGCCCTTCGCACACCTCTTGACCGCCTTTTTCGTGGTCTTCCTTGCCACCGGTTTCGTAACAGGCGGCGTGATGTTGCCCGCACCATTGAACGTCGCCGTCGGGGCCGCACCGAAGATCGTTGGCTGCGGCGTGGGGGCCACCTTGCATGAGTCCCCCGACGAACACGGCGGCGGCGCCACCAACGCGGTCGAACATGGCACCGCGCTCGAACACACATGCGCGTCATACACGTCATAGCCCGTGTCGTAATCTTCGCTGGCCAGTTTCGCCGCCGTCGTGAAGAAGATGTCGTCGCCGTTTTCGCTGGCGTCGTAGAAGGCCGATTCCAAGCTCGAACTCCCAGAGGAGATCAAGCCCACGCAGCCGTCGACCGCATGACCCGCGACTTCATTAACATAAACCTCATCACCTGAGGAGACGGAACTGTCACACACAAAGGCGCCTTCGGGGCCCAGTGTCCCTGCCGGCTCGAACTCGTATACGTCCTCGAGCCCGTTCGTGTCCTGCGGCACCAGCGCGTCGGGACTGTTGAAGAACAGCCGCCCGCTGTTGGAAAGATAGCGGGGCTGATAAGTAACAGCCGATTCGCCAACATTGTCCCAGCCAGGAATATTCCCCGCGAGCCAATGGTTGGCCCTACCCGACGAACCTTCACCTGCCGCCCAAGCTTCGGGCCGATCGACCAAAAGCTCGCTCGCCTCCTTATCGAAAACACCCCTGGGCCGGGCGCCAGTCGGATCGCACGAGGCGCACACCAGCTTACCCGCGCCCCCGTCCCCGTCGGCGTCGGCGTCGTACCAATAGACCTCCTCGTCCGGTTCGCCACTGACCGCGTCGGTGTTGTCATAGCCCGTCAACGAGCGATTCGACATGAAAGCCAAATAACGTCCATCCGGCGATACACGCGAGCTGACCAAAGCAAGGTGCGGGGCTTCGCCGTCTCCAGTTACAAACCAGCTCGGTCGATCCTGTGGTGACAAAGTCGCGAGATAGCGCGGCGCTTCCCAACCGCCCTCACCGTCATGCAGTAGATAGAGGTTATCTTCGCCGCTCTTTGCGCCCACCGCGAGCACACCAGTGGCAACGAAGTAAGCGTACGAGCCATCTTCACTGACGTCAGAGACCGTTTGTTGCACACCCGCACTCGATTCACCCAAACCTTGCGCAGCCGTGAGATCCGTCTGAGTATCGGTTTCGAAGTTGAATTCGTACAGGTCTTCGTTTTCAAGGAAGAATACCTTAGAACCACTACTGTTCATGGTTTGATAAATCGCATCCGGACCACCGACACGCAACGTCCTTTTTTCGACCATATCACGCACATACAGACCCCGATATTCACCAAGCGATTCCGATGTATACGGGTCGCCCCACGTCCAGGCTACACGCCGACCATCGCTTGAAACCGCGCGCGGCGCGCCTCCGCGACCGAGCCCCGCGAAGTTAATCGTGCCCGCTAGCCGCACGCCAGGGATACCTCTCGACTTTAAGCCATAGGCAATCCCTTTATTTTCAAGCGAAGCTTCACTTTCAGGCAAGACATTTACCAGCTGAAGCGCACCTTCACTCCACTCATACAGGTTCTGTGGAACCGGCGAGACGTCACCACTTTCAACCTGATCGTGCACCGTATCTTCGTCGATCGCTTCAGGCGTCAGCGCCATCGCCGACGCGAAAACCACATGGTTCAAATCAGGCGTAGCAGTAAGAAAATGCATCTGAAATTCCTGAGCAGCGTCGGCGCCGGTGAAATTTGGTTCTTCGACACGCTTACCCGCGGGAATATTGGCCGAAGTAACCAACGGCCCGAAGCTTTCGCTCAGGTCGTCGCGCAGGTATAGCGTTCGTTCGCTCACCCCCTGCGCCAAAGGTGGCGTACCGAACAATTGCGGTTCAACCACCGCCAACGACAGGTCAGGATTGAACATCTGATATTCAAGCTGCGTGCTGCTGCTCTGCTCGGCCGATACGCCTTCTTCTGTCGGCAGCCGGGCCGGAAGCGTCAGATCCACCGTCTTCCAACCATCCCCAGTCCGCCTCGACAAGACCTGATTGTAGAGAAAGTTCCCCTGAGGATTTTCCCCGGGCGAGAAGCTCTTCGTAATGTACGTGAACCCGCCACCATCCGCCGCCGCCTGGATCTGACCGCTAAGTTGGAATTGTTCGATCAATGCCCCCCGATCATCGGCGGGTGAGACCAATTCCCACTGACGACCATCGGGCAACACGACCGATGCACCCGGACCCTGCGTCGTAAAGGTTTGATCTGGGTCCGCAAAAGTTTCGCCACCTTGCACGGCTATAAGGCGGTAGTGATACAGCCTGCCGGCTTCCAGATCTTCTATGTAGGCGGTTATGCGCTGGGTGGTCGCTGTCGAGCCTAGATCCGCACCGGGCGGGCGAAGAGGCGCATAAGACCCATAGGCAGCGGTCGTCCCGTATTCGAAGTAGTAGTGAGTGTCGCCTCCGTCAGCATTTACCTGCCCGTGTAGCGCCGCGGCGCCGGACGTCACTTCCGTCACGAACTCACCACCGAGCTTGGGTCCGGCGAAGAATTCACCGTCCGTGCTGGCGACGCTCCCATACGTTTTATTGACAACGACCAGCCTGTAATGATAACTACTCTCGGGCGTAAGCCCCGTCAGACGAGCGCTGACGGGCACATAAGCGGTACCGTTGCCGAGACTTGCGGGGGAACAAGGAGCACTCTGCGTGTAAGCGGTCGTAGGTCCGTATTCGAACACGCACGAGCCGACTTCGCCACCTTCGGGGTCAACGCTGCCATTCAAGGTCAGGCCGCGCGGCTGCCGTTCACTCGGTTCACCGATAGTAGGCACCTGCAGCGCAGCGAAGATCGAAACGTCGTTGGCTCCCTGATCGCTCACGTACACTGTGCCGTTGCTCGCGTCCACGGCAACTCCAAGGCTGGAGCTGAGGCCTGCAAAGCCCGAGCCTGCCGACCCGAAGCTCTCCAGCCGTTCGCCGTCGACATTAAACGCTTCAATATTTTCTCTGCTATCCAGATACACCTCTTCGCTGATCGGGTCGACCGCTGAGCGAAACGCGTTCGTGTCTTTGCCGAAAGGATTGGACAGCACTTCACCCGTGTCGCTGATCTCGGCGAACTCGCCGCCGACATCGAGGAACAGGTTGTCTTTCGCGTCGACCGCAAGACCTTCTTGGGCGCCGTTGAACGAGTTCGAAACGTTTGTTTCGAACTTATTTTCCAGTTCGTCACTAAATCTGTAGATCGGGCCTTCGAGCGTGCTTACCCACAACACGCCATTCTGGTCTACCGCCAAACCCTTGATCGAGCGCGCTTCTTCTGCCCCAGGCTCGAACGACCCGACCGACGCCCCGGCCCCCGTAATCTGATCGATGAGTGTGCCGGAAGGTTCAAACTTGTCAATCACGCCGTGCGCACGGTCCACGACATACACGTCTTCCGCGGAAGGATCGACGGGCGCGTTGCCCGAATTGTCGATCGCGATCTGTCCCGGTTCTTCGAGCGCCCCGGTCGCGGCGCCCGCACCGTCAAACTGTCCGATATAGACGCCGCCAGAGGTGAACTCCTCGACGCGATTGTTTTCGACGTCGACGACGTACACGTCGTGGGTGGAGTCGTTGACAGCGAGCGCCCGGGGCTCTTTGAACTTACCGGCTCCGGTACCTTCGCCACCAAACGAGGAGCTATAGACGTGTACCTCGCTCGCCTGCGCCAGGCCCGGAGCCAGGACGACGTAGAAGAGCGACGCGCTCAACGCCGCCGCGACGCACAACACCAACCTGAAAACGCTCGACCGATGAGTCATTGGACCGCTCCTGGCATTTGCATTACACATCTTGATCGCGCCCGCCTACAAGAATGGCGCCACGACCGCCAGGGGAGATGGCCGCGACGCTTTCACCGTCCGGGGCGACAGCTTCGATGCTCTTCGCGGCATACCCACCTTTATACGGCGGAGTGACCAGCTCATACACCCGGCCTTCGGGAAGGGCCAGAGCGGGCGCGACTATCGGCGCCATCGCAGCCAAGACGACAAAGCACACGAACAGCACAGGCCGCCGGAATATCAAGTGAAACATCGGTCCTCATCCCTCTCACACTGCTGGTTATGGCCAGTCCCCCGACCGGCGCTATTGATAAAACGCGATCTGCGACTACCGCAAAACGCTCATAACAACAAGCTCATGATTTCTTCCTTCGTTTCTTCGCTTTCGCCTGTGCACGGCCTTCGCGCATCCCGTGACGGTGATCGGGGTGCTCCGGTGGATTTCGGCGCCGTTCTGGGCGATGAACGCGGTCGGCATCGCCAGCGATCCCGCGACCGTCCGCTTGACCCTCCGGGTGACGGTCTTCTTATGGCCGTCGAGCTTGACCGTGACCTTCTTCTTGACCGTGACGGTCTTTGTGGTCGCGCAGAGGTTCCCGTTCGCCGCGAGCGCCGAGTAGGGGTCCTCGGGCAGGATCGCTTCGGCTGAGATGAACGGCTGGTCGGGGACGGTGTTGAAGGTTGAGCTCGTGACCCCGGTTTTGCTGATGAATGTGTTGCCGGTGAGGATGATCTTCAGGCCGTAGCCCTGGAGGACAATCTCCAGGTCGGGGAACGCTTCGCCGCCATGGCTGACGAAGTACATCGGGCCTTCCAACGGGACGGGCACGATCGGTGTGATGACCTTCATGTGTCCCACGACCGACGCTGCCGGGCAACCGGCGGGGTTCGCGTTGAACTGCGCCTCGATGCACGCTTTCTGGAGTGTGGTCAGGCGCGAGGGCAGCTGTTTGGGGAGGTCGATCTTGAATTTGGAGATGTTCGCGAGGGTGCCCTGCGGCGTGCCGGGGTTCGTGATCTTCACGCTCAGGCCCGCCCCATCGGCTTTGCTCGTTTTACCGGGGGTAGTGACCGCGAGCTTCGGTTCGAATTTCAGGCTTGAGCAGTCCGTCGCCTCGAACGGCGTGTTGACCGCCACGGGGACCTGGTCTGAGTGGTCGGCGAAGTTCGCTCCGGCGCCGTCGACCGTGTCGGTGATCGAGAGCGGGCTGCAGTTGGTGGGGTTGATGATGAAGTTGGGGCGGTCCATGTAGACGCGGATGTCGCGGACGTGCACGACGATTCCCTTGATGATGTGCGGGATCGGTTCGGAGTCTTTGGCCGACACTTCGACCTGCGCGGTTGAGGGGTTGATGTCCAGCGCGAAGCGGATCACGACGGTGCCGAGGTCAAACGGGCCGACCTTCGCCGAGGTGATCGAGACGATCGACAGCGGGGCACCGTGGTAGGGGCCGGCAAGGTAGATCTTGCCGGGGTTCTCCGCGAGCACGTCGCCGACGCCCGCGCCGACGAGCGAATGCCCGATTTCCGAAGCCTGCGGGCAGGAGGGGTGTTCCTCCTCTTGCAGGCCGGTGACGCCGCGCGCGGCTTCGATATCCGCCTCGGGGCAGAACGGGATCCCCGAGAGGTTGCCCGTCAGGCCCGGTGGGAGGGTGGTAGAGAAGCGCGTGATTTCCTGTTCGCCGTCTTCGCGCAGGATCCGCAGGTAGAACGGGCTGTAGCTGCTGCCGGCGTTGTTGCTGGTCCCAGAGATCACCTGCGGTTTGAACGGCGGCACACCACCGGAGGGACACGCGCCTTCGTGGACGCCCTGGGTGATTTCGAATGAGCTGGATAGGACTCGTGGCTGTTCTTCGGGTGCGGCGGACCACGGTGTCAGCGCGGCCTGGACGCTGTAGGCGCCGCACGCGGGCGGGCTGACGAGCGGCGCGGTCGCGCCGGGGCGGAACTTCAGCGTGAAGCGGCTGAACGGCTGTTGGGGGGTGTTTTCGAACGTCGTCGTGAGCTGGCCGGTGACGGGGTTCGGTTCGATCTTCCCCGCGACTTTGATGATGATCCCGCGTTCGGGATCCTTCGCGACGACATACAACGCGAGCAGCGACCCGTTCGGATGGCCCTGTTCTGAGAACGGATTGTCATACGGTGTCGCGATGTAGACAGCACCCTCGATCTTTTCGTTCAAGAGCGGCGTTTCGATTTCGATCGAGCCGATCTTCGATTCCGGCGGACAGCCACCTTCCCCGGGCAGCGAGGAGCTCTTCTCTTCCGCGTACTGCGCCGGAGAGCACGCACCCAGGCCCTCAGCCAGCCCGGGGTTCGCGGTCATCCCTTCCGGCAGTGCGACCGTCGTGTCCTTCAGATAGGAGGTGGACAGCGTCAGCGGGTTTTCCCACGCCTGCGGGACCACGAGCGAGACGTCGAGTCCCGTCGGGGATTCCGCGGAGCGGGTGGTGGGCTGCACTTCGATCGACGGTTCGAACGGGACCCGTTGGCATTCGCTGATCGGCCCGACCTGACTGCTCGCTTTTGGCCATAGCGCCGGGTCTTCTCCCAACGGTTCCTCCCACGAATCGGCCGCCATCGACGCTTCGAACATCCCGCAACTCGTCGGGTTCGACAACAGCGGCTTGACGGGTATATCGGCTTGCTGCGGAGCACCGAATTCGTTGCGACAGACAGGTGGTCGTTCGTCGTTCGCGCCACAAACAGCGCCGCGCAAAGCGTCGTGTTCGGCGGCCGCGGGCACGCCCCAGATCGTCACCTTGACGTTGTGCACTTCGCCTAACGGCGGAATATCGATCGTGGTCGAGGTTATACCGAGATCGCCCGGCCTGACTTTGATCTGCAAGAGCCCGGTGAATATCGCCGTCTTGTAACCGAGCTCCGCCGTCGTCCCGAAACTCGTGACTTCCATATTGTATATGGGAACTGTGTATTGCCTAGGAATGGTATCAGCTGGCCCAAAAATTTCGATACTAAGCTGCCCCACCTGGCTGGCGATCGGACAATCGGGCAATTCCCCCGCCGCCCCGCGCGAATTCTTCGCAAGCAACTGGGACTCTGTGCACGTCGGTACAGCAGTATCGCTCGCGTCAAAGCCCCCCGGCACGTCGACCACGATGTTGCGCGCGTCGTTGTATGTCGCACCGCTCGATTCGTGGGCAAAATCAAACGACGTTACCCAATCCGAGTGAGCGCCCGCCTGCGTACTCCCCGGAACAAAACTGAACGACCCGGGAACTATTTCAAACGGATGTTCACTGGGCGCAGCGCCGGCCCCGGCCGGCGCCAAACATGCCAGCGCCCAGCATCCGCTCACCACAAGTCCGGTCAAAACTCGCGACCTCATTTGACTCTCCCCACACGCTCGCCCGCTCGCTTGGCGGCCAATGCCGCACCTGCTCTCGCTCCCCGCTTTCCTCGCTTGCGCCTACCCTGCCTCTTCCCGTGCTTCTTGACTCCCCTCTTCTTGGCCTTCTGCTTTTTCTTGGGCTTCGGCTTGGGAGTCGCCGCCTTCACCGTCGTCTGGGTAGGGTTCGTCGTGACGTTACCCGAACCCGTCACCGTCGAACTGGACGGTGTCGCATCGTTCGGGGCGCTGGGCGGGCTCGAGCACGCGTCCGCTTCGCATTCCACCGGACCCGGCGACGATGGCGGGAACCCACCCCCGATTCGAGCGTCGTACACATCTCCCGACGTGTCGTCGTCCTGCGGCAGCAGACGCGAGCGCGAATAGATGAACACATCGCGCCCTTCGTCGGCCGTGCCAAGCAATAGATTCTTGTAGCCGCCGCGCCCATCGGTGATCAACGCCAAACAGCCATCGAGATGCCCACACCCATCGACACCATTTCGACGCCACTCATAGATATCGCTCGACGGCGACGTCGTCTGGGAGGTGTCGATGTATTCGCCTCCTTGGGCATTGCCTTCGATTTCGAGTTCTCCGTCAACATCCTGGGGCACGAGTGCCGCGGGGGTCGTGAAGAAGGCAAAGTCACCATTGGCGGATACAGCCGTGTACTCGGGCCGGCCTCCATTCAAATCTGGAATGCCTTCATTACCGTTGATGGTCGCGAGCCTCTTCGGCTGCGGGTCAAACGCCGATGCGCATGAGATGCACTCGATCGCTCCTTCGGTGCTGTCATAGCGGTAAACTTGCGCTGTCGCTTCCCCTTTTTCGTCGAGCCCGCCACCGGGTAGACCGCCGACGCTCGTCGCCGTGAAATACACGTACTCGCCCCCGAAGCTGGTCGACATCTGAAAGTTGGAGGGCGTGGTCGCCTGATCGACGAACTGCAGCTTTTTCACACCGATGTCATAACGGTAGATGTCGGTTGCCGGTGGCGCGTCGGGAGTCAACCGTTCGTCGGCGGCGAAGTACAGTGCGCTGAGATCGCTCGACACGACGAGCTGATCAGTGGCAATTGGGCTGCGCACCGTGAACAGTGGCGTAGCGACGGCCGATTCCGTCTCGTAGGAGACGACTTCGCCTGTTTCGCCGCTCCGTCTTTCGAGCAGCAGCGCGCTGCCCGAAGCGCTGGCGGCCAAGAACCGGTAGGCGCCGATGTCCACCGTTTCGGTGCCATCCACGCGCATATAGAGATTTGGCGGTTCGGAGCAGTTACGGCCCGGCGCCGCTTCAAAGAAGACACGTGCACCATCGCTCGATATGCTCCCCGCGCTGCTGAAGCGATGCATCTGTCCGCCCTGTTCGTAGCCATGAACCATCTTGGCGCCACAGACACCTATGGTGGCCCGTTCATCGCCGCTCACGTTCAATTGGCGCAGTCCGCCCTCGGCGGTGTATTCATATAGGTCATAGCCGCTTCGCGTGCCGGTCGCTCCTTCGCCCAGCAGCGTGCGGTCTTCACTGGATAACACCGTATTGGACAGCGAGCCGTTACCCGCCACCCACCCGGCCGCGTCGGCTTCCGCATAGCGTCGCGGGACCGACGCCACCGTCGTATACGGTCCGCCGGTCGGCCCCAACTTGTATTCGACACTGGGGGAGTGAGACGAGCTGGAAGTCGAGTACGCAGAGCGAACGGCGATCCGCGAGAGATCGGCGCTGTAGAGTTCGGGTGGATTGGTGTAAACGCCCGTCTGCGGCTGCGGAGAGCCACTGCTCATCGACCAACCATCGCCTGCTACGCGGGAAAATAGGTACGGACTCAGGCCCGAACCGGGGCCGCTGCCCCAGTTCACGCCGGGGGATTCAAGCGCCACACCCTCGCCACCTTCCCGATCGTTGCCTTCACCGACCACCACCAAAGACACGATCCCACCACGGTAGTGAAACGGTTCCTGAGCCCCTTCCTTGTCGACCGGCGTCAATTGCTCATAGGCACGGCAATCAGGAAGATGCGCGGAGAGGCCAGTCCGAAACGCTTCGTTGGGACACGCCCCTGTCTCGCCGCCGCTCGACGGAACCGGCACCGTAAGCGACTGTTCGAGCGATGTTTCAAGCGATGTACCAGGCGCCGTATTGCTCGCGACAAGACGATAACGATACGTTTCGCCCGCCACGACGCCCGCGAGATCATAGCCCACAAACACACCGCTGCCACCCGAACCGGCATCGACTTCAGGTGTTTCGCCGGCACCAGCCCAGCCACGTTCAGCGAATGCCTTCTGACCCACATACTGAAAACGATAGTGAGTGTCATATCCTTCGCCCCCGCGTTGGCTCTCCGATACAGTCACAGTGCCCGAAGGCATCAGTCCAAGCGCATCGGCTTCCAACAGGGGCTGCGGAGCACGTACGACGTTTGCGCCGCCGAAGAAGATCGTATACGGGCCACCAGGAGGGCCTTCGACATACACTTCCGGGCTCGCCGCGAGGTTGACCAGTGCGCGGCGCACAGCTTCCGCCGACGCGTTATAGGCAATCGGTTCGCTCGTCTCTCCGGCAAACGCAAGCGTGAACGATCCGCTTGTGGGAGAGCCTTCAACTGTAATCGTCTGTTCCTCCGAGGTGAGCGGACTATTCGGGTTGACCATCCCCAGAAGCCGCGGCGCTTCTTCATGCACACCATGAGTCGCGAACGTGGTGACTGTCGGAGCGCCCGAAGTGCGAAAGCTCGCGATCGCGCTCACCACTTCCCCACAACCTTCCAGACATTCATTTTCCGCGACGGCACGCGCGTAGTATTCGGTGGATGCGCTCAAACCGCCCAACCGCGCGTTGACAAAGACCCCTTCGCCGTAAGGCGTCCTTTCAGCCTCTTCCCGAGAGACGAGCCCCCCCGTCGTGACTACGGGCGTCCACGGCCCCCCAGGGGACGGAGCGACTTCCAAACGCGTCTCGGTCTTGGATTCATGCGGACTGATCTGGGCGGATACATGCGCGGAGTCCGCCGTGATGTTGCGCACCACAGGCATCGCCGCTTCTGGCTCGGCTGTGAACGTGGTGAAGGTGCTGACTTCTCCCTGAGCCCCCACATACTTTGTTTGTATGCTTTCGCCTTCCCTGTTGCTTGTCCGCAGACGCACGTAATACGTGGCGTCCGGCGCCAACCCAGCCACGCGCGCTTTGACCGTCCCATATTCTTCCGCCGTGGTGATCACACCAGTGGCGCCTGAGGTGAACGGCTTCCATGAACTGCTGTCCGCAGCGGGGGCGTGTCCGCCTTCAGGAAGTGAATACTCGAGGTGGTATGTCGTTTCGGCTCCATTGTCCTCGACCTTGGCTTCGAAGCTCGCGGTCGTGGGACTTTGCGCTCCTCCGCGAAACCATGGCGTACTCCCTCTCACTTTATCGTCTAAGTAGTAAGTGCGCACTTCAGGCTTTCCAATGGGCAACGTTTTGAAAGACGCTGTTTCGGTCGCGGCCCCCTCCGTGTTTTTGGCGATGAAGCGAACGAAATACGACGTCGCAGGAACCAGATGACGCAAATAGCTGGCTTCGCCGCCGCTACCTTCTAGGGTACCGATGGATAGTTCGAAACTCCCTTCTTCACCAACTCGACCTACTGTGGCTTGGTTGACGATAACCCACGCGTGACTGTTTTCGGGCGGGGCCTCGCCGTCTGCTTCGGCCGGCGCATACTCGCCCACCCATTCGGTGGGCAGGCCTCCTGGTTCCAGCCTGACTGCGACCGCCGCTCGAGTGGAGTAGATCAATTCCGGCCGAAGTTCGACATGTTCGATCTGAGGGGGCCCGGCCGCGAACGCGGCCGGGACGAAAAGAAACGCTCCCACCGCCACCGCCACGCAGACCAAATGTCGCGCGACGCCTACGTGAAGGATCATCGCAGGCCACGAGGACACACGGCTCGCGCGCAAACGCCGCGAGACGCGAAGCGTGATCACGATGCCGATGTTAAAAGGCGTAGTCCTTGATGAGTGTTCTGCGTCGTGAGTCACGTCAATACCTCTTTTTAGTGCGATAGACCATAAATGTGAGAGCAACCAAGATCCGCGGGGGACCGACTGTGTGGAAGCCGGCTCCCCGGAGAATGCCTGCCGGCCTGTCTCCGAGGAGCCGCGTCGAAAGGACAGCCAAAAGAGCCGCGTTTACCCAGCCGTCACCGCCCATGTGCCGTCAGCGAAGATGTACCCCTTCGCAGCGGAGAAGTACCGGACAAAGAAGCCAAAAGTCGATTCGGGCGTGCCCGTCAGGACACGCTGCGGCGCACCAGCGCTATTTTCTTCGGCTTCTCCAAAGATGCACAGATTGCCTTCTTCCGCGCCCGGCTGGTTCACGCTGCCGGTGCAACCTTCAGGCAGCGCTTCGTTTTCTTTTATATAGTGGACTTTGGGTTCAGACGAAAGCGGGAGGGCGAAGCTCACGGCATCCGCCGCCATACCAACCCCAGGTTCCGTAGGGCCGGTTTCGCCAAAGCCGGCGGCCGTGAACGCCCCCCTCAAGGTCTCGCCCACCGGCAACATCTGCCCCCCGAACGTGCCTTCCTTGCCTTTTTCGCCGCTGCACGCATACGTAGTGCCACTAGCAGAGACGAACTTCGAGCCGCCTTCCTTGCAATTAACACCCTTGGGCTCCACGTTGCTCGTCACGCTCACACCATCCGCGCCGCTCGCGCCAGGGGCACCAGACGCGCCGTTTTCGCCTTTGGCGCCCGCAGGACCGGCGGGACCCGCTGGGCCGGCGGGACCCGCTGCGCCGGTCGCGCCCCTGGGGCCAGCGGCGCCCCTGGGGCCCGCCTTGGTTTTGGCCTTGGTTTTGGCCTTGGATGTGGCTGCAATGGTCGTCGAAGCGGCCGCCTTCGAGCCCGAGCCGCCCCCGTTGCCGCTCGCGGCGAAAGCTCCGCCGGTCAACGCAAAGACCAAAGCCACGAAAGCGATGCAAGTGCTGGGCGTCAAGTGCTTACGGATTGCTTGGAACATCGTTATCTCTCCTTTTGAGAGTTGAGGACAGGATCTCTTCACCACGCGAGGTCAAGCGCCAAGCATTTGGGACACCCGCAGTCAGACCACCGCTGTTGCGAATCAGACCGTGACCCTCCAAACGCCGCATCAGCCGCGAGATCTGACCCTGATCCCTGACCCCCGCCGCACTCGAGATCTCACGGTTACTCGGGTCGCCACCACGCGCGCACAGCCGCGCGACCGCAGTGAGGACCAGATGCGTACGAACCGTCAGGCGAAAGTCGAGCGGACCGGCGGGCCTGCCCATCACCGCGACCAACTTCCCACCCTTGGCCATACCCGGCTCCGAGCGAAGCTCCGAGGCAAGACGCGCCTGCTCCCGCGCCGCCGCCGCGTGCCCGCGGTAGGGCAGCACGATCGTCGCCATCAACGCGTTCAAAAGGCCCGTCAAAGGCTCGCTGTCGTCCTGTATGAGGCGCGCGTAGATCACGCCAAACGTTGCGCCGATGATCCCCTCCGCTGTCAGCGGCGGGAGCCCACCACCGGCCTTCACACCCCCACGACCCGCATCGACCGGAGCCGCCAACGCATCGAGGACCTCGGCGCGACGCGCAAGAACCCTGGGGCCGGCGCCGAGCGCCTCGACAAGCACGAGCCGCCGTAACGCCGGCTCCTCGTCGAGGAAACCCAGCAGCGCAGCGAGACCCGCACGAATCCCAGCGGCCCAGTCCTTCTGGCCCTCCCACGCCGGAACTACAACAGCGGCGAGCTGGTCGATCGCGTAGTCGAACGCCGCGAGAAAACAGTCTTCGCAGTCGCTGAACAGGTCATAGAACGTCTTGTTCGAAACCCCAGCCCACTCCGACACACGACGCGCCGTCAACCGCCGATAACCCTCCGCGGCAACCAGCGCGAACGTCGCATCCAACAACCGCGTCCGCTGAAACTCAGGGATATACACACCCCCACCACGCGGCCCCGGCGTACCGGGGCGACGCATCGCGATGCGACCAGCAGTGGAGGAGCCCATCAGCGCTCACCCCCTATACAGGCGCGCGCGCAGACAGAACGACGAACACCGCGGGAATTACCGCGGCGAGAACGAGTTAGAAGAGGAGCAAAGGCGCCGCTTTCGGCGCCGGAGCTAGGCTTTTTGCCTGCTAGATCCGGAGTAGAGAGAGAGAGAGAGAGAGAGAGAGAGATGTGTCAGCGAGGCTGACGCATCTAGTTATGGCACCCACCGGGCGCCAAACGACCCCTGTCACATCTGTCCCCAACGGACTCACGCGAAAACAACCCCTCTTCATGCGATCCGGCCCTCTCCCCTACATCCCCTACAAGCGCTTGCATCGATCTTCAGAGACCAACCCAAACCTGATCTATTTCCACGCCCCCAACCCAGGAGCGCCTCTACTAACAACTATATACACAAAGGGACACTCAATGCAACCAACAACCAGGACCTACGGGAAACCCGCTTGCTAGAGCCAATCTCGACAAACGCCTGAGCCCTAGGCTTGACGACTCAAAAACGCAAACGTACCGAGACCAAGCAAACAAGGCCTAAGCATCCCAAGCACCCGCGGGCCGGAAGATGGCCAACCAACCACCAGCGCCCAGGCTCAGCTGGCCGGCGCTAAGCGAGCGGAGGCGAGTCAGCGGCGCTGACGCGGGCGTTGTCCGCAAGCCCTGGAGCGATCGAGCCCTGCTCCGGATGGAGCGGGATCACATCCTGGCCGACCGGCGCCGCCGCGCTCGGCGATATGCCGCCCTTACCACCGGTCCAGTCCTGCAGGAACGACTCGCAGGCCTCCAGATCGAGCGGCCGGGCGAACAGGAAGCCCTGGCCGGAGTCGCAATGCTCCTCCTTCAGCAACGACAGCTCGCGCGACTGCTCGATGCCCTCGGCGAGCGTCTCGATCGACAGCGACTTGCCGAGCTGCACGAGCGTGCGGATCAGCGTGTCGCCTTCGGGGTCCTGGCTGGCCCGGGAGATGAACGAGCGGTCGATCTTCAGCGCGTCGACGGGGAAGCGCTGGAGGTAGGCAAGCGATGAGTAGCCGGTGCCGAAGTCGTCGATCGCGATGCGCACGCCGAGCTCCTTGACCTGCACGAGCCGCCGCGCGGTCTCATCCGCGTCGCGCATCAGCGTCGTCTCGGTGATCTCGATCGTCAGCGCGCTCGGCTCCAGGCCGCTCTGCTCCAGGGCGTCGCGCACCTCGGTGACGAACTCGTCGGTGTCGAGCTGGCGCGCGGAGACGTTCACGGCCATGCCGACGCCATACCCCGCGCGCCGCCAGGTGGCGCCCTGCAGGCAGGCCTGGCGCAGCACCCAGGTGCCGACCTCGCAGATCAGACCGGTCTCTTCGAGCAGCGGGATGAAGTCGTCGGGCTGCACGATCCCGCGCACGGGGCTGCGCCAGCGGATCAGCGCCTCCATGCCGGTGGGGGTCATGTTCGTGAGGTCGAACGTCGGCTGGTAGACGAGGAAGAACTCTTCGTTCTCGAAGGCCGTGCGCAGGTCCATCTCCAGCTCCATGCGGCCCTGGACGGCGTCCTGCATCCCCGACTCGAACACGACGAAGCGGTTCTTCCCGTCCCACTTCGCGCGGTACATCGCGATGTCGGCGTCGCGCAGCAGCTCTTCGGCGGAGACGCGGTCGCCGGCGGCGATCCCGACGCTCGCGGTCACCGTCAGGCGGTTCTGATCGGCCCCGGCGAGCTCGAACGGCTGCTTGAGCGCTTCGAGCAGGCGGTCGGCGATCATCTCCGGGCCGGAGTCGAGCGACATCCCTTCGGCGACGACCACGAACTCATCGCCGCCCAGTCGCCCGAGCGCGTCGATGTCGCGCACCACGCCGTCCAACCGCGCGGCGACCGCCCGCAACAGTTCGTCGCCGACGCCGTGGCCGAGCGTGTCGTTGATCGACTTGAAGTTGTCCAGGTCGACGAACAGCGCCGCCACCGGCGCCTGGCTGCGGCGCGCGCGGACGAGCATCTGCTCGACGCGGTCGAGGATCAGCGTGCGGTTGGGCAGCCCCGTCAGCGCGTCGTGCGTGGCGAGGAAGGCGAGCTCCTCCTGGCGGCGGGTCAGCTCCTCGTGTGCGCGCTGGCGCTCGGACTCGAAGGACTGGCACATCCGCACGAGCGTCACGTCGAGGCTGCGCTGCAGCATGCCGAGCGCCCAGACAAGGGTCGGCGCGGGTATCTCGAGCTGCTCGGCCGTCTCGCGCAGGACCTCGTCGGCCGCGTCGCGCCAGCGCAGACAGCGCTTGGTCACCTCGTTCAGCGGCGCCTCGCGCTGGGCGGCGAGATGGCCGAAGATCCGCCACGACTCCTGCCCGACCTCGCGCGCCACCGCGGCGCCCTCGCCGGCCATCCAGCGGGCGACGGCGATCGTCGAGACGGTGCCGACGCGCACGAAGCTGTCTTCGACGACCGCGTCGAGCGTCGGACCGGCGTCCGCGGAGCGGCTGCGAATCCCCGCGACGACATCGTCGGTGCGTGCATTCAGCGCCTCGCCGAGCCGGCGCAGCTGAGCGGGGTCGACCGCCGCCGCCACCGCGGCGGGCGCGGGGCGGGTGGGCTCGGATCCAAGCGTCTCGCCGATTCTGTCGACCCTGTGGTCGACCTTTTGCACCTCTCCCTGACCCATGGTCGAGGGAATCGGCAAATCGTAAGACTTGCTTTAACTTTCGCTCAGCGATGTAAACGCGGGCCTGCGCGCCCGGTACGCCGCGCAGGCCCGAAACGGCGAACTGTCCTACTGGCTTTCTTTTAGGCGGGGACCGCCGTCGGCTCCTCGGCGCGGCGCGGGAGCAGCGTTTCACGCGCGATCACCAAACGCTGGATCTGCGAGGTGCCCTCGTACAGCTGCATGATCTTCGCGTCGCGGAACAGCTTCTCGACGGGGTACTCCTTGATGAAGCCATACCCGCCGTAGACCTGCACCGCGTCGGTCGCGATCTTCATCGCCGCGTCGGCGGCGAAGCGCTTGGCGTGCGAGGAGACCAGCGTGTTGCGCGAGCCCTGGTCGAGCAGCACGGCCGACTTCCACGCGAGCAGGCGCGCGGCCTCGATTTCGGTGGCCATGTCGGCGATCATGAACTGGATCGCCTGGTGCATCGCGATCGGCACGCCGAACTGGACGCGTTCCTTGGAGTAGTCGGTCGCGAACTCGAAGGCCGCACGGGCGATGCCGACGGCCATCGAGGCGACACCGGGCCGCGTGCGGTCGAGCGTCATCATCGCGAGCTTGAACCCGGCGTTTTCCTCGCCCAGAAGATTCTCCGCGGGGACCTCGACGTCGTTGAACGAGATCGTCGCCGTGTTCGACGCGCGCTGGCCGAGCTTGTCCTCCTTCTTGTCCACCACCACGCCCCAGTCGCGCTCGACGACGAACGCTGAGATGCCGCGGTGGCCGGCGTCCTTGTCGGTCTTCGCGTAGACGGTGTAGTAGTCGGCGTAGCCGCCGTTGGTGATGAAGCACTTCGAGCCGTTGATCACGTACTTGTCGCCCTGCTTGACGGCCGTCGTGCGCATCCCCGACACGTCCGAGCCGGCGTCGGGCTCGGTCAGGCAGAAGGAGGCCAGCTTCGGCGCCTCGGTCAGCATCCCGAGGTACTTCTTCTTCGTCTCCTCCGAGCCGCCCAGCACGATCGGCGCGGTCGCCAGGCCGTTACAGCCGAGCGAGGTCTGAATCCCGGAGCAGCCCCACGACAGCTCCTCCTCGATCAGGCAGCCCTCGAGGTAGCCCGCGCCGGCGCCGCCGTACTCCTCGGGGATGTGCGAGTTCATCAGGCCGACGTCCCAGGCCTTCTCGATGATGTCCTGCGGCCACGTGCCGTCCTTGTCGTACTCCCAGGCGACCGGGCGGATCTCCTTCGCGGCGAAATCGTGCGCCATCTCGCGCAGGTTCTTCTGCTCGTCTGTGAGCGTGAAATCGACCATGTCTTCGGGCTCTCCTAGTGGCGGGCGCGGGTTTGGGCCGTCGCGCGGGGATAGATTGACTGGTCAGTCAACCGTGAAGAGTAGCGGAGGGACGGGCGTTTTTTCAATGACGAGCCCGAGCGCTCCGCGACGCCGAGCGCGGGCCCGGTCTTGGCTGGGCGCTGACCACCGCGCTATCGACACCGGCTCATCCCCGATGAACGAGGCCTGGTCTAATCGTCGAGGTCTTCCGGGTCCTCGTCCGGCTCGAGTTCCTCGTTCTCGATGTCCTCGTCGAGCTCATCGCCCGCGACAACCAGCTCGCTCGCGGGACTGTAGGTCACCTGGAAGCTCTCGATCAGCTCGTCCCGGCGGTGCTCGTCGACCGGCGCCTCGTCGGAGATCAGCACCCAGTCGGCGCCCTCGCCCGGCTCGACGTCGTCGAAGATCTCGTGGTCCACGTCGGGCGAGTCGTCGACGATCAGCAACACCTCCGTCTGCGGGTTGAAATACGTCCCGGGACGGTTCGTCAGCTCGTCGAGCTCAAATCTGCGCGGATCGGCCATGGCGCGTTTATATCCGACTCGCCCGTCGGCGTGTTTTTAAGGATCCAACTCCCGCAGGGTTCGCTCCACCTCCGTCGCGACATCCAACGGCTCGAGCCCCTGCCGCGTGCGGCGTTCGTTCTTCGCCTGCACCAACTGGCGCACCTCGTCGACCAGCCCCGCGTCGTGCCCGCCGCCCCGCGGCGCGAGCAGCCGCGTGACCTCCGCGTCGATGTCCAGCGCCGGCTCGCCCTGCTTCACCATCCGTGCGCTGCGCGCGCTCAACATCTGCCGGATTTCCCGCTCCTGCTCGGCGCGTCCCGCCGCGCTGCTGATCGTCGGCGCGCTCACGCCCACGAGCTCCGGGGCTTCACTCTCGCGCGTCATCCCGCTCTGGCCGATCTGGTCGTACACGCTCCCGCGGCTGAGGAGGAACACGACCGACATCACGACCGACAGCGCCACCGCTCCGAACACCACAACCGGGAAGATGCTCTGCAGCATCGTTCGATTGTCGCTTAATTCATCGGGGATCGGCCGGTGACGAAAACGCTCCTCGCCGAACACCCGCTCCGACCGGGCTTGCCGCCTGTGTGGCCACGCGCCTCTGCAACTCGTCCGCGGCTATTTTTTTGTTTTTCTCGCCCGCGCGGCAACTACTCGCGCCCGGGGGTGTTCTGTCTGCAATGGGCCCTGCAGCGACGAACCCGATCGCGCGTAGGATGCGCGCCGTGCGCGCCAAGCATCTCGCGGCGCTCGTCCTGGGCGTGCTCGCGCTGAGCGTGCCGCTGCTCGGCGGGCCCGCCTCCAGCCAAGCGGCGTCGCGGCCGACCGTCGCCACGGCGCTCGCGGGCCTGCAGCGCGCCGGCACGATCACACCCGCCCTCTACAGCCGGTACACCGCCGCCTACGCCGCCGCGCAGAGCTCGCTGAAGAAGCTCTCCGGCACGCGCCGCTCCGAACTCGGCGCGGTGCTCGCGAACGTCCAGGCGATCGCCGCCGCCGGCGGGTTCATCCCCTCGCGCCTGCCCGCCCTGTTCCTCACGCTCGAACGCAACCGCACGTGGTGGACGACCGGCCCGTCGCTGGCCTCGCGCGTGCGCGTCAGCTTTCCCGGGAGCAAGCTCGTCTGGGAGTACTACGTCGGCCAGGGCATCGAGATCCAGTGGCTCGGCACGTTCGGCGAGGGCAACGGGTTTTACTCCGGCGGGCAGAACGCCAACCTCAAGCAGCTCGTGAGCGAACTGATCCCGCTCGCGACCAAGCGCGCCGGCGGGATCGCCTGGGAGTACATGTTCCAGTTCGACGGCGGCCTGCCCCCGTGGACGAGCGGCCTGTCGCAGGGCACCGCGCTGCAGGTCCTCTCGCGCGACTGGCTGCGCTTCAAAGAACCGGCCGTGTTGACGGCGGCCCAGGAAGCGCTGGGGATCTTCAAGACCGCGCCGCCGAACGGCGTGCGCGTGCCGAGCTCGCTCGGGGCGCACTACCTGGAGTACACCTACGCCCCCTCCGACCGCATCCTCAACGGGGAAATCCAGGCTCTCGTGGGGCTCTACGACTACACGTCGATCACCCGCGACCCCGTCGGGCAGCAGCTGTTCGAAGCCGGCGACGCCGAAGAGCGCGCGCGCACGCCCTTGTATGACACCGGCGCGTGGTCGATGTATGACCAGTTCGGCGAATCCGACCTCAACTACCACGAACTGCTCACCGAATTTCTCCAGCACCTGTGCGAACGCACGCGCCACGGCGAGCCACTCGGCCCGGCGACCGCGCCGACACCCGCTCCCGCGCCAACCCCCACTCCGGCCACGACTCCGACGACCACTACGGCCACGCCGCCCCCGCTGGGCGGGACGAGCGGCGAATCGACCGGTGGCGGCACGACCGGGGGCACGGGCGGCGCCACCGCCGCACGGTACGTCGCGCAAGGGGCCACCGCAGCGGGCAACCTCATGCGGAGTGCCGCCGTCCGCCCCATCGCGCACAGCACCGCCACGGCCCCTTCCCCCGCGATCGCCGCCGACGCGATCTACTGCACGACGGCCACCCACTTCACCGCCTACGAGCACACGCCGCCCGTGATCTCGCTCGTCACGACCACGCTGCCGACGAGCTCCCGGGCGGGCGTCCAGCTCTCGCTGTCGAAGATCTCAACCGTCCGCCTGACCGTCCGCCTCGGCGGGAAGGTCGTGTTCACGAACAGCGCGACCGTCGAACGGGGCAAGCCCAAGCTGCTGTGGCCGACCCCGGCGAAGGGCGGCGCCTACGCCGTCACGCTCACGGCGACGGACCTCGCCGGCAATTTCGCCACGGCCGCGGGGACGATCACGGTCGCAAAGGGCGCCAAGGCGCACTGAGCGAGCCCGCCGGGCCCTGCCGAGGGGTGGCGCGCCTAGACTGCTTGCATGACCCGACTCACCAGCGCCTGGCGGGCCTTGACGCCCGACCAACATCTTGCGGGCGGCGCCGCGGCGGCGCTGTTCGTGACGATGTTTCTGCCGTGGTATCAGCAGAACGCGGTCGTCAACGCCCCGCGCACCGCGCCGCTGCAGAGCCGCAACCTCAACGCCTTCCAGGTCTTCTCGTTCGTCGAGGCCGCCGTCCTGCTCGTCGCGCTGGCTCTGCTCTACCTGCTGTTCGCACGGGGCGAGCGACGCTCCTTCCAGCTCCCCGGGGGCGACGGCGCCGTGGTGTTCGCCGCGGGCATCTGGGTGGTACTGCTGCTCGTCCTGCGACTGTTCGACAAGCCCGGGATCACCAGCCACGGGATCGCCGCGAACGTCGGCATCCAATGGGGGATCTTTTTCGCGCTCGCCGCCGCCGGCCTGATCGCGCTCGCCGGGTCCCGGATGCGCGCCGCGCGCCGGCCCGAGCCCCCGCTCGTGCGCTCCCCCCGACGGCGCGACCCCGCCGAAAGATCGCCGGTCGATCTCGGGACCGAGCCCAATCGCGTGGCCTCCGCCCCTCGCGAAACCGCGCCCGCGCTGCCGCACGCCGTGCGCCGGCCGCCGGCACCGCGCACCGCGCCGACACGCCGCACGCCGCGCCGCCCTCTCCCCCCCGACGACACGACCGAGCAGCTGTCCTTCGAGGACCACCCTTCGGGACGGGATTGATACGCAAGCAAAGCTTGACCACACCTGGGCCATAATCAAGGTTAGCTGTTAACCTTGATTATATGCCGGAGTTCCTCAAGCTCACCTGGACCCCCACGATCGAGGGACTGCCGCGCAGAGATCGTCAAGGTTGCGAATACGAAGCGTACGTGCCCGATGTGATCGCCGGCCGAACGATCTTGCTCGACGGCGCAACGACCGCCGACATCGCCGATGCGGAACACGCCGTAAGCCGGCTCGACGCGGGCGCGCACGGTCTCGCCGACTCAGAGGGCATCGCGCGCCTGCTCCTGCGTGCCGAGGCCGTCGCCTCTTCGAAGATCGAGGGCCTTCAGGTAGGTGGACGCCGACTTTTGAAGGCACAGCTCGCCCAGGCTCTCGGCCAACAGGCGACCGACGTCACCGCGCAGGAGATCCTCAACAACATCGCAGCGATGACAGCCGCGCTCGGGGAGCAGAAGCCCGGACGGACAATCACGCTTCAGCGGCTACTCGACACTCACGCGCAGCTCCTTCAAGGGACGCGCCTCGAGGGCCGAGCAGGTCAACTCCGCGAAGAGCAGAACTGGATCGGCGGCAGCTCATACAACCCCTGTAGCGCCGAGTTCGTCCCCCCGCCCGCCGATCGGGTCCCCGACCTCATGGCGGACCTGTGCGAGTTCTGCAACCAGGATGGGCTCCCTGCCGTCGCACAGGCCGCGCTCGCCCACGCCCAGTTCGAGACAATCCACCCGTTCATCGACGGCAACGGTCGAACCGGCCGAGCGCTGATCCACCTGATCCTGCGCCGGCGCGGCCTCACGGCCAACGCCACCCCCCCCATCTCGCTCGTGCTCACCACCTGGTCACGCGACTACGTCGGCGGCCTGACCGCGACCCGCTACAACGGGCCCGCGAACTCAACCTCGGCACAGAAGGGCATCGACAGGTGGATTGCCCTGTTCGCCGCCGCGATGAGCCGCGCGGTGGCCGACGCGCAGACCTACGAGCAGACCGTCGCCGGCATCCAGTCGCGATGGCTCGAGCGCGTCGGCCGCCTGCGCGGCGACTCGGCCGCCGCTTTGCTCCTGGATGCCTTTCCGGGCGCGCCGATCGTGACCGTGCAGAGCGCCGCGGCGATAACCGGCCGAAGCGAGCAGGCCGTCAATGCCGCGATCCCGCGGCTACTGGAGGCAAAGATCCTGCGCCAGACGACGCTCGGCAGACGTAACCGTGCCTTCGAAGCACCCGAGATGATCGATGCGTTCATCGATCTCGAGCGGCGACTCGCCGACCAACGGTAGGCGCCTATCATTGCGCGGACGATGTCCGCTCCTCTCGCCCAGGCGCCCGCCTCCGTCGCCGATGTCGCCGATGGTCTGCGCGCGGTGGGCTACCTACCCGGCGAGTCGACTGCGCTCGTCTCATTCCTCGCCGCCAAGCTCGGCAAGCCCGTACTCGTCGAGGGCCCGGCCGGCGTCGGCAAGACCGAGTTGGCGAAGTCGCTCGCGCTGTATCTCGGCCGCGAGCTCGTGCGGCTGCAGTGCTACGAGGGCCTGGACGAGGCGAAGGCGCTGTATGAGTGGAACTACCGCAAGCAGCTACTGCGCATCCAGGCCGAGGCCTCCGACACGGGCTGGGAGGCCGTGCAGGAGGACATCTTCGGCGAGGAGTTCCTGCTGGCGCGGCCGTTGATGAGCGCGATCGCTTCCGAGGCGCCGGTGGTGCTGCTGATCGATGAGATCGACAAGACCGACCAGGAGTTCGAGGCGATGCTTCTCGAGGTGCTCTCCGACTTTCAGATCTCGATCCCCGAGCTCGGTCGAGTGGAGGCGCGCACGCACCCCGTCGTGCTTTTGACCTCGAACAACTCGCGCGAGCTGACCGAGGCCTTGAAGCGTCGCTGCCTGTACCTGTGGCTCGACTACCCCGAGCTCGAGCACGAGCTGGAGATCGTCCGGCTGCACGCCCCCGAGCTCTCGGAGACGGTCGCCCGCCGGCTTGTCGAGGTCGTCGGCATGGTGCGCGAGCTCGACCTGAAGAAGCCGCCGTCGATCGCCGAGTCGATCGACTGGGCGCGCGCGCTGCTGCTGCTCGGGGCCACCGACATCGACGAGCAGACCTTCAAGGACACGATGTCGGTGATCGTCAAGCACCGCACGGACATGGACATCGTGTCCGAGCGCGTCGGCCTGAAGCTGCGCGCGCCGGCCGCCGATGCCGCCTGACTCCAACCCCGACGGACGTATCATCCCCGGAGGATTCTGCCATGTCGCCTGAGGGTCGGCCCAACCCCGAGCATCCCCTTTTGTGGCCTCGCCGCCCGGCCGATGCCCTGGCCGCACGATCCGCCGGCACTCCCACGTCGCCCGAGGGTCTGGCCGCGCGCATCCTGGAGCTGGGCGAGGAGCTGCGCCGCGAAGGTGTGGCCGTCGGAACCTCCGAGCTGCTGGACGCGTTCGCCGTGCTGCGCGAGGTGCCGTGGACCGAGCAGACGGACTTCCGCGAGGCGCTCGCCGCGACGCTGGCCAAGAGCCAGGACGACCGGCGCGTGTTCGAGCTGGTGTTCGACCGCTTCTTCTTCCGCGCCGTCGAGGTCGCGGCGCTGCGCGAGGGCATCCGCGAGGGCGACCCTGCTCAGTCCCCGCCGGGTGCGATCGACCTCGACGAGCTGTCTCCGGAAGATCTCGAAGCGCTGCGGGCGCGCATCGCCGCCGCCCTGCGGGATGGCTCGGAGGGAGCGATGCGCGACCTCGCGCGGATGGCCGTCGCCGCGTTCGGGCGCCGCCAGGAGGGCTCCGGGGTGATCGGCGTCGACGTCCAGCGGATCCGCCGCGCGCTCGGCCTGCGCACCGAGCCCCAGCCCGAGCTGCCCGTCGAGGACCCCCGGCGCGATGGTTTGCCGCGCGACGCGCTGCGCCGCTTCGAGGCGCTCCTGCGCAAAGAGCTCGAGCGCGGCCAGATCGAGCGCACCGGCAACCTGCCCCCCTCACGACCGCTGGGCGAGCTCGACCGGGCGCTGCCCTCCGGTCCGCTGGCCGATCTGGCGGCAGTGCACCGCGTCGTGATCCAGCTGCGCCGCCGCCTGGCCACGCAGGGGATGCAGGCCCGCGGGCACCGCCGTCATGCACAGGTCGACGTGCGGCGCACGATGCGCGCCTCCCTGCAGACCGGCGGCGTGCCCGTGGTCCTGAAGTACCGCCCGCGGCGCCCGCGCCGGCCGGAGATCTACGTGCTGTGCGACGTCTCAACGAGCGTCACCTCGGCGTCGGTGTTCTTTTTGTCCGTGCTCCACGCGCTGCACGACTCGTTTCGCAAGATGCGCTCGTTCGTGTTCATCGAGCGCGTCTCCGAGGTGACCGACATCTTCGCCCACGAGCGCGACTTCAAAGCGGTCTCCGAGCGGATCTCGACCGACGCGGGCGTGGCCGACATCTCCGGCTACACCGACTACGGGCGCGTCTGGTCGGAGATGCTCGAACAGGTCGGCGAAGACCTCCACCCGCGCGCCACCGTGATCGTGCTCGGCGACGCGCGCACGAACGGCCGCGACCCCCGCGCCGACCTCTTCGCCCAGCTCGCCGCGCGCGCCGGGCGCACCTTCTGGCTGAACCCCGAGCCGCGCCTGTACTGGAACTATGGCGACTCGGTGATCGCCGCCTATGAGGAGTTCTGCACCGCGTTCGAGTGCTGGACGACCGCCCAACTGGAGGACTTCGTGAAGGCGCTCACCCGGCCGGTCACCTCAGCGTAGTGGCGTTCTTTCATCAGGACTCTGTCACCCCGTCGCGTGACACATTCCTGGCGCATTTCTGGCGCATTCCTGACTGCATTCGTGACTGCATCGAGACGAAAACGTGACAGAAATGTGCGAGAAGATAAAGGGGCTGGGGGGAACGTTAACTTTTTAAAGTGCGTATAACCATAGCTATCGCACTTAAAAAAATGCAACACTCCTCACGGCGTCTTTAAGTAGAGGCCTCATCGGGAGTGGCACGACTCCATCGCCGAAGCACCGTCAACGTTCGACGTAGACGCGGTAGCATCGACCACGAGCAAACAACAGGGGGGCTGGCGGGCAAGCTGGCTGAGATGGCGCACAGGAGAAGATCCCCGGCGCCGACCCTTTGAACCTGTGGGGTAATGCCCGCGGAGGGAGTGGAGTGCCGACAGAACTGCAACCGCGCGCGCATCGCCCGCCTCGGGTTGCTCACGCGAACGATGGCATCAGCCTCAGCGAGGTCAGTCGCGCCTATCGAGACCGTCACGGCGCACCGGTGCAGGCGCTTTCCGGAGTGTCGCTGCACGCCGAGCACGGGGAACTGCTCGCGGTCGTCGGCCCGAGCGGCTGCGGGAAGACCACGCTGCTCGAGCTGATCTGCGGCCTGCAGGCTCCCGACTCCGGCGCCGTCGCATGCGCCCCGGCGGCTTTGATGCCTCAGCGCGACCTCTTGCTGCCGTGGCTGAGTGCCGTCGACAACGCCGCCCTTTCCCTGCGCATCGCCCAGCGACCACGCGCCGAGGCCCGCGCGCGCGCCGCGGAGCTGTTCGCCGAGCTTGGCCTGAGTGGCTTCGAGCAGGCCCACCCGCACGAGCTCTCCGGCGGCATGCGCCAGCGCGTGGCCTTCCTGCGCACCCTGCTCTCCGGCAAGCCCGTCCTCTGTCTCGACGAGCCGTTCGGCGCGCTCGACGCGATCACGCGCGCGGAGATGCAGGGGTGGCTGGGCCGGGCTTTGGAGCGCGAGCCGCGCACGGTCGTGCTCGTCACCCACGATGTCGAGGAGGCCGTCGTGCTCGCCGACCGAGTCGCGGTGCTCTCCCCCCGTCCCGGGCAGATTCGAGGGGAGATCGAAGTCGATCTCCCGCGTCCTCGCTCGCGTACCGACGCCGGGGTGATCGCCCTGCGCGAGCAGGCCCTGATCACGCTGGGCTCGGACGCCAGGAGCGCTCTATGAGACGCCGCGTCGTCAACGCCCTTCCCGCGATCGTGCTCGTTGCGGCGCTGCTCGCCGCCTGGGAGCTCTATGTCGACTCGGGCGCCACGAGCTCGTCGATCCTGCCGGCGCCGCACACGATCGCCGGGGCGCTGTGGGGCAACGCCGGCCTGCTCGGCCACAACCTCGCGGTCACCGCCGAGGAGGTCGTGCTCGGGCTGGCGCTCGCGCTGGCGCTCGGCTTCGCGCTCGGCGTGCTGATCCACCTCTCGCCTCCCCTACGCCGCGCCTGCTACCCGCTCACGGTCGGCTCGCAGGCGATCCCGATCGCGGTGATCGCGCCGCTGCTCGTGTTCGTGCTCGGCTTCGGCCTGTTTCCCAAGCTGATCGTGATCGTCCTAATCTGCTTCTTCCCAGTGCTCGTCACGACCGTCGACGGGCTCGCCGCCGTCGACCCCGACCAGCTGAAGCTGCTGCGCACGCTCGACGCCTCGCGCCTGCAGGCCTTCCGCTTCGCCGAGCTGCCGGCGGCGCTGCCCGCCGCGATCAGCGGCGCGCGGATCGCAGTAACCGTCGGCGTGATCGGCGCCTACATCGCCGAGTCTCAGACGGCGACCTCGGGGGCCTACTCCGGGCTGGGGCGCGAGATCAACTCCGACCTCTCATCCCTGCAGACCTCGCGCGCCTATGCCGCCGCGGTCGTACTGTTCGCGTTCGCGATCGCCTGCTTCTACGCCCTTGCCTTCGTCGAGCGCCGGCTGGCGCCGTGGGCCTACCAATCAAGAGGAGACCTCCGTTGAAGATCAGACTCGCCGTGCCTGCCGTGCTTGCGATCGCGTGCACCCTCGTCCTGTCCGCCTGCGGCGCCAAGCAGGACACGATCACGGCGGCCCGCACGAAGCCCTTCACGGTGATGCTCGACTGGTTCCCCAACGCCGATCACGCGCCGCTCTACTCGGCGATCGCCGCCGGCGACTTCCGCGCCGTTGGACTCGACGTAAAACCGGTCGTCCCCGCTGAAAGCGCCGAACCGCTGAAGCTGCTGGCGGCCGGCAAGGTCGACATGGCGATCTCCTACGAGCCGGAGCTGCTGCTCGCCCGCGACGAAGGTCTGAAACTGGTCTCGATCGGCGCGCTCGTGCAGCGGCCGCTGACGTCGATCATCGCGCTGCCCTCCTCACACATCAAGAGCGTCGCCGACCTCGCCGGCAAGACCGTCGGCACGGCGGGGATCCCCTATCAGGCGGCCGAGCTGAAGTCCGCGCTGCAGAGCGCCGGCGTGAACCCGGCATCGGTGCACGAAGTGAACGTCGGCTTCAACCTCGTCCCCGCGATGCTCTCCCGCAAGGTCGACGCGACACTCGGCGGGTACTGGAACTACGAGTCGCTCCAGCTCCAGCTGATGCACAAGCACCCCGTCACGATCCCCGTCGACCAAGCGGGCGTGCCGACATACAACGAGCTCGTGCTCGTCGTTCGCGAAGACGAGGCGCGCTCGCGCGGCCAGGACCTGCGCGCGTTCCTCCAGGCGCTCACCCGCGGCCAGCGCGCCGTGCGCGCCGATCCGGCCGCCGCCGCCTCACTGCTAGTCAAGGCCAACCCCTCACTCGAACCGAAGCTCCAACTCGCCTCGATCGAACAGACGCTGCCCGCGGCGCTGCCGTCGGGCGGCAAGCCCTTCGGATATCAGAACCCCACGGCCTGGGCGGCCTTCGGCAGCTGGATGTTCGCCCACGGCCTCCTGCACCACGACCCGAGCACCGTCCTGCCGCCGTTCACCAACGAGTTTCTGCCGGGAGAAGGGATCGCGGCCGGGTCGCTTTGAGGCCGGCCGCTGCCCGCGATCAGGGTCAGGGCCAATCGATCCGCTCGGCGAGCTCACCTGGACCGAGCTCGATCAGATCGCTGCGCTGCACCTCTCGATACTCGCCGCCGGACAATGCGAGCCAGTGGATGGTGCGGTCCGATGGGTCTACGATCAAAACCTCATCCACGCTGTGGGCGGCATAGAACGGGAGCTTCTTCCAACTCTCATCGCCCGGAGAGACGATCTCCACGACGAGCGCGGCGGTCGAGTGCCAGACGCCACGCGGGCGCTCCCGGTGTATGCCGCCGTCCGGCACACGAAAGTCCGCCTCGGAGTCGCCGAGGTTGAACTCGCTTATCGTGGCGATCAGTCCCGCGGCTCTTGCCAGCGGGCCGAGCACCTCGGCCAGCTGTTGCGATAGGTCGGCGTGTTCGCCCAGTGGAGCCGGAACCATGTGCAGTACACCCTCCCAGATCTCGTCGAAACGGTCCAGGCCCGAGCGACGGCGACGCTCCAGAAGCAGCTCCAATGCCTGCGGGGGAGGATCGAGCACCAGTGTTGGCATGCACCTAGCGTAGCGCTCACGGCATACTCGCTGGACCTATGGGTCCACGGCCCGACCCTCGCCTCGGCCTGAGTCGGCCCTCGGCTACAGAGCGTTCATGTGCATCGCGGCCAGCCCGGCCCACTCGCCGTAGCCGGCGAAATACTCGCGCACCTCGTTCTCCTCCGCACGGGCTCTCGGGTCACCGCCGCTGAGCTTTCGCCCGACCAGCTTCAGCAAGCCCACGTCTCCCGCGGGCAGCTGGTCGTGGCGACCCTGGCCGCACAGCGCCATCATCTCCACCGTCCACGCGCCGATCCCCGGGATCGCCCGCAAACGCTTCCAGCCGCGCTCGTGATCGGCGCTGTCCAGGTCGATCCGTCCGTTTGCCACCTCCCCGGCAACGCGCACCAGCGTCAGAGCGCGCACGCCCGCCAGATCGAAGGACTCCAGCAGCGCCGGCGCCGTCCGCGCCAAGGCTCGCGGCGTCGGCGCGTCGCGCAGACCCTCACCCCAGCCGCCCCAGCCACCCCAGCGGCGCCCCAGGCGGGCGACGATCCGGCGCTCGATCTTCGCCGCGCGCTCGTACTCGATCAGCTGCTCGCACACCGCCCACGCGAGCGCCTCCCACGGCTCCGGCCGGCGCCCCACCCTCAGCCACGGGCGCTCGCGCACCGAGCGCCCGATTCTTGGGTCATCGGCAAATCGGCGGTGAAAAGCGCTCAGGTCGTCGTCCACGCCGAGCGCGAACCGCATCCTCTCGATGCCGTCTCTCGCGGCCGTCTCCGTTCGTGCGCGCGCGCCGAACAGGACGTTCTCCGAGGCGCTCTGCGCGATCCGCACCACGACCGGCTGACCGTTCTCGTCGTGCAGCAACCGTTCCAACACCCCGCCGCGGTGGCGCAGCACGCCGTCCATCCCGCTCCGCCTTCTCAGCCTGAACGGACTCCTCGGCCGCACCTCCTCGCGCAGCTCGACCGCGCCGCGGGAGGAAATCGCCCTGCCACGGAGGGGCGTGGCCCGCTCATGGGGTACGACGCGCCCGCGCGACCCCGCCTGCTCCCGCGCCGGCACGATCGCCTCAGCGATCTCCGGCGCCGCCCAGCAAATGCACGTCCACGAGCAGCGATCTACTCCCGACGATCTGCAACAACTCGCCCGCTCTGTTCACCGAGCGCGCGTCCTTGCGCCCTGCCTTGCCCAATCGCCGGGCACGGCGACCCTTCGCCAGGGCCGGACGCCTGCGCCTGTGCACGAGGCCGACGACCGCCGCCCCCGCCACGAAGCCCCCGGCCGCCACCGCCGCGGCCTGTACTGCGGGCACCATCGCGCGAGACCCGCCCTCGGCCGGCAATGCTCGCGCCGTCGAGGCCAGCACCGTCGGCTCGTCCGCCAGCACCGGCAGCGCGTCGACTTCCTCGGTCTCTTCACCCATCCCGCTTAGTCTACGCGGCCGTCCAGACCCTCTCACGCCACCCGCCCAGTGCATCGGTGCTGACCCTGTGTCAAAAGCGCTTCGCCTGCCGCACCCAGCCTCGACCGGGCCCGAGCTCTGGCGCACCCAGCGCTGGTGGCTCGTCCCCCCTACAACTCCCGCTCATACACCCGATAGCGCTTGACGATCTCGCCACCCATCGCTTCCATGCCCCTGTTCATCGCCGTGTTCGTCTCCAGGATCCAGCCCATCTCGCCGCCCTTCTGCGGGCGTTTTTCCGCCGCGTCGAAATGCAGCTGGTAGAGCTTCGCCGCCACACCCGTGTGCTGATGCTCCGGCTTCACGCCCAGAAAGCCCACGCGCACCCGGTCGGTCAGCTTGCCCTTGTTCAGGAAGTGCCACCAGCCCAGCGGCAGGAATTTGCCGTTCATCTTCGCCAGCACCTGGTTCAGGTCGGGGAACGTCATCGCCATGCCGACGACCTCGCCCGTGTCTTCTTTCTCGGCGATCATGCACCAATGCTTGTCGAACACCAGCTGGATCTCCTGTGCGTAGGCGTCCAGGTCCTTCTTCGAATACGGCACGAAGTCCCAGTTGTTCGACCACGCTGAATTGTAGACCTCGGCGAACGAGTCCATGTCTTTGCGCAGCTGCCTTCTGCGCATCGGCCTGACCCTGATCCCGTGCTCTGTTTGCGCCTTCTCCGCCAGCTCCCAGATCACCGGCAGCACCTTGTCGCGGTTCTCGACCTCCAGTTTCCACATCAACAGGTCCATCGCCTTGCTCATCCCGGCCTGCTCCATCCGTTGCCGGTAGTAGCGCGGGTGCCAGGGCTGCTTGATCATCGGGCGCAGGTCGAACCCCTCGACGAGGATGCCGCTCTCTTCGTTCAGCGTGAAGTCGGCCGGGCCCACCATCCGCTCCTTGCCCCTCGCCTGCAGCCACGCCTGCGCGGCGGCCAGCAACGCGTCGAGCACCTCCTGGTCGTCCTCGAACTCAAGGAACCCATACCAACCCCAGTTCTTCTTCTGGTACTCGTTGAACGTGTCGTTCACCTGCGCGGTGATCCGCCCCACGACCCGCCCGCCGCGCCGGGCGATGAAGTACTCGGCTTCGCCGTGGCTGAAGAAGGCGTTCAGGCGCTTGTTCAGGAACACCCAGCGCTCGAGCTTCGGCAGTGGCACCCACAGCGGGTGGTTAGCATGCAGTTTGAACGGCAGGTCGATGAACGCTTTCAGGTCACTCCTGCCGGTCACCGGCGTGACCTGGACGGCTGTTCCCTCGGGTGTTCGTTCGGCCGCGCTCACCGGGTCAGACGCTCGCTGGATCAGACGCATTCATCGGATCAAACCCTATATGCCAACTTCGACAGACGTCTTCTCCAAGGTCCGCGGCCACGAGCGCGAGGAGCTGCTGCGCGCCGCGCGCGAGGCCGACGTGCTGCCCTACTTCCATGTCCTCACCTCCGCGGCGATGCCCGTCGTCGAGATGGAGGGTTCCGAGCGGATCATGCTCGGCTCCAACAACTACCTCGGGCTGACCGGCGACGAGCGCGTGATGCAGGGCGCCGAGGATGCCCTCCATCGCTACGGCACCGGGCTGACCGGCTCGCGCTTCCTCAACGGGACGATCCCGTTGCACCTGGAACTGGAGCGGGAGATCGCCCAGTGGATGAACACCGACGCCGCGCTCGTCTTCACGACCGGCCACCAGGCCAACCTCTCGACGCTCGGCACGATCCTCTCCCCACAGGACACGGTGATCGTCGACTCCGGTGACCACGCCTCGATCTTCGACGGCTGCCTGCTCTCCCGCGCGAAGCTGCGCCCGTTTCGCCACAACCGCCTGGACAAGCTCGAGAAGATGCTCGAGCGCGCCCAGTCCGACGGCGGTGGCGTGCTGGTCGTCGTCGACGGGGTATTCTCGATGGAGGGCGACATCGCGCCGCTGCGCGAGATCTGCGACCTGTGCGAGCGCTTTGGCGCGCGCCTGATGGTCGACGAGGCCCACGGCGCCGGGGTGCTCGGCGCGCGCGGGGCGGGCACTGCCGAGCTGCTGGGGGTCGAGGATCGCGTCGACCTGCGCATGGGCACGTTCTCCAAGTCGCTCGCCTCCTGCGGCGGCTTCGTCGCGGGACCGGCCGACGTGATCGAGTACCTGCGCCTCTTCTCGCGCCCGTTCCTGTTCACCGCCTCCGCGGTCCCCGCCTCGCTCGGGGCCGCGCTGGCGGCACTGCGCGTGCTCCGCTCGGCCGACGGTCCGCCGCTGCTGGAGCGCGCGCTCGCCAACGCTCGCTGGCTGCGTGACGGCCTCGAAGAGCTCGGCTTCGCGGTGGTCAAGCCGCAGGATCTGCCCGCCGATGTCTCCCCGGCGCCGGGCATCGTCAGGGACGGAGCCATCGATGGCGCCGTGGAAGCAACCGATCCGCCGCGGATCGTCACACCGATCATCCCTGTGCTCGTCGGCGATGACTGGAAGGCGGCGCTCCTGTGGAAGGCGCTCTATGACGCGGGCGTGTTCGTCAACACCGCGCTGCACCCCGCGGTTCCTCCAGGCGGCGCTCTGCTGCGCACGAGCGTGATGGCCACCCACGATCGCGCCGTGCTCGACCGGGCGCTCTCCGTCTTCGCCGCGGTCAAGCGCGAGTTCGAGGCCGAGCACGGTCCGCTTCCGGGCCCCGCTTGACCCCCTCCGCTTTCCGGGTCCCGATCGAGACCCTCCGCTTCCGGTTCCCGATTGACCCCCTTCCGCTCTCCAGGCTTGATCGAGACCCTGCGCTTTCTGCGGCCCGATTGAGATCCTTCCGCTTGTCCATTTCTTCACAAGTCCTTAGCGCAAGAAAAAAGGTCGCTTTTAGCGTACGAACCGAGTTCTGGCTGTTGACCTCGAGCCCCGTCCTCGCGTAGCTTCTAGGAGCGCTCTGCATGACCGTTTGAAGTTCGCCCCCAGGCAGCCGTAGGGGGTCCAAGTGCCGGTGTCGACCGCGACTCCTCGCGGGTTGACTTCAATCGGCCGTGCTCTGCGCATCCCGTCCAAAATTCAAGCCAGGATGTTGCTCGTCGCGATTTATGCGGCGGCAACGGGGAGAGTGCTCAGATGAACGCGACAGCGACGATGGTCCCTGCCGATACGCCCGCTGGGTCGAGCGGGCCTCAATACATGCGTGCCTTGGAACGCGCCAACCAGGTACGCCTCGCCCGCGCCTCGCTCAAGCGCCGGGTCGCGCTGGGCGAGACATGCGTCGCCGCCGTGATCCTCGACTGCCCCTGGGAGGCTGACTCGATGGCCGTGGCCGACCTCCTGATGAGCCAGCGTCGCTGGGGTCAGACGCGCTGCCGCAAATTCCTCGCCCAGCTGTCGATGTCCGAGAAGAAGACCGTCGGCTCGATGACCGACCGTCAACGCCGCTCTTTGGCGGCGATGCTCACCGCCGTCTCCGAGAACGGCGAGCAGACCACGGAGCTCAGCCCATCGCCATATCGAGCCCACGCGCCGTCACGCGAGGCTCCCACACCCGAGCGCCGCGCGATGGCGCTCAGTCGGTAGTGGCCGGGTCGGTCGTGGCCGTCGGTAGGTGGTGGCCGGTCGGTCGGTAGCGGCGAATCCGGGGCCGCGCGTCGCGCGGCCCCCTGGCTAATGGACAGCCGGAGGAGAGCTTTACGTGCCACCAGCCGGCGAGCATCCCGATCAGACCGAGCCGCGGACGCACCTCCCACACCCCGCAGCCCCCCTGGCCGAGATCTCGCACCGGCAGGCGTGTGAACTTGTAGCGGCCGGGTTCGAGCTTCATCCCCTCCAGCAGCTCGCGCGCGCGGCGCTCATGCTCGACGCGCTCACTCGCAAGCCGGCGCATGTCCTGCGTGTGGCCGGCCAGCCGGTCGCGCATCCGCTCCAGCTCCGCCAGCGTGAGCAGGCACGGGCCGCCTCTGACCTCGCCCCTGACCTCGGGCATGTCCGTCAAGGAGATGTGCGGGAACGCCCCCGCGATGATCGCCGAGCACTCGCGCTCGAGCCTGCCGATCTGCTTCCTCAGGGCGTCGCGCGCGTCACGCTCACCGACCTCGACCAGCCGGCCGCTCGTGACGGCGGCCTCCCCGATCTCCGATCGATCACGATCTCTAACAAGCCCGGACTGGGTCACTCCTACCTCCTCCTCCTGGCGCCGGAATCCAGGATTCTACCAGCGTGTTCAAGGCACGCGCCGGCGCGCCCGGGCCAGGCCGGGTCCAGCCCGGCACGCTTGGTGGGCCACCGCGCTCATCGCGCCTCGAGCGCCGTGCGGCACATCCACAGGGCCTCCTCCACATACAGCGACGGAACCCCGGCCACCTGGATCGCGAACAGCGTCAGACCGCGCGTCTGCGCGCCGGCCTCGTGCCCTGGGGCCAGCTCGCCGAACAGCACCGCCAGCGCCGCCGAGGCATCGGCCACCACCAGCCGCCCGGCCGGCAACGGCGGGGCGTCGAAGGACCGTCCCAACGGCTCGTCCTCGCCGCTGGCGCGGATGCCGAGCGGGCCGTCGACGGCCCCGGAGTCGAGCGCCCACACCGGAACGCCGGTGTCGATCAGCGCGATCAGCAAGATGTCCTCGAGCATTCCGCCGGAGAGGAAGCCGCCACGCATCATCCGCTCGAGCGCCGCGGCCTCGATCGGCGTGCGCATCACGTCGGGGTCGAGGCCGATGTGCCTGAAGAAGACCCTGTAGGCCGCCGGCACCGGCTCCCGGCGGACCGCCACCGCGCGGGCCCCCCGAAACTTGTTCGACAGTTCGCGCAGCCGCCCCTCGACTCCCGCGGGCGAGCGAGCGGTCACCGAGCCCGATCGCCCAACTCGCGCCTGCGCAACCACCAGCCGCAACTCGGGCAGCTCCCGCTCGACCTCCCGCGCCCGCCATCCCAGCTCGAGCTCCTGATGGTCGGGGGTCACGATGCCGGAGGCTTCCAACCGCGCGCGCGCGCCGCCGCAACCAGCTCGCTCACGCGCGCGCGCAGGCTCGCCGGCGTGGGCCGCTCCAGCAGCGCCTTGCTCTGCACCACACCACCCGGGTAGGCAAAGCTCACCTGTGGACAGCTCGCCACCTTGTAAAGCGCCGCCAGCGCGCCGTCGAGATCGAAGCCGATCGGAATGCTCAGGCTCCGCGCCTTGACCAGCTTGCGCACCTGCGCTCGATCGCCCTTGATCGCCACGCCCGCAAAACGCACCCCGGGGAACGCCGGCGCGAGCGCCTGCAGATCGCTCAAGATCTGAGGGCACGAGCCGGCGTCGACGAACAGCGCCAACACCACGGGTCCCTGTTCATAGAGTTCGCAGATGTTCAGGATCCCCGCGCCCCGCTCCAGGCACGCCGGATGCTTCCCCGCCGCGCCCTCGTTCGCATGGGTGGCGACGTCGGCATCGCCGTTCACATCGCCCTGGGCGAGCGGCACGGCGAACGGCGCCAGCGGTTGGCCGGGCTCGATACCGGTCGCTCCGTTCGGCTTCGTCAGCGCCGTGTTGATCGTGATCAGCACCACGATCAGAATTCCCAGGATGCCGACATAACGCCCGTAACCCCGACCCGCGAGCCCCTGATGGTCGCCGGGCTCAGGCCGACTCATGGCGCGCCTGTCCCTGCCGGCGGATTCGATCGACGCCCGGGACACGCAGGGCGATCGCTCGCGGCCGCTCGGCGAGCACCAGCGCGGCCGGCAAAGCCACCAGCACGCCCAGCAGCGAAACGCTCAAATCGATCAGCGTCACCAGCCCGAAGTCCCGCAGCATGCGGATATCCGACAGCACCAGCACGCCGAACCCGGCAATCGCCGTCACCCCCGATGCCGCCACCGCGGCGCCCGTGCGCCGGTATGTGCGCCGCAACGCCTCGATCGCGTCGGCGCCTCCCAGCCGCTCCTGGCGGTAGCGCTCGGACAGCAGCACGCTGAACTCGGTGGAGATCGCGATCACCAGCGCGCCCAAAGTGACCGACATCGGGTTCAGCGGCACCCTCACAGCGAACAGGATCAGCGCCGACCAGCCCGTCGCCAGCGCGATCGGCACCAGCGGCACGAGCACCCGGCGACGATCGCCGCGGAAGGCGATCAACAGCACGAGCGCAACCGCGGCCAGCCCGATCAGCAGCGTCTCCATCCGTCGCCACGGGGACGCCACCTGCGCGCCCGACTGGGCGGCCAGCACCGGCAGCCCCACCAGCTGCGCGCTCACCCCCGCGGGCGGATGCAGGGTCGAGCGCATCTCTTCGATCACCTTCTGCTGTTCGGCCAGCGGCATCAACCGGATGCCAAACGCCAGCGTCGCCGTGCGCCGATCGGGGGTGATCACGTCCTGGGAGAAGTACGGCGGGATCGCGTCGAGCAGGTCCCGCACATCGGCCCGCGTGAGCTTCGGTGTGGTGGTGGCTTTGGTGGCAGCGGCATTGGTGGTCCCGGCGCCGGTGGTTGCAGTGGAGCCCGGCGTACTCGCACCGCCGGCGGTTGTGGTGGAGCCCGCAAACAGGTCAGGCAATGAGAAAGCCGGGCACACCCGCGCCCGCCCACAGCCCCGTGTGGGGCTGTAGCCGAAGCGCTTCAGCACGGCGCTCTCGTATCTGCTCATCCATTCGATCGTCGCCGGCTTCGTCAGGTCCTTTGCGCTGACCATCAGGTCGAGCTGCCCGCCCACGCCCGTGGCACGCTCCAGCGCGTTCAGGTTCTGCAGCGATTCCAGGTTCTGCGGAACCAGCTTCGTGATGTCGGTCTCCACGTGCGTCTGCGTATCCAGGCCCCAGCCGAGCACCGCCAGCGCCAGGCCCACGCCGAGCAGACGTCCCGGCCGGCGCGGGGCATGCACCAGCGCGATTCGTGCCACGAAACGATTCACCGGGTTCTCGAGCAACAGCTCGCGCGCCCCCCGCCAGGCGGCTCCCAGCGACTCGTCGAGGCGCCCCCTGTTCGCCGTCCCGTCACCGCTCGCGACGCCTCGACCGGCCGCTCGGCGCCCGACCAGCACAAGCGCGGCCGATCCCGCGGTGAGCGCGCTCAGGAACGCGATCACGACACCGACCACGAGCAACAGGCCGAAGCCACGCACCATCGGCACCGGCGAGAGCAGCAGCACGAGCATCGCCGCGACGCTCGCGATACCGGCTGTGGCGATCGTCGGCGCACCGATCGCCGCCGCCCGCGTGACGGCTGCTCGAGTGTCCTCTGGCGAGTGGAGTCCTTGCTCGTCTGGTCGATCAGACCCCTCCGCAAGCGCCTCCCCGACGCGCGACTGGAACTGGATCGCGTAGTCCACCGACAGCCCGACCAGCACCGGCAGCACGGCGATCGAGGCCACCGTCAGCGAAGCCCCGACGATCGACAGGGCGCCGAATGTCAGCGCGGCGGCGAGCAGCGCGATTGCCAGCGGCAGCAGCCGCGGGCTGGGTGGGTGGGTCCTAAACACCAGGCTGAGGGTGCCCGCCATCACCAGCATCACGGCCACCAGCAGCAGCTCGATCGAGTTCGTGATCTTCCCTGTCAGATCCGCGACGATCACCGGCTGGCCCGTCAGGAGATAGGACTCCCCGTGCTGCAACCGCCACTGCTTCATCGCCGTCGCCTGGCGGATCAACGCGATCGTGTGCGTCCGTTCGCGTTCGCTCAGCCCGGCCCTCAAGCGGACCGAAATCAACGCCGCTTCACGGCTCGGGAACAGGTAGGCGAATCGCTGCTTCGGCGTGCCCGCGGGCTTGGTCGGATCGAACACCAGCGTCGAGACAAAGCTCGGGTCATCCAGGCTCGGCCGCGCGGTCAGGCCATACTGAAGGGCCAACGTCGCGAGGCCCTCCCTGAAGCGCGCGAGCGTGATCGTACTCGCCTGCCGGCCCAGTTTCTGCGCCGCTTCGGCACTTTCTCCGCGTGCTTCCGCGGCCTTCCTCACCACCTGCTCGGCCTGTTTCGCCGCGGCTTCGGCCTGCTTGGTCTGGACGGTCAACTGTTCGTCGATCTGTTCCGCAGACTCGTTGATAAACGTGCCCGGCCCAAACACCACCTTCACCGTCTTTGCCTTCGCCAACTGCCCGCACGGCCCACTTGCGCCGCCCTCCCCCGCAAGCGCACTTGCGGGGACGTTGCCCGACAGGCACCCCTCCAGACCGACCAACCGGTCGACGTCCGAGCTCAGCACGAGCTGCTGCAGATCGCCTTTCACGAGCACCTCGACCGGCTCTTCACCGAAGTTCCCGTAAAACTTCTGCGTCGCCCTGTACTCAGGACTGGAGCTCGACACGAACGTGTTCGTCGCCGCCGTCGGGTTCAGCCTCAGCGCAAAGACCGCGCCTCCCAGCCCAAGCACTCCCGCAAGCGCGATCGCCAGCACCGGCCTACGGGCAGCACCACCCGCGAGGGCGGCCAACAGCCGGGCGGTCACGATTGATCTTCTAGTAGATGCACAGGCCTATTCTGGCGAGCGGATCGTCGTTCCTGGCAAGGACGCAGTGAGCGAAGTGTGCGAATAGCACACGAGCGATCGAGGACACAGCCAGGGGCGACGAGGCGCCGCCAGAATCACTCCATGCCGAGCGGGCCCTGCGACTCGCCCGAGAGGAACTGACGTACGAAGGGATTCTCGCTCGCGAACAGCTCTGCCGCCGGCCCCGATTCGACGATCCGGCCCTTCCACAGGACCGAGATGTGCTCAGCCACGCGTCGCGCGCTCATGATGTCGTGGGTGATCACCACATAGGTCCCGCCGTTCTCAGCGTGGACTTCCTTGATCAGCTCGCACAGCAGCGCGGTACGCACCGGGTCAAGGCCCGAGTCCGGCTCGTCGAACAACACGATCTCGGGGTCGAGCACGAGCGCGCGCGCGAACCCCGCGCGCTTGCGCATCCCACCGGACAGCTCGTTTGGCATCTTCGTGCCCGCGCCGATCAAGCCGACCTCGCGCAAGCGGCGGTTGACGATCTCGGCGATCTCCTCTTCGCTCTTCTCGGTGTGCTGACGCAACGGGAAGGCAACGTTGTCGTACAGATTCATCGAGCCGAACAGCGCGCCGTCCTGGAACAGCACGCCGAACTTCTTGCGCAGCTCGAACAGCTCGTCGTCGGGCAGCGCCGGGATCGACTGCCCATGCACGAGCACGTCGCCTTCGTCCGGATACAGCAGGCCGACCATGTGCTTGATGCACACCGACTTGCCGGTGCCCGACGGGCCGATGATCATCGAGATCTGTTCTTCGGGGATCCCCATGTTCAGGCCACGCAGCACCTGGTTGCGCCCGAACGCCTTGTGCACGTCGACGAATTCGATCGCGTTGGGCGCCTTCGTCGCACGCACGACGCCCGAGTGGAAGCGAAACTCCTCCTCCTCGCCCGCGCGTGACGGCGGTGGCTCCAGCACGACCCCGGCGTTCGCGATCTCCGGCTCGGCGGGGCCAAGCTCCGCGGAGCCCGGCTCCTGCTCCTCCAACTGGGGGTCGTCGGCCATCGCTCAGCCCCCGATCGGGGCTCGCGGATTGGCGCCCCAGAAGATCTGCGTGCCGAGCATCCCGATGATGTGCACCAGCACCAGGTTCAGCACCATCGACTTGGCCGTGGCGGTGCCCACGCCGACAGGCCCGCCACTGGCGTTGTAGCCGTAGTAACACCCCACGAGCACGATCGCGGTGGCCATGAACATCGCCTTGATCAGGCTGTAGATGAAGTCCGGTGGGTTCTGGAATTGCCAGAAGATCAACAAGTAGCCACCCGAGGACACCGCTCCGACCTGCTGCACGACCGCGATGTAGGAAGCGAGGAAGCCGGCGCCGATCGCCGCCAGATACATGAACGGCAGCACCAACCAGGCGGCGAGCAGACGCGTCGCGCACAAGAACGTAACCGAGTCGATCCCCATCACCTCGAGCGCATCGATCTCGTCGGAGATGCGCATCGCCCCGAGCTCCGCCACGATCCCGGTGCCGACCTTCGCGGCCATCATGTAGCCGAAGGCATACGGCACGAGCTCGCGCAGGTCACACCAGGCCGTGAACACACCGGCGTAGGCCGGCGCTCCCTGCGCCTCGGTGAAGTAAGCGCCCTCGATCCCGCACTCCAAGCCGATGATGAACACCAGCGCCCAGATGATCAGCGTCGAGGAGATGATCAAGATCCCGGACTGGCGCAGCGCCTCCCCAAAGAAACGGAACACGCGCAGGCCCCACACATCGCGCACGATGTTGCCCGTGAAGCGACTGATTTCACCGGAGGCGCCGATCCATTCGCGCGGCAGCGCGAGCCATTCGTTCATCGCACTGGCCTCCCGTACGACCGAATGATGGTCGGGCTGTGGATGCTAGGCGCCGCACGCGAGCGCAGACGCACTGGTTGTGCGGCGAGCATCGCGGGTGGGGCATAGCGCCGCAGAACGGCCATCACTTGATTACCAGGATCTCTGGGTGGGTGGCCAGCAGCGTCTGGGTAAAGACGTAGTCGAACGAGAAGATCGCCAAGAACGTGATCACGACCGCCTGGTTGACCGCGCGACCCACGCCCTCGGCGCCGCCGGAGGCGGTCATCCCCTTGTAGCAGCAGACAATCGCGATGATCGCCCCGAAGATCGTCGTCTTCAACACCGACCCCCACAGGTCGGTCGTCGTGGCGTTCGCGAACAAGGTTGCCCAGAACGGGCCCAGCGGCTGGCCGTTGACGAGCTCGGCGATGATCCCGCCGAAGATCCCGAACAGGATCGCGTAGATATTGAACAGCCCCGTGACCAGCATCAACGCGAGAAAGCGCGGGACCACCAGGTTCTTGATCGGGTCCACGCCCAGCACCTGCAACGCGTCGAGCTCCTCGCGGATCTTCCGCGCGCCGAGGTCCGCGGTGATCGCCGTACCCGCCACGCCGGCGAGCACGATCGCGGTCACGTTCGGGCCGATCTCACGCACCGCCGCGAGGATGAAAAACCCGCCCAGCCGGTCGAGCGCGCCGAAGATCGTCAGGAAGTTCGCCGCCTGCAACCCGGGCGCTCCATAACAGATCGCGACGGTCGAGATCAGCAGCGGAAACCAGCACAACCGCAGGGCGAACAGGAACTGCGACACGAACTCACCGCCATATGGGTACGGCGGTCGCAGGGCGGACGAAATCGTCCGGCCCGTTAGGAGCATCATGTCCCCGATTTCCTCGAGCAGGTTCCTCGTCGGGAGGAACGCCCGCTCAGCGGCGCTACGAACCATCTCTGCTTCCCCTCCTCGGGTGTGTTCGACGGCTCGACAACTCTACGCCATGCGCCCCCGGCACGCACCCACACCGGCCACTCCCACTGGTATCGTGGCCCGACCGTGAGGGGGAGGAGAGTTCTGCCGATGCTGCTCCTCGGCGCCTGTGGCGTCGGCGGTCCCCTGCTCGCCGCGGGTTGCGGCGGGACTCGGCAGGACGCGCACGAACCAACGGGCTTCTTCCCGATCAGGGTTCTCAGGGCGAGTTTTCCGGCCGATCAGTCGATCGCGCGTCATACCGCCATGGTGCTACGGGTGCGCAACATCGGACACCAGACGGTGCCGAACGTCGCCGTCACGATCGACTCCTTCGCCTACACGAGCAACTATCCCGAACTGTCGGTCAACAAGCGCCCGATCTGGGTCCTCGAAGAGGGCCCCGGGGCGATCCCCAAGCGTCCCGCCGAGAGCGAGACGGTCAGCCCGCCCGGCGGTGGCCAGACGGCCTACGTCAACACCTGGGCGCTCGGCGCGCTCGCACCCGGACGCACGCGTACATTCGTCTGGCACGTCGTTCCGGTGAAGGGCGGCGTGCATGTCGTCCACTACACGGTCGCGGCCGGCCTCGCCGGTAAGTCCCGCGCCCAGTTTGCGCGCGGCGCGCGTCCGACTGGGCATTTCGTCGTGGACATCGCTCCGGTGCCACCGCCCACCCACGTCGACCCCGAAACCGGCCAGGTCGTTCCGGGCGCCTACCCGCCCCCGTCTGAGCCGTAGTCTCTTTCCGGCGCGTTTCGTTTCCAGCGGGCTTCGTTCCAGCGGGCTTCGTTCCAGCTCGTTTCGTTCCGGCGCGCTTCGTTTCCGGCGCGCTTGGCCCGCTGTCGAAAGATCCTCCCCTCCGCTTTCGCCACGCGGAGATGTCCTTCGGCCGTCTTCGCACTACGATTCGCTTCGGCCTTCGCGGCCCTCACCAACCAGTTTGGCTGTGTGACCCACCCGCCCGTTCGCCCTTCCCGAGGAGGAATCGACCCCGCCCATGCCACGGACCCGCCAGCAGAACGTCACCGCCGCACAGTGGAGCGCCAACGGCTCAGCGCTCGGCTCCCCCAACCTGACCCTCCCGGGCAACCAGGTGTTCGCATCGAACGTCTTCAGCCCCGCCATCCAGCGCCAGCGGCTGCCCAAGCACGTCTACAAGGCGCTCCAGCGCACGCTCGCACGCGGCGAGGCGCTCGACACCTCGCTCGCGGACGCGGTCGCGCAGGCGATGAAGGACTGGGCGCTGGAGAAGGGCGCGACCCACTACACCCACTGGTTCCAGCCGCTGACCGGCTCCACCGCCGAGAAGCACGACTCGTTCTACGCTCCCGTCGGTGACGGCACCGCGATCGCGGAGTTCTCCGGCAAGGAGCTGATCCAGGGCGAGCCCGACGCCTCCTCCTTCCCCACCGGCGGCATCCGCGCAACCTTCGAGGCCCGCGGCTACACCGCCTGGGACCCCACCTCGCCCGCGTTCATCCTGGAGAACCCCAACGGGGCGCTGCTGTGCATCCCGACGGCATTCACCTCCTGGACCGGCGAGGCGCTCGACAACAAGATCCCGCTACTGCGCTCGATGGACGCCCTCTCGGGGGCGGCCGTACGCGCGCTGCAGTTGCTCGGCGTCGATGACGCGGATCGGGTCTTCACGACGACCGGCTGCGAGCAGGAGTACTTCCTGATCGACGAGCAGTACTTCTTCGAACGGCCCGACCTGGTGACCACCGGGCGCACGCTGTTCGGGGCCAAACCGCCGAAGGGCCATGAGCTCGACGACCACTACTTCGGCTCGATCCCCGAGCGCGTGCTCGCCTACATGCTCGACGTGGAGCTCGAGCTCGCGAAGCTCGGCATCCCGATCAAGACGCGCCACAACGAGGTCGCGCCGAACCAGTTCGAGGTCGCGCCGATCTTCGAGAACTCAAACGTCGGCTCAGACCATCAGATGGTGACGATGCAGATCCTGCAGAACACCGCCCGCCGCTATGGCCTGGTCTGCCTGCTGCACGAGAAGCCGTTCGCCGGCGTCAACGGCTCGGGCAAGCACAACAACTGGTCGATGGGCACCGACACCGGCCTGAACCTGCTCGAGCCCGGCGACACACCATCGGAGAACCTGCAGTTCCTGTTCTTCTGCGCCGCGGTGATCCAGGCCGTCAACAAGCACCAGGCGCTACTGCGCGCGTCGATCGCCTCGGCCGGGCAGGATCACCGGCTCGGCGCCAACGAGGCGCCCCCGGCGATCATCTCGATCTTCCTCGGCGCGGAGCTGGAGAAGGTCTTCTCCGCGATCGAGGCCGGCAAGGTGCAGGCATCGAAACCCGGCTCGTTCCTCGGTCTGGGCACACCTGTGCTGCCGACGCTGCCGCTGCACGGCGGCGACCGCAACCGCACCAGCCCGTTCGCCTTCACCGGCAACAAGTTCGAGTTTCGCGCGCTCGGCTCGAACTCCTCGCCCGCTTGGCCCAACACGGTGCTCAACACGATCGTCGCCGAATCCGTCGACGAGCTGGCCGACAAGCTCAAGGATGCTCTCAAAGGCTCTTCGGCGAACCTCGAGAAGGCCGTAACGAAGGTCGTCAAGGAGGCCTGGGCCGCCAACAAACAGGTCGTCTTTGACGGCGACGGCTACTCCGAGGCATGGCACAAGGAGGCCGAGAAGCGCGGCCTTGCAAACCTGCGCACGACACCCGACGCGCTGCCCTGGCTGATCGACAAGCAGACGGTTGCCGCGTTCAAGAAATACAAGGTGCTCTCCAAGCGCGAGCTCGAGTCGCGCTATGAGGTGTTCACCGAGCAGTACGCGGTGAGCATCAACATCGAGTCAGAGACCGCCTCGGGAATCGCCCGCACGATGCTGCTGCCCGCCGCCGTGCGCTATCTCAACGAGCTCAAGACCACCGGCCTGGACGAGCTGATCGCCGAGGTCGAGCCGCTGATCAAGGAGCTGCACTTCGCGCAGCTCAAGCTCGAGGACGCCAACGACGCGGAGAACCAGATCGACGAGCCCCCGGCCAAGTGGGCCGTCTACATGCGCGACAGGGTGATCCCGGCGATGGACGACGTACGCGACGTGGCGGATCGGCTGGAGAAGCTCGTGGCGGACGACCTCTGGCCTTTGCCCAAGTACTCGGAGATGCTCTTCATCAAGTAGCGCGGGACCCGTTGACTTCGTCCCGACCGTAAGACCCGCTTCGCGGGGTCGGTCGGGCCGAAGTCAACGGACCCGCTTTTGCCTAGATTAATTTCTGGGCCTGTTGGTCCCCGGTTCATTCCTTGTCGCTGCTACTACATTCGCTACGCTGTAGTTAGATGTCTGTTCATGCTGCAAAGACACAGCCCTTCTCGATCCGGCTTGGTCCCCAGGCGGATCTGCTTGTCGCTGACGAGGTGCGTCGTTCGGGGCACTCGCGCAGTGTTGTCGTTGAGGAACTCGCTGAAGAGGCCGCCAAGACGCGGCTCTTTCCCGGCATCGCGTTCCGTGAGGGCAAACCGCGCCGCGCTTGGGCGATCGGCAGCGGCTTAGATGTGTTCGAGATCATCGAAATGACTCGCTCTTACAAGGATGATGACGAGACGCTCCGGGCCAGTCACCCGCTCGTAACCGACAGACACCTGCGCCTTGCTCGCGCCTACGCCGAGCGCTTTCCCGAGGAGATCGAGGCCATGATCGAGCGCAATCATCCACCTTTCGAGGAACTCCTCGAACTCTACCCATTCATCGTTCGCCCACCGGCACGATAACCGTACCTCGACTTCCTTTGCGGTTTCTACTCGACGCGCATGTCTCGGGGCTGAACGTCGGCCGCCGGCTCGAAGTTGACGGGCACGACGTGCGGGCGCTGGACCAGGAGTTGATGCTCGAGGGACTCGGCGACGATCGAGTGCTGGCGCTTGCGGCCGATGAACAGCGCATCGTCGTCACCCAGGATGTCGGTGACTTTCCCAGCATGCTGCGCGAGTGGGCGGCGGCTCAGCGCTCGCACGCCGGTGCGATCGTCGTGTATGGCATCGACCACAGCGAGTTCGAACTCATCATCCGCGGCGTACAGCGGTGGGTGGAACTCTACCCCGACCCGACGCGCTGGGCCGATCTCACCGTGTCCGTCGACCGCGACTTCGCCTCGGGCTGATCCGGATCGTTCGGGGCCAGGGACGCAAAACAGAAAGGGCCCGCTTTCGCGGGCCCTTTCTCGTTCACGAGCTGCTCGAATGATTTGCTGTGGCAGTCTCTACTAGTGGCCGTGACCGCCGCTGTGGCCGTGGTCACCGCCGCCACCGCCGTGGCCGTGACCTTGGTCGCCACCACCATGGCCCTGGTCACCACCACCGCCGCTACCGCCGTGGCCATGACCCTGGTCGCCACCACCATGGCCCTGGTCACCGCCACCGCCGTGGCCATGACCCTGGTCACCACCACCGCCGTGGCCCTGGTCACCGCCACCGCCGTGGCCATGACCCTGGTCACCACCACCATGGCCCTGGTCACCGCCACCGCCGCTACCGCCGTGGCCATGACCCTGGTCACCACCACCGCCACCGCCACCGTGGCCATGGCCCTGGTCACCACCGCCGCCGTGGCCCTGGTCACCGCCACCGCCACCATGACCATGTTCGCCCTCGTGGCCGTGGCATTCGTGATCCTTGCCGCGGCCGTCACCGTGGTCGCATTCGCGGTACTGGTTGAAGCTGGCGCTGCCTCCGTCGTGACCTCCGAGGCCGAAGTCCTCGCCGCCGCCCACCCACGCCATCGCGCCGCCGGTGCCGAGGCTGAGGAATGCGATTGTGAGGACCGTCGTCAGACGTGAACGCATGAAGAATCCCTTCTCTTGTGAGGACGTGGACCCGCGCGCCCTGCTCATCGCGCGCAGCTTGACTGCATCGAGCGCAAGCGGGTCGAGCTCTGGGCGCTGGTCGCAAAGCACGTCGGCGACCTCCTGGAGACCTTCCGCGAAGCGTTCCTCTTTGTATGGAGTGCTCATGTGGCCTTATACGCGCGAGGGGCCAGATTCCCAACCGAAGCCTTCTCTGGGCCGATCCGCGACCGCCGCCTCGATCGCGGGTGGCCGCCCGGGCTGGCTGACCGGCGCCGCCCGTCAAGTGTGTTGTGAGCCGTCTCCCCGCCGCGGGCGGGTCAGGAGCGATGCGGGCCGCTGCCGTGGCGAGCGCGCGGTCCAGCCGGGCCTCTGCTTTGGATCAGGTGTGGGCGGCGCAGCTGTGGACGGCGCGGCGAGCTCGCGGCGGGACGAGACGCCGAGCTTGCGGTAGATGTTTCGCGCATGGGTGCGAACCGTCTCGACGCCCACCTGCAGGGCGACGGCGATCTGAGCGTTCGAGCGCCCCTGCTGGAGCAGAGGAAGCACTTCGGCCTCGCGCTGCGTCAACAGCCGCCCTCCCGCGATCGGTCCGCTGCGCTTATCGGGCGCTCCCCGTGGAGTCACCTGCAGCCCCCGTGAGGCGAGGTGGATCGCGTGCAGCACGTCGCGTGACTGGGTGTCCCTGCCAAGGCAGGCGCTCGCTCCGAACGCGAGCAGCTGGGCACACTCGGTCATCGAGGGGTCATCCGCGAGCAGGATCATTCGCGTGGCGGGATGCAGCTCGCCGAGCTCCCGCACCTCAGCCATCTTGGCCAGGGCCCCGACGTCGAGGATCGCCACGTCTGGACGGTGGCCGCGCAGGACGACGGGGATGCGCCTGTGCTCCACGTCGGCGGCGACGATCGCCAGGCTCGGATCGCTCTCGATCAACTCGCGCAGCCCTCTGGCCAGCAGATCGTCGAAGCGGGCGAGGACGACGGTGATGGGGGTCCGCGGCGGCATGGGTGATCGAGGTGCAGATAGGTGGTCGGGCGCGGGCGAGCGCGTACGTCCTCATCGGCAGAACGGAGCGGAAGGGTGAGCCTCGCCTCACCCCTCGTCTCCCCCGTCGTTCCCCCCAAGATCACCCTCGCGAGAGGAAGAGCGAGGCGGCGGCTCGCCCGAGCATGCAGGTATGGCCCGTCTCCTCCTCGCCTCGATCCTCGCAACGGCGCTGCTCCTGCCCGCGTCGGCCGGCGCTCACGGCCGCCGGCCTCACCATCCGCACGCCTCGAGCAGCAAGCACCGGCACGCCTCGGCCCGGCGTGTGGCGCCCGAGAAGCTCGCCGGCCCCGATCCCGTGGCGCTCGCGGCCGCCGTCGCGGAGCGCTACTGGGGCGCGGTGCCCTGCGGTGGTCAGATCGCGGTTCTCGCCTACCGTCCCCTTGCCCCCGGCCTGACCCCCTCGACCGACGGCTGGGTCACGTTCGAATCCTCGCTCGGGGCGAACGACCTCGAAGCGCCGGCCGGCACCTACACGCAATGCGCGATCTCTCTCGCCGCCTGGCGGTGGCCGACGCGGACGGCGATCGAAGAAGACTGGAACATGTTCTGCCTGACGGTGACGCACGAGCTGGGCCACCTGCTCGGCCATCCCCATTCGCTGGTCCCTGGCAGCGTCATGGCCCCCGTGTTCACCGACGAATCGAACGTTCCGCCGATCTGCCGCGCGAAGCGGCCGCCGCAGCCCCAGTAGGACAGCGGCGGCAACGACGACGCGGGCTAGGAGACCTGCACCGTGCGCTTCGCGACCTGCTTGCCGTCCACTTCGACGATCAACACGACTCGTCCTCTACCGAGGCGACGGAGCGCGCTCTTGGACAGCCGAACGGTAGCCGTGCCCGAGGCGCCGAGCGTCTTGGTCAGGCGGACGCGGTGCGACCCACGGCTGGCGCGCACCACGATATGGCAGGCGACCGAGCAGCGAATCGTGGCCGCGCCCTGCGTCGAGAGATTCGCCGACGGCGCATGAGGCTGGAACTGTGACGCCGGCGGGGTCCGCACCGGCGGAGTGGGCACCGGGGGACCTGGGGGGGTCACCGGCGGAGTCGCCGCCGGGGGGCCTGGGGGAGTCACCGGCGGGCCGCCGTACTGGTTGGCGCTGGCGCTTTGCGCATTGTGGCCGCCGAGCCCGAAGTCGTGGGCGCCGCTCAGCGCCAGCGCGCCGCCGGTCCCGAGGCTGAGGAACGCGATTGTAAGAACAGTCGTCAGACGTGAACGCATGAAGGATCCCTTCTCTCGTGAGGACGTGGACCGGTGCGCTCTGCTCATCGCCCGCAGCTTGATTGCATCCAGTGCAAGCGGGTCGAGAGTGGCGCGCCGATCGCGAAGCACCTCAGCGACCTGCTGAAGGTCATCCGCAAAGCGTTCTTCTGTGGGTGAACGGCTCATACGTACTGGTACGCACGAAGGGCCGGATTCCTGACCGCGTGCAGGCCAACTACCGGACGGCACGCACGAAAGGCCAGATTCTCGACCGAAAGGTTGTCCGTCGGCACAGAATGCCGATACGGACATCGATGCATCCCATGCGCGACGAGGCGTTCGAGCGGCTCTACGCCGAGCATGCCCAGGCTCTGTACGCCTTTCTCAGCTACCGCACCGGCGACCGCGTGCTGGCCGAAGACCTGCTCGCGGATACCTTCGAGCGTGCCCTGCGCGCCCGCCGGCGCTTTGATCGTCGCAAGGCGAGCGAGAAGACCTGGCTGTATGCGATCGCGCTGAACCGCCTGCGCGATCAGATCCGGCGACGGTCCACCGAGAGCAGGGCGCTCGAGCGCGTCGCGGTGGCGGCGATGGCCGGATCGGCCGGTGGGATCGAGGAGGTCGCCGACCGTGACCTCGTGAGCAGCGGCCTTTCCTGTCTCAGCGACGAGGAGCGCGAGGCGATCGCGCTGCGCTTCGGGGCCGACCTGACCGTACCGGAGATCGCCAAGCTGACGGACGAGAAGCTCAGCACCGTCGAGGGCCGCGTGTACCGGGCCCTGCGCAAGCTGCGCGAGACGCTTGACTGATCGCGGCCCCGCGGTTCGATCTTTCGACTGTCGTAGGGGCAGGAGGTTCCATGTGTCCCAGTCTGAGTTTTGACGTGCGCTCAGGGTCCAAGGAGTGCGAGCGGAACAATCGCAACGCCGTCACGCCTGCGGTAGGCAAATCTCCCCGTGTAGATGACGATACGGTCGACCAATCTACCGCCGACCTGCCCACGAAGCCAGGCGAGATGCTCCACGTCGCGGTCATCGACGGTGTTGGCCAGCTTCACCTCGATCGCGACGCACGATCGGCTACTGCTTTCGACGACCAGGTCGATCTCGTGGCTGCCGTTCTTGGTGCGCAGATGACCGACCTTCGCGGTGGCGGCGTCAGCGTAGATTCGGACCGACTGAGTGACAAGAGACTCGAACAGCGCACCGAGCCACGTGCCGGTGGCGGTCGAGACTCGGTTGCCCTCGCCGCGTAGCAGGCTGGCCTTGTCGACGCCAACGAGCCGGGCAGCGATGGCCGGGTCGACCAGGTGATGCTTCGGCGCGAAGGTGAGTCGCTTGAGGGGGGCAAACGTGGGAATCCACGCTTCCACCGGGTCGAGAATGAAGATTCGTCGCAGGTGTTCTCGATACGCTCCGACGGTCTGGCGCGCGGGCTTGTCTGCATCGCCCGGGGTCGCTGCATCGAGGATGGTGCTGTACGCCGCGTTGGTGGCCGTTGCCGCCGCGTAGGCCGCCAGCCACGCCCGCAGCGCCCCCGGGCGGCGTACGCTGACACCGTTCTCCGGCAACTCGCGCTCGACGATGCGAGCGACGTAGCTGTCGAGCTGGAGCTCCCGCGCCCGCTTGGGTAGGTCTCGGATGCCGGGGAACCCGGATCGGAGGATCTCGTCAGTGTAGGCCGGGACGTCCACGTCAGAGGTCCCGCTGAGCTCCTGCGACTCACCGTTCAGCAAGGCCCGAAGCGAGACGGTTGGGTCGTGAACGCACCGCTCGCTAAACGACATAGGCCGCATCGCCATGCTGACGATCCGACCCGCGCCAGAATGGATGCGAACACCTGGAGCCACACCTGCGGACCCGGCCAGCAAGAAGCGTCCGCCGGTGCCATCGTCGTCCACGGCTCGGCGAACGCGGTCCCAAACGCTGGGCTCAAGCTGCCACTCGTCGACGAGCACCGGTGGCGGCACCTGCGTGACGAGATCGAGGTTGCCGGCGAGGGCTGCGTGCTCGTTCGGATTATTAAGCGACAGGACCGTCGAGGCACGTTGAATTGCCGTCGCCGTCTTGCCGACACCCTTCGCCCCCTCCAGCGCAATCGCTGCCAGATCGGGGAAGAGCTCGTCAAGCGCCTCATCGATGATACGTCGCCGATAGACCACCCATTTAACCTAACAGATGGACGCACTTCCACCTAACATCTGGACGCCGAGTTGCTTTACTCCCCGTCGCCGTATCGACGATAATCCCGCTGAACGCGGCTTAGTTCGCAAGTTCGGGCCTCCGCATCCTCAAACACCCGGGTCAGGTTGGACTTTGCACCTGCGCTCTACGGCAAGCTCAAAGTTCCAAAAGCCTCTACGACGGGACGATCGAGAGATCGTTGCTGGCCAGCGCCGCCGCGCGCACTGCCGGGGCCCGCTTCACCCACTCGGTTGCGCTCGATCCGCCGAGCGCTTTGACCGCCTGCCTGGTCAGCGGCTCCCGGGGGTTCATCCGCAGGGCTCGCTCGGCGGCCGGCCTGGGGTCGATGCCCGCCGAGGCCTGCGCAATCGCCAGCGCGTAGTAGGACTCCCAGCTGCCCGGGTCGCGGCGCCGCACCTGATCCATCGCCGCGACACCCAACCCGGGCAGGCCGCGCCGCAGGTCGCAGAAGCCGAGGATCTCATACGGCTGCGGCCGGGCGCTCAGCCATTTGATCGACGCCCGCGCCGCCGAGTCGGCCGTGGCGCAGTTCGATGCGTACAGCGCGTGCTCGGCATCGGCGAGCCGGTTTTGCGACCCGATGATCAGTACCCCGAGCACGACCGCGGCCAGGCACAGCGGCGCGAGGACCAGGCGGCCGGCGTTCGTGGCTCCGCGACCGGGCCCGGCGCCGGCGGCTCCGCGGCCGAAACCGGCGTGCGCGCGCGGGGACAGGGCCAGGCCCGCGGCGGCGAAGAAGGGAAGCGTGACCACCGGCATCTCCCAGTCCCAGTCAACGCCCGCGCACAGCGCCCAGACGACGCCGGCGGCGAGCAGCGCGCCGTAGAGCGAGCGGCGCGGCCCGCGGGCGCGTGCGCCCAGCCCGTAGAGGACGGCGAGGATCGCGATCAGCAGCAGCGCGAGGCCGGGGAGCCCGAGCTCGACCAGCGCCTGCAGATACATGCTGTGGGCGTTGACCGTGTAGACGAATGCGGGCCGGTTGCGGTCCCACAGGGTCTGGTACATCCCCGCCCCGTAGCCGTGCAGCGGAGAGGCCGAGAAGCCGTGCAGCGCGACCCGCCACAGATCGGTGCGCCCGTTGTTGGAGGGGTCGGTCAAGCGCCGGCGCAGGTCGCTCGCGTTGCCGTGGGGAGTAGCGCCGCTGATGAACCGATGCCAGTCGTGTTCGACGCCGCGGGGGAGACCAAGCGCGAGGGCGAGGATCAGGACCGCCGCGACGGCGCCCGCGACCGCGGCGAGCTTCGCCCGGCGGCCGATCGGCGCCCTGCTCGTGGCGCCACGCAGACGGGGATCCAGGGCGAGCGCGAAGCCCAGGCGCAGAGCGGCGCATGCGGCCACGCAGATGCCGGCCACGAGCGCGACGTGATGGCCCTGGGAAACGGCCGCCGGCGTCGTCGGATCCACCGTGTCCAGCAGGTTGGCGTGATAGGCGGCCACGATCAACGCCGCGCTCGCCGGAGCCGTCGCGAGCACACCGCTGAGCAGGCCGCGGGGACGGGCCACGAGCATGTACAGGACCAGACCGACGGACCCTGCGGCGATCGCCCCGCGCGAGAAGGTGAAGAACAGCGTCGTGGCGAGCAGCGGAATGACGGCCGCGGCGAGGACGCGGGTCGGGCGCCGTTCTCGCAGCGAGCAGGTGAGGTGAAACGCGAGCACGATGCCCAGCACGGCAAGCAGCCCGAGCGCGTTCCAGTAGGTGACCGGATAGCTCAGCCGCTCGTTGGCGACGTCCGGCGCTGTGTGCCACACGTCGGGCGCCACGCGGCTGATCAGCCCGGCCAGGCACACGATCGACGCGCCGATCACGAGGCCCCTGATCAGCCAGCGCATGTTCGACGCGCTTGCGCTCACGGTGCCGAAGAGGATCAGCACGAGCAGGTACAGGCACGCGCGATCGAACTCGATCAGCGCCCGCCCGCTCGCATGCGACCAGAGCGCCGAGGCGAGCGTCAGCGCGGCGTACAGGCCCAGGGCGCCGATCGCGACGAGCGTGACAGGCGCCAACCCCGCGAACGGATTGGGCGAGCGCAGAATCCGCACGAGCAGGATCTGGGCGAGCACGACGACCGCGACGGCGGGCGCGGCGGGGAAGTAGCCCCCGGCGTTGAACCCCATGAAGACGATCAGGGCGCCGGGCAGGAGCATCAGCGCCGTGACGGCGACCCCCCCGGCCCGTGTGCCGGGAGCGTCCTCGCGCACGGGCGCAACGACGCCCGTGACGGGCGTTGTTGCGCCCGGCTCGATCGCAACGACGTCAGTCACCTGCGCGCTCATCATTACCCTCGGCGGACACCCGGTGCAGCGCCGCGGCTGTCAGCTCTCCCGCGCCGGGAACCGCTCCGGCGAGGCGCCGGCCCGTTCAAGCATTACCGAGTGGGACCGGCTCCTCCGGCGGGGCGGCGCCGTTGGATGACGCCTGAGCCGGAATGGAGGTCGGAGTCGGGGGTTGCGGGGCATCCTTCGGCGCATAGTCATACGCGTAGCCGTAGGCGCCGAGCCGGCCCGATTTGACGCCGTTGGCGACGACTCCCAACAAGGGGGCGCCGGCGCCCATGAGGGTTTCGTGCAGGCGCTCGGCGACGTCCCGGCGGTTGCGCCCCACCCGGCCGACGATGATCACACCGTCGACCTTGCGCAGCAACGGGAAGGCGTCGGAGACCGCGGTCAGCGGCGGCGTGTCGATCACGACCAGGTCATACGTGGAGCGCACCTGCTCGAGCAGGCCCTCCATCGCGTGGCTCTCAATCAGCTCACCCGGGTTCGGCGGCAGCGCGGCGCCGGCGACGAGCGCATCGAGCGTCCGCCCGCGTGAACCCTGGCCGGCCGTCCGATCGAGGTCGATCGACTGGATCGCGTCGTTCAACGATCTCATCCCGATCAACACATCCGCGAGGCCCGGCCCGGACGCGATGTCGAGTTGCGCAGCGACCGTCGGGCGCCGCAGATCGGCCTCGATCAGCAGCACCCGCGCGCCCATCGTCGCGGCCGCGCCCGCCAGATGCCGGGCGACGGTCGTCTTCCCGTCGCCCGGGGCAGCGGAGGCGACGAGCAACGTGCGCAGCTCGCGGTCGACGTTGAAGTAGCGCAGATGCGCGCGGATCAGATGAAACGCCTCGGCCTCGCCCGGCGGCAGGGCTTCCCCGGCGTTCTGCTTACTTCTCGCCGAACGAGACAGCGCGGCGCTCTCGGGGACGACACCGAGCAGCGGCAGACCGTAGATCGCCTCGAGGTCCTTCGGCTCCCTGATCCGGCGGTCGAAGCGCTCGAGCAGGAAGGCGACGATAAGTCCGAGCAGCAGGCCCACGACGCCGCCGAGGAACGTGTTCCGCGAGACCCTCGGCGAGGAGGGTGACGTCGGGGGGGTCGCGGCCTGCGCGACCTGGACGTTGCCGTTGCGCAGTTCGGCGAGGGTCCCCAGCGACTGCGCGCGATCCTCCAGCGCCAGTCCCGCCGTCCCAGCCCGCTGCGCAGGGGAGAGCGCCGCCAACTGCTTGTTGACGAGTGCCAGGGCAGAGGCGTAGTAGGCGTGGTTGCTGTTCTGCTGCTCTTCGACGAACTGCCTGGTGTAGGTGTTCGCGATGTCGGCCGCGAGCGTCGGCGAGGTCGCGGTGGCCGACACGTTGACGATGTTCGATTCACCTTCCCCGCTCACGCTCAGATTCGTGCTGACCTGCTGCTTGGTCAACCCCAGCCCGAGCACCGCCGCGGTCCTCGCCGCCATGTCGCCGAGCTTGACGAGCTTCAGGTTCGTGTTCTCCTGAGCCTGCTGACTGGTGCTGCCCGCGACGGCGAGCCCGGCGACCTGCTGGCCGAGCTGGTTGTTGCTGAATACGAGTGAGGCCGTCGCGGTGTATTGCTTGGTCTGGTGCTTGGAGAAGCCGTAAGCCGCGCCGGCGACCAGCGCGACGCAGAGCAGGATCCACGACGCGCGGCGGCCCAGGACACCCGCGACCTGCTCGAGGCTCAGATTTGTCTGCTCGGTATCCATTTAGTTGCCATCTCCGCGGCCGACGACACTCATCTGATCGGAATCCACGGCAAATCCATTATTTTCTTTACCCATATCTGGCCGATTGGTGCCCGACATCTCGCGATAGAGCTCCCGATAGCGCCCCGCCACGGAGGCCGGAGACAAACCGCTGGCCAGAACTCGCTCCCGCGCACCCACCGGACCCGTCATCTCCAGCGCCCGCCCGAGTGCCGCCGCGATCCTTTGCGGATCTCGATCGGCGCAAAAGCAACCGGGGGTCGCTCCGAACAAAGCGCTGACGTCTCCAACATCTGTTGAGACCACAGGGGTGTCGCAGGCCATCGCCTCCTTGACGACCATCGGCGAAGCCTCGAAATGAGACGTCTGCACCACCACGTTGGCCGCGTTCATGTACAGGGGCATCTCGGCGCGCTCGATCTGACCGCCGTACACCACATGCACCTTCCAATCCAGGCATGCAAGCGCCGCCTTGAACACATCAGCGCCCTTCTCGGGTCGCGCGATGCTCGCCGGAAAGAACAGAATCGCCTGCTCGGGCTCGAGGCCCAGCCGACGGCGACACTCCGCTCGATCCAGCGGCCGAAACAGCTCCGTGTCGACCGCGGGCGCGATCACGCTATATGGCCCCCGGTAGCCAAGCACCGCGAGCAACCGCTCGTCCACCGTGACGACATGGTCGCTCAGATCGAGGGCCAACCGCTTCAATCGCTTCCAGTAAGCCAGCCGTTTGGTCAGGGTCTTGCTTCTGCCGACGTTCGACGAGCTGTAGGCCTCACCCTCGTGGATCGTGAACAGCAGCGGCGTGTCGATCCGCAGGACGCCCCGAAGCCCCGCGGCCTGCACGGCGCAATAGCTGTGCTGGGCGTGAAGGACGTCGTAGGACCCCCTACGTATGGCGCGCGCCAGCCGGGGCAGCTCGGTCAGATACCTCAGCTTTCCCTCCCGCGGATTGATGAACACGACGTCAACCTCGACACCCTCACCCAGGAGTGCATCGACGTGTTCGCGCACGAAGCTGCCGTAATGGCGCTCGCCGGCGAACGGATACATGTTGGTGATAGTCAGGATCTTCATCTGATTCCTGGCAGCCGGAGCTTGCTCGCCGGCGCGATACACAGCCCGACGGGGAGGAAGATCAAAAGCGCGATCGTCGGGTCCTGCAGCGACGGCGAGATCGGCGTCAACGTGAGGGCGGCCGCCATCGCTCCAGCTGGAAACAGATACTCAGGCGAGATCATCACCATCAGCACCAGGGTCGCCACGAACGCCGCCACCCACAAAGCCAGGCCGCCCCAGCCGCGCTCGCCGAGCACATGCGCCATCAGGCTGTCGTACCTGAACGCCGGCTGAGCGTCGGAGAACCCAAAGGTGGTGTCCAGGCCGGCCTCCCCGAAGGCGCTGTTTTCCGCGCTCGGGTTGATGTTCGATCCAAAGGTTCCAAGACCCCAGCCGAAGGGAAACTTGTCATTTGCCAACTTCTCCGCGCCGCCCAAAAGACTGGTCCGTGGCCCCGCGTGGCCGGCGACGCTGCCGACCAGACCGTCGCCCGATTCCGCGTTGGTCGCGGTCAACCCACTCGCGAACGGAAGCCCCAGGAAGAAGATGACCGGGATCGCCACGGCGATAGACGCGCTGAGCCAGCGTCCGCGCACCAGGCGAACCGACGATATGAACACGAGCAGCCCGCCCACCGCGAGCAGAGGCTTCAGCCGCGTGCTGATGACCACCACGAGCAGCGCGAGCGCTCCGCCACAGACAAGTTGTCGGCGTGAGAGGAAGCGGGTGGGCGACCGCGCGTCGCTGAGCACTAGGCAGAGGAGCATCGTGCCGACGATCGACCCCAGGGTCGGATGTCCAAAGGCTCCGCTCACGACGGGCAGCGAGAATCGTGTCCCGGCGCCTTCGCCCACAGCAATCTGGCCCAGCGCGACGACGGTCTGGCAGATATTCCACCCGACCAACAGGCGATAAGCCCAGCGGACGCGTTGCGCCGCCGTCAGACGACTGCCCAGGTACAGGCCCCAGCCGATCGCCCCGGGCCAGCGCAGGTCCTGCCATACAGCGGGCGCGGCCAGTACCAGTCCCCCATGCGAGTAAACGACCCCCACCAGCTCCCCAACGACCATCAACACGACAATCAGCAACGCCAGATCCTTAACCTCCCTGCGCATCCCCGACACTGCCTGCACGAGCGGGACAAGACCTGTCAGCAACACCACGTCGCTTAATAACTTTAGTTCGTGCGGATGCAACTGTCCGTACGCGGCGAGACCGCTGATGATCGGCACGACAGCCAGCACACCGATGCTCAGCACGAGCCGCTGACGAGCTCCGGCAAGGGTGACCGCCGCCAGCAGACTGAGCATCAACGCACCGATCAGCGTCTGCAGCGGGGCCAGCGCGACACCGGCGCCGATCGCGATCGCCAAGGCGGCCAGGATCGCCGCGAGCACGGCCGATCCCTGTTGGAAGAACGAAGTGGGCGCAGGCCGGCCCAGGGTGATTGTGTGCGTTGCCTTTGACTGTGACATGGCTCTATGCGCGCGCGCCGACGCTTCCCGTCTGCAGGTCATGGAGAACGTCCAGGTAGGAGATTCGGCTCCTGTCCCATCGGTACAGCTCGGCTCGAGCCTGAGCCCGGACGCTCTTCTGCATCGCCGCCGCACGCTCATCCATCACCCATGCGATCGCACCGGCCAGCGACGCGGGATCCCCGGGTCGGCAAAACGTGACGTCGTCGTCGTCGAAGTGGGCCGCGACCGTCTCCAGGCGGGCGCTCACGACGGGGATTCCGAGCGCGATGTACTCGAACAGCTTGTTGGGCAGAATGAACCGGTTGATCTCGGACGGCCGGTTGGAGATGATCCCGCAGTCGCTCCCGGCCACGGCCATGAGGGCCTCCTCGATCGGCAGATACCGATTGGAGAAGGAGACCGAATCACCCACCCCCAGCTCGGCGGCCAGCTCGCGCACCGTCTCGAGCTCATCCCCCTCGCCCAGAATGACCGCGCGCGCCTGACGCCCCTGTGCGCGCAGCAGGCCGATCGCGTGGACGAGCAGATCGACCCCATACCAGCGCGTGATCGTGCCGTGATACGCCACCGTGAACTCGCCGTCGGCGAGCGCGCCGTTGCCCGCGGATGCTGGTGAACGCTTCACCCCCGCGATCAAAGACTCCTCGGGCGTGTTCATGACGATGGTGATGCGCCGCTCCTCGGCGCCGCGGGCACCCAGCTGCGCCTTGTAAGGGCCGTGGACGGTGAGCACCGCGTCTGCCAGCGCACACGCCACCCGCTCGAGCCTTCTCAGCAGGCCGATCACGATAGCGTTTGCGCCTGAAGCGCCGAAGCGAGCCTCCCACAGATGCGAGGAGAGATCGCGCACGTCGAGCACCAGCCGAGCTCCCAGCAGCTTGGGCAGCAAGCCGGCCAGGATCAGGAACTCGGGAGGTGAGTGCACCTCCACGACACCGAACTTGCCGCGCGCTCGCAGAACGAGCGCCCAGAGGCCCGCGAGGATCGTGAACGAGCAGTACTCGAGCGCCATCATCGCGATCGGCGCTCCGCGGCGATGTCGTATCGGCAGACGCCATATGGTGATTCCGGCCAGGCGCTCGCGGGCCGGCTCACCCGCTCCCCGCAGCGCGATCACATCCACCCGGTATCCCTCGCCGGCCGCGGCCCGTGCCGCCCGCTCGGCCCGTGGCTCGCCGATCGGGAAACGAGCATGTGTGATCAGACATAGCCTTGGGCCTGCACCGGCCACCGCGCTCTTACCCTTCGCGCTCATCACGCCGCCCTCGCCAAATCCACGCGCTCACCGTCTGGCTGAGAGGCGACCCCGATCGGCCCCAGACAGGTAGTGAGGATCTGTTTGAGGGCGCAGCGATGCTCCTCCACGCGGACCCCCAGCCGCTCGGAGATCTCATCCCGATTCGCGAGTGCGTGTTGGACGGCGCGCATCAGATCGCTGCCGACGATCCCGTCGTAAGGCACACCGGCGTTCTCCATGCCCAGCATCTGCAGTGTGCCATTGCTCTTGGAGCGCTCGACCACGACATGCACAAAGGGAATCCCTGTGATGGCCGCCAGGATGATCGAGTGCAGCCTCGTCCCGATCAGGACATCGAGCTGCGCGTACAAAGCCAAAAGCTCGTCCAACGACAGATCCGCGTCGATTGCCTGCACTCGATCGGGGCATTCCAGCCTGGCGGCGATCTCGCGGGCGAGCGGGATGTCCTCGAGGACCTGCGGAATGAAGCTGACCCGCGCGCGCGGATGGGCTTGGAGCAGCTCTCCGAGAACGTGGTCCAGCGCTTGCTTGTAGCGCTCCAGCGCGAGCGCGGGAGATCCGTCTGGAAAACGGCTGTAGCGAACGGTTACGCCGATCCGCAACTCATCGCCGGCTGGCTGCTCGAGTGTCTCGGCCACCCTCGCGGGTGTCTCGGACCGTCGCTCGGGTGTCTCGTTGGCGATCAGGAAGGCGACGTCCGGAATCAGCTGGAGATCCTCACTGTCAATGCCCAATTCAGACCGCGCGAACGCGAGCGACAGCGGCTCGCGGGCGTATATCTGTATCCGTGACCGCAGCGCGGTGCCGATCATCGCTTTGGTCAAGATCGAATAGTGCTCTCCGAACGAGACCCCGAGCAGCACCGTCCTACGACGGTAGGCATGCGCGATCCTGATCGGATACAGCATGCGCCACAGGTAGATCACCTCCCCGAAGCCCCCGAGCGAATGCAGGTAGGACCCGCCCTTCGCCACCACGACATCGGCCTCGGCGAGCGTGCGAAAGAACTCTCGATCCTCGCGTGACACGAGCATCAGCGCTCGATCCCCGATCACCCGTCGAGCCCAAACGAACAGCTCCGCGCGAATCAGGTTCAGCACCCACCGTCCGCGACCGCCTGCAAACGCGCGCAGCGACGGCACCGGAGTGCCCACGATCTCGCACCCCAGCGCCCTGGTCAGGCGGGTGTCCGCCGGAATACCCAGAGCCGTGTGCGGCAGCTCAGCCGACACCGCGGTGATGATCGAGTCCGGCGCCACGTCACGGAGCGCGCCTGCGGTCGCACGCAGGATCGCGTAGTCACCCTTGTTGCGATCAGCCGACATATGAGTTAAGGCGATCCGCACTACACAATCACAGCCTTCCTACAGTCCCTGCGGGATCGCACGGCGAGCGGACACGTTGATCCGCCAGACACCCACCGCGTACCCCACGATCTGAACCCAATCGGCGGCGACCATCGCCCATGAGGCGCCGATCAGCCCGTGGTGCGGGATCAGAATCAGGTCCAGCGTGACCATCACCGTCAAGCTGCCCGTCGCACTGAACAGACGCGTCCGCTGTCTGCCCTGGGCTGTCACCAGAGCACCGAGCACATAGGCCAAGCAGCGGGCCATGAACGAGAAGGACAGAATCAACAGGGAGACCCGCAACTGGTGCACGATCGCTTCGCTGTATCCAAACAGCGGCGCGATCCAGGCAAACAGCGCGGCAGACGACGCGGCGATCAGCGTGCCGAACACGGTGCCGAGAATCGCTGTGCGTCGGTGTTGCCCGGGCCGCTCCACGAACCGCGGCAGCAGTGCCGAGCTCAGCGCGTCGAGCGGCATCGGCGCCGCGTAGTAGACGCGCATGGCCAGCGCATACGCGGCCACCCCTCCAGGTACCGGCATCAGCCACAGTGCGGCCAGCAGCACCACGTCGAGCTGGGTCGAGGCCATCATCACCATGTTCTGCGCGCCGTACGGGGTCATCGTCCTGAACCACCAGCGAGCTCCGTCGGCTCCCCGCGACGGTCGCAGCGCCGCGGGCATCGTCAGCCACCTACCCAGCGCGCCGGCCGCATAGGCGATGGACGTGTAGAGCAGTGGTGAAATATGGGGCAGAACCTTCAGATATGAACCGGCCAGGAGCAGGATCATCAGACAGCTCTCAGCGGCGGCGAAGATCGCCTCGCGCTCGTGCATCCTGCGTCCCATGAATAGGCCCTTCGCGAGATAGCTCGCGGCCAGCACAGCGCCCATCGCGACGATCTCGAGCGCCTGAGCGGTGTCAAGGTCGTGCGTGCCGACGCCGACCGCGAGTCCGACGACGACGAGGCTGAGCATCGGCAAGCGAGCGCGTAGGCAGGCATAGACCGGCTGGCGCAGAGCGAGCTCCCGCGTGGCCCAGGTGCTCGTGCCGAAATCGAGCGACAGACCTACGAACGTAGCCGCCGCGAACGCCACGGCGTAGCGATCGAGGGTCTGCGTTCCATAGCCTTTCTCCACCAGCGCAAAGGCCGCGGCCTGGGAGAGCGTCGTGAGCATGCGCGCGAGGAGCATCGCCGCGGTATTGCCGGGCACTGAACGGATACGGCTCAGCATGGAGGCGCGCGGAGGCATGGCAGCCTCAATTCGCCCCGCTGCGCCGCAGCACCACCGGCAGCGTGCGCAAGATCAAGCGTACGTCCCCCCACAAAGACCAGTTCGTCACATACAGATAATCAAGCTTGACCATCTCCTCGAAAGGAATGCTCGTGCGCCCAAGAACCTGCCACAGCCCGGTGATCCCCGGCGTCAGGTCGAGCCGCCCGCGCCCCCAACCGTTGACCATCCGGTCCTCCGCGGCGACGAGCGGGCGGGGTCCGACGAGGCTCATGTCGCCGCGCAGCACGTTCCACAGCTGCGGCAGCTCGTCGAGGCTGCTGAGCCGCAGCAGACGCCCGACGCGCGTGATGCGCGGGTCGTGCTCGAGGTGCAGCCAGCCGGGGTCCTTGCTCTGCGCCAGCAGCTCAGCCCGCCGCGCTTCGGCGTCGCGGGCCATCGTGCGCAGCTTCACCAGGCGGAAGCGGGCGGCGCCCCGCCCGATGCGCTCCTGGCGGAAGAACACTGGACCCGGCGAGTCGAGCTTGATCGCCACCGCCAGCGCCAGCAGGAGCGGAAGCGCGAGGATGCTCAGCAGCCCGGCGCCGGCGAGGTCGAGACAGCGCTTTGCGATCCGCGAGGAGCGCGCGAGCACCAGCGGGTTGATCGCCAGCACGGTGATCCCCTGGACATCGTCCACCTCGACGGCCGGGCCCAGCGCGCTGAACGTCAACGGCAGCAGGCAGACCTTGACCGACGCGGTCCTGCAGTCCCGCACCACATCCAACAGCCGGTCGCGCTCGAGCTCGACGTCCGCGACGACCACGCGCGCCACACGATGTTCGGCCAGCAGGTCGGGTAGGTCGACGTCCTCCAGGCGGCCGAGCTGCGCCAGCGCGACCGCCGCGCCCGCGCTCGGATCGCAGCTGACCATCCCGATCGGCTCCAGGCGCAGGCTCGCCCGGGCGCGCATCTTCTCGATCAGCGCGCCACTGGCCTCACCCGTGCCGATCAACAACACCCGCTCGGGCGAGACCAGGCGCAGGAAGCCGGCGCGCGTGAGCGCCCGACCCGCGAGGACCAGCACCATTGCCAGCGCGCCGAACGTGAGGATCGCCGCGAACATCAGCTTCGCCGGCGCGACCACGACAAACCAGCACCACATCAGCAGACACCCCGACAGCAGGCAATGAAACAGCGACGGCAGGTCGTCGAGTGTCGAGTGGCTCAGCCGCTTGGCGTCGCGCTCATACAGCCCGTACACCTTGAACAGCACCACCCACGCGGGCAGCGTGATCAATCCGTACAGCAGGTGCCCCTGCCAGGAATACACGCGCGTGCCGCCGGCCGCAGCCATCGTGACAGCCATCGCCAGCGCCAGGCACACGACGTCACTGAGCGCCAGCAGCCGCCGCAGGAACCAATCCCGGCGCCCGTAGTCACTGGCGACCAGCGATCTTCGCAGCGGCGATCCGGCGCTCGCGCGGGGCGCCTGAAAGGCGGCATGCCAGGCGCTCGTCGATAGCCCGTCTGCGGCCATCTCGCGCTACGCAACCATCTCGCACGCCGCCCGGCACGCCGCGACCGTCCGCCGCACCTCGGCGTCGCTCAGCTCGGCGAACATCGGCAGCGAGAGCTCCTCACCGGCCCACGCCTCGGCCTCGGGAAGCTCGACCGGGCACGAGCTCGCGGGGAGATCCGCGAAGGCGGCGTGCCGATGCGCCGCCGGGGAGTAGTGCAGACCCACCTGGATGCCGTCGGCGCGCAACAGCTCCGCCAGCCGATCGCGCGCGGGGTGACGCACCGGGAACAGGTGATAGACGCACGGCGTCGCGGACCGCTCGCCGAGGACGACGAGCTCCCGCGGAAGGCCCGCGTGCAGGTTCGCCGCGTGGCCGCGACGCGCCGCGTTCCAGCCGTCGAGGTGGGAGAGCTTGACCCGCAGCAGCGCCGCCTGCAGGCCGTCGAGCCGCTCGTTGTAGCCGACCACCGCGTGCTCGCCCTTGCCGCGCTGGCCGAGGTGGCGCAGCTCGCGGACGCGAGCCGCCAGCTGCGCGTCGCCGGTGCAGACGGCGCCCCCGTCCCCCAGCGCGCCGAGGTTCTTGCTCGGGTAGAAGGAGAACGCGGCCGCACCGGCGAGCGAGCCAGCGCGCCTGCCGTCGTAGGTGGCGCCGTGGGCCTGCGCGGCGTCCTCGAGCACGAACAGGCCGTGGCGGGCGGCGAGCGCGTTGATCGCATCCATGTCACACACCTGCCCGTAGAGGTGGACGGCGATCACCGCCGCCGTGCTCGGGCCCACCAGCGCCGCCGCGGCAGCGGGGTCGATCAGCCCCGTGTCCCGCTGCACGTCGCAGAACACCGGGGTGGCGCCGGCGTGCAGCACGCCGAGCGCCGAGGCGATGAACGTGTGTCCCGGCACCAGCACCTCGTCGCCGGGTCCGATCCCGGCGGCGATCAGGCTCAGCGCGAGCGCGGCCGTGCCGGAGGCCACCCCCACGCACTCGGAGACCTGGCAGTAGTCGGCGAACTCCCGCTCGAACGCCTCGACCTCATCGCCCAGGATGAAACCGTCGGTGCCCACCACCCGCTCGAAGGCCGCCCGCAGCTCACCGCCCAGCGCCGCGTGCTGGCGGGCCAGGCCCACGAACGGCACGACCTGCGCAGTCGCCTTCGCAGGCGCGCGACCGATCGAAGATCGGCCAGCCCGCTCTTGAACGTTCATCTGGCTCATTCCTTTCGTCGTCATGCGCGCGCTGGGCGCCCGTTAGGCCAGAACACCCGCGTGGTCGGAGATCGCGACCGGGGCGCCGCCGCCGATGAGCGAGGACTCGGCCGCCTCGGCGATCATCACGACCTGGCGCGCGAGCTCGAGATCGCCGGAGGTCTCGCCCGTCGCGATCAGGCGCACAAACTCAGCCAGCTCCGTCACGAGCGGCTCCGTGGCGGCGATCTGGGGCGAGCGGATATCTCCGCTGCGGTAGGAGAGCTGATACTCGCCGAACGTCTCGGGGTCCTGGTAGACGACGCCCCGGTCGAACACCCGCACCGGCTCCGGGGTGCCGTCCTCGTAGAGGACCATCTTGTTGCTGCCGACGATCGCCGTGCGGCGCAGCTTGCTCGGCGCGAGCCAGCTCAGCTCGACGTTCGCGATCAGGCCTGAGGGGAACTGCAGGCTCATGAAGGCGACGTCGTAGATACCGGGCACGATCGAGTCGCGCCCGGTGGCCGTGATCGACTCCGGCATTTCCCGGAGCCAGTGGAGCAGGATCGAGAAGTCATGGGGCCCGAGATCCCAGATCACGCTGATGTCGCGCTGGTGCAGGCCGAGGTTCACCCGACTCGAGGAAACGAAGAAGATGTCTCCGAGCTCGTGTGTCTCGATCAGGCGCTTGACCTCCTGCACCGGAGGGCTGTACAAAAACGTATGCCCGCACATCAGGCGTAGATCGCGCTCTTGCGCGAGCGCGATCAGCTTCCCGGCCTCTGCCGCCGAGGGCGCGAGCGGCTTCTCGACGAAGGTGTGCTTGCCCGCCCGCAACGCGGCGGCGGCCAGCTCATAGTGCGTGAAGACTGGTGTCGCGATCACGATCGCCTCCACCTCCGGATCGTCCAGCAGGTCGTCATAACGGCTGGTCGGGGCGGCCCCCGGATAGCGCCGGCTGAACGAGGCGAGGCGCTCGTCGTCGAGATCGCAGATGTACCTGATGTCGATGCTCGGTTGCTCGATCAGCCCGCGGAGCAGGTTCGGGCCCCAGTACCCAAGGCCCACGAGCCCCACGCCAAGCCGCGATTCATCGTGGTTTCCCCTGCGATCGAGGCTCGTCCCGGGGAGCTGCCGCCGCCAGCGGGCGGAGGCCGACTCGATCGCGGCCGGGTCGACCGCCAGCTCGGGGGTCATAGCGCCAACACTTGTTCATGCATCATGTGATGTTCTCCTGACTTGACTTCGTCGTCCGTGCTTGGTCAGTGTCAGGCGGCCTGATCGATGTCGCGGAGCGCTCCGCGACATCGAGCCAGTCCCCCGGTGAGGCTTCTGTGCAACGCAGAATGCACCCTCCGAAGAAAACTTCCAGGGCCTCTGGACGATTGATGTAGAACCGTCCCCAAAGGTGCTACGCGGCTGTCGTCCGTAACGGGCCGAGAGCCGTTCTATGCGGGCAATGCGTGTCAGCTTCGGCGTTCAGTTGCCTGAACGCTCCCTGAAGTGAGAGCTCAGGCGCTGCTCTGTTTGTGACAGGACCCAACGCACCCCGCCGCTAGCATTGCCTGGGAATGCGCGACTACCTGAAAGCCATCCACAGTCACGTCGTGATCTACGACGGCGGCATGGGCGCGACCCTGGAGCAGTTCGACCTGACCCAAGAGGATTACGGCGGCCTGCAGGGCAAGTGCCACGAGGCGCTGATCCTCAACCGGCCCGACGTGATCGAGGGCGTGCACTCCTCGATGCTGGAGGCCGGCGCGGAGGTCGTCGAGACCGACACGTTCCAGGCCTCGCGGATCAAGCTCGAGGAGTGGGGCCTGGCCGACTACACGGTCGAGATCAACACCAAAGCCGCGGAAATCGCGCGCAAGGCGGCGGGCGAGGATCGCTTCGTCGCGGGCTCGATCGGCCCGACCGGATACCTGCCGGCCTCCGAGGAGGCCTCGCTCGGGCAGATCCGCTTCCGCGAGCTGGTCGAGGTGTTCGCCGAGCAGGCCGCCGGGCTGATCGACGGCGGCGCGGACCTGATCATCATCGAGACCGCCCAGGACATCCTCGAGGTCAAGGCCGCGGTGTTCGGCGCGCGCGAGGCCTTCCAGAGCACTGGCCGCACGCTGCCGATCCACACTTCTGTTTCGCTGCTGCCGAATGGTGGCAAGATGCTGCTCGGGACGGACATCTCCGCGGTCCTGACGACGCTGGAGGCCCTGAAGGTCGACGTGATCGGGCTGAACTGCTCGACCGGCCCGGAGGACATGCGCGACGCGATCCGCTTCCTCGGCGAGTACTGCCCTGTGCCGGTCGCCTGCATCCCCAACGCCGGCCTGCCGCTGCAGGGACCGGACGGCGAGACGATCTTCCCCGAGAAGCCCGAGCCGCTCGCCGACGCGCTGGGGGAGTTCGTCGAGCGCTACGGCGTCGGTGTCGTCGGCGGCTGCTGCGGGACGACACCGGAGCACATTGCAGCGATTGTGGAGCGTGTCGGACGCAACGCCGAGCGGCCAGACGGCCGTCCGGTCCTCGCCCGTCCCACGCCGCGCGCGCCGCACCTGTCCTCGATGATCGCCGCCACGCCGCTCGTGCAGGAGCCGCGCCCCACGATGGTCGGCGAGCGCGTCAACTCGCAGGGCTCGCGCAAGGCCAAGGAGCTGCTGCTCACCGACGACTACGACGGGCTCGTGCAGATCGCCGAGGATCAGGTGCAGGGCGGCGCACACGTGCTCGACCTGTGCGTCGCCCTGACCGAGCGCCAGGACGAGGACGAACAGATGCGGCTTGTGGCGAAGAAGGTCTCGCTGACCCAGCCCGCGCCGATCCAGATCGACTCGACCGAGCCCGAGGTGATCGCGACCGCGCTCGACCAGATCCCCGGCCGTGTGATCGTCAACTCCGTGAACCTCGAGGCCGGGCGCGAGAAGCTCGACCGCGTCGTGCCGCTGGCGCTCGCGCACGGCGCGGCGCTGATCGCGCTGACGATCGACGAGGTCGGGATGGCGAAGACGGCCGAGCGCAAGGTCGAGATCGCCAAGCGGATCCGCGACCTGTGCTGCGAGGAGCACGGCCTCGACCCGGAGCTTTTGATCTTCGACTGCCTGACGTTCACGCTGACGACCGGCGATGAGGAGTGGCGGCCCTCGGCCGTGGAGACGATCGCGGGGATCAAAGCGATCAAGGAGCAGGTTCCCGGCGTGAAGACCTCGCTCGGGGTCTCGAACGTCTCCTTCGGCGTCTCACCGGGCGCGCGCGCGGTGCTCAACTCGACCTTTCTGCATCACTGCGTGCAGGCGGGCCTCGACCTGGCGATGGTCAACCCGAACCACATCACCCCCTACTCGGAGATCTCCGACGTCGAGCGCGAGCTCGCCGACGACCTCGTGTACAACCGCCGCGAGGACGCGTTGGAGCGGTTCATCGAGCACTTCGAGTCCAAAGGCGAGGAGGAGGTGCAGAGCGCGGCCGATCCGACGGAGGGGATGGAGCCCGAGCAGGCGCTGCACTTCCACATCCTGCGCCGGCGCAAGGAGGGCGTCGAGGACTGGATCGACAAGTCAGTCGAGAAGATCGGCGCGGTGCCGACGCTCAACGAGGTGTTGCTGCCCGCGATGAAAGAGGTCGGCGACAAGTTCGGCGCCGGCGAACTGATCCTGCCGTTCGTGCTGCAGTCCGCGGAAGTGATGAAGCGCGCCGTAGCGCAGCTGGAGAAATATCTCGACAAGATCGAGGGCTACACGAAGGGCACCGTCGTGCTGGCGACCGTGTTCGGCGACGTGCACGACATCGGCAAGTCGCTCGTCAACACGATCCTCACGAACAACGGCTACACGGTCGTCGATCTCGGCAAGCAGGTGCCGATCCAGACGATCCTCGACGCCGCGGTCGAGCACGAAGCGACCGCGATCGGGCTGTCCGCGCTGCTCGTCTCCACCTCCAAGCAGATGCCGGCCGCGATCCAGGAGCTGCACGCGAAGAACCTCGACTATCCCGTGCTGATCGGCGGCGCGGCGATCAACCGCGCGTTCAGCTACCGCGCGCTGTACCCCGGTGGCAAAGACTCCGCGGAGGCATACGCGCCGGGCGTCTTCTACTGCAAGGACGCGTTCGAGGGCCTGTCGGTGATGGACCAGCTGATCGACGACGACGCGCACGCGGCGCTGCTGGAGAAGCTGCGCGCCGGCGCCACGGCCTTCCGCGCCAAAGGCGAGGAGCCCGTCGAGGAGCTCAACTTCGCCGACGACTCCGTGCGCTCGGCCGCGCGCACCGACGTGCCGATTCCCACGCCGCCGTTCTGGGGCGTCAGGGAGATCCCGGTGAACCTCGACGAGGTCTACCCGCATCTCGACACGCACGTCCTGTTCAAGCTGCACTGGGGTGGCAAGGGCGTCAAAGGCGAGGCCTGGCAAAAACTGCTCGCCGAGGACTTCCGTCCGCGCCTGGAGCGCATGTGGAAAGAGCAGACCTACTTGCACCCGCGCGCTTTGCTCGGCTTCTTCCCGTGCTATTCGGCCGGCAACGACATCGTCGTGCTCGACCCGGACGACCGCACCACCGAGCTGACGCGCTTCGTCTGCCCACGCCAGCCGAAGGGCGACCGGATCTGCCTGGCCGACTTCTACCGCCCGGCGGTGGACGAGGCGGGCAAGCCTTCGGCAGACGGTGGGGCGGGCGGGCCTCCATCACAGCTCGACGTGATCGCGGTGCAGGCCGTGACCGTCGGCTCGGAGGTCACCGACCTGATGGCCCAACTCGAGACCGATGGAGAATTCGCCGAGCAGCTGTTCGTCCACGGCCTCGGCGTGCAGACCGCCGAGGGGCTGGCCGAGTGGCTGCACTACGAGGCACGCGCGATGCTCGACATCCCCGCGACGCAGGGCAGGCGCTACTCGTGGGGCTACCCCGCGGTGCCCGAGCAGTCAGAGCATCTGAAGGTGGAGAAGCTGCTCGGGTTGGGCGACATCGGCATGAAGATCACCGACGGCTACGCACCGATCCCCGAGCAGTCGACGCTCGCGCTGATCGCCCATCACCCGCAGGCGATCTACTTCGGCACGCGCCAGGGCCGCCTTTTGCCCGACGGCTCGCCCGACGACGTGATCAAGGGCTCGCCGCGCGATCCTTCGCTGTTCGGCGAGATCACCGACGAGGACCCACCCGATGGGGTCATCGAAGCCGAGGACCCTCTTGCGGGGACAGGCGAGCCCGCGCTGACTTCCTGACGCGCATTACACCAATTTTGTCCCGTTTCGCCGACCCTGTCGGATTAGGAGGTATGGCGAAGAAGGCTCACGAGGTGATCTCGATCATCGAAACACATGGCTGGCGACAAGTTCGTGAGCGCGGAAGTCATCGTCAATTCAGACATCCAAACAGCTCGTTCGTAGTCACAGTCTCAGGCAAGCGAAACGATACGATGACCGTGGGCCAGCTGGCGGACATCAGGCGTAAATCTGGAATCGAGGAGTTGCGATGACCGAGTACTTAGTCATATATGAGACTGCCGAGGACGGTGGTTGGGGCGCGTATTCCCCAGACCTCCCTGGCTGTGTTGCGACAGGCCAGTCACAGATAGAGGTTGAGCAGTTGATGCGCGAGGCAATTCCCATGCACCTCGAGTTGATGCGTGAGGCGGGAGAGCCAATCCCTGAGCCGCATCACCTAATCGGCGTAGTCGCCGCCTGAACTCCTACCCCTCCACGCCCGACGCCCTCTGCTTCGCGCCACCGGAGCGCACCGCCCCCGCCGGCAGCGGGCTCAACTTGACCGGCGCACCGGACATCGTGCGCAGGCGGACGTCCTTCCAGGAGAGGCCCTCGGTGATCAGCGCGGGGATGCCCATCAGCACCGCGGTGGCGATCTCGACGACCTGCAGGACGATGCCGTAGGCGAGCGCGTCGGGGGTGGAGACGTGGTAGGCGCCGGCGAGCACCGCCACGCACGCGGCCTGGAAGACGCCGATGTTGGCGGGGGTGGCGGGCAGCACGGCGGTGACGTTGACGGCGAACAGCACCGCCGCGGCGCCGGCGATCCCGACCTGGCCGTCGAGGCCGAGCGCCATCAGCAACAGCCAGCAGGCCAGCCATTGCAAGCCCCAGGCGCCGAGCTGTACGGAGGTCGCGACGGCCGCCTGGCGGGGGTGGCGGAACACGCGCAGCCCTTCGCGGACGCGTACCAAGGACAGCCGCAGCCCGGCGATCAGGACCTGCAGGCGCCGCGAGCGGGAGACCGCCGCGCTGGGCACGAGCACGGGCGCGAGCAGCACCACGACGAGCGCCGCCAGCGGCGCGATCGCCACCGCGATCAGCGCGCCGTGATGGCCGTTGAACAGGTCGACGCTGGAGAACATCGCGATCCCGAGGATGGCCAGCGCGAGCAGGTTGAGCAGCGTTTGCGAGACCATCGTGCCGAGCACGACCGGCAGCGTCTCGCGCGCGCGGCCGAGACGGCGCGCGACGATCAGCGCGCGCGAGGGCTCACCCAGGCGCGCCGGCAAAGTCGCGGACATCAGCACGCCGATGAACGTACCCTGCATCGCGTCCCGGCGTTTCGCCTTACGCCAGGTCGGGGCGGCCGCGAGGATCGCGTGCCAGGCGATCGCGCGGGCGAACATCGAGGCGCACATCAGCGCGAAACCGGCGGCGAGCAGGCCGGGGCTTGAGGCGAGCAGGCTGGCGGCGACGCGACCGACGCCGATGTGCACGAGCGCGAGCAGCGCGAGCGCGAGGCCACCGATGCAGGACCCCGCGAGGGCGACACGGCGCAGCGCGCGCTTGGAGCGCTCGCGCGAGGACGAAGGGCTCCCCGACCCCGATAGCTGCCCGTCCCCATTTCCCGCCGCTCCCGGCCCGGGCCCATTCCCCGCCCTGGCAGCCACACCCACAGTGGGCGCGGTCTCCAGACTCGGCAGGCGCTGCGCGGGGATGCGCGGCAAGAGGTCGGCGGGAACCAAGCCGAGGCGCACCCCTACGCGAGCGGCGCGCGTGGCGGGTCGCCCGACGGCGAGCGCCTGCTCGTAGCAGTCGAGCACCTCGGCGGCGATGTGCGGCCAGGCGAAGCGCTCGGCGCGCAGGCACGCGGCGGTGGCCAGCCGCGTGCGGGCGGCGGGGTCGAGCGCAAGCGAACGCAGCGCCTCGGCCAGCGCGAGCGCGTCGCCGGGGGGCGTGAGCAGACCGTCGATCCCGGCGCGCACGACATCGCGATAGCCGGGTATGTCGGAGGCGAGCACAGCGGTTCCGGCGGCGAGCGCCTCGGTGAGCACCATGCCGAAGCTCTCGCCGTGCAGCGAGGGAGCGCACAGCACATCGGCGCGGGCGAGCTCGGCGAGCTTGCGCGACTCGGAGACCTTGCCGAGCGCATCGACGCCGCGGTCGTCGAGCATCATGTGCGCGACCTCATCCGGGGAGGCGCCGACGAGCGTGAGCGTCGCGGGGACCTGCTCGCGGAGCGCCTCGAACGCGCGCAGGAGGACGGGCAGGCCCTTGCGTTCGACGGCCTGGCCGATGAACAGGATGCGCAGTGGTGCGGCGTCCTCGTCTGTGGATGAGACGAGATCAAAATGGTTCGGAACGCGCGTGTGCGCGTACGCGGGCGCTCGCACACGCGCGTTCCGAACGAAAAGAGCAACGTCTTCCCCGGCCGGGGACTCGCTGCGGGCGCCGGCCACGCCGAGATGAACCCCGTTGGGCACGATCCGGTAGCGCCCGCCGTAGAAGCGCCGAGCGGTCCAGGCGGCGGCCTCCGAGACGGCGATGCGGACGTGCAGGTGGTTCATCCGCCGTCGGGCGCCGAGCACGTTTGCGATCCCGTTCGTGAGGGCGTTCTCGGAGTAGGTGTGGAACGTGCCGACGAGCGGCAGCTCGGGCGCGGAAGAGCAGAGCGCGTCCCAGCCGAGCAGCGGCACGACCGGCTCGTGGATGTGCAGCACGTCATAGCCGCCCGCGCGCAGCTCGCGGCGCATCGCAAGCACCCCTCCGGGGACGGGCACGAGGTTCGAGACGGCGCCGTTGGCGGGAAAGCCGGCGGTGCGCCCGAGCGCGACGAACCCCTCAGGTGGGTCGAGCAACTGAGGACGAGCGCCCCGGTGCAGGCGGCGCGAGAGCGCGTCGTCGGGATCGAACGGCGCGAGGATGCGGGCTTCGTGGCCGAGCGCCGTCAGCTCAGCCGAGAGCGCCTCGATGTGGCGTGTGACCCCACCCGGGTACGTCCACGAATACGGCGAAAGCAGCGCGATGCGCATCGGTACCACTGTATCCACCGAGCAGGTCGAGCAACAGTGTTCCAGCTTGCGATAATCGAGGAATGAGCGCGAGGCACTTCGTCAAGTACACGTTTCTGAAGCTCGACCCCGCCTGGCGCCGGCTCGAGGACGAGCAGCGCGCCAGCGACAAGCGCGAGTTCAACGCCGCCTGCGAGGACTTCGCCGATGGCCACCTGCTGCAGGCGTTCTCGCTGATCGGGACGCGCGGCGACGCCGAGCTGCTGTTGATCTCCGAGGCCGAGAACCTCGACCGGATTCACGAGCTGCACGTCGTGCTGGGGCAGAGCGGGCTGATGAAGTGGGCGCAGACGCCGTACTCGTTCCTGGGGATGCGCAAGAGCTCGGAGTACTCCGAGGACGAGCGCACGACGCCGCGCGGGTTCCGGGGGAAGTACGTGTTCGTGTACCCGTTCGTGAAGTCGCGTGCGTGGTATGCCTTGCCCGCGGAGGAGCGCTGGCGGATCATGCAGGGGCACATCACGGTCGGGCGCGAATATCCGGGTGTGGACAACCACACGACGTACTCGTTCGGGCTCGACGACCAGGAGTTCGTCGTGGCGTTCGACACCGACGATGTCGGCACGTTCCTCGACCTCGTGCAGAGACTACGCACGACCGAGGCGTCGGCGTACACCGTGCGCGACACGCCGAGCTTCACGTGCCTGGCGATGTCGGTTCCCCGCGCGCTGAACGCGCTCGACGGCGAGCAGGTCGCGTTCGAGGCGGCTTCCGCTGTCTAACCGGGGCCTGGCTCAATTGAAGAGGAGCGACCCGATCCTCGCGGAGATGATCGGAGCGGTCGGGAAACTGCCGAGCTCCAGCGACGGTCGCCCGCACAAGGAGGACCACTACGGCGCGCTGGTGCGCACGATCGCGGGCCAGCAGCTGTCGGTGAAGGCGGCGCGCGCGATCTACGGACGGCTGACGGCGCGCTTCGAAGACCGGGCGCCGACGCCACAGGAGATCCTCGACGACGAGCCGGAAGAACTGCGCGCGGCGGCGGGGCTGTCACGCGCGAAGGTGGGCTATCTGCGCTCGCTGGCCGAGCACACGATCTCGGGTGAACTGGAGCTGGCGCGCCTGGACGAGCTCGACGACGAGCGCGTGATCGCGGAGCTGACCGCGGTGAAGGGCCTCGGCCTGTGGAGCGCGCAGATGTTCCTGATGTTCCACCTGGAGCGCCCCGACGTGCTGCCGACGGGCGACCTCGGCATCCGCCGGGCGATCGAACTCGCGTACGGCCTGGACGGACTGCCGGACCCCGCCGCGATGGAAGCGATCGCCGAACCGTGGCGGCCGCACCGCACGCTGGCCTGCCGCTATCTGTGGCGCTCGCTGCAGAACGAGCCGGCGTGAGGTCCGCAAAACAGTGAAAGTCCGTGCGGATGGATTTCAGCGTCGTTCTGACCGATGAACGCAGTCGGCATCGTGAGCGATCCCGCGACCGACTCTTTGACCTTGCGGGTCTCGGCCTGCTTGTGGCCCTTGACCTTGACGGTGACCTTCTTCTTGACCGTCACCGTGTTCGTGAGCGAGCAGACGTTGCCGTTGGCTGCCAAGGCCGAGTACTTGCCCTCGGGGAGCGTCAGTTCGAAGCTCGTGACGGGCTGGTCGGGGACCGTGTGGAACGTGCTGCTCGTGATGCCTTTTTGCTGATAAACGTCGAGGCTGTGAGGTCGATCGTGATGCCGTAGCCCTGGAGGACCATTGTGAGGCTGGGGAATGCTTCGCCGCCGTGGCTGACGAAATAGACAGTCCCGCCAGGTTTCTCCTGGCCGGAAGGAACGTCCGGATCCTGCGCCGCTTTTGCCGAGAGGTCCTCACCCGGCCTCTTGGCGCTTCCCTGTGACGCCGAACTGCGCCTGTGCTGCCACCTCGAACGTCAACCGCGGCCACCGGTAGGTGGCCTTTTTGAGGTCTTCACGCGCCGGCTGTCGAGTAGGACATCCGTCGAGAAGCTGCCTTATGACGCGGCATCTGGCGGCGATGGCCGAGGTACCGCTAATGGTCCTCGCAGTCAAGCGGCGTGCCGGGCATGGCTCGCGCGCCGAGCGCAAGGAGCACGGCAAGCGGGCCAAGGAGCACGAGCACGCCAAGCATCGCAAGCGCCGGCGCAGGCACCGCAAGCCCGCGCACCATCCCGCCGTGGTCAAACCGCATGGAGCCGTCACGGCTGCGCTGCCCGTCGCCCCGGCGGCGCCGCCCGCTCCCTCCCCTGCGCCGGTCGCCTCGGTCGGCTCGCCGCCGATCGCGCTCGATCAGGCGAACCGGCTGTTGTGGCGCGCGGGTTTCGGGCCGACCCCCGGGCAGGCTCAGTCGCTCGTCGGCCAGCCCGTCGAACAGGTCGTCTTCGCGCTCACCCGACCCGCCGGCCCGGCGACGCTCAGCGGACCCGAACCGGTCGACGACGAAGGCAACCCCCTCGCCCCCTACGACGCCTGGGGCGACGATCACTGCTGGTGGCTCGACCGCATGGTCCGCTCCGACCAGCAGCTCGTCGAGCGGATGACGTTCATCTTCCACGACTGGTTCGCCAACTCCAACGAGAAGGTCAACAGCCAGCGTCAGATGATCGAACAGAACGAGCTCTTCCGCGCGATGGCCTTCGGCAGCTTCCACGACCTGTTTCTCGCCGTCACCGTCAACCCCGCGATGCTCGTGTTCCTCGACGGGATCTACAACGAAAACGGCAACTCCAACGAGAACTACGCGCGCGAGATGATGGAGCTGTTCTCGCTCGGCGCCGACCGCGGCGCCTACACCGAGGACGACGTGCGCGAAATGGGGCGCGCGCTGACCGGCTGGCAGGCGAAATGGTCGGAAAGCGAAGGTCTCGTCGACTTTCACTACGACCCCTCCCGCCACGACACCGGCGTCAAGACCGTGTTCGGGCAGACCGGCAACTGGAACTACGAAGACGCCGTCCGCCTGTGCGTCGAACACCCGCTCCACGCCTCGTTCTTCGTCACCAAGCTGTGGGGCTACTTCATCCCCTCCCCGCCCTCCGAAGCGACGCTCGCCTCGCTCCAGGGTCTCTACCTCAGCTCCGGCTACTCGATCCGCGCGGTCGTCGAGGCGATCCTCCAACACCCCGACTTCTACTTCGGCCCGGAGCTCGTCACGCCGCCCGTCGTCTACAACGCCGGCCTGCTGCGCTCGATCTCCCGCCCGATCGACACGACCGCCTGGGCCTGGCTCTGCTCCGGCGCCGGCCAGCAGCTGTTCTACCCGCCGAACGTCTCCGGCTGGGACTTCTCCAGCTGGCTCGACACCTCGACGATCAGAGCGCGCTGGGAAATCGCCAACTACGTCGCGGCGAAGACCTACCCGAACCCGTGGCCGCAACCGGGCGAACCGCAGTACAGCGAAACCGAGGACTCCGCCGCGGCGCTCGCCAACGCGCTGGCCTACTGGGCCAACCCTTTGCTCTCGCCCGAATCCGCACAGTGCATCGCGGCCTTCGCCCAGTCCAGCCTGCAGGAATCCTCGCTCGCCGCGTGGGAGCAGAGCCCCTTCCGGGCGCTCCGCCAGAACGCGCTGCGCATGCTGATCGCGACCTCCCCCGACATGCAGGTGAGCTGACATGGCCAAGAGCTGCTCGTGCAACGACTTCAACCGCTCGCAACTGCTGCGCCACGGCATCGCCCAGGCAGGCAAGGGCCTGCCGCGGATCGAGCCGGGAATGCCGCTGCCCGCCGGCACGGGCCTCGACCGGCGCACGTTCCTGTTGGCCACGGCGGGCGCGGCGCTGTCGGTGTACGGCGCCTCGATGCTCTCGCCGCGCCACTTCGAAGCGGGCATCGCCCAGGCCGCGGCGGCCTCGGGGGAGAAACGCGTGCTCGTGTCGATCTTCATGGAAGGCGGCTGGGACGCGCTGTCGGTGCTCGCGCCGGTCGGCGACCCGCTCTATCCGAAGCTGCGCGAAAACCTCAAGCTCAGCTCCGGCGAAGGGGAACCGTTCACCGAGGACACCGACCTGATGTGGCACCCCGAGGCGAAGGGGCTGGCCGAACTGCACAACGAGGGCAAAGTCACGGTGTTCCCCGCCGTCGGCTACGACCCGCCGGATGAGAGCCACTTCACCAGCCGCCACTACTGGGAGGTCGGCGAACTGCAGGCGAACACGCGCACGGGCTGGATGGGACGCTACCTGGACATCGCCGGAGATCCCGGCAACCCGCTCCAGGGCCTGTCCTTGGACTACTCGCTCGCGCCGGCGCTGGCCACGGCGAGGATGCCGGTTGCGGCGGTCTCCTCGCCGGCCGGCTACACGATGTGGGCGAACGGCCTCGACGAACCGCTGACCGCGCCGGCGATGCGCACGTTCGGCGAACTGGGCGCCCTGCCCGCGCCCTCGCCCGCCTACGCCCAGGCCCGCGGCGCCTCCCTGGACACGAGCATCGTCTTGAACGAAATGGCCGCGTTCGTCGCCGCCCAGAAAAAAGCGACATACAAACCGACGGTCCCCTATCCCACAGCGGGCGGCGAATTCCCCGAACGGCTCGCCGCGCTCGCCGAGATGCTCGCCGCCGGGCTGCCGATCAAATGCGCGTCGTTGACCGCCGTCGGCTCCTACGACACGCACTCCGGCGAGGCTGAAACCCTCAGCACGAACCTCGGTCAGACCGTCGAATCGGTCGTCGCCTTCCAGCGCGACCTCGAGCAGCGCGGCCTCGACGACCAGGTCGTGATCCAGCTGTGGTCGGAGTTCGGCCGCCATCCCCAGGAAAACGGCTCCGGCACCGACCACGGCGCCGCGGGCCTGGCGTTCCTGATCGGCAGCCCCGTGACGGGCAAAATGGTCGGCGAGTTCCCGGGCCTGTCCAAACTCGACGAAAACGAAAACCTCGTCAACACCTCCGACTTCCGCGCGATGTACTCCGCGCTGCTCGAGCAATGGTTCGAAACCGAAGCCGGGCTGGTGATCCCCGGGGCGGGCTCCGGTTCGGCCGGCGGCGGGGGCTCGTTCGGGGCAATCCCGCAGTTGATCGCGGGGTGATGCCGGTGCTGTTGTTGCGGCGCTCGGCGCGGCCGATCGGAAGGCGGTCGGGCGAGGCCCCTGAGGAGAGCTCGCAAACCGGCCTCCCGCGCCATCGGCGCGGCGCGCGCCGTGGATCCTCCGTATTCCTCCTCTGTGTCCTCTGTGTCCTCTGTGTCGCGTGCGGGGCAATCGTGGCCGCTGTCGCGATCGCGGCGCCCCGGCACCGCTCGTCTGAGCGTTCCTCCCACTCCCACTCCCACTCCCACTCCGCGCGTGCCTGCCGCCGCCACCGCGCGGGGCGCCATCACCGTTGTCCGGCGGCGCGCGCGGGGAAGAAATCCCACGGTCGGCACAAGCGGGGCTCCCCGCAGCCCTCCTCACCGCAGAGCGCAGCCAAGGGCTCGGGCACGACCGCGCCCTGGACGAGCGCTCCCGCCTCCGTGATCCCCGGCTCGACATCCGGCTCTGGCACCGGCACCGGCACCGGCCCGGCGGCACCGGGCTCCCCCGGCGAGACGGGCCCTGCCTCGGGATCCCCCACCGCTCCGACCGGCCCCGCGCACGTGCAGGTGATCGCGACGGAGTACCACCTGGCGCTCTCGCAAACGGAAGTGCCCTCAGGCAAGGTGATCGTCAACTTCGTGAACAACGGCCAGGACGAACACAACCTGAACACCGCCGAATCGGCCGCCGCGGGCGCAGAATCCTCGCCGGTATTCGAAGCCACCAAGTCGGGCGCGCATCCAGAACTGGCGATCAACATGCACGCGGGCGCCTACACCCTGTTCTGCTCGCTTCCCGGGCATCGGGCGAAAGGGATGGAAGCGACGCTTGTGGTGAAGTGAATGTGGTGAGCCGGGGCGGGATGTAAGTGTGAACCGAGGGCGCTCAGGCCGCCCGCCGCACGACCACCGTGCGGTCGGCCTCTGCGTCGATCGCCCAGCCCGGAGTCGCCCCCTCAGAGCGGAAATGGCGCTTCACCACGGCCGTCGGTCCCGGCAGCCCGCGGCCACCTGATTGGTCGGCCCGTGCATCGTGGAACACCACGCGACCTCCTATCGGCACGAATCGACGCCAGCAGGACCAGTCGAGCTCACAGCCTGCCTCGGAGTGGTCGCCGTCGATGAACACCACGTCCGCGTCCCCTGACCAACGCGCGGCCAACTCCGCGGAAAGGCACACGTGCCAGCGCACGCTCGGCGCGCTTTGGCCACGACGGCGCTGCGCACGTCCGACCACACGCCGAGTAGCCCGCTCGGTAGCCCCCCATCCGCTCGGCAATGCGTCGGGGTGAGCGCCGAAGGGATCAACCAGGTGCAGCTCAGCGTCTGGCCCGAGCGTCGCGCACAACTCGAGCGCCGAGGAGCCCTCGTAGACACCGATCTCAACCACCCGCTTGGCGCCTCTCGCCGCCTCCAGCAGCACCCGAGCGTCCTCCGCAGAGTGCATCGTCCGCGGCGGGATCAAGCCCGAGCCGACCGCCAGCGCGCGCAGGCGCACATCGTCACGCAGGCGCTCCGGCGTCAGGTGACGCAGGCTTGCGGGTAGAACAGACATCGGCAGCGCACCCTATCCACACCACATGCCCTCTGACGGTCGAGGGACAAGCTGGTCAAGACCGTATGGGTTGTGTCGGCTTGGTCTGTTGGTGGAGATTGTCGGCACCCCGCGCATGAATATGCGGGGACTGGGCTGGAGGGTGCTCCTCCGGCCGACACCCTGAGTCATGGGAGGTGCCGACATGTTGAACGATAAGACGGTCGTGGGTCTGGATGTTCATGGGCAAGCAACGCAGGCCGCTGTGTTGGAGATGGCGACCGGGGAGCTGTCGTTTCGACGGGTCAGCGGATCGGCGAGCGAGATCGTGGGTTTTCTCCAGGGCCTGGCGGGGAGCGTGCTCGCGACCTATGAGGCTGGCCCTACGGGATACGGCCTCGCGCGGGCAGCCGCGGAGCGGGGCCTGGACGTTCGTGTGTGTGCGCCTGGGTCGATCCTCAGGCGTCCGTATGAGCGGATCAAGACCGACCGCCGTGACGCGGAGCGCCTCGCTCGACTCTTGATCGCGGGGGAGCTGTCCTTCGTGCGAGTACCAAGCGTGCAGGAAGAGAGCTTCCGTGACCTCGCGCGCTGCCGCGAGGCCGCAAGAGGTGATCTGATGCGCGCCCGTCACCGCCTCGGGAAGTTCTTGTTGCGCCGCGACATCCGTTTCCCCGGCCCGGAGAGCAACTGGACCCTCGCGCACTGGAAATGGCTGAACCGCCTCGAGTTCGATGACGCCCCATCCCGCGTGGTACTCGCTGACTACCAGACCGGGGTCCGTGCTCTGGAACAACGCCGCGGTGCCCTGAACGACATCATCGAGGGGGCATGGTCTGAGAGCCCGTGGGTGGACACGATCGCCGGGTTGCGCTGCATGCGCGGGATCAACACGGTCACCGCGTTCGCCTTGTGCGCCGAGATCGGAGACTTCCACCGTTTCAAGCATCCCACCCTGCTCTGCTCCTATCTCGGGATCGTCCCCAGCGAGCACTCCTCCGGGGAGCAGACCCGCCGCGGGCCGATCACCAAGGCCGGCTCCCCACACGCACGCCGCCTCCTCGTCGAGGCAGCCCACCACTACCGCCACACCCCCGCGATCGGCCTCGCACTCGCACGCCGTCAAGACGGCCAAGACCCCCGCGCGTGCGAGATCGCGTGGCGTGCTCAACAACGCCTGCACCGCCAATACCGCCGGCTGCGCCTGGAGCGTGGCAAGCCCGCGAACATCGTCACGATCGCACTCGCGCGCGAGCTCGCGACATTCACATGGGAGGTCGGACAGCTGACCTAAACACCAACCAACAGCCAGCCCCCACGGCAATGGTGCTGTCGGGGCGACACGGGAACCACCGGGACCTGGCCTGTCGCGGCTAGCGGGCCCGCGCTGCGTCCTCGGGCAACCAGCACCCAGCACGTGCCGGCCGCGCCCGCTACAAGACTGCGCGCCCCGCGACGAATCGGCGGTCATGAGGTAACCAGCCCTCGCATATGAGGCTGAAAAGCACTCGACACACCCAGAAACCCACCCGTGACGCCCCGAGAACACCACACGCCCAACCACAACCAGCCCACCAGCCGGCAAACCAACCTGCCCACTAGACAAACAAACCCCCATATGAGGACGCACAGAGCGAAGTGTGCGAGAGCACATGAGCGAGGAGGACACCGATCCAGCGCCGTCCATCGGCCGTCAGACGGCTGAAACCTGCTCCTCCTCGGCGACCCTGAACGAGGAGCCGCAGCCGCAGGCGGCTACGACGTTCGGGTTCGACACCTTGAAGCCGGCGCCCTGCAGGCTCTCCTCGTAGTCGATCACCGAGCCGCTGACAAACGGCAGGCTCTCCTCGTCGACGAGCAGCTTCAGATCGTGGCTCTCGAACACGATATCGCCGTCGCGCTGCTCGTCGAACGCGAGCTGGTACTGGAAGCCTGAGCAGCCGCCGCCACGGACGCCCACGCGCAAACCTGCCATCACCACGTCAGACTCCTGTGCGGAGAGAAACTCGTGGACCTTCTCGGCACCCTTGTCGCTGATCGTGATCATCGCTTTCCAAAGTATAGCGGCTAACCTAGGAGCTGAATGCCCTCTCCAGACGAGATCAAGCAGCGCATCGAGGCCGCGATTCCCGGCGCCCGGGCCGAGGTCGAGGACTACGCCGGGGGCGGCGATCACTTCCGCGCGACCGTCACCGCCGCGGCGTTCGAGGGCCGCAGCCGGATCGAGCAGCACCGCCTCGTCTACGAGATCTTCGGGGCGGAGATCGGCGGTCCGATCCACGCCCTGTCGTTGAAGACCCAAACCCCTGAGAAGGCCCCAGCCAGCTGACCCCGCCGGCTGGAAACCGAGCCCACCGACCGAACAACCCCTCCCTCAACAGACTGCCCAGACCCACTGACGCCAAGCCCAGGAGCCCCCATGTCCAGCGACCAGACAAGCACGACGCGCGACCTTCCGATGTCCACTCCCCAACCCGGCCCTACTGCCGAGGCAGCGTCCACGCCCAGCGGCGAGTCCAACCCGATCCGCGATGCGATCGCCGAGGCGATCTCCGAGCACAAGGTGATCCTGTTCATGAAGGGCACCCCCGAGGCGCCCGCCTGCGGCTTTTCCGCGCGCACGGTGGCCGCCCTGCAGTCGCTGGACGTGCCGTTCGCCGCTGTCGACATCCTGCCCGACCCGCGCCTGCGCCAGGAGCTCTCGGCGATCTCCGACTGGCCCACGATCCCCCAGCTGTTCGCCAACGGGGAGCTCGTCGGGGGCTGTGACATCGTGATCGAGATGTACGAGTCCGGCGAGCTCGCGGAGGCGTTGCAGTAGGGTCCTCGCCCGTGCCCTCCGTCGCCGTCGCCACCGACAGCACCAACTACCTGCCGCGAGCCCTCGCGGACAGCGAGGGGATCCATCAGGTCAGCCTGTACGTCGGCTGGCAGGGCCAGCCCGAACGCGAGCTGGAGATGGACGGCTTCGAGGGCTTCTACGAGCGGCTGCGCCGCGATCCCGAGCTGCCCACGACCTCCCAGCCCTCGATCGGCGACTTCCTCGCCGTCTGGGAGCCGCTTTTGGAGGGTGGCCAGGACATCGTCTCGGTCCACCTCGCCGGCGGCATCTCCGGCACCTTCGAGGCCGCCCGCCAGGCGCATGGGCTGCTGACCGAGCGCGGCCTCGGCGAGCGGGTGGAGGTGATCGACGGCGAAACCGCCTGCGGTGGGGTCGGGCTGCTCGTGCTCGCGGCGGCCGCCGCGGCCCGTTCGGGAGCAGACAAAGATGCCGTCGCCGCGCGCGTGCGCGAGACGCGCAAGGCGCTGCAGATCTGGTTCTGCCTCGACACGCTCGACTATCTGCGGCGCGGTGGACGCGTCGGCAAAGCCCAGGCGTGGCTGGGCGGCACGCTGAAGATCAAGCCGATCCTCTCGCTCGAGTACGAGATCACCCCCGTCGAGCGCGTGCGCACCGCCGGGCGCGCGTTCGAGCGCATGGTCCAGTACGCGCAGGAGCTCCACGACCGCGGCGCCGACGGCTGGGTCGTGCAGCACATCCAGGCGCCCGAGCAGGCGCAGCGCCTGATCGACCGCTGCCTGGAGATCTTCGACTCCGAGCCGGTCTTCACCTCCGAGGTCGGACCGGTGATCGGCACGTACACGGGACCGGGACTGATCGGCGTGGGTGCGATCCCGCGCACGCTTTTGGTCTGATTGGCGTTGGCGCGATTCCACACGCGCTTCCTGGCCGAGGAGCGCCCGCGAGCCCGACGAGTTTGGTGGCCCTCTGAGGCGATCAGCCCCGACGTCTGCGGCGACGGCGCAGCAGGCCGCGGGTGAGCACGAGGCCGACGACGACCGCGCCGCCGATCTTCAGCTCTTGCTCATGGCGCCGCAGGTGCCCGCGCCAGTCGGCCAGGTGCGTGACCTCGCCGCGCAGCTTGACGATCGAAACCGCCAGCTCCTCGCGGTTGGCCTCGATCGAGCTGCGGATCTCGGTTGCGGAGCGTTGCGCCATCAGATCTTCTCCTGGATCTCAGCGATAGACCGTCGAGGCATCAAATCTTCCCCGTTGCGGGCGAGTCCGCTGCGTGCAAGTCCGCGCCGGCGGACACCGTCTCGCGGATTTTCTGCGCCTCTTCGATCGCCATGCTCGGCACCGGCGGGGAGCTCTTTTTGACCACTTTCGCGGCGATCAGGCCAGCGATCATGCCCAGCACCACGAGGATCAGGGCCATCGCGAAGAAGCCCCAGAAGAAGGTGAAGGCGTTTCCGATCGGCAGCTCGTAATAGAGCAGCCAGGCACAGCCGATCAGCACGAAGAACAGCGCCGTGATGAGGAAGACCCCCGCGGCGATGCCGACGACGGCGCCCTTGACGAGCTTCGTCGCCTTCTCGGTGACCTCGGTCTTGGCCAGCTCGATCTCTTCGCGCACGAGCAGCTGCGCGCGCTCTGAGACCTCGGTGATCGCCGCAGCGATGTTCTTCGGAGAGTCCGACCCGCGTGACCCGCCGGGCGGCGGTGGCAGTGGCAGTGGCGGTGGCGCGCTCACTCCGGCGGCTCCTCGTCGAACAGTCTCCTCCACACGAGCCCGGCCGCGCGGTGGGCGATGATGCTCGACAGCGCGCCGAGGCCCGCCAGCAGGCCCGACCAGATCAGACGCTTGACCATCTCGTTCTCCATATCCCCAGCAGTCTATTCCCCGTGGAGGTCGCGTTCACACTCGCGCAACACTTCAGCCGACCCGCGCCTCGCCGGCGACGGCCATACCCAGCCCCCTCATCCGACCCGCGCCTCGCTGACGGCGCTCGTCTCCAGGCCACCGCAGACGGTCTCGACGACCAGCCACTTGGCCCGCTCGAAGTGCTCATCGCCCTCTGGCAGCAGCCCGAAGATCCAGCCCGTGAGCATCTGCTCGATCGCGCCGTAGAAGGCCATCGCGGCAAACTGCGCGTCGATCTCGACCCGGAACACGCCCTCCGCCTGGGCCTTGGCGACGATCTCGCCGATCAGCTCGTACGCCTCGCGGATCTGCCCGAGGTGGGTCTGCCCGAAGGAGTTCGCCGCGCGCGTGACCTCGACGATGATCACCTTCATCAGATCCGGGTCGTGGCGGTAGCTGTCGACGATGAACGCGGCGATCGCGCCCAGCTTCTCGCGCACCGGCAGCGGCTGTCCGTCGACCTCGCGGATCAGCTCGAGCATCACGTTCCAGCGCTCCAGGAACAGCGTGTCGAGGATCTCGTCCTTCGAGCCGAAGTAGTGGTAGACGAGCCCGTAGGCGACCCCCGCCTCGTCGGCGATGTCCGACACGCGGCAGGCGTGGAAACCCTGGCGCGCGAACACGCGCACGGCCGCATTGAGGATCAGACGGCGCTTGTCGGGTGCTGTTGCCCTCATAATGCTCTTCCCCTTCCACGCGATCCGCCCGCAGCACGGCGATCCGCCCGCAGAATAGATTGACTAGTCAGTCAACAATCCCAAGCATAGCGCCCGCTCCCGCCGGGCCGCCGCTCGAGGCGCCCCTGTTTCGCGGCTCGCGGCCGTTGAAGCGCTGGCGCTACGTCGCCGTGTTCTGCGACGAGCTGATGGCGTGCGCGGCGCTGGTCCAGATCGGCCCCGCACGGCAGTCGTTCTGGGCGCTGTACATGCGCGAGGAGAAGCTGATGCGCGAGCGCACACGGCTGCTGCCCCGCCGTGGCGAAGTCGAGCTGGAGCACGGGCGCGCCGCTACGGGGACGCCGCCCGCCACGCCCGGGCGCCTGCGCGGGGGAGACGATGACCGGGCGATCGCCGGGCGCCTGCGGGTACACGGTCGCGGTGTCCTGCTCGATCTGCAACTGGAGGAGCAGGCGGGCATCGAAGCGCTCTGCCCGAACGGGCGCGCGCAGGTGTGGACGCGCAAGCAGGCCGGCGTCACCGCGCGCGGCACGCTGCAGATCGATGGCGGGCCCGCGCGTGAGGTTCAGGCGCTCGCCGTGATCGACGACACGATCGGGCATCACGCTCGCCACACCGAGTGGCACTGGAGCGCCGGCGTCGGCGAGAGCCCGGATGGCACCCCGCTTGCCTGGAACCTCGTCAGCGGCGTCAACGACCCGCCACAGGGCAGCGAGCGGGCTGTGTGGGTCGCGGGGTCGCCGACAGAGGCCGCGCCAGTCAGCTTCGCCGCCGACCTGTCGAGCATCCGCTGCGAAGACGGAGCCGAGCTGCGCTTTCTCGCCGAGGCCCAGCGCAGCCGCCACGACGAGCTGCTGATCGTGGGCAGCGACTACCGCGCGCCGTTCGGCTCGTTCAGCGGGACGCTGCCTGGTGATACACGGTTGGCGCACGGGCTTGGCGTCGTCGAGCACCACAGGGCGCGCTGGTAGCCACGGGCTTCGGCTGCTTGCCCCCGGCGGCTATGGGCTTGCGCTGTTTGCCCGACAGCTACGTATCACGTGCTTGCCCGACAGCTACGGCTTGCGTTGCTTGCGCAGCTCCGCCAGCAGCAGCTTCGAGTGCATCGCGCCGATCAGCTCGCGCAGCGGTTCTGCGCCGGCGGCCATGATCTCGAGCGCCCGGTCGATCTCGACCTCGCCCGCCAGGCGGTCGAGCAGCGCGCGGACCTCCTCCTCGACGAGCGGCTGCAGCGCCTCGCGGTAGCGCAGCGTGTCGTACACGGTGAAGCCCAGCGCCTCCTCATAGCCTCCGGCACGGAAGCTCGCGATCGCCTCGATGATCTTCACGTCGTCCTGCTCGTAGCCTCGCCGGGTGGGCGTCAGCACGCCGATCTCGGCCAACCGCTCGAGCACGTTGCGCGGGATCTCATAGCGCTCGCGCACCTCCTTCGCCGAGGTGCGGCCACCTTCCTCGGCGCCCGCGAGTGCCCGCTCTAGGATTCGGTCCTCCAGCTCCACCAATGCCTGCACGTGCTCGGGGTCCTCCTCGAGCACCACCTTGATCATCCGCAGCGGCATGAACCGCTCCTCCTGCAGCCGCTTGATCAACGCGATCCGATCCGCCAGCTCCGGTCGGTAGTAGGCCATGTTGCGGCTCGTCCTGACGATCGCCTCCTCCCCACCGAGCAGGCCTTCGCGCAGGTAATGCCTGATCGTCCCGGCGCTCACGCCCGAGCGCTCCGCCAGCTCGCTGATCTTTAAAAGCGGCCGATCGCCTGTATTGATGGGCTGATCGCCAGAAGAGGCGGCCCGATCTCGCGAAACCTCCGTAGCCGGGCGTACCGTCGTGCCCATGTCCTTCGATCCCCGCCTACGCCCGGAACATCGCGCCGCTCGGCGCCTCGGCCCGTCCGGCTACGGCACCCGTCCGCAACAACTCGGCCACCTCAGCCTCGCTGTAGCCGGCCGCGCGCAGCACCTCCTCGGTGTGCTCGCCGAGCGCCGGCCCCGGCAACCGCGTCGGCTCGCCCGGGGTGCGTGCCAGCTTGACCGGAATCCCGAGCTGGCGCACCGGTTGCCGCGCGCCAGGCTGCTCGATCTCGACGACCATCTCCCGCTGCTTCACCAGCTCGGACTCAAGTGCCTCGTCGAGCTCCAGCACCGACTCCAGACAACAGTTGTGCTCGCTTGCGAACGCCTCCCACTCGGCGCGCGGACGCGCCTTGAAGATCTCCTGCACCTGCATGTGCGCGTCGGAGCCCGGGCGCTCGAACTGCCTCTCGATCAGGTCCTCGCGTCCGACGCCCCCGCACCACGCCTGCCAGAACTTCGGCTCGAGCGCGCCCAGCGTGACCCAGCCGTCGGCGCACTCGTAGGGCCGATAACAGATCAGCGACCCCGCCAGTGGCAGCTCGCCCCGGCGCGGCACCGTCCCATCGGCGAAATACGCAGCTGCGACCATCGCCAGCCAGGACAGCGCGCCGTCGGCCATCGACACGTCAACTATCTGGCCTTCTCCAGATCCAGACCTCGCCCCCCCAGCCCTGGCTCCGGCCCGCACAGCTTCAGAGTCGGCCCGCCCGTGGAGAGCATCGCCTCTCGCAGGTGCGCCATCACGCTCGCGCAGCGCGGCGAGGATCCCGAACGCCGCCATCAATGCGCCGCCGCCGAGATCCGCGATCTGACCCGCAGCCTGGACCGGCTCCCCTCCACGCTCGCCCGTCAGGCCGAGCAGGCCGACGAGGCCGAGGTAGTTCATGTCGTGGCCGGCCGCCTCGCGCTTGGGCCCGGTCTGGCCGTAGCCGGAGATCGCGCAGTACACGATCCCCGGGTTCTCCTCGCGCATCCGCTCATAGCCCACTCCCAGCCGGTCGAGCACGCCAGGGCGGAAGGACTCGAGCACGACGTCGTATTCGCGCACAAGCCGCAGCAACGCCTCACGGCCACCCTCGCTCTTCAGGTCCAGGCGGATCGAGCGCTTGTTGCGGTTCAGCGACAGGAACAACGCCGACTTGGCGCTGGCGTCGGCGCCTTCGATATAGGGAGGGGACCAGCGGATGTAGTCGCCCATGCCGGTGTCCTCGACCTTCAGCACATCCGCGCCGAAGTCGGCGAGCAGCAGCGAGCAGAACCCGCCCGGCAAGAGGCGCGAGAGGTCGAGCACCTTGATGCCCTCCAGCGGCAAGCCCATCTAGGACCCCCGCGCGGGGATGTTCAGCGCCGCGCGCGCCTCGGCGACGGTCGCGGGGCGGCGGCCGATGTCTTCGGTCATCTGCCTGGCCTTGGCGATCAACTCGCCGTTGGACTTGGCCATCTCGCCGTTGGGGAGATAGAGGTTGTCCTCCAGACCGACCCTGATCGAGCCGCCGAGCGAGAGCGCCGCGCCGACGAGCATCCACTGGTCGCGCGAGATCCCGATCACGCCCCAGTGCGATCCCCCCGGGATGTTCTCGACCATCGCCGCCAAATTGCGCGCCGTCGGCGGGATGCCACCAACGACGCCCATCACGCAGTCGACGTGCAACGGGGTTTTCAACACGCCCATGTCGATCAAGGGCGCGAGCGAGCCGACGTGACCGATGTCGAAGCACTCGTGCTCGGGTTTGATTCCCAGCTCGTTCATCGCCTCCAGCAGTTCGATGATCTCGTCGAACGGATTGGCGAAGACCATCTTGAAGACAAACTGTTTTTTCGACCGCGAGTACTTCGCGTAGTTCATCGAGCCCATGTTCAGCGCCGCCACCTCCGGGCGCACCGCGCGCAGGTAGGCGATCCGCTTCTCCACCGGCACGCCGATCGTGCCGGTCGAGAAGTTGACGATCACCGCGTCGCCGACCTCCCCGCGGATCGCATCGCTGATCGCCTGGAAGTCTTCGACCTCGTAAGACGGCGTCCCGTCCGGTTTGCGCGCGTGGATGTGGATCATCACGCCGCCCTCGTCGACGATCCGCCGGGCCTCCGCCGCGTACTCCTCGGGGGTGTAGGGAATCGCCGGGCACTGCGCGCGGTTGGCGATCGCGCCGGAGATCGAGCAGGTGATTACTACAGGGTCATCCAGACTCATACGGGCACCACCCCATGACGCTTCCACGGCCGCTCGACCTTCTTGTTCTCGGACATCTCCAGCCCGCGGCAGATCGTCTCGCGCGTCTCGCGCGGGTCGATCACGTCGTCGATCAGGTCGTTGCCGGCGGCGATGTAGACGTCGAAGATCTTGCGGAAGCCCTCGATCAGCTCGGCCTTCTTCGCCTCGGGATCATCGGCCTCGTCGACCGCTTTGCGGAAGGCGATCTCGACAACGCCCTCGGCGCCCATCACGCTGATCTCCGCGCTCGGCCACGCGACGATCAGGTCCGGTTCGTAGGCGCGCCCGTTCATCACGTAGTACCCGGCGCCGTAGGCCTTGCGCGTGATCACGGTGATCTTCGGCACGGTCGCGTTGGCGACCGCGTAGAGCATCTTCGCGCCGTGGCGAATGATCCCGTCCGCCTCGACCTTCGTGCCGACCATGAAGCCCGGCACATCCATCAGGAAGACCAACGGTATGCCGAACGCGTTGCACAGGTTGACGAAGCGCGCGGCCTTGTCGGCCGAGTTGTTGTCGAGGATGCCCCCGAGCTGCTTCGGCTGGTTGGCGACGATCCCCGCCGGGCGTCCGCCGAAGCGCGCGAAGCAGGTGATGATCGTCTTCGCCCACTGGCCCTTCATGTCGAAGTACTCGCCGTCATCGACGATCCGGCGGATCACCTCGTACATGTCGTACGGCTTGCGGTTGGACTCCGGCAGCACGTCGAGCAGCGCCTCCTCGCGCCTGTCGATCGGGTCGCTCACCGCGCGGACTGGCGGGCGCTCTTCGCAGTTTTGGGGCATGTAGGAGAGGTAAGCCTTGATCTGAGCGATGCACTCCTCGTCGTTTGCCACCTCCATGTCGCCGACGCCCGACTTGCGCGTGTGCACGCGCGAGCCGCCCAGTTCCTCCTGGGTGACGTCCTCACCGACGGCGGCCTTCACGAGGTGCGGGCCCGCGAGCGCCATCGAGCCGCGCCCCTTGACCATCGGCACGAAGTCGGCCAGGCCGGGGATGTAGGCAGTGCCCGCCGCGCACGGCCCCATCAAGGCGGCGACTTGGGGAATCACACCGCTCATCACGACCTCCTCGCGGAACAGGTGTCCCGAGCCCGCGAACATCGCGCCGGCGGCCTCCTGCACGCGCGCACCGGCGGAGTCGAGCAGCCAGACGAACGGCATCCGCTTCGTCAACGCCAGCTCGCGCAGGCGCGTGACCTTGATCTCGCCGGTCATTCCCATCGAGCCGGCCATCACCGTGAAGTCATACGCGCAGACCGCCGTCAGCCGGCCGTCGACCTTGCCGTAGCCGGTGACCACGCCGTCAGCCGGCGCCTCCACGCCGTCCATCGCGCGCTGGGCGAAGTGTGGCTTGCCGTGGATGCCCAGCTCGGTGAACGTGCCCTCGTCGATCAGCAGCGCGATCCGCTCGCGCGCGGTCAGCTTTTCGCGCTCGTGCTGCTTCTGGATCTTTTCCTCGCCGCCGCCGAGCCTGATTTTCGCGCGGCGGGCCTCGAGGTCCTCGACGAGGGGACGCAACAGCGAAGTCGTCTCTTGCGTACTCATCAGCGCCCTTTCCAGACCGGCTCGCGCTTCTCGAAGAACGCTGTCACGCCCTCGACGATGTCCTCGGTCGAGAGCGCCAAGCTGAGCTGCGCGCGGAGGTAGTCGAGCGCGTCGTCGAACGGCATGTCCAGCTGGCGGCGCATCGCCTCCTTGCCGAGCCGCATGATCACCGGTGACTTCCCCGCGAGCTTCATCGCCCAATCGGCGACCGCCGCGTCGAAGTCCTCGACCGGGACGACCTTGTTGACGATCCCCGCCGCGAGCGCCTCCTGCGCACTCCAGCGCTCGCCGAGCAGCAGCAGCTCGTTGACCTTCTTGCGCGGGACGTTGCGATAGATCAGCGCCATGATCATGAACGGGAAGGCGCCCACGTTGATCTCCGGGGTCCCGAACGTCGCTTTCTCCGAGGCGACGATCAGGTCGCAGGCAAGCGCGATCCCGAGCGCGCCGGCGAGCACGTGTCCGTCCGCGGCGCAGACCGTCGGCTTCGGGAGCGCGACGATCAACTTGAACAGCTCGACGAAGTGCTGCGAGCCGAAGTGCTTGTGCACGAGCGGCACATCTCCCGCGAAACCACCGAGGTTGGCGCCGGAGGAGAACACCTTCTCGTGCGAGGACGCGAGCACCACGCAGCGCACCGCGTCGTCGTCGCGGGCGTGTTCGAAAGCCTCGGTCAGGCCCATGAGCAGCTCGGCCGACAGCGCGTTGCGCGTGTCCGGGTCGTTCAGCGTGATCGTCGCTACGCCCGAACCGGCAAGCGCGTAGAGGACGGTGTCGGTGGCCACACCGCCATCCTAACCGCATCTCGCCCGGCGGGAAGTAAGCAGCTCTACTGTTTACTTTTACGCGACGATCCCTTCCGATGCGATCCCACGCGATGCGAGCCGTTCCCTGTGATCGTCGACAGGAGCCCTCCACCTTCGGCGCCGAGCAGCTTCGCGAACCGAGCTTCGCCGATCGTCTGGCCTGCGGGTGGAGGCACGACCGTGAAGGGCTCGTTGATGGTCGTGACATCCGTAGTTTCGGTCGAGGTGACTGAAATCTGGGAGGTGTGCACGTCGGACTTCAGGACAACACGCACCGGCAGCCCGGATTCGGCGATGAAGATTTCGAGTTTCTTTGCCTGGCTTCGCCCGAACGCCTTCGCGAGTTCCTTCGCACCCGAGGTCTTGACGAGCTTCAGCGGTTCGACCGTCGCGGTGAACTCGGTCGTCTGCTGCCCATCGACGGTCGCGGAGCCGCCGACGCCTACCGGCCCAGTGGCAGTCGCGAGCAGGTTGAGCAGTCCGGCGTATGGACCAGTTCCACTGTCGTTTCGTTCAATCGACGATTCGCCGTTGAAGGGGAACAGCTCGAAGCCGTCTGAGCCCGGTGGCTTGAAGTGCACCCAGGGACGGCCATGATCGCGCTTGATGAGAGCGTGGAAATAGAGGTACAGGCTCGTGCCGATCTCGATCGCCTTTGGAGTGCCGGCGGTCACGTCCGTGACCGTGCCCTCGCGTGGGGAGAGGCTGACCTGACCGATCGTGTGGCTCGAAGCCTGAGTCGTGCGCGTCTTGTGCTTTCCGTGTCGGCCACCGATCCTGAGCGTGAACGAGGCGGTAGCCGTCGTCGCAAAGCTCTCACTGTTGACCTGCAGTTGCCTCATCTTCTGCTCGAGAGCCTGCAGGCTGGGGGGCAAGATCACGGGCGCTGTCGGCCGTGTCGATGTCATCAACGGCGCCGCCTGAAGCGATGCCGACCCCGTGCCGGATGCTTGAGCCACGGCGACCGATCCTCCGCATAGAGCAACCAGCACCGGCAGAGCAAGCTTTCTCAACACTTCAGATCATCCCCCCGTCTCGGGCGATCGTCGATCGCGATCTCTCCAGGCTATCGCTTCTTCTCTTCGGTCAAGCCGGCCCGCCACGGCATGCCCGGCCGCCAGCTCGCACCCCGGGAGATGCGGAAAGTAAGCAGCTCTACTGTTTACTTTGCTTCGCTCCTGCGTTAGCGTCTGCATCCACAGAACCGCGCGGCGAACCGATCGCTACGTCGGTCATCGCGCACCGAGCCCCAGCCCGAGCACCCCAGTCGCGTACGCATCCAACGCACCCCAAAGAACGAGGAGATCCCCCAATGGCCGCCACCGCCGAGAGCGTGCAGAAGCCCGACTTCGAGAGCAAGCGCAAGCACTTCATCTTCACCGACGAGCACGAACAGCTGCGCGAGTCGATCCGCAACTTCGCCGTCAAAGAGCTCGCGCCGCACGCGGAGGAGTGGGAGGAGACGACGTTCCCCGACTCGATCTTCCCGCGGATGGGCGAACTGGGCTTCCTCGGCCTGGACAAGCCCGAGCAGTACGGCGGGCAGGGCGGGGACTACTACACGGCGCTGGTGCTGGCCGAGGAGATCACCAACGCGCAGTCGGGCGGCCTGGCGATGGGGTTGGCGGTGCACACCGACATGGCGATGCCGCCGATCCTCGCGTTCGGCTCAGAGGAGCAGAAGCAGGAATGGGTCGTGCCGGCGATCAAGGGCGAGAAGATCCTCTGCCTGGGCATCACCGAGCCCGACGCCGGCTCAGACGTGAAAGGGATCAAGACGCGCGCCGTGAAAGACGGCGACGAGTACGTGATCAACGGCTCGAAGACGTACATCACGAACGGCCACCGCGCCGACGTGATCGTGCTCGTCACGAAGACCGACGCCGAGGCCGGCTACGACGGCTTCACCTTGTTTCTCGTGCCGATGGACGCGCCGGGCGTGATCCGTGAGAAGCGCCTCGAGAAGCTCGGCATGCACGCCTCCGACACGGCGCTGTTGGCCTTCCAGGACGTGCGCGTGCCGGAGTCCGCGGTGCTCGGCCAGGTCGGCAAGGGCTTCTACCACATCATGTGGGAGCTCCAGGGCGAGCGCCTGATCGGCGCGGCCGGGATGGTCTCGGGCGCGCAGAAGTGCTTCGAACGGACGCTCCAGTACGCGCACGAGCGCAAGGCCTTCGGCCGCGAAATCGGCAAGTTCCAGGTGATCAGACACAAGTTCGCGGAGATGGCCACGAAAATCGAGTCCGCCCGGCAGATGACCTACATCACGGCCTGGCGCTTTAACAACGGCGAGTACCCCGTACGCGAGATCTCGATGTCCAAGCTGCACGCCTCGCGCGTGCTCTGCGAAGTGGCCGACGAATGCATCCAGATCCACGGCGGCGCCGGCTACATGCGCGAGTACGGCGTCGAGCGCGTGTGGCGCGACGCGCGGTTGAACCGGATCGGCGCGGGGACTGACGAGATCATGCTTGATGTGATCGGGCGGTCATACGGCTTGTGATCCAGCCCCCATTCACAGAGGAGCATGAAGAGTTGCGCGAGTCGATCCGCGGTTTTCTCGACCGCGAGCTCGCGCCGCACGCGCAGGCGTGGGAGGACGCGCGCTGGTTCCCCGACGAGGTGTTCCCGAAGCTCGCCGCCCAGGGCCTGCTCGGGTTGAAGTACCCGGCCGAGCTGGGCGGCCAGGGTGGCGACTACCTGCACGAGGCGGTGCTCGTCGAGGAGCTCGCGCGGATCGGCTCGGGCGGGACGGCCGCGGGGATCGGCGCACACATCAACATCGCGACGCCCCCGGTCTGGAAGTTCGGCACCGCAGATCAACACCAGCGCTACCTCGTACCCGCGATCGAGGGCGAGAAGATCGGCGCGCTCGGGATCACCGAGCCCGGCGCCGGCTCCGATGTCGCGGCAATCACCACGCACGCCGAGCGCGTGGACGGCGGCTGGGTGGTGAACGGCGAGAAGACCTACATCACCAACGGCGTGCGCGCCGACTTCATCGTCACCGCCGTGAAGACCACCAAGGAAGGGGGCCACCATGGAATCTCCTTTTTCATCGTCGACCGCTCCGAGGGGGTCACCTCCGCGAAGCTCGAGAAGCTCGGCTGGCACGCCTCGGACACCGCCACGATCGCCTACCAGGACGTGTTCGTCCCGGAGGAGAACCTGCTGGGCGAGCTGCACGAGGGCTTCAAGCAGATCATGGCCAACTTCCAGTGGGAGCGCCTGGCGATGTCACTCGGCGCCGTCGGCGCGATGCAGCTGGCGTGGGAGCGCACGGCGCAGTTTGCCCGTGAGCGCCACGCCTTCGGCCGTCCCCTCTCGGCGCACCAGGCGATCCGCCACAAGCTCGCCGACCTCGCCACGAGCGCCTACACCGCGCGCTGCGTCACCTACGACGCGCTGCGCCGCTTCGTGGCCGGCGAGGAGCCGCTGAAGGAGGTGACGATGGCGAAGCTGATGACCCAGCGCGCCTCGTTCGAGCTGATGGACGAGTGCCTGCAGATTCACGGCGGCGCGGGCTACATGAAGGAGGTCTGGGTCGAGCGCGCCGCGCGCGACTCGCGGCTGGGCCCGATCGGCGGCGGCAGCGACGAGATCATGCGCGAGATTCTCGGCCGCGTGCTGGCGCTGTAGGGACCACGATCTGAACGGGGGGTGGTCGGGAGGAGGCCTGTCCCCCTCCCGTTGAGACTTGCGCGAGATCCTCGGACGATGCTGAACCTGTAGTAATCACTCCGCATCGATTCCCAAAGGCGTCCAAACCTGAGCACCGGGGCTCATGCCCGCACGGAGTGCAACCGATGCAAGGAGGGTGCCTCGCCTCCGTTCCCTGCTCGGCGCGCTCGCGCTCGTAGTCTGCCTGTCCGCCGTGGCCGGCTCCGCCACGGCCTTGGCGGGCTCCTCCGGGCGCTCCTCATCCTCCATGCCCGCGCCCCGAGCCAGGACGGCTCACAGCAAAAGCGCTCGGCGCCCCCGCCGGCGCAAGCGCCCCGCGGCGCATTGCGCCAAACCCAGCAGCTTTCACGGCAGCGGTGGCCACATCCACCACAAACGCCACTCGCCGAGCTGCGCCAAGCACGGAAACGGGCACGGGCACAGGAACGGCGGTCCGGGAGCAGGCCCTCACCATTCGACGAGCGGCAAGCGAACCGGTCACCACGTCAAGCAGCACAAGTCGAGCACCGGCAAGCCGGCCGACACGAACGACTGCCCCGGCGCCGAGGAGCGGCCGACAGAGGAAAACATCGAAGTGGTCCGCGCCGCGACACTCTGCCTGGTTGACCGGGAACGCACCAACCGCGGCGAGGCAGCGCTGCAGCCAAACGCTGATCTGCAACAGTCCGCTCAGGGTCATACCGAGAGCATGGTCGACGACGACTACTTCGAACACGACGGCCCCGGTGGGGATACCCCGCTCAGCCGGATGACCGCGTGCGGCTACATCTACAGCTCGCAGGTCGGCTATGAAATCGGCGAGAACATCGGCTGGGGCACGCTCAGCCTGTCGACGCCACGCGCGATCGTCGCCGCCTGGATGGCCTCGCCAGGGCACCGCGCGAACATCCTCGACGCCCACTTCCGCGACACCGCGATCGGCGTCTCCCCCAACGTCCCCTCCGCGCTCGGCGCGGGTCAGGCCGGCGGGATCTACACGCAGGACTTCGGCGTGATCATCACCGGCTGAGACCGGCTGAGCCGGCGGTCGGTGCTTCGATCGAGCGTTCCAGATCCAGCCCCCGGCGCCAACTCAGATGGGAGGGCGGGACTCCGATCGACGGTCCAGGGATAATCTCCGGTCACTGACCACGACAAGGAGACGCAACGGTTATGGGTGTACTCGACGGCAAGTCGGCGATCGTGACGGGCTCGGCCCGCGGCATCGGACGCGCAACGGCTGAACTACTCGCCTCGCAGGGCGCGCAGGTTCTGATCAACGACCTCGACGGCGACGTCGCCGAGCAGGCGGCCGGGGAGATCCGGGGCGAGACGGCGGTGTTCGCCGGCGACCTGACCAAGGGCGACGCGCCCGAGCAGCTCGTGCAGAAGGCGGTCGACGCCTTCGGCAAGATCGACATCCTCGTCAACAACGCCGGCTACACGCTCGACGCGCCGGTCCACAAGATGACCGACGAGCACTTCCAGGCGATGCTCGACATCCACACGGTCGTCCCCTTCCGCGTGATCCGCGCGGCGGCCCCCCACCTGCGCGAGCCGGCGAAGAAGGAGCGCGAGGAAGGCAAGGAGGTGTTCCGCAAGATCGTCAACGTCTCCTCGACCTCCGGCACGTTCGGCAACGCCGGCCAGGCCAACTACTCCGCCGGCAAGGCCGCCGTCGTCGGCCTGACGAAAACCGTCGCCAAGGAGTGGGGCCAGTTCAAAGTGAACGTCAACGCGGTCGCCTTTGGCTTCATCGACACGCGCCTGACGCAGGCGAAGGTCGACGACAACAACATGGAGATCGGCGGCGAGAAGGTGCAGCTCGGCATCCCCGAGCAGATGCGCCAGATGGCCTCGATGCTGATCCCGCTCGGCCGCCCCGCCACGCCCGAGGAGGCAGCAGGAGGCGTGTTCTTCCTGTGCACCCCCTGGTCCAACTACGTGCACGGACAGACGCTGCACATCACCGGCGGTCTGTTCGGGGGGATGTCGGGCTAGACGAGAGATCCGCACGGTGCCCGCGGGCGGCTGGTCGCGAGACCGATGGCCCGTCCGCGGAACGATGGATGGGCTTCGTCAGATAAAGACGGCGGGGATGTAGTTCCTCTTTTTAAACTGCGATAGCCATGGTTATACGCAGTTTAAATTTCTATAACAACATCTGCTCTCTTTATCTTTCAACGCCCCGCAGATCGAGCAGGCACCCTGAGAAGTATTCCCCCGCGGGCGAGGCCAGGTAGGCGCACAGCGCCGCCACCTCGCTCGCCGGGGTCGTATCGCCCGGCGCGATCGTAACCACCGTGATCCCGTGGCGCGCCCACTCAGTCGAGAGCGTGCGCGACAGGTTCTCGAGCCCCGCCCGCGCCGCGCCGGCGGACTCTCCCGCCCCTGGCGCCGGCGCCAGGTAGACGATCCGCCCGCAGGACGGGCTTGGCTCGGCCGGCAGGAAGGCGAGGTTAACGACAGCGCGCGTGACGTTCCAGGTGGCGTCGAGGCAAGTCCGCAGACCTCCCTGTGCAAACAGAGCCGTACCATCCACTACCAACAAATTCAGGCTCCCGGTCTCGGCGACGACGGCGCCGACCGTCTCATCGATGCTCACTTCATCGATGGCGTCGGGGGCACAAGCGTGTACGCGCGCGCCCAACTCTGTGCACGCCTCTCCCACGGCGCCCCCAAATGAAGCCTCCGAGCTCGCCGCACCAGCCACCAACAGGGAAACCCCTTCAAGCAGACCGGGGCGCAGCAGCAAATCGGCTGTCTCATTCATGCTCATGACGCGCGCGCGTCCGGCACGCCACTCCCGTGTCTCAGAGAGCGCCCTCCACGGCACTCTCTCCCAGAGTGGGCGCCGCGGCGGGGCCGCGCAGCTCGAAGTAGAGCACCGCGGCCGCCAGCGCGGACAGCGGCGCTGTGAGGATCTGCACGATCACCCTGACGACGATGCCGACGCCGGTCCCGCCCGCGTCACCGATCGCCTCGATGATCGAAGCGACGATGCCGACCCCGATCACGAGGACGACGATCACCCCGAACACCTGCCAGCCGTTGCCCCGCACGAGCTCGCGGCTGCGCCCGAGCGCTCCCAGGCCGGGTGGTCGCTCCAGCACGATCACCGGCGCCGCGACCGACCAGATCGTGATCAGGATCAGCCCGGGAATGATGATCAGGATGAAGCCGATCGCAATCCCGATCCCGGCGACGATCCCCACGAGGATCAGCTTGCCGATCACCGGCCTGGCGGCCTGGAGCAGCTGACCGACGGTGGCGTCGCGCCGCCCGTCCTGAACATCGGCGACCAGCTCGACGACCATGCCCGTGAACAGGGTGGTGCCGACGAGGATCACGATGAATGCGAGAAACGCGAGGACGGGAGCGATCACGACGAGCAACGCGCTGATGATCCCCACCCCGACGAACACGACGGCGGCCGCGGGTAGCAGCACGGAAGCCTGATCGACATAGGTGCTGAACACTCGGCTGATGACCGAGCCGATGTCTATCGAACGGTTCATATCGCTCCTCGCGGCGTCGCTGTCGGGTGACTGCGAGCCAACCATACGCGACCAACCCGACGGTTGAGTAGACCTGCGCTATGCAAGCGCCGGCACCGGCTATGACACCGCCGGAGCGCGCCACACCACAGGCACGTTCGTCATCTACGCGACAGCGGTGCGCTTGGCCGACTGGCGCTCGGCGCGTCGCTGCTCGCGCACGCGCCGCAGAACCCCCTTGCGACCGTGCTCGTCGAGCCCGGCGTAGAGCGCTCGGATCTGCAGGAGGATCTCATCGGCGACCGCCTGTTGCTGCTCGCGCGTGGGGTGCTCGATGCGCTCCCAGCGCAGCGGATCACCGTACTGGATCGTGGTCTGCGGGAACTGCAGGCGCTTCCAGTTGCGGATCCGCGAGGAGCCGTGAATCGCGATCGGCACGACCGGCGCGCCGGTCTCCAGGGCCAGGCGGCCGATCCCGCGCTTGGCCTCCGTGGCCACTTTGCCCGTGCGCGAGCGCCCGCCCTCGCAGTACATCGTGATCGCGCCGCCGCGCGCGAGGATCGTCTCCGCGGTGATGAATACCTCTTCGTCACGTGCCCCCCGGCGCACCGGGAAGACGCCGCCGTGGGTATAGACGAACTGCATCGGTCCCGGTTTGAACAGCTGCGACTTGGCCATGAAGCGGACCTTGCGCCGGATGTAGCAGCCCATCAGGAAGTGGTCCATGAACGAGAAGTGGTTGGGCGCGAGGATCACCGCGCCGGCGCCTGGCGCCTTCTCCGGAGAAATCGCGCGCGCGCGCAGGAACGTGTAGGCGTACAGCGAGGTGAGCACCCGCGTCAGCTCATACGTCCAGTCCGGCTCACGCGTACGCGAACGCTCGTGGAAACGGTCGAAGTGCTCCTTTGGCCGGGGGTCGGCGTAGACCTGTTCGCGCATCGGTGCGAGATCGCTCATCTGAGCGTTTTACATCGCGGCTCCGAGAAAGTTACGCGCCGCGCGCGCGACGAAGCGCAGGCCGGCCCAGACTGGCTGACGCAACTCGCCGCATTCTTCATCGACCCCGCGCGCGGGATAGCGCGTCGGCCCAGCCGGCGAGCAGCGTGGCACGCTCAGACTCGCCCATGCGCGGCTCATAGCGTGCACGCTCGCGCCAGGAGTCGCGTACATCGGAGACCGTCCGCAGCCCCACGCCGACCCCCGCCAGGTAGGCGGCGCCGAGCGCGGTCGTCTCGGTGCTCTCCCCCAGCACGACCGGCACACCGAGGACGTCCGCTTGGAACTGCATCAGCCAGGCATTAGCACTGGCCCCGCCGTCGGCACGCAGCTCGCTGAGCGACCACCCCGAAGCGGCCTGCATCGCGCGTACCGCGTCGAGCGTCTGGTAGGCGATCGCCTCGAGCGTGGCGCGCGCCAGATGCGCGCGGCCGGCGCCCCGGGTGAGCCCGACGATCGTGCCGCGCGCGTGGGGATCCCAGTGCGGCGAGCCGAGGCCGGTGAGCGCGGGGACGAAGTAGACGCCGTCGTTTGCGTCGAGCGACGCCGCCAACGCCGCGGTGTCCTCGGCGCGCTCGATGATCTGCAGCTCGTCGCGCAGCCACTGCACGGCGGCGCCGGTGACGAAGATCGACGCCTCCAGGGCATAGGCCCTGCCCCCACCGATCTCCGAGGCAACCGTCGCGAGTAGCCCGGCTCCAGGCTCAGGAACGGTGAAGCCCGAATGGAGCAGCACGAAGGAGCCGGTGCCAAACGTGGCCTTGGCCATCCCGGGGTCGACGCACGCCTGGCCGAACAGCGCGGCCTGCTGGTCCCCGGCTACACCGGCGATCGGGACGGCGTGGCCGCGGAGCGCGTCGGGATGAGTCTTAGCGAAGACCCCGGCGCTCGGTCGCACGGCGGGCAACGCGCGGGCGGGGATCTCGAACAGCTCGAGCAACTCCTGATCCCAACGCCCGGCGGTGATGTCGTAGAGCAGCGTGCGCGACGCGTTGGAGGCGTCGGTGAGGTGATCACCGCCGGTGAGCTTGAAGATCAGCCACGAGTCGACCGTCCCGAACACCGCGGTCCCGGCGTCAGCCCGCTCGCGCAGGCCGGGGACGTGCTCGAGCAGCCAGGCGATCTTCGTGGCCGAGAAGTAGGGGTCGAGGACGAGACCGGTGCGCGCGCGGATCAGCGGCTCGTGACCGGCCGCACGCAGCTCCTCACAGCGCGCGGCCGTGCGGCGGTCCTGCCAAACGATCGCGTTGTGCAGCGGCTCCCCAGAGGAGGGGTCCCAGACGCAGACGGTCTCACGCTGGTTGGCGATTCCTACCGCAGCCAAATCACCGGGTCGCACCCCTGTGTCCGCGAGCACCTCACCGATGACAGCCTGCGTGACCGACCAGATCTCACCCGCGTCGTGCTCGACCCAGCCGGGCCGGGGAAAGTGCTGGGTGAACTCACGGTGCGCGCGCCCAATTGGCTCGGCTTGCTCATCGAAGACGAAGCAGGTGGTGCCGGTCGTCCCCTGGTCGATCGCGAGGATCATCTCCGCGCGAGCCTATCGCCGTGCTATCGCCTCGGCTTGCGACGCACGAGTCGACGTGCCGCTTCCAGCGATTCGATGTCCACTATGTCCACCGGCCGCCCGGCAGCACGCTTCATCGCGAGCATGTCCTCAATCGAGGCGATGCGGATGTCCTGACCACCCAGCTCCATGACGTCGGCTCTGCGACGCAAGGTCTTATAAGGAGGCGCTCCGTCCGGGGCGACGAGCAGATCAATATCGCCCTCAGGCGTTGTCAGACACACAATCTGTGTCTGACGCAGAGTTCGCCCGTCGGGAACGAACGGCACTTCCTCCGGAACACCGCGCAGACGTGCCTTCAGTGCCACAAGCACTCTGCCGAGCGCGTCCAGGTTTCCCTGCTCGGTCGAGTAACAAATGTCGAGATCCTTGGTGAAGCGTGGCATCGCGTGCAAGATGACCGCCACGCCGCCGATAACCACAAAGTCGACTCCCCCCTCAACGAGCGCGCTCACCAACCTCCCCGGTCGATTGAGCTCGGGCAAGCCCGCGAGGGGACCGAGCTTCGCGTCAGTCAAGTTCGCCCCGAGACCGAGCTCCGGCGATCGTCAGTTCGCGCCCCCACTCGTACATGCTTTCCAGCTGGGCGAGCCGCTGATCGGGGCTCAGCCTGAGCTGCTCGAACACCAGCGTCTCGTCGATGCCTGGGCGCACTGGCTCCGTGGTGAACACAAGTCGCTGTCCGGTCTCACGAAGCGCATCTTCGAGGGTCGCGACTGTTGGATTGGCTCCTGGGCGCTCCAGCTTGGCAACGGCTCCTTGGCTGATCCTCAGCCGACGGCCCAGCTCCGACTGGGTGAGACCGGCACGGATACGCGCCTCTTTGAGCAGACAAGCTGAATCAGACATACACTTATTATAACTTATAAGTTGTCCCACACGGACCTGATCTGGCGCCGATCAACCCACGGTACGCGTCGATGACCGCTACATCGGCGAGGACCAATCTCAGCGGGCCAGGTACACCCGCACGAAGTCAATGAGCTGGCGCCCTCGGTGAAGAAAGCCGGAGAGCGTGCGGCCGGTCGCGCGATGGGACAGGTCGAGCTCGATCTCGACGATCCGATGGCCGGCCCGGGCGGCGTCGATCGTCATCCCGATCTCCATCCCAAAACCGGGCCCGAACGGCAGCACGTCCTCGAGCGCGCTCGCGCGCAGCGCCCGCTGCCCGGAGATCGGCGCGCGCAGCGAAAGGCCGCAGCGCCGGCGGATCGCCCAGTGCGCGAAGCTGACCGCGAGGCCAACCCCCCCTCCGACACGTGTGGCGAACGCCGCGACCGCCATGTCTGCATCACCACGGCGCACCGCGTCGGCGAGCGCCGACAGCCTGTTCGCGGACTCGGCGAGATCGCCGTCGCAGAGGATGAAGATCGGCTCGCCGTCGTGGTTTTGCGCATCTTCCAAAGCCTCCTGCGCGGCGAGCGTGACAGCGCCGCCCTTGCCGATCATCAGCTCGCTGCGCACGACCCGCGCGCCGGCCTGTCGAGCGATCTGCGCAGTCGCGTCGGTGGAGCCGTCGTCGGCCACCCACACCGGCGCGCCGGGGAAGGCGGCGGCCAGCGCACCCAGGGTCGCCTCGATCCGGGGGGCCTCGTTGTAGGCCGCGACGATCAAGACGACGCCGGGGGCCTGGGACGGGGTTGGGGAAATGTCGGCGGAATCGGGGGACATGGATCGATCAGCGCCGGAGGCTATTGTCCGGGACCGTTCTGGATCAACGAGGAGGCTGCGAGATGCCCGATGTAGAGGCCCATATCACCGGCACCGTATGGAAAATCGAGTGCGCCGTCGGCGACACGATCGAGGAGGGCGACACCGTGGCGATCTTGGAGTCGATGAAGATGGAGATGCCCGTCGAGGCCGAGGACGCGGGCACCGTTACAGAGATCCGCTGCGAGGAGGGCCAGGCTGTCAACGAGGGCGACACGCTGGTCGTGCTGGGGTAGAGCCAATGTCCGCAAGCACCACCTCACGCGAGCTGGCAGATGGCAAGCTGCTAATCGATGAGCCGGGTGATGGCGTTGTCCGGCTGACGATCTCCAATCCGGCGAAGCGAAACGCCCTGGATCACCCGATCCTCGACGCGATCACCGCGACACTCGCCGAGCTCTCGGAGGTCGGTGCTGCCGGGGTGGATGGTGGGTCCGAATCCCGCGCGCGCTGCGTGGTGATCACAGGCGCGCATGGGATGTTCTCCGCTGGCTACGACATCGGCGAGATCCCGGCCGAGGAGTTCGAGGAGCGCGCCGAGAAGCTCGTCGCGCATCCCTTCACCGAAGCGATTGACGCATTGGAGGCCTTCCCCTACCCCACGCTCGCGGTGCTCCCGGGCCACACGATCGGCGGCGGGCTGGAGCTCGCGCTGGCCTGCGACCTGCGCGTGGCAAAGGACGCGATCAAGCTCGGGATGCCGCCGGCGAAGCTCGGCTTGGTCTACTCGCATACGGGTTTGCGCCGGTTCATCGACGCGATCGGCGCGACGCGCACCCGCGAGCTGTTTCTGCTCGGCAGCTACATCGACGCGCCCACGGCGCTGGGATGGGGCCTGGTCAACCGCCTTGCCCCGGCCGACGAGCTGGAGACCGTCGCCCTCGACATGGCGGGGGAGCTGGCGGGCAACGCGCCGCTGTCGCAGCTCGGGAACAAGCGCGTGATCGAGGCGTTGCTGCACGCCGAGGCCGAGCTCCCGCGCGACATCGAAGAGGAGCTGATCGAGCTGCGCCGCGCGTCGTTTGCCTCGCAGGACATGCGCGAGGGGATGAAGGCCTTCGCCGAGAAACGGCCCCCGCGTTGGCGGGGGAAGTAGTGCTCACATTGGCGAGGGAGTAGTCCCGCGCCGGCGGGGAAGTAGCGCCCGCGTTGGCGGGGGAGTAGCGTCCACCGACGCCGAGAACGTGAATCGTCAAACAACGACCGGAGGTCGACTCGCACATGCCGCCGCTGATCACCCGCGAGGAAGCCCTGCAGCTGGGCGAGATCGAGGACCACGCCGAGATCGAGGCGCTGATCGAGCGCGCCTGGGAAGCGCGCGTGGAGCGCTTTGCCGACTCGACCGACATGTGCTCGCTGGTAAACGCCAAGTCGGGCGGCTGTGCCGAGGACTGCGGCTTCTGTGCCCAGTCGCGCTTCGCCGAGGCGGAGACGCCGCTGCACGCGATGATGGAGCCCGATCAGGTGCTCGAACACGCGCGCGCGGCCGAGGCGGCGGGAGCACACCGTTTCTGCATGGTCACCCAGGGCCAGGGGTTGTCAAAGCGCGACTTCGAGAAGTACCTGGAAGGCGTCCGCCTGGTCGTCGAGCACACGAACCTGAAGCGTTGCGCCTCGGTCGGGCACATGTCTGCCGCGCGCGCGCATGCCTTGAAGGACGCGGGTATCCAGCGCGTGCACCACAACGTGGAGACGGCCGAGAGCTACTACGACGAGGTCTCCACGACCGTCCGCTACGAGGGTCGGTTGCGCACGATCGAGGCGGTGAAGGAGTCGGGGCTGGAGACATGCGTGGGCGGCATCTTGAACCTGGGAGAGAGTCGCGAGCAGCGCGTGGAGATGGCCTTCGAGCTGGCGGCGATCGACCCGACAAGCGTGCCGATCAACATGCTCAACCCGCGACCGGGCACGAAGTTCGGCGACCGCGAGTATATGGACCCGTGGGAGGCGGTCAAGTGGATCGCGATCTTCCGCCTGATCCTGCCCGAGGCGCTGTTCCGGCTGTGCGGTGGCCGCGTGGAGAACCTCGGCGAGCTGCAGGAGCTCGCCGTGAAGGCCGGCATCAACGGCGTGATGATGGGCAACTTCCTGACGACGCTCGGCAACGAGCCGGAGCTTGACCGGGCGATGTTCGAGGAGCATGGCCTGAACGTCGCGCGCCAGGCCGACAACGGATCGAACCCGCGCCCGGACAACCGCTCGGGGTGGCTCGCAGGCGAGACGCCGGATGTCGTGGAGGAGCTGTTGGATGGCACGCCCGCCGCGATGGCGACGGAGGTCGACCTGAACGTGAAGCTGTGGGATCCGTCCAACCAGCTGCGGTTCAAGGCCAAGCGGACCGTGCCGCCCCGGCCCGACGGGGCGCCGAATTCGGCGCCGGCCGAGCGGAGCGACGACTCTACGGGGCACTCCATCTCTCCGTCCACGCAGAGAACGCCGGAAACGGTTGCCGCCGGCTGGGGAGATTGAACCGCCGGCGGAGGAGGAGGCGCGGGTGAGCGAGACCAGGATGAGTGAGATCGAGCAGCGTCTGACAGAGCTCGAGCGGCTCGGCCTGAATCGCCGCCTGCGGATGGTGAGCGGGCCACAGGGGCCGCGCGTGCTGCTCGACGATGAGGAGGTGCTGTTGTTGTGTTCGAACAACTACCTCGGCCTCGCCGACCATCCCCGTGTGCGCGAGGCGGCGGCGGACGCGGCGATGCGCTGGGGCGTCGGCGCGGGGGCCTCGCGGCTGGTGAGTGGAACGATGACGATCCACCGTCGCCTGGAGGAGCGCCTGGCCGCGTGGGAGGGCAGCGAGCGGTGCCTGCTGTTCGGGTCGGGGTATCTGGCGAACATCGGCACGATCGGCGCGCTGGCAGGTGCGGGCGACACGGTCTTCTCCGACGAGCTGAACCACGCGTCGATCGTCGACGGCTGTCGCCTGTCGAGAGCCGAGGTCGTCGTCTACCGCCACATGGATGTGGAGCACCTCGCGTGGAGCCTGCGTCAGTACGGCGCCGGCAACGGACGGCGAAGGCTGATCGTGACCGACTCGGTGTTCTCGATGGACGGCGACATCGCCCCGCTCGCGGAGATCGTCGCGCTGGCGAAGGACCACGACGCGCGGACGATGGTCGACGAGGCGCATGCCACCGGCGCGCTCGGCCCGGGTGGACGTGGGGCGGTGGCGGCGGCCGGGCTGGAGGGCGAGATCGATGTGATCGTCGGCACGCTCGGCAAGGCGCTCGGCTCCTATGGGGCCTATGTGTGCGGTGACGAGGAGATCATCCGCTATCTGATCAACACAGCGCGCTCGCTGATCTTCTCCACCGCGCCAGGGCCGCCGGCGGTGGCGGGGGCGCTGGCCGCGCTCGAGCTGCTGGAAGAACAGCAGGATCGCGTGGAGAAGCTGCGCGCGGCGGCACGCACTTTGCGCGGCGCGCTCGCGCTGGAGGGCTTCCCTGTGGCCGAGAGCGATATGCACATCGTGCCCCTCGTGGTAGGCGACACGGATATGGCAATGCGCCTCTGTGGGGAGGCGCTCAAGCGGGGGGTGTTCGCCCAGGCGATCCGCCCGCCGACTGTTCCCACGGACACGTCGCGGCTGAGGTTGGCAGCGATGGCGACGCATGACGCCGAAGAGCTAAAGAGGGCTGCGCGCGTGCTCGGCGAGGCCACGCGGGAAATCGGACTCGACCCGGGAGCAATGAACTCTAATCCGGGCCTTGACCGCCTGGGCATAGACGAGCAAACAGCTGGGAAGCCTAGCCCGGCAGCAGAGCCCGATCCGCCGGTGACCGTGAGCGCGCGCGCAAGCGACGCCGTCCGCGCGGCGTAAGCATCCACCGGAACGAGCACATGCGAGGGCTGTTCGTCACCGCGACCGACACGGGCGTCGGCAAGACGGTAGTGAGCGCCGCGCTGCTCGCGGCGATGGTCGCGGCCGGCGAGCCGGTGAGGGCGCACAAGCCCGTGGTGACCGGCCTCGGCGAGCGATCGCAGGTCGGCCAACCCGGCGCGTGGCCTCCCGATCACGAGTTGCTGGCGAGCGTTGTCGCGGGCATGACACCTGAGGAAGTGGCGCCGCTGCGTTACGAGCCGGCCGTCTCCCCCCATCTGGCGGCGCGACTGGCAGGCGAGCGCGTCAAACCGGACGACTTAGAGGCGCGCGCGCGCGGGGCGGGCAGTGGTGAGACGACGTTGATCGTCGAGGGAGTCGGCGGCCTACTTGCGCCGCTCGCCGAGGACTACACGGTGCGCGACCTCGCCGTCGCGCTCGGGCTGCCCCTCCTGATTGCCGCCCATCCGGGCCTTGGCACGATCAACCACACGCTGCTCACTCTCCAGTCCGCTCGCGCGGCCGGGCTCGATGTGTGCGCCGTCGTTCTCACGCCTTGGCCTGAAAAGCCCAACGATATGGAGCAATCAAATCGTGCGACGATCGCGCGGATAGGCGACATCGAAGTCGCTGCGCTGGGCCATGTTCGGAGCCCTGCCGCAGCCGATCTCGCACGCGCGGGCCAGGCGCTCCCGTGGCGAAACTGGTGCCCGCCGGAACGTCCCGTCTCAAGCAAAACCTAACATCGGCGGATGGCTGATCGGATGCTGCGGACGCATCTCCTCTCCGGAGAGTTCCGGGGTCGTACCTCCGGAGAAAGGAGTTGCTATGAGTTCAGCATTGTCTGTACTAGCCATCGCGCTGCTGATCTCCATGCTGGTCATCGACCGGCTGACGAGGTAGCAGGGCGCCCTGGCGGTCGCAGCGAAGACGACTCCGGCGACCGTCAGGGGCATTCTTCAAAGAAAGGCCTAGGCTAAAAAGAGGGGCCTGGGTACCCAGGCCCCTCAACGCATCAGAGCAACAACAGACACTCTAACCGCAACAGATCCTAGTGCACTGCTGGATTTAACCGGAGGGGGCCCGGTCACCCGGGCCCCTCGGAGGCACATGAACACAGCACTCAGTGCACTAGCCGCTCGCCAGTGTAACCCACCACCCGACGGAACTCAACCGTACCTTCATTCTCCGGCCGCAGCCGCCACCACTGTTGCCGTCACACGCGCCAGATCGTCCCCAGCGATGACGTAGGGAGGCATCGTGTAGATCAGATCGCGGAACGGTCGCAACCACACGCCGCGCTCGACAGCTGCCTCGGTGACAGCGGCGACGTCCACCTCCTCGCGCAGCTGGACTACGCCAATCGCCCCAAGCACACGCACGTCCGCCACGCCCGACAGTTCCCGGGCGGGCTCCAGTCCAGTGCACAAGCCATCTTCGATCACGGCCACGCGCTCGCGCCAACCACCGCCTCCGTCGGCAAGCAGATCCAGCGACGCCAACGCCACCGTGCAGGCCAGCGGGTTGGCCATGAACGTCGGCCCGTGCATCAGCCCACCGCCCTCGCCCGAGGAGACCGCATCGGACACAGCCCACGTGCAGAGCGTCGCGGCGAGCGTGAGATAGCCGCCGGTCAACGCCTTGCCGACACACATCACGTCCGGTGTCACCCCGGCGTGCTCACAGGCGAACAGCGCGCCGGTACGCCCGAAGCCCGTGGCGATCTCGTCGAGCACGAGCAACAGACCGTGCTCGTCGCACAGCCGCCGCAACAGCGCGACGCACTCCGGCGCATGGAAGCGCATTCCCCCCGCCCCCTGCACGACGGGCTCGACGATCACCGCGGCCAGCTCATGCGCGTGCCGAGCGAACAGCTCGCTGACGTGCTCCGCCCACGCAGCGTCGAGACCCGCGTCAAAGCCGTCGGGGGGACGATCGGCGAACACGTGCTCGGGAAGCACCCCCGTGAACATGCTGTGCATCCCGCCGACGGGATCGCAGACGGCCATCGCCCCAAACGTGTCCCCGTGGTAGCCACCGCGCACGGTCAGCAGCCGCGTGCGCCCAGGATGCCCCGTCGCCCGCTGGAACTGGAGACACAGCTTGATCGCGACCTCGACCGCGACAGAGCCGGAGTCGGCGAAGAACACCTGCTCCAGCCCCTCCGGCGCGAGCTCCACCAGGCGCTCCGCCAGGCGCACGGCGGGCTCGTGTGTGAGCCCGCCGAACATCACGTGCGCCATCCGCCCGAGCTGTTCCCGGACAGCGGCATCGAGCGCGGGATGGCGATAGCCGTGGATCGCGCACCACCAGGAGGACATGCCGTCGACCAGCTCGCGTCCGTCCGCCAATTTCAGGCGCACCCCTTCAGCTGAGACGACGGGCAGCGGGGCCAGCGCGCCCGGCAAAGCCCCGTAGGGATGCCAGACGTGCTCACCGTCAAACGCGAGCAGCGCCTCCCAGTCGCTCACAGCATTACTCCGATCTCAAAGAACGCCGCATTGCGCTGGTCGAAACGGGGATGCGAGCCCAAAGGCGAGTGTCTCCCGGTTTCGGTCAGCGGCGTTCTAGTCCTCGTAGAGGACGAAGTCGCGCTTGCGCGCACCGCACACGGGGCAGAACCAAGTATCAGGGATGTCCTCAAAGGCGGTTCCCGTGGGGATGCCCCCGTCCGGGTCGCCCTCCTCGGGATCGTAGATGTAGCCGCAGGACTCGCAGATCCAGCGCTGGAGTGTCTTGGTCGTCATGAGGACAAAGATTACCGGCCGCTCGCCGCGACGGTAGGGTCAGCAGATGAGCACAGGCGGGGAGAGTGGACGTCCGGCATCGGGCGAGGAGTACAACCCGGGGAAGGCGACCCACGCGCGCCAGGCAGCGACCGTGATCCTGCTGCGCGGCGAGGCGGAGGTGTTAGAAGTGCTGCTCGTCAAGCGCACGCCTCACGCACGGTTCATGGGCGGCGTCTGGGTGTTCCCGGGAGGTGCGGTCGACGCCGGCGAGGGCGATGGCGACGGCGCCCACCGGACAGCGGCGATCCGCGAGCTGCGCGAGGAGGCCGCGATCATGATCGACGACCCCAGCGCGCTCGTGAAGTTCTCGCGCTGGATCACCCCGGCCGAGGTGCGCACGCGCTTTGACACCCACTTCTTCCTCGCGCCCCTCCCCGCCGGCCAGGAGCCGAGGGTCGACGGCGAGGAGTGCGTCGATCTCGGCTGGTTCACGCCCGCGGCGGCACTGCAAGCTCACCGCGACGGGCAGATCCTGCTCGTGTTCCCCACGATCAAGCACCTCGAGCAGCTGGGCGCCTTCCCTTCGGCCGACGAGCTGCTGGCCTACGCCCGCGGCCGCGAGGTCAAACCGATCCAGCCGCGAGTCGTGCTCGAGGGCGAGATCGCCCGCGTGCTGCTACCGGGCGAGCCCGGGTACTGAACAATCTGGCTGAAGCGGCGTCCTAGCCCGCCTGCGCCTCGATCACATGCGTGACGGCATTGATCAGCGCCAGATGGGTGAACGCCTGCGGGTAGTTGCCGAGGTGACGCCCCGAGGACGCCTCGAGCTCCTCGGCGTACAGACCCAGCGGCGAGGAGTAGGCGAGCAGCCGCTCGCAGAGGTGCTCGGCCTGGCGGCGCTCGCCGATCTCCGACAGCGCCGAGACGAGCCAGAACGAGCAGATCAGGAACGTCCCCTCCTCCCCGCTCAAGCCGTCGTCGGTCTCGTCGGTGCGGTAGCGCAGAACGAGACCCTGCTCGGTCAGCTCATCGCGGATCGCGTTCACGGTGGCGCACACGCGCTCGTCGTCGGGGGGCAGAAAGCGCACGAGCGGTATCAGCAGCGTGGAGGCGTCGAGCGCGTCGGTGTCGTAGTGCTGGCGGAACACTCCCCGCTTGTCCACGCCGCGCGCGAGGATGTCCTCGCGGATCTCCTCGGCGACCCCCTGCCACGCCTCGGCCTGTTCATCCTCGCCGCGGCGTTCGGCCAACCGCGCCCCGCGATCCATCGCCACCCAGCACATCAGCTTCGAGGAGACGTAATGGCGGGGCTCGCCACGCGCCTCCCAGATGCCCTGGTCGGGTTCCATCCAGATCTTTTCGGCGCACTGCACCTGGTCGGTGAGCACGGGCCACAGGCGCTCGGGGATGTGGTCGCGCTTCTTGGAGTGCAGGTACACCGAGTCGAGCACCGCACCGAACACATCGTTCTGGCGCTGGTTATATGCGCCGTTGCCGACGCGCACGGGGCGCGCGCCTTCGTATCCTTTGAGGTGCTCGAGCGTCGACTCCTCCAGGTCCCGGTCGCCCGTGATTCCGTACATGATCTGCAGCGACCCATCCTCGTTGCGCTCTAGATCCGCCAAGTATTGGATGAAGTCGTCGGCCTCCCAGTCAAGCCCCAGCGCGTGCAGGCCCCACAAGGTGAACGAGGCGTCGCGCATCCAGCAGTAGCGGTAGTCCCAGTTGCGTTCCCCGTGCGGTGTCTCCGGCAGCGAGGTCGTCGGCGCCGCGACGAGCGCACCGGTGGGCATGAACGTGAGGCCCTTCAGCGCCAAGGCCGAGCGCTCGAGGTGATAGCGCCAGGGATGGTCGGGGTAGGTGCCATCGGCCAGCCAGCTGCGCCAGAAGTGACTCGTGCGGTTCAGGTACTCCTCGGCCTGATCGGCCGTACGCGGACCGCCGAGACCCTCCGTCCAGGAGATCGCACAGAAGCGGCGCTCGCCTTCGACCATCGTGTGACGCGCGTGCACACGGTTGCCCTCGATCCCCATGCGCACGTCGCTGAACAGGCGAAACTCCGTGCGCCCGTCGCTCGCGTCGAACGCGTACCCGCCCTCGACGCCGGTGTCGACGATGCTCCACTTCGCCGGTGTCGAGCCGTACTGGAGCATCGGCTCGCAGACCATCTCCAGTTGCACCTCGCCCTGGATGCATTCGATCACCCGCACGAGCAGGTGGTCGGCGTCGAAGTCGGTGGGCGCGCGCGTGTGGCTGGAGCCCTCCTTGTTGTCGTGCCAGGCGCCGATCGTCAGCCCGTCCACCACGCGCAGCCACCCCTGCGGGGTCATCCACGTCGTCTCGATCAGGTTCGTGCCCGGGATGTAGCGCCGGCCGGCGGGGACATACACGTCATAGGGACCCACGCGCCAGTTGCCGGCCCCGCGGTCGAGCATCGCGGCGAACACGCTCGGCGAGTCGAAGTGAGGCATGCACAGCCAATCGATCGACCCGTCGGAGGCGACCAGCGCGCCGGTGTGACAGTCCGACAGGAAGCCGTAGTCGGCGATCGGCGGAAACGGCGAGTTGGGCGAGAACGTCTCCGCACCCTGCGCCGTCGCGCGCCGGGTCACCTGCGGCTGCATCGTGGACTCCCCCGCCGGGCTGCCGGCCCGCGGTGCGGGGCTGTTCGAGGTAGCCGAGCGCGGAGGCATGCTCAGCGAACGGTAGCGCGGGTATGCGTCAGAGCCCTCACCAGGATGGACGCTCCACACCAGCGGGCAGGCGATGTTCATCCGCGAGCTTGTCGAGATGTGCCTGCAGCGAGACCGCGGCGACGGGACGCAGCTCGCCGGGCACGTCCGACCACGCGGCGTCGAGTAGCTCAGCGGTGCAGCGGCGCCCTTCGGCGAGCGCCGCCAGCAGCAGGCGCTCGCGCGCGAGACGGTGCTCGATGTACTCCTCGAGCTTTGCGTTGGGCTTCCAGATCGGCGGCCCGTGGCCCGGACACAGGACATCCAGATCACACTCGCGCAAACGGCCGAGGCCATCGAGGTAGCCGGCGAGCGCACCTGGATCGGGGGCGATGAACACGCTACCTTCGCCCAGCACCGCATCGCCGGTGAAGCAAACACGCTCGTGGATCAGCGCGAAGTGGTCGGGGGCGTGTCCGGGGGTGGAGACAGCCAGCAGCGGCCCGAAGCGCGTCCCCTCGCCGAGCACCACGTCGGCCTCGCCCCGCCCGGCGGCCAGCGGTGCGGGACGCCGCTCGCGCAGCACGGCGACGCCCTCGGAATGATCGCCGTGATCGTGGGTCAGCGCGATCCCGCCGAGCCCGCCCCGCGCATCGATCGCGGCGAGCAGGCGATCGAGGTGCGCGGGCAGCGCGGGACCGGGATCGATCACGTAGGCGGGCGCGCGGCCGAGCACCCAGGTGTTGGTGCCCGACAGCGTCAACGGCCCGGGGTTCTCGGCGCGCAGGCGCAACACGCCGTGCTCGGCCAGCCGGCGTGCCTCGGAGTCGGAATCGGGATCGGAATCGGGATCGAGGTCGGGATCGGGTGGATCTCCTTCTAAGCTGGGCGGCACGCCATGAGTCTGGCAGCCCTCACGCAGATCGCCCACGACCCACACGCAGGCGCGCGTGCCGCTCGCGAGGCCTGAGCCGCTGCGCCGCGAGCTGGCGCTCGCGCTGCCGGAGCGCCCGTTCGCGCTGCGCTTCTGGGACGGCTCGGAGCTCGCGGCGAGCACGCCCGGCGGGCCGGTCTTCACGGTGCGCTCGCCGGCGGCGGTCGCGCATCTGCTGCGCGCGCCCGGGCAGCTCGGGCTGGGCCGCGCGTATGCGGCGGGCGAGCTGGAAGCGGACGACCTCGACCTGGTGATCGGGCTGCTCGACACGTTCAACGCGCCGGCGATCGACACGCGGACCCGGCTGAGGCTGACGCTGGCGGCCGCGCAGGCGTGCGGGTTGATGCGGCCGCCGCCGATCCCCGCCAGCGAGCTGCGCCCGCGCGGGCGCCGCCACAGCCGTGAGCGCGACGCGCGCGCGGTGCGCCATCACTACGACGTCTCGAACGAGTTCTTCGCGCTGTTCCTCGACGAGACGATGACCTACAGCTGCGCGCTGTTCTCGCGCGATCTCGACTCGCTGGAGGGCTCGTGGGGAACGCACCCGTCTCCGGACCGCGCGCGCCCGACGCTCGAGCAGGCGCAGGCGGCCAAGCGCGAGCTGATCTGCCGCAAGCTCGCGCTGCGGGAGGACGAGCGCCTGCTCGACGTCGGCTGCGGCTGGGGCAGCTTCGTGATCCACGCGGCCGCCAACCACGGGGTGCAGGCCGTCGGCATCACGCTCTCCCCCGCCCAGGCCGAGCTCGCGCGCCGGCGCGTAGCGGAGGCGGGCCTCGCCGATCGGGTGGAGATCCGCGTGGCGGACTACCGCGATCTGGGCGCGGCCGGCGAAGGCTATGACGCGATCGCGTCGATCGGCATGGTCGAGCACGTCGGCGCCAACCAGATCGACGTGTACGCCGCCCAGCTGGCCGCGCTACTGGGGCCGGGCGGCCGGCTGCTGAACCACGGGATCGCGCGCCTGCGCCACGGCGAGGCGGAGGCGGGGCCGTTCTCCGAGCGCTACGTTTTCCCCGACGCCGCGCCGTTGCACGTCTCGCGCGTGACCCTCGCGCTCGAGCGGGCGGGCATCGAGCCGCTGCACGTGGAGGGCCTGCGCGAGGACTACGCGGAGACGCTCAGCCACTGGATCGAGCGCCTGGACGCCAACCTCGAGCAGGCCGAGCGCCTGGCCGGCGCCGAGCGCGTGCGCGTCTGGCGGCTGTACCTGCGCGCCGCGCGCAACGGCTTCCGGACGGGCTTTACCTCGATCTTTCAGGTGCTCGGCCACCGCGCTTAGCGGCAGACCCGCTGCGTGCGGAGCCCGTGCGCGGTGTGCCCGAACCGTTGCGTGCGGAACCGTTGCGGCCGCGATTGCGCGAGGAGCGCGTGCGCTGCTGCGAGCCGCCTGAGCGCTGGCCGGTGGCGTCGACCGGCAGGCCGCCGAGCTCCAGCTCGCGATGCAGGCCGAGGTCGCGGACCATCGAGACCATTTCGCGCGCCTGGTCGTGGACGACGAACGTGACGCCGGTGCCGCTCGCTCCCGCGCGGGCGGTGCGGCCGATGCGGTGGACGTAGTCCTCGCGCGAGCCGGGCATGTCGAAGTTGATCACGTGCGTGATCCCCGCGACGTCGATCCCGCGCGCGGCCACGTCGGTCGCGACGAGCGTGTCGACGGCGCCGGACTCGAAGCGCGCGAGCGCCTTCTCGCGCTGGGCCTGCGACTTGTCGCCGTGCATCGCCACCGCATGCACGTCGCTCTGAGCCAACCGTTTGACGAGCCGGTCGGCGCCGCGCTTGGTGCGCACGAACACGAGCGTCAGCCCGCGCTCGGAGTCCTTCAGCTCGGACACCAGCCGCGCGACCTTGCCCTCGTGGGAGACCGACACGAAGCGGTGCTCGACATCGCCCTTGCGCTCCTCGGAGTGGGCGTGCTCGTGGCGACGGGGGTCGGTGGTGTAGGCCTTGGCGAGGTTCCCGACCTCGCCCTGGAGCGTGGCGCTGAACAGCAGCGTCTGGCGCTCGCGTGCACACATCTTCACGATCCGGTCGACGACGGGCTTGAAGCCCATGTCGAGCATCCTGTCGGCCTCGTCGAGCACGAGCAGCCTGACGCGGTCAAGCGTTACGTCGCGCCGGTCGATCAGATCGAGCAGCCGTCCCGGTGTGGCGACGAGGATGTGGGCGCGCGCGGCGAGGCGAGCCTGCTTGACGATCCCCGCGCCGCCGTACACCGCGGCGATCGACAGCGCGCGCGAGTGCGCGATCTCGCGCAGATCGTCGACGATCTGTGACGCCAGCTCGCGCGTCGGCGCCAGGACGAGCGCCGAGGGGCGCACGTTCGTGCCGTGCAGGCGTTCGATCATCGGGATCCCGAACGCGAGCGTCTTGCCCGATCCGGTCGGTGACTGGGCGAGCACATCGTGCCCGGCGAGCACGTCGGGAAGAACCATCTTCTGTACTGCGAACGGTTGCGTGATCTCGCGCTTGGCAAGCTCAGCTGAGACGACCTCGGACACGCCAAGGTCGGCGAACGTTTGATGCTCCATGTTGTGGTGCTCCTTCTGGTGACCTCTGGTCACCGCTGCAGATGGAGATTCGACTGACCCCATCCGCGCAAAGAACGCCAACAAAGACAAAGAACCTCGCGGGCGACGTCGCCGCCCGGTGGGGCCACCGTAGCAGACAAAACGCTGCCCGCTGTCGGTTGCCCTCTACTGCAAGCTCGCCATCACGTGCTTGACGACCGTGTAGTCCTCCAAGGAATACACGCTCAGATCCTTGCCGTAGCCGGACTCCTTGAAGCCCCCGTGGGGCATCTCGGAGACCAAAGGAATGTGGTCGTTGATCCACACGCAGCCGAAGCGCAGCGCCTTTGACACGCGCAGCGCGCGGCCGACATCGCGCGTCCAGACGGAGGAGGCGAGACCGTAGCGCGTTGCGTTGGCCCACTCGATCGCCTGCGCCTCGTCGGAGAAGCGCTGGACGGTGATCACCGGGCCGAAGATCTCTCGCTGGACCAGCTCGTCGCCCTGCTCCAGTCCCGCAACAACCGTCGGCTCGAGGAAGAAGCCATCGCGGTCGGGCTGCTTGCCGCCGGTGACGATCTCGGCGTGTCCCGGCCGGCGCTCGAGAAAGCCCTCGACACGCTCACGCTGGCGCGCCGAGTTGACCGGGCCGAGCGTCGTCTGCGGCGCGAGCGTGTCGCCGATCACCAGGCCCTGCGCCTGCTCGGCGAGGCCAGCGACGACGTCGTCGTAGACCTTCGCTCCGGCGAGCACGCGCGTGGCCGCGGTGCAGTCCTGGCCCGCGTTGTAGTAGCCGGTGCCGGCGATTGTTTCCATCGCATGGGCCATGCTCACGTCGTCGAACACGACCACCGGCGCCTTGCCGCCCAGCTCGAGGTGCACGCGCTTGAGCGTGTCCGCGGCGGTGCGCGCGAAGTGCTTGCCCGTGTCGACCGAGCCCGTCAGCGCGATCATGTCGACGTCCGGGTGGCCGATCAGCGCCTCGCCCGTCGGCCGGCCCGGGCCGATCACGACGTTGAGGACTCCCTCGGGCAGGACGTCCGCCGCCAGTTCGGCGAACCGCACCGTCGTCATCGGCGTCGTCTCGGCCGGCTTCAGCACGACCGTGTTGCCCGCCGCGATCGCCGGCGCGAATTTCCAGATCGCCATCATCAGCGGGTAGTTCCACGGCGTCACCTGCCCGATCACGCCGACCGCTTCGCGGCGCGTGAACGAGGTGTAGCCCTCCATGTACTCGCCCGCCGCCCGTCCCTCCAGGCTGCGCGCGGCGCCGGCGAAGAAGCGCAGGTTGTCGGCCATCACGGGGATCTCGTCGTTGATCACGTTTTCGATCGGCTTGCCCGCGTTGAGGGCCTCCAGGCGCGCGATCTCCGCGCCGTGCTGCTCGACCAGGTCGGCGAGCGCTAGCAGCGCCCGCGCCCGCTGGGCCGGCGTCGTCTGCGACCAGCCCTCGAACGCGCGGCGCGCGGCGCGCACGGCGCGGTCGACGTCCTCGGCGCTGGAGATCGGCGCGCGCGAGAGCTCCTCGCCCGTCGCCGGGTTGAGCACCGATTCGCTCTCGCCCTGGCTCGCGACGGGCTCGCCGTCGATGAAGTTCTGCAGTGTGCCTGTCGTTGTCGCCATCTCAATCCCTCCGCCTTAATTCTCTGCCCATATCGACTCTGCCCATATCGACTGGTGGATTTTTGAATCTAAAGAGCGTGATTGTTGTTGTTCTTTTTAAAACTGCGTATAACTATGGCTATCGCAATTCATTTTGTGTAACACACATCGGCCGATCTTTAGCTTCCCGTCTGATCCCTGTCACATTTACGTCAAATCCCAGGCACGTTCAAGCGAAACGGTCACAGATCAAACGCCGAGCGCTTCCGCCACGGCTCCATAGGTGATCTCGCCGCCCCGCACGTTCAACCCCTTGCGCAACCCCGGGTCGCGCTCCAGCGCGTCCTCGACCCCGTGCTCGGCCAGCGCCAGCACGTAGGGCAGCGTGGCGTTCGTGAGCGCGTAGGTCGAGGTGATCGGCACCGCGCCGGGCATGTTCGTGACGCAGTAGTGGGTGATCCCGTCGATCTCGAACGTCGGGTCGGAGTGGGTCGTCGGACGCGATGTCTCAAAGCAGCCGCCCTGATCGATCGACACGTCGACGAGCACCGCGTTGCGCTTCATCAACTTGAGCTGCTCACGCGTGATCACGCGCGGCGCACGGCCACCGTGGATCAGGACGGAGCCGATCACCAGATCCGCAAGCGGCAGCATCTCCTCGATCGCCAAAGTCGAGGAGTAGACGGTCGACGCGCGTCCGCCAAAGGCGACCTCCAGCTCGCGCAGGCGATCGATCGAGCGGTCGAACACGAACACATCGGCCTGCATCCCGATCGCGATAAACGCCGCATTCATCCCCACAACGCCGCCGCCGATCACGAGCACCGTCGCGGCCGCGACCCCCGGCACGCCGCCGAGCAGGATGCCCCGTCCCCCCATGGGCTTCTCCAGCATGAACGCGCCCGCCTGCGTGGCGATCTTGCCCGCCACCTCGCTCATCGGCGCCAGCAGCGGCAGACGCCCCTCGGAGTCTTCGACCGTCTCGTAGGCGATGCACGTCGCGCCGGACTCCCGCAAGCCCCGCGCGAGCTCCGGCTCGGCCGCCAGGTGCAGGTAAGTGAACAGCGTCTGCCCCGCACGCAGCAACCCGACCTCGGCGGCCTGCGGCTCCTTGACCTTGAGCACGAGCTCGGCCTGCCCGAACACGGCCTCCGCGTCCGGCACGATCTCGGCGCCCTGCGCGGTGAAGTGCGCGTCGTCGAACGCGCTGCCCGACCCCGCGCCCGCCTGCACCAGCACCTCATGGCCGCGCGAACTCAGCTCGCGCACACCCGCGGGGGTGATCGCGACGCGGTACTCATCGATCTTCACCTCGGTCGGAACACCGATCCTCATGGCCGAGCATCTCCGACTCGGTATTCCACAGTCTCGACCTTGGTTGGAACACCAATCCTCATAGCCGCCGCTCTCCTTTGTCGATCAGCAAACCTACCCCGCCCGGCCCCCGGTAGGGGGCTTCATAAAAAGCAGTTCCCTTCCCCTCGTTCATCGCGCAAGCTCCCGTCCTCGCAACGCGAGCCAGAACTCGATCCGGTCGCGCGCCTGGGAGAAGTCGCGCCCGGTCAGCTGCTCGACGCGGCGGATCCGATAGCGCAGGGTATGACGGTGGCAGTAGAGCGCGCCGGCGGCCTTCTCCCAATGCCCGTTGTGCTCGATGAACACATCGAGTGAGCGCAACAGCTCGTCGCCGTACTCGCCCTCGCCCTGCTCGACCGGTCCGAGCACGCCGCGGCAGTAGGAGATCAGCGCGTCGTCGTCCTGCAGCGAGAGCAGCAGCTGGAAGGCGCCGAGATCGCGATAGGAGGCGACCTCGGGCGCGTCGCCCCGTGAGGCGTTCCCATTCCCGCTCCCGCTCCCGGTCCCATTCTGCAGGCGTACCGCCTCCAGCGCGCAGCGGGCCTCGTGGAAGCTCAGCCGCAACGAGTGCGTCGGCGCGGCGCGACTCGCCGCGGCGGGGACCTCGCCGAAGCGCTCGGTCAGCTCCCTGCGGATCTTCCGCGCCAGCTCGATCGGATCCCGCCCGTTCCCCTGAGCGTCCGCGTCGATCACCGCGCACAACAGGTTTCCGCGAATCGCCACCAGGTTGTGCACGCCCTCGCGCTCGAGGATTCGTTCCAGCAGCGCCGCGGCCGCCGAGGGATCGGGCGGCGCGAAGGCCAGCACCGCGACCTGCTCGCCGATCCCGAACGGGCGCAGCCGGGCCTGCAGCTCCTCGGGGTAGAGATGCCCGGTGAGCGCCTCGGCCAGCACATCGCCGACCATGTTGCGCTGGAGCATTTCGTAACGCTCGTTCACGAGTTGCGCGAACGCCCGCTCGGTGATCGCGATGAACGGCAGCTCGTAGGGAACCTCGAACAGCGGGAACGAGCGCTTGCGCGCCGCCGTCACGAGCGCCGCGGGCAACTTCCTGTGGGTGAAACCCGTGCCGAAGCCCAGCCCGACGATCTCGTGGTCGGCGAGGCGCTCGATCAGCTCGCGCTGGGCTTTCGGGCCGTCCAGCTGGATGCCCATCGTCAACAGCAGCTCGCCCCCTTTCAACCACGGCGTGGGATCGGTCAGCTCAGTGCTGTGCACCCAGCGCACGTGCGCCTGGGCGGACTCCTGCCCGGAGACGAGCGTCAGCCCGAGCTCCGCCACGAGGCTCTCTACTGTGAGCTCCATCTCCCTATCCGCTCCCCCGCCTCGCTCAATACCGGGCGCAGGATCGACTCAATTTCCGCGAACTGCTCCTCACCGGCGATCAACGGCGGCGAGAGCTGCACGACCGGATCGCCACGGTCGTCGGTCCGGCAGATCAGCCCGCGCGAGTACAGCTCGCCGGAGAGATAGCCGCGCAACAGCTGCTCTGACTCCTCGTGGTTGAACGTCTCCTTCGTCCGCTTGTCCTTCACCAGCTCGATCGCCTGAAAGTAGCCGGCGCCGCGCACGTCGCCGACGATCGGCAGGTCGCGCAGCCCCTCGAGCATCTCCCGGAAGCGGCCTTCGTTCGCGCGCACGTGCCCGCACAGATCCTCGCGTTCCATCACATCGATGTTCGCCAGCGCCACCGCGCAGGCCATCGGGTGCCCGCCGAAGGTGAAACCGTGGGTGAAGGTCTCCGTGCCGTGCAGGAACGGCTCGGCCACATGATCGGCGGCGAGCACCGCGCCGAGCGGCGCGTAGGCGGAGGTCAGGCCCTTCGCCATCGTGATCATGTCCGGCTGATAGTCGAAGCGTTCGCAGCCGAACCAATACCCCAGCCGGCCCCACGCGCAAATCACCTCGTCGGAGATCAACAGCACGCCGTGCCGATCGCAGATCTCGCGCACGCGCTGGAAGTAGCCGTCCTGGGGCACGAAGCAGCCCCCGCTGTTCTGCACCGGCTCGAGGATCACCGCGGCGACCGTCGAGGGTCCCTCGAACAGGATCGCCTCCTCGACCTGGTCGGCCGCCCACAGCGGGTCGCGATCCTCGCTCCAGCGGTAGGAGTTCGTGTTCGGCACGTGATGCCCGCCGGGGGTGAGCGGCTCAAACGGCGTCCGCAGTGCGGGCACGCCGGTCGCCGTCAGCGCCCCCATCGAAGTGCCGTGGTAGGCGAGCTTGCGTGAGATCAGCTTCGTCCGGGTCGGCTCGCCCCGGGCGGCGTGGTAGGCCTTTGCGAGCTTCCACGCCGACTCGACCGCCTCCGAGCCGCCGGAGGTGAAGAACACTCGGTTCAAATCTCCCGGAGCCAGATCCGCGATCCGCGCGGCGAGCTCGATCGAACGCGGGTGCGCATAGCTCCAGTTCGTGTAGAAGCCGAGCTCCTCGGCCTGGCGCGCGGCGGCCTGCCCCAGCTCAGCGCGGCCGTGGCCGATGTTCACGCAGTACAGCGCCGACAGCCCGTCGAGGTAGCGCTTGCCGTGCTCGTCATACACGTAGCAGCCGTCCCCGCGCACGATCACCGGAACGTCGCTGTCCGCGTAGACGCCCATCCGCGTGAAGTGCATCCACAGGTGGCGCTTGGCCAGCACCTGCAGGTCGCTCGGTGCGCCACCCCCCGCTGTGACCGCCGCCGACTCCCGCGGGGCCGTGCCCCCCGCCAGAGTCCTACCCGTATCGCCGCGGGCCTCGCTCACGGTGCTCGTCGGTGTGATCGCCATCGCGCACTCTCCTCTCGGACGCGTTACAACATTCAGCTAGACACTCAGGACAACCGTACTCCGCCGAGATGTCCAGCTCAAGGCGCTGCCCGGTCAACAAGCGTCGCATCCATTGTACGAGATGGACAACACAAGCCATCCGTTTTGGGGATTGCGCCCCTTGCTCCCCGCCGACGGAGGACGTAACTTCTGTCACAACCAGCAAGAGAGGAGCAGGGGATGGCTACTGTCAGCGCAGCGGCGCCGGGAACGCCCAACAAACAAGAGGGCGTGATGGACAAGGGGCTGAAGAAAAACGCGATCGGCTACGTGTCGAACATCGTGATCGGCGTGGCCTCGACGGCGCCCGCCTACTCGCTGGCCGCGACGCTGGGCTTCATCGTCGCGGTGAAGGGCGTCGGCGTGCACGCCCCGGCGGTGATGCTCGTCGCGTTCCTGCCGATGCTGCTCGTCGCGTCGGCCTACAAATACTTCAACCGCGCCGACCCCGACGCGGGCACGACGTTCGCGTGGGTCACGCGCGCGTTCGGCCCGATGACGGGGTGGCTGAACGGCTGGGCGATCTTCCTGGCGGACGTGATCGTGATGGCCTCGCTGGCGGACATCGCGGCGATCTACACGTTCAAGCTCTTCGGCTTCACCGAACTCGGCGAATCGAAAGGCGCGATCATCATCGCCGCGGTCCTGTGGATCGCGATCATGACCTGGATCTGCTACCGCGGCATCGAGCTGTCGGCGCGCATCCAGCAGGTGCTGCTCGGCGCCGAGGTGTGCATCCTCGGGATCTTCTCGGTGGTGGCCTTCGCGAAGGTCTACGGCAGCCATCCCCCGGCCGGCTCGATCAAGCCGTCGCTGTCCTGGATCAATCCCTTTGCAATGAACTTCGCCGACCTCGTCGTCGCGCTGCTGCTTGCGGTGTTCATCTACTGGGGTTGGGATTCCGGCGTGTCGGTCAACGAGGAGTCCGAGGACCCGTCCGAGGGCCCGGGCAAGGCGGCGGTCGTCTCGACGATCCTGCTCGTGCTGATCTACGTCGTCGTCACGGCGGCCGCCCAGTCCTTCCACGGCGTCGGCTTCCTGACCAACGAAGCCAACCAGGAAGACGTGCTCAACGCGCTCGGCACAGGCGTGCTCGGCAGCACGCTGAACAAGCTGCTGGTGATCGCTGTGCTCACCTCCGCGTCGGCCTCGACACAGACGACGATCCTGCCGACGGCCCGCACGACGCTGTCGATGGCGCACTGGAAAGCCGTCACCAACCTGCTCTCGCGCGTGCACAAGCGCTATCTGACCCCGACCGTCTCGACGCTCGGCTTCGGCGCGCTGTCGATCGCGATCACGATCGTCCTGCTGCTGCTCTCCTCGAGCGTGCTCGAAGACTCGCTCACGGCGATCGGCTTTCCGATCTGCTTCTACTACGGCTTCACGGGCGTCGCCTGCGGCTTCTATTACCGCCACGAGCTGGGCAAGAGCACGCGCAACTTCCTGCTGCTCGGGCTCGGCCCGATGATCGGAGGGCTGATCCTGTTCGGCATCGGGATCAAGGCGGCGTTCTATTACGGACACGCGGAAAACGTGGGATCGAAGCCGATCCTCGGGATCACGCTGCCACTGTGGATGGGCATCGGCGGCATGGTCCTCGGCGGCGTGATCGCCGTCATCTCGCGCCCCTTCTTCAAAGAGTTCTTCGCGCGCAAACGGGAAACCGCACCGCCAGGCGTGCTCGAGCACCCGCCGGTGGTGGTACCTCCACAGGTGGATTTCTGAGCAGAAAAACTGCATTTCCCGGGAGACCGCCCGGCTTTCCGACCGCAGGACGGTTCCTGTCGCCGGTCATCGCGGCAACTGTCCGCCACCACGCTCTTGCAAGCGGCGCGGCCGGGGAACTAGGAGGCGGGCGACTCCATCTGCCCATGCGGCGAACCGTACTCGCCCAGTAACTCGAGGAACGGCCCCGGCGGGAACGCCTCGGGCCCTAGCACGCCCGACCCCTTCCACTCCCCACGGTCGATCAGCTCCAGCGCGACGACGGGGTTGATCGCCGTCTGCCAGACCACCGCCTGGTTGCCGTACTCGCGCATCGTCGTCTCGTTGTCGACCACGTGGTACAGGTAGGTCGAGCGCGGACGGGAGTCCTTGCCCGTCCCCGTCACCCAGGTCCCAGCGCAGGTGCGCCCGGTCATCCGCTCGCCGAGCGTCGCCGGGTCGGGCAGCGCGGCGGCGACCACATCGCGCGGAGCGACCTGCGCGCCACGCACAGACACCGGATCGGTCGAGTCGAGGCCAAGTTTGTGCAGCGTCGCGAGCACGTCGATGAACTCCTGGCCGAGCCCGTACTTGAACGTGACACGCTCGCAGTCGACCCAGCGGGGGATCAGCACGACCTCCTCGTGCTCGACGTTCACACATTCGACGGGGCCGATGCCCTCAGGGAACTCGAACACCTCGGGCTCGGAGAACGGCGGCGTCGTGTAGAAGCCACGCTCGCGCTCCCACACCAGCGGCGGGTTCAGGCACTCCTCGATCGTCGTCCAGATCGAGAACGTCGGCGCGAAGTCATAGCCCTCGACGACGAGATCGGCGCCGTCGCGCACGCCGACTTCGTCGATCTTCGAGAACAGCTCATCGGCGGCGTAGCGGGCAAAAATGTCCGACAGGCCGGGCTCCACACCGATCCCGACGAGCGCCAGCAGGCCCGCCTGCTCCCACGCCTCGTTGCGCTCGAGCTGGTACTCGCCGAGCATCGTTCCCGGCAGCTCGTGCGGGCGCTCGGGATGCGGGTGGGAGAGCGTCATCGCCATGTCCAGGTAGGTGATGCGCGCGGCGAACGCGGCGTCGAAGATCGGCTCGTTGAAGCGCGGATCGCAGGCGTTGAGCACCGCGTCGGGCTCAACACGGCCGATCAGCTCGACGAGGTCCGCCTTGCTGGAGGCGTCGACGCGCTCGGCGCTGAAGCGATCGGGCTCTCCCAGCCGCGCAGCCACCGCCTGGGCGCGCTCCAGTGCGACGTCGGCCATCACGACCCGCGTGAATGCCGGACGCCGCTGTGCGATCGCGGCAAACGCCGCCCCGACGCCCCCTGACCCCACCACCAAGACCCGCATGTGCTCAGTGTGACGTAGATCGCGATCGCGAAGCGTCCCAAGCAGCGGCCGGCCGTACACCGCAATGGACACCTCCCCGACCGGCCCTGGCAACGGACGCCTCCCGTATGCTCCTCGACGAATGGCGAGCACCATGATTGACAGGCCCTCGACGGCCCCTGCCGTCGAGCGGCGCGCGGCTCGTTGGGCTCCCTCTCCCGCGATCGGGCGCGTGGAGCTGTTGTGGGTGATCCTCGCCGGCGTCCTTTTGGCGGTGCTGACGAGCTGGCCGCTCGTGCTGCACATGCAGAGCCGGATCGCGCCCGACCTCGGCGACCCTGTGCGGACCGCCTGGCAGATCGCCTGGGTCGGGCACGCGATGCTGCACAACCCACTGCACATCTTCGACTCCAACGCCTTCTACCCCCACCCGTTCAGCCTCGCCTTCTCCGATTCGCTGCTCGGCTACGGACCGGCGGCGTTCTTCGGTCATGGCACCGTCGCCACGCTGGTCCGCTACAACCTGCTGTTCCTGTGGATCTGGTCGCTCTGCTTCGTCGGGGCCTACCTGCTCGCACGCGAGCTCGGACTGCGCTGGATCGGCGCAGCCACGACGGCCGCCGCGTTCGCCTACGCGGACTACCGCGTGACCGAGGCCGGCCACTTCCAGGTGATCTCCTCCGGTGGCCTCGCGCTGGGGCTGTTCCTGCTGCTGCGCGGCTACCGCCGCGGCTCCCGCGGGCTGGTGCTCGCCGGCTGGCTCATTTCCGCCTGGCAGGTCAGCCTCGGCTTCACGCTCGGACTGCAGTACAGCTACCTGCTCGTTGTGCTCGGGTTGCTCGTGCTCGCGTACTGGTGGTTCGGCCGCCTGACCCCGGGACCGGCTTGGGAGAACGACGGACGGAGCCCCAACAGCGACGGTGCCGCTGATTCACCCAGCGCGACCGCGGCGTCCTCGACGAGCGAGCCGCGCTACGACACCGCTGGGCCGCCGTCCACAAACGGCGCTACGACCCCGCCGGCGAACCCCCGCTCGGAGCGCTCGACCCGCGGCCCGCTGATCCCGCGCAAGCTCTTGGCGGTGACGATCATCGGGATCGCCGTGCTCGGCGCGGTCACCGTCTACCAGGCACGCCCCTACCTGAGGGTCGCCGCCGAGTACCCGACGGCGAAGCGCACGATCAAGGAAGTCAAAAACTATTCCGCCGGGCCTGCGGCGTGGTTCGCCGCCTCCTCGGAGAACCGCGTCTGGGGTGGCGTCACCTCGGGCGCGCGCGCAAAAGTGCATTCGAAGAACGAGAGCGTCTTCTTCCCCGGCGGCCTCGTGCTCGTGCTCGCGCTGATCGGCCTGATCGCAGGGTCCGTGTACACGCGCCGATTACGCCTCGGGCTGGCGATCGGGATCATCACGTGCTCAGTCCTCGCGCTCGGCTTCGGGCTGACCGGCGCCGGCTATCCCTATCGCCTGCTGTTCGACTACGCACCCGGCTGGGACGGCGTGCGCGTGCCGGGCAGGATCTTCACGCTGGCGACGCTGTTCTACGCGCTGCTCGCGGGCGCCGGCGCACAGCTGCTGGCCGGCTTTGCGGACAGGTGGGGTAAACGCCATTCCCTACGCGCGCTGCCGGGAATCGTCGGGGTGGTGCTCGTGATCGGCCTCGTCGGCGAAGGCGCGGGACACCTCGGCCATCCCATCGTGCCCCAGCCGGCGCAAGCGGAGGTCGGCCTGCCCGGGCCGCTGCTCGACCTGCCGACCGACGGCGCGCTGGACCGCGTGTGGCAGTACTTCTCGACCGACGGCTTCTACAAGATCCCCGTCGGCGAGAGCACCTTCGACATCCCCGCCGTCGATGACCTGCGCGGTGGCATGAACGGCTTCCCCGACAAGGCCAGCGTCGAGAAGCTCCGCTACTACGGGATCAAGACCGTCGTCCTGCACACCGTGATCCCGCCGGGCCTGCCCCCCGAGCAGGGCTGGGTGATCGCCGAGCCACCGAACCCGAGCGCCGCCGCGCAGAAGCCGATCGCGGGGCTGGGCATCACGCGCAAACAGGTCGGCTCGGTCGTGATCTACGAGATCGGCCCAGGGCCGAAGGCTCTGCACGGCACCGACTGATGAGCTCCGCCAGATCTGACGTGGACGAGGCGATCCCCCCGGTCGCGGAGCGCTCGAACCCGCGCACTCCGCGCAGCCGCCATGCGGGGATGCTCACGAAGAAACGCCTGGCGCTGGCGGCGATCCTGCTCGTCGGCTTGGCCAACGTGACGATGATCCAGAGCTTCTCCTGGAACCAGACATCGCACTACGACCTGACGCGCTCGCTGAACCAGGACAAAACGACGATCGATCAATACGCAGCGAACACCGGCGACAAGGTCGAATACAAGGGCCATACATACTCCGCCCGCGCGCCCGGCCTGGCGCTGTTCGTGCTGCCCTTCTACAACGCGCTGAACCTCGTCGGCGCCGAATCGTGGACGGACGCGCACGTGGCGCCGCCCGATCATCCGGGCGACGAGATGATCTACCTGATCGGCCTGTGGGGCAACGTACTGCCCGGGCTGTTGCTGCTCGTGCTCGTGTGGCGCGTCGCCGAGCGCTTCCAGCCCGGCTACGGCGCGGCGACGGCGATCGTGCTCGGCCTCGGCACGATCGTGCTGCCGTTCTCGCAGATGCTGTTCAGCCACGTGTTCACCACGTTCCTCAGCTTCGCCGCCTTCTGGCTGATGTTGCGCGAGCGCGACGGCCCGGCCAGCCCAATGTTGCTGGCGCTCGCCGGGCTGGCGATGGGCTACGCGTTCTCCTCGGAGTACCCGACGTTCTTCGCCGCGATCGTGCTCGGCCTGTTCCTGCTCTCGCGCAAGGACTCGCTCAATTCCCTGGGGGTGCTGCGACGCGGCGGCGCATACGTGGCGGGCGGCCTGGTGGGCATCATCCCGCTACTGCTCTACAACCACTACGCGTTTCGCTCCTGGACACATCTGGCCTACTCCGACGTGCCGCGCCAGCAGAAAGGCTTCTTCGGGATCGGCGCGCCGAGCCTGCGCGTGGCGAGCACGCTGCTGCTGGACTCGCGCGGCCTGCTGACAATCTCCCCCGTGCTGATCATGGGCGCGATCGGCACGGTGATGCTCTACCGGCGCGGCAAGCGCGCCGAGGCGCTGACGATCGGCGGCATCTGCCTGTGCTTCCTCGGCTACAACTCGGGCTACTACCTGCCCTTCGGCGGCGGCTCGGTGGGTCCGCGCTTCCTCGACACGATGCTGCCGTTCCTGGCCTTCCCGATCGCGCTGACGTTGAAGCGCTTCCCCGGTCCAACGATCGCGCTGGCGGCGATCTCGATCACGACGATGACGATCGCCACCGTCACCCACCCGCTGGTCGGCTACGAGAACGAGACCGTCACCTGGATGCGCTACCTCTCGAAAGGCTTCTTCCAGCCGACGCTCGCCTCCGCCTACGGCCTGGGGCGCGGCTGGGGCGGGATCTGGCCGTTCTTCCTCTTCGCCGGCGCGGCGGTGCTGGCGGCGGCGTGGGCAACGCCGCGCTTGCGGCTCACCACGGCGACGCTCGGCTGGGGCGTACTGGCCGTCTTCGGCTGGGCGCTGTTCGCGGCGCTCGCCCCGACTGTGCTCGGCATCGACCACGCCGGCCTGCGCAGCATCTACGGGGCCGGCGACCACACCGCCTTCAACCTGGTCCTGCACTCGGGCGCCAGATATCCGCTGAAAACGCTCGCGCTGGTCGCGGCGGTCGCCGGCCTGCTGGCGCTCGCAGTCGCGTGGGTATGCAGCGAGTGGGGCCGCTACGCCCCCGGCTCGGCCCCGCGCCGCGACATCGACGACGCAGACTCGCACGTCGCAGTATCGGCATAGCGAGCCGGTAAGGCATTCACGTAAAGACTGGGGTTCGCAATAGCGACTTCATTTCGGTGGGCCATGAACGCAAACCACCCAACCAACGAACACAGCGAGCCAGGGCGCGCGGTAGATAGAGTTAGCTCGTGTTCGATGATGTCGTGATAGAGGAGGCAGGCCGCCGCATATTGCAGGCCGCCCCACCGAAAACCCGAGTGATCTTGTTCGGGTCCCACGCCCGGGGCGAGGCCGGTGAGCAAAGCGATCTCGACTTTCTCGTGATCGAGCCGTCGATCGAGGACGTGGTCAAGGAGACCTATCGGTTGCGTTGCACCCTGGACGAGCTCGACGTGTTCGCCGATGTTGTGCTCGTGAGCGCAGACGAAGCCAAAACTTGGGGTGACGTTTACGGGACCGTGATCCACGCGGCACTGTCCGAGGGTCGCCCGCTGGCCGCCTGATGTCCGAGTCAGTTGATGCTTCAAGCGTCCTACTCAGTCTCGCGGCGGACGACGAGTTCATGGCTAGGTCATTGCTGCCGATTGAAGGAGTCACCGATGCCGGCCTGGGATTTCACACTCAGCAAGCTGTTGAGAAGGCTATGAAGGCTGTGCTTGCAGCCAAGGGTGTCGAGTTTCCGTTCACACACGACTTGAGCGGGTTGCTTCGGCTCTGCCAGAAAAACGGCATCGATGTCCCCGACGATCTGTCCGGAGTGGGGGTTTTGTCGGTATTTGCTGTCAGGTTGCGGTACGACGCGAGTCCAGCGGCTCACCTCGACCGTGATGCCGCGCTGAAATGGGCCGCCGCGGCCGTCACGTGGGCCCAGGGCATTGTTGAGCGATCCAAAGGGACATAGGACCAGGTCGCTACTCCCCTGGTCCCTCCACACTGTCCGGCTCCTCCTCGCCCTGCGCCCCCCGTAGGGAAGGGTCGGCGATGATCCGGATATCGACGCCTGGCAGGCCGCGCAACAGGCGCATCGGCAGCGCGCGATCGGACGCCCCGCCGAACCGACGCAGGCCCTTCGGCGGGGAGGGTGCGGCGAGCAGCACGTAGGTGCTGCCGAACGAGCGCGCCAGGCGAATCGCCACCGCCGCCACGTCGTCCCCCTCCTCGACGTGCAGCCGCGCCCCGAGCATCGCGCACAGCCGCCGTAGCGCCTCCAGCCGCTTGCGGTCATCCTGGCTCGGGTCGCGCCCGGGGGGACGCACGACGAGCACGTCCAGCTCCGCGTCCAAGCGCTGCGCCGAGCGCCACGCCCGGCGGACCACGCGCTCGGAGTGCGGCTCCAGTGTCGCCAGCGCCAGCAGCCGCTCGGCGATCGCCTGCGGACTCGGCGCCGGCGCCCGCAACCCCCCCTCCTCCCCGCGCAGCCTTTCCTCGTCACGAGGCGAGGCGGGGACAGCCCGCTCGGAGGCCGGCGGACGCACAAGCCGCTTGACCTCGACGTCCTCGGCCACCTGCCGCAGCGCTGTCTCACGCAGCGCGGCGAGGTTCTCGATCTTGAAGAAGTTATTCAGCGCCGCCTCCACCCGCTCGGGCCGGTACACCTTCCCCGCTTTCAGCCGCGCGATCAGCGCCTCCGGAGTCAGATCTATCAGCACGATCTCATCGGCCATCGACAGCACCTCATCGGGAATCGTCTCCCGCGTGATCGACCCCGTCAGCTGCGTGATCTGATCGTTGAGCGACTCCAAATGCTGAACGTTGACGGTCGAAAACACATCGATCCCGGCCGCCAAGACATCGCGCACATCCTCATACCGCTTCTCATGCTCCAGGCCGGGCGCATTGGTATGCGCAAGCTCATCAATCAGACACAGCTCCGGCTTGCGCGCAAGCACAGCAGGCAGATCCATCTCCTGCAAAGGCGTCCCCCGATAGACGACGCTCCTGCGAGGAACAATCTCCAGCCCCTCGGCCTGAGTAACGGTCTCCGCCCGTCCATGCGACTCGAGATAGCCAACGGCCACATCGCGCCCGTTGTCAGCCTCGGCCGTCCCCTCCTGCAACATCCGGTAGGTCTTCCCCACCCCCGGAGCCATCCCAATAAAGACCTTCAGCTGCCCGAGTTCAGAGACCATCCAGTCATTGTCGTCGACGTTTGTCCACCACGAGCGCCCGGGCAAGCGAAGCAGGGCCGGACCTCATCGCGGCCGGGCTCTCCCGGCTGCGAGGAGGGCCGGAGCTGCTTCAGCCTCCCAGCAGGTTATGGACGACCAGGTCGATCAACTTGATCCCGATGAACGGAGCGATGATCCCGCCGAGCCCATAGATCCACAGGTTGCGCCGCAACAGCGCTGACGCCCCGATCGGCCGGTAGCGAACTCCGCGCAGCGACAGCGGGATCAGCAGCGGGATCACCAGCGCGTTGAAGATGATCGCCGAGATGATCGCGCTTTCGGGCGTGCCGAGATCCATGATGTTGAGGATGTGCAACGGACCGGTACCGCCCGCCGTTGTGGCGTAGGTGCCGATGAACACAGCGGGCAGGATCGCGAAGTACTTGGCCACATCGTTGGCGATCGAGAAGGTAGTGAGGGCCCCGCGCGTGATCAACAGCTGCTTGCCGACCTCGACGATCTCGATCAGCTTCGTCGGGTTGGAGTCGAGGTCGACCATGTTGCCGGCCTCGCGCGCGGCCTGGGTGCCGGTGTTCATCGCCACGCCGACGTCGGCCTGCGCCAGGGCGGGCGCGTCGTTCGTGCCGTCGCCGGTCATCGCGACCAGCCGCCCATCGGCCTGCTGCTCGCGGATCAGGGCGAGCTTGCGCTCGGGCGTGGCTTCGGCGAGGAAGTCGTCGACGCCCGCCTCCTCGGCGATCTTCGCGGCGGTCAATTTGTTATCGCCAGTGACCATCACCGTCTTGATCCCCATCGCCCGCAGCTGATCGAAGCGCGCCTTCATGCCCTCCTTGATCGTGTCCTTCAGGTAGACGACGCCGAGCACCTGGTTATCGCGCGCGACCGCCAGCGGCGTGCCGCCTTCGTTGCCGATGCGGTCGAGCTGCACCTGCAACTCGGGCGGCGGCGAGCCGCCTTCTGACTCCACGAGCGCGACGATCGAGTCGCCCGCCCCCTTGCGCAGGCGCCGGCCGTCGATGTCGACGCCGCTCATGCGGGTCTGCGCGGTGAACGGCACGAACTCCGCGTGCAGGGTCGTCATGTCGTGCTCGCGGATCCCGTACTGCTTGGCCAGCACGACGATCGAGCGTCCCTCGGGCGTCTCGTCCGCGAGCGAGGCGAGCTGCGCGACCTCGGCCAGCTCGGACTCGGGCACCCCCGGCATCGGCACGAATTCGGAGGCGAGGCGGTTGCCGATCGTGATCGTGCCGGTCTTGTCGAGCAGCAGCACGTCCACGTCCCCGGATGCCTCCACGGCCCGCCCGGACAGCGCCAGCACGTTGCGCCGCACGAGGCGATCCATCCCCGCGATCCCGATCGCCGACAGCAGCGCCCCGATCGTCGTCGGGATCAGCGCGACGAGCAGCGCGATCAAAGTCGTCTCGGAGACCTGAGTCCCGGCGAACAGGCCAAACGGGCGCAGCGTCGCGACGACGATCACGAAGATCAGCGTCAACGCCGCGAGCAGGATGTTCAGCGCGATCTCGTTCGGCGTCTTGCGCCGCTGCGCCCCCTCGACCAGCGCGATCATCCGGTCGAGAAAGGATTTGCCAGGCTCCTGCGTGATTTCCACGACGATCTGATCAGAGGTGACGCGCGTGCCGCCCGTGACCGCGCTGCGGTCACCGCCGGACTCGCGGATCACCGGTGCGGACTCGCCCGTGATCGCCGACTCGTCGACCGTCGCGATGCCCTCGATCACGGTGCCGTCGCCGGGGATCAGCTCCCCGGCCGGAACAATCACCACGTCGCCGCGCGTGAGCTCCGCGGCGGCCTTGGTGGAGCCGTCGCGCATCGTCGCGACGGTCTCCTTGCGCATGTTGCGCAGCGTGTCCGCCTGGGCGCGGCCGCGGCCCTCGGCGAACGCCTCGGCCATGTTCGCGAACACGACCGTCAGCCACAGCCACACGGCGATCGTGAACGTGTACCAGGCGGGCTCGCTGCCGCCGAGCGACTGGCCGCCGCCGAGCTGGATGAACCACGTCACGGTCGTGATCAGCGCGCCGATCTCGACGACGAACATCACCGGGTTGCGGACCTGCACGCGCGGGTCGAGCTTCTTGAAGCTGTCGATCAGCGCGCGCTTGACGATCTCGGGCTGGAACAGCGAGATCGCCTGCCGTTCGTTTTTCATGGGCCCACCCACCCCGGTTGACATCAGCTGGCGCCTCCTGTGAGCCGGTCGAGCGCGAGGTTGAGCTCGAGCACGTTCACGCCTTCCTCGCCCGAGAAGCCCAGCCCGCGAGGAGAGGTGTACTTGGCAATCAGACCGTCGACCGTCGCAAGCGAGAGGCGGCGCACGGCCGCGACGCGGTGGGCCTGGATCCAGGCGTTTGCGGGAGAGATTTCCGGGTCGAGACCCGAGGCCGAGCTGTTGACCGCGTCGACCGGGATCTTCGCGACGGTCAGCCTGGGGTCGTATTCGGTTTTGGTCATCGGGTTCTTGTTCAGTTCGAGATAGGCCTTGATGTTTTCTTCGTTGGCTTCCTTGGTCTTGACCGAGTTCGGCCCGTGGTTTGAGAACGTGCTCGCGGCCGCGTTGTCGGCGCCGCCTTCGGTGGCCGACGGGCGACTCTGGAAGTAGCGAGGATCGGGTTCGGTGACGAGCTCCCCTTCCTTTTCCTCGGGCTTGCCGTTCTTACCGATCACCGGTTTGGCGAAGCTCTGGCCGATCAGCTTCGAGCCGACGAGCTTGCCGTCGAGATGAATCTGTTGCCCGTTGGCGTCGCCGGGGAATGCAACCTGGCTTACGCCGGTGATCGCGAGCGGATATACGAGCCCGAGCAGGACAGTGAAAAGGATGATCCCGATTACGGATGTGACGATGTCGCGTTTCATCTCATTGTGTGATGTCGTAGTTGGGAGGGGTTTGAAGGGCCGCCCACCCGGGCCTGCCCTTCCCCAGTTGATTGACGATGTCGCGGCGCATCTCAGTACAGGTGTCCTGTCAGGCCCTGAACAATCGGACCCAGTAGCAGGGCGGGGAAGAAGGTGAGCGCGCCGACGAGAATGATCACGCCGATCAGCAGCACGACGAACGTGGGGTTGTCGGTGCGCATCGTCCCGAGGCCCGCGGGGGTGACTCGCTTCCCCGCCAGCGCGCCGGCGACGGCGAGCGCAAACAGGATCGGCGCGTAGCGGGCGAAGAGCATGTCGAAGCCGCCGAGCAGGTCGGCGAAGCTGATGCCGTGCGAGCCGAGGCTGCCCGCGTTCGGCTGGACGAAGCCGGTGTAGCCGGCGAACGCCGGCCGTCACCGTCGCGAGCGAGAGGCGGCGCAGGCCGCGATGCGGTGGGCCTGGATCCAGGCGTTGGCCTGCGAGATTTCGGGGTCGAGGTTCGAGGCCGGAGGTGTTGATCGCGTCGACCGGGATCTTCGCGTCGTCAGGCCGGGGTCATATACGGTCCGGTTCTGTTCAGTTCGAGATAGGCCTTGATGTTTTCGGCGTTGGCTTCCTCGGTCGTCGATGCTGTTGGGGCCGCGGTTGGAGAACGTGCTGGCAGCGGCGTTGTAGGCCCGCCTTCGGTGGCCGAGGGACGCGACTGGAAGTAGCGCGGGTCGGGTTCGGTGACGAGTTCTCCTTCCTTTTCCTCGGGCTTGCCGTTCTTGCCGATCACCGGCGAGGCGAAGCTCTGGCCGATGATCTTCGAGCCGACGAGCTTGCCGTCGAGGTGAATCTGCTGGCCGTTGGCATTGCCCGGGAAGGCGACCTGGCTGACGCCGGTGATCGACGAGCGGGTAGACGAGCCCGAGCAGGATCGTGAAGACGACGATCGCCGATGACGGAGGTGACGATGTCGCGTCTGTCATTTCAGTAGAGGTGTCCGGTCAGGCCCTGGACGATCGGGCCGAGCAGCAGGGCGGGGAAGAAGGTGAGCGCGCCGACGAGGATGATCACGCCGATCAGCAGCACCACGAACGTGGGGTTGTCGGTGCGCATCGTGCCGAGGCCCGCGGGCGTGACGCGCTTGCCGGCGAGGGCGCCGGCGACGGCGAGCGCGAACAGGATCGGCGCATAGCGCGCGAAGAGCATGTCGAAGCCGCCGAGCAGGTCGGCGAAGGTGACGCCGTGCGAGCCGAGGTTGCCGGCGTTCGGCTGGATGAAGCCGGTGTAGCCGGCGAACGCCGAGCCGTTGTTGTTCGCCTGGGAGAGGTATGCGTAGAAGGTCTCGGAGAAGGCCTGCGGCGTATGCGATACCCGCTTGCGGCGGACGTCGCGACTTCGGAGATCGATGCGCGCCCGGCTTTGCTCGCGACCGCCAGCGCCGTGGACAAGAGCGCCGCGAGCGGGGTGATCAGGATGCCCAGCCCGGCGAGCTTGATTTCGCGCGCCTCGAGCTTCTTGCCGAGCCACTCCGGCGTGCGCCCGACCATCAGCCCACCGATGAACACGGCCAGCAGGACGTACAGCAGGATCGAGTAGAGCCCCGTGCCGACGCCGCCGAAGATCACCTCGCTCGCGGACAGGTTGGCGAAGGGAACCGCCCCGCCGATTCCGGTGAAGGACTCCAAAGCGCTGTTGACGGCGCCGCAGGAGGTCACGGTCGTGACGACGTCGAACAGCGCCGAGCCGGCGATCCCGAAGCGCTGCTCCTTGCCTTCCATGTTCCCGCCGGTCGAGCCGTCGATCACGCCGGTGTGCAGCCCGGCGGCGTGCTGCGCGGGCGAGCCGTGCGCCTCGGCGATATAGGCGACGCACACGGCGCCGAGGAACATCACCATCATCGCCCCGTAGATCGCAAACCCCTGACGGCGGTTGCCGGTCATCCGGCCGTAGGCGAACACGAGCGCCGCCGGGATGATCAGCACCAACAACATCTCGAAGAAGTTGGTGAACTGGGTCGGGTTCTCGAACGGGTGCGCCGAGTTCGTGTTGAAGAACCCGCCCCCGTTCGTGCCGAGCTCCTTGATCGCCTCCTGCGAGGCGACCGGCCCCATCGCGAGCGTCTGCGTCAAACCCGTGATCGTGTGCACCGTCAAGTAATCGGAGAAGTTCGCGATCACCCCCTGCGAGACGAGCACGATCGCGGCAAACACGGAGAGCGGTGCGAGCACGTACAGGATCGTGCGCACGAGGTCCTGCCAGAAGTTGCCGAGGCTCTTGCCGCTGCGCCCGACGATCCCGCGGATCAGCGCGACCGCGACGACGATCCCGATCCCCGCCGACAACCAGTTTTGGACGGTCAGCCCGATCATCTGGCTGAGGTAGCTCATCGTCGTCTCGCCGCTGTAGTACTGCCAGTTCGTGTTCGTCATGAACGACGACACGGTGTTGAACGTGACGTTCCACGGCGCCGAGTGATAGCCGAGCGGGTTCAGCGCGTGAGGGACGAAGAACGCGTCCTGCGTGCGCAGGATCGCGTACAGCAACAGCCAGCCCGCAAGCGAGAAGATGATCAGGCTTTTCGCGTAGGACTTCCAGTCCTGTCCGCGCTCGGGATCGACCCTGAGGAGCCTGTACAGAAACCGCTCGGGACGCCGAATACGGGCGAGAGAAAGACCCGCTTGCCGGTGTACACCTTCGCCATGTAGCTACCAAGCGGCAGTGCCAGCGCGGTGAGGATCACCGCGAACAGCACGATCGTCAGCCAGCCCGCGAACGTCATCTAGAGCTTCTCCCCGCGGATCAAGGCGTAAAACAGATACGCAATCACCAGCACCGACACGACGAGGCCGAAGAAGTCGGCGCCGCTCATGTGGGCGACGAAGAAACCGAGTGGGAGATCAACCGTCATATCCGATCGATTCCCTCGATCATCAGCAGCAGAATCGCGAACATTGCGATCCCGATAACGATGGCCACGACGTCCATGCCTCCACTATTGATCGCCCGCCGTCACGAGCGTGTGACGATTGGCGGCTTTGACATAACGATCCCGTTACGACCCGGGTCACAACGCCAGCGGGTCGAGAGATCGATCCCGGCGTCCTTGAAGTCACTGGTATTGCGGGTTGCGAGCGTGGCCCTGAGCTTGCGGCAGATCGCCGCTATTTGCGCATCGGCGGCGCTGATCGGACGACCAGCCCTCTCGCGATCGCTGAGGAGATCTGCATAGTGAATGGCTGCCGTCACGTCAAACGATTCGACGCGCCCATCGAAGTCTTCCTCGATCAGCCCACGGACCGCGTCGCTAAGTTGCTCTTGCGGCGCCTGCCGGCAGACGGCCGACCCCGTACAGCAACTCCGCGGCGGTGATCGCGGTGGTTGCGACGCTAGCGGCGTCGAGCGAGTCGAGCCACTCCGTGACTTTTTTGTCCGGCTCAGGACGCATCAGCTCGGAAAGGACGTTCGTCTCGAGCAGGATCACGTCTGCAAGCTCGCGGCCCGCGGCACCTCACTCCGGCGGGGCAGATCGAGCTCCACACCACCAAGGGCCGCGAAACGGGCGTGAATGCGACTGCCAAGCCCATCCGATGCCCGCGGGGAGGGCAGAGCCTCTATAAGAATGCTCCGCACCTCGGCCTCCATCGAACGCCCGTGGCGCGCAGCGCTCACGCGCAGGCGAGCCTTGGTGTCGTCATCGAGTCCTCGAGATAGTCGCGTCGACGATAGCGCTCTCCAGCTGCTGTCGTTGCTGCAATGCTAGCACGCCTAGAGCAGCGCTGGCAGATAAATGACGACACCCAACGATCGTGATGCCGAAGCGCCTGGCGATGATGCGGCGGCGGTCACAAGTCCTCGCGACGAGCGCTTCGACCTGGACAGCCCCAGCGCCGACGTGAAGCCCGTCAGCTCATCAAGCTCCACGGCACAGCGCATGCCGGGCGCGCGAGGCGAGTGTCGCCGATGCGGCCGTCGAGCACGTGGTCCTACATCGAGCGCCTCGGCAAGCGCCACATAGGAGGCATCGTATGGCGTGAGTTGTGCCTCAACTCCGCAGCAGCGCGCAAGCAGCGCCAGGATGCTGGCCGCACGCCTGAGTGGCAGCTCTGCGAGATCGGTCATGCGAAGCCGCACGTCGCTCGTCGTCGAGCGTACGCCGCCACACCGACATGACCTCGAGGTCGATCGATGCGATCGGGCGGCCGCGAGCTCCTCACCGGAGAAGTCGCGCACGCGCCGCGTCGCCGGTCCTGCCCATCATCGCCGAGCGCCGTCGCCAGCACGCTGGCATCGATGACGATCGACGTCGCGTCGCGCTCGGCGCGGATCAAGCGTGCCGCGGCCATCCGAGGCCGGTCGATCACCCACGGCGCGCCCGCCGGCACGGGCGCAGGACCTCATCGAGCCAGTGCCGCGGCGCCGAGCGTCTGCGATCAGCCGGCCGAGGAGGTACTCCTGCATCGATTGGCCGGCCACTGCGGCACGCTGGCGCAGGACGGCGTGAACATCGTGCGGGGCACGATCCTTGATCTGCACGCTGGGCATCATGCGATCTTAGCGCCGGTTTGGCGCCATCACAAGTATTGAATGGCTTGACCCGGCTCCAGCGGCCGGCCTCAGCTCCGCGAGCCGGCCCCGGTAGGGGCCTCTACTAGAGAAAACCGGTACCCCACCCCAGGGTCGGTGACGATCAAACGGCGCCCATCCGCCCCGGCCCGGCCCTCGGGCTCGATCTTGGCGCGCAGCCGCGCGATGTGCGTGCGCAGCGGCTGGATGTCGTCGACGTACTCCGGCCCCCACACCTCCGCGAGCAGCTTGCGGTGCGTCATCAGCCGCCCGCGGTTGCGCGCGAGCATGCGCAGCAGCTCGAACTCGATCGGTGTCAGATGCACGGGCTCGCCGTCGCGGCGCACCACCCGCGCGGCCAGGTCGATCTCCAGTCCCCCGGCCTCGATCAGCGGCTCACGTCCTCGCGCGGCGCGCTGCGGCGCAGCGCGGCCTGCAGCCGCGCCACCAGCTCGCGCGTGCCGAACGGCTTGGTGATGTAGTCGTCGGCTCCGGCCTCCAGCGCACTGACCTTCTGCTCCTCCTCGCCCACCGCCGACAGCACCAGGATCGGCATCTCGCTCCATTCGCGCAGCCTGCGCGTCAGCTCGATGCCGTCACCGTCGGGCAGCACGAGGTCGACGATCGCCGCCTCGCGGCGGGCGCACGGCGGCGAGGTCCAGCGCCTCGCGAGCGTTTCGGCGGGCACGGCCTCGAACCCGGCCTCGCGCAGCACCACCTTCAGCGCGCGCACGATCTGCGGCTCGTCGTCGACCACCAGCACGCGCGGCTGCCTGGCCGGCTCGGCGGGCTCGTGCAGGCTCACCCGCGGGGCTCTCCAAGCGGCAGCTCGAACACGAACGTCGCGCCCTGCCCGGGCAGCGACTCGACGTGCAGCGTGCCGGCGTTGGCCTCGGTGAAGCCGCGTGCGATCGCCAGCCCCAGCCCCGAGCCGCGATGCCCGCCGCGCGCGGTGCCCGCCCGGTAGAACGGCTCGAACACACGCTCCAGCTGCGCCGGCGGAATCCCCGGGCCGCGATCGACGATCGCGCACGATCACGCGGTCACCGCCGGGCGCCGCCCCTCCGCTCGCTCCTCCCGCCGCCGCCCGCGCAACGCCGCGCCCGCGCCCTGCAGGCGCACACGCGGGTGACCGCCGGAGTGCCGCTGCGCGCGTTCTCCAGCACGTTGACGAACGCGCGCTCCAGCTGCACCGGATCGACGCTCACCAGCGGCAGGTCGCGGTCGATCGAGAGCGTGAACGCCTCCGCCGGCGCGCCCAGCTCGCCGAGCGCCGCGCCGATCAGCTCCTCGACCGAGGTCCACTCCCGCTGCGGCTCGGCCGCGCCTGCCTCCAGCCGCGAGAGGTCGAGCAGGTTGTCGACCAGGCGCGACAGCCGCCGCGTCTCCTCCTGGATCACCGCGGCCATCTCCTCGCGCTCCTCCGCGCGAGAGCGACGGCGAGCCAACCGCCTCCCCGGCCGCCGAGATCGCCGTCAGCGGCGAGCGCAGATCGTGCGAGACGGCCCGCAGCAGTGCCGTCTTGACGGCGTCGGCCCGGCGCAGCGCCGCCGTCTCCACTACCCCGCCCAGCAGCTCCTCGCGCTCGAGCGCCGCGCTCAGCAGCGCCTCCAGCGCCGGCACCACGCGCTCCTGCAGCCGCCGCAGGCTCGCCTCGGAGGTGTCCGCGCCGACCAGCAGCGTCCCCAGCCGGCTGGTGCCTTCGCGCAGCGGGAAGGCGACGCTGCGCTCGTCCGCCTTCCACCGCCTCCATCTCGATCGCCGCGGAGCTGCAGCTCGAGCGCCTGCGCCAGCCGCGCGGCGGCGGTCGGCAGCGCCTCGGCGAGGCTGTTTCCGCGCAGCAGCAGCCTCGCCATCTCCGCCGCCAGGTCCGCCTCACGCCGGCGCTCCTCGGCGTCACGCGTGCGCGCGCGCGTGACCTCAGCCACGGAGCTGGCGACGATCGGCGACCACCAGGAACGCACCAGCGCGACCCAGTTGCTGGAGCTCTGCAGCGTGAAGCGCCCGACGGGCGGGAGGTGAAAGAAGTTGAACGCCGCCGCGCTGAGCAACGCGGTGGCGAAGCCCAGCCACGCGCCCCAGGTGAGCGAGACCACCAGCACCGCCGGCAGGTAGACGACGCTCAGCGACACCACCGGCGCGACATGCGCCAGCGGATAGACGATCAGCGTGCACAGCGCGACCGCCACGAGCGCGGTGATCGCGCCGGCCCGCCGCGAGGGCGGCTCCGAGGCGAGCAGAAAGCCAAGTGCGGCGACATTGGACATCAGCGTAATGTGCGAACGGGGCGGGCCTTGTCTCCCGCCCCGTTCGGTGCGCCCTGCGCGGTTCGGTGCGCATGCGGAGGCGGCCCCCACGCGACGGGCTCTGGCCGTATCCGTGTCCGTGGCCCTGCGCCCCGTCTCACCGTTCCAAGCGTCATCATGAGGCGACCGACCCCGCGTTGGCGTGACCCTCCGGTGATCAGCCTGTGACCATTGCGTGACCGGTCAGACGTCCGCCTGTCTGGCCTAACATCTCAACCTGCCGCTTCGCCTACCGAGATGAGCGGAGAGACCCAGACGATGACGACCCGAATCCGCGCCACGCCGTGCTCGTGCGGCCTACTGCAGTGGTCGCCTGCTGCTCGCCGGCGGGCGCCGCGGCGCGGCCAGCAGCGCCGTCCGCCGCTGCCGCGCCTCCGACTACACGCGTCCGCCCCGTGTGCCGCCGCCGGCAGCCGGTCACGCCAGTTGCCTGGCGCTGCAGCTGGTGCCGCAGCCCGCTGCGGCGCGCCGCACCGCAGCCGCCGGCGGCTCGCGCCCGCGGCCATGCCGGTCGCGGCCGCCGAAGCTGCGAACCCCCACGCCCGCGGCGGGCCACTTTGGCTGCCACCCCAGGAACTGCACACCGCCTACGGCCTGCCGACGAGCTCGCCCTGCTCCGCCAGACGATCGCGCTGGTCGACGCCTACAACGACCTGGAAGCCGAAGAAGACCTCAGGATCTATGACAAAGAATTTGCTCTTCCCGCATGCACCGAAGGCCAACGGCTGCTTCAAGCAAGGTCAACCAGGGCGGCGAAAGCGGAGAACCTGCCGTTTCCGCGAGCAACGCGCCAGAGCAGCGGAAGAAGTCGAAAGTGCGAAGAAGAAAACGAGAACAGCCTGTGAGGAAGTGGAAGCAGCCGAGGGGTGGGCGGTGGAGATCTCACTCGACATCGAGACCGCCCACGCGATCTGCCAGAACTGCAAGATCGTGCTCGTGGAGGCGGACTCGGGCTACATTCCAGACCTCGAAGCCGCCGAGGAAACGGCGGTGCAGCTCGGCGCCACGGAGATCTCGAACTCCTGGGGCGGCCCCGAGTGCTCGAAGGCGAACGCGGCATCGAATGACAGCGCAGACGCGAAGCCTTCAACCATCCGGCGACGGTGATCACCGCGGCCGCCGGCGACGACGGCTACCTGGATTGGGACTGCCGAAGACAGCTCGGAACCTGGCTTTGCCGACTATCCCGCCTCCTCGCCGCACGTGGTCGCGGTCGGCGGCACGCGCCTGCAGGCCCGCTTGGCCCCGGCGGAACATGGGCAAAACGAGACCGTGTGGAACGGCGACGGCGCCGGCGGCGGCGGCTGCAGCGTACCGTTCACCGCGCAGCCCTGGCAGCAGAGCCGCGCCGACTGGTCATCCGTCGGCTGCGGGAAAAATCGCGCCGTCGCCGACGTCTCGGCCGACGCCGACCCCTACACGGGGGTCGCGGTCTACGACTCCGAGCCCGAATGCGAAGACAGACGAAGGCGGGTACGCATGCGGCATTGGTGCACGATCGGCGGCACCAGCCTCGCCTCGCCGATCATCGCCTCGACGTTCGCGCTCGCTGGCGGCGCGGCCGGCGTCGCATACCCCGCACAGACCCTGTACGAAAACGAGCTCGCAGACCCGGCCTCGCTGCACGACGTGACCTCCGGGATCCAACGGCGAGTGCGAAGCCGAAGACACTTTTCAACGATGAGACCGGGCTCTCCAACTGCCGAAGAGTCGATCGAGGGCCAACTGCTCGGGGAGCCCATCTGCAATGCCGGCCCCGGCTACGACGGCCCCACCGGGGTCGGCACCCCGAACGGGATCACCGCCTTCGAGCCCGTCAGCGAAGAAGTGAAGCGGACAAACGAAGCACGGCGGCAATGGGAAGCAAAGGTGCGAGAAGAAGAACGGCAACGTGAAGAAAAGAAGAAAGAAGAAGAAGAAGAAGAAGAAGAAGCGGCAGCGGCGAAAAGCCAGAGCGGGGGCTCGGGTGGAGAAACCCGAGAAGCGTTCGCGGGCCTCTCGCTCCCACCCGGCGCACAGCCGGCCGGGCCGCCGCTGTCGATCGCCGGCCCGAGCGCGATCCTGCCGGTCCTCTCGGCGCTCGCGCTGACGCGCAACGCCACCATCGCGCTACGCCACGATCCCGCGAGGATCTCCAGGATCGCCTTCGCGTTCACGCTCAACGTGCCGGCGCGCGTACGTGTGACGCTCGCCGAGCAGGTCCTCGCGCACGGCCACACGCGCTGGCAGGTGCTTCCCGACTCGCTCACCGTCGCGGCCGCGCGCGGGCGTGACAGCGCCCATCTGCGCGCACACGGAACGCTCTCCCCGGGGCGCTACCGGCTGACGCTCACCCCTCTGCGCGGCCGTTCGCGCTCGATCCGCTTCCGGGTCGGCTGAAGCCGGCCACGGCCCTTCCCGGCGCCTCGGCGCCGGCGAGCAGCTCTGCCGCGTGGACAAAATTGCTACAGTGTGCCACGCAATGGACGTGTCGGTGCGGGAGCTGCGCAATCACACGGGCCGGGTCGTCGCGGCGATCGAGGCCGGCGAGCCCGTGGTCCTGACCGTGCACGGCCGCCCGGTGGCTGACATCCTGCCGCGGCGCACTCGCAGCGAGCGCAGACCCAGCGAACTGCTGCTCGCCGATCTGCAGAAGATCGGCAGGCGCGCCGGCGAGCTCGGGTCCACTCCGACGCCGCGGACTTCGACGTCGGCTTGAGCACGGAGGACATGCGACGCGATGAACGCCGGCTATCTAGCCGACACAAGCGTATTCATCGCGGCCGAGCAGAACCGCCCCCTCGGGGACCCGCCGCCAGGAGACGCTCGCATCTCCGTGGCCACGCTCACCGAGCTGCTCGTCGGGGTACACCGCGCCCGCGGCGAGCCGCTGAAAATGCTGCGCGGCACGACCCTGTCGATGGCACGGGGCTTCCTCGCCATCCCCTACGACGAACCCGGCGCCGAACACCTCGCGAGCCTGCTCAGCGCGGCGCGCGAACATAAACGCCGAGCCGGAGCGATGGACGCGATCATCGCCGCGACCGCGCTCGCCCACAACCTCGCGATCTGGACGCAGGACGATGACTTCGAGGTGCTCGCCGGGCTGGCTCCAGGACTGCGCGTACACCGCGGCTGAGCCTCAGCCGCGCAGCGAGCTCGAGTCGTGCTCGGAGCGCGCGGCGGCGCGGCGTTCGACGCGCTCGCCCAGCTCCGTCAGCCGCCACGCGTTCGGCGCTCCCCGCGATGTGTCGTCGCCCGTGTTCGCGATCAGGCCGAGGCGCAGCAGGCGGCCGAGCAGCTTCGAGACCTGGCCCTGGTCGACGATCCCGGCGCGCGTCGCCACCTCGCGGTTGCTCGCGCCCGGATACTCGGCGATCGCCGTCAGCACGCGCGCGGTTCGGTAGGTCAGCCTGATCTGCGGATCCTCGTCCTGGCCCTCACCGGCGAGCCCCACGTCCGGGCCCGCCTGGACCTTCGGCACGGGCCTCGTCAGCTCCCGCCGCGCCGCGCTGGGCCCCAGGTAGGGAAGCAGGATCAGGTTCATCAGCACCCCGAACAGCTCGCTCAAAGGCTGCCTCCTCGCGCCCCGCCTCGGCTCCCTGCAGGCGGGTGTAGATGACCGACAGCACGGCGCCGACGATCCCCTCGGCGATCACCTCGGAGGGCTGCACGCTGCCCGCCGCGCCTTCCGTGCGTCCCCGGTCGACCACCTTCGCCAGCCTGCCGAGCATCTCCGCACGGCGGCTCAGCACCTCCGCGCCGCCGCCCAGCGAATGCACGACGCACAGCCGCCCCAGGGCGGGCTCGTCTTCGAGGAAGCTCAAGAACGCCGCCAGCCCCACGCGGATCCCGTCGCGCCAGCGCGGCTGCGCCGCGTAGGCGGGCTCGATCCTCGCCCGCGCCCGCTCCACGCCGAGGTCGAACGCCGCGAGCAGGCAGGCTTCCCGATCGCCGAACAGCTCGTAGAAGGTCCGCCGCGAGACACCGGCCCGGGCGACGACGTGCGAAACGGTGACCGCGCCCGCGCCCCACTCGACCGTCATCTCGGCCATCGCTTCCAGGATCCTCGTCCGCTGCACCTCTTCCACGGCGACTGCGCCTCCCCATGCACGCAGGACAACGGCGCTGAGACAAAGCTTCGCGCCCCGCTGCCCGATGCGGCTTGATAGTGCAATGGAGACTATCTACTTGACGCTCCCGCGGCGGCTCGCGATCTCGCTGTCAAGTAATCCCCGCCGGGCCTTGCAAGTCCTCCTGCAGGAGCCCTCTTTCCTTGTGCTCTCGCCCTCCCCTGGCTAGCTTGCCGGCTTCATGTCCTACTGCTCTCGCCCGTCGCTCCCGTCGCTCCCGTCGCCCGCTCCGGTCGAGCTCCGCCCGGCTGATCGTGCTCACGGCCGTCCTCGCCGGCATCGCCGCGGGCACGGTGGCCTTCGGGCCCGTCGCCGCCGGCTCGAGCAGCGGCACGCTCGAAGGCCGGATCGCCGCCTCGCAGGCCCGCGAAGGCGAGCTGCACTCGGGAATCGGCGCCGACACCCACCAGATCGAGGGCTTCCAGGGCAGCATCGACGACCTGCAGACGCGCCTGGACGCGCTGGAATCGAGCCTCGCCACCGAGCGCAACCTGCTGGCCAGCCTGAGGTCCCAGCTGCACGGCGCCCGCACGCGCCTGGCCTCGCTGCAGGTCCAGCTCGGGCGCGACCGGCAGGTGCTGGTCGCCCAGGTGATCGCCTCCTACGAGTCGCCGCCGCCGGACATCGCGACCGTGGTCCTCCAGGCCCACGGCTTCGCCGACCTGATCGAGCGGCTCGACGACCTGCGCGCGATCTCCCGCGAGAACGCCGGGGCGACCGTCCACGTCGCCGAAGAGCAGAAGGCCGTGACCGTCCAGGCCGCGCAGCTCGCCACGCTGGAGGCCAGCCACGCGCGCGAGACGAGCGCCGTGCTCGTCCAGCGCGACGAGGTCTCCCAGCTGCACCTCGCGCTGGTCAACCGCCAGCTCGCAGTTCATCCGCGCGCGCGATCGCAAGAGCTCCGAGCTCGGCCCGCTGCGAGTCGCACAAGCACTGCACTCGAACACGAGCTCTCGAAGCTCGCCGTCAGCGAACTCGCCGCCGAGGGCGTCGCGGGCGCCTACACCGGCCCGGTCGGCGACTTCACCTCGACACCCCAAGGCGAATACGGCTTCTTCCAGGCGCCCGGCACCGACTACTCGGTCGGCGAGGAGCCGGTCCTCGTCGCCCACCTGAACGCCCTCGGGATCGCCCTGCACCTGCACCTGATCGGCATCTCCGGCTACCGCTCGCCCGCGCACTCCGTCGAGGTCGGCGGCTTCGCCGACGACCCCCACACGCGCGGCGAAGCCTCCGACACGCCCGGCGTCGAGGGCGTGCCCCAGGCGACGCTCGCGCGCTTCGGCCTGATCCGCCCGTTCCCCAGCGCCGCCGAGGCCGATCACATACAGCTGCTCGGCAGCAAATACTGATCGCGCGTCGTGCGCCGGCAGCGCCTCCGGTCAGGCGGCGTGGCAGCTCCGCCGGCGCTCCGTATGGCGACAGGCACTCCGGCAGCTCGACGCTGCCGTCGGCCTGCTGGCCGTTCTCCAGCAGCGCGACGAGCGTGCGGCCGACCGCCACCGCGGTGCCGTTGAGCGTGTGCAGCGCCTGCGTCTGCTTGTCCTTGCGCACGCGGATGTTCAGGCGCCGCGCCTGGTAGTCGGTCGTGTTCGAGCACGAGGTCAGCTCGCGGTAGCGCGCCTGGCTGGGCAGCCACGCCTCGCAGTCGTACTTCTTCGCGGCCGAGTTGCCGAGGTCGGTGACCGCGATGTTCACGACGCGGTAGGGCAAGCTCGAGCTCTCCGAGGATCTCCTCCTCGATCGCCAGGATCCGCTCGTGCTCGCTCTCCGACTCCTCGGGCGCGACGAAGCTGAACATCTCCACCTTGTCGAACTGGTGCACGCGGAAGATCCCGCGCGTGTCTTTCCCCGCCGCGCCGGCCTCGCGCCGAAAGCAGGGCGAGAAGCCCGCGTAGCGCAGCGGCAGCGCGCTCGGCCTCGAGGATCTCCTCGGCGTGCAGCGACGCGAGCGCCACCTCGGAGGTGCCGACGAGAAACAGCTCGTCCTCGGGCAGCGCATAGATCTGCTGCTCGGTGTCGGGCAGGAAGCCCGTCCCATACAGCGCCTGCTCGCGCACGAGCACGGGCGGGATCACCGGCTCAAAGCCCTTCCCGCGCAGCTTCTCCAGCACCCAGCGCACGAGCGCCAGCTCGAGCATCACCAGATCGCCTTTCAGGTAGGCGAACCGCGCCCCCGACAGGCGCGCCGCGCGATCCATGTCGATCCCCTCGCCCGCCAGCTCCAGGTGATCGCGCGGCTCGAAGTCGAACGTCGGTACCTCGCCGACCTCGCGGACCAGCTCATCCTCGGGCCCGGGCGCCGCCGTCGGATCGGGCAGGTTCGGCAGCGGCGCCAAGGCCGCTCTGCAGCTCCTCTTCGACCGTCGCCAGCTCGCGCTCCAGCTCCTTCGCGCGCGCGGCCACCCCGCGCATCGCCGCGATCTCGCGCTCGCGCTCCTCCGCGTCGCCGGCGGACTTGATGCGCGCGTTCGCCTCGTTCTGCTCGGCCCGCAATCCCTCCAGCTGCGGGCAACAGCTCGCGCCGGCGCCCATCCAGCTCGATCACGCGGCTCAGCCCGGCGGCAGCCTCCTCGCCGCGCCGCGCCAGCGCCGCGCGCACGGCATCCGGTTCCTGCCGGATCCGCTTGAGGTCCAGCACGCTCCGGCAGCCGACCTCCGCGGCGGACGTCCTATTTCGTGGACAGCGTGATGTTCGTAGTCGGGCACCTTCTGCGCCTGCTGCCCGGAGTACTTCGCCAGGAAGTTCGCGACTTCTTTCGCTTCGGTGCCCAGCACGATGTTCTCCGGCATGATCGCGCCCGAGAAGCCACCGTTGTGGATCGCGTACATCACCTGCGCCTGGTTCTCCTTGCGGAAGTTGAAGTTCGGGCCGTTCGTGCGCAGGCGATCTTTGATGCTCGTCGCCGAGCCCTCCGCGCCGACCGTCGACAGCGTGTGGCAGCCCGAGCAGTGGTCGCGAAAGATCACGGCCCCGCGGTAGTAGGGGCTGTCCTTCGGGACCGAGATGCCCTGTGAGCCGCACGCGCCGAGGATCACGGCGCAGGCGAGCAAAACGATCGTCGTCGCGGCAAGCTTCATGCGCCGGGAATATATAGGCCCGCTCAGCACCCGTGGGTGCAGACCCGCCCACGACCCACGCAGATAGGCCCGTTCAGAACCCGTGGGCCGTGCCCGCCGCGCGCAGCGCCAGGAACACCACGACGAGCGCCGAGAGCGCCATCACGCCCAGCTCGCGGCGCATGATCTCCGCGACGACCGTCTGCTGCTCGCTCCTCGGGCAGCTCGCCCACCGCCTGGGCGTCCGCCAGCTCGCGCCGGTCGAGGATCGTCTGCGCGGAGATCACCCGCAACTGCTCGGCCACGAACCCGACCGCGAGCGGGAGCAGCGCATACAGATAGAACAGGCGGTCGCTCGAATACTTGCCGGCCACCGCCAGCGAGCCGACGGCGATCGCAAGCGTCAGCGCCGAGCCCTGACCGACGCGCAGCAGCACCCAGAAGGCCCTGCTCGCTTCGCAGCGATACCAGCGCCAGCCACCGAGCACGCCGGGGAGCGCGTTGAGCACGGCTACCGCCAGCGCGCCCGCGACCACGGCCTGGTCACGGATCGACCCCTGCTCCGACCCGGCGCCTGACCGCGGCGAGTCGCGGACGTCGTCGATCACACGCCGGTGCCGATATCGAGCCGATTGCCACTATGTAACACTCTGCCACAAGCGGTGATATAACAGCCTCGGTGCTGCGCAGCTATCTCCCGGCGATCGTCTTCCTGGTGCTCGGCGGCGCCGTCGGCGGCGCGTTCGCGGTGCTGAACACGGTGCTCGGCCCGCGCCGCGCTGACGAAACACAAGCAGGACCCCTACGAGTGCGGCCTGCCCTCGGAGGTCAAGCAGGGCATGCGCTTCGGGATCAGCTTCTACCTGATCGCGATGCTGTTCATCCTGTTCGACATCGAGGTCGTCTTCCTCTACCCGATCGCCGTCGAGCTGCGCGCCTACGGCGGCTACGCGCTGGCCGAGACGATCACGTTCATCGCGCTGCTGTTCGTCGCCTTCATCTACGTCTGGCGCAGAGGAGCGCTCGAGTGGAAGTAAAACGCGAGCGCCTCGGACCCTCCGGCACCGCCCCGGGCTGCCGGGGGCGAACCCGAACCTGCGCGTGCAGTCGCTGAACGCCGCGCCAGCTGCTGCGCGGCGGGAGATCTGGAGGGCGCCAACCAGCCGGCGCATCTGGAGGGCGCCGAGCTCGAGCGCTACGTCGAAGAACGGATGCTGACGACGACGCTCGACAGCGCGGTCGCGTGGGCGCGGTCGAACTCGTTCTTCCCGCTCGCCTTCGGCCTGGCCTGCTGCGCGATGGAGCAGTTCCACGCCGCCGGCCCGCGCATGGACATCGCGCGCTACGGCTTCGAGGCGTTCCGCGCCTCGCCGCGCCAGGCCGACCTGATCATCCTCGCGGGACGCGTGTCGATCAAGATGGCGCCGATCATCCGCCGCCTGTACGACCAGATGCTCGAGCCCAAGTGGGCGATCTCGATGGGCGCCTGCTGCAGCTCGATGGGCGTGTTCAACAACTACGCGCTCGTGCCCGCGGACAAGTTCATGCCGATCGACGTCCACGTCCCCGGCTGCCCGCCGCGCCCCGAGTCGCTGATGCACGGCGTGCTGAAGCTGCGCAAGATGGTCCAGGACGACCCCGACATGGGCTGGCGCGAGCGCTACGACGCCGTCGGCACCGAGGAGATCTTGACGGGATTGGAGCCCGCCCGTCAGGCCCCCCTCCCGACCACCCCCCCTGGAATACCTAGCCCTCCTCGAGATTCCGATGCCTGACGCAACCGGCTTGGAGCTGATTGCTCATGATTTGGGTGACGCTGTTCTCGACACGGTCTACTTCCGCGAACGCGCGACGCTCGAAATCGACCCGGTTACGATCCGCTCGACGCTCCAGCACCTGCGCGGACGCGGGTACGCGTTCCTGGCGAGCGTGCACGGCGTCGACTTTTACCCCGAGGAGCCGCGCCTCGGCGTCATCTACGAGCTGCTCGACATGTCCAGCGTCGACCGCATCACGGTCAAGCTGCGCCTCCCGATCGATTCCCCCGAGGTGGATTCGGTCACCGACGAATGGCCGACGGCCAATCACCAGGAGCGCGAGATCTACGACATGTTCGGCGTCGTCTTCGCCGGCCATCCGGACCTGCGCCGGATCCTGATGCCGGAGGACTACGAGGGCCACCCCCAGCGGCGCGACTTCCCGATCGGCGGCGAACCGGTGATCTTCACCTACGACGAGGCCAAATGGCTGGAGTCGCGTAGCGCATGAGCCCGCTCGCGTCTCCTCACACTCGAGCTCGCAACGCGATCGCCGGATCGAGGCCGCCACGATGAGCCCGACTCTGTCCGACTACCGCCGGCGCGAGCAGTCGATCACGCTGTCCCCCGTCGAGGAGCCGCTCGAAGGCGGCGCTGAGACGACCGACGAGCTGCTGACGCTCAACTTCGGCCCGCACCACCCCGCCACGCACGGCGTGCTGCGGCTGCTCGTCACGCTCCAGGCGGAGATCGTGCGCGACATCAAACCGATCGTCGGCTACGTCCACACGGGGATCGAGAAGACGGCCGAGGACAAGGCCTACTGGAAGGTCATCCCGGTGGTCGAGCGGATGGACTACCTCGCCTACTACTTCAACGCGATGGCCTACATCGGCGCGGTCGAGACGCTGCTGGAGGTCGATGTCCCCAAGCGCGCCCAGTACCTACGCGTGATCCACCTCGAGCTCAACCGGATCGCCTCGCACCTGATCTGGCTGGGCACCAGCGCGCTCGACCTCGGCGCGGTCTCGATCTTCCTGTACTGCCTGCGCGAGCGCGAACTGATCCTCGACCTGTTCGAGATGTCCTCCGGCGCGCGCATGCACACGCGCTACTTCCAGGTCGGCGGCGTGATCGAGGACATTCCCCCCGGATTCGCCCCGAAGCTGCGCGAGTTCCTCGAGGTGATGCCCCGGCGCGCCGACGAGTACGGGGCGATCCTCAACTCCAACGAGATCGTCCTGCAACGTCTGCGCGGCACCTGCCCGCTGGATGCCGAGACGCTGCTCTCGCTCGGTGTCACAGGGCCCCTATTGCGTGCCGCCGGCAATCCCTGGGACCTGCGCAAGGCCGCGCCGTACAGCTCCTACGAGGACTTCGAGTTCAAGATCCCCGTCGGCACCGTCGGCGATAACTACGACCGCTTCGCGGTCCGTCTCGCCGAGATCTACGAGTCGGTGAAGATCATCGCCCAGGCTTTGGACGGGCTGCCCGAGGGACCACACATCACCGGCGATCGCAAGGTGGCACTGCCGCCCCGCCACGAGCTCGCCACCTCGATGGAGGCCCTGATCCACCATTTCAAGCTCGTCACAGAGGGCTTCCGCGTGCCGCCCGGCGAGATCTACAACCCGATCGAGTCCCCCCGCGGCGAGCTCGCCTGCTACGTGCGCTCAGACGGCTCCTCCAAGCCCGCGCGGGTGCACATGCGCGATCCCTCGTTCGTCAACCTGCAGGCACTCGCGCCGATGGCCCGCGGCTCCTACATCGCGGACATGATCGCGACCACGGCGATGCTCGATCCGATTTTGGGAGGCATAGATCGATGACCCCGGGCGGAGCGAACTCATCGATTTGCCTCAGAACGCGCGCGTGCGCGTACGTGCGCGTTCTGCATCGTTTTGATGGACCGGCTCTGGGAGACAACGACAGATGAGCTCCCCCCCGAGCGTGCCGCTAGACAAGGGCGTACCGCGCTACGACCACGGCTCGCGTGTGCCCGGCTGGGACACGCCCGCCGACCTGGACAAGGACCCGGCGATGATCCCCGACCCGGCGACCACGCCCGTTCCGCCCGAGCTGCGCGCGGAAATCGAAGCGTCGATGGCGCTCTACCCCGAGACCCGCTCCGCCACGCTGCCCGCCCTGGAGGCCGCCCAGCGCCTGCACGGCTGGTGCTCCCCGGAGGCGATCGAGCAGGTCGCCTGCGTGATGCGCCTGACGCCCGCCGACCTCGCGGCCGTCGCCACGTTCTACGACATGCTCGAGACCGAGCCCGTCGGGCGCCACAGCATCTACGTCTGCACGAACATCTCCTGCTCGCTGCGCGGCGCCGACGCGCTGCTCGCCGCCGTGCAAGCGGCCGCCGGCGCCTCGGCGGATGGCGCTTCGGAGTTCAACGTCCGTGGGTTCGAGTGCCTCGGCGCCTGCGACATCGCGCCGATGGCCTCCGTCGACGGCGCCTACGTCGGCCCGCTCTCACCCGAGGACGTACCGGCGCTGCTCGACGACCTGCGCGCGGGGCGCGAAGTGCTGCCCGACAAGCAACTGTCCAAGCGGGCCTGTGCCGATCCCGGAGCACGCTCATGATCACGTCGGAGCACCGCGCCTCGACGCGGGGCAGGAGGCCCCGCGCCCGCCCACTGCCTTGCCCTATTCCACACGTGGACGATCTCAAAAGACAGCCCAGATGAGCGCTCCCCTTCTCTTCGATCAGATCGACGAGCCGGATCTGAACACCCTCGCCGTCTACCAGCGCCGGGGTGGCTACGAGGCGCTCAAAAAGGCGCTCGCGATGGCGCCCGAGGATGTGCTGAAGGAACTCGAAGCCTCCGGCATTCGCGGTCGTGGCGGCGCGGGGTTCGCGATGGGCAAGAAGGTCTCGTTCCTGCCGAAAGGCTCGATGGACAAGTACCTCGTGTGCAACGCCGACGAGTCCGAGCCCGGCACGTTCAAGGACCGCGAACTGATGCAGAAGAGCCCCCACATGCTGATCGAGGGGATCGTGATCGCCTCCTATGCCGCGGGAACCAACCGCTCGTTCATCTACATCCGCGGCGAGTACGTCCTGCAGGCCGACATGCTCGACGCGGCGCTCCGTGAAGCCCGCGACGCCGGCTTTGTCGGCGAGGCGATCCTCGGCTCCGAGCACTCGCTCTCGCTCGTCGTCCACCGCGGCGCCGGCGCCTACATCTGCGGCGAGGAGACCGGCCTGCTCGACTCGCTGGAGGGCAAGCGCGGCAACCCGCGCCTGAAGCCGCCGTTCCCCGCCGTCCAAGGCCTCTACAAAGGCCCGACTTTGATCAACAACGTCGAGACGCTCGCCACGGTGCCGACGATCATGCGTCTCGGCGGGGCCGCATACGCGAAGCTCGGCGTCGCGACCTCCACCGGCACGAAGCTCGTCTCGATCTCCGGCCAAATCCAGCGTCCCGGCAACTACGAGATCGAGCTCGGCATCCCCTCGCGCGAGATCATCTTTGGCCTGGCCGGCGGTCCGTTCGAGGGACGCCAGATCAAGTGCTGGTTCCCCGGTGGCTCCTCCGCGCCGGTGCTGACCGCCGACGATCTCGACGTGCCCTACGACTTCGACTCGCTTGCCAAAGCCGGCTCGATGCTCGGCTCCGGCGCGATCATCGTCGTCGACGACTCCACGCCGATCGTCTCGCTCGCGATCAAGCTCGCCAAGTTCTACCGCCACGAGTCCTGCGGCAAGTGCACCCCCTGCCGCGAGGGCACCAACTGGACGGTCAAGATGCTCGAGCGGATCGACTCCGGCGAGGCCACGCCGATGGACCTCGACATCATGGCCTCCGTCCAGGAGCACATCATCGGCAACTGCCTATGCGTGCTCGGCGACGCGATGGCGATGCCGATCGGCTCGATGATCGCCAAGTTCCGCCCAGAGTTCGAGGCCCACATCGAAGCCGCCCAGGCACGTAGCGGCCTTGGCCCGGTCGCGGCCTCCGACTCGGCACTCGTTGCCCAGGGGGCGTTCGATGCCTAGGCCCGAACCGAAGACGATCACCTTCACGATCGACGGCCTGGAGGTCCAAGCTCCCGAGAACGCGATGCTCGTCGACGCGGCCAAACACGGGGACGTCGAGATCCCCGTGTTCTGTTACGAGCCCAAGCTCGGCAACCCCGTCGGCGCGTGCCGCATGTGCCTGGTCGAAATCGAGGGCATTCCCAAGCTGCAAACGGGCTGCTCCACCCCGGTCAAGGACGGCATGGTCGTGCACACGCAGACCGACCGCGTGAAGACCGCCCAGCAGTCGGTCGTCGAGTTCCTTTTGATCAACCATCCGCTCGACTGCCCCGTCTGCGACAAGGGCGGCGAGTGCCCGCTACAGGACATCACCTTCGGCTGGGGACCCGGCCACTCGCGTTTCATCGAGCCCAAGCGCCACTTCGTCAAGCCCCTGGCGCTCTCCCCCACGATCGCGATCGACCGCGAGCGCTGCATCCTCTGCTACCGCTGCGCGCGCTTCTCCCAAGAGATCTCCGAAGACAACCAGCTCGTCCTGCTGGAGCGCGGCGCGCATTCCTACATCTCGACGTTCGACGGCCATCCCTACGTCGCGCCGTTCTCCGGCAACATCGTCGAGCTGTGCCCCGTCGGCGCGCTCACCTCGCGCCCCTACCGCTTCCGCGCGCGCCCATGGGAGATCGAGGACGCCGGCTCGGTCTGCACACTCTGCCCCGCCCAGTGCAACGTCACTTTGACCGTCCGCGACGACCGCGTGCTGCGCGTGCTCGCGCGCGAGAACGACGAGGTCGACGACGGCTGGCTGTGCGACGCGGGGCGCTTCGCCTACCCCGCGCTCGGCGGCGACGAGCGGATCACCGAGCCGCTCGTCCGCGACGGCGGCGAGCTGCGCCCCGTCTCCTGGGAGCGCGCGCTCGATGCCGCGGCCTCCGGTTTGCAACGCGCCGGCTCGCGCACGGGCGCGCTCGCCGGCGGTCAGACCTCAAACGAGGAGGGCCTGCTGCTCTCCCGCCTCCTGCGCGAGGGTCTCCACTCGCCACACCTGGACTCACGCCGCGCGGGGACCGGTGGCGCCCTTTCGCTGGATCTCCAGCGCGCGCTGGCCAATCCATCCCTCCAGGCAAAGGTTTCCGACCTCGAGTTCGCGCACGCGGTCCTCGTGCTCGACGCCGATCCGATCGAGGACATGCCGATCCTCGACCTCCGCCTGCGCAAGGGGGTTCGCCGCCACGGCATGAGGCTCATCCAAGCGAGCGGCGCGGACCTGCTTAGTAGCGAGCGAGCCGGCGAGCTGGCCCAGCAACTGCGCGATGCGGGCGAGGAGATCGTGATCCTGTGGGGCGAACGGCTCACCTCCGGACCCGACGGCGTGGGGGGCGCCCAAGCGCTGCTCGACCTCGCGGGCACCCTCTCGCTGGCCGGCGTTGACGGGGCGGGGCTGCTGGAAATCCCCGCCGGCGCGAACGGGCGTGGCCTACGCGAGGCCGGGGTGCTGCCGAACGCCGGGCCGGGGCTCTCCGCGCTCGACGGCGAGCCCGGCCGTGACGCCCGCGCGATTGCCGAAGGCCTCGCCGCCGGTGAGCTCTCAGCTCTCTACCTGTTCCAGGCCGATCCCCTCGATGACCTTCCCGACCCTGAGCTATGGGAGCGGGCCCTGGAGCGCGCCTCGACCGTCGTCGCGCACGCCACGTTCCTGACCGACGGCCTGCGTGCGCACGCCGACGTGATCTTCCCGGCCGAGGCCTATGCGGAGAAGGAGGGCACCGTCGTCCACCCCGACGGTCGTCTGCAGCGGCTGCGCCCCGCCGTCGCGCGGCCGGGCAAGTTCGGCTCGACGCTCGCCGGCTGGCAGATTCTCACCGACCTGGCCTTGCGCCTGGATCTGGACCTCGGCGTGCTCACCGCCTCGATGGCCTCCCAGCAACTGTTCGACGCCGTGCCCTTCTATGCGGGCTTGACGCTCGAGGAGATTGGCGGCCGTGGCATCCGCTGGCAGGAGCGCCCGGGCGCGGGCGCCTACCCGGTCGAGGAGCGCATATGACTGTCGCCATGTGGTCCCCCCGCGAGGCACGTCGATGAACCCCCTCGCGATCGTCGGCTACTACGAACCGTGGTGGATCCAGATCCTCAAGGGGATCGTGATCTTCGCCGTCGGCCTGCAGCTCGTGCCCGTGGTGCTGCTCGCCGAGCGCAAGCTGCTCGGGCGCTTTCAATCGCGCTACGGGCCCAATCGCGTCGGCCCCTATGGCGCTATGCAGCCGCTCGCGGACATCCTCAAGCTGCTGACCAAGGAGCAGTTCCGCCCGAGCACCTCGATCGGCTTCCTGTTCGTGCTGGCGCCCTTGATCTCGATCCTCACCGCCGTCGCGGCGTTCGCGATCATTCCCTTCGGCAACGTCCAGGACATCTTCGGCACGCCCGTCGGGCTGTACGGGATCGACGTCTCGATCGGGCCGCTCTACCTGTTCGCGTTCGGCGGGATCGCCTTCTACGGGATCATGCTCGGCGGCTGGGCGTCGGGCTCGAAGTACTCGTTCCTCGGCTCGATGCGCGCCGCCGCCCAGCTGATCTCCTACGAGGTCTCCCAGGGCCTCGCGCTCGTCGGCGTGATCTTCACCGCGGGGACCCTCTCGCTCACGGGCATCGTCGAAGCGCAGAAAGGCATGTGGTTCATCGTGCCGCAGTTCTTCGGCTTCCTGATCTTCCTGACCGCGAGCTTCGCCGAGACCAACCGCGCGCCGTTCGACCTGACCGAGGCCGACGCCGAGCTCGTCGGCGGCTACAACACCGAGTTCGGCGGCGGGCGCTTCGCCTCGTACTACTTCGCCGAGTACCTCAACGTGCTCGTCGTCTCCGGGATCGTCACCACGGTCTTCCTCGGCGGCTGGCTGATGCCGTTCGGGATCCACCCGCCCGGCTTCCTCGACCCGATCGTCGTGCTGTTCAAGATGTCGCTCGTCACCTTCTTCTTCATCTGGATCCGCGCGACGCTCCCGCGCCTGCGCTACGACCAGCTGATGAGCTTCGGCTGGAAGATCCTTTTGCCCCTGGCGACACTCAACGCGCTCGTCACGGCCGTGCTCGTGGTGGTGACCCACTGAACATGACTCCCCCTGAGACACCACAGACCCCGGAGACCTCTCCCCAGGCATCGGGCGCCCAGGGCCCGGCGTTGACGCCCGCCACCACCCCCACGACCAGCCTGAACGTCACCGCCTGGAGCCCCGGCGAGGACGTCATCCAGGTTCAGCGCACCCCCGCGCCGGGCGCCGCGCGCAGCACCTGGCGCACGTTCCGCGAGACCGTCCGCGGCCTGGCAACGACCTTCGGACGCTTCCGCGAAACGCCCGTCACCGTCCAGTACCCGGAGGAGAAGACGCCCGTCTACCCGCGCTTCCGTGGCCGGCACAAGCTCCACCGCTTCGAGGACACGGGCCTCGAGAAGTGCGTCGGCTGCTCGCTCTGCGCCGCCGCCTGTCCGGCCGACTGCATTCGCGTCGTCGCGGCCGAGAACACGCCGGAGAACCGCGTCTCCGCGGGCGAGCGCTACGCGGCCGTGTACGAGATCAACCTGTCGCGCTGCATCTTCTGCGGCTACTGCGAGATCGCCTGTCCGTTCGACGCGATCACGATGGGCCACGACTACGAGCTCTCCGACTACGACCGCACCGATCTGATCTTCACCAAGGAGATGCTCCTGGCCGAGCCCTTGGAGCGCACGCCGTTGAGGAACGAGGGCGAGTGAGCACGATCCTGTTCTTCATCGCCGGCTTCGGCGTGATCGCGGGCGCCGTCGGCGTTGTCGTGCTGCGCGACCCGTTCTACAGCGTGCTCGCGCTCGTCGGCCACCTGATCGCGCTCGCCGTGCTGTTCCTGCTGCTGCGCGCGGAATTCGTCGCCGCCGCGCAGGTCGTCGTGTATGCCGGCGCGGTGATGGTCCTGTACGTGTTCGTCGTCGCCTACGTCGGCGGCTCCGCCGCGGACATCTTGCGCGACGAGCCGCTCGTCGGGCGGCGCGTCTCCGCCTCGAACCTGCGCCTCGGCGGGGCGATCGCCGGTGGCGCGCTGCTGGTCGAGCTGTTGATCGCGCTGCTCGGCACGGGGCTGAAGGCGATCAACGGGCAGGGCGCGCCCTACGCTCCGGGGGTGGGTGGGGGTCCTCATCAATTCGGCACCCCCGCCTACATCGGCAACCTGCTGCTCACGCGCTTCCTGCTCGCGTTCGAGGCGGCCTCGCTGCTGCTGCTGATCGCGGCCGTCGGCGCGGTCGTGCTCGCCGGGCGGCGAGGCGGTCTGGAGGACGACGACGAGCAGAAGGTGCTCACGCCGCTCGACCTGATCCGCCCGCAAGGTACCGGCACGACCGCAGAGGGCGTCGGAGCGCAGCAACGATGAGCATCGCCTGGTACCTGGCCGTCTCGGCGATCGTGTTCTCGCTCGGCGTCGTCGGCGTGATCACGCGGCGCAATCCGCTTGTGCTGCTGCTGTGCCTCGAGCTGATGCTGAACGGCGCCAACCTCTCGCTCGTCGCGTTCTCGCGCATGTGGGGCAACGGCGACGGGCAGATCCTCGCGCTGATCGTGATGACCGTCGCCGCCTGCGAGGTCTGCATCGGGCTCGGCATGATCGTCGCGATCTACCGCCGCAGCCTGCCCGTCGATGTCGACGAGCTACGGGAGCTTCAGGGCTAATGAGCGCGACGACCTTCGGCTGGCTGGTCCTGCTGTTCCCGCTGCTCGGCACGCTCGTCATCGCGTTCGGCTATCGCTCGTTGCCCGGGCGTTACGCCGGATGGATCGGCACGGCCGCGATCGGCCTGGCATTCGTGGCTGCGCTCGGCGCGCTGATCGCGATGCAGAGCCATTCCCCGACCCATCGCGAGCTGGAATCCTCGCTGTGGAACTACGCCTCCACGGTCGGCGTCAACGCGCGGCTGGCGATCCTGGTGGACCCGCTGTCGGTGTACATGATCCTGATCGTCACGGGTATCTCGACGATGATCCACCTGTACTCGGTCTCCTACCTGGACGAAGACCGTGGCAACGCGCGCTTCTTCGCCTACCTGAACTTCTTTGTCTTCTCGATGCTGCTGCTCGTGCTCGCGGGCAACTTCCTGCTGCTGATCGTCGGCTGGGCGTTCGTCGGCGCCGCGTCCTACCTGCTGATCTCCTTCTGGTACCGGCGCACGACCGCCACGAAGGCAGGGATCAAGGCGTTCGTGATCAACGTCGTCGGCGACGTCGGCCTGGTGCTCGGCACGTACTTCATCTTCAAGCACACTCACACGCTCAACTTCCTCGCCACGTTCAAGGCCGCCCCGCACGTGTTCGCGAAGGGCGAAGCGGACATCGTCGCCGGCTGTCTGTTGCTGCTCGTCGGCGCGTGCGCGAAGTCCGCCCAGGTCCCGCTGCACACGTGGCTACCCGACGCGATGGAGGGCCCGACGCCGGTCAGCGCGCTGATCCACGCCGCGACGATGGTCACCGCCGGCGTCTACCTGATCGCGCGCATGCACGTGCTGTTCGAACTCGCCCCCGTCGCCCAGGACACCGGCGCGGTGATCGGCGCGGTGACGCTGTTGATCGCCGGCACGATCGCGCTGACGCAGACCGACATCAAGCGCGTGATCGCCTATTCGACGATGTCGCAGATCGGCTACATGATCATGGGCGTCTCCGTCGGCGCGTACGCGGCCGGGATGTTCCACCTGATGACCCACGCGTTCTTCAAGGCGCTGCTGTTCATGGGCGCCGGCTCGATCATCGGCGCGATGGGCGGCGAGCAGTCCTTGGAGAAGATGGGCGGCTTTCGCAAGGCGCTGCCGTTCACGTTCGCCTGCTTCATCATCGGCGGCCTCGCCCTGTCGGGCATCCCACCGTTCTCCGGCTTCTTCTCCAAGGACGACATCCTGCTCGTCACTGCAGAGCGCGGCGGCTGGCACTGGGCACTGTACGTGGCGGGCTACGTCGGCGCGTTCCTCACCGCGATCTACACGTTCCGGATGATCTTCCGCGCGTTCTACGGCGATCCGGTGCCCGAGGCGCGCGAGCTCGAAGGTGGCCACCTGCACCACGCCGAGATCCCGACGAACCCGGCGAACGGCGAGGTCGAGGACACCGACGTCGGCTTCCCCGGCCCGCACCACACGATCGCCGAGCGCGCGCTGCCGATGAAGGTCGCGATGACCGTCCTCGCGATCGGCGCGGTCGGCGCCGGCCTCGTGCAGGTTCCGGGGGTCGATGACGTGATCGTCGACTTCCTCCGCCCCACGTTCGCCTCCTCGCCGCTGTACGAACCGCACACGAAGGACGGCCTCCTGATCTTCGGGATGGTGCTCGGCACCGTGCTCGGGCTCACCGGGATCGCGATCGCCTACCGGATCTGGGTCCGCAAGCCAGGGACGTCGACCGCGATCGAGGCACGCTTCAAGCCCGTGTACGAGCTGCTCGTACACAAGTGGTACTTCGACGAGCTGATCGCCTTCCTGATCGTGCGCCCGGCCGCCGCGGTGGGCAGCTTTGCGATGAACACGTTCGAGCAGGTGTTCGTCCAGGACACGCTGATCGGCGGCACGACCGGGCTCGTGCGCGCGGGATCGGCCGCGGTGCGCGCGGCGCAGAACGGCTTCCTGCGCTACTACGCCGCGCTGCTCGTGCTCGGCGTGGCCGGTGTCGGCTTCTACTTCCTCCTGCAGACCTGATGCCTCCTCTTTCAATCCTGATCTGGTTGCCCGCACTGTGCGGAGTGGCGGGCGCGCTCATCCCCGCACGTCTATTGCGTATCCCGGGTGCGCTCGCGCTGATCGGCTCGGTCGCCGCGCTGGGCCTGGCGATCGGCTACATCGCCGACTTCCACAGCGCCGGCGCCCACCTGCAGCACGTGACCGACGTCGTGTGGATCTCCACGCTCGGCATCCACTACAAGCTCGGCGTGAGCGGGCTGAACGTGTTCCTCGTCGGGCTCACCACGCTGCTGTTCGCCGCGGCGACGCTCGCCGCGAACATGCGCTCGTGGGAGCGCCCGAAGCTCTTCTACTTCCATTTCATGCTCGCCGAGTCCGCCGTCCTAGGTGCCTTCCTGGCGCAGGATCTGGCGTTGTTCGTCGCATTCTTCGACCTGATGCTGATCCCCTTCTACTTCCTGATCGGCGGCTGGGGCACGGGGCCCGATCGGGTCAAAGCGACGATCAAGCTCGTCATCTACACGCTCACCGGTTCGCTTTTGATGCTCGCCGCGGCGATCGCCACCGGCGTGCTGGCCTCAGAACAGGGCGGCGGCCACATCACGTTCGTGCTCTCGGCGCTGCAGGCGGTGCCTTTGAGCAAGGGCTCGCAGGAGTGGATCTTCCTGTTCTTTGCCGCCGCGTTCCTCGTGAAGATGCCCGCCTTCCCGCTGCACGGCTGGATGCCGGACGGATATAAGGCGATGCCGATCGAGGTGCTGATGGTCTTCTCCGGCGTGCTCTCGAAGGTCGGCGCGTATGGCTTTTTGGCAATCGTGCTGCCGCTGTTCCCGCAGGCCGCCGCGCACTTCCAGGTGCTGATGCTGCTGATCGCGCTCGCCTCGATCATCTATGGCTCGGTGCTCGCCTTCTCGCAGACCGACGTGCGCCTGATCGCCGGCTACTCCTCGGTCGCGCAGCTCGGCTTCATCACGCTGGGGATCTTCGCCCTGAACCCCCAGGGCGCCCAGGGCGCGCTGCTGCAGATGGTCAACCACGGGCTGGTCGTCGCGCCGCTGTTCTTCATCATCCTTTTGCTCTCGCGCCGCACCGGCGGCTCGGAGGACGTGCGCGAGATGGGCGGCATCGCCTTCCGCGCACCGGTGCTCGCCGCGCTGTTCTTGATCGTCGCGCTCGCCACGCTGGCGATCCCCGGCTCGTCGAACTTCGTCGGCGAGTTCCTGATCCTGCTCGGCGTGTTCAAAGCCAAGCTCGCGATCGCCGTGATCGCCTTCACCGGCGTGGTGATGGCAAGCGTCTACGCGCTGCGGCTGTTCATCGGCGCGATGCACAACCGCGTCGGGCCGAAGGTCAAGTCGCGTGACATCTCTGTGCGCGATGGCCTCGTGCTCGTGCCGCTCGTGCTCGTCATTCTCGCGCTCGCGCTGTACCCCCAGTTCGCGCTGCACCGCAGCGAAGGGTCGGTCAAGGGCGCCGTGTTCGAGGCCCAGGCGCTCGCGCACAATCCAAACGCCCAGTTCCATTACTTCACCGGCACGGCGAGCACCGCCGCGATCGCGAGCACCGAACCATGAGCTACACACAGCTCTTCTCCCCCACGATCGCCACAGCCACGCTGAAAGGACCACACGTCGACTTCGCCGGCCTGTCGCCGCTGATCGCACTGCTCGGCGGCGCCGTGGTCGTCCTGCTCGTCGGCCTGCTCGGCCGCAAAGAGGCGCGCGAGCAGGCGGTGCCCGCGCTCAGCCTCGTCGTGCTCGCCACCTCACTGGGGCTGACGATCTGGCAGTGGGGCGAGGAGAAGTCGATCGTCGCCGGGGCACTGCGCGTCGACGACCTGGCGCTCGTGCTGAACATCGTGCTGATCGCCGGCGGCGCCGCCACGGTGCTGCTCGCGTGGCGCTCGCTCGCCGCGCAGGGCACCGCCCACGGGGAGTGGCACGCGCTGCTGTTGACCTCGATCGGCGGGATGTTCCTGCTGGCGAGCGCGCAGAACACGGTGCTCGTGTTCCTCGGTCTGGAGCTCCTGTCGATCCCGCTGTACGTGCTCTGCGCGACCGGCCTGTCCAAGCGCGGCCAGCACCAGGAGCGCTCGCTGGAGTCGGGGCTGAAGTACCTGATCATCGGCTCGGTCGGCTCGGCCACGCTGCTGTACGGCCTGGCGCTGATCTACGGCGCGACCGGCGCGACCGACTTCACGGCGATCTCTGCACGCGCTCGCAAAGGGCAGCCTCGCGACCGACCCGCTGACGCTCACGGGGATCGCCCTATGTGTGGCCGGCCTCTGCTTCAAGGCCTCCGTCGCGCCCTTCCATCAATGGACGCCCGACGTCTACGAGGGTGCCCCGACGCCGGTCACGGCGTTCATGGCGGTCGCCACGAAGGTCGCCGCGCTCGGCGTGTTCATCAGGCTGTTCGACGTCGCGCTGATCAACGCGCAGGACAGCTGGGCCCCGGCGGTGGCGGCGCTCGCGGCGATCACGATCATCGTCGGCAACGTCGGCGCGCTCGGCCAGTCCTCGCTGAAGCGGATGCTCGCCTACTCCTCCGTCGCCCAGGCCGGCTACATGCTCGCCGGGGTCGTCGTCGCGACCAAACTGGGCGTCCAGGCGACGGTCTTCTACCTGGCGATCTACGTGGCGATGAACATGGCCTCATTCGCGGTGATCGTCGCGCGCGAGCGCGAAACCACGCTGGGCGACTCGGTCGATGCGGTCGCCGGCCTCGGCCGCGAGCGACCGTACCTCGCGTGGCCGATGACGATCTCCCTGCTCGGGCTCGCCGGGATTCCCGCGACGGCGGGCTTCATCGGCAAGTTCTACCTGATCGACGCAGCCGTCTCGGGCGGCTACACGTGGCTCGGCGTGGTGATCGTCGTCGGCTCGATGATCTCGCTCGGCTACTACCTGCCGGTGATCGCGGCGATGTGGATGCGCGAGGCGCCGGAGGGCGCCGGCGCAGGGCAATCCGGCCCCTCCCCCGTGAGCGCTCCGACTCCCACAGCGAGCGGTTTGCCGGCGCTGGCCGGGGGCTCGCCCGAGCTCGACGTGGAGCCCGTGCCCGCCCCCCTCACGACCCGCCCGCAACCCGAGGTCGTGTTCGTCGCGGTGCTCGCCGGAGCGGCGACGGTCTTCTTCGGGATCATCCCCCAGCCGCTGTTCAACCTCGTCGCCCATGCGGGCGGCGCGCTCGGCGGGCTGTTCTAGCTACAACCGCCCCGAGGCCTCTGCCGCCGCTTCGGCCTCCTGCAACTGGCGCTCCACAAGGTCCAGCCCGGCGTCCCAGAAGCCCGGGTCCGCGAGATCCACGCCGACGATCTGACCGAGCTCCTGCGGACTGCGCGAGCCTCCGGCGGAGAGCATCTCCAGATAGCGGGGCACGAGCGCAGGGCCCTCCTGCTCGTAGCGCTGGTAGACCGATAGCGCCAAGAGCTGACCGTAGGCGTACGCATAGACGTAGCCCGGCGAGCCGATGAAGTGCGGCACGTATGACCACCACGAGCGGTAGCCGTCGGTCAGCTCGACGGAGTCGCCGAGCAGCTCTGTCTGGCTCTCCGCCCACAGCTCGCCGAAGCGCTGCACCGACAGCTCGCCCTGCTCGCGGCGCGCGGTGTGCACCAGGTCCTCGAAGCGGTTCATCGCGACCTGGCGGAAGACCGTGGCGATCGTGTCCTCCAGGTTGCTCGCGAGCAGCGCCAGCCGCGACGCCGGCGAGGAATCCTCCGCGAGCAGCCGGCCAAAGACGACGGTCTCGGCGAACACCGAGGCCGTCTCCGCGAGCGTCAGTGGCGTGCCCTGGTGAAAGACGCCCTGCCGGGCGGCGAGCGCGAAGTGAACGCCGTGGCCGAGCTCGTGCGCGAGCGTCAGCACATCGCGCCGGCGGGCGGTGTAGTTGAGCAGCACGTACGGGTGCGCCGAAGGCACGGCCGACGCGCAGAAGGCGCCGCCCCGCTTGGCCGGCCGCACCGGCCCGTCGATCCAGCGCTCGTCGAAGAAGCGTTTCGCCAAAGCACCGAGCTCGGGGGAGAACGAGTCGTAGCAGTCGAGCACGATCTCGCGTCCTTCGGCGAAGGAGAAGCTGACCTCGTCCTCCGTCACGGGCGCCATCCGGTCGTAGTCGGCGAGCCGCTCGAGCCCGAGCAGGCGCGCCTTCAGCCGGTACCAGCGCCGCGCGATCTCATTGCGCCCGCGCACGGCCTCGATCAGCGCCTGGACCGACTCGTCGGAGGCCTCGTTGGCGAGGTTGCGCGCGGCCAGCCAGCCGGGGTAGCGGCGCAGGCGGTCGTCCGTCGCCTTGTCCGCGAGCAGCGTGTTGAACAGGAACGCGCGCGTGCGCAGCCCCGGCTCGAGCGCCGCGCTCACGGCCTCCGCGGTCCCGCGACGCAGATCGCGGTCGCCCGACATCAGGTTGCTCAAGGCCACGTCGAGCGCGACGGGCTCCACCACCCGCGGCGACTCGCCCCCGCTCCCGGCCTGAGACTCGCTCGGACCGCCGGTCCGCGGCGACTCGCCCCGACCCGGGATCGTGACCTCGATCGCCGAGGTCAGCTCCTCGAACAACCGCGACCACGCGCTCGCGCCGGTCAGCGCCTTCTCGGCAAGGATCTTCTCCTCGGGCTCTGACAGCAGGTGCTCGCGGTAGCGGCGCGCGCTGCGCAGGTAGTGACGGCAGAAGTCCAACCCCTCGCCCGCCAGCAGCTCCTCTGCGCGCTCCTCGCTCAGCGCCGCCCACTCCAGCTCGAAGAACAGCAGCGTCGTTGCGATCTCCGTCTCGCGCTCCTGCACCTTCTGCAACAGCGCGCCGTTCTCTGGAGCGGCGGTGTCGGTGGAGAAGCGCAGCGCCGCGTAGGAGCCGGCGCGGCCGACGAGCTCGTAGATCACCGCCAGCTCGCTCATCGCCTCGCCCAGACCCGCGCTGTCGAGCCCGTCGAGCGTACCGGCGTAGCGCCCGGCGAACGCCCGCGAGCGCGCGAGCGCGTCCTGCAGCCGGCTTTCCACCCCGGCCTCGCCCTCGCCGTCGACGAGCGGCTCGAGGTCCCAGGCGGTCTGCTCCAGCTCTGGGTCGATAGTGCTCGCTGCCATGCTCACGGCAGCTTATCCGCCACACGACCCGCGAGAGGATGCCGGGAGATGTCGCATGCGACATCTCCACCGACCGGCGCATGCGCCGGTCGGCCTGACGGTGCATGCACCGTCAGGTGGGGGCCGCATGCGGCCCCCACCACCACCCCTACTCGTACTGCAGCGCCTCGAGCACGTTCAGACGGGCGGCGCGGCGGGCGGGGAAGATCGCGGCGAGGATGCCGGCGAGGATCGCGGCGATCACGAACACGACGAGCGTTCCCACGGGGATCGTGAAGGTGGGGTATTCGATCGCCTGCCCGACCATGATCGCGAGCACGATCCCGAGCGGAATCCCGAGCGCGGCGCCGATCAGGGCGGTGACGATGCTCTCGTGGCGGATCATCCGGCGCAGCTGGCGGCGGCTCATGCCGACGGCGCGCAGCATGCCGAGCTCGCGCGTGCGCTCGAACACGGTCAGCACGAGCGTGTTGACGATCCCGAACAGGCTGATGATGATCGACAGCGAGAGCAGCACGTACAGCAGGTTCAGCAGCGTGTCGATCCCCTGCTCCTGGCTTGACTTGAACTGGCTCTCGGTCTGGATCTTCGCGTCCGGGAAGCCCGCCAGCGCGCGCTGCAGCCTGAGCGTATTGGCTGCCGTGACGCCGCCGGCGATGTTCACGAACGTGAAAACGTTCTGCGGGTTTTCGTATTCGGCGTCGAAGCGCTGCGTTGAGATCGTGACGTCGCCATAGGGCGAGCCGCCCTTGGGGGGCGCGAAGATGCCGCGCAGCTGTAGGTGCATGACGCGCCCGGAGGGCGTCTGCACGGCGATCGGCGAGCCGACGTGCAGGTGCAGTTCTTTGGCGTAGTCCTTGTCGACGAACGCTCCGCTCTGACCCAATTCAGCCGGCACGCCGGGCGATCCGTGCTGCCACTTGACGACGATCACCCTGCTGATGTCCGGCGAGACGCCGCTGACGTTGATCTTGCCGCCGAACGCCCGGCCCTGTCCGGCGCGCACGCCGGAGACGACCCGCACCCCGGGCACGCCGCGCAGCGCCTGCGCCGAGGCGATCGACACGGGCGAGAAGTTGTTCGTCGCGGTGAGCGCGTAGTCGGCCTTGAAGATCTGGTTCACGGAGCTCTCGAACGTCGCCTTCAGCCCGGTCGCCAGCACCGAGACGAGCGTCACGAGCGCGAGGCCGATCATCAGCGCCGAAGCGGTCGAGGCGGTCCGCGTGGGGTTGCGCATCGCGTTCCCGCGCGCGAGCTTGCCGGCGGCGCCGCCGATCCTCGTCGCGGGCCAGCCGAGCACGGAGGCCAGCGGCGGCACGAGCACCTTCGCGAGCATCGCCACGCCGACGAACAGGCCCGCCGCGCCGAGACCGATCGCGAGCAGCCGCGTTCCCGTCGCCAGGCCGCCGACGAACAGTCCGATCAGCATCAGCGCGACCGCGATGACGATCGTCAAGACCGCCGCGGGAGTGCCGAAGCGCGCGAACCGCGACGGCGGCAGCAGCGCGCCCTCGCGCACCGCGGCGATCGGCTGCACGTGCGTGGCGCGCAATGCCGGGCGCAGCGCCGCGAGCGCGGTGATCAGCACGCCGACGACGAGCGAGACGACGATCGTGCGCGTCGCAAAGATCGTGCTCGCCTGCGGCAGGTCGATGCCGAAGGAGACGAACAGCGAGTTCAGTCCCTTGGCGAGGCCCAGGCCGAGGAACAACCCGACCACCGATGCGAGCAGCCCGATCACGAGGGCTTCGAGCAGCACCGAACGCAGCACCTGGCGGCGCGTCGCCCCGAGCGTGCGCAGCGTCGCCAGTTCACGCGTGCGCTGGGCGATCGTGATCGACAGCGTGTTCGCGATCACGAACGCGCCGACGAACAGCGCGACGCCCGCGAACGCGAGCAGGAAGTCCTGGATGATGCTGAGAAACCCGTTCGTGTTGCTCGTCGCGTGCTGGGCTTCCGCTTCGCCCGTGCGCGCCTGCGCGCTCGCCGGCAGGATTGAGCTGACTTCGTGCAGGACCTGCTTCGGCGTGTATCCGGGCCTGTCCGCGATCGAGATCGAGTCGAGCTTGCCCACCTTGTCGAACAGCCGCTGGGCGACGGAGAAGTCGAAGACCGCCATCGTCGCGCCGCCGAGCGAGGACACGCCGCCGATCTTGGCGATACCCGCGATCCGCATGCGCTGCGCGGCGCCGCGCGCGACCACGCCGATCGACTGACCCACGGTGTAGTGCTTGGTTTCGGCCGTGTTCGCGTCGATCGCCACTTCGCCGGGCCCCGCCGGCCACGCGCCGGCGACGAGCTGCAGCGGGTTGAAGCGCTGGTTGCCGCGCGCGTGCACGCTGAACGCGAGATCGGGAGCGCCGCCGCTCGAGATCACCTTGCCGTCGCGCCCGACCAGCTGAGCCGTGTCCGCGATCCCGCCCTGCGCTTCCTGCACCCCGGGGAGGCCGCGCACGCTCGCGAGCAGCGATTCGGAGATCGAGGGTGTCGTCTTCGCTTCGCCGCCCCCTTCATCGCCGCCGATCGCGCTCCTGCCGGTGACGACGACGTCGGTGTGCTTGTAGACCTGCGTGAACACGGTCCCGAACGCGGATTTGATCGTGTCGGTGAGGATGTACGTGCCGCTGATCATCGCCACGCCGAGCACGATCGCCAGGGCGGTCAGCGCCGCCCGGAGCTTGCGCCGCGCGAGGCCTTTGAGCGCAACCGCGATCACGTGGAGAGACCGCCCGGCACCGCGATCACGCCGACAGTTCGCCCATCACGGCCAGCACCTCGGCGGCGCTCGCGCCGCTGAGTTCCTTCACGATCAGCCCGTCGGCGATGAACAGGATGCGATCGGCGATCGCGGCGGCGCGCGGATCATGGGTCACCATCACCGTCGTCTGGCCGTAGGCGTCGACCGAGGCGCGCATCAGCTCGAGGATCTCCCCGCCGGTTTTGGAGTCGAGGTTGCCCGTCGGCTCGTCGGCGAGCAGGATCGTCGGCCGCGTGACCAGCGCGCGGGCGATCGCCACGCGCTGCTGCTCACCCCCGGAGAGCTCGGCCGGGCGGTGGTCGCGGCGCTTCTGGAGGCCGACCTTCGCGACGAGCTCGTCGAGCCACGCCCGATCCGGGCGCTCGCCGGCGATCGAGAGCGGCAGCAGGATGTTCTCCTGTGCGTCGAGCATCGGCAGCAGATTGAAGAACTGGAAGATGAAGCCGATGTGCTCGCGGCGCAGTCGCGTCAGCGCGCCGTCACCGAGCGCGCCGAGCTCCGTGCCGGCGATCGTGACCGTGCCCGACGTCGGCTGATCGAGACCCGCCAGCAGGTGCATCAGCGTGGACTTACCCGAGCCCGACGGCCCCATCACGGCGACGAGCTCCCCCGCGCGCACATCGACGTCGACACCGCGCAGCGCATCCACGGCGGTGCCGCCCGCTCCGTAGCGGCGCGTCAGCGCCCGCGCCGCGACCGGAACTCCGGGCGGCGCGATCGCAGCAGCTGTCTCTCCGACCGTTGCCATCTGGCTTGGAGGCTACCCGATGTGCCACAGCGATAAGCGACTACGCCCGGCCCGGTATGTAGCATCGTCCGCCCGATGCACGAGAGCACCCCGCAAGTCTTCCTGATCGCCCGCCCGTCGATCGACGTCGAGGGGATGCGCGCCTACCTGCAGGCGGTCGGCGGGGAGTCGTGGCTCGACCTGCGCCTGGGTGAGGAGGAGGGCGCCACCGCGGGCGAACTGCTGCTCGAGTTCGGCGGGCGGGCCTGCTATCGCAGCTGGGAGCCCGGCCTGAACCCGAACGTCTCGCGGATCCGCACCGACCGGCGCGAGTACTTCGCGAACATCCTGCGCAGCGGCCACGGCAGCGTGCTCGAGCACGCCAACTACTCGTTTGCGCTGCGCGACGTCTCGCGTGTTTTCACCCACGAGCTTGTAAGGCATCGCGCCGGCTCGGCCTTCAGCCAGGAGAGCCTGCGCTATGTGCGCCTGACCGACATCGGCTTCCGCGTGCCCGACGCGCTGGAGCCCGTACGCGAGCAGGTGCTACAGATCGTCGAGCGCCTCGAGGAGTTCCAGGTGAGCGCCGCGAAAGAGCTCGGCATCGATTCAGACGGCGTGCCGTTCCACATCAAGAAGGAGGTCACCTCCGCGCTGCGCCGGCTGGCGCCGATCGGGCTGTCAACTGACATCGTGTGGACGGCCAACGCGCGCACGCTAAGACACGTGATCGAGATGCGCACGGCCGAGGGCGCCGAGGAGGAGCTGCGCAGCGTGTTCGACGTTGTCGCGCGGATCATGCAGGTCGAGGCCCCCAGCCTGTTTCAGGACTTCGTGCGGCAGGACGACGGTTCCTGGGTGCCGGAGCACCGGAAGGTTTAGCGGCCTCTCGAGTTCCGTTCGGGCCGTCGATCTCAGCCGATCGCGAGGCCTCGAGCGACTCGATCTCCGCTGGTACGATCTCGCGATGCGCATCCTCGGGATCGTCCTCGTCTCCTCGGCGGCCTTGGCGGCCGCGCTCCCGAGCTCGCCCGCACTGGCCAAAGGCGGTGTCCTGCCGCCCAGGTGCCGGCAGGTGCCCGCCGCTCTCAGCAGGCAGAACGCGGCCGCGCGGCGGACGACCGTGCGATTGCTGCACAACACCAACTACACCCCCGTCGTGAGGACGTTCACGCCAAAGATCACGCATACCAGGGAATTCACCGGCTACGGGTCGATCGTCGTTCGGTCACCGAAAGGCACGGCGCCGGTCGCCGGCTTCTTCGTGCTGCGTGGCGCCGATCGGTGCGCGATCACGATCACCTCCGCGCAGATCGTCCTGCGCCGCCACGCCTACGTTCTCAACTTCGCCGCCCCGGGCGAGCAGGGTAACCCCGGCCGCGTCACGATCACGCTCGTCTCCAGGTAGCGCGCTACCGCCGGCCGAGGCCGTCGAGCAGCGCTACCGGGAGCGCCCAGCGCCGGTCGACGGACTTCGCGGCCGCCACTCTCCACGGACACCGTCTGGACCGCCAAGCCTCCCCGGGAAGTCAGCCCGAGGACGCCGCGCATTGCATATGTGTCTATGGGGCTGGGGCTGGGGCCGTTACTGCCCAGGAGCCGACCGCGTAGTAGACCGGGTTTTCCGCATGCAGACCCACGATTTCCAGGAGGGCGCCTGCGACGCCTGCTCCTTCTTCGATCGTTCCGTAGGGTTTATAGATAGCTTTGACTTCTACGTTGTTCAAGAGGTTCGTCCCGACGTAGACGCATAGGCTGCCCGCTTTCGCCGTGGGCGCTTTTGCGGTGCCCTGGCATCCGGCAGGTGGTTCCTTGCCGTTTTCTTTATTCTGTTCTTCGACGGTGACGATATGGACAGCGGATACTTCGAGTTCTTCGGAGAGCTGGACCGGGAACGCGATCGGGATGAAATCTGTCTGTCCTTCGGTCGGCCTGCCACCCCACGTTCCGGTCTCGGTAGCACCGGAGGGCAGCACATTGTCTGGGGTCCATGGCTGACCTGGCACGCCCTGGGGGCCTTGGGAGCCGATGTTGCCCTGCGCGCCCTGACGGCCGGCTTCGCCTTCCGGGCCTTCCGGGCCTTCCGCACCCGCTTCGCCCTTCGCGCCCGCGTCACCCTTCACACCCGCCGCGCCCTGCGCGCCGGTAGCGCCCTGCGCACCGGCTACGCCGGCCGTACCCGGGGCGCCCTGCTTGCCGGCGGGGCCGGCGGGACCGCGGGGGCCCGCCTTTGCCTTGGCCTTGCTCTTCGCGGCACTCGCGGTTATATGAGTACTCGAGCCACCACCGTTGGTCGCGGCGAAAGCCCCGCCGGTGATAGCGAAAACCAACGCGATGACGGCGATCACCGTGCTGGGGGCGATACGGAATCTTCTAAGCATTGCTACCTCTCCTTAGTAAATGAAAAAACCAGGGCTCCATCACACGGCCTTCCGAGCACGACTCGTCTTCCTCGCCTTCCTTGTTTGCTTCTTGCGCTTGCTCGCCACGCACTTGCCATGGTTGAGCTTCTTGCCTTGTTTGCACTTGACGGTCGCTTTCTTTGTCGTCGCAGCCCCCTGCGGCGCTTCTCCGGGGAACGCAATACTCGGGACCGCCAACTGCGCCAGCGGCGCCGGTACCACGAGCACCGACGGCAGCCCTTCGGTCGTGAACGTCATCGTCTGGCCGACCGCTTCGCCGTAGCCACTTCTAATGGTGATGCGGTAGGCGTACGTCGTCCCCGGCTGCAGACCCGATAGGGGCAGGCTCTCCGGGACAAAGCTCGTGCTCGCCCCGGCGGGTCCGGAGAACACGACGCCGTAATGCGTGCCCGCGCCCTCATACACACCCAATTCGAACGCATACACCGCCGACTGACCATCGGGGTCAATCAGACCGGAGATCGTCGCGCCACCCACACCGACACCGCTCGCCGAACCGGTCTGCACCACGGGGACCGGGGAGGCGCCGGTCGTGAAATGACCTTCCACCCCAACCGTTTCCCCGCCCTGGATCACATGCCCGGGTTCTTTGTGTTCGTTATCCGCGACCAACCGGTAGCTGTAGGTGCTCAGGGGCTGCAGCCCGGTGACTTCCTGGATCGCGGCGATCTGCCCATACACCGAGGATTCCTGGTCGGGGGTACTGGCCACTCCCGCGCAGCCCGCGAGGACCGCACACTGACCGTATTCGAAGTGGTAGCGCGCCGGCGCGTGCTCCGGGTTCACCGACGCCGTCAACAACGCAAACGCATTCGTCACATCCGACGCGGACGGCACACCCGGCACTTCCGGTCGCGGCGTCGCGGTGTGAAAGCTGATGATTTCCGGTGCGGGTTCTTGTCGCTCGACGCCTTCCGCTTCGGCTTCCACCCAGGCCTGATAAGAATATTCCTGATCTGGAATCAGACTAGTCAGCTGAGTAGCGAAAGGATCGAATGTGCTGCCTTCCCCGAGAAGCACCTCAGACGTCAGGGATGCAAGCGGTCCTCCCTCGACTCCGTACTTAAAGAACCCGTGCGCCACCAGACTATTCGGATTAATTTCACCGCACAATTCAGCGCCTGTAAACCCAACCGCCTGCGGTGCACATGTGTTTACTTCCGGGAAGATCGCAGGTCTATAATCTTCAACAGTCTGAAGATCCTGGTTTGCTACATAAAGCGAATCATCAGCTTCATTTTTACTGTTCTCGTGCAAGCTAAAGGAAAGTGCCGTTCCAGAAGCCCCGAGTTCAGCCACCAAGGTGCCGCACATCGAAGGCTGTGTATCGTAAATACGGCTGCCACTACCTTCAACCACTCCGAGCCTTTCGAAGGCGTCCAAGGCTAGACCTCTCACATCCGTGCCCGCGGGATCCAAAACACACGATTGCAAAACGCCCGCCGCATTGTACTCATGCACCCCCGGCTCAGAGCTGTCCACCACAAACATATCTCCAGTGCCATCCACCGCTACAGCCACTGCCTGGCCCGGTACAGGTATCTGCGAGACCCATGTTCCATTCGCTTCCAGCTCCTGGACGCGTCCTTCATCGGCAACGTACAGCCGATCTCCTGGGCCACCTACCGTCAACAGATTCCCGTAGCCACTAAGTTGAAGTTTACTGAAAGCAAGATGGCCACCGCCTTCCACCCCAGCCTGGCATTCTTGTGCTTCAGTGCTTGTGCAGAGGTTGCCACCTTTCTTGTTGACATCTCCACCGATCATCAACATGAATTGGCCATTAGCCGAATACTCATCTATCCGATTGTATTCGGCGTCGAGTACATAGACATCTCCCGTGGTTGGGTCGACCGCTACGCTCTCGGGGTCGGCTATCTGCCCCGCCAACCCGCTGCCAGCTTCGCCTTCCCCGCATGTGTTGCCGGAGACTGCCGTGCAGAGATTCTTTTCTTCCTGACTCGCATCCGAGCCGAGCGCAACCTTCGTCTTGTTTACATTCCACCCAAACACATACAAAAATTCACCCTGCGAACTGAGGACCCGGATACGATGGCTGCCATCTCCTACGTACACATTCCCACTAGGCCCGCTCACAGCAATACTGCGAACGCCCAAGAATTCGCGCGGCCCAGCGCCATTGCTTTCTTTGACTGTCCTACATAGATCTTTAGATACGGCGCTGCACTCGTTTCGTTCTTCCTGAGATGCATTTGGATCGCCGACCTTGGTCTGGTCCACGTTGCGCCCGACCTCGAAGCTAAAGATCCACTTTGTTGGTTCCACAGCAAATGCAGACCCGGTTCCCAGTACGGCGGCGCAAAGCAGCAGAGCAATCGTGACGCCGGCAAGATATTGACCGTGTCTAAACGTGGTGTGTCTCATCGGACCTGGCCCCCTTACTTGCCTTCCTGGCGTTCTTTGCTTGCTTCTTGCGCTTGCTCACTACGCACTTGCCGCGCGTGAGCTTCTTGCCCCGCTTACACTTGACGGTCGCTTTCTTCGCCGTCGCGGCCCCCTGCGCTTCTCCGGGGAACGCGATGCTCGGGACCGCCAACTGCGCCAGCGGCGCCGGGACCGCGAGCACCGACGGCAACCCTTCGGTCGTGAACGTCATCGTCTGGCCGACCGCTTCGCCGTAGCCACTTCTAATGATGATGCGGTAGGCGTACGTCGTCCCCGGCTGCAAGCCCGACAGGGGCAGGCTCTCCGCGACAAGGGTCGTGCCCGCCCCGGCGGGCCCTGAGAACACGACCCCGTAATGCGTGCCCGCACCCTCATACACACCCAATTCGAACGCATACACCGCCGGCTGACCATCGGAGTCAACCACACCGGAGATCGTCGCGCCACCCACACCGACACCACTCGCCGAACCGGTCTGCACCACGGGGACCGGGGAAGCACCCGTCGTGAAATGACCTTCAACCCCAACCGTTTCCCCGCCCTGGATCACATGCCCGGGTTCTTCGTGCTCGTTGTCGGCTACCAGACGGTAGCTATAGGTGCTTTGGGGTTGCAGCCCGGTGATTTCTTGGATCGCGGCGACCGTCCCGTATACCGAGGATTCCTGGTCGGGGGTACTGGCCACTCCCGCGCAGCCCGCGAGGACCGCACACTGACCGTATTCGAAGTGGTAGCGCGCCGGAGCGTGCTCCGGGTTCACCGACCCCGTCAACAACGCAAACGCATTCGTCACATCCGACACAGACGGCACACCCGGCACTTCCGGTGGCGGCGTCGCAGTATGAAAGCTGAGGATTTCCGGCGCCGGTTCTTGTCGCTCCACGCCTTCCGCTTCGGCTTCCACCCAAGCTTGATAAGAATATTCCTGATCCGGGATCAGACCAATCAACAGGGTCGCGAAAGGTTCGAATGTGCTGCCTTCCCCGAGAAGCACATCAGACGTCAGGGATGCAAGCGGCCCCCCCTTGACGCCGTACTTAAAGAACCCGTGAGCCACCAGACTATTCGGATTGATTTCACCACACAATTCAGCGCCCGTAAACCCAACCGCCTGCGGTGCACATGTGTTTACTTCCGGGAAGATCGCAGGTCTATAATCTTCAACAGCCTGAAAATTCGAGTTTGCGACATAGAGTGAATCTTCAGCTTCGCTTTTACTGTTTTCATGCAAGCTAAAAGAAAGCCCCGATCCTGAAGCCCCCACTTCAGCCACCAGCGTACCGCACTTCGACGCCTGCGTATCGTAGATACGGCTACCACTAAATTCAGCCACTCCGAGCCTTCCGAAAGCATCCAGAGATAGACCCTTAATTCCGCCGCTCGCGGGATCCAGGACGCACGACTGCAAAACGCCCGCGTCACTGTACTCGTGCACCCCCGGCTCAGAGCTGTCCGCTACAAACATATCCCCACTGCCATCTACGGCTACAGCCAGAGCTTCTCCTGGTATGGGTACCTGCGCGACCCAAGTTCCATTGGCTTCGAGCTCTTGGACGCGTTCTTTATCGGCCACATACAGTCGATCTTCCGGGCCACCTACCGTCAACAGATTCCCGTAGCCACTATGTTGAAGTTTATTAAAGGCAAGATGGCCACTGCCTTCTACGCCCGCCTGGCATTCTTGTGCTTCAGTGCTTGCGCAGAGGTTGCCGCCTTTCCTGTTGACTTCTCCACCAATCATCAACATGAATTGACCGCTAGCCGAATACTCCTCTATCCGATTGTAGTTAGCGTCGAGCACATAAACATCTCCCGATGCTGGATCGACCGCCACGCTCTCGGCGACACCTATCTGCCCGGCAAATCCACCTTCACTGCTCCCTTCACCTTCCCCGCATTCGTTCCCGGAGACCGCCGTGCAGAAATTCTTTTCTTCCTGGCTGACGCCAGAGCCGAGTGCAACCTTCGTCTTGTTTACATTCCACCCGAACATATACAAAAATTCACCCTGCGAACTGAGGACCTGAATACGGTGGTTAGCGTCTCCTACGTACACGTTTCCACTGGACTTACTGACGGCAACACTTCTGGGGCCCGAGAATTCGCGTGGCCCAGCACTTTCGCTTACTGTGCTTGTTCTACATAGGTCTCTAGATACGGCACTGCACTCGTTTCGTTCTTCCTGAGATGCGTTTGGATCGCCGACCTTCGTCTGGTCCACCATACGACCGACCTCGAAGCTAAAGATCCACTTCGCTGGTTCCACGGCGAATGCTGATCCGGTTCCCAGTACGGCGGCGCAAAGCAGCAGAGCAATCGTGACGCCGGCAAGATATTGACCGTGTCTAAACGTGGTGTGTCTCATCGGACCGGATTCCCCTTAGTGCGTCGTTTCGCAGCCTTGGCTTTGTGCTTAGCGCAACCCGTGACGCCGATCTTTGTCGTCTCGTGGATTTCCGTGCCGTTCTGCGCGACGAACGCCGTTGGCATTGAGAGCTTGCTCGTACAGAGGTTCCCGTTCGCCGCTAGCGCGGAGTAGCGACCCTCGGGTAGATAGATCTCGAACGTGCTGACGGGGACGTCGGGGACGGTCTTGAACGTCGAGCTCGTGATCCCGGTATGGCTGATGAACGTGCTGCCGGTGAGGTCGACCCTGACACCATCGCCCTGCAGGACGACGATCAGGCTGGGGAATGCTTCGCCGCCGTGGGAGACGAAATACACAGGGCCCGTCAGCCCGACAGGCAGCAGCGGCGTGCTCGCCCGCACCGTCCCGACAATCGACGCCGCCGGACAACCTGCAGGGTTCGTTTCGAACTGCGCCGCGGTGCATGCTTTCTGCAGTGTTGTGAGGCGCGAGGGTAGCTGCTTGGGGAGGTCGACCTTGACCCTCGCGATGTTCGCCTCATTCCCAACGGAGGCCGCGGGGTAGGAGAGCTTCGCGTCGAGGCTCGCACCAACAGCTTTGCTCGTCTTCCCACTCGTGGAGACCGCGAATTTCGGTTTGAATTGCAGGCTTGCGCAGCCCGCGACGGCGAACGGGGTGCTGACGGTGGCCTTTGTGTTCTGTGACCCGGAGAGCACCGCGGTGATGTGTTGCGCACCACAGTTGGTGGGGTTGAACATGAAGTTGGGGCGGTTGATGTTGACCGTGACCTGTTTCAACCGCAACGGGACACCATCGAGGATCTGCGGCAACGCATACGGCCCCGTTTCGTCGGTCGTGACCGTCAAGGTGCTATCCACGGGGTTCACGTCGATCCGCGCCCGCACGACCACGAGGCCGAGGTTGAACGGCCCAGCGACCGCTGGTGTGACGACGCTCAGCCCGAACGGCGCACCGTCGTGCGGACCGGTCAAATACACCGTCCCTTCGATTTCGAAGGGGTGCGACCCGGCGCCAGATGCTACGCGGGTGGTGCCAATCTTCGACGCTTCGGGACATGTCCCCTCGTCTGCCTGCGGTTCCTGGCAGAGCTGGACACTTGAGAGCATGCCGAGGAGTCCGGGTGGGGTGTGGATCTGGATGCCCTTGACGAACTGTTCGCGGTCCTGGCGCGTGAGGTTCAGCGTGAAGGAGCTGTACTGCCCAGCCTGCGGCGAGACCGTGCCCGCGAGGAACCCCGGCGCAAACGGAGGGGGACCGCCTGCACAGCCAGTCACGTTGAAATATGAGGAGGGTGTCGCGTCGGGTGTGCCCGGCATCGAGAGCGCTTCCGGTAGGGGTGTCGTGCCGGGCTCACTCCACGGCGTCAGATCGGACGTCGTCGTCGCCGGCCCGCAGACCGTGGGGTTATCCAACGGCGCCCTGGGACCACCGTTGAGGTGGATCTTGACTTCGTTGAGAGGAACCTGCGGGTTTTCATCGACAACGGTCGTGAGCTGTCCCGTCGCGGGGTTCGCCTCGACATACCCATGCGCCTTGACATGGATACCGGTGCTCCCGAGCGCTCCTTCGCCACCGAATTCGAGATACAGCTGGTAGAGGTGCCCGTCTAACGCGTCCTGCTCGGTGCAGGGTTCCTGCCCCGCGCCACCACACGACGGGCGCGCTAGATACACGTGGCCATGGACGGGTTCGTTCAAGTCGGGAGTGACTGCTTCCGTTGTGCCGACGGCTGATGCTGTGGGGCAGTGTCCCGCGGCGAGTTGCCATTCGCCGTCCGCGGCTATTTCTTCGGATTCGGGGCCGGTGAAGTTGATGCCTTCGGGGCCGGTTTCGTTGCAGGCCTGGATTCCGTCGACGATGCCGGGGCTGATCGACATGCCCTCCGGCAGCGTCACGACCGCGTTCCGCAAATGCGGCGCACCGTTCGTACTCGGCGCCTCGGGCTGCGGCATCTTGATGTTCACACCCAACCCGACCGGCTCGTCTGCCTGCATCGAGTCCGGGGCTGCTTCGATTTCCGGGTCGAACGCCAGCACGTTACACCCCGTCAAACCGGGCATCACCCACGACGCTGTCTTATAACCCGCGTTATACGCGCCGTCCACACCGACGCTGCCGGGTGTCTCCCACGAATCGGTGCGTACTTCAGCGACCTGCGGGCCCGCTGAGCAGTCGGTACCCATCGTCAAAAACGGCACCGGTTCCACGCCCGCGCTCTCATCACCACCATTCTTAAACGAACCGCACACCGCCTTGATGCCCGCTTCCGGAGTACTGCAGTGTAACCCCCGCATCCAGTCATACCGCGCTTCCGCGGGAACACCCCAGAACGTCAATTCCGCTTCACGGATATCGATCGGAGGAATACCGTTATCAGCAACGATGAACTCGTAACCCTGGCCGGTGTGCACAAGATGCGCCGTGAGAAAAAAAACGGACCCTTGCACGTTCAGCGCGAACTCCGCGGACTGACCCGCTTCCGGCACCATGTTATAAATCGGACTAAGATTTTCCCCAGTACCACCGAGTTTGAGCCTGATCAACCCGATCTGCGTACTGGGCGAACACGCACCGTTCCCGTTCACCCCGGTCAGGACCGTCAGCGAACAGCGCGGCACCGCCGTCGGGTTACCCAACAACCCCGGCGGCAGCACCGTCACGATATCCTTCGGATCCTGCGTCACAGCAGATTCGAGCACGTCACCACTGTTGAGCTCCTGTTCGCTGGCGAACTCGATATCGAACGTCACCGCGTCAGGATGACCGCCGGCCTGCGTAAACGCGTACGGTTCGTTCACAACATTGAAGGATCCCGCCGATCCCACCTGTCGCGGGACGGTCGTCTGCAGCGAGAAATGTTCGATCCGAAACGCCTTGCGCGCCGACGCGGCACCCACCGAGAACACCAACCCAAACAGACAGATCGCGGCGACGCTCACACCGCCGAGCACCGAGCGGGACTTCGATCGCTTCAACATTTACCCTGCCCTCCCGTTCGACTTGACAGCATGAGAACCCTTACGCCGCCCGGCTCGCTTCACACACCGGCCCTTCCGCCGCACGCGACCCTTCCCGCACCCTACCGTCCGCGGTTTCGCCTTCGACTTCACCACGGCGGGCGCGGCCGGCGCAGCGAGGATTCCGGCTGGTGTTTGCACCGCACTGCCCGGCACCAACAACGGCACAGGGTTCGTCAACGGGCCCTGGCACGCATCCGCCGAACATTCCTCCTGCGCCGCCGGCACAGACGCAAACCCACCACCCAACCGCGCATCATAAATATCAGGCGCCCCATCGGTATCCCCCGGCACCAGTCCCGCGGTCGTGTTGAAGAAGATATCGCGCCCCGACGACGTGATCACCTGTTCACGATCCGGTTCGCTCGCACAACCACACGACACCATCGAGACCACACCATCATGCCATTCATACACGTTCTCCACACCATTGATCGCCTGCACCGACAACGGCTCCGCCGAGACGAACACGACCCGCGACCCGTCTTCACTGATCGCGCGACGCGCGCCATCACGTTCTTCCTCCGGGATCGCCCCCTTGACATCCAGTTGGATCCGGGCGTCCGCGGACCTCGCGCCTTCTTCGCCGGCCTGGCCCGCCGCTGATCCTCCATCGTTTGCGTTGCCGTTGCCATCAGCGCCCGCTTCACCCAGCGACACGCGCTGCAACCCGCCCGTCTGCGCGTCATAGCGATACACATCCTGCGCATCGTCCGCGTCCGCTTCCGGACCCGACACGATCAACCGCGCATAGGTCGAGAACACCAAGAACCGGCCATCACCGCCGGCAGTCTGCGCCAACGACTGAGGAAAGTTCACCCATAAATTCGTATCGTTACGCACGAATTCCCTACTCCCGTTTTCAAGGTCGACGGGGCACGCGACATTCGCCGCCACACCCGACAGTTCCGGCCCGGAGCAAAGATCGCCCACAAACGCCGTCTCACCCGTGACGCTGTCATACACATACAAGTTGTCCGCGCCCTCCTTCGCTGTAAGACCCTGCCCGTTCGCGGCGTCGCCCAACACGCCACGCGCGACGAAATACACCCGCGAACCATCAGGCGCAACACTCACAACACCCTGCACTTCAGCAGCCTGACCAACATTCGAGTCGTGCGAGACCTGCACGAGACCCGTCACGACACGCTGCCCCGCTTCACAACCCGCCACTTCACCCGGACAGCCAATCTTCGCCATATACAGGTCGATACCGGAATCGAGATCGCTCACCGGATCCAACTGCGCCGCCGTCGTGAAGAACACCCGCGACCCATCTTCAGACGCACCCCAGAATTGCGCCCCATCCCGCTGAGCCCCGCCACACGGCACTTCCCCACCCACACATTCACCCAACGGCTTGGACACTTCGAGCGTCTTCACCCCACCAACACGCACAAACACCTGTTGTGATTCCCCCTTTTCACCACAGAAGGTTCCGGTTCCGGGGGCTACCTGAAAGAAGATCTCACTCCCATCCCCCGAGACAGCATTAAAGCCCCCAGTTCTACCCGAAAGGGTCGTGTCGCAAACGTCTGACAGCAGCCCGCCCGCACTATTCAAAGCCAGCGCACGCTGATACGATGGTTCACCATGACAACCCGCAGACAGATCATAGACCTGCGCATTGTTGTCGCCACCTTCACCCAATATAGGCACAACGGGGTTGGCCACGACTTGACAAAGATCGGCACTGAAGCCCTCCGTGAAGATATCTGCGCCGAGCGGCACACCGGTAAACGACTTCAAGGCCGGGCCGACCGCCTGAAACCCCGTTTGCGTCAGCGGAGCGCCAGGAGCATGCTCCGCATACTGAACCTCGCTTGTATCGCCGTTGGTGTTCTTCGCCCCGACAGACAATTCCCACAGCGAAGCATCAAGCGACGACGAGAAACCGATCAAAACAGCAGCAGGCGCAAAGCTCGCTGAGGGCGAGAGCGACACCGTCGACCACCCCAACCCAGAACGAGCCGCCTGATAATAAACAAAACCATGATCGCTAGCGGCTCCCGCAAAAATCCCGGCCGAGTCATACGCGACACTTTCCCCAGCCGGTTCGACGCCCAGAATGCCGGACGCGCCATAGCCACCCTTGAACTCCGGCGAGACCTGCTCGTACACCCGGCCTTCGGGCAACGCGAGCGCCGAAGTAGCCATCACGGCCGCTATCACGATGACGAGCAGGGACACGAGCGCACACGCACGCACCCCGGTATTTCTCTTCGAGCGGATCACGACGCGACCTCCCTGTTGTTGTGCGCGTGAGCGCTGAACGTTTCTGTTATCTGCCGGCCCTTCTCAGTCAAATGCCACGCGTTGGGGATACCCGCAGTCGCACCACCACTGTTGCGCAGCAAACCAAGGCCCTCCAAACGCGCGAGCAGCTTTGAGATCTGCCCCTGGTCAGAGACACCCGCCGCATCAGCGATCTCACGATTACTAGGAGCAGAACCCCACCCACCAGGAGCAAACTCCCGCGCACCCAACTCCGCGACCGCCGCCAACACCATCTGCGTACGCACCGTCAAACGGAAATCAAGCCGCAGGGCAGCGATGGGCGGCACTGTCTGCCCCTCGGCCAAGCGGGCGGGACTTTTCACGCCGTCCGGACTCTTCCGGCCGGATGAAAACGTCCGCGTCCCGCGCTGCTCACGCGCGGCAGCCCTGTGCCCACGGTACGGCAACACGATCATCCCCATCAACTGATTCACCAACCCCACCAGCGACCCAGGCTCATCTGCTAGCAGCCGCGCGTAAATCACACCAAACACCGCACCGAGCAGGCCCTCCGCCGTCAAAGGCGGCGGAGCGAGCCCCGCTTTCACACCAGCGCGACCCTGATCGATCGCGCCGGTGACGCGCTCGAGCACCTCCGCGCGACGCACAAGGACACGCGGACCCGCGCCGAGCGCCTCGACGAACACCAGACGGCAGACCGCCGGCTCACCATCCAAGAAGCCAAGCAGCGCCCCGAGACCCGCACGGATACGCGCAGCCCACTCCCGCTCACCCTCCCACGCAGGAGCAACAACCTCCGCGAACTGCTCGACCGCATAGTCGAACGCCGCGAGGAAACAATCTTCGCGGTCGCTGAACAAGTCATAGAACGTCTTGTTCGACACACCCGCCCACTCCGACACACGACGCGCCGTCAACCTCTTATAGCCCTCCGCCGCAACCAGCGCAAACGTCGCATCCAACAGCCTTGTGCGCTGAAACGCAGGGATATACACACCCCCACCACGCGGACCCGGCACACCGGGATGACGCATCTGAATACGCCCCTCCGGGGAGGAGGACATCAACGCCCACCCCCCACACACAGCCGCGGGACGCGCGAGCCACGAGAACGCAAAAACCCGCGGACAAAGCCGCGGAACGAACGATCTATAAGCTGCTGGAAGGCGCCGTTTTCGGCGCCGAAACTAGGCTTTCTGCCTGCTAAATCCGGAGTAGAGAGAGAGAGAGAGAGAGAGATGTGTCAGCGAGGCTGACGCATCTAGTTATGGCACCCACCGGGCGCACAACGATCCCCATCACATCTGTCCTAAACGGACTCACGCGAAAACCATTCCCCTTCACCGTTTCGACCCGGTCCCTCTCCAAAGAAACCCGCTTGCGCTGATGCCCGGCTACGGAAGCCCCGACCCCAACCCGATCCTATGTTTTGCCCCTGCCCCGACAACCAACTCGTTGCCTTGACAAAACCATACAACCACAAACCAAGCAAGAGGTCAACCCCCAATCGACGCCAAGCGGAAGAACGGCTCGGCAAAAGCAGGTCCGCGACTTCATTCCGGCCAGGTTTCTCCTGGCCGGAAGGAACGTCCGGATCCTGCGCCGCTCCCCTGTGACGCCGAACCGCGCCTGGATCGAGCGTGCCATCTCAAGCGCGGCGTAGCGTCCTTTGGATGTCGCTCGATGATCCCACCACACTTGACCCGAACGGTCGCCTCGTCATCCTCGACGAGCGCACGATCGGCCATCTGCGGAGCCGCAGGCCACAGATGGTCCGGCACATCGCGGCGATCCTGGACGCCGTAAGCCTGCCGGACCATCACGAGGAGGACCCCTCGCCGGGGCGCGAGCGCTTCTATCGCCGCGATCTCGATCCACACCGCTGGCTGCGGGTCGTCGTAGACTTCAACGAGTCACCGGCGTTCGTCGTGACCGCCTTCATCCAGGATCATCCACCGGAAACTACGCCATGACCGTCACAATCGCCGGCACCAGCTTTGACCAGCACGAGTATGACGAGCGCGGAGACGTGCTCTATCTGAGCGCCGGCGCGCCCCGCGAGGCCGCCCGCACGATCGCTACTCCCGAGGGTCACGCGGTGGACTACGACGAGTCGGGCGTCGTGATCGGCATGGTGCTCGTCAACGTCCGCTTCATCCTCGAGCGTGACGGTGCGATCACGGTCACGCTCCCACCGGATCACGTCCTCTCAGCAAAGCTCGAACCCGCCCTGATCGCCGCATAGCCGCAAACCACGCCTTGCCGCTCGCTTGTAAAGCGGAACGGCGCCCGTATCTCAACGGCGAACTTCAGCGTCGCGGCCGGTTAGGCCGCTCCTTAAAATCTTTCTGCCCGCCCAGGATCGCCTCATCCAGCATAGGGTTCGGGCATGCATAGTGGGCAATCCTCGAATGACCGGAGATGACGATGACCGAACTGGCTTCCTATCGGCTCGATGGGCGGATCGCGACGATCACGATGGACGACGGGAAGGTCAACGCGTTCTCGATCCCGATGCTCCAAGCGGTCCATGCCGCGTTCGACCAAGCCGAGCGCGATGGGGCGATCGTCGTGCTGACCGGCCGCGAGGGGTACTTCTCCGCCGGCTTTGACCTGAAGGTGTTCGCCGGTGGCGACGTCGCCGCGGTGATCGAGATGCTGACGCTCGGGGCCACGCTCGCCGAGCGGATCCTCGGGTTTGCCACGCCCGTGATCACGGCTTGCTCCGGGCACACCGTCGCCGCCGGGGCGTTCATGACGCTCGCGGCCGACCTGCGCATCGGGGTCGACGGCCCCTTTCGGATCGGGCTCAACGAGGTGAAGATCGGCCTGACCGTCCCCTGGTTCGTGATCGAGCTGGCGCGCCAACGCCTGGCGCCGGCCCACCTCAACCGCGCCGTCGTCTCCGCCATGATGCACAGCCCGGCCGAGGCCGTCACCGCGGGCTTCTTCGACAGGGTCGTTCCCGCGGATGAGCTGTTGGCCGCGAGCCTCGCCGCCGCCGCGGAGCTGGCCGAGCTCAACGCGGCCGCCCATACCGCCACGAAGCTCCGCGTGCGGGGAGACTCGCTGAAGGCGATCCGCTCGGCGATCGAGACCGAGCTCACGGTCGAGGGGCTCGGCGGGGCCCAGGCGCCGGCCTGACGCGCAAAGGTGGGCAGCTACTCGTCGCCGTGGAGCGCGGGCCGCACTGCGATCGAGGCAACTATGGCTCGGCGCGCGCGACGGTCTCCACCCGATCGATCGTCCGATCGAAGGACAGGATCGCCTTCACGCCCGTGGCCTCTGCACTGGCAACGAGATATGCCTCCGCAAAGTCGAGTCGCTCGAGCTCGTAGACCTCCAGCGCACGCAAGAGCACCGGCGCATCGATCACCGCGACCGACGGCAACGCGATCGCCGCCCGCATCAGCGCCGCGACCCGCTCGCGCTCTACTTCGTAAAACGACTCGAGGACATAAACGCACTCGGCCACCACGAGATCGGACAGCAGCAACCGCTCGCCGCCGGCCAGCGCCGCGGTCGCCTGCGCGGCCATCTCCGGCGGGTCGCCCGTGAGATGCCTGATCAGAACATTCGTGTCGAGAAAAGCCCTCAGCGGCGCTGCTCCGCGCGTGCCCGTCGTGTCTGGCGCAGAACCTCATCCCAGGACGTGCCCTGCTTGCCCAGCGAAACCGCAACCGACCCGGCCAGCTCGATGAAGCTCGGCGTTTTCGCGACGATCGCCCGCTTACGCTCGACACGAAACACGATCTCATCGCCCTCGTGCAGCCCCAACGCGTCGCGCACCATCTTCGGAATCGTGACCTGCCCCTTCGACGTCAAACGCGCCAAGGCATCCATCGAACTCTCCTTACTTATTGATGAAGGTAAGGATACCAGGACTGAATCAGAGGTCGTAGGTCAGGATCGCGATGCCGTCACCGACCGTCCGCGAGCTGGTCAGCCGCAACGGTTTCTTGTCGCTCGCCGTGCCAAACAGCCGCTTGCCACTGCCGAGCACGACCGGGAATACCATCAACCGCAGCTCGTCGACGAGATCGTGCTCGAGCAACCCCTGTGCGAGCCGCGCGCTGCCGTGGACAACGATCTCCCCGGCAAGCGCCTGCTTCAGCTTCGTGACCTCCTCGACGAGCTCGCCGCTGAGCATGGTCGTGTTGTTCCACGTCGGCTCGGTCAGCGTCGAGGAGACGACGTACTTCGGCATCCCGTTGAACTTGTCCGCGAACTCTCCCTCCATCGACGGCCACGCGGCGGCGAAGCCTTCGTAGGTCGTGCGCCCGAGCAGCAGCGCCTCCGACGCGAACGCCTCGTCGAGCTTGAACTTGTCACCCTCCGCGCCGCGGTCGATCTCGAACGTCCAACCCTGGTGCTCGTAGTCCTCGCCCCCGCCCGGCGCCTCCATCACCCCATCGAGCGAGACAAACTCGGTTACGACGATCTTTCCCATTTCTCGAACCTCCTATTCGCAGGGGTTTCTGCAATCAGACCACGTAGGCAATCAGATCCGTCCACACATCCTCTCGAATCAATCACCGCTCCTGGTTAGAGCAAGTTGCATAGGTTGCGTAGGTTGCGGGATGATGCTAGCATCAGATCATGGCTCCGACTGTGACTCCAGAGGCTGAGTGTCTGGCGGACGAGCTCGTCAAGAGCCTGGGCGAGGGTCCGCTTACTCCTAAGGATCTCGCCGCTGAGCTCGCTACCCTCGAGGCGCCGACGGCGCTGATCGGAGCGTTCGAGGCGGCCTTGTCAAGGGCTGCTGCCGCGGACGAGACCGATCAGCTCGATGAGGTTCTGTGGGGGCCTTCACCGACTGACCGCGAGCTCGCGGACGCTCGCGCAGCCAGCTATATGACGCTGGCGAGTGCCATGAACGATGTGCTGTCGAGTGCACTGACCCGCGAACAGGCGGCGCAGCGGCTTGGCATCACGCCACAGGCGGTCTCCAAGCGCGTGGCATCGGGCGGCCTGCTCGCTTTGCGCCGCGGACGGGTCAGCCGGCTCCCAGCCTGGCAGTTCTATGAGGAGGGCGTGCTGCCGGGTCTGAAGCAGGTGATCGCTATCTACCCCGGCGGCGCGCTGTCACTGACGAGCTGGGCCACCTCTCCCTCGCCAGATCTCGACGGCGTCACGCCAGCGCAGGCCCTAGCCCGCCGCGACGGTCTTGCGCGTGTGCTCGACGCCGTCCAGGCACTCACGCCGGCCGCGTGGTAGCGAAGCTTGGCGATCCTCCGGCAACGCTGCCGGCGGATCCCCCAAGCTGGCAGTGGCTCCAGTCCCGGCCCATGGTTCGTGTCTACCACGAGGAGCCACACCACGACGGAATGACGCCACGCACATTCGGGCCGCTCGCCCGCTTCGACCCGCACGTGCGCGACAGCCATCAGCACCCACGAAAGGACCCACAAGACCGCGGCGTCCTCTACCTCGCCGCCGATCTCGCCACGGCACTGGCCGAGTCTTATCCGGCACAGTGGCCGGAGGTCTCGATCTGCCCACACGCACGCGCCGCCTGGCTATCCCCACCCACGCCGATCGCGCTGCTGGATCTCACCGGCGAAGGCGCCCTCGCAATCGGCGCGCCAGGCACGCTGCAATGGGGTCAGGAGCCACGCCGACGCACACAACGCTGGGGACGACGCATATATGAGCAGTACCGCAGTCTCGAAGGCATCCGCTACCAGGCAGCGCACCAGGGCGGCGAATGCGTCGTGCTATGGGAGCGCGCGCCGGCTCTCCACCGCCTCCCCGGGGGCGATCGTCGACTGTGGGCAGTATGGAGTCGGGTAGTAAGGGCCCTCGCCGGCCAACGCCGCACTCCGCGGCGGATCGCCGCGACCGACTGCGAGCGCTGCTGTGAGGCTGGGCTCGCAGTCTGAGCAGGCCTCCGACAGCGCCCGCGACTTGCGCGTCGGCGCCGCCCAGCATTCGAACGTGCGTCAAGTGGCAGTGCAACTACTTGTAGGCGCTCGTCCCGCGCATGTATGCCGAGCGGATACCGCGGGAGCTCCTCGATCAGTGCGTCGAGTTCGTTCGTGTCGAGCCAGCGAACCGAGGGCGTCTCCGAGATGCGCTTCGCCTCCAGGATCTGAAGTGCGCCGGCGCAGTCCCAGCCGAGCTCCGCGCGATCCCAGTAGACGCCGAGGCTCACCCGCCGCTCCGGCGACAGACCTCGAGCTCCAGGCCCAGCGACAACGGACGCTCGGCCAGCGCGGGCGTCGGCAGCCCACCGCCCCCCGCCTCGGAGGTTGCGTTGCGGTGCTTTTGCGGTGGATTTGCGTCCCGCTGCGGTGGTTTTGCGGTGAATCATCCAGCGAACAGCCCCAAACACGGGTGAACCGATCCTCGCAATCCCCAGTGTTTTCGGGCTCTTTTCCTGCTGTTCGGTCCTGTTCGTCCTAACTAAGACAATCGGGGCGCCGAGATTCGAACTCGGGACCTCACCGACCCGAACGGTGCGCGCTACCAGGCTGCGCCACGCCCCGACGCATGCCGCAGTATCCCACACGGCTCCGATCACCGTCCCGCGAGGACAGCTCTCGACCATTCCTACGACGAGAAGCCCTGTGAGGACTAAGATCCATTGGTTACTTCAGCCTGATCGAGGAGGAGAGTCGCTATGGAGGCCACCGCCACGGTGTCCAGCAGCACGGGGTCGAGCACAGTCGCCGACTTGATACCGCACGCTGCGGCCGAGCGCGGGGAGAAGCCCGCAATGCGCTTCAAGCGCGACGGAGCCTGGCATGACGTCAGCTATGCCGAGCTCGCCACGATCGTGCAGGAGATCGGCCTCGGGCTGATCGACCTCGGGATCGAGCCGGGCGAGCGCGTCTGCATCCTCGCCAACACGCGGCCCGAGTGGTCCTACGCCGACCTGGCGGCCACGGCCGCGGGGGCCGTCGTCGTGCCGATCTATCAGACCAACTCGCCCGAGGAGTGCCTGTGGGTGATCTCCGACTCGGGCGCCGGCGCGATCGTCTGCGAGGACGACGAGCAGCTCGCGAAGATCGCCGCGATTCGTGATCAGCTGCCGAACCTGCGCACCGTGATCGTGATCGACGGCGCGTCCAGCGGGTCCTCGTCCGATGGGGCTTCTGAGACTGCTTCTGAGGTCGCCAAGTCGCTCGGAGCGATCTCCCTGGAGCAGGTCCGCGAGCGCGGACGCTCGCACGCCCCGGAGGAGCTCGACGCGCGCCGTGCCGCGATCCGCCCCGAGGACTCCTACACGTTCATCTACACCTCCGGCACGACAGGCCCGCCGAAGGGCTGCGTGCTCACGCACGGCAACTACCGGGCGATCGTCGACATGATCGGCGAGAGCGGCGAGATCACCGACGACGAGGTGATCTACCTGTACCTGCCGCTCGCGCACTCCTTCGCGCTGCTGATCCAGCTCGCGGTGTTCGACCTCGGTGGCACGCTCGCCTACTTCGGCGGTGACACCAAGCAGATCGTGGGAGAGCTGATGGAGGTCAAACCGACATACCTGCCGTCGGTGCCGCGCGTGTTCGAGAAGATCTACACGCTCGCCCACGGTGCGATCGAGGCCAAGCCGCGGGAGGAGCGCGAGCGCGCCCAGCAGGCGATCGCGCTCGGGGTGACGGTGCGCGACATGATCAACCGCGGCGAGCCGGTGCCCGAGGAGCTGCAGAAGCCGTTCGACGAAGCCGACGCCGAGCTGTTCACGCTCGTGCGCGGGATCTTCGGCGGGAACGTGCGCCACGCCACCAGCGGCGCCGCGCCGATCGCCAAAGAGATCCTCGAATTCTTCTGGGCCTGCGGCGTGCCGGTGCTCGAGGGCTACGGGATGACCGAGACCGCCACCGCGGCGACCGTCTCGACGGTCGAGAACCACCGCTTCGGCACCGTCGGGCGGGCGCTGCCGGGGGTCGAGCTGAAGATCGCCGACGACGGCGAGATCCTGATCAAAGGCCCGAACATCTTCGCCGGCTACCACAACCGCGGGGAAGAGAGCTTCGGCGCGGTCGAGGACGGGTGGATGCACACCGGCGATCTCGGCTCGCTCGACGCGGACGGCTACCTGTCGATCACCGGGCGCAAGAAGGACATCATCATCACCGCCGGCGGCAAGAACCTGACGCCGGCGAACATCGAGAACGACCTCAAGCAGTGCCGCTGGATCTCCCAGGCGGTGATGCACGGCGACCAGCGCCCCTACCCCGTTGTGCTGATCACGCTCGACGAGGAGGAGATCCCCGCCTACGCCTCCGAGCACGACCTGCCGCAGGACATCCCCTCGCTCGCGCGTTGCGAGGAGGTGCGCTCGCTGATCCAGCGGGAGGTCGACCGCGCGAATCAGAAATACGCGCAGGTGGAGCAGGTGAAGAAGTTTGTGATTCTCGATCACGACCTGTCGCAGGCCACGGGCGAGCTGACGCCGACGCTGAAGGTCAAGCGCAACGTCGTCAACGAGCAGTACGCCGCCCTGTTCGACTCGCTCTACACCGGCTGACCCGGCCCTCGGCCGTTTTAGCTGCGAACATAGGAGAAGGATGCGCAGCGATCAACGACAGCTACCGCCCCCGATTCGCGTTGCCATGAATCTCATGAGGTCACGGGTCACAAAGTCACGGGGATCTGATGCGCAACGACCCCGCTGAGAACGGCGGCCTGTTCGTCAGCCGCCGGCCCGGCACCGCACCGGTCCGCTTCCGTGCGCTGCCCGAGCGCGGCAGCGCCCTGCGCCAGCGCTTCGACGGCTCGCTCGCCGGCATCCTGCTCGGCGCGATGATCGTCCTCAGCCTGCTCTGCTGGGGCCCGATCCCGCTCGCGTGCCTGTGGATCGGCTCGCAGGTCGACTACCTCTCGGGCAGCGTCTCGATCGGCATCCTCGTCTCGTTCGTCGGGCTGTTCATGTTCCTGTTCGGAGCGCTCGCGATCCTGCGCCGGCTCGATCAGGCATGGATCCTCGTACGCCGCGCCGCCGGGCACGACCAGCGCGGCGGCGCGCTCGGACGGATCTTCGCGACCACCGCAGTGATCTGCGCGCTGATCTTCACGTTCTGGTTCATTGTGATCCACGGCCCGGGCGCCGAATACTCCGGCTCCGGCACCGGCAGCGGTGGGTGATGGACTCCGTCGCGCGGGCAGCTCTTGACCGTAATGCGCCCCGTCCTGAATAGCCGAGCCATGATCAGCCCCGTCTGCATAGCTGAGCCATGATCAGTCCCCTCCCAGGTAGCTGAGTCATGGGCCTGCTCGACTACTATCGCCAGTTCGAAGGGATGTCCGAGGAGGAGGTCAATCAGGGCCTGCGCGCGCAGGCCGCGGAGCGCCGGCGCAAGGCGCTCACCCGCGTGGAGACCGTCGATCTCTCGCAGACCACCTGGCCCGAGCTCGCCCACCCGAGCATCGTCTCGGCGATCACGTTCACCGCCCAGCGCGGCATGCAGCGCTACCCCCACCTGCGGGGCTCACAACTGCACGACGAGCTCGCGACACGCCACGGCATCGACTCCCGCCGGCTGATCCTCGGCAACGGCGCCGCCGAGCTGCTCAGCTCCGCCACGCGCGCGCTGATCGCACCGGGCCAGCGACTGCTCACCTCCTGGCCCTCCTATCCCCTCTACCCGATCATGGCGCGGCGCGCCCACGGCCACGCCGTGCCGGTCACCGGCGGGGTCGACGCGCTGCTGGAGGCGGCCGGCGAGCAGGACACCCGCGTGATCGCCCTGGCCAGCCCCAACGACCCGACCGGCGCGCTGCTCGAGGCGGCGGAGCTGGCGCGGCTGCTCGAGGGGCTCCCCGAGGGCGTGGCCGTACTGCTGGACGAGTCGCTCGTCGAGTTCGCCGACGCCCAGCCGACCGACAGCTCGCTCGCGCTACTGGAGCGCCACCCGCGGTTGCTCGTGTTCCGCAGTTTCTCCAAGGCATGGGGCCTGGCGGGGCTGCGCGTCGGCTATGCCGTCGGAGGCCCCGGCTCGGAGGACCTGCTCGCCGAGCTGGCGCCCGACCTCGGCGTCTCCGAGGTCTCCCAGGCAGGTGCCCTGGAGGCGCTGCGCAGGTGCTCCGATCTGGTGGCAGAGCGCGTCCGTGAGATCGCCGACGAGCGCGTCGCGTTGAGCGCCGCGCTGCGCGAGCGCCACTTCGAGGTGGCCGACAGCCAGGCCAACTTCCTGTGGGTGGCCCACCCAACCGTCGACGGCGGCGAGCTCGTCGCGCGCCTTGCGCGCGCCGGAGTGCTGGTGGCCGGCGGGGACGCGCTCGGCGAGTCCCGCCACGTGCGCATCAGCCTGCGCGACGCCGCGTGCTCCGAGCGTTTGCTGGGCGCGCTGGATAAAGCTTTGCTTTAGTCCGTGCCGGTCTGGCGCAGGAGCGCGCCGGTCGTGCCCTCGAGGATCTTCCGCCAGGCGCTCACCTCTTCCTGCTCGACCTCGAAGTGGGCGACGACTTTGTTCACCCGCTTCGCCGAGATCTCCAGGCCGTGGCGTTCGCAGATCTCACGGTAGTGATCGTATTCGCCGGCCAGGTGTTTGGTCACCGACTGGAAGCCGTGCTTGGCGATCTCCACGCGCGAGGTGAAGTTCATCATCGAGGTCGTGAACATCAGCTCGTCGGTCGGCTCGGGCTCGATCAGCACGATGTCCACGCCGGGGTAGCGCTCCTCCCAGCGCTCGGCCATCTCGTGCAGGCGCTGGTGGGCGATCAGCTTGAACGTCTGGTAGCCGATCTGCGCGAAGCCCATGTCCGAGACGCGACGCGGGCGAGTTCCGCGCAGCGTGCGCGTCTGCTCGACGAAGTCGTTCACGTACGGCACCAAAGGGTTGATCACGACGACGAGCTTCGCGCCGGCCTCGACGGCGATGTCGAGGTTCGTCGTCGAGACGATCCCGCCGTCGATCAGCTCACGGCCCTTGACCTCGACCGGTGCGTAGACCATCGGCAGGGCGCCCGATGCGCGCACGGCGGTGGAGATCGGCACGTCGTCGTAGCCCTCTGCGCCGAACACGATCCGCTCGCACGTGTCGAGGTCGGTGGCCGTCAGGTACAGCTCGCGGCGCAGCTCGCCGAACGCGTCGCTGCGGCCCGGCTCGTTCAGGACGCTGCCCAGATAGCTCTCGATCCCGGCGCCCGTGTACGCGCCCGAGGGCAGCCCATCGGCAAGCCCCAGCAGCACGTCCATCGCCGAGACCTGCCCCCGCTGGGCCACCACCTGGCGCGCCAGCGAGACCATCCGCAGCGGCAGCTTTACGCCCGTGCGCGCAAACTCGAGCAGGTTCAGGTGCAGCAGGTCGCCGAGGTCGACGTCGCGGAAGGGCGCTTTGCCCTGGTGGGTGACGACGCGCATCATCTCCTCCGGCGTCACGCCGTTGGCGCACAGCGCGGCGATGAACGACCCCGCGGATGTCCCGACGTAGATGTCGAACTGGTTGACCGTGCTGTTCGTCGCCATCAGATCGATCGCGCGCAGCGCGCCGATCTCGTACACCCCCCCGGTGAAGCCCCCGCCGCCCAGTACGAGCGCGGTCTTGTCGCTGCGGCGGCGGCGGCGGGTCGGCCGGGCGCCCGCGGTGCCGCGCTTTTTCCTCGCTGCCGCACCTCGCCGCGCCGCAACTCGCGCCTTGGCCGTAGGTTCCAGCTTGACAACCTTGCCCATGCTCGATTCATTTTACGGTCCCTTGCCCCGGAAAACCCTTTCCTCACCGCGCGCGCTACCCGTGACGCCCCGCCGGGTGTCCCTCGCAACGCCCCGCCGGGCGTGCCTCAAACCGCCGCGTCACACGCTGCTCGCAGGCCCCCGGCGCACATTTCTCGCGACCCTCTGCGCCTGTCTGCCGGCCCTGGGCAGCGCCTGCCTGGCGCCCGCGGCGGCGAGCGCCGCGAATGAAACCGCCGTCCTACAGGCGGACCTCAGTCACCAGCTGCAGATCGCCGGCCCGGCCTCCGGCGGCTACGTCTACGACCTGACCGCTCAGGAGGCCCTGTTCAGCGAGCGCGCCGAGACACTCCGCCCGCCGGCCTCCGTGGAGAAGCTCTACACCGCGACGACCGCGCTGGAGCTGCTCGGCCCGACGGCGCGCCTGACGACGAACGTGCTTGGCAGCGGCCACCTCGCCGCGGGCGGTGTCTGGGAAGGCAACCTGTATCTGCGCGGCGGCGGCGACCCGACGTTCGGCTCAAGCGGCTTCATCCACGCCCACTACGGCGGGCAGGGAGCCTCGGTAAGCACGCTCGTGACCCAGCTCGTGCGCACCGACGGCATCCACCACATCACGGGCTCGATCGAGGGCGACGAGACGTACTTCGACTCGCTGCGCGGCGAGCCCTCCAGCGACTTCGGCCCCGACCCGTTCCTCGAAGGGACGCTCTCGGGGCTGGCCTTCAACCGCGGCGCCGTGGGCCGGGAAACGAACCCGCCCACCCCCCACGCACCGGCCGCCTACGCCGCGCACCAGCTGCTGGCGGCGCTGAAGTCAGACGGCGTGACGGTCGCGGGCTCCTTCGGCGCCGCGCCGACGCCCGCGAGCGCGACGACCCAGCTGGCGGCGGTTCAGTCGCCGACGGTCAACGGCCTGCTCGCGTTGACGCTGCCGCCGTCGGACAACTTCTTCGCCGAGACGCTCGTCAAGGACCTCGGCGCGCGGTTCGGCGGCGCCGGCACGACCAGCGCCGGGGCGAGCGTCGTCAGCCAGACGATCGGCAAGCAGTTCGGCTTCACCCCTCATGTGGTCGACGGCTCGGGCCTGTCCGAATCGGACCGCACCTCCCCCTACGAGGTCGCCGACCTGCTCGTCGAGCTCGCCCCGACGTCGATCGGCGCCGTCCTGCGCAGCGACCTGGCCGTCGCCGGCAGCACCGGGACGCTGTCCGAACGGATGCGCAACACCGGCGCCGCCGGACGCTGCCAGGGCAAGACCGGCACGCTGACCGGCGTGTCGAACCTCGTCGGCTACTGCCAGGCGCGCGACGGCCACCTGCTCGCGTTCGCCTGGTTCACCGATGGGATCGCCACCGCCTACGCGCACACGATCCAGGATCACATGACGATCTCTGTCGCGGATTACTGACCTAGCAACTCGCGCAGCGAAGCCTCGTCGAGGATCGGCACCGCCAGGCGCTTGGCCTTCTCGAGCTTCGACCCCGCGCTCTCGCCGGCGACGAGGTAGTCGGTCTTCTTCGACACGCTCCCCGTCACGCGCCCGCCAGCGGCCATGATCCGCTCGGTGGCCTGCTCGCGCGACCAGTTCGGCATCGACCCCGTCAGCACCACCGTCTTGCCCGCCAGGGGACCCTCGGACGGGGGCGGGCCCTCCTCCTTGAAGCGCAGCCCGATCTCGCGCAGGTCGCCGATCAGCGCGCGCATTCGCCCATCGTCGAGCTGCTCGCGAATCGCCTTCGCCATCTTCTCGCCCACGCCGGGCGTCTGCTCGATCTCCTCGTTCGTGGCGCCCAGCAAAGCGTCGATCTCGCGGAAGCGCATGGCCAGGTTTCGGCCGGTCACCTCGCCGACCTCCTCGATTCCCAGCGCGAACAGCACGCGCGCGAACGGCCGGTGCTTCGAGGCCTCGATCGCGGCGATCAGGTTGCGCGCGGAGATCTCGCCCATGCCCTCCAGCTCGGTCAACTGCTCCTCGCTGAGGCGGTAGAAGTCGCCGTCGGTTTTCACCAGCCCGCGTTTCTGCAGCATCGCGACCTGCTTCTCGCCGAGGCCCTCGATGTCCATCGCGCCCTGCGAGACGAAGTGCTTGAGCAGCTGCCACGCGCGCTCGGGGCAGTCGCGGTTGGGGCACTTCGTGAACACCGACCCCTTCGGCTTGACCGTCTCGGTGTTGCAGAACGGGCAGCGCTTCGGCGGGCGCGGGCGGCGCGGACGGCCTTTCTGCTCGACCACGTGCGGCGCCGGCGAGACGACCTGCGGGATCACGTCGCCGGCGCGCATCACGATCACCTCCTCGCCCTGGCGGATGTCCTTGCGGACGATGTCCTCCTCGTTGTGCAGCGTCGCCAGCTTGATCGTCACGCCGCCGACTTCGATCGGCGCGAGCACCGCATATGGCCGCATGTCGCCGAACTTGCCGACGTTCCACATCACTTTCTCGAGCTTCGTCACCGCGATCGTCGGCGGGAACTTCCAGGCGATCGCCCAGCGCGGGTCGCGCCCGACCGAGCCCAGGCGGCGCTGGAGCTCCAGGTCGTTGACCTTCACGACGACGCCGTCGATCTCGAAATCGAGCTCGCCGCGGCGCTCCTGCCAGTCCAGGCACTGTCTGACGACCTCGTCCTCATCGCCGATCAGCCTGATGTCGGGGTTCACACGGAAGCGGCGCTCCTTCAGCCACTGCAGCGCCTGCCAGTGCGTCTCGAACGACAGATCCTCGATCACGCCCAGCTGGTAGCACCACATCGACAGCGGTCGCTTCGCGGCGTCCGCCGGGTCGAGCTGGCGGATCGTCCCGGCGGCGGAGTTGCGCGGGTTCATGAACGTCGATTCCTCCGCCTCCGCGCGGCGCTCGTTGAGCGCCGCGAAGTCCTTCAGCGACATATACACCTCGCCCCGCACCTCCACCAGCGGCGGCACGTCGCCCACGTGCAGCGGGATCGAACCGATCGTGCGCAGGTTGTGCGTCACGTCCTCCCCGACCTCGCCGTTCCCGCGCGTCGCGCCGCGCTCGAGCACACCGTCGCGGTAGACGAGGCTGATCGCCAGCCCGTCGATCTTCGGCTCCACGACGAACTCGAACTTCGGGCTCTCGATCCCCTCGCGCGCGAGGTGATTGCGCATCCGCTCGACCCACGCCCGCAGCTCCTGCTCGGTGCGCGCATTCGGCAGCGAGAGCATCGGCTCCAGGTGCGTGACCTTCTCCAGCTTCCCCACCGGCTCCGCCCCCACCCTGCGGGTCGGCGAGTCGGGCGTCGCGAGCTCCGGGTGCTCTTGCTCCAGCGCGCGCAACTCGTCGAGCAGCGCGTCGTACTGCGCGTCGCCGATCGTCGGATCGTCGAGCACGTAATAGCGGTGCGCGTGCTCCTCGAGCACGCGCTTCAACTCCTCTACACGCGCGCGCGTCTGCGCCGCCGGCGACTCCGAAGCGTCACTCACGACGCTTGCAGCCCGGCGACCGGAGCGAGCAAGCCTTCCAGGTCGAAGCTTCTCAGAGCCTCCAGCCCCGGGCGGTCGGTCAGGTCGAAATGGATCGGCGTCACCGCGATCCGCCCGGCCGCGACCGCGGCCAGGTCGGTGCCCGGCTCGTCGTGAAAGCCCGGGTCCGAGCCGTAGATCCAGTAGCGCCTGCGTGCCGGTGGGCCGTCCTCCTCGTGCGCGAGTTTCAGCTCGTCGCGGTAGATCCGCTTGCCGATGCTCGTCACCTCTACCCCGTCGGGCATGCCCGCGGGCACGTTCACGTTGAGCAGCGTGCTCGCCGGCAGCGGCACCTCCTCGATCCTTTCCACCAGGCCGGCGACGAACGCCGCCGCGACCTCGAAACCGAAGCCCCCGTCGTAGCGGAAGTCGAGCGCGCGCGCCTTCGATTGCTGCGAGACGGCGATCGCCGGGATCCCCAACACGACCCCCTCGAGCGCCGCGGCGACGGTGCCCGAATAGGTGATGTCATCGCCCAGGTTTGCGCCGTGGTTGATCCCGGAGACGACCAGGTCGGTTTTGAAATCCTCGACCAGGCCCAGGTTCGCCAGGCGTACGCAGTCGACCGGCGTGCCATCCGTCGCATAACCCACCGTGCCGTCCCCGAACGGCACCTCGGCGACCCACAGCGGCCGGCGCGTCGTGATCGAGCGGGCCATCGCCGAGCGGTTGCCGTCCGGCGCGATCACCGCCAGGCGCACGCCCTCCAGCGCGGCGAGCGCTGTGCGCATCGCCTGCAGGCCCTCGGCCTCGATCCCGTCGTCGTTGGTGAGGAGCACGTTCAGCATCTTTTCCCAGCATAGGGCGCGCTTCGGTCCCCGTGTACTCGCGGCGTTACCGGGGAGGCCACCCCTCTATGCGTAGGACACGCCTGCGAGCGCCAGGCCGTGCGCCGGCGCGGTCCTGCCGGCCTCGGCTCGGGGGCGACCCTCGAGCAGCGTCTTGAATTCGGCGAGCGTGCGACGCCCGCCGGCGACGTCGAGCATCGTGCCGACGAGCACGCGATTCATGTGCCGCAGGAACATGTCCGCCTCGATCCACAGCTCCAGCAGATCTCCGTCGATCAGCCACTCCGCGCGGCGCACGTCGCAGCGAAACCACGAGTGCTCGGTCTCGCGCGGGGTGAACGCCGTGAAGTCGTGCTTGCCCCGCAGCGCGGCGGCGCACTGCGTGAGCAAGTCACGGTCGATCGCGCCGGGCCACCAGAAGGCGCGCCCGCGCTCGAACACGCCGCGGGTGCGCCGCGCGAGCACGCGGTAGCAGTAGGTCCTGCTCATCGCGTCGCGGCGGGCATCGAACCCGTCGTGCATCGGCTCAGCCGCGAGCACCGCGACGTCGTCGCCGATCAGGCCGTTCAAGCGCAGCGGGTCGACCGCCTCGTGGGCGTAACTGGCGACCTGCGCCCACGCATGCACGCCGCGGTCGGTCCGCCCGGCGACCGTCAGCTTCAGCGGCGCGCCGTCCTGCGCGCTCTCGCCGAGCACCTTGCGCAGCGCCAGCTCGAGCTCCTCCTGCACCGTCCGCTCGCCAGGCTGGCGCGCCCATCCGGCGAAGCCGCCGCCGTCGTACTCGATCGTCAGCTTGGTGACCATCACTAACCCGTCTAGCGGCTCGATGGCCAAGCCAGGCAAGACCGTATGGGTTGTGTCGGCTTGGTCTGTTGGTGGAGATTGTCGGCACCCCGCGCATGAATATGCGGGGACTGGGCTGGAGGGTGCTCCTCCGGCCGACACCCTGAGTCATGGGAGGTGCCGACATGTTGAACGATAAGACGGTCGTGGGTCTGGATGTTCATGGGCAAGCAACGCAGGCCGCTGTGTTGGAGATGGCGACCGGGGAGCTGTCGTTTCGACGGGTCAGCGGATCGGCGAGCGAGATCGTGGGTTTTCTCCAGGGCCTGGCGGGGAGCGTGCTCGCGACCTATGAGGCTGGCCCTACGGGATACGGCCTCGCGCGGGCAGCCGCGGAGCGGGGCCTGGACGTTCGTGTGTGTGCGCCTGGGTCGATCCTCAGGCGTCCGTATGAGCGGATCAAGACCGACCGCCGTGACGCGGAGCGCCTCGCTCGACTCTTGATCGCGGGGGAGCTGTCCTTCGTGCGAGTACCAAGCGTGCAGGAAGAGAGCTTCCGTGACCTCGCGCGCTGCCGCGAGGCCGCAAGAGGTGATCTGATGCGCGCCCGTCACCGCCTCGGGAAGTTCTTGTTGCGCCGCGACATCCGTTTCCCCGGCCCGGAGAGCAACTGGACCCTCGCGCACTGGAAATGGCTGAACCGCCTCGAGTTCGATGACGCCCCATCCCGCGTGGTACTCGCTGACTACCAGACCGGGGTCCGTGCTCTGGAACAACGCCGCGGTGCCCTGAACGACATCATCGAGGGGGCATGGTCTGAGAGCCCGTGGGTGGACACGATCGCCGGGTTGCGCTGCATGCGCGGGATCAACACGGTCACCGCGTTCGCCTTGTGCGCCGAGATCGGAGACTTCCACCGTTTCAAGCATCCCACCCTGCTCTGCTCCTATCTCGGGATCGTCCCCAGCGAGCACTCCTCCGGGGAGCAGACCCGCCGCGGGCCGATCACCAAGGCCGGCTCCCCACACGCACGCCGCCTCCTCGTCGAGGCAGCCCACCACTACCGCCACACCCCCGCGATCGGCCTCGCACTCGCACGCCGTCAAGACGGCCAAGACCCCCGCGCGTGCGAGATCGCGTGGCGTGCTCAACAACGCCTGCACCGCCAATACCGCCGGCTGCGCCTGGAGCGTGGCAAGCCCGCGAACATCGTCACGATCGCACTCGCGCGCGAGCTCGCGACATTCACATGGGAGGTCGGACAGCTGACCTAAACACCAACCAACAGCCAGCCCCCACGGCAATGGTGCTGTCGGGGCGACACGGGAACCACCGGGACCTGGCCTGTCGCGGCTAGCGGGCCCGCGCTGCGTCCTCGGGCAACCAGCACCCAGCACGTGCCGGCCGCGCCCGCTACAAGACTGCGCGCCCCGCGACGAATCGGCGGTCATGAGGTAACCAGCCCTCGCATATGAGGCTGAAAAGCACTCGACACACCCAGAAACCCACCCGTGACGCCCCGAGAACACCACACGCCCAACCACAACCAGCCCACCAGCCGGCAAACCAACCTGCCCACTAGACAAACAAACCCCCATATGAGGACGCAGTGAGCGAAATGTGCGATAGCACACGAGCGATCGCCTGTCCCCGAATGGGGGAGGACGCAGCCTGGCGCCGTGCCAGCGGGCCGCTAGACCGCTAGACGAGCTCGATGAATACCATCTCGGTGGAGTCGCTTTTCCGCGGGCCGAGCTTCAAGATGCGCGTGTATCCCCCCGGTCTGTCGGCGTAGCGTGGCGCGACCTCCTCGAACAGCTTGTGCACCGCGAACTTGTCCTGCGCGAGCGTCGACAGCGCCTGCCTGCGCGCGTGCAGACCACCGCGCTTGGCCAGCGTGATCAGCTGCTCGATCTCCGGCTTGACGGCCTTCGCCTTCGCCTGGGTCGTTTCGATCCGCTCGTGCTCGATGATCTCCTTGCTGAGGTTCATCAACAGCGACTTGCGGTGAGCGCTCGAGCGGCTGAGCTTGTTTTTCGTCTTCTGATGGCGCATGGCTTTGTGAGTCTAAACCGCCGTCAGTCTTGGCGAAGATCGAGACCGCGTGAGTGCAAGGTTTCGATGACCTCGTCGATCGACTTTTTGCCGAAGTTCGGGATCGCGTTCAGCTCGGCCTCGGACTTGGAGATCAGATCGCCAACGGTCTGGATGCCGGCGCGCTTGAGGCAGTTGTACGAGCGCACGCCGAGCTCGAGCTCCTCGATCAGGATGCTCCACTCCTCGCCCTGCAGCGCTTGAGCCCCGCCCGCTCCGCCGCCGGCGCCGACCGCGAGGCCGTGGCCGTCGAGCTGCCCACCCGGCACCGCCCGCAGCTCCTGGATGCGATCGGCGTCGGTGAAGATCGCCAGCTGTGAGATCAGCAGCTCGGCCGCCTCGCGCAACGCCGCCTGCGGGTCGATCGAGCCATCGGTCTCGATGTCGAGCGTGAGCTTGTCGAAGTCCGTCTTCTGCCCGACGCGCGCGCCCTCGACCGCATAGGCGACCCGTCGCACCGGCGAGAAGATCGAATCGATCGGGATCACGCCGATCGGCTGGTCGGGGGACTTGTTCTCCTCCGCCGGGCGGTACCCGCGACCGCGGCCGATCGTCATGTACAGCTCGAGCTTCGTTTTCTTCTCGAGCGTCGCGATGTGCACCTCGGGGTTGAGGATCTCGACACCCGCGGGCAGGTCGATGTCCTTCGCGGTGATCTCGCCCGGTCCGGTCACGACCAGCGGCGCCTCGACCTCGGTCGCGTCGGAGTGCATCCGGCAGACGATGCCCTTCAGGTTCAGCACGATGTCGGTCACGTCCTCCTTGACGCCTGTGATCGTCGAGAACTCGTGCGCCACACCCTCGATGCGCACGCTTGTGACGGCCGCGCCGGCCAGGGAGGACAGCAGCACGCGGCGCAGCGAGTTGCCGAACGTATAGCCGAAGCCGCGGTCGAGCGGCTCAATCGTGAACGTGCCGCGGTTCTCCTCCACGGACTCGCTTGTGATCCGGGGGATTTGGAAGTCGAGCATCTGATGAGTCCTAACGTCGTTTTGGTGTCGCACCGGGTCGCTGAGACGCCGGCTCTTGAGCGCCTACGCCGCCCTTTGGGCGCCGCCGGCGTGGGGCAAAAACTCTCCTACTACTTCGAGTACAGCTCGACGATGAGCTGCTCCTGCACCGGTGCGGCGACCTCGCGTCGCTCCGGCTTGCGCAGCACCTTGGCCGTGAGCGACTCGTGATCGGCCTGTAGCCACGCGGGAATCTGTCCGGTCAGCTCGGTCGCGTCGCGCACCACCTGTGTGGCCGGGGTGTCGGCCTTGATCGCGATCACCTCGCCCGAGCGCACCTGATAGCTGGGGATGTTCACCCTCCGGCCGTTGACCGTCCAGTGACCGTGACGGATCAGCTGGCGCGCCTGGCGACGCGAGGCGGCGAAGCCCAGGCGCACCAACACGTTGTCCAGCCGGCACTCCAGCAGCGCGAGCAGGTTCTCGCCGGTGATACCGGGCTGGCGCGAGGCCTTTTCGTAGTAGCCGTGGAACTGCTTCTCCAAGACTCCGTAATAGCGGCGCGCCTTCTGCTTCTCGCGCAGCTGCAGGCGGTACTCGCTCTGTTTCTGCCGGCCGCGGCCGTGCTCGCCCGGCGGGTAGGCGCGGCGCTCGACGCCGCACTTGTCGGTCAGGCAGCGCTCGCCCTTGAGGAACAGCTTCTGTCCCTCGCGGCGGCACTGCTTGCACTGCGGGCTGGTGTCTCTTGCCATGCTAAACGCTCCTGAGATGGTCGTGAGTCGAGCCAGACAAGGACGCAGCGAGCGTGGCGTGCTTTGCACGCGAGCGAGCGAGGACGCAGTATGGCGAAGTGCTCACGGCCATCTCAGACTCTCCGTCGCTTGCGGGGGCGACAACCGTTGTGTGCCTGGGGGGTCACGTCCTTGACGCCCGTCACCTCGAGGCCCGCGGCCTGCAGGGAGCGAATCGCGGTCTCGCGGCCGGAGCCCGGCCCCTTGACGTAAACCTCGACCTTCTGCAAACCCTGTTCGAGGCCCTTGCGCGCCGCCGCGTCGGCGGTCACCTGCGCGGCGAACGGCGTCGACTTGCGCGAGCCCTTGAAGCCCGCGCCACCGGCCGACTCCCAGGCGATCACGTTGCCCGTGGTGTCGGTCAGGGAGACGATCGTGTTATTGAACGAGGTCTTGATGTGCGCCTGTCCGATCGGGATGTTCTTCTTCGGCTTACGCCGGCCCCTGCCGGGTCGCTTCGGTGCTGGAGGCATCTACTTCTTACCGGCTTTCTTCTTGCCGGCGACCTGCATCCGCTTCGGCCCCTTGCGCGTGCGCGCGTTGGTCTTCGTCTTCTGCCCGCGCACCGGCAGACCGCGACGGTGGCGCAGACCGCGATAGCAACCGATCTCCTGCAGCCGCTTGATGTCCTGCGACTGCTCGCGGCGCAGATCACCCTCGACCGTCAAACCCTGGTCGATCGCGTCGCGCAGCTTGGAAACCTCATCCTCGGTCAGGTCGCGCACGTACGTGTCGGGGCTGACCTTCGTCTCGGCCAGCAGCTTGTTGGCCTGCGCCCGCCCGATCCCAAAGATATAGGTCAGGCCGATCTCCGCGCGCTTGTTCAGGGGTAGGTTGACCCCGGCGATTCGAGCCATCTAGACGATCACCCTTGACGCTGCTTGTGGCGCTTGTTTTGGCAGATCACCAGCACCGCTCCATGGCGGCGGATGATCTTGCACTTCTCGCACATCGGCTTGACCGACGGTCTTACCTTCATGATCCCTTTCGGCGGCTGGGTTCCGGCGGCTCGGCTCTGGCTGCCGTAGTGGCCGCCGCTACCGGGTCGTGGAGGTGCCCTCACACGCGCTGACAGCCTCGCGTTCGAGCAGGACTCCGGATGGTAGCAACTTCGCTCAGCCCGTGCCCGCGGCGCCCTGTGCGACAGGCTCGTTGACCCGCTCCCCTGGCGCGATGTGCCACGGCGTAAGGATCTTCGGCCCCTCACCGGTGATCGCGACCGTGAACTCGAAGTGCGCCGCCGGCGAGCCATCCTGGGAGAAGATCGCCCAGCCATCTCCGGCGACGCGCACCGCGGGACGCCCCGCGGTCGTCATCGGCTCGATCGCGAGCACCATCCCCCGCTCGAGCAATGGACCCTTCCCCCGCTTGCCATAGTTGGGCACCTGCGGATCCTCGTGCATGCTCCGCCCAACACCATGTCCCACGAGCGAGCGCACAACCGACAGCCCCGCGCCCTCCGCGACTCGCTGGATCGCGTTCGACACATCGCCCAGACGATTGCCGGCGACGCACTGGGCCACCCCGGCGTGCAGCGACTCGTCGGTCGCGCTCAGCAGGTTCCGCGCCTGCTTGCTCACCTCCTCCACCGCGAAGGTGCGCGCGGCATCCGCCACCCACCCATCGAGCGTCACACCCACGTCGATCGAGATGATGTCGCCACGCTCCAGGCGGTAGGGCCCGGGGATCCCGTGCACGACCATCGCGTTCGGCGAGGCGCAGATCGAGCCGGGAAAGCCGCGATAGCCCTTGAACGTCGGCACCGCATCGCGCGAGCGGATGAAGCGCTCGGCGGCCCGATCGAGCTCGGCGGTGCTCACGCCCGGGCGAATCTTGCCCTCCAGCAGGTCTAGCGTGGCGGCGAGAACCAGGCCCGCCCTCGCCATCTTCTCGATCTCCTCAGGGCTCTTCTTGATGATCACCCGAGGAGCTTAGCTGTGGCGGGGCCTGGTCATAGCTGCTCCTCCAGGCGTAGCGTGGCTAGCGCCGCGCGGATGCGGGCATGCACCTCGTCCGCGTTACGCGAGCCGTCGAACCGGCGCAGCAGGCCGACACGCTCGTAGTAACCGACCAGCGGCGCGGTCTGCTGGTGGTAGACCTCCAGGCGGTGGCGAATCGTCTCCTCGGCGTCGTCCTTTCGCTGGATCAACCGTGCGCCGTCCTGGTCGCATACGCCCTCGTGCTTGGGCGGGTCGAAGTCCACGTGGTAGATATGGGTGGGGTTCTTCACGCACACGCGGCGTCCGGCCAATCGACGCACGACCTCCTCGTCCGGCACCTCGACCAGCAGCGCCGCCGTGAGCTGGCGGTCCAGGCCCTTCAACGCCTCGGCCAGTGCGTCAGCCTGCTCCTCGTTGCGCGGAAAGCCGTCGAGCAGGAACCCGTCGCGCGCATCCTCGCCGCCCACGCGGTCGATGATCATGCCGATGATCACCTCGTCGGGCACCAGCTCGCCCGCGTCCATGTACTTCTTTGCCCTCAACCCCAGCTCGGTGCCGTCGGAGACCTGGGCGCGAAGCATGTCCCCGGCGGAGATATGCGGCAGCCCGAAGTCCTCGCGCAGGCGCTCGGCCTGCGTCCCCTTACCCGCACCCGGCGGGCCGAGCAGTATTAGATTCAGCTCTGACACCTCTCAGGCAGCCTACCCGCTAGCGCCAAACCGCACCCGGCCGCAATCCCAACTACTTCAAAAAGCCCTCGTAGGAACGCATCATCAGCTGCGCCTCGAGCTGCTTCATCTCTCGACGGGAGGGGGACAGGTCCCCCTCCCGACCACCCCCTACTACTTCAAAAAGCCCTCGTAGCTCCGCATCATCAGTTGGGCCTCGAGCTGCTTCATCGTTTCCAGCGCCACGCCGATCACGATCAGGATCGAAGTTCCCCCGAGCGGAATGTTCTGGTGGGTGCGCGCGATCAGAATCGTCGGCAGCGCCGCCACCGCGGCCAGGAACAGCGCGCCGGGGAAGGTCAACCGCGCGAGGATCCGATCGAGGAATTCAGCCGTCGGGCGACCTGGCCTGACGCCGGGGATGAACCCTCCGTACTTCTTCAGATTCTCCGCCTGGTCGACCGGGTTGAACGTGACGGCGGTGTAGAAGTAGGTGAAGATCACGATGAAGATCGACTCGCCGACCACGTAGTGCCAGCCGTTGGGCGAAAAGAAGTCCGACAGCGACTGACCCCAGTGGGTTTTCACGAGCTGCCCGACGGTCGGCGGGAAAGCCATGATGCTGGCGGCGAAGATCACCGGGATCACGCCGGCCATGTTCACGCGCAGCGGCAGATAGGTCTGGCCACCCTCGGTCATCCGCCGGCCGATCACGCGCTTGGCGTACTGCACGGGAATCCGTCGCTGACCCTCTTGGACGAACACGATCCCGGCCACGACGGCCAGCACGAGGAACGGCATCATCACCTTGAAAACCTGATCCTGGGTGTTCCACCAGGCCTGGATGGCAGTCGGCAGGCGCGCGACGATCGAGGCGAAGATCAACAGCGAGATGCCGTTGCCGATGCCGCGCTGGGTGATCAGCTCGCCGATCCACATCAGCATCACGCAACCGGTCGTCAGGCAGATGACGATCAGGAAGATATGCGGCGCATCGAAGTGGGTGACCACCGATTCGCCGGCTTTCGCCTGCAGCGAGTGGAACAGGAACACGTAGCCGATCGACTGCGCAAAGGCCAGGCCGACAGTCAGATAGCGGGTGTACTGCGTGATCCGCGCCTGCCCCACTTCGCCTTCCTTGGAGAGCTTCTCCAGCGACGGCACCGCCACCTGCAGCAGCTGCAGGATGATCGAGGAGGTGATGTAGGGCATGATGCCCAGCGCGAACAGCGCGAGGCGCGATAGACCACCGCCGGAGAACAGGTTCAGCAGCCCGAGGATGTTCGAGCCGCCAAAGGACTTCTGAATGCTGTCGACCGCCGTCAGGTTGACTCCCGGCACCGGAATGTGCGAGCCAAGGCGATAGAGCAGCAACATGCCCGCGGTGAACGCGAGCTTCTTGCGGATGTCCGCTACCTGGAAGGCGTTGAGGATCGTGGAGAGCATCGGTTTGAGACCGCTGGACGAGCGCCGTCCGCGGAGCGTCCGATTCTAGCTCTCGACGGTGTGACAGGTGCCGCCAGCAGCCTCGATCTGCTCGCGGGCGCTGGCGCTGAAGGCATGGGCGTGAACCGTGAGCGGCTTTGACAGCTCGCCCTTGGCGAGGATCTTGATCGGGATGCCCTTGCGGGTGCCGAGGCCCTTGGCCTGCAGCAACTCGACGGTCACCTCGGCGCCCGAATCGAAGCGGGTATCCAGATCGGCGATGTTGACCGGCTGGGTGTGCGTGCGGAACATCTCGAACGGCATCGACTTCTTCATGTGCGGTCCGCGCAGCTTTCGCATGCGCATGTGGATCGGCATCTGCCCACCCTCGAAACGCGCCCTGCGCTTGGAGCCCGAACGCGAGCCCGCGCCCTTCTGCCCACGGCCGGAGGTCTTGCCGGTTCCCGAGCCTTCACCCCGTCCCACGCGCTTGCGCGGGCGTCGGCTGCCCGGGGAGGGCGACAGATTGTGCAGCCCGATGCGCTCCTCGGTCTCCTCTTTGGCTTTGGCGGGGCTCACTTGCCCTCCTCAACCTCGACGAGGTGGCGCACCGCGTGCAACATCCCTTTGGCCTGCTCGCAGTCCTTGACCTCCACGGTGTGGCCGATCCTGCGCAGCCCGAGCGAGCGCAGCGTGTCGAGCTGTTTCTTGTTCGCGCCGTTGCGCGAGCGAAGCTGGGTGACGCTCAGCAGGGAGGACATCAGGCCGGTGTCTCCTCGACGGCCGGTGTCTCCTCGACGGCCGGTGTCTCCTCGGCGGCAGAAGTATCCTCGGCCGCAGGGGTCGCGTCGGCGGCAGTGGCGTTGGTTGCGGGAGCGGCCTCGGTTGCAGGAGCGGCGTCGGTTGCAGCGGTCGCGTCAGCGGCTGGAGGGGCCTCGGCGGCAGGGGTGGCCTCTGCGGGAACGGCCTCAGTGGTTGCGGCTGGCTTTGCGCCCTCTGCCGCAGCGGCGCCATTGATCGTCTCGGTCGCAACCTCGGTCTGCTTGTCGGTGAGACCGAGCACCTGGTTGATCGACAGCCCGCGCAACGTCGCGACCTCCTCGGGTGTGCGCAGCCCGCGCAACCCGGCCACCGTGGCCTTCACGAGGTTGATCGGGTTCTGCGTGCCGAGGCTCTTGGAAAGGATGTCGTGGATGCCGGCGAGCTCGAGCACCGCGCGCACGCCACCGCCGGCGATCACGCCGGTACCGGGAGAGGCGGGCTTCAACAGCACGCGCCCGGCGCCGAAGATGCCGGTGGTCTGGTGGGTGATCGTCGAGCCGTGCTTGGGCACCCGGAAGAGATCCTTCTTCGCGCGCTCGACGCCCTTCTGGATCGCCAGCGGCACCTCGTTCGCCTTGCCGTAGCCGATGCCGACGACTTCGCGCTCATCGCCGACGACGACCAGCGCGGTGAACGAGAACCGCCGGCCACCCTTCACCACCTTGGCGACGCGGTTGATCTCGACAACCCGCTCCTGCAGGTCGAGGCCGGACTGACTGACTGAGCGATCTTTGGTTAGTGCCATAGGTAGGAAGGAGAGGGTAGCGGGAGGATGGGGATCTAGACGGTGAGGCCGGCTTCGCGGATCGCCTCGGCGAAGGCGCGCACATGACCGTGGTAGCGATAGCCGCCGCGGTCGAACACCGCTTCGCTCACGCCCGCTGCCTTGGCACGCTCGGTGAGCGTCTCACCGGCGCGCTTGACGCGCTCGTCTTTCTTGAGCTTGCTCAACTCCGGCTCGAACCAGTTCACAGCGGCAAGCGTCTTGCCGGCCGTGTCGTCGATCAGCTGGGCTGACAGACCCTTGTTCGAGCGAAACACGGAAATTCTGGGACGGGTCGCGGTACCCGTGATCTTCGCGCGCACCCGACGGCGGCGCTTCAGACGGCGGTCGCCCTTTGTGATCACGCTCATCGCTAGGCCCTCTTGCCGACCTTGCGAGCGACGTACTCGCCCTCGTAGCGGATGCCCTTGCCCTTGTATGGCTCCGGCGGGCGCTGCTTGCGGATGATTGCGGCGGTCTCGCCGACGAGTTGCTTGGAGATGCCCTTCACGACCACGCGCGTCGGCTGGGGCACTTCAAATTCGATGCCATCGGGAGCCGGGATCGGCACCGGGTGGGAGTAGCCGACGGCGAGCTCGAGGTTCTTGCCCTTCAGCTGCGCTCGATAGCCGACCCCTTGGATCTCCAGGCGCTTCTCATATCCGTCTGTCACGCCCTGAACCATGTTCGCCACCAGCGAGCGGGTCAGCCCGTGCAACGCGCGATGTTCCCCGCGGTCCGTCGGCCGGGAGACCACCAGCCGGTCACCGTCTTGAACGACCTCGATGTCGCGGGAGATACGCTCGGAAAGCTCGCCTTTCGGGCCGTTCACGCGCACCGACTCGGGCTCGATCGCCACGGTCACGCCGGCCGGTACGGGGATGGGTTGTCTACCGATTCTCGACATCCGCTTACCAGACCTGCGCGAGGACCTCGCCGCCGACGCCGGCGGCGCGCGCGTCGTGGCCGGTCATCACGCCACGGGAGGTGGAAACGATCGATGTGCCCATGCCACCGAGCACCTTCGGGATGTGCTTCGCGTCGACGTACGTGCGCCGCCCCGGCCGAGACACGCGTCGCAGTCCCGAGATCGCCGAGCGACGGTCCTCGGTGTACTTCAGCTTGATCTCGATCAGCTGCCCGGCGTCGCCCTCGGGCGTGGGCAGCACCGACCACGAGTCGATGTAGCCCTGCTCGGCGAGGATCCGCGCCAGCTCGGCCTTCAATTTCGAATCGGGAATCTCGACCGTCTCGTGAGCGGCATGGATCGCGTTGCGCACGCGCGTCAGGAAGTCGGCTATCGGATCGGTCATGGACATGGGTTCAGTGGCTGCTCAGAAGTCGTGGTTTTGGGCCCTACCAGGAGGACTTCGTCATCCCGGGGATCTGGCCATTGTGGGCGAGCTCGCGCAAACAGATGCGGCACACCCCGAACTTCTTGTAAACCGAGCGTGGACGCCCGCAGCGGTTGCAACGAGTATAGGCACGCGTCTTGAACTTTGGCGGGCGGGCCTGCTTGACGCGCATCGAGGTCTTGGCCATTAGTCGGTGCTCTCTTTCTCGGTGGTATCCGCGTCGGCGGGGGCGGGATTGGGGTTTGGGGCGTCCTGGAGCTCGGTCGCGGACGCCTCGACGTCCTGCGCCTTCGCAGCCTCGGTCTCATTCGCTGCTTCCTCTGCCTCCGCGGGCTGCTCAGCCTCCGCTTCCGCGGGCTGCTCGGCCTCTGCCTCCGCCGCAGAAAACTCATCCGCCTGGGGCGCCGGCGCCGCGGACTCCTCGGTCTCTTCCGCCACGGCCTCATCACTCTCGCCGGTGGGCTGCTCGGCGGCCGCGGGGGCGGACACTCGTGCGCCGTCCTCGTCGGTCGGCTCCGACTCGACTCCGATCGCCTCGTCAAAGCCCTTGGGCCGCCATTTGGTGGAGAAGGGCATGCCGAACGCCATCAGCAGCGCAAACGCCTCGGCGTCGGTCTCTGCGCTGGTCGTGATCGTGATGTCAAGTCCCCGCACTTGATCGATCGCGTCGTAGTCGATCTCGGGGAAGATGATCTGCTCCTTCACGCCCAGCGTGTAGTTGCCGCGACCATCGAACGAGCGCGGGTTCAACCCGCGGAAGTCCCTGATCCTGGGGATCGCGATCGAGACAAGACGGTCGAGGAACTCGTAGCCGCGCTCTGCCCGCAACGTGACCGCCAAGCCCACCGGCATGCCCTCGCGCAGTTTGAACGCCGCGATCGACTTCCGCGCGCGACGCACGCTCGGCGCCTGGCCGGCGATCGTCGCAAGCTGGTCCTGGGCGGCCTTCAACATTTTCGAGTCCTGCTTGGCCTGGCCGACGCCCATGTTCAGGGTGATCTTCTCGAGCTTCGGCGCCTGCATCACCGAGGAGTAGCCGAAGCGCTCGATCAGCTCCGGGCGGATCTCCTCCAGGTAGCGGGTCTTCAAACGGGCTGTGGTGGCGGTCTCGGTCATCGTGCTGTCACTCAATCGATTCTCTGGCCCGTGCTCTTGGAGACGCGCAGCGGCTTACCGTTCTCGCGCTCGATCCGCACCCGCGTCGGCTGGCCGCCTTTGGGGTCGATCAACATCACGTTCGACACGTGGATCGGGCCCTCTTTCGAGATCACGCCACCGACCGTCTGTTCGCGGTTGGTGTCGCGCACCTGCTGGGGCTTCATATGACGCTTGACCATGTTCAAGCCCTCGACGTACAAACGCTCCTTCGTCGGCTCGACGCGCATCACCTTGCCGCTCTTACCGCGATCCTTTCCGGCGATCACCTTCACCTGATCGCCGGAGCGGATCCTCAGCGAACGGCGCTTGGGGGCTTTGGCGGTACGGGTAGGAGCCATCACAGCACCTCCGGCGCCAGCGAGACGATCTTCATGAAGTTGCGCTCGCGCAGTTCGCGCGCCACCGGCCCGAACACGCGCGTGCCGCGCGGGTTGTTCTGGTCGTCGATGATCACCGCGGCGTTCTCGTCGAAGGCGATATACGTGCCGTCCTCGCGGCCGATCGCCTTCTTCGTGCGCACGACCACGGCGGTCACCACCTCGCCCTTTTTCACGGCCCCCTGCGGGTTGGCCTGCTTGACGGTGGCTGTGATCACGTCGCCGACAAACGCATACCGGCGCCGGGAGCCGCCCTTGACACGAATGCAGAGGATTTCGCGCGCGCCGGTGTTGTCGGCCACGCGCAACCTGGTCTCGTTCTGGATCATCGCGCCCGCTCCAGCACATCGACGAGCTTCCAGCGCTTGTTCTTCGACAGCGGCCGGCTCTCGATCACGCGCACCGTGTCGCCCTCGTGCGCATCGTTCCGCTCATCATGAGCATGCAGGGTGCTCGAGCTGCGCACGATCTTCTCGTAGCGGCGATGGCGGCGGGCGAAGTCGATCCTGACGGTGATCGTCTTGTCGGCCTTGTCTGAGACCACGATCCCCTGGCGCACGGTGCGCCTGCCCTCGACGGCGGCGTGTACCGGAGCGAGCTCCTGCACCGGCGCGGCCGTGGAGCTCGCTCGCTTCGCGAGTCTTTTCGCGCGTTCCTGCAGTCGCCGCGCGCGGCGACTGGCAGCCTTCGCGCGGCGCTCGGTCAGGCGCGCGGCGTGACGATCCTCGGGTGAGCGAACTGGGCCTGCCTCGCCGGAGTGCGTCGAGCGTGCCTTGCGGCGGCGCTCCTTCGCTGAGATCTGCTCCACGGGCTCGGCCGGGGCGACCTGCACCACAGGTGTCTCCGGGGTCTCCGGAGCCTCCTGCGTCACCTCAGCCTCGGGCGCCTCAGGGGTCTCGGATGTCTCGTTGTCTGTGTCGTCAGCCATTTTGTTCTTTCTCACGTCCCACTGTCAGTGCTCGTGCCAGGTCGCGCCTCGCGCGGCCGATCCCGGCGGTGTTCTCGAGCTCGCCGGTGGCGTTTGCGAAACGCAGGCCGAACAGCTCCGTGCGCAGCGTCGCTACTCGCGCGGCGAGTTCCTGCTCTGTCAGATCTCTCATCTCCTTGGCGTCCATCGTCCTCTAGTCCTCACGCATCACGAACTTGGACTTCAACGGAAGCTTGTGCGCGGCCAGCCGGATCGCGTCGCGGGCAAGCGGCTCGGGCACGCCGGCCAGCTCGAACATCACGCGCCCGGGCTTGACCACGGCGACCCAGCCTTCGGGGTTGCCCTTGCCGGAGCCCATCCGCGTCTCGGCCGGCTTCTTCGTGACCGGCTTGTCCGGGAACACGTTGATCCAGACCTTGCCGCCACGCTTGATCTTGCGCGTCATCGCGATACGGGCGGCCTCGATCTGGCGGTTGGTGAGCCAGCCCTGCTCGAGCGACTTCAGCCCGTACTCGCCGAACTGGACCTTCACCTGGCCGCGGGACATCCCACGACGGCGGCCGCGGTGCTGCTTGCGGTGCTTGACACGCTTGGGAGAGAGCATCAGCGCGGCCCTCCGCCGCTGCCGCCGGGACGAGGACCACCACGTCCACCGCCGGAACCGCCCGACCCGGTACCGGACCCGCCCGCCCCGCGTCCACCGCCACCTGGACCACGACCACCACCGCCACGACCACCCTGGCCACCAAATCCGCCTGGACCACGTCCTCCGCCCTGACCGCCGCCTTGACCGCCGCCACGTCCGCCGCGACCTCCACCGCCGCCGCCACCACCACGGTTGCGGTCGCGTCCGTCACGACCACCGCGACCGTCACGGTCATTACCGGGGGGCGCCGGTGCGGTTATGTCCGTCAGGTCGGCGCCGGTGTAGCCCTCGGGCATGATTTCGCCCTTGTTCACCCAGCACTTCACGCCGATCCGCCCGAACGTCGTGCGCGCCTCGTAGAAGCCGTAGTCGATGTCGGCACGCATCGTGTGCAGCGGCACGCGACCGTCGGAGTAGCTTTCGGTGCGCGCCATCTCCGCGCCGCCCAACCGTCCGGAGACCTGCACCTTCACGCCCTTCGCTCCCGAGCGCATCGCGCTGGTCAGCGCGCGCTTCATCGCGCGGCGGAAGGCCACGCGGTTCTGCAGCTGCTCGGCGATCGACTGCGCCACGAGCTTCGCGTCGAGCTCGGGGCGCTTGATCTCGAGGATGTTGACCTTGATCTGCTTGCTGGTCATCTTGTGCAGATCGCGGCGCAGCGCATCGACTTCTGAGCCGGACTTGCCGATCACGATGCCCGGACGAGCGGTATGGATGTTGACCTCGAGCTCCTGTGCGTCCTTGCGGATCGTGATGTCCGACAGGCCGGCATGGGCCAGCTTGCGCACGATGTGCTCGCGAACCCGGATGTCCTCGTCGAGGTACTCCGCGAAGTTTTTCTCGTTGAACCAGTTCGACTTCCAATCGTGGATGTAACCCACGCGCATAGCCTCTGGATGAACCTTCTGACCCATGTTTGCTCTTCGCTCTTCTCTCTATCTCAGTCTTGTGTTTGTGTCCGGCTCGCCCTAGGCGTCCGGTGTCAGCGTGATCGTCAGGTGGCTGGTGCGCTTGCGGATCGGCGTTGCCCGGCCCATCGCGCGGGGGCGGAAACGCTTGATCGTCGGCCCCTCGTCGGCATAGGCCTCGCGGACGATCAGATCGTCCTCGAGCAATTCGTGGTTTGACTCGGCGTTTGCCACCGCGGACTCGAGCAGCTTGCTCCAGTCGCGCGCCACCTCACGAGGGGTGAAGGCGAGGATAGCGCGTGCCTCCTCGATGGACTTGCCTCGCAGGTGCCCGCACACCATCCGCGCCTTGCGCGCGGAGGTTCTCACGTAGCGTGCGTGGGCACGAACGACCTGCCGGCGCGGTGCCGGTGCAGCGCCTTTTCCGGCGCGGCGCGCGGGCTTCTTCTCAGACTTCGCGGACTCCTTGGTGGCTACAGGCTCTTTTGCGGACGATGCTTTCTTGGCGGCCGGAGCCTTTTTCTCAGCTGGCTCCTTTGCGGCAGGCCCTTTCGCGGTGGCCTCTTTAGCCACCGGATTTTTGGCGGCCGGCTCTTTGGCGGCCGGCTCTTTGGCAGCCGGCTCTTTGGCAGCCGGCTCTTTCGCAGCAGCTTTTTTCGCGGCCGACTTCGCCTCGCCGGTCTCTTTCTCAGCCGTCGGCTGTTTGACAACCGTTTTCTCCGCCGCGGCCTTCGCAGCCGGTTTCTTCTCAGCGGCAGGCTTCGCGGGCACCTCGTCCTTGACGTTGTCCTTCGGGTCTTGCTCGTCAGCGGCGCTCATCGAACTCGCCCGGAGCCGATGTGCCCGCGGTAGGTACGCGTCGGCGCGAACTCACCGAGCTTGTGTCCGACCATCGACTCGCTCACGAACACCGGCACGTGCTTGCGCCCGTCATGCACCGCGATCGTGTGTCCGACCATCTCCGGGAAGATCGTCGACGCCCGCGACCAGGTGCGGAGCATTTTTTTGTTGTTCTCCGCGTTCAGCGCCTCGATCCGCGCCATCAAGCGCTCTTCGACCCACGGGCCCTTCTTGCTCGATCTACTCATTAGCGACTCCTGCCCTTCCCACGGCGCCGCCCACGCACGATGTAGCGATCGGAAGCCTTGTTTTTCTTGCGCGTGCGATATCCAAGCGTCGGCACGCCCCACGGGGTCACGGGATGGCGGCCGGCCGTCGTCGAGCCCTCGCCACCACCGTGCGGGTGATCGACGGGGTTCATCGCCACGCCGCGCGTCTGCGGGCGCACGCCCATGTGGCGCTTGCGCCCAGCCTTGCCGACCTTCACGTTCTGATGCTCGGCGTTGCCGATCGTGCCGACCGTCGCGCGACACTCGGCGCGCACCATGCGCATCTCGCCGGAGGGCAGTCTGAGCGTCGCCATCTCGCCGTCCTTGGCCATCAGCTGCACCGAGGCGCCGGCTGAGCGCGCCAGCTGGCCGCCGCGACCGGGCTGCAGCTCGACGTTGTGCACAACCGTGCCGACCGGCATCCGCGCGAGCTCCATGCAGTTGCCCGTGGCGATGTCGGCGCCGTCACCGGAGGCGACCATCGCGCCGACAGCGAGACGCTGCGGCGCCAGGATGTAGCGCTTCTCACCGTCGGTGTAGTGCAGCAGGGCGATATACGCAGAGCGGTTGGGGTCGTACTCGATCGCCGCGACGCGCGCCGGAACCCCGTCCTTGCGACGCTTGAAATCGACCCGCCGATAGGCGCGTTTGGCGCCGCCACCACGATGGCGTGAGGTCTTGCGCCCGTGCGCGTTGCGCCCGCCGCTCTTCTTCAACCCTTCGATCAGAGCCTTCTCGGGCTCTGACTTCGTGATCTCGGCGAAGTCCGGGTAGGACACGAAGCGCATACCTGGGCTCGTCGGCTTTGGCTTACGGATGGCCATGGTGGTCTATCTAACTCTCTCTCTCTGCTCTATCTAGTCCAGGGCCTGCAGGCCCTGGAAGATCGGAATGCTCTCGCCGTCGCGGATCTGCACGATCGCCTTCTTCCACACGCGCGTGCGTCCGGCGATACCGCCGCGACGCTTTGGCTTGGACTTCACGCTCAGCGTCCTCACCTCGACAACGTGCACCTCGAAGAGCGCCTCCACCGCCTGGCGGATCTGCGTCTTGTGGGCATCGGGATGGACCCGGAAGGTGTATCTGTTTGCGGCGGACAGCACGTAGCTCTTCTCAGATACCACCGGCCGCAAGATCACCTGTGAATGCTCCATCAGGCCTTCGCCTCCTCGGTGACCGCGGGCGCTGTGGTCTTTCCGGCGGCCCGCGCGGTGAGCGCGTCCAACGCCGGCTGGGAGATCACCAATGAGGCTGCGCCAAGCAGGTCGGCGACGCCGACGTTCTCGTGCGTAAGCACCGCCACGCGCTTTAGATTGCGAAACGACAGGGCCGCATTCGCGTCCTCTGGCGCGAGCACCACGAGCGTCGAGCCGGCTTGGCCCCACCCATCGAGCAGCTTCAACGCCTGATTGGTCTTCGGCGTCTCGAACACCGACGCGTCCAACACTGCCAGCGAACCGCGCTCGGCGTGCAGCGACAGCGCGCTGCGCAGCGCCGCGCGCTGCTCCTTGCGGTTGACCTTGAACGTATAAGAACGTGGCTGCGGCCCAAACACCGTGCCGCCGCCCGTCCAGATCGGCGAGCGGTTCGAGCCGGCGCGCGCACGCCCGGTGCCCTTCTGCCGCCACGGCTTCGCGCCACCGCCGGAGACCATGCCGCGTGTCTTCGTCGCGGCCGTTCCGCGCCGGCGCGCCGCCTGCTCGGCGCGCACGCTCTGGTGCACAAGCGCTTCGTTGAAGCGAGCTGTGAAGGTGCCCTCGTCGAGCTTTACCTTCTTGGCCGCGGAGCCTCCGAGGATTGGCGCCTCAGGCATCGCTGCGCACCTCCACCAACGCGCCGGTGGCGCCGGGGACGGAGCCACGAACCATCAGCAAGTTCTCCGTCGCGTCCACCGCGATGACCTCCAAGCCCTTCTGCGTCGCGCGCTTGTTGCCCATCTGCCCGGGACCGCGAATGCCCTTGAATACGCGCGAAGGCGTGGCCGAGGCGCCGATCGAGCCGGGCGCGCGCACGTTGTGCGAGCCGTGCGACTTCGGACCGCTCGCGAAGTTGTGCCGCTTGATCGTCCCCTGGAAGCCCTTCCCCTTCGAAGTCCCCGCGATCTTCACGCGCGCCCCGACCTCGAAGGCCTCGACGGTGACCGTCTCACCGAGCTGGAGCTCTGCGGCCTCGTCGCGGAACTCGACCAGGTGGCGCATCGGGCCCGCGTCGGCCTTCTTCAGATGCCCGAGCTCGGCTTTCGTCAGGTGCTTCTCCTTGCCCGCGCCGAACGCCAGCTGCACCGCCTCATAGCCATCACGCTCATGCGTACGGATCGCGGTCACCGGACAGGGCCCAGCCTGTAGCACGGTCACGCGAGCGACCCTGCCATCCTCCTGGAAGACCTGGGTCATGCCGAGCTTCTTTGCGAGTATCGCGGCCATCGGTTCAGTTCAGCTCAGTTGGCGAGCCGGATCTCGATGTCCACACCCGCCGGCAGATGATCCAACCGCTGTAGCGAGTCGACCGTCTTCGGCGTCGGCTGATGAATGTCGATCAGCCGCTTGTGCGTGCGAATCTCAAAATGCTCGCGCGAGTCCTTGTCCTTGAAGGGCGAGCGAATCACGCAGTACACGTTCTTCTCGGTCGGCAGCGGCACCGGCCCGGATACGGTCGCGCCGGTGCGCGTAGCCGTCTCCACGATCTCCTTCGCCGCCGACTCGATCGCGGACGTGTCGTACGCCTTCAGTCGGATGCGGATCTTGTTTTGGGTTGCTGATGCCATGTGGTTTCTGCGTCTGCTCTCTTGTCTTTGATCCGTGTTGTTCTGGCGCTGAGGATTACCCCGGGGTGGTCAGAGAAAAAGCGGACTCCGTGTCGTGGAATCCGCCTCCACCTCGCCACCGAACCTTCCGGGGACCTGCTTAGTCGTATCTGACTGTCAATGAAACGCCGCCCCGAAGGGCGGCGCCTTACTACTTACTCGATGATCTCGCTGACCACGCCCGAGCCGACCGTGCGACCACCCTCGCGGATGGCGAAACGCAGGCCCTGATCCATGGCGATCGGCTGGATCAGCTCGATCTCCATCTGGACGTTGTCGCCGGGCATGACCATCTCGACGCCCTCCGGCAGCTTCGCCTGGCCGGTCACGTCGGTTGTACGGAAATAGAACTGCGGCCTGTAGCCCGTGAAGAACGGCGTGTGGCGACCGCCCTCCTCCTTCTTCAGCACGTAGACCTCGGACTTGAACTTGGTGTGCGGCGTGATCGAGCCCGGCTTGCACAGCACCTGGCCGCGCTCGATCTCCTCGCGCTTGGTCCCGCGCAGGAGACAACCGACGTTGTCGCCGGCCTGGCCCTGGTCGAGGATCTTGCGGAACATCTCCACGCCCGTGACGACCGTCGATGTGGAGTCGTGGATACCGACGATTTCGACAGTGTCGCCGGTGTTGACGATGCCCTGCTCCACACGACCGGTGGCCACCGTGCCACGACCGGTGATCGAGAAGACATCCTCGACGGGCATCAGGAACGGCTTGTCGAGCTCGCGCACGGGCTCGGGGATATAGCTGTCGAGCGCCGCCGCCAGCTCGACGATCTTCTCCTTGTAGGAGTCATCGCCTTCCAGCGCCTTCAGCGCCGAGCCGGTTATGAAGGGAATGTCATCGCCCGGGAAGTCGTACTCGGACAGCAGCTCGCGAACCTCGACCTCGACCAGCTCCAGGAGCTCCTCGTCGTCGACCATGTCGGCCTTGTTCAGGAACACGACGATGTAGGGGACGCCCACCTGGCGGGCGAGCAGGATGTGCTCGCGCGTCTGCGGCATCGGGCCGTCGGCGGCGGAGACCACGAGGATCGCGCCGTCCATCTGCGCGGCGCCCGTGATCATGTTCTTGACGTAGTCGGCGTGACCCGGACAGTCGACGTGCGCGTAGTGGCGATTCTCGGTCTGGTACTCGACGTGCGAGGTGGCGATCGTGATCCCGCGCTCCTTCTCCTCCGGAGCGTTGTCGATCTCCTCGAAGCTGCGGGCTTCGCCGCCCATCTTCTCCGCCAGCACGGTCGTGATGGCAGCGGTCAGCGTCGTCTTGCCATGATCGATGTGACCGATGGTCCCGACGTTGACGTGCGGCTTGTCGCGCTCGAACTTCTCCTTCGCCACTTTTTTTCGCTCCTCAATCAGCTTGTTTAGGCTCGCCTCTGGGGGCGAACCGGGGAAATCTATCTAAATGCGGTGTTTCATGTTTGCTGGGTGCCGTAATCAGGCTGGTACGGGTTCCCCCGTGCGTGCTTCGACGACCTTCTCGGCGATGTTTGGAGGCACCTCTTCGTAGCTCTCGAACTGCATCGTGTAGTTGGCGCGCCCCTGCGTATTCGACCGCAGGTCGGTGGCGTAGCCGAACATCTCTGACAGCGGCACCCGTGCGGTGACCGCCAGCGCGTTGCCCTGACGCTCCTGTCCCTCGACGCGTCCGCGGCGACGACTCAGATCGCCGATCACCTCGCCCAGGAAATCCTCAGGCGTGACGACCTCGACGGCAAAGATCGGCTCCAGCAGCACCGGCTTGGCGCGGCGAGCGGCCTCCTTGAAGGCGATCGAGCCCGCAACCTTGAAGGCGATCTCCGAGGAGTCGACATCGTGATACTTGCCATCGACGAGCGTCACACGCATGTCCACCATCGGATAACCGGCCTTGACGCCGTTCTCCAACGCCTCTTCGACACCCTTCTTGACCGCCGGAATGTATTCGGAGGGGATGTTTCCGCCCTTGATCTTGTTGATGAACTCAAAGCCTTCGCCCGGCGCCGGCTCGAGGTTGATGAAGACGACCCCGAACTGGCCCGAGCCACCGGTCTGGCGGACGAACTTGCCTTCGATCTTCTCGACCGTCGCGCGCACCGTCTCGCGGTAGGAGACCTGCGGGCGCCCGACGTTTGCTTCGACACCGAACTCGCGCTTCATGCGATCGACGAGCACCTCGAGGTGCAGCTCGCCCATGCCCGAGATCTCGGTCTGACCGGTCTCCTCGTTGGTCCTGACCTGGAACGTCGGGTCCTCCTCCGCGAGGCGGCCGAGCGCGACCGACATCTTCTCCTGGTCGACCTTCGTCTTCGGCTCGACGGCGACCTTGATGACGGGCTCGGGAAAGACGATGTTCTCGAGATGGATCGGGTGGGCGGGGTCGGCGAGCGTGTCGCCGGTGACCACCTGCTTGATGCCCACCGCGGCGGCGATGTCGCCCGCGTAGACCTCCTCGACCTCCTCGCGCTCGTTGGCGTGCATCATCAGGATGCGCCCGATCCGCTCGGTACGGCCGCTGCCGACGTTCAAAACCTTGGCGCCCGCCTCGAGACGGCCGGAGTAGACGCGGAAGTAGGTGAGCTTGCCGACGTAGGGATCGGCCGCGATCTTAAAGGCGAGCGCCGCGAACGGCTCGGAGTCGTCGGCGTGGCGCTCGACCTGACGCTCCTCCTCCTCGCCTTTGATCAGTTCGGTACCGAGCACCGCCGGCACGTCAAGCGGTGACGGGAGATAGGCGATGACCGCGTCGAGCAGCGGCTGCACGCCCTTGTTCTTGAACGACGAGCCGCACAGCACGGGGGTCAGCTTGGTCGAGAGCGTCGCCTTGCGGATCGCGTTCTTGAGCACGTCCTCGGGCACCGCGGCCTCTTCGAGCAGCAACTCGAGCAGCGCGTCGTCGTAGTGGGAGACCTCCTCGAGCAGGTGCTCGCGCGCGCCGGCGGCGGCTTCGGTGAGGTTCTCGGGGATCTCGATTTCGTCGACTTCCTTGCCCATCTCGTCCTTGTAGACGATCGCTTTCATCGCGACGAGATCGACCACGCCGAGGAAGTCGCCCTCGGCGCCGATCGGCAGCTGGATCGGCACCGGGTGCGCGCCGAGCCGATCGATCATCGTCTGCACGCCCTTCTCGAAGTCGGCGCCGATGCGGTCCATCTTGTTGATGTAGGCGATCCGCGGCACGTGGTACTTGTCGGCCTGACGCCAGACGGTCTCCGACTGCGGCTCGACGCCGGCGACGGAGTCGAACAGGGCGATCGCGCCGTCGAGCACGCGCAGCGAGCGCTCGACCTCGACGGTGAAGTCGACGTGCCCGGGCGTGTCGATGATGTTGATGCGGTGGTCCTTCCACTGCGCGGTGGTGGCGGCGGAGGTGATCGTGATGCCGCGCTCCTGCTCCTGCTCCATCCAGTCCATCACGGCCGCGCCCTCGTGCACCTCGCCGATCTTGTACGTGCGCCCGGTGTAGTAGAGGATACGCTCGGTCGTCGTCGTCTTGCCGGCGTCGATGTGCGCCATGATCCCGATGTTTCGGGTCTTTTCGAGTGTGAACTTACGTGGCATGGCTCAGGTGATGAAAGGTCGGGTGAGTCTCGGGCCGGCGGGAAGCCGGCAGGGAACTGCGACTGGCTGTTTCGAAGCAAAAAAATGGGCCCCTCGGGCCCACGCGCGCTACTGGTCTTTGTCTGGACCGGTTCGCGTCGCTATCTGCTCGAGGTCTCCATCTTGGTCTGTCCCTGCGTCGGACATGCTCGCACTACTGCGCCATTCGCAGGGCGCGGCCGACTATAGCAGAGGAATCCCGGTTTTTGGCCGCTCACTCGGGGTTCTCGGGGCTCCGGCGCGCACCCTGCTCGGGCCCCTCGCGGTCCTCCGCCGGGGGTGCATCCTCGAACACGGTGCCGAGACGCTCAAGGACACGCGTGGCGGCACGCAGGTCGTCCGCCTCGACACCTCGCAGGGCCTCTTCCCAGCGGCTCTGCCAGGCCTTCCGCTTGGCGTCGATCTTGCGCCGGCCTTGGGTCGTCAGTCGAGAGACCACAACCCTCCGGTCGGTCTCCGAGCGAACCCGTTCGACGTGACCGGACTCGGCGAGATGATCGAGCATCTGCGTGACCGTCCCCGGCGCCAGGCGAGCGGCCAGCGCCAATTCCCCGGCAGACAGCTCACCGCGCTCGTCGAGCTCGATCAGCAGCTCGAACTGGGCGTGGCTGAGCTCAGATCCGCCGAGGTGCGTGTCGCGCCCGCGCAGGCGGCTGAGGGTGCGAAACACGCGGCGGAACGCCAGGCCCAGGGCGGTCAGCTCGTCGGCCCACTGCTCCTCGTCGGGCGCATCCGGGCTTCGATTGAGCGCTAGGGTGCTCATCGGCTTGCCAGGGAGCGCCGCATCCGGGGCTCGGCTTTGGAGTCGTGCTTGTCGTGCTTGTGGCTGAGCGTGCTCATCGACTCGTACCCCGATCTTCGGCGACGCCGGCTAGGCGCCCAGCGGCTCGATTGCCGCCTCGGCGTTGGCAGCGTCACGGCTAAGCCGGGCGCGTGGGTTCTCCGCCCGCAACAGCACGACGCAGGGGATCAGCCCGAGCGCGGCGGTCCCGAACGACCACCAGTAGGCGGTATTGAACGCGTGTGCCAGGTGTGTGACCGAAGGCGAGTGGCCGCTCGCGCGCTGCAGTACCACCGCCAGCACCGCCGTCCCGATCGCCCCGCCGATGCGCTGCAGCACGTTCAACTGCGGCGTCGCGTCGGAGAGCTGATCGGGCCGCAGCGAGGCGAACGCGGTGGTCATCGCGGGCATGAACGAGAAGCCGATACCCACGCCCCGCACGAGCAGCACCAGGGATATGCCGGCGATCGACGCGCTCGGACCGATGAACGCCAACGGGATCGTGCTCAGGCACAGAACCGAGACGCCGCCCAGGGCCACGCGGCCGCCGCCGAAGCGATCGGTCAGGCGCCCGGCAATCGGCATCGCGACCAGCATGCCAAGACCCTGCGGTCCGACCAGCAGCCCGGTCGCGATCAGGCTCTCGTGGCGGACTTCCTGGTAGTAGAGGGGTACGAGGATCATCGCCCCGAACAGGGCCGCGCCGAGCGCGAAGGTCGTGAACGACGCGGCCGCGAAGATCCGGTTCTTGTACAGCCGGATGTCGAGCAGCGGGCGCTCGATGCGCAGCGCGTGCCAGCAGAAGACGCCGGTGAGCAGCAGAGCCGCGATGATCGGCAGCACGACGATCGGCGCGGTCAGGCTGGTGTTGGGGGTGCCGAGCTGGGCGAGGCCATAGACGATCGCGGTCGACGCCGTCGAGAGCAGCGCCAGACCGAGGACATCGAGGCGCCCGGCCTCGCCGGATTCGGTGTGGGGGAGCATCCGCCAGCCGAGGAAGAACGCGACGAAGCCGATCGGCACGTTGACGAGAAAGATCCACGACCAGTGCAGGCTCTGCAGGATCGTCCCGCCCACGACCGGCCCGAGGATCGGACCGAGCATCGCGGGCATCGCCACGATGCCCATCACGCGACCCATCCGCTTGGGACCGGCGACCTGAGCCATGATCAGCTGTGCGATCGGCATGATCATCCCGCCGCCCGCTCCCTGCAGCACGCGGAACAGCACCAACTCGGTGGTGCTGGTGGCCACCGCGCACAGCGCCGAGCCGACCGTGAACAGGACAAGCGAGGTCAGGTACACGCGCTTGGCCCCGAAGCGCCGGGCGGCCCAGCCAGTCAGCGGGATCACGGCGGCCAGCGACAGCAGATAGCCGGTGATCACCCACTGGATCTGCGCGAGCGAGCTGTGCAGGTCGTGCCCGAGCGTGCGCAGCGCCACGTTGACGATCGTCGTGTCGAGGATCGACATGATCATCCCGAGGATCACCACGCCGGCGATCTTCCACACGTACGGCTCTATGCGATCGGAGGCCTCCGGGTGAAAGCCGGGATCAGGCGCTGTTGCAGAAGAAGACATTCGGTACCGAAAGTTTAGGTACCGAAGCTTATTTTTTCAAGGAGCCTCGTGTGCGATCCGTCACACAAGCACTTCGCGCCGGATATCTACCAGCGGTAGTGCGCGAAGGCCTTGTTTGCCTGTGCCATGCGGTAGATGTCGTCCTTGCGCTTGTACGCCCCGCCCTGCTGGGACAGCGCATCAGACAGCTCGTTCGCCAGACGCTGGGCCATTGTCTTCTCGCGGCGATTGCGCGCGAACTCGACCAGCCAGCGAACCGCCAACGTGCGCGAGCGACGCGGGGCGACCTCAACCGGCACCTGATAAGTGGCGCCTCCCACACGTCTCGATTTGACCTCGAGCGTCGGCGTGAGCACTTTGATCGCGGCCTCGAGCGTCTCCACGGGGTCTTTGTCCGAGCGCTCAGCGAGTAGCGCCAGCGCGTCGTAGACGATCCGCTCGGCGGTCGACTTCTTGCCGTCGAGCATCACCTTGTTGATGACCTGCTGCACGAGTTTCGAGCGATGAATTGCGTCCGCCTCGACTGGGCGGATCTGGGCGGCTGCGCGGCGAGGCATCGGCTATTTTTTCTTCACGCCGTACTGCGAGCGCGCCTTCTTGCGATCGCTCACACCGGCCGCATCGAGCGTCCCGCGCACGACCTTGTAGCGAACGCCCGGCAGATCCTTCACGCGGCCACCGCGCACCAGCACGACGGAGTGCTCCTGCAAGTTGTGCCCCTCGCCGGGGATGTATGCGGTCACCTCGATCGAGCCCGAGATCCGCACACGCGCGACCTTCCGCAGCGCGGAGTTAGGCTTCTTCGGAGTCGTCGTATACACGCGCGTGCACACCCCACGGCGTTGCGGGGCGGCGGTCTTCTTCTTGCGTCCTTTCCCGGACTTCAAGCCAGGAGTGGCGAGCTTCTTCTTGGGAGTGACGCGGCCCTTGCGCACGAGCTGAGAGGTGGTTGGCATTCGGCCGGGGATGGTAGCAGCGCTAGGCCTGCGCGGCCACGCCGGCCGAGCGCACAGGCGCCGGCATCAACGCAGCGGCCACCACGACCAGCACGAACGCAGTCGCCTGCAGCACCACTCCCAGCGGGCTGGCCGCCATCGGATCGCCGAACACGACGATCCCCCCGGCGATCCCGGCGATGTTCGCCGCAGTACCCGTCACGGCGATCACCGGCACCGCCTCGCCGTCCTGCAATCCCCGTGCGGAGGCGTAGAAAGCGACGATCGATGCGAGCACCGCCACCAGCAGCCACGGGCTCAACAACAACCCGGTCACGCCATGAGCACTGGTAATGCCCGTGAGCGCCTTGATCGCGGTGTCCGAGACACCGAACAGGATTCCCGCCGCGGCGCCCAGCATCACGCCATGGTGCTCGACCGGGCCGCCCATCCGCGGTCCCATGATCAGCAGGCCACCGAGCCCGAACAGGCCGGCCTCGAAGGAGATCATCGCCGCCTGGGAGAACTGCGAGTGCGCCCCGTGCATCGCCGGCAACGTCAGCCCGAGCATCACCAGCCCGGCCGCGGTCAGCGACAGCCCGATCCATTGGCGGCGACCAACGTCGAAGCCGAACATCCGGTCGGCCATCACCGCGATGAACACCATCCCGGCCGCCAGCGCCACCTGAATCACCGACATCGGCGCCAGCGTCAGCGCGGCCACGTGCAGCCCCCAGCTCGCCAGCGCGACGACCATCCCCAGGGCAAACCAGCCGGAGGAGAACAGCGCCCTGAGGCTGCGCAGCGGGTGGCGCACCTCGACCTTCGCCACGTCGTTCGCGCCCTTGTACTTGTAAAAGAAGCCCAGGTTGGCCACGAACGCGCAGGCGAGCGCCAGCACGATGCCGAGATCGAGGCTCATCGCTGTGCGAGCCCGTCCCGGCGCGCGGTCTGGGGATTCTGATGCGCGGTCTGGTTGGGGAGTTGGTTCATCGGAAGATCTGCTGGGAGTAGGTCAAAGCGCTTGGGTTTCGTGACAGTTCGGAGGACGCTGTGTTGCCAGCCCCGCTCCGGCGAGGCTCCATCGGCAGCGGCGCTTCGGTGCTTTACTTGCCGCGATCGATCCAGGCAGATTACCTGGACCAACCTCTATGCGAGCTAAAGAACCCTCCGCCTGCGATTTCTCGCCCACCGCAACCGGCGAGGGCAGGCCCCTGCTGATGGTCGACATCGACGGCGTGATCTCGCTGTTCGGTTTCCCGGGCAGCGCCCTGTCGACACCGCGCCCAGGGATCTCCCTCTCGCCGGACGCGTCCACCTCCGCAATGCCCGACGGATCGTTCCACACGGTCGATGGCATCCCCCACTTCCTTTCGCATGCCGCCGCCGCACACCTACTGACCCTCGCGCGTGACTTCGACCTCGTCTGGGCCAGCGGCTGGGAGGAGAAGGCCGAGGAATACCTACCCCGCCTGCTCGGCTTGCCGGCAGGCCTGCCGTTCCTGAGCTTCGAGCGCTCCCAGGGCGCGGGCAGATCGGTCGACGGCCACTGGAAGCTCGACGCGATCGACACCTACGCCGACACGCGCCCTTTGGCGTGGATCGACGACGCCTTCGATGAGTCCTGTCACGTGTGGGCGACCGGGCGTTCGGCTCCAACTCTCCTGGTAGAAACCAACCCAGCAGTCGGTCTCACTTCGATGGAGGAGAAGTTACTCGTGACGTGGGCTATTTGCCCAAGAGGCGACGCAAGAACTCACCCAAGAGACTGATCACGGACGGGGGCGGGGTGGTGCTATTAGCCCAGCCCTCAGGAATTCCGATCGATGTCGGGAGTGCTTTGATCTGCTCTGGAGGGGCAGGCTTCGGAGGCATGGGCTCACTTTACCGCCAATGTCGCCAGCCACGCAACTGTCTGCGCGATCATCAGAATACTGAGGACGCCAGAGAGCCAAGACATCAAGCGAACCTTCCTTGTGTTTTCTTCGTATAGCGCCTGATAGCTATAGCCGGCTTCGGCGAGCCAGCTAAGCCCGTCGTCATGAGCTTCTGCTGAGGCGCCCTGGTAAAGCTGGCTGTAGAGGTCGCGAGCCTCAATCGAGAACTTCAGTGGCCAAGGTGCCAGCAGCATGGCTGCCACGCAGAGGCCAAGCACGAGAGCCCCAAGCGCGATCCAGCCGAAGGCATCAAGGCTGTGAGCGCGGATGACCGCAGCGCCCAGAAACGATGCGACGAGCGCATGCGCAGCCAGCAGCGTCCCGGTGCGTTGCCTGATCCCAGCCACCACCGCCTCCTGGTCGGCAAGCGCATGCCGGCCAGCTTCATAGGTGATCTCCTCGAGACGCGCCATACCCCTTATACCGACGGTGCGCCCCGAAACGGGACACACGTCAGGTTGATGGAAGGGCCGCAAAAGAGTGTCCAACAAGGTCCCGGCGGGCGTCGGCGTCAGATCGGCCGGCGAGCCCTATACGGCGTGCGCGCCCAACGCGGCAACCATCCGGTCGAGCGGACGACGATCCCCGACGGGACCGCGCCTGGGGTATCGCTCACCCCAAACGCAACGCGGCCGGGCATAAACCCGGCCGCGCCGAAAGAACTACTGGACTACTGACGAAGGCCTACTCCCCTGAGGGCTCGACCGGAACCTCGAGATCGGCGAGCTCCTCGACGAAGCCCGGATCCGTGCTGCCGGCGCCGATCTTCTCCAGCGACGCCAGATCCGCGTCGAACTCCTGCCCGTAGCCGCCACCAAGGTTGCCGCCGGCCAACCCCAGCTCGGCGGCGATCTCGTCCTGGTCGAGCAGGCCGACATCGTCGATCGCGCGGGGCAGCGGTTCGGAGGGCTCGATCTCGATCCGCCGGTAGCGCTTCAGCCCGGTCGCCGCCGGGATCAGCTTGCCGATGATCACGTTCTCCTTCAGCCCATTCAAGCGATCGGTCTTGCCCTCCAGCGCCGCGTCGGTCAGCACCTTCGTGGTCTCCTGGAAGGAGGCGGCCGAGAGGAACGAGTCGGTGTTCAGCGACGCCTTCGTGATCCCGAGGATGATGTCCTCGAACTGCGCGGCTTCGCCGTCTTTGGCGATCACCTCGTCGTTGATCTTCGCGAAGTCGAAGCGGTCCACGAACTGGCCCGGCAGGTAGTCGGTGTCGCCCTTCTGGTCGACCCTGACCTTCTTCAGCATCTGGCGCACGATCAGCTCGATGTGCTTGTCGTTGATGTCCACGCCCTGGGACTTGTAGACCTCCTGGACCTCCTTCACCAGGTACTGCTCGGTCTCGGTCCGTCCGCGGATCGCGAGCAGCTCGTGCGGGTAGACCGAGCCCTCGTTGAGCTGCCGGCCGGCCGTGATCTTCTCGCCCTGAGCGACGAACAGACGCGTGCGCCGCGGGAAGGCGTGGCGATGCTCCTCGCCGGCCTCGTCGGTGATCACCACCGTCAGAGCTTTGTCGGTCTCCTCGATCGAGACAACGCCGTCCTGCTCGGCGATTTTCGCCAGGCCCTTCGGCTTGCGTGCCTCGAACAGCTCGACCACGCGCGGCAGACCGTGCGTGATGTCCGCCCCGGCGACGCCGCCGGTGTGGAACGTGCGCATCGTCAGCTGCGTGCCGGGCTCGCCGATCGACTGCGCCGCGACGATGCCGACGGCGTCACCGATCTGCGCCAGCGCACCCGTCGCCATCGCCCGGCCGTAGCACGCCTGGCACACGCCGCTGGGCGCGCGGCACTTGAGCACCGAGCGCACCGGCACGAGCACCTTCGTGCCCTTCTCGTGATCGTCCCTGAACGCGTCGATGATCTCGGCGAACTCGGGGCGGCCGATCTCCGCGCCCTGCTCGGCGAGCATCCGCCCGCGCTTGGTCGTGATCGGCAGTGCCGCGATCCGCCCGACGAGATCGTCGTTCGGGTCGCCGCCGTCCTTGAAGGCGGCCATTTCGATGTATTCCTCCGCGCCGCAGTCCGGTTCGCGGATGATCACATCCTGAGCCACATCGACCAGACGCCTCGTCAGGTAGCCCGAGTCGGCAGTCCTAAGCGCGGTGTCGGCCAGGCCCTTTCGCGCTCCGTGCGTGGAGATGAAGTACTCGAGCACCGACAGGCCCTCCATGAAGTTGGCCTTGATCGGACGCTCGATGATTTCACCCTTCGGGTTGGCCATCAGTCCGCGCATCCCCGCCAGCTGGCGAATCTGCTTGAACGAGCCACGGGCGCCCGAGTTGGCCATCATGAAGATCGGGTTCAGCACGTCGAGGTTCTCGATCATCGCCTCCGCCACCTCGTCGGTCGCCGCGTTCCACTTCTCGACCACGGCCTCGTGACGCTCCTCCTGGGTGATCAGACCGTCGTCGTACTGATCGGTGATCGCCCCCACGAGCTTGTCGTACTTGTCGAGGATGTTCTGCTTGCTCGGGGGGATCACGACGTCGTTCTTGGAGATCGTGATGCCCGCCTGGGTGGCGTACTTGAAGCCCAGATCCTTGAACGCGTCGAGCACCAACGAAATCGTCGTCGCGCCATAGGTCTGCACCAGCGCGTCGATCAGACGGGTGGTGTCGCGCTTCTTCATCGACTGGTTGACGAACACGTACTTGGTGGCGTCGAACTCGTCGCCCAGCGCCTCCGACAGCGCGCGCTCGATGCGGTCGTTGTAGATGATCCGCCCGATCGTCGTCAGCTCGTGCCCGCCCTCGCGGCCGAACGGACGGAACTCGGCGATGTCATGCAGCTTCACCACGCCGCCCTCGTAGGAGAGCTCGGCCTCCTGCGCCGTGCGGAACACGTGCGGACGGGGCTCATATGTCGCCCGGTCGATCTTCGCCAGCTCCTCGGCCTCGGGGCCGTAGGTCAGGTAGTAGGCGCCCAGGATCATGTCCTGCGTCGGGGTCGCCAGCGGCGCTCCGTGCGCGGGGGACAGGATGTTGTTGGAGGAGAGCATCAGGATCCTCGCCTCCGCCTGCGCCTCGGCCGAGAGCGGCAGATGGACAGCCATCTGGTCGCCGTCGAAGTCGGCGTTGAACGCGTGGCAGACCAGCGGGTGGACCTGGATCGCCTTGCCCTCGACGAGCAGCGGCTCGAACGCCTGGATGCCCAACCTGTGCAGCGTCGGCGCGCGGTTGAGCAGCACCGGATGCTCGTGGATTACCTCCTCGAGCACATCCCACACCTCGCCGATGCCGGAGTCGACCATCTTCTTGGCAGCCTTGATGTTCTGCGCTGACTTGCGCTCGACCAGGCGGGCCATGATGAACGGCTTGAACAGCTCCAGCGCCATGATCTTCGGCAGGCCGCACTGGTGCAGCTTCAGGTACGGGCCGGCGACGATCACCGAGCGTCCGGAGTAGTCCACGCGCTTGCCGAGCAGGTTCTGGCGGAAACGTCCCTGCTTGCCCTTGAGCATGTCCGACAGACTCTTCAGCGGGCGGTTGCCCGGTCCGGTCACCGGACGCCCACGACGCCCGTTGTCGAACAGCGCGTCGACGGCCTCCTGCAGCATGCGCTTCTCGTTGTTGACGATGATCTCGGGCGCGCCGAGGTCGAGCAGCCGCTTGAGGCGGTTGTTGCGGTTGATCACGCGCCGGTACAGATCGTTCAGATCCGAGGTGGCGAAACGGCCACCGTCGAGCTGCACCATCGGGCGCAACTCCGGGGGGATCACCGGGACGGCGTCGAGCACCATCTGTTCGGGCTTGTTCCCAGACTGCAGGAAGGCGCTGACGACCTTCAGGCGCTTGACCGCGCGGGCCTGCTTCTGGCCTTTGCCGGTCTTGACCTGATCCTCCAGCTCCACGCGTTCGGCCTCGAGATCGACTTGCTGGAGCAGGTCGCGGATCGCCTCGGCGCCCATCCCGCCGCGGAAGTACTCACCGAAGCCGTAGGAAGAGCCGAAGCGCTCCTTCAGCTCGCGGAAGGTCGTCTCGTCGTGCTCGATCTGCTTGGACTCCATGTTCTTGAACAGCTCCCACACGTTGCGCATCCGCTCAGCGCCGTCCTCGATGTAGGCCTCGGTGTCGGCGATGTCGGCGTCAAATGCCTTGCGCAGCTCTTTGACGAGCTTCTCGCGCTCCTCGTCGGAGATCTTTGCGAGGTTGATGTCCAACGAGTCCGCCCACAGGTGGTCTTCGTCGGAGAAGTGAGTCTGTTTGCCGCTCGTCAGATACTTCTCACGGCGCTTCAGCGACTCGCGCAGCTCGAGCACGCGCTCCTCGCGTTCGGCCGCGTAGGCGTCGAGGACCTTGTTGACCTCCTTCTCGAGCGAGTCGAGATCCTTCGTGCGCGCCTCGTCGTCGACCCAGGTGATGATCGAAGCGGCGAAGTACAGGACCTTCTCCAGTTCCTTCGGCGCCATGTCCAGCAGGTAGCCGATCCGCGAGGGCACGCCCTTGAAGAACCAGATGTGGCTGACGGGCGCCGCCAGGTCGACGTGGCCCATGCGCTCACGGCGGACCTTCGAGCGCGTGACCTCCACGCCACAGCGCTCGCAGACGATGCCCTTGTAACGAACCCGCTTGTACTTGCCGCAGTAGCACTCCCAGTCCTTCGTCGGGCCGAAGATGCGCTCGCAGAACAGACCGTCCTTCTCGGGCTTCAGCGTGCGGTAGTTGATCGTCTCGGGCTTGATCACCTCGCCCGAGCTCCAGCTGCGGATCTGCTTGGAGGAGGCGAGTGAGATCTCGATTGCGTCGAAGTTATTTATGTCGATCACTGGGTGTCCTCCGGAGTCTCGTCAGTTGCAATTGCGGCGTCGCCGACCGCCGCGGTCTCTCCAAGCAGCTCCTCAACCTCGAGCCCCTCCACGGCCTCCTCGTCCTCTACCTCCAAGGACTCGTCGGCGCCCGTCGTATCTGTGCCATCAGTTGCCTCGGCCGCCGCCTCGCTCTCCTCCTCGCCCTCTGCCGGCGCATCGGCCGCCGGCGCACGTACACCGGAGAGGTCGATGCCGAGCTCCTCGGCGGCGCGCAGCAGGTCGTCGTCTTCGTCGCGCATCTCCGTGCGCTGACCTTCCTCGGAGACGACGTTCACGTCGAGTGCCAGCGACTGCATCTCCTTCAGCAGCACCTTGAACGACTCCGGGATCGACGGCTCCGCGATGTTCTCGCCCTTGACGATCGCCTCGTAGGCCTTCACGCGCCCGACCGTGTCGTCGGACTTGATCGTCAGCATCTCCTGCAGCGTGTAGGCGGCGCCGAACGCCTCCAGCGCCCAGACCTCCATCTCGCCGAAGCGCTGGCCGCCGAACTGCGCCTTGCCGCCCAGCGGCTGCTGGGTGACCAGTGAGTAGGGACCGGTCGAGCGGGCGTGGATCTTGTCGTCGACGAGGTGCAGGAGCTTGAGGATGTACATGTACCCCACCGTCACCTGTTCGGCGAACGGCTCGCCCGTGCGACCGTTGAACAAGGTGAACTTGCCCGAGGCCTGCGTGCCCTCGCGACGAGACTTGTCGACGTCCATGCGGATCCGACCCTCGTGAGCATCCTGCCAGGCGACCAAAGCCGCGTCGACGTCTTCGACCGTGGCGCCGTCGAACACCGGCGTGGACACGTACACGCGGCCCGTGCCGCCAGCGGCGTGGGCTTCCTTGTAGGCCTCGGTGCCGTCGTCATACCAGCCCTGCGCGGCGGCCCACCCGAGATGGGTCTCGAGGATCTGCCCGACGTTCATGCGCGAAGGCACGCCCAGCGGGTTGAGGATCACGTCGACCGGCGTGCCGTCCTCCAGGAACGGCATGTCCTGCTCGTCGACGATCTTCGAGATCACACCCTTGTTGCCGTGGCGGCCCGCGAGCTTGTCGCCCTCGGAGATCTTGCGCTTCTTGGCCACGAACACGCGCACCAGGTCGTTCACGCCCGGCGGCAGGTCATCGCCCGCGTCGCGGCTGAACGTCATCACGTCGATCACCACGCCACCCTCGCCATGGGGCACCTTCAGGGAGGTGTCCCTGACCTCACGCGCCTTCTCCTTGAAGATCGCCCGAATCAGCTTCTCCTCGGCGGTCAGCTCGGTCTCGCCCTTCGGCGTGACCTTGCCGACGAGCAGATCGCCCGACTGCACCTCGGCGCCGACACGGACGATCCCGCGATCGTCGAGGTTGCGCAGCGACTCCTCCGAGCGGTTGGGGATGTCACGCGTGACCTCCTCCTCGCCGAGCTTCGTCGTGCGCGCGTCGATCTCGTACTCCTCGATGTGGATCGAGGTCAGCTCGTCATCCTTGACCAGGCGCTTGGAGAGGATGATCGCGTCCTCGAAGTTGTAGCCCTCCCAGGACATGAACGCCACCATCAGGTTCTTGCCGAGCGCCATTTCGCCCTTGTCGGTCGAGGAGCCGTCGGCTAGCACGTCGCCCGCCTTCAGCTTCTGGCCGCTCTTCACGCGCGGCTTCTGGTGGATCAGCGTGCCCTGGTTGGAGCGCATGTACTTCTGCAGCTCGTACTCATCCTTCTTGCCGTCGGTCGTCTCGACCACGATCTGGTTGGCATCGACGAAATCGATCGACCCGGCGTTCTTGCTCAGCAGCACGTCACCGGTGTCGAGCGCCGCGCGGCGCTCCATCCCGGTGCCGACCAGCGGCGCGTCGGCCTTTAACAGCGGCACCGCCTGGCGCTGCATGTTCGAGCCCATCAGCGCGCGGTTGGCGTCGTCGTGCTCGAGGAACGGGATCATCGCCGTGGCGACCGACCAGATCTGCTCGGGCGAGACGTCGACCAGGTCGACGTCCTTCGGCCCGACCGTCACGTACTGGCCGGCCTGGGTGCGGCAGAGGATTTCCGTGCCCTTCAGCTTGCCGGTCTTCTCGTCGACTGGAGTGTTCGCCTGCGCGATCACCAGCTCCTCTTCCTGCGTGGCGTCGAGGCGGCGGACCTTGTCCGTCAGCACACCGTCCTCGACGACGCGGTAGGGCGTCGTCACGAAGCCGTACTCGGAGACCTCGGCGAACGAGCTCAGCGAGCCGATCAGGCCGATGTTCGGACCCTCCGGCGTCTCGATCGGGCACATCCGCCCGTAGTGCGTCGGGTGCACGTCGCGCACCTCGATCGGCGCGCGCTCACGCGTAAGTCCACCGGCTCCCAGCGCTGAGAGGCGCCGGCGATGGGTGAGGCCCGAGAGCGAGTTCGTCTGGTCCATGAACTGTGAGAGCTGCGAGGAGCCGAAGAACTCCTTCAGCGCCGCGACCACGGGCCGGATGTTGATGATCGTCTGCGGCGTGATCGTGTCGGCGTCCTCGGTCGTCAGACGCTCGCGCACGACGCGCTCCATCCGGTAGAGCCCGATCCGGAAGGCCTCCTGGATCAGCTCGCCGACCGTGCGCAGGCGACGGTTGCCGAAGTGCTCGTACTCGTCGAGATGGTCGGCGACCGGCTCGCGCGGCATGCTCATCGCCTCGGCCGCATAGTCCTTGATCTCCAGTTCCCCGTCCTCGGGGATGCCGAGGCGCTTGGGCAGCGAGACGAGCTCGCGCACGAGCTGCAGGATGTCGTCATGGGTCAGCGTGCGGGTGTCGATGTCGACATCCAAGCCGAGCCGCGAGTTGAGCTTGTAGCGACCGACCCTGGTCAGGTCGTAGCGCTTGGGATCGAAGAACAGCTGGTTGAGCAGCGCCTTGGCGTTGTCGACCGATGGCGGCTCACCGGGGCGCTGCTTCTTGAACAGCTCGATCAGCGCGCCCTCTTCGGTGCGCGTGATCTCGGTGTCAGACTCGATCGTGTTGCGAATGTACAGCGAGTTCTCGAACAGCCTGAGGATCTCCTCATCGGTCGCGTAGCCCATCGCGCGCAGCAGCACCGTGACCGGCAACTTGCGCTTGCGGTCGATGCGGACGAAGACCTTGCCCTTCTTGTCGATCTCGAGCTCCAGCCACGACCCGCGGGCGGGCATCAGGTTGGCGATGAAGACCTGCTTCTCGCGATCCTTCGGCTCCATCAGATAGGCCCCGGGGGAGCGCACGAGCTGGGTCACGACGACGCGCTCGGTGCCGTTGATCACGAACGTCCCGCGCTCGGTCATCCACGGGAAGTCGCCCATGAACACCGACTGCTCGCGGATCTCCCCCGTCTCGCGATTGATGAACGCAACGGTCACCGTCAGCGGGCGGGCATACGTCAGATCCTTCTCGCGGCACTGCTCGAGCGAGGCGACGGGCTCGTCGAACACGAACTCGCCGAACTGGACGGCGAGGTTGCCGGTGTAGTCCTCGATCGGCGAGATGTCGTCGATCGTCTCGCGTAGCCCGCCCGTCTTCGGGTCGGTCAGCCACGTGAACGAGCGGCGCTGGATATCGATCAGGTTCGGTACGTCGACAGACTTGGGCAGACGCGCGAAAGTGCGGCGCGTCCGGAGAGCATCAACAGCAGCCAAGAAACGACTCCTTCGGAGAGCGAGAGACGGGCAGAGGAGGGCGCCAGAAGCGCGACCATGCAAGATAGCACAGACCAGCGGCACCCTTAAGTGGGCTGCCGACGCTCACGGACCCCGCCCTCCCGATCTCCGCGTATGTGGCGCGGGAACGTGCTGCTAGGAGCGGCTGCGACTATTGGTCAGCGCCGGGGACTTTACCGGAAAATCGCCGCTTTTGTTAGGCGCGGGTAAAGACGGCCGAAAGTAAAGACGGCCGAGCGCTTGTCATGCGATCGACCGAGCGCTTGTCGTGCGATCGACGTTGAACGCGTGCGCGCGCGCGTGGGCGTACACACGCGCGCGCGTTCCAAGCGAAAAGAGGAAGAGCTACTTCAGCTCGACGGTGGCGCCGGCCTCCTCCAGTTCCTGCTTGAGCTTGCCTGCCTCCTCCTTCTCGATGCCCTCCTTGACAGGCTTGGGAGCCTCGTCGACGAGCGCCTTGGCCTCTTTCAGGCCGAGGCCGGTGGCGGCGCGGACGACCTTGATCACCTGGATCTTCTTGTCGCCGGCGGCCGTCAGGATCACGTCGGCCGTGCTGCTCTCTTCCTCAGCGGCGGCGTCGCCGGCCCCTCCGCCTCCGACGGGCACGGCGGCCGGAGCGGCCATCGCCGCGGCCGATACGCCGAACTCCTCCTCGAGCGCCTTGATCCGCTCCGCGAGCTCGAGCACCGAGATGCCCTTCAGCTCCTCGATCCAATCCTGCGTGCTTGTGGCTGTAGCCATGTAAATCAGTCCTCCGGGGTTGTTGAAGTTGAAGTCGAAGTTTCCTTTTGCTCGCGCACCTGGCCGAGCGCGACGGCAAGTCCACCGACAAGCCCGCCGAGCGTGCGCACGAGCCCGCCGATCGGCGAGGCGACGACACCGACGAGCTGGCCGTAGAGCACTTCGCGAGAGGGCAGGCGCGAGAGCGAGCGAATCTGATCGGGGTCGATTGCCGCGCCATCCATCAGGCCACCCTTGAAGGGCAACAACTGCGTGGCGCGGCCGTAGTCGGCGACGGCCTTGGCGGCCGTGGCGATGTCGCCGCGGACGAACGTCAGCGCGGTCGGCCCTTCCAAGAGCGCCTTCAGCGTCTCGGCTCCCACCTGGTCGGCCGCCCGTTCGGTGAGCGAGTTCTTGACGACCTTGAACGTCGCGTCGGACTCGCGCAGCTTGGAGCGCAGCTCGGCCACCTGGGGCACGGAGATGCCGCGATAGTCCACGGCAAAGACCGCCTGGGACTCGTCTATGTTGGCGGCGATCTCAGCGATCGCCGCGGCCTTCTGGTCTCGGTTCATTTCGTGGCTCCTGTCCCGGTCTTCTGCTGGCCGATCTTCGATCGGCCATCGCCGCCGGGGGTCTTCGGTTGCCTCTGGAGGTGATGACGCTAGGCGGCGATCGTAGCCGCGGGCGCCTCCTCGAGGATGTCACGTGTGCGCCCGGCGTTGACCTTCACGCCAGGCCCCATCGTTGAAGTGATTGTGATCGAGTGCAGGTACCGGCCCTTCGCGCTCGCGGGCTTGGCGCGGATCAGCTCTTCGATCACCGCGGCGTAGTTCTCCAGCAAAGGGCGCTCGTCAAAGCTCGCCTTGCCGATCACGAGGTGCACGATCGCATTGCGGTCGGTGCGGTACTCGACCTTGCCCGACTTGGACTCCTCGACGGCTTTCGCGACGTCCATCGTGACCGTGCCGACCTTCGGGTTCGGCATCTTGCCCGACGGCCCGAGCACGCGACCCAGTCGACCGACAACCGACATCAGGTCGGGCGTGGCGATCGCGACGTCGAAGTCGTCGAAGCCCTCCTCGATCCGTTTCGCCAGATCCTCGCCGCCGACCGCGTCGGCGCCGGCCGCTTCGGCCTCGGCGACCTTCGGCCCCTGGGCGAAGACAATGATCTTCACGTCTTTGCCGAGGCCGTTCGGCAGCGCGATCGTGCCGCGCAGCTGCTCGTCGGCGTGCCTTACGTTCAGACCCGTGCGCACGTGCAGCTCGACCGACTCGTCGAACTTCGCACCGGCCAGGCTCTTGACGAGCGCTACCGCCTCCCCTGGCTCGTACTCACGCTCGCGGTCGACCTTCGTCGAGGCCTCGGAGAAGCGCTTGCCGTGCCGGGCGCTCACGACGCCACCTCGACACCCATCGAGCGCGCGGTGCCCGCGATGATCTTCGCCGCCTGATCGACGTCATGCGCGTTCAGATCCTCGAGCTTGCGCTCGGCGATCTCGCGCAGCTGAGCCCGGGTGATCGAGCCGACCTTCGTACGGTTCGGCTCGCCCGAGCCCTTGCCGATGCGCAGCGCCTGCTTGATCAGCACCGCCGCGGGCGGGGTCTTCGTGACGAACGTGAACGAACGATCCTCGTAGACGGTGATGACCACAGGGATCACCGTGCCCGTCTCGGACTGCGTCTGCGCGTTGAACGCCTTGCAGAACTCCATGATGTTGATCCCGTGCTGACCCAGCGCGGGACCGACCGGCGGCGCGGGGCTAGCCTGGCCGCCGTTCGCCTGCAGCTTGATTGTTGTGAGTACCTTCTTCGCCATTTTCTTCCGATCTACAACTTTTTGACCTGGTCGAACTGCACCTCAACGGGCGTCTCACGACCGAAGATTGATACCAGCACCTTCAGCTTCGCCGCATCCTCGTTGATCTCGGAGATCTCTCCGGAGAAGTCTGACAGCGGACCGGAGATCACCTTCACGGACTCGCCGATCGTGAACTGCGCCCGTGTGCGCGGCGCCGTCGCGACGTCGGTCTTGTGCAGCATCCGATCGACCTCGACCTGCGTCAGCGGGACCGGCTCCTGGGAAGCGCCGACGAAGCCGGTGATGCCCGGGGTGCCCTTGACGACGCCCCAGGAGTCCTCGTTGAGCTCCATGTTCACGAGCACGTACCCCGGCATCGTGCGCTTCTCGACGGTGATCTTCTGGTTGTCCTTCATCTCCGAGACCGACTCGGTCGGGACGACCACGTTGCGCACGGCGCGCTGCTGGCCGAGCGAGATCACCCGGTGCTCGAGGTTGTGCTTGACCTTGTTCTCGTGACCGGAGTAGGTGTTGACTACATACCAACGAAACATTCAGCAGACCTCAGAGGATGAATTCGACGATTTCCTTGGCGACATAGTCCGCCAAGCCGAGATAGGCGCCGGCGATTGCGACGAAGCCCAGGACCACAGCGGTCGCCTGGAAGACCTGGCGACGGTCGGGCCACTGTACGCGCTGCAGCTCGGCCCAGCTTGCACGGAGAAAGCCGATCGCGCGGTTGCCGCCCCGCTGGGGAGCGCCCGAGGCTTGCTCTGGGGTGGCGACGCCACCGCGCCCACCGCCTCCCGGGGAGCTCGCGATCTCCTGGATCTCGTCCTCGCCGAGATCGCCCTCGGCCTCAGCCTCGTCCTCGATTTCGCGCTCGGACAGATGCTCTGGATCGGCGGACACTCCGCCGACGTCGGCGCCGACGTTCGCGGGCTGACCGCCGTCCTCTGCAGGCACCCCACCGGCACCGCGCACGAGCGCCGCGTCGAACTCATCGACATCGCCGGAGGCGTGGTCGAGCGCGCCCGGGACATCCGCGCGAACGGGGCTGCCACCGTTACCCTCGTGCGGAGGCTTGCCGGCGGACTGTCCGTCCGCGGTGGACGGCGTGTCCCCGCGCCCACGACGGGCACGGCGCTGCTTTGCGCGTTTGCGATCACGGGCCACAACAGCGCTCCCGCGCTAGCGAGTCTCCCGATGGCTGGTGTGCTTGCGACACCAGCGACAGTACTTGCGCAGCCCAATCCGATCGGGGTTGTTGCGCTTGCTCTTATTCGTTTGGTAGTTGCGATGCTTGCACTCCTCGCATGCGAGGGTGATCGCGATTCGAACGTCTCCGCGGGCCATGTGTAAATCCCTGCGTGATGGTGGTGGGCAAAACGGCCTTGGGCGAAGAAAAACCCCGCCCAGGCGCGAGGTCCACGCAGTCTAGCGTGCTTTGCCTATGGGGAGCCCCGCCCACCCCCCAACCCACCCCACGCTCCCCGTGAGCGTGCGGAGCTCAGTGGTGCTTCGGATGATGCTTCGGATGCTTCGGACGGTGCGGGTGGTGGTGCTTCTTGGACTTGTGCTTGGGCTCGCTGAACCGCGCGGTGTGGAAGAGGAAGATGAAGGGATCGCTGGTGGGCGACGCCTCGTTGGCGATCAGGAAGGTCGAGAACGCGTGGAAGCGGCGCAGCAGCTTCAGACCGGTCGCGTTGAGGTTGACCTGGATCGTCGCCGTACCACCGGCGGGGATCGAGAACGGGGTCTGGGCGAGCCTGACGGACTTCTTGGTGTGCCCTTCGAGGCTGATCGCAACGATCTTCTTGCCGTGCAGCAGCTCATCCGTGGTGATGAAGATCGTTCCTGAGCAGCCCAGGCCGTCGGTGCTCGTGCAGCTGAGGGTCAACGCCGCACCCGTCGCGTTGGTCTTCAGGCGGACGAAGTGGGTCAAGCCGGGGGGCGGGGGAAGACGATGCGGCGGGGGGCAGGCTATCGCCAGCGCCGCCACCGCCAAGGGCCCGAACTCGCTCGCTCCCATATCCACGACCGGCGGGGACGGCATCGCTCCCACGAACGCGCCGGGCGTGCAGGCAGGGATGAACGCATGCCCCGACTGGATTCTTGTCATGCCGTAGAAATCAGTTGTGAGGTTTGCGGGGACCAGGGCGTTCGAGCCGGCGTCGATCGTCGGGCTTGCGGAGGTCTCGTGGACGTCGCCGGTTTCCGCACCGACCAGCAAAGGATCCGCACAGATGTTTCCTTGACCCGGAAAGGCCGTGCTCGTGTCGGGTTCACACACGTCGCTGAACGAGGATGTGAGCGATCCACCGGAGGCCCTTCGAAAGCCGCCGATGTCAGCTTGGCCCGAGGGGCTCGTCACAATCGAGTTTGCCAGCTCCAGCTGGTCGGCTTCTTCGCCCTCCACGCCGGCGATTCCCCCGGGGGCCTGGTTGCCGGCGACGGTGGAGTCGTTGAGCGTGAGCTGGAAGTGAGCGTTGGGCTGAGGTGGCTTACAGCCGGCGAAGATGCCGGCGCCCTCCGACTGACCACCTTCGCCCGCGGCGGCGATCGAGTTGCCGGCGACGACCGCGTCTTGCACCGTGCCAGCGGTTGGAGTCACGGGATTGCATTCCGTATTGAGGATTCCCAGCCCGCCGCCCCGGCTGAAGTGTTCTGAACCTGTAGCACCGGCGAGATCGTTGCGAGAGAAGCGGTCCCCAACGCTTGTGAGGCTCGTCCCCTCCACCCACTCGCCTCCGCCGCCGAAGTTGCCCGCGCCGGAGGTCACTGTGATGCGGTTGGAGTCAAATACATTGCCACGCTGGAGCAGCGAGGCGGGCTGTTCGGCCCCGCTTGCAGAGAAATACACCGCTCCGCCAAATGCTTCGACGGACCCGGAGGATTCGATCGCGTTGCCTTCGAACGTGTCGCCTTCCAACACAGCCTGCGCCGCCCGGCAGTCCTGAATGATCTCGATCGCGCCACCACCGCCGACCTGATTGCTGAGCAGCCTCTTGTTCCCCCGGAAGCTCGAGCCGACGATCCGCAGGTCGACTGGTCCCACTTCCGCACCGCAGGAGGACGGAGTCGTGTCTCCGGCGGTGATGAAGGCGGCGCCCCCACCTTGGCCCGATCCAGGCTGCGCGTTGTCCAGGAACGTATCCCCGCTCAGGGTGAGCTTCATCGCGGCCACTGACAGCGCCGTGTTCGCAGTGGAGTGCTCAAAGACGAGGTTGGCCAACGTCATCGTGCCGACCGTTCCAATTGACCGCAGTGGCGATTCAATGAGGGCCGCCGCGTCAAATCCTGAGGTCGTTCCCGGCGCTCCTTCGATCGAGAAGTTCGACCCCGCGGGGATCGTCACACCGAGGGAGCTACCGAGGTCTTTCTCTTCGCACATGCCATTCAGCACGATCACTTCGCCTTCGCCGTGGGAGGTCCTTTCGGCGACGAAGGTGATCGTTTTCTGCAGTTCGGCGCAGTCCGTCTGGACCGTGGCGGCACTCGCAGAGGTCGAGGCGCAGCTCAGGCCCAGCAGCAGCGATGCCACTCCCGCGAGCAGAAAGCGGTGGTTCCCCAACCTGAATGAACGTGACATCCCTGCTCCCTCCTCGTTTGGCCTCCTTGGCGCCGCCCGGCGAGTCTACCGCGACGGCTTGCCCGCTTCGCCGGTTGACCCGCCGTCTCGAAAGCGCGACCGGGACTCTGCCGGCTCTAGATGCCGAGACCTGTTCGGCGCCTACTCGTACAGCGTCAGCGTCGCCAGGATCACATACAGCGCGACCAACGCCCAGCCCTCGAATTCCGCCGCCTCGCCATCCCCCGTCACCTGCCACAAGGCCAGCGCGGTCAACGCCAGCGCGCCGATGTAGACGGGCGCGAGCGCGAACGTCAACTGGGTCGGCAGCGCAAACGACACGAGCACGAGCAGCGGGAACAAAAACGCTGCGATCTGCGCTACCGAGTTTTTCACGACCGAGATCGCCAGGTCCGAGCGGCGCTTGTACGCGAGCACGAGCCCCGCGACGTTCTCCACGGCGTTCCCCGCGATCGCGACGATCACCAGCCCGGCGAACGCCTGGGAGATGTTCAGGATCGTGATCGCCGGCCCCAGCGCGTTCACGAACCAGTCGGAAACAAACGCTGACGCCGTACCCGCGACTAGCAGCAGCGCTAGCGTCAGACCGAGCCCCAGCCGCGGGCCCGGCCTGGCCTCGGCGCCCTCCTTCTCCTCCCCGGGCGCGCCAGACGGGGACACGGGGACGCCGGGCGCAAGCACACCAGGCACGGGTACCCCGGACGAAGACACGGGCACCCCAGACGCAGGCACGGGCACCCCAGACGCAGGCACAGGCACGCCGGGCACAGACACCCTGGACACAGGCACGGGCACATCGGACGCAGGCACACCAGGCGCGGGCGGGTTCCCCGGCGCGGTGTCAGAACGCAGATACGGCACGACCCAAGCCACGTAGACAACGAGCAGACAAACCGCGCCGACCGCCGAGATCGCCTTCACGTGGTGGCTCGCCGGGTCGTGTGACGCGACCGCCAAGCCCAGCAGCACGATGATGAACACGGTCACCTGCAGCAACGTCGCCGTGTCGTTCGGCAGCCGCTTCGAAAAGCGCATGATCCCGTCCTCCGAGCGCCGCGCGCCGACCACGATCACCAACCCGAGCACGAGCAGCGCGTTGGCCAGGATCGAGCCGATGATCGCCGTCTGCGCCACCACCAGCTCGCCCTTTTTCAGCGCGAAGATCACCACGAACAGCTCCGGCAGGTTGCCCAGCGTCGACTGCAACATCCCCGTCACGCCCGGCCCAAACCGCTCCCCGAGCTGCTCGGTCGCAAACGACACCACCCATGCCAGGCCCGCGAGCGCGAACGTGGCGATCGCAAAGCGCGGGACCGCCGGCCACGGCTGGTAGTTAGCCACGCCCGCCAGCGCCGCCAGGACCGCGACCAGCAGCAGCGTCGCGCGCTCGGTCGAAGTCAGTCCGGTGGTCTTCATCGCGCCCGGCGAGCATAGTCGCTCGCCTGGAGCGCTTCTCGACCAACTTGTCGATCTGCGCTCGGTCGCGCGGGCGGTCCGCCTCAGCGGGCCGTTCGCGCGCCACCCAGCTCTTCCATGCCCCACGCACGCCGCCCACGGCCGGCAGGCCGTGCTTCATCTAAAAATCCGTTCCTCTCGCGCGCCCCGGGCGCTCAGTGACTCTCGAGGACCCTGTCGATCAGCCCGTACTCGAGCGCCTGCTCGGCGTTGAAGAAGCGGTCGCGCTCCATGTCTTTGCGCACCTCCTCCTTCGGTTTCTCGGTGTGCTCGGCGTAGATCTCGTCGATCCGCTCGCGCACCTTCAGGATCTCGCGCGCGTGGATCTCGATGTCCGTCGACTGCCCTTCGAAGCCGGCCGACGGCTGGTGGATCAGGATCCGGCTGTTCGGCAGCGCCGCGCGCTTGCCCTTCGTGCCGCCCGCCAGCAGCAGCGACCCCATCGACATCGCCACGCCGACGACCATCGTCGCGATGTCCGGCTTGACGAAGTTCATCGTGTCGTAGATCGCCAGGCCCGAGTAGATGCTGCCCCCGGGCGAGTTGATGTAGATCGAGATGTCCTTCTCCGGGTCCTGTGACTCCAGGTGCAACAACTGCGCCACGACGAGGTTCGCCACCTGATCGTCGATCGGCGTGCCGAGGAAGATGATCCGCTCGTTGAGCAGCCTGGAGTAGATGTCGAACTCGCGCTCGCCCCGCGCGGTGCGCTCGATGACCATTGGTATCAGCGGCATCGGCTCCCACCCTACCGTGCTACGCGCGGCGGCCCTGGCTTTGCTCGCGACACTCTGCCTCGCCGCCCCGGCGGTGCGCACGAGGACTCCGGCGTGATCCACTACGAAAGCCCGCGGATCGTCGTCTACACCAGTCACCACGCGCTACCGCACTACAAGCTCGACGGCTGCCGCCACATCAGCTTCTTCTCGGTCGGCTACTGATCCCGGTCCGCTCAGAGGTTGGCCCCGCCTTGCGACGTTGCTAGAGCGACTTGAGCGCGTCTGGCAGATTTGCGACCGGACTGTAGACGTGCGTCCTGCCAATCCGGCGCCTCTGCAAGAGCCCACGTTCGAGAAGGGAGCTTAGATCGGCGCGTGAGGTCTCGTTCGTGACTTTGTGGCTTCCGGCATGGGAGCGGTATGAATACGTGCGGTCGGGGTGGCGGATCGCGTCGCTGAGAAGAGCAAGCTGGCGGTGGTTGAGTTCGTCCGCCCCCTTTATCAGTTCCTCAACGTCCTGGACTTCCTTGACCTTGCGCTGCAGATATACGTGCAGCTCGTCGACCGCCTGCTTGAAAACTCCGAGCTGATGAAGCAAAAAGTAGGTTGTATCTCCTGCGTCAGTCTCGGTCAGCAAGAACGCCTCGCCGTACTTACGGGCCGATTTCCGGATGATGCGCGAGATGGAGAGGTACTCAACCAACCAATAGCCCCTGGTGCGCATGTACCAGTAGAACAGCGCCCTGGCCGTGCGGCCATTGCCATCCTGGAAGGGATGATCGTATGCGAGCCAAAAGTGCAGCAGGATGGCGCGGACGCCGGGATGGATGAAGTCGCCAGAGGCGTCGTCCGGCTGGTTGGCGAACTCGCACATCAGACGGAGACGCTCGGGAAGCTCCTCGGCGGCCGGCGGATTGTGGACCGTCTCACCAGTGTCTGCGTGCCCGACTACGACACGCTCTTCGTCCGGAGTCTGCAGCCGGCCGGCGCCGCTCGGATCATCCAGCGTGCCCTCCGTGAGAATCCGCTGCAGCGTCATCACCAAGTCGGGCGTCAGCTCATCACCCATCTCCTGCATGAACTCAAGGGCGCGATAGTTGTTGAGGATCATCCGCTCGCTCCGGTCTCGTGGCGGCCGTCCGCTGCGAAGAAGCTCCTTGGCCACCTTGCCCGTCGTCGTCGCGCCCTCTAGCTGACTTGACCGAATGGCCTCCTCCATCAGGGAGCTGACGAGATAGTGGCGGCGCGCCTGCTGATCGGTCGTGACAACCTCCGCCATCTTGATCTCGCCGCTGCAATGCTGGTCGATGAAATGCAGGAGGCGTTGGGCTTGCGGAGGCGTTTGGTAGGTGAAAGCAGTCCCGCCGGTGTCCCGCAGCTCAAGCGGCGCGGAACTCGCGGTCCGGCTCATGCGGATGCCCAGCCACCACTCCTCGCGGGTCAGACCGTCCGGAGGCTTCAGGTGCCGCAGCTTGTCCCAATGAACGTAGTCGGACCGCTGCGCCTCTTTGCCGAAGATCTCGACCAGCCGCTTGGGCTCGGTCTCTACGATCAGCTTGGTTAGGTCTGGGGGTTGCGCTACATACATGGGTCGGCCTAAGATCGATTCCAAATCATCGCCAAGTGGCGCCAAGTTTTGGAGTTTAGCGACGATCGCCAAATTTTGCTTTTATTTGGCGATGATTTGGAGATGCGTCTTGGTCATAGGCCACGTCGAGCCCGATTGGCCCACGGGCCCCCGCGCTCAGAGGTTGACCCCACGCATACCCGCCTCCGGATAGCGCTCGCCCGCGGCTGCCGGCACCGCGTCGGCGATCCGCTCTGACTCCTCCGCGCTCAGCTTCACATCCGCGGCCGCGAGGTTCTCTTCCAGGTAGCTCCTGCGCTTCGTCCCCGGGATCGGCACGATCTGCTCTCCCCTGCTCAGCACCCACGCCAGCGCGAGCTGCCCCGGGGTGATCCCCTTCTCTGTCGCGAGCTCCTTCACGCGCTCGGCCAGCTTCAGGTTCTCCTTTAGGTTCTCGCCCGTGAACCGCGGCCCGTAGCGGCGGAAGTCGTCCTCGGCGAGCTCCTCCGGCGCGGTGAAGCGCCCCGACAGGAACCCGCGGCCGAGCGGCGAGTAGGCGACGAGCGCGATCCCCAGCTCGTTCAGCGTCGGCAGGATCTCCTCCTCGACGTCGCGCGTCCACAGCGAGTACTCCGTCTGCACCGCCGCGATCGGGTGCACCGCTTGCGCGCGCCTGATCGTCGCGGCGCTCGCCTCGCTCAGGCCGATGTGCAGGATCTTGCCCTGCTGCACCAGTTCGGCCATCGCGCCGACGGTCTCCTCGATCTCGACGTCCGGGTCGACGCGGTGCTGGTAGTAGAGGTCGATGCGGTCGGTTTTCAGCCGCTCCAGTGAGCCCTCGATCGAGGCGTGGACGTGCTCGGCGGAACCGTCGAGCGGGCCGAGCGTCGACATGTCGCCCGGCGTGGCTCCGTCGGTGCGCCGCGCGAACTTCGTCGCGATCACGTACTCATCGCGGCGCCCCTCGATCGCCCGGCCGACGAGCTCCTCGTTCGTCATCGGGCCGTACAGCTGCGCGGTATCGAGGAAATTGCACCCCAGCTCCAGCGCGCGGTGGATCGTCGCGGTCGCCTCCCCCTCGTCGGTCGATCCGTAGAACGCCGACATCCCCATACAACCGAGCCCGATCGAGGAGACCTCCGGTCCGTTCGCTCCTAGCGTGCGCTTGTCCATATCGCCGGCTCCTTCTCGGTGGGTGCTTTGGTCTGGGGTCTGGGTCCGGGCCTGGGATCTTGGCCTGGGTCTCGGTCTGGGTCGATTCGATATTAGGACAGCACGCCGAGCGCCCACGCGGACGACCTGTGAGCAGCGCCGGGGCGGCATAATGGGCGCTCGATGTTCCCTCTGAACCTGCCCAACGTGCTGACCGTCCTGCGGATCATGCTCGTGCCGGTCGTCGTCGTCGCTTTACTCGGCAACACGCCCTCCGGCGACATCCTCGCGGCGGTCGTCTTCGCGCTCGCCTCGCTCACCGACTTCATCGACGGCCGCCTCGCGCGGGCACGCGGGTCGATCACGACATTCGGCAAGCTGATGGACCCCCTCGCCGACAAGCTGCTGATCATCGCCGCGCTGCTCTCGCTCGTCTCGCTCGGCCGACTCGAAGCATGGGTGGCGATGGTGATCATCACGCGCGAGCTCGCCGTCACGGTGCTCCGCCTCGGCGCCACCCAGGCGGGCGTCGTCGTTGGCGCGAGCATGTTCGGCAAGGTCAAGACCTGCATGCAGATCGCCGCCATCCTCGCCCTGATCGCCGTCCACGGCGAACCGCTCTGGGTGTCGCTGCTTTTGTACGCGACGGTCGTCGTGACCGTGCTGTCGGGCCTCGACTTCTTCTTCGGCCTACGCCGCCAGATGGCGCAAGCGCAGGTACACGGTGCGCCCGGCTCTGAGCCGGGTCACTGAGCGCCGGTCAGCGTTTCGACCCGTACGCGCCGGCGGGGGTGCCGGCGCCGAGCCACTCGTCGAGTGTCGTCTGGCGCGGTGCGAGCTCCCCCGAGTCGATCTCCTCGCGCAACTCGCTCAGCAGGCCGTGGCGTTCGGCGACGACGTTGTGCTGGTGGATCGTCTCCAAGTTCTCCTGCCGCGCCGCCACGAAGCTCGCGCCGTCCAGCTCCGGGAAGCGTGCGACGACGCCGGCGATCATCTCGCGCACGCAATCCTCGACGAAGCGCGGACGTGCATGCGCCTTTTCCACGACCTCGACCTCGTCGACGCGCTTCATCAGCTCGTAGATCTCCGATGACATGCTCGCCTCCGCGATCTCCAACAACGACGTCGCGTCGATCTCGGCGACGCACTCCTCGATACAGCCGATCTGCAGCGTCGCCAGCCCGCGCTGGTTGTGCGTCGCCACCGGCACGCGCTCGATGATCCGCTCGATCTGCTCGCCCGAGAATCCATCCTCGGCGAGGCGCTCGCGCGCCCGTCCCGCCACCAGTTCCTGCGCGCACGGGCACGCCGTCATCCCCGTGGCCGAAACGCCCACCGTGCGGCGCGTGCCGTGCGCGAACGCCACCGCCCGCCCGTGCAGCGTGTAGATCTCCTGCGTCGCGATCCCCGAGACCGGCGCCGGCTTGTGCTCGGGATAGCGCGCCGCGATGCTCACCTCGGCGCGGTGCGCCCCCTGGCGCTCACGCACCAGCTCGGCGATCTGCCGTGCGAGCGTCTCCGCCCGGAACGGCGCCTCTGCGAGCACGACCTCGCCGATCGCCTCGTTGATCACCTCCTCGAAGCGCGACATGTGCGCGCCCTTCTGCTCGCGACTCAGATCGACGAAGCACTCCAGCCGCGCGAAGAACAGCTCGCCGCGGATCCGCACGACCTTCTCGACGCCCGTCACACCGACACGCGAGAGCCCCACCGGGACACCCGGCAACCGCGCCTGGACATCCCCGTCGACAGCCTGCGTCGGAGACAGCGAAGGGGTGAGCTGTGTCGTCTGCACCGCTGCCAAGCCTAGCGCGGCGGTATCAGAGCGCCGTCTCTCCGGCCGTCGATTCTGGTATCACTCCGCACATGGGAGGTCGGGGCATGGGTCGCGCCGACGGGGAGCAGGATGGACGTGGGAGTCCGAATTGAGCAACAGGGTTGAGGTTCTGCTTCAGGACACGGATACGGCCGTTGTCGAAATCGACGATTCGCTCGGGGGCGGTGTGGGCGATCGTCCGCTCACGGACCTCGACGAGCGCGACGAAGGGCTGGAGCAGGGCAAGGCCCTGCGCGCGCGCCTCGGGGAGATGAAGCAGGGGCAGCTCGATCTCAGCGTCGAGCAGAACCTCGACTCGCTGCGCCTCTATCTGCGCTCGATCGGCCGCGTGCCGCTGCTCTGCGCCGAGGAGGAGGTCGCCCTCGCCAAGCGCATCGAGCGCGGCGACATCGCCGCCAAGCAGCACATGGTCGAGGCGAACCTTCGCCTCGTCGTCTCGATCGCCAAGGGCTACATCGGCCGTGGGCTGACGTTCCTGGACCTGATCCAGGAGGGCTCGCTCGGGTTGATCAGGGCCGTCGAGAAGTTCGACCATCGGCGCGGCTACAAGTTCTCGACCTACGCGACCTGGTGGATCCGTCAGGCCGTCACCCGCGCGATCGCCGACAAGGGGCGCACGATCAGGATCCCCGTGCACATGGTCGAGCGCCTGAACAAGCTGATCCACGCCGAACGCCAGCTGATTCAGCAGCTCGGGCGCGAGCCGAGCACCGAGGAGATCGCCGCGGAGCTCGAATGCACCACGCGCGAGGTGCGCGAGGTGATGCGCATGGCCCAGCAGCCGGTCTCGCTGGAGAAACCGGTCGGCGACGAACAGGACTCCGCGCTGGCCGACCTGATCGAGGACGTCGCCTCCGAGTCGCCGTTCGAGATCGCCTCCGAGGCGATGCGCCGGGAGAACGTCTCCCGCGTGCTCGCCTGCCTGCCCGCGCGCGAGCGCGGCGTGATCGAAATGCGCTACGGCATCACCGGCGGACGCCCGCGCACGCTGGAGGAGGTCGGTCGCGCGTTCGACATCACGCGCGAGCGCGTCCGCCAGATCGAGAGCCGCACTTTGAAGAAGCTCCAGACGCTTCCCGACGCGCAGCAGCTGCGCGAGGCCAGCTGACGGCAGCCGAGGACTCGCGCCTGCACTAGAATCCCGCTCGCCCATGGTTTGCGGTCCGTGGACGCCTGGCGGGATGTCCGAGTGGTTAAAGGAGATCGGCTGTAAACCGATTGGCTCTGCCTACGCAGGTTCGAATCCTGCTCCCGCCACTATTCCTGCCCCAGATGCCGAATTGGCGGGGGCATGCCAAGACAAATGCCTGTAGGCGATCGGTCATCACGGGCATTCGGCGTTCAGGAAGCCTGCAACCGCTCCGCAAGCACCTCGGCCTCGGGCGTGCTCACGAGCACATGTCGAAGGCGATCGTGGTTGCGCACGACAAACGAGAGAGCAGGCACGCCGCGGCGCACCGCAAAGACCTGGTCGAGGCGGATCGTGCGGGCGATGTAGCACAGCCAGGGCAGGCGCAGACCGGCCTTCATCCCGGCGCTCATCGCCTCGCGCACAGGCTCCTGGACAACCTTCGCGTCGGCTATATCGGCGCGCGGCACGACGATGTCGCCGAGCAGCCCAAGCGCCTTCTCCCACGGCGCGAACAGCACTTCGAGGGAATCCTCGGTCAGATGGACGCGCATACGGGTAAGACGATATTCGACCGGGCCTCGCGCCCTGGCATTACAGGGCCGGGAGTGGAATCATCGAACGACCGTCAGCCAGCCGAAGGGAGTTCCAACCATGGAGTCCTCCAACACACCCACGAGAGTGCTCGTCGTAGCGCACAAGACGGCCGCCACCGAGCCACTGCTGGACGCCGTCCGAGAGCGTGCGCGCCGGGGGCCGTGCGTGTTCACGCTGCTCGTGCCAAACGCGGCCCACGGCCTGCACAAGGTCGTCGACCCCGAGGACCAGGGGGCCGCTGAGGCCGGCGCCGTGATCGAGCGCGCGGTGCCGCTGCTCGAAGCGGCAGCCGGCGGGCATGTCGAGGGAATCGTCGGCGCGCCCGATCCGGTCGTGGCGACGCACGATGCGATCAACCTGCGGGGCTTCGACGAGGTGATCGTCTCGACGCTCCCGACGAAGCTCTCGCGCTGGCTGAGGCTCGACCTCCCGAGCAAGATCTCCGGCGCCGGGCTGCCCGTCACGACCGTGACCCCGGAGGAGGACGCGACGCGCGCGACCTCCGCCTGAAGGAGGTGGAGTAGACGGACAGATATATGGACAGACGGCAATAGACGGACGGCAGACCAGGTGGAACGGCAGACAGGCTCGCGGCAGACCGGCTCGCAGACAACTGTCTGGAGGATGCTTGTCTGTAGACCTTTCGTCTGTACACCGCGAAAGTTGGGGGTATGGAATCCGTGCGCAAGCAGTTCGCGGCCAACCTTCGCCTGCACCGGGAAAAGGTCGGCCTCTCACAGGAGGCGCTCGCCGACATCTGCGACCTGCACCGCACTGAGATCAGCCTGCTCGAGCGCTCCAAGCGCTCGCCCCGACTGGAGACGATCGTGACCCTCGCCCGCGGGCTGAAGCTGGCTTCGCCGGGAGAACTGCTCGGGGGAATCAGCTGAGACGCGAAGCCGACGCTGGCTGTAGCGCCTAGGATGTCGAATCTCTGCACGTGTAAGGCGAATGCTTCTGAGGAGACTCCATGCCTGGACCGGTGTTGTTCTGCTACGACGGGTCGAAGGGGTCGCGTGCGGCGATGGTCACGGCGGCGGAGCTCATCGTCCATCCGGCGCCCGCGGTTGTGCTGACGGTCTGGCAGCCCGCGGCGGTGCTGTTGGCGCGGGCCGGGGGCTTCGGCGGCGGCTACCTAAGCGACGAGGATCGCGTCGACGGGGAGCAGGCCCAGTTGGCCGCCGGCGCTGCTGAGGAGGGCGTGGAGCGTGCGCGTGCCCACGGCTATGACGCCGGCCCTCGCGTCGAGGAGGCCACCGAAGGCGAGGGCCGCATGATCATCAAGATCGCCGACGAGCTCGATGCGCGGCTGATCGTGTGCGGTCGGCGCGGACTCGGCGCGGTCGCCTCTGCGCTGCTCGGCAGCGTCTCGCACGTCGTGCTCGCCCATGCCGGGCGTCCTGTTCTGATCGCGCCGGAGCGCTGAGGGTCCATGAGCGCACTGAAACGGGAGGCCACGATCAGATGGCTGGGTCATCCTCCGGACAGCGCGCCGCGCCTCTCCGTCGGAAGCCATTCGATCGCGCCGCTGCTGTCGCTTGACGTGGATCCCGCTGCAACGGATCCGCTGGCGACATTGCCGGGCGAGCTGCTCGCCGGAGCGATCGGCAGTGTCTTCACTTGGCTGGTTGCCGAGCAGCTCGTCACGGAGGGCACCCAGGCTCACGAGCTCGTCAGCAGCGTAACGCTGACGCTCTCAGGTGAGGCCGACGACCTCACGGACGCGGTGCTGAGCGGGATCACCTGCCAAATGTCGGGACGCGTCGCCGGCGTGCAGGAGACACATCTGGAGGTGGTGGCGCGGGCGGCGATGACCCAGTGCATGGAGCGGCTGGGCATGCGCAGCGAGGGGATCGCTGTCACGGTCGAGGCAACGCTCGAGGGGAGTTAGCCAAAGGCGTCCGAGCCCGCGAGCTAGAATCGCTGCCGATGCTCACCCTCTACGAGCACCCCTTCGCGCTCTACTGCCAGAAGGTCCTGGTTGCGCTGAACGAGCAGGGCGTCGCCTACGACGTCCTCGAGGAAGGGCGTGACTTCGATCGCGCCGAGCTGGCCGAGCTGTGGCCGCCGGCGTCGATCCCGGTGCTACGCGACGGCGATCAGATCATCGGCGAGACCTCGATCATCATCGAGCACGTCGCCGGCGCGCAGCTGGTGCCGTCGCTGGAAGCGCGCAAGTGGGACCGCCTCTGCGACCAGTACATCTCCGACGCCGTCCAGGCGATCGTCCTCGACACGATCGAGGAGCGCTTCGACAAGCGCGCCGTCGCCCACGCGCGCGGCCGGCTCGAGATGGTCTACGGCATGCTCGAGACGCAGCTCGCCCAGCACGAGTTTTTAGCCGGCGATACGTTCACGATCGCCGACTGCGCCGCCGCGCCGGGCCTGTTCTACGCCCTGGCGATCCACCCGTGGAGCGAGGACACGCACCCGCGGCTGACGCGCTACTACCGTGCGTTGGCGCACCGGCCGTCCTTCGCCAAGGTGATCGCGGACGCGCGGCCATACCGGCAGCTGTTCCCGCTGCCCTGGCCGGCCGACTTCGACCGCTACCACTAACGTCCCCCCGGCGCTGCGGCGGAGAGAAGAGCCGACGTCGGGAATCGAACCCGAGACCTCTCGCTTACCATGATGGGCCCCCAGAGACGCCCTATTACTAGGTAGAGCGCCATTTTTGACTCCTGTGCTGATGATTCGTTGCCCTCGCCCGATGGACAGAAGAGGACAACCTGGGACAAAAAGTGTATCGAACTGCTGGTGAGCTAGCGGTACAAAAAGAGAGCCGACGAAGGGACTCGAACCCTTGACCCCCGCCTTACCATGGATGGCATAGAGGGCTCCCGTGTCGGATCGAGTCCCGTCCTGTCTGGGTTTTTGGGACTCTGGAGGACTCTGGATGACCGGCCTTCGGGGGCTACTTGCCCTAGATTGCCCTAGAAATCCGCCAAAAACGCCCCCAGAAACGGCTGGGACACTTGTGGTCTGTACGGGTCAAATTGTACTACGTCGGACCCCGGGAACGGCTAGGATCCGAGGCCGCGCCGACGTAGCTCAGCTGGTAGAGCACCTGCATGGTAAGCAGGAGGTCCCCGGTTCGAACCCGGGCGTCGGCTTCGCATTTTTCGCTTGCCAGAGCCATTTAAGCGTCTCGCGTGCAACATCGACATGGCGCTTCTCCGATGTCGTCCGCGGCCGCTCGCGAGCAGCCATCGCCCATGACGCCTCGCCTACGCTGCGGCGGGCTGGCTCGGGTGCCCAACCCCAGGCCACGGAGCCAGGCACAGAACCAGCTGGCACTCGCTGATCGCGCGTACCTCGTGGCGCTCGCCCGGCTCGAAGTGGATCAGGCTTGGCGCTGAGAGCGTCCGCTCGCTTGCCCCAGCACTTACGAGCAGTTGTCCGCGCGTGATGAACACGAGGGCATGCTCGTGAACCTGATGCTCCTGCAGGCACTCGCCTTGGGGCAATAGCAGCGCAATCACGCGGTTGGCATCGTTATCGGAACGAAGGATCTGCGGCTGGTGAGCCGCGACACGCAAACGATCTAGCTCCCAGGACTGCACTCGTCCGATTGTAAGCGCGCTAAGCCGGACCGAGTTTCAGGCGGTGCGAGACGGCACCACAGTGACCGGTACCTGTGAGCTCTTCAGCAGCTCGCCGGTGACCGTGCCGAGAGCCTTGTGCAAGCGGGAGTGTTGCTCGCATCCAACGACGATCGCGCGGGCGCCGTGGCGGCGTGCGGCCTCCGTCAATGCGCTCACTGGATCCTCGTCTGAGACCTCGGTGATGATGTCCACATCGAACAGCGAGTCCTCGCCCTCCAACAGGAGCTCGTCGATCACCGCCCGGCCGAGGCGCTCCCGCTCCTGTGTGCTCGAGAGAGGCGGCGGTGGCGCGTGCAGGGGCCGACAGGAGTGCACGATCACGAGCTTCCCGTTGGCAGGGAGCTCGTTCGCGGCCCACCTCGCCGCCCGGCGAGAGCTGTCGGTTCGGTCATAACCGAGAACCAGGCACGGCTCGCCGGCATCCCGAGTGGACTTCACGTCGGTGCGCTCTCGCGGTCGAGCGTGTCGAGATACGGCGCGAGATACTTCGCGGCGATCTTCGTGGGCGGCGACCAGGTGGGGGTGTCGGTGATTTCGGAGCTGAAGCCTTGGCCGCCGGCGATGTGCGCGGTTAGATACGCGGGCTTTGCGCCGGTCAGCAGCATGCCGTGAATCACGGGGTTAAATGGCTCGGGCGTGACCGGCGCACCAGCCAGCGCGGCGATCGACTGCGCGGCCGCGTCGGCCTGCTGGGAGCCCAGCCCGCCGTGCTTGATCGCGAAGCTGGTGGCATCACCGGCGGCATAGATCGGTCCCACGTCCGGGACCTGGCCGTAGGGATTCACACGAATGAAGCCATGTTCTGCGAGTGGAATCCCGCGGATCGAGGGTCCGTAGAGCTCGGGCAGCGCGATCACACGGTCGACGTGCAGGTGACGGTCGCCCGGGTTGATCACCACCTCGCCCGGCTTGGGGATCTCGGCGTAGGCGGAGTTGATCGTCTCGATGTGTGCCTGCTCGAGCAGCTCGCTGACGGCGGTGCTCGCGCCCGAGCCGAAGATCGCAAGCGGGCCGTCCTCTGGAGAGACGATCGTCACGTCGAGCTCCACCTGCATATCGTATGCGCGGGCCGCCGTCATCAGCGCGATCTCATACAGCGGCAACTGCCACGGCATCCGCCCTGGCGAGACGAACGCGAGACTGTGGACGTAGCCCCCCTCGATATCCTGGATCAGCCCGTGCAGCTGCTCGTCCAAGCGACGGTCGTCGATCGTGATCGCGTGCCGATAGAGCGGGATCGCCTTCGCCCCGAGCGCCAGCACGAGCGCGTCGTATGCGATCTCCTCACCGGCCTCGGTGTGGACGATCTGCCCAGCGGGATCAACCCACGCCAACGTATCGCTCAGCAGCTTGGCGCCCGAGTCGTGGACGATCGGCGCGAGCGGATAACGCTGCGCCGAACCGTAAGCAAACGGCTCACGGACAGTCATCGGGCGATAGACGAACTCCTCATTGGGCGCGATGACGGTCACGTCGGTGCAATCGGAGGCCAGCTCGCGCAGGGCCAGCGCGGCCTCCAAGGCGGCGACGCCGCCGCCGACGATGATCACGCGGAGCTTCTCTGTCGGGCTCACTTGCGTGACCCCCATGCCAGGCCTCTCGCGACGTCGAGGCTCGAGATCACGCCGAGGGGCTGTCCCGAGTCGGGCGCGATGACGATCAGGTGCGAGCAGCTGTGCTCGCCCATGATCTGCGCCGCATGTTGGATGCTCTGCTCGGGGCTGACCGTGACGAGATCGTCGCTCGCCGCCTCGCCGGCCTCGCCGTCCAGGGCCGCTGAGGCCACCGCCCGCATCAGATCGAGGTCTGAGACGGTGCCCCATACGAGCCGTCCGCTGTCATGGGGACCCCGCGCCAGTCCATCCACGACCACGCAATGCGCGGTGTGCTCGGCCATCAGCGCCGCGATCTCATGAAACGGCGTGTCCGGAGAACAGCTGATGACCCCGGAGTGCATCACGTCACCGACTGTGATCGTTCTCCAAGTGGGGCTTGCTGGGGGTGTCATTGTCTTCTCCTCCTGGATCGATGTCTCAAGCGTTTGTTGAGTCTCCCACTCGCGTCCCGGTGCCGTCATCCGCGATCGACCGGGGAAATGGTGCGGGTTTCCTCGGATTCGGGCTATCCGAGAACATCGTGCTCGCCGTGAGCCTGCGTAAAGCAGGCGCTGTGGTAACACTCGCCCACGGGCTCCCTGTCGCCTTGCTCGGTGGCTCTTGAAGTGCTGCGTGCCTGTCCGTCGGTGAGCACGATCATCGGCTCGTACACTCCGATCACATCCGCGCAATGGTGGCACCTGAATGTCTTGTCCATCGCGATGCCTCCTCTCGTGCACGGCCAGATGTTTCCCTCAAGACACGCGCCCGCCGCAAGCCGGCCGGTCCACATCCGCGCCGATGACGCTGACGTACTCTGAGCATAAGCTCACGAACAGAGCCCCCATCGGTGCAAACCCACAATCTCGCGGGGGCCAACTACCGACAGCAGCAGCTCAGCGTCCGCGGCGCACAAAGGCGATCGCCGCCAAGCAGATTCAGGGATTTTCCGCATGCTTGGCATCCCACTTCGGGCCGGCAGCGGATACGATGTGTCACCGGCTGATGAGCGAAGATTCCGACGAGCCGTGGATTCGCCGCCTGCTGGATGTGGGTCGCGCTTTGACGACCGAGCTCGACCAGCGGGTAGTGCTGGACCGAGTCCTCGAGACGGCGCGTGAGGTTACGGGGGCACGCTATGCCGCGCTGGGAATCTTGAACGACGAGCACTCAGGGCTCGAACAGTTCCTGACCCTTGGGGTGGATGACGCCACGCATCGCGCGATCGGAGACCTGCCACGTGGGCGCGGGGTATTGGGCGCGCTGATCGCACAGCCGGAGCCGTTGCGTCTCGCTGACGTGGGGCAGCATCCCTCGAGCTACGGGTTCCCGGCAGGGCATCCGCCGATGGGAAGCTTCCTCGGCGTGCCGATCGTGATTCGCGGACAGGTCTGGGGCAACCTCTACCTGACCGAGAAGCGGGGCGCGGATGAGTTCTCAGAGCAGGACGAGGAAGCAGCGGTGATCCTCGCCGACTGGGCGGCGATCGCGATCGGCAACGCCAAGCTGTACGAGTCGAGCGAGCGCCGCCGCCAAGAGATGGAGAAGGCGTTTCGCGGTCTGGAGGCGACGCGTGATGTTGCGGTGGCGATCGGCGGGGAGATCGCGCTCGAGCACGTGCTGGAGCTGATCGTCAAGCGCGGCCGTGCGCTCGTGGGCGCGATGAGCCTCGTGATCATGCTGCGTGAGGGCGAGGAGCTGGTCGTACACGCGAGTGCTGGTCACGCGCGGGAGATGAACGGGGTGCGCCTGCCGATCGCCGAGTCGACCTCGGGACAGGTGCTCGAGCACCGCCGCCCGGAGCGGATCACCGACGTCGCCGCAAGGCTGCGGATCGCCCCCAGCGAGTTCGGAGTGTCCGACGCGCAGACCGCGTTGCTGGTGCCGATGGTCTATCGCGGCGAGGCGATGGGTGTGCTGGCTGCGTTTGACCGTGGCGAGGATGGGAGCATGTTCGGCGAGGACGACGAGCAGATGCTGCGCACGTTCGCGGTGAGCGCCGCGACCGCCGTGGCGATGGCGCAGAGCGTGCAGGCGGACCGGCTGCGCAGCTCGCAGGCCGCCGCCGACGCGGAGCGTCGGCGCTGGGCACGGGAGCTGCACGACGAGACGTTGCAGGGACTCGGCGGTCTGCGTCTGCTGCTGTCCTCCGCGCGGCGAGGCCATGATCTCGAGCGGGCCCAGACGGCGATGGATGAAGCGGTGGAGCACCTCGAGCGTGAGATCTCAAACCTGCGGGCGATCATCACCGAGTTGCGCCCCGCGGCGCTGGACGAGCTGGGGCTGCGCACCGCGATCGAGGCGCTGTTGGACCGTCATCGCGAGCAGAGCGGGTTGCATATCGACGCTGAGCTCGAGCTGTCCGGCCCCTCGAAGGGAGACGACCGCCTGGATGAGGATCTCGAGACCGCCGTCTACCGGCTTGTCCAGGAGGCGCTCACCAACGTCGCCAAGCATGCTCACGCGAACCGGGTGCGCGTCGCCGTCAGCGAATCGGACGGGCAGCTGTTGGTCGAGGTTAAGGATGACGGCGCCGGCTTTTCCCCCGCTGCCCGCAGTCAGGGCTTCGGGCTGGCGGGAATGCACGAGCGAGTGAGTCTCGCCGAAGGCACCTTGAGCATCGACTCGGACGAGCAGGGCACCCTCCTCAAAGCCTGCTTGCCGCTGCGCCGCCGCGGCCAAGCTGCTGCACCCGCGAGGCCTTCAGCTTCCGAGCAGACCGCGTCGTAGCGCGTAGCGGACAAGTTCAGCCCGGGTGGCGAGCCCGAGCTTTTGATGGATCCGCGCACGATGGGTCTCCACCGTGCGCTGGGACAGGTGCAGCTTGTGCGCGATCTCGACGTTCGTGTGGCCGAGCGCGATCAGCCGCAGAACTTCGACCTCCCGCGCGCTCAACTTATCCTCGGTTAGCGCCCGGTGCAAGGCGTCCAACCGGGCGGCGACTCGTGGGCTGACGTACTCCTCGCCTCGCGCCGCGGCGCGGATCGCCTCAGGCAACTCAGTGTCGGCTCGATCCTTCAGCACGAACCCGATCGCGCCTGAAGCGAACGCGCGCTGTGCGAACACCGCGCTGTCTTCCATCGTCATCACCACGACCTGCGTCTCTGGCGAGCGCTCGCGCAAGCGGCCGATCGCTTCGATGCTCGACTCGCCCTGCATGTTCAGATCCAGTACGAGCACGTGCGGCTCGTAACCTTGGACATGACGCTCGACAGTCGCCAGGTCGTCCGCTTCCGCGATCACCTCCACCCCGCCCTCGCCGTCGAGCAGCAGCCGCAGGCTACGGCGCATCAGCGCGTGATCGTCGGCCAGGAGAACGCGGATCGGCGACGCGGCGCGGGCCGGCGATCTTGTTCCGGCCGGGCTGGGCGCCAAGTGTAGATGGGAGGCCATAGTTCAAGCTAGCCTTTGACGTTGGTGTTATCTACCGGGTAAACACCCCGATTGGCCGGGGCAAAACACGGATTCACTCCGGCGTCTCGCTCTCACGCGACGGCCACGCTCTGCTCCGTCTCGGCGACCGGCGAGCTGACAGTGGAACCTTGGAGTACGACCTTCAGGGCCCCCGAGTTGGCCGCGTCGGCGAACACGTCGTAGGCGGCCATCGTGTCGCCGAGCGGGAAACGGTGCGTGGCGAACAGCGACGGGTCCAAACGACCGCTCGAGATCAGTCGCATCAGCTGGGGGATGCTGAAGGTGTCGACCAACCCGGTCGTGATCGTGACGTCGCGGATCCACAGCTTCTCCAAGTGCAGGTGCGCGGCCTTCCCGTGGACGCCGATGTTAGCGACGCGTCCGCCGGGGCGGATCAGGTCGGCGGCCAGCTCGAAGGTCTCGGGTACACCCACCGCCTCGAACGCCACGTCGGCGCCGAGACCGTCGGTCAGCTCCATCACCCGCGCGAGGGCGTCCTCGCTGCCGTTGTTGATCGTCGTGTCCGCGCCGAACCTGCGGGCGCTCTCCAGCCGGCTGTCGGCAAGGTCGATCGCGATGATGTTGCCGGGCGTGTACAGCCTCGCGGTCAAGATCGCGGCGAGGCCAATCGGTCCAGCGCCGACGATCGCGACCGTGTCCCCCGGGGAGACCATGCCGTTGAGCACGCCTACCTCGAAGGACGTGGGAAGGATGTCGGCGAGGAACAGCACCTGCTCGTCGCTGAGCTCTGCGGGGACCTTGTAGACGGAATTATCGGCGAACGGCACGCGCGCGTACTCGGCCTGCAACCCGTTGATCAGGTGACCAAAGATCCACCCTCCACCACCGAGGCACTGCCCGTAGCGGCCTTCCTTGCAGAAGCGACAGCGCCCGCAGGAGCTGACGCAGGACATGAGCACGCGGTCACCCGGAGCAACCGTGGTCACACTGGCTCCGACCTCCCGCACGGTGCCGACGGCCTCGTGACCGAGCACGGTGCCCGGCGTGGTCTCGGGCACGTCGCCTTTGAGGATGTGCAGATCGGTGCCGCAGATCGTAGAGGTATCGATCTGAACGATCGCGTCGGTCGGGTCGAGGATCGTAGGGTCATCGACGCTGTCCCAGCCTCGCTCGCCGGGGCCGTGATAAACGAGAGCCTTCATCTTCGGTGCCTACCTTTGGTCGGAGTGCGATGAGTGCAGTGACATCTGCAGGCGAAGCTAAACCCGTGCTCGGGCCTGCACATCCGGGACTTTCCCCCGCCCTGGTGCACGTTTCTACGGACTTTGACGGCTCGCTGCACCTCCCACGCCACGGCGGTCCACCGCGCGGGTGACCTCGGCGACCTGCGCGTCCAGGGTCTGGGCCGTGTCAAGTCTCAGCACGCTGCCCTCAGACAGCTCGTCGAACTCCTCGAACGCACGAAACTGCTCTTCGGCGATCTGCGGTGTCGCGTCGGAGATGCGTTGTGGATCGTGCAGCCGCCGCGCGGCGCGCTCGCGCGCCAGCCCCAGTGGCACCCCGCAGCGAACGATCAGGCGCGTCATGCCGACCCGCCGCAGCCTGTCCAGCAGAAGCACGCGATCACCGCGCGAGCGGCAGGTCGCATCCACGATGACGGCGTCGTTTCGACGAAGCGCGAGCAGCCCGTCGCGGCCGAGCTGCTCGTAGGTCGCGCGTGTGAAGCGAGCGCTGTAGTGCTCCGCGCGCGCTGGCTCGTGCTCGTCGAGGCGGGCCAGGCGCTTGCGTACTACGTCGGAGGAGATGACCTCCATCTCCGAGCGCCGTGCTAGCTCGCGGGCCAGCGTCGACTTGCCGCTGGCGGCGGGTCCGCAGATCACGATCGCCAGCGGCGCCCGGGCGCGCCAGCACAGCCGCTCGCTCAGCGACCACAGCTGCTTTGCCGCTCGCAGCTGCTCGGTATCACTCTCGCCGTCGTGCTCGGCCGCGGCGATCAGCGCGACCTTGGCGCGCACGAGCGCCCAGTGGGCGGCGTAGAAGGAGCGCAGTGCCTCGCCGCCGGGGCTGATGCCCGCGTGGCGGTAGGCGCTGACGAGCTCTCGCGCCGCGCAACGCTGCCCGCGCGCCTCCAGATCCATCGCCAGGAAAGCCAGATCGCAGGCGACATCGGTGTGGCGTAGTTGCGGGTCGAACTCAATGCGGTCGACCACACGGACGGTCGGCCCGGCAAGCACGTGCTCGCAGCGCAGGTCTCCGTGACCGTCACGGGCGAGTCCTAACAGCGCGCGCCGCCGCAGCTCCAGCGCATGCCTCTTCACGAAGGTCTCACCGAACGCGGCAAGGACATCCAGACGCCACTCAGCCGGATGGTTCGTTCCCTGCAGCTCCGCCACGTTGCTTCGCCATATGGCAAGCACGCTGTCCGGCCCCCAGTCTGCGATCACGGCGGCGGAGCGGTGGAAGTCCGCCAGCAGGCGGGCCACCGCGTCGACGTGCGCTCGGGTGAGAGAGCCCGTCGCAATCAGACCTGCAAAGGTGTCGCCCTCGCGAAAGCTCTGCATCTCCACCGCGTACTCGATCGCGCCCGATGTGTCCTCGGCCGCGAAGCAAAGTCCGTGCGGGGTCCTGACGATCGCCCGCACTCCGCGATAGATGCCCGGAGCGAGCTCCTGATTGACGCGCACCTCCTCACGGCAGGCGCTGCGTCGGCGTGCCAGCGTGCTGTAGTCCAGGAAGCCAAGCGCGATGGGCTTCTTGATCTTGTAAGCGCGATCGCCTGCAACGAACACCCACGAGGCGTGCGTCTCGTGTACGACGACCGGCGGGCGCCCGCAGTACATGAGGGGCGCGGCAAGCGCCGCCAGCAGGTCAGGATCGCCGCACTGCTCAGAGTGGGGACCAAGTTGAGCCGTGGATGGGGTTGGCATCGCTTTTTTCCAGCGCCAGGGTCGGGTACGAATCGCATGTTGCTCACGCCGGTCAGGCCCAGCGTGTCGATTGCGGCGCCCAGCGAGGGCGTGTTCCAATGATCACGCGATCCGCGGGCGAGTGCATCCGTGTCATACACGGACGGTCTGCGGTGCATTGCGTACAGCCGGCAGTAGCTCCTGCGGATGCCTGTGTAACGGAGGCCGGCAATCATCCAGCTCACATTGATCCATTGAGAGAATGAGGCCGACCCGTGATCGATCTCCACTGTCATATCCTGCCGGGGCTCGACGACGGTGCGCTCGATCTCGACGACAGTCTCGCGATGGCACGCCAAGCTGAGCAGGACGGGATCGCGGTGGTGTGCGCGACGCCTCATATACGGCATGACCACAACGTGCGCATCGAGGAGATCGCCGCGCGCGTTCGCTCGCTGCAGGCGCACCTGGATGCTGAGGGAATCGGCGTACGGATCCTCCCCGGCGGGGAGCTGGCGCAAACACATGCGGATGACCTGAGCGACACCCAGCTGCGTGCGGTGGCGCTAGGCGGAGACGGAGAGTCGCGCGGCGGCGCTGGAGGCTCAGGCGGAAGATGGATCCTGCTGGAGCCGGCTCCCGGACCGCTCGGAGATGGCCTGAACGAAATGGCTCAGCGACTCGCTCAGCGGGGATTCAGAACCATCATCGCCCATCCCGAGCGTCACGCCGGCGCCGACTTCTCTGAGCGCCTGCGGCGACTCGCCGGCGATGGTTGCCTGATCCAGTGGACGGCCGAGTTCATCGCCGAATCCGAGCCAGAGGGGTTCGTGATGGAGCTCGCACAGGAGGGATTGGTGGACCTGCTCTCAAGCGACGCTCATTCCTCGCACGCCGGTCGTCGCGTGGCGCTGGCGGCCGGGTTCGCGCACCTGGCCACGGTTTGCAGCGCAGAGCAGATCGCATGGTCGACCGAGGTCGCGCCGCAGGCGATCCTGCGCGGAGAACCGGTCACTCACCTGCCGTGAGCGGCTCGAGCACGACGCTGTCCACGAGCCGCTCGACGACCTCGCGCGAGGCGCCGCCCAGCCCGTGGCGCAAGAAGTTAGCCGCGCCCGCGGCGGCACCCACCACAACAGCCCGCTCGAAGCTCTCGCCTTGCGCCCAGGTGGCGGCGAGCGCGCCGATCATCGCGTCGCCACACCCCTCGCGGAAGCCGCGCGTTAGAGCAGGCGGTGTCAGTCGCCACGCTCGCTCACCAGCGAGCACCAGCGCCGGCTGCTCGCCGCGGGTCACAATGACCGCTCGCGCTCCCTGGTCGCACAGCCGCTGCGCGGCGGCGCGCAGCTGTGCCGGCTCTGATACCGGACCGCGCACGAACTCGGCCAGCTCCCAGTCGTTGAGCTTCACCAGGTCGGGTTCGCCGCGCAGCGCGCTGTCCAAGCGTGGGGTGGAGAGATCAACCAGGGTGCGGCATCCATTTGCGCGGGCGTCGGCGATCAGGTCGCCATAGATCTCCAGCGGCAGTGCGTCCCCCGGCATCGGGTTGGTGAGGATGAGCCATCCGTCGGTGATCGCCTCCGCGCAGGTGATCGAGAAGAGCTCGTCGAGCTCGTGCCGGGAGGGCGGGTCGCTGAGCGTACAGGTGAGTACCTGTCGCTCGCCCGAGCGACGATCGGTCACATAGCAGCCACTCGCGGACACCGTGTCCACGAGGCGTACTTGACCGATCTGACGCTGGAGCAGACCGCCCAGCAGCTCGCCGCTCTCGCCGCCCAGAAATCCACAGAGCACCGGCTCGGCGCCCAAACTGGCGGCCATGCGCGCCACCCACACGCCCTGTCCGCCAGGGTGGAAGTGAACCTGCTCATGCCTGGCTCCCTCACGCTCGAGGGTGACCGTGAGCAGCGGATGAGGCGCGAAGACAGCGATGCGCGGACCTGCCTCCCCGGCACTTATCGTGCCCGAGCGTTGCGTTGCGGGCAAGGCGCAGCCTTAAGCCTCGAGCGCGGCGGGCTCGATGAGGCGGATCAGTGTTCGAACGCCGCTCGCATCGGCTACCAGGATCGCTTTGGGAGTGAGATGGCCCGACTCCTCAATGCTGATCGTCTGTGGATCGGAGATGAAGTGCCGCAACACGACCGGATAGCGCGGTCCCCGTCCACCGACTGAGACCTCCAGCATATTGTCCTTGGGGTCGTAGCCGATCGCCTGAACCGGTAGCCGCTCGATGTCGGTCTGATCGCCCAGTTCCTCGCTCATGACCTCGATCGTGACCAGCTGCCCCTCGATGCGCGAGGCAATCGAGTCGAAGTACTCGACCCACTTCTCAGCTGCCAGTTCCTCGGTTGTTGTGCTCATGTGGACTCCTGTTTCTGCTCGATAGCTTGTAGCAAAGAAGCACTGATGCCAAGCTATCCCGCCGAGGGCCCAGCTCGCATCGGTACAAGCTGCCCATACGCGCTCCGTGAGGACTACGGGGCCTCGTAGCCGCTCGGCCTCGTTACTTGCCCGCCTGCCGTGGTCCAATTTCTATCGGTAGCCGGTCGAGCCGAAGACCTACAGCTCGAATGCCGTGTGCCCGCCGCAGTCCACGAACTCCTTGAGCGCTCAAGACGGGTGGCCTACGGCCGGGCTTCGATGCCTCCGCCTCCTGATTCGGTCTGCGGCTTCGAGCGGCCGGCCGGCAGCGGCACGGCGGTGCTTGGCTTGGAAGCACTTGCGATGGCGGTAGGCTCTTTCGATGCGAGACAAGTTCACCTTGCGCCTCATCATCTACAGGTTCATCCTCGGCGCTGTCGTCTTGGCGGTCGTCATCCCGGTCTGGGCGAGCGGGCACCAGCCGATGTGGCCGGTGGCACTCCTCGCCATCGTCGTCGTGACCGCAGCTGGCGTTCTGCTGGCGCGCCAGCCGGGCCTGCACGAGTGGTTGCTGCGCCGATAGGCCGGCGGCTCCCACGGGCCAAAATGCCCGCCTACCAAGCGAAAGCGCACATGCACGACGGCCCGGATGCCTCCTTCGTCGGCGAAGCAGGCGTCACCAAGGCCACGAATCGACAACCCACTTCGGGAACGCTGCACTAGCCATGCTCGATAGCTCTCGCTCTCGTGCCGCCGCCACCGCGCTCGCGAGTGTCGTGGGTTACGACCTCCTGCAGCGCCGGCGCGCGATCCTGCGTAACTTCCCGATCCTCGGGCACCTTCGCTACGCGCTCGAGGCGTTTGGCCCTGAGCTGCGTCAGTACATCGTCACCTCCAATAACGAGGAGCGCCCGTTCTCGCGCGATCAGAGGCGCTGGATCTACGCGTCCTCGGAGGGCAAGCCGAATGTGTTCGGGTTCGGGACTGACGATGAGATGGAGGCTGTCGAGAGCCTGCTGATCATCAAGCACTCGCCGTTCCCCGCACCGGCGCCGGTCGCCGGGGAGCCCGGCGGTGCGCCGCGGTACGCCGTCCCGGCCGGCAAGGTGCTGGGCGCCGGCCATGGTCGTCGCCACGCCTTCCGTCCTGCGTCGATTGTGAACCTGTCGGGGATGAGCTACGGCTCGCTATCGCCCGTCGCGGTGGAGGCTCTCAATCGCGGTGCAAAGATCGCTGGCTGCCTGCATAACACGGGTGAGGGCGGCCTCGCGGGCGCGCACTGCCATGGAGGGGAGCTGGTCTTCCAGATCGGCACCGGGTACTTCGGCTGCCGCGACGCGCAAGGTCGCTTCAGCCTCGAGCGGTTGCGCGAGCGTGTGGAGCAGGCGCGGGTTCGCGCGATCGAGATCAAGCTATCGCAGGGCGCCAAGCCCGGGCTCGGGGGCCTGCTCCCCGGCGTCAAGGTGACTCCTGAGATAGCCGCCATTCGCTGCATACCCGCCGGCCAGGACTGCATCAGCCCTTCCGCGCACTCGGCGTTCTCCGATGTCGACGGACTGATCGAGTTCGTCGAGTTGATCGCGCGGGACACCGGTCTGCCGGTCGGCATCAAGTCCGCGGTCGGCGAGAGCCGCTTCTGGGAGAGGCTCGCTGAGCGCATGGTCGCCACAGGCGGCGGCCCGGACTTCGTCACGGTCGACGGTGGCGAGGGTGGGACCGGCGCCGCGCCGCTGTCGTTCGCCGACCACGTCGCTCTTCCCTTCAAGCTCGGTTTCGCCCGTGTCTACGGTTCCTTCGCGCGTGCGGGACTAGCCGAGGATGTGGTGTTCATCGGATCGGGCCGGCTCGGATTCCCGGACTCGGCGCTGTTCGCCTTCGCCCTGGGCTGCGACATGATCAGCGTGGGCCGTGAGGCGATGCTTGCGATCGGCTGCATCCAGGCCCAGCGCTGTCACACCGGCCGCTGTCCAACGGGTGTGGCTACCCAGTCGCGCTGGCTCATGCACGGACTCGATTCAGAGCTCAAGTCAAGTCGTGCAGCCAACTACCTCGTCGCGCTACGCGCAGAGATCCTCGCCCTGGCCCGCTCCTGCGGCGTTGAGCACCCCGCGCTCGTCACACCCGAGCACATCGAGATCGTCTCCGAGCGCTACGGCTCCGCGCCGCTCGCCGATGTGTTCGGCTATGAGCCCGACTGGCCGGTGCTCTCGGCTTCAAGACACCAGGAACTCGAGCGCCTCGTGGCCTAGTGGTCTCGCCTGTAGCTCGCGTATGTATTGGTTGAGCGGATACGCTCGCTCCCGAGGATTGTCGGCGCGGCGTTGGCGACGGAAATGCTCCAGGATCAGAACGCTGACGAGAGACACCTATTCAGCGGCGGCCCTGCTCCGCCGACGAGTCGATTGAGGGCCTCGCGTTCGTGACTGTGGCGTAGCCGCAAATCGGTGCGGGCTATTGCGGTACTGAGTGAGTAGTCCCCCGGCAAAAGCTGCTGTTGCGCGCGGATGTCGCGCGATCACCCCGCACGCGACGATACCGGTCATGCACAAGCACCTGATCAGCGCAGTTGTGATCGCAGCTATCGCGCCGGCTGCCAGCGCCGGTGCGGCAACACCCGCCGCCCACTGGTGCCGGCAAGGAGACCCTCAGCTCTATGCGTCTGCAGATACGGTCTGCGGACTTGCCGGCAACATAATCACAGACTACGTGGACGTCTGCCACGAGTTGCGCAACTGTCAGATAAGGGTGGATTCGCCGACCTCGCGCATGCGCTACCTGATCACATGTGATCGCCGTGGCGAGCGCTACACGGGCACGGTCTACTGCCAAGGGCCAGCAGACACAGGCATCTGGACGCGGTTCTCGGCTCTCATCTAAACCGCCGTAGGCCGCGTCACCTGTCGATCTCGATCACCGCGGCGCCCTGGAAGCGTCCCGCGCGCAGATCCTCCAGGGCACGACCGGCGTCCTGCAGCGCGTAGGGGTGGACGTCGGTGCGAACCGGGACGCGGGGCACAAGGGCCAAGAACTCGCGGGCATCCTGGCGGGTCAGATTGGCGACCGAGCGAACTGTCCGCTCGCCCCACAGGATGTCATAGGGAAAGCTCGGGATTTCAGACATGTGAATCCCTGCGCACACCACGGTTCCACCCTTGGCGAGGGCACGCAGCGCCGCGGGGACAAGCTCGCCGGCAGAGGCGAAGATGATCGCCGCGTCCAGCTCTTCCGGCGGCGCCGAGAGCGAGTCCCCCGCCCACTCAGCGCCGAGCTCGCGCGCCGAGGCCTGTCCGGCCTCGTCTCCGGGACGAGTGAAGGCAAACACACGCCGACCCTGAAAGCGGGCGACCTGGGCGATGATGTGCGCCGAGGAGCCAAACCCGTAAAGACCGAGCCGCTCGGCCTCACCGGCCATTCCCAAGGCCCGATAGCCAATCAGCCCCGCGCACAACAACGGGGCGAGGTGGAGGTCGGAGTAACCCTCGGGCAGCGCGAAGCAGTAGCGCTCGTCGGCCACGGTCAACTCCGCGAAGCCACCGTCGATGTCCCGTCCGGTGAAGCGCGCGAGATCGCAGAGGTTCTCCCGCCCGCTGAGGCAGCAGCGGCAGCGACCGCAAGTCCATCCAAGCCACGGAATGCCGATGCGCGTTCCCGGATCCAGCGGTTCGCCGGCTCCCGTTCGCTCGCCTGCAGCGATCACGGTACCGATGATCTGATGGCCGGGAACGATCGGAGGTTGGGGAATCTCGACCTCCCCGTCAAGCAGATGTAGATCGGTGCGGCAAACGCCGCATGCGTGCACTCTTACGAGGACTTGGTTGGGCCCCTGCGTGGGCTCGGGCATCTCTACGGGGCGCAGCACGCCGGGGCGCTCTATCTGGATCGCTCGCACCGCCGGATCATTCCACGCCGTAGAGAAGAGCCGATCGCCCGCCAGACTGGTCCTTGCCGCTGCGGGTTTTCCCTGAGTCCCGGTGCGGTCGAAAGCTGATATTCGCTGCCGCTAAGCGCAATAGCCTGCAACGCATGATGTCCCGCATCGGCAAGGTGACTTCGTGAGGCCCGCGATCCACACGGAGGGGCTCTCCAAGCGTTACGGGAGCACGCTCGCGCTCGATCGGCTCGATCTGAGCGTGGCCGAGGGCGAGGTGTACGGCTACCTCGGGCCCAACGGCTCCGGCAAGACCACCACGATCCGCCTGCTGCTCGGGCTGCACCGGGCCAGCGGCGGGTGCGCCGAGGTCTTTGGCATCGACGCTTGGCGCGATCCTGTCCAGGCGCACCGGCACGTCGCCTACGTCGCCGGGGAGCCGTTCCTTTGGCCCGCGCTGACCAGCGCCGAGACGTTCGAGCTCTTGGCGCGCCTGCACGGAGCTACGGATGTCGTCTATCGCGAAGAGCTGGTGGAGCGCTTCCATCTGGAGCCGAACAAGAAGATCAGGGCGCTGTCGAAGGGCAACCGCCAGAAGGTGCAGCTGATCGCGGCGCTGGCCTCGCGCGCCGATCTGCTGCTGCTCGACGAGCCCACGAGCGGGCTCGATCCGCTGATGGAGGTCGTCTTCCGCGACTGCGTCAAGGAGGCGCGGAAGCGCGGGCAGACGGTCTTTCTCTCCTCGCACATCCTCAGCGAGGTCGAGGCGCTGTGCGATCGTGTGGGCATCCTCAGGGAGGGGCGGCTCGTCGACGAGGGCACACTCGAGCAGTTGCGCCACCTGGCCGCGCAGACGGTCGAGGCCACGTTCTCTGGAGGCGCGCCTGAGATCGAGCCGCTGCCGGGCGTGCACGCGCAGAGCGCGGGACCGAACGCCCTGCGCTTCGAGGTCTCCGGCGACATCGGCCCCCTGATCGCCGCGCTCGCCCGTGCGCAGGACGCGGGCTATTCGATCGCAACGCTGACCAGTCGCGAGCCGTCGCTGGAGGAGATCTTCCTGCACCACTACGACGGCTCTGAGCTCCATGGCCAGCGCTAGCGCCTCGGCGCCTGGCGCGATCTCTTCGTCCGTGGACGGCAATTTCGCGCGCGCACGCGCGCTGGCACGACACGCGTTTCGCGACGCTCGCACCCGCACCGTCGCCTTCGCCTACCTGTTCCTGATCTACGCCTACATCCAGCCCGCCGGCTTCGCTCACGCCTATTCCACGTTCGCCGCCCGGTTGGCGTTCGCGCGCAGCTTCGCGGGCAACGATGCGCTGCGCCTGTTCTACGGCTATCCGTATGACCCGGTGACGGTCGGCGGCTACAGCGCCTGGCGCGTAGGCGGCACGCTGGCAATCGCCGCCGCGGTCTTCGGCATCTTCGCGGCCGTGCGCGCGCTGCGCGGCGAGGAGGACACCGGGCGCATGGAGCTGGTGCTGGCGGGTGTGCTGAGCAGGCGAACGGCGTATCTGGCGGCGCTGAGCGCGATCGCCGCGGGCGTGCTGCTGCTGTGGCTGGCCGAGACTGCGGGATTCGTCCTCGCCGGTCTGCCCACCGGCGGGTCGGCCTACCTGGCTTTGGCCACCACTTCGGTCATACCCGTCTACGTCGGCGTCGGTGCACTGGTCAGCCAGCTGGCCCCCACGCGCCGCATGGCGCTCGAGCTCGGCAACGGCATCGTCGGGGTCTCACTGCTGGTGCGCGTCGTCGCCGACACCTCCAGCGGCGCCGGCTGGCTGCGCTGGCTGACGCCGCTCGGGTGGGCCGAGGAGCTGCGGCCGTTCACATCGAGCGAGCAGCCGCTCGCCCTGCTGCTCCCGCTCGCGGCAACCGCGCTGCTGCTCACCGTCGCCGCGAAGATCTACACCACGCGCGACATCGGCACCGGGGTGCTGCCCGCGCGCGACAGTGCCTCCCCGCGCCTGCGGCTGCTCTCCTCGCCGCTCGCACAGAGCCTGCGCTCGGAGCAGGGCACGATCCTCGCTTGGCTGTTCAGCGTCGGCGGCTTCGCCTTCATCCTGGGAGCCGTCTCCACGAGCATCTCCTCCGCCGACATCTCCACGAGCATGCAGCGCGAAATCGCCAAGCTCGGCGGCGGCTCGATCACCACCCCCAGCGGCTACATGGCTTTCGTGTTCATCTTCTTCATCCTCGTCGTGAGCCTGTTCGCCTGCGCGCAGATCGCGGCCGCGCGCCACGAGGAGGCCGACGAGCGCCTGGAGACGCTGCTCGCGCTGCCGGTGAGCCGCGGCAACTGGCTCGGCGGGCGTCTGATGCTCGCCGCGGGCGCGTCGCTCGCGCTGGCGCTGGCGGCGGGCTTCTTCAGCTGGGCGGGGGCCGCCTCGCAGGGCTCGGACATCTCGCTCGCGCGGATGCTCGAGGCCGGCGCGAACTGCATGCCGGTCACGCTGCTGTTCCTCGGGATCGCGGCGCTGCTGTTCGCGCTCGTGCCGCGCGCGAGCGACGGGATCGCATACGGGGCCGTCACGCTCGCGCTCCTCTGGCAGCTGACAGGGGCGCTACTGAGCGCCCCCAAATGGGCGCTCGAATTGACCCCCTTCGCGCACGTCGGGCTCGTGCCGGCCCAGTCGTTCCGCGCCGGTGGCGCGATCGTGATGCTCGCGATCGGTGGAGCCTGCGCGCTCGCGGCGATCGCAGTCTTCCAGCGACGCGACCTGACGGGACCCTAAGAAGAATGAGCTCGTGCTACAGAAAGTGACCGTCGGGCACTGGTCGCTCGACGCCTATGACGGGATCGCTCCCGAGGAGACCATGCGGGAACTGCGGGAGCATGCACGCGCGCTGAAAGGCGCGCGGATCCTCAGTGTGAACGCGACCTCTTACGGCGGCGGGGTGTCCGAGCTCTTGCGCTCGAGCGTTCCGCTGCTGCGCGATCTCGGGCTCACCGTGGACTGGAAGGTGATCGGCGGCGACGAGGACTTCTTTCACGCCACGAAGACGCTGCACAATGCGCTGCAGGGCGCGCCACGCTCCTTGAACGATGCCGAGCGGGGCACCTACATGCGCTGCCTTCAGGAGAACGCGGCGACCCTGGATGGTGACTATGACTTCATCGTCGTGCACGACCCCCAGCCTGCGGGGCTGCTACAGGCGCACGGTAAGGGCCGCACACGTTGGGTGTGGCGCTGCCATATCGACACCAGCGAACCCAATCCCGACGCCTGGGGCTTCCTGGAGCCGCTGCTTGCCGAGTTCGACGCGGCGGTATTCACGATGGGAGAGTTCGTGCCGCCCAGCTTTCCAGTGCAGCGGGTGGAGGTGATCGCGCCGGCGATCGATCCGCTGAGCCCCAAGAACATCGACCTCGATCGAGGTATGGCCAGCCAGATCCTCGACTGGATCGGGCTGGACCTGCCGGGACGGCTCGTGACGCAGGTATCGCGCTTTGACCAATGGAAGGACCCGCTCGGCGTGATCGACGCCTACCGGCTCGTGCGCGAGGAGATCGGAGACTTGCAGCTCGCGCTCGTCGGCTCGATGGCCTCCGATGACCCGGAAGGTTGGGAGGTGTACCGTCAGGTCTCGGACGCCGCCGAACGGGACCCCTTGATTCACATCTACACCAACCTCACCGGTGTCGGCAACGTCGAGGTCAACGCCTTCCAGCGCCTGTCCGAGGTGGTCGTGCAGAAGTCGATCCGCGAGGGCTTCGGACTGGTCGTATCGGAGTCGCTGTGGAAGGGGACGCCGGTCGTGGCCGGGCGCGCTGGCGGCATCCCGATGCAGATGCCCGACGGGACCGGCGGGGTACTGGTCGATTCCGTCGAGGAGTGCGCCCAGGCGATGCTCAAGCTGCTGAACGACCGCGAGCTGGCCGAGCAGCTCGGCCACTCAGGTCGCGAGCATGTGCGCGAGCATTTCCTGCTGCCCCGTCTACTGATGGAGGAACTCCGCCTGCTGAGAACGCTTGACTGCGGCGGCGCGTAGTACCCCCCTTCGAGCTCCGGGGTTTTTCACGGATGCCCGGCCGGCGACGGGGTGCGATCTTCCAGGCATGGCGCGCACCAGCTCACCATCGGATCCCGCGCATGTGCTGATCGCGGGCGGTGGGTTCGGCGCGGTGGAGGCGATGCTCGCCTTGCGCGCGCTGGCGCCCGAACGGGTGCGCGTGACGCTCGTCTCGGCGTCCCCGACGCTTGCATACAAGCCGGCGGCCACCGCTGAGGCGTTTGACGAGAGCCCGCCACGCACGTATGACCTGCAAGCGATCGCTGAGGATGTCGGCGCGTCCTTCCGCGTGGATCGTCTGGAGGCTGTTGCCTCTCACGAGCACCGCGCGCGTCTCGCATCCTTCGCCCGCTTGGACTACGACGCTCTCGTGCTCGCGATCGGAGCGCGCGCGCTGATCGGGATCCCGGGCGCGCTGATGTTCCACGACCAGCGCGACGTGCAACACATCCGGCGCATGACAAGCCGCCTTGCTGCCGGGAAGCTGCGGCGCATCGTATTTGCGGTGCCCGTTGGATGCTCGTGGCCGCTTCCGCTGTATGAGCTCGCGTTGCTGACGGCCACAGAGCTGCAGGACGGCCGCGGCGACGGGGAGGTACTGGTGGTGAGCCCTGAGCTCACTCCGCTGCAGGTGTTCGGTCCGCAAGCCTCACGGCTCGTCGCGAATCTCCTCTCCCAGCGTGGTGTGCGCTTCATCGGCGAGTCTTCTCCCGAGAGCGTCCAGCGCGGCGGAGCACTCTCACTGGGCTCGGCCGCAACTCTCGAGGCTGACTATGTCGTCGCTGTGCCAGAGCTGCGAGGACCGCGGATCAGCGGCTTGCCGACTGACAGTAAGGGTTTCGTCACGACCAACGCGCTCGGCGGTGTGATCGGGCTCTCAGATGTGTATGCGGCGGGCGATATGACCAACTTCCCCATCAAGCAGGGCGGTCTGGCCGCCCAGCAGGCAGACCTGATCGCGCAGTCCATCGCCTCCGACCACGGAGCCGCCGTCAAGGAGCCGAGGGTCCAGCACGTGCTGCGTGCCCGGCTGCTCGGCGGCACACGTCCCATCTTCCTGCGAACCGAGCTTGACGAATTCGGCCAGGTCACCGGCGCCACCCTCCAGCATGAGTCTTTCGAGGAGGGTGAGACTTCCACAGCACAGGAGAAGGTCTTCGGGCGCTATCTGACCCCATACCTGCACACCCGCGAGCCAGTGCTCCCACAGAGCCTGACCAGCAGCTGAGCCGAGCGCAGGGAGGGCCGGATGCCAGATCCCGCCCGCACAGTTGAAGACGTGTCTGCGCAGCAGTCGGTCGAGGTCGACGCGACTGAGAGCGTTGAGCTGCTACTACGGGATCTGCGCAGCGCGCGGAGAGGTCTCTCCACGCGGGAGGCACAGCGACGGCTGATCCAGTATGGCCCCAACGAGCTGCGCCGTCGCGGCGGCTTGAAATGGCCGGGAGAGCTGGCGCGTCAGCTGACACACCCCCTGGCGCTGCTGCTGTGGCTAGCCGCGGCACTGTCGTTCGTGGTCGGCAGTCAAACCATCGCCATTGCTGTCCTGCTGGTGATCGTGCTCAACGCCGTGTTCGCGTTCGTGCAGGAGATGCAGGCAGAGCGGGCGGTGGAGGCGTTGGCCCAATTTCTACCTCAGCAGGTCAGGGTCCTGCGTGATGGACAGCTGTCGTCGACGCTGGCCGCTGAGCTGGTTCCCGGTGACGTGGTGGTCGTCGAGGAGGGCGACCGAATTGCCGCCGACATGCGCTTGATCTCGGGTGCCCTCGAGGTGGATCTCTCCACGCTCACGGGCGAGTCGGCTCCGGCGCTGCGCTCGGCGGAGCTCATCGACGTGGGCGTACCGCGGATCGCCGCGCGGGATCTCCTCTTCAGCGGCACGAGTGCCACCGGCGGAAAGGCGCAGGGCGTCGTGTTTGCGACCGGGATGCATACCGAGCTGGGACGTATCGCCGCGCTATCCGAGCGAGTCAAGGAAGAGCCAAGCCCCCTGGAGCGACAAGTTCGCAGGGTCGCCTGGTTGATAGCGGGGATCGCGATCACGATGGCCGTCGCCTTCGTTCCGATCGCGATCTTCGGTGCGGGACTGTCGTTCAAGAATAGCGTCGTGTTCGCGGTCGGCCTGCTGGCCGGAAACGTGCCGGAGGGACTGCTGCCAGTGATCACGCTGGCGCTGGCTGTCGCGGTGCGCTCGCTCGCTCGCCGGGGCGCGCTGGTCAAGCGCTTGAGCGCCGTGGAGACCCTTGGCTCCACCGATGTCATCTGCACCGACAAGACCGGGACACTGACCGAGAACCGCATGCGACCGATCTCGGCCTGGACCGTGGCGAGCGAGGCCGCGCTTGACGCCGCGCGCGCGGGGCAGCCCCCGATGCGCTCCCCCGACGCCGCGCTGACAGCACTTGCCCAAGCTGCCGCCGCCTGCAACAACGCTCACCTGGGCTCCGATGGTCAGAGCACCGGGGACCCGACCGAGCTGGCGCTGCTGATGGCGGCACAGCAGCTCGGCGCACCCAACGACGAGGAGAGCCGCGAGAAGAGTCGAGATCACCAGTACAACTTCGACGCTCAGCGCAAGCTGATGTCCACCCTCGACAGCGACGAAGGTGAGCGTTGGCTACACACCAAGGGCGCGCCCGAGTCAGTGCTGCCGCAGTGCGTCGACGTGCTCTCAGCCGATGGTGAGCAGCTTCCCTTTGCGCCTTCCGAGCGGGAGCGTGTGACCCGGCAGGTGGAGAGCTTCGCCGGCCAGGGTCTGCGCGTGCTGGCGCTCGCACGCCGATCGCTGCCCTCCGGCGTGCCGGCGCCGAAGCGCGAAGACGCCGAGCGTGAGCTGTGCTTTCTCGGGTTGGTCACGATGCGCGACCCGCCCCGCCCCGAGATCATCGACGCGGTCGGCAGCTGCCACCGCGCGGGCATACGAATCGTGCTGATCACCGGCGACCATCCGTTGACTGCCGCCGCGATCGCGGGCCAGGTCGGCATCGGCGGGGAAAACCCACTCGTCGTCAACGCCCAGGCATTTGACCACGCACACGAGCAGGAGATCAAGGACATTCTCGCCGGCGGCAGGGAGGTGATCTTCGCGCGCGCCTCCCCCGAGACCAAGCTCCAGATCGCCGAGGCTCTGCGCGAGCAGGGACACGTGGTGGCGATGACCGGCGATGGCGTCAACGACGCGCCGGCGCTGCACACGGCGGACATCGGCGTGGCGATGGGTCGCTCCGGGACCGACGTCGCGCGAGAGGCATCGACGATGGTGCTCACCGACGACAACTTTGCGACGATCGTCGTCGCGATCCAGGCCGGCCGTCAGGTCTATGACAACGTCCGCAAGTTCATCCAGTACATCTTCGCCCACGCCACACCCGAGGTCGTGCCGTTTCTCGTGTTCGCGCTCAGTGGCGGGGCGATCCCGCTGCCGCTCACCGTGCTGCAGTTGCTCGCCTTCGACGTCGGCTCAGAGACGCTGCCATCGCTCGCGCTCGGACGCGACCCGATCGAGCCCGGCAGCATGGACCGTCCGCCGCGCCCAAGCTCGGAGGGCGTCATCCAGCCGCCGATGCTCCTGCGCGCCTGGCTGTTCCTCGGCATGATGGTCGCCGGACTCTCACTCGCTGGCTTCTTCTACGTCCTTGACCGTGCGGGTTGGCACACAGGCGACCCCGTTGGCGCCGGCACGCCGCTTCATCATGCCTACCTGCAGGCCACCACGATGACCTTCCTGGGGATGATCGCCGGGCAGATCGGTACCGCGTTCGCTGTGCGAACCAGGCGCGCATCGCTGCGATCCGTCGGAGTCTTCAGTAACCGCTACCTGCTCGGCGCGATCCTCGCCGAGCTGCTGTTGGCCGCCGTCTTCGTCTACGCGCCACCCCTGCAGTCGCTGTTGGGAACCGCAGCGCTGCCCGTACACGATCTCGTGTTCCTACTTCCTTACCCCTTCATCGTCTGGGGCGCTGACGAGCTGCGTCGCCTACTGCTTCGTCACCGGGCACCCGAGCCAGCAGCCGCAATCACCTGACGGCCATCAGGCCCCCTTTTGCTCAGTAGTTCTCCGTAGAATTGGGGGTGAAATGGGCGGATAACGCGCCGGGCTCGCATCCATAGGTTTGCGGCTGTGAACACGCTCGAACTCGCCCGGCTGCAGTTCGGGATCACCACCCTGTTTCACTTCATCTTCGTGCCGATGTCAATCGGCCTCGTTGCATGGGTCGCCTACTGCCAGACCCGCTGGTACCGCACAGGCGACGAGGTGTACCTACGGATGACCCGCTTCTGGGGCAAATTCATGCTGATCTCCGTCGCGATCGGCGTGGTCACCGGAATCGTGCAGGAGTTCCAGTTCGGCATGAACTGGTCGGAATACTCACGCTACGTCGGCGACATCTTCGGCGCGCCGCTGGCGATGGAGGGCCTCGCCGCGTTCTTCCTGGAGTCCACGTTCATCGGCCTTTGGATCTTCGGGTGGAACAAGCTCTCCCCGAAGCTACATCTAGCCACCATTTGGCTGACTAGCTTCGGGACAATCCTCTCGGCGTACTTCATCCTCGCCGCCAACTCCTGGATGCAGCACCCTGTCGGATACGTCATCAATCACACCACCCACCGCGCGGAACTGAAGAGCATCTTCGCGGTGCTCACCAACTCCACGGTCCTGCTCGCGCTGCCGCACACGATCTTCGCGGCGCTCTGCACCGGCGGGTTCCTAGTTCTCGCGATCTCCGCATACGGACTACTGCGCAAACGAAGCGTCGACGTGTACTCGCGCTCGGTGCGAAACGTGCTGCCGATCGTGCTCGTCGCGGCGGTCCTGACGGGCGCCTTCGGGCACACGCAGGGGATGCTGATGGAGGAACAGCAGCCAATGAAGATGGCCGCGGCCGAGGCTCTCTACACGACCACCAAAGGCGCGAGTCTCTCGATCTTCGCCGTCGGGCCCTTTGAACACTTCCCCAAGCGGCTGAACACCGACATCCGCATCCCGCACCTGCTCTCGATCCTCGGCACGGCCTCCTGGAACGGGGAGGTCAAGGGCGTCAACCAGCTCAACGCCGAAGACCAGAAGAAATACGGGCCGGGCGACTACGTGCCGATCCTCGGCGTCACCTACTGGACGTTCCGCCTGATGGCAGGTGTCGGCGTCTTGCTGCTGCTGATCCCGCTCATGGGGCTGCTGCTCATGCGCCGGAAAGTGCTCGAGCGCTCACGCCGCTTCCTGTGGGTCTGCGTTGCGGGCGCGGCCCTGCCCGTGATCGCGAACCTGAGCGGCTGGATCTTCACCGAGATGGGGCGCCAGCCGTGGGTCGTCTACGGCCTGTTGAAGACCAGCGACGCACGCTCACCGCTCGTGGGCTCAGGCTCGATCATCCTCACGATCGTCGGCTACACACTGCTCTATGGCGTGCTGCTGATCGTCGGCGGAAAACTTTTCCTGCGCGAGATCGCCCACGGTCCCGAAGCCGAGCCCGGCGACTCCCCGTCCGAGGCGCCCGACACTCCGACACGCCCCGACCTGATCCTCGCCTACTGAAAGGGAGGAGACCGTGCACGAGCCCAACTTCCTGCAGACACTCTGGTTCGCGTTGATCGGCGTGCTGTGGATCGGCTACTTCGTGCTCGAGGGCTTTGACTTCGGCGTTGGGATGCTGATCCGCGCGCTCGGTCGCGACGAGACGGACAAGCGCATGATCATCCACACGATCGGCCCGGTATGGGACGGCAACGAGGTGTGGTTGCTGACGGCCGGCGGCGCTACGTTCGCGGCCTTCCCCGGCTGGTACGCGAGCCTGTTCTCCGGGTTCTACCTGGCGCTGTTTTTGATCCTCGCGGCACTTATCATCCGCGGGGTCTCGTTTGAGTTCTGGGGCAAGGACGACTCCCCGCGCTGGCGCGCCACCTGGGAGTGGACCGCCGTGATCGGCAGCTTCCTCGCCGCGCTGCTGTGGGGCGTCGGCTGGGCGAACATCGTCCACGGCGTCCCCATGAACGCCCACCACAACGTCACCGCCTCGCTCTTCGACCTCCTCCACCCCTATGCGCTGCTCGGCGGGCTCACCACGCTCTCACTGTTCCTCGGCCACGGGGCGATCTTCCTGTCGCTGCGGACCCGCGGTGAGATGGTCAAGCGGGCGCGCGGGGTGGCACAGCGAGCCTCGATCGTGACCGTCGTGCTGATGGGCGCCTTTGTGCTGTGGACGGCCCTTGACCAGGACAGCGGCGGCGGCAAGCTCTCCGCTCAGGCGATCGCCGTGCTCGCGGTGGGACTCGCGGCGATCGTGCCGTTCCTGCTCGCCCACGAGCGCGACGGCTGGGCGTTTACGCTCAGCGCCGGAGCGATCGCGCTGCTGTTCACCAGCCTGTTCGTGTGGCTGTACCCCGACGCGCTGCCCTCGAGCACAGCACACGCATACGACCTGACGCTCCCTGTCGCCTCAGCGAGCCACTACAGCCAGACCGTGATGACGGTCGTGGCGGTGATCTTCGTCCCGATCGTGCTGGTCTACCAGGGCTGGACCTACTGGGTTTTCCGTCACCGCCTCGGACGCGATGACTTCGAAGGCCCGCTGACGCCGATCGCGGTGCTGAGCAAGATCGGTGACGGCGGCGCGCGAGCACCGTCGCAATCGGCTGGCCCCGAGGATCCGGCTCCGCTGAGCGCCGCCGAGCCGCCGGCCCCAGCCTGAGAGATGGCCTCGCCCGTTGACCGTCGCCTGCTGGGAGAGAGTCGCGCCGCACGCACGCAGTTGGTGCTAGCGGCGCTGCTCGGCATCCTCAGCGCCGCGCTGATCATCGCCCAGGCTGTGCTCCTGGCTTACGTCATCGACCGTGCCGCGATGCACCACGCCACCGTGAGCGCCCTGGAACCGGAGCTGATCGCGCTCGCAGCAGTGTTGCTCTCACGGGCCATCGTAAACGGTGGCTTTGAGCTCTCCGGGCGCCTCGGCGCCCACAGGGTGATGTCAGAGCTGCGCGGACGCCTTGCCCGCCATCTGCTGCTGGTGTGTCCCGGCGGCCTTCCTGCCGGCGAGCGCACCGGGGATTTGGCAGCCGCCGCCGTGCAGGGCGTGGATGCGCTCGAGTCCTACTTCGCCGGCTACCTGCCTCAGCTCGTGCTCGCGGCACTGGTGCCGCTCGCCGTGCTCGGCTGGACGGCCACCGTCGACCCGATCTCAGCGGGCATCCTCGCGCTGACCGTGCCGATCCTGATCGTCTTCATGATCCTGATCGGCAAGGGTGCCAGCAGCCAGACACGCCGGCGCTGGCAGTCGCTCTCGCTGCTGTCCTCGCACTTCCTCGATGTCGTGCGGGGCCTGCCGACGCTGCGCGCGTACCGCCGCGAGCACGCCCAGGCGCAGATCCTCGCCGATGTCGGCGAGCGCTACCGCACCGAGACGATGGCCACATTGCGCGTCGCGTTCCTCTCGGCATTGGTACTCGAGCTGTGCGCGATGATCGGCACCGCACTGGTCGCCGCGACAATCGGCGTGCAACTCGTGGACGGTGATCTGGGCCTCACCGCGGGCCTGACAGTGCTGTTGCTCGCCCCCGAGCTCTACGGACCGCTGCGGAACGTCGGCCAGCAGTTTCACGCAAGCGCTGACGGCTCGGCCGCGGCCGAGCGGATCTTCGCGGTCCTCGACCGCCCGGCGGCGATCGTCGGCTCCTCATTCATGCGAGACGTCAGCGCCCAGAGCGTCGCGGACGCCACCCAAACCATCCCGACGCCGGACCCCGCGCGCGAGACGATCCGCTTGCGTGGCGTCGGCTACGAGTACCCCGAGCGCCAAGGCAGCGCGCTAGAGGGCATCGACCTGGAGCTGACCCCCGGTGAGATCACCGCGCTCCTCGGTCCGAGCGGCGCGGGCAAGAGCACGATCGCAAAGCTCGTGATGCGCCTCGCTGACCCCACGCGCGGGCAGATCACCTGCGGCGGCGTCGACCTGCGCGACCTGGACCCCGAGCGTTGGCGCGAGCAGATTGCATGGGTGCCCCAGCGCGCGCAGATCTTCTCGGGCACCGTCGCGGAGAACATCCGCCTCGGCACACCGCACACCGATGCGGCACAGCTCGAGCAGGCCGCCACAGCCGCGGGCGCCCTCGCGTTCATCCGGGAGCTCCCGCAGGGCATGGAAACGCCGATCGGGGAGGCCGCGCGCCGTCTGTCCGCTGGACAACGCCAGCGCATCGCGCTCGCGCGAGCGTTCCTGCGCGACGCGCGCCTGGTGGTGCTGGACGAGCCGACCGCCAACCTCGACGAGACGAACGCGAACACGATCGCCGACGCGCTCACCCGACTGGCGGCAGGACGCACCACGCTGTTGATCGTCCACCACCCGGCGCTCGCCGAGCACGCAGACCGGGTACTGAGGCTCGACGGAGGCCGACTGAGCCTGGAGACGCCCGTCCTGCAGGCTCCTTCGATGCCGGTGATGGAGGCCGTCTCGTGAAGCAAGCAGACACTCCGGTGGGTATTGCCGCCAACGCACGGGCCCTGCTCGCCGTCGGAGGACTGCGCCGCGGCGAGGGCCGCCGGCTGGCGCTCTCGGTAGCACTGTCCGCTGGCGCGATGGCCGCCGCAATCGGGCTGCTGGCAACCTCCGGCTACCTGATCTCCCGCGCCGCCCAGCGCCCGGAAATCCTCGCGCTGATGGTGACAATCGTCGCCGTGCGCGCCTTCGGCCTGACCCGCGCCGCGCTGCGCTACAGCGAGCGGCTGGCCTCTCACGACCTCGCGCTGCGTCAGCTCGCACGTTTGCGCGTGCGCTTCTACGAGCGTCTGCAGCCACTGCTCCCCGGGCAGCTACGCCGCGACAGCGGCGATCTGCTCGCGCGCTTCGTCAGCGACGTGGACACCCTCTCGGACCTCTACCTACGAGCCCTGATCCCGGCGCTCGCCGCGCTGTTCGTGATCGCGGGTGCGAGCATCGCCGCCTGGCTGATGGTGCCGGCTGCCGGCGCGGCCGTGCTCGGCTGCCTGGCGCTCGCCGCGCTCGCGCTGCCATGGCTGAGCGGGACCGTCGCGGCGCGCGCCGGACGCCGCCAGGCGACCGTCAGAGCGCGTCTACTCGGAGAGCTCATCGAGACGATCGACGGTGCCACCGAGCTGGTCATGTGCGGTCGCTCAGGCGATCGTGTAGAGCGCCTGAAGGCCACCGACTCCGAGCTGTCCCGGCTCGGTCGCGGTGACGCGCTTGCCGCGGCGCTCGCCACTGCTCTCGGCGGTGCGCTGACGGGCATCGGGCTGTTGGTCGTGCTGGCGCTCGCGATCACGGCGGTTCACTCCGGGGCGCTCAGCGGAGTGCTGCTCGCAGCACTGGCATTCCTGTTCCTCGCCTCCTACGAGAGCGTCGTGCCGCTCCCCGCGGCCGCGCGCGGGCTACGCGCCTGCGCGGCGGCGGCATGGCGACTGCAGGATGTCTGCGCCGAGCCCCCGGCCGTCCTCGATCCCGCGCTGGCGTTATCCCCATGCGGCGGTGGAGCGCTTTGCGCGCACGACTTGACGCTGCGCTACGGCCCGAACGAGCCGTGGGTCCTCGATGGCCTAGACGTATCTCTCATGTCAGGGGAGCACGTGGCAATCGTGGGCCCCAGCGGCGTGGGCAAGACATCGCTGGCGGAATTGCTGGTGCGCTTCCGCGACCCCGACGCGGGCCAGGTGACGCTCGACGGGTTCGACGTCCGCGGCATGACCCAGGATGATCTTCGCGGTGCGGTGCTGCTCTGCGATCAGGACGCGCACCTGTTCAACACCACAATCCGCGAGAACCTCCTGCTCGCCCGACGCGAGGCGACCGACCAGGAGATCGAGGGGGCCCTGCAGACGGTTGAGCTGGGCCGCTGGGTGGCGGAACTGCCCGCCGGTCTCGACACGCTCGTTGGAGCAGACGGAGAGCTCGTCTCCGGTGGACAGCGCCAGCGGATCGCCCTCGCCCGCGCGCTGCTCTCAGACGCGCGCTTCCTGATCCTCGACGAGCCGACAGCCCACCTCGATGCCCAACTCGCACATCGCGTCCTGCACAACGTCCTCAGCCAGAGCAGCGAACGCGGGGTGCTGCTCATCACCCACGACCTTTCCCTGTCCGAAGCATGCGACCGGACCCTGCGGCTGGAGCAAGTCTCCCTCTCGCCCACGAGCTCCTAAGCGCGTCAGTCACGTCCCATAGGCTGCCTCACCGTGAGCTTTGGAACCCTGACCGTGATCGTGCTTGCCGGGCTCGGCGGGCCGCTGCTCGGCATCGCCGGACACCGGTTCGTGCCTGTCGTGATCGGCGAGATCCTTGCCGGCATCCTCGTGGGTCCCGCGGTGCTCGACGCGGTGAACCCAGCCAACGCCACGATCTCGTTTCTGGGGGAAATCGGCTTCGCGATGCTGATGCTCACCGTCGGGATGCACCTGCCGTTGCGCGACAAACGGCTTGCCGCGTCGCTCAGAAGCGGCGGCCTGCTCGCGGGGATCGTCTGCGTCCTCGCCGTGCCGGCGGGGTTGCTCGCCGCGAGTATCGCGGGCACGGGCCACGCGGCAATCTACGTCGTGCTGCTCGCCTCGGGCTCCGCCGCGGTGCTGCTCCCGGCCCTGCAGGAGACGGGCATCGCCGGCCCCGATGTGATGACCCTGATGGCGCAGGTGACAATCGCCGACCTGATCACGATTCTCTCCGTGCCGATCGTGCTCCAGCCCAGTCGTCTCGCTCATGCCGCGCTCGGAGGTGTGCTCGTGGCGAGCGGAGTGCTGGCACTACTTGGCCTGGCGCGGGCGCTCTCGGCGCGCGGATGGGTTCACCGCCTGCGGCGTCTCTCCAAGCAGCGCCACTGGGCGCTTGACCTACGCCTGTCGCTGCTCGTCCTGTTCCTACTCGCCTGGATTGCACAGAAGGGCGGCACGAGCATCCTGATTGCAGGATTTGGCGCCGGCGTGATGGTCGCGCTGATCGGCGGGCCGAAACGTCTCTCCACGCAGATGCGCGGTGCGGCGGAGGGGTTCTTCATCCCGCTGTACTTCGTCGTGCTCGGCGCGCAACTGGACCTCGGCGGCCTGATCGACCATCCATCGCTGCTCGCCCTCACCGGTGCGCTGGCGGCACTGAACGTCGTAATCCATCTGATCGCGGTGCTGCTCCTGCGCAAGCCGTTCGCCACGGGCCTGGTGGCCACCGCGCAGCTTGGAGTGCCGGCCGCGATCGCCACGCTCGGGCTCTCAGAGCACGTGCTCTCCGCCGATGTCGCGACGGCGATCGTCGCCGCCGCGCTGGTCAGCCTCGGCGTCTGCACCGCCGGGGTTGGACGACTCGTGCGCATGCTCTCGCCAGCACCCTCAGCTCTCAGCGCGAGAGCAGCGTCCTGACCTGCCGCGCGATCTCGATGTCCTCACGCGCAGTGAGTACCAGCGTGCGTACCTGCGCTCCGTGAGCTCCGATCTCCCCGTCGCCGTGCGTGTCCTCGTTGCTGGAGCTGTCGAGTGAGACTCCGAGGAACGCGAGCCCCGCAGCCGTCTGTGCCCGTACCTCCGCGGAGCGCTCGCCGACGCCGCCGGTAAACACGAGCGCGTCGAGACCGCCGAGCGCCGCGGCCATCGCGGCGATCCCGGCACGCAGCCGGTGGACATAGACGTCCAGCGCCAGCCGAGCCGACTCGTCGCCGGCGTCAGCTCGCGAGAGCACCTCACGCATGTCCTGAGTACCGGCCAAGCCCTTCAGGCCAGCGTCGTGCTCGAGCGCTTCGGTCATCTCCGTGACGGATAGCTCCTCGCGCTCCATCAGCCACAGCAACATCCCGGGGTCAACGCTCCCTGAGCGGGTGGCCATCACGAGACCCTCAAGCGGGGTGAAGCCCATAGTTGTGTCGATCGACCTGCCGTCCTGGATCGCGCACAGCGACGCGCCGGCGCCCAGGTGGCAGCTCACGATCCTCAGACCCTGTGCGGGTAGTCCGAGCATCTCCGGCACGCGCCGCGCGACCCGGGCGTGGGAGAAACCGTGAAAACCGTAACGGCGCAGCCCCCAGCGCTCGCGCCACTCTGCGGGCAGCGCGTAGGTCGCGGCGGCGGCGGGGATGGTCGCATGGAACGCGGTGTCAAAGCATGCAACGGCAGGCAGATTCGGTAATGCTCGGGTGACGGCGTCGAGCGCGGCGAGGGACTTCGGCTGGTGAAGCGGCGCGAGGTCGGTGAGCTCGCGCATGGCCGTCTCGACGTCGGCGTCGATCCTCACAGCCTCGCGGAAGCGCTCGCCTCCGTGGACGATCCGGTGGCCGACCGCGTCGGCTTCGCCCAGAGGCGAGTCGAGCGCCGTGCGCAGCTCATCCGGGTCCACCTGTGCGCGAGGCGCCTGGAGCTCCCGCGCGGCGATCGTCGCGTCGGTGCCGTCACCCTCACGGGCACAGGCGAGCAGCGTGAGCTTGAGGCTGCTGGAGCCCGCGTTGACGACCAGGACTCGCATCCCCGGGGCCTACGCCTGCGCGTCCTGCTCCGGGCCGGGGTCCTTCGGAACGGGCCAGCACCAGTCCGTGACGTCAGGCGGGTCCTCGCCGTGCTCACGGGTGTAGGCGCGGTGGCGTAATCGCTCGTCGGCCATGTCCTGACGCAGCGCTCCGGCACGCTCGGCGAGGCCCGGCACGCGGTCGATGACATCCATCACGAGATGAAAACGGTCGAGGTCGTTGAGCATCACCATGTCAAACGGCGTTGTGGTCGTGCCCTCCTCCTTGTAACCGCGCACGTGAATGTTTGGATGGTTGGCGCGGCGGTAGGTGAGGCGGTGGATCAGCCAGGGGTAGCCGTGGTAGGCGAAGATCACCGGCCGCTCGATCGTGAACAGCGCGTCGAAATCGGCGTCTGGTAGCCCGTGGGGATGCTCGGTGTCGGGCTCTAGGCGCATCAGGTCGACGACGTTGACGAGCCTCACCTTCAACTCGGGTAGGTGCTCGCGCAGGATCGCCGCCGCGGCCACGCTCTCGAGCGTCGGCACATCCCCCGCACAGCCCAGCACCACGTCGGGCTCCTGGGCGCCTTCGTTTGAGAAGCACTCCCAGATGCCGACACCACGGGTGCAGTGCGCGATCGCCTCCTCCATCGATAGATAGTTCAGCGAGGGCTGCTTGCCGGCAACGATCACGTTCACGTAGTCGCGGCTGCGCAGGCAGTGGTCGGCGACCGACAGCAGACAGTTGGCGTCCGGCGGGAAGTAAACCCGCACGACCTCGGCCTTCTTGTTGATCACATGGTCGATGAACCCGGGGTCCTGGTGGGAGAATCCATTGTGGTCCTGGCGCCACACATGCGAGGACAGCAGGTAGTTCAGCGAGGCCACCGGTGCTCGCCAGGGGATCCCCCGGGTGACCTTCAACCACTTGGCGTGCTGGTTGAACATCGAGTCGATGATGTGAATGAACGCCTCGTAGCAATTGAACAGGCCGTGACGGCCGGTCAGCAGGTAACCCTCCAGCCAACCCTGGCAGAGGTGCTCGGAGAGCACCTCCATCACCCGCCCGTCCGGCGCGAGGTGATCATCAGTCGACAGGCGCTCAGCCTCCCATGCGCGGTTGGTGACCTCGAACACCGCGCCCAAGCGGTTGGACGCCGTCTCGTCGGGACCCATGATGCGGAAGTTCTCTGGGTTAGCGCTGATCACGTCACGCAGGAACGCGCCCAGCACCCGCGTGGGCTCGCTGACGCTCACCGTTGGCGCCGGCACCTCGACCGCATAGTCGCGGAAGTCAGGGAGCTCGAGCTCGCGCAGCAGCACGCCGCCATTTCCGTGGGGGTTTGCGCCCATGCGTCGCTCGCCCTTCGGGGCGAGCTCCGCGAGCTCCGGGTCCAGCGCACCGTCCTCGTCGAACAGCTCCTGCGGCCGGTAGGAGGCAAGCCACTCCTCCAACTGGCGCAGGTGCTCGGGGTTTCCAGCCAGGTCCGCGAGCGGCACCTGGTGAGAGCGAAACGAGCCCTCCGCCGGCAGCCCGTCGACCACCTTCGGGCCCGTCCATCCCTTCGGGGTGCGCAGCACAATCATCGGCCAACGCGGGCGCGGGTGGGCGGGGTCTCCATCCTCACGTGCGCGGCGCTGGATCTCCGCGATCTCCGCAGTGACCTCATCGAGCGTGGCAGCCATCAGCTCGTGCATCGTCTCGTGGTCATCCCCCTCGACAAACCTGGGTGCATAGCCATAGCCCTCCAACAGCGCGCGCAGCTCGGCGGACGGGATGCGCGCGAGCACCGTGGGATTGGCGATCTTGTAGCCATTGAGATGCAGTACTGGCAGGACCGCCCCGTCATGGACGGGATCGAGGAACTTGTTCGAGTGCCAGCTCGCCGCCAGGGCCCCCGTCTCCGCCTCGCCGTCACCGACGACGCAGCAGACGAGCAGGTCGGGGTTATCGAACACCGCCCCGTAGGCATGAAGCAGTGAGTAGCCGAGCTCGCCGCCCTCGTGGATCGACCCAGGTGTCTCTGGCGCCACGTGGCTGGGGATACCGCCGGGGAAGGAGAACTGGCGAAACAACCTGCGAATACCCTCCTCGTCTCCTCCGATGTGGGGGTAGACCTCGCTGTAGGTGCCCTCCAGGTACACGTTTGCAACGATCCCGGGGCCGCCGTGGCCGGGGCCGGCGACGTAAAGGACGCTCAGATCGCGCTCGCGGATCACGCGGTTCAGGTGCGCGTAGATGAAGTTCAGCCCGGGGGTCGTGCCCCAGTGACCGAGCAAGCGCGGCTTTACATGCTCGATTCGTAGCGGTTCGCGCAGCAGCGGATTGTCGAGCAGGTAGATCTGCCCTACCGACAAATAGTTCGCCGCCCGCCAATACGCGTCCAGCCGGCGAAGCTCCTCACGCGAAAGAGGACCGTTCGTCACGGTGGCATCGTCGGTCACAGAGAAGACTCTACGCTTGGCCCGTGGCACACGAGGCTGAGGGCACCGCAGACGATCTGACCTTTGACGAGGAGCTGCTGCTGTGGCTCGGCGACGAGCCGGCGGGGGTGCGTGCCGCCGACGCTGAGCGTGTCCGCGACATCGCCGGCGAGTTCGCTCGCGGCTTTGACGCGCTGGCCCGCGTCGGGCGCGCCGTGACGGTATTTGGGTCGGCGCGCACGCCTCGCGAGCATCCCGACTATGCGCTTGTCCGAGAGGTGGGGGCTTGTCTGGGCCACGCCGGCTACGCAATTATCACCGGGGGCGGCCCTGGGCTGATGGAGGCGGCGAACCGTGGCGCACGCGATGCCGGGGCGCTGTCGATCGGCTGCAACATCGAACTGCCCCGCGAGCAGGCGCTGAACCCCTATCTTGACATCGGGCTTCGCTTCCGCCACTTCTTCGCCCGCAAGGTGATGTTCGTCCGCTACGCCAGCGCTTTTGTCATCGCGCCGGGTGGCTACGGGACGCTCGACGAGTGCTTCGAGGCGCTCACGCTGATCCAGACCGCGACGATCCGCCACTTCCCGGTGATCCTCCTGGGCGATGGCGAGTGGGATGGCCTGTTGGAGTGGCTGCGCGCGCGCGTGCTCGCCGAGGGACGCATCGCCGCCGGAGATCTCGCGGTGCTGCAGGTAGTCAAGCAACCATCGGAAGTCTGCGAGATCGTCGATGTCGCACACCGCCGTCAGCGCGAGCACTCGAGTCGGCAGAAGCGACGCACAACGCCAGCCACATCGACCTGACAACCGATCTCAGAAGTGCGAGGATGCCATCGGTGCCAGCTCCCGACAACTCAGCAGCAAGGAGTATGAGAAGGAGCTTTTGCGCCTGCAGACCGAGCTGGTCTACATGCAGGAGTGGATCGTCGCTCAGCGCCGCCGGCTGGTGGTGCTGTTCGAGGGGCGCGACACCGCCGGCAAGGACGGCGCGATCAAGCGCATCACGACCTACCTGAACCCACGCACCGCTCGCATCGTTGCACTGCCGGCTCCCGACAGTCGCGAGCGCACGCAGTGGTACTTCCAGCGCTACGTGGCGCATCTGCCACCGGCCGGAGAGATCGCGCTGTTCAATCGCAGCTGGTACAACCGGGCGGGCGTCGAGCACGTGATGGGCTACTGCACGCCGGAGGAGTATGAGGAGTTCCTGCGCGTCTGCCCTGAGTTTGAGCAATCCCTCCAGAACGAAGGAATCATGCTCGTGAAGTATTGGCTGTCGGTCTCAGATGAGGAGCAGGAGCGACGCTTCGAGAAGCGGCTCTCAGATCCGCGCAAGCGCTGGAAGTTCAGCCCCACCGACCTGCAGGCCAGAGCCCGCTGGGTTGACTACGCCGAGGCGAAGGACCTGATGTTCGCCCGCACCGACACGGCCGAGAGCCCGTGGCATGTGGTGGAGGCCGACGACAAGCGCACCGCCCGGCTGAACCTGATCAGCCACCTCCTGTCGATCATTCCTTACGAGCACCTCGACAAGGCCAAGAAGGTAAAGCTCCCGCCGCGCCAGCGCCGCAAGTACAAGCGCCCGCCGAAGCAGTCCGAGCATGAGGTGCCCGTTCGTTACACGGTGAGCTGAGGCTCACGCCGGTAACTACGAGACTTTGACTGGCTGGGGTGTCGTGGCCGGGCACCCGGCTGCCGCATAGGCATCGAGCGCGTCGAGCGTCTCGGCCTGCAGCAGCGCCTGCGCGAGACTCTCGAGCTGGTCACGATGCTCTTCCAGCAGCCGCGTGACCTCCTGGTGGGCACTTTCGACAAGTGTGTGCACCTCCTCGTCGACGACCCGCTGGGTCTCCTGCGAGACCTCGCTTATGCCTGGAAGGAACATGCCCTGGCCCTCCTCGGGGAGCACCGCGATCGGGCCGATCGTCGTATTCATCCCCCAGCGCCCGACCATCTGGCGCGCGATCTGGGTGAGCTGCTGGATGTCGGACTCGGCGCCCGTGGTGATAGCGCCGTAGACGACCTCCTCGGCCACGCGTCCGCCGAGCGCCACCCGGATCTTGGCCTTCAGCTCCTCAAACGAATAGGACACCCGGTCTGAGTCCGGGGTCGACAGCGTTACCCCCAGAGCCATTCCCCGGGGGATGATCGAGACCTTGCGCACGGGGTCAGCGCCCGGTGTGAGCATTCCCACGAGTGCGTGGCCGGACTCGTGGTAGGCGGTGCGCTCGCGGTCGGCGGGCTCCAGCAGCAGGCCGCGCGGAGAGCCGAGCATGATCTTCTCCAGCGAGTCGGTGAGGTCACCCATTTTCACCTTCTTGTGCTGACGGCGGGCGCCGAGCAGCGCGGCCTCGTTGGCGAGGTTGGCGATGTCCGCTCCGACCATGCCGGGCATGCTGGAAGCGAGCGCTTCGAGGTCGACGTCGTCGTCGAGTGGGATCGAGCGCGTGTGGACCTCGAGGATTTCGACACGTCCCTTGCGGTCGGGAGCCTGCACGGTGACGCGCCGGTCGAAGCGACCGGCGCGCAGCAGCGCGGGATCCAGGACATCGGGGCGGTTGGTCGCGGCGAGCACGATCACCGCCTCGGAGGACTCGAACCCGTCGATCTCGGTGAGGATCTGGTCTAGCGTCTGCTCGCGCTCGTCGTTGGCGCCGGTGACCGACACTTGTCCCTGGCGCGAGCGTCCGATCGCGTCGAGCTCGTCGATGAAGATGATCGCCGGCGCGGCCTCCTTGGCCTTGGCGAACAGGTCGCGAACGCGTGATGCGCCGACGCCGACGATCGCCTCGATGAACTCCGAGGCGGAGATCGAGAAGAACGCGGCGTGCGCCTCGCCGGCGACAGCACGGGCCAGCAGCGTCTTGCCGGTTCCGGGTGCCCCCGAGAGCAGCACGCCATGGGGCATGCGCCCGCCAAGGCTGCCGTAGCGGTCGGGGTTGCGCAGGAAGTCGACGATCTCTGTCAGTTCGGCCTTGGCCTCGTCGATGCCGGCAACATCCTTGAAGGTGACGCGGATCTTTTCCGGATCGACGCGCCGGGCCTGCGAGCGGCCGAAGTTGCCGAGCGCACCCATGCCCCCGGCGCTCTTCGCGGCGCGTTTGTAGATCAGCACGAACAGGCCGACGATCAGCAGGGTCGGGCCGAAGCCGAGTAGTAGCTCGGCCAGCAGCGACTGGCTGGTGCTCGTCGATTCGGCGTTGATCCGCACCCCCTTTTCCTGCAGTAGCGCGGACAGCTGGGCGCCGTTCCAGAAGCTCGGCACCTGCGTGGCGAACTCCTTCGTGGGCGTCGCCTTCTTATCGCTCGCGGGGTAGCGCAGCTTGGCCTTGAACTTGCCCTGGATCGTGTCGCCCTTGGAGGAGATCGTGCTGACGGCGCCCCCCTTGACCTGTTCCAGAAAATACGGGCTGAACGGTACGGTCACCCGCTGTTCGCCCGTTGCGGGGTTGAACACGAGAACCGAGATCCAGTTCAGCGCGATCAGCGCGAGCACGAAGTACCAGAAGCTGCGCATGCGGTGCGGCGGCGGTCCGGGGTTGGCGTGCTCGGGCATGCCGCGACCGTCGGGGGCGGGCGAAACCTGCCAGCCGCGCTTATCGCGCGGCAGCGGCGGATGCGTGCTCGTCTTATTGAGGCTCACACGATCAGTCTCGTTCGGACGATCAGTCTCCTTCGGCGTTCGATCGGGCACGATCCAAACGCTACGGATCGTGGCTCTGGGCGCCATCCGGTTTCCGCGAAGTCCCGCTCAGTAATAACCCGCAGGTCTTGCAGGGGCGCTACCGGATGGTGGAGGGCCGGTCGCGATCTAAGTTGTTTTCAACCCCGACAAGGAGACTTGTGATGTTTAAGAACGTGCTCGTGGGAGTGGACGGCAGGGCCAACGGTCGTGACGCAATCGCGCTTGCCTCCCGTCTCACCGATCCTGATGGAAAGCTGACGCTCGCTCACGTCCACAGCGGCAATCTGCGCCCGTCGCATGCCATCGCGCCCGCGATGGTGAGAGAGGAGCAGCATGCCTCTCACAAGCTGCTCGAGGCGGAGCGCACCACGTCAGATGCCAAAGCTGAGTTGCAGAGCATCGTCTCGATGAGCCCCGGTCGTGGTCTGCACGAGCAGGCCGAGGAGCAGAACGCTGACCTGATCATTGTTGGCTCCTGCAGTCACGGCGCCTTCGGACGCGCGATGCTCGGCAACGACACGCGCGCCGCGCTGAACGGCGCTCCCTGCGCGGTCGCGGTCGCTGCCCGTGGCTACGCCGAGCGGGCGAGCGGGGCAGGCAGTCAGATCGCCAAGGTCGGCGTCGCATACAACGCCTCGCCGGAGAGCAAGGCGGCGCTCGCGATCGCCCAGGAGCTGGCGGCATCTACCAGCGCAACTGTTCATGCACTGGAAGTCGTCTCGATCCCGACCTACGCCTACACCGGAATCATTCCTCCCGCGATCGGGGATAGCATCGAGGTGATGATCCAGGAGGCAAACAGCCGTATGCAAGAGCTGCCCGACGTTGAGGGCCGAGCGGTCTACGGCCTCGCCGGTGAGGAGCTGGCCGCCTTCGGCGACCAGGTGGACATCCTCGTGGTTGGCTCACGCGGCTACGGTCCAGTCAAGCGCTTGGTGCTCGGCAGCACCTCGGACTACCTGCAGCGCCACGCACGCTGCTCACTGCTCGTGCTGCCCCGCGTCGCTGCCAGCTCAGGCGAGGACTCCGTCTCGTAAGCCCATCGTGGCTAGCAACTCCCGCAAAGTATTAGCGCAGCAGGGATGTAGCGTGCCCGCCCCAACTTGAACGCAAGTGCTCCGCGCGCCGCGCCGGCCTAGGACGCAGCGCCTCTCAACACACTGCCTGTCCTGATGATCCGCTCCTCGAAGGCGAAGCCGGCTTCAAGGGCGCGGCGCACGGGACAGGTCTCGGCGACGCGCTGCAGCCTGCGCTGCTGGTCGGAGGTGATGCCGTTGGGAAGGTGTATGTCGATGGCGAAGCGCCGCGGGACGCTGTCAGGGTCATAGTCCACCTCGACGGATGTCTCGCCGAGGTCCCAGCCGCGGTTCTGCGCGTACATCGCGATCATCGTCGCTACGCACGCGGCGAGCGTCGCGGCGAGCAGCTCATGCGGCGCGGGACCCAGGTCGGTGCCACCGATGCGCTCGGGCTCGTCGGTAACGATCTTGTGGCGGCCGTTGATATCGACCTCGTGCTCCAGGCCGTTGCCGACCCGGCGGGCTGTCGCGGTCATGCTCATCGCGCACCACCTCCTTCTTTTCTCGCGTGGCTCTATCCGATCTGCATTCGATCGTGCCCGACCAGGCTCGAGTGTCCATCCGGCGCAACTACCCGATCGGGTCCGTAACAACTGCGTAGACAACAGTAGTAGCAAACAACGATGTAGTTGTGCTACGTTTGGCGACATGAACACAACCATGGATGTTCCCCACCCGCTGCCGGAGCCACTCGCCGAGGCGATCGCCGAGCGCTTTCGGGTCCTGGCCGAGCCGATGCGGATCCGTCTGCTGGACGCGCTGCGTGAGGCTCCGGCGACCGTCCAGAAACTCCAGCACGCGACGGGCGCCTCGCAGCAGAACGTCTCCAAGCACCTCGGGGTGCTGCTGCGCAGCGGGTTGGTGAGCCGGCACAAGGAGGGCAACTTCTCGTTGTATGAGATCGCCGACGACAGCGTGTTCGAGCTGTGTGAGCACGTCTGTGGGGGCCTGCGCCGCCAGCTGGACGAGCTCGAGGCGCTGCTGCGGTGAGCACAACAGCTCTACCCCACCCCGTCGTCAGGCGCGTACCGCCGAGCGAGCACACGGTACGCGTGGGGCCGATCGGCCGCCTCGGCCGCTACACAGCGACCCATTTCCGCACGGTCCTTATCGGCTGGCTGCTCGTCGCGGCTGTCCTTGGGTTCTTTGCGCCACGGGTGGAGAAGGCCCTCTCCGGCGCCGGCTGGGAAGCGAGCGGATCGCAATCAACCCAGGCGCGCAAGCTCGTGGAACGCGACTTCGCCGGTCTCGGCAGCTACGGCCTGACGACCGTCGTGTACTCCCCGACCGAAACGGTCAGCTCCCCGGCGTTCCGCTCGGCTGTCGCTCGAGTCGAGCAGACGCTTCGCGCCAGCGGCGCGGTGCGCACCGTCGTTGCTCCCTCACCCGGGCTGTCGATCTCGCCCGACGGGCACACAGCGATCGTGCAGGCCGGCGCCGCACGCAACCCCAACGAAATGGTCGCCGCCGCCGACATGCTGAAGGGGACTCTGCACAAGCTCTCCTCCAGTGCGGTCGTGGTCAACCTCACGGGCGCGGCGGGGATGTGGTCAGACTTCAACGCCGCCAACCGCTCGGCGATGCTCAAGTCCGAGGTGATCTCCTGGCCGGTGACGCTCGCGATCATGCTGCTCGCGTTCGGCTCGCTTGTCGCCGCCGGGTTGCCGTTGATGCTGACGATGGTCGGTTTGCTCGCCGCCGCCGGCTCGCTATACCTCGGGACGCGAATCATGCCGATCTCGATCTGGGCGATGAACTTCGCGCTGATGTTCGCCCTTGCCCTTGGGATCGACTACGCGCTATTCCTCGTGATGCGCTTTCGCGGCGCTTTCTTCGGATCGAGGCTCAGCGCCGCCGAGGCGACTGCCGTGACGATGGACACCGCCGGCAAGGCCGTCCTGTTCAGCGGCGTCACCGTGCTGATCTCTCTGACCGCGGTCATGCTTGTCCCGAGCCCGGCGTTTCGCAGCATGAGCCTCGGGATCATGCTCGCGGTCATCTTCGTGCTCGCGGCCACGCTGACGCTGCTGCCGGCGGTGCTGGCCAAGCTCGGCTCGAAGGTCGACAACCTGTCGCTGCCGTGGGCGCATTCCGGCGAGCACCGCTCGCCCA
>CAVSEF010000006.1:0-304233 GCA_963726985.1 uncultured Solirubrobacterales bacterium
CCGACGGGTTCGTCGTGGCCGGGACGACCGGCGAGGCCTCGACGCTGACCGACGAGGAGCAGCTCGGCCTGATCGGGTTGGCGGTGAAAGAGCGCCCGGCGGGCACGACGATCATCGCGGGTGCCGGGACGAACGACACGCGTCACGCGATCCATCTCACCGAGCGCGCCACCGAGCTCGGCGTCGACGCGGTGTTGTCGGTCACGCCCTACTACAACAGGCCCAGCCCGCTCGGTCTGAAGTGCCACTACGAAGCGATCGCGAAGGCGACCGACCGGCCGATCCTGCTCTACAACATCCCCCAGCGGACCGGTACGAACATCGGCCCGGAGCTACTCGCGGAGCTCGCGCAGATCGAGCACGTCGACGGCGTCAAGCAAGCCAACCCCGAAGAGCTTCGACAAATCGACGGTCTACAGCTGTATGCGGGCGACGACGCGACCTTCGCACGCACGCTCGACATGGGCGGCGCCGGGGGGATCCTCGTCGCCAGCCACATCGTCGGGCGCGAGCAGCGGCGGATGATCGACGAGCCCGAGCGTCGCGCGGAGATCGACGCGTCGCTGCGCGACGTCTACGAGACGCTGTTCCTGACGGCGAGCCCCACCTGCACGAAGGCGGCTCTGAATCTGCTCGGGCACAACGTGGGCGGCGTGCGCCTGCCGATCGTGGAGGCCACCGCCGAGGAGACGCAGGCGGTCCGGGCGATGCTCGAACGCCACGGCCTGTTGGCCCCCGGCGAGGGCTCGCCACGGCCGACCGGCTCCGCTTCGTTCGCCGGCGGTACTGGTAGTGGCAGCGGCACAGCTGCCGCCCCGTCCTTGTCACCGGTAACGCACGCGTGGCACGCGTGAGCTCGACGCTGCGCGTCCTGCCGCTCGGCGGGCTGGGGGAGATCGGCAAGAACATGACGGTTGTCGAGCAGGACGGCCGGATCGTCGTGGTCGACGTCGGGCTGCGCTTCCCGACGCCGGAGATGGTCGGCATCGATCTGGTGCTGCCCGACTTCTCCTACCTGCGCGAGCGCGCGAAGGACATCGAGGCGATCGTGATCACGCACGGCCACGAGGACCATCTCGGCGCGCTGCCGTGGGTGTTGCGCGAGCTGCGGGCCGCCAACCCATCCGCCCGCCTGCCGCCGGTGTACGGCGGCGCGCTGACGATCGCGATGGCGCGGTCGAAGCTCGACGAGCACAAGTTGCGCGACGTCTCGCTGAACGAGGTCGCGATCGCCGACACGATCGAGCTGGGGCCGTTTTCGATGGAGATGGTGCATATGACGCATTCGATCCCCGATTCGAGCGCCGTCGCGCTGGGAACCGAGCGGGGAACTGTGCTGATCACCGGCGACTATAAGTTCGACCAGACGCCCGTCGACGGCGCGCCGGCCGACGTCTCGCGCTTGGCGGAGCTGGGGCGCGAAGGCGTGCTGTTGCTGTGCGGTGACTCCACGAACGTCGACCGGCCGGGATTCTCGCCCTCTGAGTCGGTCGTGGGGCCGCATCTGGAGGAGGTGTTCGCCCGCTGTGAGGGCCGCATCGTGGTGACGAGCTTCGCGTCGAACATCCACCGCGTGCAGCAGGTCGTGGACGCCGCGGCGGCGCTCGACCGGAAGGTCGTGCTGGTCGGTCGCTCGATGCGCAAGAACGTGAAAATCGGCCGCTCGCTCGGGCACATCGAGGTGCCCGACGGGATGCTCGTGGGGCCGCGCGAGCTCGAGGACTTCCCCGACGAGCGGATCGTGATCATCTCGACCGGCTCGCAGGGCGAGCCGCTCTCGGCGCTGCGCCGGATGGCCTACCGCGACCACCGCCAGGTCGAGCTGCGCCAGGGCGACACGGTTGTGTTCTCAGCCACGCCGATTCCCGGGAACGAGCGCGCGGTCAACGAGACGATCGACCGGCTCTACCACATCGGCTGCGACGTGATCACGACCAGCGACGCGCCGGTGCACGCCTCCGGGCACGGGTATGCCGAGGAGGTGAAGCTGATGCTGAACCTCACGAAGCCGCGCTACGTAATGCCGTTTCATGGCGATTTCAAGCGACTGCGGCTGCACGCGCAGCTCGCCGAAGCGGTCGGCGTGCCGCCGGAGGACATCTTCCAGGGCGAGAACGGGCTGCCGCTGGAGATCACCGAGCGCGGGGCGCGCTTTGGCAAGCGCGAGCACGCGGGGATGATCTTCGTCGACGGCGTCGAGATCGGCGACATGGCCGATGTGGCGCTGCGCGATCGCCGGATGCTGTCGGCCGACGGGATCTTCATCGTGGTCGTGACGATCGCCGAGCAGGACGGCAGCTCGGTCGTCGACCCGGAGGTGATCTTCCGCGGCGTGCCGTTCCTCGACCAGGCCGACGAGCTGTCCGATGAGATCAAGGCAACGGTCGACGCAACGCTGCGGCGCGCGGCGAAAGAGCAGATCCACGAGGTCGACCTGCTGCAGGAGGTGTTGCACGACGATCTGGCGAAGCTGGTCTACGATCGCCTTCGTCGCAGGCCAATGGTGCTCCCCGTCGTCGTGGAGGTCTGATAGCGGGAGGGGTCAAGCCCCCGGCGGGCGGGTACCCCGCAGGGGTGGATCAGCGCCGGGCCGGCAAAGCCGGCCCTTGTGGCAGGGACGATTCGCCGTTGGCTGCCGACGGTGAGGGCGCCGGACTCGTCGCGGGCAGCGTAACCACGAAGCGGGCGCCGTAGGAAACGCCATCGCGCTCGCCGGTGGGCTCGAGGAGAACCGATCCGCCGTGGGTCTCGGCCACGGCGCGGACGATCGCGAGACCCAGGCCGAAGGAGCCGCCGTGGTCACCGGCGCCGCGGACGAAGCGCTCGAAGAGCGTGTCGCGCAGGTGCTCGGGCACGCCCGGGCCGTCGTCTTCGACAACGAGCAGCGCCCGACCAACTCGTGTTTCATCTCCGTCCTTGCTCTGAGCACCTTTGACCTGGCCATCCTTTGCCTCACCAACTCCGACGAGCCTGGTGGACACGCGAATCTGAGTCCCCGCGGGCGTGTGGCGCAGAGCGTTCTCCAGTAGGTTGATCGTCAGCCGGTGGAGTTCGTCGCGAGCTCCCTCGACGATCACCGGCTCCGTTCGCCCGACGTCGAGCGAGATTTCATGCTCCTCGCTGACCGGTCCCAGCTCGGATGCCGCCTCGACAACGACCTGGGCGAGGTCACACGGCTCGTGGGGGATCACGCGGCCGACGTCGGTGCGCGCGAGGAGCAAGAGATCCGCGACCAGGCGGCGCATGCGCTGTGAGGAACGCAGGGCCGAGCGCGCCGCCTCGCCCTGATCGCCGTCTAGCGATTCAGCGAGCAGCTCGAGGTTGACGAGCACGCTCGTCAGGGGCGTGCGCAGCTCGTGCGAGGCGTCGGCGACGAAGCGGCGCTGGCGCACGAGCATCGCCTCGGTTTCACCGCGCGCGGCGTCGAGCTCGCGGAGCATCCCCTGGAGCGTGAGCGCCAGCTCTGAGACCTCGTCGTCAGCCTCGGACTGGGGCACCTCGCGGGAGGGGTCGCGGGTGCGCGCGATCTCCGCCGCGGTGGAGGTAAGCCGCGCGATCGGCGCCATCGCCCGCCGCGCGATCGTCATCCCCGCGAGCAGCGCTGCGCCGGTTCCGATCAGCACGCCCAGCAGCAGCAGCAGCTCCACGCGTGTGACGGTCGCCTCGGTGGCGGAGACGCTGCGGCCGTACTGCACGTAGACCTGGCCGATCTGCTCGCCCGTGCCCTGGATGCTGACCGCGGCGGGGCGGCTGAGCACGCGGTAGCCGTCGACGTTCCTGGCCTGCAGCGAGGCGGGGCCGAGCGACGGGGCTTTGGCGGTCTCGGCGATCACGGCGCCGCCGAGCGAGAGGATCCTGATAACGGCCGAGTCCTCAGGCTGGGCGAGGTCGGCGAGCGGCGGGTCGATGCCGACGATCTGGAACGTGCTCGGGTTGACTTTGATGCTCAGCTGTTGCGGGAGCTGCTGGGCGGTGGTTTCGGCGTCGCGGTTGAAGTCCGAGCGGATCCGGCGCACCGTCAGCGAGCCGACGGCGACGGCGAAGCCGCAGAGGATCACGAACGTGAGCAGCGCCGAGACGCCGGCCAGGCGCACCCGGATCGGCAAGCCGTCGAACGTCGCTGTCAGGCGCTCGAACAACTTGATCTTTCCTGAGCGTCTCATGACCAAGCTGGGCGACGCGGGACGGCGCAGGCCGTACGGGGGGTACGGCCAAGCCGGCACGTGGTGATCCAGCGCCGTGTCAGGAGATGCTCAGGCGCGAAGGACGTAGCCTGCTCCTCGGATCGTGTGCAGCAGACGCGGCTCGTCGTCGGCCTCGAGCTTGCGGCGCACGTTGGAGACGAACACCTCGATCGTGTTCGTCGTGGAGAACGGGTCATAGCCCCACACCTCGTCGAGCAGGCGCTGGCGGGAGATCACGATCCGCTCGTTGCGCATCAGGTACTCGAGCAGCTCGAACTCGCGCTGGGTCAACTCGACCGTGCGCTCGCCGCGCGTGACCTCGTGCGTGTCGGCGTTGAGCAGCAGGTCGCCCACGCGCAGCGGGGCCGAGCCGCGCGGCGGGCGCCGGCGCAGCAGGGCGCGCATCCGGGCGAGCAGCTCCTGGCGCTCGAACGGCTTGACGAGGTAGTCATCCGCGCCGGAGTCGAGGCCCTCGACGCGCGACTCCAGCGCGTCGCGCGCGGTCAGGATCAGGATCGGCACGTCATCGTCGGCGCGCAGCGAGCGGGCGACCTCGAGGCCGTCGATGCCGGGCAGGCCGAGGTCGAGGATCACGAGGTCGGGCGCGAACGAGCGCCCGTGCTCCAACGCCTCGGAGCCGTCGGCGGCGGCGCGCACCTCATAGCCCTCCATCCGCAGCGAGCGCTGGAGCGCTTGGGCGATGTCTTCGTCGTCCTCGACGACGAGGACGCGGGGTGCGCGGGAAAAGTCGTTCATGAGCTGGGTCTTTATGTAACAGAGGTGGAGTAAAGCAATGGTAAGGCTTCTACTTTTTTGCGCCCGATAGCCATTGTTATACGCACTTTAAAAAGTTAAACAGTACTCTGCAGCCCCGGTAGCCATTGCTATACACCCCACGCGGACCCGACGCGGCCAATTCTCGACGCAACTGGCGCGCAAACGCGACCGAGCCAAAGAGGGTCTGGCAGAGGGATGTCGAAGTTGCGCGGGATGGCAAATACTCGCAAGCGGGCCTCCACACGGAAGCCCGCCCGTAAACCCGCGGCCCGCCGTGGGAGCACGACGCGCACGCGTACGCGACCGCGCGCGCGGTCTGGGTCCAAACGGCGTGCCGGCGCAGGTGGGCGCGGGCCCGGGTTCGCCTGGCCGGCGCTCCGGATACCGACGCGGCTGCCGGAGCTCGATCAGCGCCAGCGCGATGTGCTGGGGCTCGCTCTGATCGCGCTCGGAATCTTCATGGCCTACGTGCTGTGGGGATTTGGCAGCTCGCCCAACCCCGGTGGGCACGCCGGCCATGGCCTGGCGGTCGGGCTGGGCTGGGCGGTCGGCAAAGCGCGCGTGCTGGCGCCGATCGCGCTGATCGGTGGCGGTGGGGCATTGCTGCTGCGCCCGGTGTGGCCGGCGCTGCGCCCATTGCGCACGGGCGCGATCTGCCTGTCGGCCTCGATCGTGCTGGCGCTGGCCGCGGGCACGCTGGGCGTCAGCTCGGGGGTGGGTAGGGCCTCGTCAAAGGGCGCGTCGTGGACCTCGGCCTTCCTGCAGGCGCACGGCGGCGTGGCGGGCGAGGCGCTCTACCAGAGCTCGCACCGGCTGGTGCAGAGCGTCGGCGTGGACATCCTCGTGGTCTTCCTGTTCCTCGTCGGTGTGATCCTGATGACGGGAGCTTCGCTGGCGAGCGCGATCCGCGCGACGGGCAGCGGTGTGGCCGATACGACGCGGATGCTGAAAGCCCACCGGCCGCGGAGCGCCGCTGCCGAGGCGCCCGAGATGATGTCTGAGTCGCTGCACCCACCGGAGCCGGCCGACGAGGAGCTGATCGTCAGGGCGACGCACGTGGAGGCGCCATCGCTCGACGGCGCGCCGCCGGCCGGCGAGGAACCTTGGGAATCAGAGACGACGGACGCGGAGAGCGACGGCGAGGTGCAAGCCGGCGCCGGGGGCTCGTTCGTGAACGACCTTGTTGGCGATGCGGAAGCGGAAGCCGAAGCAGCCGAGGTGCGGGACGAAGCTCACGCGGGAGCAGCCGGGGGTGAGCCTGAGCAGGACGAGGACGAACCCTCCGGGGTGGCCAGGACAGACCCGATAGATCCCGCCTCGCTGACCCCCCAGGGCAGGCTGCGGGAGGCGGTGACCGACGACCCGGATTTCGTATGGGAGCTGCCGCCGGCGGAGCGGCTGCTGGCGCGCTCGACGGCCGATCAGACGCGGCCCGATACGGCCGGGCAGGAGCGCACGGCAACGAGCCTGACCGAGGCGCTGGGGCACTTCGGCGTGCAGGCGAAGGTGATCGGGACGGTCGCGGGTCCACACATCACCAGATACGAGCTGCGGCTCGCGCCGGGGACGAAGGTCGCGAAGGTGGCGCAGCTGAAGGACGACCTGGCGTATGCGCTGGCGGCGACGGACATCCGGATTCTGGCGCCGATCCCCGGCAAGCAGGCGGTCGGCGTCGAGGTGCCGAACGCGCACCGGAAGATCGTGAAGCTCGGCGACGTGTTTCAGCAACCGCCGAAGGACTGGTCGCCGCTGACGGTGTGGCTGGGCAAGGACGTGGCGGGCAAGGCGATCGGCGCGGACCTGGCGAAGATGCCGCACCTGCTCGTCGCCGGAACGACCGGCGCGGGGAAGTCGGGGGCGATCAACGCGATGTTGTCGAGCGTCCTGTTGAGAGCGACGCCGCATGAGGTCAGGCTGGTGCTGGTCGACCCGAAGCAGGTCGAGCTGAACCACTACGAGTCGATCCCGCACCTGCTGACGCCGGTGATCACGAGCCCGCGAATGGCCGCGAACGCGCTGCAGAACCTCGTCAGGGAGATGGAGCAGCGCTACGGGATCATGTCGATGGCGCGCGCCAGAAGCCTGATCGAACTGAACAAGTCGCGGGCCAAGCGCGGGGAGGCGCCACTGCCGTACATCCTCTGCGTGATCGACGAGCTCGCGGACCTGATGATGGTCGCGCCGGCCGACGTGGAGGACTCGATCATCCGCCTCGCGCAGAAGGCGCGGGCGGTGGGGATCCACCTGGTGCTGGCAACGCAGAGCCCACGGGTGGACGTGATCACGGGGATGATCAAGGCGAACGTCCCCTCGCGCATCGCCTTCGCGGTGTCGAGCCAGACGGACTCCAGGGTGATCCTCGACCAGAACGGCGCGGAGTCGTTGCTGGGGCAGGGAGACATGCTGTTCAGCCCGGTCGGGACGTCGCGGTTACAGCGGATCCAGGGCGCGTACATCGACGAGGGGCAGATCGCGAAGCTGACCGACCTGTGGCGCAGGCAGGGCGAGCCGGAGTTGCGCGAAGAGCTGCTGGAGGAGGTCGAGCCCGCGGAGCCGGAGGCCAAGCCCGACGAGTTCGACCCCGACGAGGACCCGATGCTGCGCGACGCGATCACGCTCGTGGCGGAAATGCAGACGGCGTCGACGTCGATGCTGCAGCGGCGGCTGCGGCTGGGCTACACGCGCGCGGGACGGGTGATCGACATGCTCGAGCGCCGCGGCGTGATCTCCGGCTACGAGGGCTCGAAGCCCCGGCAGGTGCTGATCACCGAGGCGGACCTGCCGCGAATCCTGGCCGGATTGGAGCCCGCCACGGCCGAGGCGATCGTGGAGTGATGAAAGATTTTTATGAGGCCGGCCGGGCCGGCCGCGTGCGATCAGTGGGTGTAGTTACGAGGCTCACCCCCAGCGTAATGCAGGTAAGCGTGCACCAAGCGTTAGAAAAAGCCGATAACGACTAGCCTTCGGACGGATATGGCAGAGATCGGTGCAACGTTGCGCGCGGCGCGTATGAGCGCGCGAATCGACGTGTCCGAGATCGAGGCGCAGACGAAGATCCGCGCGAAGTACCTGCGGGCGCTGGAGAACGAAGAGTGGGACCTGCTGCCGGGGCCAACGTTCGTGCGCAGCTTCCTGCGGACCTACGCGCAGGCGCTGGGCCTTGACGCGAAGGCGCTGGTCGAGGAATACCGCTTGAACTACGAACGCCCGAGCGAGGCGGCGCTCGAGCCGATCGTCTCGACGCCGCGCGGCAACCCGCAGAAGCGGGGCCGCGTGCCGGGGCCTCCCTCGCGCGGGTACATGGCGCTTGTCGGCGTTGTGGGGGTGGTGATCGTGCTGTTGGTGATCGGGTTGCTGAGCGAGGGCGGGGGGAACGGCTCTTCGACGGCTACGAGCAGCGGCACGACGGCGAAGGCTCATGCGAAACACACGGGTGCGCACGCGAGGCCCACGAGACACTCACATCCCGCGAGCACGTCGACGATCGTCGCGCTGTCGTTGAAGCCGAGCGCGGTGGTGTACGTGTGTTTGATCGACAACGACGATGGGCGGAAGTTGATCCCCGGCTCAGAACTGCAGCCGGGAGCGAGCACGCAGACCTACCACGCGAGGCACTTTACGATCACGTTGGGGAACAGCTCGGTGACGATGTTCGTCGACGGGATCCCCAGGACCGTGGCGCCGTCGAGTGCGGCGATCGGGTATTCGGTGACGAAGAGCGGGCGTGTGAGGCTGAAGCCAGGCCAGCTGCCCACGTGTGCATGATGCAAGGGGCAGGGTTCGGATGTCTTTCGCGCCCGCTAGATATGCAACGACCGCGAAAGACATCCGAACCCTGCTTTGGCCCGAGTAGATGAGGGGCGAGTCTCTATGAATGGCACACCACGGGCCGGGATCGTCGTCACTGGCACCGAGGTACTCACTGGTCGCGTGAGAGACCGCAACGGGCCGTGGTTGGCCGAGCGGCTGTGGGAGCTTGGCGTCGATGTCGCCTATACGACGATTGTGGGGGACCGTCCCGAGGATATGGAGGGGGCGTTGCGATTCATGGCCGGGGAGGGGCTCGATTTGATCTTGACCAGCGGGGGGTTGGGGCCTACCGCGGATGACCTCACGGCCGAGGTGGTGGGTAAAGCCCAGGGGCGGGCGATGGTGCTCGACGAGGCTTTGGAGGAGCGGATCGCGGAGATCCTCAGGCCGCTGGCGAAACGGTGGCCGAACCTCGATATGGATGCGATCAGGCAGAGCAACCGTAAGCAGGCGGTGATTCCGGAGGGGGCGACGGTGCTGGAGCCGGTGGGCACAGCTCCAGGGCTCATAGTGCCCCCACTGGAGCCGCTGACCAAGCCGACGGTCGTGGTGCTGCCGGGACCCCCAAGGGAGTTGCAGCCGATGTGGGGAGAGGCCGTTAAGGCCGCCGCGCTGCGAGCAGCGATCAAGGACGCGACCGAGTATCGCCAGACGATGCTCAGGCTGTATGGGATCCCCGAGTCGGAGATCGCCGAGACGCTGAGGCTGGCTGAACGCGAGGGTGTGGAGCTTGACAGGCTAGAGATCACGACGTGCTTGAAACGCGGCGAGGTCGAGGTCGTGACCCGGTACGAGCCGGCGGAGCAGGGGATTTACGAAAGGTTCGAGGCCGTCATCAGGCGGCGGCACGCCGACACGCTGTTCTCCGACGATGGGAGCACGGTCGATGACCAGGTTGCTGAGCTGCTGAAGGGGAAAGGGCAGACGGTCGCGACGGCGGAGTCCTGCACCGGAGGTCTATTGGCAGCCAGGCTGACGGAGAAACCGGGCGCTTCGGACTACGTGAAGGGCGGGATCGTCGTGTATGAGAACGACGCGAAGGTCCAACAGGCGGGCGTGCCTGCCGACCTGATCGAGCAATACGGCGCGGTCTCGGCAGAGGTCGCGAGCGCGTTGGCCGAAGGAGCGAGAGAGAAGCTGGGCGCGGACGTGGGAGTGGGGGTGACGGGCATCGCGGGACCGGGAGGCGGCACCGAGGAGAAGCCGGTGGGGCTGGTCTGGCTGAGCGTCGCGACGACAACCGGCGAGCCGATCACCCGCTCGGTCAATCTGCCAGGCTCGAGAGCGGATGTCCGCGATCGAGCGACGACGGTGGCGATGCACCAGCTACGCCGCGCACTGGACACCAGCGACGTAGGGTAGAATAGACATCGCGATGACCCGACTGGACTTGCAGAACATTGTCTATCGCGATGGCGAGTATTTCGTCGCTCAGTGTTTGAACGTCGACGTTTCCAGCTTTGGTGATAGTGAGTCTGAGGCTCTGGAGAACCTTCAGGAGGGGCTGGAACTCTACTTTGAGGATGCCTCGGATGAGGCTATCGCCACGGTCGATGCACCTGAAGTTCGCCGCCTGACCCTTCAGCGTGCCTAGAGAGCGTTCCAAGCTCCATTCCTCGGCGGCGATCGTGAAGGTTCTCGAAGGCGAGGGGTTTGAGTTCGTCTCGCAGAAGGGCAGCCACGCCAAGTACCGCAAGGAAGGCTCCCCCAAGTTGACGGTCATCGTGCCGGCCGCCCGGAAAGAGATTCCCCGAGGCACGTTCCGTTCAATCGTGCGTCAGTCCGGCTTGGATGAGTCAGCCTTCGGACGGTAACGGTCACTGCGTGACGCCACGCAAGAGACAGCAAATGGCTTTGTAGAGCCGATTGTTGGGGACCTGCTGGTTGCCCCTTGCGTTTGGCAAGCGGTTGTGCTTATAGTTTGCAGTAGAGGTGCTCCCGTGTGGGGGCATGGAAATAGATCAGGTTTGGGTTGGTCCTTTGCGGATCGATGCAAGCGCTTGTAGGGGATTGTTGGGGAGAGGGCCGGATCGCATGAAGAGGGGTTGTTTTCGCGTGAGTCCGATGAGGACGGATGTGAGGGGGGTCGTTGTGCGCCCGGTGGGTGCCATAACTAGATGCGTCAGCCTCGCTGACACATCTCTCTCTCTCTCTCTCTCTCTTTCTCTTTCTCTCTCTGCTCCGGATCTAGCAGGCAAAAGTCTGATTCCGGCGCCGAGAAAGGCGCTGGCCACGAGTTTGTAGATCGTTCTCGTCGCGGGTGTGCTCGTGGTGTCCGTCGTTCGCTGTGCGCGCGGGCGGTTCTGGGTGGTGGGCGTTGATGGCCTCCGCGGCTGGTCGTGTGCGGATGCGCCGGGCCGGTACTCCGGGTCCTCGCGGGGGTGGGATCTATGTCTCGGGGGTGCAGCGCACCAGGCTGCTGGACGCGACGTTCGCGATCGTCGCGGAGCAGGGGTACCGCCGAATGACGGTGCGCCGGGTGTGCGAACGAGCTGGGATTTCGAATAAGACGTTTTATGACCTGTTCAGCGACCGCGAAGATTGTTTCCTCGCGGCGTTCGAGCAGGCGGTCGAGGAGCTGGCCGCTGCTGTCACCCCGGGGTATGAGGGTGAGCGGGAGTGGGCGGCGCGAATCCGTGGGGGTTTGGGTGCGTTGCTTGCGTGTTTGGACATGGAGCCGGAGCTGCGGCGGCTGGTGTTCGTCGAGGCGCTCGGCGCCGGCCCACGCGTGCTGCAACGCCGCGCACAGGTGCTGCAGGAGTTGGCGAGCATCGTCGACGCGGGTCGCGCGGGGGTTAAGACCGGCGGTGAGCTGCCGCCGCTGACGGCGGAGGGCATCGTCGGCGCGGTGTTCGGCGTGATCTACGGGCGTTTGATCGAACAACCAGCCCGTCCGCTCATCGGTTTGTTGGGGCCGTTGATGGCGACGATCGTGCTGCCCTACCGCGGCCACTCCGCCGCCGCACGAGAGTCTGATCGTCCGCAACCCCTGCCGGCTCTTGGCGAGCTCGCGCGGGTGCGCGGCGGCGCATCGCTCCCGTCTGCCGACGGTAACCTGGAGAACGTCGACTTCCGTTTGACGGTGCGTACGCAGATGGTCCTCGCGGCAATCGCCGAGCTGGACGGGCGGGGTTCCGCGCCGAGTAACCGACAGATCTCCGACGTCGCCGGCGTCAAAGACCAGGGCCAGATCTCAAAGCTGCTACGGCGCTTGGAGGGCCACGGCCTGCTGCAGAACACCGGCGGCGCGACCGCGGGTGTCCCCAACGCGTGGCAGCTGACCGCTCGTGGTGAAGAAGTCCTATCCGCCACGAGCCGCGAGGCTGCCCCCAAGGCCGCCGGCGGTCCTGTAGCGAACCTTTCAACCAAGGAGAGAACGTGATGCCTCCGGTCCGTACTGTGAAGCGCCTGTCGTTTCCCTCGCTGCGCGCCGTCGTGACGCTCGCGCTCGCTCTCGCCGCTATGAGTCTCACGGCCGCGTCGGCGTTTGCGCTGAACCCGGAACGCCATTATGAGAAGGTCTCACCGGCTTATAAGGGCGGTTTCGGCGCGGACTTTATCGAAGCTGTCGCGCTGGACGGCAACAGCGTCGCGTACTTCTCGCCCGGCCAGTTCGAAGGGTCCTCCGCGGGCGTCTCGAATACCGCCGTTGGCCTCACCTACCTCGCTCGTCGTGGCTCCTCGGGCTGGTCGACGGTGCCGATCACTGTCCCCGACTCGCTCGCGCCGGATGTGAACAACCGCGATATCTCTCCCGATCTGCACACCGAGATGGTTTTGGCCAAGCCCGGGCCGACGGTTGAAGCGGCGGCCGTTGGAGGCAGCGAAGATGATCTGTTGCTGCACGACACCGAAGTTCCCGACCTCAGCGCGGGCTGGGAAGCGGCAGCGGCGCCGTTGAAGACCTTGACAGGCGAACCGTTTAACGTCGAATACCACACGACCGGCGGCTCGAGCGTGGATTTCTGCCACGTGTTGTTTAATAATGCCGGGGATGGCAGTGACGAATCGTTCCAGTTTGTCAAGCAGGCGGTCGGCGCGGAACAGCCGCTTTATGAAATCAGCCGTGGGTGTGGCGGGGAACCTGCCGGAGTACGGATCGTATCGGCGAATGATGCGGGTAGGCCGCTGAGCCCCAAATGCGGCCCAAGACTAGGCAGCTTCTACTACAAATCCAATGCTGTGTCGGTGGATGGGAGTGAGGTTTTCTTTACTACGTGCATCGAAGGCGGCAACGATAAAGATCTTCAGTTGTTCGTGCGGTTGGGGGGTGCGCGTACCGTTGAAGTGTCACGGCCGTTGGATCCGAAGTTGGAAGCCTGTGGGCAGAATCAGCTTCCCTGTCCGGGTGCGGCTGCGCGTGGGAGCGCGGACTATGCGGGGGCTTCTGAAGATGGTTCGAAGGTGTTCTTCACCACGACCGCGCCGCTGGTCAAAGCTGACACGGATAATGGGAATGACCTGTATATGGCGGAAATCGGCTGCCCGGCCGGCGAAGCGGGTTGTGCGGCGGCTAGTCGTCGTGTGACCGGTATTGTGCAGGTCTCGCATGCGCCGGATGGCGAAGCGGGCGGTGCGGTGGGTGTGGTGCGGGTCGCTCCCGACGGCGCGCGCGTGTATTTCGTCGCTACGGGGGACCTGTTGAGCGCCGGTGCGCAGGCGGCGTTGGCTGGTGAAGGCCGCGCGGTGCCGCAGGCCGGCGCGGATAACCTCTACGTGTATGACGCGGTGTCGGGGCAGATGTCCTTCATCGGCGATCTGTGCGTTGGTTATGAACTATCCGGCGGCGTGCGTGACAGTCACTGCCAGAGCAGGGGCACCACAGAAGGGGACAGCGACATTTCGTTGTGGTTGGGCGGGGAGAAAGTGCAGGCGCAGACGGCGGGAGCCGAAGGTCAGTTCCTGGTTTTCTCGACCTACGCGCAGTTGAGCGCGGGCGACGTCGATGCCGCCAGGGATGTGTATCGCTATGACGCGGGATCGGGTTCCCACCCACCCTCGCTCGAGCGGGTGTCGCTCGGTGAAGAGGGGTATTCCTCTAATGGTAACGGGCCGTTTGATGCGACCATTACGGTTGGCTCCGATCTTGCGACGGTGCAAGAAAATTACGAGTTGGGTAACCGTGCGATCAGCGAAGACGGGACGCGCATCATTTTTGGGTCTGTTCAGCCGCTTTCGCCGGCCGTGATCAATGGTCTTGAGAATATCTATGAATGGCGCGAAGATCCGGGTAGCGGCGAAGGTAGTGTTTCGCTGTTGTCTGGTGGCGTCGGGGAACAGCCCGTCGAAGATGCGGTGATCTCTCCCAGTGGCCGGGATGTGTTCTTCGCGACGACGGCGGGGTTGGTGGCGCAGGACACCGATGGCCTTGACGATATCTACGACGCGCGTCTGGGTGATGGGTTTGGGAAGGCGCCGGCGGTGCGTGAAGAATGCTCCAGCGATGCCTGTCAGGGCCCGTTGACGAACCCCGCGCCGCTGCTGGTGCCGGGCAGCGTCTCACAAGCACCGGAAGCCGGCATACCGGCACCGGCACCGCCGAAAAGTGCCGCACGTGCGAGGTCCGCGAAGTGCCGCAAGGGCTACGTGAAAAAGAAGGGCAAATGCGTCAGGTCAAGACACGCGCGCGAGACACGCAGAGCCGGCAAGAGCGACCGAAGGGGCAGCCGATGAGACGTCCGACGACCCATTTCCCCGCGGCCCGCGCGAGCATGCTGCTGGTCCTCTGTCTGGCGATGATGGTGATGCTCGTGGGTGTCGCGGTCGCGCAGGCCAGGCCGTTTGGCATCTCGAGCTTCTCGCAGGAGCCGGTCGAACGCACGACCGAAACGCTCTCGGATAAAGCGGGCAGTGAAGCGCTTGAATATGAAAATGTGCCGTATGCGGCGCCGTTTACGCAGGCTGGCGGGCACCCCTGGGCGCTGACCACCAAGTTCGCGTTCGAAACCGAAGAAGTCAAGAATCAGCGAGGCGAAGGCAGCGTGTTGCCTACCCACGACGCGAGGGCTATCGTGAATAGTTTGCCCCCGGGTTTGCTGGGTGACCCTCTGGCTGTGCCGCGGTGTCCGTTGGCGCGCGCCACGGGCAGCGGCGAATTCTGTCCGGGCGCGTCGCAGATCGGTTTCTGGAGCGCGCATCAGCAGGGCGGGCATCAGATTCTCGGTCCGATCGTGAACGTCACGCCGGAAGCTGGGCAGTCGGCTGAGTTTGCGTTGGAGAACCGGGTGAAGATCCAGACGCCGTTGTTGACGGCGCATCTGGTGCGCACCGCGCAGGGTTATGGGTTCACGGTCGCCGGCATCAACACCCCGGCCTTGGGGATCCAGGACGTCGAATTGACGTTCTGGGGTGTCCCGGCGGACCCGAGCCATGACCCCTGGCGGGGCCGGTTCTGCACACGCCCCGCAGAAAATGATACGCTCGATTGTGAAGGTGGTGGTGAATCGGCGGGTGTCGCGGCGGTACCGTTTTTGACGTTGCCGGCCGATTGTGCCGCGGGCCCGCAGAGCACGGTGTTGCGCGCGGACTCCTGGGAGGAACCGGGCAGCGTCCAGGAAGGCCACTACACCGGCTACTCGGAAAAGTCGTTCTTGATGCCGGCGGCCACGGGCTGTGATCTGCTGGGGTTCGCGCCGGAAGTCGAAGTGCACCCGGAAACGCAGCTCGCGGACGAGCCGTCGGGTTTGGAGGTCGATCTCGGGGTCCCGTTGAACGAAGCGCCCGGCGCGTTCGCGACGCCGCAGGTGCGTGATACCAGCGTGACGCTGCCGGAGGGCGTGTCGGTCTCCCCCGGTGTCGTCGATGGGATCCAGGCCTGTAATGAATTCGGCCCGGAAGGGATCGATATCACCGGCCCCGAATCCGAAGAAGTCGCGCCCTCGGGCGAACTGCAGCTCGCCTCAGGACACTGTCCGGATGCTTCGACGGTCGGGACCGCGGAAGCGATCACGCCGTTTTTGCCGATCCCGATCAAGGGCCACGTCTACCTCGCACGCCCCGCGTGCGGCGGCCCCGGACAGGCCGCGTGTACCGAGGAAGACGCCGCCGATGGCCGGCTCTACCGCCTGTACCTGGAACTCGGCGGCGAAGGCGAACTCGCACAGACGGGGATTCATTTCAAGGTCGCCCTGGAAACGCACGCGAACCCCGCGACGGGCCAGTTGACCGCGACCGCGGTGGATACGCCGCAGGCGCCGTTCAGCGAGCTGAAGATCCACCTCAACGGCGGTGCGCGTGCCCCGCTGGATACCCCGGCGGCGTGCGGCCCCGCTGTGACGGCGGCGGATCTGACGCCGTGGAGCGCCCCGGGTGTCACACCGGAAGGCCTCGCGGTCGCGGGGACCCCCGACGCGACGTCCTCCTCGTACTTCAAGGTCACAGGCTGCCCGGCCACGCCGCCGCTGAACCCAGGGTTCACGGCGGGGACGGTCAGCCCGCAGGCGGGGGAGTTCAGCGCGTTCACGATGAACCTCTCCCGCCAAGATCGCGAACAGTATGTGAAGGGCATCCAGATCCACACCCCGCCGGGCCTGTTGGGGATGCTCTCCAGTGTCCCGCTTTGTGAAGAACCGTTGGCCGACAGCGGGCACTGCCCGGAAGCGTCGAAGATCGGCACGACGCGCGTCGCTTCCGGCGCGGGGTCGCACCCCTTCGAAATCAGCGGATCGGTGTACTTGACGAAGAGCTATGGGGGTGCGCCGTTTGGGTTGAGCATCGTCACCGACGCGGTCGCGGGCCCCTTCAACCTCGGCCTCGTCGTCGTCAGAGCCCGCATCGACGTGAACCCCGAAACCTCCGCGTTGACGATCACGACCGATGAAACGGGCCCCTACGCGGTCCCGCAGATCATCTTCGGTGTGCCGCTGCGCCTGCAGCGCATCACGGTCGACATCGACCGGCCCGGGTTCATGTTCAACCCCACCAACTGCGCCGAGCAGCAGATCACCGCGACGGTCTCGGGCTCCCAGCAGGCGATCGCGAGCGTCGGCAGCCCGTTCGCTGCGGCGGGCTGCAAGAGCCTGGCATTCAAACCCAAATTCCAGGTCTCCACATCGGGGAAGACCAGCAAAGCCGGTGGTGCGAGCCTCGACGCGAAGCTCTCCTACCCCGCCGGGTCGGTCGGCAGCGAGGCAAACATCGCGCGCGTCAAGGTCGATCTCCCCAAGCAGCTGCCCTCGCGGCTGACGACGCTGCAGAAAGCGTGTACCGCGCAGACCTTCGAAGCGAACCCCGCGAACTGTCCGGCCGCGTCGATCGTCGGGATCGTCAAGGCAAACACACCACTGCTACCCGTCGAACTGACCGGGCCGGTGTACTTCGTCTCCCACGGCGGCGAAGCATTCCCCAGCCTGATCGTCGTACTACAAGGCGACGGCGTCAGAGTCGACCTGACGGGCTCGACGTTCATCAGCAAAACGGGGATCACCTCGAGCACGTTCAAGACCGTCCCCGACGTCCCCGTCAACACATTCGAGATCTACCTCCCCGAGGGCAAATACTCCGCCCTCGCCGCGAACGGCAAGCTCTGCACGAGCAAACTGTCGATGCCGACAGAATTTGTCGCTCAGAATGGCGCCGTCATCAAACAGACAACAAAGATCACCGTCACGGGCTGCAAGGCAACGAAAACCAAACCGGCAGCCAAACGCCGTAAGAAGGCTAACACGAGCAGGCACACCAGGACTGGCGGGAGCAGCAAATGAACCGCCGAGGAGTAAGGACACTAAAGCTGACGCTCTTGGTTGCGCAGCTGGCGCTACTGGTGTTCGCATTCAATGCTGTAGGTAGCGCGTACGCTGCGGCCCCAGTGAAGCTGGATCTCTCCAGTCATATTGGCTGGGAAGTCAATAATGCAACTAAAACCAATTTCTGCACGGTCTCGTCCAAAACCTGCCAACACGCAAGCCCGACGAGTAAAGCCGGAGGTTTTAGATACCCGGAAGGGGTCGCAGCGATACCCAAAGGACTCCCCGGCGAAAACAACATATACGTCACAGACACAGGAATCTATCGTGTGCAGGAGCTGACACCTACAGGAGAATTCGTCGAGATGTTCGGAAAGAACGTCAACGGCAAAGGCGCCGATACATGCACTAAAACAGAAGAAAGTAATTGTACTGCGGGAGAACCAGGCACCGAAGCAGGCGCATTCATCGCACCAGAGAGCATCACAGTAAACCCAACAAAAGGAAACTGGTACGTAATTGACCATTCAAACTGGCGTGTCGACGAGTACACGCCAGCCGGAGTATTCGTGTTGACGATAGGTAAGGAAGTCAACGAAACACTCGACAACACGCCAGGCGCTACAGAAGCCGAAAAGAACCTCTGCACAGCCACATCGAATGACACATGCAAGGCAGGAGTACAGAACACGCTCGACAGCACAGAAAAGGGCGCATTCGATTTCGCGGGATCCACGGGCGACCTGCTATCCGTTTCCGGTAGCGAACACCTACTTTATGTCGGCGATGGACATCGCGTCCAAGTCTTTAGTGAAGACGGCGAATGGAAGAGCGAGATATTGCTCCCCGGGTCGGTTACGGAAGGGAACCCGGAAGGACATATCACGGGTATTGCCGTTGGGGGCAATATCGTCTATATAGTTTACGATCACCAGCCTGTCGTCCATGAGTACAACGCCGAAACCGGCATCGAACTGCCCGCGAAGATTGAAAACCCCGCACGGGAAACCGGGGAACCAGCCCACATAGAAGCGCTAGCCTTGGATCCTCTAGGTCACCTCGCCGTCTGGGCCGAAGAAAACGTCCCGGAAGGTGTGTTTACAGCTACGCAACCGTACGGCACTCTCTACAATGCCGCTGACGGGCATTTACTAACCGAATTCACTACCCCCGGGCTAAACCGCCCATTGGGAGCATCTCTTGGTACCAGCGGGATCGGCTTTGACGACGAAGGGAAAATGTACGCGGCCCTTTCGAGCGGCGGGGAACTTTGGAGTTACGTACCGGTGCCGGTCGCTGAACTGACTGCGGGCGCGCCGGTCTGCTCGCCTGGTGTTGAAGATGGGTCTGATGCGACGATCGGGTGTACGTTGGCTGGGGAAGCGAACCCTGAGGGTGTCGCTGGAACTGAAGTGTTTTTCGAGTTGGGTCGCACGGGCGCGTTTGGTGAGGTGACGGCCAAGCAGCCGGTCGGGAGCGTGCGTCCGGTGTCGGCGGGGGTGCAGGGGTTGCTTCCTGATGAAACGTATTACGATCGGCTCGCTGGTGAAGACGATAACGCGAGGGCGCCGGAACTTTTGACGAGCAGGACGGTGTCGTTTGTGACGCCGAGCGTCGCACCGAAGATCTTGGGTGTGCCGAGTGTTTCGTTTCTTACGTCGTTTTCGGCTGTGTTCTCGGCTGGGTTGAACCCGGAGAACGCGAATACGACGTACGAGTTCCAGTACGGTGCGTGTGAAGATCTCGATGCGTGCCCGGGCGCGTTGCGCACGAGGGCGCTTGAATCCTCCGCTTATGGGCAGACGACGGCGATTCTCGAAGCCCGGGACCTGAAGCCGGCCACCGAATATCACTACCGACTGCTGGCCAGCAACCAGCATGTCGTGGCGGGTAAGCCCGAAGGCGGTGCGGCCACCGGCGCGACGGGTACCTTTACGACCGGTCCGGCGCCCGTCCCGCAGGCAGCCAGCGGGCCCGCTGATGGGGTTGGTACGACGTCGGCGGCGATCTCGGGGTCGGTGAACCCGGATGGGCAGCCCGCGGTGTATACCTTCGAAGCGGGCCTGTATGAAGGCGCCGCGACGCAGTACGGCGTCGTGTTCACCGCCACGGTCGGCGCCGCGACGACCGTGGTCCCGGAGGAAGTGGGGCTCAGTGGCCTGCAGCCGGGTGCTACCTACGCCTACCGGATCAAGCTCACCAGCGGCTACGGCACCGCCTACGGCGAAACGCTGACCTTCACAACACAAGGCCTGCCCGCCGTCCTGACTGTGCCGGCCACGCCGATGCTGCTCGCCGTTCCGGCGATCGTCTTCCCGGCGGAAGTGAGGGTGAGCACGACCAAGGCGTCGCCTAAGAAGAAGACGAAAAAGAAAAAGAAGACCAGAGCGAGGAAAGCCGATAGGGCCAGCCGCGGGAAGGCACATAAGTGACAACGGTCCACCATGCACCCCGTCTTCCGTTGGCCGCGATCCTCGCGGCTCTCGCCGTGTTCGCGACGCTCACCACCGCGTCGATCGCGCACGCCAACACGCCACCCGTCAAGCTGGATCTCTCCAGTCATATTGGCTGGGAAGTCAACAAGACGACTAAAGCCAACCTCTGCACAATTACATCCGAAAACGAATGCCAACACGCAACCCCGACAAGTAAAGCCGGAGGCTTCCGATCTCCAATAGGTGTTGCGGCGATACCCAAAGGGCTCCCCGGCGAAAACAACATATACGTCACAGACATAGAAGATGCTCGTGTGCAGGAGTTAACGCCAACAGGAGAACTCGTCGAGATGTTCGGTAAGAACGTCAACGGCAAAGGCGCCGATACTTGCACTAAAACAGAAGAAACCAATTGTACGGCGGGAGAACCAGGCACCGAAGCAGGCTCCTTCATCGCACCAGAGAGCATCACAGTAAACCCCACAAACGGAAACTGGTACGTGATTGACTATTCAAACTGGCGTGTCGACGAGTACACGCCAGCCGGAGCGTTCGTGTTGACGATAGGCAAGGAAGTCAACGAAACGCGTGTAAACACGCCAAGCGCTACAGAATCCGAAAAGAACCTCTGCACAGCCACATCGAAAGACACCTGCAAGGCAGGCGTGCAGGGCACGATCGACAGCACAGAAAAAAGCGCCTTCGAATTCGCAGCATCCACGGGCGATCTGCTATCCGTTTCCGGTAGCGAACACCTACTCTATGTCGGCGATGCACACCGCGTCCAAATCTTTAGCGAAGACGGCGAATGGAAGAGCGAAATACCGCTCCCAGCAACAATCACAGAAAATAATCCAGAAGGACACATCACTGATATCGCCGTTGGCGACAATACAGTCTACGTAGTCTACGATAGCGAGCCAGTTGTCCATGAGTACAACGCCGAAACCGGCATCGAACTGCCCTCGAAGATTGAAAACCCCGCACGGGAAACCGGGAAACCAGCCCACATAGAAGCGCTAGCCTTGGATCCTCTAGGTCACCTCGCCGTCTGGGCCACAGAAAACGTCCCGGAAGGTCCGTTTACAGCAACGCAATCGTACGGCACGCTCTACGATGCTCTTGACGGGCAATTACTAACCGAATTCACTACCCCCGGACTGAGCGGTGCTATCGAAAGCCATGGTGCTAGCGGGATCGGCTTTGACGACGAAGGAAACTTGTATGCCGTCCTTTCGAGCGACGAGGAACTTTGGAGTTATGTGCCGGTGCCGGTAGCTGAACTGACCGCGGGCGCGCCGGGCTGCTCGCCGGGCCTGGAAAATGGGTCTGATGTGACGATCGGGTGTACGTTGGCTGGGGAAGCGAACCCTGAGGGTGTCGCTGGAACTGAAGTGTTTTTCGAATTGGGTCGCACGGGCGCGTTTGGTGAAGTGACCGCCAAGCAGCCGGTCGGGAGCGTGCGTACGGTGTCGGCGGGGGTGCAGGGGTTGCTTCCCGATGAAACGTATTACGATCGGCTCGCGGGTGAAGACGAAAACGCGAGGGCGCCTGAACTTCTGACGAGCAGGACGGTGTCGTTTGTGACGCCGAGCGTCGCACCGAAGATCCTGGGTGCGCCGGATGTTTCGTTTCTCACGTCGTTCTCGGCCGTGTTCTCGGCTGGGTTGAACCCGGAGAACGCGGACACGACGTACGAGTTCCAGTACGGCGCGTGCGAAGATCTCGATGCGTGCCCGGGCGCGTTGCGCACGAGGACGCTTGAATCCTCCGCTTATGGGCAGACGACGGCGATCCTCGAAGCCCGGGACCTGAAGCCCGCCACCGAATACCACTACCGGCTGCTGGCCAACAACCAGCACGTCGTGGCGGGTAAACCGGAAGGCGGTGCGGCCACCGGTGCGGTCGGCACGTTTACGACCGGCCCGGCTCCGGTCCTGCAGGCGTTCAGTGGGCTCGCGAGCGGGGTTGGTACGACGTCGGCGGCGATCTCGGGGTCGGTGAACCCGGATGGGCAGCCCGCGGTGTATACGTTCGAAGCGGGCCTGTATGAAGGCGCCGCGACGCAGTACGGCGTCGTGTTCACCGCCACGGTCGGCGCCGCGACGACCGTGGTCCCGGAGGAAGTGGGGCTCAGTGGCCTGCAGCCGGGTGCTACCTACGCCTACCGGATCAAGCTCACAAGCGGCTACGGCGCCGCCTACGGCGAAACGCTGACCTTCACAACACAAGGCCTTCCCGCTGTCCTGACCGTGCCGGCCACGCCGATGCTGCTCGCCGTTCCGGCGATCGTCTTCCCGGCGGAAGTGAGGGTGAGCGCGATCAAGGCGTCGCCTAAGAAGAAGACGAAAAAGAAAAAGAAGAAGAAGGTGGGGAAAAAGGGCAAGGCCCGGAAGGCTGTAGTCGCCCCGATGCAGGGTAGATCACATCAAGCGAAGGCCCTCTAGGGGCAAGAAATGAGGAATGACTGATGTTCTCGAGAATAGGTAAGCATTTCAACGCGACGACGCTCGTGGCGTTTTTGGCGCTGATCTTTGCGATGACAGGCGGCGCTTTCGCGATGAACGGTGGCGGCGCGGGCACAGCAGGCCCCAAGACGGCGGCCTCGGCCACGGTCTCCGCGACCGCGAGCAAGGCCAAGCCCAAGCCCAAGACAGGCCCCCGGGGCCCCGCTGGTCCCGCGGGCAAAAACGGGGCGCCCGGCGCGACCGGCCCTGCGGGCCCACAAGGCCCCGCCGGCGGCACTGGACCCGCGGGCGCTAAGGGCGAAACCGGCGCGGCTGGCGCAGCGGGCGCTAAGGGCGAAACCGGTGCTGCGGGAGCGGCCGGCGCGCCGGGTTCCCCCTGGACCGCCGGTGGCACGCTTCCCTCCGAAAAGACGCTCAAGGGGCAGTGGAACGTCGGTGGCGGCAATGCCGCGGAACACGAGCTGTTCCGTACGAGTGTGAGTTACGCTCTGCCTCTTGCCACGGCGCCCACAACGCACTACATTCGTCCAGGGGCGGAGGTGCCGGCAGGGTGTCTCGGTGAAGCAAAAAACCCTGAAGCCGAACCGGGCAACCTATGCATCTTCGCCACAAACGAAAACAACAGCCTGCAGAGTGAGTTCATATTCTCTTTCCCGACGGTCTGCAATTGGAATACAGCCACCTGCAACAGCACTAGTAAAACGGGAGAAGGAGAAGGCGGTCTCGAAGGGTTTGGAGTAGAGGCGCTGGCCGAAAAGGCCGGCGAACTCGAAGTAATCGGTACCTGGGCCGTGACGGCGAAGTAGAAGGCTATGTAGTACGAGGGATGACACCTGTATGCAGGTGTCATCCCTCGCCTTGTGGAACACCATGTTGGCGGCCCGGGATAGCCAAGCCACCGTGGTGCATCGGTGTTGTGCCTGTGTCGAAAGCGCCGTTCAGCCCCACCCAGTCCCGACCGGGCTCAACGCTCCTCGGAGCCACCCACCTCTGCAACTCGTAACCCCTCCAACCACGCGTCGTGCGAAGTTCCGTCCCGTTCGAGCCGTACCCTCGGCGAATGGAGAGGCCGCGCTTTGAGATCGCCGATTGCCCGCCAGGCGATGTCGCCAGGCTGGAGCGCGAGCTGGGGGTGAGCGCGCCGCTCGCGCAGATCCTCGTGCGCCGCGACCTGTCCGACCCCTCCCGTGCCCGCGCGTTTCTCGCGGCCGAGCTCGAACACCCGCCCAGCGCGTTCCGCGGCATCGAGCAGGCGGTCGAGACGATCCTGCGCCACGTCTCTGCCGGCGAGCGGATCACGATCCACGGCGACTATGACGTCGACGGCATCTGCTCCACCGCCGTGCTCGTCCGCTCGCTGCGCCGGCTCGCCGCCGACGTCGACTGGTACCTGCCCGACCGCGCCACCGACGGCTACGGCCTGAACCTGCTCACAGTCCAGCGCCTCGCCCAGCGGGGCACACGCCTGCTCGTGACCGTCGACTGCGCGATCACCGCCGTCGAGGAGGTCGCCGCCGCCAGGGCGCTCGGGATGGACGTCGTCGTCACCGACCACCACGCTCCCCGCGCCGACGGCCTGCTGCCCGACGCCCCGATCGTGCACCCGGCGATCTGCGGCTACCCGTGCCCCGATCTCTGCGCCACCGCCGTCGCCTTCAAGCTCGCCCACGCGCTCGAGCACGCCGCCGCATTTCAGCGTACGGGGGACGCGGGGGAGGGTGACATGTGCGCGGCCGGCGATCCCGATCCGTCTGGCGCCGCGGGACCAGCCGCGGCCGGCCACGCGCCCACGACGCGCGCGCTCGAAGGCGATCTCGACCTCGTCGCCCTCGCCACGATCGCCGACGTCGTGCCGCTCGTCGACGAGAACCGCACGCTCGTTCGCCGCGGCCTGCGCGCGCTCGCCGGCACAACCAAGCCCGGCCTGCGCGCGCTGATGAGCGTCGCGCGCGTCGATCCCTCGAAGCTCACCGAGCGCTCCGTCGCCTTCGGACTCGCCCCGCGCCTGAACGCCGCCGGGCGCCTGCACCGCGCCGACGCCGGCCTCGAGCTGATCCTCACCGACGACCCCCTCCGCACGGCCCAGGTCGCCGAGGAGCTCAACCGCGCCAACCACGAGCGTCGCGAGGTCGAGACGCGCATCCGCTACGAAGCCGAAGCCCAGGTCGCGGCCCTCGGCGATCGCCCCGCCTACGTGCTCGCCGGGGAGGACTGGCACGCCGGGGTGATCGGGATCGTCGCCTCGCGCCTGGTCGAGCAGCACCGCCGGCCGGTCGTCCTGATCGCCCTCTCCGGGGACACCGGCAAGGGCTCCGGGCGCTCGATCGACGCCTTCGACCTGCTCGCCGGCCTGACCGCCTGCGGCGGGCACCTCGCGCGCTTCGGCGGCCACCGCGCCGCCGCGGGGCTGGAGATCGAGCGTTCGCGCGTCGAGGATTTCGCCGAGGCGTTCTCGCTGCATACCGAGCGCGTGCTCACCGTCGCCGACACCGCTCCCGTCGAGCACGTCGACGCCGTCGTCGGCTGCGAGCAGCTGGACATGGCACTCGCCGAGGAGCTGCTCTCGCTGGCGCCGTTCGGGCGCGGCAACCCGGGCGTGTCGCTGCTCGTCGAGGACGCTCGCTTTCGCGATCTGCGCCCGATGGGGGAGGGCAAGCACCTGCGCTTCACCGTCGAGTCCGGCGGCGGCGAGGGTGGTTCCGGCGCGCGGGCGCGGGGGGTCGCCTTCGGCACCGGCGCGCACCTGCCCGTCGCGGAGGGGGAGCCGGCCGAAGCCACCTTCACGCTGGAGATCAACGACTACAACGGCGTCACCGAACCCCGCCTGCTGCTCCGCCAGGTGCGGGCCGCCGAGCGGGGGGAGCCGGTCGCCCTCGCCGAGGAGCTAGTGCTGTTCGCGTGAGCTGAGGAGATCCCTTCAATACGGGTGATCCGTCCCCTACCCTTAGTTCATGGCGATCGCAAACGATTCCACCAGCCCACCTGTCGTCGAGCCCGAGCGCCTGGCGCTCAACGAGTTCGAGCGCCGCCTGCTCGGCGACCTGTTCGCGATCGTCTCCGAGCACGCTGAGGACTCGGCGGTGGAAATCGACCGCGACCGCGTGCGCGACGCGTTCGTGTTCGCCTGCGAGCATCACGCCGCGCAGCGGCGCAAGTCCGGCGAGGACTTCATCGTGCACCCCGTCGGCGTCGCGCGGATCTGCGCCGGGATGCGGCTGGACACCGAGACTCTCTGTGCGGCGCTGCTGCACGACACCGTGGAGGACACCTCCGCCTCGATCGAGGAGGTGCGCGAGCGCTTCGGCGAGCAGATCGCCGCGATCGTCGACGGCGTCACCAAGCTGACCGGGATCGCCTTCTCCTCGCGCGACGAGGCGCAGGCCGAGAACTACCGCAAGATGATGGTCGCGATGGCCACCGACGTGCGGGTGATCCTGATCAAGCTCGCCGACCGGCTGCACAACATGCGCACGATCGAGGCGATGCCCAAGCAGAAGCAGCTCGAGAAGGCGCGCGAGACGCTCGACATCTACGCGCCGCTCGCCCACCGGCTGGGGATCCACGCGATCAAGTGGGAGCTCGAGGACCTCGCCTTCGCGACCCTGCACCCGCGCAAGTACCAGGAGATCAAGGGGTTGGTGGCCCAGCAACGCGACGACCGCGAGCGCTACGTCGCGGAGGCCGGCGAGTACCTCGCACGCGAGCTCGCCGCGCTGGGCATCGAGGCCCGGATCGCCGGGCGCGCCAAGCACTTCTACTCGATCTACTCGAAGATGACGAAGAAGGGCCGCGAGTTCAACGAGATCTACGACCTCACCGCGATGCGCGTGATCGTCGACTCGGTGAAGGACTGCTACGGCACCGTCGGCGTGATCCACTCGCTGTGGAAGCCGCTGCCCGGGCGCTTCAAGGACTTCATCGCGATGCCCAAGTTCAACATGTACCAGTCGCTGCACACGACGATCATCGGGCCCGAGGGCCGGCCCCTGGAGATCCAGCTGCGCACGCAGGAGATGCACGAAATGGCGGAGTTCGGCGTGGCCGCCCACTGGATGTACAAGACGACGCCCGGTTCGCCGGGCGGCGGTCCAGGCGCCCCGGGGGGGATGGGTGGGGCCCCAGGCGAGCGCGCCGGCTTGGTCGGTGGCGGCTCCGGCGAGGACGCCAAGCTGCAGTGGCTGCGCTCGATGCTCGACTGGCAGAAGGACCTGCTCGACCCCCAGGAGTTCATGGAGACGCTGCGCACCGACCTGTTCGAGGACGAGGTCTATGTGTTCACCCCCAAGGGGGAGGTCAAGTCGCTCGCGGCCGGCGCCACACCGCTGGACTTCGCCTACGAGGTGCACACCGAGATCGGCCACCGCTGCGTCGGCGCGCGCGTCAACGGCAAGATCGTGCCGCTGCACTGCGAGCTGCACTCCGGGGACATCGTCGAGATCTTGACGGCCAAGCGCGAGCGCGGCCCTTCGCGCGACTGGCTGGCGATGGTCAAGACCACGCGCGCGCGCAACAAGATCAAGGCCTGGTTCAAGGCCGAGTCCCGCCAGGACACCGAGCACGTCGGGCGCGACCTGCTGCAGGAGCACCTGCGCAAGCAGGGCCTGCCGGCGCAGAAGATCACCGGCTCGGCGCTGTTGGCGGACGTGATCCGCGAGGTCGGCTACCGCAAGGCCGACGACTTCTACATCGCTCTGGGCGCGGCGAAGGTTTCACCGAAGATCGTCGTCAACAAGGTGATGCAGCGCCTGAAGCAGGGCGAGGCCGCCGACGGCGAGGCGACCGCCGCCGACCTGCTGCGCGTCGGCCGCGCGCGGCGGCGCCCGACGAAGTCCTCCGGCCAGTACGGGATCCGCGTCGACGGCGTCGAGGATGTGATGCTGCGCCTGGCCAAGTGCTGCCGCCCGGTGCCGGGCGATGAGATCGTCGGCTACATCTCGCTCGGCCGCGGGATCACGATCCATCGCGAGGACTGCCCCAACTCGGTGCTGTTGCGCAAGGACCCCGAGCGCTTCACGACCGTCACCTGGGAGGGCGACCAGACGACCGCCTTCGTCGTCGAAATCCAGATCGACGCGTGGGATCGCCACCGCCTGCTCGAGGACCTCTCGCGCGTGTTCTCCGAGTCCGGCGCGAACATCCTCGAAGCGCGCTGCCTGTCCACGCCGCCAATGGTCAAGAACCGCTTCGTCGTCGAGGTCGCCGACACGCACACGCTGAAGGGCGCAGTCACACGTTTACGGAATATCGAGTCCGTATTCGACGCGTACCGCGTCACGCCCGGCGCGGGATAGTCAGCGTTTTTTTAGCTGATGACGTGCAGCGCGCGCGGCATGATCGAATAGCGCGCCTCGTCGACCTCGCCGATGTAGTCGCCGTCGACCTGCAGCGGCAGCGGACGCCCGTCGGCGCTGCGCACCGTGAGCTCGGTCAGCTCGGGAAAGCTCGAGACGTGGCGGTGGCGCGCGATCCGCGCGTGGCGCGAGAAGGCACGCCAGGCGATCGAGGGCATGTCCAGCGGTCTCGCGCGATGCAGGACGCAACTCGACAGCGCACCCGAGTCGAGCGCCGCCCCCTCGGCGATCTCGATCGGCCGGTTCTGGAAGTAGGTGAAGGGCGAGCCGTTCTGCACGATCGTCGTAACGCCCTCCATCCGCTGCCCGCCGGCGTGCGCCACCATCCGCGGCGGATGGACGAGATAGCGGCGGGTGAACGTGCTGATCGCGGCCCAGGTGAAGTAATAGGCGCCAAAGCGCGCCTTCAGGCGCGGGTTGGAGTCCACTCGCTCGACGACGCTCGCGTCGACGCCGAGACCCGAGGCGAAGGTGAAGCAGCGGCCATTCACGACGCCCAAGTCGACCTTCCGCGGCTGCCAGTCGTCGGCCATCGCGAGCAGATGCTCGGTCGCGTCGACCAGCTCGCCGGGGATCCCGAGCATCTTGCCGAACACGTTCGCCGAGCCGCCGGGCAGGCAGGTCAGCGGGGTGGGGGAGCCGAGCAATCCGTTGGCGGCCTCGTTGACGGTCCCGTCGCCGCCGAAGGCGACGACCACGTCATAGCCCTCGTGCGCGGCCTCGCGGCACAGCTCGGTGGCGTGGCCACGGGCCTCGGTGTCCACGGCATCGACCTCGAAGCGGCCCTGCAACGCGTACACGACGAGGTGACGCAGACGGTCGGAGACGGTCGTCGCGTAGGGGTTGACGATGATCAACATGCGCCGCTTCGTCGCCGCCTGCAGCGGCTCGAAGTCGCGCAGCGCGGTCAGCCGCTGGTCCTCATGCACGGGTGAGCTCATCGCAAGGGCCTACACCGTGCCGCCGCCGGCGTTACCGATCTCTTGCATTCGTCCGGGCGCTCGCTATAATTCTCGGGCAGACATAGCTGGACACATCCAGAGGGGTGGAGGGCCTGGCCCTACGAAACCCCGGCAACCACCGTCAAAGTCACAGGCGGGAAGGTGCCAATTCCAGGAGATGTGTGGCGGGCTTCGCGCTCTTCGCCACACGTGACACGGCGAAGACTAGAGCGAAAAGGAGCCCCAATGGCTGTCAGTCATCTGCAGTGCAAGGAGTGCAAGGCCCAGTATCCGCTGGAGGCGCTGTACGTCTGCGAGCGGTGCTTCGGTCCGCTGGAGGTCGCCTACGACCACAGCCACTCCAGTCGCGACGTCGGCGAGCTGCGCCGGCGGATCCAGGGCGGCCCGCAGAACATCTGGCGCTACGCCGACTTCCTGCCGACCACGGCCTACGGCCGCGGCGCCCCCGGTGGCCCTCCCGGACCCTCGGGCGGCGGAGGCTCGACGCGGGTCAGCCTGCCGGCGGGGTGCACGCCGCTGATTCGCGCCGACCGCCTGGCCGAGCGGCTGGGCCTGCGCGAGGTGTGGGTCAAGAACGACGCCGCTAACCCGACCCATTCGTTCAAGGACCGGGTCGTCTCAGTGGCCGTCACACGGGCGCGTGAGCTGGGCTTCGAGACGATCGCCTGCGCCTCGACCGGCAACCTCGCCAACTCGGTGGCCGCCCACGGCGCGGCGCTGGGGATGGACTCCTACGTCTTTATCCCCGCGGACCTCGAGGAGCAGAAGATCCTCGCCACGGGCATCTACGGGACGAAGCTCGTCGGCGTGAACGGCAGCTATGACGACGTCAACCGCCTGTGCACGGAGCTGAGCGCCGAGCGCGACTGGGCGTTCGTGAACATCAACCTGCGCCCCTACTACGCCGAGGGCTCGAAGACGCTGGCCTTCGAGATCGCCGAGCAACTGGGCTGGGAGCTGCCCGACCGCTGCGTGATCCCGGTCGCCTCCGGCTCGCTGTTCACGAAGATCGCCGCCGGGTTTCAGGAATGGACCGAGCTCGGCCTTGTAGGGGGAGAGTCCTTTCCCAAGATGAACGGCGCCCAGGCCGAGGGCTGCTCGCCCGTGGCCAGCGCCTACGCGGCCGGCCACGAGGTCTGCCGCCCGGTCAAGCCGAACACGATCGCCAAGTCGCTGGCGATCGGCAATCCCGCCGACGGCCCCTACGCGCTCGACCTGGCGCGTCGCACGGGCGGCTCGGTCGACGCGGTCTCAGACGAGGAGATCCGCGCTGGCATCAAACTGCTGGCCGAAACGACCGGCGTGTTCACCGAGACCGCCGGCGGCGTGACGACGGCGGTGCTCGCAAAGCTCGCCGCGCGCGGCGAGATCGACCCCGACGAGCGCGTCGTGCTGGTGATCACCGGCGACGGCCTGAAGACGCTCGACGCGGTGCGCGACTCCTTCGAGACCTACAAGATCGACCCCAGCGTGGAGGCATTCGAGCGCGCCGTGCCCGAGGTTGTGACGGTCTGATGGCGGTGCTCGTGAAGATCCCCACGCAGTTGCGCGCCGCCGCCGAAGGCACGGCCGAGGCCGAGGTCTCCGGCGCAACCGTCGACGAGGCGCTGAACGGCCTATACGAGCGCTTCGGCGAGCTGCGCGAGCGGATCGCCAACGAGGACGGCTCGCTGCGGCGTTTCGTCAACGTCTACCTCGCCGGCGAAGACATCCGCTTCCTGGACGGGCTCGCCACGCCGGTTCCCGACGGCGCCGAGTTGACGATCCTGCCGGCCGTGGCCGGCGGCTGACGCGAAGCTACAGCCGGCGTCGACCCGCTGAAGCCGATCGTCGAGACCAGTCCGGCGGCGCACATCGCGCCGATCGTCAGGTTGCGTAGCCGGCTCGGGGTCAGCCATGTGAAGTTGTGGGTCTGCAGCCAGGACCTGAATCCCGTCGCGGCCGAAGCCGCTGCCATCGCACAACCCGCGCACATGCCTTCAGCGTAACGGGCCGGCCGACGAGCGGTCGAGGGCGCCGGCGCTGTGGTCCTGCGGCCGGCGCTGGGACTCCAGGCGCCGCTGCAGCTCCGGGCCGCGCCCGGCCGCGACCGCCCGCGCGGCGCGCTCCTCGGTCAGCTCGAGCTCCTGGGCGTTGGCGTAGTCGAGCAGCTCCTGGCGCTCCTCGCTCTCGCGGGCGGTGCGCAGGAACAGCCAGCAGAACAGGCACAGCGTGAGGATCGACTCCTCGACCATCATGATCGCCCCCGCGATGTTCTGATCGGCCAGCGGCGAGATGTGGAAGTGGGCCTCGCCGTGGATGTAGAAGGGGTAGAACACGGTGCCCGACCACAGGAAGATGTTGCCGAGCACCGTGCCCGTGAGGCGCACGGCGATGATGTAGATCAGGCGGCCGAGGTTGCCGAACCACGACGGCGTCGGCAGCGGTCCGAACAGGCACATCCACATGTTCACGCCGAAGCCGAGGAACATCATGTGCTCCAGGGCGTGCAGGCCCGAGTGGCGCAGCGCGGCCTGGTAGAAGACCGGCAAATGCCACGCGTACAGGTCGATCGCCCACAGCGGAAACGCGATCAGCGGGTGGCTGAGGATGCGCAGGCGGTCAAAGAAGCGGATCCGCAGCACGGGGACGAGCAGCGGGCCGGTCAGGCCCAGCACGATCAACAGCGCGGCGATGTCGCCGAGCAGCAGATGCTCGATCATGTGCACGTACAGCAGGTCCTGGCTGGCCGCCCCGAGCGAACTCAGCGCGACGCCGATCACGACGAAGCCCCCGTAGAAGCAAGCCTGCCGCCAACCCGGCACCGGGCGTTGCTCGATCGCCAGGGTGCGCGCGCGTCGCGCGTAGAGCAGGCCGAGGACCGCCAGCGGGCCGAGCTGGAGGGCGGTCGAGAAGCCGGTCGAGACAGCGAGCGGGGGGGAGGTCACCGTCTTGCAGCCTAAAGGGCCTTGGGCTGTCGCGGTAGTGGTGGCGCGGGGAGGCGGCAGGGTGGCGGACGGGGAGAGGGAGATGGGTCGAAGATCAGGATGGAGCTCCCCAACCCGGGTCCGGGAGGCGTGGTAATTTGTGGCCTATGGCCCCGCTCGCCTGCTTGACGCATTGGTATATATCGATGCTGTTCGTCGCGCCGGTCGTGGCCGTCGGTGGCTGGGGCTGGTGGAGCACCCGGAAGATGGCTCGGCGTCGCCCGCCGCCTCCAGGTACGCCTGCCGCGTAGGCGCTCGCGGCGGCGCAACGTTTCGAGATTTCTTCACCTCCGTTGAGTTTCGCCTGAGCCCGATCCGGTTACCTACCGGGTATGGCTACTCAAACACCCATACACCCCGCCGTCGGCGCCGGCGAAATGACCGAGCGCTTCGACGGAATCGCATGCCTGGATGAGCGCGTGCGTAGTCAGGCGATGCCCACCCAGCCGATCAAGCCGGGGCGCTACATCGAGGTCCAGGGAACCGGCGAGCAGCTGCTGATTGCGCTGGACGGCGACGTGACGCACATCGGGCGTGGTCTCGCGGCCGATCTGCGCCTCGACGAGGACTCCGTCTCCAGGCGCCACGCGATCCTCGTCCATCGGGACTCCGGCTCACGGATACTCGACGATCGCAGCTCCAACGGCACGTTGGTCAACGGCCGCCGCATCACGCAGGCAGACCTGCACAACGGCGACGTGCTGGTGCTCGGGCGCGTCGTCCTGCGCTACCTGGAGGTCTGAGGCAGCTACCTGGAGGTCTGAGGCAGCATCAGTGGCCGCCGAGGCTGAACGCGCCGCTCAGCACCGTCGGCCCGGGCTGGGCCGCATGGGTGCTCGTCTCGCGCGTCAGCAGAATCTGTTTGTAATCGCCGGCATTGGCGGGTAGCAGTGTCCCGGCCTGCAGGCGGCCATCGGAGCCGACCGCGGGAGTCTTGCCCAGCGGCGTGGAGCTCGTCGGCGAGTTGGACAGCCAGACGGCGTAGAAGGAGCCCGCCGGCGGCTGTGGCAGGTGTTCCGCGGCGATGTAGATCGCATGCTTGGAGTTTTCGGAGACGACCTCGACCAGGCCGATCGTCTTGCTGCCGGGTTCGGGCGAGGTGAGGGCGATCTGCTTGTCGACGGTCGGGCTGGCGCCCTGTTTGGCGGCGCCCGATGTTGTCGTGGCGCCCGAGGCGCCCGAGGTTGTCGTCGCGCTGGGAGTGGTGGCTGGAGTAGAGGTGATGGCCGGAGTGGAAGTGCCGGCCTGGGTGCTCGACGCTTTGTTGCCAGAGCCGCCGCCACTCGTGATCAGGAGCACCGCCACCACGACGATCACGACAAGCGCCGCCAGCAGCAGCGCGCCGCCACGCCTGGAGCTGGGCAGCGAGCCGGAGAAGCCGGAGCCGGGCTCGCTCGACTCCTGCGCGAGGGCATCGAGCGCCGCGGTGGCCCGCTCGCGGACGGCCTGCTCAGGGATGCCGAGCATGTCCGCGATCTCGGCGTGGCTCTTGCCCTGGCGCACGAGCAGCGAGAGCACCGCGCGTTGGTCGGGGGGGAGGTCGTCTAGTCGGCTCATATACGGAGGGGTGCGTAGGCTATCGTGGCGCCGGGATGACCACGCCGAGCGCCGAGCAGCTCAACGAGTTCAGGGTCGGCTTCGACCGGCTGTATGGCTTGGAGCTGGTGGAGTTCTCCGACGGCGAGGTCCGCGCCCGGGTACAGTTGCGCGACGAGCTGAAGCAGCCGATGGGCCTGCTGCACGGAGGCGTCTACGCCTCGATCGCCGAGTCGCTGGCCTCGCTGGCCACGGCTCTGGGAGTGCTCGAGCGCGGCGAGGTCGCGATGGGCCTGTCGAACAACACGAGCTTCCTGCGTCCGGTCACCGAGGGCTCGGTGCATGCCCATGCAACGCGGTTGCACCGTGGCCGCACCACGTGGGTGTGGGACGTGCGCTTCAGCAACGACGCCGGCAAGCTGTGCGCGCTGACACGGATGACGATCGCCGTGCGCCCGGCGCCGGCCGCCTGACTCGGCACGTCAGCTAGCGCGGTACGCGCAGGGGTGTCGGCGTCTGACCGGGTAGCGGCTGCTCGGCAAAGCCGGTGTCCGGCAGCGGCGAGGGGAGCGCCGCGGCGGGAGCGCCCGGGTAGTTGATCGGCACGGCCGTCTCAGCGGCGGCGCGGGCGAGTGCGGGACTGTCGGCGTAGATGCCGACCACCACGCCGGCGGTGGGAAGCTCGATCGTCTGATCTGCCTGAGCCGCCACGCCGGTGACGCCGCGGATCAGAACCGCGCGGTGCGGTTGGGAGCCGAGCGGGATGAAGCTGTTGTCGGGTGAGGTGACCACCCGCAGGCGCGCGATGCAGGTGTTCTGACCCCCCCTGGCACAGTTGCCGTACTGCACGGCGAAGGCGCCGCCGGGGTCCTGCGAGGCTTCGGTGATCGCCATCCCCTGGAAGGAGCCGCCCAGCCAGTAGACAGGGTATGGAGCCATGATCAGGCTCTCGAGCGTCTTGTGGGAGATCGGCTGATCCTGGAGGGTGTCGCCGCAGGCGCCGAGCGTGAGCGCGCAGAGGCCCAGCGCAAGTAGCGGGAGCGGGCGAGCACGCGGAAGACGAGGGCGCTCCACCGTCAGCCTCGGTAGCGGTTGGTGATCGGCATGCGCCGGTCGCGGCCGAAGGCGCGCGTGGTGACCTTGATACCGGGAGGGGCTTGGCGGCGCTTGTACTCGGCGAGATCGACCAGCCGGATCATGCGATCGACCTCCACCGCGGGCAGCCCCTCGGCGACCAGCTGCTCGCGACCGTGGTTGAGCTCGATGTAGCCGTAGAGGATGCGGTCGAGCAGCTCGTATGGCGGCAGCGAATCCTCGTCGCGCTGATCGTGGCGTAGCTCGGCCGAAGGTGCGCGTGTGAGGATCGAGGGGGGGATCGGCGCGTTTGCGCGTGTCACGGTGGCGTCGGGCGCGGCGGTGAGGACCGGGTCGTTCGCGCGCGGCGCGGCTACGTCGGGCACTGAGGCGCCGGCAGGTGAATTGCGCCATGCGCAAAGCCGGTAGACGAGCGTCTTGGGGACGTCCTTGATCACCGCGAAGCCGCCGGCGAGATCGCCATAGAGCGTGGTGTAGCCGACGGACATCTCCGACTTGTTGCCGGTCGTGAGCACGAGCCAGCCGAACTTATTGGAGAGCGCCATCAGCAGGTTGCCACGGATCCTGGCCTGGAGGTTCTCCTCGGTGAGATCCGGGCCTGCACTTGCCCGCTGTCCCGTTAGCTCTGCCTGGAGCGTTCCGGTATAGGCGTCCATGACCGGCTCGATCTCCAGCTCGTGTGCACGTATGCCAAGCGTGGCGGCCAGCATGCGCGCGTCGTTCTGTGTAGCCGAGGAGGAGTAGGGGGAGGGCATGATCGCCGCGCTGACGCGCTCGGCGCCGAGCGCGTCAGCAGCCAGGCAGGCGACAAGTGCCGAATCGATCCCTCCCGAGAGACCGAGGACGACGTGGGAGAACCCGTTCTTCTCGACGTAGTCGCGCAGTCCGAGCATCAGCGCCGTGTAGATCTCGGCCTCTTCGGGTGCGAGCGGCTCGGTCAGACGCGTGGTGGGGGCGGCGATTCGCGGGGTGGGGGAGTGCCCTGGTAAAACCGCCAGTGGGGATCGCGGGCTGCGCACGGTATGACCGTCGCCGCCATCGAGCGGGCGCCCGGGCCGATCCAGCTCCAGGTCGCAGAACAGCAGGTCCTCCGCGAATTGAGCGGCCCGGGCGATCGTCTTGCCGTGCTGGTCAACGACGAAGGAATGGCCGTCGAACAGCAGCTCGTCCTGGCCCCCGACGAGGCCGCAGAAGGCGATCGGAGCGCCGTCTTCACGGGCGCGCTCGGCGAACATGCGCTCGCGCCCGGCGCCCTTGCCGGCGTGGTAGGGAGAGGCGGAGATGTTGACGATCAGCTGCGCGCCGTCGGCCGCCTCCTCGGAAGCCGGCGGCCCGGGCAGCCAGATGTCCTCGCAGACCGTCAAACCGATGCGGTGTTCGCCCACCTCGATCGTCGCCCCGCAGCTCCCGGGCTGGAAGTAGCGCCGCTCGTCGAACACGCCGTAGTTGGGCAGGTGCACCTTGCGGTAGATCGCCTGAACGGCGCCGTCGGCCAGCACGGCGGCAGCGTTGTAGACGTGCTCAGCGCGCTCGGGGAAGCCGACGATCGCAACCACTCCATGCGTGTCGGCCGCCAGCTCTGAAAGCGCGGCCTGGGCGTCCGCGAGGAAGTGCTCGCGCAGCAGTAGATCCTCCGGGGGATAGCCGGTGATGGCGAGCTCGCCGAACAGCACGAGATCGGCCCCACCCTCACGCGCGCCGGCGATGCCCGCGCGGATCAGCGCCGCGTTGCCGGCGATGTCGCCCACCGTGGGGTTGATCTGGCAGAGCGCCAGCCGCACTTCGGAACGAGCCTCTTCGGTCAGCTCTGCACGGCGGGAGGCTTGGCAAGCGACGCTCGGCCGTTGCCGGCGCTCCCGGCGGTTTTACGCGGCCGTTTGGCGCCATTGGACCTGGACTCGCCGCCCCGCCCGCCCGCGCCGTTACGGCGTGCCGTGCGAGCTTTCGAGCGTGTGGCCGGCACCCCGGCCGCGCGAGCCAGCGAGGCGATCGCCGAGCGCAGATCACGCGCGATTGCCTCCAGCTCCGGCAGTGCGTCATAGTCGGCGAGCAGGCCGAAGCCAAGATGACCGTCGTAGCTCATCACGGCGATCCCGAGAGCCTGGCGGCGGGCGAGTGGCACGACCGGGTAGAGCACCTGCAGCCGACGTCCCAGCACATACAACGGGAACTGCGGCCCGGGGACGTTCGTGACGACGAGGTTGAAGAAGCGCTGACGGGCCTGCAGCCGGGCTGCCTGGCTGAGAATCGTGGGCGGCGCGAAGCCGGCGAGGTTGACGAGCACCTGGGCGCCGACGGCCTGGCCGGACTCCTTCAGGCTCTTCATCTCGCTGCTGATCCGCTCCAGGCACTCGACCGGGTTCTCGAGGCCGACAGGCAGGGGCGCCCACATCGCGGCGACCTGATTACCGAGCGCTCCCCGCTGGGAGTCGGCGCGTACCGATACGGGCACCATCGCCTTCAGCACCAAGCCCTCGGTGTCGTGGCCCTGGCCACGCAGGTAGCGGCCCAGGGCGAGGCTGACCGAGGCGAGCACGACATCGTTGAGCGTGCCACCGAGTGCGTCCTTGATCGCCTTGAACTGGGCGAGGTCGCCGTCGAGGAAGGTGTAGCGCCGGTGCGGGCCGATGTCGACGTTGAACGGGCTCGGAGGCGCGGGGGCGTTGATGCCCGCGAGGGTCGTCGCGCCAATACTCACGAGGCCATCCTTCAACTGCCCGACCGCCCGCCGCGGTGCGCGCAGCAGCGCCCGCGCGCCGCGACCCATCTCGCCGGGCACGGTCGTGCGCTCCAGCAGCGCCTCGCCGAGCAGCTTCGCCGAACCCGGCAGCGGGCGGGCCACCCAGGGAATCGGCGGGCGAGAGGTGGCGGTCGGCTCAGGAGACGTGTCGAACAGGACGGTGGTGATGTCCACGCCGGAGATCCCGTCGACGAGCGCGTGGTGGGTCTTTGCGATCAGCGCAAAACGTTCCCCGGCCATCCGCTGAACGAGCCAGATCTCCCACAGCGGCTTGGAGCGATCCAGGCGCTGTGAGAACAGCCGTCCGGCAAGCTGCTTCAGCGCGGCGTCGTCGGCGGGTCGTGGCAGGGCGGTGTGGCGAATGTGGTAACGCGGGTTGAAGTGCGGGTCGTCGGTCCATATCGGCCGGCCCTGCCCGAGCGGCACGTAGGCAAGCCGCTGGCGGTAGCGCGGAACCAGGTGCAGGCGGCTGATGATGTGATCGACGAGCTCCTGCGGCGTGGGCGCCTTGCCTTCGAACACCATCACCGAGGCCACGTGCATGTGCGCGGTCGAGTCGTCCTCCAGGTGCAGGAACGTGGAATCGAGCGCGGACAGGCGGTCTGGGTTGGCCATGGCTCGATTGTCGCGGCTTCGGGGGCGCACGTCAATGTCGGGGAGTGAGCTGGGGTGGCAAACCCTATTCGTGCAGTGTCGATTGGCATTTATATACCGTGGTATACTCAAGCCGTGGCAAAGGTGATGGTTTCAATGCCGGATGATCTCTTGAATGAGGTGGACGCCGAGGCCAGCCGGCTCGGCACTACACGAAGTGCTCTGCTGCGGAGGTTCGCTGATACCGCATTGCGCAGGCGTCGCAAAGACCGCGCGGCGGCAATGAATGTGCTCATGGCTAGTGCGGTGTCGCACGGCGGTAGTAACGCCGAGCACGTGAAAGCCACTCGGCCGTCAGCTTGAGCACACTGTTGTTAGACGCCAGTGCGATCCTTGCGGCATTTGACGCCGAGGACGACTTGCACGAGTCAGCGAGCGCGATTCTCGTCGATCCAGAGATCACGCTTGCCACATTGGATCTCGCCCGCTATGAGGTAACCAATGTGGCAATTCGCGCTTGGCGGGCGCCCGATCGTGTCGCAACGCTGCTTGACGCGATAGATCGGATCGCCGACGACGGCGGCATTCTGTCCTCGACCACGGCTTTGCTGACACGCGCAGCACAGCTTGCCGATGAACATGTCATTTCAGCCTACGACGCAGCTTATGTAGCTGCGTCCAATCATATCGGCGGCACCCTGGTCAGCTGCGATATTCGAGATCTGGTCAGCAAGAAGCTCGCGAGCAGCCCTGCCCAAGTGCACAGCGAGATCGTCGCTCGTTCGGCACACAAGCGCCCCGAATAACGGGTTCCTCGAAGCTGCGGACCGAGCTGACAGGAAGCCTCAACCGCCCATCTGAGCTTCGACGCTTTTCTTCGCGAACTCGAGCATCCCCAGGGCGACCCACGGATACTGCCCGGCCCTGACGCGAAGCCCAACCTCGCCGTCAGGGCCCTGGACCTCGACGATCGTGATCACTCGCCCGATCGTGTAGTCCTCGCCGAAGTCGGCTTCGATCGCATCCATCTGGTCAGCCACTTCGTGCATCAGCGTGGCCCGCGGGTTGGGCGCCGCGTCGCCCGCATGTGGATCGGGATCGTTCTCCTCCGTTGCCATGCCGTCCTCCTTCGTTATCGAGCAAGGGCGATCATCATGCCCGATCCTGGGCGCTCATCACGTCTGATTCGGCCAATCTCGCCGGAGTGGAGTGTGACCGTTGTCACAGATATCCCGCGCAAAGACCCCCTAACCTGACGAGCCGAACAATTGTTCGAGACCTGCCGAGTCGCGTCCGTGGATGGAGGCGAACGGGGGACCCACCGCCGGATCGCGAAGAAAGGCGACCCGGATGGGGCGAATCGGCCGCTGCTGCGGCTGTAACGCCCGGTTGACGCGCGTTCAGTTCGCGCAACAGGCCGGCTCGTGAGCCCGACAGCTAACCCCGTAGGCGGAAACAAGGAGGTTCCCAACAGAATGTACGTTCCCGCGACGCTTACGCAGCCTGCCGTGAGTCTGGCCCCGATCGAGATATCGGCGAGCGCGACACCACCGCTCCAGGCGCCGGCACATACCTCGCTGAGCGATATTCGCAGCGAGCTGAATGTGCTTGAGGGTCACGCGACAAGCGTCACCGGCAGGCTGACCGCGGCTGCCACCGGCGCCACGAACAGCACCGTCAACACCACCGCGATCCCCGACCCGCAAGCACGAGCAGCACGAGTCGTGGGACTGCCGGGGCAGGCGGTAAGACTGCAAGCGCTCGGCAGCCACGGCTGGAAGACGCTGGCAAGCACGCGAACCAAGGCGAACGGCCGCTTCCGCCTGCGCTATATGCCAGACGAGACCACGAGCGAGCTGGTCAGGCTACGTTTCGCGGGCGACACGGAAGACCGCGGTGCGCACAGGAGGCTGGGCCGGTTGGACGTGTATCGCCTGGCCGAGGCATCGTGGTACGGCGGCGGCGGTGAGCTGGCGTGCGGCGGCGAGTTGACGAGCAGCACGTTGGGTGTCGCCAACAAGACGCTGCCGTGTGGCACGGAGGTGACGTTGCGCTATGACGGGCGCTCGGTGGAGGTCAGGGTGATCGACCGCGGGCCGTATGTCGCCGGGCGTGAATTCGATTTGACCGAAGCGACGAAGCAGGCGCTCGGGTTCGGCGGCGTGGGCGAGGTGTGGAGCACGCGCTGAGCCAGGCCGCCTGGCGAAGCCGACTGGCGATCGCCCATCCGACAACCGGTCAGAGTGCTCCGGCGCTCGTCCGCCCGCGGCCTCGCACAAGCGCCGCGGGCGGGGGAGTGCATGGGAACGTTCATGCAGGGGTTGGCTTTCGGTGGAGAGCCACCTTGAATCTGCCGAATGTCTGCGGGAATGAGCACGAGAAGAACGTCGCGCGCACAGGTGTGGATGGAGAGCCTCGGCGAGTGGAGCTGGCCGGGCGTGCGCGCGGAAGCGGCGGTGGAAGCGCTGCCGCCGTCGTGGGTGCCCGCATTCCCGCCGCGCCTGGAGCCCGCGACCGCCGGCGCGGTAATGCCGGGCGCCCGCTCACCCGCGCGGCGATCCGGGCGGGTGCGCGCGCACAGGCTGATCACAGGGACGCTGCTGTGCGCGATCGCGGCGGTCTGTGCCACCTTGGCGCTGCACGGACAGCTGACCGTGGAGCACCTGATCGGGATTCGCACCGCCGGGTCGGCCACGCAGCAGAACGAGACGGCGATCGACGAGAGCGCGCTGCAGCCACCTCTGACGCTGAGGTCGGTGAGCGAGGACGCGGCCGGAAGCTCGATCGAGACGGCGAGCTATCCATCGGCAACCTTGCATGGAACAGGCTCGTTCCTCACCTATCTGCCGCCCGGCTATGCGAGCACGGCCAGCCACTACCCGGTGCTGTACATGCTGACCGGCAACGACCAGTCGAACGAAGCATTCCTGCAGATCGGCCTGCAGGGCGCGCTCGATCGGTTGATCGCGAACCACACGATTCCGCCGCTGATCGCCGTGATGATCCAGGGCGGGCCCGGATCGAACAACTGGCGCAACCAGGGCGAGACGCGTTATGAAAGCTATGTCCTGGAAGTCCAGCAGCTGGTCGACCGCACGCTGCCAACGCTGGCCACACGCGGTGCGCGCGCGATCGTGGGCGACTCGATGGGCGGCTACGGGGCGATGAATGTGGCGCTGGCGAACCCGTACCGCTTCGGCACGGTCGAGAGTTGGCTGAGCTTCTTCAACGGCCTGAGCGGCGATCTGCACGCCGACCGGCCGATCTTCAAGCAACTCGGCCTGCACGCGTTCATCTACGGCGGCGAAGAGGATCACATCGCCAACCCGGGCGAGGATGCCCCGTTCGCGGCGGCGCTGCGATCAGCCGGCGCGGACGCCAGGAGTGCCATCTACCCCGGCGAACACAACCTGGAAACGCTCGAAGCCCACCTGTCGAGCATGCTCACATTCGCCGGCCGTTCACTGTCCCTGTCGCACTGAGGCACGCCGGGGAGGACAACTTTTAAGAGCCGCCTGACGGCGGCAGCGCTGAAGTTCGCCGTTAAGACACGGGGCGCCCTTCCGCTTTACAGAGGAGTGCCGTCAGTCTTCGCGCGGGGGTGGCTGGAAGACGATCCGCTTCAGCTCCGCGATCGCGTTGCCGCCGAGGCGCAGAGCGGTCTGAAAGCCCTCCTGCCCGACATCGCCGGCGTCGAGCGCGCGGCGCAGCTCGTTGAGCGTGACCCGTTCCTCCTCGGGAACCTGCTCGCGCGAGGTCTCCAGCAGGATCAGATGTCGCGGGCGCTTGAGGCCGTGGGCGAGCCGCACGTAGCGCTCGCGTTCGGCGGCGTCCAGGTTCTCGAGCGCGAGGACGATCGTCTGCCGCTCACCGAGGCGCTTGACGACCGCGGCGTCGAGCAGCTCACGGGCGCGCGCCTCCAGCTCATCTTCGGCGACGCGTCCGGCCAGCAGCGTGCGCACCTTCGCGAGCGACAGCACCACGCCCCGCTCCTCGACGACGCGCTCGGCAAAGCGCGCGGACTCGGCGGCGTCGGCGGAAACGATCAAGAGGAGGCTGCCGGGCGAGTAGCGCATGCGGTCGGACGGAGCGAGCACGCGACAGCGCGCCGAGACGTCGACTGGGCGCGGCGGACCGTCGCCCTCGCGGGGAGGACGGTCGGTGGTCCAGCCGCCGCGCTCGTCGGAGCCGATCTTGACGCTGCGCACGGAGGGGGGAGGCGGGGACATGCCTCCATCATCCCCTACCGCGCAAGGCGGCGCGTTTATGAGCGGGTCGCGCCTCTGCCTGCCCCTGTCCCGCCCGCCCGTCGCAGGCGTCTGCCGCAATCTGAGCAGGTCCTGGCGCGCGCGCCCAGCCCGCCTGCCGCGCGCGCCGGTCGCTATCGTCGTGCGTGTCCGAAGTGGGAGGAGACCGATGGACCTGACGTTCAGCGAGCAGGAGACGGCGTTTCGCGACGAGCTGCGCGCGTGGCTTGCGGCGAACAAGCCGGACGCGGCGCCGCGCGACGGTGGCGAGGACGCGCAGTACGCCTACCGCCGTGGCTGGCAGCGCAAGCTGTATGACGCGGGCTGGGCGGCGCCGGCGTGGCCGACGGAGTACGGCGGACGCGGGGCGTCGCTGACCGAGTCGGCGATCTACTTCGAAGAGCTCGGCCGCGCGCGCGTGCCGATGGCGGCGAACGTGCTCGGCCTGCTGCTGGGCGGCCCGACGCTGATGGTGTGGGGCACGCCGGAGCAGAAGGAGCGCTACCTGGCGCCGATCCTCTCGGCCGAGGAGATCTGGTGTCAGGGCTTCTCCGAGCCCGACGCCGGCTCGGATCTGGCGGCGCTGAATACACGGGCGGTGAAGGACGGCGACGAATGGGTCGTGACCGGCCAGAAGGTATGGACGAGCGGCGCGCAGTATTCGAAGTGGTGCATGCTCGTCGCGCGCAGCGACTCGGGGGTCGCCAAGCACAAGGGATTGACGTACTTCCTGATGGACATGGAGCAGGAGGCCGTGCAGGTTCGTCCGCTGCGCCAGATCACGGGCGAGGCGGAGTTCAACGAGCTGTTCATCGAGGAGGCGCGAATTCCCGACGCGAACGTCGTCGGGGGTGTTGGAAACGGCTGGAAGGTCGCGCTGACGACGCTGATGAACGAGCGCGCGGGACTGGGGTTCGCTCTGCAGATCCGTTTGCGCCAGCTGCTCGACGACCTGATCGCGACGGCCGTCGAGCGCGGCACCTACGAGGAGAACGCGGACTCGCTCGCGGAGCTGCACGTGCGCTGTGAGGCGATCCGACTGCTCGCGTGGAAGGGGTTGACCGACGTCGAGCGCTACGGCCAGCCGGGGCCCGAGGGGTCGCTCGTGAAGTGGCTGTGGTCGGACACGAACCAGCGTCTGACGCAACTGGCGGTCGATGTCGTCGGCCCGGACGCGTTGACGAGCGGCGAGAGCTGGAGCTACGAGCTGCTGCGCGCACGCGGCAACACGATCGAGGGAGGCACGACGGAGGTGCTGAAGAACATCGTGGCTGAGCGGGTGCTCGGCCTGCCGCGACTGAAGGTCGCCGCATGAACACGCATGGCTGCGCCGGATCTGCGTCCTCACCGATCGTCGATCAGATGCGATTGACCGATCGGCCAGCACGCGTGCGTGGCACGCCACCCTCCTTGCGTCCTGGGTGGGCGGGTCCTAAATCATCTGCGTGTCCATGCGAGCGTGTGATTTTCGCCGGATTGGTCGTGTAGCGCATGGACTTCGGCCTGACAGACGACCAGCGCGAGATCCAGCGCACGGCGCGCGAGTTGCTCGCGGAACGCGCGACGCCGGCGCGCGTTCGCGAGCACGCGGAGGCGCGGACGGTCGACGCGGCGCTGTGGCGCGAGCTGAGCGAGCTCGGCTGGCCGGGGATCGCGGTCGCCGAGCAGTACGGCGGCCAGGGCCTCGGCCAGATCGAGCTGTCCATCCTCTGCGAGGAGCTCGGCCGCTCGCTGGCGCCGGTGCCGTTCCTGGGAAGCGCACTGGCGGCGACGGTGATCGAGCAGTCGGGCGTGCGGGAGCAGTGCGAGCGGTGGCTGCCCGGCCTGGCCTCGGGCGAGACGATCGGCGCACTCGGCGCGCTCACGGACGGCGTCGCGGAGCTCGTGATCGGCGGGGCGCACGCACAGGTGCTCGTGCTCGTCGACGAGCACGGCAACGGCCTCGTGCTGAGCGCACAGGACGCCGAGGTCACCCCACTGGAGGCGATCGACCCGACCCGCTCGGCAGCGCGCGTGAGCGTGCCGGACGGCGCGGGCGACTCGCTGGGCGACGTCTGCGTCGGCCTCGGCCGCTCATTGGTCTCGGTCAGCTCAGAGCTCGTCGGCGTGTGCGAGCGGGCCCTGGAGATGACGGTCGCCTACGTCAAGGAGCGCAAGCAGTTCGGCGTGCCGGTCGGCGCCTACCAGGCGGTCTCGCACCGCTGCGCGCAGATGCTGCTGGACACGGAGAAGGCGCGTTCGACGGCGGCGTTCGCGGCCTGGACCGCGGACGCGGACCCGGAGCGCCTGGCCGAAGCGGCGGCGATGGCCAAGGCCGCGGCCTCCGACGCGGGGCGTGAGGTCACGGCGAGCGCGATCCAGATGCACGGCGGCATCGGCTTCACGTGGGAGGCCGACGTGCACTGGCTGCTCAAGCGCGCGCAGCTCGACGCGGCGCTGCTCGGCGGAGCGAAGGTCCACCGCGCTCGCCTGGCGGAGATCCTTGCGCAGCGAGCGGGCCCGCCGGTCGCGGGCGAACATCCCGAGGCCTTGGCGTCGGGACGGCCCTGATGGCCGGCGAGTCTCGCGAGCTGATCGCGGACGGCCCCAATGGCTAGCACGCCTCGCCCACGGCCGATCGTGCTCGTCCCCGGGCGCCTGTCTCGGTGGCTGGGCCTGGCAGGAGGAGGGAGGGATGAGCCTGGCGGTCCTGTGTGAGCTGATCGAGCAGCACGACCCGCGCACAGATGTCTTCGCCGATCCCTTGTGGGAGCTCCACGAGCTACCGACCGGGCACTGGGCGATGTTCTCGCTGCCCGGTCCGCTGGCCGCGCTCATCGGTCAGATCGCGGCACCGGCGAGCGACTGACCTGCAGGCGAACGCTCGTTCGTTTATCGCCGCCGGATACCTCGCTAGATTCGGCTTGTGTCTGCCAGGTCAGCCCCGTTCAACGTCGCTCACCTCGACGCCGACGCGTTCTACGTCTCGATCGAGCTGCGCCGCCACCCGGAGCTGCGCGGCAGGCCGGTCGTCGTCGCGGGAAGCGGGCCGCGCGCGGTGGTCACGACCGCCAGCTACGAGGCGCGGCGCTTCGGCGTCGGCTCGGCGATGCCCGCGGCCAGAGCGCGGCGGCTGTGCCCTGACGCCGTGGTCCTGGCGCCCGACTTCACGACGTATCGCGAGGCCTCGCGCGAGGTGATGGAGATCGTGCGCGCGCACGTCGAGCGAGTCGAGGTCGTCGGCCTCGACGAGGCCTATCTCGATCTCGCCGGCCTGTTCTCGCCGCGTGCGGCGATGCGCCGGCTGATCACCGAGATCAAGGCCGCGACCGAACTGACGTGCTCGGTGGGCATCGGCCCGAACAAGCTCGTCGCGAAGGTCGCCTCCGACGCGGAGAAGCCCGCCGGCTTCGTCGTGCTCACCCGCGAGCAGGCCTGCGCGCGCTTCGCCGCAGCCTCACCTGGGCTCGTGCCGGGCATCGGTCCGAAGACGGTAGCGCGGCTGGCGCAGCTGGGGTTGACAACACTCGCCGCCGTCGGCGCCGCGCCCGAGCGTGTGCTCGTCGAACGCTTCGGCCCGAACCTCGGCGTCGAGCTCGGACGCCGCGCGCGCTTCGAACACAACGGCGTCGTCGGCGCCGCGCGCAAGGTGGTTTCCGAGTCGCGCGAGCGGACCTTCGACGAGGACATCCGCGACGCCGAGGCTCTGCGCGAGGAGCTGAAGCGGATGTCCGGCGAGCTGTGCGCGAGCCTGCTCGCGCATGGCCGCCGTGGTCGCACGATCGGGATCAAGGTCCGCCTCGACGACTTCTCGACCGTCACCCGCGCTCATTCGCTCGCCCAGCCAACCTGTGACTGTGAGCTCGTGACCGAGGTCGCGCTGCGACTGCTCCGAGAATACGCGCCTGCGCGGCCGGTGCGGCTGCTGGGCGTGCGCGTCGCCGGTCTTGGCTGCTCGTCCACCGCTACCTTCGTGCCGGGAGATTCCCCGGCAACTTCGCCTTCGGACCGGGGTCCAGCCGGCGCGGCGGAGCTTGGCGCAGCGGGCGCCTGGGAGTCTGCGAACCAGCTGGCACTGCCTTTGTAGGGAGCCGCACTCTAGGATTGCGTGATGCCCGTCGTCAATGCCGGTGAGATCGAGCTCAGCTATGAGCGCAGCGGGTCGGGCCCACCGCTGTTGATGATCATGGGCATGAGCGGCACCGCCCTGAGTTGGGGCGAGCCGTTCCTCGAGGCTCTGCGTCAAGACTTCGAAACGATCGTCTACGACCACCGCGGCATCGGCGCGAGCAGCCGCCTGGCTGGGCCGATCACGATCGCACAGCTCGCCGAGGACGCGGCGGCCCTGCTCGGCGCACTGGAGATCGACTCGGCCCATGTGCTCGGCATCTCGATGGGCGGCATGGTCGCCCAGGAGCTGGCCCTTGCCCATCCCGAGCGTATTCGCACGCTTGCCCTCGGCTGCACCTACTGCGGTGGCGAGGGCAGCGCGCTCGCCGGCCAAGAGGTCCTGCGCCGGCTCGCCGAGGCGATGTCCTCCGGAGACCGCGAGCGCGCGATCCGTGCCTCGTGGGAGGTTAACGTCTCTCCGAGCTTCGCAGCCGATGCAGACGCCTACGGACGCTTCGTCGAGATCGCGCAACGCCGCGCAGTCGCGATCGACGTGATCATGGCCCAGATGCAGGCGATCGCCGGGCACGACACTTCTGCACGTCTGCCTTCGCTCGAGCTATCCACATTCGTCATCCACGGCACGCTCGACCAGATGCTTCCGGTCCAGAACGGTCGCATGATCGCCGGGCTGGTCCCCGACTCCCAGCTCGAGATCTTCGACGGCGTTGGCCACCTGTTCTTCTGGGAGCGGCCTGAGCAGTCGGCGGAACTTGTGCGAGCGCACGCCGCGCTGTATGTCTGACGGCGCAGAGCTGCGCATCCAAACCGACGATGGCCTAACGCTGGCCGGCGAAGACTCGGATCCCGCCCGCCCGGGCCCGGCGATCGTGCTGCTCCACGGTCTGACGGCGACGCGCCGGTATGTGGTGATGGGCTCGCGGACGCTGCAGCGAGCGGGATACCGTGTGATCGCCTGCGACGCGCGGGGACACGGCCACTCGACCGCGGCCCCCGACCCGCGCGCCTACGCCTATGAGCGCCTCACGCTCGACTTGGAGGCGGTCATGGACACGCTTGGCCTGGAGCGGGCGATCCTGGCCGGGGCGTCGATGGGCGCGCACACGGCTGTGCGTTTTGCCCTGCGCCACCCTGATCGAGTCCTTGGGTTGGGGCTGATAACGCCCTCCTTCGACCCGTCGGCCCCGCCCGACGACGCGGCCCTGGCCCACTGGGACGCTCTGGCCCGGGGGCTGCGCGAGGGCGGGGTGGAGGGGTTCGTGGATGCCTACGACCTCTGCGAGGTTCCGGCCGAGTGGCGAGACACGGTCGAGCAGGTCCTACGCCAGCGGCTCGCCGCGCACGAGCACCCGGAGGCGGTGGCCGACGCACTCGAGGTGGTCCCGCGCTCGCGGCCGTTCGCGGACATGGCCGAGCTCGCTTCGATCGCCGCACCGACGGTTGTAGTGGCCAGCCGCGACCAGGCCGACCCGGGCCACCCGCTGGCCGTGGGCGAAAGCTACGCGCTGACGATCCCCGGAGCCGAGCTCGTGGTCGAGGATGCCGGGGTGGGCGGGCATCCAATCCGCTCGCCGATCGCCTGGCAGGGGGGGCAGCTCTCGCGGGTGCTGGCCGAGCTGGCCGGCAGCGCCGCATAGACCTCACGCCGCCCGTCGGGTCTCGGCACCCGGCCATGGAGAGGCGGAAATGGCTGACCTGAATCTTCGATCTTCCGGTCCATACGTGATAACATACGCTCGTATGCAAACACGAGATTGGGATGGAGCCAGCTACGACCGTATCTCAGCGCCTCAGGAGGCGTTGGGCAGGGCGGTGCTCGCACGGATGGAGCTGCGCGGAGACGAGACGGTTCTGGATGCCGGCTGCGGGTCCGGGCGTGTCACCGAAGCGCTGCTCGAGCGGTTACCCCGCGGGCGGGTGATCGCCGTGGATGCCTCGCCGTCGATGATCGAGCAGGCTCGTCTGCGCCTGGGCTCCAGGGTGGAGGTTCGCCAGCTGGATCTCCTCGAGCTGGAGCTGGCGGAGCCGGTTGACGCGATCCTCTCGACCGCGACCTTCCACTGGGTCCTCGACCACGACGCGCTGTTTCGCAGGCTGCACGATGCCCTGCGCCCGGGCGGCCAGTTGGTCGCGCAATGTGGGGGAGAGGGCAACATCGATCAGCTGCGTGGCGTCGCCAAGGCGGTGATCGAGAGCGAACCCTATGCCGAGCACTTCCACGGCTGGCGCTCGCCGTGGTACTACGCCGCTCCCGAGCCAACCCGCGAGAGCCTGCTCGCCGCCGGCTTCAGCACCGCGGAGTGTTGGCTGCAGCCGGCCCCGCAATATCCCGAGCAGCCGCGTGAATTCCTCGCCAAGGTGATCTTCGGCCCGCACGTCCAGCAACTGCCCGAGGATCTGCGCGACCCGTTCCTCGACGCGGTGCTCGACGAGGTCGGGGAGTCCGCGATCATGGTCGACTACGTGCGGCTGAACCTCGACGCGACGGCGTAGAGGTCTCGCCTCATCGGGCGAGCATCGCCTTCGGTCCGTCGCCACCTCTTCGTCCGGCGCCGATACATGCGACCTCCAACCCGCCTGGAGAGGGTGCCCCCCTCAGGCCAGCGCCGCCGGCGAGCCGGCGACCGAGATCGGACCATCCTCGGCGACCGCCGCACCGCTCAGCAGCGCCGCGTAGCGACCGCCCAGCTCGAGCAGCTCCTCATGGGTGCCGCGCTCAACGATCCGCCCGGCGTCGAGCACGAGAATCTGATCGGCCTCCCTGATCGTCGAGAGGCGGTGAGCGATCGCGATCGTCGTGCGCCCACGGGAGAGATCGTCGAGCGCCAGCTGCACAGCGCGCTCGGTCTCGGTATCGAGCGCGCTGGTGGCCTCGTCCAAGACGAGCACCGGAGGATTGCGCAGCACCGTGCGGGCGATCGCGATGCGCTGCTTCTCACCGCCGGAGAAGCGATAGCCGCGCTCACCGACCTCGGTGTCATAGCCCGCCGGCAGCGAGGCGATCAGCCCGTGGATCTGTGCGGCGCGAGCCGCGTCTTCGATCTGCCCGTCGGTCGCCTCGGGACAGGCGAAGCGCAGGTTCTCGCGGATCGAGGCGTGGAACAGGTAGGTCTCCTGCGAGACCAGACCTACGGTGCCCGCCAGGGATTGCAACGTCATGTCGCGGATGTCCACGCCGTCGATGCTCACGCATCCCTGTTGTGGCTCGTACAACCGCGCCACGAGATACGCGAGCGTGGTCTTGCCCGAACCGGTCTCGCCGACGAGCGCGGTGCGCGTCCCCGCCGGGATCTCCGCGGAGATCTCCCGCAGCGTCCATGGCGACTCCGGCGCGTAGCGAAACGACACGTCGGAGAGGCGCACGTCGCCGCGCACGTTCTCCAGCGCGCGAGCCCCCGGCCGCTCGACGATGTCGACGGGTAGGTCGAGGTACTCGAAGATCCGCCCGAACAGCGCGAGCGAGGTCTGTACTTCCAGGCCCACCGACAACAGCGACTGGATTGGGAACAGCAGGCGAGTCTGCAGCGTGGTGAACGCGACCAGCGTGCCGATCGAGATCGCCTGGTTGTGCGAGGCGATGCTCTCGCCCGCGAACCAGTAGACCGCGGCGGGCATGATCGCGAAGCTCATCTGCACCGAGGCCATCCGCCAGCGGCCCGCCATCCGCGCGCGCACCTCCAGATCGGCGAGTTCCCCAGACTCATCGCTGAAGCGCCTGACCAGCTCGGGCGAGCGGCCCATCGTCTTGCCGAGCAGGATCCCCGACACTGACAGCGACTCCTCAACAAGCGTCGACATGTCCGCCAGGCGGCCCTGGCGAACCGACTGGATGCGCCGGCGCTCGTTGCCAACCCGTCGCGTCAGCCACACGAAGAACGGCAGCAGCACCAGCGAGAACGCGGCCAATCGCCAGTCGAGCAGGATCATCGCCACGATCACCGCGACGACGGTGGTCACGTTCTGCACGATCGAGGTCGCGGTGCTCGTCACGACGCTGTCGATCCCGCCGATGTCGTTGGCGATCCTCGACTGCACCTCGCCCGTGCGCGTGCGCGTGAAGAAGGCCAGCGACATGCGTTGCAGGTGCGCGTAGACGGCGGCGCGCAGGTCGTGCATCACGCGCTGGCCGACCTGATTTGAGATCCATGTCTGCGCCACGCCGATCACGCCGCCGACGATCGACAGCGCGATCATCCCGCCGACGAGCCAGCTCAGCAGCGTCGTATTGCGATCGGGGATCGCTGTGTCCAGCACTTCGCGCAACAGGAACGGGCTGATCACGCCCAGGCCGGCGGCCACGAAGATCAACGTCAACAGCCCGCTCAGACGCAGCCGGTACGGCGCGAACAGCGCTCCGATCCGCCTCAGGGAGACTGGCGTCGCGGGAATATCCTCGGGGCGAAGCTCCGGCGCTCGGCCATGGCGTCCTTCGCCGGATCGTCCTTGACCAAAAGGCTGGCTGCTCACGAGCTTGACTGTACCGTCGTAGGGTCGAGGCCCGAAGTCGTAGGGTTAAGGCGTGAACCTCTCAGCTTCTGAGACCCGTGTGCTCGGCTGCCTGCTCGAAAAGCAGCGCACGACCCCCGACATGTATCCGCTGACGCTCAACGCGCTGCGCCTGGCATGCAACCAGTCGACCAACCGCGACCCGGTCGTCCAATACGACGACGCGACCCTGCGCGACGCGCTGCACCACCTCGAGCGCCGCGGCTTCACGCGCCTGGCCAGCGGCCGTGGCCGCTCGCCGAAGTACCGGCATCTGCTCGCCGAAGCGCTGCCGATGGCCGAGGACGAGCAGGCGATCGTCTGCGTGCTGATGTTGCGCGGCCCGCAGACGCCCGGGGAGCTCAAGCAGCGGACGGAGCGCATGCACGCATTCGCCGACCTCTCCACGGTGCACGAGACGCTCTCGCGGCTGATCGAGCGCGAGCTGGTCATGTGCCTGGACCGCCGGCCGGGGCAGAAGGAGGATCGCTACACGCAGCTGCTCGAGGACCGCGACGCCGAGGTCGGCTCCAGCGGCTCCAACGACGGCGCGAACATCGCCACACGACCCCTTACCTCACCCGATGTGTCCTCCTCGCGGCCATATGCCGCCACCGCACCGATCGACGGCCTGGAGGAGCGGGTGGCCCGACTCGAGCGCGAAGTCGCCGCGCTACGTGCCGGTCAACTCGCCCAGGCAGCGCCAGAGTCGGATGTTTCGTCGACCGACACCGCCGGCACATCCTCGCACGAGTCCGCTCAACCGCAGTGGCAATGAACGCCCTGCCGGTCCTCGTTGCCTCATCCGATGCGGCGACCGGCGTCGGCATCCCGCTGGCCCTCGCCGCGGGGTTCGTGTCTTTCCTATCGCCGTGCGTGCTGCCGCTCGTGCCCGGCTACCTGTCGACCGTCGTCGGAGTCACGCCCGTTGACCTGAAGGAGGGCGTCAGCGCCCGCCGGGTGCTCGTCCCGAGCCTGCTGTTCATCGCCAGCTTCTCGGCGATCTTCATCCTGCTCGGGATGAGCGCGACGTTGATCGGATCGGCGCTCACCACCCACAAAGAAGCGCTCGAGAAGGTCGGCGGCATCGTGATCATCTCGATGGGCCTGATCTTTCTCGCGACGCCGTTCATCGCCGTGTTCAACCGCGAGTGGCACTCCGAGACGCTGCTGCGCTTCGCCGGCCGCGGTGGCCCGGTGGTGGCGGGCGCGGCGTTTGCGATCGCCTGGACACCCTGCACGAGCATCACCCTCAGCGCGATCCTCACCCAGGCCGCGGTCTCCGGATCGGCAGCCCACGGCGCCCTGCTGCTGGCCTTCTACTCCGCGGGCCTCGCGATCCCGTTTCTGCTGATCGCGCTCGCGTTCGAGCGGATGACGAATGCGCTGACGATCGTCAAGCGCCACTTCCCGGTAATCATCGGGATCGGCGGAGTGGTGATGATCGGGCTCGGTGTGCTGATCCTGACCGGCGAGTTCACGACGTTGAACGCACACGCGAATAGCCTGCTCGAAGGCACCGGACTCAGCGTCTCGAACGTCTGATCGCGGCAAGTTGCAGACCCGAGCACACAGAGCTGCATCCGCGGCAGCCACCACGGTGCTGGTGGCGATCAGGCGATTGACTTGGGATCAGACGCCAGGGCTGCCTGCCCGCCCTGCCTGCGCGCCCGGTAGCGTGTTTCCCACGCTACCTGGTTGCGCTTGGCGTCGAGTACGAAGGGCGAGTAACCGATCGCCTTCACGATCAACCGGTTGATCGTCGACCAAGGCTCCGGCAGCGGGCGCAGCACATCCACGAACAGCACAACCCGCGTCTCGTCGGTGTCGTTCCAGACCTCGTGGTTGTACGTGTCGTCGAACACCATGCTCTCGCCCGCCTCCCAATGGCGGATGTCCTCACCGACCCTGATCCGGCATGCCGGCGCGTCGCGCGGGACGATCAGGCCGAGGTGGTAGCGCAGCACGCCCTTGTAGGGGCCGCGGTGGTCGAGGATGTGCTTGCCGGGGGAGAGGATCGAGAACATCGCCGTCGTCATCCCCGGGATCTGGCGCATCAGCGCGGCCGTGCGGGGGCACATCTCAACGCCGAGCTTCGCCTCGAAACCATAGCCGTACAGGAAGAACGTCTTCCAGTCGTCGTCGTCGGTGATCTCGATCTGGTCCTTGGAGATGTCCTGGAAGTTCGGCAGCGCGGCGCGGTCCTCGAGCACGTGCTCCAGCTCGTCGCGGATCGCCGTCCAATTCGCCTCGATCTCCGCGATCCAGGGAAAGCGATCGTTCTCGAAGAAGGTCGCCTCGCCCACCCGCGAGCGCTTCCCGATGAACCGCTCAACGGGCACCAGCAACCTTTCGCCGATAGCGATCGTCAGCTCGACTGTCCGTTCCCACGGAGACTTGTGCGAGCTCTGCATAGTTCCTTCTATTACCCAGCCGCTCGGGCGGCGAACCAGCTTCTTCTTACGCAGCCTCGCGCAGCGCTACAAGCTCCGGCAACTCGGCCAGCTTCTTCAGGGCACGCTGCTCGAGCTGGGAGGCCCGCTCAGCGGAGAACCCGAGCCGTTTCCCGATCGCGGTCAGCGTCTGCGGCTCCTCGCGCCCTGTGCCAAAGCGCAGGGTCAGGACGGTCCGCTCGGTTTCCGGCAGCTGCTCGATCGCCTCGTGGACGATGCGCTCACGCTCGTTGTCCCAGGCGGTGTCCTCGGGCGCCTCTTGGTCGGAGGGCAGCAGATCACCGAGCGCGGTGTCGCCGTCCTCGCCGATCTGCTGATCGAGGCTGACCAGGGCGGCACGCTGGTGGCGCACCTCCTCGACCTGCTCGATCTCGAGGCCGGTCTCCTGCGCCAGCTCCTCGATCGTCGGCTCGCGTCCGAGACGTACCGACAGCTCACGCTCGACACGTCCGACCTTGCGCGAACGCTGGGCCACGTGGACGGGCAGACGGATCGTGCGCCCTGAGTTCTCGAGGCCGCGCTGGATTGCCTGGCGAATCCACAGAGTGGCGTAGGTGGAGAAGCGGAAGCCCTTGCGCCAGTCGAACTTCTCGCTCGCCCGGATCAGGCCGAGCAGGCCCTCCTGGACCAGGTCGGCCAGCGGCAGGCCCTGGTTCTGATAGCGCCGTGCGTTGGAGGCGACCAGGCGCAGGTTCGAGTTGACGAGCAGTTCCTTGGCGTGCAGGTCGCCACGCTCGATGCGCTGTGCGAGGTCGATCTCCTGGGCAGGAGTGAGCAGGGGATAGCGACGGGAATGCGCGAGCAGCTGATCGACCGCCTCGGGAATGACGGTCTCGGCGGCGGTTAGCGCGATCTCAGGAGCGGGGTTATCGAGTCGCTCGGGCTTGGCGCGCGGCTCCTCGACGGCGTGCGGCCCGTTGTCGGGCACGGCGTGCTCATCGCGCGCGGCGACGGCGATGGAATCGATCGGGGTGACGGGGGTTAGGCGGGCGTCTGACATATCTGACCTTCTTAATCCGATGCTTGGAGTCGGGATTATATTCCTCGATAGTTGCGTTGTCAATGATTTTCTTGATGAACGCCCGGCCCACCCGGACGACCCTCGAAAACACTCGTTCGACACTGTGTACGGCGCCACCTGCTGTTTGGAGCACTATCTGAGCGAGGCCCTCTGTTCGCTCTACCCACCAGGGCGGCGTTCGACACCCGAAAGAGCAGATATCACGAAGCGGCAGCGACCACGTGAAGATCGTGCCCATTGACCCGGACAGTGTCGCCTGGGTGCAGTTGTCGACCCCGGCGGGCCTCCTGCTGATCATTGACCAGGACAGACTCGGCGGCGAGAAACCTCTTGACTTCGCTGCCACTGTCGACGATCCCGGCAAGCTTCAGCAGCTGGCCGAGCCTGATCATCTCGCCGCGGATCGCGATCTCACCGGACATCGAGCAAATCTAGCGCTCGCCGAGATAGCGCACGACATCCAGCGCGTCGGCTCGCAGCGCGGTGGCGGTCTTGCGCGTGAGGCGGTCGAAGGGGTCGAGCACGACCTTGCCCGCGGGCAAGCTCCAAATCGCCACGGCACGCGCATCGACCAGCGCGAATGGTCGGAACAGCCCATTGACCGTGATGACCGCCTTGTGGGCGTCAAGCAGCCAATCGCGCGAGACCCAACCCAACAGGACCGGGTCGAACGAACCGAGCAAGCGTGGCGGTGGCAGCTCGGCAGGGATATCGCGCCCGGCGATCTCGAGCAGACCGTCCTCGCGCTCGTTGAGCTGCGCGGCGATCGCCTTCAGCCCCGCGCGGGCGTCGCGTAGGGGAAGTCCCGCCCACTTGGCGAGATCCCGGTCCTCGGCGGGCCCGTGGCCCAAGAGGTAGCGGCGCGCCAGCTCCGCCAGTGCGCGGTCGCGGTCGACGGGTGCCGACTCGCCCAGCCAATCGCGAACGAGCACGTAGGCGTGCTGCTTGTCGATCATCGGCCCGCGCACCGCGATGCCGCGCAGCGCGGCGAGCATCAGCAGATGCACGAGCGCTTGACCCTCGGTGCGCACACCCGCCGCATCGATCCGCTCACGGAGCTGCGCTCGAGTCGAAGGGCCCTCTTCGGCCAGACAATGGGCGATCGTGGCCACGCCGCGCTCCGCGGCGGCGGGGGTGACGCCCTCCTGCGCCAGGCGCCTGGCATTGCCGTTGCGCAGCGGCGGCGTGGTCACCGCCTGCAGCCACGGATAGTCCTCGCTGCGGACCAAGTGCAGGGTGCCACGGTTGAGCCAGGTGATCAACAGCGAGCGCTCCTCGGTCAGAGCACGGTCGACATCCTCCGCCGATAGCCCCGTCGTGCGAGCGCGAACGGCCAAACGTGCTCCACGCGGGTCCTGGCCCTGCACTGCCAGCAGCCGCTCGACGACGGCCACGGGATCGCGCGCCGGTGCTCCAGCGAGCAGCTGGGCGGTGAGACGCTCGGCGATCATCAGCAGCCAGTATCGCTCAGGCAAGTAGTGACGACACCGGTTTCACCACGGCGCCATGCGATATCTTGCCTGGCGCCAGATGGGGCTCTGGTGGGAGGCTTGCCTTCCGAACCGCCCGCTTGGAAAGGGCTGATGGCTCCTTTCGCGAACCTACCTACGCGAGAGGAGTCGCAGGACTATGCCCACAAGAGCACTGCCGAATATCCACAGACATGAGCTGGGGGCGGTCTTTCTCGGCGGCGCCGCCGGCGGACTGCTGAGGGTCTGGCTGAGCCGCGCCTTCGCCAGTGGCCCGACGGACTGGCCGTGGGCCATCTTCGCGATCAACGTCTCAGGCTCGTTCGTGCTCGCATGTCTCGCGACCTGGTTCAGGGAGCGCCCGCCGGAATCGACGTTCCATCATCCCCTGTGGACCGCCGGGTTCTGCGGTACCTACACGACGTTCTCCACGATGCAGCTGGAGATTCTCGTGCTGCTGGACCACGATCGTTACGGCCTCGCAGCCGGCTACGCGCTCGCCAGCATCCTCGCCGGATACCTGGCGATCTCGATCGGCACGACGCTCGTGCGGCGCGAGCGGGCGATTCGCCGCGAGCGAGTTGTCGTATGAGCCTCACCACCCAGCGACCAAAGGTTGCCCTATGAGCGTCTGGGTCTGGATCGGCGTTGCGCTGCTCAGCGGAATCGCCGCGATCGGACGGTTCTTGCTGGTCTCGCTGATCAGCTCACGCGGCGCACGAACATTCCCGCTCGGCACGTTCGCCGTCAACACGACGGGCGCGCTGCTGCTGGGCCTGCTCACCGGGCTTGCGGTCGAAGGCGACGCGCTGGTCCTGCTGGGCGCGGCAACGCTCGGTTCCTACACGACCTTCTCGACCTGGATGCTCGAGTCCCAGCGACTCACCGAGGAGGGTCAGATCCCCGTCGCGGCGATCAATATTCTGCTCGGCCTCGCCGTCGGCGTCGGCGCCGTCGCGCTCGGACGTCTGCTCGGTACACACATTTGATGACGCGGCGGTCTCGCAACTCCAATCAGACCAACTGGCGGGTGATCGTCGCCTACAGCCTGGTGTGCGCGGCGACACAGGCGCCGTGGCTGACCTACGTGGCGACCACCACCGAAACCCGGGGGACTCGTCGTCGCGCTGCTCGTGCAGGTCCTGGTACATCGTCCCGTCGGACGCGCGTATGCGTGTTTACACGCGTCCGGTGTCGCGCCGGTAGGCGCGTGCGGCGAGCATGCTCAGGATGACCGTCCAGGCGATCATCACGATCCACCCCTCCGCAGCCCACGCGTGTCCGCCAAGCGCGACGTGGCTGGCCTGCACCAGCCAGTAGGAGGGCACGAACTGTGCGATGTCGTGCACGAAGCCATGGCTGGGGATCGGGAACCAGGTACCCCCGAGCAACGCCAGCAGCGAGATGCCGCCGCCCATCGCGGGGCCGATCGAGTCGGGCGTGAGCATGTGCCCGAGCAGGATCCCCAGCGCGGCGAATGGGACCAAGCCGATGAGGATCAGCCCGGTCATCTCGAGCCAGTCGCTCGCAGCCAGACTGACTCCGAGCGACGCCCCGGCGATGTACAGCACAGCGAGGCTCAGCAGCGCCATCATGTAGCCGGTCACCACCTTCGCGCGGAAGTAGTTACGCGGAGACAGTGGGCTGATGCGCAGCTGCCGGTTCCAGCCGACCGCACGCTCGGCGGCGATCCGCGCGCCGCAGGAGAGCATCGCGCTCATCGTCCCAAACGCCGCCAGTCCGATCATGTAGTACAGCGGCGCGGGGATCCCGGTGTTGTCGAAGTTGTGCACGTTGCGCTGCGGACCGGCAATAAAAAAGAACAGGATCAGCGGAAACCCCAGCGACAGAATGAAGAATCGCCGGTTGCGCAGCGTCCTGAGCAGCTCATACCTGGTGTAGACGAGCGGGTTCACTTGGCATGCTCCCCGGCGCTGTCCCCGGTCAGCTCCAAGAACGCCTGCTCAAGCCCAGCCGCCGCGATCTCGATGTCGCGCGCGTCCGGGTAGGCGGCGAGCAGCGCACGGATCGCCGCGTCGGAATCTGTGCAGTTCAGCGTCGCCAATTCGCCGCGACGCTCGGCTCCCTGCACGCCCGGCAGTGTCACGAGCGCGTCCAACTCGACGTCCGGCAGCGTCGCGCGGATCGTGCGCGTGCCGACCATCGCCTTGATCTCGTTCGTCGGTCCGTCGGCGACGATCCCGCCGTGAGCCATCAGCACAGCGCGATCGGCATACGCGTCGGCCTCCTCCAGATAGTGCGTCGCGAACAGGACCGTCTTGCCACGTGCGGCGAACTCGCGCATCGTCGCCCAGAACGAGTGCCGGCCCTCGACATCCATCGCGGCCGTCGGCTCGTCCAACACCAACAGCTCGGGATTGCTGACCAGCGCGATCGCGCACCGCGCGCGCTGTGTCTGTCCTCCAGATAGCTTGTTCGTGCGCTGGCCGGCGAACTCCTTCGTGCCGGTGAGCTCGAGCACCTCCTCGACCCCCAGCGGCGCGGGATACAGCGAGGCGATCATCGTGACCAGCTCGCGCACCGACAGGTCTTTGATCAGCGCCCCGGTCTGCAGCATCGCGCCGACTGCTCCCTGCGCGACGGCCTCGGTGGGCGATCGGCCGAACACCGTCACTGCGCCCGAGTCGGGCTCGAGCAGCCCGAGCAGCATGTCGATCGTGGTCGACTTACCCGCGCCATTGGGCCCGAGCAGGGCAACCGTCTCCCCGGGGGCGATCGAGATATCGATGCCGCGCACCGCGCGCACGAGCCCTTGAGAGCTGTGAAAGGACTTCGTCAGTCCCCTCAACTGGATGCCGGGGCTCAGCGATGACGATCGAAGGGGAGCGGCTGCCGCGGAGATACTCAAAGTCCTGATTTCATTGTCCGGAACGCCACTGGCTGGTGTCCGGCAGAGCAGTCAGATGTGGCTCGATCTGCTCGCGCATCGGCTCCAGTCGTGGTGGCAGCGCGAGCTGCTCGCCAAGTGCCTCGGGCGGCTCGTCCGCGGCAAATCCCTTGCCGTCACGGGTGGCGAGCTCGTAGAGGATGCCACCCGGCTCGCGGAAGTAGACCGATTCGAAGTAGAAGCGATCGATGATCGGCGTCGGGTGCGCGCCGCTCTCGATCACCCGCTGGCGCCACTGCTCCTGCTCAGCGTGATCGACAGACCAGGCAACATGGTGCACAGTGCCGGCGCCGGGAACGCCGCGCGCTTGGCTCTGCTCAAAGACGATCCGCCCGCCACGATGCTCGCCGCGCGCCAGCCAATCGTGCTCAGCCAGCTCGGAGAAGCCGAGCGTGTCACGCAGCAACGCCTCGCTGCCCGCGGGATCGGCAACGAGCGCGTGGACGCTCTCGAAGCCCCGCAGCGCGAACTCGGCTGGGACACCGCTCGAACGCGCGGTGAGCGGCTCGTCTTCGGTCTGGTCGACCACGAGCGAGTGACACATGCCCTCCGGGTCGGCGAACCGCAACCGGCCTGGCTCTCGCGCGACCTCGACGCCCTCGCCGGCCAGGCGCTCGCTCCAGAAGTCGAGCGCCGCCTCGCCGCCGACGCGATGAGCGATCGAGGAGACCATGCCGGCACCGGCCTGCCCGGGCTGGGCGCCCGGGTACTCGAAGAAGGTGATGTCGGCTCCCGGGGAGCCACGCTCGTCGGAGTAGAACAGGTGGTAGACGCTCGGATCGTCCTGGTTGACCGTCTTCTTGACCATCCGCAGGCCGAGCACGCGCGCGTAGAAGTCGACGTTGCGCGGAGCGTCGCCGGTGATCAGGGTGATGTGGTGAATGCCGTCGATCGGGCGCATGGCCATCTTTGCGACAGGTTACGCGGTCACTCCAAGCAGACGCTTTTTGCAACCTGGCGCGGCTGGTCGTGCCAAGGCAAGGTGTCATCGGCTTGGTGACCCAGCTGTTAGGTGCGGCTGCTATTCTGACACCGTATGCGGTGTAGCAAAAGCCCGTCTGTGTTGCTGCGCGAAGCAAGAACACGACAGGGCATCAGTCAGCGGCGACTGGCACTGCGCGCGGGGACCAGCCAAGACGCGATCAGCCGCATCGAGCGCGGCGTCGAGTCGCCGACACTCGAGCGCCTCAGCCACCTGCTGGTGGTGCTCGGCGAGCACCTCGAGCTCGTCACTATGCCGTCGGTTGAGGCAGGTGGCGAGGTTGCGCCGCTTACGGCACGCGAGCGCCTGCGCGAGGCGGCATCCTGGAACCTGGTCGCGACCAAACTGGAGATCGCCGGCGCACGGGCACGACAGGCAGGCCATCCAGCGACGCGTTACGCGCGATCGTGAGCGACGTTCCTGAGCGCCCGCTGGACCTCAGGGAGCTGTTTCGGGTGCTCGCTGAACACGACGTCGACTACCTGGTTATCGGCGGGGTTGCCGCACAGGTTCACGGACATCGGCGAACAACCATGGATCTCGATGTCACACCCGCACCCGACCCAGAGAACTTCGAGCGCCTGGCGACCGCGCTCCTGGCACTCGACGCCCACCCGGTCGAACTCGGCTCGAGCGCCCCGACTCCAACCGCGGAGCAACTACGTATCGCCCCGGTCGTGCCGCCCCTCGCCACGCGCCATGGGGAGCTACACATCTTGAACAAAGTTCCCGGCGCCGCCGCATACGCCAGAATGCGCACACGCGCGCTGACGACCGATCTCGACGGGATCGCCATGCATATCGTCGGTGTTGACGACCTCATCAGGATGAAGCAGACGACCGGAAGACCGAGCGACCTCGAAGACATTGAGGCGCTGACGACGGTCGCACGACGCGAGTTGCGCAACGATGACCCGGATGCTGCGATAGGAAAGGCGACGAAAGGCGACCTCAGAAAGACGACCTCATGAGGCTGAGGACGCCACACCCGGTTCATCCCCACCTTCAATCATTGCTCGATAATGTATGTTATGTAAACCTACGGGGGAAATGCCTCCATCTGCCACCCCGGGATCTGTGCAACCGCCCCGGGCTTACCGAGGTTCGGCTCTGCGCCCCCACCGCAGCCAGCCGCGCCACGGTCCCGAGCCGTCGTGCGGGCGGGCGCTGCTTAACTGCTCGATCGCTCGGGACATGACGCGCTCAGCTGATCGCGTAAGTAAGCGAGACCTGCGCGGTGAGCGTGCAGCCGGCGACGCTCGCACGTTTCGCGACGGGAGCCTTACGCTTTTTCTTCTTGGCGTGTTTCCTCGCCGGCTTGCTCGCGACGGGAGCTACCGCACCGGCGACGCGCGGCACGCTGACCGCGCCCGGCGAGACCCCGACGCCCGGCGAGCCGAAATCGGGCTGTTCGCCCAGATATTCAATTTCGTTGCCCGTGCAACCGATGTAACCGCCGTTTTCGACGATGCTCTGGGGCGCCCCCAGTGTCACACCGACCGAGCTCGCCAAGAATTGCGCCTTGGCTTGGCCGTCGGTGACGGCGGCGGCCATCCCCTGCCGGTAGATCGTGGTCGCCGTAGCGGAGCTCGCGCTCTGTTCGATCGGCTCGATCGCGACGCCCTGCACGCTGACGGTGGGTGGCGGCGAGGCCGTCGTCGGAGCTTCCGCCGCGGCGACGCCCAGCATGCTCGCCGCGATCAGCGCGCCCACGGTGACTGCCGTCGCCGGGATTAGGACCCTGCTCGAACCCGTCAGGTACCTGCTCACATCTCTAAGGCTAGCGCTCGGCATCGTTGCGTTCGAGAACTGGGACGGTGGAAGCCCGTCGTTTACGGGTCAGGCGGTCGAGCTTCTCGCTCGAGCTGAGCGCGGCCAGACCGACGACACTTACCGCCCTACGCATGGCGGCCAGCGGATTGAACCGCCCCGGGAATGTTGGAGATCTGATCGGGGTGCAAAACGCGCTCCAGGGTATGCGCGAGCGTCTGAATGCGGGCCAGGTGCTCGCGGGTCAGTTGCTCCAACTGCTCTCGTCCGAGCTCGGTGAGCTCGAGGTGCACGCGACGATGATCGACGGTGTCGCGGCGGCGGCGGATCAGGCCCGTTCGCTCTGCCCGGCGGGCGAGCTCCACGGCGCTGTGGTGGCGTATGTGCAACTCCTCGGCCGCCTGTCCAATTGTCGGCCCGGGCGCGGCGGGATAGCCGCGCAGAACCAGAAGCAACTGGTGAAGCGATGGTGTCAACCCCGCGTTCTGGGCTGTCTGCTCGCTCCAGCGCAGGAAGTCGCGCAACTCGCTGCGGAACGCCAACAGCCGCTGATAGTCCTCGTCGCGCAGCGGTCGGGCTGTGATGGGCGACGCGTCCATACTGTCGCCGGCTGTGCGCAAGCTCACACTGTCGGCTCGTGGATCGGGAGCAGCTTGTCGAGACCCGCTACCTGCCGGCGTGGCCCGAGTGGGCGCTCGCGATGGCGCTCCTCAATCAACACTCGCTCGTGCGCCTTGAGCAGGTCGAACTGGCTCACCAAGCCCACCAGCCGCTGAGAATCCTCGCGGTCTGTGACGGGCAGCACACCGTGTCCGCTCCAGACCATCCTGTCGGCGACCTCGCGCAACGTCTCGTCGGCGAAGGCCGAGACCGGCTCGCGCGCCAGATCGTTCACCAACGGCCGGGGCCAGGATCCGCGTGCAGCAAGCACATCGGAGAATGCCAGCACACCGACCAGCCGCTCACCCGCGTCGAGCACCGGATACAGACGCTGGCGGCGATCGGCGCTGCCCTCGGGCAGACGCTCATACAGCTCCTCTGCGGGCGTCTGTGATCGCACCGTCAAGACATCTGTCGCCATCACGTCTGTCACGAGCAGAGAATGCAGCGGGTCGACCTCATACTCGCGGGTGACGTGGTAGCCACGGCGGGCGATCTTCTCGGTCAGGATCGAGCGCTTTAAGGTCAGGACGCTCACCAGGTGAGCGATCGTACACGCGACCAGCAGCGCCAGCAGCGCGTTCACGTCGTGCGTCAGCTCGAGCGCGAACACGATGCTCGTAAACGGCGAGCGCATCACGCCGGCCATCGCCGCGGCCATCCCGATCAACGCCCAGGTCCCCTCCCCCGCGCCCGGCAACACCGCGCCCAACAGCCCGCCCAGAGCGGCGCCAAGCATCAGTAGCGGGGCGAGGATTCCACCGCTCGTATTTGACCCGAGCGCGATCGACCATACCGCCAGCTTGACCACCAGCAGCGTCGCCAGCGCCCCGATCGCCAGCTCCCCCGCGAGCTGCGCGCCGATCGTTTCATAGCCCACGCCGAGCACGCGCGGATCGATCAGGCCACCGATGCCGACGAACACGCCACCGATCGCCGGCCACCACGACCAGTGAAAAGGCAGCCGCCCGAACAGATCCTCCGCCCCATACACGCAGCGCGTCATCACCCAGGCGAGACCTCCACAAGCGAGGCCCACCAGCACCGCTCCGATCGTCACGGAGGCGCCCAGCGGGCCGTGGGCGCTCACGGCAAACAGCGGAGCCGCCCGCAACAGGCCGGCGCTGACGAGCGCTTCACGTACCGCCTCGGCCGAGCAAGCCGCGAGCGCGACGGGGATCATCGAGCGCGGGCGCCACTCGAACAACAGGAGCTCCACCGCCAGCAGCACCGCCGCTACAGGGGTTGCGAATACGGCGGTCATGCCACCCGCCGCCCCAGCCACGAGCAGCGTTCGCCGCTCCGCTGCGGTCAAATGCAGGAGCTGTCCAACGATGCTCCCAAGCGCGCCGCCGGTCACGATGATCGGCCCCTCTGCGCCGAACGGACCGCCGGTGCCGATGCTCACGGCACTCGAGATCGGCTTGAGCACCGCCAGCTTCGGCTCCATGCGGCTGCCGCGCAAGAGGATCGTTTCCATCGCCTCAGGAATCCCGTGCCCGCGGATACGCTCGGACCCGACCCGCGCCATCACACCCACGATCAGTCCTCCGATGACCGGCACCAAGACGCTCCATACGCCCAGCACGTGTATGTCAGGACTCGCGAGGCTGGTGTCGATCGTCCCCGTATAGGCGAGGTGCGTGATCAACCCGATCATGTCCAGCAACGCCAGGGCGACGCCCGCCACAACCGCTCCCACCGCCAGCGCCGCCAGTGCCAGCCCGAGAACCGACCGTGCCGTGGTGAAGTCACCCAGCTCACGCTCTCTTGCCCCGAGCGGTCTCCTCTCCGGAGGGATGATCGCGTCGTTCGGGAACCGCTCGACCTGGCCGTTCCTCGTCATCGTCGACAATCATATCGTGTGCCGATATTTTATCGCTGGACGATGCAGGCAGGGCGGCTCGTGGATGCCCAGATCGCCCTCGGTGGCCTAATCTCCTGACTTCGTGAAGCTCGTGATCGCCATTGTGCGCCCGGAGCGTGCTGAAGGCTCTCGGCGGCTCGGGGCGCCATTGTGGTGCCTGTTTCCTCCAGCTGGTTCAAGCGAGCGCAGATCCTCCTTGTCCCAGGTATTGCGCGCGGCGCAACACCGTGTCGATCATCGGCTCGGTCAACTTGCCTGTGAACGTGTTCTGCTGACTCGGGTGGTAGCAGCCGATCAGCGTGTACCGCTCGCCCGGCAGCTCGACTCCATGACCGAACTTCGGCCGTGGCCGCGGCGGCGATCTGGGCGGATCGGCAATCACGGCGGTCAGGCGCAGTGCGGCATCCCAGGCAAACGCCCCCAGACACAGGATCACGCGCACGTTCTCGAGCAGCCGCAACTCCCGCACGCTCCACGGCTGACATTCCTCGCGCTCCACCGGCGTCGGCCGGTTGGCCGGCGGCGCGCAGCGCACGGCCGCGGTGACCCACGCTCCGCTCAACCGCAGGCCATCTTCGCGATCGACCGAGGTCGGCTGGTTGGCAAAGCCCGCACGGAACAGCGCGGCAAACAGGAAGTCACCCGACCGATCGCCTGTGAACATGCGCCCCGTGCGATTGGCGCCGTGCGCCGCTGGGGCAAGCCCGAATACGAGCATACGCGCCGCTGGGTCCCCGAAGCCCGGTAGCGGCCGCCCCCAATACTCCTCCCCCGCGAACGCGGCGCGCCGCTCGCGCGCGACCTGCTCGCGCCACTGCACCAGGCGCGGACAGCGCCGGCAGTCGCCGATCTCCCTGGCCAACGCCGCCAAGTTGTTTGCTGCATCTGACTCCACAGTGGCAGTAGTAGCATTGCTCGAGCAATGTCGCTGTGGATGCTGCTGGTGCTACTCGGGCTGATCAAACTCCCGTTTGTCGGGCTGATGCTCTGGATACCGTTCCGCAACGACGAGGCGATGCGCCCGCGGGACGCCGGCGATTCCTCCGATTCATCCGAGGAGGATGGAGGTACTCACACGCTGCCGGCCAGCCCCCGCGATCCCCATCCGCGACTGCCACTCCCCCGCTCCCCGCGTCGTGACCCGCACGGCTCGCCGGAGCTCCCGGCACCTGCCCGTGTGCGCACACCGGTACGCGCGAAGGGCCTGAAGATCTCCCGCTGAGCACCGCGCGGAATAAACGCGGCGTGGGCTGAAGTAAGCGACGCAATACGGTCGCAGCCCGCGCGCGCCGTGCATCCCAGGCGTGTGACCGTCGCCCGCGCAACTCCTTGCCGCTGACGCTCAGCTACTTGCCGCGTTTGATGTTCTGCTTGCGCTGTCGCCGCGCGGCCTTTGCTTTCGCGCGCCGCTTGCGCATCATCGCGGCCGTGTCGTGACCGGAGCCGCCCTTGCCCAGCAGACCGTCGCCCGCCGGCGCGACACTGCGCGCGTCGCGCATGATCAGAAAGGCGATACCCCCGAGTAGCAGTAGCGCCGCCCCACCCGCGATCCACAGCACGCTGCCCTTGTTGGAGGTGGTTTCCGTCGTCGCGGTGGTGGCAGTTGTCTGGGTCGGTGTCGTTTCGGTCTGACCTTCGGTCAATTCGCTGAACGCTCCCGAGCCACCGACGGCGGCGAGCGTCGTGGCCGGCGCGGCGAGCGCCAGCGCCAGAATGGCGCAAAGACATAGCGAGGTGAAACGTCGGCTCGACACGGGGCGAGCATACCGCCTGTCGAGGGCGCCGCACGCGCTTGCACAGACCGTAGAATGATCGACCGATGGCACCCAAGCAACGTCAGGTCAGAATGGAGCAGCGTGGAGGCCTGGAGGCGATCCAGGCGCTCGAACAACGCTCCGACGAGGAGCTCGAAGCCGAGACCAAATACAAGTCGGCCGCGTTTGCGATCCTCGGCGCGCGCGCCTCCGAGCGCTTCGACGCGGACAGCGCACGCAGCTACTTCCAGCGCGCGATCGCCGCCGCCCGCCCGCAGGAGCGGATGCAGATCCGCCGGATGGCCGACGCTTCGCTCGCCCTGGCCGAACGCCGCCCGGACGACTTGAAGGAGGCCGTCGAGCGCCTTGGCCAGACCGCCCCCACAGGCCGGCAGATGTTCGCGCTGCGCGCGATGGGGCTGCTTGTTCCCCCGGCCTCTGCCGGCATTCTCGCGCGTGTACGCGGGATTCTCTTGATCATCGCTTTGATCATCGTGCTGCTCGCGATCGGCCTCGGCCTCGTCGAGCTGATTTCACTGCCCTTCGGCGGCCTCGGCATCGCGCCGGGCGTACTGCTCGGCCTGTTCCTCGTGCTCGCAATCCTCGGGGTTATCGCGGCGGTCGGCCGACGTCGCCGCGACCGTGCGCAAAAGGCCAAAGCCGGCGGCTGACCGACTCGCCGCCTGCGCGAGCAGGTGCCTCACCTGCGCCCCAATACGATGGCTCCGTGTCCTCCCCCATCTGCCTGATCGTCAACCCGTCCGCCGGTGGCGGCAAAGCCGGACGGGTCGCGCCTGAGGTCCAGCGGACTCTGCGCGGGCATGGGCTGCAGGTGCGCCGCGTCGACACGCGCGACCTCGACCACGCGCGCGCGCTGGCCAGGGACGGGGCGAACTCCGGGGAGACGGTCGTCGCGCTCAGCGGCGACGGCATGATCGGCGTCGTGGCCGACGCGCTACAACAGGTTCCCGGCGCCGTGCTCGGAGTGCTCCCCGGCGGGCGGGGCAACGATCTGGCGCGCGTGCTCGGCATCCCCCAGGATCCCCTGGAGGCATGTGCGGTGATCGCCCACGGCGTTGTGCGCGCGATGGACCTCGGCGAGGTTAGAGCGACAGGAGCCAAAAGCAAGGGGGCTCAGGGTCAGAAGGTGGATGGGGATCAGGAGGGAGATAAGACCCAGAAGGCGGATGAGAATCAGCAAGGGGATAAGGGTCAGAAGGTCAATGAGGACCAGGCCGAGGCATACCGGCAGGCGTTCGTCGGCATCGCCTCGGCCGGCTTTGACAGCGACGCCAACCGCATCGCCAACGAAGCACCCTTATGGCTCGGGGGCCTTGTATACGCCTACGGCGCGCTGCGTGCGCTCGCCTCCTGGCTCCCGGCCCGCTTCGAGATCGAGCTCGACCCTCCCGGCGAGCGCATCGCCTTCACCGCCTACACGGTCGGCGCGGCCAACTCGAAGACCTATGGCGGGGGGATGCAGGCGGCGCCGGGGGCGATGCTCGATGACGGGCTGCTGGAGGTCATGGTGCTCGAAAGCCTGGGCAAGCTCGAGTTCCTGACGAAGGTCCTACCCAAGGTATTCAAGGGCACTCACGTCAACCTGCCCTCTGTGCACGTCTTCAAAGCCGCCGAGGTCGAGATCTCCGCGGACCGCCCCTTCACGATGTACGCCGACGGCGATCCGATCGGCGAGTTGCCCGTGCGCGTGCGCGCGCTGCGCGGCGCGGTCTCGGTACTCGTGCCCGCCGAGCTCCCCGACAGGCCCGCGTTCTCCTCTCCGCTTGACTTCTCCCCCTCTTCCACCTCTCATTCATCCTCCGCCACCGGTCCTTCCCCCGCCATCGGTTCCTCGCCGGCTTCGCTCTCCGACTCCCCGTCCTCCACGGCCGGCGAGAGCATCGCGGGGACGGAGGACTCGGCCAAGCACCCAGAGGACTGATGGCGGGCCCGCTCGCACCCAAGCTCGCCTTGGCGCGTGCCGTCGGCACCGTCTCGCGTTTGCGTGGCGGTGGTGGCTCTAGCGCCCCGGGCAAGGTGCTTCTGCGCCTCGACCCCGGCGCGATCGGCGCGCTTGCGGCGCGCTTGCCGCGCGGCTCGGTGCTCGTCTCGGCGACGAACGGAAAGACGACCACGACCGCGTTCCTCGTCGAGATCCTCAAACGGGCCGGCTGTTCGCCGCTACACAACCAGACGGGGGCGAACATGGCCGGGGGGATCGCCTCCACGCTGCTCGCCGCCGCCCGTCCCGGGGGGCGCATCGCGGGCGAGCTCGGCCTGTTCGAGGTGGACGAGCTGTGGCTCGACTCGCTCGCCGCCCAACTGCATCCCCGCGCGATCCTGCTCGGCAACCTGTTCCGCGACCAGCTCGATCGCTATGGCGAGCTGGAGACGATTGCCGAGCGCTGGGACGCGGCCGTACATAGCGGACCGGCTCGCGCCTCCACGCTCGTGCTCAACGCCGACGATCCCGCGGTCGCCGACCTCGGCCGTGGACGCGACGCGCCGGTTCTCTACTTCGGCGTCGAGGACGACTCCCTGGCTCTGCCGGGGATGGCCCACGCGGCCGACGCGAAGCACTGCCGTAACTGCGGTGCGCCGTACGTGTTCGACGCGATCTACCTCGGCCACCTCGGCCACTACCACTGTCCGAGCTGCGGCCAGTCGCGGCCCGCGCCTGCGGTGACCGCGACGGACGTGCGCCTCGAAGGTGTGCGCACGGCCCGCTTCACCCTGTGCACCCCCGCGGGCGCCGCCGAGGTCGCTCTGTCGCTGCCCGGCCTCTACAACGTCTACAACGCCCTCGCCGCCGCCGCGCTGGCCACGGCTCTGGACGTGGACTTGGCCGAGATCGTCACCGGGCTGCAGAGCACGAAGGCGGCATTCGGCCGGGCCGAGACCGTCACGCTGGAGCTCGGCCCAGGGTCGGCCGGGTCGAGTGCAACCGGCCGGCTCGGAGGTCTCGAAGAGATCGGAGGCGGGCAGACGCTCGATCGACGCGAGCTGCAGATCCTGCTCGTCAAGAACCCCGCCGGCGCCAACGAGGTGCTGCGCACGCTCGCACTCGAGCCGGGCGAGCACGATCTGCTCGGGGTGCTCAACGACAAGATCGCCGACGGGCGCGACGTCTCCTGGATCTGGGACGCCGACTTCGAGCTGCTCGCCGGGCGGATCCGTCGAGTCACCTGCAGCGGGACTCGCGCCCCCGAGCTCGCGCTGCGCCTGAAGTACGCAGGCATCGATCCCGCTCGCATCCACGTCCAACCCGACCTTCCGCAGGCTCTTCGCGAGGCCGCCTCCGATCGACCAACGGGATCGGAGGCGGAGTCGATAGCCCCGTTGTACGCGTTGCCCACCTACACGGCGATGCTCGCCCTGCGCGATCTGCTCGTCGCGCGTGGGGAGGCCCACAGCGCGTGGTCATGAGCCGAGCCTCCGAACATTCGTTTCGTGAGGGATCGCTGCCGGCGCCCGGCGACGATCCCGACAGGCCACGCGCCGGGCTCCCCGCGACGGTCATCTGGCACGACCTCGAGTGCGGCTCCTACCGCGCCGATCTGCCGCTGTGGCGCGAGCTGGCCGAACGCTACGGCGACCCGATCCTCGACGTCGGCGCCGGCACCGGTCGAGTAGCTCTCGATCTGGCCGGCGCGGGCCATCGTGTGACCGCGCTCGACCTCGACCCCGTTCTGCTTGGAGCGCTGGCCAAGCGTGCCGGCGAGCTGCCGGTGGCGAGCGTGTGCGCCGACGCGCGCTCGTTCGACCTGGATCGGCGCGACTTCGCCCTGTGCCTGGTACCGATGCAGACCCTCCAGCTGCTCGGCGGCGCGGCCGAGCGGGCCAAATTTCTGCGTTGCGCGAGTGCTCACCTGCGCCCCGGTGGGTTGCTCGCCTGCGCGATCGTCACCGAGCTGGATCCGTTCGACATCGCCGACGGCTCACCCGGTCCCTCGCCCGAGACGGCACGCGTCGCCGGCGACCTCTATGTCAGCCAGGCCACCGCCGTCCGGATGCTCGACCAACAGATTGTGATCGAACGCCTGCGGCGAATCATCCCCGGTGGTGCTCTTGGGCCGGGTGCTCAGCACTCAGACAATGCCCCCGGGCCTGGCGACAAACACTCAAACATTGCCCCCGGGCCGAACGGCCTGCACTCAGACGGTGTGCCCGGGCCTGGTGATCAGCACGCCGGCGATGCGGCTGTTGCGTCGGCCGATGAGCGCAACATCATCGAGCTCGCCCCCGTCAGCACCTCCGCGCTCGAACGCGAGGGTTCACAAGTTGGACTGCACCCCGAGCCCGCCGTGGAGATCGCCCCGACCGATGAGCACGTCAGCAGCACGGTGGTGATGCTGCGTGCCTGAATCCAACCCGCTCGCGCCCACGCCCGTTTCAGCCGAGGGTCGGGTCCTACGCGTCTGCGCGCTCTACCCGGACCTGATGAACATTTACGCCGACCGCGGCAATCTGCTCGTGCTCGAGCACCGCTGCACATGGCGCGGGATCGACTTCGAGCTTTCCTCCAGCGGCCTCTGCGAGCCCCTCGACCCGGACGCCCATGACCTCTTCTACATCGGCGGCGGTCAGGACCGCGACCAGCGCCTATGCGCCGAGGACCTGATCGAGACCAAGCGCGCCGCGCTCCATGCAGCTGCCGCCCGGGACGCGGTAATCCTTGGGGTGTGCGGCGGCTATCAGCTGCTCGGGCACTCCTACACGCTGGGCAAGGACGAGATCCCCGGTGTCGGGCTGCTCGACGCACGCACCGTGCGCGAGGACGGCCCCCGCCTGATCGGTAACGTCGCGATAGAGGCCTCGCTCGACGGCGATCCGGCAACGCACGTGCTCGCGGGTTTCGAGAACCACGGTGGGCGAACCCACCTCGGCCCGAGCGCTCGAGCACTCGGGCGTGTGCTCAATGGCCACGGGAACGACGGACGCAGTGGTCTCGAGGGCGCACGCAGCGGCAACACGATCGGCACCTATCTGCATGGTCCCCTCCTCCCCAAGAATGCTTGGTTCGCCGACTGGCTGATCGCCACCGCCTTGCGCCTCGATCCATCGGGTCTGGAGCCCCTGGACGATGCCTTCGAGCGAGCGGCACATCTCAGCGCGCGCCGTGCTGCGGGGGTGTGATCGCGTAAACCGTCGCAAGCCCTGAGTACGATTTTTCGTACGGTGGGTGTAGCGCCGAGGTGGCGTGACCAGTTGTCAACTGCGAATTCGGGGTAGCACCCCGGATGGAGTTCGATTCTCCCGCCCACCGCCATATGTCGAGCCCGACTGGACGGAGCGCCCCTGACATGCGCTCGCGGGTAGCTCCCGCCTTTGTCGTCCGGTCGGGCTTGTTATTATCGGTCTTGGTTGACAACTGGTTGGAGGTAGCTCCTCCTGCACCCGACCCGCTCCGGCGGGTCGAGTCGTTTAAGGTTCGACCGTGGAGCTATCCGAGTACCAGCGCCTGTCGCGCAGCACCGCGCATTATCCGCGCAACGAGGCGCTCACCTACCCGGCGCTCGGTTTGGCCGGTGAGGCCGGCGAGTTCGCCGATCACGCGAAGAAGGTGATTCGCGACGACGGTGGCGACGTCACCCCTGGGCGGCGTGCCGCGATGGCCAAGGAGCTCGGCGACGTCCTCTGGTACGTTGCCCAACTCGCCAGCGAGCTGGAGCTCGACCTCGACGAGGTCGCTCAGGGCAATCTCGACAAGCTGCGCTCCCGCCAACAACGCGGTGTTTTGTCCGGCGAGGGCGACGATCGCTAAGAAGGCACGACGGCGAACCTCGCGAAGCGCTCGGCCGTTCTTTTCGGCACCAACGCCTTGACACGCACGCCCTCGGGCGTGTCCTTGCGTGTGAGGTCGCCCGCCAGCTCGTGCAGCTCCGCCAGGCTGCCGCCGTCGGCGTAGGGCAGGAGCAGCTCGACCGGGCACAGCAGGTGCGCCAGCTCCGCTTCGAAGCGTGTGCCCAGCTCCTCCAGGCCCTCACCCGTCACCCCGCTCACCAACATCGCGTCGGGGTAGCGCAGGCGCAGCTCGTCGCGCTCCTGCTCGTCGAGCAGATCGACCTTGTTCAGCACGAGCACCCGCGGGCGATCGCCGGCGCCGATCTCCTCCAGCGTCTGCTCGACCGCGTGCTGCATGCCCTCCGCCTGTGCCTCCGGCGCGGAGGCGTCGAGCACATGGGCCAGCAGATCGGCGCGGCGAGTCTCCTCGAGCGTCGCGCCGAAGGCATCGACCAGCTGGTGGGGAAGCTTGCTGATGAAGCCGACCGTGTCGCTCAACAGGTACTTCCTTCTCGCGCGGTTCGTCTTGGCTGTGTTGTCAATCTCGTTTGCGTGGCCGGCGTGTACACCGTTTTTTGAGTCGCCCACATGTCCGCCGGGACGTCCGTTCCCATTCGTCGTCACGGCGCTCGCGATCGGTCCGACAATTCGCGTCGTCGGGTCGAGCGTATGGAACAACCGGTCGCGCACCCCCACCTCCGCGCCGGTCAGCGCGTTCAGCAGCGTCGACTTGCCCGCGTTCGTATAGCCGACGAGCGCGACCGTCGGCAACGCCGCGCGCTCGCGCTCGGCGCGCATCACCGCCCTGGTGCCCGTCACGTGCTCGAGCCTGCGCCGCAGCGCCGCGATCCGGTCGCGCGCCAGCCGTCGATCGGTCTCGATCTGGCTCTCCCCCGGCCCCCTTGTGCCGATCCCGCCGCCGAGGCGCTCGAGGTGCGTCCACAGCCCGCGCATCCGCGCGAGGTTGTATTCGAGCTGCGCCAGCTCGACCTGCAGCTTGCCCTCCGCGCTGCCGGCGTGCGCGGCGAAGATGTCGAGGATCACCGTCGTGCGGTCGACCACCGGCATGCCGAGCGCCTCCTCGAGGTTGCGCTCCTGGCGCGGGGTCAGCTCGTCGTCGCAGGCGATCACGTTCGCGTCGGCGGCCTTCGCGGCAACCTTCGCTTCGGCGACCTTCCCCGGGCCGAGGTACGTGTTCGGGTGCGGCTGCTCGCGACGCTGCACCATCTTCCCGACGACCGCCACGCCGGCGGTCCGCAACAGCTCCTCCAACTCCTCCAGGTCATCGTCCTGCGCCAGCGCCGCCACGCAGAACGCGCGCTGGGCGGCGCGCTGCCCGGGGTCGGAGCCGTTTGCCGCGGCGTGCGGTGTGGTGCCTGTGCGGCCGTTGCGGCTTCGATTCACTGCACCTCAGTTTAGGCCCGTTTCTGGCCCTCGTTGTTAAAGCTCGTTGCGTTCCCCCGGCCCGGTGACCGGCGACACGGGCCGGCCTGCGGTTCACTCAGCTCGGCGGTCTCCCAAAATGGGCTCCCTACACCCCAAGCGCGCCCAGTCGCTTGACCGCCTCCAGCAGACGCTCATCCGGCGTTGTCAGCGAGATCCGAAACCAGCCCTCCCCCGCGGGCCCGTAGATCGCGCCGGGCGAGAGCACGACCGCGGCCTGCTCGAGCACATGTTCGCAATAGGCCTCCGAGCTCTCGTAGCCCTCCGGCACAGGCGCCCATACGTAGATCGTGCTGCGCGGCGGCTTGACGTCGACGCCGATCCCCTGCAGCGCGTCGCACACGAGATCGCGCCGGCGGCGGTACAGCTCGTTCATCGAGGCGACCTCCGCGTCCGTGTCGGGTGACAGCGCCGCCACGCCCGCCAGCTGCACCGCCTCGAACAGCCCCGAGTCGATGTTCGTCTTCAGCCGCCAGTACGTCTCGCACGCCTCCGCGTTGCCGACCACGACCGCGCAGCGCCAGCCGGTCATGTTGTAGCCCTTCGACAGCGAGAACACCTCGATCCCCACGTCCTTCGCCCCCGGCGTCGCCAAAAACGAGGGCGCGCGGTAGCCGTCGAACACGAGCTCCGAATACGCGTTGTCGTGTACCACGAGGATCTCATGCTCCCGCGCGAACTCGACCACGCGCTCGAAGAAGCCCTCCGGCACGATCGCGCCGGTCGGGTTGTTCGGGTAGTTCAGGAACATCAGCTTCGCCTTCTTCGCGGTCTGCGCGTCGATCGCCTCGAGGTCCGGCACGAAGCCCAGCTCCGGCTCCAGCGCCATCAGCACCGGCTCCCCGCCCGCCAGCCACGGGCCGGCGGTGTAGACCGGATAGCCCGGGTCGGCCGCCAGCGCATAGTCGCCCGGGTCGAGGAACGCGAGGTTCAGGTTGAAGATCGCCTCCTTCGCACCGATCGCCGGGATGATCTCGCGCGCCGGGTCCAGCTCGACGTCAAAGCGCCGCTCGTAGAAGTCGCTCACCGCTTCCCGGAAGTCCGCCCGGCCGCGATTCGTCGGGTATTTGTGCGTCTCCGGCTCCGTCACCGCCTCCTGCATCGCCTCCACGACCAGCGGCGACGTCGGCCGGTCGGGGTCACCGATCCCGAGGCTGATCACGTCGACCCCTTCCGCGCGCTTCGCCGAGATCTTCCGCTCCAGCTCGGCGAACGCATACGGCGGGATGCGCTCCAGGCGCTTGGAGCCTTTTTCAAAAAAGGCGGGCTGGTCGGGGCGTCTCATGACCAAGCTGGGCGACGCGGGACGGTGAAGGCCGTGCTACCGATCATCCGGGATCGGCCAGCACGGGCAAGGCGGCACGTGGCGATCCAGCGCCGTGTCAGGGGGCGCATCCGGACGGGTCGATCTTTTTGAAACAGGCTCCTACTCGGTCTCATTCAGCTCCTTTTCGAATTCCTCGCTCAGGCGACCCTCGAACACCGGTCGCGCCCATCCTGTCAAGTCGATGCGCAAGAGCGCTCCCACATCCACATGTAGCTCTCCACCCTCCAGCTGCACCGTTATAGACGAGGGCCCACCGCGCAAGAGATGGGCAACGGCCGCGCCAGCGGCTCCCGTGCCCGAGGAGAGGGTCTCACCCACGCCACGCTCGAAGATCCGCGCACGGATCGTGCCGTTCGGGGATGCCTGAGGGTCCACAGCCGTGTACCAAGACACATTTGTGCGGTTGGGGAACAGCTCGTGCGCTTCGATTCCAGGTCCAATCACCGAAAGGTCCAGAGCATTCAATGCGGCCATGTCCTCCACCTGGATGGCGCACTGGGGATTGCCGATCGATACGTGCTGAAAGCGCCAGGTGCGACCGTCCGCGACAAGCTCTCCCCATCCGTCGTCGTGACCCGTCGGATAGTCACTGGAAGTGACGCTCGCGTGACCCATGTCAACACGACACGTGTTGGGCCCGGTGATCGTCGGTCGTATCTCACCCGCCGCGGTTCGTATCGAGAAGACGTCTTGATCGGTCCAGCCATGTCGGCGCAAATAAAGAATTGCCTCACGTGCACCATTGCCAGATAGCTCAGCCTCGGAACCATCGGGGTTGTAGATACGTAGGCGCGCGACGTAACGCTCGTCCCCCGATTTCTCCAGCAGCAGGATGCCGTCAGCGTCCACGCCCAAGTGGCGCTTGCAAATCTTGCGGATGCGCCCCGGAGTCAGCTCGAACGGCGATTTCGCCTGCTCGACGATCAGGTAGTCGTTCCCCAGCGCCTGCCACTTCTCGAATTCGAATCTCATCAGGCGGCGGAGTCTAGGATCTCGCGCGCCACATCGCTCGCGTCGCGGCCGGTCACGTCGATCGTCCGCACCCCCGCGAGCTTCCTCATCCAGGTCAGCTGCCGCCGCGCGTAGTTGCGCGTGTGGCGCTTCATCGCCTCCACGTCGCCTCCCAGCAGATCCTCGAAGCCCAGCGCCTTGCGTGCTGTCTGGCCTGCACCGGCCGCATACGCGCGGCGTACCTCCTCCTCGACACCGGCCGTGAGCATCCGCTCGACGCGTGCGTCGATCCGCTCGTACAGCGCCTCGCGCTCCATCGTCAGCCCCGCCAGCAGCGTCGGCCGGCGCAGCTCCTCGCTCCACAGCTGCGACGGGCCCTCCGGCTCTTTCAGCTCGCCGGCGTCGAGCAGCTCCAGCGCGCGCACCACCCGCCGTCCGTCGTTCGCGTCGATTCCCCGCGCCGCCCACCCCGCTCGATGCGCGAGCAGGGCGTGCAACGCAGGCGCGCCCTCCCGTTCGAGCTTCGCCGTCCAGTGCTCGCGCGCGCCCTCCGGCGGAGGCGGGCGCAGATCCAGCTCGCTCAGCGCCGCGCGCAGGTACAGGCCGGTGCCGCCGACGACCAGCGGCCGCCGCCCCGCCGCGAGCACCGCGTCGATCTCCGCGTGTGCCAGCTCTGAGTACTGCCCCACGCTGAACGTCGCATCGAGCGGCAAGAACGACACCAGGCGATGCTCGAGCTTTGCCTGCTCGCTCGCCGATGCCACGCCCGTGAGCGTCTCCAGCCCTGCGTAGACCTGCAGCGCGTCCGCCGACACCGCCACCGGGCACGCCTCGCCGCGTGCTTCCAGCCGCTCGGCCAGCGCGATCGCAACCTCCGTCTTGCCCACTCCCGTCGGCCCGAACAACGCGATGATCTGCATTGTCGTAGGCTCGCACCTCGTGCAGATCTCCGGCTCCACCGTCCTGCTCACCGGCGCCACCGGCGGCATCGGCCACGCCATCGCCCGCGAGCTGCACGGACACGGCGCCAAGCTGATCCTCACCGGCCGGCGCACCGACGTGCTCGAGCCCCTGGCCGCCGAGCTCGACGCTCGCTCGCTCGCAGCCGATCTCAGCGATCCCGGCGAGGTCGATCGCCTGCTCAGCGAGGCCGGCGAGGTCGACATCCTGGTGGCCAACGCGGCGCTGCCGGGCTCGGGGACGCTGGAGAGCTTCAGCCTCGAGCAGATCGACCGCGCGCTGGACGTCAACCTGCGCGCCCCGATCGTCATGGCGCGCGTGCTCGCGCCGGCGATGACGGCGCGTGGCGGCGGTCACCTGCTGTTCATCTCCTCGCTCTCCGGCAAGGTCGCCGCCGCCCAATCCTCGCTCTACAGCGCAACCAAGTTCGGCCTGCGCGGCTTCGCCCTCGGCCTGCGCGCGGACCTGCGCGCGAGCAACGTCGGCGTCTCGGTCGTGTGCCCCGGCTTCATCCGCGACGCGGGCCTGTTCGCCGACGCCGATGTGAAGCTGCCCAGAGGTGTGGGCACACGCAGCCCCCAGGACGTGGCCCGCGCCGTGGCCGGCGCGATCACGCGCAACCGTGGCGAGGTCGACGTCGCGCCGCTCACGCTGCGCGCCGGCGCGATCTTCGCGGGCTTCGCACCTGAGATCGCGGCGACGGTCACGCGCAAGACCGGCGGCGACGAGATCGCCGCGGCGTTCGCCGCCGGTCACAGCGACGCCAAGCGCTGAACGTCGCTCAGACGACAATCAGCGATATGCCAAGGTCCGGCGCGCGCGTCAACGGCCTGTCGGTTGTCAGCAGTGGACAGTCAAACATTCGTGCCAGCGCCACGTAACACGCGTCGTAGGCCGAAACATTGGCGCGTATCGACCACGCCTCATTCAGAAGCCCCGAAGTGGGTATGCGCTGAATCCGGCCCTCGACCAGTTGCGCAACGGCCATGGAGGCGCGCGCACTTGTCAGTCGTCCACCTCGCTCCAGCCTACGGAGGCTCTGCAGTACCTCCGGATTCAGAACGTCAGGGGCTATGAGTTCGGTATCCCCGATGATCTGATCAATCCTGGCGGCCAAGGGGCTGTGAGTCAGCAGCTCGACCAGCGCCGACGCGTCAATGACGATCTGCGATGGCACCGAGGAGCTGCTGCTCACGGTCGGCCCGACCTTCGTGAATTGAGTTCAAAATCTCCTCGGAGGTGATGTTCGTCGGTGGGTCCGCTTTGAGGCTGTCCAGCCATTCTCGTGTGGTCGGCCGGGAGAGATCTCGTTCTAGAACTTCGGTCACGTACCCACTTACGCTGCGCCCTCGCTTGGCAGCTCGTTCGCGTAGCTTGACGTGCAGGTCGGCTGGGAAATTCTTGACTTGAATCGCGCTCACAGCATGAGAATAGCATGCCAGCAGCATGCTCTGTGCATGACGTCTGAGAGAGCGATTGGTACACGAACATATGTTCGCATAGGCGCAGGACGGCCCTTCGGTCTTGTGGTGAAAGCAAGCGCGGTGCCGAAGCCCCGCCAGCCTCATTCTCGGCACGGAAGCCCTTACACAACCCCTACGCGAGCCTGTGCGACGACTTAGGGACGTGGCGCACCATCGATCGAACACACCACCGACACCTACCAACAGGAGGTCGATCGCATGGCAAGCATTGCCCGGGCATGGGCTCCGGGTCCAGTTTCAGCTGAGACTCAACCTGTCGTGCGCGCCAGCAGACGCTCTTCCCCTGAGAGCGTCTGGCTGGTGGCGGCGGTGATCTCCACATCGGTCAACTCGCCCGGCGCGGCGAGGCCGGTGAAGTTGACGGCCTTGTTGTGCCTGGTGCGACCCCTCAACCGCTCGGGATCGGTCCGCGACTGGCCTTCGACCAGGACCTCGACGGTCCGGCCGACGAACCGCTGGGCGCGCTCGCGGGCGCGGCGCTGGACCACCTCCAGCAGGCGCTCCATTCGCTCCACCTTCACCGCGTGCGGCACGAGCCCCTCGGTCAACTCCGCGGCCGTCGTCCCGCGGCGGGGCGAAAAGATGAACGTGAACGCACTGTCGTAGCCCACCTGCTCCGCGACTTCGAGCGTCTCCGTGAAATCCGCCTCGGTCTCGCCCGGGAAGCCGACGATGATGTCCGTCGTGAGCGACGCATCGGGGACGTGCTCGCGGATCAGCGCCACGCGATCCATGTAGCGCTCGCGGCCATAGGTGCGGCGCATCACCTTGAGAATCCTCGAGGAACCCGACTGCAGCGGCAGGTGGATGTGCTCGCACAGGCTCGCCAGCTCGGCGTGGGCGCGAACGACGTCCTCGCGCATGTCCTTCGGGTGTGGGCTCGTGTATCTGATTCGCTCAATGCCCTCAATCCCGTCCACCGCCGCCAGCAATCCCGCGAACGTCGCCGGCGCGTGCCCGTTGGCCCGCAGGTCGCGCCCGTAGGAGTTGACGTTCTGCCCGAGCAGCGTCACCTCGCGCACCCCGTCGGCGGCCATCGCCTCGACCTCCGCCACCAGCTCGTCCGCCGGGCGGCTGACCTCGCGTCCGCGCGTGGAGGGAACTATGCAATACGAGCAGGCGCAGTTGCAGCCGACTGAAATCTGCAGCCAGCCTTGGAACGGACGAGTGCGCCGCGCGGGCAGATGGCCGGTGAAACCCTCGAACTCGAAGTACCCCTGGGCGGTCAGCGAATCGCTCGTGAGGAACTCCGCGAGCTTGTGAACCTGCCCCGGACCGAAGGCGACGTCGACGAACGGGAAGCGCTCGAACACCTCCTCCTTGACCGACTGCGCCCAGCAGCCGCCGACGCCGACGATCCGCTCCGGCCGTTCGCGCTTGAGGCGTTTCGCCTCGCCGAGATGCGCGACGAAACGGCTGTCGGCGGTCTCGCGGATCGAGCACGTGTTGAACAGGATCAAATCGGCCTCGGCGCGCTCCGGCGCCTCCGCGTAGCCGAGCGACTCGAGCATCCCCTTCATCCGCTCGCTGTCGTGCTCATTCATCTGGCAGCCGAACGTTGTCAGGTGGTAGCGCAAAGTCATTTGCGCAACTACGTCGTCAGGTGGTAGCGCTTCATCGCCTCACAGGGTACCTGGGCGCACCGGCACCCTCTGCAGGCACTCCCCTTTTCCCGCTGGCAAGAGTCGATCATTCCCATGCGTGCAAATCTTCAATGACGGTTTACAATTGCACGGATGATCGGTAGACGAGTAGCGGCCGAAGTCAGCATGCTGCTGGACCAGACGCCGGCCGTGGCTATCCTCGGCCCTCGGCAAAGCGGCAAGACCACGCTTGCTCTGGCAATCGCGGAGGAACGGCCATCGGTCTATCTGGATCTTGAGTCCGCCGCGGATCGCGCGCGCCTTACCGAGCCGGCCCTCTACTTCGCCGACCATGCCGATGAGCTCGTCATCCTCGATGAGATCCACCGCGCGCCCGGCCTGTTCGAAGCGCTGCGCGGCGTGATCGACCAGGCGCGGCGAGAAGGCAGGGGAATCGGCCGGTTCCTCCTGCTTGGCTCGGCCGCGATCGACCTGCTGGCCCAGTCGGGCGAGAGCCTGGCGGGAAGGATCGCATTTGTCGAGCTCGCTCCGTTCGACATCACCGAGGTGGGCGACGAGCAACTGGATCGGCTCTGGATCCGAGGCGGCTTCCCGGACAGCTTCCTCGCGGCGAGTGAAGCGATCAGCCTACGCTGGCGCCAGGACTTCATCCGCACATATCTGGAGCGCGAGGTCCCACAACTGGGCCCGCGTATCCCCGCCGAGACACTGCGGCGGCTGTGGACGATGTTCGCGCACTACCAGGGGGGCCTGCTCAACGCAGCGCAGCTCGCACGTGGACTCGGTGTGAGCGGGGCGACCATCGCCCACTACCTGGACCTGATGGTCGATCTTCTGCTTGTCCGTCGACTGGCTCCCCACCTGCCGAACACCGGCAAGCGACTGGTGCGCTCACCAAAGGTCTACGTGCGCGACAGCGGCCTGGTGCACGCCCTGCTCGGACTCGCAGACAAGGAGGCGGTACTCGGGCATCCCGCCGCCGGGCCAAGTTGGGAGGGCATGGCAATCGAGAACCTACTCGCAGCGGCCGGGGCCGGCGGGCATCATGCACAGGGAAGCTTCTACCGCACCAGCCGCGGCGCGGAGATCGATCTCGTTCTCAGCTGGCCCGGCGGCGAGGAGTGGGCGGTGGAGATCAAGCGCAGCCTGGCGCCAACCCTGGAGCGCGGCTTTCACTCTGCCCTCGCCGACCTGAACCCGCAGCGCGCACTTGTTGCCTACCCCGGAGCCGCCGGCTACCGCCTGGCGCACTCGGTCGAAGTGATCGGCGTGGCCGAGCTGTGCAAGCAGGCACAGGCCCGCAGCGCGGAGTGAGCCGCGTGGATCCTCAGGCAGCTGCCACGGCGGCCACCGGTGGCTTGCTGGTGACCACCACCGGCGCAGATGTCGGTGCGTCCTTGTCACGCTCGCCTGTACCCGAATGGGTGATCGGCGTGACGAGCTCCTTGCCGAGGCCGAGCGCGGCGTAGATCTTGTCCTCGATCTCCTTGGCCATCGCCGGGTGCTCCTGTAGGTAGATCTTCGCGTTGTTGCGGCCCTGGCCGAGGCGCTCGTCCTTGTAGGAGAAGAACGAGCCGGACTTGCTCACGATGTTGTGCTCGAGCCCGAGGTCGATCAGGCAGCCGGCGGTGGAGATGCCCTTGCCGTACTCGATGTCGAACTCGGCCTGCCTGAACGGCGCGGCGACCTTGTTCTTGACGACCTTCACGCGCACGCGGTTGCCGACCGCCTCGGTGCCGTCCTTGAGCGTCTCGATGCGGCGGATGTCCAGGCGCTGGGAGGCATAGAACTTCAGCGCGCGACCGCCCGGCTGGGTCTCGGGCGAGCCGAACATCACGCCGACCTTTTCGCGGATCTGGTTCGTCAGGATGCACAGTGTCTGCGTGCGGTTCAGGTTGCCGGCGAGCTTGCGCATCGCCTGGGACATCATCCGCGCCTGCGCGCCGACCGTCTGGTCGCCCATCTGCCCCTCGAGCTCCACGCGCGGGGTCAGCGCGGCGACGGAGTCGATCGCGACCACGTCGACGGCGCCCGAGCGCACAAGCATGTCGGCGACCTCCAGCGCCTGCTCGCCGTAGTCGGGCTGGGAGACGAGCAGCTCGTCGATGTCGACGCCGATCTCCTTCGCGTACAGCGGGTCCATCGCGTGCTCGGCGTCGATGAACGCGCACACGCCGCCCAGCTTCTGCGCCTGGGCGAGCACGTGATAGATCAGCGTCGTCTTACCGGAGGACTCCGGGCCGAAGACCTCGACGATCCGCCCGCGCGGCACCCCCCCGATCCCGAGCGCGAGGTCGAGCGACAGCGCGCCCGTGGGAATCGCGTCGCAGCGCACCTGCGCGCCCTCGTCACCCATGCGCATGACCGTGCCCTTGCCGAACTCGCGCTCGATCTGCGTGAGCGCCCCCTGCAGGGCCGCGTCGCGCGCCTTTGCTGCCTTCTCTTGATCGCTCACGGGCATGGTCTTACTCCTCCGGTCGAAGATGGATCGACAAAGCTAGAGACCGCTTCGGACGGAACACACGTTCGCACGGTCTGCGACGCTCGTGAGAGGGGTGACGAGCCCACAGGCTTGGCGCCGAAGAGCGAACAGCCCGGTCGGGACTGGGCGGCGAGGAGGAGCGCTTTCGATTCAAGCAAGTCCCCGATGCACGGAGGTACTGGACAGCCCAGACTTGAAGCCCGGCGGTTGGCTAGTTCGGCTCGGGCGCGCGCTTTAGGAGCCGACTGAACCAGCGCTTGACGGCACGCTTACGCGCTTCTGAACGCGCACGCGCGAGGCGACCCTCGGGCATGAACACGTCGAGGGACATCCCTTTACCCCGACGCGGCACCTGAGGAGATTTTGGGGCAGGTACGGGGTGACCGGGCATGGCAGTCAGGTTAGCGCAAGCGCAAGCGCCCATAGCAGGGTCTCTGCTCCCAGTGCAAGTAGTGCGAGTACAAATACGAACTCCCGCCGCTCGATGACCTTCTCGTTCTCGATATACGCGTTGTGCAAGCCATGCGCTGCTTCGAGTAGATAGGCCGCCGGATCCTCTCGATATGGGACAAGTTCCTCCTGTACGCGATCGGCGTCGATCGCGAACGAGACCCGCGCGCGCCACAGCACCGCACCGGCAAAGGTGCCGCTGAACAGGAACGCCGCCATCGCGAGCCCCACCGCCCACGTTGGCGCACCGCGCCCAATCGCGGCGGCGCCGAGGAAGCTCGCCGACAGAGTCGCCGCGGCGACGAGCGTACTCGTACGGGTCCGCAGATCGGACAGGGCCGTGCTCTGCTGGTCGAGCGCTCGCTGCGCCGCAGAGTAGACCAACTCCTCGAGCATAGGAGGCGCCATATCTTCTTATCCGACCGCGGCCCCCAAACGGGACACGTTTCGGTCAAATCACGCGGCGGCCTGGCGAGCACCTACAATCGGGCTGTGGCGACGAAGCCGAAAGACAAGCCAAAGGCCAGGCCGAAAGGGCCGTGGACGGCGGAGGAGATCGCGCGCAACGAGCGGGTCACGCAAGTCAGGCTCGCACGCGACCGCAAGAAAACCGCGGCGGAGCGCTTGGAGGAGACATTACGCGTCAGCCGGTTCATCAGCGAGTTGAGGCAGGGCGTGCCCCGCGATGTTCGAGCCCGATGACCTGCTCCTCGCGCTGACAAACGCGCGGGTCGAGTTTGTCATCATCGGGGGCGTCGCCGTCGGCGTGCATGACGTTGTGCGTGCCACCAAGGACCTCGACATCGTCCCCGACCCCTCGCCGGAGAATATGAAGCGACTTGCCCGCATGCTCTCCGAGGTCGGGGCTCAACAAGTCGGCGTCGGCGACTTCTCGCTCGATGAGTTTCCCTTCGATCCGACCGACCCCGCTCAGCTCGCCGAAGGAGCCAACTTTCGCTTGGAGACCAACCACGGCCCGCTGGACATCATGCAGTGGGTGGCGGGCATCGAGACGGACCTCGCATACACAGAACTCGCGCCTGAGGCCCTTCCTGTCACGTTCAGGGGGACAGAGATTCGAGTTTGCGCAGTCGACCACCTGCGCGCGATGAAGCGCGCGGCGGGACGCCCGCAGGATCTGGAGGATCTGCGGCGGCTCGGCGAGGATTGAGCGCCCCTACTACTTCCCCTTCTGCCGCTTCTCGTGCTTGTTCGCCTGCTTCTTGGCGGGGCGGGCCTTCGCGCGGGTGGGTGGGCATCCAATCACGCTGATCGGCGTGGACTGATGGATCACTGCCCCGTTCTGGCCGATGAACGAGGTTGGCATCGTGAGCGATCCCGCGACCGTCTGTTTGACCTTGCGGGTTACGGTCTGCTTGTGACCCTTGACCCTGACGGTGACCTTCTTCTTGACCGTCACGGTGTTCGTGACCGAACAGAGGTTGCCGTTGGCCGCGAGCGCTGAATACTTGCCCTCGGGGAGGGTGATTTCGAAGCTGGTCACCGGCTGGTCGGGGACGGTGTGGAAGGTGCTGCTTGTGATCCCTGATTTGGAGATGAAGGTTGAGGCGACGAGGTCGATCGTGAAGCCGTAGCCCTGGAGGACGATCTCGAGGCTGGGGAACGCTTCGCCGCCGTGGGAGACGAAGTACACCGGGCCTTCCAATGGGACCGGCAGGATCGGCGTGATCGCCTTCGCATACCCGATGTTCGACGCGGCTGGGCATCCTGCGGGGTTCGCGTTGAACTGTGCGGCGGTGCAGGCCTTCTGCAGGGTCGTCAGGCGGGAGGGGAGTTGTTTGGGTAGGTCGACCTTGACCTCCTTGATGTTCGCCTGGGTACCCAACGCCGCCGGGACGGTGAGTTTCGCGGTGAGGCTCGCACCGAGGGCTTTGCTTGTCTTGCCGCTGGTCGAGACCGCGAAGCCCGGTTTGAATGTGAGGCTCGAGCAGTCCGCGGCCTCGAACGGCGTGTTGACCGTCACGGGGACCTGGTCGGCGGGGTTTGTGAAGTCCGCGCCGGCGCCGTCGATCGTGTCGGTGATCGATAGGGGGTTGCAGTTGGTGGGATTGAGGATGAAGTTGTGGCGGTCCATGTAGACGCGGATTTCGCGGACGTGCACGACGATGCCCTTGATGATGTGCGGGATCGGGTCCGAGCCGTTGGCTGAGACTTCGACCTGCGCCGTTGCGGGGTTGATGTCCAGCGCGAAGCGGATCACGACGGTCCCAAGGTCAAACGGCCCAACCTTCGCGCTCGTGATCGAGACGATCGAGAGGGGTGCGCCGTGGTAGGGGCCGGCGAGGTAGATCTTGCCGGGTGTTTGCGCGAGGACTGTGCCAACGCCGGCCGAGACGATCGTGTGCCCGATTTCGCTCGCTTGCGGACATGACGGTTCGGCCTCCTCCTGCGCGCCCGAGACGCCCTTAGATGCTTCGATGTCTGCATCGGGGCAGAACGGGATCCCCGAGAGGTTCCCCGTCAACCCGGGCGGCAGCGTGGTCGAGAAGCGCGTGAGCTCCTGTTCGCCGTCTTCGCGCAGGATGCGTAGGTAGAACGGGCTGTAGGCGCTCCCAGAGCCGTTCTGGGTGCCGGAGATCACCTGCGGATGGAACGGCGGGACACCACCGGACGGGCAGGGGCCTTCGTGGACGCCCTGGGTCGTTTCGAAGGAGCTCGACACGAGGCGTGGTTCAAGCGGCGCCGACCACGGTGTCAGCGCGGCATGTGTGGTGTACGTGCCGCATGCGGCGGGGCTGACCAGCGGTGCTGTCGCGCCGGGACGGAACTTCAGCGTGAAGCGGCTGAAAGGCTCCTGAGGGTTGTTCAGGAACGTCGTGACGAGCTGGCCGGTGACGGGGTTCGGTTCGATCTTACCCGCGACTTTCACGAGGATCCCCCGCTGCGGGTCCTTCGCGACCACGTACAGCGCGAGCAGCGAACCATTCGGGTGGCCTGGGTCGCTGAACGGGTTGTCGTATGGCGTGGCGATGTAGATCGCGCCGGGGATCTTTTCGTTGAGCAGCGGCGTTTCGATTTCGATCGATCCGATCTTCGATTCCGGCGGGCAGCCCGCACCCGGCAACGAGGCCGCGGTTTCCGATTCGTACTCTGCCGGCGTGCACGAGCCGAGACCGGCCGCGAGCGACGGGTTCGCCGTGACCCCTTCGGGGAGGGTGACCTTGGCGTCCTTGAGGTTGGCGGTCGAGATCGTGTGGGGGTTTTCCCATGCCTGCGGGACGACCAGCGAAACCGCGAGACCGGTCGATGATTCCGCGGCGCGCGTGCTCGGGTTCACTTCGATTGACGGTTCGAACGGCACGCGTTCGCATTCCCCGATCGGCCCGACCGTGCTATCGGTAGCCGGCGAGAAGTTGAGTGGTTCCTCCCACGAGTCTGCTTCCATGCTCGCGGTGAAGAAGCCGCAGCTCGTCGGGTTCGAGAGGAACGGCTTGACCTGAATGTTCGCGGACTGCGGAGCGCCGTATTCATTGCGGCACACCGGCGGCTCTTCACCGAAGATGCCACACGTTTCACCGCGCTGGGAGTCGTGTTCGTGCGCGGCCGGGATACCCCACGTCGTGACCGAGATGTTACGCGGTTCGCTCACCTTCGTGACGTTCGGCGTAGTGATCGTCAACCCCTCGTCAGACGGACGTGCCCTGACCACGAGGATCGTCGTGAACGTCGCCGTCTTGAAGCCAAGCTCCGCCGCGACACCCGAACTGGTGACTTCCATGTTATAGACCGGCAACCTCAATTTGAAAGGAGGCCTCCCCACGGCGAGCTGCAGTTCGAGGCTGATCTGCCCCACCTGGCTCGCGACCGGGCACTGACCGATCGCTTCGTTGATGCCACCGATAGCGAGAAGTTGCGCGTCGGTGCAAGTCGGCACGGCCGTATCGCTCGCGTCGAAGCCCGCGGGGAGATTCACGACGTTCGTGCGGAGATCGTTATAGGTGTGCCCAGTTCCTTCGTCGTGGGCGAAATCAAACGACGTCACCCAGTCGGCGTGCGCGGCCGCCTGGTCACCAGTCGGAGCGAAATGAAACGAGCCCGGGACAATTTCGAACGGATGTTCACTCGGTTCCGCCACCGCGACACCCGGCAGCACACACGCCAAGACACACAAAGCGACAGCAATGGGAGTTGTATTTCTGAAGCTCATCACTTACTCCTCCTCGAAAACACAGTTTTCCCACTCCCCCTGGAAGCCTTCCCGCCCCTACCCTTGCTCTTGTGCTTTTTCGTGTGCCTTCCCTTCGCCTTCTTCTTCGACTTGACTTTCTTCTTTGTCTTGACCTTTGGCTTGGCCACGGGTTTCGTCGAGGGCAGTTGGGCGAGGTTGCCATGACCAGAGAGCGTCGAGCTCGACGGCGTGGCGTCATTTGGCGCGCTCGCCGGTGTCGAGCAGGCATCGCCTTCGCATTCGACCGGGCGCAGCGGCGCGGGCGGCGTGCCGCCACCGATACGAGCATCGTAGATGTCGCCGGCCGTGTCCTCGTCCTGGGACACCAGCTCAGAGTTGGTGTAGAAGAACGCGTCGCGGCCGGATTCATCGGTCCCGAGGAACACGTTCAAGAAGCCACCACGACCGTTCGTGATCAGCGCCAGACAACCCTGCAGATGGGTGCAGCCATCGACGCCGGGCTTACGCCACTCATAGACATCGCTCGACACCGAGAAGAACCCACTGCCGTTTTCAATCCCTTGGTCACCAGCACCAGCTTCGGGGGCCACTTCGCCATCGACATCCGCGGGCAGCAACGCAGAGGCGGTGTCGAAGAAGACGTAGTCACCGTTGGCGGAAGCGACCTCCGTCCTTGGAGTGCCGGTCCGCGACTGCAGCATTCCGCCGGTGCCACCGGTTTCGCCGAAGACAGCGGTCAACCTCGGTTCGGGATCGAACGACGATGCGCACGACATACACTGCGCGAACGATTCGGCACTGTCGTACCGGTAAACTTGAGGCTTCTTTTCATTGGATAGCTTCGCCCTTTGCCCACCCGGGACACCTCCGAGGACTTCGGCGCCGAAATAGAGATAGCGCCCATCGGAGCTCACCTTCCACGATGTGATTTCGGTGATGTTTTCTCCGGAGTCGATGAAGCTCAGGGCTCCAGCCGGAACGTCATAACGGTAGATACTGGACGCGTCCGCCGGCGCGTCTGGCGTGAGCTGCTCGCTGGAAACAAAGTATATGGTGCTGAGATCTTCAGAGACCATGAACCTCGTTTCCTGGTGCACCGTGAATAGCGGCTTGACGCTCCCCGACGCGCTGTCGTAGAGCAGAACTTCGCGAGCTTCACCGCCGCGCTTTTCGAGCAAGACCTTCGTGCCTTCGGCGTTCGCCGCGATGAACTTGTAGGCACCGATATCGACGGTAGCTTCGCCGCCCACACGCACATAGAGATGCTTCGGTTCGGAGCAGTTTACGCTGGGGATCGCTTCGAAGAAGACACGCGAGCCGTCGCTTGAGACAGCGTGCGCGCTACTCACCGTACCGGCTTCTTCATCGCCGTCGACAATGTTGGCCCCGCAAGCGCCGATCGTCGACCCCGGAGCGCCACCCGTAACATTCACCTGACGCAGTTCACCACCGGAATATTCATAGAGATCATCGCCCTGCCTCGTCCCAGTGGACGCACCGAGCAGCGTTCGATCCGCAGCCGCAAGAAACATCCGAGAGAAATCCCTGGACGCGGCAACCCAACCCAAACCTGCCTGTTTCACGGGAACGCTCGCGACGGTGACATAGGGACCGCCAGGAGGACCAACCCGGTATTCGATTTCCTTAGATTCAGTGGTCGGCGACGTCTGAAAGTCAGACGAATAGGCAAACTTACTGAGATCGGGGGTCATCAACTGGAGCAAGGACTTGTGGATGCCGGTTTCCGGCTGCGTCGATGCAGCCGCCATCAGCCAATCCCCATCTCCCCGCCGAGAAAAGAGATAAGGACTCTGACCGTCGGTGGGAGCCGCGCCGTAACTCGTCCCTTCGGCTTCGAGCGTGAGATGCTCGCCGTCTTCGCCGACTGCGGCACCTCCACCGAGACTGAACGCATAGTTCAATGGTTCGCGCGCGCCTTCCTTTTCGATCGGAGTGAGCTGTTCATAACCCCGACAATCCGGAAGGTTCGCGGACGCGCCCGTGCGCAACGCTTCGTTGGAGCACGAAGCCGACAGCTCCACCGCCGGTGCAGCAGGCACAGTCAGAGACCGTTCTTCGCCATCGACAACAGGATTACCCGGAATCGTGCTGGTCGCGACGATCCGGTAACGATAGGTTTCACCAAGCTTCAGCGCGGGAAGATTCGCCGCAACGAACTGAGTGACGGTGCCAGAGCCGGCATCGGCTTCAGGACTGGAGATGGCGTTCGTCCATTCGCCTTCTTGCTTGAACTGCTGTTCGCTTATGTACTGGAAGTGATAGTGGGTGTCTGACCCTTCACCACCTTTCTCGACAGTCACAACTTTCACCGCGGCCTGCGGCGAAGGCGTCAAGCCCGAAGCATCGGCTTCGACCTGCGGCTCAGCCTTTTCGGCTAAGGGACCAAGTTCGTGTTCGGCGCCGAATCTAACGTGGCCTCCGAAATAGACGGTGTAGGGGCCACCCACGCTACCCTGCACCGCAACCCCCGGCCCTACCGCCTGGCCGAGCGCGCTTTCCACATCTTCTGCCGAGGCGTCGAACGCGATCGGCCGGGTCGTCGCCCCATTGAAGGTAAGCGTGAACGTGCCACCAGACGGGGCACCTTCAATCGTGATCGTCTGTTCGGCCGACGTGCGCGCGCTGTTGGGGTCGACCCCACCGATAACCCGCAGCGATTCGCCGTCGAGAGTATGTAACGCCAGCGTGGTCGCGGTTGGGGGACCCGTGGTGCGAAAGCTCGCGAAACCATGAGTCTCCGTCAAAACCGGTTCGCCGAAGCCGTCGTTCTGCCCTTCGCCCGCCGCATTTTCAGCGAACAGCCGCACGTAATACGTCGTGGCCGGAGTCAATCCCGTGATGTCACCCCCCACAAACGTCTCGGTCCCTCCCGGTAGGGCTTCTGCTTCGGCTTGGGAGACGGTTCCCGCGGCACCCGGGACCGCGGTCCATGGACCCAGCGCGGACGGCGCCGATTCAAAACGCCAGCGCGTTTCCTCGTGGTGGGGCGTCACGCCAGCTTTGACGTGGGCAGAGACCGCAGTGACGTTGCGCAAGCTCGATTCAAAGACCACAGGCTTTGCCGTCGGCGTCCTAAAGGAACTGCCTTCGACTCCGCCGCTCTGAGCAAACTTGGTCCGTTCGAGTGTGCCCTTTTCGTTGGTTGCGAGCAGACGAGCGTAATAGGTCGTTTCGGGGAGGAGACCTGCACAGTGCACCTCCGGTTCGGCGAAGTCTTCGGCGACGGTAATCGAGCCGTTAGCGCACGAGGTAAAGGGACCGGAAGGCGAGGTGGAGTAGCCAAAGCTGTATGTAGTCGTGGCACCGTTACTCTGAATCTCGGCAGAAAATTGGGCCGTGGTTGGACTGTCTGCAAAGGCTACAAAGGTTGTCCGATTTGGGTCTGGGCCTCGCTCCTGGTTTTCGGCTTCGACCGATACTTCTGGCGTTACGATCGGCAGGGTGGCGAATTCAAAGGGAAGCACCCTTGTGCCGGCTGCGTTTTCAGCGATAAAACGGCCGAAGTAATGGGTATTAGGTGCAAGGTGGTAGAGAGGTCTGCCAGGTTCTTCGGTGCCAAATAGGGCAGACCCTGAACCGCCTCCGATATTCCCCTTGAATTCGCCGCTGTTCGCGAGGGCGCCAGAACCCTCTTCGAGTTGGCTCTTGTTGGTGGAATATTCAGCACGCCACTTGGTGTCGAGTTCGTTTGTGAACACTGTGGCCCCGGCGAACATGCGTGTGGAAAAAACGTGGGGATTTGGCGCAGTCACTCCGCCAAACTGAAAACTCGGAGGTGCGGATGCGAGAGCGGTGGAGGCGCCGGAAGCAAGTGTCACCGCCAGGATCACAAGCAGACATGGAACCAACGGACGCCAAGCCCGCACGAACGACATGGCGTGACGCGTCCCGCTTTGCGGGCCACGGGACGCGATAGCGAGACCGGTCTCGGAGAACCGTTTCTGGGCGTTGAGCTGAGTGTGGTTCACTTGCATGCCTTTCTCGCGGATGAGATAAAGGTCGTGAAATCGGTGATGAGATCTGTGCATATCGGGAAGTTGTGAGGTGATCGATGGGCTATGTTGTCGGGGTGAGGATGGGCGGCCCATCCTCACCAGGGCGGTCTTGCCGCCCTGGGGAATCTGAGCGTCGCGTAAGGTCAGGACCTGGACGCCAAGGTCTAGCCAGCGGTCACCGCCCAGGATCCACGAGCGTTGAGGACTCCAGCTTCTTTGGTGATGCCCTTCATACCGACCCCTGTCTTGCCAGCGCCATTGCCGTTGGGTTCCTTTGCTGAGGCGTCGAAAACCGAGAATCCCTGCACGTTTTCTTCTTCTGCGACGAAGATACAGAGGAACCCTGGAGCGGCGACGGGATTTTCGACGGTTCCGCCACATTCGTGATTTGCGATGTAGCTTGATTCATTAGGTTCGTGTTCGCCTTCCCCCGGATGAATAACTTTTGATGTTGTATTGGCGAGGGGTTCTTTGAGAGGGATCGGGAAGGACAGCGTCGCTGCTCCGGCGAGTTCGAATCCGCCGGCGGCGGAGCCAGTCAAGATCCACTGGCCGGTCTCGGTAGCACCCGAGGGCAGTGTTTCGCCTGGGTGAATTACGCCCTGCTTGCCTTCTTTGCCGGCCGCTCCGGCCGGACCCGCGGCTCCGGTCGCTCCGGTCGCTCCGGTTACACCAGGAGGACCCTGGGGGCCGCCTGGGCCGGTAGCGCCCGCCGGCCCTCCCGGGCCGGTCGCGCCTGGCGCACCTGTGGCGCCGGTTGCTCCCTTGGCTCCGGCGGGGCCGCGGGGGCCAGCCTTACCCTTGGGGGCGGCCTTGGCCTTTGCGGCGCTCGCGACGGGGGTTGCGTGCGTGGCCGAGGCGCTCGCTTTGGCGCCTGAGCCACCCGTGTGGCTGCTCGCGGCGAACGCGCCGCCGGTTAGCGCGAAGACCAAGGCCATGAAGGCTATGAACGTGCTTGGGGTCAGATGCTTGCGGATTGCTTGGAACATCGGTTTTATCTCCTTCTGCTTGGAAAACCCGGACACATTTGGCTGATTTGGTTTGTCATTGCCCCGCCTTCGGGGAAGCTGAGCGACTGGCGAAGAGGACTTCCTCACCACGCGGCATTAAGTGCCACTCGTTCGGGACGCCCGCGGTCGCGCCCCCCGTGTTCTCGACCAGACCACAACCCTCCAGACGCGCGAGCAGCTTCGAAATCTGGCCCTGATCTCTCACCCCAGCCGCCCGCGAGATCTCGCGGTTACTCGGAGGGTTCGACTCCCGTTCGCTGAGCTCCGCGATCGCGGTCAACACGAGATGGGTACGGACGGTCAAACGGAAAGGCGCCGGCCGGGCAGGATCCGGACGTTTGCCCGGCCGGCCCGCTAAAGCGGGACCGATCGGCCGGGCAAAGTCGCGGACCTGCTTCGCTGATTTGAAGAGTGGATCTCCGCGCTTTGCGGCCGGGTTCGTGGGCTTGGTGCTGTTACGCTGGGCCGGCCCTAGGGGGCGGTGCGCGTCGATCACTGCTTGACCATCGGGGGTTAGGCGCCATGCCTTTGCCAGGCCCTTGGTATGGCCTCGACCGTCGCGGGTGTTCTCCAACAGGCCCTGGGTCTCCAAGCGCATCATCAGGCGGGAGACCTGGCCCTGATCGGCTACACCCATGTGCTCGGAAACCTCGCGGTTATTCGGGTAGGACCCCCGGCCAGCCAGCTCCGCGACGGCGGCGAGCGCCATCTGCGTGCGAACCGTCAAACGGAAATCAGCCGGCCCGATCGACCCCAACGGCCTCAGGGCGCCGAGGAGCGGCGCATCTCTGCGTCCTCGCTCGCTCGCGTGCGTAGCACGCCACGCTCCCTGCGTCCTTGACCTGCTTGCTCCTCGGCGCCCTGAAGCGAGTGGCCGTTTGAGTTCCCGCGCCGCAGCCGCACTCCCACGGTATGGGAGAATGATCGTCGCCATCAACGGGCCCAGCAACTCGATCAACGACTCGAGGCGCTGTTGGGAGAGGCGCGCGTGGATCACACCAAACGTCGCACCGACAATGCCCTCGGCCGTCAGCGGCGGCAACTTGGCCGGGGCCTTCATGCCCGCGCGGCCCTCGTCGATCACGCCCGCCAACTGCCCCAACACCTGTGCGCGAAGCTCGAGCACCCGCGGACCGGCACCGAGCGCCTCGACAAACACCAGCCTCCGCAACGCCGGCTCACTATCAAGAACCCCAAGCAACACCTCCAGGCCACCACGGACACCCGCCGCCCAATCCCGCTCTGCCTCATACACCGGGCGCGCACGCACCCGCAACTCCTCGACACCGTGGTCAAACGCCGCGAGAAAACAATCTTCCCGATCGCTGAACAGGTCATAAAACGTCTTACTCGACACACCCGCACGTTCCGCGACCTTTCGCACCGCCATCCCCCGATAGCCCTCCTCCGAGACGATCGCGAACGTCGCGTCCAGCAACCTGCCGCGCTGCAGCTCAGAGACGTACAGGCCACCGCCGTGGGGGCCTGGCACGGGATGACGCATCCGCAGGTGCCCCTTCGCGGCCATCAGCACGCACCACAAATCAGGGTGCGCCCGGCGCAGCCAATAGCGAACTCTTCGAACTTCGAGATCAGCCAAGCAGGCCCGCGACTTCGTCCCGGCCGATAAGCCCGCGAAGTCGGGCCGGCCGGGACGAAGCCCGGGTCCTGCGCTGCTTTTTGCCTACTAGATCCGGAGTAGAGAGAGAGAGAGAGAGAGAGATGTGTCAGCGACGCTGACGCATCTAGTTATGGCACCCACCGGGCGCACAACGATCCCCCTCACATCTGTCCCCAAGGGACTCACGCGAAAACAACCCCTCTTCATGCGATCCGGCCCTCTCCCCAACAATCCCCTACAAGCGCTTGATGTCATCCAGAAAACTGACCCAAACCTGATCTATTTCCATGCCCCCAACCCGGGAGCACCTCTGAACAAACTATAAGCAGAAACACACACCCAATGCAAGTAAGAACCGCGCGCACCCCGAGAAAGGGCTCCACAGAGCGGCGCAGGACCCGCGCAGGATCCGGACGTTCCTTCCGGTCAGGAGAGACCTGACCGGAATGAAGTCGCGGACCTGCTTTTGCCGAGATGTCCCTATCCGGCCTCGTGACGCTCCCCTGTAAGGGCGCTTGTCGTGCCCTCGGCGGGGCGAGATTCGCACGGCCGGATCGTGCCCTACCCGGTAGCCGCGCCCTACACCCGCGCCTACCGGCCGTGCGGAGACTCGGCCCCGACGAGGGCCTGCCACCAAGGCCGGCGCTGAAAACTTTCGATCCGGCTGTCCCGTTTGCGGGCGCCGGTCGGAACAGGAAGGGAGGCGCCACAACCAGCCGACCCCGACGGAGACCGCCATGGCCGATCACGAGGACACGTCCCTGCTCACCAGCGAACTGTGTTCGCTGGCCCGGGACCAGTTGAAGATGCAGTCAGGACGCTCGGCGGCGCTGGACGCCGGCGCGCTCGGGGTGATGGTCCTCGACGTGGCGCTCGCCACGATCGTGATCGAGACCGAAGGGGCATATGACCTCTGGATCGCCGCGTTGGCGCTGCTCGGCCTCTCCTTCGGGCTGGCCATACGAGCGTTACGGCGCAAGGGCGCGAGGGCAACAGGCCCGCCCGTCGTACGCCTGCGCGAGGAACGCGAGACCCATACCGCGCGCCAGCTCAGAGAGTCGCTGCTCGAAGACCTCGCCGAGGGCGTGCAGGCGAACGAGCACGCCCTGGCCCGCAAGGCCGCACTGTTCGACCGAGCGCTGACACCCCTGGTGCTCGCGATCCTGATCGATCTCACCGGGAGACTATGATGAGCCACATGGAGCAGCCCACCAAACACCAGCCAGCCATACCCTATCCCAGGACGCCCGACGGCAAGCTCAAGTACACGACGTGGGACGGACGGCCACTGCACTACCCGTCCACGGAACTGCCCGGCTTCTTCGAAACTCCAATCCTCCCGGTGTGGCTCACCAGCCGTCTGAAGAAGCTCTTCAAACGCCCGTAAGGCGGAGGGGGGCGCCTGTCTCTCAACAGCGAACCTCAACAGCATGACCGCCGGCAGGCGGTCTCATCAAGGTCTTTTTTTCAGCTTCGCTGTTCTCTACGGATGCCCTCGAAGTACACCAGGGCGATGCCGATCAGCGCGCCCGGGACCGCGTACAGCACGACCGCGATGTCTGTCGCCTTCTGCCCCGGGATTTCCAGGGCCGAGACTTTCACGCCGTAGATGATCAGGCCGACGAGCACCGCGCCGACCAGCGCGCCGACGAACGCGCCGACGATCCCGCCCCAGAAGCGGTCCGGCAGGAAGATCGTGAAATGCCAGATCGCCAGTCCCATCATCACCCAGCCGAGCAGTCCCATCAGCGGCTCCTCCCGTGGCGTTTATTACGCGGGCGTTTCGTGCGCTCGCGTTTCTTCGGGTCGTCCTTCAGCACCAGGTCCTCCGGGGTCAGGTCGGCCGCCGGGTCGCGCGTCGCCTTGGGGGCCGCCTCGCCCTCGGGCTGCTCCTGCTCGACGACCGCCGCGCGGCCGCGCTGCTTCTGCTTCTTCGGCTCCCCGTCGACGTCGAGGTCGCGCACGAGCTCCTGGAACTCGTCCCGGGAGATCTGCTCACCCGCCTGATCTGGGGCCGTGATGCTGCCGCGCCGCGCCCGCTTGCGGTCCTGCATGGGCTCCACGTCCACCGGCTCGCCGCCGAGCGCCGTGGCATAGGCGGGCACCGCGCCCAGTTCGCGCACGATCCTCGCGCGGCGACCGCGATAGCCGCCCTCGCGTTCCTTCCATTCGGTCAGCACCGGCGAGGCGATGAAGATCGACGAGTACGCGCCCGAGGCGATCCCGATCATCAGCGCGAACGCGAAGTTCTTCAGCGTTTCCCCGCCGAACAGCAACAGCGCGATCACCGGCAGCAGCGTGCAGAAGCTCGTCGCCAGCGATCTTGTCAGCACCTCGGACATCGATCGGTTGACGATCTGCGAGAACGCGGCCCTGGGCATTCGCGGCACGTTCTCTCTGACCCGGTCGAACACGATGATCGTGTCGTACAACGAGTACCCGAGGATCGTCAGCAGCGCCGCTACCGTCGCCGTCGTCACTTCCCTCCCCGTCAGCGAATAGACCCCTGCCGTGATCAGCAGGTCGTGCATCAACGCGATCAGCACCGGGACCGCGTACTTCCACTCGAAGCGCAGGGCGATGTATGCCGAGATCACGAGCAGCGAGGCGATGATCGCGATCACCGCGCTCTTGGCGATCGTTTTCCCGAACGTCGGGCCGATCGAGGTCGAGGAGAAGTCCTTCGTGCCGTTCGCGGTGGTGCGGATCGGGTAGCGCGCGGCGAGGTCGCTTTCGATCTTCGCCACCTTGTCCGGCCGCAGTGTCTCGGTCGAGATCTGAAAGCCCGTGCCGCCGACGCTCTTGCTGGAGAACTTCTGCACCTCGGCGTTGCCGTAGCCCGCGTTCGACATCACTTCGGCGACCTGCTTCTCGCTGACCGACTTGACGAACGCCGTCTGGATCCGCGTCCCCGACTTGAAGTCGATCCCGAAGTTCAAGCCCTTCCCGCCGATCGCCAGCGCGCCGATCAGGAGGATCGTGCCCGACAGCGAGAAGAACCACTTCGACGCGCCCATGAAGTCGAACGTCCAGCCTTTCCCGCGCCGGGCCGCGCCGAGCGCGGCCGGATGGGAGACCAGCCGCGAGCGGCTCATCGCGCCGAGCGCCGCCTGCGTCGCGAGCACCGCGGTGAACAGCGTCAACAGCGTGCCGATGCCGAGCGTGAAGGCGAACCCCTTGACTTCCGCGGTCGCGAGCGCGAACAGGATGAACGCGGTCATGAACGTCACGACGTTCGCGTCGACGATCGCCGCGAACCCGCGCTTGTAGCCCGTAGCGATGCCCGAGACGATCGAGCGCCCGCCGCGGATCTCCTCCTTGACGCGCTCGAAGATCACGATGTTCGCGTCGGCCGCGATCCCGATCGTCAGGATCAGGCCGGCGATCCCCGGCAGCGTCAGCGTGATCGGGATCAGCTTGATCAGCGCGAAGTAGTAGATCGCGTAGATCAGCAGACCGCCGATCGCGATCACGCCGAGCACGCGATAGAAGATCACGAGGAACAGGCAGACCACGGCAAAGCCCAGCAGGCCGGCCAACAGGCCCTGGCTGAGCGCCTGTTTGCCGAGCGTCGCCGACACCTGCGACTGGGAGATCAGGTTCAGCTTGATCGGCAGCGCGCCGGACTGCAGCTCGTCCGCGAGGTTTTCCGCGCTGGTCAGCGTGAAGCCGCCGGAGATCTGCGAGCCGTTGGAGGCGTCGATCCCTTCCGGGTACTTCGTGAAGTCGATCGACGGCGCGGTGATCACCTGGCCGTCGAGCACGATCGCGAAGTGCTGCTGGGCTCCTTCCTTGGTCACGCCCGGCAACTGCGCTTCCTGGCCGCGCTGGGCGATTTCCTTGGTGACCCGCTGGAACACGCTCTTGCCGTGCGAGGTGAAGCCGAAGTTCACATCGGGCGTGCCCGATTCGCTTTCCGAGCTCTCCTGCGGGTTCTTGATGTCCGAGCCCGTCAGCACCGGGTCGTCGTTCAGCACATACCAGCTGTTCGGCGAGGCTTGCGTGACCTTGCCGGCGGCGCCTTCGACCGGTCGCGCCTGCACGATGATCGTGCCGGGGTTCACGCGCACCGCCTTCGGCTTCGCACCCTTCGGTGGTTTGTAGCCGTCCGCGTACAGGTTCTGTTCGGTTTCCTCGGCCGGGCAGGTCGGGGTGTTACCGGCGCACAGCATCTTTTCGTGCTTCGTGTCGATCAGGTACCAGCTGCCGTAGATGCAGCCTTCCTTCTGTTCCGGCGTGCAGCCCGGCTGCAGCGTCGTGTCGTTCTTGCGGATGATCGTCGGCCGTTTCGCGGCGCGCAGCACCGCCTGGTACTGCAGCAGCCCGCTGATCGAAGACGCGGCGTTCGCCCCGCCCGTCACGCTCGCTTCGCTCGGCGCCGGTTTGCCGTCGGGGCCGATCACGTTCGGCTCCCAGTCATAGAAGTACAGCAGCGCGGTCTTCCCCACCTGCGCCTGCGCGCGCCCCGCGTTGCTCACGTTCGGCAGCGCCACGTCGATTTCGTCGGAGCCCGAGCGCTGGATTTCCGGCTGGGCGACGCCCAGCTGATCGACGCGCTTGCGCATGATGTCGATCGCGCGGTTCAGCGATTCGGTGTCCACCTTTGACTGCGCCGTCGGCCGGCCCTGGTAGGTCAGCTCGATGCCGCCCTTCAGGTCGAGCCCGAGGCGGGTCTTCTTCGGCGACACGACGCCGGGGATGCCGACGATCACGAGCAGCGAAAGGATCAGCAGCCCGAAGACGATCAGCAGGACAAAGGTGTTGCGGCGGCGATCGGTCATCGCGGGCGTGGGCGGTTGGCGATCGGCTTGTGGCGGAGATCGGTCATTGGCCGGCGACGGCAGGTCATCGCGGGCTGCGGCAGTCGGTGGCGGGGGTCGGTCATCGGCTCTATCCCAGCCTACTTGTCGGGCGTCAGCACGAGCAACAGCCCGCCGTCATCGTCGTACGCGGGAAACATGTCCGCCTTCGCGCTCGCCGCGTTGTCGCGTTCGCCCGAGACCTTGACCGGCTTATCGAGTGCCCTGACGCCCCACTCGAGCACCGTCGCCACGGGATCGTCGCCGTTCTGGAAGCTCAACCCCAGCACTTCCTCCACGCGCTGGCCGATCACCTCCTCCTCCTCGAGACCCGTGAAGGCGAACGAGTTCTTCCCGCAGCCGATCACCCGCCCCTCCCCGTCGCACACGAAGAACGCCGCGTCCGGCGCCGGAAAGTAGTCGTCGAGCAGCTCGAACAGGAACGCGAAGCCGCACTTCGCGCAACCCTTCGGTTGCCGTGTAAAGCCGATGTTGCGGTCCAGCTCGCTGGTGCGGTGACCGCAGTTTGGGCAGATGAACGGATGCGTCATGGGGATCGCCTACAGAGTACGGGAGCGAGAGCTAGAAGAGCGCCGGGCCAGGGGGAGCCGGTGGCTCCAGGCCCAGGTGCGTATACGCCGCAGGGGTCGCCGCACGTCCCCGGGGGGTCCGCTTGATCAGACCCTGCATCAGCAGGTACGGCTCGTACACGTCCTCGATCGTGTCCTGCTCCTCGCCCACGGCTACCGCCAGCGTCGACAGCCCCACCGGACCGCCGTCGAACTTCACGCAGATCGCTTTGAGGATCTCTCTGTCCAGCCGGTCCAGTCCTCTGTCGTCGACCTCCAACAGCTCCAGCGCCGCCTCGGCCGCCGCCGCCGTCACGACACCCTCCATGCGCACCTCGGCGAAGTCTCTGACGCGCTTCAGCAGGCGGTTCGCCACGCGCGGCGTCCCCCGACTGCGCGCCGCGATCGCCGTCGCGCCGTCGTCCTCCAAGCCGATCTCCAGAATGCTGGCCGAACGCCTGACGATGCTCGCGAGCTCCGCGATCGCATATGGCTCGAGCCTCGCTTGGATACCGAAGCGGTCGCGCAGCGGGGTCGTCAGCAAGCCGGTGCGCGTCGTCGCGCCGACCAGCGTGAACGACGGCAGCTCGAGCGTGACCACGCGCGCGCCCGCCCCCTGCCCGACCGTGATCGGCAGCCGGTGATCCTCCATCGCCGGATAGAACGTCTCCTCCAGTGTCCGTGACAGCCGGTGGATCTCGTCGACGAAGAACACGCTTCTCGGCTCAAGCGCGGTCAGGAACGCCGCGATGTCCCCCTTGCGCTCGAGCGCCGGGCCGGCCGTCTGCACGAACGGCACTTCCAGCTCCGCCGCGACGATCTGCGCGAGCGACGTCTTGCCGAGGCCCGGCGGGCCGGCGAGCAGCAGGTGGTCGAGCGCCTCGCCTCTGGCGCTCGCCGCCTCGATCGCCACACCGAGCTGCTCCAGGAGCGTTTTCTGGCCGACGAAGTCTCCTAGGCGCTTGGGGCGCAGCGAGCGGTCGAGCTCGTCCTCCTCGACCAGATATGGCGTCTGGATGCGGGCGGTTGTGGCCTCGGCGGTCATTGGGTGCCGCCCGCTTGAATGATCGTTGCGCGCGTGGTGGTTCCTGTGTAGGTGGTCGTGGCGCTCATTGTGCTCTGGCCGTCCTCAATGCCTGCGCCAGCAGCTCCTCGGCGCTGTCGCCCTCCGCGCTTCTCAGCAGCTCCTCGGCCTCGCCCGGCGCGTACCCCAGCTCGATCAGCCCGTCACGGGCCAACGCCCGCGGTCCTTCGCCCCGCCGCGCGGTGATCGGACCGCCCGGTGCGGCGGCGGCTGCCGTGTCTCCGACCTTCTCCCGCAGCTCGACGATGATCCGCTCTGCGGTGCGCTTGCCGATGCCCGGCGTCGCCTGGAAGCGCGCCGCGTCCTCCCCCGCGATCGCCGCCATCAGCTCCCTCGGCGTACCGCCGGACAGCACGGCCAGCGCGACCTTCGGGCCCACCGCCTGAACCGACAGCAGCATCAGGAACAGGTCGCGCTCCTCCTCGGAGTGGAAGCCGTACAGCTGCAGCGCGTCGTCGCGCACGATCAAATGGGAGTGCAGCGTTGTCTCCTCGCCCGCGGCGGGAACGTGCTTCAGCGTCTCGGCGGAGACCGCCGCGCGGTAGCCGACGCCGCCGCAGAGGATCACCACGTGGTCGGCGCGGCGAACCGCCACCTCGCCTCGCAGCATGCCAATCATCTCGCCTCACTCCCCGATTTTGGCTTCAGGGCTTCGCTTGCGACATCACAGGCGGTTTGCGCGACGGCGGTCCAGATCATCCCGTGGCCCCCACAAGCGCCCGCGACAGCGGCGCGCAGTTCGCGTGGCAGATCGCCACGGCCAGCGCGTCGGCTGCGTGGTCCGGCGCCGGCGGCGCCTCCAGGCCCAGCAGCGCCTGGACCATCCGCGCGACCTGCTCCTTGTCCGCCCGGCCGTTGCCACACACGGCGCCCTTGATCTTCTGCGGCGTGTAGCTCTCGCACGGCACCCCCCGTTGCCCGGCGGCGAGCATCGTTACGCCCCGCGCCTGCCCGACCGCAAACGCCGTTTTCACGTTCTGGCCGAAGTACAGCTGCTCCAGGGCCATCCCCTGCGGCTCGTGCTCGGCCAGCAGCGCGTCGATCGCCGCGTGGATGTCGGCCAGTCTTTGCTCCACGGGCAGCCCGGCCCTAGTCTCGATCACGCCGCCGTCGAGCGCCACGAGGCGCCCGGCGGTGCTCTGCACCACGCCGTAGCCCGTGTTTGCCAGGCCAGGGTCGATTCCGAGGACGATCATCGGTTGTGATTCTGCGCGTGGGGTCGGACGCCTGCCTTGGGCTACCGGCAGGTGTAGGTCACTGAACCGGCATGGGCCTGGATGACTCAGATGACCTCCAACCGAAGATCCGGGTCGAGCCGGCGCAGATCGTCGGGGTCGCTCGTGACCACGCCCTGGCCGTGCGTGCGAGCGCAAACGACGACGCTCGCGTCGCTCTCTATCCGACGGCACCGGCGAAACGGGACGATCAGCTCAACAATAACGCTGACCAACAAGCCTGTGTCGCTGTTTGCGCGCGGCGGCTGCCCGAACGGGAGTCCTGAGAATGATGAGGCTCCGGCGGTGCAGGCCGCGCGCGGGTCAGAGCGCGAGCACGGATAGACCGGGCACACGTTCGAACTCGCGCGCGTTAGTCGTCGCGACCCGTAGGCCGTGGGCGAGCGCGGTAGCAGCGATCCACAGGTCGTGCACACCGATCATGTCGCCGGTCACTTCGAGCTCAGCCCAACGTTCCGCTTGGATACGGGCCACCTCGGAAACAATGGGAATCGGCTCGAACCTTGCCAGCAGTCCCTCGACGAATGCCCGGCGGCCTGCCCGCCTCTTTCCCGCGGTGGCCCTGTGAACGCCGTGCAGCAGCTCACTGACCGTGATCACACTGATCGAGTGCTTCTCCTGACCCTGCTCATCCCCAGGAAGCATCTGCTCGTATCGTTCTTCGCGCCGCTCGGCATCAACCAAGACGGACGTGTCGATCAGGAGGGCCATGCGGACTTAGGAGGACCAAGTTTTTTGCGCGCCTCTTCCAGATCACCAGCAAAGTCCTCATCGACGGGCGGCAAGCTGGCCATCAACTCCTTGAACTCCCTGCCCGTAAGCCCCCGTGGCCGCGAGGGTCGACGCAGCTCGATGACCGGAGTGCCGTTGCGAATGACCTCGATCTCCTCACCCGCGATCACACGGTTAACGACCGCCGAGAAGTTTCGAGCCACCTCGGTTGCACTCATTTGAACCATCTTGGCTACTTTATCAGATAAATCAGAGTAAGTCGCCGTCCGGCGGCTTCTGTCCGACTTGACCCTACCTTTCAGCCGACCACGACTGACCAAGCCGCCTTCTTCCCGCCCTCTATGGACAGGGTGAGCTTCGCTGCGATCGGGTGCTGCTTGCTGGCGTGGCTGAGCCTCTTTCTGCCTGCGGACGTCAGATGCAAGACAACCGTTCCGCGCTTGCCCTCCGCAAGCGAGAAGGAGCCCGTGGCGAGCACGAGCGTCGCCTTATGGTCAGCCGCCGGCTTGCTCTTGCCGTTCTTTGCCGGAGCCTGCACCGTCAGTTCAATCGACCCTTGACATGTCGCCTCGCTGCAAGCCACCCGCACCGGCGCCGAACTTCCCGACACCATGAGCTTTGACCCCAAAATGGCCGCGATCGGCGTCTTTGAGAGGACAGGCGCCACGGAGGCAAGTTTGGTCGACAGCGTCGTTTCGGTCGGCGACGGTGGCTTGACCGCTTCTTCCCCGACCGGGTGCAACACAGCGTCGACACTGGTGATCGTGACGCCCGGCGTCACCGACAACGGTGTGGCTTCGGCGCGGGAGGACTTGCCATCGTAGTATTGGCGCACGAAGCCGCTCCCGAATTCGTCGTAGAATTCGACGATGTCCTGGCCCACCTTCAACTGCGACAGGCTGTATTCCCCGTTAACGTTGGTTTGAACGCAACGTTCGGGTCCTTCATCCCCGACCGACAGCGCAGCGAGCGAGAACGCGCAGACCTCGGCGTTCATGAGCGGACTCCCGGTCGCAGCGACCGTCACCCGGCCCGTGATGCCCCCACCCGACTGCATCGCCGCATCGATCCCCGACGTAGTTTCACCCACAGTCACCGGCACCTCGTTCGCCTGTTCGGACGACACCTGGTCGTTGTAGTACTGCCGCGCGTAATCGAACGAGTCGTTGGACGGAGCCGTGAATTCGACCGTGTATTCGCCGCTGACCAGCGGATAGATCGTGTATTCACCGTCCGTATTGGTTGCACCACAACGAGACGGGGGATCTTCCACGACCAAAGGTCTGTATGCGCAGGCTTCGATGCCGGCGATCGGAGCGTGCGTCACCGCGTCCGTCACGACACCCACGATCTTTCCGCCAGGCTGCATCGCGGCGTCTACCCCGCTCGTGGGCTGCCCTGCCGTAACTGTCACTTCTTCGGATTCCGCCTGAGTGGCCTTGCCATCATAGTACTGTGGCGCGTAGTCCAGATCGCTCCGGGAAGAGCCAGGACCGCCCTGGAACGGCACCAAGAACTCGACGATATACGTGCCCGCTGAAACCTCCGAGATCGTGTATTCCCCGTTCTGGTCCGTTCGTGCACAATAGCCACCGAACCTTTCCGATCGCAGCCGCACGCACACTTCAAGACCTTCTACTCTAGCCTGCGTCGTGGCATCCGTGACGGTACCGGCAACTCGACCAGTTTCGGCGGCGAGAGCATTCCGCGCAAACCCCAACGGGACTGCAACAGCAGCGATCACAGCCAGCGCACACAACGCACGAGCCCCCTTCCCGCAAGCCAGCGCCACAACCACATCAAACCGCAAAGACACCATACCTACCTCTAAATTCAGTCACGCGATCTCCTATCGCCCGGCCAACCATAGCCTGAATATACCAACGACTTACCTGATCCTCGGGTGACAGACGACTGGGTCGCTAACGTTTTCGTGTGCACGCACGACCGCCTCGCCGGCGATGCATCGGCCACGACTGAGCCGGGCTTGCACGTCAAATGCCGTAGGAAAGTACTTGCCGGGTGGCAGTGCAAAGCTGAACCGTCCGGTCACCGTGCGCTGCTTGGCAACGGCGCCACCCATCGTTGTTCCACGTACGCTAAGCACGGTTACGGTAGCCGCTACACGCGAGCAGTTCCGAAGATATATCGAACACACAGACACGTCACCACTTAGCCGACCGTCGTGCGAAAACTTCCGTGCGGACTGAGAGCCTTGGGATCCTTGAGAGCTTGCACATCCCGAGCATACAAATGCGGCACTAACGAGAAGAGGCATCATCATGCGACAAGGGCTCGTTAGACGAAAATGCTCGATGTGTTTAGGTAAGCCCATTCGCGATTTCACTTGATTTCTTCCCCTTTTTGCTCAATCCCTAATTTTGGAAAGGCTCGATTTTCTAGTCCGCTCACCCATAAGCCCGCAATTTGCGAGGTTCTGACAGGTATCCGAGATTCGCTCCCAGTCGAACATCCGTCGAGAAGGGGTTCGTGCAGCACCGACGGCTCGCTTTGGGTAGGTCCCATGCACCCAGCAAACCAGGCCCCCGGCGGGAGCGAGGTGCGATCGGCCGGTCGAGCCCTGGACCACGCCCGAACCCAGAGCAGCGACCAATCCGGTCGAGCGGACATCGATCCCGCCGGGGACCGTGTTCAGTTGAAGGAAACAAATGTAAAAAGCGGGGCAAAGCCGGGAGGGTTTCTGGATCCGCTGCTGGATCTAACTCCAAAGCCGCCATGGAGCCTCTCCCGAGGCCCACAGGTCGTTCAGCGCGACCGCGTCCTTATACGTATCCATGCACTCCCAGAACCCCTCGTGCCGGTACGCCCGCAGCTCGTTCTCCGCGGCCAGGCGCTCCAGCGGCCGGCGCTCGAGCACGCTGTCCCGTCCAAGGTAATCCAACGCCCCACGCTCCATGCAGAAGAACCCCCCGTTGATCCAGTGCTCCGAGCGCGGCTTCTCGCGGAAACCGGTTACCCGGCCGTCCTCACCGTCGAGCTCCGTCACACCAAACTGCAGCTCCGGACGTACGACGGTCATGCTTGCCAGCGCACCGTGATCTGAGTGAAACTCAAGCAGCGCGCCAAGGTCGATGTCGGCCACCCCGTCGGCGTACGTCGCACAGAAGCGCTCCTCCTGGGAGAGCTGATCCTCCAGCAGCTTGATCCGCCCGCCCGTCGGGGTCTGCAAACCCGTGTCCTCGCACCGTACGCTAACGCCTTCCGGCCACGCGCATTCGGCCGCCCACCGCTCGATCAGCTCGCCCTTGTAACCCGTCGCCAGCAGGAACCTGCGAAACCCCTGCGCGGCGTAGAGCTGGACCACATGCCAGACAATCGGCATGCCGCCGATCTCGACGAGCGGCTTGGGGATCTCCTGCGTGTGCTCCTGTAGACGTGTGCCGCGCCCGCCGCAGAGGATCACGACCGGGGGCCGGGAGGCGGTGGCGCTCATACTCCGCTCGGGATGATCGTCACACCGGAACGGCCACGGTCAGCCCGCGACCCGCTCCAGCACGTCCGCGGGCACGTCGAAGTTCGCGTGCACTTCGTCGACATCGTCGAGCTCTTCCAGCGCATCGGTCAACCCCATCAGTTTGCGCACCTGCGCCTCGTCGATCGGCACAAGGCTCGTCGGGCGATAGGACATCTCCGCGCTCTCGGTCTCCACCCCCGCGCCCTCCAGCGCACCGATCACGCTGGAAAAGCCGGCGGGCTCGACGACGATCTCGAAGGAGCCATCGTCGGTCGCCACGTCCTCGGCGCCCGCCTCGACGGCGACCATCAGATCGTCTTCGGAGTAGCGCGCGGCGTCGATCACGATCGTGCCCTTCTTCTCGAACAGGTAGGCGACCGAGCCCGGCTCGCCGAGGTTGCCGCCGTGCTTGGAGAAGGCATGGCGTACGTCGGCGCCGGTGCGGTTGCGGTTGTCCGTGAACGCCTCGACCAGCACAGCCACGCCGCCCGGGCCATAGCCCTCATACAGGACGGCTTCGATCGCCTCGGCCTCGCCGCCCTCCCCCGTGCCCTTGGCGATCGCGCGTTCGATGTTCTCCTTCGGCATCGAGGCTTCCTTGGCCTTGCGGATCGCGAGTTCGAGCGCCGGGTTGCCGACCGGGTCCCCGCCGCCGTCGCGCGCGGCGACGGTGACCGAACGCGCGAGCTTCGTGAACTGCGCGCCGCGGCGCGAGTCGACGATCGCCTTCTTGTGCTTGATGCTCGCCCACTTGGAATGCCCCGACATGCCACCCAGTCTACGAATCCGTGCGGCGCGGGGTGCTCCCGACCAAGGCCTCCCAAGCAACCCGTAGGATTGCGACCCTATGACCTCCTCCCCCACACCAGACATCTTCAAGGCCTACGACATCCGGGGCCTGTACGGCGAGCAGATCGACGGCCCGATCGCCGAGCAGATCGGCCGGGCCTTCGCCCATGTGCTCTCGGGCTTGTCGGGGAAGCCCGTCTCTGAGCTGCGTGTCGGCCTCGGACGCGACATGCGCCTGACCGCCCCCGAACTGTCCGACCGCTATCGCGCCGGGCTGCTGGCCGAGGGGGCGAACGTGCTCGACGCCGGTCAGGTCGGCACGGAGATGCTCTATTACCTCGTCGGCTCGCGCGAGCTCGACGGCGGGCTGATGTGCACCGCCTCGCACAACCCGAAGGCCTACACCGGTGCGAAGCTCGTGCGCGAGGGCGCGATCGCCCTGTCCGGCGACACCGGCATCCAGGACATCCGCCGGCTGATCGAGTCGGGCTTGCCGGACTCCTCGGCTGAGGGCGCCGTCGAGCAGATCGACCTGTACGGGGAGTTCCACGAGACGGTCCTCAAATTCATCGACCCGGCGGTGGTCAAGCCGCTGAAGGTCGTCGTCGACGGCGGCAACGGGATGGCCGGCCCTGTCGCCGGGCCGCTGTTGGAGCGCCTCGGCCTCGATCTGATCGAGACCTGCTGGACGCCCGACGGGAACTTTCCCGAGCACGAGCCCAACCCCCTGCTTCCGGAGAACCGCCAGTTCATCATCGACCGCGTACTCGCCGCCGGCGCCGACCTGGGGATCGCCTGGGACGGCGATGCCGACCGCTGCTTCTTCATCGACGAGACCGGCCGGTTCGTCGACGGTGACTTCCTGACGGCGCTGCTGGCGGAGTCGCTGCTCGGGAAAAGCTCAGACCCCGCCCACCCCGAGGCGATCCTCTATGACGTGCGCGCCTCACGCGCAGTGCCCGACACCGTCACACGCGCGGGCGGCACGCCGTACATCAACCGCGTCGGCCACGCCTTCTTCAAGACGCGCATGCGCAAGGAGGGCTCGCTGTTTGGTGGCGAGGTCTCCGGGCACTATTACTTCCGCGACTTCTACTGCGCGGACTCCGGCACGATCCCGGCGCTGCTCGTGCTTGAGCTGCTCTCGCGCAGCGGCAAGTCGATGTCCGAACTGCTCGAGCCCTACCGCTCGCGCTACTTCATCTCCGGCGAGATCAACTCCGAGGTCGAGGACGCCCCGGGCAAGATGGCGGAGATCGCCGCGCGCTTCCCCGACGCCGAGCAGAAAGAACTCGACGGGATCTCGATCGACTACCCCGACTGGCACTTCAACGTGCGCTCCTCGAACACCGAGCCGCTGCTGCGCCTCTGCCTGGAGTCGCTCGTCTCGCCCGAGGACATGGAACGCCGCCGTGACGAAGTTCTCGATCTGATTCGGTCGTGAACTCGATAGCCGGGACGGACGGGTCTTCGTCCGCGGAGGAGCCCGGCGAGCAGGAGTTGTTAGAGCGCGCCGCCGAGGCGGGCATCCATCGCCTGGCGATCCCCACACCGTTCATGGTCGGCCGCGTGAACGCCTACCTGATCGAGGACTCGCCGCTGACGCTCGTCGACTCGGGCCCGAACTCGGGCAAGGCGCTGGACGAGCTCGAACAGGCGCTCGCCGCGCGCGGGCACGCGATCGAGGACATCGAGCTGCTGGTGATCACCCACCAGCACATCGACCACTTCGGCCTCGCCGCGATCCTCGCGCGGCGCTCCGGCGCCGAGGTCGCGGCGCTCGCTCCGCTCGCGCCCTACCTGGGCGATTACCGCCAGGCGGCCGAGCTCGACGACCGCTTCGCTGAGCAGACGATGCTCCTGCACGGCATCCCCGCCGACGTGGTCACCGCGCTGCGGGCCGTCTCCGCGAGCTTTCGCGCCTGGGGCTCGGCCGTCGATGTCACCCGGCCACTGCACGACGGTGAGGAGCTCCGACTGCGCGACCGCGCCCTGCGGGTTCATCACCGCCCCGGACACAGTCCCTCCGACACGGTCTTCCTCGACGAAACTCGCTCGATCATGCTCGCGGCCGATCACCTGATCAAGCACATCTCCTCCAACCCGTTGCTCTCTCGGCCGCTCGGCGCCGCGCCCGACTTCTCGGGGCCTCGCCCGCGGGCGCTCGTCGACTACATCGCCTCGCTGCGGCTCACGCGCGCCGAAGATCTATCGCTCGTCCTGCCGGGTCACGGCGAGCCGATCATCGACCACGCGGCACTGATCGACAAGCGCCTACGCATGCACGATCGCCGTGCCGAGAAGATCCACGGCCTGATCGCCGCCCGACCTCGCACCGCCCACGAGATCGCCCAAGAGCTGTGGGGCAACGTCGCCGTCACCCAGGCCTACCTGACGCTGTCGGAGGTGCTCGGCCACGTCGACCTGCTGCTGGCAGACGAGCGCGTCGTCGAACAAGAGACCTCGGGCGTCGTGCGGTTCGCGGTCGCATAGGCGCACCCATTTCCCAGGAACGCGATTGTCCGCTAAAGTCCATGTGTATTGAGATACGCCGTTGTTTTTGAGATGTCATTGACGGCGATCTACGGATGAGATCCCGACGGGAGGAAGGCGATCGGCGCTGTGGAGAGCATCACCTCGAATCCACACCTGAACATCTTCGAGCCCTACAGCGACCTCGGGCGCGGTCACGAGGACCAGCTGACGCGCGCCGCGATGATCGTGCTGCGCCTCGTGCCGCTGGCCCGCGAGACGCTGCTGCACGAGATCGGCGAGCGCTCGCTCAGCCAGCTGCCCGACTGCACCGTCGATCTCCAGGCCAGCAACGTCGTCGACCCCACCGAGGAAGGCGCGTCGAACGGCAAGGTCCAGCGCGGACGGCTCGTCAGCGTTTTCCTGACCCCCGACTTCGAGCCCCCCAAGCTCGCCGCGGAGGTCACCGACACCGATCGTGGGCAGCGCTTCGACGGCGTCCTGCGCTTCGACCCCGAGCTCGTCGTGCTGCTCGAGAGCAAGGTCTGCCGCCGCTGGGCGCGCCGCGACGGGCACCGCGTCTCGCAGATCAACCTCGGCGGCGTGCACTTCGCCGAGCGCCGCACCTGCCTGCTGCGCTGGCACGATCTGCTCGAGGCGTGGTGGCGGCTCGTCGAGATCGGCGTGCTCGCCCCGGCCGAGCAGGCGTTGATCCAGGACATCCTCTCCTACGCCCACCAGGACTTCGCCGAACTGCTGCCGTTCGGCAGCCTGCGTCGCGTCGGCGAAGATCCCACCCGGCGCAAGTGGCGGCTGCGCTCGCTGCTGCGCGAAGCCACGGGGATTCAGCCCGAGCGTGTGGGGCTGGTCCACGTGCGGTTGGACACCGCGCTCGGCGCCGCCTCGCTGCAGCGCGCGGCGCTGGAGATCGACGACCACAAGCTCACGCTGCACCTGTGGCCGGGCGAGCTGAAGCCCCAGGCCGAAGCGCTCTACAGCGCCGGGCGCGCCGAGCGCCTGGCGGAGCTCGACGAAGGCGACGGTGGCCCCTGGCGTGTCGAGCCGCAGCCGCTGCTCGGCTTCCGCAACGCGCCGCAACGCACCCGCGTCTACCTCACGTGCACGCTCGACGCGGCGACCTACGCGCGCCGCTGGCAGGGCGAGGACTGGGCGCGCGTCGGCGCCCACCACCGCGATACGGTCCCCGGAGAGCTGTGGCCGTGGCTGCTTGAGCGCGGCTACGCCTCCCCCGCGGACGCCGAGCGCCTGGAGCCGTTCATGCACTCGCTCGGCCGGCGCGCGCTGCACCTGCGCCCTTCGATCCACGTCTCGCGCACGTGGTCCTTCGACGAAGCCGAGTCGCTGGACGACGCCGGGCTGCTCGTCGGCGAGATCCACGAGGCGATCAACCGCGTGCTCGGCGTGCTCGAAGAGCCGCCGGTGCAGATGCTCTCCGCGTTGCCTGGCGCCGAGCCGCTTCCTCCGGCCATACCGGTACCCGCCAAGCGCACGCGACGATCGCCCGGAAAGAAGAAGCCCCGCAAGCGCGCCCGCGCGACGAAGCCTTCGCCTAAGAAGGCTCTCGAACAGGCGTAGCAGCGGCGACCGAGTCCAGGAACAAGCGGTGCACGCGGTCGTCGTCGGTCAGCTCGGCGTGGAACGCCACCGCGAGCATCGTCCCCTGACGCGCGGCCACCGGATGACCGTCGACTTCGGCGAGGACCTCCACTTCGGGGCCGTGCTCGGCGATCCACGGCGCGCGGATGAACACTGCCCGCAGTGGCGCGCCGGCGATACCGCTGACCTCGATATCCGCCTCGAAGCTGCTCAGCTGACGCCCGAACGCGTTGCGCTCCGCCCTGATGTCCATCAAACCGAGGTGCTCGCGGTCGAGCATGATCAATCCCGCACACGAGCCGAGGACGGGAACGCCCTCACGCACCAAAGCCCTCAAAGGCTCCGCCAGCCCCTCGCGCTCGATCCCCAACGTCATCGTGGTTGACTCGCCACCGGGAATCACCAAACCATCGAGGCCGTCGAGGTCCCTCGGCACGCGCACCTCGCGCACCGCCGCGCCCAACTCATGCAGCATCCGCCCGTGCGCCTCAAACCCGCCCTGTAGGGCAAGCACGCCGATGATCGGCACTACAACCTACCAGCCGCGCTGAGACAAGAGCTGCGAATCGTCCAACTTCGCGCTCTCCAGGCTGACCATCGCCGGGCCCAACCCACGCGAGGCCTCGGCCACGCGCTCGGGGTCCTGCCAGTGCGTCGTCGCCTCGACGATCGCCCGCGCACGCGCCGGCGGATCGTCGGACTTGAAGATGCCCGAGCCGACGAACACGCCTTCGGCGCCGAGCGCCATCATCAGCGCCGCGTCGGCCGGGGTGGCGATCCCGCCGGCGCAGAACAGCACGACCGGCAGCCGTCCGTCACGGGCGATCTCGCGGACGAGATCGAGCGGCGCGGCCAACTCCTTCGCGGCGGTCGCGAGCTCGGCGTCGTCGAGCGTCCCCAGGCGGCGGATCTCGCCGTTGATCTTGCGCATGTGGCGAACCGCCTCGACGATGTCGCCAGTGCCGGCCTCGCCCTTCGAGCGGATCATCGCCGCGCCCTCGCCGATTCGCCGCAGCGCCTCGCCGAGGTTCGTCGCGCCGCACACGAACGGGACCTTGAAGGCCCACTTGTCGATGTGGTTTGCCTCGTCCGCCGGCGTCAGGACCTCCGACTCGTCGACGTAATCGACCTCCAGCGCCTGCAAAACCTGGGCCTCGAGGAAGTGGCCGATGCGCGCCTTCGCCATCACGGGAATCGACACGGACTCTTGAATCCCGGCGATCATCTCCGGATCTGACATCCGCGCGACGCCGCCGTCGCGCCGAATGTCCGCCGGCACGCGCTCCAGCGCCATCACCGCGCAGGCCCCCGCGTCCTCGGCGACCGAGGCCTGCTCGGGCGTGACCACGTCCATGATCACCCCGCCCTTCAGCATCTCCGCCAGGCCGGTCTTGACTCTGAATGTCGCCTCGTCGCGCATGGGTAGGAGGATAGCTTGCGGGCCGAGAACGCAAACGGCCCGCACGAAGGCGGGCCGTTCACGAATCGAGGTTGCCGCCCAAAATAGACGGCCTCGAACTCGCTGATTGGATTCTAGCGCCCCGGCGGGAGTCGAACCCGCCCACCTCGATTAGCGAGTTCGAGGACTGGCCGAGGGATTCGCACCAGCCGGTCGGACGGACGTGACCTGATAGGAGCCGTGTCAGCACCGTGAGAGTCCTGTCCGCCCGCCCCATTCCATATGCTGCGGCGATGGGCGACTCTGCGTCGAAGGCCGTGCTGATCACGGGATGCTCGTCGGGGATCGGCGAGGCGACGGCGCGCCGGCTGGCCGCGGGCGGTTGGACCGTTTACGCGACCGCCCGCCGTTTGGAGGCGATCGAGCACCTGCGGGACGCCGGCTGTCGGACGTTGGCACTGGATGTGACCGACGAGGCTTCGATGCGCACGGCGGTCGATGAGGTGCAGCGGGCCGAGGGCGCGGTCGGCGTGCTCGTCAACAACGCCGGCTACAGCCAGGGCGGCGCGATCGAGCAGGTTCCGCTTGACGCCGTGCGGGCGCAGTTCGAGACGAACGTGTTCGGGCCGATCGCGCTCACGCAGATGGTGCTGCCGGGGATGCGCGCGCAGGGCTGGGGCAAGGTCGTGAACATCGGCTCGATGGGCGGGCGGTTGACGTTCCCCGGCGGCGGCCTCTACCACGCGACGAAGTACTCTCTCGAGGCGATCTCGGACGCGTTGCGCTTCGAGGTGAAGGGCTTCGGTGTAGACGTCGTGCTGATCGAGCCCGGCCTGATCGTGACCGAGTTCGCGGCCACCGCCGTGGCCAAGGCCGACGAGGCCGCAGGAACCACCGCGGATGGCCCTTATGCCGAGTTCGACGCGAAGGTCTCGGCGCTGACAACCGGTGTCTACGAGGGCCCGATGCGCCATCTCGGCGGCGGCCCGGATGTCGTGGCGAAGGCGATCGAGAAGGCGATCTCCCGCCGCCGCGCGCCCTCGCGCGTGCCTGTCACCGCCTCGGCGCGCCTGTCGATCCTGCAGCGCAAGCTCACCCCGGATCGCGTCTGGGACGCCGCGATGCGCGCGCAGTTTCCTCAGCCGAAGTGAGGCACCCTCACAGAAGTCACAAGTCTCAGACCGTCTCCGCTGCTGGGGCCTCGCTCGCCTGGATCTCGCGCAGGTCACGTCGTAGCTCGCGCAGCTCGTCGCGCAGCTGGGCCGCGTACTCGAAGCGCAGGTCCTCCGCCGCGAGCGCCATCTCCTCCTCGAGCTCGACGACCATCCGCTCGAGCTCGTTCTCCGGCAGTTCCTTGCCGGCCCTCTTCCGCTCGGCGCCACGGCGGCTGCGGCCCTTTCGCGGAACCTTGCTGTCGGACTGCAGGAACTCGGCGATGTCGGAGATGCCCTTGACGATCGTCGCGGCGGTGATCCCGTGCTCCTCGTTGTAAGCGAGCTGAATCTCGCGCCGGCGGTCGGTCTCCTCGATCGCCGCCTTCATCGCCTTCGTCTCCCGATCGGCATACATCAAAACAGTGCCCTCGATGTTCCGCGCCGCGCGGCCGATCGTCTGGATCAGCGAGGTCTCACCGCGCAGGAAACCCTCCTTGTCGGCGTCGAGAATCGCCACCAACGAAACCTCCGGCAGGTCCAGCCCCTCGCGCAGTAGGTTGACCCCCACCAGCACGTCGTACTCCCCCAGCCGTAGGTCGCGAATGATCTGGATCCGCTCCAGCGTGTCGATCTCCGAGTGCAGGTATCTGGTCTTGAAGCCCATCTCCAGCAGATATTGCGACAGGTCCTCGGACATTTTCTTCGTCAGCGTCGTCACGAGCACGCGCTCGTCGCGATCGACGCGCTTGCGCACCTCGTTCATCAGGTCGTCGATCTGGTTCTTCGCACTCGCGCACCTCCACCCCCGGGTCGACAACCCCCGTCGGGCGCACGATCTGCTCCACCACGTTCGTCGATCTGGTCCGCTCGTACTCCCCCGGCGTCGCCGAGACGAACATCAACTGCGGCGTGATCGACAGGAACTCCTCGAAGCGCTGCGGCCGGTTGTCCATCGCGCTCGGCAGCCGGAACCCGTAGTCGACGAGCGTCTGCTTGCGCGAGCGGTCGCCCTCGAACATCCCGCCGATCTGCGGCACCGTCTGGTGGGACTCGTCGATCAGGCAGATGAAATCCTTGGGGAAGTAGTCGATCAGGCAGTAGGGCCGCTCCCCCGGCCGGCGCCCGTCGAGGATCCGCGAGTAGTTCTCGATCCCCGAGCAGAACCCCATCTCGCGCAGCATCTCCATGTCGTACTGCGTCCTTTGCCGCAGGCGATGGGACTCGAGCTGCTTGCCTTCTTTCTCCAGCTCCTCACAGCGCGCGTTCAGCTCCCGCCCGATCGCTTCCACGCCGGCTTCGATCGTGCCCTCCTTGACGTTGTAGTGCGTCGCCGGCCAGATCGCCACGTGCTCGATGTCGTCCTCGATCAGCTCGCCCGTCAGCGGGTCGAAGTGCTGCAACCGCTCGACCTCGTCGCCGAACAGCGTCGCCCGGTAGGCGCTCTCGGCGTAGGCCGGGAACACCTCCAGCGTCTCCCCCTTCACGCGAAAGCCGCCGCGCGAGAGCACCGTGTCGTTGCGCGTGTACTGGATCGAGACGAGTTTCCGCAAGAGCTTCTCGCGGTCGATCGTCTCCCCGCGCCGCAGGATCTGCATGTTCATCTCATACGTCTCCGGCGAGCCCAGCCCGTAGATGCACGACACCGAGGCGACGACGATCACGTCGCGGCGCGCGAACACCGCCGCCGTTGCGGCGTGGCGCAGCCGGTCGACCTCCTGGTTGATCGCGGAGTCCTTCTCGATGTACAGATCCCGGCTGGGGACGTAGGCCTCGGGCTGGTAGTAGTCGTAGTAGGAGACGAAGTACTCGACCGCGTTGTCCGGGAAGAACCCCCGGAACTCGTTGCACAGCTGCGCCGCCAGCGTCTTGTTGTGGGCGATCACGAGCGTCGGGCGCTGCACCTCCTGGATCACGCCCGCCATCGTCATCGTCTTGCCCGTCCCCGTCGCCCCGAGCAGCGTCTGAAAGCGCTCTCCGCGCTCGATCCCCTCGGCCATCGCCGCGATCGCCTTCGGCTGGTCGGCCGTGGGGGTGAATGTCGTGTCGAGGCGGAAGTCGGGCATCGCCTCCTACCGTAGCGAGAGAAAGATCGATGCGGTTGACCATGGCGCATGCGCCATGGTCGGCAGGGCCGCATGCGGCCCTGCCTCGGAGGCGTGCATGCACGCCTCCCCCCGACGGTGCATGCACCGTCGGGCCGGGTCGGCACATGTGCCGACCCGCGGGGCGCGGCATGCGCGCCCCGAAATCAACTTATGCCCAGCTGTTTCCCATACATCGCGCGGTATTCCTTCTGCGCTTCGAGCACGCGCTGCACGTACGCGCGCGTCTCCGAGAACGGGATCTGCTCGACCGTCAGCCGCCCGCCTTCGGCGCGCGCCTGCGCCACCCACTTGTCCACGTTCGCCAGCCCCGCGTTGTACGCCGCCACGGCCAGCATCTCGTTGCCTTCATAGTGGTCGAGCAGATAGCGCAGGTAGTAGCTGCCGTACGCCACGTTCACGCTCGGCGTGCCCAGATCGCTCGTCGTAAAGCGGTACCCGCCCGACAGCTTCGCCAGGAATTCCGCCGTCGCCGGCTCGATCTGCATCAGGCCCTCGGCGCCCGCCGAGGACGTGCGCGGTTCGAATTTCGTCTCGGCGTAGATCACCGCGGCGATCAGCGCCGGGTCCAGGTGCTTGGCGGCGGCCTGTTCGCGGATCACGCTCGCGTCGCTCAGCGGCAGCGCCAGTTCGTTGACCGCGTGATTCACGCGCGAGATCATCACCCCGATCACCACCAGAAGGGCGATCCCGACGAGCGCGCCCAGTGCTCGCCCGCGCCGTCGCGAGGTTCGCGTCATCTCCCCAGCTTGTCAAGCACGCCCGACAACTCCCGCTCCAGCTCCTCCTCGCTGCCGTCGTTCTGCACGACATAGGTCGCCCGCCGGGCCTTCTCCTGCTGGCTCAACTGGCGAGCATCGCGCTCCTTTCCCAGCGCATGCCCCCGGTCCGCGGCGCGCAACCCTCGCAGCTCCTCGCTGGCGACCACCGCGATCGTCGCGTCATACATCCCCTCCATCCCCGCCTCGAACAGCAGCGGCACCTCGATCACGATCGCGCGCGGGGCGGGATTGAGCGCGCGCGCCTGCTCCAACCAGGTCCCGACCCGCTCGCCCACCATCGGCCAGACCGTGCTCTCCAGCCACGCCCTCCCCTGCTCGTCGGCAAACGCGCGCCTCGCCACCGCCGCGCGATCGACCTTGCCATCGGGGGCCACCACCTGCTGGCCCCAGCGCGCGACCACGGCGTCGCGCAGCCGTTCACCTTCATACAGCTCGTGCACGACCGCGTCGGTCGACTGGACCACCGCCCCCAACCGCTCCAGTGTCTTGAGCGCAGTCGACTTCCCCGCGCCCATGCCCCCGGTCAATCCGATCAGGGGGACACTCGGCTCCTGCACGGCGCCTTCGCTCAGACCGCGTCAGTCCTGTGCGGGCTCGGCGGGCTCGGCGGGCGGTTCCGGCTCGACCGCGGCCTCAGGTGTCTCCGCAGGCTCGGGGGCCGCCTCTGCCTCGGGAGCCTCTGTTGCCACCTCAGCCTCAGGCGATACCTCCGCAACCTCTGCCTCTGGCGCTTCAGGGGCGCCTGTAACCGCGGGAGATGCCTCTGCCTCGGGTGAAGTCTCTATGACCCCGGCCTCGGGCGCCGGCTCGACCACGCCGGCCTCGGGAGATGCGCCCTCGGCAGCGATCTCTTCGGCCTCCGCAACAACACCATCCTCGCCCTCGGCCTCAGCGACAGCGGCGTCACCTGGGCGCGACAGCGGCAGAATCTGGTCCTCGACGCGCTTGGCCGACAGGCTCAGGCGGCGGCGCTCGGAGTCGATCTCGAGGATCTGCACGCGGATCTCATCGCCCGGGTGGACGACCTCGCGCGGGCTCTCGACGTGATGCGGGGCGAGCTCGGAGATGTGCACGAGCCCCTCCACGCCATCGAGGATCTCGACGAACGCGCCGAACGTGACGACCTTCGTGACCTTGCCCGCGAGCTCGTCGCCCACGTTGTAGGTATCGACGATCCGCTGCCACGGGTCCTCCTGGGTCTGCTTCAGGCCCAGCGAGATGCGCTGGCGGTCGCGGTCGATGTCGAGCACCTTCACCTTCACGGTGTCGCCGATCGTGAGGATCTCCGACGGGTGGTTCACGTGCGACCACGACAGCTCGGAGATATGGATCAGGCCGTCAATTCCGTCGAGGTCGACGAACGCGCCGAAGTCGACGATGTTCGAGATCTGCCCCTCGACGACGAGGCCGGGCTGCAGGCGGTCGAGGATCTGCTGGCGGACCTCCTTGCGCTCCTCCTCGAGGACCGCGCGGCGCGAGAGCACGACGTTGTTGCGCGAGCGGTTTAGCTCGATCACCTTGCTCTCGATCTTCGTGCCCATGTATTCATCGAGGTTCGGCACGCGGCGGATGTCGACCAGCGAGGCGGGCAGGAAGCCGCGCACGCCGAGGTCGATGATCAGGCCGCCCTTGACGACCTCGATGACAGTGCCCTCGACCGGCTCGCCGGACTCCGCGGCGGTTTCGATCCGTCGCCACGCCTTCTCGAAGCGCGCGCGCTTCTTCGACATCATCAGGCGCCCGTCCTGATCCTCCTTGATCAGGACGATCGCGTCGACCTCCTCGCCGAGGTGCACCTCGTCTTTGGGATCGACCGACTTGCGGATCGACAGCTCGTTCGCCGCGATCACGCCCTCGGACTTGTAGCCGATGTCGACCAGCACCTCGTCCTGGTCGATCCGCACGACGTGGCCGGTGACGACCTGCCCCTCCTCGATCGGCTGGAAGGTGGCGTCGTAGTTGGGGACGATCTGCCCGTCGATTTCGAGCAGAAGTCCGTTCGAACCGTCGACCACGCGGGCGTCGGGTTTCTCCATCAGTGTTTGCACCGGGCGAAGGGTAGCGCAGCCGGGGCGATCACCACCCGATGGGCGCTCGTATGATGGGCAATATGCCTGTACGAGCGGGCAGCGGGCGGACATTTTCAGACGGCCGTAAAACCCGCTTCGCGGATCGGCCGTCTGAAAAGTCGCGTCCCGCTGCCGGCTGATTTTGCGATTGGACCATTGCCGCTTCTCCGAAGCCGGGGGTGGCGGGGCAAAGAGGTCGCTTGGATCGACAGATACCATCGATGGATGCCTGTTCGAGCCACCAAGCGGGGAGCGGAACGCACGCCCCTGGGGCAACGCGATTGCGACGTGCTGATCTGCGGGGCGAGCTTCGCGGGGCTGGCCGTCGCGCGCGAACTGGCCGGCTCGGGGGCGAAGGTGTTGATCCTCGACCGCTATGAGCTGGGCGAGCGCCAGACCTCGGCCTGCGCGATGCCGACCGGCTGGCTGGACGCGCTCGACCTGGGTGGGTCGCTGCTGCAGAGCTTCGACAAACTCGTCGCGCACACTCCCTACCGGACCTCCCATTGGTCGCTGCCGTGGCTGTACTCGACGTTCGACTACCGCGAGCTGTGCGCGCTGCTGTGGGGTCAGGCCGGGGCGGGCGGCGGGGCGGGCGGGATCGAATCCACCGAGCTCGAGATCGCGACGGTCACCGGCCGCGACGGCTGCACCGTGCACACCGACCGCGGCGATCTGCGCGCGCCGCTGATCGTCGACGCGCTCGGCTGGCGGCGCGTGCTGTCCAATGCGCAGCCGATCCAACCGCCGAACGCCACGCTCTCGCGCGGCCTGGAGGTGCACCCCGCCGGGGTGGGCGAGGAGATGGAACTGTGGATCGACCACCGCTACATCCGCTCCGGCTACTCCTGGAGCTTCCCCGCGCGCGACGAGCTGCGCGTCGGCGTCGGCTCGTTCTGGCCGGCCCATCACGTCAAGGAGCCCACCGTCCGACTCGCCCGTGACCTGGGCCTCCCGCCCGATGGCTACCAGGGCAACTGGATCCCCCACAAGCTGCGTGTGGCCGCCGAGGACGGCGTGTTCTTCGCCGGCGACTCCGCCGGTCACTGCATACCGCTGACCGCCGAGGGCATCCGCACCGCCCTGTACTTCGGCCTGGCCTGCGGACGCGAGCTGCGCGCGGTGATCGACGGGAGATCCACCCGCGCGCAGGCGCTCACCCGCTACGGCGCGTTCTCCGCCGGGCACCTACGCAAATACGACTCGCTGTTCAAACTCCAGCGCGCGATCGGTCGCATGACCCCCTCGCGGGCGGTCACGGCACTCGCGATCGTGTTCGAGAGTCGCCGTGTGTCCCACTGGGCGTTCGAGCACTACCTGGCGATCGCGCCGCCGTCGTTCGTTGGCGAGCGCCCACCCACCTCGCGTCCGACCTCACCCATGACGCACCTCCACGCGACCGCCACCGTCTGAGCTCACTCAAGCTCGGCCAGTGCCAGCGCCAGCCGACGGATGCCCTCGTCGATCGCCGCCTCCGCCAAATTGGCGTAGCCCAGGATCAGACCATCGTGCACGGCCCTGATCTCCATATAGGCGTAACCGAGCGGGTAAACGCCGACCGAATGACGCCTGGCCGCCTGCATCAGCGCCAACCCGTCGACCGGATGCTCCAGGCGCACACCCACATGCAGGCCCGCGGCCAGCCCGGTCACGCGCGCGCCCGGCAGATACCTCGTGACCGCTTGCACCAAGGCATCGCGCCGCGCCCGATATCGACGACGTGCCTGGCGCAGATGACGGTCATAGGCGCCGCCTTCGAACAGACGCGCAAGCGCGAGCTGATCGATTGTCGGACAGCCGTGATCGGCCAGGAGCTTCTGTCCGATCACCGGATCGACCAGCTGCGGCGGGAGAACAAGCCAGCCCAGACGCAATGCCGGCGCGAGCGTCTTGCTCACGGTGCCCATGTACACGACCCGGTCGGGTGCCAAACCCTGCATCGCACCGAGCGGTGGCCTGTCATAGCGGTACTCGGCGTCGTAGTCGTCCTCGATTACCAGCCCTCCCGTCCTTGCGGCCCACGCCAGCATCGCCGCGCGGCGCGGCGAGCACAGCGCCACTCCCGTGGGCGACTGGTGCGCAGGCGTGAGGAGCACCGCATCGATCCGACCAACCTGCTCTTCGATACCCATCAGCTCTTCAACGCGCGCCCCCGCGTCGTCCACGGGCAGCGACACGAGCGAGATGCCCCGCCCAGCAAGGATCGTCCGATGCACCGGCATACCCGGATCCTCGACGGCGATGCGTATCCCACCCAGCGCCAGCGACAACAGCGCGAACCCCTGCGCGATACCGGCGCACACAACGATTGACCGGGGGTCGGCGACCACGCCGCGCACGCGACGCAGATGCTCGGCCAGTGCTCGCCGCAACTCGGGCGCGCCATGCGCATCGGGGTAGCCGAAGGCGCGATCGGGCGCCTCGCGCAACGTCTCACGCAACGCACGCGACCACGCCCCGCGCGGGAACGAAGCGAGATCGGGGTGACCGGGGAAGAAGTCAAATGTGAGGTCGCTGTGTTCGGGCTCCACCGGCGTAGAGGTGGCAAGGGCCGCCGCATCAGCCACAAACGTCCCCGCGCCACGGCGAGCGAGGAGATAGCCCTCCGCGAGCAGCTGCGCATAGGCGTCCACCACCAGCCGCCGCGACAGGCCGAGATCAGCTGCCAGCGCGCGCGTGGCGGGTAGACGCGCGTGCGCAGGCAGGCGCCCTGAGCGCACCGCCTCACGCAGTCCGTCCTCGAGTTGAGCCCGCAGCGGCCTGCGCGCCGCGCGATCCAGCTCCACGAGCAGCTCCGGACCTGAATTGGCTCCCTTTTCTGTATGCAAAGTGGTCCTTTACAGGGTTCCACAATCACCATATCGTGGGATCGACGGTAGTGGTGACTGTCCAAGTCTCACCCATGCGCCAGAACCTCCACACCACACCCATACAGACAAGGAGCACCATGTCCCGCATCGCCGGCGTTCCCAAGCAAAAGGCCAATCCCGTCGTCCGCGTCATCTACCGCCTCGTAAGTCACGAACTTCGCAAGCTGACCGGTCAACGGGGGCGGTTGACCGGAGATATTCCCGTACGCGCACACCGTCCAGGGCTGCTCGTGGGCTATGGCCTGCTCGAGAAGGCGGTCGCGTCGAAACCACGCGTTGACGAGCACCTGCGCGCGCTTGCAGTGGTCAAGTCGGCGGTGATGCAGGGATGTGAGATGTGCCAAGACATCGGCTCTCAACAGGCACGTGCAGCGGGTATCCGTGACGAGCAGCTGCTCGATCTCTACCGCTACCGCGAGAGCGAGCAGTTCGATCGGATCGAGCGCCTGGTGCTCGATCTCGCCGTCGGAATGACCGTGACGCCGGTCCAGGTGAGCGACGATCTGTTCGCGGCGCTACAAGCGCACTTCGACGATGGTCAGCTGGTCGAGCTCGTCAACCTGATCGCCGTCGAGAACCTGCGCTCACGTTTCAACGCCACGTTCGCGATCGGCTCGACCGGCTTCAGCGAGGGTATGGCCTGTGCGCGGATGGAGCCCGCGACTCATGTCACGGCTCCACAGCTTGCCGAGGTGGGGTGACGTATACCAAGGGAGCAAGTAAAATCCGCGTCGCTCTTCGCGGACCACATGCCATTGACTTCCCTCAATAGGTGCCATTACAGCATCCCCGCCGGTGCGAGCCACTCGCTCTTGAATATGAGGCTCGTACGTTTGGCGAGGATGTCGTAGTCACCGTCGTAGTGCAGCACGCCCGCTTCGGCCCGGTGCGCGCATGCGGCGATCATCACGTCGATCGGTGCGAGACGGTGATGACCAATCTCGGCGAGTTCTCGCTGCGCCTGTAACGCCATCCGCTCGACGTCCCGATCGATCGCGATGCGCGGCATCTCATCGAACTGGGCCATCATCGTTCGATGCTTGGGAGCCGACCGGGCCGAGTAGCCGGCCTCCAACAGAAACGGCAGACAGATCGCAACCTCACGCCGATCCATCAAGTCGCCGATCACATTCGCGCGATCCTTGGGCACGACACCTTGGAGCAGGCGCGACCACGCCGAGTTATCGAGCAGCAGCACACTACTTGTCGTAGTTGGCGATCAGCCCGAGGTGCTTTACCTCTTCGGCTGCCTTGATGTCCACCATGCCGGGATTGCCATTGCGAATCCATTCGGCGAGCTCTTTACGAGCCCGCCGGGCTTTCTCGCTGTCGCCTCCATCGGGCAACCGGCGCGCCTTCGCCCGGGCGCCCAAGATCACCAGCTCGGCAAAATCGATCCGATCCCCGTTCAGCTTCGCGCGCAGCTCGTCGAGCGCCTCGTGCACGGGCGGGGTCTCAGTGATCGTATGACGCGGTCTCGTCGTCGGCACGAGCCAAGTGTAGCACCGTACAGCACCGGAAAATGGCTCTGGCCGAGGGAAACGGCTACCCGCAGAGCAGCATCGCCCTGACACGATGAGCGGTATCCCGGCTCCCGCGCCTCACTTCGCAGCCAGCCAGTTCTCCCCCACGCCGATGTCGACCGCCAGCGGCGGTTCGTGATCCCACACGCCGATCATCTCGCGCTCGATCAGCTCGCTTGCGGCGTCCACCTCGGCGGGCGGGCCTTCGAACAGCAGCTCGTCGTGGATCGTCAGGATCAGGCGCGTCTGTAGCCCGGAGGCGGCGAGCGCCGCGTGGCAGCGGACCATCGCCAGCTTGATGATGTCCGCCGCGGTGCCCTGGATCACCGTGTTGACCGCCAGGCGCTCGCCGAGCGTGCGCACCTGGTAGTTGCGCGCTTTCAGCTCGGGAATCTGCCGGCGACGACCCCACAGGGTCTTCACGTGGCCCTCCTCCTTGGCCTGCTCGATCGTGTCGGTGATGAACCGCGCCACTTGCGGGAAGCGCTTGAGGTAGGTGTCGATGAACTCTTTCGCCTCCTCGCGCGGGATGTTCAAACGGTCGGCCAGACCGTAGTCGGAGAGCCCGTAGACGATCCCGTAGTTGATCATCTTCGACTTCGAACGCATCCCCGGGTCGATGTCCTCGGGCGCGACCTGAAAAACCTGGGAGGCCGTCGCGGTGTGCACGTCCTCGCCACGCCGAAAGATCTCCTTCAACGCCGAGTCATCGGCCGCGTGGGCGAGCACGCGCAGCTCGATCTGCGAGTAGTCCACGGAGATCAACAGCTCGCCGGGCTCGGCCTCGAAGCAGCCGCGAATCTCGCGGCCGAGCTCGGTGCGGATCGGGACGTTCTGCATGTTCGGGTTGGTGCTCGACAAGCGGCCCGTCTGCGCCACCGCCTGCAGGAACGTTGTGTGCAGCCGCGAGCGCTCGTCGACCAGCTCTGGCAGCACGTCGAGATAGGTCTTGATGAAGGTGGACAGCTCGCGCCAGCGCTCGATCCGCGGCACGATCTCGTGCTCCTCGCGGATCGCCTGCAACACGCGCGCGTCGGTCGAGTAGCCGATCTTGCCCTTGCGCTTGCGCGACAGGCCGAGCCGCTCGAACAGCACCTCCCCCAACTGCTGCGGCGAGGCGATCAGGAACTCCGTTTTGGCCAGCTTGAAGATCTCCCGTTCGAGCTCGTCGATCTCCGCGCGCACACGCCCGGTGATCTCCTCCAACCGCTCCAGGTTCAGCCGCACTCCGAGGATCTCCAGGTCGCGCAGCACCGCCACCAGCGGCAGCTCGATGTCGCGCATCAGATCACCCAGACCACGCTCGGCGATCTGCTCGCGCTGCCATACCGCCAGTGCGCCCACCAGCACCGCGTCGGCCGCCACCGGGTCCTCCAGCTTGCTCACCAGCCCGCGCTCCTCGCACAGCTCGTCGAACGGATAGCCGCGCCGGGCGGGCTCGAGCAGGTAGGCGCCGAGCAGCGTGTCGTGGACCAAGCCCTCCGGCACCGTCCCGAGTGCTTTCGCGTCGTGCACCACCACTTGGCGCTCGCCACAAGCCAGCGCCACCTGCTCGGGCCTCTCGCAATCCCCGGCGATCACTTCGGGGAGTCCCCCCGCCTTCGCTCCGGACCCGTCCCCGTCCCCTGCCCCTGCCCCCGCCCCCGCGGCTTTGCTCGCCGCGGCTTTGCTGGACGCGGCTTTGCCGGACGCGGCCGTCGTACCCTTCGCGCCCGTCCCGACCGGCGCCCCGGCGACGGCGAAGCGCCACGGCGATCCCTCGGCGAACAGCGCCCCCTCCGGCGGGGCGGCGGCGCGTAGCGCCACCCACAGCTCCTCCCCCTTCAAGCCGCCGATCTCCGCGGGCGCGGCGTTGCTCGAGCGCACACGTGCCGTGAGCGTCACCTCCTCGGCGCTGCTCGCGGCCGATGTGGTGGCCAGCTCTTCGGAGTCCTCCAGCGCCTCTTCCAAGCGCCGCAGCGGATCGCGCAACTCGTACTCGCGAAAGACGGCCCTGACGCGCGAGCGGTCCGGCTCGTTCGCCGCCTCGGCCGTGATGTCGATCTCGATCTCGAGGTCGCGCTGGACGGTTGCGAGGCGCTTCGACACGCGCGCGTTCTCGGCGTGATCGAGCAGGTTCTGTTTGCGCTTCGGCCCGCTCACATCGCGGATGTTCGACAGCACGCCCTCCAGCGAGCCGTAGCGCTGGATCAGCTCGCTCGCGGTCTTGTCGCCGATCCCCGGCACCCCGGGGATGTTGTCCGAGGTATCCCCCTTCAAACCGTAGAAGTCGGGGATCAGCTCCGGCGGGATCCCATAGCGGTCGACCACCGCCTGGTGGTCGTAGATCTTCGTGTCGGTGATCCCCCGCGAGGTCGCCATCACCTTCACGTGACCGTCCTCGTCGATCAACTGAAAGATGTCGCGGTCCCCGGTCACGACCATCACCGGGACGGGCGGGCCGGCCGTCAACGCCCGCTGCGCGATCGAGGCGATCACGTCATCCGCCTCGAAGCCGTCGATTTTCACGTTGCGGTAGCCGAACGCCTCGACCAGCGGTTCCATCGCCGGCCACTGTGCCTTCAGCAGGTCCGGGCGCGAGCGCCGCGTGGACTTGTACTCGGCGAACATCTCCGTCCGCCCCGAGGTGCCCGCATCCCAGGCCACGACCGTGGGACACACCCCGTACTCCGTGACGATCTTCACGAGCATCGATGCGAACCCGAAGATCGCGTTCGTCGGCACGCCCGTCGAGGTCGCGATCGACTCCGGCAGGGCGTAGAAGGCCCGGTAGACGAGGCTCGGCCCGTCGATTAAGAACAGGCGCCGCTCCTGACCATCGACGCTCTTGGCAGCGTTGGCGGCGGGGCTCATGCTCGCCGGGTCCTGCTTCTTTTTCGTTCTCGCTCTGGACGGGGCACACCGATCACCTTATTAGTTGACCTGACCATCTCCCCAACCGATGGGTCCCATCGCCGCGGTGCATCGGTGCTATGCCTGTGTCGAAAGCGCTCCGTTCCACGCCCAGCCGAGACCGGGCCCGCGGCACCTGAGCACGGCACGCTCCGGCTCGTCATAAAAGGCATCACAGGCCCGCGGCGGCGAATAAATAAGATGCCGATCCGCCCGTCCACATCGTCTTCGATCTAGGAGCATCCCGTGAGCAGCGTCACCCCCAGCGCCCAGTACCGCCTGACGATCCGCATCGAGATCGACGACGCCGCGGGCACGCTCGCGCACCTGACCGGCGCGATCGGCGAGGCCGGCGGGATTGTCGTGGCCGTCGACGCGGTCGAGATCGACTCCGGGCACAGCGTGCGCGACATTCTCGTCGACGCCTCCGGCAAGCAGCACTGGGAGCAGATCCTCGCCGCGATCGGGGCGGTGGAGGGCGCGCGCGTGATCGACACGATCGATCGTACGTTCCTGCTGCACGTCGGCGGCAAGATCGAGCAGCACAACAAGCACCCCCTGAAGACGCGCGACGACCTCTCGATGGCCTACACCCCCGGCGTCGCGCGCGTCTGCCTGGCGATCGCCGACGATCCAGACAGGGCCTTTCAATACACGATCAAGCGCAACACCGTCGCCGTCGTCTCCGACGGCACCGCGGTGCTCGGGCTTGGCGACATCGGCCCGCGCGCGGCGATGCCGGTGATGGAGGGGAAGTGCTGCCTGTTCAAGGAGTTCGCCGACGTCGACGCCTTCCCGATCTGCCTCGACACCACCGACACCGACGAGATCGTCCGTGCCGTCACTTTGATCGCGCCCGCCTTCGGTGGGATCAACCTGGAGGACATCTCCGCCCCGCGCTGCTTCGAGATCGAGGAGCGCCTGAAGCGCGACCTGGACATCCCGATCTTCCACGATGACCAGCACGGGACCGCGGTCGTCGTGATGGCAGCGCTGCTCAACGCCGTGAAGCTCACCGGCCGGCGGCTGGGGGATCTGCATGTGCTGATCATCGGGCTCGGCGCGGCCGGGATCGCGGTCACGAAGATCCTGCTCGAGGCCGGCGTGCGACACATCATCGGCGCCGACTCGCGCGGCGCGCTGCACGTCAAGCGCGCCGATTACGAGGATGGTTCGATGAACGCCGTCAAGCGCTGGTTCTCGCAGATGACCAACCCGGAGTGCCGCACCGGCTCGCCGGCCGATGTGATCGACGGAGCCGATCTGTTGATTGGGCTGTCCGGCGCACGCGTGCTCGAGGCGGAAGCGCTAGCGCGAATGAACGACGATGCGATGGTCTTCGCGATGGCCAACCCCAATCCCGAGGTCACCCCGGAGGAGGCCGCTCCGTACGTGCGGATCATGGCGACCGGCCGCTCGGACTACCCCAACCAGATCAACAACGTGCTCTGCTTCCCCGGGATCTTCCGCGGCGCCCTGGACGTGCGCGCGCCGGACATCACCGAGTCGATGAAGATGGCCGCCGCGCGTGCGATCGCCGCGATCGTCACCGACGAGGAACTGCATGACGACTACATCATCCCCTCGGTCTTCAACCGCGACGTGGCGCCCGCGGTCGCCGCCGCCGTCGCCGACGAGGCCCGCGCCAGCGGCACCGCGCTCGCCGGCTCGGAGGTCGGGTTCGCCCAGGGCGACGATCGATCCTAGGTCGGTCAGCCCGCTTACGGGAGGCGTGTCCACGCCGATCCGGCTTGGACATTCTGCGGATCCTGGCCATCGGTGGCCCCGTGCCACGCAAAGAAGACCCGTCGATACCCCAACACACGGGTGGACGCCGCGATCCCTGACCAGCGCCAGTCCGTGCCGTCGCAGGAGACGTGTTCATACTGAAGCTTGAGGATGAACGCCGAGAAGGGGTAGATCGCCGTGCACGTGACCGTGACGGGAGCAAGTGGGCTGATCGGCAGAGCGCTCGTCGCTCAGTTGCGCGAGCACGGCACGCGGGTAACGATCCTCTCGCGCGGGGCGGGCGACCATTCATCGGACACGCCGGGGGTCGATGCGCTGCGCTGGGACCCGCTCAACGAGCCCGCCCCGGTCGAGGCTTTCAACAGCGCGGACGCGGTCGTGCACCTGGCCGGGGAGAACGTCGCCCAGCGCTGGACCGAACGGGCCAAGCGAGCGATTTTCCAGAGCCGCGTGACGGGCACCCGCAACCTGCTCGCGGGGCTCGAGGCCGCGGCGAAGCTCGGCCGATGCCCGCGCACGCTCATCAGCGGCTCGGCGATCGGCTACTACGGCGCGCACGGCGAAGAGCCGCTCGACGAGGACGCGTCCGCGGGGAGTGGCTTCCTGGCCGAGACGTGCGTGGCCTGGGAGGCCGAGGCGCGGAAGGCCTCGGCTTTAGGGATGCGCGTCGCGCTGATGCGCACAGGCGTCGTGCTCAGTCGCGAGGGTGGGGCGCTTGAGAAGATGCTGCCCCCGTTCCAGCTTGGCGTGGGCGGCCCCGTGGCGGGGGGCCGGCAGTACATCTCCTGGGTCCACCGCGACGACCTCGTCGGGATGATTGTGGCGGCCCTGGACGACGAGCGCTGGTCGGGCCCGATCAACGGCACCGCACCCGAGCCGGTCACCAACCGCGAATTCTCACACGCCCTCGGCCGTGCCCTGCACCGACCCTCGCTGCTGCCGGTGCCCGGCTTTGTCCTGCGACTCCTCTACGGAGAGATGGCCGAGATCGTCACGACGGGGGCGCGCGTGGTGCCGGCGAAGGCCCTCGTGCTGGGCTACAGCTTCCGCCACGGCGAGCTGGATGGGGCGCTGCACTCGGCGCTCGACTGAGCGAGCGGCCACTCGCGCGGGCACCAGCGGTCGCTCAGCGGACGCGCGGGGCGGACGGTTCTCGGGCGGCCCCGGCTGCAAAATCCCATTCACAGCAGCCGGAAATGCAGGAGCTCTGCGTATGATCCCGACGATTCCGGGGCGCCAACCGATTTCCCGGCTTTTGACATGGAAACTGCCCGCCGCGGAAACTACGACTCTGGAGAGGACTTCGTCCTCGAATATGGAGAGCTGCGCTTTACGTTCAACGAGGAGGACTTCTCCGAGCGCTGCGAGCAGGCCGCGCTGAAGCTCGGCTTCGTCGGCGGTCGGCTGGGCGATGACGAGCTCGAAGACCTCGTCAACCTCGCGGTCAACGGCGAGATCCTCGACCCCGCATCGGCTCTGGGCGAGCACGTCAACGACTGCTGGCCGGAGCTCGTCGGGCCGGCCGAGCGCTCGCTGGTCCACTGGCTGCGCCGCCTGGTGTTCCGTGGAGCGTGGCTCGACCAGCGCGTCAACGAGGGCGAGCTGAGCGTCGCCTTCAACGAAGAAACCGGCGGCTTCGCCTATGTGCAGCCCGCCAACACAAGGTCAGCCGCCGGCGGCGATCCGATCGAACTGGCGCCAGAGCCCTCATGGGGCCGCGTCGCCTACAGGCGATAGCTGGCACGGCGCGCTGCAGCGTCCTCGGTCGCTCGCGTGCGTTGCACGCCACGCTTCCTGCGTCCTCATATGGGGGTTTGTTTGTCTAGTGGGCAGGTTGGTTTGCCGGCTGGTGGGCTGGTTGTGGTTGGGCGTGTGGTGTTCTCGGGGCGTCACGGGTGGGTTTCTGGGTGTGTCGAGTGCTTTTCAGCCTCATATGCGAGGGCTGGTTACCTCATGACCGCCGATTCGTCGCGGGGCGCGCAGTCTTGTAGCGGGCGCGGCCGGCACGTGCTGGGTGCTGGTTGCCCGAGGACGCAGCGCGGGCCCGCTAGCCGCGACAGGCCAGGTCCCGGTGGTTCCCGTGTCGCCCCGACAGCACCATTGCCGTGGGGGCTGGCTGTTGGTTGGTGTTTAGGTCAGCTGTCCGACCTCCCATGTGAATGTCGCGAGCTCGCGCGCGAGTGCGATCGTGACGATGTTCGCGGGCTTGCCACGCTCCAGGCGCAGCCGGCGGTATTGGCGGTGCAGGCGTTGTTGAGCACGCCACGCGATCTCGCACGCGCGGGGGTCTTGGCCGTCTTGACGGCGTGCGAGTGCGAGGCCGATCGCGGGGGTGTGGCGGTAGTGGTGGGCTGCCTCGACGAGGAGGCGGCGTGCGTGTGGGGAGCCGGCCTTGGTGATCGGCCCGCGGCGGGTCTGCTCCCCGGAGGAGTGCTCGCTGGGGACGATCCCGAGATAGGAGCAGAGCAGGGTGGGATGCTTGAAACGGTGGAAGTCTCCGATCTCGGCGCACAAGGCGAACGCGGTGACCGTGTTGATCCCGCGCATGCAGCGCAACCCGGCGATCGTGTCCACCCACGGGCTCTCAGACCATGCCCCCTCGATGATGTCGTTCAGGGCACCGCGGCGTTGTTCCAGAGCACGGACCCCGGTCTGGTAGTCAGCGAGTACCACGCGGGATGGGGCGTCATCGAACTCGAGGCGGTTCAGCCATTTCCAGTGCGCGAGGGTCCAGTTGCTCTCCGGGCCGGGGAAACGGATGTCGCGGCGCAACAAGAACTTCCCGAGGCGGTGACGGGCGCGCATCAGATCACCTCTTGCGGCCTCGCGGCAGCGCGCGAGGTCACGGAAGCTCTCTTCCTGCACGCTTGGTACTCGCACGAAGGACAGCTCCCCCGCGATCAAGAGTCGAGCGAGGCGCTCCGCGTCACGGCGGTCGGTCTTGATCCGCTCATACGGACGCCTGAGGATCGACCCAGGCGCACACACACGAACGTCCAGGCCCCGCTCCGCGGCTGCCCGCGCGAGGCCGTATCCCGTAGGGCCAGCCTCATAGGTCGCGAGCACGCTCCCCGCCAGGCCCTGGAGAAAACCCACGATCTCGCTCGCCGATCCGCTGACCCGTCGAAACGACAGCTCCCCGGTCGCCATCTCCAACACAGCGGCCTGCGTTGCTTGCCCATGAACATCCAGACCCACGACCGTCTTATCGTTCAACATGTCGGCACCTCCCATGACTCAGGGTGTCGGCCGGAGGAGCACCCTCCAGCCCAGTCCCCGCATATTCATGCGCGGGGTGCCGACAATCTCCACCAACAGACCAAGCCGACACAACCCATACGGTCTTGCATCGCTTGACCAGCTACCGCCTGTCGCTCAATCACCCTGTCGGGCCTCCGCGCGGGCCTTCGCGATCGCCTTTGCGCCGTCCTCGCCGACGAGCAGCTCCGGCTTCAATGTGCCGCTCCCCGCCAGGTCGAGGTTCGGCAGCTCGCTGCCCGTGAGCCCCGCGTCGAGTGCGATCACCGTCGTCTCGCCTCCGAACGGACGAGCCGCGGTGGCAATCACCGTCAGCGAACCGCCGTCACTTAGGTTGCGGGCCGCCGCGAGCGCCTTGCGGGCGGCCGGTGGGTGCATCCCGTCGAGACCGTCGATCAGCACGAGCGCGTCCCCACCGCGAGCGGCAACTCGCTTGGCGCCGTCCAGGGCACGCTCGAGCGCATGGCCCTGCGCATCCGCCGAGGCGGCAAAACTGAGTGCGGCGACAGGCGGCACAGGACCCTCTTGCCACTCCGCGATCTCCTCGGGCCTTGCGCCCGTCAGGACCACAGTCACCTCCAAGGCTCCGGACCCATCATCCGCAACAGAGCTGCCGGACGTCTCCGATCCACCGCCCGCCGCCGCACCGGTGGTTACGGCGACCAGCAGGCGCCGCAGGGTTTCTGTCTTGCCGGCGCGCGGCGGCCCGACGATCACCGCCCGTGAGCCACGACCCAGCGGCGTCAGCCACTCGATCGCGTCGAGCGTGGGGTCACCCGCGTCCAGCGCGAAGCGCTCGCTCGGGTAGGCCACCGGCAGATCCTCATAGCGAGCACCCTCGGACACCTCGTCGGCCGACGCTCCGTTGATCGTGTCGATCCGCACCAGCGAGGGGTAACGCTCCGAGCGGCGGGGGGTGCGCACCGGCCCGGCCACCCGGTCGCCGGAGGCGAGCTCGCAGCGGCGTACCTGCGCGGCGGAGATGTAGACATCCTCGTCTGAAGGCTCCGGAGGGTTGACGCGCAGGAAGGCCGAGCCGTTGCCGAGCAGCTCGACGACACCCTCGGCGCTGCGATTGCCTGCGCCGCCGTCATCGGCCTCTGTCTTCGCAAGCGATGCACCCGACCGACCAGTCGGCCTGACCGAACCGCGCCCGCTACGACCGCCGCCACGTCCCTCGCGCTCGCTCGCGCCGCGACCACGGCGTGCTGGGTCGGAGGACTCGGAGGACTCGGAGGACCCGGTCGAGGACGAAGCTGAGGAAGCGGAAGAGGCGCCCGCGGTGGACGATGCCTCGCGCTCGCCCGCCGAGGAGCTCTCCGTCTCCGCGTCGTTCTTCGCGCCGCGTCGCAGGCGAGGAGTGCGGCGTTTGCGAGCGCCACCGGCGGCGCTGCCGTTCGTCGATCGACCCGCGGAGCCGCGCTCGGAGCCACCGTCCTCGGCCTGCCGATCAGGCTCGCCGGAGTCCGCCTGACGATCGGCGCCCTCCGGCCCCTTCCCCGGCTCGCCGAGGATTGCGTCGATCAGCTCTGCCTTGCGCAGACGCCGGAAGCCATCGAGGCCCAGCTGATCGGCGATCGCGTGCAGATCGGCCAGCGGGCTGGCCTCCAGCTCGGAGCGGTCGAGTACTGACATGTTTGCTTCTCCTTCATTCGTGGATTGGGCGGTTGGCGTCCGGTCGCGTTGCGCAGCGACCGGCACCCGCTGGGTGAAGCCTAGCGTTCGTCGGGTATGCGACTCTCGTTAGAGCTCTGGTTCGTAGCGATGTTCCCCGGCGAGCGCCGGATCCCTTTGCCGCTCAAGCTCTCTTGAGCCGGGCCGGGTTTGACGGGGGCTTCGTTCCATGGTTTCGTCCGCGGGAGAGGAGAGCCTTCTGTTATGCCAAGAGCCAGGAAGTACCCACCGGAGTTGATCGACCGGGGCGGTTCAAGGAGGACTTCGGGGTCGAGCCCGTCTGCCGGACCCTGGGCGTGTTGGCGTCCGCGTACTATCAGCGCAAGACTGGCGAGCGCTCAGCCCGCCAGGTCGAGGACGAGCGACTGCTCGCCCGGATCGGTGAGGTGCACGAGGCGAACTACTGCGCCTATGGTTACCGCCGAACGCTGGAAGCCCCCAGACGCCAGGATCGACCTCGACCTGATCCTCGCCGACGACCAGAAGGGAATCGTCTGGATCATCGACGCCAAGAACGCCCACCCAACCAATGACCAGCTCCACAAAATGCAAGCCCAAATCCATCTCCTACAAAAAGAACCCGCCCTCACCGAAGGCCGCGCGGTAACCGGCGTGATCGTCCACCGCAAACGCCAGCTCGACACACCCCTACAACCCACCGAGCACCACAACATCCTCCGCGCCACCCTCCAGCGCCTTCCCGACCTCCTACTCGCCAGACGACTACCGGGCGAGAGCGGGCCGCGAAGAACGACCCGAGCAGCAAGCAACGGCTGATACACGTCACCCGTCTGCTGACAACGACCCACTTAAGCGATTCGCTATTTGGTTCTACCGCTTGAAGAGGAACGTCCGGGTCACGGTGATGGGTACCATTCCGATTGGGCTGAAGGTGCCCTTGGCAGTCAGCTTGAGCTGCTTGGCTTGTTTCAGCAGGCGCTTTCCCTGTGCAGTGAGCTTGACCTCGATCGTCGCGGCGCCCGCGGCCGGAAGGGTGAGCCTGCCGGATGCGACGAGTAGCGGCCCAGGTTTGCTCCGAGCGAGCGTCCCGCCGCCGGGGGCTTGATACCAGTCGATGACGACCGTTCCGCCCACCGGCGCGTGGAAGGAAGCGGTGAACGCGCCGTCCTTGAGCAGCGCGGTGCTCCTGGCCGACTTTCCCGATGACGTGAGCTGTGCGCCGAGCATCGCCGCGATCTGGGAGGCGGTTACGCGTACCGAGCTTGCCGGATTCGTCACCGGACCCGTAGGCGCGACAGGCGATCCGACGATTGGGATCGCGACTCCGGCACTGGTCGCTGTTTGCCTGCCCACGTTGCTAGAAGCTGTGACTTCGCAAGTCAGGGTGTGACCTTCATCGACGTTCTGCACGACATAGCTCTGGCTCGTAGCGCCGGCGATGCTCGAACCGTCTCGTTGCCACTGATAGCCAAAGGCGGACGGGGGCGGCAGACCGAGCCATGAACCAGGTTCGCACGAGAGCGTCTGCCCGGGTTGACCGGTGCCGGAGATGGTCGGACGGGCCGTGTTGTACGGCGTGGTTGCCAATGTTTCGATGCGTAGCGACCAGCCGCCGGCGATGCTCGCTTCCTGAGTTCCTGAGTCGTTGTCGACATACAGGCTCCAGACGCCGTCGTTGCCCAACGCTTCGAGCAGGTAGCCGTAGGGTCCCGCAGGCGCTGGTATGGGAAACGGGGCCAGCAGGCCGCAGTTGTGCGGCCCAACCCCGCTTCCGGTAGGAAAACCCACGGGCTCACATTCGAGCGGTGGGGCCGCTTCTTCGAAAGTGACTGTCCAGGCGTTCGCGCGACCGCCGTCATAGGACGCCATCAACACCACGCCACCACCGGACGGCCCCACCAGCAGCACAGCCATGTCATCAAGATTTTCGTCACTCAAGCCGTGTAGCGTCACCGTCACCTTCCTGGTGACGCCGTTCAGCCCCGAGACATTCATCGAGGACGGGTAGATCGAAGCGGGCTTCGCCGTACAGCACGGTGTGGCCGCAGGGATCTGCAAGGGGGCGGGGTTGGAGAATTCCACCGTTTCAGCTCGCGCGAGAGAGACCGAGAATATCGCAAGCACAACGAGCAGGGCCACACCGGCGGGCAGCCCGCACAGCAGCCTTGTGATGGATCTCCTAGTTCGCTCTTGCACAATCAAGTAACCTATCACTTGACGGAGCGCTCGCATACGTTGACGACTTGAGTCGGAGATCATCACTGGATATCGATGCTCCGATCATATCTACCCTCCCGCGGGCATAGTGGGAACGCTCTCCACAAGGCGTGCGCCCGAGAAGCACCATCTCAACCAGATCGTCGTCTCCACATCCCAAAATGCCGGTGGGATAACTCCGCGCGGAGTACTCAAATGAAACCCTTGCGCCGCCACGATCATAGGCAATGTCACATGGATAGCATCCCACTGCTCAGCGATGCTCACCCAGTCAGGATATACGAGACCGCCGCTGATACACGCATGAGCGCACACGAAATCCACCCAATCCGTCGCACTTCTGATCTCAGCAACCGTAACGTCCCTGTCCATCTCCAGTTCCCATGTGTACTGTGGCAACGGATACATCATTGCGTCATCTAATCCAAGTAACACGCTCCACATAGAAACTCCCGCAGCGCTCACCGTCGATGTATAGAGGCCGAAGCGGGGCGGCTTGACCGCTGCCTGTTGATCGGCCCGCGGCGGGATAAAGTATTTCTCACTCGGAGGCGTACCCTTGTATGCAGACCGTCCGATCGGCGTCCAATATTGCCCGGCCCTATCGATTGGACCCACAACGAGACTTGAGTCGAATCGCTCGATTTCTGCCACCAGACGACTGTGACTGGCCAGCTCGTCCGCCGTCTGTGGCGTGATCGATTCGCGGGAACCAACTTCAGCCTCAACTAACCCTTCCGTCCACCTACTCATGACGCTTACAAAATGCCCGAGTCGAGCGGCCATGACGCTTACAAAATGCCCGAGTCGAGCGGCCGCATGTTGGCCTACATCAGACGTGACATCGCGTGGCCATTCCGACTCCGGTTGCGGCTTGGAATCGAGTTCCTCAATACGACGTGACAGCGCCGCCTCAGATCTATCGGCTAATTTAGAAGAAAGCCCGCTCAAAACAGCCCTCGACTCACCCAAGTCACCGCTCGACGAGGCCAGAGCGTCTCGCGACCCAATCTCGGCCCGTCACAGCGGGCACGTGACGTAATGACTGACTTTTGACCAAGAGCTAAATGTAGTTTGACCAGCGTAAGACGGAGGCGGACTCAAGCTCACACTCACCCACCCCGTGTACCATCCGGTTATGCACGAGGACGTGACATTCTGTTTTGCAGAGGCCGTGTCACCCTTCTGCACGTAGCCAGTTTCAGAGATTTCTTCCCCTTCCCAAAACAATGCGAGGCGCATCTGTACATTTAACACTATTCCCGTGGTTGTCAGTTCGCTAGCGACGCCGTCAGCACCAAGGCCTGGCTGCTTTTGGCTTCTGCGCCCTTGCCTTCGCTAACTTCAAACGGACGGCCGTCGCCGCCTTCTTCGTAGACGTATTTCGCGACGTTCCCGCTTACGTCGGTCGATTCGACGAACTGCCCGAGCGTGTTGTTCTTGCTCGTGATCGTCCCTTCGGTGGTGCTCTGCTTTTCGAGCGCGCCCGTGGAGGCGTTGTATTCGTTGGTGACTTTTGGGAGCGCGGTGTCGGTCACTGGTGAGGCTTTCTCTTCGCTTGTCAGCGCGCGCCCGGCCGGATCGTAGGTCTGGGCCTTTGTACGGATGACCGCTTTGGCGGAGAACCCTGTTCATCGACCCGGATCAGGGAGACTCCCGTGTTTGCCAGCGACACACCCTGGCTCAACTGCTTCGAGATCTGCAAGTTGACGAGTGGCATCTTCGGCTTGAAGGCCCCGCCTTCTTCGGTCAAAGCTAGATCAACCGGGACCAACCCGTGCGTGGACTGGACCGCCATCGGCGCTGTCGATTCGATCACGCTGTGCTTGCCTGAGCCTCCATCGACCTGAGCGACATTCGCAGCGGGAAAGCGACTAATACTTTCGCCCGCCGGGAGAGCCGGAGGCCCACCCGCCGGTTCATGACCAACGACGGGAACACTTCCCGCGTGACCTTCCCCGCTTCCTCGCTGTTCAGCCCCGAGTACTTCAGCTCCGATTCTTCACGAGCCACAACAGCTTCCGGACTATGGCGCCGCGCTTCTTCCTGCGCCTTCAGTCCTTCGCCTTCCTCCAACGGCTGCACCCCCGGCACCACCAAGCTCCCGAGGTAGGAGGGCCCGGTAGGACCGGCGGTCGCAGCGCCTTCCCCAAACGCAACTGCCTGCGAGCCCAACAGCCCCATCCCGCAGCACGCCAGACACGCCACCAACAGCCGCCAAACCGCGCCCCGCATCCTCGCCTCCCGCCCAATTGAATGACCGACCCCAACGGAACCCAAAGTCGGGGACGAACATATAGGGGCGACATGTCGCCGTCAATCCCTGATTATGGAAAATGACGATATTTTCGCCGAAGCACCCGCAAATTGGGAAGTCCCGCGACGAGATTAGGTTGACTCAGTAGAACATCTGTCGAGCACACGATCCTGTGCCCGCGTGTACCACACCGCATCAGCCCCGGGTATCGAAGAGCGCAGGTCTCCGGCGGGGGCGAGGTCCGATCGGCCGGTCGAGCCCGCGCCCGCGCCCGAATCCAGAGCAGCGCCCAATCCGGTCGAGCGGACCTCGATCCCCGACGGGGGCCGTATTCAGTTGAAGGAACCCGGCGTAAAAGGTCGGATAGAAGCCGAGACCGTGTCAGGCCCCAGGCGGGATCTAATCGGAAGTTTTGAGGATCACGACCCGGGGGCCGGGAGGCTATGGCGTTTCGGGGGCGCTCATGCGCCCAGAATGCCCTCGGCCCGCGCTTCCTCGGCGAAGCGCTCGACCTCCAATCCCGTGCGCTGCTCGCTCCAGCCGAGCTCTCGCGCCAGGACATCGGCGACGCGATTGATCGGATTGCCCACTCCTCCCAGCTCGCGCGCGGCGAGCAACCCCAAGCGCGTGCGACGTAGGAGCACGTCGCCGATGCTGCGCGCCTGCTCGCTGCGGGCCGCCAGCACAACCTCGGCCAGCAGGTCGGGCAGGCCGGGAACGATCGGCTGGGCCAGCTCGGGGCGGGCGGGGTTCGATTCCGCCACCAGCGCGAGCACCTGATGGGCGGCATCGCCGTAGCGCGCGGCCAGCGCGGCGTAGGGATCTGGCCCCACCAGCCCCACCCCCTCAACGCGCGGCAGCTCGTCCGCCGCGACCGCCTGCCCGAGCGGAATCTCGTGGGTACGGCAGGGCGCGTCGCGGGCATCGCGCTCGACGAGCCGGTCGACCGTCATCTTCGCCATCCGCCGCCAGGTCGTCAGCTTGCCCCCGGTGATCGTGATCATGCCGCTGGAGGTCTCATACAGCTCGGCCTTGCGCGAGATGTCCACCGACTTCTTCGGGTCGCCCGTCGAGATCAGGGGACGCACCCCGGCGAACGCGCCCATCAGATGGCCTGGGTCGAGCGCGGCGCCGAAGAAGTCGTTGACGGCCTGCAGCAGATAGTCGACGTCCTCGGTTGACGGCCGCACGTGCTCGAGCTCGCCCTCGTAGTCGTTGTCGGTCGTGCCGACGAGCGTGCGCCCGAGCCAGGGCAGCGCGAAGATCGACCGTCCGTTGCCCGCCGGCACGATCGCGCCACCGACGAGCGGCAGATCCTCGCGGCTGAGGATCAGGTGCGTGCCGCGGCTGGGACGAATGCGCGGCATCTCCGCCTCGTCACGAAGCTCTCCCGGGCGCAGCTGATCGGCCCACACGCCGGTCGCGTTGATCACGTTCGCGGCGCGTACCTCCAGCTCCGCGCCGCTCTCGGTGTCCAGCGCCCGCACGCCCCGCGTGCGTCCGTCGCGCTCCAGCAGCCCGGTGACGTGCAGCCGGTTGGCGCAGACCGCCCCGAAGCGCTCGGCCTCGCCGAGCACGGTCAACACGAGGCGCACATCGTCGGTCTGGCAGTCATAGAACAGATAACCGCTCGTCGGCTCGCGCGCGGCGATTGCCGGCAACAGCTCGACGACCTCCTCGCCGGAGATCACACGGTGGCGCTCGGGGCTCCACGACTCACGATCCTCCGGCTGCGCGGGCTGAGCGCCCTGCTCGCCGGAGGATCGCCGCTCGGCGGCCGCGCGACCCCGTCTGCCCCGCCGTGAGCGCAGACGATCGCGGTCGACCGACATCACGTCGTACAGGTTCAGCCCCATCCCCACCATCCGGTCCGGACGGGCCCCCTCGAACGCGGGCACCACCAACGGCAGCGGGCGTACCAGGTGGGGGGCGAGCGCGACCATCAACTGGCGCTCGAGCAACGCCTCGCGCACGAGTCCGAGGTCGAAGTTCTGCAGGTAGCGCAAGCCTCCGTGCACCAGCTTGCTCGAGCGGCTCGAGGTTCCCGAGGCGAAGTCGGCGCGCTCCACGAGCGCCACGCTGTAACCGCGCGTGGCCGCGTCCAGCGCCACGCCGGCGCCGGTGATGCCCCCGCCGACCACGACGACGTCGAACTCCTCCTCCGCCAAGGCAGCCACAGCCTGAGCACGCGCGATCACGGCCGTCAGTCTCGCAGAGCGGCGACGCCTTGCGCGGGAGGCTCAGCGGCGGTGGTGGCGGCGGCGGTGGCGGCGGCGGCGTCGTGGCAGTAGCGTGGCGGCGGCGTGGCGGCGTGGCGGTGGCTGGAACAGCCCAGCGCGCCGCGGCTTCAGTTACGGCGGTGGCGGTGGCGCCTGCGCTTCTTGCGGGACTGCCGGCCGGCGAGCTTTGCCTTGTGGTCGGCGCCGGAGATCAGAAAGCTCGCCACTTCAGGGTCGCCGATCCGCGTGTATACCCCCGGATAGCCGGGCTGGGCGCAGCCGTTGCCGAAATCGACGAGCCCCACCAAGACATAGTCGGCGGGAGGATCGGCCGGGCTGTCGCGGTCCACGACCAGGGGACCACCGCTGTCGCCATAACAGGAGTCGGTCCGGCGTCGCGAGTTGCCGGCGCAGATCATCTGTGGCGTGATCGTCTGTTCGATCCCCGCATAGTCTTCTCCGCACTGCCATTCGGAGACGAGCGGCACCTGCGCCGAATGCAGTTCCGTCGGATAGCTGGGACCGTCGGTGGGCGCCGGGTTCATGTCTCCCCAGCCGCTGACGGTCGCCATCACCGTCTGTTCCGGCTGCTGGTTTGAATAGCTCACGGCTTCCTCGGCGTCCACCGGCAGCGGCGCGATCGTGTTGACCCCGTTGATGCTCGGCGTAGGTCCACTCCACAGCGGCCGAGCGAGCGTCAGCAACCCCACGTCGAGCTCGCTGGTCGAGGGGCTATAGCCGGAGTCAAACGTCGCGGCCGCCACCGGGTCGCGGACGCTGCCGGGGTCGGTCGGGGTCAACTGTGTGGAGCCGGCCAGCACCTCGATTTCCCCGAGCGCTCCAGTGTGACCGTGAGCTCCGGTGGCAATGCAGTGCGCCGCCGTGGCGACATGGGTGGCGTCGATGATCACGCCGCCGCAAAAGAACCCGACCGCCGGCTCGCCCGCCCGTGGGTTGTACAACGCCACCTGGAAGGGGAAGCCGGCGATCGAGGCGTCCGTGCCCCCGACAATGCTCTCGCGTGCGCGGGGCGATCTCGCGAACGAGCCCGAAGCCGTGACGAGCAGGGCCCCCAGAAGCAGGAGCGAGCAGGCGCACAGGCGCCGCCCGTAGACCATCATCACCACGCACGCCTCCCCAAGCAGGAACTGCGAAGTAGGTGCTGTCTCCTCTCCTCAATTCAGCCTAGAGCACGTGTGACTGTTTTGCAAACACCTACGTACCAAGACCGTTGTGCATTGGGTACAAGATGCTGTCGTGGAGTCGGCCCAACGGGCCCAATACCCTCTGAACATTGGGGATTGGTGAGCTGAGCGATCCCGTGCAGCCGAATTACGTAAATGTCAGACGCCGGCAGCCACCACCGTTAGGTCACCTGCGCGCGCAAAGACGCGCAGAGACAAACGCCTGACCGGCGTCACCGTGAGGCGCGCGTCAAATCTGGGCGAGCTCGGCGGTGATCTCACTCACCGCGGACTTCGCGTCGCCGAACAGCATCGCCGTCTTCGGGTCGAAGTACAGCTCGTTCTCGATGCCGGCGAAGCCGGGGTTCATCGAGCGCTTGATCACGATCACCGAATGCGAGTCTGCGACCTCGAGGATCGGCATACCGTAGATCGGCGAAGAGGGTGTGTTCTTGGCGGCCGGGTTGGTCACGTCGTTGGCGCCGATCACCAGTGAGACGTCGGTGCGCTGGAACTCGGGGTTGGCGTCGTCCATCTCGCGCAGCTGGTCATACGGCACGTCGGCCTCCGCCAGCAGCACGTTCATGTGCCCCGGCATGCGGCCCGCGACGGGATGGATCGCGTAGCTGACCTCGACCTGGCGCGCCTCGAGCTCTTTGGTCAGCTCGCGCACCGCGTGCTGGGCCTGGGCAACGGCCATGCCGTAGCCCGGGACGATCACCACGCGATTGGCGTAGGCGAGCTGGATCGCCGCGTCGGCGGCGCTCGTGGAGCGAACCGTGCCGGCGTGCTCGCCGGCCCCTTCGGCGCCCGCGACCGCCCCTCCCCCACCGAACCCGCCGGCGATGATCGACGGGATCGAGCGGTTCATCGCGGTTGCCATCAGGTTTGTCAGGATCGTGCCGGAGGCGCCGACGATCATCCCCGCGACGATCAGCGCGGGGTTGTTCAGCGCCATCCCCGTGGCGGCCGCCGACAGCCCCGTGAAGGCGTTCAGCATCGAGATCACGACCGGCATGTCGGCGCCGCCGATCGGCAGCACGACGGCGTTGCCGAGCAGCGCGGCGACGATCAGCATGCCGATGAACAGCAGTTCGGAGTGCGCACCGGCGATCAGGTCGATACCGGCCGCGAGCGCCAGGATCAGCAGGACGAGGTTGACGATCTGCTGGGCCGAGCCGAAGCTGATCGGGCGCCCGGGAATGATTTCCTGGAGCTTGCCGAAGGCGATGTTCGAACCCCAGAAGGAGACCGAGCCGACGATCGCGGCGAACACCGAGAAGATCGCCACATATACGGGCACGCCGCTGATGTGGACGATGAAGCCGCCGACTTCATACGTGCGCGAGCCGTAGGTCGAGCCAAAATGGCGGAACTCCACCCAGGAGATCAGCGCCACCGCGCCACCGCCGACGCCGTTGAACAGCGCGACCATCTGCGGCATCGCCGTCATCTTCACGTTGCGCGCCGCCGGGATCCCGACCGCCGCGCCGAGCGCGACGCCGAGCACGATCAGGCCCCAGTTGCCCTCCCCCGGGCTCAGCAGGGTGGCGATGACCGCGATCGCCATGCCGACCGCGGCGATCCGGTTGCCGCGCACGGCCGTCGTCGGGCCGGCCAGGCCGCGCAGACCCTGGATGAACAGGGCGAAGGCGACGATGTAGAGAACGTAGATAAAGCTTTCGCTCTGCAGGAAGATGGTGGCTGGCGGCAGGGCGATCACGAGGCGGCCCCCGGTCCGTCATTGGCGTCCTTGGCCTCTATGCCGTTGGCCGTGCCCCCACCGGCAGCACTCTCAGCCACGCCGCCCTTTCCCTCGCCGGCGTCCACCCCGTCCGCCTTGGCCTTCGGCTTGGACTTGAACATCTCGAGCATCCGGTCGGTCACGAGAAACCCACCAACCACGTTGATCGTGCCGAAGGCGACCGCGATCACGAGCAGCGCCTTGCTGACGCCGTCCAACCCGGGCAGGCCGATCAGCAGCAGGGCGCCGAGCAGGACGATCCCGTGGATCGCGTTCGTGCCCGACATCAGCGGGGTGTGCAACGTGTTGGGGACCTTCGAGATCACGACGAAGCCGATGAAGCCCGCCAATACGAGGATCGCGAGGTTGGTGGTCAGCGTGCTGGCAAGGATCATCTGTCGGTCACTCTCTTCCTAGGCGCCCGCGGCCTCGACGGCGGCTTTGGCTCCCGGATGGACGATCTCCCCATCGCGCACGATGCACGCGCCGCTGACGATCTCATCGTCGAAGTCCAGCTGCAGATTGCCGTCCTCGCCGACGAACAGATCGAGCAGCGCCTGCACGTTGCGCGCGAACAGCTGCGAGGAGTGCTCGGGCATCCCCGCCGGCAGGTTCAGCGGCGAGACGATCTTCACGTCGTGGCGCACAACCGTCTCGCCGGGCACGGTCAGCTCGCAGTTGCCGCCCGCCTCGCCGGCCATGTCGACGATCACCGAGCCGGCCTTCATCCCCTCCACGGCCTCGGCTGTGACCAGCCTGGGCGCGGGGCGCCCCGGGACGAGCGCGGTCGTGATCACCACGTCGAAGCCCTTGATCGCATCGGTCAGCGCCTGCTGCTGGCGCGCTCGCTCCTCGTCGGTCAACTCGCGTGCGTAGCCGCCCTCGCCGCTGGCCTCCAACCCGAGGTCGAGCCACTGCGCGCCCAGCGACTCCACCTGCTCGGCGACCTCCGGGCGAACGTCATAGCCGGTCGTGCGCGCGCCCAGGCGCTTGGCGGTCGCGAGCGCCTGCAGCCCGGCGACGCCGACGCCCAGCACGAGCACCTTCGCCGGCGGGATCGTCCCGGCGGCGGTCATCAGCATCGGATAGAAGCGGCCCATCTGCTCGGCGCCGAGCAGCGCCGCGCGGTAGCCGGCGACGTTCGACTGCGAGGACAGCGCGTCCATCGCCTGCGCACGGGAGATCCGCGGAATCGCCTCCATCGCGAACGCGGTCGCGCCCGCGTCGGCCAGCGCGCGTGTTGTCTGGGGGCTGGACAGCGGGGCGAGAAAGCCGATCAGGATCGACCCCGACCCGAGGCCGCGAATCTCCTCCGCGTCGGGCGGCGCGATCTTCACGACCACGTCTGCCCCCCACACGTCGGTCGCGTCGGGGTGCTCTGGTGTACCGATGATCTGCGCGCCGGACTGCTCGTAGGCGGCGTCTCCCAACAGGGCATCGGCGCCCGCGCCGCTCTGTACGAGGACGTCGAGCCCTTTGGCCCGGAGCTTGCTGACGACCTCCGGCACGAGCGCAACCCTGTGCTCTCCCGCCGCGGTCTCCTTCGGAACACCGATCCGCATGACGGGCGAGAACGTATCCCATCGCGTTGACGAATGCCCGCCCACCCCGCTCGGTTGTGCGAAACTCGAACTGCGATGACCGTCAACCTGACGCGTATCTACACAAAGCTCGGCGACGGCGGAGAGACCCACCTGGGCGATATGAGCCGCGTCTCGAAGCTCGATTCACGGGTCGAGGCATACGGCACGGTCGACGAGCTGAACGCGACGCTCGGCGTCGCGCTGCTGCAGCCCGGACTCCCACCGAGCTTCGCCGACTGGCTGCGCCGCGTGCAGAACGACCTGCTCGACCTCGGCGCCGACCTGTCGGTGCCGGCTCCACCGGCGGATGACTCCGCCGCGGGCAAGGCCGAGCGCGAGCGGCTGCGCATCGGCCCTGCCTACACCGAATGGCTCGAGCAGGCCTGTGACGAGGTCAACGCGGCGCTCCAGCCGCTGCGCTCGTTCGTGATCCCCGGCGGCACCCCCGCCTCGGCGCACTTGCACGTCTGCCGCACCGTCTGCCGCCGCGCCGAGCGCCGCGCGATCGCGGTGGGCGAGGAGATCAACCCCGAGGTCGTGCGCTACCTGAACCGGCTGTCGGACCTGCTATTCATCCTCGGCCGCGCTGCGAACGATGGGGGACGGGTCGGATCCAAATCAGAGGCGGGATCCAGCTCGGGGCCGGGCTCAGAGCCGCTATGGAACCCAGGCGCCCACGGCGCGGACACCGCTTCCCAGACGGCGTGACCGCGAGCGCGCCTCGGCGGCGCGCAATCCGGCGACGGCCAGCGCCGCCCACAGCGTGCCGACGAGATAGCCGCCCACGACATCGCTGGGCAGGTGCCAGGCGAGCAGCAGCAGCGAGAAGCCCACGGCCGCCGCGAACAGCGCACCCAACATTGCAACGGTGGGGCGCAGACGCCGGGGGGCGACGAGCACCGCGCACATGACGAGGGCGGTCGCTGCACTGGCGTGTCCGCTCGGCCACGAGGCCGCGGTGATCTCATCTCCGTAGATCCGCGCATGGGAGTGCGCGAGCAGCGGCTTGAGCGTCTCCGCGGTCAGCGGCGCCATGCCCATCACGACGCCGACGGCGAGCGCGACCCTCGGACGGCGACGCCACAGCGCGACAGCCATCAATGACAGCGCCCAGATCGTGTACAGCAGCGGGTCGAGCAGGTGCAGCAGGGCGTTCGCCAGGTCGTCCAGGTGCGGGCCGCCGAGCAGTGTGAAGTCATACAGCGCAACAGCATCCTTCGCGTGCGTCACGGGGACCAGCGCGGCGACGACCCAGGTCAGCGCGAGCGCGACCACACATAGCGCGGCGACAAAGAGCGCCGCGGCGGCGGATGGCGGGTTCTCGAGCCTTGCCCTGGAGCGCTCGTACATCCCTCAAGGGTAGAGACGCCGCTAAACGAGGGCTGAAGCGGCGCAGGATCCGGATGTTTCGTTCCGGCCGGCCGACAAGCGGCCTTTTGGCCGGAACGAAACATCGGACCTGCTTTAGCCGAGATGCATTGATCAAGAGGCGTGGGGCTATGGCCCCACAGGGAACGTCTTGCCCGACAGCGCGATCAGCGCTTGGGCGGTCACCCACACGGGGGTCTGCGCGCCGGTGCGCGAGTAGCGGATGCTGCCGCCGGGGGCGAGCAGGCTTTCGAGGTAGCCGGTCGGCGAGCGACTGCCGCGGCGGCGGACCGTGTTCGGATTGCGCCCGGCGGCGATCAGGCCCTGGATCGCCCAGGCGGTCGATTGGGCGTTCGATTCGTTGCCGTATTGCTGTGGGTAGCCGCCGTCGAGGTTCTGCGAGCGGATCAGGTAATCGGCCGCGGCAGCCAGATCGCCAGCGTTATGAGCACCGGCGTCCGCGAGCGCCTGCAGGGCCGCGCCGGTGTCGTCGACGTCGCTGGGCGAGCCGTGCCCGCCGAAGCCGAAGCCGCCATCCGAGTTCTGCTGGCGCTCGATCCAGCCCGCGGCGTCGCGGATCGCGGGGAAGCTCTGCGAGTGGCCGACCGCGCGCAGCGCGAAGATCGCGAACGAGGTGAGATTGACGAGGTGCTCGAAGGAGTTGTCGCTGCCGCGCGCGCGCAGCACTTCGGCGACGAGGTTGCGCCCGGCGAATGAATACGACGAAGCTCCACAGGCCTGCGCGGCGAGGATCGTGCGCTCGGCGTCGCCGAGACCGTTCAGCGTCGAGACTTCGCCGCGCAGCGCGTCGAGCACAGAATGCCCGCCGCGACGCACGCTCGCCGGGTTGCGCCCCGCGGCGGCAAGACCGATCGCCGTCCACGCGGTGTATAGCTCGCTAGAGCTCTGGCCCTTTGCGCCGCCGAAGCCGCCGTCCGCGTTCTGGGCGGAGGTCAGGAACGAGAGCTCGGGAGATAGCGACGCCGTACGCGCACTCGGGCCAGAGATCGTGGACACCTGCGCGACCGGACCGGACGCGATGGGCGTAGTGGCCGCATGCGCGGCCGTGCCGCCAAGGGCAAGCGCGATCCCGACGACGAGCGCAAGCAGCAGCGGCACGCCCGCCACAGCCCCACCCGGGGCCACTCCGGGAGCGACCGACTCGGTCGGCGCGTTGGACCTTGGTACGGCGGGTTCCCATTGAATGTCCATGCGCGCGCGCATCCGTGCCAGCAGCCGCGCCAGCTCGGGGCCGAAGGCGAGGCCGAAGAGGAAGCTCGCGATCATGTCCGTCAGGTCGAATGGGAGCCCCGTCACCGCCACCGCGAGAAACGCGGCTGGGGTGTGGCTGGCGCCGATCGTCCACGTGTAGAGGTTCATCACCTCCTTCGCCGCCAGCGCGGCTACTCCGCAGCACAGCGCGAGCGGTACCCGCCCCAGCTGCCGTCCGCTCAGCCGGCCAACCAGCGCGCCGAACAGACCGACGCAGCCCCACGCCGCCATCTGCCAGGGCGTGTAGGGGCCCTGGCCGAGCAGGAAGTTCGACATCAGCATGCCCAGCGCCCCGACGGTGAAGCCGGGGAGCGGGCCGAGGGCATAGCCGACGACCAGGGTCATCGCGGTGATCGGCTTGACGTCCGGCAACGCGACGAACGCGTCGCGGCCCAGCGCGGCGACGGCCGCCAGGGTACCCACGACCGCGACCATCCGCGCAGACGGGCGCCGGCGCTCGTAAGCGAGCCAGCCGACCGCCAGCACGACGCCGACTACCAGGAATGAAGCGAGCGGCCAGCTCACGCTACGACCCGCATGACTGTTGGGGTACGCAACAGCTCCGCTCCGTCCTCGGGCAGCAATGCGCCGCCGGCGCCGCCCAAGATGCGGGCGGTCTCGGTGGCGAAGTACCAGCCGCCGGCGAGCAGCTCCTCCGCTGAGCCGTCGGCGATCACCCGGCCGTCGGCAAGCAGCACTGCGCGGCGTGCGCAGGCGGCGGCGAACTCCGGGTCGTGTGTGGCCACGATCACCGCCTGGCCCTCATCGGCGCGACGCCGCAGATCCTTCGCCAGCTCGGCCTTCGCGCCCCGGTCCATCCCCCGCGTCGGCTCGTCCAGCGCGAGCACCGCCGGGGACTCACCGGCCCCACCGACGACGATCGCGAGCGCCAGGCGTTGACGCTCACCACCGGAGAGATCCTTTGGGTTGCGCTCAGCCATCTCCGCCAGCCCGACGGCGGCGAGCGCCGCGGGCGAGGCCTCTTCGGCGACACGCTCGTGGATCAGATAGTCGCCCGGGTTCTGCAACAGCAGCGCGACCCGCCCGGCACGCTCCACCCGGCCCCGTGTGGGCTCCATCAGCCCGGCGGCGTGGCGTAGGAGCGTCGACTTTCCTGCCCCGTTGCGGCCCATCAGCGCGACGCTCTCACCCGGCTCCAGAACCAGATCGACGCCGCGGAGAATCGCCGGCCCGTCGCGCAGCTCGTGCCACACGCCCTTCATCCGCAACGCCTTCGGGCTGCGGCCCCCCCGTTTCGACACGCTCTTCAGGCCATACACCTTGCTCGGTCGACGGGCATCCGAGGGGGCCCCACCAGCCGGCAAACCCTCACCAACCGGCGGGTCCGCACCAACTGACGCCGGCGAGACGAGGAAGGGCGCAGATGGGGAATCCTCTGGCAGCAGATCATGCGAGCGCAGGGTCGCGCGCGCCTGCTTGACCCCCGTCGGCGCCGGCGTCAGCCCGGCCAGGGCGAACAGCTTCGCGCCCGGCGTCTGCAATGCGGGCTCGTGTCGCGCCGCCCACCCCAAGAACGATCCGGGATCGCCATCGTGAGCCACCCGGCCGCCTTCAAGCGTTATCACGCGATCGGCGGCACCGAGGCAGCGCTCCAGGCGATGCTCAGCAAGCACGATCGTCGTCTCCCACTCCTCGTTCAACCGCCGCAGCAAGCCGATCAGCTCATCCCCCGCGACCGGGTCAAGCTGCGAGGTCGGCTCATCCAGCAGCACCAGCTTCGGCCGGCCCGCGAGCGCCGCGCCGAGCGCGACCCGCTGCTTCTCACCGCCTGAGAGCTCGTGGGTGGAACGATCGAGTAGCGCATCGATACCTAATGCGAGCGCCACCTCCTCCACGCCGCGCGCCACCGCCGCCGCGCTGTGGCCGCGGGTCTCCAGGGCCAGTGCCAGCTCGGCGCGGACGGAGCTCATCACGAGCTGCGTCTCGGGGTCCTGGAACAGCACTCCCGCGTGGCCGCCCAGGTGTGAGGGGCCGTGCTCGCGCGTGTCCAGGCCGGCGAGCGTGACCGTCCCGGCGAAACTGCCGCCGTGAAAGTGCGGCACGAGCCCGCAGGCGGCGTGCAGGAGCGTCGACTTGCCGTGGCCCGATAGCCCCGCCAGCAAGCAGAACTCGCCGGCCGCGAGCTCGAAGCTGACGTCGTCCAACGCCGGGGTCTCGGTGCCCGGGTATCGATAGGTGACGTGGTCGAAAGTCAGGATCATCGGTCGATCCCCCTGCGGTCGGCGAACGGCAGGAGCACAGCCGCGATCAGCGCAACGCACAACGCCCAGGTGCCCGGGTCGAGCTGCATCTTCACCAGCGGATATGCCGCGAACGACGCCGCTCCGCTCAACCTTCCCGCCAGCGCCAGCACCAGCACCGCAAACGCCGAGCAAAGAAACGCTAGGTCGTGGCGCGACCATGGCCTGCGCAGACGCGATTGCGAGCGCGGCGGACGATGCCGGCCCTCTGCGGCGACCGCGAAGCCGCGCAACTCGAGCGTGGCCGCCACCTCCATTGCCCGCTCCAGCGAGCCGCCGACGATCGCGCTGAGCAACGCTACCCGCCCGCGCACACCGCGCGAGGGATCCTCCGGGCGGGTCCGCTGCGCCTCAGCCAGACGTTGCGCGTCGGCGCTCAGCACGGGGATCATCCTTGTCGCCAAAGATGCCGTCAGCGCCGAGCGGAAGGACATCCGGCGGAAGCCCCGCAACAGCTCGTCGGGGTCGATCGCGAGGCTCGCGAGCGTCGTGATCAGCATCAAGAGCGTCACCTTCAGCGCGATCACCGCGCCGTAGACGATCGCCTCGACGGTGAGGTCGCCCTGCCCGAACGGGCCGAGGTCGCCGAGCCGCGCGAACACCGTCAGCCCGTCACGGGAGGCAAGCACGTTGATCGCCACGATCGGCAACCCGACGATCAGCGCCATGCGCAGCGTCCCTCTCAACTGGCGCCCGACACCGGCACCAACCCCGGCGCCCAGCACCGCCACCGCCAGGGCCCCGAGGACAAGCGGGTTGTAAAGGACCAGCGCGGCGGCGGTCAATGCGGCAGCCCACAGGGCGCCCACGCCCGCGCGGGTCACGTGCAGCGGGCTGGGCAGGCGGCGGTAGAACAGCAGCCTCGTGTTCCTCATCGCCCGATCCCCGACCTCCGCGGACAGCAGCCCGGCGGCTTCTCCGGCGCGGTTCGGACCGCGCTCGTCATCCGCTCGCCCCAGGCACCGACAGCTGCGTTCCCGTCGCCGTCACCGCCAGCGCGAAGCGATTCCGCAAGGAACCCGTGTCGAAGGCTCGCGCCGCGTGTTCCACGCCCACTTCGTCGGTCCCCGTGACAACCCACGAGATCGCGCTTTCGACGTCCTTCGTCGCCGCGATCAGCCCCGCCCCGGTGGTGAGCACGTCGGTGGGATGACCAGCGCCGTTGAGCAGTGTGAGCGTCTGTCCGTTCGACGCGAAGCGCGCGTACACGCCGCTCGTGCGCGGGCCCTGTTCGATGCTCGTCACGCTCGGGTCGCCGTGCACCGCCGTCCAGCGTCCCACGACCACCTGCAGCGCGTCCGGCTCGGCGCCGCTGCCGATCGCCGCCACCGCCGCGGGCACGCCAAGCGCACGCAGCCGTGTGATCACCACGCGACACGGCGTGCTCTGCGCCTGGGCGCATTCCACGCGCACCGGCAACCGCTTGCCTTCGGTCCCGTTGAGGAACGGCTCGGGGTAGGAGCCGACGACGGCGGGGACGTCGTCGGTCTGGCTCCAGTCGTGCAGGTCCCACCACACGTGATCGCCCGGGTGCACGTTCGTCGCCGCGGCGCCCTTCGGGGCCTCGATCCCGTTGACGTAATAGAACCAGTCCAGCGGATCTCCCCCCGTTTCCTGGCCGCCGGACTGCCCGGCGATGCTCTGCACGAAACCGCCGCCGTACTTCGTCGTGACCTTGTCGTTGCGCACCAACAGGCTCATCACCGTTTCCGCGCCCTTCACCTGCGGCGCGGCGGCCTGGCCGAGCACATGGGCGCCGAAGTCGCGGGTGACCGTCAACTGCACGCCCTTCGGGGCGGGACCGGCACCTAGGCCACAGCCGGCGAGCGCCGCGGCCATGAGGACCGCTGCGCCCGCCATTAGACCGGTTCTACGTCTACTTGACCTGGAAAACAACGTGGCTGACTCCGCTCACGAGCTTCGTCGTCTGTCCCATGCTGTCCACACCCTCGATCTCGAACACGTACCGTCCCTTTGGCAGCCGTGCCGGGAGGAGGTAACTGAAGGACTCGCTTCCACCCACCGAGAAAAAGGCTGCCGAGCCGCATTTCTTGGTTCGTACGAAGCTCTCCCTCGAACCGCTGAAATCGAAGCAGTGCCCGCGATAGTGGCGCTCGAGGCTGATCCGCACCTGCTTGAGCGTGCCGCCGGCCGGGACTTCGATGGCTCCTGTCAATACCCGAGGGGCAGAGCGACGTGAGTAGACGTGACCATTTTTGACACCCTTGATCTTCGGCACGTCAGGCGTGGGCTTCAACGGCGGGGCTACCGGGGGCAAACCGACACACCCGCAAATGATGTTGTGAGCATTGACCGCCAGTCCATTTGAGCGGACCGATTCACTCTGGGTCGCCTTGAATGTCATTGCCCCTTCCTGTGTCAAGGTGATCGTCGCATTGCCGACCGCGTTGGTCGTGGGACTCGAGGCGCTGGTATTCGTCACTCCACCGACGAGTTGTCCGATCGCGGCACCCGCGATCGGTTCGCCCGTCTGACCGTCGGTCACATGAACTGTGAAGGGGACGCCCACAGTAGCGCTGGATGGCCCACTCAAGCTCAGCAGGTGTTTCAGGTTGAAGTAGTTGTACGCCCACAGAACTTCGTTCCCTGACGCGAGGGCAATCTGACAACCACCGACCGGCGCCGTCGTATCGTTGACGGCATAGCCCCACGAATCAAAGGGGGACGAGGTTTGATTGACGTCCGAGCCCACCTGGCTGACGAAGAAGTCGCCAGGGTTACCGTTGCTCGCCCCGGAGCCAAACCACGACGCATCAAAAGCGAGTCCGCTCGCTAGCGTCGCGTCATACAGTGCCGTTGTCGGCGTGCCACTTATGTTTCCCCCGTTCTCGTTTTCAGAGGTGCCTTTTTCGGAACTCGGACCGTTTTCGCTGTAGTTACATGGATGAGCGCCTCCGCTCGAAGGGGTCGAAATCATCTCCCCTTGGGTTGTGACCGGCCCTTCGAACAACGTGCTCGATGAGCCCTCCACACGCAGGTTGACGGTAACCGGCGCCGCCAATGCGACTCCAGACAACGACAACAGCGAGACGAGGACACCGGCGAGCGCCGGCAACATACGACGAGATATCTGCATTCAGGCCAACCCCTTTCCACGAGGGCTTGTGGTCTTTCGGTCGTCGGCAGGTCTCCTGGCTCCCGGGCCTTCCCTCCGCGCCTTCCCGCTCGCTCTTCGCTTCGCAGTGGCTGCGCGTCTTACCTCTCACGCGCTACATCGGGCATCCCCGGTCACAGTGGCGGGTCCGCGCCGGATTCTCACCGGCTTCCCTTCACCTCTGACCGTCTTGTCTCCTGATCCTACTCGCTCCCGCCCACCCCGTGCATCCGCCACCTGGCTCCGACTCGTCCCACTGCCTCACTGACCGGCGACACGGGCCGTTCTTGCGGCTCTGACGCACGACAGTCTCCCCAAAAAACCCGCTCTCCTCGCGCGCGCTCGCGGCTATCTACCCCACATCGCTCAGATCGCTGTCCTCGTCGGCCAGCGCCCCCCGCTGATGCTCGTCCAGCTCCTCCGCCTTCACGATCAACCGCTTCGCGTGCTCCAGGTCATCCGGTTTGCCGAACGTCAGCGCCGCCTTGACCTTCCCGTCCTGCAGATACCAGTTCGTGAACGACCCATCGGCGAAGGACCCGCGCAGGATCTCCTCGTCCCACTCCCGCACCGGACCGACGTATTCCAGTTCGCCCCAGTCGGCCAGCACCGAGTAGAAGTACGGGACCACCTCGTGCGCGACATCGCGCCCGAGCATGTTGAGCGCCGCCGTCCTGCCCTGGTTGAACGCCACGTCCCAGTGCTCGACGCGCAGATACCGGCCGTGCACCGGCGAGTCGTATTCGCAGATGTCCCCCGCCGCGAACACCCCCTCCGCCGTGCTCTGCAGCCGCGAGGAGCAGCGCACGCCGCCGCTCTCGCCGATCTCCAGCCCCGCCTTCTTCGCCAGCTGCACGTCCGGCGCGACACCCGCGCCGATCACGACCGCCTGCGCCTCGAGCTCCAACCCGTTCCTCGTCACGACCTTCGCCACGCGCCCCCCTGTACCCGTCAGGGTGTTGCCCGCGAACCGCTCCAGCTCGTCTTCGCTGTGGACGCTCACGCCGTGCGCTTCCAGCAGCTCCTGCACGAAGCCCCCCGCCTGCTTGCCGAACCCGCGTTCCAGCGTGCGTCCCTCCTGCATCACGATCGTCGCCCGTTTGTTGCCCATCATGCTCAGCGACGCCGCGACCTCGCAGCCGATGTACGAGCCGCCGATCAGCACCACGTGCTCCGCGTCCTTCACGCCCTCCCTGATCGCATCGGCGTTCCCCAGCGTGCGCAGGTAATGAATCTGCTCCAGCTCGCACCCCTCGACGTTCAGCCTGCGCACGTTCGCCCCCGTCGCGATCAGCGCCTGGCCGAACTCGACCTCCTCCTTGCTCGACAGCTTCGCCGTGCGCGTCCCCAGGTCGAGCCCCGTCACGCTCGTCCTCGTCAACAGCTCGATCTCCTGCTCCCCCCACCACTCCGCCGGCTTGAACAGCGGCTCCTCGCGGCTCTCTTCCCCACGCAGATACCCCTTCGAGCACTCCGGCCGGTTATACGGCGCGTCGGGCTCGCGGCCCACGAGCAGGATCTCGCCCTCCGCGCCCTCCTCGCGCAGCGTCAGCGCGCAGTTCGCGCTCGCCAATCCGCCGCCGATCAGCAGGTAGTCGACCTTTCGCTTGGCCATCTTTGGCACCTTACAGCCCCGGCGGGTGCCTGACCGACCAGTGCGCCCATGTCGGGATTTCGTCGAGGATCCGCCAGCGCGGGCCGTCTTCGTCTTTGTTCGGCCCCACGTCAGTCCCGTTGTGGCTGGTGTCCAGCCTGAGCCCGGCGATCACGATGAATACGTGCGGCTGTGGCACGTCGGTCGCGTAGATCGTCACCCAGCGCCCGGGGCCGGGATCGCCCCAGTGGACGTAGTCCTGCGCCAGCGGATTGTCACGCACGATTTCCCCGATCGGCCGCACGCCGCTGCGGTACAGCACGTAGTTGACCGTGCTCGAGCAGTCCTCGTCCAGCGCGCCCCGCGGGTCGGGGTGCCCGTCCGGGCCATACGGCAGTTCCTGCAGCTCGTTGCCCGCCACGACCATCGCCTGGACCGTCGTCGGCACCCCTTCCGGGACCCATGCCAGGTGCCCGTCCGCGGGATCGAGCTCCGCGCGAACGCCTGAGATGAACTCGATCGGCGTCGGGCTTTCTCCTGTCACCTGGCCGCCCGCCCCGCTGCCCGAGGTCGGCTCCACCGGTGCCGTCGGCGTGCCTGCCGAGCCGGCTGGAGCACGGTACTTCGCCGCCCACGACTCGACCTCGTCGACGTACCATTCCGCGTGGTTGTAGGCGAAGATCGCCTTTCTGTAATCGCCCGGCGCGCCGGAGGCCTTCAGGTAGTTGGCCGCTCCGAAGATCGCGTCCTGCGGGTTCCAGCGGTCGGGCGTACGGCCGCCGGGGGCCACTCCATACGCCGCCCATGTGCTCGCCAGGAACTGCATCGGCCCACCCGCGCCGGCCGAGTTGACCGCGCCCTCCTGCGTGCACGACGGGTCGGGGTCGCGGCCGTGGTCGCACTCGACCTTGCCGATCCCCGCCAGGATCGCCCAGTCGAGGTGGTACCTCTGGCCGGCCTGCTCGTAGTCGCTCAGGTACGCGGGCGGGATTTCCTTCTTCGCCAGGGCCGAGGGGGCATCGGTCACTTCGGTGGTGTCGGCCGTGCCGCCGAGAGCGTTGAAGCCACCCGCGCCAATCAACGTCATCAGCACCAGCAACAGGAACATCGCCCCCAGCGCGGCGATACCCGCCACCAGCGCACCAATCGCCAGCGGCATGCGGGGCGGGCGGCGCAGCCCGGGCAGAGGCACCCCTGCGGTCCCCGCCGCGATCCTGACGCCCGCCGCGATCCGGGTCATCGCCGCCGTTCCCGGCCGAGCTGACGTTTGCGTCCGGCCATCACCTCGTGCGCATCGTGCATCACGCGCGAACCGCCGGTCGGTCTACCGTCGGCCCCAGCCCCACCCGATCTCCCGGCGTCTCGCCAGTCCTGCACCCGAGCATCGAAGCTCGGGCGTTTCGGCCGTGGTTTGAGCGATGCGGGGAGCTCGTGGCCTTCCGCCTTCACCTCCTGCTCGAGCGCCTCGCCGAATTGCTGATGCACCTTCTTTTGCTCTCGACGCCCCAACGAGCTCTCGCCGCCGGCCGCGACCTCCCTGGCAGCCATGCCTGCCCCCTTGCGCACCGCCAGTTCTTGATCGATCTCCCTTCGCGCCACCTTCTGGCCAGAGGCGTCGAGCGCTTCGTACTCTCGCCGTCCGTAACCCGCGATCCCCGCCGCCTCCGCATAGTTGCGCTCCCCAGCCGGCAACGCCGCCTGGGCATCGAGGAATCGCGCGTGCCTCTCGGCCTGCGCGCGCGTGTACACCTTGCCCGCCGTGCGCCTCGCCTGCGTGCCGGTCTCCAAGGTCTGCCGCGCGGCGGCGAGCGAGTCCCGATCGCCCGCGATCTCTCCCCGCAGACGACCCATCTTCCTCTGCAACTCCGCGGCACGCCGTTGCTGGGTCTTCTCCTCGACGACAAACGGGGCCCCGATCCTTTTACGCTTGCGCTGCGAGTGGCCCTTGCGCTTGTTCAGCGCTGATTTTCGTGCCTTTCTTGCCTCGCCTGCCTTTGCTCGCGCGGTGGCGTATTCGCCCTGTGCTCGCTCCAACTGGGCTTGCTTATCCGATATCCGCGCTTCGGTCTGCGGGGCCGCCCTTACGAGCACCTGGGCCTCGCCGTGCTCGCGCTCCAGTGCGCGCCCCACCTGCCCGTCCGCGATCCCCATGGCCCGCGCGAGACCCGCCTGCGCCAGCTTGCGCCGGCGCTCCACGCTCGGCGGCGGCGTGCCGAGCTTGCCTTTGACCCATTTTGCGCCGGGCACCAGCGGGGGCGGGTTGTGCAATTTCCCGCGAACACGCTGTGCGTGGCGCAGCAGCGAGCCGGATGCGTTCCCAGAGCGGTGCTCGCCGTGGACGAAGCCGAGCACGTGATGGCGCTTCAGAAACGCCCCCCACCACATCGCCGAGACAAGCAGCCACTGCGCCCACCAGCCGAACATGCTGAGGCCCATCAACGAACGCTGCATCAGCAGCACGACGCCGAGCAGGAACGAGAAGATCAGCTTCGAGCAGACCGCGCCGAGCAGCCACGTCCCCCAGCGCCTGAACAACGCGCGGCCGCCGTCGCCCAGCGCGGGGGCGATCACCGCCGCGGGCGCCAGCAATAGTAGGAACAGGCTCGCGATCGCCGCGCCGAGCAGGTGCAGCGCGAGATAGCCGAGCAGCAGCACCATCCCGAGCACGCCGATCCAGATCAGGAACAATCCGATCACCCGCGCCGCGGTGCCGTGCTCGGTGCGGAACTCCGCCTCGCCGGCGGTCAGCCCGTGGCAGGGTTCTTTCGAACCTCCGCACAGTACGTTGAACAGCCCAACCTCGTTCTTGAAAGGGCCGTATTTGTTGATCGAGTTGCGCTGTTCGCCGTTGGCGGACAGCGCGAGGAACAGCTCACCGTTCGTTTCCGCGCTGTCTAACAGTTCAGCGCTCTTGGAGCCGATCGTGGCCCGGTCCTTTGCCGCGATTTCGTGGGCCGTCTTGTCCAGTTGCGAGGTCGACTTCACCGAGTCCTCACACCAGCGCACGTTGCCGAACTCCATGTAGCACCACGGTCCGCCGATCGTGCCGCTGAAGACGCTTTCCATGCTTTCGGCCAACGTGCGGTCGGGAGCAGCGGGCGTGCCCGCGACCACGGCGCCGAGCGTTCCCAGGCTCGCTTCGTCGGCCCATTCGCCGAGTGCGCCGACAGTGCCCAGCGGATTGACGATCACCCAGAAGCCACCGAGCATCATCACCCCCATCAGCACCACCTGGCCGAGCGTCTCCGACACCTGACGGCGCACGATCCCGTGGTAGAGCGCGAGCACCGCCGCGACCGCCAGCGCCAGCGCCAGCCACGGCCGGGTGAATGTCGCCTGGGTCCTACTCAGCTCCTTCGTCACGGCCTGCATCGCGGAGCTTTTGAGGAGGTCGACCGTGTAGCACCACTCGAGCATCACGATCACCCCGTGCACGATCGCCACGAGCAGCATCCACCCCCACTGGGCCGCGTTCTGGACCGACGCGGACAGATCGTTGCCCCAATCCGACACACCGGTGTTGATGTGCACGTCGAACGCGTAGTCGCCCGTCGGCGCCGCCGCCGCCTCGAAGTCCGAGCTGTGGCAGTTGCTCTGGCCGGCCGATGACAGTTCGCCACGCGTCTTTGTTCCGCACAGGGGGCTGCCCAGCCCATTGCTCACGAGCGAGTCGCCGCCGCTCGGCGAGGCCGAGGCCGAGGCTTCCTCTTCGGCGGTCAGGCCCGTTCCACCCGAACCCAGCGGCGGCTTGCTCGGGGCCCGCGGCGAACCTTTCGCCGGAGGCGCCTTCGCCGTGGGACTGCTCTTCGCCGGCTGCACTGTGTTCGCCGCCTGGGCGTTATCCGCCGGCTGAGCGTCGTTCGCCACCTGAGCGTTGTTTGCTGCCGCGGCATGCCCAGGGGTGGGCGCCGGCGCCCACCCCTGGGCACCATCGGCCTGCTGTGCGACGGATGCCCACACAAGCATCGCCAGACCAATCGCCACGGTGCACCGCCCCGCCACCGGTCACGCAACCCCAGGCGTCGTCGAGAACGCGCGCAACAGCGACGGCAGCACGACGTCAACCTGGATCGCCTCGACCCGCCCGGCGTGGTCGCGAAACAGGCAGCGCCCGGCATCGAACTCGAGCAGGCTCTGGCGCGCCCGCCGATCCTCCGGATCCAAGCCGAGCAACCGCAGCGCCCGCCCGGCCTCTGCCTCGGAGCGCATGCCGAACACGAACGTCGCGCCGAGCAGGTTCTCCAGCGACTCGCGCTCGCCGACGAGCGCGTCGGTGACGAGCTGCGTGGAGATGATCGGCACCGCCAGCTCGGAGCGGCCCATGCGTTGCAGCGAGGCCAGCAGCTGCCGGCCGACCGGATCGCCCAGCAGGCGCCAACCCTCGTCGAAAGAAAAGAGCTTTAGCCGTCCCCGCTCGGAGCCCAGCAGGTGCATCGCGAACATCGCGATCAGGCGCACGATCTGCTCGCCGACGCGCTCGGCCTGCGAGTACTCCGCCCTGCTCGTCCCCTGCTGGGGTCCCGGCAGGTCGCGAATCGGCAGGTAGGTCACCTGGCTCCGCCCGACCGGCGGCAGCTTCACAGCGGGGTCGGCGAAGCCGAGCTGGGTCAGCCCCGAGCGGGCGTAGACCTCCAGCGTCTTGCCGACCTGCGCGTCGGTCTGATCGCCCTGCTCCAGCGCGCGCACGACCTCCAGGCAGGTCGGTTCGCGGGCTCGCCTGAGCACGCGGTCGACCGCGCCCACCACAGCGGTCTCCCATGCCGGTTCGGCGCGGCCCGGCAAGAGATCGCGCAGGAACGACACCGCCGCGTCCTGGCGCAGGTGCTCGGGCGCCACCCTGAGCGGGTCGAGCACGCCGCGCAATGCCGGGTCGGGCTTCAGCGTCACGCACTCCGTGTGCGGGGCGACCTCGTCGAGCAGGTGAAAGCGGTGATCGCCCTTCGGGTCGCAGTCGATGATCCGCGCGCCCTGCAAAAAACCCTCGTACTTGAGCTTCTGGTCGAGCGTCGTCTTGCCCGAGCCGAGCGCGCCGACGCTGAGGATCGTCGTGTTGCGGTCGCTCTCGGACCCCTCGCTCAGGTGGAAGCGGACCGGCTGCCGGGATCCCGTGAGCGTGTGCCCGAGGTAGAAGCCCGCGCGCGAGCCAGCCTCGTGGGAGGCGGTCGGCATCATCGCCGCGACCTGCTCTGCCGTCAGCGTGTCGTCATAACCGGCGACCCGCGTGCGCTGGCCGGGCAGGTGCTGCGTAAACAGCGGCAGCTGATCCCCGAGCGGGCGGTGCAGGCGGATCTCGCCGTAGGCGCGCCGCGTCATCTCCACGCGCTCCTCGAGCTCCTCCTCGTCCTCGGCCCCGATCGCGATCGCCAGCGTCGCGCGCAGCAGCGGCGGGCGACTGGAAGACTGCAGGTAGGCGAGCAGGTCGCGCGCCTCCTGAGTGCGCTGATAGCCGAGGTCGGTGACGCCCTGCTCGCCGTCGGACTCCGCGCGCACGATCTGATCGGCGTCCTGGATCCTGCGCCGCGCGATTCGCAGCGCCAGGCCGTTCGGCAGGAAGCGAGCGTTCAAAGAGAGGTCGACCCCGAACGGCAGCGTTTCTGGCGGCGCGAACATCAGCTCGACGCGCGCGCCCGGGAACTGCGCCTGCTCGGGCAGCGCTCCCAAGACCAGCTGCGCCTGCCAGCTCGTGCCGGTCTCCGACTCGATCTTCAGCGCGCGGCCACGGTGCTCGACGTAGCCGTCCAGCCAGCGCATCACGTCGCCCTCCAGCGGCGCGAGCGTCGCCTCGCCGTTGCGCTCGAACACGAGCGCGCGCGGCTCGTGCAGCCCGTCGATCTGCGGTTCGCCAAGGCCCCGGCAGAACGCACGGCGGATCAGCCACTGCAGCTCCACCCCGCGCGCTTGTCTGACCGGCAGGTAATCCGCCAGGTGCGCGTGCGCCTGGTCGGCGCGCACCCGCGCGCGCTCCAGCTCGGAGACCTTCATCACCCGCCGGTCCCGCACCGAGAAGGCGCTCCTGATCCCCTGCAGCCACTCGCGCGGATGGCGCTCGGCGGCGCGCGAGACATACGCGGCGACGTCGCGCTCGGGCTCGCGCAGGCTGACGATCAGGAACACCTCCGGCCGCGCCTGCCCGATCTCCTGGAGCTGGTGACGATGTTCTTCTACATATGCGCTGCGAGCGCGCGCGTGCGCACGCACGCGTGTACCTGCGCGCGTTTCCGCGGCCTTTGCGTGTACTTCACCCGAGCGCGCCCCTTCCAGATCCACGCCGCGCACTCCCGCGAAATCGATACCCGTTTCCAGCTCGCGCGCGTAGCGCTCCAGATCCCAGCTCCGCCCCACGCGCAGAATCTGCACGTCCGCCTCGATCGCCTCCAGCGCCCCGAGCAACGCGAGAAACCGCGCGCGCTTGCCGTCCTGCGACAGCCATTCGTAGGACTCCGTCTCGACCGCGAACGCCGCCCAACCGTCGTCGAGCGCGTCGGCGAACACGCAGTTGCCGTACACAAAGCCGATCGGCGGCTTCACCGCCCTCCCCCGACGCGCATGCGGATATTGCCTGTAAGCGCGATCACCTGCCCCTGAGCGGGAGCACGCTCGTCTGGTAGTTCGCGCAGCGTCAGCCGGGCGCCGCCGAGCAGACCGCTGCTCTCGATCCGCTCGTGCGCGGTGGTGACGAGCACCGCGCCTGGTCCCGAGTAGCGCAAGCGGCGCATCTCCCCGTCGGAGCCGTCCGGCAGCAGCAGGATCTCCTCCGGGCGCCACTGCACACCGGGCGCAGCGCAGGGACGTGCCCCGGCGAACAGGCGCGGTCCCGCCCCGAAGCGCAGCAGCGCATACGCCGCCTGGTGAAACGGCCGGCCCTCGATCCGGATCACGCTCAGCAGCGTCGCGCTCGCCACCGGCAGCGCCAGATCGCGCAGGTACCACGGCAGCGCGCCGACCGCCTCCCCCACCAACGGCAGGCTGCCGGCGATCAATGTCGCCAGCAGGATCGCGAGGAAGTAGACGACCCCGCGCACCGGGACCCCGCCGGGGTTCAAGCGCAGTTGGTCGACGCGGTAGATGCGCCGCTCCAGGTCGAACACCGCGCGGTATGAGCGGATCTCGATCACGGCCGCCTATGACCCGAACAGCGAAGTGACCGTGTCCTGCAGCAGGCTCAAGCCGGCCGGGGTCGCGAGCAGCACCGCGACGATTCCCACCGCGAACACACCCGCGGCCTCCTTGAAGTCACGGCGAAAGGCCAGCACGATCGAGGCGATCGCCAGCGCCAACCCGATCAGGCTCATCGCCACCGTGCGAGCCGTGTTACCCGCCTTCGCCGCGGCCGATTCGAGCGAGACGCCCGTCTTTTCCGGGCTTGCTGCCTGCCCGACGCCGCCCTGTTGGATGCTGCCTGGTCGGATGCTGCCCTGGTCGATACTCGCCTGAGCAGGCGCCTGTACCGCGGCCTGTGTCGCGGGCGCTACCGCGACGAAGCACACCCCGGCGAGCAACAGCACCGCGCGCGCCCGCGCGAAATGGGTCGTCGGGAACTGGAGAGAGTCAGAGGGCTTCATACGTGGCTCCTTCGGGTTTGGTGATTTCACGAGTCGGGGTCCATCTGGATCGCGGAGACCTCCCAGCGGCCCTGCACGCGGGCCACGTCGAGTTCGTAGGCGAGCGTGTAACGGGCGCCGCGCGCGTCGTTTGCCTGCAGGATCGCCAGCACCGCGCCGGGGCCCGACGCCCAGTCCAGGCGCTGCACCGATTCCAGGCTGAGCGGCGGCGTCGGTAGCGACACGTGCGCGTTGCCCGTCAGATCGGCCGCCAGCTCCTCGCTCGAAGCGGACAGGTAGTTGCGCAGGGCCCGCCCCACAACGGTCGCGAGCGCCGGTTCTTTGACTTCGCGCCCCTGCGCCTGCGCCTGTGCGGGACCGCTGGCCGGCGCCCCCACGAACGCGGGATAGCCGCCGAGCGCCAGGCTCCCCTCCGCCGTCCGCGCAACGGGCACCGTCAGGTACTGCAGGCCCGCGTCGTCGGTCTGCGCGGCGACCGTGTAGATGTGCTCGCGGGGACCAGCGGGGCGGGCCGGGGCCAATTCCCGCGCCTGCACGACTTCGGCCCATTCCACGCGCTGCTCGCCACTCGACGGCGGCTGCAGCCCGACGCCGGGATCGATCCCCGGCCCGGCGAACGCAGCCAGATCGCTTTCACGGACCTGTGGGTCGGCCGCGTTCCACGTCAGGTAGTCGCGCGCGAACTGCGCCGCGAAGCCCTCCGCCGCGAGGTCCGGCGCCGCCGGGCCACCTACGGCCACTCGCGGCGTGGTCACCCGCGGCGGGTCGATCGCAAAGCGCGCGCTCGCCGCAATCCCGGCAAAGACCAACGCGCTCACTAGATAACGGGGCCATTCACGTGCCGCGCGAATCCGCCAGAGCGGCCGTGTGCCGATCCTCACCTCCGCGTGTGGAGTGGCCGTAGTGCGCGCCATCAGCGCTCGAATCCGAACTCGGCTCGTTCACTCGGCGCCGCGGGTTTCGGCGCCGCTTCCGCCGTGGCAGGCGTTGTACTCACCGTCGCCGATGCGCCGGCGGCCGGGGGCGCACCCGATGAGGGACGCGGCACGTAATCGACAACGACCGCGACGCGCTCACGGGGTCGGGCAGAAAGGTGAGTAAGGGGATTGTTGGGCGCGTGGAAATCGGGTCCCGCGTGACGCGGCCGAGATCGCACGAGCGAGCGTGTTGTCATGGCACGACGCGCCACCACTGGCCGAGCGGGCGTCGGCTGGGGATCGAGCACCTTGGACATCGGCGGGCGCGCGACCGGCGAGCGCGTTGCCGCAATCAGCCTCCCCGGCCCACGCCCGGCAGCGTCGTGGGCCCGGTGGCTGTTCAAGACGACCACACCGCCCACCGCGCCCACGGCCCCGGCCAGCATCGTCACTCCAGCCACCCGGCGCAGCCGGCGTTCGCCGAACCCATGCCTCGCAGGCTCGACCGCCGCCGGCCACTCACCGGCGCTCGCGGGCTCAACCCCGGCGCCGTTCGGATACTCCACCCCGGCGCCGTTCAAGTACTCCTCTTCCGAGTACACGCGGTAGACCGCGCGCGGTCGCCGCCGCACGAGCATCACGTGCCCACCACGACAGCGCGAGCCGGCGCAGAGATCGAAAGGCGCCACGCGGACGGCCGGAAGCCAAGGTAAGGAGGAACTCGGCTTCCGGCCGTCATGGCGCGGATGGTCGTCGCCGCGCGATCGTCCGTCCGATCGACCGCCGGCGCGACGGGGAACGTGCCTATGAGTGGGGGGAGAGATTTCATAGGCATGTCCCTATCTCTCTCTCCGACCACCGGCGCCAGACGGGACAGCCGGCGCGCAAAAACTTTCCTCGCTCGCCCCCAGCAGCTCTCGTAGGCGCGCGCGGGCGCGTTGGGAGACCTTGCGGTACTTCTCCTTCGACCAGCCGAACTGCCCGCAAAACTGAACGCAATCCAGCTCCGAGTCGACCAGGCTCGTGAGGATCAGCCGCTGATCCTCGGTCAGGTCGTGGATCACCCGCCCGAGGTTGCGCAAATCCAGCCGCAGCAGCACCAACCGCTCGAGCTCGGCGCGGACATCCGCGACCTCGAGGCCCTCGCTGCCGTCGCCCAGGGGCAGCGCGTTGTCGAGCGCCGCCTGTGCGGGGCTGCGCCCACGCAGTGCGCGGCGGCGGTCCTGGATGCGCGAGACGAAACGCTGCTCGAGCACGTTCGCCATGTGCGTGCGGGTCAGCCGCGCGCCGCCGCCACCGCCGCCGCCGGCCTCACCACCATCGCCCTCGCCCGCACGCGCCTGCGCGAGCAGCTCGAGCGTCGCCTGGCTGTAGCAGTCCTCCAGATCCTCCTTGCGCAGGCGATGGCGGTGCACGCGCAGCAGCACCGGGCGCCTGGCCTGCGCCACGAGCGCGATCTCCTGCACTTGAGCGGCTCGCATTTGCGGCGCGCATCGGGTAGACACACACCATGTCGATCGCTCGCGCGCGAAGACCCCCCCGCCAATTCGCCCGGCGCCCCGCGGTCGGCAACCCACGGTCGCGCGGGGCGATGTCCGACATCAGCCATCACCAAGCGGCGACGGACCCGAAGCCGCGCGGGGCAAAGCCGGGCTCAGGCGTCCCACGATGAGCCTCAACGATCGCCTCCAGGCACTCGACCGCGTCCAGCAACGCAGTCCGCGGCTGAGCTTCCCAGCGGCGGTGATCAAGAAGTTCGGCGACGACGGCGCCGGGCAGCTGGCGGCGCTGATCGCCTACTACGGCTTCGCCTCGCTGTTCCCGCTGCTGCTGCTGCTCGTGACCGTGCTCGGCTTCGTGCTCGAAGGCGATCCGAAGGACCAGACCGAAGTCCTGCACTCGGCGCTCGGCCAGTTCCCGATCATCGGCGATCAGCTGCAGAGCAACATCCACTCGCTGAAAGGCAGCGCCGGCGCGCTGGCGATCGGCGTCGTCGGCCTGCTGCTGGGCGGACTGGGCGTCGTCGGCGCAACGCAGAACGCCTTCCAACAGGTCTGGCACATCCCGCGCAAGCGCCGGCCGAACTTCCTCACATGGCGGCTGCGCGGCCTCGGCCTGATCGCCGTGCTCGGGCTGCTGCTGGTCGTCTCGACGGTCGCCGCGGGCTACGTGACCGCACAGACCGCGGGGCCGCTCGCCGTAATCGGCGGGGTGGCGATCGCGCTGGCCTTCAACCTGCTGCTGTTCTTTGCCGCCTTCCGCTTCCTCAGCCCCAACGAGATCCCGACCGGCGACCTGCTCCCGGGCGTGATCTTCGCGGCCGTCCTGTGGCAGATCCTGCAGCACATCGGCGGCTACTACGTCGCGCACGTCGTGCGCCACGCACAGGAGACCTCCGGCCTGTTCGCGTTCGTGCTCGGCCTGCTCGCCTGGCTGTACCTCGGCGGCCAGGTCACGCTACTGGCGGCGGAGATCAACGTCGTGCGCGCGCGCCGACTGTGGCCGCGCAGCTTTTTCTCCCAGCCGCTGCTCGAGGCCGACAAGCGCGCGCTGACCTCCTCCGCCGAGACGGAGGAGCGCGTGGAGGAGGAGAACGTCGAGGTCAACTTCGACGGGCCCTCTTGATGTTGTTCGGGTAGGCGCCGGGCTTACCCTGGCGCCCCCCACACCACTGGACGTGCGGGTCCGCATCCGGCGGTTCGCTCGGCATCCCGGAAACGGCGGTAGGGACCGCTGAACCCCTTCAGGCCCTGGTTCGTCCAGTAGGCGTTTGGCATGGCCCTTTGGAGAGCGGAAGATCTCGCCATGTTGCCATCGACTTGTGGCTGGTGCCATCAACCTCCACAGGAGACTCACACCCCCGAGCTGCTGGTCATGCTGGGCGCACTACCAGGCGGCGCATGCACCGCCAGGCGGTGACGTACATGCACGTCACCGCGGAGTGCCACATGTGGCACTCCTTTCCGGACGGCGCATGCGCCGTCCGGCGGGAGCGCGCATGCGCGCTCCCGGACAGGGCCGCATGCGGCCCTGTCTTCCCCAACCAAGATCTACTTCAGGCGGAAGGCCTTGATCCGGTCGTCGTACTGCGCCGAGTCTTGCGCGTAGACGCCGTAGGCCAAGGCCTGGATCAGGCTGAGCAGCGCCGTGTGCGAGCGCACGTAGGCGGGGCTGTTCGATGAGTAGTAGAGCTTGATCTGCGCCAGCTTCGCGACCTCGGACAGCGTCGCGTCGGTGATCGCCGCGGTCTTCGCCTTGCGGTGGCGGGCCAGCTTCATCGCGCGCACGACCAGCGGGTGGGGACGCCCGGCGGACAGGCCGATCACGAGCGTGCCCTGGTCGATCCGCCCGAGACGGCTGAGCGCCTCCTGCGAGGGGCTCGCCACGACGTCGACGCGCAGATCCAGCAGCATCAACAGATGGCGCAGGTAGCTGGCGAAGAACGCCATCTGATCGGTGCCCGCGACGAGCACCTTCTCGGCGCTGACTATTCCCGAGATCAAAGCTTCGACGGAGCTGCGCGAGACCTTCCGCGCGGTCTCCTCGACGTTCAGGTGATCGGCGGTCAGCGCGGTCTCGAACTCGTTCTGGTCGAGCGAGAAAAGGGGTGTTGACGATCCTGGCGAGGCGCCGTTCTTCGGCTCGTTCTTGGTGTGCACGCGACGGTATTCCTCGCGCGCGGCGGCCTGCAACTCGGGGAAGCCCTCGAACCCAAGCGCCTGCGAGAAGCGCACGACGGTCGAGCTCGACGTGTTCGCGCGGCGGGCCAGCTCCTCCGCGGTCTGGAAGGCCGCCTCGTCGAGGTGGTCGACGATGTACTGCGCGACGTCCTTCTGCGAGCGCGAGCACTCGTCAAAGCGCGCCTGGATGTACTTGGACAGGCTCTGGTGGTCGCTCGTCCCGTTGGCCGGGGGGCGATCCTGAGTGGGTGTGCCAACACGCTTCATCGGCGGTCTTGTTCGACGCCGCCCTCCCGCACTCCTTCCCGATCGATGATCCATTGCCTCGATTCCGAGCGAAGATAGGCACACAATGGGTGATCGGACACGGATCGATGCAATCGCCGGACGTGGAGGCTCGCGATGAGGATCGCGATCGTCGGCGCGGGCGTCTCCGGGCTCGTGGCGGCGCATCTGCTGGCGCGCGAGCACGAGATCGTCGTCTACGAGGCCGGCTCCTACGCGGGCGGGCACACGAACACCGTTCGCGTCGACACCGCGCACGAGACCTACCATGTCGACACGGGTTTCATCGTGATGAACGACCGCAACTACCCCAACTTCACGCGGCTGCTCGCCCAGCTCGGCGTCGCCACCCAGCCGACGAACATGAGCTTCTCGGTGAAGGGCGAGGACGAGGACTTCGAATACGCCGGCACCCCCCGCGGGCTGATCTGCCAACCGCGCAACCTCCTCAGCCCGCGCTTTCAGCGGATGATCGCCGACCTGCTGCGCTTCAATCGCGAGTTGCGCCGCCTGCTCGGGCGCGAGGAAACGGGCGAGTCACTGCAGGACTTCCTCGTCCGCCGGCGCTTCTCCGAGGTCTTCATCCGCCGGCTGATCGTCCCCCAGGTCTCCGCCGTGTGGTCCGCCGACCCGCGGCAGATCTCCTCCTTCCCCGTTCGCTTCCTCGCCGAGTTCTTCGCCAACCACGGGATGCTCGGCTTCCGCGACCGCCCGCGTTGGGCGACCGTCGCCGGGGGCTCCGCACGCTATGTCGATGCGCTCACACGGCCGTTCCGCGAGCGCATCCGCCTGAACTCCCCGGTGCAGTCGATCACCCGTTCAGAGGATCGCGTCGAAATCACCGCCGAGGATCGCTCCGCCCGGCGGGGTGGGCACGACACCGAGTCTTTCGACCAAGTCGTGATCGCGACCCACTCCGACCAGGCGCTCGCGCTGCTTTCCGACCCATCCGAGCGCGAGCGCGCGGTGCTCGGCGCGATTCCCTACCAGCGCAACGAGGCTGTGTTGCACACCGACTCCAGCCTGCTCCCCCGCCGCCGGCTCGCGCGCGCCGCGTGGAACTTTCACCTGCTGCGCGAACCCAAGCGGCTGAGCACCGTCACCTACTACATGAACCACCTGCAACGCATCGTCGCCGACCGCGACTTCTGTGTCACGCTGAACCGCACCGAGGCGATCGACCCGGCGAAGATCATCCGCACGATCCCCTACTCCCACCCTGTCTTCACCCCCGCCGGTGTTGCGGCCCAGGCCCAACATGGCGCAATCGGCGGTTTTGAAACCCGCACCCATTTTTGTGGCGCCTACTGGGGCTGGGGCTTTCACGAGGACGGGGTCGTCAGCGCTTTGCGCGCGTGTGAGCCGTTCGGGGTGTCGTTGTGAACAGTTGCCTCTACGAAGGCTCTGTCCGCCACCGGCGGCTGGGTGCAATCAAGGACGAGTTTCATTATCCCCTCTTCATGGCTTACCTCGATCTTTCCGAGCTGCCTTGGTGTTTCGACGGAGCCTGGTCCTGGTCGGCGCGCCGGCCGGCGCTGGCCTGGTTTCGCCGCTCCGACTACCTCGGCGATCCCTCCGTTCCCCTGTCCGATGCCGTCCGTGAGCTCGTCAAAGAACGCACCGGGGTGAAAGTGGAGGGACCGATTCGGCTGCTCACACACCTGCGCTATTTCGGCAAGTCGTTCAACCCCGTCAGCTTTTATTATTGCTTTTCAAATGACGGTAAACAAGTGTCAGCCGTGGTCGCGGATGTCACTAACACACCTTGGGGAGAGCGTCACGCCTATGTGATGCCCGTTGAAGATCCCTCCGACCACGGGACCGTAACCCTGATGCAGGCACAGTTCGACAAGCAGCTGCACGTCTCCCCCCTGATGGGGATGGACCACACCTATGACTGGCGCCTGACCGAGCCGGGTAAGCAATTGCTCGTGCACATCGAGTCGGACCACAAGCAGACCAAGGTCTTCGATGCCACCCTTTCCCTGCATCGTCGTGAGATGACCCCGCATTCGTTACGAGCGGTTCTGATCAGATATCCCTTGATCACATTACGGATTCTGATACGCATCTATTCCCATGCCCTTCGTTTGAAGTTGCGTGGGGCCAGCTACTTTCCTCACCCGGGTAAGACGGGCGTACAGACATGAACCGCCTTGCCAGAGTGATCGTCCTGCGACTGTTGCGCCAGATTCACGACGGTGAATTGACGATCGTCGAGGGCTCCGAGCGCTTCGCGTTCGGCGATACCCATCCCCTGCGCCCATTGCGCGTCACGTTGGAGGTGCGCTCTCCCCGCTTCTACCGAGCTTTGCTGCGCGGCAGCGTCGGGCTGTGCGAGTCCTACATGGACGGCCTGTGGGAGTGCTCGGACCTCGTCACTTTGACCCGCATCGCCGCGCTGAACGTCCGTACGCTCGACAACCTGCGGCGCGTGCTCGCGCCGGTCCTGATCCCCATGCAGCGCTGGATGCGCTGGCTGCGGCGCAACACGATCGGGCGCTCGCGCCGGCAGATCGCCGCGCACTATGACCTCGGCAACGAGCTGTTCGGGCTGTTTCTCGACCCGACGATGATGTACTCCTGCGCGATCTTCGACTCGCCGGCGGCGACACTCGAAGAGGCCTCGCTCACGAAGCTGCGACGGGTCTGCGCGAAGCTCGACCTCTCCCCCGCCGACCACGTGCTGGAGATCGGCACGGGCTGGGGCGGCTTTGCCGTGTACGCCGCACAGAACTTCGGCTGCCGTGTGACGACCACGACGATCTCTCGCGAACAGCACGCCTTTGCGACCGAGCGCGTGCGCGCCGCCGGGCTGCAGGAGCAGGTGACGGTCCTGCTCGAGGACTACCGCGCCCTGGAGGGCTCCTACGACAAGCTCGTCTCGCTCGAGATGATCGAGGCTGTCGGCTGGCGCGACTTCCCGACGTACTTCCGGCGCTGCTCGGAGCTGCTGCGCGATGACGGGGCGATGCTGCTGCAGGCGATCGTGATCGACGACCGCGCCTACCAGGTCGAGAAGGCCGGCAAGAGCTTCATCAACACCTACATCTTCCCCGGCGGGTGCCTACCCTCGCTGGAGGTGATCTCGCGCCTGTTGCCGCGCGTCACCGACCTGCGGCAGGTGCACCTCGAGGACATCACCGCCCATTACGCCACGACCCTCGCGCTGTGGCGCGAGCGCTTCCTCGACGCCTCGGACCGTCTCGTGGGCCTCGGTTACGACGAGCGCTTCCGCCGCCTGTGGGACCTCTACCTCTGCTACTGCGAGGGTGGCTTTCGCGAGCGCCGCATCCAGGACGTGCAATTGCTCCTTGCCAAGCCCGACTATCGAGGAGAGTGTTCGCAGGTAGTGTCCCTCGCTGCATGAAGCGCACTCTCTACGACGACGTCCACGAAGACTTCCGCGCGAGCTTTCGCACGTTCCTGCAGCGCGAGGTGCTCGGCGATGAAGGCCGCTACGGCGAGTGGGAGCGCAACGGGATCGTGCCGCGCGAGGTGTTTGCCCTGGCCGGACGCGGCGGCTTCCTCGGCATGTCCGTGCCCGAGCGCTATGGCGGTGCGGGCGCGGAGGACTTCCGCTTCAATCTCGTCGTCGGCGAGGAGACCCAGCGCGCGGGCGTTGGCGGCTTCGGGCTGGGGATCACGCTGCACAACGACATCTGCTTGCCCTATTTCCTGACGTATTGCAACGAGCAACAGCGCGAGCGCTGGCTTCCCGGGATTGCCTCCGGCGAGCTGATCACCGCGCTGGCGATGACCGAGCCCGGCGTCGGATCGGACATCGCGTCGATGTCCACCCGTGCCCGGCGCGAGGGAGACCACTACGTAGTGGACGGCACGAAGACGTTCATCACGAACGGGATCAACGCCGATCTCGTCGTCGTCGCCGTCAAGACCGACGCTTCGCAGCGCCATCGCGGCATCTCGTTGCTCGTGCTCGAGCGCGGCATGGAGGGATTCGCGCGCGGGCGCAATCTGGAGAAGATCGGTCAGCACTCCCAGGACACCGCCGAGCTGTCGTTCGCCGACGTACGCGTGCCCGCGGAGAATCTACTCGGACAGGAGGGCGAGGGGTTTCGCTACCTCGTCTCCAACCTCCCCCAGGAGCGCCTCTCGATCGCCGCCTCCGCGGTGGCGGCGGCGGAGGCGGCGTTGGGATGGACGCTCGACTATGTGCGCGAGCGCCAGGCTTTCGACCAGCCGATCGGGTCCTTCCAAAACTCGCGGTTCGTGCTCGCCGAGATCCGCACCGAAACCGAGATCGCCCGTACCTATATCGATCGTTGTGCCTTGTCTCTGAACGTGGGTGAGCTCACACCAGAGGACGCGGCGATGGCGAAGTGGTGGTGCACCGACCTGCAGGGCCGCGTCGTCGATCGCTGCCTGCAGCTTTTCGGCGGCTACGGCTACATGTTGGAGTATCCGATCGCCCGTGCCTACGCCGACGCGCGAGTCACACGCATATATGGCGGCACCAACGAGATCATGAAGGAGATCATCGGTAGATCAATGGGCCTGTAGGAGGCGGTAGATGCGAGCCGAGCTCGTCCTTGATCGCTAAGAAAAAGTCTCTGCCAGCCCGACGAAGTAGTCCAGCGAAGCAGGGTTTGCAAGGGAGTCGATGCTTGCAGCCTGCTCGGGCGGCATACCCATCAGGATCTTCTTCACCGGGACCTCCAACACCTTGCCGGACAATGTCCGCGGGACCTCCTCGATCATCAGGATTTCGTTGGGGACGTGCCGCGGGGAGCAGTCCTCGCGGATCCGCCGCTTGATCGTCTTCTGCAGGTCTTCGTCCAACGTGGCGTCCTCGCCCAGGACGACGAACAGCCCCATCCATAGCTCTTTCTCCGCTCCACCCCGGGGCACGTCAACGACGAGCGAGTCGAGCACCTCCGGTACGGTGGCCACGGCCCGGTAGATCTCGCTCGTGCCCATGCGCACGCCCTGGCGGTTGATCGTCGAGTCCGAGCGGCCGTAGATCACCGCGCCGCCGTGCGGGGTGATGCGGATCCAGTCGCCGTGGCGCCAGACGCCGGGGTACATCGCGAAGTAGCTCTCCCGCAGCCGCTCACCGTTGGGGTCGTTCCAGAAAAACAGCGGCATCGAAGGTAGCGGCTCGGTGATCACCAGCTCGCCGACCTCGTCGCTCAGGCTGTTGCCCTGCTCGTCCCAGGACTCCACCGCGCAGCCGAGCGCGCGGCACTGCAGTTCCCCTTCGTACACCGGCAGCAGTGGACAGCCGGCGACGAACGCGGTGCAGACGTCGGTGCCGCCGCTGGTGGAGAACAGCCAGACGTCGTCTTTGACGTGCTCGTAGACCCAGCGGAAGCTCTCCGGGGTCAGCGGCGAGCCCGTCGCGCCGATCGCGCGCAGCGCGCTCAGGTCGTGGTCGCGCCCCGGCTCGATCCCGGCCTTCTCCGAGCTCGCGAGCAGACCCGGGCTGACGCCCATGCACGTCATCCCCGTGCGCTCCGCCAGATCCCACAGGATCCCCAGGTCGGGGTGGCCGGGACTTCCGTCGTAGAGCACAATCGCGGCATCTGACAGCAGGCAGCCGACGAGGAAGTTCCACATCATCCAGCCCGTCGTCGTGAACCAGAACATGCGGTCCCCGCGCCGCAGGTCGAGGTGCAGCCGCTTCTTCAGCTGCTCCACGAGGATCCCGCCGTGGGAATGCACAATCGCCTTCGGCAGGCCGGTCGTGCCGGAGGAGTAGAGCACCCACAGGGGATGGTCGAACGGAACCTGCTCGAAGACCGGCTGCGCGGGTGGGTGGGGGCCTTGATCCGGCGGGTTCAGGTCCAGCAGCCCGTCCCACGTGAGCCCCCCGGTGAGCCCGGTGACCTGGGCCTGCGGATCGAGATACGGCAGCAGGACCGTGTGCCGCACCGAGGGCAGCTCCGCGAGGATGCCCTCGAGGACCGCTTGACGGTCGAAGTCCTTGCCGCCGTGCCGGTAGCCGTCGACCGCGAGCAGCACCTTCGGCTCGATCTGCGCGAAGCGATCGATCACGCTGCGCGCCCCGAACTCGGGGGCGGCACTGGACCAGATCGCGCCGATGCTCGCCGTGGCGAGGAACGCGATGAGCGTCTCGGGGATGTTCGGCATGTAGGCGACGACGCGGTCGCCGCGCTGCACGCCGAGCGCACGCAGGCCCGCCGCGGCACGGGCCACCTGGACGGTCAGCTCGCCCCAGGTCAGCTGATCGAGCTCGCGCAGCTCCGAGGCGTACAGCACCGCCACCTCCGCGGGATCGCGGTCTCGCGAGAGGATGTTCTCGGCGTAGTTCAGCTCGGCCCCCGCGAACCAGCGCGTCCCCGGCATCTCGCGGGAGGCGAGCACGCGCGCATAGGGCTTCGAGGCGCGCACGCCGCAGAACTCCCAGATGCTCGCCCAGAACTCCTCGAGCTCGGCGACCGACCAGCGCCACAGCTCGTCGTAGCCGGCGAACGGCGCACCGCGGCGCTCGCCGGCAAAGCGCATGAAGCGCGTCATCTCGGCGTGCTCGAGATCCGCGGCGGATGGTTCCCACAGAGGACTCTGCGCAGGCGTGCCGGGCATCGGGGTATTCTCGCGGTTTGTGAACCTTTCCGGGTTGCGTGCCGAGTTTCCGGTCCTTCGCGGGCTTGCGTATCTGAACGCCGGCACCGACGGGCCGCTGCCCGCGCGCGCCGTGACCGCCGCCGTCGAAGAGCTCGAGCGGGAGGCCGTGCAGGGACGCACACAGGCGCACTTCGAACGGCGCGCGGAGCTGAACGGACAGCTGCGATCCGTCTACGCCGCGGCGCTTGGCTGCGACAGCGCGGATCTGGCGCTGACAACTTCGACGAGCGAGGGCCTCGCACAGGTGATCGGCGGTTTGGAGCTGGGTCCGGGCGATGAGATCGTGACGAGTGACGAGGAGCACCCCGGGCTGCTGGGCGCGTTGATCGCGGCACGCGAGCTGAAGGGCGCCTCGATCAAGGCGGTCCCATTCGCAGTGCTCGCCGACGCGGTCGGCCCGCGGACGCGGCTGGTCGCCTGCTCGCACGTCGGCTGGATGAGCGGAAGCTTCGCGCCCGGCGAGCTCGCCGAGGTGGATGTTCCCGTGCTGCTCGACGGCGCGCAGGGAGTCGGCGCCGTACCGGTCGATGTGGCGGCACTCGGCTGCGATGCGTATGCGGGCGCCGGGCAGAAGTGGCTGTGCGGCCCGGACGGGACAGGGATGCTGTACGTGAGCCCCGCGTTGCGTGAGCGGGTGCAGGTGGTCCGGCGCGGCTATCCGAACCTGGCCGACCCGAACGAGGGTCTGGAGGCCCAACTGCACGAGGACGGCAGGCGCTTCGACTCGCTGAGCCTGAGCGCCGAGACCGTCGCCTGCGCGCTGGCGGCGACGAGGCTGCTGGAGTCCGCCGGCTGGCCCGCGGTGCACGAGCGCGCGAGGACGCTTGCGGCCCGGCTCGTCGAGCTGCTGGGGGAGCGTGGCATCGAGGTCGCGCGGCGCGGCGCGAGCACGCTCGTCTCCTTCGCCAGCGCCGACCCCGAAGCGGACCGAGCGCGGCTCGGCAAGGAAGGCGTAATCCTGCGCAACATTCCCGGGCGAGACTGGCTGCGGGCATCCGTCGGCGCGTGGAACGACGAGGAAGACCTGGAGCGGTTGGTGGGGCTGCTCTCCCCCACCCGATAGCCGGCTTGCTCCCCCGATGACCGCATCTTCTCAGGCAGAATCCTCTCCAGCCGGCGCGCCGGTCATTGCCAAGCCGACAGGCAAACCGTTGGAGCAGGCACGCGGCCGAGCACGGCTGGCTCCCCAGCACCTCGCGCTGGCGGGAGTGCTCGCGCTGTCGGCCCTGCTGAACCTGAACAAGCTGAGCCAGAACGGCTACGCGAACATCTTCTACTCGGCCGGTGTGCGGTCGATGCTGCGCTCGTGGCACAACTTCGTCTTCGTCTCGTTCGACCCCGGCGGCCTGGTCACGGTCGACAAGCCGCCGCTGGCCCTATGGGTGCAGGCCGCAAGCGCGAAGCTGTTCGGCTTCTCACCGCTCAGCCTGCTGCTGCCGGAGGCGATCATCGGCGTGCTCGCCGTCGCGGCGCTGTACTGGGTGATGACCCGCCGCCTCGGCCCCTGGGCCGCTGTCGCGGGGGCGTTGACGCTCGCGGTGTTCCCGTCGTTCGTGGCCGTCTCGCGCGAGAACGGCGTCGACCCGTTGTTGATCCTGCTGCTGATCCTCGCCTGCGGGGCAGGGCTGCGCGCGTGCGAAACCGGCCGCTGGCGCACACTCGTGTGGTGCGGCGTGCTTGTCGGACTCGCCTTCAACACGAAGACGCTCGCCGCCTACCTCGTCGTCCCCGGGCTCGCCGCTGCCTACCTCGTGGGCGCGCCCGGCTCAATTCCCCGCCGCCTCTCACAGCTGGCGGTCGCGGGCCTGGCGATGCTCGTCGTCTCGTTCGCCTGGATCGCCTTCGTCGAACTCACGCCCGCCGCCAAGCGCCCGTACGTGGGCAGCTCGACCAACAACACCGAGCTCGGCTTGACGTTCTCCTACAACGGCTTCGGCCGGGTGGAAGGCCAGGCCGGGGGTCCCGGTCATGTGGCCGTGCTGCCCGGCGCGTACGTCCCGTCCGCCCAGCAGCGCGCCGTCGATGCCGCGGCCGCGCGCGCCGCGACAAAGCAAGCCCACCCGGCGAGCGCCGCGCCGACTCCGAGCACCGCTCGGGTGCCGCTACCCACGCTCGAGCCGATCCTCTCCACGGGCCGGGAAAAAAACCCGATCCCGTTCGGCGGCGCGCCCCGTCTACTGCGGCTGTTCGGCGTGGGGCTCGGCGACCAGGCGGGATGGATGCTCCCGTTCGCGTTCTTCGGGCTGCTCGGCGTGGCGCTGACGCTACTCCTTCGTCGTCGGCGTGCCCCCGCGCGCGCGGAGCCATCCGTCGAAGAGCAGCCCACAGTGGAGCGGGCCGCCGCCGAGCAACCCTCTGTCGACGACGAGCCCTGCTTCTCGCTGCCCGGCCGTCGCGACGAGCGACTGGCCGCCATGCTGGTGCTGGGAGGGTGGTTTGCCGTCGAGGCCGTAGTGCTGAGCCTGTCCAAGGGCATCGTCCACCCCTACTACGTTTCCGCCCTGGCGCCCGGCACGGGAGCGATGGCGGGCGCGGGCGCGGTGGCCTTCGTCGAGCTCGCGCGGGCGCGGCGAGGGCGCAGGATCTGGGGCGTCGCGCTGATCGCCTGCGCTGTCGTGGCGACGGTGGCCGCACAGGTCGTGTTGCTGCACCGCGAGCACTACATGGAGTGGTTCATCCCCGTGCTCGTCGCGGGCGCCGCCGTCGGCCTGTGCATGCTGCTGGCGTTGCGCCGCCTGGCGGCGCCGGCCGTGGCCCTCACCTTCCTGCTGCTGCTCGTCGCGCCGACCGCCTACTCGGCCACCACCTGGCTCGCGCCGGCCGAGGGCACGTTCCCGGCCGCCGGACCCAAACACGACGCCGGCGCCGGCGCATACGGGGTCAGCGAGCGAGACCTGCGGATCGACAGCGCCCTGTCCGCCTACGTCAGCACCCACGATCCCGGCACGCGCTGGGCGCTGTTGACGGTCGCCTCCGACACGGTCTCCCCGATGATCCTGTTCGGGCTGGACGCGGGCGCGGTGGGCGGCTACAGCGGTACCGACCCCGTGGTCGATGGCCCCGGCCTCGCGCAGCTGGTGGCCAGTGGCCAGGCGCGCTACGTCCTGCTCGGCGGCGAGTACTCCCTGCGCGGCGGCAATCGCGCTACCCGAGCGGTCCTGAAGGCGTGCAAGGAGCTGGCGCCGGCGGAATGGCACAGCCCGGTTGCATACCCCTTCGGCCTGGTGCTGTTCGACTGCGCCGGGCGCGAACGCCAGCTCACCGCCGCGGGCTGAGCTCGCTCAGGCCGCGACGGACAGGTCGCGGTGGAAAGCCCGTGCGAACAGCTCGGTCTCGCGGCTCGCGGCCCAACGGGGAACGGCTGACTCGCCGTCGGCGATCACGCGCAGCTCGACCCGCTCCGCGCCGTTTTGGGCGCCGTTCAGCAGCGCGATGTCCACTCCGCGCACGAGCTGGTCGCGCGAGCGCTCGAGATCCTCGGCTAGGCGTAGCAGCACCGCGCAGCGGTTCAGACGCGCCATGTCATCGGCCTCGAACAGCGCCGCCAGCGGTCCTGGATCGGGCATGCCCTTGCGGTGGTAGCGGGCGGCCTGGGCGATCGTCGCCACCTCGACCGGCGAGAACCCGGGCAGGCCACCGTTGAGGATCAGATAGCGCGAGTGCTTGTGGTGGTCGTCGTAGTCGACGGACATACCGATGTCGTGCAGCATGCAGGCGGCCCACAAGAGCTCGCGCTCGCGGGCCTCGCCGTCGTGCAGCCCGAGCTCGGCGAGCTCGTCGAACATGCCGAGCGCGAGTGCGGCGACATGGCGTGTGTGGGCGGCGTCGACGTTGTAGCGAGCCGCCAGGTTCATCACGCTCGTGCGCCTGAGATCCTTGAACAGAGGCGGCCGAGCGACCGTGGCCGGCGGGGAATCACCGGTGGCCACGGTCTCGGAGGTGCGGGCCTCAGAAGTGCCGGGGCCGGCGGAGCACCCGCCGAGCAGCCGCTCGAAGAACACCCCCTCGCGCAGCCCCGCCTCGGTCACCTCCAGGCCATCGAAGCCGCCGGCCTGGAGCACCCCCTGGACGACGAGCGAGCCGGCGAGGATCAGGTCGGCGCGGGCCGGCTTGATGCCGGGCACCGAGCTGCGCTCGGCGACGGGCAGTGCGGCGAGGCGCTCCACGAGCTCGTCGAGACAGCCCCGTTCGATCACCATCCCCTGCACGCCGTTGGAAGGCAGCCCGCCGGCGCGCTGGGCGGCGGTCGCGAGGCTGCGCACGGTCCCTCCGATCCCCACCAAGCGCTCACCGGCCTCGGGCAACCAGGAGGCTCCCTCGAGCTCCGCGGCCACGTGCTCGCGCAGCTCGTCGATCTGCCGGCGCTTGGCGGGACCCTTGCCGGGGAGGAAGCGCTCGGTCATGCGCACGGCGCCGAGGCTCCAGGAACCTGACTCGTGGGCGAGCCGCTCGACGACACGCACCAGTTGCAGCGAGCCGCCGCCGAGGTCGAGCACGCAGCCGTCGTCAAGCGTCGTCGAGTTGATCGCCGCCAGATAGCCGTAGTAGGCCTCCGCCTCACGGCTGAGCACGCGAATCGGCAGCCCGCTCACCTTCCGTGCCCGCGCAAGGAAGTCCGCGGCGTTCTCGGCGTCGCGGATCGCGCTCGTGGCGACCGCGTCGACGGCGCCGTTCTCCAGCCCCGCGGCGTGGCAGAAGTGGGCGAACACGTCGAGCGTCGCGAGCGCCCGCTGCATCGGCCGCTCGCCGAGCCGGCCGCTCGCCGCGAGACCCTCGCCGATGCGCACCGGCTCGTAGATCTCATCCGTGCGCTTCCACCAGCCGTCGGCCGCCGTGAAGACCACCAGCCGGAACGAGTTCGACCCGAGATCGATCACGGCGAGGCGCTCGTCAGGCTGCATAGAGCTGAGGGTATTCGCCGCGCCGGAGGGCTCGATCCGACACTACAGTCGAGGCGCGCTCAGCTGAGCTCAGCTCAGCTCAGCTCGCCCCGTCGTGAGAAAGTCGATCAGCAGCTCGTTCTCGCGTGTTTCTTCAGCACGCTTGAGGAATCCTTTGTCGAGATGCGCTTACCTGGGTGGTAGATGGCCAGAGCCAGCCCAACCCTGAACCGTAGGCAGCTACTTCAATCCGCCGCAGTCGGGGCGGCCGGGCTCACCCTCGCCGGCACCCTGGGCGAGGTCGCGTCCGGCATCTTCGCGGCGCAGGGGCCGGCGCCACCCAGACCACCGAAATGGCAGACCCGGCCAGATCTGCGGATTCCATCGCTGACGGTCACCCATCGCGAGCAGGGCCTCTCCAGCGATCCGATCTTCATCGCGCCCTACAACGCTCCCGTCGGTCAAGCGGGTGCGGTGATCGTCGATAACGACGGGCAGCCGATCTGGGAGAACCCGCTCGCGGGAAAGGTCACGACCAACTTCCAGGTGCAAAGCTACCGCGGCAGCCCGGTGCTGACGTGGTGGGAGGGCAATATCGAACTGGGCCACGGAGTCGGCGAATACGTGATCGCCGATGCCGGCTACCGCACCGTGCGTCGCGTGCAGGCCGCGCGAGGTCTACGGGGAGACCTGCACGAGTTCGTGATCACCGCGCGGGACACGGCGCTCCTCACGAGCTACGTCGTCGTCAACGCCAACCTCTCCGCCGTCGGGGGCTCGCGTAAGGGGACCATTCAGGATGCGATCTTCCAGGAGATCGACCTCGCCAGCGGCAGGGTTCTACTCGAGTGGCACAGCCTCGATCGCATCCCTTTGCAGGAGTCCTATGCGCCCGTCGGCGCCGATTGGGACTTCTTCCACCTCAACTCCGTCGACTTCGACAGCGACGGCGACCTACTGGTCTCCTCGCGCAGCACGCACACCGTCTACAAGATCGACCGCTCCTCTGGAGCGATCGTCTGGCGCCTCGGCGGCAAGCACAGCGATTTCGAAATGGGTCCCGGCAGTGCCTTTGCCTGGCAGCACGACGTCCGCAGCCGGCCCGACGGGACGCTCACGATCTTCGACAACGGGGCCACTCCGGCGGTGGAGAAGCTCTCACGCGGTTTGATCCTCCAGCTCGACGAGCAAGCGATGACAGCAACGCTGCTGCGCGAATATACCCACCGGAAGATTCTCTCCGGCAGCCAGGGAAGCGTGCAGTTGCTCCCCAACGGCAACGTGTTCGTCGGCTGGGGCGAAGCTCCCCATGTCTCCGAGTTCGACTATTCCGGGCACCTGCTGTTCGATGCCGTGCTCGGCGAGAAGTACCAGTCCTACCGGGCCTTCCGCCTGCCCTGGACGGGCCTTCCCGCCGAGGCTCCGGCGGTCGCAGTGGCTGCTCACGGCAGCCAGCGGATCGTTTATGCAAGCTGGAATGGGGCGACCGATGTACACAGCTGGCAGTTGCTCGCGGGTTCGCGGAGAAACGCATTGCAACCGGTATCGAGCACACGATCGCGCAGATTTGAGAGCGCGCTGCGCGCAGGCGCCGCGGCCGGACCATATCTCGCGGTTCAGGCACTCGACGCCGGCGGCACGCCGCTCGGGCAATCGAGCACAGTCACGACGTAGATCGCGGCTAAGCTCGCGGTCTGATGTTTGTATACGGCAGGCTCCGAAAGTCGATCCAGCGAGGATGAGCGCACGTGACGATCAAGACGCTGGCGCCTTTCAGGACCTGAGCCCCTCCGAGCTCACGGAAATCATGGCATTCGGCACCGAACGGCCGGTCGCCGTCGGAGACCTGCTGTTCGAGACCGGAGAGGCGTCTTACGACCTGTTCGTCGTGCTCGAGGGCGAAATCGAGGTGATCCGACCGGACGGCGCGGACGCGGTCGTGATCGTCGCATATGGACCCGGTGGCTTTGCGGGCGAGCTGAACCTCCTGACCGGCCAGCGCCGTTCGCTGAGCTGCCGCGTGACTCAACCTGGCCGCGTGCTCGTGATCACAGAGCCCGAGTTTCGCCGTCTGATGAGCGGCCGACCGGAGCTCTCGGAAACGATCTTCAATGCGCTGCTCGCACGGCGCGAGATTTTACGTTCGGGCGAGGGCGCCAAGGCGATCCGGATCGTCGGTTCACGGTACTCGCCCGAAGCGATGAGCCTGCGCGCGTTCGCCGAACATTCGCATCTGGCGCACACGTGGATCGACATCGAGGACGCCGAGGATGTCGAGGTCCTGCTCGTGAGCCTGGGCCTCGACCGGCAGGACATCCCGGCGGTGATCACCGCCACGGAGACCCTGCGTCGTCCCTCGGCCGCGACGTTCGCCGAGCACCTCGGGCTGACCTTCCAGCCGACCCCGGGATACATGTTCGATCTGGTCGTCGTGGGCAGCGGTCCGGCAGGTCTCGCCGCCGCGGTCTACGGGGCATCGGAGGGCCTGCGGACGGTCTCGTTGGATGCCGTGGCGATCGGCGGTCAAGCCGGTTCGAGCTCGCGAATCGAGAACTACGCGGGATTCCCGAATGGCATCTCCGGCGAAGGTCTGACCGGCCGCGCGGCCGTCCAGGCGATGCGACTCGGCGCTCAACTGAACGCGCCCTGCGAAGTGGTCGGCCTGCGAGGCGAGGCCGGCTTCCAGGTCATCGTGCTCGCGGACGGCAGCGAGATCCCCACCCGAGCGGTCATCGTCGCCTCCGGAGCGCGTTATCAGCGCCTGCCCGTCGAGAACCTGGACCGCTATGAGGGCGCCGGCGTCTACTACGCGGCAACCGATCTCGAGGTACGCGTCTGCAGCGGGACGCCAGTCGTGGTGATCGGTGGCGGGAACTCCGCCGGACAGGCCGCTCTCTACCTGGCCCAGAGCAACTGCGCTGTGACGATCGCGATCAGACGCGAGGACCTCAACCAGAGCATGTCGCGATATCTGATCGAGCGGATCGAAGCGGACCCGAAGATCGAGCTGCTCACCGGTGTTGAAGTCCACGGTCTCGCCGGCGAGGGTCGACTCGAGGAAGTGACGCTCACACACCTGAAGACCGGTGGACAGCAGACGGTCCCCTGCTCGGGCCTCTTCTGTTTCATCGGCGCGCGTCCGGCCACCGCATGGCTTGGCGCCGAGGTGCTTCGCGACGAAGATGGATTTGTGCTCACCGACCGCCAGCTACCGGACTCGCTCATCACAGGCGCTGCCGGAGCGCTCCCCTTCGAGACGTCCATGCCCGGCGTGTTCGCCGCCGGGGACGTGCGTCACGGGTCGATGAAGCGGGTCGCGGCCGCGGTCGGCGAGGGCTCCAGTGCCGTGCGCTCGGTGCACGAGCGGCTGGCTACCTAGACGTTTTATGGGCCCGCCAGGACTCGAACCCGCGCGGGATCGGAACTTCGTCCGGCCGCCGACTGCGCGGCCTTTTGGCAGGCCGAAGTTTCCGACCTGCTTTGCTATGTGGCTGCGAACCATCGCGGCCTTCACCTCCATTTTATGGGCCCGCCTGGACTCGAACCCGCGCGGGATCCGGAGGTTCCTTTCGGTCAGGAGAAACCTGACCGAAATGAAGTCGCGGACCCGCTTTGCCGAGATGGAAAGACCATGGGCCCGCCTGGACTCGAACCAGGGACCAATCGATTATGAGTCGACTGCTCTAACCAACTGAGCTACGGGCCCGCGTCGCGCGTACGCGCGACGCGGCAGACGCTACCAGCGTGTGGAATGCTCTCGCCGAGCGCTTCGTCCTCGGACGGCACGCCGCGGGCGGGTCGCCCGAATCCACTTCTTCTACTGGAGGGCCTTTATGCCAGAGCGTGCGGCGATCGTTACGGGAGCATCGAGCGGAATTGGGCTGGCTGTCGCGAAAATGCTTGGCGAGGAAGGCTATGGCGTGACGATGGCTGCGCGGCGGGCCGACAAGCTCGAGGCGGCCGTCGCCGGGCTCGCGGCTGAGGGGCTGGATGTGCAGGCGGTTGCGGCGAATGTCTCCGATGAGGAGGCGATCCAGAATGTCGTCGGGGTGCACGGTGAGCGTTACGGGCGGCTTGACGTGCTCGTCAACAACGCCGGTGTCGGCTTCGGGGCGCAGGTCGGGGATGTCCAGACCAAGCACCTCGACATGCAGCTGTCGATCAACCTGCGCTCGATCGTCCTGTTCTACCGCGAATGCGTCCCCCTGCTGGCGAGCGCCGCCGCGGAGCACAAGAACGCACTGGTGGTCAACACGTCCTCGATCTCCGGCAAGTTCGGGCAGGGCTGGCTGTCGGTCTACTCGGCGACCAAGCACGGCGTCGTCGGCTGGACCGAAGCGATGAACAAGGAACTTGCGCCCCAGGGCATCAAGTCGACCGCGCTGTGCCCCGCGTTCGTCGACACGCCGATGACTGAGTTCGCCAAGCAGCACGTTCCCGCCGAGGACATGATCCGTCCGGAGGACATCGCCGAGTCGGTGCGCTTCCTGTTGAAGACCTCCCCCGCGTGCATCGTCCCGGAGATCATGTTCACTCGACCCGGCGACGCCCTGTAGGGTGGCATCCATGAAGCTCGGCGTTCACATCGGCTACTGGGGACTGGGCCTGACCTCGGAGGACCAGCTGCACATCGTCCAGGAGGCCGAGCGCCTGGGCTATGACTCGGTGTGGGCCGCGGAGGCCTACGGCTCGGACACCGCCACCGTGCTCGGCTGGCTCGCCGGGCAGACCTCGAAAATCCGTCTCGGCTCGGGGATCTTCCAGATGCCCGGCCGCTCCGCCGCGATGACCGCGATGACCGCCGCGACGATCGACCAGCTCTCCGCCGGGCGGATGATCCTCGGGATCGGCTCCTCCGGGCCGCAGGTCGCCGAGGGCTGGCACGGGCAGCGCTTCGGCAAGCAGCTCCAGCGCACCCGCGAGTACGTCGCCGTCGTGCGCATGGCGCTCGCCCGCGAACGCGTGCAGTTCGAGGGCGAGACGCTTACGCTGCCGCTGCCCGACGGCCCTGGCAAGGCGCTCAAGCTGACGATCTCCACCGTGCAGGAGCAGATCCCGATCTACCTCGCCGCGATCGGCCCGAAGAACACCGCCCTGGCCGGCGAGATCGCCGACGGCTGGATTCCCACGCTGTTCTCCCCCGAGCACGTTTCCGAGCTGCGCCCGCTCTTGGAGGAGGGCGCCGCGCGCTCGGGTAAATCGCTCGAGAACTTCGATATGGCGCCGACCGTCCAGGTGTTCGTCACCGACGATCTGCAGGCCGCGCGCGACGGGATGCGGCCGTTCATCGCCCTCTACGTCGGCGGCATGGGCTCGCGCAAGCAGAACTTCTACAACCAGCTCGTCTGCCGCTACGGCTTCGAGGCCGAGGCCGCCGTGATTCAGGATCTCTACCTCGAAGGCAAGCGCGAGGAGGCGATGGCCGCGATTCCCGACGCGTTGATCGACTCGGTCTCGCTGTGCGGGCCGCCCGATGTCGTGCGCGAGCGTCTGGCGATCTACCGCGACGCCGGCGTCGGCACGCTCGGCGTCACCCCGATCGCCTTCACCGCCGCCGAGCGCCTCGAGCAGCTGCGCCTCGTCGCCGAGCTCGCCGCCGCCTAGCTCTCCGATCCGATGGCCCGGCACGCCATGGCGCTGACCGGTCGCGAGCGCCCATGTCTCCTCCGGTGAGGTCTCCCCTGCGAGTACTGCTCGGCGCCTTCGGCGACCCTGGGCATGCGTTTCCGATGATTGCGCTCGGGTGCGCGCTCGCCGCGCGCGGGCACGACGTCACCGTGCAGACTTGGGAGCGCTGGCGCGCGCCGATCGAGGCCGAGGGGTTGACCTTCGCCGCGGCGCCCGAGTACACCGTGTTTCCCTCTGGGCCTGAGCCGCTGGCCTTCTACGAGGCCGTCGTTCACGCCACGCGCGACACGCTTCCCCTGGTGCAAGAGATCAGGCCTGATGTCCTCGTCGCCGACATCCTCACGCTCGCTCCCTCGCTCGCGGCGGAGCTCGCCGGTGTTCCCTGCGCGACGCTGATCCCCCACGTCTTCCCCCAGACCGAGCCCGGCCTGCCGATCTACTCGCTCGGGGCCCGCCTGCCACGCACAGGAGCCGGTCGCGCCTTCTGGCGCAGGGCCGGCCGATCCATCGAGCATGGCCTGCAGCTCGGGCGCGCGGAGCTCAACGAAACCCGCACGAGTCTTGGCCTGCCCCCGCTCGACTACACCCACGGCGGCACCAGCCGCCGGCTCGCGCTCGTCGCCACGTTTCCCCAGCTGGAGTACCCGCGCACCTGGCCGGCGCACGCCCACGTCGTCGGGCCGCTCATGTGGGAGCCGCCGGCCGCCGACGTCGAGCTTCCTCCGGGCGACGCGCCGCTAGTGCTCATCGCTCCCTCGACTGCCCAGGACCCCTCGCATCGGATGCTCTCTGCCGCCCTGCACGGGCTCGCCGATACGCCCGTGCGCGTGCTCGCCACCTGGAACCGCCGTCTGCCCCCTCGCTCTCTACCGGTGGCCGCCAACACCCGTATCGTCGACTGGGTTTCCTACTCGCGCACGATGCCCTTGTGCGACGTCGTCGTCTGCCACGCCGGGCATGGGACGCTCGTCCGTGCGCTCTCCTCCGGTTGTGCCGTAGTCGCCTGCCCGGCGATCGGCGACATGAACGAGAATGCCTCGCGCGTCTCCTGGGCCGGCGCCGGGGTTCGCGTGCCTCAACGGTTCATCTCGCCCCGGCCTTTGCGGTTGGCGGTGGAACGGGCCTTGGATGAGCCTTCGATTCGCACTCGCGCCCGGGACCTGGCCGCGTGGGCGAGTTCCCACGACGCTGGGGCGACGGCGGCCGTACTGGTGGAGGAGTTGGCTGAGCGCGATCCGCCAGAGGCCAGGTGGGCCGAACGCCGCTCAGAGTCCGTCGTGCCCGGGACTTAGACCGGACGCGACGGACTTCCAAGCGACTTCAAACAGCTCCCCGGGTGGGGCTCGAACCCACAACCTCTCGATTAACAGTCGAGCGCTCGGCCAATCGAGCTGCCGAGGACCGCAGGCGAGGATTCTACGCAAGCCCGCTTCGGATTGCATCCGCCTCGAGAGTCACTAGCCCCGACTCAACCACTGCGTGGCAGTTGGCACATAACAGCATGCACTTCGCCATCTCGGTACGCGCGGAGGAGATCGAGCGACCGGCGCCGTGCATGCTCAGATGAAACTTCTTGCTGCTGGGATCGAGGTGATGGAAGTGCAGCGCCGCAATACAGCGGTCGTAGCCGCATAGCGATCCAAGACCGAACATCGAGGATCGCGGCCGCCACAACAACCCCGACCCCCGCTCAGCCGGCGGGTGCCCCCGACTGCTCCAAAGCCCGCTCCTGCGCGCGGTCGAACTCGCGCTTGACCTCACCGCGCCGCGTCGCCAGTTCGCTCACATCGCCGCTCTGCTCACCGCGCGCCTGCTGGATCCGGCGGTCCACCCGCGCGAGCTCCAACTGCAGACGCTGCACGTCGAGCATCGCCGGCTGCACCGGTTCCCGGCCGGCTTCCACGACCAGCTCGGCCAGCAGCGCCTTCAACTGCGGATCGCCGTCCAACCCTCCCTCGAGGCCCGCCGGGTCCGCCATCGGGTCGCGCAGATGCCCCGCGCCGAGATGCCTTGCCGCGCGCCGCAGCAGCTCGCTCGTGAAATGCTCGTCAACCTCCAGGCTAGCCAGTGCCTGCTCGCCCTCCTCGGGGGAGGCGATACAGAGCGCCAGGAACGTCCGCTCGGTCTCTTCCCGCCGCGACAGGCCGTTTGCACGGGCGGAGGTGTCGCCGGCCGTGGCCCGTCCACCCTCGTCCCTCCCACGCCCCACTTGACCTGCCTGACCTGCCTGTTGCGCTCTGCCTGCCGGTTGCGCTCGACCCGCCTGTGGCGCGAGCAACGTCTCCATCAGGCTCTCCGGCAACGCCAATCGCCCGGAGACCATCCGCGTCAGCTCCAGCCGCATCGCGCTCGGCGGCAGCATCGCGAACACCGGCCGCAGCTCGTCGACCATCTTGTCGCGTCCCTCGGGGCTGCCGTGATCACCGCCCGCGAGCACGCGCTCGACGCGAAAGCGCACGAACGGCACCGCCTGCTCCACCAGCGCGCCGATCGCCTCGGCGCCATCGCGCTGCACCAGATCCGCCGGATCGGCGCCCTGCGGCAGCGCCACCACGCGCAGCTCGAGCTTGCGCTTCGCCGCGAGCCCAGCCGCCTTCAGCATCGCCTCCTGACCGGCGCTGTCGGCATCCAGCGCCAGCAGCACCGTCTGCGCCATCCGCGACAGCTCGCCGACCTGCTCGGCGGTCAACGCGGTGCCCATCGATCCGACCGTGTTGCGCAGCCCCGCCTGGTGCAGCGCGATCACGTCGGTGTAGCCCTCACACAGAATCGCCTGCCCGGCGCGCGCGGCATGCGCCCGCGCGAGATCGGCACCGTACAGATGCTGACCCTTGTGGTAGACGTCGTTGTCGGAGGTGTTCAAGTACTTCGGTTTTTGCTCGTCGCGCATCCCGCGCGCGCCGAAGCCGAGCACCCGGCCGCGGACATCGGCCAGCGGGAACATGATCCGCCCGCGGAAGCGGTCGTAAGGCCGCCCGTTCTCCTTCGAGCGCTGCGCCAGCCCGGTCTCGTACAGCTCCTGCTCGCTGAACCCGCCCCGGCGCGAGGCCAGCAGCACGCGGTCCCAGGCGCTCGGGGAGTAGCCGACCCGAAACTCCCGCAGGATCTTCTCCCCCAGCCCACGAGCCTCCAGATACTCACGCGCGTGACGCGCCTCTTTGGACTCCCACAGACACCGTTCGTAGTAGGCAGCAGTACGTGCAAGCAGCTCCATCAAGCGCTCTCGCCGACGGCGCTGCTCGGCCGCTTTCGGGTCCTCCTCCTCGCGCTGCAGCTCGACGCCAAAGCGATCGGCCAGCAGCTCGAGCGAGCCTTTGAAGTCGACCCCCTCCGTCTCCTGCACGAACGTGAACACGTCGCCGGAGGCCTGGCAACCAAAGCAGTAGTAGACCTTCTGCCCCGGGTCGATCCCAAACGACGGGCTGCGCTCCTCATGAAACGGGCACAGCCCCTCGTATCGAGCCGGCCCAGCCCGCCGCAACTCGGTGCGAGCCGAAACCAGCTCGACGAAGTCGACCGCGTCACGCACACGATCCTTGGACTCACGGGTGTAAAGCGCCATCTCAGAGCAACGCTAGCGGGCAAATGCTTTGGGGACCTCTAGCTCCACATACGCCCTGATACAAAAACGATCGGTCATCCCCGCCAGGTAGTCCGTAACCCGCCGCGCCAAATCGTCTTCCTCGTGTCCGACGCCAGGAGCAGGCAGCAGTTCGGGCTGCTCGACATAGTGCTCGAACAGCCGCCGCAGCACCCCGGCGATCTTCGCGTGCTCGGCGCGCACGGCGGGCCCGAGGTAGACGTGCTCGAACATGAAGTCCCGCAGCTCGCCCATCGCGGTGCCGGCCTCCTCTCCCTGGACGATGTCCCCGGCGAGCTCGGAGTGCTCCACCATGTCGTGCACCAGCGCATCGATCCGCGCCGATCCACTTGCGCCGAGCACAGCGATCGGCTCCGCGGGCAGCTCATCCTCATGCAGCAAACCCGCCCGTACAGCATCATCGATGTCGTGGTTGATGTACGCCACCCGGTCCATCACCCGCACGATCCTCCCCTCGAGTGTCCGCGGCAGCGGCGCGCGGCTGGAGTGACCAGCGATCCCGTCGCGCACCGGATCGGTCAGGTTCAGCCCCGCGCCGTCGCGCTCGAGGTGCTCGACCACGCGCAGCGAGTGCTCGTAATGGCGAAAGCCCACCCCGAAGCGCTCTTTCAGGCAGTTGTCGAGCACCTCCTCGCCGATGTGCCCGAACGGCGGGTGCCCGAGGTCGTGGCCAACGCCGATCGCCTCAGTGAGATCCTCGTTCAACCGCAGCGCCCGCGCGACCGTGCGCGAGATCGTCGTTACCTCGAGCGTGTGCGTCAGCCGCGTGCGGTAGTGATCGCCCTGCGGCGCCACGAACACCTGCGTCTTGTGCTTCAACCGGCGGAACGCCTTGCTGTGCACGATCCTGTCGCGGTCGCGCTGAAACGGGGTGCGCAGCGCACAGTCGTCCTCCGCATGGGCGCGTCGCGCGGGATAGGAGCGCGCTGCCAGTGGGGACAGGCTGCACTCCTCCACCTCGCGCTGGCGCTCGGCGAAGACGCTCGCGACCGTGTCGGTCTGCTTGGCCACGCTCATCGTTCGATTGTGACAGCGGTCCCGCGGACCGCGCTCGGCGGCGACACCCGAGCCCGCACGCGCGGAGCGCTCAGCTCTCGCGCTTCCAATCGCCGCGCATGCCCGCCTCGTGCAGCCAGTGATGCCAGCCTTTCTTCATCGCGCTCGGATCCTCGTCGTACACCGGCGCACCGCCACCCGGTTGGGGCAGGCTCTGCGCGGCGGCGGAATCGATCCGCAGGTCCACGCCGCGCTCATGTAGCGAGGCGACGTCAGCCGCTTCTACGAACCGGCGGCCGTGCTGGGGCGTGTTGATCACGAGGCCGTGGAAAATGTCCTTCTCAGGCGCCGCGACGACGTGGTGGACCGTACCCACCCGCTCACCATCGGAGGCGAGCACCGCCACGCCCTTGTCGAGCACCTCGTACGCGATCGGCAGACCCTCGTCCATGCCGCTCACGATACAGGCATCGGTGCGCAGCCAGTGCATCCACGGGCGATCCGGGCGGCGCTTCGATCGACGCTCAGCTCGACCGGGCCATCGCCGGCATCAGCCGCAGGTGCGCGTGGTGCTCGAGCGTCTCTGCGATCGCCCGCTCGACTTGGCCGAGAGCCGGCGCGGGCGCCTCTGGAATCTCCGCCAGCGAGCGACCGAGCGCCTCGGTCATGAAGCCGTACGCCTCCTCGCCCAGCGGGAACGATGCGGCCTCGCATGCTCCGCACACGACGCCCCCCGCCGAGCCGGAGAACCCGACCAGGTGCTCGCGCTCCCCGCAGCAGGCGCACGCGCCGAGCTGAGGAGCCAGACCGGCGGCGAGCAGCAGCTTCAGGCGGAACGCCAGCGCGCCCGCCCGGCCTCCGGCCGAACTGCCGGCGGCCGGGAGATCGGATGACTCTGGTTCTGGGACGGTGGTCGGAGAGCGATCCATCGGCCGTGCCGTGTCGGAGACCTGCTCGTCGAGCAGCGTCAGATGGCGGCACAGCAGGTTGAACACCCCCGGGTGTGGCTCGGATGTCTCGAACAGCCGTCCCACCGCGTCACACGCGCGCGCGGCACTGTCCAGCGCACGGGCATCGCCGCGCAGGCGCGGGTAGGCGTCGACGGTATGCGCGCCGGTAACCGTCAGCAGGTCGCCGCGTCCCTCGTGCAGATCCATCCGCAACCGAAAGAACGGCTCGAGACGACCGCCAAACCGGCTGCGCGTGCGCCGCACGCCCTTGGCGATCGCGCTGATCCGCCCGCGGCCCGGCGTGTATACGTGCAGGATGCGGTCGGCCTCGCCGTAGCGCATCGAGCGCAGCACGACCGCCTCGGTCTTGACAGGTCCGGCCATTGGACAATCGAGTCTAGGGTCGGGGGCGGAGGACATCCCGAGCGCGACCTGGGCCACGACGGTGGCCGTTGAAGTGGCCGGAGCGACGAATCGGCCTTTCTATACTTTAATGAAGCAATGAGCAACGTCACCGTCTACAGCACCGAGCCCTGCTCCTTCTGCGCTCGTGTGAAGGGCCTGTTGAAGGCCCGTGGGGTGGAGTTCTCCGAGGTGAACCTGGCGCGGGATCCCGCGGGTCGCGTGGAGCTGGCACGAGAGACCGGGATGATGACCTTCCCTCAGGTGCTGATCGACGGGAAGCTGCTGGGCGGCTTCACCGAGGTCCAGGCCGCCGTCGAGTCGGGCCGCCTGGACGAACTGTTCGCCGCCTAGGCGGCCCCCCTAAACGGCCGGTTCTACGCGCGCTTACGCCGTAACCGCGGCCGCGGCTGGCAGGTCTCACACACGTAGGTCCCGCGCCCGGCGACGACCATCTTCACAATCGTCCTACCGCACGTCCCGCATGGCTCGCCCGCGCGGCGATGCACAAGGAACTGGTTCTGGAAGGACCCGCGCACACCGTCGACGTGGCGGAAGTCATCGATCGTCGCCCCGCGCGCCTCGATGCCGTCCTTGAGGGAGGCGATCATCGTCTCGCGCAGGCGCCCATACTGCTCCTTGGACAGCCGCCCGGCGGGCCGCAAAGGATGGATGCCCGCGCGGAACAGCGCCTCGTCGGCATAGATGTTCCCCACGCCGGCGATCCGCCGCTGATCGAGCAGGAACGCCTTCACCGGCCCCGTCCGCCCGCGCGCCTGCGCGCGGAGATGCTCGGCGGTGAACAGCTCGTCCAGCGGCTCCAGCCCAAGGCGCGCAGCGAAGAACGCATCCAGCGCCTCTCCTCCCAGCAACAGCTCGCCGGTGCCGAAGCGACGCGGATCGATGATCGCCAGGCGCCGCCCCCGGCCGAGGTCGATGCGCACACGGGTATGCGCCGGCTCGGGGTCCGGGTCGCACAGCACGGCGCCGGTCATCCGCAGATGCTGGACCAGGTGGACATCGCCCTCCAGGTCCCACACGAGGTACTTGCCCCGTCTACCGAGCTTCTCCACCTTTCGCCCCTCGAGCGCGTCGGCAAGTTCACGCGGCGCCAATGGCCGCGACCAGCGCGCATCGAGGATCTCGACGCGCTCCAGCCGGCGTCCCTCCACCAGCGGCGCCAGCTGGCGTCTGATCGTCTCGACCTCGGGCAGCTCGGGCATGACCCCAGCTTAGGAGCGATCGCCATCCTCGAGGAACGACTCCCCGGGAAGCCCCGCGGCAGAGCGGCCGGTCAACCAGTGAAGCACCGTGGCGCCGACGTCGGCCAACGGACCGTCATGGCGGGCGGGATAAACGGGAACAGGTTCTCCACCGACATCCGGCGGAACATCCTGGCGCGCGAGCTGGGCGGTTACCGATTCACCGCGGACAGCCAGCAGCGGCGCGTACTCGCGCGTGTGATCGGTTCCCAGCTGAGCCGGGTCCACCCCGTGGTCGGCGGTCAGGATCAGCAGGTCCCCATCGCGCAGCCGGGGAAGACGATGCGCCAACCATGCATCGATCTGCCGGAGGGCCCGGTGAAAGCCGTGCACGTCCTGGCGATGGCCATACACCTGGTCGGTGTCGATCAGGTTGACGAACACCATCCCCCGCTCCAGCTCGTCCAGCAGCAGGCCGGTGCTGTGGAGCGCCTGCGCGTTGGTGGCGCCCGGGTGAGACTCATCCACTCCCACGCCGGCGAACAGGTCGGAGATCTTGCCGACCCCGTGCACCTGCACACCAGCGCCACCCAGCTCCTCCAGATAGCCGCGGCCCGGTGGCGGCAGCGCGAAATCGCGCCGGCCCGCGGTGCGCTGGAACGAGCCTGCCTGTCCGGTGAACGGCCGCGCGATCACCCGTCCCACGGCGTGCTCGCCGGTCATGTTCGCGCGCGCGGCCGCGCATGCGGTGTACAGCTCATCGAGGGGCACCCGCTCGTCGTGAGCCGCGAGCTGCAGCACCGAGTCTTGAGAGGTGTAGAGGATCAGCGCGCCCGTGCGCAGGTGCTCCCCGCCGAAGTCCTCGACGGCCGCGATCCCGTTGTAGGGAAGGTTGCAGATCACTGGGCGGCCCATCGCCGCGACCAGGCGCTCGATCACCTCCGGTGGAAAACCGTCGGGGTAGACCGGCAGCGGGCGCTCCAGGACCAACCCCATCAACTCCCAGTGGCCGGTCGTGGAGTCCTTACCCGGCCCCAGCGGGCGCAACCGACCGTGCACCGCCGGCCTCGGCACCATGGGAACGCCGGGCAGAGCGGCAATGTTGCCCAGGCCGAGCGAGGCCAGCGTGGGCAACGAGAGGCCGCCCACCGCCTCGGCGACATGCAGCAGCGTGTTCGTTCCCTCGTCGCCATAGCTCGCGGCGTCCGGCAGGGCGCCCACGCCACACGCGTCGAGCACGATCACGATCGCCCGCCGGGCGGGCGGGCTCCCGATCCGACTGTTGCCCATCTGCTCGTTCATTCCTGGAGCCTAGAACTCGAAGTGTCGGATGCCCACGATGCGCAACCCGTCTAACATCGCGACGCGCAACCGACTCATCTCAGCGTTTGGCTCGCGGGTGAGCGCGGAAGTAGACGTCCTTCAGGCGCTCGGCCGAGAGGTGCGTGTAGACCTGGGTGGTCGCGAGGTCGGCGTGACCGAGCATCTCCTGTAGGGAACGCAGATCACAGCCGCCCGCGAGCAGGTGGGTGGCGAAGCTGTGGCGCAACGTATGCGGGCTCATCTTCTGCTCCAAGCCCGCGCCACGGGCATAACCCTGGACGATCTTGTAGAGCCCCTGACGCGTGAGCGCACCCCCGCGCTGGTTGACGAACAGCTGCGTCTGCACCCTGTTGCCGACCAGCGCCGGCCGCCCCCTTTGCTCGTAGGCACGCAGCGCGGCGACCGCCTGACGACCGATCGGCACGACCCGCTCCTTGGAGCCCTTGCCACGCGCGCGCAGCATCCCCTCGTCGAGATCGACGTCGCTTGCCTGCAACCCGATCGCCTCCGAGGCGCGCAGACCGCACGCATACATGACCTCCAGCAGGGCGCGGTCGCGCAGCGCTCCGGGTTCGGTGCCCCGCGGCTCGCTCAACAGCTTCGCGACCTCCTCGCGCGTGAGCACCCGCGGCAGGCGCTGGGACCTGCGGGGTCCGCGCAACTCCGCGGTGGGATCGTGCTCGATCAGGTCTTCGCGGCGCAGGTGACGGTAGAACGAGCGCAGGCACGCGGCCTTGCGCTGCAACGTGGCCGCCGCCACCCCGGGGCGTTCACCGACGCCCGCCGCCAGCTCGGATAGGAACGCCGCGAGATCGCCATGCCCGGCCTCCATCACACCCAGGGCACGACGGTCGAGGAAGTCGCCGAACTGGAGCAGGTCGCAGCGATATGCCTCGAGCGTGTTTCGCGAAAGGCCCCGCTCGAACTCCAGGTAGGCGAGGAAGTCGAGCGTCAACCGCTCGAGCGCGACACTCTCCTTAGTTGCGGAGAGGGCTGTTGCCGGAGAGCTCATCCCTCCAGCTTCGCCTACTCCTCAGTGTGTCCTTGAAGGTGCAACGGGCCGTTCAGCCTCCCCCATCCCGTCCTCGCCACGCTCGACGTCCCTCGCGAGCTCGGCCAACGTCGAGCCGGCGGCCAGCGCGGCCCCGAAGAACAGGGGGTCCTCGATCAACCCGCGACCCATCGTCTCGGCCGGCAGATCGGCGGCGGCGTAGGCCGGAAGATCGACGATCGCACGGCGCCAATCGTGGCGGGTGATCCGCGCCGGGCGATCTGCGATCGGCCGCTCGACGTCGAGCACGAGTGCCGGTCGATGTCTGATCGGTCCGCTCGGCAGCGCTCCATCGAAGACCGCCCCGAGACCGGCGCGCAGATCAGCCCCCACAGGTGAGCGCATCCCGGCGGGCAGCGCGACCGTGACCGGCTCGAGCAGCAGGTCGAGCACCGTGAGCGTGTGGTGGGAGATGCCGCGGTGACGCGCTCGAGAGTCAGCGCAGGACATCCGCGCGACCAATAATGTCGGCGCATCGAGCGCCAGGGCGGCATGCGCCGAGTCCAGCGCGAACATGCCGCCGTGTCCGAGCGGGGAGCTCGAGCCAACGATTCCGGGACCGGGACCACAGATCGCCGCGTCCCAGCCGAGACCACGCAGCCCATGATGCAGTGCGCCGATCGTCGTGATCGCCTCGCCCTCTCCCCCGAACGCGGCGCCCGCGGTCAGGTGTCCAGCCAGCAGCCCGCGCTCGCGCAGCAAGCGAACCACGCGCGAGTGCCCACCGGGCAGCGCGCCGCCCGCGGTCTGCACGTATCCGAGGCGTCCTTCGGGAAACGCCTGCGCGAAGGCCCAGGCGACCGCCGCGAGCTGACCGTGCAGAGCGAGCACGGCGACCGGGCGATCCAGGGCACCGACCAGGCCCTCCTCGACCGGGTCGACGGTGTGCTGGAGGCTCGTGTAGTTGAGCTTCATCACATTCGCCGCAGGCGTGCCCTCGCTTTCCAGTCCACGCGAGAGGTTGACATGGACGATGTCAAAGCCTCCCGAGCCCAGACCCAGGTCGCGGGCCTGCACGTTGACCACCAGCTCATCGCCCACCTCGGCGCGACCGACGAGCGCGACATCGGCGATCGCGGGCCTGTGGAGCTCCTCCGCCGCGGGGGCATCCGCCATGCCTCCCTCTGGGCTGAGTGTCCCGCCCCGCAGCTCGATCACGAGCTCCTGCTCGGGCCCGCCCCCGGGAGGACCGGCGTCGATGACGATGGCACGGCGCAGCTTCAGCATCGGGAACCCTGGACGCTATCGCTCGGCGAGACGTCCGCCGGCCGGCGCATCGCCGGGATCCGCGGAACCGTCTGGCCGTATCCATTCGACGCTCACGTCTACATCGCATTCACACTCCGTCAGATTGGCGATCTCGTGTGCGCGATCGATCAGCTTGGCCGCGATCCTCTGTCCAAGCTGCTCCTCGGAGACGCGGAAGATTGTCTGCACGCGCAGCATGCGGCCCGCATCGGGCTCCACCCCGCGCAGCGTCTCGCTGCTCGAGAGATCCGCGCTCACGATCTGTCGGCGAGCGTCGCCGCTGCCTCGCCGCGCTCGGCATCGACCTCGCGATGTACGCCGGCCCGCGTCAGGGCGGCCGCGATGAAGTCGCGAAACAACGGAGCGGGACGCTCGGGGCGGGACTTGAACTCGGGATGGAACTGAGAGGCGATAAAGAAAGGATGCCCGCCCTCCCCGCCCTCCAGCTCGACGACCTCGACCAGGCGCTCGTCGGGCGAGGTTCCGGAGATCGACAGGCCGGCGCTCTGCAGGCGCTTGCGCAACAGGTTGTTGACCTCATAGCGGTGACGGTGGCGCTCGTAGATGACGGCCTCGCCATAGATCTCGCGCGCTCGCGTGCCGGCGTGCAGCTTGATCGGGTCGGCGCCCAGGCGCATCGTGCCGCCGAGGTCGGAGACCTCCTTCTGCTCGGGCAGCAGGTCGATCACGGGGAACGGCGTCTCGAGGTCGAACTCGGTCGAGTTGGCTCCCTCCATATCCGCCACATGCCGGGCGAACTCGGCCACCGCGATCTGCATTCCGAGGCAGATCCCCAGGTAGGGGATCTGCTGCTCGCGTGCCACGCGCGCGGCGGCGATCTTGCCCTCGATGCCCCGTCCGCCGAAGCCTCCGGGGATCAGGATGCCGTCGGCGCGGGCCAGCCGGTCGATCGCTGAGGGCTCTGCGCGATCGGTACCGAGATTGCCATCCTCGCCGCCTTCGCCCTCAGAGCGCGCGGTCGATCGCTCCAGCTGCTCGGAGTCGATCCAATCGATCTCAACCCTGCTGTCCTGTAGCGAGGCGGCGTGCCGGAGAGCTTCGCAGACAGAGAGATAGGCATCCTCGAGTTGAACGTACTTGCCGACCAGCGCGATTCGCACCGTGCGGCTGCTGCGCCCCGCGCGCTCGATCGGCTCCTGCCAGGCCGACAGCTCGGGCGCCGGCGCATCCATGCCGAAGTGCTCGAGGATGAAATCGTCGACGCCCTGCTCGTGGAAGGTGAGCGGCACCTTGTAGATGTTGTCGACATCGCAGGCCGAGACGATCGCTTCCGCGGGCAGGCTCGCGAACAGGGCGATCTTCTTGCGTATCTCCGCTGAGAGGGAACCTTCCGAACGGCACATCAGCATGTCCGGGGCGATCCCGATCCGCCGCAGCTCGTTGACCGAGTGCTGAGTCGGCTTGGTCTTCAGCTCGCCCGCGTGGCCGATATAGGGGACGAGCGTCAGGTGGATGAACATGCAGCGCCGGCGACCCACGTCGACGGGGAACTGGCGGATCGCCTCGAGGAACGGCAGCGACTCGATGTCGCCGACCGTGCCACCGATCTCGGTGACGACGAAGTCCACGTCGGAGGACTCGGCGATCAGCGAGACGCGCTGCTTGATCTCGTCGGTGATGTGCGGCACGACCTGGACCGTGCCGCCGAGGTAGTCGCCGCGGCGCTCGCGGCGGATCACCGTGTCGTAGATCCCCCCGGCCGTGACGTTGGAGGCGCGGCTGGTGTTGGCATCGGTGAAGCGCTCGTAGTGCCCCAGGTCGAGGTCGGTCTCGGCGCCGTCCTCGGTGACGAACACCTCGCCGTGCTGGTAGGGCGACATCGTGCCCGGATCGACGTTGATGTAGGGGTCGAACTTCTGCAGCCCCACGGTCAACCCGCGGGAGACGAGCAGCCGTCCGATCGAGGCCGCGGCGATCCCCTTGCCGAGCGATGAAACGACGCCGCCGGTCACGAAGATGAACCGCGTCTTGGCGGGTGCGACGGCGTGGCGGTCGGAAGGGCGCGGAGTCATGAAGGCCTGCCGAAAGAGTCTAGTGCGCGCAGACCCGGAGTCCGTTCGATAAACCCGGAAATTGAGCGAAGCTCTCCATAGACCGTGATCGCCGCAAGCAGTCCGAGGGCGATCAGCTGCCCCGTGCCAGACAGCGTCAGCACCAGCCACAACCCTGCGAGTGCCCCGAGCAGGTTCGCGCCGGTGTCGCCGAGCATCGCCCGCTCGCGCAGGTCATACAGGCCGGCGACGAGCGCCGGCGCGACGAACAGACCAAGCGACCACAGCGGACGCACGTCGAGCGAGCCCAGCGTGAGTCCCGCGCCGAGCAGCACGAGCGCCTTGATCGCGCGCCCGGGGCGCAGGTCGAGCAGGTTGAATACGTTCGTCGCCAGCACGAGCACCGCGACCGCGAGCAGCCAGCGCGACTTCGAAAAGCCCTCGAAGCTCATCGCGAACAGCGCCAGACCGAGCGAGCCGGCGGCCTTCAGCGCCCCCGTCGACAGCTCGCCGCGCAGCGCCGAGCGCCCGTGGCCGCGCCAGCCACGTGGGACCGCACGGGTGGGTACGCCGGGCGAACCTGGCTCGGACAGGCCGGGAGGATCGCCGAGCGTGTCGTCGATCAGACCCAGGGTGGCGACGCCAAGCGCGTACAGGGCGATCGGAAGCACCTCGATGTGGAAGACCTCCGAGCCGGCCAATCGCTCGAGCAACACGAGCGGGATCAACGCGATCAGCGCCGCCGCCACGATCAATACCCCGAAGGGGCAAGGGAGCAGTCGCTTGCGGTAGTTGGCCCGGGTATGGCCACCGGCGACGAGCGTGCGCAGCACCGCAGGTGCCAGGATCGCAGCGCTTACGAGCGCTAGAAAGAAGGGCACGGCGTGCACAGAGGCAAAGCTAGCGGCGAGCGCGGACGCCCCTCACGGCTGAATCGAGCCGCCGGCAACGACGGGCAGCAGGGAGTCCGCGCTCGACTTGATCCCGTAGGCGCCGTGTGAGCCCGCGAGGGCATAGACCAGCGCGGTCTGACCGGAGAGCGCGTCGAGATTGTCGACGCTGGAGATGCCCTGGCTCTTGTACCAGGGCACCTGGGATGGTTCGGTGTTGCTCAGCTCGACCCCCACGACGGGTACGCCGACCGCGGTGACGCCGGTGATCAGCCCCGACTCGAAGGCGGCGCTGGCTTCGGTCTGTTCGGGGGTCATCCCGGATGGTTCGGAGCGCATCACGACGAGCCCCTCGAGCTTGCCGAGCTGCCCGTCGAAGGCGCTGAGCAGCTGCCCGCGTACGCGGCTGAGGAGCTCCTGGTTGACCAGCGCTCCACCGCTGACGAGCTGCCGGCCGGCGAGTCCACCGAACTTGTGCACCAGTTCCGGATCTGTCGCGAGCCCCGCATAGGGAGTCCCCCCGGCCGCCTGTGCGAGACCCGTCAGATCGAGTGGGTCACGGATGCCCACGACCGTCGCAAGATCGCCGCCTGCCTGGGTGACGGCGCTGCGCACGAGACCGTCGACCCGGTTGGAGGAGCCGCCGAAGAACACCAGGCCGATGTCGTGGCCGGTGAGCACTCCATGCACGGCGATCGGATAGAGGTCGTTCGCGAATGTTTCCTCGTTGCTCAGCTGGGCCTGCAGCACTCCGTCCTGCCGTTGTGCCCCGTCGACTTCCGATTCGAGGTTGTGCACGATGCCGTTCTTGGCGGAGGAGACGAGGTTCGAATCGCCGATCGCCACCCCGATCAGCACACCCACCGCCAGGGCGAGCAGGACGGCGGCAAGAGAGAGCGCGTGGTAGCGGTAGTCAAACATGTTCGGGAAGGTTCGAGAAGGTGCTTCAGGGAGACGGGTCAGCCGCCGGAGCACAGCGGCGGCTGCTCGCCGGCTCGCAGACCGATGGATCGTACGGCTACCGCTTGACCAGCGGGACCTCCGCCAGCAGTTGGAGCTTCAGCCAGAGCAGGTCGACGACATCGCGCAGCGCGGGTGTCAACCAGATCACGGCGATCATCGCGAGCAGCCCGGCGATCACGACGACGAGTAACGGGGCGAGCCCCGGCCGAGGGTGATATAGCCGGCTCACACCCTTCGCGTCGACGAGGATCTCGCCGATGCGCAGACGTGTGAGAAAGGTCGAGGACATCCCCTCGCGGTTGCGGTCGAGGAACTCGACGAGGTTGAACTGGGAGCCGACCGAGACGATCAGATTGGCGCCCTTCTCGGCCGCGATCAGCATCGCCACGTCCTGGCTGGTACCCGGCGCCGGCACGAGCTTGAAGGGCAGACCGAGCCGTTCCAGTCGCTCACGGCCCGGGGCGCGCCCGTCGGGGTAGGCGTGCACGACGAGCTCCGTACCGCCTCCCCTCGCGTTCGACCCCCACCCGCCTCGACCGCCGGCGGCGCTCATCAGGGCCGCCTCGCCGGCTGAGTCCATGTCGCCGACGATCATGTCCGGGCGCAGACCCTCGTCGAGCAGCGCCTCGGCGCCCCCGTCGACGGCGATCAACACCGGCCGGCGGTCGCGGATGAACGGTCGCAAGGCGCGCAGGTCGCGCTGGTGGCCGACGCCGCGAACGACCACGAGCGCGGAGCGATCGCGAAAGTCGGTGGCGAAGCGCGGCAGCTCGATCTTGCCGGCGAGCAGCTCGCGCTCCTCGCGCATGTGCTCGATCGTGTTGTGCGCAAAGCGCTCGAGCGCCTCGCCGACCTCCTGACGGCGCGCGTCGGTCTCTGTGCGCACGCGCGCGAGGTCGAGCACCTCGCCGCGCGCCAGCACCTCGCCGTTGCGCGCAACCTCACCATCGCGCACGGTGATCGCCTCACCGTCGGAGAGCGCATCAAACAGCGAATCGTCCGGCAGGTCGACCAGGTGGATGCCCGCTTCGACGAGCAGCTGCGGACCGAGGTTCGGGTAGGAGCCGCTGGAGGAGGCACGGCAGTTCAACACCGCGCCGGCTTCCACCGCGATCAGCTCCTCGGCCGATACCCGGTCGATGTCGAGATGATCGATCAGCGCGATATCGCCGCGGGCGAGGCGCTTGACGAGCAACTTCGTCTTCCTCCCTGGACGCACCGGCCCGGTGACCGCCCGCCAGGGCGCAACATCGCCCCCGGGCAGCGTTCCCGGCGTCGATGCGGGCATCGGCACGGCGCTTGAGCTCTCAGACGCGGCCTCCCGTGGGCTGCGTGGGTTCGCGGCCATCCAGCGAGAGTAACGGCCATGGGCGCTTTACGCATCGGACTTGATGGCGAGATACCCCTCTGAGACGGCCGAGGATCAAGCCTCGCAAGAACGCACCCTGACGGGCACAGGCAGTTCGCGTGGCGTGCCGCGCGTGTGCCAGCCGGTCATCGGTCGTCTCAGGCCACCTTGCGTAGGTCACGCGCATGACGCCGCGCGGTGCTGTCCGCGGCGTCGGCGCCGAGCATGCGGACCAGCTCGGAGACGACATCTCCCTCGGCGAGCTGCACGACCGCCGCGCGGGTGGGGTCGGCGGAGGTGTCCTTGACGACGGAGAAGTGACGATCGCCGAGCGAGGCGATCTGAGGCAGATGGGTGATGCACAGCACCTGCCGCCCGCGGCCGAGGTCGCGCAGGCGCTCGCCGACAGCGCGCGCGGTGTGACCGCCGATCCCGGCGTCGACCTCGTCGAATACGAGCGTCGCCTGCGCCGCGGTAGACGAGGCGGCGACGGCCTTGGCAGCCACGCGAGCGCCGCCCCGGGCCGGCGCCGGGCGATCGGGCACCGTGGCGAGGGCGAGCATCACGCGCGAGAGCTCTCCGCCGGAGCCGATCTCGCGCAATGGGCCGGGCGGCACGCCCGGGTTGGGAGCGATCATGAACTCGACGGCGTCGCCGCCGGAGGGACCGACCTCGCGCGGGCCGAGGGAGACCTCGAAGGTGGCATCCGCCATCGCGAGCGCCGCGAGCTGCTCGTGCACCGCGGCTTCGAGACGTGGCGCATTGAGCTCACGCGCGCGGCGCAGCGCGAGCACGTGATCCTCGAGCGCCGCCTGCGCCTCGCCCAGGCGCGCGGTGACCCGATCGACGGCGACCTCGGCCCCGACCAGCTGATCGCGCCGTGAGCGCGCTTGCGCGGCGTAGTCGAGCACGGCGGCGAGCGTGCCACCATGCTTGCGCACGAGCCGCTCGATGCTCGCCAGGCGCTCTTCGACGGAGTCGAGCGAGCCGTCCTCGCCGATCATCTGCTCGCAATAGGAGCGCAGCTCCGCGGCCAGATCCTCCGACTCGATCGCCAGCGCGCGCATCCGCTCGGCGAGCGCGTCCAAGCGAGGGTCGACACCGGCAAGCGCATCCAGATCGCCGGCGGCGCCGGCGATCAGCTGGGTGCTGCCGGGACCGACGGAGGCATCTTCGGGAACGAGCGCATCGCCGCCGGCACCGGCGGCGAGACGCAGCGCGTCGACGCGACTCAAGCGAGCGCGGGCGGCCAGTAGTTCGTCGTACTCGTGCTGGTCGAGACCGGCATCGTCGATCTCCGCGAGCTCGTGCTCGAGCAGGTCCAGCTCGCGCTCGCGCGCCGCGGAGAGCTCGCGCAGGGAGACGAGCTCCGCGATCAGGCCGCGCGTCTCGGCGAACGTCTTCGCGCAAGCGCGCAGACGGAGCGCGTGATCGGGACCGCAGAGCGCATCGAGGATCTCCAGCTGGGCGCCCGCGAGCGTCAGCTTGCGATGCTCGTGCTGGCCGTAGAAGGAGACCAGGCGCGAACCGAGGTCGCGCAGCTCGGAGACGGTCGCGGAGCGGCCGTTCAGGTAGGCGCGGGTACGTCCGTCGGAGCCGAGCCGGCGGGCGAGGACGATCTCCTCGGCGTCGGCCGGCAGCCGCTCGGCGAGCTCCGAGCGGAGTGAGTCGGGCAGCTCGAAGACACCCTCGACGTAAGCCTCAGCGGTACCAGGACGGACGATTCCGGCCCGCGCACGACCCCCGAGGAGCAGGTCGAGGGCGTGCGCGAGCACGGTCTTGCCGGCGCCCGTCTCGCCCGTGAGCACGTTCAGCCCGGGCGCCAGCCGCAGCTGGGCGCGCTCGATCAGCAGGAGATTCTCGACGTTCAACTCTGCAAGCACGCAGGCAGGTGTACCAGCGGCCGGGGACGGACCTGCCGGGACGCTTGAGCGAGAGCGGCGAATTGACGATGATGGGACATATGCCGACCGGCAACCCGAACCCCCACACAGGCCCACCCCCGCCGGGGTCGATCGTCTGCCTGCCGGCAGCGGCGCTGGGAGAGCGGCTGGAGGAGGAGATCAACCGCGCCGGGCGCCACGGCACGCAGCTGAGCTGTCTGCTGGTCGTGATCGAGGACCTGGGAGAGCTCGCGAAGACCCACGGCAGCGAGCTGTCCGAGCAGACGCTCGTCTACGTCGGCGAGGCGCTGCGGCGCGAGCTGCGCCGCTTCGACCGGGTCGGCCGACCGAGCGAGGGCGAGCTCGCGGTGCTGCTGCCCGGGGCCGACGGTCCACGCGGGGAGATCGTCGCCAGGCGGGTCCTGGAGCGCCTGCGCGCGATCAAGGTCGAAACCGGCGGAACCCGCCGGCCGCTGCGCATATCGGTCGGGCTTGCGGCCTGGCAAGCGGACGTCGGCGGCGAGGAGCTGCTCGCCCAAACACGGGCCGCCGCGCACCGCGAGCACGGCCTGGAGACGGTCGAGATCTAGGACCGCCGGAACCTGCTCCATAATCTCGCCCGATGCTCTCCGGATCAGAGTTGTGGCTGCTGCGGCTGATGGCCGATCGAGGCCTTGCGCTGCTCGACGCCGACACGCTGCTGGTGGTGATCGAGGAGCGCGGCGAGTTGCGCGTTGCGGCCTCCAGCGGCGAAGAGACCGTACGCCTGCGGATCATTCCCGTCGAGGGCAGCGCGCTGGGCGAGCTGTACCGGCAGGACAAGCCGGTGTCGCTGGACCGTCCACGCGGACAGGAGGCGGCGTGGCTGCATGAACTCGGGCTGGAGGCGCGCGCGGCCCTCGTCGAGCCCTTGAGCATGGAGGGCTATGGCGGCGGCCTGGTGATCGCGCTGCGTTCCAACGGCGGCTTCAAGGGCCCCGATCGCGAGGCGCTGAACGCGTTTGCGACGAGCATCGCCCAGCGGATGGCGGCGGAGCGCTCGGTCGAGATCAAGCGGCTGCGCTACGGCATGGAGGCGCGCGAGCGCGAGCGCACGCGCTGGGCGCGGGAGATCCACGACGAAACGATCCAGGGGCTCGGTGCGCTGCGCCTGAAGCTCGCCAACGCGCGCGACATCGACGAGCAGGCTTCACTGAGCGCGGCCGTCGAGGCGGTGCTGGAAGGACTGGGCGATGAGATCGACGGCCTGCGCCACCTGATCACCGAGCTTCGCCCCGCGGCGCTCGACGACCTCGGGTTGGCGGCCGCGCTGGAAGCGCTCGCGCGTCGCGCGCAGGCGATCGACGGGTTGGAGGTGCAGACCGAGATCGACCTCGGCCCCGACCCGGAGCAGCATCGTCTGGACGCCGAGCTCGAGAGCACGGTCTATCGCGTCGTGCAGGAGGCGCTGACGAACGTCAGCCGCCACGCGCAGGCGACGCAGGCGACGATCAGCGTCTCCGAACGCGACGGGCAGATTCGCGCGTCGGTCACCGACGACGGACAGGGACTCCCCGAAGCGGATCGCCTGGGACCGCGCGGCGACGGCCTGGAGGGCGGGTTCGGGATGTCGGGGATGCGTGAGCGCGCGGAGCTGGTCGGCGGCGAGCTGGAACTTGTGCCGGCGCCGGGCAAAGGGACGGTGATGCGTCTTACCGTCCCGCTCGCGGGACGGCCGACCGCCGAGGATCTGGCCCGAGCTGGCGCTGGCGGCTGAGCAGGTCTCGAACCCCGCGGTGACGCGAGGGACTACTCGACCAGGCCGAGGCGCCGCGCGTATGCCGTGATCTCCGCGCGCGAGGAGAAGCCGAGCTTCTCGATCGCCCGGGCGCGATAGGTCTTCACGGTGCGCTCGGCAACGTGCAGCTGCTCGGCGATCTGCGGGTTGGTGAAGCCGTTGGCGATCAGCCGCACGACCTCGCGCTCGCGCTCGGACAGCGCGACGCCGTCGCTCGGGGTCTCATCGCCGGTGGCCATCAGCGCGCCGAGACGCGGGTGCAGGTAGTTGCCGCCGGCGACCGCTAGGCGGAAGGCCTGCAGCAGCTCGGCCGGCTCGGCCTCCTTCAGCACGTAGCTGCGCGCCCCCGCCCGCAGCGCCTGGCGCGCGTACTCCGGATCCTCGCGCATCGTCAGGATCGCGACGGCGAGCGTCGGATGCGCGACGAAGCACTGCGGCAGCGCCGCGAGGCTCGAGCCGCCCGGCATCGACAGGTCCAGCGTGAGCAGGTCGGGCCGGTGCTCGCGGACCGCGCGGATCGTCGCGGGCACGTCGCCGGCTTCGGCGACGACTTGGAACTCGCCGGCCTCGCGCTCGAGCACCATGCGGATACCGTCGCGCACGACCCCGTGATCGTCCGCGATGATCACGTCGATCGGTCGATCCACCCCTGGCGTGCCAGCCTCCATCGAGCGCACACGGTAGCGACTCGATCGGCGGGCTTCTCCTCGAAGCCTCACCGATCGCGCCGCCGCGGACGTGGCGAGTGTTGCCGTGCCGGCGCGCCGACTCGCCGGGTCAGTTGGCCGTCCAGGCGCCGTTCACGCCGGATCTTGCGCGCTTGACGACCCCGAAGGGACTACACAACTCGGCACCTTTGGGACGACACGATCGGCACCACTCGCTCTACAGACAAAAGCCCTGCAAGGGCCCATCATGTCGGCTATGCCGCGCAAGCTCCTACCCGCAAGGTGCCTCACGGCCCCGGATCGCCCCACGACCACGAAGGAGTCCGCATGATCGCCCTCAGCATCGCGATGACCTGGTTGACCCTGACGGCCGCGGGCTTCGTGGCACTGTCTGCGCTGGGCCGCATGGAGCTGCGCAACGACCTCGAGACCGATCGCACCTCGCTACAGCCCGAGGGCCTGGCCCGTACCGATACGTGGCCCGCGATGCCGGGGGTTTCACCGCGATGAGCCCGACACAATCGCCTATCTCCAGTCGCTGCCGCTCGCGGGCGCCGGCGCTGCGTCTGCTGCACGGTCAAGGCCGCGGAGCACCCGAGCCGTTGCGCGGGCGTGACGCTCACCAGCCGGCGCTGCAGGTCGTCGACGGACCCTCTCGTGTCCTGCTCGCCGGCGGGGACGCGGGTCGGCGCGCGACGCTGCTCGACGAGCTGACGCAGACGCTGTCGGCCGACACCGTGTTCGAGCAGGCCGACGCGGTTTGCGAGGTGCTGGAGCATGCTCCCGGCAGCCGCATGGCGTTCATCACCGGAGACCTCGACGATGCCCCCGCGGAGTCGCTGATGCGGATGCTCGCCCACCGTCATCCCGGGCTGGCGGTGCTGATCGTCGACGCTCCCACCGGGGACGCCGGCGGACACGTTGCCGCTCGTCGCGGTGAGCTGCGCCTGCAACACGCATAGCAGGCCGGCTTCGCTCGCGCGAGCGCTTGCAACACTCGCTCCCGTCGCGGGCAACCGTTAGCGTGGCGGCGTGGCATCCACACTGAAATCGCCCCGGCTACGGCGGATCGTCGGTGCCTACACGGTCAACCGACTGGGCACCTGGTTCGGCTTCGTCGCCCTGCTGGTCGCCGTCTTCGACCGTACGCACAGCGCGCTCGCGGTCGCGGGCCTGTTGATCGCCGGACAGGCGCTGCCAGCGTTTGCGGCGCCCGCGCTGGCGGCCCGGATTGAAGCCTCCCCCCGCCGCGGCACGCTCAGCGGCCTATACATGTTTGAGGGTGTCGCCACCGCCGCGCTGGCCGTGCTCCTCTGGCACTTCTCACTGCCGGCCATCCTGCTGCTGGTGGCGCTCGACGGCACGGCGGCACTGGCGGCCAGCGCGCTGCTGCGAGCCGAGACGGCACATGCCGCGCGCGAGCAGGCACGCGAGGACCATGTCGACGAGCGGGACGACGGAGATCTCGAGACATTCGAACAGGCCACCGAGCGACAGGCGAACGCGACTCTGAACATCGCCTTCTCGGCGACATGCATGCTCGGCCCGGCGATCGCCGGCATCGTGGTCGCCGCGGCCGGCGCGCCCGCGGCGCTGTTCATCGACGCCGCCTCGTTCCTGATTTGCGGCGCACTGCTGCTCGATCTCTATCCCCACGCCGAGGGGGCCGAGGAGATCTCCGTACGTTCACGCATGCGAGCCGCGTGGCTGCACATCAACGCGGTGCTCGCGCTGCGCACCCTGCTGCTCGCCGAGGCGATTGCGCTCGTGTTCTTCAACTCCGCCGACCCGATCGAGGTCGCCTACGCCAAAACGACGCTGCATGTCGGCGACCGCGGCTACGGCCTGCTGCTCGCCGCTTGGGGGGTGGGCGTGGTCATCGGGAGCCTCGTATTCGCGCGCTCGCCCAAGCGCGGACTGGGGACGATGCTCACCTGTGGGACGTTTGCGATGGGTCTCGCCTACATCGGTTTCGCGGTGGCGCCGACGCTACAGGTCGCCTGCGTCGCGGCGGTGCTCGGCGGGGTTGGCAACGGCGTGGAGTGGGCGTCGGTGATCAGCCTCGTCCAGCGGCTGACATCGCCAGCCATGCATGGACGCATGATGAGCGCCGTCGAATCGATCGGCGCCCTGTCGCTCGCGCTCGGCCCCGCGCTTGGCGGCCTGCTGGTAGTGCTCAGCTCGCCCCGCGCGGCATTTCTCGTGGTCGGGATCGGAGCCACGGCGATGACGCTCGTGTTCCTGAGACTCGTGCTGAGCGGGCTTAATCAGCGAACCGCGGAGGACGATCCACGGTCGGAGGCGAAGAACCTGCCCGCGCTCCCCGACGCGGCATCGAGCCCTGGCTTTGCCGTCCTCGCGCAGCCGGACGCGACGGCGTCGCTCGCCGCCGTTGAGCACCTTAAGTCCGACGCGACATCGGTCGTTAAGTACGACAAGGACTGAAGAGATGCTCACGGCCCAGACAACGAGACGACTCTACTGGCTTGCCGAGAGCCTGCTGCTCGCGGCAGCGCTGGGCGCAACCGTCCTGCTCTCGAGCGCTGAGGAATGGAGCTCCCTGCCGCTCGTCGGCCTACTCCTGGCCCTCACCCTGATCGGGCAGCGGCTCAGCGTGTCTCTACGCAGTCAAGAGGTGACCGCCGAGTTCCTGGCGCTGGTCCTCGCGATGAGCCTTCTGGGGCCGGCGCCGGCCGTGTGCTTCGGCATCACGGCGACGATCGTGTCATCCGCGACGAGACACATATCGATCGCCGCGTGGCTCAACAACCTCACGAACTTCGCCGTCTTTCCGCTTGTCGGCGGGCTGCTGATTCGCGCGCTGATCGGAGACGTGCACGATCCCCTCAATCAACATCTGACGCAGAGCATCACGTTCGGGCTTGTCGTGTTCGGCGTGTTCATGGTCACCAACGCCATCAACTTCGCGATCGTCGCCGTGGATGTACGTGTGATCAAAGGGCGCTCGCTGATCGATCAGACACGCGAAGTGCTGATTCCGCTGATGCCCGGCCAGGTGGCGACCGGAGCGCTCGCGGCGATCCTGGCCGTCGCCTACACCAACGTCGGTTTCCCCGTGCTGCTTGGCGCGGTGCTGCTGCTTCTGATCTTTCAGTACCTGGCGGTCGCGCTGCTGCGTTCGGAGGATCGCGCCGACCAGTTAGAGGCCCGTTCGATCCACCTCGCGTCGCTCCAGTTGGGGGTGCTGACAACGCTTGTCGAGACGCTCGCGCTGCGCGACCGTACGACCGCGCGCCACGCCGCGGCCGTGGCTCGTTACGCCCGCGAGCTGGCCCAGGAGGTCGGCTGCGACGAAACCGACCAGGATCTCGTCCATACCGCCGGCCTGCTGCACGACATCGGCAAGTTCGCGCTGCCCGACAGCATCCTCCACGCCGAGGTCCTGTCCGACAAGGACTGGGCGGTGATCCGCCGCCACCCCCAGGATGGAGCGACGCTCGTGGGGCGGCTCGACGGCTATGGCCCGGTCGCGGACGCGATCCTCTACCACCACGAGCACGTCGACGGCAGCGGCTACCCCGCCGGCCTGATCGGCAACGAGATTCCCGTCCCGTCGCGGATCATCGCGGTCTGCTCGACGTACGACACGCTGACCGCGCGCGAAACCTACCGCTCGCCGATGACCCCCCAGGACGCGATCGCCGAGCTGCGCCGTGTGGCCGGACGCCAGCTGGACGCCGAGCTCGTGAACAGCTTCATCGCGATGCTCGAGCGGGATGGTCCGGTCACCTCAGCCCACGGTGACGACGCCGACTTCGAGGTCGAGCTCGCGTTCGAGCGGCGCGCGCGCAAGATCGCGCAGCCCTCGCCCGGCAGCTGATCAACCGCGCACCTCCCCTGTCGAACCAGCAGACAGCTGACAGCTGCTCGAGGCTCAGACCGTCTGTTGCCAGGGATCCTGCTGAGAGCCATTAAACACCGAAGGCGTCACGCAAAGCGCGCAACGCCTTCGACGAACAGATCGACTCGCAATCTGTTTCATTTCTTGGAACTTAAACTTTACTGGCGATGAGCCATAACGGATCTCCTTCGCTCCAGGCCCAGGGGGCCAATTTGCGAAGCGGGCCTGTTTGTCTCCATCCACAGAACCGCTGCCTTTGAGTAGGTTCGAGCAGAATACTAGCGAGATTGGACGAAATGTCCACCTTTGCGCCGATCTCTGCACATTTGCTTGCAGACGAAGGGATTCAACGGCGCCCGGCGCCCCCGTCCAGAAGGGTTTTCGCCGCCTTTCTAGACCAAACGTCCACAAAGCTTCGCGGCGCTCACCTTCTGCCCTCATCCGGCCGAAAGATGGAGTAGCCGGCACGCCTGCCAAGGCATCTGCCCCTGGATCGATCGATCACTCCCGCAGAGCCGGCCACGACAGCCCACCACGAGCGATAAGGCGGACCCCATGCCCACCATCACCCCACTGCAACCCCATTCAGACCGTCAGCTCGTCTTCACGAGCTCACAGGCGGCACGCTACGTCGGCGTCTCGCTGGCGACGATCCGGCGTTGGACCGACGCCGGGCACATCCACTGCTACCGGACGCCCGGCGGCCAGCGGCGCTTCTCGCGCGATCAGCTCGACGAGTTCGTCACCTCGATGCAGAACGCCGGGGAGATCCACGAGCCGGCCGCGAAGGTCGCCTGAGGCGCCGAGCCTCAGCTGGCGAGGCGACCGAACTTCTCGCGCAGCCGGCGGTAGAACGACGACCCCGGCAGCTGCGCGATCGTCCCCACCGCGTCGACGAACCGCGCGTCGATCGCCTCGCCGGGCGGGATCTCGCCGGCGGGTCGTCCGTCGACGGCCACGTCGAGCGGCTCGCGCGAGCGGTTGTGGATCGTCAGCCGGTCGCGCGGCGCGACGACCAGCGTGCGCGCGGCGAGCGAATGCGGCGCGATGAACGACACGACAAACCCCTCCACCCCCCACGCCATCACCGGCCCGCCGTTGGCGAGGTTGTAGCCGGTCGAGCCGGCCGGGGTAGCGACGACCAGGCCGTCGCAGCGCACACTGCCCACCTCCTCGCCGTCCAGCGCATAGGCGATCTGCGCGACGCGCTCGCCGACCTTGCGGTGGATCGCCACGTCGTTGAACGCGATCCGCCGTGCACCGTCCGGGGCATCGTCCCATCGGCCACCCCCCGCCAGATCCACTGCCCGCGCGACCTCGGCCCCCCCTGCCGGGACATCGAGCGTGATCCCGGGCAGCCGCAACAGCTCGAAGTCACCCGCCAGCGCGCGCTGGATGCCGTCGTCGATGCCCTCCGGCTCGACCGTCGCCAGGAAGCCGATCTCGCCGAAGTTGACCGCGAACACCGGCACAGCGGTACCCGCGTACCGCTGCAGCGCGTTGAGAATCGTCCCATCCCCGCCGAGCACGACACACAGCTCGACCGCATCCTTCACCGACGCGTCCACCGCGATCCCGGGCCCCGTCGTAAGGCCGTGCTTGCGCGTCTCCTCCGCGTCCAGCCGCAGCGTCACCCCCGCCCGCGCGGCCGCCGCCGCGAGCCGGTCGAGCGCCGCGCGCGTGTCCTCCGGGCGGCGATGCGTGAACACGGTGATCTCTCTCATGGCTCCACCTCGCGGGCCATCATCTCAATCTCCTGCTTGTTCTGGGCCCCGCCGGCTCGCCCGGCCTCCGCCAGCCAGAGGAACGTCTCTTTGTTGCCCTTCGGCCCCGTCAGCCCGGAGGAGTAGAACCCAAGCACGCTCGCCCCCAGCTCGAGCGCTGCCCCACCGACCCGCACGAGCGCATCGCGGCGGTCGCCCGGGTCGCGGATCACGCCCCGCCCCTTGCTGGCGATCACGCGGCCGACCTCGAACTGGGGCTTGATCATCGCGAGCACGTCGTTGGACTCGGCCATGCACCCGAGCACCGCGGGCAGCACTTTCGTGAGCGAGATGAACGACACGTCGATCGTCGCCAGATCCGGCGTGTACGGCAGCATCTCGACGGTCAGCGCGCGCGCGTTCGTGCGCTCCAGGACGCTCACGCGCGGATCGTTGCGCAGACCCCAGTCGAGTTGCCCGTAGCCGACGTCCACCGCCACGACGCTGGGGGCGCCACGGCGCAGCAGGCAGTCGGTGAACCCGCCGGTCGAGGCGCCGACGTCGAGCGCGCGCCGGCCCGCCACGTCCAGCGCGCAGGCATCGAGCGCGTTCTGGAGCTTGATCCCCCCGCGCGATACGTACGCAGGCCCGTCTCTGTGATCAAGCTCACACATAGCCACCTCTCAGCTGGGCATCATGATGAACGACCCGAAGCACAGACACACAGCAGCATCCCTCCTCCCCGAAACGGCCCGCTTCCCCAGCGGGTCGTTTCATTTAAGCGGTGCCTATGCCTCGATGGTCGCGGAATGACGATCGAGGATCGCCGCCTCGATTCGCTCGGCGATGCGCTTGCCCGTGAACCCGACCTCCTCGTGCAGCAACGCGGGCTTGCCGTGTGTCACGTAGCGATCGGGCAACCCCACGCGCAAAATTCGCGGGATCGTCGTGCCGGTCTCGTTCAGGGTCTCCCACACGGCTGTGCCGAAACCTCCCGTCAAGACGCCCTCCTCGACGCTCACCAGCAGGTCGTGCTCGGCCGCCAGCTGCGCCATCAGGCCCGCGTCGATCGGCTTGGCGAAGCGCGCGTCGGCGACCGTCACGGCGATCTCGTGCTTGGCGAGCTCCTCGGCGGCCTGAAGCGCCTTGCCGACGCCGCTGCCGTAGCCGATCAGCGCCACCCGCCGGCCCGCCGGGGCGCCGACGCCGCCTTCGCGAAGGATCTCCCCGGTGCCGATCTCGATCGCCCGCGGGCGCTCCGGCAGGACCGCGCCCGGGCCCTCGCCGCGCGGGTAGCGCAGCGCGATCGGACCGCCGTCGTAGACGAGCGCCGTGTGCAGCATGTGCACGAGCATCGCCTCGTCGCGCGGGGCCATCAGCACGATGTTCGGCAGGCAGCGCAGGTAGGCGATGTCGAACGCCCCATGATGCGTCGGCCCGTCGTCGCCGACCAGCCCGGCGCGGTCGAGCGCGAACACCACGTTCAGCTTCTGCAAGCAGACGTCGTGCACGATCTGGTCGTACGCCCGTTGCAGGAACGTCGAGTAGATCGCCGCGACCGGCTTGACTCCCTGCAGCGCCAGCCCGGCCGCGAACAGGATCGCCTGCTGCTCGGCGATCCCCACGTCGAAGTAGCGCTCCGGCAGCGCCTTCTGCAGGATGTTCAGCCCGGTGCCCGAGTTCATCGCCGCGGTGATCCCGACCACGCGCACGTCGCGTTCGCACTCGCGCACGAGCGCTTCGCCGAAGACCTGCGTGTATTGCAACCCGCCAACCCGCGCTTGTGCCGTGGGCTGGACAGCGCCGCCGCGCACACCCGCGGCGGGCACGGCGGCCGGGGCCGCCCCGGCGGGCACGGCTGGCACGGCTGGCACGGCTGGCACGGCGACGGGAGTGGGACCTGTGGGGACACCATTCAGAATCGACTTCGGCTTGGCCGCGTGCCACTTCTCCATGCCCTCCTGGCCACCGTCCTCGGCCGGCGCAAAGCCCTTGCCCTTGACCGTCGCGACATGCACCACGACCGGGCGTTCGGCGGCCAGCGCCTCACGCAGCGCCTCACGCAGCGCACCGACGTCGTGGCCGTCGATGACGCCCATGTACGCCCAGTCGAGCTCCTCCCACCACAGGCCGGGGGCCCAGAAGGCCTTCAGCGACTCCTTCAGCTGCGGCCCGATCCGCTCGAAGCGCGCACCGATCCCGCCCGGCAGGCGCGCCAGCCCGCCCTCGACGCCCTCGCGCGCGTGCCACAGCTTGGGGTTGAGCCTGACACGGTTGAAGTATTTGGACATCGCGCCGACGTTCGGCGCGATCGACATGCCGTTGTCGTTCAGCACGACCACGATCGGCGTGCCCAGCCCGCCGGCCTGCCCGATCGCCTCGAACGCCACGCCGCCGGTCATCGCTCCGTCGCCGATCACGGCCACGACTTTGCCCTGCTCGCCCGCGCCCTGGCGCATCCCCTCCTTGATGCCGACCGCGTAGCCGATCGAGGTCGAGGCATGCCCGGCGCCCATGATGTCGTGCGGGGACTCCTCGATCGAGCAGAACGGCGCGAGGCCCTCGTACTGGCGGATCGTGCTCAGCCGATCGCGCCGGCCGGTGAGGATCTTGTGCGGGTAGGCCTGGTGGCCGACATCCCAGAGGATCTTGTCTCTCGGGCTGTCCAGCACGGAGTGCAGCGCCACGGCCAGCTCGCACGTGCCGAGGTTGGCGCCGAAGTGCCCGCCGATCTCGCCGACGGTGTCGATGATGTGCTCGCGCACCTCCTGCGCCAGCTCGGCGAGCTCCTCGTCCGACAGGCCATGCAGATCCTCAGGACCGTCGACCCCTTGCAAGAGGCCCTTCGCTCGCTTGCGCTTGCCTTTACCCGGTAGCGCCAGCCGCGCGCGAGTCGACGTCTTCTCCGGAGTGTGCTCGCGAGGCGACTCTCCGCCGGTGCGCTGCTTGATCGGTTCTTGCTGGTCTTTGTTGCTCATGAGGTGCGGGTGTAGATGAAGTCCGTGATCTGCTCCAGCTCGACGGTCGCGTTCGGTCGGCTGATTCGCGCGCCGGCCTCGGCGAGCGCGGCGCGCGCGGCCCGGTGGGACTCCGCCGCCAGCTCCCTGGCTCGATCGATTCCGAACTCGCTCACATAGGTGCGCTTTCCGTGCCGCTCGTCGCTGCCCCGTGGCTTGCCGAGCGCGTCGTCGGTGCCAGTGACGTCGAGGATGTCGTCGACGATCTGAAACAACACGCCCAGCTCGGCCGCGAAACGGCGAAACTGGATTGTCGCAGGTCCATCCTCGATCCCTCCCAGAAGTAGTACGCACAGCACCGAAGCGCCGATCAGCCGGCCCGTCTTCAGCTCGTGCAGGCGCCGCAGCGGCGCCGGACCGCTCATGCTGTTTGGCGTGTTCAGGGTGTTCGCGCTCACATCAGCGTACTGCCCGCCGACCATCCCGTTCACGCCCGTCGCTGCCGCGAGCTCGGCGGCCGCTCGCAGGACCCTCGCGGGCGGCAAGCTCTGGTCGCTGAGCAGGTGGTGGAAGGCCTCCGCGTACAGCCCGTCCCCGGCGAGGATCGCCACGTCCTCGCCGAACTTCACATGGCAGGTCGGCTGCCCGCGGCGCAGCGCGTCGTCGTCCATCGCCGGCAGATCGTCGTGGATCAGCGAGTAGGTGTGGATCAGCTCGATCGCGCCCGCCAGCGGCAGCACCTCGCGCTGCTCGAGCCCGATCGCCCGCGCGCTCGCCAGCGCCAGCACCGGGCGAATGCGCTTGCCTCCGGCTAACAGCGAATAGCGCATCGCCTCCTCCAGGCCGGCGGTCAGCGCCTCCGCGGAGAAGCGCATCGCCTGCAGATAGCGCTCGACCTCCTCGCGCAGGTGCTCGGGGTAGGCGTCATTGTGCGCCTGTGGGTCACCCTCGCGCAAGTCGCCCTGCGCCCGCGCGTCCCTCTGCACCTGCGCGTCGCCCTGCACCTGCCCATCGCTCTGCCCCGTGGCCGTCGCGGGTCCGCTCATCCGCCGCTCTACGCCGCTGGACCCGGTGGCGCTCACAGTGCTCGCCGATGGCCTACAGCAGGGAATCCTGGCCGGGCGCCACGGCGCTGGCTTCGGCGCGTGCCAGCTGCTCGAGCTCCGCGGCGGCCTGCGTCGCCAGCGCGGCGCAATCCTCGACCATCGTCGCGGCGGCGTCAGGCGAGAGCTCGCCCGAGCGCAACTGCTCGGCGGCACGCTCCAGCTGCCCGATCAGGTCCTCCAGATGTTCGACGCCGCTCATGAGATCGGTTTAGACGCTACCCGAAAACTCGCCGCTTGCTCCTCAGGGGGCGCCGTGATCTCCTCGGGGGAGCCGGTGGACGGCTGCGCGCTCTCCTCAACCTCATTCCGATCCGCGCCTCCCGCCTCGCCCCGCTGCTCACGCAGAACCGCCGCCAGCACCCCGTTGACGAACCCCGGAGCATCGCTGCCGCAGAACGTCTTCGCGCTCTCCAGCGCCTCCTCGATCGCCCCCTCCGGCGAGATCGGGGTGTCCGCCGGCGCGACGTCGGGGTGCAGCATCTCGATCAGCGCGACGCGCATGATGCTGCGCTCCAGCGGCTGAATTCGCTGCACCGACCAGCCGTGCGCGTGACGGTCGATCACCTGGTCGAGCTCCTCCGAGCGATCGGCCGCCGCGTAGGCGAGCGCGCGGGCGAAGATCGATGCGTTCGGTCCGAGCGTCTCCACGAGCGGGCGGCCCGTCAGATCGTGCTGGTAGAGCGCCACCACGGCGGCCCGCCGTTGATCTGAGCGCCGCATCTCCGATCGGCCCTTAGGCCCGCGAGACGTATTCGCCGGAGCGCGTGTCCACGCGGATGCGCTCGCCGACCTCGACGAACAGCGGCACCTGGAGCGTCGCCCCGGTCTCGAGTGTCGCCGGCTTCGTGCCGCCGCCGGACACGCTGTCGCCGCGCAGCCCCGGGTCGGCCTGCGTGACCTCCAGGTCCACCCCGCTCGGCAACTGGATGTCAGCCGGCTCGTCGTCGATGAACAGCACGTCGACCTCGCTGCTCGGCTTGGTCCAGCGCAGGGTCTCCTGCACCGTGCCCTCGGGGATCGCGATCTGCTCGAAGGACTCCGTGTCCATGAAGTGCGCGTCGGTGCCATCGGCGTACAAAAACTGCATCCTGCGCGCCTCGGTTCTGACCGATCTGAACTTCTCCCCAGCCCTGAACGTCCGGTCGATCACGTTGCCGTCGGAGGCACGGCGCAGCTTCGTGCGAACAAACGCGCCGCCCTTGCCGGGCTTGACGTGCTGGAAGTCCAGGATCTTGAAGACCGTGCCGTCAACGTCGATGTGGTTGCCGTTTTTGAATTGATTGGTGCTCAGAGCCACATTACCTATCCTTGATCTGGAGTCCGATGCCTAAACCTGAGCGCTTCGACGGATACATCCGAGTCAGCCGCAGAATGGGCCGCAAGGGACCCGGCTACATCTCGCCGACCGTACAGAGAGAGGCTATCGCCCGTTGGGCAGCGTACCGGGGCGTGGAGATCGCGGCCTGGCACGTCGACGAGGACGAGTCCGGTGGGACCCAGGACCGCCCCGGCCTGCGCGAGGCAATCCAGCGCATCGAGAGCGGCGAGACCGAAGGCATCGCCTGCTGGAGGCTCAATCGGTTTGCCCGCAACGTCGCCGGCGCGATCGAGGACGTCGAGCGCATCCAGTCCCTCGGCGGACATCTCGCGTTCGTCGAGGAGGACATCGACCCCACCGGCCCGTTCGGCTCGTTCATCCTGACCGTGCTCCTGGCCGTCGCCACGCTCGAGCGCGACAATATGGTCGCCGGCTGGCAGACCGCGAAGCGCCACGCGATCGAACGCGGGGCGAAGATCAGCCCGACGTCCTACGGCTACAGGCGTCGGGAGGACGGGACGCTGGAGCCGCACGAGGAACAGGCGCCGCACGTGGTCGAGGCCTACCGTATCGCCGCCGCGCAGGACGTGAGCGCGGCGTGTATCTATCTCGTGGAGGAAGCGCCAGGGCGCACCTGGACCACCGCCACGGTGCGCCGGATGCTCGCCAGCCGGACGTACCTCGGAGAGAGCCGCAACGGGTCGGCGGTCAACGCCGAGGCTCACGAAGCGCTCGTGTCGCGCTCCGAATGGGAGGCGGCGCAGCGAGAGCCACGCCGGCGGCGAGCTGCCGCGACCTTCCCTTTGTCGGGCCTCGCTCACTGCGGAACCTGCGGTAGTCCCCTCGTGGGGAGCCGTGGTGGTCCGATGATCCGCACCTATCGCTGCGCGGCAACGCAGAGCCGTCACAAGGGCGAGCGGTGTCCGCGCGCTGCGTTCGTCAACGCCGAGCCCCTGGAGGACTACGTGCGTGAGCAGCTGCGGACGCTCCTCTCGCGGCTCGACGTGGAGATCGGCGAGGAGACTTCGGACCAGCTGCGCACGCTGGAGCAGGCCGTCCTTGATGCCGAGAGCGAGCTCGACGCGTTCGCGGCGGACATCACGCTCAGACGAGCCCTCGGGGATCGCTACCACTCGCATCTGGAGACCCGCATCCAGGCATTGGAGGGAGCAAAGAGCGATTACAAGGACTTCGCTCGGGAGGTTCAGGTGCGGGAGCGGATCAGCGCCGCGGACCTGCTCAACAGCGAGGACCCGCTGATCCTGCCCGAGCTGTTAGGCGGCATCCTCGCGTCGATCGAGGTCCAGCCCGGGCGGGGAAACCTGGCCAAGCGCGTCAGGCTCATTCCAGTGGGCAACGACGCGCCTACCGGGGTAGCGGCGGCGCAGGATGCGTAGCACCGCGTCCTCCGCGCCCTTGCGCGCCGCGGCGCTCCAAACGTCGCGCTGCTGCGACTTGCTCGCAAGCGATCTATCTGTCCTTCCCACACCCTTAATGACCGCCAGGACGCGAGAACGGCCAACGAGTTTGATCACCTGCAAGCAATACCCGCCACTAGCCGGCGCTATGGTGCCGGCGGATGGCCCTCCGGATGAAGCCTGGCGCACAGCCAGAGCAGGCACTTCAGATCCTCAGCCAACTCCATACGGCACTCCGCAACCTGCCCGCAGAAGGCGGCGGCGGTCCTGTCGATGGCATCTTCCAACGCCGACAGAATGGCTACCTGCAATGGGTTGAGAACGCGGAAGGGCAGCTCGGCAACTTCGCCGACGACCGAGACGTATCCGCCCAGCTGCACACCCGCTTCTACTGGGCGATCCGAGAAGCGACCGAGTACACCCCACGGAATGTGCCCCTGATCGAAACCGAGATCGAACAGCAGAAGGCCGCGCTCCTCCGCATCGCAGACGACCTCCGCCGGCGCGGAGAGCGCGCCGGCGCGGGCGGCCACATCGCCGTGCTCGACACGCACCTCCTCCTGCACTACGAACCGCCTGAGAGCGTTGATTGGCCAAGCATCGTCGGGATCGTGCAGGTGCGCCTCCTGTTACCCATACAGGTGATCGATGAGCTGGACGAGAAGAAGTACACAGGCAGCGACAGAGTGCGGCGTAAAGCCCGCGCGATCCTTCCGCACATTGAGCGCATGGTCGGGCCGGACGGCGCCCCAGGCGGGGCGATCCGACCCGGCGTCACGGTGGAGGTAGAGCTGGTGGGCATGGATCAGCGCAACCCTGATGCCGACCGCTCGATCATCGACACATGCACCGACCTGCAACAGCTCACCGGCGTACCCAATAGCGTTACCCTCGTGACCGGCGACGCTGGGATGCGGATGCGGGCCGCCCAGCAGGGGGTTCGGGCTGTCCAGATGCCCGAGAGCTACCTCCGCGAGCGCGACTAGGGTGATGGTTCATGCCCGAGGAGATGACGCTGCGCCTGTTCCGCTGCGACGCCTGCGGCGCCGAGAACGAAACCAGCGGAGAGACTTGCGATACCTGCGGGGCTGCTGCTCCTGACGACGACGGCCCTACGAAGTTCCGCCTGAGTTTGATCTTCGCGAGCGAAGATTGCCCGGCGTGCGGAGCCACCGGCGCCGCGAGCCCGTGCCAGAAATGTGGGAGCGAGATCCCCGTCCCGGAGCCAAACGCAGCCACGAAGGCAAGGATGAGCGCGCTCGCGCCGCTGGAGGCACGGGCGCGAACGCTGGTCGCTTCCTTCGACGATATCCCGGACCCGCACATCACGGTTACCCCGTCGCAGCTCGCCGCCGCGATCGTGGACGCCAGGGTGCCGGGCCGGACGTTAGAGCTGATCGCGTTCGCGCGCAGCGTCGATGACCTCGACCTAGAAGATCCGGCGGCTATCGGTGGCAAGACAAGACGACGCCTCGCGGCCGTGCTGGATGAGGTCGAGCAGCTACGCGACTTTTCCCGCTTGCTCGCGGAGTTCGAGGCGGCCGAGGAGGTCGCCGAACTCCCCGCGCTAGTCGCTCGCCTAGGCCGAGGCGGCGCCGTCATCATCGAGAAGGTTCTCTCGGCTCTGGTCACCGAGACGCCAGCCGCCGCGGCAGCCGCAGCAAGGGAACTTCAGGCGGCGCTCGCTTCTCCTGCCGAGGCCAACGAGATCAACGCGCTTCTAGCTGCGCTCCCCGAGCTGGACGCCCCCGACGATGTGAACGCTCGGGTCGCTACCGTCACCGGCCGAAAGGGCACCTACACGGACGAGCTGGGACTCCCCAGCCCGGAGCTGATTTTCGCCGCGCCGTCCGGCGAAAACACATCCTTCGCGGCGCTTGCGCTCGGCGCCCGCCGATACATGTCACACCTGCTCGATACCCCCGAGGAGGTCAGCGACGCGCAAGCGATGCTCATCCTTCCCGCGGTCCAGCTCGCGCTGCTCGATCGACCCTTCGAGCATCATCGCCGAGCCGAGCTTGTCCAGGAGCTTCTGCGTGACGCCGCAGCGAAGGACCCCGCTGGCCTCGACGCGACACTGAGCGCGTATGAGGATCACGCCGGACTCGCGTTCGAGACCTCGATGCGTGTGCGGCGGCAGATCCGTCTCCTCGCGACGGGCGAAGTTCTCGGCCCCATCGACTTCGTCGAGTCCTCAGTCGAGATGTATCGGCAGCTTGCCGAGAGCCACTTCCGCGCGGCGATGCGATGCGTACTCGCTGCCCGCGCGGTGCTCACCGGGAGAAACACACCCCCCGAGTCGCCCCTCCTCGGTGACATCGAGGAACGGCTGACTGGCTGGCATGACGAGCTGGGGCGCTCCCTCGACGGCGTGATTGAGCGTCACCTGCGTAACGGCGAGGCACACCAGGACTACCGGGTCGATCCCGCCACCCTGGAGATCGTGTTGCGGAATGGTTCACGCCTCACAGTCGATGACGTTGCGAAACTGACTGAGGATTTGGGCGGAGCTGTCGCTGCAATTGAGGCGGCGGTCTCCTGCCACACGATCAACACCGGCCGGACCCCAGCCCCGCGCTGGCTTGCAGCTGGTGAGTCACCTCGGCTGGTCGAGCTGGTCGCGCGCATGGTGGCCGCCGGCCTCGGCATTACGATCGAGAACTTCACCATCGAGAACGGCACCGTCACCATCATCGTTCCCGAGGGATCCGAGATCGGGCAGGGGAAGGCCCGGACGGTGCTGGCGGCAGCGCGCCCGCTGGCCCCGTCCGCGTCGATGTTCGAGACGTACAAGGGTGACCGACCGATGGCAGCGTTCAATAGCGAGGTGTTCGACCGCTGGTCCGCGGCGCCCGAGGACGTTCAGCCGCTCGTCATGATCGAGATGCTGTACGAATCCGCTGTTCGCTGTGGCGCGAACGAGGCTGACACTCTCCGCGATGCGATCGCAACGTGTCTCCGGTTCACCATCAACGAGCCGATCTCTACGCCTCCCACGCCCAAGGAGATCAGGACCATCGACCATCGCCTGAAAGTCACTGCCCGCATGGCGGCCAGGCATAGGGCAGCTTCGGGCGGGGAGCTGTCCGAGCCGCTGGCGCAGGTCAAGAGCGCGCGTGAGTCGCTGAAACGAGCGACCAAGAACCAGGACTTCGCACGCCGGTTCGGACAGTCGATGGTGGCCCTCAGTATGTGGGCTGACCAGCACATGGGGACCCTACTCAGCGACGACCAATGACGCTGCTCGCGCTGAAGACGCTCGTGAGGGAGCACATCGGCAGGCCCACGATCTCGACGCGATCCCGATGGCCAGCTCCGTCGTCCGGCGTGACTTGGAACGGATGGCCGAGGACGAGTAGCGCTCGGCTGATTGTGTGGTGTAGCGGTGCTGGTCAGGCCCGTTCGGTGAACGTGCCTGCGGTACGGGCGGCTTGGTACGCCGCGAAGGCGCGTTGCGTGAAGCGGACGAGTGCCATCAGTGCCTCGCGCAAGGCGATAATCGTGGGCGGCTTCTTCTCGTCGGGAGGTAGCCATTGCGCCACGACCTCATCTGCGAACCAGAATCGGACGCTGCCCATCTCCTCGTCGAAGTGGACGGTGCCGGGTAGCTCTGCTGCTTCCGTTAGCGCCAGCGTGATCTCCTCGTCGCCGTGCGCGGCCTTGTCTGGGTGTACCTCGGAGTAGTGGAACGTGACATTGCGATGCTCGCCCAGCCAGTCGCCTATGTAGTGGGCGGACTTGGGGTCGATGCCTCCCACCACCTGCGCGCACTCGTCCCGCGCCTCCTGCGGCAGTCCGGCGATGAACTCGCGGACCTCTGGCGCGTGCCGGTTTGCCTTGGTGATGAACTTCGCAGCCTCGAAGAAGAACGCGGCCTGCTGGCGGAACAGCATCATCTTTCGTGCTCCCGAATCCGGGGAGTGCTCGGCGTCATCCACGGCGATCAGTTCGTCGAGGGATCGGTTTGCGTCGTTGCTGACCATCGCCAGCACCGTGACGAAGCGCGCCACAGGATCACTCGCCGGGAACGCTTCTCCGATGTTGAACGTGACCGTTGGCATGAGCCACGGTGATAGCACGCGCTGCTCCCGCTCGGTGGCTGGCTTTCGTGCGGGCTCGCGCCCGCCATCGGCAGCCTCCGGCTGCGACGCCGTCCCAGCGCGCCGGCGACCGCCGACGGCGCGATCAGACAACGGCGTTCAGATAGCCGCGCGGGCTTCGCCCGCCCTTTGACCGCCGCCTTCGGCGGCTCCTCGGTTCCGCTCCCGGTGCTGCGCTGCCGGCCTACAGCCCTGCGGGCTGCTCGCTCGCCGCTCGCCGCTCCCACAAGCTGGCAGGAAGGACAGACTACGGGTATGAAATACCGGGTGGGGTTCTTGTCCGGTCGTGTTCGTAGGGTCGTTTGACCAGGACAGGGGTCCGTGTGGGAAGACGCAATGGTGGGGCAGGCCGTCGTGCATTTGGGCTGCGAGCCCGTCAATGACTATATGGCCGCCCCTGCGACTCACCTGGTTGGGCTGAGAGCCCGAATCCGTATTTGTCGCTTGCCCACCGCGCCTTCCAGTTTGAGAGTTCGACGGCTGGTGAAAGGAGCGGAAAGTGCGGTTTTTCGGTGTTGATGTTCACTTGGAGTTCTGCGAGATCGCGGTCGCTGAGAGCGGCAAGGTCTCGCAGGCTGGGCGGATCGCGAGCACACCGGCGGCGATCAGGGAGTTCGCGCGTGGTCTCGGCGGCGAGGATCAGGTCGTCTTGGACGCCAGCAGTAGCGTGATGGCGATCGCGAGGATCCTGCGGGAAAGCAACGTCGGGCGGGTCATCGTCTCTAACGCGGCGCAGACGCGCGCGATCTCTCACGCGCGCGTGAAGTCCGACCGCTTTGACGCGGCGATGCTCGCCAGGCTCCTCTCAGCAGGGATGCTCAGCGAGGTATGGGTGCCGGACGAGGCGACGCTCGCGCTACGCCGCCGCGTCGCGCGGCGCTCGGCCTTGGTGCGGGCACGCACCCGGATCAAGAACGAGGTGCACGCCGTCGTGATGCGCTGCCTGCTCGGCCGCCCACCCGTGAGCGACCTGTTCGGCCGCAAGGGACGCGTGTGGCTGGCCGAGCAACAGCTCCCCGAGGAGGAGGCCGAGACAGTGGCGGGCTGCCTGCGCCAAATCGACTTCCTGGACAGCGAGATCGCTCTGCTTGACCAGAAGATCGCCGAGCAGGCCCTCACATGGCCGGGGCTGTGCAGGCTGTTGACGATCCCCGGCGTGGACATCGGGACCGCGGCGGCGGTCATCGCAGCCGTGGGAGACATCTCTCGCTTTCAGAGCCCTGGCCAGCTGGTTGCTTATCTCGGCTTGGACCCGAAGGTCCGCCAGTCCGGCTCAGAGCCCGCGCGCTACGGGCACATCTCAAAGCGCGGCAACGCGCAGGCCCGCTCGATGCTGGTCGAGGCGGCATGGATCGCGATCCGCAGCCCCGGTCCCCTGCGTGCGTTCGGGGAGCGCGTCCGTGCTCGCCGAGGCGCCCAAGTCGCCGCCGTCGCTGTCGCACGCAAGCTCGTCGTTCTCTGCTGGCATCTACTCACCAAGGACCAGGACTACGCGTTCGCCCGCCCGTCGCTGACGCGCCAGAAGACCCGCCCGCTGGAACTCACCGCCGGCGCGTCACGCCGGCCACGCCGCCACGACGGGGCAACCGTCTCGCCGACAGCCGCTCAACGCGCCGCGGAGCGTGAGCTGCAAACCCAGGCAGAGCTCGCCTACCGACGCCTGGTCGACGACTGGCGCTCAACAGCATCACCGAAAGGTGGTGCGGGCGCGACACCGGGGCGCGCATCTCAAAAGCCCATAAAGGGCAAAGCCGCGCGGCAGGCCACAAGCCCCTGACACCTGCGCTTCGCTCACGTCAGTCACCCGCACCACAACAAATCATCCCACCCCCAAGCACTCGACGCTACCCCAGCCGTCGACGCTGATCTCTGCGCCACGACACGCCCCCGGCGCAACAAGAACGACCGGACAGACCAGATGCACGCGCCTCCGGGCGCTGTGCGATCACTGTGCCGCCGGAGCGCACCCCTCGAGCGTGGAGCAGCGCCCTCAGCAACCCCGAAGAAAAGCTTGCACAGCCCTTGACTTTTCATCCGTAGATGCACAGGACCGAGCGGACCCATAACCGGGCCAACTCGTTGGCCGCTTTCGCGGGCTCACGGTCATTAACCACGAGACGCGCATACCGCGCGATCTTCAATCAACGATGGGAGATGAGCCCGATGAGCTACCGCATGAAGATCACCCTTCCGGACCCGATTATGGCCCAGCTGGAAGAGCTGGCCACGAGCAACGGAGAACCCGTGTCGCGGGTGGCGGCACGAATTGTCTGTAATGAGATCGCCGGCCTCGATGGGGCAGGACGAGGTCCCGTTCCGGCCCCAGAATTGCCGGCAACGTATGACGACGATCCCGACCGGCGCGCGCCGTGGATCGAGCCCTTCATGGGTGATCCGGGGTGGCGGTCCCAAATGTGGGGCTCAATCGTCGCTCTTCACGGGCGCTATCCGAGAGAGCTGGAACATCTCAAGGACGGCTGGTGGAACGACACGGCCCACGTCGAGACCCTGTGCGCCCTCGTGGTCTGGCGCGACTGGATCGACCAGGCCGCCGACGACCCGCGACACGAGCTGGCGTTCCACGCCCAGCTCTCCGACTACAGCCGGGAACTTCGCCAGGAAGGTGGCGGGGTCACGAGGGCGTGGAAGCCCGGTGCGCCGCCAGAGGGATGGATCTCCTGACAATCTGCGATCACCTATCACGGAGCCGCCTCGCATTGACGGCACAATTCCAAATATTCGCGGCAGCGCGTGGGCCGAAGTCTTCAACCTGTCGCATGGCCAAGCCCGGTATAAAACCTTGTTCGTACGCATCAGGGTAGAGGCTTCCTATCCATGCTGCCTACGCCGTCATGCTCCGTGCTCCAGATAACGGCGTGGGATGCGGAATCGAATCAGTTTCGATAGACTGTAAGTCAGACTTTGGGTGCCGGGAAGGCCGAACACCACAGAGCACAGGTCTGGGGCCGAGTTGTCAACTCGGAGTGCCGCTGTATATATGCCGGCGAGTCTCGGACTCGCCGGCTTTTGTTTGGTCGCCTTGACCACGGCGGATGGGGCATCGGGGTAGGCTTTCGAGTATGCCGATAGAACCGAGCCCGCGGCGCGACGACTACAAAACGCGCAAGGAATATCGCTTCGCCCACAAAAAGGTCAAGCGCAACAATATGAAGCAGCCCGTCGTGATCGCGACGGCCGTCGTAGCGGTCATTGCGTATGCCATCACGAAAAGCGCGGCGGTCTGCATCATCACCGCAATCGCGACTGCCATCGTCTGGGTCGCGTGGGTGCGACCCTGGTGGAATCGGCAGATTGAGCAGGATGCCAAAAAGACAGCCCAAAGGGCAAGCGCTCCACGGTACAAAGTCGCTTGTCCGAAATGCTCGGCTGCGCTGACGGCGCCCGCCGGTACCGGCATCAAGTGCCCTGAGTGCGGATTCGACATGAAGGTCACGCCGAAAGTCGAGCCAACGGTGGCCGTCGACTCGACGGCAGGTGAGATCGAGCGGCTGGCGGGACTTCACGCACAGGGTGCCTTGAGTGACGCGGAGTTTGCTGCAGCCAAGGGGAAGGCGTTGGGCTAGGAGCCCGGCAAGCTATGCTGTTCCACATGCCGCGATTTGAGGTTGAGATCAGCGATCCGGCCCCCGCCATCGATGCCCGTATCAGCCCCGGAGGACTGTCGTCGGCGGTGCGCGATGTCTACTGGACTGGCGTCGCGGCAGATGACGATGCAGCTAGAGAGGCTGCGTGGTGCGCCTGGGATGAGAAGTACGGTTCCGGCAAGCAGCCTGCCTCCGCCATCGTGAGAATTATCGCCCTCGACGAGTAGGTCAGCGCAGCGACCGATCACGGCGCGTCTCGTAGGTAACTGTCGGAGATTGCGTCAGACCGCAGCGAGCGCTGGGGCGAGGTCCTCTGCACTGGTCTCGACTGTCTCGGGCACCGTGACCGCCAGATGGCCGTCGCGATCCAGCATGTGGCGAGCGCCAAGCACCGTGAGGCCGACAATCCGGTTCGCACCCGGCGCGTAACGCACGACGTGCCCCTCCGCAGTCTCCTCGCCCTCCCCCGCCTGCGGCTCGCCGACGTGCAAGTAGAGCACGTCGCCCCCGGCGTCGTAGTCGGCGTGATCGAAGGTCAGCGGCCCGATGGTGATGTTCACGCGCTCCATGACTTGGGGTCCTTCGGGTCGGCGAACAGGGACACGATCCGCGCTGGCGTCTGTTCATAGCTTACGAACGACCAGCAGCCAACGACTTGGGCCGACACCCCGCGACCCATCTTGCTAGCGCTTATTGCAGATATTGCGTCTGTTGCGGTTGACTGCTACAGTGTCACGACACTACGGACCCGAGCCGGACAGGAGAGCGATGCCTACTACCACCCACCAGCCCCCTGACAACGTGGTCCAGGCAGCGCCTGATGAGAAGCAGGCGCTGGAGCAGCTGCGCCATCAGATCGACGAGATCTTTCGCCGGCACCGCACTGCCCGGCTCGTCGACCCGGACGGCGAGACGACGGAGATCCCGGAGTCGGTGTTCCACGCGCTCAAGTTCGTAGTAAAGAGCATGGCCCGCGGACAGACCATCACGCTCATGCCGCACGACAAAGAGCTCACGACCCAGGAAGCGGCCGACCTGCTGCACGTCTCACGCCCACACCTGACCAAGCTGCTCGACGAAGGCGTTATCCCCCATCACAAGGTCGGTACGCACAGACGCGTGCGAATCGAGGACCTCCAGGCATATCGCGACCAGCGCAGCACCACGCGCCGCGAGAAGCTCGATGAGCTCACGCGACTCTCTGAGCAGCTACCTGGCGGCTACCGCTAGGCGCCCGCACAGATATCGGCTCCATCCCGACCCGACCATATTCTCCGGCGATGACCTTCACCGCCGTTCTCGACGCAAGCGTCCTCTACCCGCTTCCGCTTCGCGACACGCTACTACGCGTGGCCGAGGCTGAACTGTACGACCCGTGCTGGAGCGAGCAGATCCTCGACGAGGCTGCCCGGAACCTCACCGCCGACCATCGCGTCACCGAAGCCCAGGCCTCACGACTGCTCGATGCGATGCGCGGCGCCTTCGACGCCGCCAGCGTGCCCCACAAGACGATCGCTCGCTTGGAGCCAGCCATGACCAACGAGGCCAAGGACCGTCACGTACTCGCCACTGCCGTAGCCAGCGACGCCCAGACCATAGTCACGCTCAACCTCAAGCACTTCCCGAGCGACGCCTGCAGACCGTTCGCAGTCGAGCCGCTGCATCCCGACGTCTTCCTACTCGACCTCTACGACCTCGACCCGCGGGCAACCTACAACGCCGTCGAGCGCCAAGCCGCGGCGCTCACACGACCGCCCATGACCATCGACGAACTCCTCGACCGGCTCGCCGCGACCGTTCCCACCTTCGCCCAAACGCTACGGACCTTCCGGTCCTGATCGGCAAGCCCATCCATCCGACCGGTTGGTATAATGTGGTTAGCAAACGCACCTGAATTGGTTTGTCGAGATCGACATTTTCCCTGCAAATCGCTAGTTTTTGACGCTCGTCCTGGCCCTCCAATCGCACACCCATTGGTAGTCCGGGCACGTACGAATCGGCTTGGCCAAGCCAGATCTCCAACCGAATGTGGTTGCCGTTCTAGTGTATGCGACCGTCACGGCTTCAGGGCTCACGCTCGAGCGTCTTGGCGATCTCGACGGTCAGCAGGTAGAGGTCCGAGCACTCTTCTTCATCCGCGTCGAACGGGTGAAATCCGAGGTGCTCCCACCAGCGGCGCGCGTTGGGATTGATCGCGTTTACGACGACCGCGCGAGCAGCGGCGTGCGTGTTGAGCTCCACTGCGGTCGCGAGCACGTGTGCGACAAGCGCCGTGCCCACCCCGCGTCCGCTGTAATGGCGATCGACGGCCAGGCGCCCAAGTAGTAGCGCCGGCACCGGATCGGGTGCCTGTTTGGCCAGGCCCGCCGGTGCCGCTGAGCGGTCGATGCCGGTCATGGCGATGCTCGCGTACGCCGCTACCCGATCGTCTGCGTCTGCGATCACCCATGTCGCTGCTGTGTCACGCCGACGGTTCTGTCCGGCGTAGCGACGTAGCCAATCGTCGAGCGCCGGCTCGCCACAATCGAACTGCGAGCGCTCGTGCCGGCGCGTATCGAGCGGGGCCGGGCGGCGTAGCTCAGTCAAGCCAGGTGAATGTGCGTGTCCGTTTGAAGGCTTGCGCCAGGCGCTCGTTGACCTGGGCAGGCTGCTCGAGCGCCTCGTTGAACGCCTTGGCCGTTGATGCGCTGAGCACAATGCTGGGACGTTCCGCGAGAACCTCCTCAGCCCTTGCCGCCGCAGCCTGCAAAACAAACGCCGACACGTTCAGGTGCGCAGCGGCGGCCGCTCGCTCCAGCAGGAACTTGTCGCTCCGGTCCACCCGGATCTGAAGTCGCTGCGCCTTGGCTGTTGCCGTCATGCACTCACAATGGCAGTACAACCCGCGCTTGTCAAGTCACCATGCTCAGGACGCCAGCAGACGGTCGATCCCCGCAAGAGCACGATCCAAGCGCTGGGCATCGCGCCGGCCGCCGCGGCGGCGCAACCCGGCCTCGCGTCCATGCAGCGATGGCCACAGATCCTTGCGGTCGACCAGTACGCGTCCGTCGGCCAATACCTGCGCAAGGAAGGACGGCTCGGTCTCGGCGTCCTTCAGCTCGACGACCTCGACGGGACGACCGGCCAGCCGCGTGAGCTTCGTACTGAGGTCGACAATTCGCTCGAAGCTCGTGTCGCGCAGGTCGACGAGCACATCAACATCGCTCTCCGGCGTGTCCAACCCTCTGGCGGCAGAACCAAACAACAGCGCAAAGCGGACATTCTGCTCCGTCCGCAGAGCTGCGCGCAGCGCGGAGAGCAGACCCCAAGATCGGCGCACATACTCGCGCTCGTGCAACGACAGCTCGAGCTTCCTCGGCGTGGGCCGGCTCCCACGAAGCGTCCCCTGAGTCACCGCCCGCCGCAACGTACGCTCATTGACGCCCACCTCCTCAGCAAGCGATGCCAACCCTATCATGTGTCCGTTATACCACTTCCATATGTCCGTAAACCGGAAACTGGCGTACCTTGCGGGTGCGGCGCCACGGCCCACTCAGCCCGACCCGCTCGAGCGATGACCAGTCCGTTGGCGAATGAGACGCCTTCCACCCTCCGATAGTCACGCCTAAAGCACCGAAAGCAAGGCGCCGATGGAATAGGCAAATGCCCAGTCCTCGTGCGCGCATGTGCGGCGCTATGTTCGCGATCCTCCTGCTCGGCGGCGCCAGCGGATGCGGCGCCAGCTTTTCGATCGGGATCAGGACGCATGACAACACTGCACAAACGCCAGTCGAGGCCGCGACGCCGCAGCGGTCCGGCACCTGCCAGATCGCGCCACCCCGGGTCCACTTCCCGACCGGCGAATGGACGGCGACAAAGACGACCCTGACCACCAACTCGATCGATGTCTGCGCCGGGGAACGGATGACGCGTCCCTGGAGCTTCCGACGCCACTGCACAGCCGGCACATGCAATGTCTACCTCTTCACCGCCAGCTACTACGGCCTGCGCGTAGCGAAGATCGTGCCAGACGGCCGGGACCGGTACGTCGCGGTATTCCAACCGCAAACCGTGCCATGCCCGCACCGTCCCGGAGAAGACGCCGGGACCAATCAGGACCACTCCACGATCACCCTGTGGTGGTCGCCACACACGCAGATCCTCCACGGGTTCGAGCGCCAGCACCAAGTGGGCGCCTGCGGGGGCGGTCCCGCCGAAACCTCTAGCTACGTGGCGACACGCACAAATCCGACCGCAAATCCCACCGCTGAAGGCCCCTGACACTCCCCTCAGCGGCGCGCAAGCGGGTTTACACAGATCCCTCGCAGCCGGTAAACAGGAGCCGCTTAGTTCCTACATATCAGTCAGAGCCCCCAAAAGGATTCTGACTTGGCTCCGTCGCCTTCGTCCGCTCAGGCTCGCGGCCTCGGATCGCGCGATCCCCCCGAATGCTCCCCCAAAAAAGCGTAGTTAGCAAAATAATTAGAAGCAAGACACCAGCCGACGCAACAGCGATGATTAGCAGCACAAGGTGCTCGGTGAGTGGGTCCGCTTCTGCAACGATCGCAAGTGTCGGCATTATGAGCCTGTGGTGCTTGTGCCTTTATCGCCCAGCGCATTGGCAGCTGCAAGCTGCGCGGTGATCCATCCACGAATCGCGGCTATCCGTATAAACACGGTCGGCCGGTGCGGAGAACATCCGGCCGGCCCTCTGGTCACCATGCCGATCTCAACGGCAGGTGACATCTTGCTGGCGATAAGCGGGGCTCCACTAGCGCCCACGCAGCCACCCGTACTATACGATGGAGGGTCGACGGCACAGAGATCATACCGCGCGTTAAAGTTCCACACCTTTGCTTCGCACCATCCCGATGCTTGGACGACCGTTGGGGCGATTACCTTTTCAGGATGCGAGAAGTGGGCATCGAGGACGGCGCGCGGAAGAAGGTTGCTTGTCGACCAGCCGACCATGTCTGCTCGTGGAGCACCCGGCCAACTGTCTCCTGACGCAAGAAGAATCGGAGACGGCGTGGTGAGTGTACTCATGACGAGCAATGCGACATCAGCACTTTCCGTGGGGTACCGAGGTTCGCCGAATACGATGACCCGCCTGACTGTCGATCTCGGATGGCGCGCGCTGGCGCTGCTCAGGCGCCCTACGAGCACTCGGACTTGGGCTGCTCCCGCCACTTTCCCGGTATGTGAATTTTCGACGCAATGCGCGGCTGTCAGTACAGCATTAGGAGCAACAAGCGTTCCGGCGCACTGAACAACTGTATGCCCCCATCGGACGTGCAGATACGTCAATGCTGGCAGGGTAGAACTCGCAACGGGAACTCCGCCGATGATGCCCACACGACGTTGAGACGTATGTGCATTCCCAAGCAGAGCGACGACCGCAATGACCACCGCCACAGTCAACACAACGACGAAAGCCCATACCCGGGCTCGGGCCTTGTCGCGTATCACCTGATCGACTTTAGCAGGCCCCTACGCTGACTATGCGGTCACAGATTCGAGACTCTGGCGCACGTGTACGCGCGGATGTAGAGGTATCGGTGTTCGGCGGCCGCCTATTCGCCATCAGCCTCCGGCGGTGCGTCTTTTGGTTCGCCTCCGCCAGAGCTGCCCGCGGCTTCGCCGCTCCCCCAAGCGTCCTGCCCAGCGCGCTTGGATTTGCTTTCTTCCTCTTCGTTCTTGAATTTTTCTTCTTGTGCTTTTTCTATTTCGTGATGCGTTTCTTCGGCTTCGTGGTTAGTAGGTTCGCAAAACACGTGTGGTCCAAGTTCATGGGGACCACCGGTACATCCTGCCAGCGACGGGCCAAATCCGGTACATAGTCCGGTTGGATCTGCACGGTTGAGAGGGTTATCTTGGGCATACGTGTATAGGGCGCGCGTGAACTGTCCAAGCGGATCGACCGTAAGGAACTGTGCTGTCGCGGGATCGTAGACGCGCGCTCGCATGTCGATGAGGCCGGTGTCCGAGCTCGTGTATTGTGAGTCATAGCCGAGCGGCGTGCTCGTGGTGCCTTCACAGGTCGGGGTTCCGTAGGCGCCGTAGGTGCATTTGCCGGTGACGGTGCCTGTCGAGCCAGTCAGCAGGCGCGTCGACTCTTGCTGGTCGTGGTGCATGTAGGACACTGTACCGCCGCTTGAGATCTGCTCGATCGGGAGGCCGTCGGGGCCGTAGATGTAGCTGTTGGTAGTGTCGCTGAGAACCAATGGTATTTCTTCGGTCATGTCCCAGACAAGATATGTGGTTGTGCCGGAGATCGTCTGCGATGCCCGTAGTCCGTTGCCGTCGTAGGCGTAGGTGTCTTTGATTTCGGGGGTTGCGCCTTCTTTGGGTCGTTCGACGGAGGTCAGGTTTTCTGCCTGGTCGTAGCCATACGTCGTAGCGGGACCTGTGGCTGGTTTGGTTTTGGTGCGCTCGCCGAGTTCGTCATAGGTGTAGGTCAGGCTTGGTCCGGTTTCGAGCTGGCTGGCCGCGTTGTATTTGTAGGTGCCGGTACCGATTTTGGTGGCGTTGTTCGCGGCGTCGTATTCGTAGGCGACGGTGGCGCCTTTGGTGAGGCGGTTGTTTGCGTCGTATTCGCTGGCGGGTTTTTCTTCGCCGGGGAGCCCTTTGCTCGTCGTTGTTTTGACCTGCCCATCGCCATCCCGCGTGTACACAAGCGACGCAAGGGATTCTGTGCTTTTGAGCATCTTTGCTTCGGTCATCTTGTCCGCGTCGTTGTACACGTACTTGTCTTCGTCTTTGGACGCTGTCGGAAACACAATCGTTGCCAGATCAGAGTCTGGGTCATACGTGAATTTTGTGACGTTCGAGGACCAGTCGGTGACCTTTTCCAGGCGGCCGTCTTTGTCGAAGGCGCGGGTCACGGCTTTTGTGTTGGGATACGTGATCTTCGTCTTGTCGTTCGCCAGGTCGTATTCGTATTTTGTTTTTTCTTTGTGTCCGGTTTCAGCTTCGATGAGGCGGTCGAGCTGGTCGTAGGTGTATTTGCTCGTTCCGGTGCCGTCGATCACGCTGGTGCGGTTACCGTTTTTGTCGTATTCGTATTTGATGGTCGACGGTTTGCCGCTGGAGTAGCTGACTTCGGTTAGCCTATTTGCCGGATCGTAGGTGTAGGTTGTGGTGCGTGATTTGGGGTCAGTCAGTTTGATGAGGTTGCCGGCGCCGTCGTATTCCTTGAGCGTTTTGTGTCCGAGTGGGTCGGTGACTTCGGCGACCTCCTCGACGGCGTTGCGTACGTATTTGGTCTGGTGTTTGTTGCCGTCGGTCTGGGTTATGACTTGCCCGGCGCCATCGTATTCCGTTTCAGTGACGGCTTTGTTGGGTGCTTCAACTTTGATCGCCTGGTTGTCTGCGTTGTAGGTGTATTTTGTTTTGTTGGAGTTGCCGTCGGTTACCGTTTCCACGTTGCCATCGCCGTCGTAGGTATATTTGGTCGTGTGTTTGAGCGGGTCCGTCACCGTCAGCGGACGGCCTTGGGCGTCCCGTTCGATTTTGGTCGTGAATTCCGCTGGTTTGCCGCCCGCGACGTTGCCTCTGGGGCTGATCGTTGCGGTCTCCTGGGAGTCTTCGTTGTATTCCCAGGTACGCTTGTTGCCTTCCGGGTCCGTTTCGCCGGTGCGGTCACCTTTGGTGTCGTATTCATATTTCCACGTATGTTCGAGCGGGTTTATAACGCTTTCGAGTTCGCCGTGGGCAGTGTATTTGTATTTGGTGGTTTGCGTTTTGCTGGCGGGCGCGGGACGTTCAATGGTTTCCGGATTGCCGTGAGCTTCCCGTTTGATTGTCGTGGTCTCGCCCTTCGGCGTGGTCATTGAGATCACGTCATGGGTCGAGTCATATTCCCATTTCGTTTCATCTTCATCGGGATCGATCATGCTCGTACGATCATTCGCAGCGTTATAGCCGTATTTGGTCGTATTTTTATTGCCGTTGGTCACGCTCGTCACGTAGCCGCCTTCGTTATATGACAACGATTCAGTGGCAGCGCTCGATGTGCCGTAGCCGTGGGTGATCGACGATAGGAGGTGATCGACGTTGTAATTCTCAACGGTGACGCTACCCGTAGATGTGTTGGTGATAGTGGTCTTCATCGGTTCGTATTCGAAGTGCAGCGTGTGACCGGTGGGGTCTGTCTGTGAGGTCACCTGATGATTGGTGTTGTATTCGTTGAGCGTTTTGCCGCCGCGCCCGTCGATCATTTCGGTGATCTGATGAGAACTGTCGTATTTGAACTGCCAGCGAGGGGTCGCTTCGCCGGGTAGCGTGACGCTCGCGAGGTTCCCTTCTTCGTAGGTGTATTTCACGACGTGCCCCATCGGGTCTTCCGCGCTTTCCACCAGTCCTTCGCCGTTATATTTCAGTTTAATTTTCCGACTGACCGAGTCAGTGATCGTTGTAAGCTGACCCGCTTCGTTGTAGGTAAGCGTAGTAGCGTTCCCATCGCGGTCAGTCACGCTTTCCAGCCTTCCGGCACCCGAGAATTTGTACTTCGTCTGGTCTGCCAATGTCAGCGTATACCCCGATTCCACGGTGCCGCTCAGCTTGTCCTGTGACCAAGCTGGAGCCGTAAAGGTTCCTTCGCTGACTTCGGCGAAAGTTACGACGCCGCCTTCACCGGAAACGAGCGTGACGAGATGTAGAAATGGTTCGAGCACGAGATGATCGCTGAACGAGCTCGTCCAGCCATAGCCGAAGGCGCTCGGTTCGCCTGCCACAGCTGACTGCGAGTTGTAGCTGCGTGTAAAGTCGAGTCCGACCCCACGACCACCGACCGCCAGGTCACTCTGTGTCTCCGAGAAATCGCCGGTTGCGCACGCGATAGGATCACCACATTTGGGGACTGGCTTTCCCGGCGCCACGGGAGGTTCTCCAGGCGACGTGGGGCTCCCCACACTGCCGCCTTCGAGACCGGGCAGTAGCGTATCTTCCAGTGCATAAGCGATCTCGTGCTCATCCGGTACAGGAGCCACATCAGGGTTAGACAGGGGCGTCGGTGCCAAATGCGCTACAAATTCATAGGACGGCTCGGAGGTGTTTTCACCGCGTAACCCTGCCGATTTACCTAGACCTCCGGCCGGAAACCCAACTTCTTTGAGTTTTCCTTCAAACTGAGTTACATTGAGATAAACGCCCAGCGTAGCAGAATGTTCGTCTTCGGCTATGCCGCAGGTCGGAAATGGCGTATCCTCGGGACACCCTAGCCTTAAGCAATCGAGAGCCATCAGACGGCACGTCAGCCACGCTCATCTGGCCAAGACCCCGCCTGGCTTGGCTATGTTCGCTCTGCACGTCAACGACTGTCTCCACCTCGCTGTTCATGGTAAGCGGAAGCTCATGGCGACGCGTCGCCCGTGGGGGGAGATCCTCCGCGGTGGTCTCAACCGTCTCAGGGACCGTGACGGCAAGATGTCCGTCGCGCTCAAGGATGCGCCGCGCGCCGAGCACAATCAGGCGCGACGTGATCGGGCGTAGCGTGCTCAAGCAAATCCCGGCCCGCGCCGATGCCGAACCATGAGGCGGCAAGTACGCGAGAATGCCCTGTGCGCGTTTCTGGCTGGGGCCGGCAGTGCGACAATGGCCTGGCTCGGGCTGTACGGCTTTGCGTGGAACGACTATGAAACCGAGGCGAAGCCGTCATTCGACGCGTTGACGCACGGTCACGTGCTCGAGTTCCTACGCCTCGCGCCCGCCTACGGCGGCTCGCTCGTGGAGCGGGCGCCGTTCGCACTGTTGCCCGGGCTGTGGGGCGGCGGCGCGCTCGCCGTTTATCGCATGGTCGCTTTGCCCTGTTTGCTGGCGGCCGCTGTGCTCGGGGTGTGGCTCGTCGCACAGATGCGCACCGCCGGACGGCCGACGCTCTGGCGGGCGATCGCGCTGGGCGTGTGCGTCGCCAACCCGTTGACTTTGCAGGCCCTGGAACTGGGCCACCCCGAGGAGGTGCTCGGCGGCGCGTTCTGCGTGGCCGCGGTAGTGCTCGCCGCACGTGACCGGCCCCTGTGGGCCGGCGTGCTCCTCGGCCTGGCGATCGCGAACAAGGAGTGGGCGCTGCTGGCAGTCGGGCCCGTGCTGATCGCGCTGCCCTCGCGCCGTGCGCTGTGCATGCTGAGCGCCGGAGCCATTGCGGCGTTCGTGCTGGCGCCACTTGCGCTCGTCGGATCGAGCGGGTTCGTGGCTTCCACCCGCGGCGCCGCGGCGCCGCCGAGCACGATCTTCCAGCCGTGGCAGGTGTTCTGGTTCCTCGGCCACCACGGCGCCGTCGTGCACGGCCTGTTTGGTGCGGTCAAGCCCGGCTACCGCACCGCTCCCGGCTGGGTGGACGCGATCAGCCATCCGCTGATCATCGCCGTGTCGCTGCCCTTGACGGCGCTGGCCTGGGGCCGTGGGCGTCGCGGGCAGTCCGACGCGTTGCTGCTGCTGGCATTGCTGCTGATGCTGCGCTGCGTGCTGGACACCTGGGACGCGGTCTACTACGCGATCCCGTTCGTGCTGGCCCTGCTCGCGTGGGAGAGCCTCGGCGAGCTGCGGCGTCCGCCCGTGCTCGCGCTGTCGAGCACCGGGCTTGCGTGGGTCAGCTTCGCGTGGCTACCGGAACACGTCTCAGCCGACGCGCAGGCAGCGGTCTTCCTTGCCTGGTCGCTGCCGCTGACGGGGGTACTGGCGCTCTGGCTGTACGCGCCGGGATCGCTGTCCAGACGCGTACCGCAACCACGGTCCTCAAGCAAACCGCTACCGGCGCCGATGCCGAACCATGAGGCTGCGAGTACGCGAGAACGCCCTGTGCGTGGCCTTGGCGGGGGCCGCCAGCGCGACGATCGCGTGGCTCAGCCTGTATGGGTTCGCCTGGACCGACTATGAATCAGAAGCCAAGCCGGCGTTCGACGCGCTGACGCACGGCCACGTACTCGAGTTCCTGCGCCTCGTGCCCGCCTACGGCGGCTCGCTCGTGGAGCGCGCGCCGTTCGCGCTGCTGCCCGGGTTGTGGGGCGGCGGGCAGCTTGCCGTGTACCGCATGGTCGCCCTGCCAGGCCTGGTAGCCGTCGCCGCGCTCGGGGTGTGGCTCGTCGCGCAGATGCGCGCCGAGGGACGCCCGACGCTGTGGCGAGCTGTGGCCTTGGGGGTGTGCGTGGCGAACCCGCTGACTCTTCCCGCACTCGAACTCGGCCATCCCGAGGAACTGCTCGGGGGCGCACTCTGCATAGCCGCGGTCCTGCTCGCCGCACGCGATCGCCCGCTGTGGGCGGGGCTGCTGCTCGGGTTGGCGATCGCCAACAAGGAGTGGGCGCTCGTCGCCGTGGGACCGGTGCTGATCGTCCTGCCCTCGCGCAGGACACTCTGCCTGCTGATCGCCGGCACGGCGGCGGCATCTCTGACCTTGCCGATGATGCTCGTGGGCGCGGGCTCATTCCTCACCGCCGCCCGCAGCGTCGCCGCTCCGTCGAGCGTGATCTTCCAACCGATGCAGGTGTTCTGGTTCCTCGGCCACCACAGTCCCCATGCCGCGCGGCTGCTCGGCGCCGCCAAGCACGACTTCAGACTGGGCCCGGCGTGGATCGGCAAAGTCAGCCATCCACTTGTGATCGCCGTCGCCGCGCCGCTCAGCTGGCTTGTCCGGCGCTCGCGACCGATCGACGTGAGCTCAGGCTCGGGCCACAAGCATCCCGGCGACGGAGCGGTCGGTCGAGCCGACGCCCTGCTGCTGCTCGCACTGCTGCTCCTACTCCGATGCATGCTCGACACATGGGACAACGTCTATTACCCGCTCCCGTTCATCCTCGCGCTGTTGGTCTGGGAGACCTGTACGCTCCCCCGACCGCCGATCCTTGCGCTTGCGGCAACGGTGCTCGTGTGGTTCAACGTGTGGCTCTCGACGCACCTGTCCGCCGACGCTCAGGCCGTTTTCTTCCTCGCTTGGGCGCTGCCGCTGGGCGCGGGACTGGCACTGCGGCTGTACGCGCCCGAGCGCGTGGGTCGATGGCTCGACGCGCTCGGCTCGCGTCCACCGGCCAAGCCCCGACCTGCACCGTATCCGCCATACGCCCAGCCGGCGCGATCGCGGTATCCGCTCAGGAGATTACGGTCAGCTCCTTGGGCAGCCCGGTCAGGACCTCCTGACCTGTCTCGGTGATCACCACGAGATCCTCGATCCGCACGCCGAGACGACCGGGCAGATAGACGCCGGGCTCGACTGTCACCACGTTGCCGACCTGCAATGGATCCTCGCTCGCCAGGCGTGAGAGGCGCGGTCCCTCGTGGACCTCGAGCCCGACGCCGTGACCGAGGCCGTGGCCGAAGTGCTCGCCCTGCCCCGCCCGCTCGATCAGATCGCGTGCGACCGCGTCGATCTCTTTGCCGTTCGGTCCCGCGCGGACCGCTAAAAGCGCCTGTTCCTGGGCTGACAGAACCAGATCGTAGATCTCCCGCGCCCGCATCGAGATCCGCTCACCGGTGGCATACGTGCGGGTGCAGTCCGAGCAGTAGCCCTCATGCAACGCTCCCCAGTCGATTGTCAGCAGCGTGTTCTTATGGATCTCGCGCCCGCGCGGCTCGGCGTGCGGTAGAGCGCCGTGGGCGCCCGCGGCGACGATCGACGGAAAGCTCGCGGCCTCGGCGCCGAGGCGGCGCATCCGCAGCTCCAACTCGATCGTCACATCGCGCTCGCCGCGCCCCACGACACCTGCTTCGAGCGTTTCCCGTAATGCCTCATCCGCCAGCCGGGTCGCTGCCCGGATGCGGTCGATCTCACCCGCATCCTTCACCGCCCGCAGCTGCTCCACGGCGCCGCCGCACGGGACGAGCTCCCATCCTGTGCCGAGCAGCTCACCCAGGCGCGTGTGCTGCTTGACGGTCAGGCTCGCCTCGTCGAATCCCAGACGCCCACCCGACGATGATGTGGTTTTCTTCTCAGACGAAGTGAGTGCGTCGGTGACGGCCTCGAGCAGATCGTCTGCCACGATCTCACGCTGAAACGCGTCCGGCACCTGTGCCGCCGACTGGGTGGCGTAACGAAAATCGGTGAAGAACCGATGATCGGAGCCCCGCTCCGCGTAGATCAGAGCCAGCCCGTTGGTGCCGGTGAAGCCCGTGAGGTAGCGGACGTTGATCGGCATCGCGACGAGCAGCACATCGACCTCCCGCCTACGCAACTCAGCCGCGAGGCTCGCTACTCGTTTGTTGATCGATTTTCGATCGGTCGGGCCGCCCAGCTGTTTCACGCGGCTCATTTGCCGACCTTTTCCTCTCCCAGTGCTTGGTGGAGGCATTCGAGCGCAAGGCGGTAGCCCTCGGGACCTTTGCCGGAAAACGTCGCCAGGCAGAGATCGCCGATCACCGACAGCCGCCGCCACGGCTCACGCGTCTGGACATCGGAGAGGTGCACCTCGACCGCCCGCAGCCCCGTCAGCTCCAGTGCATCGTGGATCGAGTAGGCGTAGTGCGTCCACGAGCCGGGGTTGAGGATCACGCCGTCGATCTGCCCTCCTAAGAAGTGCAGGCGCTCGACGTACTCGGACTCTGCGTTCGTCTGAAAGCAGCTCGCTTCCAGGTCCAGCTCCGCGGCCCAGGCAACGATCTGCCTGTCGAGGTCGGCGAGCGTCAGCGTGCCGTAGTGCAAGGGGTCGCGCTGGCCGAGCATGTTCAGGTTGACCCCGTGCAGCACCTCTATGCGACTCCGCGCGCCCGTCATCAGAGCCAGAGCCTAGATTAACTCGGCCACGGCGCTTTGCAGGTCCGCCGCGGAGACCTCGCGGCCGATCACGACATCGCCGGGCGCCTGCACCAGCACGAACGGCACGTGCTCGCCGACGCGCTTCTTGTCGCGCGCGGTGGCGCGCACGATCTGCTCGACGTCGATCGACGTCTTTTCCAGCGTCACTGGCAGCCCCCGCGCGAGCAACAGCTCGCGCACCTGGGCACGCAGGTCGTCGAGCTCGGAGAGGCGCAGCGCCGCGAGCAGGCCCAGGCCAACGGCCTCGCCGTGGCGGTAGCGGGCGTAGCCGGTCGCGGTCTCGATCGCGTGTCCGACCGTGTGTCCGAGGTTCAGGACCTGACGACGCCCGCCGTCGCGCTCGTCCGCGGCGACGATCTCAAGCTTCGTGCGCGCGCAGGCGATGATCGTCCGCTCGTCCACCTCGTCGCCGGTCGCCACCCGCTCCCACAGCCCCCCGCCTGCGATCAGAGCGGTCTTCAACACCTCGACCCAGCCGCCGGCGAGCTCGGCCGCCGGCAGCGTCGCGAGCGTGTCGGGGTCAACGAGCACGCCGGCAGGCTGGTGGTAGACGCCCACATAGTTCTTCGCGTCCGGCAGATCGACGCCGGTCTTACCGCCATAGGCCGAGTCGACCTGGGCGACGAGCGTCGTCGGCACCTGCACGACCGGCACCCCGCGCTGGTAGGTCGCGGCGCAGAAACCGGCGAGGTCGCCAACCACCCCACCACCAAGCGCGACCACATGGTCGGCGCGGGTCATGCCGGCGTCCACCAGCTCGCGCCACACGCGCTCGGCGCTCGCCAGCGTCTTGTGCCGCTCTCCGGGTGTGATCGCCACCAGCCCCCGTAGCTCCCCCAACCGCTCCCCGTACAGGCCGGACACGGTCTCATCGGTCACACAGAAAGGGCGCGAGGCGGCGCGGTCGAAGGGCCACGCGGCGGTCAGGCGCTCACCATCGAGCAGGCCGCGCCCGACCAGCACCGGATACTGGCCGGAGGCAGACTCGGCCCATAGCAGGTGAGCGTCGGCGACCTCTTCGTACATCCCGCGCCGCCGCTCATACAACGCTTCGAAGGCGTCGCGATCACGCGCCAGCGGGCGCTCGACGCCGCCGTGACGGTGTACGCGCTCCCACGCGACCTCCGGTGCGACCTCGATCAGTGCGGTCGTGTGGTCTGCATGCAGCGCCGCACGCACACGCGCGGAGAGTACGCTGCCGCCGCCGAGCGCGATCACGTCGCGGGCGTCCACGCTCTCCAGCAGCCCGCACATGACCTCCTCCTCCTCCGCGCGAAACGCCTGCTCTCCGTGAAGCTCGAACTCGCGGGCGACAGAGTGCCCGAAGCGCTCCACCAGCAGCGCGTCGCCGTCGATCGGCGCGCGCCCGCGCAGCGCGGCCAGGCGGCCGGCGAGCGTGGACTTGCCCGCACCCATGAAGCCGATCAGGACAAGCGCCACGTCACTCGCCCTCGCCGTCTTCCCCCGCGGGGATGAACGCCCGCCCACCCGGCGCTCAGCGGCGCCATCCGATCCGCTCCTCGTAGGCGCAGACGGCCTCCTTGACGTCGTCGATGTGATCGCCGCCGAACTTCGCGCGATACGCATCGGCGAGCACGAGCGCCACCATCGCCTCCCCGACCACTCCGGCAGCCGGCACGGTGCAGGAATCGGTGCGCTCGCGCAGCGCTTGCGCCGGCTCGTGCGTGGTCGTATCGACGGAGCGCAGCGGCTTGGTCAGCGTCGGTAGCGGCTTCATCGCGCCGCGCACGATCAGCGGCTCACCGGTCGTCATACCGCCCTCCAGCCCACCGGCGCGGTTCGTCTCCCGGTAGTAGCCGCGCTGCTCGGAGTAGAAGATCTCGTCGTGGGCCTGCGAGCCCGGTGTTCCCGCCACCGCGAAGCCGTCGCCGATCGCCATGCCCTTGATCGCCTGGATTGAGCAGATCGCCATCGCCAGCCGTCCATCGAGGCGCTCCTCCCAGGAGATGTGCGAGCCCAACCCGGGAACCAACCCGAATGCCTGTACCTCGAAGACCCCGCCGAGCGACTCGTTTTCCTTGCGCAGCTTGTCGATCTCGCGCACCATCGCCTTCGTCGCCTGCGCGTCGAGGCAGCGCACGGGCGAGCTGTCCACCGCGGCAAAGTCCTCCGGCGCCAGCACGCGCTCGCCGGCGGGAGCCTGGACAGAGGCAATCTGCACGACGTGCGAATAGACCTCGACGCCAAGCGCACGCAGAAATGCCTTGCACAGCGCTCCGCCGGCCACGCGCGCCGCCGTCTCCCGGGCGGAAGCCCGCTCGAGGATGTTGCGCACATCTGACTGCTTGTACTTCTGCGTGCCCACCAGGTCAGCGTGGCCGGGGCGCGGCAGATGGACCTCTGCCACATCGGCCTCGACCGGCCAAGGGTTCATGCGCTCCTCCCAGTTGGCGTAGTCGCGGTTCGCGACCTGCAGCGCGACAGGTCCACCGAGCGTCTGCCCGTGACGGATACCGCCAGTGACCTCGGCCGCGTCGCGCTCGATCTTCATCCGTCCGCCGCGTCCGTGGCCGAGCTGGCGACGCGCCATGTCCTCGTTGAGATCCTCCGGGTGCAACGTGAGGCCGGCGGGAAGTCCCTCGACAATGCAGGTGAGGCCGGGGCCGTGCGACTCGCCGGCGGTGATCAGACGGAGCGTCATGTCCGCCCTAGGTTATTTGCTGAGCGACCGCGACCCTTCTCCGCGGAGCCGCCTGCTCCCTCAGGGACTTTCAGCGTCAGTGATGCCGCGCGGCGTGAGCCCGGGCAATCGAGGACCGGCCGAAGGCCGGACGCCCCGCGATCACCAGCCCGCCGCCCCATGGCGAATAGCGCAGCTCGGACAGCTTGGGCGCGCGGCGCGCCAGTTCGCGCGCCGCCTTTGCCTGCGTGCGGAATGCCGCATGCACCCGAGCGGTGGACGCCGAGCCGATGCTCTTGTCGATGCTCACGAGCTTCAGTTCGTAGGTCACGGGGGCGCCGTCGGGTTCGACGACTTCAAGGGTCTCTGACTGGCCGACCTGCAGCTCGATCGCCTGGCACTGCGTCGGGCTCGGCTGGCAGGTCGCGCTCCCGTGCAGGATCGCCTCGCCGGTCAGCCCGAACAGCACGTCCTTGCCGGTGCGCAACACCACGCCGAGGTAGACAAGCTGGGGGTTGCTCTTGCCGGGGAGCGGTTCGTCGAGCGCCATGTCCTTGTAGGTCTTCAACATGGTGGGCTGCGGCGGTGCGCCTTCGGCCACCGCCGGCACGACACCGAGCTGCGCGGTCACGTGGAAGTGGACATAGACCTTCTTGGGCGCCGCCGGGGTCGTTTCCTTGGGCGCCGTGGGAGTCGCTCCTCCAGCGCTCGAAGGAGACGTTCCCGAACCTGAAGAGCTCGGTGTGGAGGAGCTGGACGCCGTGGACGCCGCGGCCGATTTGGTGCTCGAGGACGGCGATTTTTCAGTTCCGGGCAGCGGCGTGAACGGATCGCGTGCGTTGCCCCCGTGCTGCTTGGAGGTGCCGTTGGTGGTCTCCGAGATCGGCTCGTTGGGGTTCGCCGGGGCCTGACCGACGGCCACGCCCGCGACCACTGTGGAGCCAGAGGAAGCCGACACGGCCACCGTGCTCGTCGAGGAGCCTCCACCGAATACGGCGTAGGCCACAGCGCCCACCAGTACAACCCCCAGGACAAGCAGGACCGGCAGCAGGCGCTTGCCCAGCAGGTCCTCCTTCAGCGAGCTGAAGAAGTCGCGCAGCACGTTCATCGGTTCGCTCCGATCACTGCGGGGGCGGCAACTGAGCCTGATGTGACCGCGCCGGCAGTCGTCTGGGTGACACCCGCGGGAGACGTTGCCGTAGCTCCGCCGGTCGTGCCCTGGCTCGCCGGGAGCACATACGCGGTGGCGGTGATCGTGCCCGAGAGTTGATCGTCAGAGCCCTGCCCGGAGCTCGAGGTCGCAATGGGAGCCAGCTTGACGCTCTGGATCGTAAGCAGCCGGCCGGTGACGTGCAGGTCACCGGCGCTGGTGCGAACGGTGAAATGGTTGAGCTGCTGAAAGAGGTTGTACAGGTCGAAGAAGCTGCCGTTGAACACGAACGTGAACGGCATTTGGGTGAAACCGGCGGCGGCAGCTATCGGCGTCGCGGTCGCCCCGGCGGAGGTCCCGCTGGTTGTGATCGAGGTGAATTCGACCTGCTTCTGGTTGGACGCCTGCGCCAGTTGGTAGATCAGCGAGGGCACTTCCTGGTCGATCGGCACGGCTTTACCGAGGCTGACGAGCGAGGTGTATGCGGTCGGGTAGCCCGCCTGTGCGCTGCGGGCGCTGGCCACCTGACTTTCGGCGGCGACGAGCTGAGCTTCCGCGGCGCTGACCTGGCCACCGAGCTTGGCGGCCTTTTCACGCTCGGGTGTGACGGCCAACAGCCATACGGCGGCAAGCACGGCGAGGGCCGCGAGCGCGACGATCACGATGCGGTCGCGAGCGGTCATCCTGCACCTCCGGTCGATGTCGTGGTCTGCCCCGTCGAGGGTGTCGCCGCGCCGGTCGAAGCGGTCGAGGTCGTGCTCTGCGTACTGGTTGTAGAAACACTCGGCAGCGGGTCGAAGGTGATCAGCATCGCGAATGTGGCCTGGTTACCCTTACAGCCACTGCTGGCGCCTCCACCGGCCCCGGACCCGCCAGGCTTGGTGGAGCTCTGCAGCGTGACTTCGCTGACCCCGTCGATCAGGCGCAGGCGGGTGAGCGTCAACGCGACCTCGGTTTGACTCGTGGCGCAACCGCTGAGCGTGAAGGTCGGGATGCTGCCGGGCGGGGTCGCCGAGGCTACCGTCGCCCCCGTTTTCGCGGCTGGACTCGCGGTTGCGGCGGCGCCGGTCGTCGATCCGATAGTGCCGGAGACCGAGGAGAGCGAGGCGTTCTTGGGCAGCACACGACCGATTTCATGGAAAGCATGGGCCCAATCGAAGCGCGAGTCGACGAGCTGGTCGACTGCCTGCACACGCTGTTCGTGCAAAGCCATGAAGCTGACGTAGGGCGCCAGCCGAGCGGCCTGCGCCTGGGCTGCCTGCGCCTGGACGGTGAGCGTCGCGACCTTGGCGTTTTGACTGGAGATCTGGTGACGCGCGACGCCGTAGAGCAGCGCGAAGATCGCCAGCACGCCAATCAGGCCAAGCACTACAAACGCGCCGCCGCCCGACTTGCCGGTGTCGATTCCACTGCTACCGCGCTCGTCGGGCGGGATCAGGTTGAAGGCCCTCATCGGAGCGCCTCCTCGACGGCCAGGCCGGCGGCGATCGCCAGGCGATGCGCGGAGATCCCATCAAGGTTCTGCTCATCCATGCTCACAGACTCGCGCTGCACCTGTACGCCAAGCTGCTCCTGGAGTGCCTCGCCGAAGCCGGGCAAGTCCAGCGCCGCGCCGCTCAACACGACGAGCGCCACCTCGCCCCCACCCTCCTGCGAGCGGTGGAAGTCGAGCGAGTTACGCACCTCGCCGGCGATCTCGCGAATACCGTTCTCCAACACCACCCGTACGTCGGCGTCCGGTGTACTCTGGGCGACAACCGTCGGGGCCTCGGGTGAGGTCTCCGCGGGCGCCACAGATGCCATTTCGGTGTAGCTCATGGCCTGTTCGCGCGCCTCGTGGTCCTGCTCGCTCTCGCGCACGCCCCCATCGGTTGCGCTTCCATCGACTGTGGAGGCATCGGATGAAATCTCCTCATCCACAGGCAAGGCGGGCATGACCTCCGGGATCGGCGCCATCGCCTGCTCGGGCGCCACGGGCACGGTCAGATCAATCGCCGCGATCAGCTCACGGGCCTCGACGAGCGGGATCGAGCGGCGCTCGGCGAGCTCGCTCGCCATCGCCTCGATGCCGCCTCCGACAACGCGGGTGAAGCGGCAGATCGTCCCCTCGGCGATCGCCATGTTCGTCAGCCCGTCGACGTTCAGGTACAGCACGCGGCCCGTGTGCTCGGGATCGGGGCGGTAGAGCGAGCGGATCAGCGCGAAAGCGGAAAGGTCGATGCCCTCCGGGCGCAGGCCCGCGTCACGCACCGCGGAGAGCAAGCGCTCGACCATGTCGCGCTGGGCGGCGACGAGCACGACCTGCTGGCGGGGTCCTTCGGTCGTGTCATGCATCCCGAGCGAGTGGAAGTCGAGCACCGCGTTGCTCAGCGGCATCGGCACCTGATCCGCCGCCAGAAAGCGCACTGCCGCGTCGAGCTCCTTGCGATCGGTGATCGGCGGCAGCTCGAGCGTGCGCAGCACCGTGCGCTGGTTGGCGACGCCGAGGCGCACTCGCTGACCCAGGCCGCTGTCCTTGAAGAGCTCGCGCAACGTCTCCGAGAGGACGCCCTCGTCGAGCACCTCGCCCTCGCGCACGATGTCCGCCGGCAGCGGCGCGCCGGCCGCGTGCTTGACGACGATCGAGCCGTTGACACGTACCTGCACCGCGGCGACGTGGCCGGGCTGGATATCCAAGCCGACGACGTCGCCGCCGGAGCGGCGGCTGCGGTTGGCCTTTGGCAGTGATGGCATGGAAAGCTTTGGAAGCGAGGGCATGGGGGAGGTTTTGCGGTTGACCGGGCGGCGGGAGCGCCGCCGGTAGGAGTCCTATCGGCGCGGGGAAGGCCGCCCTTTAGTGGAGAAAGTGATTCACGTAGAACTGCACTATGGGCTGCCCGACATACACGGCGACGATCGCCCCCAGCGCCAGGAACGGGCCGAACGGAATCGCCGTTTTGCGCCCCGCGGCGGCACCCTTACGGGCGATCACAACGGCGCCGACGAGCACACCCGAGAGCAGCGCGATCATGATCGCCGGGGCGACGGCGCTGCCGAGGAATAGCCCCATCACGCCCGCGAGCTTGACGTCGCCCATACCCATACCACCGGGATAGGCCAGCGCCGCAATCAGCAGGAAGCCGGCGGCGACAGCGCCGGCGATTAGGCGCCCTGGCTCCCCGGAGGGATCGAGCGCGGTGCCAAGCACGATTGCCAGAGCGGCGCCGAGCGCGGTGAGCCGGTTGGGGATAATCCGGTGCTCGAGGTCGATCACCGCGGCAGGCACGACGATCAGGATCAGGGTCACGCTCAACGCGATACCCGCCGCTGAGCTGTGTGTGAGCACCGCGCCGATGCACAGCGCCGCAGTCCCCGCCTCGATGAGCGGGTAGCGCGGGGAGATCGGCTCAGCGCAACCGCGACAGCGACCGCGTAGCAATAGCCAGGAGAGGATCGGGATGTTGTCGTAAGGCTTGACCGGCGCCCCGCACCCGGGGCAGCGCGACGCCGGGGTGACGATCGATTCGTGGCGTGGCAGACGGTAGACGACGACGTTCAGGAATGAGCCGAAGATCGCGCCGAGGACTCCTGTGTAGGCGAGTGCCATGAGAGTGTGATCGGCCGGGGTACGACGACGCTTGAGCGTCGGGATGAGAAGGCACATCCGTAAGTCGCCCGCCCGACATTGCCGTCCGTGCGACACTTCGTCCTGACCCGGGCACGATGGCGAGGATTATCGCTGCCGGCCACAACAAGGGGGTGGCCATGGCCACCCCCTTCCTTGCCTCGAGCCGAGGCGCAATACGAACACTCAGGCCCTGGCTCCTACCACGAACCGCCGGCTTTACAACCACCTTTGCCCGCGGTCGTGCAGGTGCGCGTGATCGCTCCTTCCGTATCCACAAGCTTGAACGTGTCTTTGCTGCCGACTGCTTCAGATTCGAGTTCGTAGCCTTTTTCAGTGCCGGTGGATTTCTTGACAACCGCGGTCGAGGTATCCTTCAGCGTGGGCTCGATCGCCTCCAATTCTGCCAGCGTCGGGCTTTCTTTTTTGGCGTTCACGTAGCTGCCGTTGTTTTCGTTGGCCCAGGTCTCAATCGTCGTCTGCAGGGTTCCCACCTGCGTCTTGGCGGCGGCATCGCCGGCCTTACCGGTCTGGCTGAGAAACGCCGGGATCGCGATCGCCGACAGGATGCCGATGATCAGCACGACCACTAGAAGTTCGATGAGCGTAAAACCACCCTCATCGCTGGTGCGCTGGCGCAGTCGATACAACATTGATCCTCCTAGGATCCGTCTACGGTGGGCGCCAGTCCCTTGGTAATCGCCTCATGCGGCGATGCGTCCCTCCGATCGAGAGCCGCCGGCTTTGTCATGTATCCCGAGGGACACTCTGCCTTGGCACCTCGGCACTGGCATTGTCAGGCGATGCATCGACCGTTGTGGAGATAATCTTTAGGCGCGAAGCAGAAATGCAGAAGGGGGCGGCCATGGCCGCCCCCTTCTGCCGTCAATCAGACACGTGACCTGTAGACGCTCAGGCCCGCGGGGCTGCTACCACGAACCACCAGCTTTACAGCCACCTTTGTTTTCGGTTGTGCAGGTACGCGTGATCGTTCCTTTTTCGTTCTTGAGTTTGAAACGTTCCCATCGCTTTTCACAGTAGACGTCACTTCGTAGCCTTCGGCCGTGGCCGAGACCACAACTGGCGTCGCCTGCGAAGTGTCGTTCAATGTCGGCTCGATTTTCTGGAGTTCCGGGAGAGTCCCCCCTACGTAGCTACCATTATTTTCAGCGGCATAGGTCTGAATCGTCGTCTGCAGGGTTCCCACCTGCGTCTTGCCGGCCGAGTCGCTGGCCTTACTGGTCTGGCTGAGGAACGCCGGGATCGCGATCGCCGACAGGATGCCGATGATCAACACGACCACCAGAAGTTCGATGAGCGTAAAACCACCCTCATCGCTGGTGCGTGCGCGTAGTGACTTCAACATTGAATCCTCCTAGGATTCGATTACAGGGCGCCAGCCCCTGATCCCACCGCCACAATTGACGATGCGTCCCCCTTGCGAGAGCCGCCGGCTTTGCCACACACTCACTACGAGCGCTTGCCTTGGCATCTTGGTACTGGCTTTGTCAGACCCTGCATCGGCCACTGCCCAGAGAAACTGAATAGCTGCATAAGACCTGGACGGATGACTATCGTCAGCTCACTGGCCGACCCTTCCGACAGGCCACCCAGCGCTCGAAGAACCGGCCCCGGTCCACTCGAAGGACCCGCCTCCGGCTTATTGGGCGCCCGGCGCCCCGGCGGCCCCGTCGAGCCACTTGGCCTGCGCGTCGACGCCGGTCAGGCGCACGCCCTCGCCGCCGCACCACGGGCAGGCGACCGTGCTCGGCTCGCCGCCGAGGTTGGAGATCAGCTTGCCGGTACCGCGGCAGGGCATACACTCACGCGGCCCATGGGCCGCCGCCACCGCAACCTCATCGTCGTCTTGCTGGTCAGCCATCAGCGGGCGAGGTTAGCGTTCCGCCGATGAAAAGGTCCTCCCGATGGCTCACCTGGGTCGCACTCGCGCTGATCACGCTCGGCGCGGCGGCGCTGCGCCTGATCCACATCGGCCAGGTGCCGCCCGACCCGTTCTACGACGCGGCGGTCAGGAGCATGGCGATGTCCTGGCACAACTTCTTCTTCGGCGCGTTCGAGCCGGGAGGCAGCGTCTCGATCGACAAGCCGCCCGTCGACCTGTGGCTGCAGGTGGCCTCCGTCAAGCTCGTGGGCTTCTCCGCCACGTCGCTGAAGCTGCCCGAGGCACTCGCCGGGACCGCCGCGGTCCCGGTGCTGTTTCTGGCGGTCCGGCGGATGTGGAGCACGCCCGCCGGGCTGGCCGCGGCGGTCGCCCAGGCGGTGCTGCCGATCGAGGTGCTCACCTCGCGCAGCGACACGATGGACGGGGTCATGATGGCGCTGATCGTGCTCGCGCTCTACCTGATCGTGCGCGCCTGCGAGAAGGGTGGCTACGGATGGCTGCTGGCGGGCGCGGCGGCGCTCGGGATCGCCTTCGACGTGAAGCTGCTCGAGTCGCTGGTCGCGCTGCCGGGCCTTGCGGTGCTCGCCTATCTCGGGCTGCCCGGGCCGCGGCGGCGGCGCCTGCTGCAGCTGCTGGGCGCCAGCGCCGTGTACGTCGTGGTCGCGCTCGCCTGGCTCGGAGCAACGCTGCTCGCCCCTTCCCACGACCGTCCCTACGCGATCGGCTCGACGAACGGCAGCGCTTGGAACGCCGCCTTCGTGTTCAACGGCACCGACCGGCTGTCGGGCAAGTCGATCGAACCGTTGACCGTCTATCAGCCAGGGCATCACTATCCGACGGCGACGCAGTCCGAGCGCGACCACATCCCGATCCTTCCCCCCTCCCCCACGCGTCTGCTCGCGCGAGTCGGACCGCTCTCCGGCGAGCGCCTCGGCCTGATCTTGCTGTTGTCGCTGCTGCTCGGGATCCCGGCGCTGATCAGCGGCGTGATACGCAAACCCGAGGGACCGCCACAGTCATCGTCTGAGACATCAGGGGACGATCTCGAAACGGATGAGCACAGGAAAGCCGGCGCGAGAGATGAAGCCCCAGCGACCGCCAACGGCGATCTCGACGAGCACCCGCAAGCCGAGTACTCCGCCTACAGGATGCGCCGCGCGACGGCCGCCGGGCTGGGTGTCTGGCTGCTCACCGGGATCGCGCTGTTCAGCGAGATGGCGCGCCTGCACCCCCGCTACGTGGAGGGGCTCGTTCCCGCGGTGACGGCGACGCTTGGGATTGGCGCGGCCTGGGCCACCTCCACCTCCGGCCGCGCCCGCCTGATCACCCTCGCCGTGAGCATGGTCGCGCTGATCGTCTATGCAGATCGCCTGCTGTATGGCCGCCCGGAAAGCTGGTGGATCGCGCTCGCGGGCGCACTCGGCGCGCTCGCGCTCGCCGGGCTGGCGCGCTTGCGTATGCGACCATCGGCCCGTTCCTCGACGCTGATCGCGGGCGGCACGCTCGCGCTGACACTGCTCGCGATCGTCGCGATCCCACTGGAAATCGACAAAACAGCGATCGAAAACCGCGTCAGCGACGCCGGCTACATCGGCGCGCTGCCGGGCGAAGAGCAGCGGGAGTTGAGCACCTACGTGCGCGCTCACAACGACGGCGCGCGCTACGAGCTGGCGGCCGAGTCGGCCACCGGAATCGGCTCGCTGATCGTGCACGACGCGCTGCCGGTCGTGGTCCTGACCACCTACGAAGCGCGCGACTTCACGAGCATCGCCAAGCTGCAGCACCTGATTGCCGAAGGGAAGGTGCGCTACGCCTTCCTGAACACATATTGCGGCCGGCACAGCTCGACGACGAACGCGGCCTGCTCGGCGCCCGCCAAGTGGATCCGCGCCCACGGCACGGACGTATCGCGGCAAGCCGGCCTGAGCCACGACAAGACCCTGTGGCTGTTACCTGGAGCAAAGCCGTGAGCGCCGAGCTGACACCTTCGCTGCATGCGTTACCCGAGGATGCCCGCGCCGCCGGGCGGTTTGCCTTCGACACGGAGTTCATGGGCGAGGGTCGCTACCGCACGCTGCTGTGCCTGATTCAGCTGGCGGTTCCCGATCGAAACGCTGCCGAGCGCATCGAGCTGGTCGATCCACTCGAGCAGGGCCTGGACGGCGCGCCGCTGGCCGCGGTGCTCGCGGACCCCGCGATCCAGACCGTCGTGCACGCCGGGCGCCAGGACGTCGCGCTCGTGCGCCGGCGCTTTGCCACGGAGGTGCGCAACGTGTTCGACACGCAGATCGCGGCGGGCTTCGCGGGGCTCGGCGCGCAATCCTCATATGACACGCTGCTCGCCGAGATCCTCGATGTGCGCTTGGCCAAGAGCGCAAGCTTCACCCGCTGGGACACGCGCCCGCTCTCACCCGAGCAGCTTGGCTATGCGCGCGAGGACGTGGTCCACCTGCTCGCGCTCGCAGCCGAGCTGGAACACCGCCTGAGCGCGCTCGGCCGCCTGGAGTGGGCGCGCGAGGAGTGCGGCTTCCTCGAGCTCCTCAGCGACGAGCGCGACCTGGACACCGTGTTTGCGCGCCTGCCGCGGATCCGCGGCCTGAGCGTCCCGGCGCAAACGATCGCCCGCGAGCTGGTGGAGTGGCGCGAGCGCACCGCCGCGGATGCCGACCGTCCCGTCCAGAGCATTCTCGGCGACGCCGCACTGGTCGAGCTCGCCAAGCGCAAACCCTCCTCGAGCAAGCAGCTTGAGCAGATCCGCGGCGTCGGCGCGGCCAGCCTGCACCGCCGGGCACGCGAGCTGCTGGAGGCGGTGCGCCGTGGCAGCGAACGGGCGCCCGACCCCTTGCCTCAGGATGCCCGCCCGCCGGCGCCCAACCCCGATGACGGACCCCTGATCGCCCTTGCGGAGGCATTTGTCCGAGCCCGTTCTCGCGAGGCCGGGCTCGCCTACGAGCTGCTTGCCTCGCGCGCGGACCTGCAGGCGATCGTCGCCGGACTGCGCATCAATCGCGATGAGGCCGACGTGCGCACATTGCGCGGCTGGCGGCGCGAGCTCGTGGGGACCGAACTGCTGGAACTACTCGACGGTCGTGTGTCGCTCTCGGTCAGCGCCGGCAAGGTGCTGGCCGATCGCCGCGAGCGTTGAGACCGATCGCCGCGAGCGTTGATTTATTCGATGTGATTGTAAACTTCGAACAGCGGTAAGTACATCGAAATAACGATGAACCCGACCATCGCGCCGATTACGATGATCATGATCGGCTCCATGATCGAGGTGAGCGCTTTCACCGACACTTCGACGCGGTCCTCGTAGAACTCTGCCACCTTGTCGAGCATCGCGTCCAGGGCGCCGGTTTCCTCGCCGACGCCGACCATGTGCGTGACCATCGTCGGAAAGACCGGCGCCTTGGCCAGCGGCGCGGCGATCGTGCCCCCGCCCTTGACCGAGGCGATCACGCCCGTCATCGCCTCCTCGATCGCGACGTTGCCGCCCGTGCGGCCGGTGATGTCCAGCGCCAGCAGCAGCGGCACCCCGGCACTCGTCAGCGAGGCCAGCGTGCGCGACCAGCGCGCGACCGCCACCTCCTGCACGATCGTGCCGATCTTCATCGGGATGCGCAGGCGGAAGTGATCCCACTGCTTGCGACCCCACGTCGAGGCCTTCCACTTTAAGAACAGGAACACAACCAGCGCGGTCACGGCGAACATCGCCCACCAGTAGTGAGTCACGACTTTCGACGCGAACACCGAGATCTTCGTGATCGTCGGCAGTTCGCCGCCAAACTGCTTGAACACGCCGATGAACACCGGGATCAAAAAGGCGCACAGCGCGAGCATCACCCCGACCGCGAAGACGACCACCAGGATCGGGTAGATCATCGCCGATTTGACCTGGCGCTTCAGCGAGGCGTCCTTCTCCAGCTGATCGGCAACGCGCAACAGCGCGCCCTCGAGCACACCGCCTGCCTCCCCGGCCTGCGTCATCGCCACGAACAGCGTGCTGAAGACCTTCGGGTGGCGCACCATCGCGTCGCTCAGCGACAGCCCCGCCTCGACGTCCTTGCGCACCGCAACGATCGTTTCCGTCAAGAACTTGTTCTCGGTCTGCTCCTCGAGCACGTACAGCGCGCGCAGGATGCTCATCCCCGAGGAGATCATCGTCGCGAGCTGGCGTGAGAAGACCGCCAGTTCCGGGGCTTTCACCGACTTCAGGAAGCTCAGCTCGATCTCCCGCGAGGCGTGCTTGTCGGCGATGTCGAGGACGATCAGCCCGCGCAGCTTCAGCTGATCGGAGACGACCTGCTTGGAGTCGGCGTCGATTTCTCCCTTGGCCTTGAGGCCGGCGGGGTCGATCGCCTGAAAGACGTAGGTGCTCATCTCGGCCGGAGCTCCCTAGGCCGCCAGCGAGCCGGCGCCGAGCAGGCGCCTGAGCTCGTCGGAGGTGGTCGACCGCGATTCGGCGAGCTTCTGGGTGATCTTGCCCTCGCGCACGAGCGTCGCCAGCGAGGTGTCCATCGTCTGCATGCCCTGCGCCGAGCTGGTCTGCAACACGGAATAGATCTGATGGGTCTTGCCCTCGCGGATCAGGTTGCGCACCGCCGGCGTGGGAACCAGCACCTCGGTCGCGGCCACGCGACCCGAGCCGTCGGCCATCGGCAGCAGCTGCTGGGTCATGATCCCCTGCAGCGCGACCGACAGCTGCACGCGCACCTGGCCCTGCTGCTCGGGCGGGAACACGTCGATGATCCGGTCGATCGTCTGCGCGGTGTCCTGGGTGTGCAGCGTGGCGAACACGAGATGGCCGGTCTCCGCGGCGGTCAACGCCGTGGAGATCGTGTCCAGGTCGCGCATCTCCCCGACCAGGATCACGTCGGGATCCTGGCGCAGGGCGGCCTTCAGGGCGTCGGCGAAGCTCTGCGCGTCGGAGCCCAGCTCGCGCTGGTTGACCAGGCACTTCTTGTGCGCGTGCAGGAACTCGATCGGGTCCTCGATCGTCATGATGTGCTCCTCGCGCGTGCGGTTGATCTCGTCGATCATCGCCGCCAGCGAGGTCGACTTGCCCGACCCTGTCGGGCCGGTGACGAGCACGAAGCCACGCGGACGGCGCGTGAAGTCGTGGACGGCCGAGGGCAGGCCGAGCTCGTCGATCGAGGTCAGGCCGAAGGGGATCAGGCGGAAGGCCGCGCCGATCGCGCCGCGCTGGTAGTAGGCGTTCACGCGGAAACGCGCGTGGCCGGGGATCGAGTAGGCGAAGTCCAGCTGCCAGTTCGTCTCCAGGCGCTGGCGTTGATCGCCGGTCAGGATCGAGTAGATAATCTCGCGGGTGTCCGTGTCGGAGAGGATCGGGTAGTCCTCCAGCGGGCTCAGACGCCCGCGGATCCGCACCGTGGGATGCGCTCCGGCGCTCAGATGTAGATCGGAGGCGCGGCGCTCGACGACCTCCATCAAGATGTCTGCGAAGTCGATGTCCATGCTCGCCCATCGACAGATCGGGGCCCGGCCATTAGCACGTGCAAGCGGACTTCGCGACTGCTGGACGAAGGTTTGAGCCGCGCAGAACCCGGGCCCTCCCGTGGGAGCATCTGAAACTCTGCTCAGCCGCGCGAAGCTCGAGCACGTGAGGCGCCCGCCGATTACGCGGGCGAGTGGCTCTACCCGCTGCCGATCACGCGGGCGATCTCGGCGATCGAGGTGTGGCCGTGTTTGACCTTCTCCAGGCCGTCGTCGCGCAGGCGTCGCATCCCCTGGCGCACCGCGACCTCGCGCATCTCCTCCGCCGGACGGTGTTCGAGCGCCAGCGAGCGGACCTCCGAGGAGACGCTCATCACCTCATACAGCCCCAACCGCCCGCGATAGCCGCTGCCGGCGCAGCGCCGGCAGCCGACCGGCTCGTAGGCCTCGAGATCGACCAGCGCCTTGTAGCCGTTCTCGCGCAGCACCTCGGCCGAGACGATCGTGCGCCGCTTGCAGTTCGAGCAGAGCCTGCGCGCGAGCCGCTGGGCGACCACGCAGTCAAGCGCCGAGGCGACCAGGAACGGCTCGATCCCCATATCGATCAGACGCGTGATCGCCGATGCGGCGTCGTTGGTGTGCAGGGTCGAGAGCACGAGGTGGCCGGTCAGCGCGGACTCGATCGCGATCCTCGCCGTCTCACCGTCGCGGATCTCCCCGACCATGATCACGTCGGGGTCGGCGCGCACCATCGAGCGCAGCCCGGCCGCAAACGTCAGGCCATGTTTGGCGGCGACCTGCAGCTGGGTGAGGCCCTCCATTTCGTACTCGACCGGGTCCTCGACGGTGATGATGTTCTTCTCCGGGGTGTTCAGCATCTGCAGCGCCGCATACAGCGTCGTGGACTTGCCCGAACCCGTCGGGCCGGTCACCAGCACCGCGCCGTGCGTCTCGTGGCAGGCCTGCTCGAAGCGATCGCGGTCGGGATCGGAGAAGCCGAGCTGGTCGAGGCTCGTCACGACCGAGTCCTTGTCGAGCACGCGCATCACGACCGCCTCCCCGTGCACGCTCGGCAGCGTCACCACGCGCAGGTCGATATGACGCCCGTCGACCGTCAACCCGACACGGCCGTCCTGTGGCAGACGTCGCTCGGCGATGTTCATCTCCGCCATAATCTTCACGCGCGAGACGGCGCCCCCCGCCATCCGCCGCGGGACGGTCGTCACATCGTGCATGATCCCGTCGACCCGGAAGCGCACGCGCAGCTCATGCCCGTCGGGCGCCAGATGCACATCGGAGGCGCCCTGCTCGACGGCCTGCGCGACGATCTGGTTGATCAGCTTGACGACGGGCGCGTCATCGGCGGTCTCGTGCAGGTCTACGACCTCGGCGCCGCCTTCTTCTAGCTCTTCGATCTCGCTGTCGTGATCGGCAACCACGTCATCGAGCCGGTCCAGGCGCGAGATCAGGTTGGCGATGTCCTCCGGGGGCGCGACCGCCACGCGCACCTCATAACCGGTCATGATCGCGATGTCGTCGACCGCCAGCACGTTCGACGGATCCGCCATCGCCACCAGCAGCGTGCGCTTGTCCGCAAAGGCGACCGGCACCGCCTGGTAGCGCTTGGCGGCGGGGATGCTCACGAGGTTGGCCGCGCTCATGTCCACGGAGAAGACACCCAGGTCGAGGTGATCGAGCCCGTAGCGCTCCGCGAGCGCGCGCGTCAGCCCGTCCTGCGTCAGCGCCCCGCTGTCGAGCAGCACGCGCTCGGGCATCGTGCCCTTGCCGCGCGAGACCTCGATCGCCTCCTCCACCTGCACCCGAGAGACAAGGCCCAGGTCGACGATCACATCAGTGAGAAAGCGCGGCGAGGATCCGCGGCGGGAGGGACCGGTGATACCGGTCCGCTCTCCGGTTTCTCGCTCCCCGCCCTCTCGGGCTTGAGCGCCAAGCCCAACCGCTGAATCGTGCTCCTCTACTCGCTCGACGTCCACGATGCGGTCTGGCTCCACGACACCGTCAAGCTCGATGGCGTGGCCCTTATCCACCGTGCGATCCAGCTCGACGACATGCTCGCCAGCCGCATCCAGGCCGACCTCCCCAGGGCGCTCCAGCCCGATGACCCGATCGAATTGCACGGTCAGATCGCCTTCTGCACCGCGGTCGCCATCAAGTGTCCGATCGGTCTCTACGCGATGCCTGGACTCGAGCGTTCCCTCGGCAGAGTCGATGCCGAAGATCGCGTGCAGGTCGGGTCCGGGAACCTCGCTCATCGCGCCGGACCTTGCTGCGCCTCGACGCCCCTATGCGGAGCCCTTCTCGCGGACATCCGCAAGATCGCATGCGGCCTCGCGCATGACCTCCAGCGGGGCGCTGCGGCCGGTCCACAGCTCGAAGCTGAGCGCCCCCTGCGCGACGAGGATCTCCAGGCCGTCGAGCGTGCGCGCGCCGTGCTCTCGCGCGGCGGCGAGCAGCTGGGTGACTCCTGAGCGATAGACCATGTCGACGACATACGAGTACTCACCGACCTGATCGAACGTCAGCCCGAGTTGGTTGAGCCCCTCAGGCTCACTGGCCGACCGTTCTAGCCCGACGGACGTACAGTTGACGAGCAGGTCGGCGCGCCCCGGCGCAGCCACCGAGCGCACGCCGAACTCCCCAGCCAGCTTCGCGGCCCGCTCGGGAGTGCGGTTCCACACCGACACCTCGCGTGCGCCGGCCTCGCGTAGCGCCCACACCGCGGCGCGCGCGCTGCCACCCGCTCCCAGCACGAGCGCACTCGGGTGAGTAGGAAGTCCAACGAGTCGCTCCAACGCAGCGATCAGACCCGGAGCATCTGTGTTCTCAGCCGCGATCGTCCCATCGGTAGCGAACGTGAGCGTGTTCGCGGCGCCGATCGCCCGTGCCGCCACGCTTGACCGCTCAGCCAGCACGAGCGCGGCCTGCTTGTGGGGGATCGTCACGTTCGCGCCGACGAAACCCGCCTGCCCCAGGGCGCTCACTGTCTCTGTGAACATCTCCGCCGGAACCGGCAGCTTCTGGTAGTGCCAGTCATTCATTCCCAACGCGCGCAGTGCGGCGTTGTGCATCGCCGGCGAGCGGCTGTGCGCCACCGGCCAACCCAGTACACCCAATCGGCGCATCACTTCCGCTTGCACACCGGCGGCTTGCCGCCGTTCTGCTTGACCGCCGCGTCGTAAGCCGCGGCATCGACTTCGAACTGTGCGTAGGAGGTGGAGAAGACCTGCTCCCCGCAGCCGTCGGCTCCGGCGACGTAGTACAGGTAGGGCACGTGCGCGGGATGGGCCGCCGCTTCGATCGAGGCCATCCCCGGGTTGGAGATCGGCGTCGGCGGCAGGCCGCGATGGGTGCGCGTGTTATACGGCGAGTCGATGCGCAGCTGCGCATCGGTCAGTTCGTGCGTGTCGGTGGCGATCCCCTCCGCCTGCTCGACCGCGTAGTAGATCGTCGCGTCGATTCCCAACGGCATGCCCAGGCGCAGGCGGTTGTAGATCACGGCCGCGATCTTCGCCCTGTCGCCCGGCAGCTGCGCCTCGCGCTCAACCATCGAAGCGACCGTCAACAGCTGGTAGGGCGTGACGTGCAGCTCGCGCGCGCGGCGGACCTGCTCGGGGCCGAAGCGTTCGCGGAAGGCGACCAGCTGCTCTGAGACCAGCCGGCCGACGGGCGCGCCCGCGTTCATGTCGTAGGTTGCGGGAAACAGGAAGCCCTCGAGGTTCGGCGTGCTCTTGGGCGCCCCATAGGCCGCCGGGTTCAACAATGGAGAGCGCACCGATGCCGCCCTGTAGCTGCCGGTCAGGCCGTCTTCCTTGGCCAGCTGCGCGATCTGCAGGCGGGTCTCGCCCTCGGGGATCACGACCTTCACGGGGATCGCCGCCGGCGGCGGCTTGCTCAGCGCGGCGATCGCCGTCGCGTAGCTCTCGTCGTGTCGCAGCAGGAAGCGACCGGAGTGCAGATCGCCCCGCTTGCCCTCGACGAGCGCGCGCACGCTGAAGAAGAACCCTGATGAGACCACGCCGTCGTGGGCGAGGATCGAACCGACCGTGCTCGCGCTCGAGTTCTTCGGAATCACCACGATCACGCGTCCGTGTCCCGCGCCCGCGAACGGCTGGAACAGGGAAAGCAGGAACCACACGACGGCGATCGCCACGGCCAATGCGAACAGGGCGGCAACGCGGGCGCGCGTCAATCCGAGCCGTCCGCCCTGCCGCCGTCCATCGTCGACCTTCCCCGTACGCGTGCCACCACGCGTGGATTTGGAGCGACCCGCGCGCAGCCGGTCGCGACGTTGCTCGAGCAACGCATCGCGCCGAGCTGGCGGCAGAGGTTCACTCTGTGAGCCTGGTGGCGCCGATGAGCCCTCGATCGGCACCGGAATGGGTGGAATCAGAGCGGGCTCTTCGGCTCGGTCCGGGTTAGATGAGGCCGGCTCGGGGGCTTCGTTAACCGGGTCCGGCTGGGACGACACTTCAACAGCCTCCTCGACCGGGATCGGCGGTGCGACGATCGGGGTGGGCGCCTCGACCTGGCTTGGCTCGGGCGGTGTGCCCTGCACCGATGGGGTGTCCCGCGCAGGCGTGGCGGCCTCTCCCGCGCGGCGCCGCGCGCGCTCTTCGCGGTCTCGCTCGCGTTCCTCGTCGGTGCGTTCGCCTGGGGGCTTTGATCGGTTGCCGCGGGCCAAGTTAGGGACCCTAACGCGATTGGGCCGCCAGCCAGCTCTCCAGCATGTGCGCCGCTGCACGCGAGTCCTCGGCGGCGGCTGGATCGCCAAGCGATTCCCGCTGAGCCATCCGCGTGGTGAAGCGCTCGTCATGCAACTCCACCGGCACCTCCTCGCCCAGGCGCTCCGACAGCTTCTCGGCAAACGCCCGCGTCTCGAGTGTCTGCTCGCTGTCTTCTCCGCGCAGCGACAACGGCAACCCGACCACCACCCGCTCGACCTCGCGCTCGCGCACGAGCTGCTCGATCTTGGCCAGCCCGCGCCGGGTGTCGGGACGCAGCACCACCTCGATCGGGGTGACGATCGTGCCTGTCGGGTCGCTCAGCGCGCAGCCGCAGCGCGCGCTTCCGTAATCCAGCGCCAGCACCCGCATCAGCGGCTCCCGAGCCCGGTCACAGATGCCCACACAAGCAATGTCCACCAGCCCAGTGCCGGCAGCATCAAGCGGTGAGCGTCGACTCGATCGCCTTACGCGCTGTGGCCAGCGCCTCGTCCAGCTTGCTCACGTCGCGCCCGCCGGCCTGGGCCAGCGTGTCACGCCCACCCCCGCCACCGCCCACGACCTCGGCGGCCAGCTTCACGATCGCTCCGGCCTTCAACCCCCGCTCCACGAGCTCCGGCGCGACGCTCACGACCAGCGCGACCCTGTCGCCGACGGCGCTTGCCAGCACGATCACCGCGTCGCCGTCGAGTTGTCCCTTCAGACGGTCGACAACCTCGAGCAGCGCCTTCGCGTCCGCGACCTCGACCGTGGCCGTGAGCATCTGCGCTCCCGCCAGCGTCTGCGCCCGCGCGGCGAGCGCAGCTACGTCCACGCCCGGCGCGCCCCCGGGGGCGGGGCCGTCTTTCAACGCCTTCTCCAATCCACGGCGCTCCTGCTCGCGCGCGCTCACCACCTCGGGCACCTGCTCGGGCCGGGTGCGCAGCGCTTGGGCGACCTCTTCGAGCACGCGGTCGTGTCCGCGCAGCAACTCCACCGCCACCGGTCCCGTGACCGCCTCGATCCGTCTGACGTTCGCGGCGCTCGAGGTCTCGCCGATGATCCGGAACGGTCCGATCTCGGCCGTCGAGCGCACGTGCGTGCCGCCGCACAGCTCGCGCGAATACTCGCCCCCGCCGACCTCCACCATGCGCACTACCTCGCCGTACTTCTCGCCGAACAACGCCATCGCCCCGAGCCGCTTGGCCTCGTCGAGCGTCGTTGTGATCGGGCGCACCGGATCGTTGCGCCCGATCCACGCGTTCACCTGGTCCTCGACGTCGCGCAGCTCCGTCTCGGTGAGCCCCTGGCCGTGGCTGAAGTCGAAGCGCAGCTTGTCCGGACCCACGTAGGAGCCCGCCTGACGCACGTGCCCACCCAGGCGTTCGCGCAGCGCCGCCTGGAGCAGATGCGTCGCCGTGTGGTTTGCCTCTGTCGCATGCCTGGCCACGCGGTCGACCCGTGCCAGCACGCGCTCGTCCGGCTTCAGCGCGCCCTGCTCGACCACCACCGCGAGCACCTGATCGTCGCCCAAGCGGAACACGTTCTCCACGCGCGCGCGACAATCCCCGTCCGCACACTCGATCGTCCCCACATCGGCCACCTGCCCACCACCGGCGGCGTAGAACGGCGACTCTGCGAGCTTCACCAGGTAGTGCGTCTCGGCTGGTGTTTTCCCGGAGTCGCCGGCCGATGATCCCTTCGCGCCGTTGCTTGCCGCGATCCCGCGCAGATCCGCGACCGTCGTCCGCTGCTCCTCGGTCTCATAGCCCGTGAACCGGCTCTTCGCGACAGCTTGCTCGGCAAACTCACGCGCCCGCTCGCGGGGGCTGTCTACTTGCTTGCCTGTCGCCCCGCCGGACGCGCCACGGGCACGGGCGCGCTGGGCATCCATCAGCTCCTCGAACGCTCGCTCGTCGACGCTCAGACCCTCCTCCGCCAGCAGCTCCTTCGTCAGGTCGAACGGGAACCCGAACGTGTCATGCAGCTGAAAGGCGTCCTCGGCGCTGATGCGATCGCGGCCCGCCTCCCTCGCCTGCGCGATGTGCGCCTGCAGATTGCCCAACCCCTGTTCCAGGGTGCGTCCGAAGCCCTCCTCCTCAGCTTTCGCCCACTCCGCGACCGCCTCGTGCTGTTCGTTCAGCTCGGGATAAGCGCCGCCCATCAGTTCCCTCACCCGTTCGGCATACAGCCCCAAGAACCCGGGCGCCATCTCCAGGCCGCGCCCCTGTAGGATCGCGCGGCGCATCACCCTGCGCAGCACATACCCGCGATCCTCGTTTGAGGGCACCACGCCGTCGGCGATGAGGAACGTCATCGCGCGCGCGTGGTCGGCGAGGATCCGCAGCGCGCGATCGGTCGCGCGATCCTCGCCGTAGCGCCTGCCCGAAAGCTCCTCCCCCAAATCGATCAGCGGCTGGAACTGGTCGGTTTCGAACACCGATTCCTTGCCCTGCAGGATCGCCGCCATGCGGTTGAGCCCCAGGCCCGTATCGATGTTGTTTGCCGGCAGGCTCGTCAGGATCGACCCGCCGCCCTCGCCCACCGACTGGTCGTACTGGGTGAACACCAGATTCCAGTACTCCAAAAACCGCTCGTTGTCCCCACCCGGCAGGTCCTCGGCCGTACCGAACTCGAGCCCACGGTCGAGATACAGCTCCGAGCTCGGCCCACACGGCCCGGTCGGACCGGCCTGCCAGAAGTTCTCCTCGCGCGAGCACTCCACGATCCGCCCACGCGGCACTCCGACCTCCAGCCACAGGCCGATCGCCTCCTCGTCGGGTCCCAGCCCCAGCGCCTCGTCGCCGGCGAACACCGTCACCCAGATGTCCTCCTCGTTCAGCCCGAACACCTCGCGCGAGAGATCCCACGCGAACTCGATCGCCTCGCGCTTGAAGTAGTCCCCGAACGAAAAGTTGCCGAGCATCTCGAAGAACGTCAGATGCCGGGTCGTGTTGCCGACGTTGTCGATGTCGACCGTGCGAAAACACTTCTGACAGCTCGTCAACCGCGCCGCCGGCGGCTCTTCCTCGCCCAGGAAATAGGGCTTCAACGGGTGCATCCCCGCAACCGTCAACAGCGCCGAGGGATCGTGCGCCGAGGGCACCAGCGAAGACGAGGCGACCCGCTTGTGCCCGCGCTGCTCGAAGAAGGCCAGGTACCGCTCGCGGATCTCATCCGAGGTCATCATCGTGCGGGTGATCTTAGGTCTATTCCTGGGCGTAAGGCGTGGGACGCAAAAGGCCCTACGCCGCGACCGTGCCGTAACCGACGATCACATCGCCCGCGTACAAACAAGCGAACTGGCCCGGCGCCGTACGCTCGGCCGGCTCCTCCAGCTCGATATTCAGCTGCGCATGCGCTCCCGCGTCCGCCTCGCCGGCCAGCCGGCAGGGAAATCGCCGCCCGTGTGAGCGCACCTTCACGCCGTCCACACATCCTCCAGCCCGATGCAGCGTCACCTCCCGCACCCGCACGCCTGCGCACAGCAGCTCGGCACGCGGACCGACCGTGACCGTGTTCTTCGCCGTGTCCGTGCTCAGCACATACAACGGCTCCCGGCCTCCGATACCCAGGCCGTGGCGCTGGCCGACCGTGAACCTGTGCGCGCCTCCGTGCTCGCCGAGCACGTTTTTCGTTTGGTCGACGATCTCCCCCGCCCGCTCTCCCAGCCCACCGTGACGCTCCAAGAATGCCCCCTGGCGCGTCCCCGCGAGGAAGCACAGGTCTTGCGAGTCGCGCTTCTTCGCGACCGCCAGCCCGGCCGCGGCTGCCAGCTCGCGCACCTCCGCCTTGCGCATCCCCCCCAGCGGAAACCGCAACCGCGCGAGCGACTCGGGCGCAAGCGCCGCGAGCACGTAGCTCTGATCCTTGCCCGGGTCCGCCGCCATCCGCAACAGTGGGGCTGACGAGCCCGATAGTTGGTGCTCCAACCTGGGTTCGCCGGCCTGCTCAAACCGGGGTTTGCCAGCCAGCTGGTACTCCAACCTCGATATGTCAGCTGTCGGGGACGTCTCGAGCACCCGCGCGTAATGGCCGGTAGTGAGCGTCTGTGCCCCAAGGCGCCGAGCCAGCTCGAGCATCGCGTCGAGCCGCACGTTCCCGTTGCAACGCACGCATGGATTCGGCGTCTCCCCGGCGCCGTGATCCTCCAGCCACGGGTCGACCACCCCGGCGCGGAACTCCGCGCGCAGATCGATCGACAGATGTGCCATCCCCAGACCGTGCGCGACCTCACGCGCGCCACGTACCGCCTGCGCCGAGCAACAGCTCGCCTCGCCGTCGTTCTCCGCGTCCGACCACAGCTCCAGCGTGACCCCAACCGCCTGCGCTCCCCCGCGCGTTGCCAGCACAGCTGCCACGGCGCTGTCCACGCCACCACTCATCGCCACCAGCGTGCGATCGCTCCCCGCAGCCAGATTCGCATTGCCACGTACCGCGCCACCGAGCGCGCGGTGCAGCGCGTCGGCAGCCAATTCCGCCGCGTGGCGCTTCCCGGCGCTCAGCCCCCCCAGCTCGCCTTCGATCTCCACAACGCCGATCCGCGCCGCCTCGAGCAACGCCGCGCCGCGCACCAGACCCACGACCGCACTGCCGGCCGCGATCGAAGCGCCACAGCCACTCGCGTCGAACCCAGCGTCGACGATCCGCCCATCGGGGCTCGCAGGGTCAAGCGCAATCGAGACGCGAATCAGATCGCCACACGCCGCGCCACCCGCGGCGCCGGTGAAGGCGCTCTCGGGGGCATGTCCGCGCCCGAACGGTGCTTCCAGGTGTTGGGCAAAGGCCTCCGGGTTACTCACCCAAGCGAGTCTACGACCGTACCGCGGCGGTAGGCTGTTTTTCGGACGGCGAAGCCGTCCACCAAATCAGTCAAGTAGGTCCGCGACTTTCTTTTGGCCGGGTTTCTTCCGGCCAAAGGAAACGTCCGGATCCTACGCCGCTTCGCGCGCTTCGCCGATCGTCTGCTCGATCGAGAACGCGTCGGTGAAGCCCGTCAGGGTCGTCGTCAGACCCTTCTCGTTCACCAGCAGGATCGTCGGTGTCTGGTAGACCTGAATCGTCTTCGTGATCGAGCCGAACGAGCCGGCTTGGTCGGCCAGCGCATAGTGCACCGCGATCTTTCCACCCTGCTGCTTCTCGACCGCCTGCAGTTCCTTGTGCACCGCGACGTCGTCGGAGCCCTTCGGGTTCCAGAACAGCACCAGCACGACCTTGCCCTGTTTCAGTTGCTTTTCCACCGCCACCTGCTGGGCGGGGGCGGCATTCACGGAGGTCTTCGTGACCGTCACCGAGTGGCTCGGCGCGCCGTGCTTCGCTGACTTCGTCACGGTCACACTGTCTTTTGTCACGGTGCCCGCCGGCACGGCCGCGGCGTGCTTGGAGTGGACGACCGTCTTGCTCTGCGTGGTCTTGACCACACCGCTCCCTGACGCGCCGCCCTGCTTGGCGCTCGTGACGGTCGTGCTCGACGCCGTGACCGCCGGGCCGTGACCCGCTGTTTCTCCCGATGCGTCAGCTGCTTTCTGGGCCTGACTCTGCGACGCCGCGACCGCGCCATGCGCACGGTTGATATCGCGCGTCAGCCCTTCCAAACCGGGCACCGGACCGTGATAGACCCGCGTCGAGCCCGTCGCGGCCTTCGCCGCCGAGGACGATGAAGCAGCTGCCGGAGCCGGAGTGCTCACGGGCGTGACGGCCGCCGGCGTCGAGCCCGCGCTCGTGCTGCTGTGCGGGCGCAAGGCCACAAACCACACCAGTGCAAAAAGCACCGTCGCGGCGAGGAGGATCTGAAAGGGACGGGAAAGCTGTGCCATCGCCCCTCCTTCGGCAGTTCTCGCCCAAGAGTTGAACCGCGCAAAACCGGTTGGACTCCATTCAGGCTCTAATTGTGGACATCAGGGGGTCGGGCCGTGACCGATCGGAGATCGGCCAGCAGACGCCGAACGCGAGCGCAGACGTGCTACCGATCGTCCGGGATCGGCCAGCACGGCGAGCATCGCGACCGATCGAAGATCGGCCAGCGCATGACGCCGCGGAACGACCCCCTCAGAGCGTGCGCAGGCCCCTCAAGACGGCATGCACCACCGTGTCCGTCGCGACCGTCTCCTGGCCGCCGTCCTCCATGTCCTTCAGCACCGTCTCCCCTCCCCCGACGATCGCCACATACCGTGCGCCGAGCGCGCTCGCCAGCCCCAGCTGGCCCTTCAGCGAGCGTCCTGCCAACTCCATCTGGGCCGTTAACCCCGCTGACCGCGCGTCGCTCATAACGCGGAACGCAACCCTGCGGATCGCCCCACGAACGTCAACATCGTGCGTCAGCACGTCATAAAAATCTTTCTCCCCCTCCCCCTGTCCCGCCCCGCCCGGGGTTCCTCGCCGAGCGCCACGAACAGATCCAGCGGGCTCGCCGCGGCCGGCGGTTGCTCGCCCGCCAGCAGGATCCGCTCGACCCCGGCGGCCCAGCCCATGCCCGGTGTCGGCGGACCGCCGAGCTGCTCGACGAGACCGTCGTAGCGACCCCCGCCGCCCACGCCGCTCTGCGCTCCCAGCGCGTCGCTTGTGAACTCGAACACCGTCCGCGTGTAGTAGTCCAGCCCGCGCACCAGCGTCGGATCGACCTCGTATCCGACCTCCGCCGCGTCCAGCAGGCCGCGCACCTCCGCGAAGTGCTCCCCGTCGGACACGCTCAGCTGATCGAGCAGCCGCGGCGCGCTCTCCATCACCCGCTTCGTCCCCTCGTGTTCGGAGTCAAACGCCCGCAGCGGGTTCAGCTCGATCCGACTCTTGACCTCCTCTGACAGGCTCGCTTCGTGGCGCTTCAGGTGCGCCTTCAGCAGCTCCCGGTACTCGCCCCTGCTCTCGCCGCTGCCCAGGCTCGACAGGCGCAGTCGCGTCCCCCGCACGCCCAGCTCCTCCAGCAGCGTCGCCAGCAGCGCGATCGACTCGGCATCGACTGCCGGGTCCTCCGATCCGAGCGCCTCCGCCCCGACCTGCCAGAACTGCCGGTAGCGCCCCGCCTGCGCGCGCTCGTGTCTGAAGAAGCTCGACAGGTACCACAGCTTCACCGGCTGTTTGCGCTTGTGCATCCCGTGCTCGACGTACGCGCGACAGACCGGCGCGGTGCCCTCCGGGCGCAGCGTCAGCGAACGCCCACCGCCGTCCTGCAACGTGAACATCTCCTTCTGCACGATGTCCGTCGCCGCGCCGACCCCGCGCGCGAACAGCTCGGTCGCCTCCAACACCGGCGTCTCGATCCGCTCATACCCGGCCCCCTCCAGGATCTTCCGTGCGCTCGCCTCCAGGTTCGCGCGCACCCCGGCCTGCTCGCCGAGCACGTCGAACGTGCCGCGCGGGGCTTTGATCTTCTCCGCCTTGTTGCTCAACTTCCGGCTGCCTGGTCCGGCGCGCTGCGCGCCGCCAGATCGGGTGCCCTTTCCGCCGGGCGATCTTCGCTCGGTGCGTGGCTCACCGGGACACGCAGCTCCTGCAGGAACGGGTTCGTGTCGCGCTCGCGGCCCAGGGTCGTCGCGCCCATGTGCCCCGGGTAGACCGCCGTCTCCGCGGGAAACGCTTTCAGCAGACCGCCGATCGAGCGCTCCAGCACGTTCCAGTCCCCGCCCGGCAGGTCGGTGCGGCCGACCGAGCCCTGAAACAGCACGTCGCCGGACAGCAGCGTCCGCTCACCCGTCCCGGCCCCAGCCCCGCCCCCGCCCGCTGCCCCGGCCTCGCCCACCGACGCGGAAGCGGCGATCGCGTAGGTGACGTGCCCCGGGCTGTGCCCGGGCGTGAACACCACCTCGATGTCCAGCCCCGCCAGGCTCAGCCGCTCGCCGCCCTTGACCGTCTCCTCGGCCTCATAGCTCTCAAACGGCCCGAATCCCGGCGGCGTCCAGCTGGGGATGTCCGCCAGCACGCCCCGCTCGATCTCCGGGCAGTACACCGGCGCCCCGGTCGCCCGCGCCACCTCGGCGACTGCGCCGATGTGGTCGAAGTGACAGTGCGTGATCAGGATCGCCTCGATCTCCACCCCCTCCTCGCGCGCCGCCTCGAGCAGCCGCTCGGCCTCCGCCCCGGGGTCGACCATCACCGCTCGCTTCGTGCCGGTGACCGACACGATGTAGGCGTTCTCCTGGATCGCCCCGACAGTGAGCATCCTCACGCTCAGCCCGCTCATCGTACGCTCACCCGGCACGCGGCGACGCTCATCCGACGGCCATTCCGCAAAAGGGACTCATCGCGCCGAGGCCTTCCCACCGCCGCCGGCTGCCTTGTCGGCGCGCGCCGCCGCTTTGCGCCGCTGACGGCGGTTGAACATCCACGTATCCGTGTAGAAGCTGATCGGCACATACAGAGCGAGCACGATCGGGAACAGCGCGATTGCCTCTCCCGGCTTTTTCAACAGGAACAGGCTCACCAGCAGCATCAGCACCGCGGCGACCATCGAGCGGTAGAACGCGCCGAGCCAGGTCGGCGGGCGGTCCTGCTTGGCCAGCCGCTGCTCTTTCGCCTGCTTGGCGTCCTTGGCTTTGCCGCTCTTCTCCGCGGCCGTCGGCTTGCGCCCCGTACGACCCCGCGATTCGACCACCCCGGCAGCGTTCCCGCGATGCTTCGTCTGGCGCTTGCGCTTTGTCTGAGCCATCCTTCCTACAAGCCTAGATGGTTGACCTCGCCCCGGTGTTCACGCGGGACACCGGACCTCACCCGGACCTCACCCGGACGCCGCCGAGCCGAGCGTCATCCGCCCAGCGCAGACTTCATCCGCCCAGCGCAGACTCGATCAGATGTCGCGCCGGATCGAACCCAATCAACGCCAGCTCCTCCGGGAAGCCCTCCAGCGCCGCCCGCGGCGCGAGACCGACCAGCTCAGCGCTCGCAACCTCGGCGTGGCGGCGCACCGCCTCGATGACCCTCGCCAACGGGACTTCCAGGGGGCGCTCGACGTTCATCGACACCTGCGCCACCGCGCCGTTCAGCTCGATGCCGATCGCACGCAGCCCGGGCAAGCCCTCGGCGCCACCTTCGCGGATCACGGCCGCGATCGTGCGGGCTTGCTCGACGCTAGCGGGCGGGGCGAGCTGCAGGTTGAACGCCACCAACGGCTGCCTCGCGGCAACCAGCGTGGCCCCCGCCCCGGGATCTGGCCTCCCTGGGCCGAAGTCCGGTCGCAGCTCGCCCGCGCGGATCCGCTCCGCCAAGCGCGCAACTCCACCCCGGCGCAGCTCTGCGCGTGTCCTCCCGGCCCCCAGAGCGCCGTAGAGAAACACCGGCACATTCAATTCCTCGCCGATCCTATCCGCCACGACCAGCGCCTCGGCGCATGCGGCTCCGCGCGCCCGATCGTCCAGGTAGACCACCGGCACGACGTCGATCGCGCCCACATGCGGGTGTGCGCCACGACCGTCGCCGATCTCGATCCGTTCCACCGCCACCGTCGCACCACACAGCAATGCATCCGCGAGCGCGCCCGGGCGGCCGGCCAATGTGAACACGGTGCGGTGGTGGTCGCGATCGGAGTGCCTGTCCAGTACCAGCACATCGTCCCGCGTGGCAAACGCCGCGCCGATCGCCGCGAGCACCGTCTCGTCACGGCCCTCCGAGACGTTCGGCACGGCGAGCAACGTGGGTGGGGATGTGGCTGCTGGGCTGGGCATTGGTCTCAGCGCAAGATCACGGTGGGTGAGGGTGAACCGACCGCCGCGACCACCATTACGACGACGCCATCGCTGCTGCCGTGGCCGACGCCTGAATGCGTCCGCGCAAGGCGGAGTCGTCGACGAAGAACTCATGCGCAAGGCCGGCGATAAAGCGGGCGAGCTCCGGATGCTCGTCGGGGCGCCAGCACTCCAGCAGTTCCGTCAGGCGCTGTTCGCCGGTATCGCGCAGGCGCTCCAGCTCGAGCCGGCCCTCGGCGGTCAGCTCGGCGGTGTCCCCAACCCCAACCCCAACCTCAACCCCAACGCCATCCCCCGAGTCGCCGACCAGCAACCCGCGAGCGAGCAGCCGGTCTCTGGCCGCGATCAGCGTCGCGGTCTCGACATGGGCCCGCCGGGCGAGATCGTCGAGCGGAACCGACCCATCCTCGCTCGACTTCGCCAGCAGCCAGCAGGCGGTGGGATCCAGCTCGACCTCTGCCCGCGCGGCGATCCGCCGGATGATCTCGCGGGCGCCCTCGCGACGGTCGAGACGCCCGATCTTGTCGATCACCACCTCCAGCGATTCGATCTCCCGCGGACCGGCGAACGTATCCGCCATGTCGGTGCTCGCGACGGTCTCGCGCAGCGGTAGCTGGCGGATGAACCAGGAGAGCGCGAACGCGACGATCGCGAACGCGGACGCGACGAGAAAGACGGTGGAGAGCGCGTTCGTGAACGCGTGCAGGTAGCCGACCCGCACGACCGACGGCAGCGCGTCGATCTGCTTCGGGTTGACCCCCGCGCCACCGCTGACGGCGTGCCCGGCGACCCCGGCGGGAAACACGCTCTTCAGCTCATCGGTCAGCCGGTTGGCGAAGATCGCGCCGAGCACCGCCGTGCCCAGCGACCCGCCGATCGAGCGAAACAAGGTGGCGCCCGAGGTCGCGACGCCGAGGTCGGAGTAGTCGACGGCGTTCTGCACGGCGAGAATCAACACCTGCATGACCATGCCGAGGCCGAGCCCGAGGACGAACATGAACAGCGCGATCGACGTGCGCGAGCTCGCCGGCGACATCGTCGAGAGCAGGTACAGCCCGAACGTCATCACCGCGGTGCCCGCGATCGGGAACGGCTTGTAGTGACCGGTCCGCGTGATGATCTGCCCGGAGACGATCGAGGTGATCAGCAGGCCGCCCATCAACGGCAGCAGTTGCAGACCCGATCCAGTTGGGGTGGCGCCCTTGACGACCTGCAGGAACAGCGGCAGGTAGGTGACGGCGCCGAACAGCGCGAAGCCGACGACGAACCCTACCGCTCCGGTCACGACGAACACGCGGTTGGTGAGCAGCCGCGGGGGCAGGACCGGCTCGGCGGCGCGGCGCTCGACGAACGCGAACGCGATCAGCAGCAGCACGCCGGCGACTGCGAGCCCGACGATCTCCGGCGAGCCCCACGCGTAGGAGGTGCCGCCCAGCGAGGCCGCGAGCACGATCGCGGTCAGGCCGCCGCCGAGGAGCAGAGTCCCGAGATAGTCGACCACGTGGTGCACGCGCTCGGTGACCGTCGGCAGCGTGGCGGCGAGCACGAAGAACGCGACGATCCCCAGCGGCAGGTTGACGTAGAAGATCCACCGCCAGCTGAAGTCGCTCGTCAAAAACCCGCCAAGCAACGGCCCGGCGATGCTCGCCAGCCCGAACACCGCGCCGAACAGGCCCGTGTAGCGACCGCGCTCGCGCGGGGGCACGACATCGCCGATCGCCGCCTGCGCGCTGACCATCAGCCCGCCGCCGCCGAGCCCCTGCAGCGCGCGGAAGGCGATCAGCTCGTCGAGGCTGCGACTCAGGCCGCACAGCGCGGAGCCGACGAGGAACACGACGAGGCCGAACTGCAGGACGACCTTGCGCCCGTACATGTCCCCGAGCTTCCCGTACAGCGGCGTCACCGCGGTCTGCGCGAGCAGGTACGCGGTCACGACCCAGGAGATGTGATCGAGCCCACCGAGGTCACCGACGATCGTCGGCAGGGCAGTCGCGACGATCGTCTGATCGAGCGCCGCCAGCAGCATCACCAGCAGCAGACCCGCGAACACCAGCCGCAAGTTCGGCGGCTCCGGGATCTCCATGTCAGGACCGGCCGCTACGGCGCCGTCATGCTCGGCGGTCAACGTATTCTCCTTCGCAGAACATGCCCAGTCTAGGGATAACCCTCGTGCGATCGGTCGCGCTCGTGCTCGCTGTGGCAGCCCTCGCGGGCTGTGGAGACTCGACCTCGACGAACACTGCGCAGCACGAACGCGTGGCGCTGGTGAGCTACCTGCGACAGGTCGAGCCGGTCAGGCTCGCCGTCAACAATCTGCTCGAAGGCGCCGATCCGATCCTCTCGGCCAACCACGACAAACGGATCTCCCCACGCGTCGCATCGCTGCGGATGGGCGCCCTGGAGCGACGGTTCGCCGCGTACACGGTGGACATGGCCGCGATCGAACCGGCCACGGCGCAGCTGCGCACGGTGAACGCGCCGTACGCGCATACCTACATCCTCGAGGACTCCTATTTGAGCGCGCTCACAAACGGCCTGGCAGAGGGAGACCTCGACGACCTGCCCGACACAGGGGCAGAACAGCGCGCGGCGATCATCCAGTGGCGCACCGGCCTGACGGTGCTCGCCCGCCGCGCCGGGGTCAGGCTGCCCGCGGACTTGCAGGCGGCCGGCCGGGGAGAGATTCGACCCTCCCCGGATGGCAGCTGACTCCCCGGACGGGAGCTAGCCGATCGCGACCCGCAGCGCGGCTAAACACCGATGCGCGACCGAGAGGGAGAGCTAATAGCCGTAGTTACCGCCACCGCCGGAGCTCCCACCAGAGCTGGATTCCGATTCGGCCGGCGGAGCCGGTTCTGCCGGCGTGGTGGCCGGAGCGGCCGCGGCGGGCGCGCTGGAGCTCTGTGCGCCGCCGATCGTCACGGCGGTCCACGTGCCGACGTCCTTGATCCCCTGTCCCTTCGCCTCCCCGGCCGTCTGATCCTCCGAGAACGTGTAGAGCGGCATTCCCTTGTAGGTCACCTGCTCGGTGCCGTCCGGACGCTTGACCGTTCCCAGCGAGCCGACGCTGCCACTCGGCGTGGCGCTCGCTGCGGCCAGCGGATGCCATACCGCCGTGCAGGCGGAGCTCGTGCAGATGAATTTGCCGCCCTGCTCGCCGCTGAGGGCATAGAGGGTCATTCCCTGGGCATTGACGAGCACGGTGGCGTGCAGCGTTGGATTCGCGGCACTCTTCACAAGCACGGCGCTTGTTCCCCCGCTCGATGCGGCCGTCGTGGCGGCCGCCGCTGTCGTGGCTTGCGAGGAGGAGGAGCCGGAGCCGCTGGAGCTACTCCCGCACGCAGCCAATGTGAGCGATGCGGCGAGCGCGGGGACGAGGAACTTCAAGGCAGGACGCATCCGGGAGACTCCTTTGGTCGAGGCAACTGAAAGAACGGGCGACGTTGAATCCACGTTGAATCGACGCCGCCTGTTCTCAAGGACTCCGCGCTCCGCGGTTCCTTCCGCGGAGCGCCGCTCTTCGCAATGGAGCCCGCAATGGAGCCTTTGCTACTTGACGGTCAGCGTGCCTTCCATGCCGGCCTGGCGATGCCCCGGGACCGTGCAGTAGAACTTGTAGACGCCGGGCTTCAGGTTCAGCGCGAGTGTCTTGCTCCCACCCTGGAACGTCGGGGTCGCGCCGACCACGGCGCCTGAGGCGGAGGCAACCGTGACGTTGTGACCGAGGGGGGACATGTTGGCGAAGGCGATCGAGACTTTGCCCGCCTGCACGGTCAGCGAGGTCGTGTTGTATTTCAGCTGACCTTCGGGGTTGGCTTCGAGGCTCAGGTTGCCGCCGGCGCCCGCCGGCGCGGTGGCCGGTGTGGAAGCTGTCGCCGAGCTCGTCGTTTCCGTCGCGGTAGTCGCCGGGCTCGCCGGGGCCGACGCCGCGGAGGAACTGCTCGAGCTCGAGCTGCCACAGCCGGCGAACACGAGCAGCCCGACCGCCAGGGCCAGGATCGAGACGACCGGCATGGAGCGCATCTTCTGTGCTGCACCTGTTCTCTGAAGCCTCATCACTCAATCCTCCGCTGGTTTGGGGCTGGTTGAAGACATCCCTCGCTAGGAGACTAGGACACCCCCGGGCCAGGATCCTTCCCCGTTCAAGTGTCCCCGTTCAAGTTCAACCGGCGCGCGTCGGTTCCTCTTGGCTCGGTGTGAACGACCACGTCGACGATGTCGGGGATCTGCCCGCGTAACTGCTCCTCCAGCTCGCTGGCCAACTGGTGGGCGTCGACCAACGAGGCATCGGCGCCCACCTCGACGGTGAGAAAGACGACACGGCCGGTTTTTGTCGACAGCAGCCTCGTCGAACGGGGCTCGCTCCCGGTCTGCCCACGAACGAGGCGCTGGATCTCGAGTACCGCGTCACGATCGGCGCGATCGTCGGCCGGGCGGGCCAAGAGCGGACGCTCGAGCGGCTCGAGATGGGTCTGCACATCGGCCACGTCTGGCCTTTCGCGGATTGCCCGCTCGACCTGCTCGGCGACCGTGTGCGCCGTCTGGAGGTCGAGATCGGCCGGGAACTTCAGGTGCAGGGCGACGCTCGCCGCACCCTCCTGCTGTTGAAAGATCGTGATGTCGTGTGTCTCCCTCACCAGCGGCTGGGCCAGGGCGATCGCCAAGACTCGATCGCGCAGATCCAGCCCGCTGCGACGAGGCTCGACGTGCACGACGACATCGCTGCCGGGCAGCGCGCGCTCGATCGCCTCCTCGATCAGATTCGCGGTCTGATGACCCTCGATCACCGCCTGCCCAGGCGGCACGGCGACGACGGCATCGGCGAAATAGCGCCCGGCGGACTCGCGCAGGCGCAGACGCAGCAGTTCGATGTCCGGTTCGAGGCGCGCGATCGCCCGCTCGGCGGCCTCCTTGGCCTCGGCCGGGGTGCGGTCCATCAGGACGTTCGCGTTCTCTGTGATCAGCCGTGCACCGGTGGCGAGCACGATCGTCGCGATCACCAGCGCGGCGATCGCATCCCCCTGGGCAAAGCCGGCGCGCACGAGCAGCAGCCCCACGAGGACCACCACCGAGCCAACCATGTCCCCGGCGAAGTGGAACGCGTTTGCGCGCAACGCGGGGCTGCCGTAGCGCCGTGCGGCGCGCAGGGAGACGATGGTGCGGGAGAGGTCCACCACCAGCGCGACCGCGATCACCAGGAAGACATACAGGTGGGTGTCGGGCGTGCTGTCTGTACTGACGACGAGATGTTTGATCGCTCCGATCGCGACGATCGCCCCCCCGGCCAGCAGGATCGCCGCCTCGCCCAGCGCTCCGAGGTTCTCGGCGCGCCGGTGGCCATAGGGGTGCTCGGGGTCCGCCGGCTGCCGGCCCAGGCGCACGGCGAAGAAGGTCAGGATCGCGGCGATCACATCTCCGCTCGACTCGACCCCTGCGGAGATCAGTCCCAGGCTGCCGGCGATCAAGCCGACTCCCAGCTTGAGGATCACCAGCAGGCCCGCCGCAGCGATCGAGACGAGGGTCGTGCGTTGCTGTCCTGCTGCCTGCTCGCCGCCGAGTGGATCTCGCGCCATCACCGGAGCCTACGTCTCACCGGGGTCTGAAAGACTGCCTCGATGGCACAACCGAGATGGTCCGCGGTCGCCCTGCTCCTTGCGATCGGCTCCTGCGGCGCCGCAGGCTGCGGTGAAGCAACTGCCCCGGGCGCAGCCGTACGGAAGACGGCGAAGGTCAAGATCGTTGCGAGGTCCGGCCCCGCGCCAAGCTCGCGTCTCGCACCGGCGCAGCCCCGTGGCGTCGTCGCACGGATCGACGCGTCATCCGACGCGATCCTCGCCGAAGGCAAGGTGCACATCGCGTCGGGGGCGCCCTCCGATGCGGAGATCCGCCGTGAGATCCAGGAGGCGCGCAAGGCCGGGATCGTGTTGCCGTCCGGGGAATCGGCGGCTTCGTTCGAAAACACCCCGTCGAGCGCGAGCGGCCCGGGCGTCAATGCCGAGACTCCCGAAGTGGCATGGAATCCGCGGTCGAAGCCGATCGCCGACTGGATCGTCCCGATCCTCGAATGGGCCGCTCAGCACGGCTGGAGCGGAACCGTCACAAGCGGCTACAGGACCTACTACGAACAGGCTCAGCTGAACGCGGCCGGCGCCTTCAGCGCGCAGGCGGGGCGCAGCAACCACGAGACCACCGTGTATCCCGGTGGCGCGGTGGATGTAACGAACCCATCCCAGCTGATCAGCGTCCTGCGTGCTTACGCCGGACCGGTGAAACTGATCGGCGGCGTCCTCGGACCGATCGATCCCGAGCACTTCTCGGCCACCGGCGACTAGCGAGGCACAGCCACTCCTCCAAGCTAGACTGCACTTCCCGCCGGAGTAGCTCAGTCGGTTAGAGCAGCGGAATCATAATCCGCGTGTCGGGGGTTCGAGTCCCTCCTCCGGCATCACCGAAACACGTCTAACCAAGCGGTTTTTAGACTATCAGGGCCTGTGTACGGGGCGTCTTATTTTCCCCGCTGATTTCCCCAGGGGGCGTCGCGGGGGCGTGGACGCTCGCAGGACGGCCTGTTGGGAGGCAGCTCAATTCATCCGGGTCACGGCTCCTGGCCGGGGACCGATGTGGCGAGCAGGCTGAGGGCGAAGCCTTCCCGTGCTGTGTTCAGCCTCGGGGCTAACGCCGCGACCCGCTCTTGACTTCGTAATGGTTTCGATATAAGGTTCGTAACAACTTCGTAAGCCCTTTTGGAAAGGCCGCTGGATGTCGTCGAATACTGATCGCTACCGTGAGCTTCTGCTGGTCCTGCTTGCGCTCTGCGCGAAGCGTCCTGTGGGGCGTGGCGATCTCGCGGCTGGGCTCACGCGCCGTGTGGGTCGCGACTATCGGCCCTCGCCGGAGCGAGTCGAGTACGCGATCGGGGCGCTGGTGGTTGAGGGGTTGATTGAGTGCGAGGCGCGCGATGGCGAGGTTTCCTATAGGACGACAGCATCCGGCGTGGAGGCCCTGGATGAGCGCGCCGAGACGCAGATCGACGCCTTCCTATTCACCGACGTGGTCGGGTCGACAGCGTTGCTCGATCGTCTCGGCGACCACATCGCTCACGCCTTTCGCCGCCGGCATTTTGCGCTGCTGCGCACGGCGATCGCAGAGCACGCCGGCACCGAGGTCAAGAGCCTTGGCGACGGGTTGATGGTGAGATTCATCGACGCGCGCGCGGCCGTCGCGTGCGCTGTGGCGATGCAGCGCGCGGTGGCGGTCTGCGGGGATCCAATGACCTTGCGGATCGGGATCGACATGGGTGAGACGGTGCGCGAGCAGGACGACTTCTTCGGCAGACCGGTGATCGTCGCGCGACGACTCTGTGACATGGCGCAGGGCGGGCAGGTAGTCGTGTCCGAGACCGTGCGCAGGCTCGCCGGTTCCCCGAGTGCTCATGCATTCGAGCCTCTCGGTGCGCTCGCGCTGAAGGGGCTCAACGATCCGGTGAGCGCTACCGCGCTGCGCCCCGCAGCGACCCCATCAACGCTGCGAGGCTCAGTATCAAACGAGCAGCAGTGGCGAGCGCGCACCAAACGATCCGCCGCCGAGATCATCGGCGTAGCGGTGGCCTAGGGAGCGGTTGCGTTGCCCAGACGATTCTTCCGGCACGGCGAGCTCCCGCTCGTCCTGCTCGCGCTGCTGGCCGAGCGCCCGCGGCACGGCTACGAGATCATGGCCGAGCTGAAGCGTCTCTTCGGCCCCCGTTACCGGCCCTCGCCCGGCAGCGTCTACCCCGCGATCGAGGCGCTCGATGCCGAGGGGCTGATCGACGGTCAGACCCACGACGGTAAGACCACGTATCGCGTCACCGCGGTGGGCGAGCAGGCGATCGAGGCACGCCGCGACGCGCTCGCGGCGCTCGAAGTTCGCACCGGCGCGCGGTTTGGCGACGCGGACTCGATCGAATCGCTGCTGGACCGCTTCAGAGCGCGGCTTGCGCCGCTCTCGGGGCGAGTGGACCCACAAGCCATAGCGGCCGTCCTGCAACGAGCGGCGAACGACATCGAGAGTCTCGACGGGCTCCCAACAACCAAGGAGGCAAACTGATGACCGATGCATTCGAGCGCGCCGCCGAGCGCGCGGAAACCCAGTCCCGACAACACCGACGCGAGCGCTCAGCGCACGGCCATCGAAAGGGATTCCGGATCCACGCGACGGTGTTCGTCGCCGTCCAGGTCCTAATCCTCGCCGTGTGGTTCCTGCAGTGGCAGCTGGGAGGGACGGGATACCCCTGGTTCATCTATGTGCTGCTGGGGTGGGGTATCGGGCTCGCCGCGCACTACGCCGCGGTTCACGACAGCTTCAAGGACAGACAAGGCTCAGGATGAGCGTCCAAACGCCGACCCCTAAACAACAGCAACCGAAAAGACAGGAGTCAAAGATGAGTGACAGATCATGATCAGCGTCGACACCAAGGCGGTGCTCCTCGCGGACGCCGTGATGTTCCTCCTAGCGCTGCTGCTCGGGGTATGGAAGTACAGCCAGATCGCCAGCGCCGAGGATCACAAAGCTCACATCTATGTCGACATCGCGCACCGCGCGGCGCTGCTCTACAGCTTCGCGCTGCTGCTGATCGCGACGTTCGTACAGCTCAGCGGCTTCAGCGAGCTCGTCAACCTGCTGGCCGCGGGCGCGATGACGTTCTATTTCTTCGGGGCGGTCGTCGGCTATGCGATTCACGGCTGGCGCCGTGACACGGACAACCAGTTCCGCGATCCAGTTCCCGGGACCAATGCTCTGATGATCACCCTGATCATTGCCGAGATTGGCGGCTGGCTCGTGCTGAGCGCAGGATTCCTCGACAAGCAGATCTTCTGAGCGCCGGCTCGACGACGTAACGTGAGCTCGGGGAGCCGCTCGACACGGTCGCTATCAGCCATTCCGGCCTCGTCAAAATAGACTCGCTAATAGCCGTATTTTTCGACGGGTGGAGGCGCGGGCGCGGGCGTTGTGGTGGTCGGGGTTGGAGTAGTCGTCGTTGGCGTGGTCGCGGGCGTTGTTGAGGTGGTGGGCGGCGAGGTATAGCCAGGCGTCATTGGCGGAGGAGAGCTCGGCGTGGTTTCGGCCGCCACCGGGGTCGGGGGCGCGCTGGAGGCTGCCGCGAGCACGTGCCAGGTGCCGCCGAAGCTCATGATGCCCTCGCCGTTCGCCGCGCCCTTGGCACTGTCCCCCGAGAAGCGGTACAGCGGTAGGCCGCGAAGCGTGACCTGGAGCATTCCGTTGCTGCGGCGCAAGATCCCCAGCTGACCATGCACTCCGGGACCGGCCTTCAGCTTGGTCTTACGCGAGCGCACCGTCAACGGCGGCCACGCGCTCAGACATTCGCTGCTCTTGCACAGGAGATGACGGCTTGTCTCAGGGCTCAAGGCGTAGAGCGTCCGGCCGTGCGCGTCAACCACGATCCGTTCTTCGAACTTCGTGTTCGTGACCGCTCCGAGCACCGACACGGCGGAGCCCGCCGCGAGCGCCATCGCCGCGAACGAGGCGACCAGCGCCACCGTCACCACGGCCGCGCACACCACCAGTCGCGAAGGACGCGTGCGACGCCGCGAACGCGCTGTGCTCTGCAAGTCTCGATCCAACATCTCGCTCCCTCCGCCGGTGGTCATTAACGAACTAGACACCGCCGGCGCGAGAACCTTCCGGCAAGCACCGGAACAGATGGCTGCAAGGAATTTTTCACCCTACGTAGCTTGTCCACCGGTTGACAGAAATATTTGGCAAAACCGCTGCTCAGGCGTTACGTTGCTCTAGATGAGCGACCATCGGGAAAGACCCACGCTCGTGCTGCTGCTGGCGGCAGCCCTCGCGCTCGTGGCAATCGTCGTGCTGGCGGGCCGCAATCACAGCGTCAACGAGCTACTGGGCTCCCACCCCGCCAGCGCCGCCACCCCTGTCGCCGAAACCCCCGGCTCCGCCCCGACCCCGGTCGCCGCAGATCCGCACACGACCTTGACAGCCCGTCCGCCCAGCACGCTGGTCGACGGGACGACCCCGCTGTGGGTCAGGCTGTCTGGCACCCCCGCACCTGGGTCTCCGCATCCGACGGTGAGCCCCGCGATCGCCGGCTCGTGGACTACCAAAGGGAGCTCCGAGTACTTCACTCCCGCCTCGACGCTCGAGCCATGCTCCTCCTACGAGCTCACGATCCCCGCCTCGATCCAGGCCACCGGGCAGACCCCGTTCGGCAAGAGCAGGACGATTCCGCTGCAGGTCGCATGTCCATCGGTGAAGGCGCTCCAGCAGGCTCTCGCGCGACAGGGGTATCTGCCCTACACCTTCCATTCGATCTACGGCATCCATCTGCCAGGTGGCCCGGAGGCCCGCAGCATGGCCGCCCACCACGCCTTCCACGCTCCGACCGGCGTGCTGGTGGCCAACGTGCACGACGCCCCACCGCTGGACTACGGCGGACTGGATCAGACCACCCAGGGTGCGATCTCCGTGTTCGAGGCCGCCCACGGGATCGCGGCGAGCGAATCGAGCAGCGCCTCCGACGCCCAGATCTGGCGCAGCCTGCTGGCGGCTGAGACCGAAGGACGCCGGGACCCGAGCCCCTACACCTTCGTCACGGTCACTGAGTCCACGCCCGAGACGTTGGAGGTGCATAAGGGTGACCACGTGGTTCTCTCGACCCCTGCGAACACCGGTGTCGCCGGTGCGGAAACCCCCACGGGTATCTTTCCGATCTTTGCCCGTGACGTCTCCACGACGATGATCGGCACCGACCCCGACGGCACCAAATACGACGATCCCGACGTGCCGTGGGTCAACTACTTCAACGGAGGTGACGCCGTGCACGGTTACGAACGCGGCTCCTACGGCTTTCCTCAGTCCAACGGCTGCGTCGAGCTCCCTGTCGCCACGGCGAAAACCGTCTTTGGAATGCTGGCGTTGGGCGACATCGTCTACATCACCGGCTGACTCCTTCACCCGCTGACTCCTTCACATCGCCGCGGTCACATTCCGCCAGAGATTCCATTTGAATCCGTCAATTTGCGGCGGGCATCAGGCCTTCCCGTCGCGTAAGACCAACAGCGCGAAGGTCGGGCAGGCCTGTGCGGCGCGTTTGGCGTGATCGAGCAGCTCCGGTGCGAGCGGCTGCTCGTCGACGATCGGATAGCCCCAGTCGTCGAGGGTGATGCGCTCGGGGAGCAGCTCGGCGCACATGCCGTGCGCCTCGCAGGCGATCGGATCCACTTTCAGGCGCACGGTCATCGCCTCAGGCCGCCGTGGCCAGCTCGATCGGCGCCGGCAAGGGCAGCTCGTGTCCCCACGAGCATGCGTCGCATGGCCCATGTCGGGCGTGGTCTGTGAACTCCTCCGCGAAGACGCTGAGGGCACTCGTGATGAAGCGCACGGCTCCATCCGGGTGACGGCAGGCGCCGCGTCCCTTGGCCAGCGATGCCCAACGGGCAAGGCGCTGTCCCACATCGGCGGTCGCGGCGCCGGATGCAACCTCTTCAATCGCACCGGCGATCGCATCCAGGCCATGCACGCAGGGCCCACATTGACCGGCGCTCTGCCCGGCCAGCCAGCGCGTGACGCGCGCGGTCTCGGCCACCGGGCAGGTCTGCTCAGAGAGCAGCACGACGATCCCCGCGCCGAGCGACGCCTCGTGAGGAGCAAGATGATCGTTAGACAGCGCGAGCGTGGAGATCGCCGCTCCGTCAAACCATGTGCCGGCATAACCGCCCAGCAAGGCGGCGCGGATTGGCGAGGTCGTGCCGGCGGCAGCCTCGATCAGCGAAGCGAGCGACGCGCCGGACTCGATCTCATAGACACCGGGGTGTGCGACGGCGCCGGAGAGCGTGAGCAGCGTCGACCCGGGGTGCGCGTGCGTGCCCAGCTCGCGAAACCACTGTGGCCCGTAGCGGGCGATCAGCGCCAGGTGGGCGAGCGTCTCGGCGTTGCTGATCAGCGTCGGGCGCCGGCGGACGCCGCGCTGGAAAGGCATCGGCGGAGTGAGCGTCGGCTTTGCCGGGCCACCGTTACAAAGGTTCACGAGCGCCGACTCCTGGCCTGAGACGTACCCCTCGGGGACAGTCTGGATATTGATCCGCAAGCCGTCGCCGCCGGCTTGCTCGCGCTCTCTGATCGCCCGCGTCGCGCTCTGCAGCGCGGGGCCGGCCGCCTCATCGATGCAGAGGATCAGCTCGTCGGCGCCGACGGCCCGTGCCGCCAACACGCCACCATCGACGATCAGGTGGGGCAGCCCCTCCAGCAGCACCCGGTCCTTGCGGCTCGCGGGCTCACCCTCGGCCACGTTGGCCAGCACGATCGGTCGCCCACCGATCCGCGATCGGCCGGCGCTGAGGACCGCGCGCATCTTCGCCGCCGCGGGGAAGGCGGCGCCCCCGCGGCCGAGCAGGCCGGCCTGCTCGACGAGGTCGACCAGCGCGCCCGCTCCCCTACGCCGCTCACGGCGCGTACTGGCGAAGGGCAGCTCGCCGTGGGTTGCCAGGTGCTCGCCGTGACTCATAGCGCCGTGGGCCGGCATACCGGCGAGCAATCGCGGCAGGTCGGGAAGATCGGTCTGCGGACTCATTTCTTCGACGACCCGGCCAGTAGCGAGGCAGGCGTGCCCGAGCGGCTCGCCCAGCCATGTCCAAGCGGCCCACCGGGCAGCCAGAGCACGAGGAACGCGGAGAAAACGGCAGTCGCGGCGAGCGCGGCGCCCCGGACCCGGGCGTGATCGGGCCAGCCGGTGATCGCGCGGACGCCCACGGCCAGCCCCACGGCCGCGAGACAGGCGACGTTCAGCGCGAACAGCCACGTGCTCTTCACGTCGCTGCCCGTCCCCAACCCGTGCAGCAGCGCGATCGGCCAGCAGGCATAGGCGAGCCAGTGGGTGGCACGCCAGGCGCCGTACCCGAGCCGGCGGCGCACCAGGCTCGTAAGCGCGACGGCGAGCAGCAGGTCGAACGCGATCGCGCCGAGCCCGAGCCAGAACGGGCGGTAGCTCCCACCGAAGGGCACGATCGCATCGGTGAGCGAGATCGGCGCGAAGCTGTCGAGCACGGCCGTAACGATGTGGACGAGCAGAAAAGCGATTGCCAGCAGCGACACGTTTCGGTGTAGGGCATCCAGTACGAACCGTGGCCAGCGCGGGTTGCTGATGCGGCTGACGCCGGCGACCCCGAGGACGACGCTCAGCGTCAGCAGGATCAGCGACACCGCCCCGGTGGACCGCGTCAGGTACCAGTAGGCACTCGGACCGACGGCGCCGAGGACTGTCATAGCGACTCGCTCTGTGGCCCAGCGACCGGTGCGGGCCAGCCGCTCACCAGGCGCACGGCACCCTCGGTGCTCACCAGGCGCGCGGGCAGACCCAGCTGCTCGAGCCACGCCGGAGCCGAGCCCGCGCGGACCAGCGCCGCGGTGCTGGCAATGTTCGCGTCGAGGCACGTTTGCGCCGCGACGCTCGCGGTGCGCCAGGTTCGCGCGACGGGCGCGTCCGTGGCGGGGTCGATGATGTGATGCCTCGTCCGTCCTTCATGGCTCCAGCGCCGCACCGCGGTGCTGGAGGTCGCGACCCCACCGGAGCTAATCGCGATCGTCTGTCCCTGCCGCCCGGGAGCGCTGCGATGGTCGTCGGTTACATAGATCCGCCAGCCACCCTCGGGCGCGTCGCCGGCGGTGGCGATATCGCCACCCAGGCTGACCAGGCTGCCCGCCCCGGTCGCCTCACTGACCGCGCGGGCCGCACGGTCAGCCACCCACGCTTTTGCCGTGGCGCCCAGGTCCAACCGCACACCGGTGGGGATGCGAATCGCGGCTCGCTCCCGATCGATCTCGATCGCCTGCCATCCGGGCGTTATGAGCGCTCGTATCGTCGAGGGCTGAAGGGTGTCGGAGAAGCTCTCGGCGCCGGCTTGCTTGTTCTCTCCTCCGGGTGCAGGTCGATCAGGTGCGTCGGCCGGCTTGTGCAACAGAGCCCAGTCGCGGTCATATCCGGCGAGCACCAGCGCGTTGCCGATCGTCGGGTCGACATCGCCGTCGGTCAGCTCGGCAGCTCGCAGCGCGACTTCCACGGCTTCGATCAACAGCTCGCCGACCGGCACGAACCGGCCTGCACGAGCGTTCACACGCTGTAGCTCCGAGTCCGTGCGGAAGCGACTGCAGGCGCGGTCGATCCCCTCCAGCTCGCGTTCGACGATCGCTCGTGCCGATGCCATCGCGCCAGGGTCTGTAACCAGCAGAACGGCGCTCGTGCCAAGTGCCTTCCAGCTGCCCTGAACCGGAGTCTCGGCAGCCACGGGCAGCGCCGTCCTCACGATCCTCCGGAGACCACCGGTGCCGAGCTCGATTCCGATGAAGAACTCGATTCCGAAGACGCTCCGGAGGAGGTCGGCGTTTCCGTGGCCTGTGGGGTTTCCGTCGGGGTCGTGGTCTGTTCGGTCGTGGTCGTCTGGGCTTCCGGGGCGGACGAGGAGGAAGCCTGCGTGGATGTCGGGGCCTGTCCGGTTTGCGTTGCTTCGGTTTCCCCCGAGGTCTGCGACGACGTCGAGGCCGCTTCGGGCGCCCGCGCGGGCGCCGTTAGGGCTTTCGAGGGACTCGATTTGTGCACCGCGTGCGCACGTTTCGCGTGGTGGCGCGACCGCGCGGCCTTATCGCTCGTGCCGGCGCCCTTCGCCGCGGCGCTCGCGCGCGTCTTACCGGGGAAGGCCTGTGCGGCGATCGCCGTAAACGCCCCGGTCAGCGTCACACTGCCGGCGAGCAGCCAGCGGTTGCAGCGAGACAACCGGCGCAGCGCCGCATCGCGAGAGCGGCTTGAAGGCAACGTTGTCATGTATGCATATTCGACGTCATTGCCTTCGATTCGCTAAAGAGCTGGTTAGAGAGTTCTTACCGTCATTTGCTGCTCAGTGGTGGTGTGCGTGTAGCCAGGGACCGAACTCAGGGATCACGAGCACGGCCAGGACCAGGCCGGCAACGAGCACCCCGGCGAGTGACAGGACGCGCCCGTCGCGGCCCGGCTCATCCCCGGCCAGGCCCGCGTTGGCTCGGTAGTCGGCGCGCAGTGGAGTGGGGAGATCCAGGAGATGCCCGAGCACGTGCAACCCGGTGAAGGCGAGCCAAGCGAAGAAGCTCAGCTTGTGGATTGGGAACAGCGTGCCGCGCGAGCTCGGCCCCGCGAACAACAGGGCTACACCGCTGCCCATGACGACCACGGTCGAGATCACAACAAAGGGAGCGAGCAGGCGCATCGGCGCCGCGGGAGGCCCCTTCTCACGGTAGGCCGGGTTCGCCGTGTAATAGCGAGCAAACCGATAGCCGGTGCTCGCCAGCTTCAACAGCATGGGCCCGATCAACACCATCCCCACGAACAGATGCACCCACAGGAGTTGGCCCAACCTCAGAATCGTTACGCCGATGATCGCGAGCAGCACCAGCAACAACACGCCGGTTGCGGCGGTCAACCGCTCGTTTCCACTCGTCCCGCCGCCGAGCAGACGCTGATCATTCGCCACGAATGACAGTCTCTGCCGGCCCTTAAGGACGCGATAATCAGCAGATGAGAGTCCTCTTTTGTTTGCCGTGCGCCGGAGAGGGCGGCTCTGTGGCGCATCTATGCTGGAGGAATGAGGAGCCACGCGGGTTCTACAGCCCGTGATTCGTGACGGGCGAGCGATGATCCTCCTGATCGAGGACGAGCCTGGGATCGTCGACTTCGTCACCCGTGGTCTCGAGGCCGAGGGGTTTCCGGTGCAGGCGGCACTGGATGGAGTGGAGGGCGAGCGCCGCGCCCTGCAGGAGAGCTTCGATCTGATCGTGCTCGACCTGATGCTTCCCGGCCGCGGAGGCATGGAGATCCTGAGCTCGTTACGGCAAGCACGGCTGACCGTACCCGTAATCGTGCTCACCGCCCGGGGTGAGATCGAGGATCGCGTCGCGGGTCTCGATGCGGGCGCCGTCGACTATCTGATCAAGCCCTTCTCACTCGCGGAGCTGGCCGCCCGGGTGCGCGCTCAATTGCGTCTCGCCGCGCAAACCCCCGCGGCATCACTGCACGCGGGGAATATCGAGGCGAGCCTGCTAACCCGTGAAGTGCACCGGGGCGGGCAGCCGGTGAGACTGTCGAGCACTGAGTTCGACCTGCTGGTCCACCTGATGCGCCACCGCGGGCGGGTGCTATCGCGGCAGGAAATCCTCTCGGCGGTGTGGGGTTACGAGCACGATCCCCAGACCAACATCGTGGATGTCTACATCGGGTATCTCAGACGCAAGCTCGGCACACCCGAGAATCCGGCGCCGATCCTCACGGTCCGCTCCGTCGGCTATCGCTTGGACGATGCGGGCTGATGCCTCGTAGGCCCTTGCTTCGGGGCGGGCTGCGCTGGCGGCTGACAGCGTGGGTGGCAGTTGTGATGTTGCTGTTCGCCGCAGTGATCTTTGTGGCTGTCTATCGTGGCACGGCAACACAGCTACGCCACCAGATCGACCATGGGCTGGCAGGCGACGCGGGTGAGTTCTCACACAACCTGAAGCTCTTGGACGAGGACTCTCCCCAGGCGCTGGTCGCGGCTGCGACCCGCTACGTCCGCGACCAGCCGTTCGGCGCCAGCTCGACGTTGCTGTTCGCGGTCATCCCCGGGGCGGGCACGAGCACCAACCAACCCGAGATGCTCGGCAACGCCGGACCCGACAACGACGAGACACCCACCGAGCAGGATCAGGAGAACCTCCTGGCCCACCGGGTGCTGAGCGTTCACGACGGGTACTCCACCGTGGACTTCCCCGACGTCGGCGACCTGCGTCTGCTCAAGCGCCGGGTGAGCATCGACGGCCGGCCAAGCGTCACGATCGGCGTCGGCGAGCCGCTGGCAGCGGTGCACCAAGCCCAGCATGGAATCGCACAGGCCTTCATCCTCGCGGGTGCGCTGGCGTTCGTCGCGGTGCTGCTGGCCTCCTATTTGGTCGGTGCGAGGGTTTCGCTGCCCTTGCGCCGCATGGCAACGATCGCCGCCCGCGTCGACGCGGGCGAGCTCGAGCCTCGCATCCACGAGGCAGGCGGGCCTGGGGACGAGGTACGTGTCCTCGCCGACGCGTTCAACCACATGCTCGACCGGCTCTCCGCCGCGTTTGCCGGCCAGCGCGCGTTTGTCGCCGACGCATCGCATGAGCTGCGCACCCCCCTGACCGTGATCCGCGGCCAGCTCGAAGTGCTCAGTGCCCAGCCCCACCCCCCGATCCAGGAGGTCCGGCGCGTGGAGCGCCTCGTGCAAGCCGAGGTCTCACGGATCACCCGCCTGGTCGACGATCTGCTGCTGCTGGCCAAGTCTGAGGAGACGCAGTTCCTGCACGTCCAATCCATCGACCTGCGCCCCTATATCGAGGACCTGTGGGATGGAATGAGCCTCACAGCCGAGCGGCGCTTCGAACTTTCAGTGATCCCCGAAGGCACGCTCGAGGCCGACCCCGACCGTCTCACCCAAGCCCTGCGCAATCTCGCCCGCAACGCGATCGAGCACACCGCCGCCCCCGATGGACTTGTTCGTCTGGAGGTCAAAACGATGGCGGGCGGGCGAGTGCGCTTCGTGGTGGCGGACAACGGCCCCGGAATTCTCCTCACTGAGCGCGAGCGCATCTTCGACCGCTTTCACCGCACCGACGCGGCCCGCGACCGCGCCTCCGGCGGAACCGGGCTCGGTCTCGCGATCGTCCGCGCGATCGCCCAAGCCCACGAAGGACGCGTCACGGCGGGCGAGAGACCAGGGGGCGGCGCGAGGATCGAGCTCGAGCTCCCCGGCTGGCGGCGCTCTGTAGCGGACGGGTCCGCTTAGCGCATGATCCCTGTGTGGCCAAGGGAGTAGTCGCCTGGTTGTGGCCATACGCATAGGCCGTGGGGACCTTGGCCGACTGGGATGCGGGCGCGTAGCCGCCCGGTGTGGGTGTCGATCGCGTATACCTCGGCGTTGTAGCGTCCACTCAGCCACAGAGTGTTTCCGTCCGCGGAGACACCGCCCATGTCGGGGCTCGCGGGCAGCGGGATCTGCCACGTCGCGACGACGCGGCGGGTCTTGAAACTGACCGAGGAGATCGTGCCTGCCATACGGTTGGAGACGTACATCACGCTCGCGTCGCGGCTCGGGTACAGACCGTGCGCACCGGCGCCGGTGGGCAGGAAGCCGATCAGGCGGAACGTGGAGGGGTCGATCTCCCACAGACCTCCGTCTCCCATATCGGCGGTGTACAGCGTGTGCCCATCGGGCGAGAGCTTGACGTCCTGCGGGCTCGCGATGCTGCTGGGAAGCACGAGCGTGTGGATCACCCGCAGGCTGTGCAGATCGACCTCGATCATGCGCCCGGCGAACTCGCAACTGGCAAACGCGTAGCGGCCATCGGCGGAGAAGTCCATGTGATCGACGCCGGCGCACATCGGCACCGACAGCGAGTCGATCAGCCGCATCGTGTGCGGGTCGCGGAAGTCCAGGCGCTGCAGGCGCTCGGCGACGACGATCGCATAGCGGCCGTCCGGGGTGAAGTACAGGTTGTAGGGATCCTCGACGGGAATCGGGGTTCCGGGAGTCCCGGTACGCGGGTTGATCGGCGTCAGGGTATTACCGAGATCGTTATCCACGTAAAGGGTTTTCAGGTCATAGGAAGGGGTCACGTGCTGAGGAAGCCCGCCCGTGGGAAACGTCGCGATGACCTTCAGCGTTCGCTGACTGATCACGCTGACCGTGTTGCTCAGACTGTTTGGCACGTACACGAGCGCGGGGTCCTGACGCACCACGGGGGACAGATCACCCGGTGCGTCGGCGCTGTAGATGTTCTCCGTCGGCGTGCTCGGGTCCTGACGCTGGGCGAAGGAGCGCGTCGGGCGCTTGCTCGTGGGGCGCGTCGTCGTCGGGTCCGTCGAGCCGCAACCCGTCACGAGCAGGCCACCGAGGAGCAAGATGGTCGTCGTCGCGAAAAGCCTGAGCACGAGGCCCCCGACCCTGAGCCCACACGCTGAAACGAGCCTAAATGACAGGTGAGAAAACCCTCACAGCGAAACCCCTCCCCATGGCTCCCCCATGAGTTACGCTCGCGCGCATCCGCCGGCCCGTTCTGACAACCCTGACCGTGCTCTGCCTCGGTCTCGCCGCGTGCGGTGCCGGCACGAAAACCACAACCGTGGGAGCACCCGTCGCGCGTTCCGCTCATGCCCGCGCAAGCAAGCCGCTCGCCGTGAGGCTTGCCTACCGCCCGCTGTTCTCGTTGCCCGCGCCGCTTCAGGATCCCGCGATCGCGGCACTCACCGGCGACCGCTTCGTGCTGCTCGGCGGTCTGGACGCCGCAGACACCTCGACGGCCGGGGTGCTCGTCGCGAGCCTGCGGGAACCATTGCGCAACGCGTCGCTGCCCGGCGCCCAACACGACGCCCAGGCAGCCACGCTCGCGGGCCAGGTTTACGTGTTCGGCGGCGGCGAGTTCACCCAGTACGACCACATCCTGCGCTTCGACCCCGCGGCCGGCACGGTCAGCGCGGCCGGCGTGCTGCCCACACCGGCATCCGATGTGGCCGTCACGCAGACCGGCGGGACCGCGTACATCATCGGCGGCTTCGACGGGACCAACTGGCTCGACACGATCCTCGCCTGGAGAGCTGGAACCGCGGCGCGGGTGGTCGCCCGTCTGCCGGTGCCACTGCGCTATGCCGCCGTCGCAGCCGTCAACGGCAAGATTCTGATCATCGGCGGCACGACGCCAACCAGCACGAGCGACGCGATCTACCGCTTCGACCCCTCCACCGGAACGGTGCTTCAGATCAGCCGGCTCGCGCAGCCAATCACCCACGCCGGCGCTGCGACGCTCGGCTCGAGCGTATATCTCGTCGGCGGTCGCGGTGAAAACCTCGACTCACAAACCGACCGCGTGTGGTCGATCGACCCGTCCACGGGTGTAGTCCACGCGGCCGGCCGGCTGCCGCGAGCCCTTTCCGACGCCGGGGTGCTCTCGGTCGGCAATGCGATCCTCGTCGTGGGCGGACGCACCGGGGAAGGTACACAGGCGACGGTAGGCGAGCTAGCGCCCGCCGGTTGATTCCTCCTCGGCCGATCCCTCGTCGGCAGATCCCTCCTTGGCAGACACATAGCCAACGATCGCCGCGAGCTGCGCCGGATTGAGCGGATGGCGAACCGGCATCTCGCGCGCAAACTCGAGCAAGTCCCGACGACTGAATCGATACCCGAGCAAGTCACCGCCCTGGCGATGCAGAGACTCGTTACCGATCAGCGAATGGCAGGCACTGCAATCCTCGGCGAACAACGCCCTTCCGCTCGCCGGCCGCGAGCGACTCGTGCCTCCACAGCTCAACAACACGACAGACGCCGCCAGAGCCACAAAGGCAAATCTTCGACCCACCCTTGCAGCGTATGCAATCTCTGTTGAGACGCGTGGGCGTGAGCCGGCCGCCTGCGTCAGGTTCCAGCAGGACGTTGAGTCAGCTCAGCCATGCGGATAGCTCCCTTAGCGCCTCGGGGATGACGTAGTAGTAGGCCCACAAGCCCTGGCGCTCGGAATCCACGATCCCGGCTTCGCGCAACTTTTTCAGATGGTGGGAGAGCGTGCTCTGTGAGATGTCGAACAGCGGCACCAGCTCGCAGACACAGACCTTGCCGGCGTGTGTGCGCAGCACATCCACGAGCTGCAAGCGAATCGGATCGCCGAGAGCCTTTGCCACCTCGGCCATGCGCAGCGCGTCCTCACGCTGCACAGCGGGGTAGACGACGGGCTCGCAGCAGCGCTCACCGGCGGTTCGCTTCTGCTTGGGGGCCAGCTCCAGATCGAAGGGCATCAATCTACTTATATCAATTGAACCGGCATCCATCAATGTAATAGGATCCGACGCGATGACGACCGATGACGCGCCTCCGCTTGCCCGCCGTTTGCTCGCCGAGCTGTTGGGCTCGGCTTTCCTCGCCGCGCTCGTGATCGGCTCGGGTATCGCAGCGCAGACCCTCTCTCCGAACGATGTTGGCCTGCAGTTGTTCGAGAACGCCGCCGCGACGGCGGCGGGGCTCTACACGATCATCCTCATGTTCGGCCCGGTATCCGGTGGGCACTTTAACCCGGTCGTCTCGCAGCCGAGGCCGTGATGCCGCATCACCGAGAGCAAGCGGGCATAGATGGCTCGACCAGCCAATCGCTCCGAACCTAGATCCGTATCTCAATCCACCGAGGAGGCTTCGCACGATGGCAACCGTCCTGTTCGTCTGCCTGCACAACGCCGGACGCTCACAGATGAGCCAAGCCCTGTTCGAGCGCGCGGCCGATGGGCGACACGAGGCGTGCTCGGCGGGCACGACGCCCGCCGAGCACGTTCATCCCGAGGTAGTTGCGGTGATGCGAGAGCTGGGCATCGACCTGTCCGACCGCCGCCCCCGGCTTCTCACCCGTGAGCTTGCCGAGCAGGCGGATGTAGTCGTGACAATGGGCTGCGGCGACGCCTGTCCCTACATCCCCGGCAAGCGCTACATCGACTGGAATCTCCCTGACCCCAGCGGACTTCCACCGGATGAGGTCCGCGCGATCCGTGGGGACATCGCTCGCCGCATCGATGCGCTGCTCGCTGACCTACCTTGAGATACCCCACGGCTATGAGCTCGTCCAAAGTGAGATGGGTCGTTGGTAGGAGTCTTATGCGACCTGAGGTGGATAGGCGGGTAGGCAAAGATGGTCCTCCCGAGCGTTGTGGACCCGCGCGACACCCCGTACGGTGCAGCCTGTGATCGATGTCCGCGGCGTGACCAAGCGATATGGCGAGAAGCTCGCCGTCGACGATCTCAGCTTTTCTGTCGCGCCGGGGGTCGTAACCGGCTTCCTCGGCCCCAACGGCGCCGGCAAGTCGACCACGATGCGGTTGATCCTGGGGCTGGATGCACCCACGAGCGGAACGGTGCGAGTCAACGGCTGCGCCTACCGCGAGCTGTCCGCGCCACTGCACGAGATCGGCGCGATGCTCGAGGCCCACGCAATTCACACCGGGCGCTCGGCCTACAACCACCTGCTCGCGCTGGCCCAGACCCACGGGATTCCGCGCAGCCGCGTGGAGGAGGTGATCGAGCTGGTCGGTCTGCGCGAGGTCGCGCGCAAGCGGGTCGGCGGCTTCTCCCTCGGCATGGGCCAGCGCCTGGGCGTCGCCGCCGCGCTGCTCGGCGATCCCGCAACGGTGATCCTCGACGAGCCCGTCAACGGCCTCGACCCCGAGGGGATCCATTGGATCCGCAACCTGCTCAAGCGCCTCGCGGCCGAAGGACGCACGGTGTTCCTCTCCTCACACCTGATGAGCGAGATGGCGCAGACGGCCGATCATCTGATCGTGATCGGGCGCGGGCGGCTGATCGCCGACACCTCGGTGGCGGAGTTCGTACGCCGAGCCTCCTCGGGGACCAATGTACGCGTCCGCTCACCCCAGGCCGGTGAGCTGCGCAACGCGCTGGCCCGGCGCGAGGTGGAGGTCAACGGCGTCGAGGAGGGCCTGTTGGAGGTGAGCGGCCTGACCGGCGAGCAGATCGGCGAGCTCGCCCTGCAGCAGCAAATCGTGATCTCCGAGCTGACACCGCTGCAGGCCTCGCTGGAGGAGGCTTTCATGAGCCTGACCGGCGAGTCGGTCGAGTACCGTGCCGGCGCCGGCGAGAGCGAGCTGCCGGTCAGCGAGACCGCGGGGGCCGCGGCGTGAGCGCCGTCGAGACGCTGCCCGCTGCGGCGCCGAGCAGCCGCGCCTTCACCGGCCGTGTGACCCAATGGCACGTGCTGCGCTCGGAGTGGACGAAGCTGTGGTCGCTGCGTTCGACACGCTGGTCGCTGCTGTTCGCCGTCGTCGCGATGGCCGGCCTCGGCGTGCTGATCGCGGCGGTCTCGATGGGCCGCTGGTCGCACCTCAGCCCGCACGACCAGGCGACGTTCGACTCGATCGACCGCAGCCTCGGTGGCTATCACCTGGCCCAGCTCGCGATCGGCGTGCTCGGGGTGCTCGTGATCAGCGGCGAGTACTCGACCGGGATGATCCGCTCGAGCCTGATGGCCGTCCCGCGGCGGCTGCCGGTGCTGTGGGCGAAGATCGCGGTGTTCGCCTCCGTGACGTTCGTGCTGATGCTCGCGAGCGCTCTCGTGGCGTTCTTTGTCGCTCAGTCAATTCTCACCGAGCACCACGTCAACGTGACGCTCGGCCATCCGCATGCGCTGCGCGCGCTCGTTGGGACCGTGCTGTTCATGACCGTGACGGGCATCCTCTGCGTCGCGCTCGGCACGATCATCCGCAGCACCGCGGGCGCGATCGCGACGTTCGCTGCCCTGCTGTTCGTGCTGCCGGGGATCGTCGACATCCTCCCCAGCGACATCGGCGAATCGATCAGCCCGTATCTGCCCTCCAGCGCCGGCGGGGCGATCGCCCAGGCGGTCCCGGACGCGCACACGCTCTCGCCGTGGGGCGGGTTCGCGTTGTACTGCGGGTACACGATCGTGTTACTCGCGATCGCCGCGTATCTGCTCGTACGCCGCGACGCCTGATCTCACCGTCATTTATCTCCCCATCGCCACCCCTTCCAATCATCACCCCTTCCCCATACCGCCACCTCTTCCCCAACCACAGCCCTTCGAAATCGATGAGCAATCCTCTGCCCGCACAACGAACAGCCACCACACAGGCCCTGACCAAGGTCCCGGAGATCATCGTCCTCTTCTGGGTTCTGAAGCTCCTGACCACGGGCATGGGCGAGGCGATGTCGGACTTCCTCGGCCAGCACAGCGTCCCGCTGGCCGCGGCGATCGGCATCTTCGGGCTTTCCTTCGCCCTGTGGCTGCAACTGCGCCAGCGCGAATACCGTGCGCCGGTCTACTGGTTCGCGGTGATGATGGTGGCGATCTTCGGCACGATGGCCGCCGACGGCATTCACGACGGGGCGAGCATTCCCTATGCGGTGACCACGCCCGTGTTCGCATGCGTCGTCGCCGTGATCTTCTTCCTCTGGTATCGCAGCGAGGGCACGCTCTCGATCCACAGCATCACGACCCGTCGCCGCGAGGACTTCTATTGGGCCGCGGTCCTGGGAACGTTCGCGCTCGGCACCGCCGCGGGCGATCTCACCGCGATCCAACTGAAAATTGGCTTCTTCGACTCGGTGCTTCTGTTCGCGGCGATCATCGCGATCCCCGCGATCGGCTGGTGGCGCTTCAGCATGAACCCGATCCTCGCGTTCTGGTTTGCCTACGTCGTCACCCGCCCGCTCGGCGCGTCGTTTGCGGACTGGTTCTCAAAGCCCGTCGCACAGACCGGCCTTGGCCTCGGCGACGGGACCGTCAGCGCGCTCGCGCTCGTCATGTTCATCGCGCTCGTCGCCTACGTCGCGCTCACCAAGTGCGACGTGCAGGGCAAGCGGTATGACGCGGCGCCACATCTTCACCCGCATCACCCACACCCCCATCCCCATCCGAGCCCGATCCTCGAGGCAGAGCTCGACTAGTCTCAGGGTCGAACTGGCGAGCGGACTAACCTCGAGGTCAGGCAGGCGAGCGCCACGAGAACCGTGATCGCCAATCGCAGATCGCCGACATGCACTCATGAACGCCTCAGTGGAAGAGCTGGCTCGCAACTGGCTGGCCCAACAGGCCCAGCGGCTGAGCCGGCTGAGCACCAGCCACCCGTTCGCGATCGATCTCGCGATCTGCCTGGCCGTCGCGGCATTGAGCATCGGCGGCCTGGCGACCCGGCACCGCCTCGACACGGTGGCTGTGATCTTCTGCGGCGCCCTCTGTGCGCCCTTGCTGTTGCGTCGCAGCAGCCCGTTCCTGTGTTTTTGGCTGATCGCGTTCGTCGCGCTCGCGCAGTGGCTGCTCGCCGCTCCGCAACTGGCCGACGCCGCATTGTTGGTCGCGCTTTACTGGGTCGCGCTCGACGGAAGCTTGATAGAAGGAGCACTCGCTGCCGGCACGCTGGAGCTGGGAGCCGTCATGGCGGCTGTACGCTGGTCGCCGTCCGAGCCGCTGAAGGTGTGGGTCGGGCTGACCGGCCTGACGACGGCGGCAGCCGTGCTCGGCGTCTCGATCCGTCAGCGCAGAGCCCTGCTCCTCTCGCTGCACGAGAAGGCCGCGCGACTCGAATTCGAGCGAGACCAGGAGGGCCGTCTGGGCGCCGCCGCGGAGCGAGCCCGGATCGCCCGCGAGATGCACGACATCGTGGCCCATAACCTCACGGTGATGATCGCGCTGGCCGATGGCGCGACCTACGCGATGGACACCTCGCCCGAGCGCGCAATTCAAGCGACCGAGCGCATCTCCGCGACCGGTCGCCAGGCGCTGCTGGAGATGCGCCGGCTGCTCGGCGTGCTGCGCGAGGGATCCTCGGAGCATCCGCTTGCTCCACAGCCGAGCCTCGACCGGCTCGACGAGCTCCTGGCGCGGGTCAACGCCGCGGGGATCCCGGTGACGATGGATCTCGACGGCGACCCGCACGAACTTGCCGACGGCGTCCAGCTGACCGTGTTCAGGGTCGCCCAGGAGGCGCTGACGAACACGCTCAAGCACGCCCATCGTCCCACCCGCGCACATCTCGCGTTGAGCTGCCATCCAGGCCAGGTCGAGCTCGAGGTCACCGATACGGGTGACGGGCGAGCCGTGGTGGCCTCCGGCGGACGCGGGCTGCGAGGCATGCGCGAGCGTGCGGCGAGCTACGGAGGCAAGCTCGACGTGGGCCCCAGACCGCAGGGCGGCTGGCGTGTGCATCTGCGGCTGAATCCCGACGCCGAGGGCGCGCTGCCGTGAGCACAAGCCTGCTGCTGGCCGACGACCAGGAGCTGATGCGAATGGCGTTTCGGATGGTGATCGACACCCAACCCGACATGTCGATCCTCGGAGAGGCTTGCAACGGTCACGAGGCCGTCGCGGCCGCCGAGCGGCTGTCACCGGACGTCGTGCTGATGGACGTGCGCATGCCAGAGATGGACGGCGTGCAAGCCACGCAGCTGATCGTCGATTCCAACAGCAGCGCCAGGATCATCATCCTCACCACCTTCGACCTGGACGAGTACGTCTACGCGGCGCTGCGGGCCGGAGCGAGCGGCTTCCTGCTGAAGGACACCCCGCCGGCCGACCTGCTCTCCGGCATCCGCGCGGTCGCCAGCGGGGACGCGGTCGTGGCGCCGAGCGTCACCCGCCGGTTGCTATCCACCTACGCCCACCGTCTACCCGTCTCCGGTCGCCCAGACCACGGCCAGCAGGAGCGCCTGCAGCAGCTGACCGCGCGCGAGCACGAGGTGCTGCTGCAGGTCGCGGCGAGCCTCTCAAATGCCGAGATCGCGCAGCGCCTCGTGCTCTCCGAGGCCACCGTGAAGTCCCACGTCGGACGCGTTCTGTCAAAGCTCGGGCTGCGCGACCGCGTGCAGATCGTCGTCTTCGCCTACGAGACCGGGTTGATCACACCCTCGCACAACTGACCCGAAACACGTTGGTAACACTGCAAAGACGATGTAAACAAGGTAATTCACCAGACGACAACACGAGCGCTCGAAGGCCTGCCTATAAGTAACACGCACACCACAATCGTGATCAGGAGGCCTGAAATGCGTGGACGTTTCGGATTGGCTGCCGTGTTCGTCTCGATCCTCGGCGCGGTGGTTTTTGCGCTGCCGTTGACAGCGGCCTCGGCGAGATCGCCACGTGGAGAGCAGCATCCTGAGTCAGACCATCACCACTCACCCGGCCATCAACACAGGCGAGGGCACTCGAGCGGCGATCGTTCTGGTCATCACAGATCCAGCGGACATCACGGACATGCACACGGACACCCCGGTGGCGGGCCGTCGGGTCCTCACCAGCCGTCGATCGCACACGTCCTACTGATCTCCGTCGACGGCCTGCACCAGTCAGATCTCGAATGGTATGTCGGTAATCATCCCGGCTCGGAGCTGGCGAAGCTCGTCGGCGGCGGTGCCGAGTACTCACAGGCACAGACGCCGATCCCGTCCGACTCGTTTCCCGGCATGACAGCCCAGGTCACCGGTGGCAACCCACGCACGACCGGTATCTACTACGACGACGAGTACAGCCATGCCGTCCTGCCCGCGGGCACGAGCACATGCCACGGCCAGCCGACCGGCGGCGAAGTCATCTATGACTCGCCGGACGACATCGACGCAACCGCGCTCGACGCCGGCCAGGGTCTCACCGCCCTGCCCGAAAACATCCTCCAGATGACCGCACAGCCGCAGTCGCTGATCAATCCGGCCACACTGCCCGTCAACCCGCAGACCTGCAAGCCCATCTACCCCCACGAATATCTCCAGGTCAACACGATCTTCGAAGTGGCGCACGATCACGGCCTGCGGACCGCGTGGTCGGACAAGCACCCGGCCTACGAAGCTCTCGAGGGCCCGTCGGGCAACAGCATCGATGACCTGTTCACGCCTGAGATCGACTCAAACGCGCTCGAACCAAACGGCAATCCGTACCCCGGCGGAATCAGCTGGACCGAGAACAACGCCGCCACCATGCAGTACGACTCCTACAAGGTCCAAGCGGTGCTCAACGAGATCGATGGTTACGACCACAGTCGCACGACGAAGGTTGGCGTGCCGGCGATCTTCGGGATGAACTTCCAAACCGTCTCGACCGCCGAGAAGCTCTTGACCTCGGACGGTCTGAGCGGGGGATACCTGCCGGGCACCAACACGCCTGGGCCGTTGCTGCAGCGCGCGCTTGACTACATCAACGCGAAGCTACAGGCGATGGACGAAGAGATCGAGGCGCAGGGCCTGGCGGATTCGACCGCGATCATCGTCTCGGCCAAGCACGGCCAGTCGCCGCAAGACCCCGATTCCCTGGTCAGGATCAAGGACGGTCCGATCATCGAAGCGATCAACTCCGCCTGGGAAGCCGCTCACCCCTCCTCCGGCGCCCTGATCGTCGCCGGGACCGACGACGACGCCTGGCAGAGCTATCTCTCCAACACCTCCCAGGAAGCTGCCGATTTCGTGAAGGGCTACCTGTGGAGCCACACGGCGACCGGCGTCGCCTATGACGGCAGCACGCGCACGTTGGAACACTCCGGGCTGGCCGAAATCTACGCCGGCAAGGGTGCCGCGCAGTACTTCGGGGTGCCCCTGAGCGATCCCCGTCACCCCGACGTGTGGGGTGTGGTGCAGGTCGGCGTGGTCTACACCGGCGGTAGCAAGATCGCCGAGCACGGCGGCGCCAATCCTGCTGACCGCGACGTGCCGATCGTTGTCTACGCGCCGGGGGCAGTGGAGCCCGGTGTACACCGCCCGTGGGTCGAGACGACGCAGATCGCCCCCACGATCCTCGGTCTGCTCGGGTTGAACCCGAACGCGCTCGAAGCCGTTCGCATCGAAGGCACGCAACAGCTGCCCGGGTCCTAGCCAGACGCACCACCTCCCCGGACGTCGCACCACCTTCCTCGACATCACCCACAAAGGAGACCGTAATGAGAACGAAGCGCGCTCGCGCTCGACTGCTCGCCAGCTCAACCACCCTGGCCCTCGCGTTGGCCGCACTCGGGGCCGGGCTCAGTACCTCCGCGCAGGCCGATCCCGGCGGGCACTCCCCGCAACCCCCCGGCGGACACCTCCCACCACTCCACGGCGGTGCCCCGCTGGCGCCCGGCAACCTGCTCGTCAGCCGCTCGGTCTATGAAAACGACCCGTCGCTGACGGCCGGTGTCACTCAGCTGCCCGCGGGTTGCGTGACCGGCTGCGTACCCGCCAAGGCCGGCGGCGCCTATCCGGAAGTGTGGGACAACGACCTCGTCGACGAAAGCTTCGGCATCACCTCGAAGATCCTCCTCGATCAGATCACCCCATGGGGCGCGCCGGTCAGCACACTCGAAGTGCCCAACAGCAAGGCGCCCGGCGTCTCCTCCGAAGAGGACCAGATGGTCACGAGCTTCTCCTCGAAGTCCGAGCTGGCGCTCAACCTCTCCACCCGCGGACGCTACGTCACGTTCATGGGCTACCTCGCCCCGGTCGACGCGCTCGATGTCTCCAACTCGAACACCCCCGGGGTGTTCGACCCGACCGACCCGGATCCCGGCGCCGACTATCGCGTCGTGGCCCAGCTCGACAGCGAGGGCCATTTCCAGTTCACCGAGACCAACGCCTACAGCGGCAACAACGGGCGGGCGGCAATCCTCGACGAAGAACACGCCCACGTGATCTACACGGCCGGCAACGCCGGCAACGGTTCCAACCCGCAGCCGGACGGGATCATCGCCGGCGCCGGCGCGCAGATCATCAAGCCCTCGCGCGAACCGGTGCCGGAGCTCCTCCAGGAACCGGGCTTCCCGACCCCCGTCGGCAGCTTCAGCGTCACACAGCTCGGCGACAAGGCGGACAAGGTCGGCAAGGACACCAACTTCCGTGGGCTGACGATCTCAAACAACGTCGTCTACTACACGAAGGGCTCGGGCGGGAACGGTGTCAACACCGTCTACTTCCTCGACACAACGCACAAAGCCTGCCCCACCGGTGTCGGCCTGCCCGCGGCGAACGCGAAGCTGCCGACCTGGCCGCTCGCGTATGACCCCGAAGACATCCAGTCCGAAGGCCTGAAGCCCTACGACATGTGCATCCTCAAGGGCTTCCCGACGGCGCTGAAGTCGAAGAGCGCCTTCCCCTTCGGCATCTGGTTCGCGAACGCGAACACGCTCTACGTCGCCGACGAGGGCAACGGCGAAACGACCTACTCGACCGCGCAGAACGAATACACCGAAGCGGCCGGCTCGAGCACCGCCGGACTGCAGAAGTGGGTGTTCAACTCGACGGCGGGCGAATGGAAGCTCGCGTACACCCTGCAGTCGGGCCTGAAGCTCGGCCAGCCGTACACGATCGCCGGATACCCGACCGGCGTAAACGCGGCGACGGGCCTGCCGTGGGCTCCGGCCACCGACGGCCTGCGCAACATCGACGGTCGCGTGAACCCTGACGGGACGGCGAGCATCTGGGGCATCACCTCGACCGTCAGCGGAAACGGCGATCAAGGTGCGGACCCGAACAAGCTCGTGACGATCACCGATCCCCTCGGCGCGGCAACGTCTGGGACATCGGAGAGCTTTACGACGGTCCGCTCAGCCGGCTACGGCGAAGTGCTGCGCGGAGTCTCGTTCACGCCGGGGACCGGCGAATCCCCAGGCGGCTTCGACAACGACCCACCCTACGACCGCTACGCCGGCGGACGGTAGCGCACGCTCGACAGGTGGTCATGTCCGGGCGGCCCGCCGAGCACATCGGCGCGGCCGCCCGGCGCCTGTAGGTCCATCCAGCCTGAGGGTGTCCGCGTCGCGAATCGCGACCACATCGAGGTTGTCTTGCGCACAGTGCACACAGGCCATAGCCTTTTGACGAAGCCATAAACTTGGCCCCACGGACACCCGACCTTCTGGAGACCATCTAATGAAGCGACTTACTCTGCTCCTCGCCGTAACCGCGAGCGCCCTGCTGGCTGCCGGCGGCACGATTGCCGCGGGTTCCGCGGCGGCATCTTCAACCCTTCCCACCCTTTCGCTGACGATCACCAAGTCCTCGATCACCGTCACAGGCGCCACGCAGTCCGGCGCGGTCAACGTCGTCTCGACCGCCACCGGCGTCAAGGAAGCAAGCGCGATCCTGGTGCTCCTGAAGCCCGGTGCCACCTTCGAAGAGGCCGAAGCCGCCATTCAGAAGGCCCACGGCGATACGAATGTGGTGGACAAGTACGGCTCGATCGTGTTCGACGGGGAAGTGGCCCCTGGCCAGAGCAACGAAGCCCAGACTTACCTGCAGCCCGGTCAGTATGTTGCCGTGGTCCCCGGCGAAGAAGGCAAGAAGGGGTCCAGAGCGCACGCGCTCTTCACGGTGACTGCAGCCACGTCCCCTGTCGCGCTGCCTACGCCGGAAGCTACGATCCGTTCGATCGAGTTCGGCTTCCGCGGCCCGAGCACCCTGCATGACGGCGAGCTCGTTCGTTTCGAAAACGAAGGCTTCCTCGTACACATGGACATCGCGGCGCCCGTAAAGAACATGAAGGCTGCCAAGCAGGCCATCAAGGACCTGCTCGCCGGCAAGGAAAAGGCGGTTGGAAAGCTGATCTCAGGGCCTCCGGCGGGTTTTGCCGGGCCGCTCTCACACGAAGCTTTTCAGCAGGAGACGATCACCGCCAAGCCCGGCATCTACGTCGAGGTGTGCTTCATGGACACCCAGGACGGGCGCAGCCACTCGGTGCTCGGCATGGAGCGGATCATCAAGATCGCCAAGTAGTTAGACCAGCGAGCGTCGCGCGTGCAGCGACGGGTCGGGCGGGTGGTCCTGATGACACCCGCCCGACACTGCGCTACAGCCTGAGGATGCCGTCGAGGGGAGCAGCATGGTGCCGGCTCATCCTCCGCGAGAGGCCCCACGCGCGGCACGCCGAATCGAGAGCGCGAGCAGCCCGAGCACCGCGAGCGGCATGACCCACCAGGCGGAGACGCCGGCCGAGGCGAGAAGCGCGGTCAACGCGATTGCCAGCGCCACGCCGATCGCGGTGCGCCAGTCATCGCCGACGACGAACTCCCATACCGCCGCCAGGAACACCCGCCCTCGTGTCATACGCCGGCCGCCGCACGATCGGCCGCCGCAGCGGACGTGCTCTGAGCCTGACCGATCGCCGCCGCGGGCGCTATGCGGCCCAGGGTTCTGGCCATCAGCAGGCCGGCGACGAGCACGCCGGGCACGATTGCCAGCAGCGCAGCGTCGCCGCCGGGCCATGTGGCGCCGGCGCCCTCGGCGCTCCAGAACATTCCGAACGAGCTGAGCATCACGCCGACGGCGAACTTCATCGTGTTCTCCGGCACCCGTGCCAGCGGGGCTCGCGCCGCGACACCCGCGGCGATGACGACGAGGATCGCGAGCGCGGCGGCCGCGGCGGCGAGCGGGACGCGCTGCTGGTTGGCGCCGAAGGTGAGCACGATGAACGCGACCTCGAGACCCTCGAGCAGCACCCCTTTGAACGAGATCGTAAAGGCGTAGCCGTCAAAACCGGCGGGCTCGGCCCCGGCGTCACGTGCCGCTTCGGTCTCTTCGGCATAGATCCGCAGCTCGTCGTGCTTGGCCTTCAGTCCCGCGGAGCGCAGGATCGCCTTGCGCAGCCACTGCAGACCGAAGATCAACAGCAGACCGCCCACGATCACCCTGAGGACACCGATCGGCAGCGAGGTGAGCGCCGGGCCGAGCGCCGCCACGATCACCGCGAGCGCGAGCACCGCGGCGCCGACACCGGCCATCGCAGAGGACCAACTGCGCGTGGTCCCCACGGCCAGCACGATCGTCAGCGCCTCGACGGCCTCCACCGTACAGGCGAGAAACACCGAAAGGGCGAGTCCTATCTCCGCGCCGCTCATGTCGTGATTGTCCTCTTAGACGGCTCATCGTGGAGTGAGGCTCAACATCCCTGCCGTGGACATCGATCGCGGCCGGGATAGCTCCTCGCCTGCCATGCTTCGCCAGTGTCCACCTCGCCGATCGAGCCCCCCAAGGAGCTGCGCGAGCGTCGCGAGGCCAGTCGGCGCGCGACGCGTCGCCACCGCCTGCAGGCCGCCGGCCTGATCACAGTGCTGATCGTCGTTGTCGGCGTCGTACTGCTGGGCGATCTGTACGGCATCCAAGCCGGCCCCTCCGTCGGCGAAACGCAGACCGCCAACACCACGCTCTCCGGCACCGGCACGAGTCATTCCCCCGCCGCCCCGTCCACATCCACCACCTCTCACACCGGCGGCAACGGCGGTGCCGCCGCTGTTGGCGCTCCGAGCGCTGTCGCCGGCGGGCGGGCGGGACCCGGAAAAACGGCGGTGCCGATCCTGATGTATCACGTGATCGCCGCGCCGCCACCCGGCGCTCCGTTTCCCGGGCTGTACGTCGAACCGAGCGAGTTCGCCGCGCAGATGCAGGCCCTGAAGAACTCCGGCTGGCACGCCGTGACGCTCGATCAGGTGCAGGCCCACTGGCAGCACGGCGTTTCCCTGGGGTCGGGCAAACCGATCATCGTCTCCTTCGACAACGGCTACCAGTCGCAGTACACCCAGGCGCTGCCCGTCCTGCGCCGGCTCGGCTGGGTCGGCGACGAGAACATCCAGCTGACCGGGCTACCGCCCTCCGAGGGCGGCCTCAGCCAGGCGCAGGTCCGCGGCCTGCTCGCGGCGGGCTGGGAGCTCGACACGCAGGGCATCAGCCACGCCGACCTGATCGCGTTGGATGCCACGCAGCTGCACGATCAGGTGGCCGTCGCGCGGCGCATCGTCCAGCAGCGCTACGACGTGCCCGTCAACTGGTTCTGTTACCCCTCCGGGCACTACGACGCGACCGTGATCGCCGCCGTCAAGACCGCCGGCTTCACCGGCTCGACGACCGTCGTCCCAGGCTGGGCGCGGCCCTCCGAAGACCGCTTTCGCCTGCACCGCCTGCGCGTGCTCGGCGGGACCTCGCCGTCGGCGCTGCTCGCGCAGATCGCCGACATCCGCGACGACCCGCCGGCGCCTGCCTCCTACAACGGCACCTGATTGACGATCCGCGGAGATTTGCGGAGGCCGGAGTGGCCGATCAAGGAGTCAGCCTGCCAGGTGAGCCGCGGACACCGCGGGCGCGACGAGCACCTCGGGGTGTGCGTCGGTGATCACATGCCTGCGCAGCGTCGCCTCCGACACCATCTGCGGCGTGTTGGCTACGAAGCGGTAGACGATCAGTCCGTTCACGTCGTATCTGCCCGCCAGCCGAAAGCCGGGGGCCGGTGGGCGGCCGGCCGAGGCCTTCAACGGCGCGTAGCCGGTCTCGTCGATCTCGCCCACCGTGACCGTCGAACCCTCGGCAAGGTTGTGCAGCGGCGGCAGGTAGTACTCCAGCGGCGCCGCGCCGAGCTCGACTGTCGTGATCGCACGCTCGCCAACGGGCGTGCCACGCAGCACCTTCGCCACCCCGCGCCAGTCGCCGCGCTGCAGGCGCGGGCTGAGATCGACGTCGATCGTGATCGCCAGCCCGGCCAGCGCGATCAGCGCCGCCAGCACCGCCCCGGTGCGCCCCGCCCTGCGCGCCACGACGATCACCGCGATCAGCGCGCTCACCGGGATCATCGCAGCGACGAGGTTGCGCGGCGCCAGGTAGTCGGCGCCGAACGCGATGAGCGCAATCGGCAGCAGCACCCCGCAGGCAGAAATGCTCAAAGCGATCAGCACGCCCCGCTCCTCGCGTGGCTCGAGCACGCTCCACAGGCCGTAGCCGAGGCCGGCCAGGATCGGCAGCGCCACGAGCAGCTCGATCCCATGGCCCAGCGGCGCGCCCATATAGCCCGTCAGGTAGTACTGCGGGATCGCCTGCAGCCGCTTCGCGAGCGCCCATTCGCCGATCCACTGCGCGCCGTGGCCACCCTGTGCAGAAGCCAGCGGTAGCAGCGCCAGGCCGACGACGACCGGGACAGCACACGCAAGCAACGTGGCGCGCCGACGCAGTCCTCCATGCATGAGCAGCATCACGATCATCGGGGCCATAAGGAACGCCGCGAAGTAGTGGCTCAACAGCGCCAGCGAGGCTGCCGCGGCAAACGCCGTCAGGCACCCTCGCGTCGGCCGACGCTCGGCGCGCAGGAAGCACCACATCGCCAGCGCGCTCGTCAGCACGAACAGCCCGTACGCGCGCGCCTCCTGCGAGTACCAGACGAACAAAGGGTTGACCGCGACGAACGCCGCCGTCGCGATCGCCGTCGCGCGGCGCCCGGTCAGCTCGAGCCCGATCCCCCACGCGACCCCCACCGTCGCGACGCCCGCGATCGCCGAGGGGAAGCGCAGCGCTACAGCGCCGGTACCGAAGATCCGTGACCACGCCCAGATCAGCACGTACCACAGCGGCGGCGTGTTCTCGGTGTGCACCACCCCTTTCAACGTCGCCCCGAGACTCGCGTGCAGCACGTGCACGGGGGTGAAGGCCTCGTCGTACCAGAAGCTCTGCAGGCCGAGCGTCGAAAATCGCAGCGCCGCGGCGAGGATCAGCAGCGCGGCGAGCGGCCACCACCGCGACAGGGTGTGTCTGCGCGCGGTGGCGAACGGCTGAGTACCGGCCGGGGGAGCGGCCGTCGCGCTCACTGGCCCGCTTCCGGCGACGTTTCCGGCGAGCTGCCCGCTTCGGGGTTTTCCGTGGCGCCCGCGGCGTCCTTGCCGCAGTAGCGCGCCGGTGTCGCCGAGCCGAAGCACCCGTAGCGGGCGGCGGGCTCGTCTTCGGTCTTCGGCGGCAGATACCAGCCGCCGTGCGCGGCGCGCCGTCCGTCGATCACCGGCCCGGTCAGCTGCAGGCACAGCTGCACGCGTTCTTTCGGCGGCCCGGGCGTGGTATTGCCGCAGACGACATCTTTCGTCGTATGCCCGTACAGGTCCTGTTCGGTCGACACGTTCTTATAGTCGTGGCCCGTGTACTGCCGCCACGTGCGCAGATCGGCGATCAGCCGGTGGTTGACGTGCGTCTGGTCGACCACGTCGTTGACCGTCGCGACCGCCAGCAACAGGCCCGCGAGGATCAGCAGCGTCACCTCGATCAAATGCCGGCTACGGCCCGCGCCCGGCCGCTCCCGATCGCGCGGACGCAACCATTCCGGCAGGCGATCCCAACGGCCTTGCTCGATCGGTGCCCCGGTCGTCTGAGTCCCAGTCGTCTCGCTCATGAGACTGGCACCAGCAATGGGGCAATCTGATGGGCGACGAACAAGCCCTGAATCACCAGCGTCGCCATCAGCAGGCGACGGTCGCGCGAGACGACCGCCAGCGGCAGCGACCACAGCGTGTACCAGGGCAGCAGCCACGTGCTCGTCACCGAGATCGCCAGCAGCGTCCAGCCGGAGGCGGCGACCCAGTCATAGCCTCGCCAGGTGCGCCACAGCAGGTACACCACGATCAGCACGAGCGCGCCCTTGAGCAGGTCGTGGTCGATCGGGAACACCCCGGGCTTGCCGACCAGGTGGGCGAGCTCTGTCGGGAAGCTGTCGGTCGAGACGAACGCCGCGTCGCGATTCAGCGCGGCGATGATGTTGATCCCATGGATGCCGAACACGACATAGCCGATCAGCGCACCAAGCGCGACCGCCGCCAGCGCGCCGAAGATCGGCGCGAGCTTGCGGCGTGAGAGGACCATGAACGGCAAAAGCGCCGCGGCGGTCGCCTTCACCAGCGCGCCCGCCACTACCGATGCGCCCGCCGGCGCGTCCCGGCCGGCGAACGCCAGGCTGACCGCGCCCATCATGAACAGCGTCATCAGCAGGTCGTTGTGCGCACCGCCGAGGCCGTAGATCAGCCACAACGGGTTCGCGCCCACTACAAACAGGGCGGCCACCGGGTTGATATCGCGGACCTTGGCGCAGCGCCAGGTCAGCGCGAGCGTGCCGGCGCTCGCGAGCAGCGCCGCGAGCTTCATCCCCCACACCGCCGCCTTCAACCCGACGGCGCCCAGCGGGTAGGAGAGCAGCGTGTACAGCGGACCGTAGGCGGTCGCGACGTGCTTCCAGTCGTGGCCGACGTATTGATAGACCGCGTCGTGCTTGATCGCGATCGGGCCGTGCGTATAGGGGTTGATCGCGTGCTCCACGCCCATCCGCGCGTAGGCGATGTAGCTGAACACGTCCGTCGAGATCAGGATCGGCCCGGCGAACACGATCAGTTGCAGCGCTCCGACCAGCACAATCGCCCAGCGTTTGGAGATCCGCCCCGCAAACCCCAACATCACCGCGTAGGCGCCGGTGAAGGCAAGCAGCGCGATCAGAAACGTGCGGTAGCCAAGGCGCGTGCCGATCCCGCTCAGCCAGCCGGCGATCTGCGGCTGCTTGGGGATCAGCGGCGAGTGCCCGACCGCCGCGTCGAGGACGATCTCCAGCGTCGCGGCGACGAGCACCAGCGCACACACGACGAGCAGCGCTTTGATCCAGCGCTCGGCCCGTGGACGATCGCCCGGCTGCTGTAGACGCGATGTTCGCCGCTCGGGGCCTGTGTCTGCCGCGGCATGCCCGGGACTCTCGCCATCCCCGGCGTTTGCGCCCAAGCGAGGCCCGTCGGACGCGCGGGGCTCTACAACGCTGTCTCCGGCAACGCCGCCGCTCCCTACAACGCTGTCCAAACCGTCTTCGTCTCCAGGTAGGCGTCGAGACCGTCATGGCCGTGCTCGCGACCGATGCCGGAGGCCTTGAAGCCGCCGAACGGCGCCGAGGGATCGACCACCCCCCAGGTGTTGATGTAGATCATGCCCGCGTGCAGCAGCGCGGCCAAGCGATGGGCGCTACCGACATCGCGGGTCCACACGCCGGCGGCGAGGCCGTACTCGCTCGCGTTCGCCCGCGCGGCGACCTCCTCGAGCGAGTCATACGGCGAGGCGACGAGCACCGGCCCGAAGATCTCCTCGCGGGCGATCCGCAGGCGGTCATCGGTCGTGCTGAACAGCGTCGGCGCGACGAAATAGCCGCCGCTGTCGGTGAGCGCTGCCTCGCCTCCAGCCAGGACCTCGGCGCCTTCGTCGCGACCGGCCTGGATGTAGCCGAGCACGCGCTCCTGCTGCTCGGCCGAGACGACCGGCCCGAGCTGCGTGCCGGGCGCTAGGCCCGCGCCGAGTTGGGCCGACTTGGCCGCGTCGGCGAGGCCGCTCATCACCTCGTCGAAGCGCTCGGCCGGCACGAACAGGCGCGAGCCGGCGTTGCAGGCCTGGCCGGAGTTGAAGTAGATCGCCTGAAAGGAGCCCTTGACCGCGGCGTCGATGTCGGCGTCGGGGAGGATGATGTTCGGCGACTTGCCGCCGAGCTCGAGCGTCACGCGCTTCAGCGCCCTTCCGGCCTTCGCGCCGATCTCGCGCCCGACGACGGTCGAGCCGGTGAAGGCGATCTTGTCGACGCCGGGATGGTCGACGAGCGCGGCGCCGGTCTCGCCGTCGCCGGTCAGCACGTTGAGGACGCCCGGCGGGAAGCCCACCTCGAGCGCCAGCTCGCCGATCCGCAGCGCGGAAAGCGGCGTCTGCTCGGCCGGCTTGAGCACGACCGTGCAGCCGGCCGCGAGCGCGGGGCCGAGCTTCCAGGCGGCCATCAGCAGGGGGAAGTTCCAGGGGATGATCTGCCCGCACACGCCGACGGGCTCGCGGCGGGTGTAGCAGTGCATGTTCGGCGCGGCCACCGGCAGCACGCCGCCCTCGATCTTCGTCGGCCAGCCGGCGAAGTAGCGCAGGTGGCCGACCGCGCCGTTGACGTCGACGTACTGCGCGAGGCCGACGGGCTTGCCGTTGTCGAGCGACTCGATCTGCGCGAGCTCCTCGGCGCGCTCTTCGATCGCCTGCGCCAGCGCGTGCATCAGCCGCTCGCGTCCGGCGGCCGGCATCGTCGCCCAGGGGCCGTCGGCGAACGCCGCGCGCGCGGCGACGACCGCTCGGTCGACGTCCTGCGCGCCTGCCTGCGGCACCCGGGCGATCTCGCGCCCCGTCGCGGGGTCGAGCGTCGCGAACGTGCGCCCGTCGGCGGCGGCGGGGCGCTCGTCGCCGATCAGCAGGCGTTGGGGTCTGGTGAGGAACGCGCGCGCGGCGTCTCCGAGCGCGTCGGGATGGGTCGGCGTGGCGGTATCAGCGGCGGCGGTCATGGCGGGCTCCTTGCGCGGATGGCTCAGGACTCGAGCGTTGGCGACGACGGGCGTCGCACGAGTCGCACGATCGAGGAAGGAATGCGTGGTGGATCGAGGAAGGCGAGCTCACGGCTTCAACACGATCTTAAGCGCCTCGCGCCGGTCATACAGCGCGTAGGCCTCGGCCGCGTCGTCGAGCGCCATGTGGTGGGTGACGAGCGGCGAGGGATCGAGCACCCCGGCGGACATCATCGCGAGCACGCGGTCGACGTGGCCGATCACGTTGGCGTGGCCGGAGCACAGCTGCAGCGACTTGATCCACAAGAGACCCATGTGCACCTCGCAGCGCTCGGCGTAGACGCCGATCGCCTGCACGGTGCCGCACTTGCGCGTCATCCGCAGCGCGAGGTCGAGCGCCTTGGGGTGGCCGACGGCGTCGATGCACACGTCCACCCCACGCCCTTCCGTGGCGCCGCGCGCGGCCGCGCGCGGGTCGCCCTCTTCCAGATGCACGGCCTCGGCGCCGAAGGACTCGGCCACGGCCAGGCGCTCGGCGACGGAGTCGACGGCGATCACGTGCGCCGCGCCGGAGGCCTTGGCGGCCTGCACCGCGCAGAGGCCGACCGGACCGAGACCGAGCACGGCGGCGACGTCGCCGGCGCGCAGGCCGCTCTCGGCGACGGCGTGGTAGCCGGTCCCCATCACGTCGCCGGCGAACAGGGCCACCTCGTCGCTCATCCCCGCTGGCACCTTGCGCAGGACGAGGTCGGCGTTCGGCACGAGAGCGCGCTCGGCCTGCGTGCCCTGCAGCGAGCCGAGCGCCGCGCCGTGGCCGAACGTGCGCGAGGAGTCGCACTTGTGAAACCACCCGCGGCGGCAGAACCAGCAGCGCCCGCAGGCGGTCTGAAAGCAGCCGAGCACGCGATCGCCGACCTGCACGTCGCGCACGTCGGAGCCGGCCTCGATCACGGTGCCGACGTACTCGTGCCCGATCGTGAAGCCCGGTTCAATCTGCACGCGGCCGTGGTAGATGTGCAGATCCGACCCGCACACGCCGGTGGCCTCGATCCGCACGATCGCGTCGCCGGCGTCGATCAGCTCCGGCTCGGCGACATCCTCGACGCGAACTTCGCCGGGGGCTTGAAAGGTGACGGCACGCATCAAAGAGGCAGCCTAATGGAG